>NZ_JAGHZS010000002.1:235858-933606 GCF_017745275.1 Chitinophaga sp. | reverse complement strand
TGCCATCCTGGTAAAATGCCTGCTGAGCGGCAAATGGATCCGTTTTAAATTTACCGTCATTTGTATTGCCTGACTTGGGAACATAAGGAAGATACTTATATTGTTCTCTGCCCAATTCATCATAAATAATAGGCGCCACCAGGTCCTTCCCGCTAACACTAACACCTTTACTCACAGTTTGTATAGGACGGCCAAGGCCATCAAAATACTGGGTGGTTTGCTTTACTTCACCCACCGTACGGCTGGCAGCCTTAACAGCGGCTGTATCAGAGGTAGGCATGGACGGCTCCCAGGTACGGATATAATTAATAGAGGGAACAGTATAAGCTGCCGGAACTGTAGCTGCTGTCGCTGTTTTACGAACAACATTTACATCAGGTAAATTCTGTGCCATCGAGGATAATGCGCACAGCACAGCCGGCAAGATTATTGATGCCCTTTGTATATTGAGATAAATAGTAGACAGAGTTTTCATTTTTACCGGTTTTAATTAGTCTGAGCTGCCTGATATTGATAGTCATATTGCTTCACAATCAGACCATCCTGGTTCTTCACTGTTACAAGCCTTCCTAAGCCATCATAGGTATAGTACAAAATAGTATTTCGTACATCACATTGACTGGTCATACCTATTAAAGGAGTATAAGTATAGGTAGTCATTTGTGCTGTGGTAGGAAATAACCTTAATTCGTCAATTAATGCGGTACCATTAATAGTAAGGTTCGGACCTGACGGAGTGAATTTATATTCATAGAACGTCCACCCTTTACGCTGCACTCCGGGAGTTGCCTGGATGCCGTTAATAGTAACATTTCCTCCTTTCGCCCAAAAGGTGATATAATATGTAATGTTCGGTTGCACATTGGTCTTTGTAATACTTCCATTTGTCAGGGAATAAGCATATTGTCCTGTAATAGCATCGGCATTACTACGTTGATTACCGCTCACTGTCCAGCCACCATTATTATCTGCTTCAAAACTGGTATAGGCAACTGTTTGTTTTCCTGCATTAACAACACTGGCAGCCAATAAGGAACTGTTGTAGTCCCATAACAACGTGGTTACAAATCCATCTTTCACAAATTCCTGTACATTACCAAATGGATCAAATGCGGTTACATCATATTGCTGTTTAAGCAGTGAGTCACGTCTGATAGTGACGTATTTATATGGTTGTATAATCTTGTTATTATCTTCCTGTAATTTATAATCAACAGTGTTACGTGTCTGTACAACTCCTTTTACGGAAGACGTGACCTCCGCCGGAATTGATATGTTGTTGCGGCTCTTTACTGAGTCTGCTAACGCATTTGAATTAAGCTGCCAATAATACTGGAAGGCAGTACGCAAAGTATCCCCTTTGCTTGATTGTGTTGTATTTTCCTTAAGAAGGGTGTATGGCGCAGAATTATAGGTATTCAGACTGCTGGACCGAAGATATCCCGTTCCGTTTAATGCATATTCTGTTTCAATGGTAGAAAGTAATTTCTTCTCCTGATAGATAATAGGGTAATCATTAATATAAAATGCTTTATATTCTACATCCTCAGGAGGAGAGAACTTACAAAGCGACTCATATATTTTCTTTACGTTAAAATTATATGCAATTCGCTGGTACTTTTCTTCGTATGCTTTCTGAATCGTTTTTTGAACGGTGATACTATTGGTGTTTCTATTCCTGGCATAAAAAGTAGTCAGAGTATCTCCTATCAAATAATCAGGGAGTACTCCATACGGAGTATTGGCAATACGCCCATTCCGCATGCCTGCATAAAAAATGGGGTTATACTTATATCTATATTCTACACATCGGTCAATGGAATCCTTACCTTCTGTAATTTCAATTACTGATTTATGATAAAAGGCACTTGTACCAATCAATGATACAGGTGTGGTTGTTGAATTACTATGCACCAGGTAAGTGCAGGATGAGTATTCGTCACAATTCCATTGCGCTCCACAACTTCTGAACAGAGGTATACTGGATGAACTCATAAATTTCCTGTCTGCCTGCACGCGGAAGCTGGAGTATTCTCCTGTTTCTTTATATTCATATCTATAGCTCTTTTTGAGATCAGCTTTACCTATAGGATCTTTGCTTATAATCGCACTCACGCTCATCCCTCCAATAGGTGCATCGCGATACAAAGTGTCCGGAGGAGCATATTCATAAGAAATACCGACTATTGATTGCACCAGTGATCCTGCAGCCGTCAATCGTACATGATAACTGGCCGGCTCTAACAGCACAGAATCAGGAGTCTGGGCATTGTTTACAGGCATATATGATTTTGAATAAATGGAATAGTCATTATCATATAACAAATAAACAGACCCTTGATTATGGGAAGCCGGTTTGGTCGGGTCGGGATTCAGCACCTTAAAATCAACCAGTACTTTTTGTTTGAAGGGTATTATAAAGTCTCCATTACTTTCTTCTACAGTATTTGTTCCACTACCTAGAACAGCACCGGTGTATGCTGTCTGGTGCTTAACAATGTACTGTTCCCGGGTTCGATTAAACGCATAAACAATGCTATCTGACCCTCCAGTGGGGTACACTATCTTGTTTAATAAACCATACTGCATTTTATTTACGTCTGGCGTACGATCTCCATAACGAGCGGGATATCCCTCCGCATAATAGGTCATATTCGGATATTCCTCTGTGACTGCAGTTATAAGATAAGAATTATCTTTCCCATTATTGTATCCATCATAATCCTGGGCACCAGAGAGTCGAGCCGGCAACAGGTTACCGTTTAAATAGGAAAACGTGTAATCATAACTCGGCTTTACCTCCTCAATGGAAGGCATAATAGTCAATTTATTCAACACCATCCTATAAAGCAATGATGAATCATTATTCATCCCGTTCAACTTTAGAAAATTTCCAAACCCGGTCGCCTTGAAATAGCCATAACTGAAACTTGCTGCCCTGATAAATTCACCTTTTGAATTTGCCAGTGAAATAGCACTTAAATACTGCCCACCAACGATATCTTTTCTTATAGCATCATCTTCCCCATAGTCAAATCTGAGAGATCCATTCTTAAAACTTATCTGTTGCAATAATTTAGCATTGATAGTCTGCAGTGTAAAGCAATTGTCGAATGTACTTGAATATCGCTGACAGCCCATACCACTACCTCCATCGCTGCAAGACCATGCATCTGATGCGGTTACAATAGATTCCGTTTCATTAACATCCACATAATAAGAATGATAATTACTGATATAATCAAAAGTAATAGTATCCTGCCCGGGCTGGATAATGCTCGACAAATACCAGGCATTTCCTACTTTAACAGTTCTGCCAGAAGTCCTGTCTGCACAATAACTACCGCCTCTCTGGTAGGTAGAGGTATCACAGACATTAAAAGAATAATGAATACCTTTGTCATCAATAATTTCAATACCGCTACGGATGCTGCTAAGCGTTGTAACTACTTTATAATTTTTATCTTCCAGCAAAATTGCTTTACCATCCGGGCCAAAAATAAAACGACCGGCAATCATTCCATTAACAGAAAAATCAAACACATCGCTTTCTCTATCTGTAGCAGCAGCTAAATAAATCAATGTTGCACTATCATAATTTTCAGGATCCGGTTTAGTAAAGTTATTAGGATAAGTAGTGGCTGTTCTTGTTTCATCAGGCAGGCCATAACAGGTTCGGTTTACGACTCCTCCGTAATTCAAACTCCATCCTAAGCCAACAATACCTGCCGCCTCATTTACTTTTATCCCACTGGAAGCATAATTCAAGGTCACGGGCAAACTTAAAGTCCGGGACTTAACATTAAAAAGGGGAATCACTACATTAGGCGTGCCAGATGAAAGGTTCACACTTACATCTCCACCTTTATTCATAGTGGCAGCATTTACCGGTGGAGGATAAAACGTACTGGGACTAAAGTTATAACTATCACCCGCTGGAGGTACTGGTGTCCTGGTTTGTACCTGAGGGAATGCTTTGATATGGCTGCAAAAAATTAATACGCTTGTTAAAACAAGGCCTCTCAAACTTCCTATCATTGGTTGAAAGAGGAAATATCTCGACTTCTTCATACAAAAAATTTGCTTTATGGGTAACAATGAACTTGAAAAAAAAATATTTAAAAATTATACCCCAACCTCACCTTCACCGGATCCGTCCTGGGCACATGCGAATTATACAAAAAGTCAAACAACACCATCATATTCCCTTTCAGCTTACTATTAATCTTATACTTCTTGCTAACCCCTATCAACCCGCTCTGCGTCCACTTTTGTCCAATACCTTCCGGCAAGCCTTCTGTCACTGGCTGATAATTCTGCTCATAGCCGCCATTCACAAAGAAAGTACCCTTGAGTTTCCAGTCGATGAAAGAACGAATCCCCATACCCTGACTGGAAAACCGGATGTTATCAAACCCGGTACCCATGCCTAGTTTATAAGCAAGCCCAAGTCCTGCGCTGCCGTTTTTATGGAATTTATACGCCGCTTGCCCCGCCAGATCTCCGGTAGTAGGGAAGAATTTAGTACTGCGCTGAAACTGGATATTACTTCCAAACTCCACCCGTTGTAAAAAGCTCTTCGTCTTCATTTCCTTAGGTTTGAAATCCGGCATTTCAGCGGCGTTATCAAGGTCAGGGAATTTACTTTTCAGTTCATCAAACTTACTACGGGCTTCTGCCATCTGTTGACTCACTGCTGCGCTGGCATTGGGACCACTACCAATGCGTTGCTGAATCATTTGTTCTACCTGGCTGCGGGTTTGCAATCCTTCTAAACTCTGCGCGGAGGCGGTGGCGCCCTGGATATTAAAAAGACTGGCCAGTTGGGAATGCTTCTGCATGAAGTCATTATAGGCCGGTATTTTTTTAATCACTTCCATGGCTTTTTGTTCCGCCTTTTTCTTGTCTTTGAAAACCTCTTTGTATTCCTTGAGCTGCTGCGCATAGTAGTAGGCTTCCTTGTTCATCTTCTGCAGGTCCTTTGTAAAGCCGGTATACTGGCTTAACTGCTCTTTCAGCAATTGCTTACGTTCCCGGATATACGCTTTAATCTGCTCTGCCTGTGCCAATTTATCTTTGAGGTTATCTACTGACTTTAAAGAGCCATTTAACTTATCGGTAATGCCTTTCGACTGTGCCAGCAACCCTTTTGACTCCTTCAGAAAAGCCAGGGAGTTACCAAGGCTATCCAGGTATTGCCCACCGCCTACTTGTGACAAAGCACCGGAATACTTACCCAGCTTACCTTTCATCCGCGCCTTCAGGCTTCCCAACGAATCAATGGAATGCGCGAAGAGATTGTTCGCTTTCAGGGAATCTAATTTTCCCAGGCGGCGTTTTAACCGTTCCTCCTGCTTCATAAACCGGCTCAATGCCTGTTCGCTGCGTTTGGAAACCTGCCGTTGCATTTTATCAGACTTCTGCTTTACCTGAGAAAGATACTTCCCTGGTATAGGAGTCACTTTCTTTACCAGGCTATCTTTTTTTATGAGGCCATCCTGCGCTTGTAGGGTAACAGCACTAATGAGAAAGGACAGGATAAGGAAACAGCTACATTTCATGAGCGGGTATATTATAATGAAGACGCCGCCACTTTGGATTTAAGCTCCTTCATTTCACTTGTCAGGGAATTTATTTTCTTATTCATTTCTATGATATAAAGCATCTGCTCTTCTATCTTCTGCAATAGTTTTTGGTTGATTTCTGCCAGATCGATGCCTTCTTTGGCTACTTCTGCGGCTGATGGAATTTCCGGAAGATGCTTATTTACGTTAATGAAAGACTCCACTTCCTGTAAAGATGGAAGTTTATAATCATCTGCAAACACAAAATCTGCCCATGGAGTTGCCTGTGTTACTTTTACTCTTCTGGCACCAATAGTTCCTTCTACAGCGAGCTTGTAAGGGCCTGGATCGGTAGTACCAATACCTACACTACCATTCGCTTTTACCTGCATCAGATTCACACCACCACTATTGACAGCCAGTACATTATTAGTATTTAGCCGGCTACTATTCTTATTCCTGCCATCCAATATAATGGCTCCCATAGCTATGTCCGGAGTAGTAAGCACATCCTCTGCTTCACCTATAATATACAACCCAAATGAACGACCGGGATAATACGTCCGGCCAACAAGCGCAGGAATATACACACCTGAAGTGCCTGTAGCACTCTTAATGCTTAATGCAGCATCACTTGCAGCAACTCCTTCTTGCGTAAAAGTGCTAAATATTGTTTTCTCTTTACCATTTACATGCAATCTGGCAACAGGTGAAGTTTCTCCAATTCCGATAGCACCAGTCTCTATTATTCTCATTGCTTCTGCTAAACTATCACCCTTGACAAAAAATTTCATGTTAGACCTTCTTCCTGAGGCGATATATCGCTCTACCTCCAACGATCCAAGATCTGAACCAGCCATATTAAACTTAAGAGCGCCAACTGTCCCTAAAACATCTGAAGAATGTGTAAGTTTTATTTTGGATAATCCGCCCGAGGATATTTCGAGCTTCTCTGTTGGTGTTAACGTACCAATACCAACGTTTCCAGTAGAATCAAGCTTATTGGTTCTCTGCGCACTAACGCTTAAACATCCCAGGAATAAAAGGGAAAATAAAAATGTGTATTTCATATATAGGTTACTGTTAAATTTTACCAGGGTTACCAATACTTACTTGCAATAGCACGAACATCAAATCTTAGCTCACTACTAATGGGATAAAAAACTACAGTTATCTCTTTATAAATAAAAAGGTTAACACTGCCACAAAGGAAATAATTTATTTCAAAACAGCGACTACAACTTTAGTTGTAGTATCCGGTATTTTCGCATAATTAAATGGGAATTGCAGACCCACTCCCACCCGGAGGCAAAACAAACAAACTTTATCCATTAATAACAGTACTTTCGCCCTATGCCTACCCTCCAACTCCTCGTCATCAAAACACCTGCCCCGGATCAACTCGCGGAATTCTATACCCGCCTCGGCTTCGAATTCCATTATCACCGTCATGGCAAAGGCCCTTTTCATTATGCGAGTACGAACAGCAATACCGTGCTGGAAATTTACCCGCTGCCCAAGGACGTAACGGAGGCCGACAAAACCACCCGGCTTGGCTTCTCAGTAGATAATTTGGATACACTTCTGCTGGAACTGCCGCCCGCCTGTATTATTAACGGAGCCGCCACCACGGAATGGGGCTATACCGCACTGATACAAGATCTGGATGGACGAAAAATCGAATTGACACAGGCATAAAAAAACCGTTCTTACCAAATGGTAAGAACGGCCCCTAAAAAATATCTCACAAAACGACTACAGTACTTTCACTCTCATATGTCTGAAACGTACTTTTGAACCGTGGCCAAGGAAACCAATATGACCGATTTCATTCTTCAGCCCCGGATGCTCTTTATGATCAATAGTGCCATTTTTGCTGGCCTCTGCGATGTCGCCATCGAGAATTACTGTACCATTCAGGATCACTTTTACACGATTGCCATTTACAATAGCTTCTTCTACATTCCACTCTCCTACTGGTTTCAGGAAACCACGTTTGGCAGGGATCACACCGTATACAGAGCCATGGTATTGATATTCGTGCAGGTTCTTGTATACGTCTGCTTCGTTATCCAGGATCTGTAATTCCATACCCATGTAGGCGGCATCACCTTCCAGTGGCGCGCGTACACCCAGGCCGTTGTTAGCTCCGGGGGTGAGCTGGAATTCAAAACGGAAGGAGAAGTTTTTGTACTCATCTTTCGTGTAGAGGTTACCGTGACCACCATTGGATGGATCGATGATAATGTCACCATTGTCGATAACATAATCTTTGGTGTTGCCGATCCATTCGTGCATGTTGGTACCATCAAACAACAGCTTATAGCCTGCTTTCTTCTCTTCGTCGCTCAGCACATAAGGCTTGGGACGAGGCAGCTCTTTTACGTACAGGTCGCGGTACGCTACATAGGTGCCATGCGCCTGCAATTCTATCTGCTCTTCCGGGAAGATCGGCAATCCGCGATCCCAGTAGTTTTCAAGGATGGTGTTATCGGTTACCAGTTCACCATTGAGGTATACGGTTACACGATCGCCTTTCATGATGATGCGGAAGTGGTTCCATTCACCGATAGCGTTGTCTGCCAGTTTCAGTGGTTTGCTTTCGTTTTTCTGGTTGTTGTATAAACCTCCGGAGCCCACCTGAGCGCCTACATCGGTGCGTGAAGTATCCCAGATCTGTACCTGGGGAGAACCGCGGAGATAGATACCGGCATCACCCTGTGGGGTAATTTTCCAGTCTACCAGCATTTCGAAGTCGGCGTATTTTTTTTCGGTGCACAGGTTGTCGCCACTGCCATTGAATACTAATAAACCATCTTTCACAGACCAGCCTTTACGCATGTTGTCGTCGGCTTTCTGCTGTGCTTTTGCGAGGGTTTTCGCATCCATTTTTCCGCGGGCAACAGGATTTTCAACGAGTCCTTTCCAGCCGCTGAGATCTTTACCATTGAAGATAGACACGAAGCCATCGCCGGCAGGCATTTCCGCGAGGTATTTGCGGATCGACTGGCGTTGATAATCTGCGTCCGGATTTTTCAGTACGGTGGCTGTTTTTTCCAGCAGTGCACGAACGGTAGCGCCGTTGTAGCTTTTATCAGCCAGGGCGATGTTCATCACGGCGTTGGCGGCAGCCTGTTGTACAGGAGCGTTGTCGAGGTAGTTACCGGCAAACAGCAGTGCGGAGATGGTTTTGCATTGTTCCACACCTTGCAGGATTTTCTGCTGCAAAGCAGGCGTGCCGGCTAATTCCATGGCGCTGCGCAGCATGAGCAATTGCTGATCTGCCGGGAAAGCGGATCTGCGGGTCAGGGCTACATAGCCTGCCAGTGCTTCTTCGCGGTAAGTGCTGTTGTTATTATCTCTGGCGATTTGTAACAGAGCGGGAGCAGCAGCAGGTGTTTTCCAGGCCGACAAAGCCGCAACAGCAGCTTTTTTCGTAGCGGCGTCGCCGTTAGCGAAGGCGGATAATACCGGTGCCAGTGCAGATGTTTCACCGATACCGGCCAGTACGGGCAGGTAGCGGGCTTGTTTGTCTCCACCTGCCTGTTTCATTTGCGCCAGTACGTCCGCGCTGTTGGCGCCCGCGTTGATGAGCGCTTCCTGGAGGTTACTGATATCAGTTGCATTGCTGCTGCTGTTCAGTAAGGCAACCAGTGCCGCAAGATTGTTTTTGGTAGCCACATCTTTCAATGCACTGATGGCGGCGCTGCGGGTGGCAGCGTCGTTGCTGGCAGTGAGCGGCAATACATCGCCTACGCGGTTGTCTGCCTTACGTGCAGCCAGTACCGTGAGTAACGCAGTTTGTGCGGCAGCAGGCATAGTTGCCAGTGCAGCGCCGGATTGCGCAGCTACTTCTTCCCCTGGCATAATCAGCAGGGCATTTTTTACGGCTTCTACGGTAGCAGCATCGCCGGTTTTCATGGTTTGCAGCAAAGCAGGCAATGCAGCGGCGGCGCCAGTTTGACCAGCAGCTTTAATAGCAGCGAGCTTTACGCCCGCATCTTTGCTACCCAGTAGTTTCTGGATAGCAGGTAAAGCAGCGGCTACTTTATTATCTCCCAACATACCAATAACAGCGGCTTTATTGGCGTTATCAGGACCTATCAGTTTCTTCAACCAGCCGGCGTTACCAGCAAGACCGTTCTGACCGGCAAACTTCAATGCCGCATCACGGTACTCGCGGTTTTTATCATCCGCAGCGGCTAACAGCAGCGGCATGTTCTTTTCACCACGGATAGCCGTGAGCAGTTGCAACGCAGCGGTACGGGTATATACCTGTCCATCTGTTTTAGCCTGTTTCAGGATGTTGTCTGCAATTTTCTCTGCAGCCGCTTTGTCTGCCAGGTGACCCGCGTAATAAAGATACGAGGAGGTAGCATCGGTTACATCGTATGCATAACCGCTTTTGGCGGCAGCAGCAGCGAGTACCGGTGCAGAAGCAGGTGCGCCAATCTGTGCCAGGGCATAGAGCGCTACTTTTGCGAGCTTTTTGTCGGCATCAGTGGCGAGCGGTGCAATGGCGGCAGCAGCGGCGGTATAACGGGCATCTCCCAACGCTTCGGTGAGGGTGATGCGGTTGAAACCGGTAGCAGCAGGCAATGCCTGTAATAAGGCCTGTTGTGCAGCAGGGGTGTTAATTTTCACCAGTGCACGCGCAGCAGGATCACACAAGCGGTTATCTGTTAAGCAGGACTGCAGGGTGCTTACCGCTGCATCATCTCCAACGGTTTCCAGTTGGGTGATCAGGAATACTTTATTTTCCGGATCGTTTGCTTTAGGCAGCGATTTGCAAAGCGCAGCTACCGCTTGTTTGCGGGCTGCTTCTTTACCGGGTTGTGTTACATAGAAAGCATATCCGGCAATGGCATATTGTAATTGCGTGTTATCGCCTTTTCCGGGCGCTGCCAGCATACCGGCAATGGCAGTTAAGCCTTCTTCTCCCAGTGCTTCTATTGCCTGCATATTGGCGTTAAATTGCGACTGGTGAGGAGACGGCATCAATGCCAGCACGTCGGCCACTTTGGTATGGAAAGCACGCTGATCTGTTGGGCCCTGTGCGGACACCAGGCTACTCCCGCCAACCAGTAGTGCAATGAGTAAGTGTAGTATCTTTTTCATAATTCAGTTACTTGTTTGTTCTGATTCCGGCTGTTTTAGATAGTCCATGGTCCACGCATCGGCTGATAGATGAGAGCGTTGGCGCCGGCATCATCTATGAACTCCTGTTTTACGGGATCAAATTTCAGGGAGCGGTTCAAACGCAGCGCAATCTTGCCCATGTTTACGAGGGTAGCAGAGCGGTGACCATTTTCTTCATTCAGCGCAAATTTGCGACGGTTCTTCACAGCGTCTACGAAATCTGTTTGCTGTGGCGCCGGATCAGGGAAGGCAGCCAGTTTCTTTTCCAGGTCAGGTATATCAGAGCGGAAGCCAGGATACAGCTTTCCTTTGGGTCCTTCTATGTAAGCAGCTTTTTCATCTGCACCTTCACCATCCAGGATAATCTGGCAACCATCTGCGTAGGTATAGGTAATTCTTCTCCAGGTACCTACTGCATCAGGATGTTGTTGTGGTGCATCTACTTCTACACTTACCGGGCTGGTATCATCTTTACCAAGGAAATACTGGATAGGATCAAGATAATGTTGTCCCATATCTCCCAAACCACCACCATCATAATCCCAGTAACCACGGAAGGTCTGGTGTACACGATGCGGATTATACGGGCGATAAGGCGCAGGCCCTAACCACATATCATAGTCCAGTTCTTTAGGTACCGGCATCTCTTCCAGGTTGGTTTTACCCACCCAGTAAAATTTCCAGTCAAAGCCGGTATGCTTGCTCACGGTCACTTTCAGTGGCCATCCCAGCAGACCGCTGTCTACCAGTTTTTTGATAGGCTTCACCGTAGTGCCCATTCCATAAAACCTGTCTTCAAAGCGGAACCAGGTATTCAGGCGGAAAATTCTGCCATGCTGTTGTACGGCTTCCACCAGGCGTTTACCTTCACCGATGGTGGCGGTCATTGGTTTTTCACACCAGATGTCTTTACCGGCACGGGCTGCATCAGCAGCAATGATACCATGCCAGTGCGGAGGTGTAGCAATGTGTACA
Source organism: Chitinophaga sp. (assembly GCF_017745275.1). Lineage (GTDB taxonomy): Bacteria > Bacteroidota > Bacteroidia > Chitinophagales > Chitinophagaceae > Chitinophaga. Next base: position 921,928 of record NZ_JAGHZS010000002.1, on the reverse strand, counting down.
ATATCTACTTCGGGTAAGGTAATCACCTCACGGTAGTCAGCAAAGGTTTTAACGCCTTTGCTTTTTTCACCCAACTGGTCCATGGCCAGTTTCAGGTGACTGCGATCTACATCGCAAAGTGCTACTACCCTGGTGCCCGCATAGCCAAAGTGGCCACGTCCCATGCCACCGGTGCCTATCACGGCTTTGGTCAGCTGGTCACTCGGTGCCAGGTAACCGCGGCCCAGCACATGCCTGGGCACAATAGTAAATGCAGCAAGCGCTCCCAGGGAATTTTTGAGAAATGCCCGCCTTGAATCGCTGTTTTGTTTCGCCATATTTCAGTTTAATTAGAATGCCGGATTGTTAAATGCGTTTTGGTCTGATAGTATTCGTTCACTGTATAATAATAAATTCACCGTCTTATTTGATTCTGGCTCTTCGAATGGTAAGATATAATCTAACATCAGGAATTGCAAGTAGCGGTACAGAATTTTTGATAAGCGGTAAATAGTGAATACCTGTTAGTATCCGGGATTTTGTTTCATCTCCGGGTTCGACAAGGTTTCTTTTTCTGGTATCGGCCACAGGTAATCCCGATCCATATAAGCGCGGTCCTGTACTTTCACTGCCACTCCTGTTTGCGGGTTGGTAGCACCCAATACTTCGCCGTTCATCACCTGTTTTACGATACCCCATCTGCGGATATCAAAGTAGCGCTGCCCCTCAAATGCCAGCTCCGACTGTCTTTCCCGGCGTATCAACTGACGCAGCATCGCTGCACTGTTGTAACGTTGCACGTCTACTACGGGCATGCCTGCACGCGTACGGATATCATTTAAATGCTGCACGATCGCCGGATTTTTCCAGTCGTCCAGTTCTATGAGCGACTCTACATAAATTAATAATACCTCACTGTAACGGATAATCATAAAGTCGAGCGAACCGCCCCTGCCCTGCCGGTCGCGCGGATCCAGGTATTTACGGATCCAGTATCCGGTAGCAGTTGATTTCTGCACGCCTATTTTATCCGTGTTACCGGTAGCGTTATCAAAAGGTGATAAAATATAATTCGCATCCAGGTACTGCTCTCCGGGATACAGGATAGACGCCAGCAGCCGGGGATCACGATTGTTGTTGTAATTAGGATTTTTATGGTAGATAGCTACCGAATCTGGCCCCAGTTCCACGAGCGTTTTCCCTTGTTTGGTTTCAAAGTTATCTACTACTGCCGCCGTAGGTGATACATAGGTTTCACCGCCAATACCATAAGGAGCAAAAGTGGTCCATGCATTGTTACAACCATCCGCTTTAAAAAAGATCCGCTCTTTGTTCAGCTCACCCACATAACTAAATAACTCAGCATAGTTATTTACACCCTGCTTTTCGCTGCGATATAATTTATATACACCGGAGCTGATAACTTTAGCAGCCGCATCACGCGCTACATCATAGTGATGATAAAATAACGCCAGCCGCGCAATCAGCGCATTGCAGGTACCGGCAGAGATACGCCAGGTTTCATCGCTGGCATATTCCTGCGGCAAATGTTCCGCGCAATCTTTCAGTTCACTGATGATAAAGTCATATACTTTCTGCGCAGGGTCTCTTTTCAGGTGATTATTCACAGGTGTCAGTGAAGCAGTAACAATAGGTATATCGCCAAAAAACAACATTATTTCCATGTGATAAAATGCCCTAAGCGCACGGGCTTCATATTTCATGCGGCTACGAAGGTCATCGTCCATATAACATTTGTCTACGTTTTCCAGGAAACGACAAGCCCGGCGGATATCGATATAATCATCTCTCCAGATCCACTCTGCTACGTCCCAGGTAGGGTTTTGTAAACCGCGGGTATAGATATCATAGTTACCGCGGAAGTCGCCCCGGCACACGGCTTCGTCACTGAGGCCCGACCAGAACATCACATTACGGCCTGTTGAACCGGCGGGGATGCCGGCGTAAATAGAGCCGAGCGCACCATATGCATGCGCTTCTGTTTTCCACCACTCTGCATCGGTTACACCGGATGGATTATCATGGGTAAGAAATTTTTTGCATGCCGGCAATGATAATAAGCTCAGGGCCAGCAGGATCATCTTACTATATTTCTTCATAACGAAAAGTTTAATGGTTATAATTGTATGCTCACCCCTGCCGTGTATACTTTCATAATACCGTACGTCCACTGGTTCCCCTGGCTTTCCGGATCCACCAGCTTCATAGAAGTAAACACAAATGGATTTTGTGCATTCACATACACGCGGGCACCGTTAACGCCTATACGTTTTAAACGGGTACTGCTGAAATTGTAGCCTAGCTGGATATACTTCATGCGCACATACGCTCCGTTCTGTATCCAGAAATCAGAAGATAATTTGTTGATGCTGGGTGAAGTAGTCAGGCGCGGAAAGCGGGCATTGGTACGTTCCGGTGTCCAGTAGTTGTTGGCATAATATTGCGTTGGCACACCACCGTCGAACGACATATCCAATGGATAAGCCAACATCCCACCGAGCACCGCGTCGTTGGCGCTTACGCCCTGCAGCAGCATTTCCAGTTCCCATTTTTTATAGGTGATGCGGAAATTTGCGAAGAAATCCACTTTAGGAGTGGGGTTACCCATCACTGTTTGATCGTTGCCATCAATAATGTTATCACCATTCTGATCTACGTAACGGATATCGCCGGGCTTCTCGTTCGCAATGACAGGTACCAGTGGGGTACCATCAGCTTTGAAGTCGGCGGCCTGCAATAACCCGTTGGTTTTGTAGCCGTATAAACTATTCAACGCGTATCCTTCTTTGTTAATGTGGTTACCATCTATGTAAGGGCCACCCAATAAAGAAAGCAGTGTGTTGTTATTATAAGAAATACCCGGACGTACAGATAGCGTGATATCTTTTCCAATACGGCTATTATAGTTCAATGACAACTCCAGGCCTTTGTTACGCAGCTTACCGGCATTGATTGGTGGTTTACCCATACCGCCTACATAAGATACCGGTGGATTCAGGATAATGCCATTGGTTGCCTTATTATAGTAATCAAACGTGAGCTCCAGTTTACTTTGAAACAAACTCAGGTCCACACCCAGATCCAGCATGTCTACTGTTTCCCAGGTGATGTCCGGGTTACCAAATATACTTTCAGTACCATCTCCCGGGTTGATCATATTCTGATACTGGTACAAGTCGATATTTTCATTACCCAGGCGGCCATAGGAAGCACGCAGTTTCAGGTTGTTGATGGCGGGCATAGATTGCATAAAGTTTTCCTTATGCACATTCCATCCTAAAGCTACAGAAGGGAAGGTACCATACTTATGACCTGGCCCGAAACGGGAAGAACCATCTGTACGTATAGCTCCTTCCAGTAAGTATTTATCTTTATAGGAATAATTCACCTTTCCATAAAACGACAACAACGATCTTACCTCCCAATAGTCGCCGTTATTTTCTTCCTGTGAATAGCCGCCCATCACATAGAAATGATGGTCTTTCAGATCGTAGGTATAATCTGCAGTAACACCGGCATAATAGTAAGTCGTTCTGGCCATGCTGGCGCTGCGTTGTACACCCCAGGTTTGTACCAGTTTACCGGTGTAATAGTCGAAGAAGTAATAGTTATCACGGGTAGTGCGGGTTACATCACTGTTCAGGCGGAAACTAAACTGGCCGCGCAGGTTAAGCCCTGGTAACACTTCCCACTTTGGCTGCAGGTTGATACTTGATTGTCCGTATTCATTGGCGGAACGTCCGCCATGTTCCGCATAAGCTACAGGGTTCACAATATCTACGTAACGGCCATAAATAAGAGGCGCACCATCTTTCTGTGGATACTTGGGCAGGATAGTAGGCGGTACACGGAAGATGTCTTCCAGTATCCGGTTACCATCATTGCCATTAGGGCGGTTAGGATAAAATGTATTTCTTTTGATAGCCAGCATATCCATGTACACCAGGAATTTTTTATTCAGGGTAATAGACGTGTTGGCGCGGATATTATATTTATTGGAATGATTCAAAGGAATCATGCCTTGTTGATTCTGATAATTAGCGGTTAATGCGAAACGCGCCAGGCTGTTACCACCGCTTACTCCCAGCGAATGACTGGTAATAGGTGCAGCACGATTGAGAATTTGTTTTTGCCAGTTGGTGTTAGGATACTTAACAGGATCATCCCCTGCTTCCGTATGCCTGATATCCTCCTCAGAATAAAAAGGCTGGTTGCCTGCATTCACCTGCGCTTCATTGTACATGCGCATATATTGCGGCGCTTCCACCAGTTTCGGCATGGTTGACGGTGACTGTACCCCGTAATAACCATCGTAGGTGACAGCTACCCTTCCGGCTACGCCACGTTTCGTTGTAACAAGGATAACGCCGTTGGCGGCCCGGGCGCCGTATACTGCTGCAGCGGCGGCGTCTTTCAGGATAGTCACACTTTCTACAGTAACAGGATCAATATAATCCATGTCCATAGGTACACCGTCTACCAGCACCAATGGATTGGAAAAATTGGTGGTGCTGATACCACGGATTTTGATCACTGCTGCATCGCCACCGGGTAAACCGGAGCTCTGGGTAACCTGTATGCCTGTTACACCTCCTTGCAATGCCTGCGATAAAGCGGTAATAGGCTTACCATTGGTTTGTTGTGCAATGTTCACGGTAGCAATAGAACTGGCGATGTGCTTCTTCTGTTGTTCCGATAACCCTACTACCACTACTTCGTCAAGGGCGGATACATTTTCCTTCAGGGATATATTGAGGGCATTCAAACTACGGATAACGGTATATTCCTGGGGCAGGTATCCCATTTGTGAAAAAACAAGAACGGCATTCTTCCTCGTTTTCAGGGTAAAATATCCATCGGCATCAGAGGTAGTACCGATGTTGTTATTGTCTTTTACGCGGATGGTAACGCCGGGCAATGCCTGTGGTGGTTCATGTGTATCGTATATACGTCCCCGTATCACATAGGCGCTATCTTCCAGTACGGATGGAGGCGCGGTGGGATGCTCACCTTTAATTTTCTCTTTAGGAATAATGGCTACCTGGTTGCGTACAATGCGATAGCTGAGGTTGGTGTTGAGTAATGCTTTGTCCAGTACTTCATTGATTTTTTTGTCCTGCAGGTCCAGGGTAATAGGTTGCTCCCGGTTCACCAGTTCATCTTTATAAAAGATGCGCCAGGTGCTTTGCAGCTGGATTTGAGTAAACAGCTGAGGTAAAGTTCCCTGGTGCAATTTCACCGAGAGATGATTGTCCTGCGACCGGCCTTTAGCGGAGATGCCCAGTATACCGGCAAATAGCAAAATTACAGTTAGCTTCATTGTTCTCCCTAATTTAGCGGCAAAAGTATTGCCTGGCGGAATGCGCCATTGTGCATAGAATTTTTTCATAACTTCACGATGTTTTTTTTCGTTAAACAAAAAGACAAGCCTGTCCCCGTGTTCAGCGGGGGTAGTGCCACCGGAAGATGTTCCACCATCTTCCGGTTTTTTTTGGTGATATGTATGGTTATTAATCTTTCTCTTTCAATACAAAGCCTTTTCCCTGGCGTTCATAGCGCAGGGAGTTGGCAGCGCAGATAATATCAAGTACGTTTTCAAGGTTTTCGTCAAGATCAAGGTCACCGGAAAAGGTTTCTAGTCCGGGCTGTAAGGAATCGAGGTCCAGCTTTATATTATAGTATCGCGTTAATTTCTTCAGGATGTCTTTCAGTGGTGTGTGTAGATTCAACAGGCGGCCTTCTTTCCAGGCAGTGTAGGCATTTACATTCACGTGGCTCACTTCCAGTGCGTCGTCTTCCAGGAGGCCCATTTCAGCGGGTTGTAGTTCCCGGGTTTGCTTACCAAACAAGCCGTGTTGCAGGTGCAGGCGTACGCTTCCGGATACCAGTACTACACTTTGACGGGCATCATCGGGGTAAGCGGATACATTAAAGGTGGTGCCCAATACTTCCGTAGCTACCCCGTACGCATATACGTAAAAGGGAGCCGCGGCATTGGGAGCAATGTCGAAGAAGCCCTCTCCTTCCAGGTATACTTCTCTTTTATGTTGTTTAAAAGTGGCCGGGTATACCAGGCGGGAGCCTGCATTGAGAAATACCACGGTACCATCTTCCAGCTGTACACGGGAGCGGCGGCCATAGGGTACAATCAGGGTATTATACTCTTCTGCCGGAATTGGCGTATTGTTGGCGTTGATGGTAACGCCGCTGCCGGCATATACCAGCGATGAATTTTTACCCTGTACCACCACCGATTTGTTTTGGCCCAATATGAGGCGGGTATCTGTGGTATTTTCTGCCGGTCGGTGCTGTTGTGCAAATTGTACCAGTGCGGAATGTTGGCGTGGCCATAGCCACCAGGCGCCTATTGCCAGTAATACTAATATGGCAGCGGCCACTTTTACAAACAGGTAGCGGTAGCGGAAATGTTGTGGTACCAGTTGCCCTGCAATGTTGTTCCATAGCGAGGCTTTGTCGGATGGATCCCATGATTCCTGCCCGGCATTTACAATCATGCGCTGTACGGCTGCGGCCAGTTCCTGCTGTGCCGGGTCGGCCGGTTGTGCGGACGAGGGCCCGTCATTGCTCAATAAGTCTTCCAGTTTCGGTTGTTCATCTCCAGGCTTCATGCAAGGTATTTCCAATAAAGAGTAGCAAATGGTTCCGGCATAGACTCCAAAACGAAAATATTTTTTAATTATTTTTTTGCGAGAGCCAGTGCATCAATAAAACCAGGAGTGGTAGCACAGGTATTTTTTCCATATTGGTGCGTAGCTGCCGGAAAGCCCTATAGGCGAGAGTACGGCAGGTAGGCACACTTATTTTCATAATGCCCGCAACTTCTTCATACGACAGGCTGCAATTGAATTTCAGGAACAGCAGTTCTTTTTGCCGGGCGGGCAACGCATTTAATTCCTCTGCCAGTATACGTAACATTTGTTGCTGCTGTTCTGCAGCAATAATTTGTGTTTCCTTATCCGGCTCATAGGTGATGGAAAAAAAATCTTCCACTTCCATTGCGCGGTTTAAGGTCACTGTTTTCTTAACAGCAGTATGTATTTTCCGGCGGAAAGAGCGGAGCAGGTAGTAGCGGATATTTACTTTAGGAGACAGATTTCGCCGGTAATGGTACAGGTCTGTAAACAAATCCTGTATGCAATCCTTGATGGTAGCAGTATCCTGAATATAACGAAGTCCGTAGCGGTAAAGCATCTCCGCAAACAACTCATATAACTCCCTGTAGGCTTCCTGATCACCATTGATGATGCTTTCCCACAAGATATTATTGGCGGCAGTTGACACGTCGTTCAAACAGTAAATATTTAGAAGTGGTTGATGCTCCAAGATAAGTCAAAAAGCGGAAAGCATAAAGCAGAAAGCAAAAAGGTATTTTAGCGGATGATCAAAGCGGATTTTGTCTGTAGACAGGATTAGACTGATTAAATATTTTATTGATTTAATAGATTTAAGAAGATGGGCGAAGACTGTAGTATATATACCACGGTCTTCGCCCATCTTCTTAAATAAAAATAGAATCAGTATACTGCCTACAGACAAAATCCGCTTCGATCATCCGCTAAAATAGCTTTTTGCTTTCTGCTTTATGCTTTCCGCTCTCCTACTCGTGCCACAAGCTAGCGGCGCCGATCAATGCAGCGGCTTCTCCCAGGGTAGCGGTAACCACCGGGATATGGATATTGTGTTGTTGCAGGGTAGTAATTAATAATGGAAAGAAAAGGTCAGCCGCGTTGGCTATATTACCGCCAATTACAATTACTTCCGGTTGTTCTGCCTGTACAAAATCCGCCAGCAAGGTAGCGAGGTTGACGGCAAACTCATCGAACAATCCCTGAATACTATCGTCAACGCCTATACGAGCAACTAAAGCGCGTACATCCGGAACGGATTGACCGCTTACTTCCTGGTAACGTTTCACAAACCAGCGGGTGGAGAGATAATCTTCCGCCATGCCATCTTTAAAGGGAGTGCACCAGCGGTCGGCGTCTTTGGATTTGCCATCGCGGTACACGGCGGAGCCGAGGCCGGTGCCCAGTGTAAGGCCGATGACGCGCTCATAGTTTCTGCCGGCGCCACTGAATACTTCTCCCTGCAGAAAACAACCGGCATCGTTAATGAAGCGGATTTGTGCAGGCGTAATGCCTAATTTTTCTGCCAGGAGATTTTTCACGTTCAGCTGATAGAGGGCATCGTATTTATGTTGCCCTTTCATAAGACTGATCCCCTGTTCATAGTCGAACGGACCCGGCATACCGATGCCGATATGTTGAACGCCTGCCGGCGCATTGTTAAATACTTCGCGGATAACGGCTGCCCAGGAGGCAATGATATCTGTGGCTTCCCCGTGAGAGTCAATGCGGGTACGGTTCCAGGAACCTTCTATAATAGATCTTGTACCCAGATCAACTAAGGCTGCGGTAATATGAGAGCCGCCAATATCGATTCCTAACGCCGTGGAATTCTTCATATAAAACTTAAGCTATAATGTTTGCTAAATCGTTTAACCTAAACAAATGTAAAACATATTTTGGTTGATTTGCTCAGAAAAATCGTTTTAGCAACGTGAAAAATGGTTAAACTAAACCCAATATAGGCTGTTTTTCGAAAAATCAAAAAAACAGGCGACTCTTTTCAAAAGAAAAGTTGTCGAAAATATTTTGACAGATGAAAAATATTATACACTTTTACATCATAATTAATCCTACAATGGAATCTGATAATTGCTCCGGCAACATTTTTCTGACTGCATATATTCTTACGAACTTCAACACTTCTCCCCCAAGTTTATAAAATATTACTGCCCGGCCTTTGTTATGTTCTGACAACATCGTCAGCAGCATAGTCATATGCCATACCCAGGATTTTATCTAAACATTTCTTAACAACAACCCACAATGCAAAACACTGTTCTCAATTGGGCGCTGCTCATTGGCGTGCCCCTGCTATGCCTGTTATTGTACAAGGTAATTCTTCGTATATGCTTCGGCGTAGTTATTGTACCGGAAGACCGTATCGGCCTGGTAACAAAGAAATTCGTACTCCTTGGCAAACAGGAACTTCCCGAAGGCCGCATCCTGGCCACCAACGGGGAAGCCGGCTTCCAGGCACAAACCCTGGCTCCCGGCGTATACTTCTGGAAATGGATCTGGCAGTATAGCGTAGCCTTCCAGCCCTTTACCATTATCCCTACCGGCAAAATCGGACTGGTACTCGCTAAAGATGGTATGGAACTGGAAACAGGTGCTATCCTCGCCCGCAAAGTAGCCTGCGACTCCTTCCAGGATGCAGTGGCATTCCTGCAGAACGGCGGCCGCAAAGGACGGCAAACCGCTATCATCACACCCGGATCGTATCGTATCAATACCTTTCTCTTTGAAGTGGAAATGGCCGATATGCTGTCTATCCCTGACAACGCCGTAGGTATCATTACCACCCTCGAAGGTAAAGCCATTGAAACCGGTTCTATCGCGGGTAAAACCATCGAAAACCATAACAACTTCCAGGATGTGGATGCATTCCTTGAAAATGGCGGTTATAAAGGGTTACAGGAACAAGTCATTCTTGCCGGTTCCTACTTTATCAACCCCTGGTTTGCCAAACTGGAACTCGTAAAGATGACCGAAATCGCCATCGGGCATGTAGGAGTGGTCATCTCTTTCGTAGGTAACGACGGCGTGGATATCAGCGGCGCAGAATTTAAACATGGTAACATCGTTGCCAAAGGCACCAAAGGTGTATGGGCAGAGCCTTTAGGCCCAGGTAAATATCCCGTGAATCCTTATATCATGAAAGTAGAACTGGTACCTACCACCAACCTGGTACTCAACTGGGCCTCCGCCAGAAGCGAAGCGCACCAGCTGGATAAAAACCTCTCTACCATCACCGTGAGGAGCCGCGACGGTTTTACGTTCAACCTCGATGTATCGCAGATCATTCATATCCCTACCAACGAAGCCCCCAAGGTAATTGCGCGCTTCGGAAATATGAGCAACCTCGTTACACAGGTACTGGAACCTACCATCGGTAACTACTTCCGTAACTCGGCCCAGGGCTCTGATGTAATCAGCTTCCTGACCAGTCGCAAGGAAAGACAAAACTCCGCGAAAGAACATATCGGCCATGTACTGGATCAGTATAACGTATTCGGTGTAGACACGCTGATTGGTGACATCGTACCACCGGAAACACTGATGAAAACATTGACCGATCGTAAAATAGCGGAAGAACAAAAGATTACTTACGATACAGAAAGACTGGCACAGGAAACACGGCAGTCGCTTGAAAAAGAAACAGCTATTGCGGAAATGCAGAAAGAAATCGTAAAAGCCGACCAGGGTGTTTGGATTGCAGAAAGACATGCAGATGCCTCTGTGAAAAAAGCCACCGGTGACGCCAACAGCGTACGTCTGCAGGCAAATGCGGAAAGTGACCGGATGAAATTACTCGCAGCGGGTGAAGCGGAAAAAGTGAGACTTCTGGCCAAAGCAGAAGCAGAACGCACCGAGTGGATCGCAAAAGCAGACGCAGAAAAAATTGCCCTCACCGGTAAAGCAGAAGCGGAAAAAATCCTGGCCATTGGTCAGTCCAGCGCGGAATCGTACAAACTGGCCGTGGAAGCAATGGGTGGCAACAACTTTACACAACTGAAAGTGATGGAAGCTATCGGTGCACAAAATATCCGCATTATGCCGGATGTACTGATCGGTGGCGGCGATGGAGCCAACGGTCCTATCAGTGGACTGCTCGGACTGAAATTACTCGAAGATGTAGCAAAGAAACAAGCCGCCGATAAACAACCGGAATAATAAACACCGGGATTAGGCCTCGCCCGCCTGATCCTGGTTTACTCAAGGATGCTATTTATTCCTTTCGCCATTCTAATTTTCATGCATGTTGTTACCCCAATTATCATTTAACCTATATAAAATTCATCCATGTTGTTACCTCAATTACTATTTATCCCTTTTTCGCCATTCTAATTTTCATGCATGTTGTTACCCCAATTATCATTTAACCTATATAAAATTCATCCATGTTGTTACCTCAATTACTATTTATCCCTTTTTCGCCATTCTAATTTTCATGCATGTTGTTACCCCAATTATCATTTAACCTATATAAAATTCATCCATGTTGTTACCTCAATTACTATTTATCCCTTTTTCGCCATTCTAATTTTCATGCATGTTGTTACCCCAATTATCATTTAACCTATACAAAATTCATCCATGATGTTATCCCAATTACTATTTATCCCTTTTTCGCCGTTCTAATTTTCATGCATGTTGTTACCCCAATTATCATTTAACCTATATAAAATTCATCCATGTTGTTATCCCAATTACTATTTATCCCTTTTCGCCGTTCTAATTTTCATGCATGTTGTTGCCCCAATTACTATTTATCCCTTGCCATACCCTTTTGTCCATTGTATGATCCCTATACCTCCGTCTCCCCGCTCATAACAGCAACGGAGACATGCCGAACCCGGAAACGCGGTAATGACGATTCATTACCGCTTTCCGGCATCCGGTATTTTTTATGGCAGCAATCGTATCAGGCCTTCCTGTTATCGAGGCTATAAGGCCCGGTTCCAAAGTAAGCGAACAGTAAGGCGCCTCCCAGAATAGCTACATTCTTCATAAACATGGCCATTTGCATTTGCAACTGCATGGGATCTTTAACCGCCCAGAAATTGTGGAGAGCAATGGTTACCGGCACAAGGAAGATAACGATCAACCAGGCGCCATATTTCACTTTATATCCCAGCAATATGCTCAGGGCACCCAGCAACGACAAAAGGCCTGCAAATGGCACTAAAATGCCTGCCACAGGTACACCCGCCGCAGCGGCATGGTCCGCGCCGGCGCCTGTAATATGAGTAAGACCAGACATCAGGAAAATAAGGCCGAATAAAACCCGGCCCAACAGTGGAACAATTTTCATAGTTATAAATTTGAGTAAGGAGACAAACCTAGTGCTAATTAAGCGGGCAGGAAGCAGAGTTACCCGGAGGAAAGCGCTTTCCTGCCGGTTAGCGCTTTCCTCCGGGTTAGCAGAAATACAGCGCATTTCTGCTTTCTGCTTATCTTTGCCTCAGAACGAAAAAATATGCGAAAAGAAAATTCCTCTAATGCAATCAATGAAAGGAACCTGCGCGGCGACTGCGGTACCGCCTATACCCTGTCGTTGATTGGCGGCCGCTGGAAACCCAGCATATTGTGGCGCTTACTCGATGGTAAACTGCGTTATAACGAATTGAAGAAGTCGATCTCCGGTATTTCTGAGCGGGTGCTGGTATTACAGTTGAGGGAACTGGAAAATGATCAGCTGATTAAAAGGATCGTATACCCGGAAGTACCGCCAAGGGTAGAATACGAGTTGACTCCACTGGGTTTAAGCATGGAAAGTATGCTACAGCATATTTCCGACTGGGGTGTAACACACCGGGAAAAAGCCATGGCCCGCACTGCTGTTAATAAAAAAGCAACGATGGCCATAGCTGATAAAGGTTAAATAACTATTTCGTAATACCGGCATCTTCCAACGCACCCATTGCCAGGGATAACCAGTCGGCATCATGCGTATCTTTCGCAAGCACAGTAGTTAACCGCGACTGCACCAGGTTAGCTATCGGCATCGGGGTATATGATTTTCGGGCTGTTTGCAATACGAGGTCCATGTCTTTCAAACCCAAAGCTGCACTAAAAGCAGGGTTACCGGTAAACTTCCGGTCCAGTATCATAGCCCCGTAACTTTTGAAGATAGGACCGGAAAACAGGGTGCTAGTCAGCATATCATACGCCACCCGTGGATCTACATTATTCTTCTCTGCCAACGCAAAAGATTCTGCCATCAATTCAATAGCCCCCGCAATCATAAAATTGCCCATCAGCTTTAATACATTGGCACTGCCGGCATCTGTGCCGAGATCAAAAATATTTTTGGCGAATCCTGCCTGTAACAATGGCTTGATACGTTCTTTTGCGCTTGCCTCTCCTGAAATGACCGCATTACCTACTTTTGCCGCAGCAGCCTCCGGACGTGCAAATACCGGCGCCGTTACCCAGGCCACTTCCTGTTGCTGAAAATGCGCAGCTAACTCCCGGGAAATGTCCGGCGACACGGTACTCATAGACACATGAATGCCATTGGTACCCAGCGCTGCCACCAACGCATCAGTAGCTATTGCTCTCACTGCCGCATCATCTGCTACTAAACTTAATACGATGCCGCCTTGTACCGCTGTTTCCTCCGGGCTGTTGACCAACACCGCTCCCAGGTCTTCCAAAGGCAATGCCTTCTCACGTGTGCGGTTATATATTCTTACACTGTATCCTGCTCTCAGCAGGTTCTCTGCGATCGGGTAACCGAGATGCCCGGTACCAATAAATCCTATGGTTTCCATGTTACATGCAATTAATTATTCAAAGCTATTCATTTTAATACGAGTTATAATAACGCATTTATACCCAAATTACGATATCCAAAACTACTATATACTTATCATGTGATCGGTTAAGTATGGCTGCTTTTCTGTAATTTTCCTATACAACTCCTATATCTTGAAAAGAATTCTTGTATTCCTGTTCTGCCTGCACAGCATTGTTACCCAGGCCCAGCAACCGCTTTCAGCGAGTACGAAACATAGTGCCTTACGCTATGTTTATAAACTGACCGCTACAGAAACACTGAAAATATATCAACAGGCAAAAAAGGAGGACCTTTGGCCCAAAGAAGCTTATCTGCATTCACTGGTAGCTACTTTCCCTTATGATCGTGCCTTTCCGTCTAATTTGCCCCCAGGCAACTACCTGGAAGTACATGCCCTTGATAATAAACTCAGTTACAATTTTCACCCGGTGCACAATGTACTGCTCAAAGTGATTACCAATAACTATGACCTGGCCCTTTTAGTGCATGACATCAACGGGAAACCTTTATCCGGCGCTAAGGTTACCATCAACAAACGTGTGGTGCCCTGGGATGAAGCCACGCAAAGCTATCGCATACACCGCTATAAAAAAGGAGGAATTGTGGTGGTGAACTACCAAAATGTCATGAACATTTTTGATATCCCGGCAGAAAAAATCTGGCACCGAAAACCCTGGTGGAAGAGGATATTTTCGCATCGCTACAAGTACAAAGCCCGCGGTAACTTTTATGATCGTACTCCTTCAGAAGACAACTACAGGGGTTTTATGACCTTCAACAAAGCGAAATACAAACCCGATGATACGCTGCGACTCAAAGCATTTATTACCACCGCCGGAAATAAACCGGTAAATGAACCGCTGCTGTTGCGCTTATCTGATTATCACGGAGACGTAGATACCATTCTTGCTACCGTCCGGCCCTACCGGCCAGGTGGCTATGACACCGCAGTGGTACTGGGTGACAACCTGGATCTTGAGCTGGACGAGCGATACCTGCTCACACTGGAGACCTTATCCGGCAGAAAATATATGTTGAAAGATAATAGCGACGACCTGGACGATCAGGAATTTGCAGCGAAACGCCCGGTATTAATGCGGGGGAACTTCGAATATGAAGAATATGAACTGAAATCCACTCACTTTACCTCCCGCACCGATTATACCGAACATACGCGAGGTATGCCTCTCTCCCTTTACCTGAAAGCTACAGATGAAAATGACCTGCCCGTAATGGATGGCCGTGTAATCATCACGGTTACACCAGAGAACATCAGTCAGTACCACGCTGGCACCGTATTTATGCCAGATACTCTCTGGCAGTATGAAACCGCGTTAGAAACTTCCGGTGAAACCAAAGTAGTTATCCCGGACAGTATTTTCCCGGCAGCATCCTTTGATTATACCATCGAATCGCATTTCCTGAACAGCAACAATGAAAGCCGACAAAGCAGCAACACCGTAGAATACAAATACAACCCGGCACAGATCAACTTTACCCAGCACAACGACAGCCTTACCATTACCTATAACCTGGCCGGAAAACCTGTTGCCAAAGCAGCCCGGCTGATTTTAAAAAACAGCCTGGCTGATACCGTATCTGCTGCCCCCATCCAATTACCCGCTATCCTCCCGGTGCTCCCCTTTGTAACAAGGTATGAAATCATTACAGATAGCATTCGTCAAACTTTTGAAATTACGCAGCGAAAAAGCAATTTACAATGTAACGCCTCCCGCACCCGGGACTCCGTACTTATAAACATCAACAACCCGGAAAACTTATACTACTGGTATAGCATTTTTAACGGCAACCAATTAGTTACACAGGGCTATAGCCGGCAGCTCTCCTGGAAGGCTGCCTCCCGCTCTACCCAATGCTATTTTGTTTCTGTGCAGTATGTATGGAACGATGTGGTGGTAAATGATCAGTTCATGGTACCTTACCTCGACAAACAACTACAGGTGATCATCAACAATCCGGTGGCAGTATATCCAGGGCAAACATCACGTATAGGCATCACTGTTGTTGATGGAGATGGCCGCCCCGTAAAAGATGCAGACGTTACGGCATATGCCATGACTGCAAAATTTGAAAACACGAAACTTCCGGATTTACCCTATCCCGGGCAGCGGTTTCGCATGCGCAAAGCTTACAACCGCTACAGACTGCAATACCGGGATATTCCCTCAGATGAGCTAATGATGACCTGGGAAAGATGGAAGAAAGAAATGTCGCTGGATAGCATCGCTTATTACCAGTTCCTTCATCCGGATGGTATTTACTACAACCAGGAACCAACAACCACCGGCTTCACAGAACTGGCTCCCTTTGTAGTAACCGACGGCGCCATTCAGCATATTGCCTATATTAAAGTAGACGAACGCCCTGTTTACTTTGATAACACGGATCTTACTCCCAATTACTGCTTCGAGGTAAATCCCGGTAAACATAAAATGGAGTTACGCACTTCCAAAAGCAGCATTGTCATAGACAGTATCGATGTTAAAAAAGGCATGAAAAACTATATCAGTATTGCCAGCAATGCTACCGGCCAACATATACAGGTAACCAAAATGAAATCGCAATTAACGCCCGGAGAGATACAGCTGCGGCGCAGGTATGTAATTCCTTTCCAGGTAGATCCCGGAAATGAGTTCACCTACATCAACCAGGACGAAAAAATATTCCAGTTCACGCATCAAAACGGCTATAACGAGCCGATACTGCTGGCAGGGCCGCTGTTAAATACCAATGCTGATTATATCATAAAAGGAGGCTTTGCACAAACCTTCCTACCCGAGCCTGGCTATACTTTTAATATTCACCAGGGGCTGATCAAACAAAAAGAAGTCAAATTCATGAGTGGGCTGTATATTGGTTCAGATGGGACGTCTTCCCGATTATATGATCATATACTAACGGAAAAAACGATGAGTCGTTTATGGCAAGAATGGCTAAATGAACAATCTATCAGTCAGGATATGCTTACTACCAACACCGATGGCACTATAACAGGTAAACTGGTAATTGCTCACGATACAGCACTACAGGCAAAAAAAATCCGCCAGCTATTCCTGTATCGCTACGATGATCCTTCTTTCATTAATATTTACACCAAAACAACCACCCGGATAAACCACCTGGCCCCCGGCTATTACCGGCTGCTGGTGTTACTACGCGACAACCAATATTATGTAAAGGATAGCATTTTCATCAGAGAAAATGGTAGTACTTTCTACCAGCTAACTGCCAATAAAATCATAACAGGCGATACCACCAGCCTGGCCCTGGCAAAAGCCATTCTCGACTGGAAAGACCGCCGGACAACTACCCTGGAACCTTCGGCTGCCAACGATTTCACATTGCCATTCAATAACCGGTACATGGACACGACTATCTTTACCCACCAGGTATCAGGACGGGTAGTGGATGAAAAAGGTATTCCGCTACCAGGTGTAACAGTGAGGCTGAAAGGTACCAACTATGGCACCGCTACCAATGCCGATGGGCGTTTTCACATATTTACCCCCCCGGCAGGTTCTCTTGTCTTTGAGTACGTAGGCTTCGACGGCCAGACGATACGCGTGAATCACCAGGATTATATAGAGATTAAACTGCGTGCCAGCGCCAAAGCCCTCCAGGAAGTGGTGGTAACAGGCTATAGTGTTAATCATACCAAAGCAAATCTATCCTATGCTTTTTCCAATATATCCGCTAATGCTTTACAAGGCAGAGCAGCTGGTATCGTAGTCAGAGGCGTCTCCTCATCGGATACCACCAGAGTGCTCATCCTGATCGATGGTATTCCGTTTGATGGGGATCTGAATGGCATTGATCCCAAAAGTATTAAAGATATGACGGTGCTGCCTGGCAACGCCGCCGTCGCGATTTACGGCTCCAGGGCTGCCAATGGAGTGGTCATTATTACCAGCACCAAACCGGCCACAGAAACTACCGACATGCCCGCAGGCAACAATTCCCTACGCAGCCACTTCCGGGACGATGCTTTCTGGCAACCACGGTTACGTACCAACGAAAAAGGCGAAGCTTCTTTTAAGGTCACCTTCCCGGATGATATTACCAACTGGAAAACATTCGCCATTGCTTATACAGATAAAGGACAAAACGGCGCCACCACAGCACAAATCAAATCTTACCTGCCGCTCAGTGCCAACCTGTCGCTGCCTGCCTTTGCGGTAGCCGGCGACAGCATCAATATCATCGGGAAAATAATGAACTACCGGAAAGACAGCGCCACCGTGAACCGCAGCTTTTACGCTTATCATCTGCCGGTACAAAACAATATCGTGCAGGTATTGAACAGTCATATTGATACCTTCCCGATCCGGGTGCAGGCGCGCGACAGCGTACCGCTACAATATACTATCAGCGGCAGTAACAATTATTTCGATGGAGAATACCGCGCCATTCCGGTATTTGAACAAGGCGTAAAAGAAACCAAAGGACTGTTTCTTTCACTGGGTACTGATACCAGCTTCACGCTGCCGGCTTTTGCAGATACCGGCACGCTGCATCTGTACGCCAGCACCGGCCTGTTACCCGTACTACTCGATGAAATAGATTACCTGCAAGGTTATGAATACAATTGTAACGAACAAATGGCCTCTAAGCTAATCGGTCTCCTGCTGGAAAAACAAGCCCGGAAATTCATGGATCAGCCCTTCAAACATGAAAAGAAAATAACAGACCTGATTTACGACCTGGGAAAAAACAAAAACCCGGAAGGTGGCTGGGGCTGGTGGAACAAAAACGCCACTGTTTACTGGGTAACGCAACACGTGACCACTGCGCTGCTGATGGCAGAAAAAGAAGGCTTCGCTATTGGTATGGACAAAAAACAGCTGATAAACTACTACATATTTGAACTCAACTCCGCCAACAATCCTGATAAAATATCTTTATTGGAAATGTTGCAGTCGCTGGAGGCAAAGGTAGATTACGCCAGTTACCTCGACACACTGAAAGCCAGCCGCAACAATGATTACGACCAATTCCGCCTCTTATACCTGAAACAACGTGCAGGCATGAAGGTGAATATAGATTCCCTGATGGCCAAACAACAGGCTACTATATTAGGGAATCATTACTGGGGAACCGACAGCTATCATCTTTTCAATAACAGCGTACAACTCACGCTGCTTGCTTACAAAATATTGCGTACACAAAGCGGCCAGGCAGCACAACTGCGTAGCATTCGCAACTGGTTCATGGAAAACAGGCGCAGTGGTAACTGGCGCAATACCTACGAATCTGCCGGTATCCTGGCCACCATTATGCCAGATGTATTGCAGGCCGGAGAGCAAACACCACCCGTTTTCCATATCAACGGACAACGTGTTGACAACTTTCCTTACAGCAGCTCAATTCCAACCGGCAAACCGGTGCAGATCAGTAAGCAGGGCGGCGCTAATATATACTTCACTGCCTGGCAGCAACACTGGAATCCTGCGCCAGGAAAAGTCACCAATCAATTCGCCGTCAGCAGCCGTTTCCTGCAACGGGATAGCAGCGTATCCTACCTTACCGCCGGACGCGCCGTAGTGATGGAAGTGAAAGTAGACGTAAAAGCGGATGCAGATTATGTGATGGTGGAAATACCTATTCCTGCCGGTTGCTCCTACGATAATAAAAACAGCGCCTGGGCCAACCAGGAAATCCACCGCGAGTACTTCAAAAACAAGGTAAGCATCTTCAGTAATTATCTCACTAAAGGCATACATACCTTTACCATTTCACTGATGCCACGCTATACAGGTTATTACCACCTCAATCCGGCAAAAGCAGAAATGATGTACTTCCCTGTGTTCTATGGGCGGGAATCTATGAAAAAGGTGATCATCAGTGGGAAATAACTGCATTATTTAACGTATTTTAATAGTACAACGAATAAACTGCTTCCACGATGAAAACAATTCAACAATGGCTGGATGATTACGGTACCAGTCACCGTAACCATACCAACAAACTGATTCACTGGATTTGTGTGCCGGCGATCTTCTTCAGCATAGTAGGCTTTTTATATGCGGTGCCCTTGCCTATCCCGGGCATGAACGGCCTGATCACCCTGGCGCATGTGGTACTGCTGCTGGTACTTATTTACTACGTACGCCTCTCTCCGTCCCTGGCGGCGGGCATGCTGGTCATTGGCATTATCTGTCTCTGGCTGTGGCGAATGATTGCAGGCACCGGGTGGGCCATCTGGCAGGTGGCGCTGGGCATTTTTGTACTGGCCTGGATCGGGCAATTTATCGGGCATAAAATAGAAGGGGCCAAGCCTTCCTTCTTCAAAGATTTGCAGTTTTTATTGATTGGCCCCGCATGGCTGATGAGTTTCATTTATAAGAAGGCAGGCATAAAACTATAATACACAACGAACTGGAATGTTGGCAGTAAAATATATGGCCGGGGATTACATCAAATCTCCGGTTTTTTTGTTAAATTCAGAAAACTGCCTGCATATGAGTTTCAAACTTCTACCCTGCTTCACAAGCCTGTTACTATGTGCGCTTTCAACCATCGCACAGTCTCAAAAAATCAACGGTAAAGTCACAGATGCCACCACGGGGCAACCCCTGGAAGGTGTTACCGTACATGTAAAATCCGCCCCCAAAGGCACACAAACCAATGCTGCCGGCCTGTTCAGCCTGGATGCTGCTGCCAGCGATGTGCTGGAATTCAGTTCCATCGGTTACGCTCCTCAGCAGGTAAATGTAAACGGGCAAACACAGCTCGACGTAAAAATGGTTTCCCTCATTGCTGAATTAGGACCTATCGTTTCCGTAGGTACCCGCAGCGGTGGCCGGGCCAAAACAGAAACGGCCGTCCCCGTGGATGTCATCAGCGTGAACCAGGCTGGCTTACCTACCGCTAATATGGAGCTCACCTCGTTGCTGAATGCGTCCGCGCCTTCCTTTAATTACAACAAACAAAGTGGTAGCGATGGCGCCGACCAGATTGATCTCGCCACCTTAAGAGGACTGGGACCCGATCAAACACTGGTACTGGTAAATGGCAAACGCCGCCACCAGACCGCTTTTGTTGCCGTATTTGGTACCCGGGGCCGTGGTAATTCCGGTACCGACTTAAACGCTATTCCCGAAGCTTCCATTGACCGGGTGGAAATACTGCGCGATGGCGCTTCCGCCCAATATGGCTCTGATGCCATTGCGGGAGTTATCAATATTATTCTGAAGAAGGATGTCAATCACCTGAATATCACTACCGGTTATGCCGGCTACTACGACCATAAATACAATACTTATTTTAGCCGCGATTTAAAGCAGTATGAATACGCCAACCCTATTGACGGTAACGCCGTCACCGTTGGCGCCAATTACGGACTTCCATTGGGGAAGCACGGTGGGTTTATTAACTTCTCCGGTAACTTCCTGAAACAGGGTAAAACATTCCGGCAGGTTGGTGATACGGATCTGACCCATGCCAATTCACTCCCTATCAATAGCGGCAGGCGCGCTCATGGCGATGGCTCCGTTACTTCCGGCGGCGGTATGTTCAACCTGGAAGTACCCGTAAGCACCAGTTCCACCACTATCTACGCCTTTGGTGGCTACAACTACAAATCGTCTGACGCCTACGCCTATACGAGATCGTTTGCGGGTCACCCGGAACGCTTCCCTACCAATGCTGCCGGCCAGTTGATTTTCTACCCGGACATTATGGAAAGTATCCCAACACCAGGTAGTGTGCCAGACACCATCTTCAATCCACATATCCAGACGCATATCCAGGATTTATCACTGGCTGCCGGCGTAAAAGGCAGCACACATAACAACTGGAAATGGGATCTTAGCAATACCCTGGGCAGAAATGATTTTCATTTCTACGGCGATAAAACCTTCAACGCCTCCCTGGGAAGTACTACCCCCACTCATTTCAACGATGGCGGCTATTCCTTTTTACAGAATACCACCAACCTCACGTTCACGAAAGATATACCACATATCGGCGCCGGATTTAACCTGGCATTGGGTGCGGAATATCGTTATGAACGCTATAACATCTACGCCGGTGACGAAAATTCCTGGAAAAACTATGACCCTAACTTCATCAAAGCCACTGGAGCTCAGGGTTTCCCCGGATATCGCCCAACAGATGAAGTAACCGCCACCCGCTCAAACATCGCCGGATTTGTGGATGCTGAATGGGATATCACCACTAAGTTTTTACTCGGAGCAGCTATCCGTGCAGAAAACTACAACGACTTCGGCTTTACCAGCAACTATAAGCTGGCAGCTCGTTACAAAGTAGCGCCGCATTTTAATATACGCGGCTCCGTTAGTACCGGCTACCGGGCGCCTTCCCTGCAACAAATCAATTACAGCTCCCAGTTCACCAACGTCCAGGGTGGCCGTATCTCTGAAGTAAAAATTGCACCAAACACCAATCCTATTACCCAGGCTGCCGGCATCCCGGCACTGAAACAGGAAAAATCGGTGAATGCCAGCCTGGGCTTCTCCTGGAAGCCCATCTCTGACCTGACCATCACACTGGATGGTTACATGGTAAAAGTGAAAGACAGGGTTGTATTATCCGGACAGTTTAACAAGTCCGATAGCACCCTGGATCCTGTTTTCTTAAAAGCATTGACGGATTTGAGAATCGATAACGCACAGTTCTTTGCCAATGCTGTAAACACCACCAATACCGGGCTGGATCTGGTGATCGACTATCACACAAAATGGGGTTCCCAACATTTCCGCGCATTGTTCACCGGAAATATCCAGCACATGAATATTGATAACATCAATGTTCCCGATAAATTAAACGACAGCTACCTGCATCGCAATGAATTTTTTAGTGAAAGAGAACAACACTTTGTGTTAGCCTCTGCGCCACCAGCCAAGCTGGGATTGAATCTTGAATATGGCATCAAAAAATTCAGCGTGGGTACGCGACTGGATTATTACGGCAAAATTGTATTGCTGGGCTATGGTTATGAGGGTGATCTTGGAGGTACTGGTATTGACCCACAGGTAGCATTGGATGCTGATGGCAAACTGGTAAAGGAACAATTCAATTACAACGGGAAAGTAACTACAGATGTATATGCCAGTTATCGTTTCTCTTCCCATATCGCCTGGTTCCTGGGGGCGGATAATATCTTCAATGTACATCCGGACCTGGGCTATGTACCCGGCGCCAAACTATCTGCATATGACGGTGAAACCGGTGGCCCCTGGGATGCTGTACAGATGGGCTTTAATGGCATCCGGTTGTTTACAAAAGTAGCGTTGAACTTTTAACAGGCTAATATAAAAAGTAAAAGGCGGTTACAGGTGATGTAACCGCCTTTTGCTTTTTCAGGCAGACAGATATAGCCGCAATATATAAGACATTTCGTATAAAATAAGCAGGACTACCAGCGCGCCGTGAAAAGTCCTGCTGCTGATCCGGATGGCCAGCAGGCATAATACAATATGCATTACATTACGTATCGGGTATTCCATCCCGAAATGATGATAGTAGATTTCTCCTTTTAACAAAGTGTCTATTACGTCGGCCATAAAAGAAAAAGCAAGTACACCAAAGAACCACTTTCGTCTCGAATAAAAGTAATCCTGGTAGCCGTTATAATCTTTCAGGTCATCAGGATACAACAAAGCACACAACAGAAAAAAGGTAGTAATAAAGCATATTACAAAGAGGTATTCCGGGAAGGTCCATCGTTTAAGGGTGTGCAGTGGCATTTCCCACCACCAGAAATGGATCAGCAGGATGAAAATATAAAATACCCAGGAAAGATGTATCCAGTAAGGCTTTTCCCTGCCAGGATGCTGTATGAACCTGGCGGTGCCTTTCAGCAGGTGGGCAATACTAAGGCTTAGGATAAATCCTATCACCATTCTTATGTGACCAAATGTTTCCATAGCGGGGCTTTGTATGAATTTAATGTATTACCCCCAAAAAAAAGCAAAGCCCCGATTAAAATCGGAGCTTATTTACCTAAACCTACAACTGTTACACTGTTATTGCAACAATATCTTTATGTTGAAAACGGTTCCGTTAGTGCATAGCAGACGGATCCAGTTTCGGTGCTTTCTTTGCTTTTACCATTAATACAAATGGTACACAGATCAGGAAGAGCATACCCAGGTACAGGAATACATCCATGTACGACAACGTAGCGGCTTGCTTGCTAATGGTATAATCCAGTAACTGGTATCCGCTGTTCAGCGCTTTGTGCGGATCCATCCCTTTCGCGATGAAACTGTGCTGTAAACCATTTACCCGGTTAATTACATCCGGATCATTCACATCCAGTTTTGCCACCAGGTCACTGCGGTGCATCATATTGCGGCGGGCCATAAAAGTGGTGATCAATGCCACTCCAAAGGAACCTCCCAACTGGCGCATCATCCCTGTAAAGGCGGCGCCCTGGCCGATTTCCTGGCCTTTCAAACCAGACAATGATAAGGTGGTAATCGGAATGAAGAGTAATCCCATACCTACCCCACGCACAATCAGCATCCAGAAGAAAGCATCTGAGCCGGTATCTGCCGGTGTAATGATTTTATAACCCCAGAAACAGAACACAAAGAACAGGAACATCCCGCTGGCTACCATGTATTGTTGCGGGAAGCCTTTACCCAGCAACGTACCAATCACCGGCATCATGAAAGCCGTAGTCAGGGCGGCAGGAATCATGAGCATACCAGACTGCGTAGCCGTCCATCCCAATGAACCTTGCGTGTATAAAGGAATAATAAACGTAGAGCCGTATAATCCAAAACCCATGATAAAGGACAGGAGCGTACCTACCCGGAGATTCCCGTTTTTAAGTACCCGAAGTTCCACGATGGGATTTTTGTACGTCAGCTCACGCCAGATGAAAAAGAACAATGCCAGTGCGCTGGTGACGGTCAATGCCGTAATAGTGGGATCATTGAACCAATCGTCTTCCTGTCCGCGTTCCAGCACAAACTGCAGGGAGCCTACCATCACGGCCAGCAGCCCGATTCCGAGGAAGTCGATTTCACTCACGCTACGTTTTTCTCCATATTTCGGGCTACGTACAAACTGCAGGGTAAGCAGGGTAGCAATAACGCCGATGGGTATATTAATATAGAAAATATAAGGCCAGGAGTAGTTATCGGTAATGAAACCACCTAAAGGAGGTCCTAACGTTGGACCAATGATCACCCCTAAACCATAGATGGCCTGGGCAATACCGCGTTTTTCGGGCGGGTAACTTTCGGTGATAATTGTTTGTGAGGTTACCAGCAATGCACCTCCTCCCAAACCTTGTATGAAACGGAAGATAATTAACTCCCACATACTGGTGGCGTTACCACAAAGGAAGGATGAAACGGTGAATATGATGATGGAAGCCGCAAAGTAGTTACGGCGACCGAATTGTTGTGATAACCAACTGGTCATCGGTACAATGATTACGTTACCAATGGCATAAGCCGTAACCACCCAACCGATTTCACTGAGCGTGGCGCCCATGTTACCCCGCATGTCATTCAACGCCACATTTACGATAGTGGTGTCCACTATCTCCAGCAACGCGCAAAATATAGCGGTGATGGTGATAATCACCCTGCGCGAGCCGTATTCTATCAAGGATTCTTGTTGCATGCAGCACTTGTATTTTGAATGAGTACAATTTTACCCGGAGTTAATAATTAATGACGGACATGATCCTTTCTGTTAGGTTTCCTTTGATCTATCGATTACGCCTGTCTGTTAATTATTAGCATGGTTTCCATTAATTATTAACTCCGGATAAGTTGTTATTCATGTATATGATTAGTTGAGATGCACATCTACCAACACGTTCATACCCGGGCGCAGCTGTTTTACCACTTCGTCGTTCGGATTATCGAACTCGATTTTAACAGGTAAACGTTGTACCACTTTCACGAAGTTACCAGACGCATTATCCGGAGGTAACAGGGCGAATTTAGAACCGGTGGCAGGTGAAAAGGAAGTAATTTTTCCCTCAATGGCTTTTCCGGGATACGCGTCAACATGAACGGTTACTTTCTGACCCAGTTTCATTTTGTCGAGCTGTGTTTCTTTAAAGTTTGCCACTACCCATGGAGTAGTATTCAATACTACGGTGAATAACGACTGACCTGCCGGCACAAACTGTCCTGGCTGTACGTAGATTTTTGACAGCACACCATCTTCCGGTGCAGTGATCACTGCATATGACTGGTTCAGTTTTGCATCTTCTACATCTGTCTGACGTTGCTTGATACCTGCGTTGGCGATGTTGATTTGCTTGGAAGTAGCACCACTCTGAGACGTTACCACGTTGGTTTGACGGGCAGCTGCTGCTTTTTGTCTGGCCAGTACATCCAGCTGACGTTCAGCGGTTTGTTTGGCGGCAGAAGCCTGTTCAAATTCCTGTTGGGTAATAGAGTGATCTTTGATCAGGTTCGCATAACGTTGATAATCCTGGGTAGCTCTCCAGAGGTTTACTTTCGCTGCCTCAATTTGTGCATCGATGGTAGCGATTTGTGCCTGTGCAGTGCCAATATTGGTTTGTGCAGCAGCGGTAGTGGCCTCGGCAGCGCCCAGGTTAGCCTGTGCAGCATAGAGGGCATTTTCTGCCTGTTGTACTTTAATGGCCAGGTCGCGGTCGTCCAGCACTACCAGGGTATCGCCTTTCTTCACAAACTGGTTATCTTTCACTCTCACTTCTTTTACGTAGCCGGATACACGTGGTATTACCGGGCTCACGTTAGCATCGATCTGCGCATTATCAGTTTCTTCATGGTGTTGACCATGGATATATTTGGAGATACCAAATGCACCGCCACCCAGTACCAGCGCTGCCAGCACTATGACGAACCCTTTGCTTTTCTTTTTAGGCGCGGTTGTTTCCTGCATGTTTATATTGTTAGTAGGTTTTGTTTGAGTTTGCGTTTCCACGGCTTTGATATTTATTGGTTTGTGCGTATTATTTGTTCTTTGATTCCAGTATACCGGCTGCCTGCAACAGTTTATTGTAAGCTACGAGGGCATCTGCTTTTGCATAAGCGTAGTTCAGGTGCGACTGCAGCTTAGCTACATCTGCGTCGAGCAGGTCTGTGGTGGTAGCCAGGTTGTTGTCGTGCTTGTTCTTCGTGATCCGGTAATTTTCTTCTGCCTGTTCTATTGCCTTAATATATGTGTCCATCTTCTTATGGCTCAGGAGATAGTTTTCGTAAGATTGATACACGTCCAGGTGTATACGTTCTGCGATCATCTCTTCGTTGGCCTGTACTTCTGCCATTTGGGCTTTGGCACCGGCTACTTTTGATCCTGTTTTCCAGAGAGAAGCTAAGTTATACTTGACACCTACGCCTGCAGTAACTGCATTGGTAATGGTGATAATATTAGGAATGTAAGCGGCAATGTATCCACCGGTGAGTGCCAGCGAAGGATAGTAGTCGGCTTTCGCTCCTTTGATACCTGCAGCAGCAGCTTTTTCACGGTAGCTGAGGGCAGCGGCATCTTTACGGTTCTGATACGCCAGTTGTTCAAACTCTGCCACACCACGTCCGTCTACACTGTTATCTACTTTAAAAGTGGTGGTATCTACCTGGATATCGGTGTTTTCGGGCAGGCCGAGCATGATATCCATATTCAGGTTAGCGATTTTCAGGTTGTTTTCTGCGTCCATTAAAGCTACCTGGTAGTTCGATTGTTGCAGTTCTGCTTTCAGAAGGTCGTTACGTGCCAGCAGCCCATTCTTTTCTTTATTGGAAAACTCTTTCACTCTCTCGTCTGACTGGCGGATGTTTTCCTGTACCAGTGTTACTGCTTCCTTCGCCTTAAAAAGGTTACTGTAGGCTGCAATGGTGTTCGCGATCACATCTTCCCGGTTCTTATCTACGTCCAGTTTGGCAGCTGTTTCCAGGTAACGTGCCGATTCTTTACCGGCTTGTATCTTACCACCTGCAAAAATCGGGAGAGATACATTGGCTGATCCGTAAGCAGCCTCGTTTACTTTTGGGCTTTCTGAAGAACCACCGCTACCGCTGCCCAGTTTCATTTTCATATCTATGTTCGGTTGCGTGAGACGCATATATGAACCTGAAATACTGGCATCTGGTAACTGGCGTTCGTTTGCTTCTTTCAGTGAGGCAGTAGCCTGTGCTACTTTTGCATTACTCACTTTTAATTGTTTGCTGTTTTGTATACTCAGCGATATGGCTTCATTTAACGAAAGCGGTTTTACGCTCTGTTGTGCGGTTGCTGTCTGAAAGAAAAAAGTCAGCAGGAGTCCCGATGTAAGCGCATATAATCGTGTGTATATGCTTCTAGAATTCATGTGTTAGGATTGCTTTGAACAATTTTTTTAAATGTATACTTACTCTGTTCTTGATATACACGCTGAACTCTTCGTCTGTAGTAACGTCGGCCGGCGCGTTTTTTTTAAGTATATGTTGGGCAGGTATTACCTGGTGAATAGTCCCGAATAAAGTAGTCATCAACATCTCCACGTCTACATCTTTATCAAAGATGCCCGCTTCCTGGGCGTTGGTAACAATCGGCTGCATCAATCCCAGCATCTCTCCTTTCAGTTGCCAGATCAAATCCCTTACAGGGCTTTGCTGACTGTTCAGTTGCTCCCGGCTCATAATACACTGGAAGTATTGCTCGCCCAGCATTTTGTTGATAAACCGGTCAATTAAACTATTTATTTTGTCCAGCGGCTCCAGGGTGTCATTCTCCAACAATTCGTTGATGAACTTACGCGATGCCTCCAGTCTATAAGTAAAGATCGTTTCCAGCAACTTGTCCTTTGATCCGAAATAATAGGAGATCATGGCAATGTTTACATCCGCTTCCTGTGCTATATCTCTTACCGAAGTGCCATGAAAGCCCTGATCGGCAAATAGCCGCTCTGCAACTTTTAAAATCGAGAGCTGTTTTTCACTATACTCTTCCATGTTCCTTTTTTGATTTGACATCACAAAACTAAACAAACGTTTAATTTAAACAAGCGTTTATTTAATCGACTGTTTAAATTTTCTTTTTACTAACTTATATAAATATGATTACCAACATTATCTGTCAAAATTTTAAGCAATTTTTAATATTTCTTAATAATTGGTTCACACAGAACGTTAAAATTTGACCTTTTTCCGACCGTTTTTATAATAGAATTTTATAATTTAATAAGACCATAAACACCACCTTTCATGCGGTTTCCCAGCTCTTTTCCCGGCATCCTCCTGATGGCCGGCCTCCTCACCGGCACGCTCGATATCCTCTCCGCGTCGGTATATTTTACCATCGTAAGCCACGGACAACCACTCACCCGGCTGTTTGCGTATATCAGCAGCGGTGTATTCGGCAAAGCGGCTTTCAACGGCGATCCGGCCATGACCGCCTGGGGCTTGCTGTTTCACTATTTCATCGCCTTCTCCTGGTCGTTTCTCTTCCTGATGGTCTACCCAAAAATCACCGCGTTACGCCAATACCCTATTGCCGCCGGGCTTGTATATGGCGCCATCATCTGGGCTTTCATGCAGTTCATCGTATTACCACTCAGCCACGTGCCACACGGACCATTACGCCTCCCCGGCGCACTGATCAACATGGCCATTCTCATGGTAATGATTGGTATCCCCCTTTCCCTGATCAGCCGCCGGTATTACGCTACCCCGCGCTAAATGCCCGTAGACAACGGTATCACCATGCATATCCCATCTCCGGAAAACATCCTGGGAATAAAAAATGCTAAATCGATTTTCTAAATCAGAAAAAAATGTATCTTAGGGGAGCAACAGCCAACAAACAGCGTCGCGCATTGCCAGCATCATCCGGAGAGTATCGAGCACCATGTATCAACGCAGCAACCAAAATTAACCGAGCAGGGAATGAAGCACTCTATCAAGCTCTATGTCCTGACAGCCGTCATTTGTATAGTAGCCCTGGCTATTGTACAATTTCTGCTGCTATATAATACTTACCAGTTACTCGACAGCCGCTTCAACTACCAGGAAAAAGGCCGCATCGGCGAAGCATATAACCTGGCCATCGCGGATGATAAATTATTTCCCGGCGGACAACCACTGCTCGACAGCCTCATCATTCCACAATATCCCTATCTCGAAAACATCTATAAAACCAATCCACGCCGCTTCGATACCGTTGCCCAGCAACTGGTAAACCACATTATACAGGTGTTGCAGCAACATGAAAACGCCGACAGTACACTGAAAGCCATCAAAGCTGCCAACGGGGTTAAAGACTCCCTCCTGTACGCAGTATGCATTCACCGCCTGGATATCAAATTCAAAGAAAACCAATACATCAACCTCTATAACCGCTTTAAAAAATATCCCCTGATCCCCGCCGATCAGCAACATGAAAAGGGATTATATATTTGCGGAAACCTTCACCAACTCACACAAAACAACGCCGCGTCTTCGCTGGTAGCCAATTCTCCCCTGCCCTATTCCTATTCGCTGTCGTTTTCCTTTTACGCAGATCCATACAATCGCCGCACACTGGTACTGCGGCAGATGAGATATACCATTCTGCCCGGCATACTCACACTGCTCGCCGTTATTACGCTATTCGGTATTACGTTGCGCAAATGGATACACCAAAAACATTTGTCGGATATGAAATCCGACTTTATCAATAACATCTCACACGAATTCAATACGCCCATCACCGCCATCATGGTGGCCAATAAAAATATACAGAACGAAAAAACACTGGACAATAAACAAAGCCTGGTGGCTTTATCCGCGATCATTCACCGGCAGGCAGAGCGACTGAAACTACTCGTGGAAAAAGTGATCAACGTAGCCGCCACCGATCAACTGCAACTCAAACTAAGTCGCTACGACCTGCAGGAACTCATCACCGAAATACTGGCCATCTACCGCATGAATACCAGCAACAAAGGCATTCATTTCGTGTTTGATCCACAACCATTACCAGCTTTCATCGAAACAGATACGTTTCATTTTACCACGTTACTGCAAAATATCCTGGACAACGCGGTGAAGTACAATGATCATCTGCAAAAAGAAGTGATACTCCAGGTGGTACCACAAAAAGAAGCTTTACATCTCGTGATAAAAGATAATGGTATCGGCATGGATGCCTATACCCAACGCCATATTTTTGAAAAATTCTACCGCCACCAACCCCGGCTTTCCAAGCCTACCAAAGGTTTGGGACTTGGCCTCTACTATGTAAAGCAGTGCGTGGATACGCATGGCTGGACCATTCACGTGGACAGTGTGCCGGGCGTTGGCAGCACCTTTACCATTTGCATACCCACAAAAACAAACACCCATGAAACATCGCATTCTGCTGCTGGAAGATGAAACCGATCTGGGTAATGTAGTAAAGCAATACCTGGAACTAATGGACTTTGAAGTGGACTGGCACCAAAATGGCCAGGCTGCCCTCGAAGCTTTTATTGCTACACCACAGGCGTGGCATATCCTGCTTATCGATATTAACCTTCCTGAAATGGATGGATTTGATTTCGCACAGCGCATGACCAAATTGCAACCCCAGGTGCCCTTTCTTTTTCTCACCGCCCGCGGAGAAAAAAAAGACCGCCTGCATGGATTAAAGATTGGCGCAGACGACTATATCGTGAAACCTTTTGATGTAGATGAACTGGTATTGCGTATAAAAAATATCCTGAAGAGAAACCAGGGAATTGGCCACCAGGCGCCTAATACCATCGACTTAGGCGGCATGCGCTTTAATAAAGATTCCCTGAAACTCACTGATATCAATGGCAAAGAAACTATTCTCACGCCGTTGGAAAGTGATTTGCTGCTGCACTTTTATCACAACAGCAATAAAGTCATCCGCCGTGAAGATATCCTTCATCATGTATGGGGTACCAGTGATTATTTTGTAGGAAGAAGTCTGGATGTATTTGTATCCCGCTTCCGCAAATACTTCCAGGGGAATGAGCATATCAGTATCCGGAATGTGTACGGTATTGGGTTTATGTTTAATCTTTCGTAATAAAAAAAGGGCGGGCGCTACATCGCTCAAGGGCCCGCCCCTGCACATCCTTAACCATTACAGGATGCTGTGCCTGTTTATCAACCGTATCTTGATGATTTTAAAAGGTAAACGGGGAAAACCTAATACAGGAGGAGTTAGCTGCTGCAATAGTGTTTTTCATAGTAATACATAGTTAACAGGCTTTTTTTAAAAAAGTTCATCCGGCCACCTGGAAAAAATAATAACGGCTTATTTGTAAATTGCGGATACAATCAATGCTCCGCCATGCAAGCCATTGAGCTCATAGACCAGCAATATTTTTCCAGGCAGTACCGCTTCATGGCGCCCGCGCAGGATCTTTCAGCGCACGTGGTGTATTACTGGCTGCTGGATCTTCGTCAGCCTCAACTGCAACAACAGGAGTTCCGCGAATTACTGCTGGCTAATCTCTGCTCTTCGCTGGTGCTTAACCTGGGCGCTCCGTTTGAAATATATGATGCGCAAAACAAGTTCCTGCATACCAGCACGCACAGTGAATTACTTGGTTACAGGCCCACTGCTGTAGCGTATCGCCATCTCTTTAATAACTACCTGGTAGGCATCAAATTTAAACCGGCCTCATTGAACTACCTGTTTCATATCAAAGGAGCCGAGATCAATGGAAAAACACTTCCCGCCGGCGATGCTGTACCCAATATCTCCAGGCTGGAAGCTGCTGTTTATGAGGCGGTCAATCCTGATCAGATCAAAACATTGCTGGATGAGTTCCTGCGGGCACAGTCGCCCTTGCCGGCCGACAGCAGGCATTTTCATTATGTACAGCAATCACTCAACAGCCCGGCCCTGTTGCAATCCGGCTACCAGCTCAAGAAACTGGCTGCCCTGTTATACCTTTCCCCCCGCACGCTGGAAAGATATTTTACGGCTTCGCTGGGCGTGCAACCCAAGCATTGCCTGTCTATTTTACGCTTCCGGGAAGCGGTGATGCAATATGTACAACACGGCTACAAAGCAGATTGGGAAGCATTGGGATATCACGACTTCTCGCACTTCCGGAAAGACTGGCGGAGGAGAGCAGAAAGCAGAAAGCAGAAAGCTATTTTAGCGAATGAACAAAGCATATAGAAGTAACCGCATTAGTCATTCGCTAAAATAGCTTTTTGCTTTCTGCTTTCTGCTCTCCTAAATTCTGTCGCGTTTTTACACCAACTTCCTTCTCCACTCCTCTTAAGTTTGTTGTGCAACAAAAGCACATCGTCTATGTTTTCCACCCAGCGCCAAAGACTGGTTAGCCAGCTTCCGCCAGATGCCGTAGCCATCCTGACGGCCAACGATATTATGCCTACCAATGAAGATGGCACCATGCGGTACGTTCCAAATTCAAATCTCTACTATCTCACTGGCATCAAAGAAGATGATGCCATGCTGGTACTTTGTCCGCAGCACCCGGAGCCTTCCCTGCGGGAAATATTGTTTATCCGGCGCACGGATCAGTTATATGTGAAATGGCTGGGACACCGCCTCGACAAAGCCGCTGCTACCAAAATATCCGGTATCGATACTGTATTCTTCACGGATGAATACGACGTGATCATGAAAAAAGTGATCCCGCTTTGTCGCCGTATTTTCCTTTATTCCAACGAACATGCCCGTTCTGAAAATGAAACGCAAACACGCGAAGACCGGCTCCTGCTGGACTGCAGGCGTAAATTTCCCCTGCATGAATACGACCGCTTATATCCCTTGCTGGGCAGGCAGCGCATGTCCAAAACGCCGGAAGAAATTGCCCTGATGCGCCAGGCTTGTAAAGTAAGCGGCGCTGGCTTCCGTCGCTTATTAAAATTTATAAAGCCTGGGAAAACCGGCTACCAGGTAGCCGCCGAAATGATCCATGAATATATGCAACACCATACTACCTGGGCCGGTTATGAACCCATTGTAGCTTTTGGGGCAGATACCTGTATTCTTCATTACCGGGCCAATGAAACTGCGGGAAAAGACGGTGACCTGGTACTCATAGATGCCGCTGCCAGCCAGGATCTTTACAATGCAGACCTAACCCGCACCATTCCCGTGAATGGTCGTTATACTGCGCGCCAACGCGCGTACTACGATGCTGTATTACATGTACATCACCAGGTGCGGCAACAGGTACGCGCCGGCATCGCCATGAAAGAGGTATGGCAGGCATCAAATGAACTGATACTGGAAGCACTCTGCCAGCTGGGCTTATGTACGCCCAATGATATCCGTCGCAACGGTGAGGCCTTCTACCTGCAGAAATACAGCTATCACAACGTATCCCATTTCATTGGCCTCGATGTTCATGACCCCGCCTGGTTCCATGAACCGCTGCCGGTGGGCGCCGTCATCACCAACGAACCTGGTATTTACAATGCAGAAGAAGGGATTGGTATCAGGATAGAAAACAACCTGCTGGTTACCATCAACGGCTGTGAAGATCTGATGGAAGATATTCCGAAGGAAGCGGAGGAAATAGAGGAGTTGATGAACTAGCAGAAAGCAGAAAGCTTAAAGCAAAAAGCTATTGAAGCGAATGATAAACGCGAGTATCGTAATTACTCATTTGCGTTTATCATTCGCTTCAATAGCTTTTTGCTTTAAGCTTTCTGCTTTCTGCTTACTTCAATGAATTAATCCACGTTGCAATCTTCACCGCATCAGCTTGTGGTACCTGCGGGAAAGGCGGCATTGGCGTTGCATAGCCAGGCCAGTTTTCCGGCTTAGGATTTTTGATCAGCGATAATATTTTTGCTACGGAATAATTTCTTTTAGCTACATCTTTGAAGCCAGGACCTACCTGCTTTTTATCAGGATTGTGGCAGGAAGAACAGGTGTATTTGTTCAGTAAAGGTTTTACCTGTTCGTAGGTCAGCGGCTTAGCAGCGGCTGGTACCGGTGCCGTAGATGCAGCTTTGGCATCTGCTACTTTGGTAGCAGTGGTAGCAGGTTTTGCAGCAGAGTTTTTAGTGCTCAGTGCAGCAACCGGGAGCTTGTCGCCGTCGGGAATGTTGTTCAGCGTATAGTATACGTCCGGGTGAACCAGTGAATAAGCATGCTCCGTAGTGCGGATGCCATTCAGGCTCAGTTTGTGGATGTAGTACTGGCGCAGGCCATCAATTACGAGGCGAACTTTCATCCCATCAGGAGATACCTGTACACCTTTGATGTTGAGTTTCTCGGTGTTTACTGTAGGACTGCCATATACCGGATGATATTTATAGATGAAGCTTTCTACATTGTAAGAAGCAATATCTTCTGCATATTTTTTATCTACCGGCTGTGTGAAAGTAATTTCAAAGCCGTCGGGCATTGCACTTACAGTTCTCATTTCGAAAGGCACACGGTTGTTCCAAACGAGGCGTTGCAGGCCCTGGTTGGCATCACCGGCAGAACCCCATCCGCGGTTGGTTTCACCTACAAAGAGGGAACCATCCTTTCCCCATGCCAGGCGCAGTACGCCCGACTGGAAGCCACTTC
Source organism: Chitinophaga sp. (assembly GCF_017745275.1). Lineage (GTDB taxonomy): Bacteria > Bacteroidota > Bacteroidia > Chitinophagales > Chitinophagaceae > Chitinophaga. The sequence goes on along the minus strand of NZ_JAGHZS010000002.1, from coordinate 887,002 downwards.
TGAAATCCCAGGCAGCGCCCTGGTATTCGCCTTTCACTTTCTCCAGGAATACGCGCATAATTTTACTTTGTCCCTGGTCGCCGATCAGTATTTGTTTGGTGAACGGACCAAAGGCTCCTTCCGGAATAGTAGTGATCTGTGAGTTGGAAATACCTAATACGCCGTGGGGCAACCATACTGCAGGAAGCTGTACTTCAGGGAAGTATTTCTTCATGTCGAACAGCGTCACAAACTTTTCGTTTTCCACGTTTTCCGGTTTGATGGCATTGCCATTGGCATCTCTGCGGAAGCGGGGATCTACTTTGCTATACAGTTCTTCGGTAGTAAGTTTTACCGGGGAATTGGGCAGCCCTGTCCAGCGTAAGCCTGCAGGGTGACCTACGAAGCTACCTTTCTTCACGTGGGTGAGTCCGCCGGATCCCATCCAGTCGCCCTGGTTTTCAGTATAAAACAATTCTCCATCGATCATACCGAGGCCGCAGGGAGAGCGGAAACCGGTAGCCCATGGTTCCATTTTACCATCTTCTGTGATGTGCATCATCCAGCCTCTCCAGGGAACACGGCTTTCACCACGCCACCATTCTTCATCACCGAAAGCAACGTTACCGGATACGAAGAAAGAACCATCGGTGCCCAATACGGGGCCAAAGCTATATTCATGATAGTGACCGGATAACGGCCATGAATATACGGTTTCGAACAGGTCCATTTTACCGTCCATGTTGGTATCGGTCATTTTGGTGAGTTCACCGCGCTGAGCGCAATAAAGAGAACCGTTTTTATACGCCAGTCCCAGTACTTCATGCAGCCCTGAAGCAACTTTTCTGAAGTAAGGTTTGCTGCTGGCAGGATTCTCTACAATAAAGATATCACCGCGGCGGGTAGCTACGCCCAGGTCGCCGTTCGGGAGGGTGCATAAGCCACCTACTTCCAGCAGGGTTCCTTCGGGTGAACTGATGCGCGCAATGCGGAAAAAGTCCTCTTCCTTGGGAGATTCCTGTGCCTTTACGGCGGTGATGGTGGTGGTCATCAGGAACATACCGGCGGCTATTCCTGCTGTAATTCTTTTATAATTCAGTTTCATAATAGTCATGAGTATTGCTGCTTAGAAGATAACCGCATAGCCTGTTTTCGCCTGTACCGGCACAATCAGTTCTGCGCGTCCGTTCTGGTTGCGGATGATAGGAGTTGCTTTGGCATCGTCCATCTTCACATAATAAGATTTATCACCGATCACATACAGGCCGGGAGACAACTGCTCTATGCTATCTCCAACGGCTATACGGAGATAGAGATCTGCGGCAGGTTGTTGCACTGTAACAGTACGATGAATACCCTGGTTTTCCGGCAGCACGCTGATATCATCAGTAACGGCAGTACCGTATACGTTATAGTGGAAAGTGGGCTTTCCGCTTTCATCCAGTGCATAACCGGTTGGACGGAAGCTGGTGCCGGCCGTATCTGTACTCCAGGCAGCATCTTTGTTGGCCAGCTTTGCAATAGCCAGTGCCGGCTGATTAGTCAGCACCTGTACGGTACCCATTGGGCGGGAAGAACCATCGCCACGATCGTGCCACATGGGAGTGGTATTCAGGAATTCGCCGCGCCATACCTGCATTGGTAAACCGTTGTCCATGTCATAGGTGTAATGCACCTTGGCAGGGCTACCTACAGAAATGGCGTGTACCACCCGTTTGCCGCCACGAACATCCATAAAGCTGCGCAATACGGTGTTTTCGTTTGCAGTCACCAGGATTGGGTCGGTAGGATCATCTGCCGGCACATTCAGGTCGCTGATCACAAATTCACGGATATTGGCTTCTTTCACGGATAAGGTGAGCGAAGCTTTAGCCCAATCAGTGTTTTTGGCATACAGCACTTCTACCGGGTAATCGCCGGCGGCCAGTTCTATGTTGCCGTTACCATCCCAGCCACGTGGATTGATCACCGCCTGGTTGTTTATTTTCAGCATACCCGGACCACCGGAAGTATGCAGGTTGAAATGGTAGTTACCAGCTGCTTTTACAGAGAGTGTAGCAGTATAACGCACCAGGAACTCATTGTCCGGCAGACCGGTGATGTTAGGCGTTAATTGCGTGGCGGTGCCGGTGGCAACAGGTTTCAGCGTAGCAAAGTCGGGTTGCTTATCGAACTGGCCTTTATATACGCTGTATTTCACGTCGTGCAACGTTGGCTTCGGTGCACTGTAGTTATTGATAACGATGTTTCTGAAGGCCACGGTGCCGTGATCACCTTGTATGCGGAGCGGTCCGGAAGCAACTTCATTATTCTCTATGGCGCCGCGGGTGGGGCCCGACAGTACTACATTTTCCTGGATGGTGACACCATTCAGTTCCAGCTTTAAGATAACGGCATCGGCAATTTTGTTGCCGGCAGCATCAAAGCGGGGTGCCTGGAAAGCGATTTTCATGTGTTGCCATAAGCCGGGAGCGCGACTTACATTCTGGCGGGGCGCATGGCCATCATAGCCTTGCTGGCCGGATGGTTTGCTGTCGTCCCAACGTTGATAGATACCACCGTTGTCGGAGGCGCTTGGGCTGGTGGTGCCCCAGCTATCGAGCAACTGGATTTCATATCTTCCCTGCAGGTATATACCGGAATTGGAACCTTTGGCCATGAGGTAGTCGAGTTCCAGGTCCAGGTCACCATGCTGTAATGAGCTGAAAAGGTCTTTGCCGTGGGTATTTTTCTCTGGTAAATTTACCAGGATACCGATGCCTGCAGTGGTTTGCAGTACATTGTTCTGTTGCAGGTCTGCTTTAACGCCACCGGCTATACGCCAATTAGCGCCGGGTTGTGCGAATGCAGATAAATCTGTTAATGGCAGTTTGTTTTGGGCCATCATCTGCTGACAACTGCCAATACTTAAAATCAATACCAAAGTTCTCCGGTCGTACACACTTAACTGTTTCAACTTTGGACGGAACTTGTTCCATCTAAGCATAGATCTGGATTTTTTTAAAAAGTTTACATTGATTGCTAAATGCATTTAGCTTAACGGCCATCTGCATCTGTTTCTTTATATCTGTTATCCCAAATGTTAATGAAATTTAAATTATCAACTACGCTAAAACGTGGAACTATGCTAATTTTCAAACGAGCCGACAAAATAGAAATTAATTATAACAAAGTTGGTAGCAGGGGTCAAAAAATTACACCAACGGTAAATAAGTGGGACGGAAAGAAGAAGAAGTTATTTTTAATTTTATTTAAAAAGAAGAGAAATGTATTGAACGATTAAACGTCGTTTTTACATTTCTCTTCTATTTTATCTATTACAGTACAAGCCCGAAAGCAGCCAGTTGTTTTACGGTGCTTTCATAATCGGTATGGCAAACGCCATTAATGCCCAGGCCATTTGCCACGTCTACAAACATAGACCGGTCTTCCAGGTACACCACCTCTTCCGGCCTTACCTGCGCAATATCCAGCGCTATCCTATAAATATCTGCGTCAGGCTTGCGGAAATGTACAAAGCAGGAAGAAATATAAAAGTCAACAAAGCTGCTGATATTAAAATGCCTGATCCGGTGCTCATTCAGTTCCCGGCCCTCATTATTAACGATCGCAATTTTTAATTTGTACTTTGCTTTCAGCTTTGCTACCAGTTCCAGCATTTCCGGGTAGGGCGCCGTTTGCGCAAACATAAAGTCGCGGAACTCCTGGCGCGTAAAGGAGCGGTCTTCATAAAATACCACCCGGTTCAGGTATTCATCCAGGGTCAGCTTACCTTCTTCATAGGTATCAAAAGTAAGGTGGTGCCGTTCTTCCATCTCCACGGCATCCAGACCATAAGTTTGAATCGCCAGTTTGCGGGCAGCCCTGTCCCAGCCATTCGTCAGTAATACTCCCCCGATGTCCAGGAATAAGGTGGTAATTTTTGTATGGTTATCCATTTGGAAAAAAATTTAACAGGTCACTAAATTAACGTTATCCTTGCATTAAAACATCATTGATGCAAATACGGAAAGCAACCCTGCAGGATATCCCCGCACTGAAAAACCTGTACCAGGGCACCATTATGAATGTTAACAGCCAACATTATAATCCCGCACAAGTCAGCGCCTGGGCGGCCACAGGAGAAAGAACCACTTCTCTCGAAAAAAAAATTAAAGAACAATATTTTTATGTGGCAGTTACCGCAAACGACACCATTACCGGCTTTGCCTCCGTGGAAGCGGACGGGGAACTGGATATGATGTTTGTACACAAAGACTTCCAGGGACAAGGCATTGCTACCCTGCTTATACAACAGATTTATAATAAGGCCGCGGCATTAGGACTATCCTCTCTCACCGCTTATGTGAGTATTACCGCAAAACCTTTTTTCGAAAAGCAAGGATTCCGTGTGGTAAAAATGCAGGAGGTACAGTTGGGAGAAGTGGGGCTGGTGAACTATGAAATGGTAAAGGAGCTGGATAAAGCAGAAAGCTGAAAGCATAAAGCACAAAGCTATTGGAGCGATTGATATAAGCGTATGAGTAATTTAATACCCGCTTATATCAATCGCTCCAATAGCTTTGTGCTTTATGCTTTCAGCTTTCTGCTTTATCATTTACTTTTCTTCACTTTCCGCTCTGTCACATATCCATTAAAACTCATCGCAGATCTATCATTGCTGGTTACCTGCAAAGACGCATAGCCTTCACTGGAAACGGTTAAATTCATGGACTGCACCCCTTTGTTGTCTTTAGGCTTAATAGTAATTATCCAGCCATCTTTTTTACCTGGCTTCGCGGTATAATCGAAGGATTTGGTTTTGAAATCCAGCGGCGATTTGGTAGCACCGAAATCTGCAGTGTAAGCGCGACCAAAAAACGGCAGGTAGCTAACAACGGAGTCGGTAGCAACTGTCAAATTGTAATCGGGTGTGATATTTCGCATGCGGCCACCCATTGGGAAGGCATTCTGCGCCACGAATACATAGTTTTGCGCGTCAATCAATGATTTAATCTGCGCTATTTTTTCGGCTTTTTTCTGCGCCTTGGTTTGCTGCGCAAAAAGACTGGTGGTAACGGTAAGGGCCATTGCAAAAAGCAGGCATGTTTTTAAAACTAAGAACCTTTTCATATGGTAAGATTTAACGATGAGCATATGCCAATATCGTACCATAACAGCCGTTCGTCATTTTTTGTTTGCCGGGCTTCCTGTTAAATAACTTAATTTTAAGAGATGATTAAAACGGAATCATGTCTAACCCATATATTTCTCTACTAAAAACAGCCTGGAGGTACGCCAGGCATCAGCGTAAAAAGTACCTGCTGATCTATACTTTATTTTTCCTGGCGAATATCGTTTTCTCGCTGGCCCCCATGCTGTTTGGCTGGTTTATTGGCAAAGTACAACAGGATACTGCTAACCTCCCCCGTTATGCACTGCTATACGTGGGCGGATACCTGGCCATCAAATTCGGAGAATGGTGCCTTCATGGTCCGGCCAGGATCATGGAGCGTCAACTGGCCTTTAATCTTAGCCGCAACTTCCTCCAGGAGCGATATCACCAGGCACTTCATTTACCTGTAAAATGGCACCAGGATAACCATAGCGGTGCAGTGATTAACCGGATCCGGAAAGCGCATGAGTCGCTGAAAGATTTTTTTGAGCATGGATTTATGTACATGCACGCCCTTTGTAAGCTGCTATTTTCCGTGACCGCCATGTTATACTTTTCTCCGTTGTACGGTAGCATTGGTATTGCGATGGGTGTATTGTGTATGTGGCTGTTGCTATATTTCGACGGTCCGTTTATCAAAACACTGGATGAAGTGAATGAGCAGGAACACGTGGTATCTGCCACGTTGTTCGACAGCCTTTCCAACATCATGACGGTGATCACGCTACGCCTGGAGAAGAGTATGGAAAACGGGCTGCTGGCGAAAGTACAGCGCATATGGCCTCCCTTTCGGAAAAATACGCTGATCAATGAATGGAAATGGTTTGCAGCGGAAATGGTGATTGCGCTGATCTACTGTGTAATTGCCCTGGGATATATTTTCCAGCATTGGGTGCCGGGAGAAATGTTCCAGGTAGCAGGCCTGGTGATGTTACTGGGCTATGTAAACCAGTTCACCAGCGTGTTCCAGGATGCCGCATGGCAATATACCGATGTGGTGCAATTCAATACGGCTGTAGAAACCGCCTCCAATATCAGTGACGCTTATAAGGCGCATCACCGTCCTGACACCGCGCCGGAACTGCCGGCACACTGGCAGCAAATCAGCATCCGCGAACTGAGCTTTTCCCATGTAGCCGAAGATGAGGCGGTGGAAGGTCCTCACAGTTTACATCACCTGCAACTACTGATCGAAAAAGGAAAGAAGATTGCACTGATAGGCGCCAGCGGTAGCGGGAAAAGCACTTTGCTGGCGATTCTGAGAGGATTGTATGAACCGTCGGCCACCACCTCCTTGCAGGTGGACGGAGTACCGTTACCGTTAGCTTCCCTGAACGAAAGCGTGACCTTGTTTCCACAGGAACCGGAAATTTTTGAGAACACCATTGAATACAACATTACTTTGGGCCTCCCCTTCTCCTCCGATGAAGTAATGTCCGTATGTGAAAGTGCGCATTTTTCGGAAGTGGTAGCCCAATTACCAGAAGGACTGGCTGCCGATATCCGGGAAAAAGGGGTGAACCTTTCCGGCGGACAAAAACAGCGGCTGGCGCTGGCACGTGGTATCCTGGCAGCCCGCGACAGCCAGGTAATACTCCTCGATGAACCCACCAGCAGTGTAGATCCTAAAACGGAAGCGATGATCTACGACAAAATGTTCCAGGCTTTTGAAGATAAGGCCATCATTTCTGCGATGCACCGGTTGCACCTGCTGCCCCAGTTCGACTATATCTATGTACTACACCAGGGTAACATTATAGCGGAAGGTAACTTTGCTTATCTCCGCCAACACAGTCCTGCTTTCCAGGAATTGTGGCGGCACCAGGAAAGTGCGTAAGCGCCATAGTGGTATTTACGTACCTCCGTATACGTTAGACCATACTTTCTTTCACGGCACTTTTTGCAGTTAAAGTATCGTGTTGGGGAAGAATGGCCACTCATATATTAAAAATTATTACCTTTGATCGCAGACCATTATCAGACGAATTGATTTTTAAAGGATAAATATTATCAGAAGCTGTTGGCTGTTAGCTTTTAGCTATTAGCAAATGTAGCGGAGATGCTATTACATTATCGTTTGCTGCATTTTGCTAAAAGCTAATGGCTTCATTTCATCCTATGCCAAGGTTCTCTCCCAGTAGCTATCAGACACTATGACTACCATATGCAAAAAATTTCACTGTACGACCTGAAGCGCAAAGTGAAAATCAGCCAGGAGCCAGATGAAATTATCACCGGGCTTGGATACAATCTCTCTTCTCTTACACGGGATGAGCGTTCCGAATTACTTTGCGATTTACTCGAAAACCAGGAAATATTTTTTGAAGCAGCAGAATTATTAATTGAAGAAGGAGGAGCAGATATACATTATAAGAGAGAAGGCATAATTCCCATTATCTTTTGTGCGGTTGGTGCCAATAAGCCGCAGGCCGTGCAATACGCCTTGAAAAAAGGCGCCCGGCTGGTGGTAGATAACCCGGATTATCTTTTTGCCATCGCTTATATTTTTAAACACAATCGCCTTGTTGCTATAACAGATATGTTGTTGCTGCTGATTGAGCATAACATTCATTTTAATTTTGTACTGGCCAGCCTGGATACACCCTTGCTACTGGCTACCAGGCATAATAACAACCGCGAGGTGGTACAATACCTGTTGTCTGAGGAAGTAGATAAATATGTGTATGATGAAGATGGATTTACCGCCATCCATTATGTACCTTTTGCCAAAGCGCCCAACCTGTATAAAGATATGATCACCTGCATGGCTGATATACAGGTTAAACCCAAATTTGCCACCAGTATGGAGCCTGTGTTTGAATGTGTGATCAAAGTGAGTGAACACCATACCTTTGAGGAATTTATTCATGAGGCCATGAATGCCTTCCTGGAAAACAGGCACCGGATGTATGATGATATTTTTGAGAAGTATTATTACCGGCTTCACCTGATCGCCGAACATATTTCCAACATCCGCGCGGGTACAGACGATAACGGATAACCATATGCGAATTTTTTTTGCCAAAAAATAAATGCAACAAAGTTGCATTTGTGTATATTTGCAGCTGACTTATACAAAAGCATATGCAATCATACGACGTCATTATTACCGGGGGCAGCTATGCCGGGCTTTCTGCAGCCATGGCATTAGGCCGCTCACTCAGAAAAGTGCTGGTATTGGACAGTGGCGCTCCCTGCAATCAGCAAACACCACACTCACATAACTTTCTTACCCAGGATGGCGCCAGGCCTGCAGATATTGCTGCCAAAGCAAAAGAACAGGTAGCCCAATATCCGGAGGTACATTTCAGGAATGAGCTGGCTGTCAGCGCAGAAAAAAATGCGACGGGCTTCCTGCTCCGCACCGCTGCCGGCAATACGTTCCAGGCCCGTCTCCTGCTTTTTGCCACGGGTGTGAAAGATGAAATGCCTGCCATCAAAGGGTTTGCGGAATCCTGGGGGATCTCTGTATTGCATTGCCCGTATTGCCACGGCTATGAAGTAAAACAGGCGCCGACCGGCATCCTGGCCAATGGCGACATTGCATTTGACTTCGCCCGGTTGATTCACAACTGGACCCAACAGTTGACTGTATTTACCCATGGTACCTCACAGTTGTCGGCAGAACAAACTGCAAAATTAGCCGGGCACGGGATTACGGTAAATGAGCAGCTGGTGGAAGAAATCGTTGCGGTCAACGGACAAGTAACGCATCTTTTATTGAAAGATGGTAGCACACATCCGGTAGCGGCATTGTATAGTCGCCCACCCTTCCGGCAGCACTGTGCTATTCCGGAAGCCCTGGGTTGTAACTTAACAGAAATGGGGCATCTGTCTGTAGATCATTTTCAGGCCACCAATATTCCGGGCGTGTATGCGGCCGGAGATGCCACCTCTCCCATGCGTTCGGTAGCGGCAGCAGTAGCTGCGGGCAATATGGCCGGAGCTGCCATGAACCGGGAACTGATACTGGCTGATTTTTAATTCGGGGAAATACAGTGATTACGCTTGTATATGTGAAAAGGTTTTGATATTTTAGTTATACTGACTATATTGCCATCACCAAAATTAACCAGAATGCTCACTACCCTAACTGCCCTGGCCGCTGTATTTTTCCTGGCCCACGTTTTCCTCCTATTCACTTCCTTTGGAAAGGCTGGCTTTCAGAAACAGAAATACCTATGGTCGCACATTACCCTGTGGATCACCGGCGCACTGGCAACCCTGATTGCTATTATGTATGCCGGGAAATCGGTATCCGGTGTTCTTGATGTATTCGATACACCAGGAAAGGCTGCCTTACTGTTGCTGATTGCGTTTGCACTTTCCGGTGCAGCACATAGCATCGTAAAATTACTAGTGCTGCCTAAATACCAGAAAACAGCCTAACTAAGATGATTATACGAAAGAGGTGTAGCAGTGGACTGTTACACCTCTTTTTATTGCTGCCCACCCACGTGGTTATGGCGACAAGTGATTCGTCTTACTTCCCTTCTTACCTTGTGATGGGTAGTCATCAGCATAAAATAAAACGTTAAAAAAAAATTCAAGCACTCCTGTTACACTGATATAACACAATACCATGGCCATTTTTGCAGCACTCCACTTCCATAGAAAGACTATAAAAAATGTTAAAGGCAGAAAATAATATTTCTGCGTCAACAATATTTATTATATTTATAGCTGTTGATCCTGGTTTCTTATAACCGCCGGCGCTGACCGGCTACCGCAACACCTGCACAAACTCCGCAGGGCTCTGCAGATGATCACCATCAAAAGAAAGATTGCGCGTTGAAATCACTTTCATAAATAACTATTTTATTAGCACGAAAAGAGAGACACATTTTTATGAATAAGAAAGATATCTGGAGATATAAATCTTTGGAGCAGTTGGAGAATAAGACATGGGGAACCACCACAGAAGATTCAGGAATAACTCAGAAATCTCTTGCATTAGTAAAGGTACCTGTAGCAAAATTATCCGCCAGTGAATTGCGGACATTAATCGGACAATCATTCAATCCTACCTACCTGGTACCTTTGGCCTTAGAGATATTAAAAAATGATGTACTGGTAACTGCCGGTATGTATCCTGGAGACCTGCTGAAGAATGTACTGGACGTACCTTCTACCTATTGGGGAGAACACCCTGATCTTCATCAAAGCCTCATCAATATGATGCAGGAGAGAAGTGAAGAAATAGAAACTGAAATCGACTTACCTGAATTCTGGCGTAAGAAGGCAGAAGCGTAATAACGTTACAGGTAACGCCGTTTAGGCGAACTGCTTCATTCCAATTTACTTTTTATTTGTGGTAGCATTTTAGCAAAAATGCCGCGGAAAGCTATTGCCACGAATGATCAGCGGGAACTTGTCTTTGTACCCTATTAGCGGGATTATACTGATTTTTTATTTTTAGGTTTGGGAAGATGAAAAAGAGCGGATGTAACCGCTATTTATTGTCATTTTTACACTTAAAACTCAAAATGAGAAATTAGGATAATCCTGCTAATGAGGCACAAAGACAAAATCCGCGCTGATCATTCGTGACATTGACTAACGCTTATTAGCTGTCAGATACTAGCTTTTAGCTTTTAGCAAAATGCAGCGGAGATCAATATATAATCATCTTCGCTGCATTTTGCTAAAAGCTAAAAGCTAAAACCTAACGGCTAACAGCTAGTCTTCGAAATCAAACAACGACAATTGCGTAGCAGTAAGTGGTTTCTCTTCGGGTGCCGCTATTTCATGAAAATTCGACAACGTAATACCGAGCAGTCGTATACGCTTGTTTTCGTGCTCAGAGGCGGCCAATAACTGTTTGGCTGTTTCAACAATGGTATCAAAATCACCTACCGGAGATGAAAAAGATTGGTTGCGGGTGATCTGCTTAAAATCACTGTACTTTATCTTCAGTGTAATAGTACGCCCTTTCAGTTGATATCGCTGCAGCCGGTCGTATACCGTTTTACCGATTTTGATCAGCTCTGCTTCCATCTCTTCAATAGTAGTAAGGTCATATGGGAACGTATCTTCTGCACCCAGTGATTTGGTTTCCCGGTGAGGCTGCACTTCCCGGTCGTCCTGCCCGCGTACTATACGATAATAAAAACTACCTACTTTACCGAAATGATTTTTCAGGTCCTGCTCTGATAACTTTTTAAGATCGGCCCCGGTAAAAAGCCCCATCCGCTTCATTTTATCGGCAGTGACCTTTCCGACTCCGTGAAATTTCTCTACCGCCAGCTTTTCCATAAATGCTTCTATGGAAGAGGGCCCAATGAAGGTAAGTCCATCCGGCTTATTCAAATCTGACGCAATTTTAGCAACAAACTTATTGACGGATATACCGGCGGATGCGGTGAGCTGCAGCTCCTCACGGATGGCCTGTTTGATCTGTTTGGCAATTTCAATGGCAGAGCCAATATTTTGTTTATCGCTGGTTACATCCAGGTAGGCTTCATCCAGCGACAACGGTTCAATCAAATCTGTATAGCGCGCAAATATTTCGCGGATATGACGGGATACTTCTTTGTAGGCATCGAAACGGGGGCGAACAAATATCAACTCCGGGCAAAGCTGTAATGCCCGCTTGGAAGGCATGGCAGAACGTACACCAAATTTACGGGCTTCATAACTGGCGGTAGCTACTACTCCTCCCCGTCCTTCCGGAGAGCCTCCCACTGCAATCGCTTTGCCGCGATAAAGCGGGTTATCGCGTTGCTCTACAGACGCATAAAATGCGTCCATATCAATATGAATAATTTTTCGTTGTATGCTGTGAACGTCTTTCTCCATGTCTACACCAGGAAGCCCCTCAAAGATACAACGAAAAGAAATGCGGCCATGCAGCCAAAGCAGCAAATACGCTATCTTTAAACCCTAATTTCTTTATTGTGAATAACAACGATCAGGAATACGCTTACGAACACCAAAAATTCGAAAATATCATATGGGATGGCAACACTATTTCCGGCAAGGAATTCTATGAATGCCAATTCCACAAGTGCAGCCTGAAGGAATGCATTTTCATTGACTGCTCTTTTGAAAATTGTACGTTTGAAGATTGCGATTTATCGCTGATCCAGTTCAAAAAAACAACTTTCAGCCGGATCGTATTACAACATTCCAAAGCCATCGGTGTGGCCTGGACGAATGCCCGCGATCCACTTACGGCAGACTTTCAGCATTGCCGCCTCAGCTACGGAACGTTTGCCGGCAAAAACCTGAAGAAAGGCGTGTTTATTCATTGCCAGGCAGATGAAGTTGACTTTACCGATTGTAACTTAACACAGGCCAACTTCACCGGTACAGATCTTGCCGGGGCCAGATTTGTGGGCACTGATTTAACCCAGGCTAATTTTGTGGGGGCACATCGCTATGCCATAAACGTGCAGGAGAATAAAATAAGAAAAGCGAAGTTTAGCCTGCCTGATGCATTAGCGTTGTTGGATGGATTGGGCGTGGAGATTGTGCAATAAACACAGGAAGTCTATTCAGAACGATCCGTTACATCTTCTTCACCTGGTATGGAATCTAATCCCAACCCAGCCCAGTATCTACTTTGTAGTGCTTCAATATCCAGATTATCTGATTTCATATCTGTAATTTCTTCTTCGGAATCAAGGCTCTTATCAGGTGGCGAACAGTTGGCAGCTTCATCTTTGCCATGTTCGGATTTCTCTTCTTCTATTTTCAATTCAACTTTTCCTACAGTAGATGATTTTTTCATGACGGTTATTTAAGTGCACAGTTCATTAGCCACGCAATACGAAAAAGGGGAAATAGACACCGCAGGCAGGCTTATTATCTGAAGCAAATATACAAATACTCAATTCATTTGCAGGCTTATCGACAAAAAAATCCGGCTACTCTCAAACGACTTCAAAATAAAAAGGCGCGGAAATTAATTCCCGCGCCCGCAATTTGGGTTGGATGAAAGGCCAGCTATAGTGTTACTACACTTCGTTTCTCTTTTGAAATACTTCTTCCTCTGAAAAACAAATACAGGTTAAGGAACAACATAATGCCCAGGTAAATCAGGAAGCCTCCTATTTTAACACTCAAAATTTCCATTAAAGCGCCGGGGGTATTAATCTTTTGCGCTATTTCCATGATCAGGAAAGCAAAGCCCAGGTTGAGTAAGTAAAATCCTGTTTCAAATTAGGTGTTGGTAGCATTTGCCAGGTCGTCTTTGCCATGGAAAATATCCAGCATAAACACCCGGCTGTTTTTAAAAAGTGTGTGTGCTACCAACCAGGTAACTAACATTACAATGGGCAGGTAGATCGTGTAGGCAATGAAATTAAGGGATTGTACCATATACTAGGATTTTAGGTAAATATTCCGTTTGCTGATAAAATAGATAACGAGCATGTTAAAGCAGTGCATAACGCCCAGTGACAGCAGGATCTGGCCGGTCATGGTGACGATCACTGTTAGCATAACTAACAGGTGCGGAATGGGTGGCCAGTTGCTGATCATCGCCGTGGCATAGCCTATGTTCACGAGATAATATCCTGCCAGTAAAATATTATTAATGGCGTCGGTGAGTGCAACATTTCCCTGCAGTAGCCCGAGGATAAACACCCTGCCGTTACGGTAAAATATCCATCCCACTTTTACGGTGATCAGGTAGGTAAGTGCCATGTAAACCAGGTACGCAATGGTATTCATCATACATCGGTTGCTTTCTGCCTTCAAAGTTATTTTAACTTATTGAATTTTCAAAATATTCTGAAAGTTTCCAAATTAAAAAATATTGATTGCCGTTTTCATTTTAATATATTGGGAGAGACATTAACGAACAATGCTACTATAATCCGGTCTGCTATTGACTTTGCGCCGGAGCAGCTACTAGCTGTCAGCTATTAGCTGTTAGGGACTTGTCAAGATCATGCAATAACTAAACGCTAAAAGCTAACTGCTGACAGCTAATAAAACCAACGTGATGATCAGGAAAAAGGAAGGTTTCCAGGGGCAACGCATGATTGTGATTCCCCGCAACATCCTGAATAAAAACTGTGCAAAAGAACCTGTACTAACGCCACTTTACATTACAGACATCGGCTATTATCCCAAAGCGCTTTTCCATCACCGGAAAAGAACGCAGGGAGCCGATCAGCACATTCTTATTTACTGCGTAGACGGCAAAGGAACTGTCACCATTAAAAAAGAAACATTTACTGTTCAACCCGGCGAGTGCTTCCTGCTGCCACGCAAGCTGGCACACGAATACAGCGCCGATGCTACCGATCCATGGACTATTTACTGGGTACATTTTTTAGGCAGCAGCGCCAATGGGCTTGTAGATACCGCTATCCGGGAATGGAATGGACATAAAACTTTTTTGCCGCATTCACCGGAGCGGCTGGAACAATTTGAGACTATTTATCAACCACTTGCGCGCGGCTATCGCCAGGAAAACCTCGTGTATTCGAATATGAACTTCTGGTCCTTTCTGGCGTCCTGCATATATCCTGGCGTCAACAAACCCGGAAAATCAACACAGCAGCATGATGCCGTAGACATGGCCATTGATTACATGAATAATCACCTCGATAAAATGCTAACCCTGCAACAAATGGCCAAGTCTGTAAACCTGTCGCAGTCGCACTTTTCCTTTCTTTTTAAAAACAATACCGGCTTCTCTCCCATTGAATACTTCAATCACCTGAAAGTGCAGAAGGCTTGCCAATACCTGCTCTTCACTCCTTTACGCATTAAAGAAGTAGCCATGCAACTGGGTATGGAAGACCCTTATTATTTCTCCCGGATGTTTACCAAAGTAATGGGCGTATCTCCCAACCAGTACCGCGAAAAGAAAGTGTAACCGTAATATAATCCATCAAAAACAGCAGATCATCTAGCAGCATTCTGTCGGGGTCCACCTATTTTTACAACGTGAACAATTAATTGCCAATGCACTATTTTTCCACGTTGAGGATAACGGTTGTCCTCACTATTGCTGCGGGCGCAGGCATCACGCTGGCCGCCTGTCATTCCAAGAAAAAGGTAGATTACAGCACCGAGGTAAAACCTGTGCTGAACAAGCATTGTATCAGCTGCCACGGAGGCGTGAAACAAAGCGGCGGATTTAGTGTGCTGTTCCGGGAAGAAGCCCTGGGTAACACCAAATCCGGTAAACCCGCTATTATTCCAGGTCACCCCGAAAAGAGTGAATTCATCCGCCGCCTTACCTGCAAAGATCCTAAAGAGCGGATGCCGCAAAAAGGCGCACCTCTCACCGAATCAGAAATCGATATTCTCACCCGCTGGGTGAAAGAAGGCGCCGAATGGGGCGAACACTGGGCTTATGTACCACCCAAACAAGTAACCGTACCTGATATAGACGTAGCCAATGGCAACAACATTGACCGTTTCATACAAGCCAGGCTGAAAGCAGAAGGCCTCAAACCTTCACCTGAAGCCGATAAAATGACATTACTGCGCCGCGTCAGCATGGATATCACCGGCCTGCCACCTACACCGGAAATGGCTAAACGCTTTGCCGAAAGCAAAGATCCCAAAGCCTACGAAAAAATAGTAGACGAACTGCTGCAATCGCCCCACTACGGCGAACACTGGGCTGCCATGTGGCTGGACCTCGCCCGCTATTCCGATACCAAAGGCTATGAAAGAGATGAAGGCCGCAGAATATGGCGGTACCGCGACTGGGTGATTGACGCCTTTAACAGCGATATGCCTTACGACAGCTTCACCATCAACCAGCTGGCCGGAGATCTTCTGCCCAACCCTACCAATGCACAGCTCATCGCTACTGCGTTTAACCGCAACACCATGTGCAATGATGAAGGAGGTACACAGGACGAAGAATTCCGCACCGCCGCTGTGATGGACCGCGTGGCCACTACCATGGATGTATTCCAGGGCGTAACCATCGCCTGCGTACAATGCCATAGCCACCCTTACGATCCCTTCCGCTTCGAAGACTACTATAAACTACTCGCTTTCCTGAATAATACCCGCGATGAAGACACCCATATGGAGCATCCTAAATTGCGTTTATACGACAGCGTTAGTCTTGCGCAGGTAGGTGAAATCAGTAACTGGGTTGCACAAAATGGCAACAAAAGTCAACTGCAGGACGTACAGGAATTCCTGAAAGTACTGGAGCCAAAAGTACATGCCCACGATGCAGATCAATATATCAACGGCGCCCTGCTCGATACCAAGTACATGGGCGTAAGACATAACGGTAGCTGCCGTCTTCCTCGCCAGCAACTGGATGGAAAAACACAGCTCTTCATGAACTACTGGACCGGCAATCCCGGTGGCACCATGGAAATCCGGCTCGATAGCCTGAAAGGTAAAACGATCCTCACCCACCAGTTAGCCACTACTAACGGACGGCTTGCCATCGCCATGCCTTTACCTGCTATCACCGGCACCCATGATCTCTACCTGGTATTCCGCAACCCGGCTATTAACCCGAATGATGCGGTATGTGCCATCGAATGGTTTGCCTTCCGCGGCGATATGCCCGGCAAAGGAAAACCCGGATATGATAAGATCAACGCAGAAATGATGGCGCTGATCAATCAGAATCCCGACGATGTACCCGTGATGATAGAAAACCCCGCCTACATGGCCCGCACCACCCACGTATTTGAACGCGGCAACTGGCTGGTGAAAGGTCGCGTAGTTACCCCGGATGTACCGGCCGTACTCAATCCTTTCCCTAAAAATGCGCCGCGCAACCGCCTCGGTTTAGCAGAATGGATGACGTCTACTCAGAATCCACTTACCGCCCGCGTAATGGTTAACCGCTACTGGGAACAAATTTTCGGTACCGGTATCGTGGAAACACTGGAGGACTTTGGCACACAGGGCTTCCTGCCCTCCCACCCGGAAATGCTGGATTACCTGGCCTACCGGTTTATGCACGAATACAAATGGCACATGAAGCCATTGCTCAAAGAAATAGTAATGTCTAACGCGTATAAACAAACGTCGAATGCCACACCGGAAATGCTGGAGAAAGATCCCGCTAACCGCCTGCTGGCAAGAGGCTCCCGCTTCCGTCTTACTTCAGAAGAAGTACGCGACCAGGCGTTAACCGTAAGCGGCTTACTCAATCCACAAATGCATGGCCCCAGCGTAATGCCGTATCAACCCGACAATATCTGGCAAACGGTATATAACGGCGCCAGTTGGGTGACCGCCACAGATGGCAATCAATACAGGAGAGCCGTATACGTTTATCAGAAACGTACCAGCCCTTATCCATCTATGATTACCTTTGATGGCAGCAGCCGCGAAGTATGCCTGCAACGCCGTATCCGCACTAACACACCCTTACAGGCGCTCACTACACTGAATGATCCCGTGTACCTGGAAACTGCTGCTGTGCTGGCAAAACATATGCAGCAAAACGGTGGCAAGGATGTAGCAGCGTGTATCCGTTGGGGTTATCAGACAGCCTTGTATAAAACCATCCCGGATAATAAGCTGAATGTGTTAAAAACACTTTATACCCAGGCGCTGAAGGAATTCCGGAAAGATCCTGATGCCGCTAAAAAAATGCTGAAAAGCCAAAACAGTGAACCGCAACAGGCCGAACTGGCTGCCCTGGCAGTAGTGGCCAATGCAATTATGAACCTGGATGAATTCCTGACTAAATCCTAAGCAGTATGACCAAACATGCAAAACTGATCAAGGAAGCAAATGATACTACCCTGCGCTTTTTTACCCGGCGTCACTTTCTGAAGGATTGTGTTACAGGCCTCGGAGCAGCTGCATTAGGCTCTTTCCTGGCCAGTTGCGGCAGCAGTAGCAGCAGCAACAAAACATTGGTAGATGCCGCGGGCAACCCCATGGCACCTAAACCACCGCACTTCCCCGGCAAAGCCAAAGCAGTAATTTACCTGCATATGGCCGGCGCTCCTTCTCAACTGGAATTATTCGACTATAAACCTGAACTGGCAAAACTACATAACCAATTGTGTCCACAGTCCCTCCTGGAAGGTAAAAAGTTTGCGTTCATCAGGGGCGTTCCTAAAATGCTGGGGCCACAGGCGGTATTTAAGCAACATGGAGAATCCAGGGCCTGGATTTCAGATCACCTGCCACACTTCACCTCCATGGCCGATGATGTGAGCTTCCTGAAAGCGGTACAAACAGACCAGTTCAACCACGGTCCCGCCCAATTGCTGATGCAAACGGGTAGCGCGCGCCTGGGTCGCCCCAGCACCGGTTCCTGGGTGACTTACGGCCTGGGATCTGAAAACAGCAACCTGCCCGGGTTTGTGGTGCTGACCTCCGGTGGTAAAACACCTGATGCCGGTAAAAGCGTATGGGGCAGCGGTTTCCTGCCCTCTGTATACCAGGGCGTACAATGCAGAACCAAAGGTGAGCCGGTACTGTATCTTACCGATCCCGATGGGATGAGCAGAGATCTGCGCAAGGAATCTATTAACGCGATTAACGAAATCAATAAAGAAGAATACACCGCCTTCGGTGATCCGGAAACACTGGCGCGCATTTCCCAGTATGAACTGGCGTATAAAATGCAGATCTCTGTTCCGGATGTGATGAACATCAACAACGAACCGGATTATATCCATGAAATGTATGGCACGCAGCCAGGCAAGGAATCCTTTGCCAACAACTGCCTGCTGGCCCGCAAGCTGGTAGAAAAGGGGGTACGTTTCGTACAGCTGTACGACTGGGGCTGGGATACACACGGCACCGATGAAGGAGGTTCTATCGACTACGGCTTACGCAACAAATGCCGCGAGATAGACCGCCCCATTACCGCGCTGCTGCAGGATCTCAAGCAACGTGGCTTGCTGGATGAAACCCTGGTAGTATGGGGCGGCGAATTTGGCCGTACCCCTATGCAGGAAAACAGGGATGGGAAAGACATGCCTTTCCTGGGCCGTGACCACCACGTAGAAGCTTTCACCATGTGGATGGCCGGCGCTGGTATCAAGAGAGGCTGCTCCTTCGGTGAAACCGATGAAATAGGCTATGCCGCTGTAAAAGGTAAAGTAGCCATCAACGATATTCATGCTACCATCCTGCAACAACTGGGATTAGATCATGAAAAACTCACTTATCAGTTCCAGGGACGTCCTTTCCGCTTAACAGATACCGGAGGAAGAGTTATTACACCCATACTTAGCTAAAACATGGATCAAACAAAAAGAAATTTTCTGAAACAATCTGCCATCATGGCTTCTGCGTTATGTTTACCATCTCTCCCCTCTTTTGCTGCCGCCGGTATGGCTCCTGCAAAAGAAGGATTCCGGTTAATTGTATTGGCTACCAATTGGGGATACAACGGTAGTATAGATGCCTTTTGCCAACAGGCGAAACAGGCCGGCTACGACGGACTGGAAGTCTGGTGGCCCGGAGAGGCCGGCGCACAACAGGAATTGTTTGCCGCACTGGCGAAGCATGATATGCAGGTGGGTTTCTTAGCCGCAGGCTACGACAGCGACTATACGAAACACGCACAGCAGTTTGAAACCATGCTGAAAGCCGCTACCAGCAGCAAAGTAAAACCGTTGTATATCAACTGCCATTCCGGGAAAGACTATTTCACTTTTGCGCAAAACTGCGCCCTGATCGACATGACCGTTCGCATCTCCAAACAATCCGGCGTACCGGTGTATCATGAAACGCATCGTTCACGGATGCTGTTTGCAGCACATGTGGCACGGCAGTTTATCGAAGCTAAGCCAGACCTGCGGCTCACCCTCGATATTTCACACTGGTGCAATGTACATGAGTCGCTGTTACAGGATCAATCTGCCACCGTTGCCAAAGCGCTGGAACGCGCGTCACATATACACGCGCGTATTGGTCACCCGGAAGGCCCACAGGTAAACGATCCACGGGCGCCGGAATGGGAAGGTGCGGTAAAAGCGCACTTCGCGTGGTGGGACCAGGTAGTACAGTATCACCGTACAGCCGGTAAGCCGCTGACCTTCCTTACGGAGTTTGGTCCGGCTGATTACCTGCCTACCCTGCCGTATACCCGTCAGCCGCTGGCCGATCAATGGGATATCAATGTATATATGATGAAGCAGCTTAAACAACGCTATAGTAAATAATGAGACTACTGATAAATACCGGCAGCTGGAGCATGTTTATAGGGCGTTCGCATCCTTTGCTGGTCCACCTGCCAATTGGCATATTATTGATTGCCTGCATCCTGACCCTGCTGGCCCGCCGGGAAAAATGGCGGCACTTACAGGGCGCTTTACCGGCTACGCTGTTGATTGCGGCATTGTCTGCCATCGCCAGTTGTATCACCGGGTATATGCTATCGCTTGATGGAGGCTACGAAGAAAATTTATTGCTCACGCACAAATATCTCGGTATAGGCGTGGCCGTTGTCAGCACCGGCCTGTATATCCTGGAGAAGAATAAGCATAAGGGACAGTTGCGCAAATGGCAGGTGCCTGCTTCGGTAGTGATGGTATTGCTGCTGAGTGCAGCAGGCCACTACGGCGGCAGCCTGACGCATGGTGATGACTATCTCACGCAGGCCATGCCGGATGGCTTACGGAAGCTGACCGGCGTGGGCGCCGCAAAAGCACACGTGGCAGCCTATACGAATATTGGGGATGCGCGGGTATATGAAGACCTGGTGATGCCGGTGTTAACGAACCGTTGTTATGGTTGTCATAATGAGCAAAAGCTGAAAGGTGGCCTGCGGCTGGAGTCAGTGGAATTAATCCGTAAAGGTGGCGAGCATGGACCGGTGTTAAAAGATAGTGTACCGGAAGAAAGTGAATTATTCAAGCGACTGATTTTACCTGAGGAAGATGAGCACCGCATGCCGCCCAAAGGTAAACCGGGCGTAACACCGCAGGAGCTGGAACTGCTGCACTGGTGGATTTCACAGGGCGCTCCTACCGGTAAAACGGTCAAAGAACTTACCAAAACACCGTTGATGCTGGCAGTATTGGAAGGCATGCAACCGGCTACCCCGTGGGATAAGCAGGAGTTTATCCCGGAAGAAAAGGTAAATGCGGTTAGTGCAGAACATCTGGCGAAGCTGGAAGCAAAAGGCATGAAAGTATTGCCGGTAGCTGCCGGCAGCAACTACATCAATGTAGATGGCATCAACGCATCTAATTTCACCAATGAAGATATGCAGCTATTGTTGCCGCTGAAAGCGCAACTGGTATGGCTGAATCTGGCCGGTACCCGGGTAACAGACAGCTCGTTTGGCGTGATAGGCAAGCTCACGCACCTGGTACGGCTGGATCTCCGGAATACGGGCGTAAAGGGCAAGGAGTTGTCATCGTTAAATGCCTGTACAGAGTTGCGTTATCTCAACCTGGCGGGAACCGCGGTGGCAGGGGAATCTTTAACATCTCTCCAGAAAAACAAAAAACTGCAACAGGTATTCCTGTACCAATCGGGGGTTAGCCCGGCAGCAGTGGCGGAGCTACGTAAATATATGCCAAAGCTGACCATTGATACCGGCGGTTATCATTTACCGCTGCTGGCTTCAGATACGACGGTGTATCACAAAGTAGCGGGATGATCATGCTAACACGTGTAAGCGTATACGTTATTCATTAGCAGCGGTATATCTCCGGGTGGCCATACCTAGTCGCTTAGCGATTTGCAGGGCCAGGGATTTGGGGGACAACACTTTCATATGTTCCCCAAATCCCATAATTTCTCTCTCCAGTTCAAAGTTCCTGACTACTTCAATACTGATAATCGTGCTATCAGGTCCTTCTTTCAGCACTTGCTGAGAATGATGCAGGGGTTTGGTGATCACATAAGGGGCATGTTTGTTATCTATTTCCAGCACTACTTTATGGGCCACATCTTTCTCTGATTTGGTGACACCGATGAGGTCACCGAAGTATTCTTCAAATGGTATCCCGTTATAGTGAATAAACTTTTCTTTTGGTAGCTCCTGTAATGATATAATCCTGTCCAACGCCATGGTAGTGAGCTGCGGGGATTGTTTGGTGCGGGTAATGAGAAACCAGCGGTTGCGGTATTCTTTAAGCAGGTAAGGATAGCAGATATGTTGTTGTGCGTTGGCGGCTTTAAAAGATTTATATTCTATCAGCAACGCTTTGCGGTGCAGGGTGGCCTGGTACAGTGGATTGATATGAGCTAGTCCCTGTAGTTGGTGGTTATTCTCAAACTGGATGCAGTTGAGGTGTGTATCCGTAGATTTATAGAGATTATTTTCGAGACGTGCAATCATCTCGCTCATGTCATCAAAGTAGCTGAAGCCATTGAATTGTTTCAGTACGGATACTATTTCCTTCATCTTATCTACATCGGCATCATTAATGGGTGCGTTGGTGATGCTGTAGGCGGAGTCGCTGTAGCTATAGTATTTACGGTCTTTCACCACAATAGGTGCATTATATCCCAGCTTATCGCTGCGCATCAATTGAATATCCGCCTGGATGGTGCGTTTGCTCACACCTGAGCTGATGCCTTCTGCATTATATAATACATCCGCTACTTTCTCTATCAGGTCTTCGAGGGTCCATTTACGGTAGCGGTTACGCAAACAATCATCGATGGCTTTATACCGGATCAGGGCCAGTTTATTAATGGACATACACGGGTTTTATGCAAAGAAAATAAAATTCTGCGCAATCTATCTGCGTAGTTATCTCTTTTAAAAAAATAATTACCTCACAACATGTTGATTATCATATATTTAAAATATTTTTCTACATATTTTTTATGTGCGCAGATGGACTGCGCACATGTACTTGCATCTTTGTGTCATCGGAAGCGGTCAAGTAAATGTTACTTCAACTCACTGTTAATGAACATTCATCATTACCGCCGAAGATGGGAAAGCAGTAGCTTAATGGCAAGCACCGCATTAGTAGTTTTGAAATTACCGGCAGGTCAATTAAAACTTACTTCTCTATGGGATGCGGAGTATGTTGGTTCGAATCCAACCTGCTTTACAAATACCGAGGTCAATTGTCGCTTACTTCATTCATTTGGGAAATAGCCACAACATTACCTGGTAACTTATAACAATAAACCGGAAAAGCAGTAGTTGAATAGGAAAAACACCATCGTGAGCGATTTTAATACTACCGCCAGGTCAATTAAAATGTTCTCATAGGCGGCAACGTTGGTTCGAGTCCAACCTGCTTTACTACAATCGAGGTCAATTGTTGCTTACTTCTTCTTTTTTTGATAAAGAGCAACAAAATTATCTGATTCTTTAATAACAATTATCATGAACACTTTATTACGCGTAGGTTTACGTCAGCAGTCAGTTTACATTCCTGAAAATGCCATGCATGCCAATGACACCTACCTGACCCCTACCACGAGCTTATTGATTGCCAACCTGGCAAAGCTGGGATTTGGCGTATCTGAATCGTTATTACAGGCATTGAATAAAACCACTCCTGCTTACCAGGCCAATATACTGGAGAATTTCCGCGATGTAATGGGCGTGAATAAAAGTTGGTTACCACTGATAAAAAACTGGATGACTCCATCAGAGGTGCGGGTGTCTGATTATATCATGACCTGGTTCAATACGGTGTTCCAGGGTAAAGGCACTCAGCTCGCCTGCGGACATATTATTCCGGTTAATACATTCCCACTGGAGCGCTATAACGGATGCCCTTTTTGCGGTACACCCTTCGAAAGTGGTGTCATCGAAAACTATGGACAAAATAAGCAACTTCGTGTACTGGATCTGTGGACCAGCGCCTCTCCTGCTGCTTACCTGCGGGACCTATTAAGCTCCAAAACAGCACTGGATGACACCCAGATGGATAGCCTGAAAACGTTGCTGGCACAGCTTCCTTTACCGGAAGTAAAGATTGGTATGAAAGAAACACTGGTGACTGTAGTGGATGTTTTAATTGAACGGAACGAAGGTGCCAAAGCAACAGCGCTGTTTACTACGCCTACGGATATACTCCGTTACCTGTGGTTCAAGCATACCGGGTTTCATCAACTGATTGCACCTAAAACCATCCTACAGCGGAAAAAGAAAAACAATACCACCATGTATGTGGCATATACCACCGCTCCTGCTTTTATAGCGCAATCCCTGAAGCTGAAATACAGTCGCCGGGATGGAATCATGGTAGCCGGATGGTTAAATAACATGGCTATGGATGCCGAAACGATGTGTGAAAACATGCACCCTAAACGTGGAATGTGGGTACGCTTCATCCGGGCATTACGCCTGGCGGAATTCAGCCAGCGGGCGGGCTTTGAGCATTTACATACTGTAATCGATAAATTTTATCGCGAAGATTATACCGTATGGCAGGGATCATTGAACCATTACCGCCTGCGTTATGATGTCAACAGCACAATGGACCTGTTGCAACAGCGTCCGGGATTATTTGCCCGCTCCCTGTTTGCCAATATGCTGTGGTTTGGACCAGATCCGGTTGCAGCGGCTTTCAGCAACATTGTAGATAAAGTGCCTGCCCGTTTGCTGTTCACTTTGCAGATGTATGCGGACTACTATTTCGATAGAACGGCTACCCGCGCGGTAAAACCACTGGGAGGAGTGAGCAAAAAAATACCGGCTAACCGCCTGTTGGCAATGTACGACGATCAGCAACTGGAGGATATGCGAAATGCAGTTACCTCTCTGTGCCTGCAAGCCATGACCAAACGTTTTGAAGCACAGGCCACTACTGCCAAAAGCATGTATATCGCGCCGGAGCTGTTCAAAATACCATTGTCGATCGGCGACCGTGGTGAACAAATACAGGATTTACCTGCTGCGTTGATGGGTACCCGTTATAAAATATCGGGAGATAAAATCATCCTGTTCATGCAATGGGGGAAAGGATTACGTGCCCAGCACCTGGATATGGACCTTAGCTGCTCTATTGCTTACGATACCACCGTTGACATCTGTTCCTTTTCAAGGCTACATGCTCCCGGTTGTAAACATAGCGGTGATATCCGCTGGATTCCAAACAAAACAGGTACCGCGGAATATATTGAAATAGATGTACCTGAATTGGAACGCGTCAACGCCCGGTATGTTTCCTTTACCTGCAACGCATTTGTGAAAGGGGAACTTACGCCTAACCTGGAAGTTGGATGGATGGATAACAAGCATCCGATAAAGGTATCCGAAAAAACAGGTGTTGCCTATGATCCGTCCTGTGTACAACATATGGTGCGTATCACCCGCGGATTAACCAAAGGACTGGTATTTGGCGTACTGGATGTAAAAGCAAGAGAAATCATCTGGCTGGAAATGCCTTTCGATGGACAGATTGTACAAAACCTGAATCTTGCCAATGTAAAAGCCATCCTGAGAAAACTGGATTCCAAATTGAGCATCGGGCAGTTACTGCAAATAAAAGCAGCGGCACAACAGTTAACGATCACCGATCAACTGCCAGCCGATGAGGTATACACCCCACAATGGGCCATGAATACCGCCGCCGTGACACAGTTATTCATTGATTAATTTGTTAACCTATATTCAACAACAATAGCAGCCGGGCATTTGCCTGCGCTGCTATTGCCATGTCCGCACTTTTTATTCCTTCTTTCATCAATTTTCTAAAAATGGTGTTATATTCATATCATTGTCATACATGAATAGATACCGATTACTGTTTCTCCTTATTGTCGCCCCAGCTGTATTGAACGCTCAGCTTAAGGAAAAGGCCGATAGCACGGCCACCGTTTCTGTGCCCAGAGGTTTTTTCGATAATATCATGTATTATCTGAAGCACACCAACGTGGAAAAGAAAAAGAAAAAAGTAGATCTCAGCTTCATTGGAGGGCCTGTATATACACCGGAAACCAGTGTAGGCATTGCCGTGATGATGGCCGCCCAATACAAAACTGACCGAAGCGATTCGCTGCTACCCGTTTCCAACGCCGCTATTTACGCTTCCGTGGCAGCCACCGGATTCTATGGCATCGGTATCAGCAATACCACCATCTTTCCGCACGACCGCTTCCGCCTGGCCCTCAAAGCCTCTTTCAGCTCCCGCCCTAACAAATATTGGGGTATTGGTTATGATGCCGGCGAGCATAAAGACAACTACAGCGAATTTGTACAGCTGACCGAAAAAATGCAGGCCGACTTCTCCGTGAATTTAAACGGTAAATTATTTGCTGGCCTATGCGCTCAAATTCATAATGTACAAACAAAAAAATTAGATACCACCGGCGGTAAACCATTTATGCTGCCGGAGAAAATATTGGGCATAGGCGCCGGTCCCTTCATCGTATACGATACCCGCGACTTCATCCCCAACGCTTACAAAGGCGTATATGTGCGCCTGGGTTATCGCTTCTTCCCTTCGATCTTCGGCAACAAGGCAGTTTTCTCGCAGTTTGACCTGCAGTTCGACTGGTACAAAAAACTATGGAAAGGCGCCGTACTGGCCACCGACCTGTATGGAGAAGAACGCAGTGGCGATGTGCCCTGGAGCCTGCTCGCAGAAGCCGGTGGTTCCAATCGTTTACGCGGCTATTACGAAGGCCGCTTCCGCGATAAAAATTACGTGGCTGCACAAATAGAACTCCGGCAACGGATCTATAACCGCAGCGGCCTGGTAGCCTGGGTAGGCGGTGGCAACGTATTTCCACAGTTCAATGCCTTCGAATTCCGCCAGTCTCTCATCAGCTACGGTATTGGCTATCGCTGGGAGTTCAAAAAAAGAGTCAATATCCGCCTGGACTATGGCAGAGGAAAAGACCAATCCGGGTTTTATTTCGGGATTAATGAAGTATTTTAGGGAGATGGATAACGCATAGCGCCCACCCTTCCTCATGCTGCTTCCGATGGCTTCTCCATGAAGATAAGTTCCCTGCGTTTATAACAAAACTTTAGCCCTTCTTTTCATACGCCCGGTATTCATTTCTGATAACTTGGCACCTATGAAACTGTCCATTTCCAGTACCCTGTTATTTTTGTTCCCGGTGGCCCTGATGGCACAACAACCGCTTTCCGGTGTCGTGAAAGATGGCGCCACAGCAGCGGTGCTGCCCGGCGTAAGCCTGATCAACATCACAACCGGCAAAACAGTGATTACAGATGATAAAGGTGCATTTCAAATGATGAGCCGCCCCGGAGATACATTGCGATTCTCCATGATTGGGTATATGCCCCAGCAAGTGGCGATTACGAAAGAACTATTCAGTTTACCATCTCTCCCTATTTATATGCAACAAGGGGTGATTACCCTGCAACAGCAGCTGGTACGCGGCCGGAACTATGCCAGCGATTCCCTGCGGTTACGTGAAGAATATGCGGCATACTTCAAAAAGCAGCAGAACTGGGATTTCAATTTGCTGTTACCCCCGGTTAACAAACAGGACCTGCGTGATCAGCTCCATACAGTACGCCAGCATATCAGCATCAATCAACTATATACCAACCTATCCTTTCGCCGTAACAAACGACGGGCGGCATTCCGCAGGCAACTACTGGAAAAAGAAAGCGAAGATTATGTGCAGCGCAGGTATGACCCGGCCATGGTGCAAAGAATTACGGGACTACAAGGCGATAGCCTGGATTATTTTATGGCGCACTACCGGCCTTCGCCCGCGCTCCTGGCCGGTAACAATAGTTATGATTTATCAGCGTATATCAAACAGTTATATCAGCAATATAAAGATAGTATAGAGACGGCAACGGCCGTGCCCTGATGGGTTACTTCTCCCCTTTGCCTTCCATCTGCTTAATAATATTATTCACCTCTGCTTCAGTAGCACGTAATTTCTGTTGGCAGAACTCTATCAATACCGCAGCGCGTTTTACTTTTTCTGCCAGCAGGTCTACCGATACTGCTTCATTTTCAATTTCAGCCGCTATTTCCTGCAATTCATTATAGGCCGTTTCATATGTCAGTTCCTGGTTCATGTGTAGTTGTTTTTGATGTAATAGTGGCGTCCAGCGAGGCATCCGGCAACACTACCGTGATGTGGCTGCCCGGTTGAAGCGTACTGGCGTTGCTGAGTACCTGTCCATCCTGGTAAATCATAGCAAAACCGCGTTTCAGGATGTTGGCAGGGCTCATCAGTTTGAATAAAGTATCGTAATGGGCGACCTGTCCCCGTTTACTCTGTATATACATCCGGCTGAATGAGCGGAACTTGTCCACCATATTGTCTAAATCATTCAGGCGGTTGGATACCATGATCCGCGGCCGCTGCAGCACCGCATTAGACGTGGCGATCAGCTCGCGGTGACGGTTCAGCGTAGCCGCTGCTGCATGCTGTAATACCGTATTTTTAATATGATGTAACTCTTCTTTATGATTGGCCAGCAATGTTCTGCTTTGATTGATAATGCTGCTGTTCAGCGATGCCAGCTCCTGGAAATGCCCGGAGAAAAGCTGCTGGGAACGGATCACTATATTTTGCTGCATCGATATCAGCGCTTCTTCAAAGCCCCGGTTGTGCGCTATAATCAGCTCTGCCGCCTTGGTAGGCGTTTTGGTGGCGGTATGCGCCATCATGTCCGTAATGGTTTCATTTTTCTGATGCCCGATTCCTGTGATCACCGGGATGGGAAATTTAGCCACTGCGCGGCCTAATATGAACGTATCGAAAATCAGGAAGTCGGTTTGTGCCCCGCCGCCGCGGATAATAACCACCGCATCGTAAGGTACCTGGCTGTTGTAAATATCGATCAGTCGTTGTTGTACCAATTCCGCTTTAGCTTCCCCCTGCACCACCGTAAAATAATTATCGATGATAAAAGTATAGCCGAAATGATTATGCTCCAGGGTATGCCGGAAATCCTGGTACCCGGCGGAGTTACCGGAAGTGATGACGGCCAGTCGCTGTATCACTGCCCGCAGGGGCAACTGGTTATTCTTTGTCACATAGCGATCGCCCACTTTACGGATAAAATCCGCGCATTCGCTGGTGAGTCGCAGCAACGTTTGCTGCTTCTGCTGTTCCAGCAGGCCGATAGTAAAACTCGTATCTATATCCAGTAAAGAAATCTGTAGTCCGTGTACCTGGTGATAGCTCACCGATACACGGATTAATACATGAATATCATTTTTGAAAGGTTGTCCTGTAACAATTTCAAATTCCTTAATCCGTGTAGCGCCGTTGCCCCAGGCTACTGCCGCCACTTTTGCCACGATGCCTCCAGCCTGGGTATCTTTCTCCACCAGGTCGAAATAATGATATCCTTTTTGCTGGTAAAAAGAGTGGTTGGTAACATCGGCTACTACCCAATACGATTGCTCAGCAAACACGTTGTGGAGCGCCTGCTGAATTTTACTGGTGAGTGCGGAAAGCTTTATAGCGGGTGAGTCGTTCATTAGCCCGGTAAAGATAAGTAAAACGTTTATTTCCGGAGAAGAAGGGAATATGCGGGGAATCTAAAAAATGTATATATTGCTTTCAGTTGAATAATGAAAAAGATCGCCAGTCAACCAAAATACGTAACAATCACTTAATAAAAGACTTATTCTCTTTTATATACTTTTGCGCCATGAGAGAAAATGAGCAGATAAAATTGCTTTTTCACGGGATCTGCTATGAAAACAATATACAGGCGTATAATGAATTATATGTGAGCCTGTGCGCGCGCCTGATTCATTTCTCTGCCTCTATTGTATCTTCATTTCACCTGGCAGAAGAAATTGTGTCAGATGTATTTCTCACCTTATGGCAAAAAAGGAACGACTTATTACATGTACAAAACCCGGTGGTGTACCTGTATGTAAGCACGAAGAATCTTTCGCTTAACACCCTGCAGCAACAGAAAAGGCATCAGCATCATTCGCTGGATGATATCAACACAGATATATTGGCTATTGCACCGGATGCGGAAAACGGGATGGTGTCTGCAGAAGTATCTCAAAAAATTGAAAGAGCGATACGTTGTTTGCCGGCCCGCTGCCAGCTGATTTTCCGTTTAATCAAACAAGACCGTTTAAGCTACCGGGAAGTGGCTGAGCTACTCAATATTTCTACCAAAACAGTAGATGCCCAGCTGACCATTGCCGTAAAAAAAATATCCCAGGCCATCCGCTTTGACCTCTCCGATGAAACGGCGCAAACCTACCTCCGGATTGATTCTTAACTTTTTTTATTTTCCTTTAGGGAATTTTCATTGGTTTATTTGTCCTTCTAATAATGGGAAGGACAAAAGTTACTATTTACCCATCAAATGAGGTCGTTACTTGTCCTTAACTGAAACTATGGATCAGGAAAAACTGTACACATTACTGGCCCGCGAAATGGCCGGTCTATTAACGGAAGACGAAGCAGTGGACTTGCAGCAGTTGCTGCAGCAATATCCTGATGCCAGCTATATCCGTGAGGTATTTGCACAAAACTGGGTACCTGCCGGTAAACAATATACTGGTTCACAGGTACAGCAACTGTTGGAGAAGCATCAATTAAGAATGGAAACCTTAACAGAGGCGCCTGTCATAGAAGTACCGGCGAAACGCCGGATCTGGGGATGGTATGCAGGCATCGCTGCCAGTGTGCTGGTGCTGCTCGCCGTTGGCGCGTGGTGGTGGCATTCATCGCCATCCGAAAAGCCGGCGCCACTGGCACAAATGGTCACGGAAAAAAGGATGCGATCACAAGTGCTGCTGCCTGACGGCACGCGGGTATGGCTCAATGCCGGCAGTAAGCTCGACTACCCCAAACAATTTGCGGCCCATACCCCGAGAGAAGTAACGCTGGAAGGAGAAGCCTTTTTTGTTGTTACTGCAGATGCAGAGCGCCCTTTCCGGGTACACACCAAAACTTTCCAGGTAAGGGTATTAGGCACTTCTTTTAATATAAGAGCTTATCCGCAGGAAGACAGCGCCGTTACCTCGTTAGTACAGGGCGCCGTGGAGGTAGTATTGAAAAATGCAGACAACCAGGTAGTATCGCTCAAACCAAATGAGAAGCTGACCGTACCGGTGTTGCAGGTAGCCGCCGAAACCCATACTGTAGCGGCGCCGGCACCGATGGTGATTTATAAAAGTAAACTCAGCCCGGTACAGGACAGCGTGTTAACAGAAACCGCGTGGGTACAGAATAAACTGGCTTTTAAACACCTGGAGCTGGAAAAAGTAGCGGTAATGCTGGAAGAATGGTATGGGGTAGAAATCGGATTTAAAGACAATCGTAAAAAGCAATTATACTTCAGTGGCGTATTTGAGTCGGAAAGCCTGGAACAGGTACTCAATGCGCTGGAAACCACGTTATCATTTACCTGGCATAAAGATGCCGCCGGGAAAATATGGATTCAATAAACAAATATTCACTTAAACACCAGACGCGCAAAATAAAATAAAGACAGGTTCATTTAACATCAAAAACATAATAGTAACAACGTAAACAAACAGCTTTAACTGTAAGCTTTTAACCGAAAAAAAACGGGAAATGTTCGCACCATTCCCCGTCCAAATATCGGTTAACAGCATTGTATTGGGTAAACTTTCCATCAACAATTATTAACCAACAAAACAAATGTATGAAAAAAAGTACAGTGGACAATTGGCTTCCGCCTAAGCGGAAGTTGTATAAACTGTTGATTTTTATGAAGCTTTCTATGCTGCTGCTCACCGTTGCCTGCCTACATGTTAGCGCATCGGTACATTCACAGTCTACCATCACGATGAAGCTCAACCAGGTACAGCTGGAAAAAGCCCTGACGTTGCTGGAAAAAAACAGCCATTACCGGTTTGTTTATAATGATGATAATCTGCCACCGAATCACAAAGTATCGCTCGACGTGACGGATGGCAGCATTGATATGGTATTAAATAAAATACTGGATAATACGGCACTCCGCTTCAGGAAGATGTCGGACAACCTGATTGTGATTGCGCCGGAAGCCGTGGTGAGTAAGGATATCACCGTAAAAGGCCGTGTAGTTAATACTACCGGAGATCCACTACCCGGGGTAACTGTTCGCCTGAAAAACACCAGCATTGGTGCTACGACCAATGATAAAGGAAACTTTGAACTGAAGGTGCCGGAAAATGCAGTTCTTGTGTTGACTTACATCGGCTTTGACCAGCAGGAAGTAGCGCTGAATGGCAGGGAGACCCTGACCATCACCATGGAGCCATCTAAAAATTCTATGGAAGAAGTGATTGTGGTTGGTTATGGAACACAGAAGAAAATCAACGTTACCGGGGCCATTGATCAAATTTCCGGTAAGCAGCTGGCAGCACGGCCTATTGCCAATGTGATGCAGGGTTTACAGGGATTAAGTCCCGGGTTGAATATCAGTTATGCCGGAGGCCGGCCCGGGCAAATTCCTAATATCAATATCCGCGGCGTGGCTACTATAGCCAGTGGCAATGGGATGGTACAGCCCCTGATTATTATTGATGGTATTACCTCTACCACGGATGATATGATACGGCTCAATCCAACAGACATCGCTTCTATTTCTGTTTTACGGGATGCCGCTTCTGCTGCCATTTACGGCGCCAGGGCATCTTTCGGGGTGATCCTCATCACAACCAAACAAGGCAGCGCCGGAGGCAAACAGTCTGTGAGCTACAGTAATTACTTTGCCATGTCGCGCCGGACCGTAATGCCGGAACCTGTAACAGATCCTTACATCTATTCCCGTGTACTTGAAACTTCTACGAATAATACCCCATGGGATTATGTGAACTTCTCCGATGAATATTATAAATGGGCAAAAGAAAGATCTGATAATCCTTCTTTGCCTGATACCAGGATTGATCCCAGCGACCCTACCAAATGGGCTTACATGGGTAGCAATAACTGGAATAATTACTTCTTCAGTAAAAATAATTTTTCCCAGAATCATAGCATCACGTTGAGTGGTAGCGCTGAAACAGCGAAGAAAGTACCTATCAGCTACCTGTTGTCTGCCGACTACACCAAAGAAAATGGTTTGAATAAACTGGCGAAAGATGACTGGAGCCGTACCGGCATGCGCGCCAAGATCAATGTGAAGCCTATCAGCTGGCTGCAGGTGGATAATAACCTGAGCATTTACCAGACAAAAGCAGATGCGCCTACTAATAATATTACGAACGTGTATTACCTGGCTCCTACCCAGGTGGCGGTAAATCCTGACGGAACCTGGGCTAATACAGGCGCCGGCCGCCTGGCAGCCCAACTGGTAGACGGAGGCCGCAATATCACTACCCGCTTCGGGTTCCAGGATGTTATCAGGGGTGTGGCTTCTTTCCTCAATAACGATCTGCAGGTTACCGGCGATGCCAGTTTCAAAAGAGAATTATGGAAATATCATACAGATCAGAACTATTATAAAATTGGTTATGGTCCTAAAGACATCCGGCAGGAAGGAAACAGCTACGTAAGTGAAAATAATACTTTTATTAAACAGGATGTTTTTGATCTCTATGCCAACTACCATAAAACCATCGCAAAAAACCATAGCATTACGGTATTAGCTGGCTATAACCAGGAGAACTTTGAGGCGCAACTGATCAACGCCAGTCAAAAAGATATCATTACACCGTCACTGCCCTATATATCACTGACAAGTGGTACTGCCTCTGTAAGTGGCTACTATGATTCCTATGCGATCAGAAGTCTTTTCGGAAGAATAAATTATACTTTCAAAGACCGCTATATCATAGAAGCCAATGGCCGGTACGACGCCTCTTCACGTTTCCCTTCCACCAACCGTGTAGGCATGTTCCCTTCCGTATCTGCGGCGTGGATAGCCAGTGAAGAAAAATTCATCAAATCCATCCCGCTGATCTCTGTGCTGAAATTCAGAGGATCCTATGGTAGCCTGGGTAATCAGAATGTGAACAACTTCGGTTATCAATTTAACCTGCCTACCGGCAAATCTTCTTACCTGATAGATAACAACATTGGTCAAACAATCGTTACCGGCGCACCTGCCCTCAAAGTAGATCCATCTACCTATACCTGGGAAATGGTAACCACTACTAACGTAGGTACAGATATCGGTATCCTGGAGAATAAATTCCAGGCATCGTTCGACTACTTCGTGCGTAATACAACCGGTATGCTGGCTCCAGGTCAGGAACTACCAGGCGTGTTAGGTACCAAAGCACCATTGAAAAATGCCGCCGATTTATCTACCCGGGGATGGGAGCTCACACTGGGCTATCGCAATGATTTTAACGTTGCCTCCAAACCATTTAATGTTGGAATAAAGGTGACCCTGTCAGATGATAGAACTAAAATCACCCGCTATAAAAATGATCAGCAGCTGTTTAGTGGTAAATACTATGCCGGCCAAAACTTTGGTGAAATATGGGGCCTGACTAACGATGGTTATTTCAAAAGCAAAGATGATGCAAAGAGCCTGAATGAATCTGCCATCGTTCCATGGGGAGCACTGGAAATAGTAGAAGGATGGCCTAAATACAAAGACCTCGATGGCAATGGTAAAATTGAGCAGGGCATTTCAGCCAAAGATCCTAAAGACCTGAAAGTGATTGGTAACACCAGTCCACGTTACCGTTACGGTATCAACCTGGATATGAACTGGAATGGCTTCGACCTGTCAGTATTTATGCAGGGCATTGCTAAAATGGATTATTATCCTCACCACTACCTGTTCTGGGGTCCATTCCAGCAGCCCTATGCCAATATCTATCCATGGAACCTTGATTTTTATCGCGCCACTGCTGATAATGACGCCACCCGCGCACAGCACAGTGAATCTTATATTAAAGCAGGACTGGCAGATGCCAATACCAATTCTTACTACCCGGTATTACAATCCTGGCTCGCTGATAACAACAATGGTAAAGGATTGGATATTCCGCAAACCAAGTACATGCTGAATGCAGCGTACCTGCGCATTAAAAACCTGACGATTGGATACACCTTACCGGCATCCCTGACGAAGCGTTATCATCTTAACCGCTTACGTGTATATGTTACCGGGGAAAACATCTTTGAGTTTTCTTCCATTAAGAAATACGTAGATCCGGAATCTATTATAGATGGCTACGGATGGGCTTATCCTTATCAACGCAAATATGCTGTAGGATTAAATCTTGACCTGTAATTCCGGATACTTTAAACATTACCACATGAAAAAAATTACCAGTTATATAATGTTTGGAACGCTGTTGTTAGGCGCTTCCTGTAAAAAAGATTTTCTGAACCGATATCCGCAGGACCAAATAGCCGCAGACCTGTTTTTCAAATCAGAAACAGATCTTAAGCTGTATATGAACGGACAACTTAGCCTGGCGGATACCTGGCAGTATATAAGTGATCAGAATACAGATAATGCGGCTACTACCGGTCTCGTAGAAATAAAGAATATGATGACCGGTACCCCAAGCTCCCAAAGCATTACCGGAGGCTGGGATTGGAGTACCCTGCGCAATCTCAATTTCTTCCTCGACAACTACCACGGTGCCGATGCGCCCCAGGAGGCAAAAGATCATTATGCCGGGCTGGCCAGGTACTACCGGGCTATGTTCTACTTCGGTAAAATAAGCCGCTACTCCGATGTTCCGTGGTATGGAAAAACCCTACTGCCGGAAAGTCCTGAGCTGAATAAGCCCCGTGATCCGCGCTCCCTGGTAGTAGACAGTATGATGGCTGATCTGGCATTTGCAGCCAGCCACATTCGCGAAAAAGTACCCAGCGGTACGCCCAACCTATGGGCCGCCAAAATGCTGTATGCACGCATCGCGCTCTATGAAGGCACTTATCGCAGGTATCACCCTGAACTGAAGCTGGAATCTACGGCCGACCGTTTCCTGGACACCGCCCGCGCACAGGCTCTGTCCATCATCCAATCCGGTAAGTTCAACATCTATAATACCGGCAACCCCGGCAGCGATTACGCTACGTTATTTGCCAGCCAGGACCTGCTTTCCAACAAAGAAGTCATATTGGCCAATCCTAACGATTACGTAAAAGGAAAAGATGGCAACATCAACGGCTATATATTCAATGATTATGAGCAGTCGCCCTCCCGTGACCTGGTACAGACCTACCTGATGAAAGATGGCACCCGCTTTACAGACATCCCTGGTTATGATAAATTCCAGTTCACACAGGAGTTTCAAAACAGGGATCCACGTATGGCACAAACGCTGGCTGCTCCGGGATTTAAACGCGCCACCGATAATGCACCATACATCCAGCGGCTCAATAAAAACTTTACCGGTTACCACCAGGTAAAAGGCTACTTCAATACTACCGATAACACCATCGCAGGCAGCATGGATTTCCCGGTATACCGCTATGCCGAAGCTTTGCTGGTTTATGCGGAAGCTAAAGCAGAACAGGGCAACATCGCACAAAGCGACCTGGATCAATCTGTAAACCTGCTGCGTGCACGTGCAGGCTTACCCGGGATAAACCTTGCTATCAGCAATGCTACTCCTGATCCTGTACAGGCAGCCAAATATCCGGATGTTACCGGCTCAATGAAAGGCGTGTTGCTGGAAATACGCCGCGAAAGAAGAGTGGAGCTGGCCATGGAAGGCTATCGTTACGACGACATCATGAGATGGCATGCCGGCAAACAACTGGAGAAAATTCCGGAAGGCATGTATTTCCCCGGACTTGGCAAATATGACCTGACCGGTGATGGCGTGGAAGATATCATCCTCATCAGCAAAAGTCAGGATATCCCCGCAGAAGGCGCTAAAGAAAAGAACTCTTTGGGCGTACCGCTGATCTACTATAAGGCAGGATCTTTCGGGGAAGAAGTAACCGTATACCTGAAAAATGGCACCGCCGGCGGTACCATCGTTACTGAAACCCAGGCACGTACTTTCCAGGATCCTATGTTCTATTACCGTCCTATCCCCTACACACAGGTAGCGCTGAATCCTAATCTGAAACAAATCTTTGGCTGGCAATAAAAAACGGAATGAACAGAAGAGATATCCTTAAACATACTGGCCTGATGGCAGCCGGCACCCTCCTGGGTCCGGCCGCCTTGAAGGCAGAAAGCTATAAAGACGGAAAACGAAAACCTGTGCTCACGGTAGCGCATATAACGGACGTGCATATACGCGAAGATCTCAACGCGCCTGCCCGGTTTAAAAAATGCCTGGAACAGGTAAAAAGCAGGAAGGTTGATTTCTTCCTGAATGGCGGCGATGCCATCTTTGACGCCTCCTATGATAATGTAAAAAGAGAAAGGGTTACACAGCTATGGAACATCTGGGATGACTGTATCAGCAGCCTGAAAAATTATGAGGTTTTCAGCTGCATCGGCAACCACGATATCTGGTGGAAAGCGCCCAACAAGGAAGATAGCATGTATGGCAAAGACTATGTAGTAAAGCGGCTCAACATACCACATCGTTATTACAGCGTCACCCGCAAAGGCTGGCATTTTATTATCCTGGACGGTAACAATGATAAAGTATCACTGGATGAAGAACAATACCAGTGGCTGGAAAAAGACCTGCAACAATTGCCCGCCGGCACCCCTACCCTGGTGATGTCGCACTACCCGATATTGGGTGTTACGCCTATATTGGTGGGGGGCGGCCACTCTGATCACCAGCGGCTGAAAACATTATTCTTTCAGCACCGCGACAAAGTGAAGATATGCCTCAGCGGTCATAATCACCTTGCAGACAATGCGCTGTACAATGGCGTACAGTATTGCTGCAATGGCGCTATGAGCGGCTTCTGGTGGGGTGAAGGAGATAAGGAATCTGCCGGAAAAGGTTATTACCTGGAAACACCTCCCGGGTATGCTATTTTGAAATTGTATGCCGATGGAACCGTGGAAAATGAATACATCGCCCACGCCGAATAAAAACAAACAGCGCACTACCTGTGCGCTGTTGTTGTATATATAAACCCTGCTCCATGTACTACGGAAACCTTGATAATTCGCTGCTGTCAAATACCCATTCCGGCGTTAGTAGCTTCCCCGAAAAAGCTGCCGGGTACCACGGAGCATCGCTGCCCGGATTTTTCAATACATGTACCTGTTGCGCCGGCATATAACTTTGCGCCAACAGGAACACCCGCTCTCCCCTCGCGTTTTCTGCCACGTCCATCACAATCACAGCATGACCTGGTGCCCCTCCTTTAATAAAAACATCGCCTGGCAATATACTGCGTGTATCCTTCACCGGTAGTAATGTTTTGCTGAGCGACATGGTACCTGCCCAGGAAAACACCGTTTCGAGATACTGGGCAAAACAGGCAGGCCCGCTGGCGGCAGCTGCCTGCCTTACCTTCAACAAACGATTCTTTTGCAACACAAAACGATCTCCCTTCATCCAGTCGCTGTAACTCATTTTGGTACCATCCGTTGCATTGAAACTGATTTTCCCATAGGCTCCGTTGGCGTACAGATATTCTGCATATAAGCGCATCACGGCATCTGCACATTGCTGCAGGTCTTTGTTGCCCACAGAAATATTCAGCACGGCATATTGCGCCTCCTGGTTACGTTTTAATTGTCCGTTATAGAGATGTACTTTGTTGTCGGCATTCAACTGCATCGCACGCAGCCAGGCGCCAAAAGAGCCGGCCGGCTGCGGCAACCGTTTATATCCTGCCGGCAGTGGAATATCGGCTACGGATACCGCATGTACGGTATTATTGATCTTCGGATGAACGGGCAGGGACGGACAGGTGAATATTGTCAACAAACCCGAAATAATTATCATAAAAGGTTTCCAGATTATCGTCATCTCCAGGCGTTTTTCAGTAGATGCGGGTCGTGGGCAATTCCATAAAAATATTTTTGGGAGATGGATACCTCCGGGTGCATGCTGCTACCCGTGGATATCCCGGAGCATACGTCCTGAAACACATAGAAATTATATAAAATATCAAGGTATTCATCTTCCCGGTTTATTCAAATCCCGATCTGATATTTTACCTTTGTCTGCATGTCGCTATTTATTACATCATTGAATTCGGGAAGCAACGGGAATTGTTATTACATTGGCAACGACCAGGAAGCAGTATTGGTAGATGCGGGCATTTCCTGCCGGGAAACGGAGAAGCGAATGACCCGCCTGGGGCTTTCAATGAAAAAGGTAAAAGCCATCTTTATATCGCATGAACACATTGATCATATCCGTGGCGTAACGGTATTGGCAAAGAAATACCAGCTACCGGTATACATTACACAAGCTACCATGACGCATGGCGGCCTGGCGCTGGATCCGCTGCTGGTGATGTCCTTTAACCCTTATGAACCGGTGACGATAGGTACGCTGACCGTCACTGCTTTCCCAAAATTTCATGATGCCTCGGAACCTCATAGTTTTATTGTGGCCGGCAATGCCGTTACCATCGGGGTATTTACAGATATCGGGGCACCTTGCGAACATGTAATCCGGCATTTTCAGCAATGTCATGCTGCCTTCCTGGAGGCTAACTACGACGAAGAAATGCTGGACAAAGGCCGGTATCCTTATTACCTGAAGAATCGTATCCGAGGCGGTAAAGGACACTTATCCAACACACAGGCCCTGGAAATATTCAATCAGCATCGTCCCGCTTTCATGAGCCTTTTATTGTTATCCCATCTTTCCCAGGATAACAATAACCCGGACCTGGTACAGGCGTTGTTTGATGAACATGCCAATGGCACCGGGATCGTGGTAGCTTCCCGTCACCGGGAAACGGCGGTATACCGCATTACTGCTACCAACTCTGGGGAAATGCCTGCAGCCATGCCGCTATCAACGGCCACAGCGGAAGTGCCACCAGGAAAATTATTTTAGCCCGGGTGCGCTTTTTCTTAAAAAAGAGCACGCCGGCCAATATAAATAAATAGAAAATCAGCAGGGGTACTACCACAGGACTCAGCATAAAAGCTGCAAATAAGAGGTTATCCCATTGTTCACCCGGATGAATAGGGTCATAACTCCGTTTCCAGAGGCGCGGGCGAAGATGATGTTCTTCCACATACTGATTAAACGCTTCCACACTATGGAAGGTAATCGCCGTACAGGTAGTTTCGTCTGCAACCAGGTATACCCCGTTATCCCTTTCTCCAATAATATGATTCCGGTAAAAATACCATACATGAAAATAAATACTGTCTGATACCGCGTCCGGGCGGTTTAGCCATCGTACCTCCGCCCGGTAGGCGCTGGTGCCGTCGTATTCCATCTGGTTGCCGCCCGGCGTTGGCTTTACCCAGGAAGAAAGACCGCTGCCATCAGCGGATTGCCATATTAAACAACTTATCAGGGCGAATAAAAAACGCATATTTAGAACCGGGTGATTAAACCGGGCGTGAAAATAGACAAATCTGTTGGCATGTTTTATGGCGGTTACCTGTTACACCAAAAAAACTATAACCATGGAAACTATCACCACTGCTGCTACCAACGAAGTATTGAACGACCTGATCGCTATTAACAACGATCGTATTGAAGGATATGAAAGAGCATTGAAAGAAGTGACTGCAGAAGACAGCGACCTGAAAGGACTTTTTACCGATATGATCGCAGAAAGCCACCAGCTCCGCAACGCCCTCGGCAATGAAGTACAGGCCGGCGGTGGTACCATGGCGAGCGGGACTACTGCCAGCGGTAAAATATATCGCGCCTGGATGGATGTAAAAGCTGTTTTTACCGGTCATGACCGCCACACCGTACTCGCCAACTGTGAAGCCGGCGAAGATGCTGCACAAAGGGCCTATAAGGACGCACTAGACCACGAAAGCCTGCCTGCCTATATCAGTGAACTATTGATGCAACAGAAAGAAATACTGAAACGTTCGCATGATAAGATCAAAGCACTGAGAGACCAGGCAAGATAAGGAGAGCAGAAAGCTGAAAGCAAAAAGCTATTGTAGCGAACGATCAATGCATATTTAAACCCGCAATGGTCTTTCGCTACAATAGCTTTTTGCTTTCAGCTTTCTGCTTTTTGCCTCAAAAAATCTATCTTGCATAGAAAGCTGCCAAGCATGACATATGAATTGCCAGCCTTCTACCATCGCCTCAGGAAGAAATACCCGGTAGTAACCGAGGAAGAATGGCAGCTGCTGGATACCATTGCTACCGTAAAGCATATCAGGAAAGGAGAACCCTTTCTGCGCTATGGAAAAGTAGCCAGGTATGCGGCCTTCGTGATATCCGGCATGTTTAAATTCTCCATCCTGGACGAAGAGGGCAGCGAAAAAATTGTAAAATTCAGTTTCATTGACGACTTCCTCGCCAATTGTGAAAGCTATAATAAAAAGGCGCCTTCTGCAGTGAGTATTATCGCCGTGGAAGACGCTGTTGTGCTGAGAATCAATATCAAAAAATTGCAGCCGTTATACGACCTGCACATGAATTTACTGCATGTAAATTTGCAGCTTTACCAGGAAATACTGGAACAACAATCCGAACATCAATATATTCTTTCGTTAAAAAGCCCTTTGCAGCGTTACAAATTTTTATTGGAACGCCGCCCATTTATTATCCAGAAAATATCGCTCACTAATATTGCCCGCTACCTGTATACCAGCCGGGAAGCCCTTAGCAGAGCGCGTTTGTTCCTGCTGGACAAGCACCGGAACTTTTGTGATTGAGATCACAACCTCCCTGTTGACAGTATAATAGCTTTGTATCAAAAAATATACGATGAAACAAAGCATGATTTTACTGCACGGTCTTTTTGGAGGGTTGAGTAACTGGACGGAAGTAATAGCTCATTTTAAAGCAGATTACGATATTCATATTCCGCCACTTCCCATTTATGATCAGCACAGTGAAGATAATCTTGCTTACCTGGTGAAATATCTCGCCGGCTACATCGAAACGGCTCAACTGGAAAATGTAATCCTGGTGGGCAATTCACTGGGCGGCCATGTAGCCATCCTGTACACACATCAACATCCGGAAAAGGTGAGTCGTTTAATTCTTACGGGCAGTTCCGGCTTGTATGAAAATACCAGTATGGGTAGCTATCCTAAGCGAAGCAACTACGATTATATCAAGGGGCGGGTTGCCAATATTTTCTATGATCCTGCCACTGCTACAGACACATTGGTAGCAGAAGTATTTGCTACTACTACCAATGCACGCAAATGTTATCATATCGTCAAAATGGCAAAATCTGCCAACCGTAATTATGTGGCGAATCTGCTACCAGCTATTGTTACACCGGTTTTATTAATTTGGGGAGAAGATGATCGAGTTACTCCTCCGGACGTGGCTTTGCATTTTAAAAGTTTGCTGCCGAACGTATCATTGGTCATGCTTTCCGCTTGCGGTCATGCACCAATGATGGAACGTCCGGCAGCATTTAATGCAGCGCTGGCATCATTCCTGCGTTCTACGGAGCTGTAATTTGCGATATCCCATCCAGGCCAGTACAGCGGCGATCAGGAAAGGCCATATCTGCACGAAAAATAAAAAGATGTTACGCAATACTACTGTCCCATCTTTCAGGGCAGTGAGCAGTTCTGTGCCGAATCCTGCGCGGCTCACGGCAGCGGGGTTCAGCACAATCTGTACATCGGTAACTTCCGGCTGATAGAGCTGCACGGTTAATGTAGAATAATTTACATCATCTAAAATGGCCAGGTTACTCATCTGGCGATCAATTACCGCTTCATCTTTCTGATCCTTATAGGTGGCTGCATTCAATGCGGCAGCGTTATCACCGGCTACCACTATGGCATTATCACCGGTGACTACTTTCTCTACCGGTGGCTTGCCTTGTTTCTCGCGCCGGGTGGCAGCAGCATCTTCTTTGGCCGCTTTCTTTTCATGTTGTTCATTCTTCAGCGCATTCGCCAGATATTTGAACGTCATGTCCTCGGCTTTGATTGTGCGATGTTCAATATAACTGGCAATGGCAGTCAATGACTGGTCCACGGAATCCAGTCGTTCTGCCGGTACTTTCAGCGTAAGATTGGCGGTGGGTGTGTATATCAGCATTCGCTTGATGGAGTCCGAACTATACGGCAACTGGTACTGCTGTACACTTTCGTTCGATAAGCTGCTTTCCACTACCACG
This sequence comes from Chitinophaga sp., assembly GCF_017745275.1. Classification (GTDB taxonomy): domain Bacteria; phylum Bacteroidota; class Bacteroidia; order Chitinophagales; family Chitinophagaceae; genus Chitinophaga. The sequence goes on along the minus strand of NZ_JAGHZS010000002.1, from coordinate 844,002 downwards.
CCACCTAAACTGGTGACCAGGTGTTCTAACTGAGCGGTGGCTTTAAACACGCTGGGGACGCGGCATCGCGTGTCGGCCGACTTTACTCTTTTCCGGGATGGGGAATTAATACTGGTGATGTCATTAGAGAAAGAAGTAGAGTCGGCAGTAGCTACCATGGCTTGTTCTTCTTTTGATAAATGGCTACTGCAGGCGCAGAAGCCCAATACGGGGATGAGCAAATAGTACAGTGAAGGGCGCATAACAGGAAATTTAAACTTTATACGCTTGCGCCGCAAAAGGTAACCTGTGGAAATTGTTAAAATCAGTTAACACATTTTAAGCGAATGGGCAACTATATAATTTGTGTATCTTTATTATCTATCAAAACTATCATGCCCGCACTTCCGAAAAAATACCAATCGAGGAAAGCAGAAATTACCGCCAGTTTTATTGAAGCGGTGAATCAACACATAGACCAGATACTGGATGGCAGCGTTGACCGGATGTATCACATTAAAGACATTGCCGGTCTGTTATTCATTCACCCGGTGCATCTGAGCAATACTATTAAGCTGCATACCAATCATGCACCCTGTTATTTTTTTGAGATGCGGTTAATGGAGGAAGCCCGAAAGATGTTGCAAAACCCACAGCTCACCATCACCGACATTGCAGCGAGGCTCACATTCGACAATTCCAATTTCACGAAATTTTTCAAACGGTTTGAAGGGGTAACACCGTCCCAATACCGGCAGCAGCGTACAACGATATTTGCGGAAGGAGCAGAAAGCGTAAAGCAGAAAGCATAAAGCTATTTTCGCGAATGATGAATGCGGATAGATCATGCGCTTAGGTCATTCGCGAAAATAGCTTTATGCTTTCTGCTCCTTTCATATATAACGCTGTAAATAAATTGGTTTCAGAAAGAAATAATTGTTCAGTGGTTTGTTATCAAACAAATCTCCATCATCAAAATAAAATCCGTTAGTAAATTCTGTTTTGGAGTTCAGTTGTATTTTCCCGGTGCTATGTTCTACTATAAAATACACGGGAATAATCACGTAATACTTACCGCTTTTACCGGTAAATTTATTCCAGCGGATATCCAGTTCCTGCATGCGAAAGAAGCGTGGTTTCAGGTCGCTGGCCACATTGGTGGAACAATCCAGTTTAGTGATTTCTCCGTGATCTATTTCTGCTTTCAGGGAAAATGCCAGGCTGGTAGTGCCTGATTTCAAGGGAATCAACGCCGTATCAATGAACCGGCTTATCTGCTGATAGGTGTTGTTGAAAGCGGTGGGCTGCTGTGCCTGGGCACCTGCACCCAACCAAACAATGAGAATGGGGACGATATAGCCGGTCAAACAGCTAAACCTCTTAGTACCTGTTTTCATACAACATGAAATAACGTTAACGCCTATCCTATTTACCTAATTAAGATACGATTTCTTAGGGGCAAAAAGATTGCAGCCGGCTAAAAAAACGCAGTTAAAACAGATCAGGCTGAATGGCATCTCATTGTATATGGCAGGTAAATATTATTTGAGCAGAAAGCTGAAAGCATAAAGCAAAAAGCTATTTTAGCGAATGATTAAAGCGTATAATGTAATTCGCACTGGTCATTCGCTAAAATAGCTTTTTGCTTTATGCTTTCAGCTTTCTGCTCAACAAATAATGCGCAATGGCTACTTCTATACATGGAATAGCCAGTATGAGCAGGAAGGTGATTAATATGCTTTTCTGTAAGCCTTTAAGAAAGTGGTCTACCTGCATGATGGCAATATTCACAAACAAACCTCCTTTCAGCAGCGTAGCGATTTCTGTTTGCATCACTTCGGCACTGACTTCTTCCTGCAAACCGATTTTTTCTGTCAGCAGTTGCCGGATATACTTTTTGATGATAAAAGACAGCCCGGCGCCTTTAGTGGTACGCAGCATGAATGAGGCCAGCTGACCTTTTACACCGGCGGCAGCAGCCTGTTGTGTCAGCGTTTGCCCGTATACGTTATAGATGGCTACGCCCACGGTGTCTATCAACTGGTTGGAGCTAAGCCGGGATACTCCCCCTTCTTTAGCACTGAACAGGGCATTGATAGCTGCCGTTGCCTGCTCGTCAAATATAGCAGGAACATGTTTCGCATACACCTTACGGTGTGCCTGAATATCCTTACGTACGCTGTTAAAGAAGCCCCATTTGAAGGCAAAGAAGCCCGCTAATACCGGCAACAGGAAGAAATAAGTGTAAGCGATATAACGCAGCCACTTGTGGGAACGATCTACGAGTATCCGTTTACGTAATAGAATCACTAAAATGACGGCCACGACAAAGGCCAGGAAAGCACTTACCAGGGCGCCCCAGATAAAGGTTGCAGGATTGGTAAATTGCCCGGCAAGGTTAAAATACTCAACAACGGATTTCATCAGTACAGAATTTTTTGGGACACAAGATAATGTAAAACCGCCTGTTTACAACGGTCTCAAAGGTTGACATTCTCCGGTCAGATATACTTTCTTCGCCCATAAACCACTACTGGCAAAGTAGTATTCCAATGCTTATCCAGTTCATTTTAAATTAATTTGGCAGCATTCAGCAAAGCATGGCGGGCCAGGGCTATGGCCCGGATGAATCGATGCAACCCGCATGGCAACTGACCAATAGTACCCTGACCAAATAAACCCTGTTGATCAGCTACAATCATGGTTTCCTCACGGTAGGCATGGTAATGCTGCTGGCAGTGCCCCTGATCCTGATGATACGGTATAAAAAAAAGCTCCCCCGTTGCTAAAAGGCGATGGGTATGTATTAAAATCTAACGGTTTTGCCTGTACGAACAGACTCGCGCGCAGCCGACAGGATACGCACTACTATTACGTTGTTAGCAGGCGCGTATAAGCCATCATCCGGCATTTTAACTGTACCGTTCAATACATCTATGAGGTAACGGAAAGGATCTTCATACACGGGTACATCTGCTGCGGTGATATGCCGGGTGGCAGCAGGTGTACGTTCGTTGTTCCGTTGTATAAGTGTATTTTTATCGGCGGCAATGAGGTATCCTTTGTCGCCGTATACCTCCATATCCTTACGGCTGAATGTCCAGTTCCACGATGCCTGAATGGTGCACTGGGCGTCGCCGTAATCTACCAGGATGGTGGCATCATCTTCTACTTTGGGATAAACCAGCGGTTTGTAATGTCGTGCTGCCGCAGTAACGGATACGGGCATATGGTTTTTCATCAGGCGGGTCATGAGGTTGGCGCCGTAGCAGCCAAAATCCATCAGGGCGCCGCCGCCATTCAGCACGGGATCGGTGAGCCATTGCAGGAATTCAGGCCCGCAGCCTATCTCCTTTGGTCCCTGGTGCCCGTCGTTGATGGTGACTTTCCTGACCTGCCCGGCGAAGCTGCTGTCTTCCAGCAATTGGAATGTTTTCGCAACGGAGGGATACCAACTGGTTTCATAATCGGTGAGCAGGTGTATTTGATAGCGGCGTGCGACTGAGTCCATCCATTGTGCGTCTGCCACGGTGGTGGCCAGCGGTTTCTCCACCATCACATGAATATGGCGGGGTGCGGCAGCGGCCACAACGTCCCGGTGTGCTTTAATAGAGCCAAATGCCAGTACAGCAGCAGGTTTTACGGCGTCCAGCATTTGATCGAGGCGGGTATAAAATATATTTTCCGGGAGATGATATTGCCGGGCACGCAGTTTCGCGAGCGCCGTATCCGGCTCATAGATGCCTGCAATGAGGATGTCGCCTTTGTTGGGGCGACCGAGAATGAAGGCCGCATGACCATGAGAAACACCGGCTACGGCTACACGTAATGGCTGTGCCAGGAGGCTTCCCATGGCATGCATCAGCAGGATGGTAAATAAAACAACACGCATTCCTAAATCTAGGAAATATGTTTTGTTTCTAATAGTGTTTTAGTAAGATGGCTTCCACCCTTTGGCTTCCCAATAACCGATCACTGGCAGATAGGGGCCGTACTTATGTTGTGCCGCAGAAAAAGTATCCGCAAAAGGACCTTTGTCGTAATCGATCGCTTTTTCATTGATATGCGGATAATCGAAGTTCTTTACATCCGGGCGACGATGGCGGCTGTCGTCATTTACAAACGCGGCAATGTCCATAGCCTCCGCATCAGAGAGGAAAGGTTTGTTCCAGGTAGCTTTATCATAAGGCATATTGGCTTTTAACCATTGTGCCTGTTTAATGACGCGGTGCATACTGGAACCAGGCTGATAACCATACGGGCCCCATAAAGGCGGATAAGTGTAGGTGATGTTGTCCGCACGCAGCTGTCCGGCTCCTTCAGCGCCGTGGCAACGGGTGCAATGCTGCACGTATAATTTTTCGCCACGTTCGGGGCTGGCGGCGACATCCGGTAACGTGACTTCCAGGTTCTTCACTCCTTTGGAGGGTTTATCTTTCGGCACAAAGCTGTTGATCCATCTGAAATACGACAGGAAAGCCACCATTTCTTTGCTGTCCAGGGGCAGCGGGCGGCCGTTATGCGGACGGGTTACACAGTTGTTTACCCTTTCGGCCAACGTGAGCACATGTCCTTCCCGGGCGCGGTATTGCGGGTAATGTTCATGCGATAACATGAGGTTGAAGGAAAATGGCTTGGTACCTCCCTGCTGATGGCAATTGGTACAGTTCATTTTGTTACCGAGATATTTGCCGTTGATACCTTCAGGCCCAATGTAATAAGCGGTATTGTACATGAGCTCCTGTCCGTATCTTACGGCATCTCCATATTTATCGTGCGGGATGGCAGCGGAATCCACGGTGGGCAATAAGGTTGCTGCAACGGGTGTGGATGCTACCTTCTTTTCTTCCGCTGCCTTTACATTGGACTGGCAGGAATAAAAAACAATAGCAGCCGTGGCCATCACGAAGGCACCGGTAATAAATTGCTGTAAATGCTTCATAACGGGCAGAGGTATTTATCTTCCTAAAAAATTAATTCACTATAAAATCAGGCAACTGCTCTTTGGGAATAAATTCCGCGCGATAAGGGATAAAACCGCAACGCAGGCGCCACAAGGGTGTTCCTTCGCGGGTGGTTAGTAATATCGTGTTTCTTTTAGAGCAGCATTGCAGCAAGGTTTGATGATCTACCAGGTAGGCGCTGCCCATCCGGTCGTTGAACAGGTAACCTGGAATGGGGGTACGCAATGTAACGGTGGCGGTTTTAGCGCCTTCGTCCAGATGAAAGGCCAATGTTTGCGACTGCTGCCGGGATACGCCATTATCAAACAGCATCAGGTCATTTTCTGCATTGATATGTACCGAATGGCCCATATCAAAGGCCGCTGAATCGGGGATGTGGAAATCGCCATTGCGGCCAAATTTCCAGATCACTTTACCCGTGTGGGCATCCAGTTTCCAGATTTGTCCGTTGTTATAGAAAGAGATGAGGTAGTTGCCGTCTTTATCATAACTGAGACTGTTGGCATGCATCCAGTCCATGCGGCTGGTCATAATATCTTTATCAGTTAATGGATCCAGGGCGTCAAATACGGTCCACTCCCATTGTTTGTGGCCTTTGCGATCCAATACCAGGATACCGTCGCTTCTCACGGTATCATGTGTAGTGCCGCCTTTGGAGCTGAGGTCACAAATACGTTCGGAGGTGTTTAACAATACAATATTATTCTCTGGGGTAAGTAGCACTTCATGGTGCGCGTTAGCGATAAAATCGCCTTGTCCTTTTTGGAGGTGGAGTAGGGTATCTCCGTTCAGGGAGATCTCCAGGATCTGGTTGCCGTAGCTGGTGGCGTATTCCTTGCTGCCTAAAATGCAGAGGAGTGTTTGATGTGCAGTGAAATGTGCCGTTTTAAAACCTGTGCCTTTTACCTGGTGATACCATACTACTTTTCCTTTGGTATTCAGCAGGTATAATACGCCCGGTTCATCGCGCTGACTTAATAATACATACCCTTCTTTAAAGCGGGTAGGTACTTTCTCCGGCTGCAGGCTGTCCAGGTCAAAAGCATCCTGCACCCAGTAAGGAAGTGGCGCTTTTGCCCGCTGTTGATGACAGGCAAGGCAGGTAATCAGTAATGCGAATAAAACGAGATAGTATTTCTTCATATTTGTCATATAACGAAGGGCATCGCCTTCGGTGATTGTCTTTTACAGGATTAAACTGATTTGATGATTTTATTCCTTTTTTATGGTGTTAGGACGAATATCAAAATAGGGTTTCCGAAAAAGGATAGTAAATGATTCAGGTATGAAAATCATCAAACTCAGTTTAATCCTGTACTAAGACAATATCCGCAGCATTATTTCCAAAGTGGATTTTGTGTTGCTTTTGGATTTGATTTCAGTTCAGCTCCCGGTATCGGGAAGAAATAATGTTTAGGCATAAACAAATCTGCGCCTTGTTTCTCGTGCGCTTTCAAAGTAGTTACCATCTGCGCTGCGTCTTTATTCCATCTCTTCAGATCGTAAATGCGGTTTTGTTCGAAGAATAATTCCAGTAATTTCTGGTGATCAATTTCCGCCATCACGTCTGCTTTAGCAGGAAGATCAGCCGCTGTTTTCACTTTCAGGCCGGCTCTCTGCCTGATGCGGGCCAGGTCAGCGATAGCAGCAGGAAGGTTGCCATTTTGTGCGGCAGCTTCTGCGTGCAGCAATAATACTTCGGCAAAGCGGAATACGCGGTTATTGGCAGTAGATGGAGTTGCTCCCCAGTAGTTATCTGCTGATGCTACATTACGCCATGCACTGGTACCTTTCTTGATCAGGAAGCGACCGTAGGTGGTGGTATCCAGTTTGGTGGTGGTTTTGGTTAAGCGGTCTATTTTAGATGCGGCAGAATTCCACAAGCTGTCAGCTGTTAATCCATTATAAAAGGTGGTATCTTTTTCTCCCAATCTGCTATACCTCCAGGTGAGTGAAGCATACATTCTTTTATCAAATTTGGTATCAGATCCGGCCGGACGTTGTTCTTTTACAAACTGTGCTACCAGGTAGTTGGAAGGCAGGTATTTAAACCATCCGCCGCCCGCAGGAGTACCAATAAATTGCGGCTCATAGTTGTACATCGGTGAGTTGGCATCTTCTGTACTCCACGCGCCATATTGGTTACCCAGCGGTGCAAATGTCCACTCGAAAACTGATTCAATATTATTTTCGTTCTTATCCGTGAAATTATCTTCATAATTATCTACCAGGTCATATGCATAAGGAGCTTTATACAGCAGTTCGAAAGTGCTCTGTGCTTTAGCATAGTCTTCCATGAACATATACGCTTTACCCAGGTAACCTACCGCAGCGCCGCTGGTGGCTCTGCCCAGTTCTTTAGGATCACGTTTTGCAGGAAGGCCTGCGGCAGCATCGCTCAGGTCTTTCACTACCTGTGCCCATACTTCTTCTTTGGTGCTGCAGGGAGTAGCATAATCATCGGTTGTTTCCATCGGTTTAGTCCTGATAGGAACACCACCCCAGTTGGAAGCCAGGATATAGTACGACAGTCCGCGCAGGAATTTAGCTTCTGCGATGTATACCGCTTTCTTGCTTTGCTCAATATTAACGGCATCGATTTTTTGCAGCAGCAGGTTCACGCGGTGAATACATTTGTAGGAAGCGCCAAAAATACTGCTCAGGTCACCGTTATTTTCATCATTGGTAAAGGTAACTACCTGCCAGGTAGGTGGTTCTTCACCAGGAATAGTAAATACATCATCTCCCAGACCATTGATATCTCCTATCCCCTGGAAAGGGCCCCAGTAGCCATAGAGAGAAGAGCGGATAGGACTGTAACTGGCACCCAGTGCAGCACTCACATCAGATTCTGTTTTCCAGAAGTTATCATCAGTAACGTGCCCCGGATCTTTTTGTTTCAGGAAATCTTTTTCGTTACAGCCGGCTGCTGTTGCCAGTACCAACGCAAGTGCCCCTATATATTTATATGCTTTTTTCATGTTGTAATGCGGTTAATCAATTAAAATGTAAGATTCAGACCAACGAGGAAAGTGCGGGACAAAGGATATGCATCCCATAAGTTGTCCATACCTCTGTTTAACACATTGCTATTATCACCGCCCAAATCCGGGTTATAACCTTTGTATTTGGTGATGGTGAACAGGTTTTCGCCGGAAGCAAATACTCTCACTTTTTCAATACCCCATTTGGTAGTCAGGGATTTTGGCATGCTGTAACCTAATTCCAGGCGTTTGAACCGCAGGTAGGAGCCATTTTCCAACCATCTGTCGGAGTTAGCCATGTTGTTGTTGTTAGGATCATCCAGTGCAAAGCGGGGGAAGTTGGAGTGATTTTCCGGTGTCCATGCATTCAATACGTCTGTAGAGAAATTGGTTACCTCGTTCATTTTATCCATCCAGATCCTTCTGCCGTTATAAATTTTATTGCCGGTTACTGCTTCCAGGAAGAGGCCCATGTCGAAGCTTTTCCAGGAGAGATTGGCAGATAAGCCCATGTTGAATTTAGGGAAAGGACTACCCATGAATTGCTCGTCCTGGCTATCGATGATACCGTCGTTGTTATAATCTACGTAACGTACATCACCTGGCTGCGCATTTGGCTGAATGAGTTTACCATTTTTGTTATGTGCCAGTACTTCTTCTTTAGAGTTGAAGATACCGTCTGTTTTCACCAGGAAGAAGGCACCGATCGGATAACCAACTTTTGCCCTGGAGATACCACCAAACTCTTGTCTGCCTGAACCTACGGAGATACCCATCATTTCATTGGCAGTGTGTCCGAGGCTGAATCCGAAGCGGTAATTTAAATCTCCTTTTCTATCTGTGTATTCGAGAGATATTTCATATCCTTTATTCTGGATAACACCGGCATTCAGGGTTGGAGAACCTGTTTTACCCACAGAAAGCGGGAAAGGCACGTTCAGCAATACGCCGGTAGTTTTCTTATTGAACACATCAAAGATCACGAAGAACTTATTATCCAGGAAGCCCGCATCCATACCCACGTTGGTAATTTTGGTCTCTTCCCATGACAGGTCTAACGGAGACGCATATCCGCTGGCGGTAGCGCCTGGCCATAACTGGCCGCCCTGTACATAGTTAAGCCCACTGATGATAGTGCTTTGTGTTAAGTAATCGCCAATTTCCTGGTTACCGAGCTTACCCCAGCTACCACGGAATTTCAGGGTATTTACCACGCGGCTGATACCGGAGAAGAAGTGTTCATTGTGTACATTCCATCCTGCAGAGAAGGAAGGGAATGAACCATATTGATAATCTGTTGCAAAACGGGAAGAACCATCGCGTCTTACGGAAGCAGAAAACAGGTAACGGGAGTCATAAGAGTACATCACTCTCGCAAATTTGGAAACGATGCTGCTGGCGGTAGCGCTACCGTCATTTTTCTGAGAACCGGCGGCACCGGTAGATAATACAGACGTTCCTACCAGCAGGTTATCGCGGGAAGCAGAGAAGCCGGAGCTGGTATTTTTCTGCGCAGTATAACCCAATAATGCGTTGATGCTGTGTTTGCCCAGTTTTTTGTCGTAGTTCAGGGTATTTTCCACTAACCAGCTGTTCGCAGTTCTGTAGCTCTGTGATAAGTCTGGTAAGGTGTTGGCAGAGTTACCATCATCGAATGAGCCGGTGAAGGTGCGGTTGGTACCTTGTAATTCTGTGAGACCTATGTTTAATTTATATTTCAGTCCATCTATCAGTTTTACTTCTGCGAAAGCGTTAGCCAGCAGGGAGGTTTCTCTGTCGGTGTTGTCGATATTATCGAGGCGGGCTACGGGGTTAGACAGGTTCTTCATGAACGTTGGTCTTCTGCCGTATCCACCCAACGGGTTGGAGGCGTCGTATACCGGAACAGTGGAAGGCATCATGAGAGCGCTACCAATGAGGGCATGCACCGCATCGCCACCGCCTGGGTTGAGGCGATTAGATCCTCTTTTCACCATTACGGTTTCGCCTATACGTATTCTTCCTTTTTCATATTCGGATTTAATCCTGAAGTTAGCGGCGTTGTAGCTGGTATTTTTGATGGTACCATCTTCTTTCAGGTAGCCACCAGATAAGTTATAGGTAAAGTGTTGGGATCCACCGCTGAAGTTTACGTTAGTACGGGTGAGCAGAGCGCTTCTGAAAATGGCATCCTGCCAGTTGGAGTTGGCAGTTGTTTTCGGATCGTATGCCGGAATGCCGGAGATGTTGGTACTCATCAGTTTGGTCCATTGTTCGCTATTGAGTACGCTCAGTTTTTTCTGTACTTTCTGTACGCCGAACCAGGTATCTACTTCCAGTCTTGGTACAGATTCTTTGCGGCCTCCTTTGGTGGTCACGATTACCACACCATTAGCAGCGCGGGCACCGTAGATGCTGGCTGTAGCCGCATCTTTCAGCACTTCGATAGATTCCACATCGTTAGGGCTTACACCGTCGATGTTGCTTACAAACACGCCATCCACAATGAACAGTGGGGTGTTGTTACCGAGCGTACTCATACCGCGGATGGTAATTTTCATACCGGCACCGGGTGCACCATTGGAAGATTCTATGGCTACGCCAGGTACACGGCCCTGGATAGCAGCGCTGATATTTTTAGATACATTGGCACTAATGGCTCCTACTCTTACGGAAGAAACGGCGCCGGTAACGTCTTTTCTTTTCTGTGTACCATAACCTACTACTACCAGCTCTTCTGTTTGCACTGCTTTAGGTTTCAGGGCAAAATCGAGTGCGCCGGCCTGGGATACCGCTCTTTCAATGGTTTCATAACCTACGAAAGAGATCACCAGTACGCCGCCGTTGTCGGGCAGTTGCAGGGTATAGCTACCTTTTGCGTCTGAGCTGGCTCCTTTGGTGGTGCCTTTCAGTTTAATGGAAGCACCGATGAGGGGCTCGCCGGTATTGGCATCGGTTATTTTACCGAATACGGAAATATTGGCCACTGGTTGCGGCGCTTCATCTGCCTGCGCGTTTGGCCTGGCAGAAAGGATAATAGTATTGTCTACAATGCTGTAGTTGAGTTTTTTATTGACTAAACACTTACTCAGTACGTACTCCAGATCGGCTTGTACGACTGCTACAGATACTTTGTCTGCCTGTTCCAGCATCTCCGTATTGTAGAAAAAGGTATACCCGGTTTGTTTCCGGATTTCCCTGAACACCTTCGACAATGCCACGTTGTGCATGTTAAGGGTTAGTTTTTGCGAGTACCCGGTTGCACTTACCTGCATTGCCAGTACAAATAGCAAAAAAGCAGCTAGTTTCATAACTTTCAGCATTTGAGCCCATACCCTGGTCGTAGGGTATTTGCCAGCATGTCTAAATAGCATAGATTTGTTAAGTTTTTGGTGAGCGTTAAGCTGTTTAGGTCAAATAAGCGCATAACATGCTACCAGACATTTCAGCCGGGGACGTTGCCGCGTTCCCGGTTTTTTTTGCCCGAAACATTATTATACGAAGATCCTGGTTGTTACATCCTTATAAATTGGTGTGTTTATTTTACTTCAACGATGATTTCTTTTCCTGCTATTGTGTATTGTATCCCGGCTGTTTTTAAAATGTGTAACGCCTGGGATAACGTGGATTGTTTCCGGATAGAACCGGTGTAATGTTTATCCGGTACTGGTCCGTTAAATTTTACTTTGACATCGTACCAGCGTGCCAGCTGTCTCATAACTGTGGTGATATCATCGTCATCAAATTCGAACATTCCTGATTTCCAGGCGATGGTTTTATCAACGTCTGCTTCGCCTACCGTCAGTTGCTGACTGCCTTTGGGCAGTGTGGCCTGTTGGGAAGGTGCCAGCACAACGCTGTTGCCGGTTGGTGTGGCTACTTTAATTTTTCCTGTTACCAGGGTGGTGTTTACGGCCAGCTCATCGTCGTAGGCCATGATATTGAAAGCGGTGCCCAGTACAGCCACTTTCGGTCCATTGTTCACTTGTACCTGGAAGGGGTGTGCAGCATTTTCTGCTACTTCAAAATAAGCTTCTCCGCTGAGATATACGGTCCTGTCTTTTTCTACAAACTTAGTGGGGAAGCGCAGGGAGGAAGCGGCATTCAGCCATACTTTGGTGCCATCCGGCAGTACCAGCTGGTACTCTCCTCCCCTGGGGGTAGATAAGGTATTGAATACTACCTGGCTGCCGGTGTTGCCCGCATCGTGGTACACCAGCTTACCATTGTCTTTATTGATACGGGTACCATCTTTTTCTTTCAGGCCATTGTCCTGGATAGCATCAAGCGATACCTCCGTTCCATCCCCCAACTGCAACCTGGCTTTGGGTGCACCTGGCGCTACGTCCTGCTGGGCCAGCGCTGTGGTAGCAGCAGGTGGTGTATGCCGTTGGCCTAATTGGTACCAGAGGGCGCCACCGCCTATCAGCAGTACCGCTGCGGCGGCTGCACGCCAGCGATACAACGGGCGTACTTTATTTTTCGTCGTATTTGACTGATCAATATGTTCTTGTAACAGGGTTTTGAACTTGCCTACTTCCACGTCTAACCGGCCCTGCTGGCCATTGATCACCTCAAATGTATACCTGGCCCGGTCAAAAGCAGTGCGCTTGTCCGGATTTTCAGCGATCCATTTCTCCCAGTACTGCATGTGCTGCTCATTGGTGCCCATACAATAACTCAGGAAAGAATCGTCTAACAGGAAGTCTTCGGCGACGTTAAAATTTTGGTCCATTGTTACGTTGATAATAAGTAGTGTAAGAAAACAGGATTTATTCCCAAGAAAATGGCAACTTTTTTTAAAAAAAGTTTTTTAGCGGTATAACCACACCAGGATCAGGACCATTAACGCTATTGACAAGCTTTTGAGGGCACTGCCCAGGGTATTGTAGGCCGTTTTGGTAGTAATGCCTATCCTTTTGCTTACTTCTTCCATGCTCAGGCCATCAAAAAAACGAAGTTGTACCAATTCTTTTTGTCGGGGTGTCAGCGTGGCTAATGCACGTTTTACTTTCTGTTTTACTTCTTCTGATGTTTGCATCGCTACAATACATTCTTCATAGGAAAGCTCATGGGGACTGTTGGTATCGGCAAAGGCGTCTGCAGCTTCGCTGGACTTTTTTGACTGGCGGATGCCGGCAAAAATTTTGCGGCGCAGGTAAGTAAACAGGTAGGACTTTACATTATTCACGTCCGGCAGCTTGTGGCGCTGATCCCATATTTCGAGGAACATGTCGTTAATGGCATCTTTCGTAATTTCTATATCCCCACAACTGCGGATACCATAACCAACAAGATTAAAATACAGATGTTCGTACAGGGCCACCAGTGCATTTTGTTCATTATTCCGGACCTGATTCCATAAACTAACGTGTACGCCTGCCTCATTGACCGGGGAGGCGGCGGATTGTTCCCGAAATGGTGTTGGTTGCTCACTGTTCATCTGTCATACGCTATTTCATAAAGTGGAATGGACGGGGCATTGGCTATAACAGCGCCTGTTACAGCGAATGCCGCAACTATCAGTTCACCGCTATCTTTATCACTACTTTTTTTACCGGCATTGGCGTGCTCACCTTAATATTCGGCATATGCAGGTCAGTAGGAAAAAAGATGGCAAACATGCCTTTCTCCAACCGGGAAAAGAACACCGGGTTTTCTGCAAACAACTGGTAGTCGGCCGTTTCATCGTAAGCTTTTGACGGCGTCTGGTCTTGCAGAAAATCATGTCCTATCAGCTCCGAACCGGATACAATATATTGTACATCGATGTATTTCTTATGCGACTCCATCTGTTCTGTGGAAGCGTCTACGGTGTCATATTCATTGACAATCGCGAAGATGTTGGTGCCGTCGATCTCGTATTTACCTTTCTCCAGGGAGGCCAGATCCGTTTGTGCCAGGTATTCAAAGGCCTTTATAAATTTAACGCCGAGGCGATAATAAAGAGGTGCATTCTGCAGTGTGTCCAGTATCATGCGTAGTAAAAAATGTATTAATCCAGTAGCAAGATACTTTTTTTTCCATTTACCCAACCTTTTGCTGTTAAGCCCCCGTTTACTTTATTAAATAACCTGAATTATATGAAACATACGCCACTCTATTTAATGGGTTTCGTCCTGTTGACCTTTATTGTGTTCGGTTGCCGGAAACAAATGCAACTGGAACCGCTGGATAAATCGCTAAACGCCAGTGTTGCGAAAAAGGATTCCACCCATCCGGGAGATACCATTCCGCATGATACCATCCATCATCCGGGGGATACCATTCCACATCACCCTGGTGATACGATTCCGCACCATCCGGGGGATACCATTCCACACCACCCCGGTGATACCATTCCACATCATCCCGGAGACACCATTCCACACCATCCGGGGGATACCATTCCGCATAACCCGGATTCTACCTGGCGTCGCCGGTAAACCACTCTCCTTCCGCCTGCGGGAGAATGGTCCCATGACATTAAATTATTATACTCACAGCATTAACTAAACAAACGTTGCCTTCGCATAGCTGCGAAGGCAACGTTGCTATTTCTTACCATCCAGGAAACCATCAATTGGAAGATATTTCGCAACTGATAGCAGCATGTGCTGACAATAATCGTTTAAGCCAGGAAAAGCTCTACCACAAGCTTTATCCGGCTCTCTTTTTATTATGTCGCAAATTTTTCAGTGATAACAATGATGCATTGGAAGCACTGAATGATGGGATGCTTTTAGTTTTCAGACACATCAAAAAATATGATTCGGCTAAAGGAGCTTTTTTTAACTGGGCTTACACCATTGTCAGAAATGCGGCACTGGATAAGCTAAAACAAAATAAATGGCCGGAACACCAGGAACTGGATAATTATCTGCCAGAAAAAAAAGACATCCTGCCGGGCAAGCTGGAATGGAAAGATATTTATAAACTATTGGACCACCTCCCTCCTGCCACCCGAACCATTTGCTCTTTATATTACCTGGAAGATTTATCCATCAAGGAAATCAGCGAACAGCTGCAACTCAGTACAGGTACTATAAAATGGCATCTGAGCGAAACAAGAACCAGGCTTAAGCCGGTATTTTTAGCATACTATCTGAATAAATAATTATAGCTGTGAGTGCAAACAATATAGACAACGATTTTTTTAACCAGGATCATCTACCGATTCCAATTCCACCCGTTCAGGACGCATGGGCGGATATGGAACGCAGGTTAAATGCTACACCTCCCAAAAAACATAGCCGGCTCCTTTTCAAGGCGGCTGTAATAACCGGCACCATTGCCATTGCCGGCCTGACATTGGCCATTGCTTACCATTTCATCTTCCGTGCCCAGCAAAAAAATTCATCCGTACCTGAAATCATAGCACCTGACAACAGGCGACAAACGACCCACAGCGCATCCACGGAAAATATGTCAACAACAGATACCCTGCAGCGATCTTCCTTCTCCCAAAACAATGGCCTGCCACCAGCTTCCGCCTCCCCGGCTACAAACGAGCCGCTGGCTGCATCTACGCAGGGTACCGGCGTAAATGGCCATCATGCTGCCGATAGCATCGCCGGTAATGCCGGCGGCCATACATCTGCCACCAGCATCAATACCATAGGCCACTCTTCCAATACCGGCCCTGCAATATCCCATTATACCCAAAAACCTGCCGGGAGTAAGGCCTTCCATAGCGCGCCTAACGGTGCCGGATATACGACTGCTCAGGCAACTGTTTCATCACCGTCCCTTCGCTGGAAACACCCGGCAACGGATCTAACAACCGCCGATAATGATCCGGGCGTCACAAACAGCCAACATAGCACTTCTCCCGGAACAAATACGCTTATATATGCTGATGCAGGTATTAATCGCCCCGCAAACACGACGACCCACTCAAACATAACGCTGCTGTCCTTGCCACTGGGAAGCCCGCAGTTATTGAGCAAACAACCACCTCGCGCTATTACTACCGCATGGCATGCTCCACGGGTAAAAGAACTTCCGGAATGGCAACTGTTCCTGCAATGGCAGCTACCGTTTCCACTTGCCGGCAGCACTTATTACTTAACCGGTCCGGATGGTAACAACCAGTTTTATCGCTTGCTTATACCTGGTATTCGTGGTGTGAGGAAATGGAATGCCCAAAGTATTTCACTGGACCTGGTACCATATACCGCACAAACCTATAACAACCCGATGATCAGGTATGCTGAAACGAAGAACGCGGATAGTTCTGTTAACCGGCTGGCAGATACCCTGCATAAGGAATTTGGTGTTGGCGCCACCATACTCTATCACCGGCGTATTTTATCACACTGGCAAATAGCTGCTGGGATCCAGTTTAATTACTGGACGCAACAATCCATTCATCAGGCATCCAGCTATTATCCACCGTGGATAGGCAGTGCGAGAGATTCCAGTATCACCGTGGTAAAGGAAAGCATCCACCGGCCGGAGTTGAAAATACCACTGGAAGTTTACTATGATGCACGTCGCTGGCAGGCAGGAGTACGGGTGGAGTTACCCGTTATGAGTAGCCGCAGCGACAGTCTTGCGTCGAAAATCAAAACACCGGTACAGGTACAGTTGATGCTTCGATATAAACTGCTGCCCCGGCGGCATAAATAATCAGTTAGGTAACAGGTACGGCTGTATGGCTTTCTCCCATATGGCATATCCCTGTTTGTTCATATGCAACATATCGTCCAGGAATAATTCCTTGCGGGGCTGCCCTTTTTTATCCAGCATTTTTGAGTAGATATCAACGAATACGGTATTCTTCTCCCCGGCCAGAAATTGTTTGATCAGCGCATTACTTTGCTGGGCCTTATCGAAATAAGCAGCCCTGGAGGGACTGGGTTTTATGGAGATATAAATAAGGGGAATGCCTGGTAGCTCCGCTCTGATCCGGGTGTACAACCTGGTAAACCGTTGTAACAGCGTATCTGCGTTGACGTTAGCAGCGGGCAAATCGTTTTCCCCCACATATATTACAATCTGCCTGGGTGCATAAGGGAAAATGATGCTATTGGCAAAAAAGGTGACATCATTGGTTTCTGCGCCACCAAAGCCCCGGTTCAGTACCACATAGCGACTAAAATTCCGCTCCAGGTCGTCCCATTTCCGAATAGAAGAGCTACCCACAAATAAAACAGGATGTGGTGGTGGCGCATAAATTTTATCGTATTCCCGGATAGTATGAATATCATTGGCAAACCGCACCGGCGACTGTGCCAATAAATAGCCGCCGACATGCAACAATGCACATGCTAAGAGTAACAAAGATTTTTTCATAACAATTTAATGATTGCAGAACCGTTAAATTAGTCGAAAAAAAACTAATTAAAACAGACAATACGATGAACACCCATCCTGTGAATCTTGCCGTTCGTTTTCTGCTTGAAATTGTTATGCTGATTGTATTAGGCTGCTGGGGCTGGCACCTGGGTACTGATTGGCTGCGGTATGTGCTGGCAGCAGGGTTCCCGCTGGTAGCGGCACTGCTCTGGGGACAGTTTCGAATCCAGAACGACCCCAAGCCGGCGCCCATTGCTATTCCCGGGCCAGTAAGACTCCTCCTCGAATGGGTATTATTCGGGTTAGCGGTATATGGCTTACAGGTGCTGGGGCACCCGCAACTGAGCATAGGAATGGCCATCATTGTGATTATCCACTACGCCGTTTCTTACGACAGAACCTGGGTGATGCTGCAAAATAAGCCCTATAACGGATTTGTGGGCAAAACCATTATGGGACAAAAGCCTTAGAAATACCATACCATTTCCGGTGTAACGCCTACGTTTACGCTGGCGCCTTTTTTCAAACGGGTATCCGTGGTTTTGATGGTCAATAATTCAGTGCCTATCGCCACGGTTGCCTCAAGGTAGCTGCCGTAAAAACTGAGATCCTGGATTTTACCACCTACGGCATCTTTCTTTGTCCGCACCAATTTAAAATCTTCCGGGCGCACAAAAATATTTTTACCGTTGAGGGTGATACCCGGCAATCCGTCCAGTATGGCTGCTTTAGCAGGAGAGAGCAGGTTGTATTTACCAAATAGCCCGGCTACATATTCATTCACCGGCTGGTTATAAATTTGTTGTGGAGTGCCTTGTTGTACAATTTCTCCATCTTTCATCACAATGATTTCATCAGCCCAGGGAAGAATATCCTGTGGGTCGTGCGAGATCAGCATACAGGTGATACCTAATCGCTCTCCGATATCACTGATCACCTGCTTGAGGATGCTTTTATGAATCATATCCAGGTTGGAGTACGGTTCGTCCAGCAAAAACAGCCTGGGAGAGGATATCAGCAACCTCGCCATGGCGATGCGCTGTTTTTCCCCGCCGGATAACTGGTCTGTTTTTCTTTTCAGGAGGTGGGAGATGCGGCAGATATCGTAGATTTCTGCGGCTTCCTCGTCGGTGAGTTTATTGGCATAAGAGAGAATCTCTTCTACGCGGTAGTTATTTCTCAGTTCGAAATGCTGCGACAAGTAAGCGGTGCCGGGATGTCCTGGTATCAATACTTCCAGCGCACCCTTCACTCTTTTTCCTTCAAACATCACGGTGCCGGAATCCGCCTGTCCCATGCCACCCACAATTTTCATCAGGGAGCTTTTGCCGGAACCGGTTTCGCCTGCGATCACAATTTTCTGAAATTGCTGTTGTGTAAAGCTGACATCCTTTAAAATATAAGCGCCGTGCTGTTGTTTGCTGATATTGGAAACCTCAAGAAAATTCATGCGCGCAAGTTAAGTTTTTCTCGCAAAGGGGCAAAGGAGCAAAGCAGCAAAGGAATAAAGATTGTTTTTTACTGATAAGCTGATTAATGGGCTATTCACTTATATCTTCGCTTCTTTACTGCTTTGCTCCTTTACGAGCGTTAGTCTTTCCACGCATTGCGCAGGATGCGCAGCCAGTTGCCATGCATCACATTTTCGATATCTGCTTTGCTGTAGCCTCTTTTTGCCAGCAGGTCCGGCAGTTTTTGCATGTCGGCAATAGTTTCCAGGTCGTATGGGCATTGTTCTTTACCGAATGCGCCATCCAGGTCCGTACCGATACCCACGTGCAGGGCATTACCAGCGATCTGGCAAATATGATCCATGTGGTCGATCATTTTTTCGAGGTTGCATCCCATCGCTTCGGGGGTGGATTTTCCGCGTACCCAGCCCGGTACCATCATCCAGGCATCGAGGGCGCCACCTATTACGGCGCCTTTCCGGATGAGGACTTTGATCATGTCATCGCTGAACTGGCGGTTGTGATCTACCAGGGCGCGGCAGTTATTATGACTGGCCCAAACGGCGCCGTTAAACAGGTCCATGGCATCCCAGAAAGCATCATCGCAAAGATGGGTAGCATCAAGGATCATGTTTAGCTTTTCCATTTCTTTGATCAGCTGTTTACCTTTTTCATTCAGATGACCGGTAGCATCTGTCCCATTTGCATATCGTCCGGGCCCATAGTGCGCTGGGCCAATGGCACGTAATCCTTTGTTATAGGCACGTTCCAGGTATTTCAGGTCAATGATGGAGTCGGCGCCTTCAAGGCTCAGTATATAGCCGATTGGTTTCTGATCGTTGGGCGTACCGTTGTTCCACAGTGCCAGGTGTTGTTCCAGGCCTTTGCGGTCTTTGATCATCACCATCTCCCCTTCGTCTTCCATGGCTTTGTACCAGGCCAGTTGTCCCTGTGTCTGGGCCCAGGCCTGTTCCGGTGAATGCCAGCCTGGCAACGGATTATCCGGTGCTACATAACGGCCTATCTGTGTGGCTACTACCAGTC
Source organism: Chitinophaga sp. (assembly GCF_017745275.1). Classification (GTDB taxonomy): domain Bacteria; phylum Bacteroidota; class Bacteroidia; order Chitinophagales; family Chitinophagaceae; genus Chitinophaga. The sequence goes on along the minus strand of NZ_JAGHZS010000002.1, from coordinate 824,322 downwards.
CAATATTTCCTTTTCTCAATTCAGGGAACGCCACTACTCCTTTGGCGCGATCCGGCTTATCGGTTAATCCGGCTTCTCTGGCGCGGATGGCGGCAACAGGCTGTTTCAGGTCCCTGTTCCATTCCAGCGCGTTCATGCTGAGATCCAGGTGTGCATCTATCGTAAACATAGTTATTTCATTAATTAGCGTACAATTCTTCCGGACATACCGTTTTTCATCAGTTCTACTATTTCGGCGTAACTCACAATGGCCCAGTCGCCAGGAATGCTTTGTTTGATGGTACCGCAGGCGGTAGCAAAATCGATAACCTGTTGTGGTGCCTCGCCCTTCATCAGGCTATACAGCATGCCGGCAGTAAAGGCATCGCCTGTGCCGATCTGGTCGGTGATATCTGTCAGCGGAAACCCTTTGGCATAGTAAAACCGTCCTTCATGTGCCAGGGCGCCGGTGTACCAGAGCTGCTGATCTATTTGCCGGCGGAAGCTCATACCCAGTGTTTTAAGCCGGGGCATTTTTGGCAACAATGCGGTATAGCATTGTTCAAACCTTTGCTCCAATGATAATGTGGTGTCAGTGTCGATATCAAAATATACTTTCACCGCATCGAGGTCGGCTACTGTTACTTCGCTATGCTGCAGCAGTTCCGGCATCACAGCGGACGGATGTTGGCCATATTTCCAAAGTTTGGAACGATAGTTAAAATCCGATGAGATGGTAATCCCTGCCGCTACTGCTGCTTCCAGCGCCTCCCGGCAAACAGCAGCGGCACTTTCAGATACTGCAGCTGCTACGCCGGACCAGTGAAAACAATGGCTATGCGCCAATATCTCTTTCCAGTTAAGTTGCCCGGGTTCCAGGTCCGCATAAGAGGTTCCCGTTCTATCATAAATGACGCGGGTAGGCCGGATGCTGTTGCCGGGTTCTGTAAAATACAGGCCCAGTTTATCACCACCGAATAATACATGATCGGTGTTCACCCCATGACTCCTCAGTTGTTGAATACCTGCCCATGCCAGGTCGTTATCCGGCATCCGGCTCACATAATTGGCGGGTATCCCCAACCTGGCCAGCAGCACACATACATTGGCCTCGGCCCCTGCATAATAAGCGGTATATCCGTCTGTTTGCTGAAATCGCCTGCCACCGCTACTGTGCAGCCGCAGCAAAAACTCCCCGAAGGCTGTTACCCGAAGACCCTTGTTACCACCCGGTTTCTGCATTATTAAATTATTTTGTTACCTGGATATCGAACTATTTTTCAAAGTACTCTTTTTGAAGCAAACTCCGCTAAATATCCAAATATACAAATCAACCGCTGTCTAGTATAATTCAAACAGTGCTTCTATTTCCACGGGGATATTATCAGGTAATGAGCCAAAGCCTACAGCGCTTCTCACGCCTACTCCGTTTTCTTCCCCCCATACAGCTGCAAACAGTTCACTGCAACCATTGATCACGTAAGGATGGCGTTCAAAGTCGGGTGTACAGTTCACCATACCCAACACTTTGATCACGCGCTTTACCTTTGCCAGGCTGCCTACATGTGTTTTAATGGTTGACAGCATGGTTAAACCCACCTGGCGTGCTGCCAGCTTACCTTGTTCTATATCCAGTGCATCACCTATACGGCCAATGATCAATGATTTATCATCCTGTACCGGACCATGACCAGAGAGATACAGGTATTTACCATCTATCAGAAATGGTTTATACACTCCCAGCGGCGTCGGCGCCGGAGGCAATGACAGTCCCAGCGCTGCTAATTTCTCTTCTGCATGATTGTTTTCCATAGTTGCTGTTTTAGTTTTCTAAAAATATGATTTGATGATGTTGTACTATTATTTTTTGAAAGATAAATACCTACACGAACTTATCTAATATCAACACTCCTACCAGGCCCACGGTACCTACAATGGTTTCCATAACTGACCAGGAATACAAGGTGTGCTTAATGCTCAGGTTAAAATATTCCTTAAATAACCAGAAGCCCGCGTCATTCACGTGCGAAAACATGAGGCTTCCTGCACCTATTGATAATACCATCAGGTTGGGATTAACATGTCCCTGCAACATCAGCGGTGCTATCATGCCGGCAGCCGTGAGGCCGGCAATGGTGGCAGAGCCTACACAAGCCCTGATAATTGCAGCGGTTAACCAACCCAATACCAGTACGGGAATATGCCAGGATTGCATTGCATTCGCAATCTGTAAACTCACCCCGCTATCTGCGAGTACCTGTTTCAATCCGCCGGCGCCTGCAACAATTAATATGATCATGGTAATGTCGCGGATCGCATCTGCATAGATCGTCATGATTTCCTTTACGGGTCTTTGCTGGCAAATGCCCAATGAAAAGGTAGCTACCAGCAAAGCAAACAACATCACGGTAGGGGCATCTCCTGCAAACAATATCCAACGATGGATCCCGGTGTTTTCCTGGTTAAAAAAGTGCGCTAACAGCGTTGTAAAGATCAACAGTAATACCGGCAATAAAGCAGTGATAAAACTATTCATTTTTCCTGGTAAAGGCGCATCATTTACTTCCTGTTGCTGAAACAAAGCTGATGGCGCTGCCGGTATATGCTTCAGGTACCTGGAAAAAACGGGGCCGGCCAGTATCAGGGCTGGAATGGCCACTACCAATCCATACAACAATGTCAATCCCATATTGGCATTAAACTGTGCCACCAATGCAGCCGGCGATGGATGCGGCGGCAGAAACCCATGTGTAATCGACAATGCAGCCAATGCCGGCAATCCTATATATACCGCTGGTAATTTATACTGGTATATCACCGAGAAAATCAACGGCACCATCAACACAAAGCCTACTGTATAAAACAGTGGGATGCCGATAATAAATCCTGCTACCATCAATGCCCACTGCAGGTATTTTTCACCAAACAACTGCATCAGCGTGTTGGCAATTTGGCGGGCGGCACCACTTTCCGCCACCAATTTGCCCAGCATGGCTCCCAGTACAATAACGCTCAGCAACCCGCCAATGGTGTCGCCTATACCTTTTTGCAGGGAAGCGGAAATTTTATCCGGGGGTATTCCCAATAGTAACGCCGCCAGCACCGATACCAGGAGAAACGCAATAAAGGGATTCAGTTTGCACCACGTGAGCAAAACAACGAATACCAACATGCAAAATATTACTATCAGAAAAGACATAGCAGTAGCTTTTAGCAATTAGCTGTTAGCTGCTAACAGCTAATTGCTTAATCAATTATAATTTCATCTATCAGTAACTGGCTGTTACCACCTGCGCCATATTCGCCTTCAGGTATCACGCCTTTGTTGCGGGCCACCACTTTTACATACCGGGCCTTCACCGGCTTTACCGGCAAGCGTATAACATTAATCCCATTTACGGGGAAATCGGTAGCCGTAGCAAGTGATGTAAAGTGAACCCCATCAACAGAGATCCAAAACTCCAGGGAGGTAGGCGGCCACATTTTCTGCCAATGATAATTCAGGCAATTGGCCCCTACCTGCTGAATAGATTGTTCACTGCCCAAATCAATCACCGCCTCCAGGTCCCGTTTGCTGAAACCCAGCCACTGTTGATCATTATAGCGTTTAGATCCTGCAATACCATTTACCAGCAAACTGGCATCGCCGTTACATTTGGTGTTAGGCGCCTCTTTTAAAGTAATAGTGGCTCCCGTTGCTTTATTGATGGAAAACGACTGATGAAATAATCGTTGTACAGGTTGTTGCTGTTGATACAACGCCGCTTTGAGCGTGCTGCTTTTGGTGAGCCGTACCGGGTGCTTATATACCGCGCTGTGTGCACCGGGCATGCTGCCGTTGGTAGTGTAGCGGATAACAGCTGTTGTATCTGTGCTGTGCAGTGCAATGTACAACTGCCCTTTTGCGAGGCTGTCTATACTATAATTTATTTCGTCAAAATTATAGGCGGCAGCGATATGCTGTGCCCGCAGCAATGGCTGTTGTGCTTTCAGGCGGGAACGGAAATCAGCGTAGTCTCTCACGGTTTGCGGCGACCACGCCCTTTCTGCTACGGCCAGCAAACGTGGATATATCATGTATTGCGCCTGTTGTTCCGTATCCAGGTACTCACTCCAGACTTCTCCCTGCATGCCGGAAATATAAGGAAGCAATGCGGTATCCCCTGCGGCATGTAGCGGATCGTAGTGATATACTTCTTCCAAAGGCGTATATCCGCCGGCGGCTATTTTTTCTTCGGGATATAAAGACTGGTAGTGATCGAAATATAATTCATCTTCCGGTGTCATGATCACATGATGTTGTTGCTTCGCTGCAGCGATGGCACCGTCCACGCCTCTCCAGCTCATCACAGTGGCGCCGGGTGCCAGTCCGCCTTCCAGTATTTCATCCCAGCCGATGATTTTCCGGCCTTTGCTGTGCACATATTCACTGATCCTTTTGATAAAATAACTCTGCAGTGCATGCTCATCTGCCAGGTGTTCCTGTTTCATGCGCAACTGGCAGGCAGGGCAATGCGCCCATCTTACTTTCGGGCATTCATCCCCACCAATATGGATATACGTAGAAGGGAACAATTGTATTACCTCATCCAGTACATCCTGCAGGAAGGTGAAGGTACTATCGTTTCCCGCGCAGAACACATCATCAAATACGCCCCAGAACTGCGCAGTTTTATACGGTCCCTTTGTGCAGCCCAGCTCAGGATAAGCGTTGAGCGCTGCCAGTGCGTGACCGGGCATTTCAATTTCCGGGATCACGGTGATATGCCTGGCAGTGGCATAGGCTATCACTGCTTTTACTTCTTCCGTAGTATAATACCCGCCATATTTCTTTCCGTCAAATACATGTGGTAATTCTTTCTTGTGTCCGATCAGTGTCTGGTCACGCCATGCGGCAACAGACTGCAGCTTAGGATACTTCTTTATTTCAATACGCCAGGCCTGGTCGTCGGTAAGATGCCAGTGAAAGTTGTTGATCTTATAGCGTGCCAGCTGATCAATAAACTGTTTGATAAAGTCTACCGAAAAGAAATGGCGGCTTACATCCAGGTGCATGCCCCGGTAGCCGAAGCGGGGGTAGTCGTGTATCACAGCTCCCGGTAATACCAGCGTGGTAGCGTTTTGCTGCTGCCATAGTTGTTGCAGTGTGGCAATACCGCGTACGATGCCGGTAGCATTGTACGCAGTGATAGTCACTTGTTCTTTGTTGATGTGCAGCAGGTATTCTTCAGGCTGCTTTACGAGGATGGTGTCGGTATGCAATATGATACGGTTGCTGCCGGGTTGTGTAGTCAGCCGTAAGGTTTTCTTAGTTTGCTGTTGAATGTATTCCTGTAGCAGCGATGCGGCGCCTTCATTGCTCGGATCGGCCAGCAGCAAGGTGTTAGGGGTTAGCTGAAAGTGATCTGAATTATAGGTAGCGCTCACCGGCAAAGGAACCAAGGCTGCCTTTGCGGCAGCCTTATTCCCCTGTGACATAGTTGTGTTACAAACCCCTGCTAATATTGATAAAAGCAATATTCTTTTCATGGTTATTTATCCCACCAAATTCTGGTTGTTAATAAATCCGGTCCCTGCCTGTTTACTGCCTCGCGGTAATGTGCACCATTGATACCTTGTTCTGCAATAGCATAAGGCAAACGGCGGGGAATAGTGCCACCGGTAGCATTACCCACATAATTTACAGGTACCAGTACAGGATAGCCGGTACGCCTCCAGTTAGCATAGGCCTCCTGTTCATCCAGGAATAAGGCGGCCCAGAACTGTGTATGAATCTGGTTCATTTGTGCATCAAAAGTACCAGCAGCATTCAATGGATGCGCCGTTACATACTGGTTGATCTTATCACCGGCAATTACGCCAGCAGGGCCGAACAGCGACCAGTTCTTCAACGCAGCAGTAACCCCATCATTATAGTATTGTGTTTTATCACCGGATACCCAACCACGCAAAGCGGCTTCGGCAAGTAACAAGTTAGTTTCGGCATTGCTTAATAACAGCAATGGTGCAGCATTATTTAAAACAGTAGCAGGATTAGGTTCTGAGTAAGTAACAAAATCTGCTGTTTTCTTATCGGAGCCATTAGGCATACCTTTTTGAATAGCCGCGGAAGTATCCGGCGTATTGTTATTCCATACTACCGATACTACCCCCAAACGTGGATCATTATTATTTTTCAGGAAGTCGATCCAGGTTTTACTGTATTTACCCCACTCGATGTTATCGGCGCCGTGGGAATTCAGACTATAATCCTGCCCTACAAGTTCAAAAGCAACGGGATTATTGTTATATGTCTGAGGACCGTTGCTATAATGTAATACCGCGCTTTCCTCACCTTTGAGAATAACGCCACCGGCAAACGCCTTTTGTACCCAATCTTTCGCCACTACTTTCCCATCTGTTACTTTGGTAGCACGCATGGCTACTCTTAACATCAGGGAGTAGCCAAACTTTTTCCACATGGCTACGTCTCCTTTGTACAGCAGGTCTGCGTCTTTGAAAGAAGAAGCGTTGGGATCGGGATTAAATGCTTTGATCGCTTCATCCAGCTCCTTTAGCATGTCTGCATAAATATCCGCCTGTGCATCATATTTAGGCAGGAATACACTGTTTCTGCCCTGGGTAGCTTCAGAATAAGGCACATCTCCGTATAGATCGGTGATACGCTGCATCAATAATACTTTCCAGATACGTGCAGCCGATAGTTTATTTACATCTGCAGCCCTTGCAGGTGTTTTCAATGTAGTAATAATCTCCTGCAGCGTAAGGATGGCGTTAGTATAGATGTAACGGAAATAAAAGCTTTGATAAAAATCATTCATCGCATACTTGTCGCCTGCACCGGAACCACCAATTTCTTTTGCGATGGAGAAATGCTGAATATAAGTACCGCAATGGAGATAAGACGTATAAAAGTAGGTTCTGTCATACACCAGGTTACCTTTCAACAAACTCTGGGTGAAAAGAAAGTTGACATTCGGCGTGGTAGAAGCATTAGGATTTGTATTCAGTTCTTCAAATCCTTTGTCACAGGCTGACAGTCCAAGTACTGTACCCAGGAGAAATATATATTTATATCTGGCCAATCGTTTCATAATAAACTTTTTTAAACGTGAACTACAGTTTTACCATCAGGTTTATACCATAACTTCTGGTACGTGGCACTCCAAACATTTCAAAGCCTTGCGCGTTGGCGTTGCTGAAAGTAGACTCCGGATCAATATTGGGGGCGTTTTTATAAAGTATCAGCAGGTTCCTGGCCACGAAGGAAACAGAAGCTGCCTGTACTTTTGCGAAAGCGATAGCTTTTGTTGGAATGGTATAGGTGAATACTACCTGTCTTAATTTGATGAAGCTCGCATCATATACAAACTTTTCAGAGATATTCTTGAAGTTATCATAGTACTGTTGCAGGCCGCTTGTATAAGTAAACGTTTTAGTGAAAGGCTTATCATCTGTGTCAACGCCGGTTACGGTTAACCCCTCTTCCCTGCCTGGCAACGTTATTTTATTCAAACCAAAGCGGGTAGCATAGAGGTTGGTACCGGAATAAATATGCCCTCCAAATTTACCATCGATGAGGAAGCTCAGGTTAAACTGTTTGTAACGGAAGTTATTGGTAATACCACCGGTCCATGGAGAAATCCCTGTTCCCAGATCTTTCTGTTCGGTTACTTCGTAGCCGTTTGCCTTATTGTAGATGGTTTGTCCCTGTGCATTTTTCTTCGCAGCAAATCCTTTGATGATGCTATAAGGTTTACCTACTTCAGCGAAGAGGAAAGCATAGCTGTTTACAGCAGCATCTAACTGCAGGTTGTTAAGTCCTTCGTTGAGTTTCAGTACTTCATTTTTATTGTAAGCAGCATTTACACTTACCTCCCAGGAGAAATTTTTCTGTTTAACCGGTGTACCGGACAGCATCAGCTCCACTCCTTTGTTGTTCATTTCACCTACGTTCAGGTAAGCGAAGTTGTAACCGGATCCTGGAGAGATGGCCGCCTGCATGATATCATCGGTAGTTTTACGATTGTAAACAGTAATGTCTGCAGACAACCTGTTATGCAGAAAACGGCCTTCGATACCTGCTTCAATAGTAGTAGAGGTAAACGGTTTCAGATCCTGGTTAGGCGCAATCAGTAAGCCGGAGCCTACACCATTGGTTTGCGTTGGTGTTTGCAATGGTTGTCCTAAGTGACCGCCGCCCGGAACCATGCTATAGGTTTGGTTCAGTGCATATGCCAGTGGTGCACCACCACCTACTTTAGCCCATGAAGATCTCACTTTGGCATAGTCTATCCATGATGGCATGCTGAGTGCTTCTGACAGCAGGAAGCTCGCTCCTACGGAAGGATAAAAGATATTATTCTTTTTAGGAGACAAAGTAGAGAACCAGTCGTTACGACCCGTAGCGGTGATAAATAACAGGTCTCTGAAAGACAGGTCCAGTGAGCCGAATACAGAATTGGTTGCCTGGCGCTGGTTAATATTTTTAATGCTCAGGTTCTTTACATTGGACTGATCATAAAAACCTGGCTCAAAAAATCCTTTACCATCAAAAACGATGGCATCGGATGTTGATTTGCGCTTATTACCGCCGGCCATTGCTGTTAGGCCAAAGTCTTTACCCAATTTCGCCTGGTAGTTCAATGTCAGTTCCGCGTTGGTTTCAGCGCTGGCGGTAGATGACTGGGCGTAGAAGCCATCAGACGCATAGGCAGTACCGGAAGGTACAATACCTACATAACCTGCGTTCATATAGTCGTGGTTTACGCGACCACGGATAAACAGGTTTTCAAGGATATTATACTTAATGCTGACGTTACCAATAAAGCGGTTACGGTTATCATCATTTTTAAACTTGTTAAGAATGAAGTAAGGGTTACCTGCAAAGTCAGAAGGATTCCATTTCACTTCATTTCCATCTTTATCATAGCCTGGATTCATATTGCGGATATCCACTGTATTGGCCAGCATATAAGTACTCCAGTTCAGGTTGCCGGGTGCATCAGATACACCGCTTCTGTTTTGCGCTTTTTCGATATTATACTGCGCATAAGCTTCTACCGACAATCTCTTGCTCAGATTGGAATTCACGCTGGCTGAAAATATTTTCTTATTCAGGTGCTGATTGGGCACCAGGCCATGGTTGTTCATATCTGACAGGGAGGCGCGATAAGTGGTGTTATCATTTCCACCTGCAAAAGATACGGTGTTGGTAAAAGTGGTACCTGTTCTGTAAAAATTTTTGATATTATTTCTTTGTGCGGAATACGGACGACTTACCCCATCAAATTGTATCACATTGCTGCCATCCATTTTTGGGCCCCAGGAGAGGCGGCCTGCGCTGATAGCGGCGCTTTGGGTAGTTGGTTTCGCGCCATTCACACCGGAGCCATATTCATACTGCCAATCCGGGATAATAGCCGGTGTTTCTGCAGTGAGGGTGGAGTTATAATCCACGCCGATTCCTTTTTGCTTTACTCCTTTTTTGGTAGTGATCAGGATGACACCGTTGGCTGCACGTGCGCCATACAACGCAGCAGCAGGACCTCCTTTCAATACGGTGATGCTTTCAATATCATCCGGGTTAATACCGCCGATACCATCACCGCGGTCGCTATTGAGACCAATAGCACCGTTGCCGCTGGCAGGAACGCTTTGCGTGGTGTTATCTATGGGCATACCGTTAATTACATACAGTGGCTGGTTATCACCATTCAATGAACCGGTGCCACGGATGATTACGCGGCTGGAACTACCAGGACCTGCAGCGAGACCGGAAGCATTTACGCCGGCAATTTTACCCGTCAACGCGTCTGCCACGTTGATCTCGCGGGCTTGTGTAAATTCACTGCCTTTTACTTCTGTCACCGCGTAAGCCAGTGCTTTCTTGTCTTTTTTGATGCCTAATGCGGTTACCACCAGCTCTCCCAGTGCTTTGGAAGCCTGTTCCAGCTGGATGTTCACCTGTGTTTGACCAGGTGCTACGTTCACTTCCTTCCTTTCATATCCGATATAACTAACAGCGAGAGTGATGTCGGCAGCATGACTGGCAGGGATGTTTAAAGTAAATTTTCCGTTGGCGTCGGTAACAGCGCCCACTCCTTTTGCGGATAGCAGGGAGATGGTAGCGCCAATAATTTGTTGTCCATCAGGCCCCTTTACAGTACCGGAAATGGATTTGTTGGCAGGTGTCTGGGCATAACTCCCGAAACAAAACAAGAGGCTCAGTACAGGTAGCATCAGTTTCGTGAAAGTTGCCAGCTTTATGACATTTTTCATCATTGTGGTTTGGTTGATAGTCTTCAAATAATGCGGAAATACTGCTCTAAAATAGGTATTTCGTTCATTTCTGCAAATTATTTGCAAATAATTATTGCAAATAAATCGCAACAAAGACGGATACATCACAATAATATATTGATTATTAATATTTTAATTATTTACAACTTTTGCAGAAAAATTATTTTTATTGTCAAAAGTGCAAAATCGATATTGAACCCATATTTTTGCGCTAATATTATTTTACCCGGCAGTCCGAAACTTTGCAAATGCTGGGATTTTTAACTATCATCACCCTCTGAATTGTCGCAACGCTATGGATAGTCCGAACACGCAGGAGCAGCTTCCTTTTGCTTCCCTCACAAAAAAAGCGAGGAAGCAGTTAATTATACAGCAGGTAAATATTCATACCCGCATCACCTATTCCGAACTGGTGGGGCTGATCAATGTATCAGAAGACACCATCCGGAGAGATGTAAATGAACTGGCGGAAGACGGAGAAGTAGTGAAGATTAAAGGAGGCGCCATGTCTATTGCCTATCATTATGGGCATGAATCACAGACCTATGCGCAGAATAACAAGCTGGTGATTGCAGAGAAAACACTGCAACTGCTTCGCGATGATATGATCGTTTTAATCGGTGGCGGCACCACCATCCGGGAGTTCATCAAAAAGATACCCGCTACCCTGCGCGCCACGTTTATCACGGTAAACGTACTCTCCGCAGTGGAGCTGCTTGATAAGCCTATGATAAAAACAATTGTCATCGGCGGACAAATTTCTGCCTATAGCCAGATGACCGTGAGCGGCGAAGTATTTGAATACCTGTCTAACATCAAAGCAGACCTCTGTATCATTGGTACCAATGCCATTGATCCGGTGAACGGATTAACCGACGCCGACTGGGAAACCATACAGGTAAAGAAAGCCATGATCAAGGCAACCGAAAAAGTAGCCATACTGGCCATTTCTGAGAAGCTGAACTCTTCCATGAAAATGAAAATTGCCGATCTGCAGGACATTCATTACCTCATTACTGAACTCCCCGCTGACAGCCCCGAATTACAGGCGTACAAAGCGAAAAATCTGATTCTTTTGTGAGCAGAAAGCATAAAGCCGAAAGCAAAAAGCTATTTTAGCGAGTGAACAGCGCGTATAACTTATCCGCTTTGATCCATCCGCTAAAATAGCTTTTTGCTTTCGGCTTTATGCTCTACTTAGCCGGCTTCTTATCAAACAGCGATGCCGGCTTTATCTTCTCATATTCTACTACGCCTGTTTGCTTAGCCCACTCGAAATAAGCAGCAGACAACTCATTTACGACCTGCGTATTTTTAGCTGCCACATCATTGGTCTCCCCACGATCCTGCTCTACATCATACAGTTCCCAGCGATACTGCGGATAAATGGACACCAGTTTCCATTTGCCTTTTCTTACCGCTCTGTTACCAGCACGCTCCCAGAACAGCGGGACCTCGCGGTTCAATGCATCTCCACGGAAAAACAAGCCGGCAAGACTTTTCCCGGGTAATGCATTCGGCTTTACACCATTGTATTTTTCGGGATATTTCACGCCCGCTACTTCATAGAAGGTAGGCGCCAGATCTATCAGATGGGCAGTGCCTTTCGCAATAGTGCCCCCTTTAATTTTACCGGGAAACCAGGCGATCAGCGGAGAACTGATACCTCCTTCATACATGAAGTTTTTGAAAGCCCTGAAAGGACTGTTTGATACGAAAGACCAGTTTTTCCCCTGCGACTCAAAAGAACCGGCGGTACCCACCGGGCCTGTATTCCTGGCTGCTTTAGGCCCCCAGTGTGCAACATCTTCCGCCGGCGCACCATTATCTGAAATGAATATTACCAGCGTGTTATCATCTTTCTTCAATGCTTTCAAGGCATCCAGTACCTTGCCTACACCCTGGTCCATCCGGTCTACCATGGCGGCATATACTTCCATCTTCGATTTCCAGAGTTGCTTTTCATCCCAGGTGAGACTATTCCACTCCGGTACTTCTTCATCGCGGGGCGCGACCGTTTGACGAGGGTCCAGTATGCCCAGTTGTTGTTGCCGTATTAAACGCTCGTGGCGAAGAGAATCCCAGCCAATATCATATCTCCCCTTATACTTTGCAATATCTTCCGGCAAGGCCTGTAAGGGCCAGTGTGGCGCATTAAAGGCAAGGTATAAAAAGAAGGGCTTATTGGTTTTGCTTTGTTCCTGCAGGTATTTCACGGCATGGCCGGCAATTTCATCGGTAAAATAATAACTGTTGTCTGCCGGGTGCAGGCGCTGGTTATTCTCTACCAGTACCACAGGATATTGGCTCCCGCCCAATGGCATCGGCTTTGCATCGAAGTAGTCGGCCCCACCACCAATCACACCGTAATATTGCTCGAAACCACGTTGATTAGGCCAGGACAGGCTATCGTTGCCTACATGCCATTTACCCGACATCAGGGTATTATAACCCGCTGTTTTCAACACCTCCGCCAGCGTCAGCGATTCCTTGTTAAGAAAGCCCTGATAAGCAGGCAGGCCCAGGTTTACATCAAAATAGCCGATGCCGGCCTTATGCTGGTACTGACCACTCAACAAAGATGCGCGGGTAGGCGCGCAAATAGAATTATTATAAAACTCTTTTAAACGCAATCCTTCAGCAGCTAGCCGATCGAGGTTGGGAGTATGTATTTCAGAGCCATAGGCGCCCAGGTCCGAATATCCCATATCATCTACCATGATGAGAATAATATTGGGCTTCTTCGTTTGTGCGGCAACGTTAGTAGTCCATATAGCGGCTACCGTTAAAGCAATCAATAATTTTTTCATGATCATTTTTTGTGTTTGCATTATTTATTCCGTTTTCCTCCGGCAGGCTGACCACCGCCTGTAGGGCCCGCAAATCCAGCCGGACCGGCGGGCTTTATTTTATCATAGTCTACCACATCATTTTCTTTGGCCCAGTTATCATAGGCAGCAGCCAGTTCTTTTACCACCTGTGGCTCCTGTGCCGCCAGGTTATTGGTTTCTGCGCGGTCTGTTTCCAGGTTATACAGTTCCCATTGTTTGGATGGCCAGGAGGAAATCAATTTCCACTTCCCTTGCCGTACCGCCCTGTTGCCGGCCCGTTCCCAGAAGAGCGGCACCTTGCGGGTAATTTCCTGTTGTGCAAACAGCAATGGCGTTAAACTAATGCCAGGTAAAGGATTTGTGTTGATATGATGGTAGGAAGATGGATACGCAGCGCCGCCTATTTCATAAAATGTAGGCGCCAGGTCGATCAGGTGGGCCGTACCCCGTGCGATGCTACCTGCCTTGATCCTGGCAGGATACCAGGCAATCAGCGGCGAGCTGATACCGCCTTCATAGGCACTGGCCTTGTAAGACCGGAACGGCGTATTAGATACATGCGCCCAGCTCTGTTCCTGGTAATCATAAGATCCTGCAGAACCAATAGGACCGGAACTGCGTGGCCTTTTCCTGCCTGTTGGTATAAAACCGCCCTGGGCGCCATTATCGGAGATAAATACAATCAACGTATTCTCATCTTTCTTCAACTCTTTTAACTTCGTCAATATCTTACCGATGCCCTGGTCCATACGATCAATCATGGCGGCATATACCTCCATTTTCTTTTGCCACAATTGCTGCTCGTCGTAGGTAAGACTTTCCCAGGCAGGTACTTCTGGATCCGGCGCAATCGTTGCATTGGGAGCAATGATGCCTAGTTTTTTCTGTTGAGCAATCCGTTCCCGGCGCAATGAATCCCAGCCGATCGCATAACGACCTTTATACTTTTCAATATCTTCCGGCAATGCCTGTAGCGGCCAGTGTGGCGCATTGTAGGCTACATACAAAAAGAAAGGCTTGTTTAATTTGCTTTGTTCGTCCAGGAATTTCACCGCGTGGCCGGCAATTTCGTCGGTGAGGTACTGTCCCGGTTGCAGGTTGAAAGAACGGTTGTTCTCTACAAGCGGTACTGGTGGCGCCTTATCCGGGTAGTTACCAATATCGAAATAGTTGCTGGCGCCGCCAATAAAACCAAAAAAACGGTCGAAACCCCGCTGATTAGGCCAGGCAATACTATCATCTCCCACATGCCATTTTCCCGACATCAACGTGCTGTAACCCGCTTCCTTCAATACTTCTGCCAGCGTCAGTGATTCTTTGTTCAGGTATCCCTGGTAGGCAGGCAGACCGAGGTTCACGTTAAAATAGCCTACACCGGCTTTGTGATTCGATTGACCGGTAAGCAACGACGCACGCGTGGGCGCACAGATGGAGTTGTTATAAAACTCCTGTAGCCGCAGGCCTTCCGCCGCAAGGCGACTGAGATTAGGCGTGTGTATTTCTGAGCCATAAGGCGCGATATCGGAGTAACCCATGTCATCCACCATAATCAGGATGATGTTGGGCCGCGACGCCTGTTTCTGCTGGGCAAAGCCCCCATGGCTAGCAGCAAGCCATGAGAGCAGGAATAATATTCGTTTCATTGTTGGCATTTATGTATTAATAGTTCACCCAAAGCGGGTCTTGTTTCAACTTCGGATTTAGGTTCAGTTCCCGTTGTGGCGTAGGAAAGTGAATATGACGGGGCGCCGCCAGCGTTTTCCCTGCTGCCTTTAATACTTTCACATAATAATCAGGGCCTCTTCTTACGAGGTCAAACCAACGCTGGTATTCATATACCAGTTCTTTCCTTCTCTCCTGGAACACGCTATCTCGGAAATTATCTGCACTCAATCCGGGGGCTACGTCCTGCAGGCGTGGCACATTGGATCGTTGCCGTACGGCATCAATGGCGTCGTATGCGGCAGCAGAAGGGCCATGATTCACTTCATTCAATGCTTCTGCATAAATAAGCAATACTTCTGCATACCGGATAATAGGTAAGTTTTTAGACGATTCGCCCTGGCTGCCTACTACGGCAGGATCATAATATTTATTCAGGTGTGGTTCAAAGGTGTACAGTTTACCATCTGTGGGGCTGGTCATCTGGGTCACAAATGTGACCGCTTTACGGGCATCTCCTTCACCAAAACTTTCGTATAGCCCTCCCTGTTTGTGTATGGCGTCGGCATAGTCGCCGTTAATACCAGGTACTTCATTGGGAGCGGAGCGACTGGCAAGGCTGTTTCCCTGGTATGCAGCGTTTCCCTGGAACTGTGCAGAGAAAATATGTTCCTTCCCGTTTTTTTTCGCCACATTAAATACATCGGCAAAGTTCTCAAACAGTTCATACCAGTGAAGATCAATGATCTCTTTACTTTTATCGGCAGCCAGTTGCCAGTCTTTTTTTGTAAGATATACTTTGGCCAGCAGGCTCTTTGCGGAGCCGGCAGTGGCGCGGCCAATATCTGCCGGGCCATATTCCGCCGGTGCCGGCAGATGTTCTGCATCCTGCAGGTCCTGGATGATTTGCAGGTATACGGCCTGTTCGGGTGCTTTCTCAACATATAAGGCGTCCGGCGACAATGATGCCGGTGCATGCAGCACCAATGGCACTGCGCCAAACCATCTCACCAGGTTAAAATAATGTAGTGCCCGCAGGAATTTTGCTTCATTGATCAAACGCGTTCTAATGGTTTCGTTGATACTACCTTTACGGATCAACGCAATCTGATCAATGGCGATATTAGATACATTGATGGCATCATAGCTCTGTTTCCACAGTTGCTCCATACGATCGTTGGAAGCATCGTGGGTAAGACCGGAGATAGCGCGTACATGGGCGTTACGGGCCCTGGGGCCTGCTTCATAATCATCAGTCGCCATTTCCACGCCTATCTGGAAAAGGCTGTTGTACAGTGATTGTCCTGTTTCATACAATTTACGATAGGCGGCAGTTACCGCTGCCGTGGCTTCTGCTTCATTCTTATAAAAATTATCGGAAGTAATCACTGCTTCCGGCTGTTCATCCAGCCTGGAGCAGGATGCCGCCGTAATAACCAGCAGTAGAGCGATATATATCTTTTTCATGTGTCCTGATTTTTTAGATAAACAATATGGATTAGAAAGTAATCCTGGCGCCGCCGCTAATAGTACGTGCTACCGGGTAAATACCCAGGTCTGTTCCCGGTGAAACGTTGTTCCCGGAAGTCACTTCCGGATCGAAACCGGTGTATTTGGTCCACGTGAATAAATTTTGTGCAGTGGCGAATACATTCACCGCCGATATTTTCCCGGTGATTCGTTTAGGCAGTGTATATCCCAGCGTGATGCTCTTCACCCGCAGGAAAGAACCGTCTTCAATAAAGCGGTCGGAGAAAACCGGCGCCGGATCCAGCTTTGCGCGGGGTATTGCCTGACTTGGATTTGTTGGCGTCCAGCGGTCCAGGGCAGATGCTGCCGCTCCTTGCTGACCGTTAAACAGCTCCAGCGATTGGCGGTTGGAATTCAATATTTGATTGCCATAGGACCCTTGTAGCAGCAGCGACAAATTAAATCCCTTCCACGAGAAGTTGTTGGTGAGGCCAAAAATAAAATCCGGTTGTGCATTGCCGATAATCGTTCTGTCGGCAGCCGTAGTAAAAGTGCCATCTCCGTTGATATCTTTATATAGCCTGTCGCCCGGTTTAGGAACAGCATTGCCCGTCAGCTTCCCTTTCTTTCCTTCTTCCCCGGTTTGCAGGATACCGTCGGTTACCGTGCCATAGAAGCTGCCCAGCGGCTCGCCCACACGTATAATGTAGTTGCCGCTGATATACGACTTCGCGCCGTTTCCAATAGTTAACACGCGATTACGGTTCAGGGAAACATTTAAATCCGTTCCCCACGTGAACGCCCCTACGAAATTCTTGCTGCTTACGCTTATTTCTATTCCTTTATTCTGTACGCTACCGAAGTTTTGCAGGGAAGATGCCTGCCCGGAAGTCCACGGTATTTCTACATTCAGGAGCAGGTTGGTTGTTTTTTTATAATAGGCATCGAGGGTCAGCAACAACCGGTTATCCAAAAACCCGATATCTATGCCCCCATTGTACTGGAAGGTTTTCTCCCAGCCGAGGTGGTCATTTGCCAGGCGGGAAGGCGCAAACCCTGTGGCTACTTCTTTTCCGAAAAGGTATCCCAATGTATATAAAGTGGCGAGCGACTGGTACTCTCCTATTTCAAGGTTACCGGTAGTACCGAAGCTGGCCCTGAGTTTCAGGTCACTGATTTTTTTTAACAAGGGTGCAAAAAATGATTCATTGCTCACTCGCCATGAAGCCGCCGCAGAGGGGAAGTAGCCCCACTTGTTGCCTTTACCGAAGCGGGAAGATCCATCTGCGCGGATACTGGCCGTAAAATAATAGCGACTGTTATAATTATAATTTACCCGGGAGAGATAAGAATGCAATACCCATGCAGTAGCGTCGGAATAAGGCCGAACCAAGGTAGATCCGCCCTGCAGGTTATTATACGTCAGCTCATCTGTTACAAAGCGCTGTGCGCCGGCCCTGGTAACATCGCTTTTAAATTCCTGCTGGGTAAATCCGGCCAACACATCCAGCGAGTGTCGATGGAATACACGACTATAGGAGATGGTGTTTTCATTGAGCCAGGAATAGCTGTTGTAAGTACCTTTAGCGGCATTTCCTTTCGTTAACAGCCCTTCATAAATAGAGGCCGGTATGTAATTTTTTTCGGTATTATTACTTACGTCGGTACCGAGCAACACTTTCAGGTTTAATCCTTCTACCAGGTTGTATTCTGCGAAGGCAGTACCTAACAGGCGGTTGGCGGTGGACTTGTTAATCTGCTCCTGTAGGGTGGCAATTGGATTTGCAAAAATATTTTCAAATGGATTACGCAGGGTGTAGTTGCCGCTGGCATCGTAGATGGTGGCGGTAGGCGGCATCTGCAGCAGGGAAGTGATAATGCCGGAAGGCGCAACGTTTGCGTCAGATTTACTCACGGTGAGATTGGCGCCGATTTTCAACTTATCATAGGGTTGCGCATCTATGTTGGCACGCAAACCAATGCGTGAGAAATCTGTATTTTTCAGTATACCCGTCTGATCAAAATAGTTACCGGAAATAAAGTACCGTGTTTTGGCGGTTCCCCCGCTCACCGACAACTGATGATTTTGTTGCGGAGCTGTGCGGAAGGCAGCATCCTGCCAGTCGGTGCCAGCTCCCAGTTTATCAATGTCGGCCTGCGACAGGTATTGGTACTTTCCTTTGGAAGGATCGGTATCATAGAAAGCATCGTTTCTCAGGATCGCGAAATCATGTGCGTTGAGCACATCTATTTTTTTGCGAAGCGATTGCACACCGTAACTACCTTCATAGGTAATGCTGTTCCTGTCGGCCTTTCCTTTGCGGGTAGTAATAATCACTACGCCGTTGGCGCCGCGGGAGCCATAAATGGCGGTGGCAGAAGCATCTTTCAGGATATCTACACTTTCAATATCAGATGGATTGATGCTGGCCAGCGGATTTACCGGTGTACCGGTGAGGATACCGGGCCCGGCAGGACTGTTATAAATCGGAAATCCATCTATCACATAAAGTGGTTCATTTCCACCTTGTATGGAGCTACCTCCGCGAACGCGGATACTCACGCCTCCTCCGGGCTGCCCGGAGGTTTGCGTTACCTGTACACCAGCCACAGCGCCTTTCAGTGCCTGATCTACAGAGCTGAGTGGTTGCTTTAGCAAGGGACCGGAAACGGCGGCAATAGCGCCGGTGAGGTCACTTTTTTTCTGTGTGCCATAGCCTACCACTACCACATCGTTCAGCTGACTTTGTGCCGGTTCCAGCGGAATTTCGATGTGTTCCCCGTTGGCCGTGATTTCCAGGCGACGATAACCAACGTAACTAACGATTAGTATGTATGGAAATTTTTGCCCGGTAACAAAAGTAAATCGTCCGGCAGCATCGGCAGATACGCCATGGGTGGTCCCTTTAATATTTATCACGGCGCCTGGTAGCGGTTCGTGCGTTTTAGCATCCACCACTACGCCGGTGAGATGAGAGTTGATCAGTGGTGTACCTGGCGTTTGTGCCAGCAGCACAACAGGGAAAATAAATAACAGGAAGAAGCCCGTTTTTAACAGGTGTTTATCTCGTAAAATTTGTCGCATTGTAAACAACATTTAATCTGCTGATCAGTACCGTGACCACATCAGATAACAGGAAAGCCTATACAGTGTGAGTAAGGGGCACAATATGCCCACTGTCACCTGGTTGAATGAACAGCATGAATGAATAAGTATTAAAAAGAAGGTGCCGGAAAATGGCTACTGCATAGCGCAACAGACGAAACAGCACCTTGTTCCGTCGCTCATAGAGAAGATGTGAGATGTTGACATCTGGCTTGTTTTATTGGTTGAGAATGGTGTTGTGCCATAGCGTTGTCTTCCTGATAGTTTTATGTGGTGGTGCTAAAAACTATAAGGGCTTTCGTTCCTGCTGTAAGTAGTGCTGACGACGCTGTATGTTGAACAACGGCGTAAAAGTAAAGATAATTTTATTAGTACACAAGTTTTGTAGACTATTACTTTTTAAACTTTCTCCTTTCCCCGGGGTCCAACCAATGGAAAAACCATATTGAACATGAAAAAGTTCACCATCGCTTTACTGTTGCTGGCAGCAGTAATCGGCACCGGATCAACAGCATATGCGCAGGTAAGTGTGGGCGTAGGCGTTTCTATCCGGGTAGCACCTCCCCCACTGCGGGTATATACACAACCTCCCTGTCCATATGACGGCTATATCTGGACACCGGGCTACTGGGCTTACGGACCGGACGGTTATTACTGGATACCGGGTGCATGGGTGATGCCACCGCGCGTAGGAGTACTCTGGACACCAGGTTACTGGGGATTTGCAGGGGGTATTTATAGCTGGCATGCCGGCTACTGGGGACCTCATGTAGGATTCTACGGTGGTGTTAATTACGGTTATGGTTATTGTGGTTCGGGCTTCTATGGCGGTATGTGGCGGGGCAATTCCTACCATTACAACACGGCTTATTCAAACGTGAATACCACTATTGTACATAACACCTATGTGAACAACACCTACATCAATAACAACACTGTTGTCAACAACCGCAGCAGCTTTAATGGCCCTGGTGGTATTACGGCCAGGCCTACACGTGTAGAAACGGCAGCGATGAATGAGCAGCATATCAATGCAACTTCAGCACAATTATCGCATGAACAAAATGCACGGAATAACCGGAGTATGCTGGCTGCCGGCAACAGCGGACGTATCATGGGCGGAAATCACACGGTGAGGCAGGGTACTACTTCACCTTCACCGGAAGGAAATCATGGCGGTGCACAACCCAATCATTTCAGCAACAACAATGCAACGGCGCGTATGAATAACAGCGATGGCGGCAATCATTTTAACAATAGCAGCAATCGTGTTAATGGAGGAGAAAATCACTTTAATAATCCTGCGCCTCGAGAGACTCATTTCAATAATCCTGCACCAAGGGAAAATCATTTTAGCAACGGTGGTGGTAATCGCATGGTGGCCATGCAGCACCAGCCCCATTTCTCACAGCCGCATATGAACGGTGGTGGCATGCCTCGCGGCGGCGGAGAACATTTCGGCGGTGGTGGCGGCCATGGTGGCGGCGGTCGGGGAAGACATTAGCGCTTTAACTGTTTCATCTCACCCTATTATTTCATCCTGCAAACTCCTCATCCATTTCATCCATTGTAAAAAGCCATCTATTCGATGGCTTTTTGCATTTTTTTATACCTGGTCTTGTAGCAATGCAGATCTCCCTCCATCCACCACGTAAGTGGTACCCGACGCAAAGCTGCCGTATTCGCTGGCCAGGAAAACGCACCAGGCACCGGTTTCGTCTGGTGTACCCAGGCGTTTCACCGGGTGAAGTTGTATTGTACGTGCGCGCTCAGCAGCAGGATCGGGGAAAGAAGCGAACCACTGTTGATTACCCGGCGTATCTATAAATCCCGGTGCCAATCCTACCACGCGGATGAATGGTCCCCATTCAATGGCCAACGCTCTTACAAGGCCGGTAAGCGCCGTTTTTGCTACATTATAGGGAAAACAGCCCGGTATGGTAGTATATGCCTGATTGGAGCTGATAATAATAATCACACCTTGCCCGGATGTTGCCAGGTATGGGCGACATAGTTTACACAGCCGCCAGTGCGAGGCCAGATTCAATTCTATATTTTGCTGCCATTGCTCTTCTGTACAATCAGCAGCGCCTTCGAAAAAATTAGCGCCCGCGTTGGATACTAAAATATCCAGCCGCCCCCAGGCTGTGATAACCTGGTTTACCAGGTTGCGCTGTTGCATCGCGTCGGTGATATCTGCCTGGATATACATGCCCGTTGCACCTGCTGCATGCAGCTCAACCAGGAACTCCCTTGCAGCGGGGCTTTCAGCCGGATCAAGGCCACAGCCGGCTACCATCGCTCCAGCTTTGCCCATCATCAACGCAATACCTTTTCCAATACCGGAGGTTACACCGGATACCAGGACTACCTTTCCGGTGAGTGATAATGATAATGCCATAATTTATTAAACATAAAACCCGGGACGGGGTTGTAAAATGCCCGGATGTTTTTCCATTTCTGCTTCCACTAAATCTACTCCCAGGCCAGGACGATCTGATAAATGCAACTGCCCGTTACTGATCATATCTTTGATAGGATAATTAATCACCGTATCTCTCCAGGGAACATCATTAAACATAAATTCCTGCCGGAAGAAATTAGGAACAGATGCACATACATGTGCGCTGGCAATGGTAGATAACGGTCCATTAGGATTATGCGGTGCCAGCAATACATTGTATGCCTCCATCATGGCAGCCATACGCTTCATTTCTGAAGGGCCACCGCAGCGGGTAATATCCGGCATGATAATATCGCATAACTGTTTTTCCAGTACCTGCCGGATGCCATGACGGGTATAATGCCGCTCTCCCACACAAATGGCTACGTTGCCCGGTAGCCGCTCCCGCACTGCCTTGAGGGTATCTGCACTCTCAGGGCCTACAGGTTCTTCATACCAGGTAATGTCCAGCGCAGCCAGTCGTTGGGCCATTTTTACGGCCACCCTGAAATTCAGCATAGCATGCGTTTCTATCATAATATCGAACTCAGGACCTACGGCATCACGCACTGCTTTACTGACATCAAAAGCCAGGTTTTGCTGTGCCACAGTTAGATTCAGGTTAGCAGATAAATCTTCTCCATAGAAATAATTTACATGTGCGAACGGATCAAACTTCAACCCGGTAAATCCAGCTGCTTTTACCTGTAATGCCTGTGCTGCATAATCTTCCGGTGTATGTGCCCCACCGGTAAACCAATAATTGGCATACAACAAAACATCTTTCCGGAAGGCGCCACCCAACAATTCATAACAGGGAACGCCCAATACTTTTGCTTTCAGGTCTAACAATGCCATGTCAATACCACTGATAGCACAAAGACTGGCGCCATAAGGACCTATCCAGTTCAGGTCGCGGTAAAGTTTGGTCCAGATAAAATCTGTGCGCATCGGGTCCATGCCGATAATACGTTCGCCTACGTGTTTGGCTGCATGATATACAATAGGGCTTCCCGGCCAGTTTGTAGCTTCGCCTACCCCGGTATATCCTTCATCTGTATATATTTTCAGGAGTGTCCAGTTATACTTAACTCCTTCTACCAGCCATACTTTAACCTCGGTTATTTTCATGATACTAATCAGTTATTCTATTATAAATACCAATTCTCCTTTAACAAGTGATGGTAGCTTATGTTGTTTATCGGTGAATGGTGAACCATAAAAAGGCTCGGCCCCGTTGTTGCTATAATCCGCAATGAGCCATTGTATATGCGCATCCTGCAACCAGCTGCGGGCCGACTGCCGGCCATCTGATAAAATAGTGATACCATTTCCTGTGACATCTTTCAGGGAAGCCTGTAAAATATGACGTTTGGTAGAACGAAAATCATTGCTTCCCATTTCATTTGCATCATCTTTCCAGTTACCTGCCGGCACTTTGCCCCATGGCTCTACGGCCTGGGTTTGTAATTCCTGCAGCATGGCACTACCGTTGTTACGGGCAATATCATCTGCCGGATATGTAGAGAAACTTCCCTTGCGGCTCCAGCTTAAACGATCAAAAGTAACTGGCAACTGCAGCAGCATGCCATATTGCCGGGGCAGTGAATCTTCCCCGTTGTACTGTATTTCATAGGTCATGCTTACCTTATTGTCTGGCCGGAAATGATAACGGATCGTTCCCTTTGCGTTGGTATAGGTCACCGCTTCTTTTAACACAATACCACTGTCGCTTTTTGATATCTCAGCAGCAGTAACAAAGAGGGTATATAACGGATAATTTTTTAACGGGTAAATGTTATTCTGATAGGTTTCTCCGGCTACGTTGGGCTTCCCCCCGTCTTCACTGTTCATGGGCACCACACACCATACCGGTCCCTGACACAAAATTGTATGATCCCCTTTTTTGGCAGCTACGATCAGGCCTGTTAACCGGCTGATGTCGAAGGTATGATTTCCCTGGCGTATCGTATAGGTTTGTTCATTTTGTGTATACTCCATTTCAACGGCCAACCGGGCGGATGGTGCTGCAGCGGCTTTCAGGGTGATCTGTTCTTCGTTAACCACTTTGCCCATGGGATCTGTAAAAGATATCATTACGGTAGTAGTATTCGCATTCACCGGAATATGCAACACACCGGTTTTATGTGGGGCAATATCTGCTACTATCTTCGTAGACCGGCCATCAATGCTGCATTGGATTGTCGCTCCTGTTAACCGGGTAAAATCAAAGCGGTTTTCTACCGTCAGCAATAATTGCTTCCCTTTGATCACGGGTGTTTGCAGGTTTGTAATCACCACCGGTGCATAAGCTTTTCTCATGCCATAAAATTCGGGTTTCTCCCTTCTCCATGCATCAATGAGCCCCCAGGGACCATAACCCACAATGCGGCCATCCGGCAGGTGAAAAATATCATCTATACCACTCCAGATAGCACCACCTAAACAATTAGGATGATGATACATGGAATCGTACATACTGACTAAAGGCATACTATAAGCCGCTCTGATGCCCGGATCAGTGATCAGCTCCCGGCGATTATAACAGGAAATATGTGCATATTCCCCAAATAATACCGGGCGGTTCATGGTATCTGTAGCTGCAGCGCCATTGACGCCAGGATAATGATATACCGCAATATCTGCCTGGCTGTGCGCATTATTAAATCCGCCCCAGCATTGGTCATGAAAGGTAGTAGGCCTGGTAGGGTCCAGGGCTTTCACGATGGTATTTACCTGCGCAAATAAAGGGCTCCATCCCGATTCATTGGCGAGCGACCAGATGATGACGCTGGGATGGTTTCTTTGTGCATTTACTTTTTCCACATTGGCGCGAATAAAATAAGGCAGGTATTTTTCATCTTTATAATTCCAGTGTTGCCATATTGGCGAGGCACCGTGCCGGATCCAGCAAATCGCCGATTCGCTTTCCACGAAAAGTCCCAGCTCATCTGCTGCCTCCAGGAATTCCTCTGATGGCGGATAATGGGAAGTACGGATATAGTTACAATTTCCTTTTTTAAACAGGGCAGCATCCTGCCTGGACAATTCCGGGGTAATACTTCGTCCCAATAAAGGATGTATATCATGCCGGTTTACGCCATGCAGTTTCACTGGTTGTCCGTTGACCAGCAGTTGGGAACCGCTTACTTTCACTTCGCGGAAACCCACTTTTTGTGTAATTGTTTCCAGCACCTGGTCATCCTGTATCAAACTGCTTTGCAGGATATACAGGCAGGGGTTTTCAGGGTTCCATGTTTGTATACGGCCAACCGGCAGGTGCTGCGGCACATGCAATGGTAACGTTTTGTTGATGATCGTTTTACCGGTGGCATCTTTTAAAACGTATTGCATATTTCCATTGGCAGCGGTAGTTTGCAGGTTAATATCCAAAGTACCGTTTATATAGCCTTCGCTTAAATGCGTGGTAACATCCAGGCGCTTTATGTTAGCAGCAGGTAACGCAAATAAAGTTACTTTTCGTAAGATGCCTCCCACCGTATGTACTGCATACTGCGAAACGCAGCCCAGCTTATCCGATATTGTGAGTGCCTGCACCTGTACTTCCAGCTGATTAACACCGGCATGTAAAGCGGCTGTGATATCTACCTCAAAAGGAACAAAGCCACCTTCATGTTCGGCGACTGCCTTACCATTGACCCATACTTTTCCCAGGGAGCTTACCCCGTCAAACCGTATCATAACCCGGTTTCCCTGCCAGTCGGCCGGAAGAGAAAATTCTTTGCGATATATGGCCGTATCTC
Source organism: Chitinophaga sp. (assembly GCF_017745275.1). Lineage (GTDB taxonomy): Bacteria > Bacteroidota > Bacteroidia > Chitinophagales > Chitinophagaceae > Chitinophaga. Next base: position 798,765 of record NZ_JAGHZS010000002.1, on the reverse strand, counting down.
CTTCATTCAATTGAAATCCCTGCATGACCCATTCTCCGGGCACCTTCACCGGCGAGGTTTTCCCTGCGGTTCCATTTGAAAATGACCAGGTGCCGTTAAGCGACAGCAAGGGATTTGCAATACCCTTTACCATAGAAGGCCGCGGCGATAAACGGGGTATTTCGAATTGATCTGCCGGCGCTTGTGCCCATGCAGATAAATACAGCCATAATCCCGAAATAAAAAGTAAAATTTTCTTCGTCACTATTTTCCCTTTATACTGTTACATAATACCATATTGCGCAAAAGCAGCGGAGGCTGACATACCATTCTCAATGCTTTTCTGCACTGTTTTTTCGCCCCTTGCTTTCTCCAGCGCCAGGCGGAATACCTCTTCTGTTGCCACCTGGGGAACAATACATACACCGTCCATATCCCCTATTACAATATCGCCGGGATGAATCACCACGCCGTTCATTTCAATGGGTACCCGGAAGTCCATTACTTTACCTCTTGGTGCCTGGTCCTGGGCATAGCGTCCATAAGAGAAAACAGGAAAGTTCAGTTCCAAAATGCCGCGGGTATCGCGTGAGTAGCCATTCACCACCGCTCCTGCGGCTCCCAGTTTCATAGCGCGGGTACTCATCAGTTCTCCCCACAAAGCATAAGCAGGTGATGAGCCGGAGCAGATATATACCTCATTTTTTTTCAGGTCATCCAGCGCCCGCAACATTAGCCCAAATGGTTGCTGCAATATGGGGTTATATAAACTTTGTTCGCCGGAAATCGTATCTGCTTCGAGTACCGGCATGGCCCTTCCTACCACCACCATGGCAGGGTGCAGGGGTTGTATCTGTGGTGGCAGAAACTGCCTTACCAGTCCTATTTTGTCCATTACATCCCCTACTACCGCTGTAAATAGTTCTGCTTTAATCAGCGAAAAGAGTTCGTCATCATTATTCCATTTCTCCATGGTATTATCTGGTTGTTAAACAGCCCAAAGATATTTCTACCATCTTCCAAATCTTTCAACTCTATTAATCAACATCACAACTTTTTTAACCCAACAAAGGCCAATTTCCGTTATATTTTATTAATAAAATTTAAAACAAAGATTCCTTCGCGGCAGATGCCCGTATAGACTTTCTGTATTGACTTGGGTTCTCCCCCTTTATTTCCCGGAAGAATTTATTGAAATTGGTCAGATTCTGATAGCCGCTTTCATAGCAGATCTCTCCTATACTAAGCACATCCTCCAGCAATAACTTGCAGGCATGGCCCACTCTTATTTCGTTAATGAACCGGGTAAGCGATTTGCCGGTATGCTTCTTAAAATAACGACAGAAAGCCGGGGGCGTCATATTGGCTATGGCGGCCACCTCCTGCAGGGAAATCTCTCCTGAAAAATTATTCATCAGGTGCTGGTATACCAGGTTAATGCGTGCGGTATCTTTAGGGTGAATGGAGTTTTCAAACTGTATACTACCCAGGTATTCAAATTCTGCAGAGTCGGTGAGCAATTCCAGTATCTTTATGAAGTCCAGCAATTTGCCCAGCCCCTTGCGTTTAGTGATACCTGACAGTAATTTGATCACTTCCTGCTGGGTACGACCAGTAAATCGCACGCCTCGTTCGGCTCTTTCTATTAATCGTTTTACGGGAGCGATCATTTCTTCTTCCTCAGATAGTTGTTGTAGAAAGTTGGCGGGAAAATATACTACTATTGACTTTACACTGCCCTTTACGGGTGTTTCCCTGAAGCTGGCATCATTTAGCCAGATATGGGGCAGGTTAGGTCCCATCAATACCAGGTCACCGGGTAAAAAATGATCAATATGATCGCCTACAATCCGCTGTCCATGGCTTTCCTGTATCCAAACCAGTTCGCAGAGCTCATGAAAATGAAACGGCGATTGCAGATAGTCGGTGTTAACTTTTTTTATATGAATCGTCTTCGTGGCAGGTGTACCTACTTCAATAAACTGCGCTTTCATACCCTGAAATTAACGCATATCCGGAATACTCAAACTATCTTATCCAAACAGGGCAGAAAATATATCAATTCAGTTAAAAAAATTGCAAAGTGAGGTTAATTCTTCATTTACTAAATTCAAAAGGCACCCGGTGCTGTAGACCCGGATGCGCTTTAGTCTTCCATAATCTGGCAATGAAAACCCGTTTCATTTACCAGCATCATTATTTTTCCGGGGTGAAAATTTTCTCCTTCCACGCGTAATACCTTATCACAATCTTCCAGGTCGAAATTGATTTTACTATCCGGAAAATTCTCGAGCAACAGCGCTACTATTTCCTGTGCAGTTGCTACCCGTCTGACATTTGTTACAAATACTTCTACCATGCCATTAAATTTAATTACATATAGCTCATAGCAGGATACCCCAATAAACGGCGCCACAGCGCTATCTGGCCAATGCAATTGGCTTCGCGGTAGGTAGAAAAAGTCACCATATCCCACACGGGAAAAGACATGTTCATCTCCGGAAACTGCAAAATAGCATTCAACTGCTCATCAGTAGCAGATACCAGGGCCGCACGTAATAAGGGAGTAATCGTTTCCCAATCTTTTTTATACACCTCTAATGATGGATAAATCACGTCTCCTTTAATACCCTGGTTTTTATTAAACAGGTGATCTGCAGAAGATTTGGCTTCCACCTTTAAAAAACCGGCCAGGTCGTAACGTTGTTGTACGATGCTGCCGGCGAGCCATGCTATGTGATTAGCCGGTGTATCCAGGCGTTTGTGCGCATCTGAATCTGAAATTCCAAACAAGGCATTCGGAAAAAATCCTGTTTGCAAATCAAACAGTGAAAGAATGCCCAGCATTCTGTTGCTTGCTGTTTCCATTTTCTTAGTATTTTTAGGTATTCAAAGTTGTTGTAAGGTAGCAGTAAATCCTTGCATCAACAGATGCTGATAAAGCCAATCTTAGGGTGTATTTGCGACAAAATCATTAAGTTTAACCTGCGAATTAAAAATTAAAACCCATATGATCAAGATAGGGATCCTGCTCATCCGCCATTACAAGCTTCTCAGCCTGGCAGCTATCACCGATGTACTTGAAACCGTCAACAAAATTTACCAAAAAAATGGTGATACCACACCATTTACCATTACACTTGTCAGCACCAAAGAAACCGCGCATCTATCCACTGCTTTTCCGAATTATGAATCGCTGGACATTGCGGCCACTCCGGGTTTCAACCTGGTGTTGATACCCTCTTTTACCAGTGACGACCTGCAACAATCCGTTTGTGAAAACAAGGTCTGCCTACCCTGGTTAAAAGAACAATATAAAAACGGCGCTGCATTAGCCAGCTTCTGTACGGGTGCTTTCCTATTGGGTGCATCCGGCCTGCTGGATGGAAAAATTGCGACTACACATGTGGATGCCTGCAAAGATTTTTCCGCCGCTTTCCCCGCCGTAAATCTCTTGTCTGATAAAACAGTTACCCATGATGCCGGTATTTATACCAGCGGTGGTGCTACTTCTACCTTCCACCTGTTGCTGCATTTGCTGGAGATACATTGCGGTATTGAAATAGCCGTAAGAACCGCCAAAATATTTGCTATTGACATGGGCAGAGATAAGCAGTCCTATTTCGCTACCTTTCAGCCTACCCGTAATCATCACGATGACCTGGTAGCCACCGCGCAACAAAAAATTGAAACCTGTTACCAGGAAGCCGGCACTATTGAAGAGATGATAAAAGATATTCCATCCAGCCGCAGAAATATTGTACGCCGGTTTAAACAGGTCACCGGTGTAACACCCATTGAATACCTTCAGCTCACCCGGATTGAAGCTGCCAAAAAACTACTGGAACAAACCGGCCAGCAAATGATGGAAGTGATCTTCAATTCCGGCTACAACGACCCCAAAGCATTCAGAAAGGTATTCCGTAAAACCGTTGGAATGACCCCTTCTGAATACCGGGAGAAGTTTAGTGCTGTACGATAAGATTAATGCCTGTCCCAGAAAAATGGTGGCTCAATATCCAGGCTGCGGAGATAAACGAATCCCTGTCCGCGGTGATGTATTTCATTATCGATAAAATAAAGCAGCAGGCTGATAACAGTACCTTCGTACCGTCCGAATGCCTTCATGGGGCGCTGGAAATCTTCCGAAGCAATACGGGGCCAATAGTCGTCAATCTGTTCGGTCACAATATCCCACAACTGCAGTAACTCTTCTTTGGTAGTGGGATTGGTAGCACCGGTGTGCTCCAGCAGTTCGGCCATCGTTTTCCATTCACCATTCGTAGCAAAGCCGTGTACGCCGGCAGAAGCAATACCTAATACTTCCATGGCCAGTACAGAGAAAGGACGCATACCGCCTATGCTGTAGGAAAACAGCTTATCGGCCGGAAATTTCTCAATGGTGCGACGGGTCAGGTCACGGTGTCCCTGCCAGTGCTTCAGGAGCTGCTCAGGGGTCAATACGGATTGTGTTGCTGATACGTTAGCGGTTAAAACATTGCTTTCCATAAGGCTGTATTTTTATTGTTTTTTTTGTTTGATAACACAAAGAAAGAACAGGGGTATGACAGCCCTATGTCAGCAGTGATTAAAAAAATTTTCGGGAGAAGATTTACAGGGACACCCCTCTTTTCCACGGAATGAAATCATCCTGTCCGTTTACCACGGATTTTGCGGCAGTGGTACCACTGGCCACCGCTATCACATAATCCAGTATACGTGCACCGGCTTCAGGAATGGTTTCGGTTCCTTCTATGATCGTCCCGGTATTGATATCAATGATATCGTGCATGCGTTGATACAGTGGCGTATTGCTCGACAGTTTAATCACGGGCGCAATAGGATTCCCGGTAGGGGTACCGAGCCCGGTGGTAAATAAAACGATATTGGCGCCGCTGCCTACTTCTGCGGTGGTGGATTCCACGTCGTTTCCCGGCGTACATAGCAAATGGAGTCCCGGCTGTTGCACTTTTTCGGGGTAATCCAATACAGCCGTCACCGGTGAAGTACCTCCTTTTTTTGCTGCGCCTGCCGACTTAATGGCATCGGTAATAAGGCCGTCTTTTATGTTTCCGGGAGATGGATTCATATCGAATCCTGAGCCGGCTTCTTCTGCGCGTTGTTGGTACGTACGCATGAGCTGAATGAAGCGGGTGGCATCTGCTTCGCTGGCGCAACGATCACTCATTTCCTGCTCTACACCGCATAATTCAGGGAATTCCGATAATATCACGGAGCCACCGAGTGCCACCAGCAGGTCGGCCGTATATCCAATAGCGGGATTGGCCGAAATACCGGAGAATCCATCGGAGCCGCCGCATTCCAGCCCTATACACAGTTTGCTCAGGGGCGCCGGTTGCCGGGTATATTGATTGGCGGTCATTAACCCTGCGAATGTTTGCCGGATGGCCTGTGTAATTAAATCGCTTTCTGTACCGGTTTGCTGCTGATCCAATATATACAAAGGCTTTGCAAAGGCAGGGTCCCGTTTCCTGATTTCGTCCTGTAACAAACTTACCTGTGCATTCTGGCATCCCAGGCTGAGTACTGTGGCACCGGCTACGTTGGCATGCGTAATATATCCGGCGAGCAGTCCGCAGAGGGTTTGTGCATCCTGCCGGATACCGCCACAGCCGCCATCATGTGTCAGAAATTTGATGCCGTCCACATTCCCGAAGATGCGGGTACCTTCCGGGCGAATCTCATCTTCTGTATATACTGTTTCCAATATACCCGTGGCATCTGCACCTGCCTGTTGTTGCGCTACCAGCTTGCGGGTAAAGGCTGCATACTTTGCAGGGCGGCCATATCCCAGTGCTGTCAGCAATGCTTCTTTCAACACTTCTACATTCCTGTTTTCACAGAACACCAGCGGTATCACCAGCCAGTAATTGGCGGTGCCCACGCTCCCATCCTGCCGGTGATAACCCTGGAAGGTGGCTTGCTGCCACCGGGAGATATCAGGCGCTGTCCATGCTGTTTTTCGTTGTGCAGCCAGCTGGTATGGACTGGCGGCATGGCGTACATTCGTTACCGTAATGCGGCCGCCGGCAGCAATGGGTGTTTGTGCATGTCCCACCAATACGCCGTACATCAGCAGCGGATCTCCCTCTGCCAGCGCGGATGCAGCGAATTTATGTTTGGCAGGGATCTTTTCCTGCATCGTATATGCTGAGCTGTTATACGTTACTGTTGTTCCTGGTTCCAGGTCTTGTAATGCCACCAGCACGTTGTCGGCCGGGTGCACTTTTAATATTATCTGTTTCATGCGTATATATTTTTAGAGAGATGAGCTTCCACACCTGCTGCCAGTAATACGTTCAGCTGGTCGGTGACTGCTGATGCAAAACCGGGAATATGCGTCAGGTCTTGTCCCCACAGGTGTTGGTTGCGAAATGCTGTTAATACTACTTCTTCCGGCGAATGCTGCTGCCATAATTCCTGGTACCAACCGCTATATTCATCCACAGTGCCGGCTTCCCGCATCCACAACAGGTATCCTGCAAATCCCAGTGATATCAGCGCCGGCGCCTGCCCCGTACGTTCCACATATTGCAACAGCACGGGCAATACCCGAGTGCGCAATTTGGCCGTATACTGGCTGCTGATGGCACTCCAGCGATGTGCGATATAGGGATTCCGGAAACGGTCAAGCACCTGGGATGCAAAGTGCAGGGCGTCATCTTCGCGTATACCCCTGTCTGTTATAGCCGGTGTAATTTCCTGGGTCATCAGGGTTGCGATATAGGCAGCCATTCCCGTATGCTTCATGGCAATGCATACCGTGTCGAGTCCCGCCAGCAGCGCCAGTCCACAGCTAAGCGTATGTGTGCCATTGAGCAGGCGTAGCTTTAGCTCCCGGAATACGCGGATATCGGGCGACAATACCACTTCCGGCGCCGCTTTCCGGAACGACAATACTTCCCTCACCCGTTCACTATCCGTTTCAATGGCCCATAGGCCGTATACTTCTGTCATGATCAGCAATGCATCATCATACTCCGGCAGGTTTTCTGCGGCGCCAGGCACAATGCGGTCTACCAGTGAATTGCAGTAATCGTTGCTGTGTTGCAGCCATGCTATGAAGTCAGTATCCAGTTCGTTGTACGTGCATAGCCGGAGCAAAATTTCCTGTAGCCGGTGGCCATTATCCGGTATCAATTCCGTAGGGATGATCACCAGTCCTTTTTCCCGGTCGCCTTTAAAATGAAGGTAGCGGTGATATAAAAAGGCGAGCAACTTCGCCGGAAACGATGCAGGCGGATGTTGGTGAATGCTTTCTGCTACATATACAATCCCCGCTTCTGTAGTGTTGGAAATGACCAGTTGTAACAGTGGATTGGCAGCGCAGGCCAGCACCTCCTCCCATTGTACGCCAGCGTTCAACACCCGGCTGATCGCCGTGTTGATGATATTCTCTGAAACTTCTTTTCCTTCTTTAATTCCCCGGATACATTGTGTATACAGGTTGTCCTGTTCATCAAAGGCGTCTGTACTTCCGCGACCGGTCGATTTCACCACCACAATGCTACCGTTGAAATAACCGGCTTTATTGGCTTTATCAATGAACGCGTCTGGCAATCCCCGGAGTAATACGCCTGTGCCAAATTGTAGTACTTTTTCAGGCAAACCGAAACAGTGAGAAGAAAAGTTTTTACCATACAATTTTGGCAGCATCGCCCTGGATAATCTCATGCAACATTTTTAGTGTCAATTATACAACAATAATCACGAATGATGTTGCTTATTTATGCAAACGTTGCTGAAAAAAAACGGATATTTGGTTTTACTGTTAGCATAAATTTAGTCCATGGAAACAGTTCTCATCAGAAAGGCGGTAGCAGCAGACCTTCCGGTTTTGCTTACATTCGAACAACACATTATCACTGCGGAAAGGCCTTACGACGACACCTTAAAACCAGGTATTATTCATTATTATGATATTGCCGCCATGATTGAAGCCGATCATGTGGAAGTACTGGTGGCCACCTATAACGACCAATTAATTGGCTCCGGCTATGCACGTATAGAAGACGCCAAACCTTACCGGACTATCCCGCAGTATGCTTACCTGGGATTTATGTTTGTAGATCCGGCACATCGGGGCAAGGGGGTGAATAAATTAATTATTGAAGGACTGAGAGCCTGGGCCATCTCCCGGGGCATTGCCGAGCTTAAACTGGATGTATACGATCAGAATGAGGCGGCAGTGCGGGCCTATGAAAAGGCAGGATTCCGGAAAAACCTGGTAGAAATGCGGCTACTACTGTAACTTTTCGAGTTTGGCACAATTTTCGACGGTGGGCGGTTAAAAGTATTTTAACCATGAAACAGTTACTTGTAGCCTTAGCAGCAGTTGTTTTATTTTCCTGCAAAAGCAATGCTGATAATGCCGCCGCTATAGAAAGTGCTAAAAAAGCGACGATCGACTCGATGAACAATGTGAGTGCTATTAAACAGCAGGTAATAGACTCCATGAACCATTTGAAAAAACACCCTCATCATACCCAGGGCAATGAAGCCGTAACACCAGGCTATGCAGACGCTGAAATGAACAATCCGGCGCCGGCAGCTCCTGCGCCTGCTCCCGCCCCTGCTAAGAAAAAGGGTTGGAAAGGTTGGAGCCACACCGCTAAAGGTGCTGTGGTTGGTGCTGGTGCGGGTGCCATTACCGGAGCCATTGTAAACAAGGATCACTTAAAAGGCGCTGCTATCGGTACTTTAATTGGTGCAGGTGTAGGTGCCGGAACCGGTGCAATTGTAGATCATAAGAAGAAGAAACAGGGACAAGGACAATAAGTTTTGTTTTAGAGATATATGCGGGCCTTGCAGCGATGCTGCAAGGCTTTTTTGTTTTTCGGATGTCTCCAGGAATTATTTGAATTTATGCCATCACTTGTGGCACCAGTACAGGATCATTCAACAAGTCACCTCCTGCATCCCGGCCTTCACCTTCTCCCTGTGATCCAGCCCCCACTGCACCAAACGCTCCACCAACGGCAGCACCGTTAACCCATACGGCGTAATGGTATACGCCACGGTTACCGGCTTCGTTTTCAGCACCGCCCTTGTCAGCAGGAAATTCATTTCCATCAACTTCAGTTCTTTCGATAGCATCCTGGCGGAGATACCATGTATCTCGCGCAATATCTTTTTGAAATGATTGGTTTCGTTGGGGCGGTTAGCCAGGTGCCGCAGTATTTGTAGTTTCCATTTTCCACCAAAAAGCTCCATGCTATCACGCATGGCAGCCAGTTCTTCTTTGCAGGTGGCTTCCCGTTGTTCCCCTTTAATTGTGATGGTTGCCATAATGTGCATTTACCCGGTTACCTCCGGTTTACCTATAGCAAATATACCGGAACACGACCATAATTTTGACGCATGAAAGATCACGAAAACATGCAGGCAATTATACTCAATGGTTTTGGTGGCGTAGAACATTTCTCCGCTGCTACGCTCCCCCTGCCGGAGCCGGGCGATACGGAAGTATTGGTGCAAATAGCGGCTACTGCATTCAACCCGATAGACTATCAGATGAGACAGGGCGCACCGGAAAGTAAACGGATGCATTCACCGATTTTGGGTCGTGAATGTGCCGGGATCGTGTTAAAAACAGGTGAGCTGGTAACAGGCTTTGCGCCCGGCGATGCAGTGCTGGCCGCTTCCGGCAGCATGGGTAGTAATGGCTCTTATGCCACGCATATCAGTTTGCCGGCGGAAATATTGGTGCACAAACCGCACAATATTTCTTTTGCAGAAGCGGCTGCCGTGCCTACTGCGTCGTTAACCGCGTTGCAGTGTTATAAGCGGTTGCAGTTGCCTACTAATGCCGGCATTTTCATCAGTGGTGCCGCCGGTGGCGTAGGACTGGTACTGGTGAAGCTGTTGCTGGCCGCGGGATATACAGGACTTATTGTGACTGCTGGGAATGAAGCCAGCAGGGAACAACTACTGCTCGCAGGTTTAACAGCGGAACAGGTTATCGATTACCGGCAACCGGAATTGATCGCTACCATTTTAAAATATAACAATGGCCGGAAATTTGACGCCGCGATAGACCTCGTAGGTGGGCATCTCTCAGAAATATGTGCCGAAATACTCCGTACCAATGGTATTTACCAGGATGTGACAGCACTGACCACAGCAGCGGGGCGCGCTACCCTTTTCAATAAAGGCATCGTGATCATGAATATCTCCAATTACGCCTACTCGCTTGACGGGAATTTATCATACTATGGAGATGGCCTCCGGCAAATAACAGCCTTGTTGGAAAGGGGAGCGATTACGCCTTCCCCGGTTTATGTAACCGGCACCTTTAGTGTGGAGACAGTGCAACAGTCGCATGAGCTGTTGGAACGCAACCAGAGCAGAGGCCGTAAGCTGGTGATGACGGTACTTCCGGACGCTCATTAACATTTCCGGCACCTGCCGGCATCATCTTTGGGCGGAAATGCGCATGTGGAATCAATTTACAGACTATACGGACCACCTGCCCAATTTCCTCTGGAACCTGATGCTGGCAGGGATCGCCCTCATCAGTGGATGGTTGATCAAATTATTATTATCGGTATTTATCCGGCAATCAGTGAAACAAAAACAGGAGTTTTCACTGGTGCACAGTATACTCTACCGGCTGGGAAAAACATTCAACATCTTCCTGCCTTTGCTGCTGCTGAATATGGTGTTGCCGCTGATGCGCGTCAACCCTAAGTTTGTACCGGTGATGAGCAAGGCCGCGGAAATAGCGCTAACCTTGTCGTTTGCCGCATTGATCATTGGCGTAATCAAAGTGATGGAAGACTATGTGTACCATACATATGACCTGAACAAAGTCAACAACCTGAAAGAACGTAAAATACGCACGCAACTACAGTTCATCCGTAAGTTATCTATCTCCATCATCCTGGTACTTACAGCCTGCGTAATTTTACTGAGCTTCGACAGTCTTCGCAAGCTGGGTGCAGGCCTTCTTACCGGCGTAGGTGTGGGCGGTATCATCATTGGCTTTGCCGCACAGAAATCATTGGGTAACCTGCTGGCCGGCTTCCAGATTGCATTTACACAACCTATTCGTATCGATGATGTATTAGTAGTGGAAGGTGAATGGGGACGGGTGGAAGAAATTACCATGACCTATGTAGTGCTGAATATCTGGGATCAACGAAGGCTGATCCTTCCTATTAATTACTTTATAGAGAAGCCCTTCCAGAACTGGACCCGCACCGGCGCGGAAATATTGGGAACCGCTTTCTTCTATATGGATTATACCGTGCCGGTAGACAGGGTAAGAGCAGAATTTGAAAGATTATTATCACTTTCCCCACTATGGGATAAACGCGCAAAGGCGCTACAGGTCACTAATACCAGTGAAAGAACCATTGAAGTGAGGGCTTTGATGAGTGCTGCTACCTCGGGTAACGCCTTTGACCTGCGTTGTTACATCCGGGAAAATCTCATTAAATATATCCGGGAAAATCATCCGGATAGCTTGCCGAAAACCCGGGCGTTCATTGAAAACGAGCCAAAGTCAACGTAACCGCTTCTCCAACATGATAAGGTGTTTGCACTGGATACCATTTTCGTAGATGGGTTCCTGGTAGTGCATCATAAAATGGTCTTTCTTAACGGCGGTGATTTCAAATCCCTGCCGTTGGTATAAATACAATTGTGCAATGCTGGAATTGCCGGTACCAATTACGAGGCGTCTAAAACCGTTGGCCCTGGCCCTTTGCGTGGCATCCTGCAATAAGATTTTACCAAATCCTTTTCCCTGCCACGCCGGATTCACTGCAATGTTTTTAATTTCCACTTCTTCGGGATCATTCGTGTACAATACATAGCTGCCGATAATCTGCTGGCCCTGTTCCATTACATACAATTCCGACAGGGAAAGGTAACTGTTGATCGCTATCACAGAAGGATCAGCCAACAATAAAAGATCATAGGGAATTCTTTCACCAGGACTTAATTTCCGGATAACTGTATCTTCCTGCAGGGTGGTCATTTGCTAAATTATTTTGTTGTAAAACATCCTTTTTTAAACCTGATTTCCGGGCAGCAGCTACAAATAGGGTCTGGGGAACCGGCTAACAAAATCAAGGTACAAAAAGCATTTAGCATTTTAAGCAATACAACGGAGTTATTCGACGTATTGCTTAAAATGCCAGACGTGATGCTATAACGAAATATACTGACGCTTTACATTGTGTCCTTCTACCGCTACCTGTGCACCGCTGTTAGCGCCTACCGCCGCGCCGCTGATGCTCACCGTTTTTTGTTCACCCGGTAATACCGAGAGGTAGTTGTCACTGTAAAACACGGGCAAAATCCTTTGTTTCGTTTTTGCGTCTACCAACGATGCCCGGTTGAAAAACGCCACCGGGTTGCCAACAGGATTACTGATCGTTACGGCAATACTGTCTGTACCTGCTTTCTGTGCAGTTATATTCACTGTTGCTGCCGGCATTTGCTGAAGACCTGAGTAATTTCCTTTTCCATCGGCCAGCCAGTAAAGGTTTTCATCCACCACCCGCTGTTGGTGATCCAGGAGACGTAAAGAAAAGAATGCCCCCTCCTTTTCGCTCATCTTGTCGATCACTCCTTTTAAAGTCATGAACTTTTGTACTTTACTGGGTCCTACCTCAACAAATAATTGTGTCAGCAAAGTATCCCGGCCTTTCATATCGTATACTTTCAATTCCAGCATCAGGTCGCGGGCGTAGTTGAAGGTGTTGTTTACTGCCATTACCATGCCTTCTACCGGATCATACATCACATGCAGCGGCGTAGCGCCTTTGCGGGTACCATACAGGCAGGCATTGGGATCAAGATAATAATCGTACATCTGTCCCCGTAGTGCGGTCCATGGATTCTGGGTTTTCCAGATGATAACACCCGTGTACCAATCCCACATATGTGCGCTGAAACCTTCCATCAACGCGCGATACTGATCGTAGTTCACCAACTGTACTTTATTGGCCCACTCCCTCAGGTCCGTAGTTTTACCATATGGATCTACGGATTTGTTATACGCGATGTATTTGTGATAATCCCACACTGCATCTGTTTTACCCGTTTGCGGATCAGGGGCAACGAGGTTCTCTTTTGGTAAAAATCTTTCGAGTGATTCATAATCACCGGTGCCTACTGAACCTACTTCCGAGTTAAAAGGGAATGTGCGATAGCTCCAGAAGTAGGGCACCGACTGGATTCCATAGGGTCCGTCGCCATTACCACCAAGGGAGTTATAAGACATACTATCAGAGTTGGAGTAGTCGAAGAAATAACGGGTGCCGTCCAATGCAGGCAGGATAGAATCTTTCATCGCATGGAATATATCTGCCGGAGGCGTAATTTCATTTCCTCCACACCAGAAAGCCAGGGAAGGATAGTTACGCAATAGTTTCACCTGGTCAGCTACACTTTCGAGGAAAATTGAATGATTGTCGGGGTACCTGCGGCGGGTCCACTGGTCGTCTTTCTTCATTGGGTCCTGCCACCGGCCATTGCAATCGCCGGAGATCCAGAAGTCCTGGAATACCAGCAGGCCGTACTTATCGCAGGCTTCAAAGAATTCAGGTCTTTCTGTTAAGCTGCCACCCCATATCCGGATGAGGTTCAGGTTCATGTCCCGATGGAAACGCACCTCCGCGTCATAGCGTTCTTTGCTGAAGCGGAACATGGCATCAGAAGTAATCCAGTTGCCACCTTTGATAAATATTTTTTGTCCGTTTACCGCAATTTCGCGGCTGCGGGTATGATTGTTCCAGTAGGTTTGTATTTCGCGGATACCAAATTCCACGTCTTCTGTATCATCCGTGTGATTGTTGTTCACGAACTGCAACTGCATATGATACAGATGTTGCGGGCCATAACCGGCGGGCCACCACAAGGATGGCTTTTTTATCACCATGTCCGGCAATTGCACGGTGGTAGTGGAATGCGGCGGCAATGTCACTTTCTTCAGCGTTATTCCACTACTGATATTATATCGCAGCGTACCGTTTACGCTTTTGCTGCTGGTATTTTCCAGGTCGGCCGATACAATCACAGTAGCCGGTGCCTGTAGCCCTTCCGCTTTGCGGACACCGGGAACACGGGTGATCACATGTGGATCTTTAATGCGCACCGCGCCGGTTTTCTCAATAAATACTTTATCCCAGATACCGGTGTTACGATCACGCATGGGCTGTATCCAATCCCACCCGGCGGTGTATTGCGGCCCTACATTTTTAGCAATGGTACCATCTCCTCCCTGGCCACCATTGGGGTTGCCGGGAAATACAGGCGGATACACGATCACCGCCAGGCGGTTGTTACCATTCTTTGCCAGCCAGGGGGTGATATTATAAGACTGTCGCTGATAAGCGCCTATATGCGTAGTGGCATTTACTTTATGACCATTGAGAAAAATATCGCAGCCATCATTTACGCCCCTGAAATGCAGCCATACCTGCCCCTCGCCGGCAGCGGGTTTCTCCGTAAAATCTTTTACAAACCAATACGTGTAATGATCCCGGCCTGTTTGATAAATGTCCGGAATCTTTTCGTTGTTCATGCCATACATCGGGTCCGGCACCTGCTTGTTGTTCAGCAGCGTGGTTAACACGGTACCCGGTACAGTGGCGGGTGTCCAGCCGGAGAGCTGATACGCAGGATCTGAAATTTGTTGTCCCGTAGCTGTTATCCCGGCAATGTTCTTACATTGCCATCCGCTGTTGAGTTCATATTTTTCCTGCGCTGATAATGACCTAACAGCCATTAACAGTAAGCAGGCAATCGATGCTTTCCGAAATATCATGAGATCAGTTTTACAGGCTAATACGATGCCTGCAAATATAGGCTAACGTGCTCCCCCGTCAAAACCGCTCCTCATTGTTCCGCCAATTCTTTCACTACTGATAGCGCTTTGGGAAACGCTGACTCGAAATAACTTTTAAAATCTGCATCTGCATCCATTTCTACCAGCAGCGCGGTTTTACCATCCCTTTCTGAGAGGGTATAATTTTCAGTTGTGCCAGCCCAGGCTTTCACACGGTCGCTGGTCAGGTCCTCTACACCATCCCTGATGTCGCCCAGGTGTTTGAAAGACATATACTCATCCGGGATCTTCGCTGCGATGGTAGATACCATACCATCATTTTTACTATCCAGGAATAAGGTACGACCGCCCACCTGCCAGTCTGTTACTATTTTAGACCCTTCTGCAAAAGGGGCAGTCCATGCAGGATACGTGTGTTCGCCCCAAAGTATCTCCCACACTTTGTGACGAGGCGCGTTAATGATGGTGTTGAATGTTAATTTTTCCATGACTACTCATTTATAAGGTGAACAGATAGTTTGTTATATTTATTCCGGTATTCCAGTGGGGTAAGTCCTGTAACTTTCTTAAACACTGTTCTGAACGATTTCGTATCTACATACCCTACATCATAAATTACTTCGTTGATATTTTTGGTGCTGGTTTCAAAATCCCTTTTGGCAGCTTCTATTTTAATCCGCTGAATATATTCTACAACGGTGTTGCCGGTCGATTTTTTGAATCGTCTTTCAAAAGTTCTTCTTCCGATAGCCGTCAGGTCCGACAGCTGGTCCACGGTAATTTTATCCTGGTAGCTGGCTTCAATAAACCGTTGTGCTTTGAGAATCGGTTCATCATTATGTGTTTTTTGTCCTTCGAAGATGATGAAGGGCGACTGGCTATCCCGCTCCAGGTCTATCTCGTAGGCTTTGGACGTCATGATGGCGATATCTCTGCCAGCATATTTTTCCACCAGGTATACAATCAGGTTGAGATAGGAATATGCGCCGCCACTGGTATAAATACGATCTTCTTCCGTGATGACACGTTCATCCATCAGGTTTACCTTAGGGAACATTTCCCTGAATTGCTGCGCCATTTTCCAGTGGGTAGCGCAGGCTTTACCATCGAGCAGGCCGGTGGCAGCAAGGAAAAACGCGCCGAGACAAAGACTGGCAATCGATGCCCCCATGGCGTGTTGCTGAATGATCCAGGGAATAAAAGCTTTATTTTGTTCCGCCGCCGCGGCCTGATTTCCATGCAAGGCAGGAATAATGATCAGGTCTGTTTTCTTTACGTCCTTAATCAACACATCAGGGGTGATGGTAAAGAGGCGATTGGGCTGATTCACCACTTTAGAAATGCCCACCAACTGTACTTCAAACAGAGGAGCCCTTCCTTTATCAGCCAGGAAATTGTTCAGATCCATAAAGATCTGGTAACTGCCTTCGATATTAACAACGCTGGTATGGCCTAATGGCACCAGGATGGAGATATGTATCATATCGGTAAATATAAATGAATGAATGCCGCAATTAACCTATGAATTGTCGCTATCTCCCCCCTTCAGAGTGCCGATAGCTTACGATTTTTGTGAAATATTACTAACGAGCAAAATCCGGTACAATGACGAGCATCCACACCTACCTTACTTTTAATGGCAACTGCCGGGAGGCAATGAGCTTCTATAAAGAATGCCTGGGTGGAGAACTGCTCTTTCAAACCATCGGAGAATCGCCTATGTCTGTTGGTATTCCCCCTTTTATGAAACATTTTATTTTGCATTCCTGTCTTACCAAAGGCGCCCTGGTGATTATCGGATCTGATATGGTGCCGGAAGCAGGACTGATGACCGGGAATGCTGTTTCTTTACTACTCAACTGCAACTCGGAAGACGAAGCCCGCACCTTTTATAAAAAATTATCACGGAACGGTGAGAGAACGCAACCATTGGAAAATACTTTCTGGGGAGCACTCTTCGGCACGCTCACGGATAAATTCGGTCATCACTGGCTGATCAACTTTGAAGGCAACCACCGTCAATGACCGTTGTAAGCCTTTTCCAGTGTAGCAATGTCCAGCTTCACCATCTTCATCACTTCCGCCATTACGCGGCTGGATACAGCCGGATCTTTATCGGCCACCATGGTACTCAATTTAGCGGGCACCACCTGCCACGATAAACCATATTTATCCTTCAGCCAGCCGCACTGACTTTCCCTGCCGCCATCTGCGGTGAGCCTGGTCCAGTAGTCATCTATTTCCGCCTGGTTTTCACAGTTGATTGTAAAAGAAACTGCTTCGGTGAACGGAAACAATGGGCCTCCATTGATCGCAATAAAATGTTCTCCCTCCAATTCAAAGGTAGCGCTCAACAGCAGGCCTTCCGGCGCCCCCATTCCCTTTCCATAGTATGATTTATTAAATACCCGGAAACTTTTAAAAACGGAAGCGTAAAAGTCCATGGCTTCCTCCGCATTATTATTGAACCAAAGTGACGGCATGATCTTTTGCATAACAGTAGATTTAAGGTGACCTGTTGTTACAAAGGTACCTGTCGTTTTACTCATACAAGAGGTGCATTAGCGACATTCTAAAGGGGGACATGCGACAATTATTGCGGCAGAGATACAACAGTTGTTAATCCATCTTTCCTAACTAATACCACTGCACGAAAAAGCAGGAATATTCCTTTCAAATGAATTATTTTGTTATTCATTTACTGGTTTTATGAAGCTAAAATTCCACACCTGCCTCCTCCTGCTTATTATAAGTGGTTTGGTTCCTGGCATCAGCTCCGCCCAAACTGACACTACTCCCCGATTCCGGGTGATTGCATTTTATACTGCCAAAAGCGATGCAGCACATATCAGCTTTGTACACGAGGCCAATGCATGGTTTCCGAAGATGGCGGCACAGCATCATTTCAGTTATGACTCCACCAACAACTGGCAAAACCTGAACCCTGCCTTTCTGTCCAGATACCAGGTGGTTATTTTCCTGGATACACGCCCGGATGATCCGGCACAACGGGCTGCTTTCCAGCAATACATGGAGCAGGGCGGCGGATGGATGGGTTTTCATTTTGCCGCCTTTGCGCTTACGCCATCCGACTTCCCGGATAACTGGCACTGGTATCATCATACCTTCCTCGGCTCCGGAGCCTATAGCAGCAATACCTGGCGCCCCACAACAGCCGTGTTACGGGTAGAGGACCATCAACATCCGGCAACGAAAAATTTACCGGATACTTTTTCCGCCTGTCCCAATGAATGGTATCGCTGGAGTAATGATCTGCGAAAAAATCGGGATATCGATATTCTCTTATCGATAGATCCCCGGAGTTTCCCGCTGGGAACGGGTCCCAAACCAAATGAGATATGGCATAGCGGCTACTACCCTGTTGTATGGACCAACAGAAAATACAACATGATCTACCTGAATATGGGACATAATGATATTGATTACGAACACCATACTAACAGGGAGTTATCTGCTACGTTTGGCAGCAATGTGCAGGATCAATTGATATTGGATGCGTTATTTTGGGTAGCAGAAAGCAAAAGGCAGAAAGCAAAAAGCTATTGAAGCGAATAATTTAAGCGGATATCTAAATTGTTGATCCGCGCAAGTCATTCGCTTCAATAGCTTTTTGCTTTCTGCTTTTTGCTTTCTGCTATTCCATAAATGCTTCTATTTTCTTTTTTTCAGACAGTTTCACAAATTGCCCGTACTTATCCAGGTATTCTTTTGCGACTGGTATAAATCCGGCTTTATCCTGTTTATTGAGCAGGTAAATAGTTTTTGCGCGCAGATATATTTCCTCCCCGGTGGCGCCGTATGGTTGTACATTAGCAGCGATAGCGGGCCAGTCAGGATTGGCGCCGTTATCTGGCATAGCAGGGGCAATGAGATCCTGGTAAATGAGGTTCATCATTTTCACGGCAGCCTGCCTGGCCCCCATGGCTTTATCGATGGCTTCCATATTATTCCGGATAATGGTAAAGCCGGTATCCCTGGTGCTGCTGGTGACCTGCATCACATAACGGAGATCATCTTCCGTGTAGGGAGGCCTGATCTGCGCGAGGTAATCTGCACCAGCCATAGCAGCACCTTCTTTATCGCCGGCCTGCACCGCCATCATCGCCATTTTCCTTAAAAATGCAGGGTCTCTTTTTCCATCAATATATTCCTGCAATACTGCGCTGTACAAAGCGGCAGGGTCTGTGATATCAGCGTCTGCCGCGGCTACCTCCGGGAGTGTACCCATATCGGGATTCAGCGGTGCGTGTATTTTCCGTATTTCCGCAAACGGAATTTTTATGACCTGGCGGTCATAAGTGAGTAACCCGTTTTGCTCTCCCTCCACATCGAATGGCTGCGTGTAAATACTGGCGGAGAGACCTTGCCGCTGCAACAGTTGCAAATGCTGGTTCATGATAGCATACTTCGCTTTCAGCGCGCCGGGCTTTTCCAGGATATAGCCCCAGGCACTGCTCATGTTCCACTGGTGATCAGGAATAAATACGCCGATGCCACCAAACTCGCCCAGTACCTGTGCTTTGCCAGGCATACGGATGGCGTTCATGGGATTGGGATAGCTGTGTACATCCGTTAGATCAGCGCTGACATAGGCATTGGGGCTTGGGCTGCGTAACTTATCATTTACATAGAGGTATTCCCCGGAGTGCCCGTTCACCAGGCGGGATGGATCGGTGCGTTTAATCCATTCCGTTAAACGTTGCTGGTCGAACTGTCCCCATTTTTCGTTGAAGAGTACCCAGGTAGTGATAGCAGGATGATTGCGTAGCTGGGCCAGCGTTTCCTCGCATTGTGTTTCGAAGGCGGCTTTAGACCCGGCTGGCAGGCTGTGATTGGGGCTCACCATATCCTGCCAGACCAGGATACCGAGCTTGTCTGCCCAGAAGTACCAACGGGCAGGCTCTACTTTAATGTGTTTTCGAATAGTGTTGAAGCCCATCGCTTTGATGACTTTGATATCAAACGCCAGGGCCTCATCTGTTGGTGCAGTATACAGGCCATCGGGCCAGAAGCCCTGGTCCAGCGTACCCAGGTTAAAATAGGGTTTGTTGTTGAGGAAGATGCGATCCACCCCTTTATCGTCTTTGGCAATGGAGATTTTCCGCATACCGAAATAGCTTTTCACTTTATCAACCGGCTTATTTCCTTTCAGCAAAGTAACGGAGAGGTCGTATAGAAAAGGACTGGCAGGCGACCACAACGCGGCGCCTGGTATTTTCAACTGCAGAACTGTATTGCTGCTGCCTTTAACGCTGCCTACTACTGTGCCGGCGCCCGAAGCCACCGCCTCCACCTGGTAGCCGGGAGGAGCCTGTACGGTAATGGCCAGCATATCTTTATCGATATCAGGCACCAGGTGTAAACCGGTGATGAAGTCGGCAGGAACTGTTTCCAGCCACACTGTTTGCCAGATGCCGGAGCTGGGCGTATAATAAATATCAGCAGGATTCAATACCTGTTTACCGTGTGGACCAATGCCCCGGTCAGATGGATCGTATACTTTCAGCAGCAGGGTATTGTTGCCGGGTTTTACGGCAGCGGTAATATCAAGGGTAAACTCCGTATAGCCGCCGGTGTGAGTACCTACACTTTTTCCGTTTACATATACATTGGTTTGCCAGTCGACCGCGCCGAAGTGCAATAATATTTTTTCGCCGCTGTGCGGGGCAACGTTGATAGTACGCCGGTACCACAGCCGTTGGTCCGGCTGCAGGCTTTTCTTTACGCCGGAGAGCGCCGATTCCAGTGGAAAGGGCACCAGTATTTGTCCGTCGAAAGTGTTGGGTGCCTGCGCGTTGGCGGTGGTGATGGCATAATCCCATAGGCCATTAAGATTTTGCCAGTTGCCGCGCTCAAGCTGTGGCCGCGGATATGCGGGCAGCGCGTTTTCGGGGCTCACCTCCTTCGCCCACCGTGATTGAATGGGGATGGGCTGCATTTTATATCCCGTTTGTGCAAATAGGGGTAATGTCATGATAAGGCCGATGGTATTGGCCAGCAACAAATGCTTTACGGTTAATTTTAACATTGGCGTTGAAAATTAAGCTTTAAGGTTAATTGAGTACTGCAGAAGGTAAGGCTATGAAAATCAGTTGACTATTTTATTCGTCTGAGAAACAGATCCGGGCGTTGAACAAAAAGTAGCAAAATATACATCATTATCTGGATAAGCGATAAAGGATTCACTCAAACGATTGAGTGATTATGGCAATACAACTACACAACCCTTTGCTGGCGGGCACTGCAGGTATATGCTATTAATTTCTTAAAACAGTTTTATAATTAATAAATAAAGAAAAAATTATATAGTTTTGCGGACAACCTAACTGACTTATAATAGGGTAACCTGCAACGATCACACTTTTAACAAAGGACTATGCAAAGCTTAGGCACAAAAGGCCGCTGGAATGCGATCTGTCACGCTATTAGTAACATTCCTCCAAAATACCTATATACCTTGTTTCTGCTGATGGCCGTTGGTATCTCTTTCCATTCCTGGTTTTCTTCGCAGGACATGGACAGATGGACGCGCTACAATAACTTTCTTATTTTCAAAGATGCCTGGTCGCATCTGATACAGAACAAGGATCTCTATATCCTGTATCCGGACGAATATTACGATTTGTACAAGTACAGTCCTTCCTTTGCGATGTGGATGGGAGTATTTGCGTGGATGCCGGATGTACCGGCGCTGATTTGCTGGAACATTATGAACGTAGTGGTATTCCTGGTTGCTATCAGAACCTTGCCGGTAAAAAAGGAAAAGCAGTCCGTTTTCCTGTTATTTTTAGCGATAGAGATGATGATTGCCCTGACCAGTTCGCAGATCAACGTTTTTATCACGGGCTTTTTCATCCTGGCCTGGCATTGCATGGAAAACAGGAAAATAGCCATGGCAGCCTTATTGCTGGTGGTTACTATTTATATTAAAATATTCGGGATTGTGGCCTTGTCGCTGTTTTTGCTGTATCCGCAGCGCTGGAAAGCAGCTTTATACACTGCCTTCTGGACACTGATCATTGCTGTAATGCCCTTAATGGTGATTTCTGCTGATCAGTTACTCTTCCTGTACAAGAGCTGGGCGCACCTGCTGGCGAATGATTATTCAGCCTCGTATGGCGTTTCTGTAATGGGTTGGTGGCATACCTGGTTTAATATGGACATCTCCAAACAGGCGTTTATCCTTACCGCAGCTGCTATATTTATCTTGCCTTTTATCAAAATACTATACAGCGGGGAAACGAAATTTAACCTGAATATGCTGGCATCCGTGCTGATATGGGTGGTTATTTTCAATCACAAGGGAGAATCACCTACTTATATCATTGCGTTGACCGGTGTAGCCATCTGGTATTTCACGCAGCCGCCCACACGCGTCAACACTACGCTGGCGGTACTTACGCTGGTATTTACCTCCTTCTCATCCACAGATTTAATTACCCCTTACTGGATTGCCAGAACCTATGTAGAACCATACGCAGTAAAAGCGGTTTTCTGTTCTATTGTATGGGCCAAAATAGTACTGGAGCCATTCTTTGTAGCTCAAGCCAGTAAAGTGATAGCAGTGGAAGCACATCATAAAGCGGCATAAAGCAGAAAGCATAAAGCAAAAAGCTATTGCAGCGAGTGATCCAAGCGGAAATTATATTCGCGCCAATCCACTCGCTGCAATAGCTTTTTGCTTTATGCTTTCTGCTTTATGCTAATACTAGCTCTGTTTCCTAACGTACTTCGTCAATATCACAATCACCTGCCCTTCTATTTTGCCTTCTATTTGTTCGGTGTTATCTTCTACCAGTCGGATATTCTTTACTACAGTACCCATTTTAGCATTCAGGGTAGATCCTTTTACATCGAGGGATTTGATCAGCACTACGGAGTCCCCGTTTTGCAGCACGGCGTTGTTACAATCGCGGTGCAGGTCTACACTGCCATCGCTTTCATGATCGCCGGTAGCTTTAGCCCAGGCTAATGCTTCGTCGTTCAGGTAGATCATGTCCAGGTTGTCCATCGCCCAGCTTTCGTGTTTCAGGCGGTTGAGCATGCGCCAGGATACGATTTGTATGCCCGGGATCTCACTCCACATGGTGTCGGATAAGCAACGCCAGTGGTCACTGTTCAGTTCCGCTTTCTTTTCAATCTGAGATTGGCATTGTGCACAGATGAGGATACAGTTATCCTGATCGGCATAAGATTGAGGAGGTACTTCATAAACATTCAACGTATCAGTGGCCTGACATAGTTCGCACTTATTGTCGCTCCTTTGCTGTAATAGTTCGTTCAGCTTCATAATGTCCCTTGTTGTAAAAAATGGGCACAAAGGTACTATTATAAGCCGAAAGCATAAAGCCGAAAGGCAAAAAGCTATTTTAGCGAGTGATTGAATCGTATATTATTAATTCTACTTATCCATCATTCGCTAAAATAGCTTTTTGCTTTTTGCTTTCGGCTTTATGCTTTCCGCAACTCCACGGTGGCGCCATTTTTACGCCTGGAATCATCTGCTGCTTCCATGAAGGCCGTCATTTCCATTGTTTCTTCCGGAGGCACAGGTGGGATACCGCTCTGGAAAAAAGCGGTGATCTGCAGCATCAGCGGGTGGTAAGAGTTGAAGTCGCCGACAGGTGCAATCGCTTTTTCACCAAAGGCGTGTCCGCCGAAGCCATAGGGGCCTTTCTTTACGCCCCTCAGCGTACCAATGCGCCCATCGTTCCAAACGGCCGTGATATGATCCATATCCGCTTCGGTAGTGCGGGTAAGGCGCTGACAACCGGTTCCCATCAGGGCATATAACATTTCTACCCCGTGAATACCGTACCAGAAGAGGTCCGGATGTGTTTTTTCAGTGGGCGAAGGCGTATAAATATCTGCGCCTGTTACTTTACCAATGCTACCTTCCTTCACCTGCCGGATACTTTCTATAAAACGAAGGGCGGAAGAAGAGAATACCGGTACTTTATACTGTGCTGCTGCTTTAAAAATAGCCTGGGTATCCGCCAGGGAGGCCGCAATGGGCTTATCGATGAATACCCGTTTGCCGGCTTTAAATACGGGCAATACCTGTTCCAGGTGTACGCGTCCATCATTGGATTCGAGTAATACTACATCGCATTTTTTTAATAAGACGGCAATGCTGTCCACCACTTCTACGCCCAGTTCTTTCACCTGCTTCAGGTTACCGGGCACCATTTCCAGGCTGGACGCAATGTCTTTGCTGCCTTGCGCATAGGCCACGGTAACATGGTATCCGCCGAAGGCCGGATCAGGGTTGACGGCGTTCAACATTTTTGTAAACTCCACGCTATGCGAAGTATCCAATCCGATGATTCCCACGCGGCGCCCATCTGCAGCGGGTGTAGCTGCGAGCAGTTTGCCGGCCGGTGCCAGGAGCCCCAGGCCAATACCCGTCATGGCGGCATCGCGGATGAAGCGACGCCGGTTATAAGAAGATGTGTTCATGTATGATTTTTTATTTCACGATTTCGATGATGTTACCGCTTTGTTTTTCTTTCAGGATCAACTTGGTACTGCCAAAATGGGTGACTTCTTCCTTAATCAAATAATGTTGCTCATCATAAGGTACCAGGGTAACCGGTTTGGTTAAACCGGTTTGTCCACGCCAGATATCCAGCTGTACCGGCTCCCACTGCTTGCTGGCGGCGCTGCGGTAAGCGGCGTCGAGAATGGCATTCACCACATATCCATCGTAAAATGTTTCGCGGGGCGCTCTCTTTTCTTCGATGGCGTTGAACATATCCGCAAACATATGGTTGTAGCCCAACTCATTGAGTTCGTCGCCCACCGGGAATAGCCAACCGCTGTTGCTCTCGGCTTTTTCAGCGATATAGTCGCCGCCCCTGCCGGTGGTAAACATATCAAAACCGGTGCGCAGGAAGCTATTCAGCCAGATTGTTCCTTCGGTACCCATTACCTCATCGCGTAGGTCCAGGCCTCCGCGGAAAGTCCAGCTGACTTCAAACTGCCCGATGGCACCATTTTCATACTTCACAAGTGCAATGGCATGGTCTTCTGCCTCAATGGGTTTCACCTGTGTATCGGCCCAGCACATCACTTCTACGGGCTTAATGTCTTTGCCGATGAAGCTGCGGGCAATCTCTACACAATGACAACCCAGGTCCAGCATACATCCGCCGCCGGCCTGTTCTTTGTCCCAGAACCAATCACTGTGCGGACCGGGATGGGTTTCCCGGGATTTGGCCCACAACACACGTCCTAACGCCCCCGCCTGTACGCTTTCAAGCGCCCTGGAAAATTTCGGGGTATACACCAGGTCTTCCATATAAGCATGGAAAATACCGGCGGCTTCCACAGCCAGCAACATTCGCTTCGCTTCTTCTGCATTACGCCCCAGTGGCTTGGTACAGATGACCGCCTTTTTATGTTTGCAGCACAGGTCCACGGCTACTTCATGGAGATTATTGGGCAAGGCAATACATACTACGTCTACGTCCGGATGTTGAATGGCTTCTTCCATTACGGTAGTGGTATGTGCTACGTTATAATCGATGGCAAACTTTGCCACACTTTCCGCTTTGCGGGAATAGATACTTATAATTTTATCTTTACTTCTTTGTCCCTGTATGGAATCGGCATAGAAGCGGCCAATGAAACCCGCTCCCAGCATGGCAATTTTTCTTCCCATAAAAATATTTTAAGATTTACGTGTGTGATCTTTGAATAAAAAAAAGAAACATACCATCACCACCCCACTGAGGGCGGCGGGCGCCAACCAGATGTGACGCCAGTCATATTGCAATACGTTACCCACGGTAGTACTGTTGTGTGAGGCGACAAATCCCGATACATAAGAACCTATCAGCATCCCAATGCCATAGGTAGCAAATGTAATGAGGCCCTGCGCCGCGCTCCTGACGGTAACATCCGCGCGCTGATCGGTATATATCTGCCCGGTAACAAAAAAGAAATCATAACAAGCCCCGTGTAACAGGACACCGGCATACAACATCCAAACCTGTGCATGGTTGTCGCCGTAGGCGAAGAAAACATAGCGCAATATCCAGCAGCTCATGCCCAGCAACAACATTTTCTTCACGCCCAGCTTCCTGAACAGGAAGGGCATGGCCAATAAGAAAACTGACTCGAACACCTGTCCCAGCGTCATTTTGCCGGCAGCATTTTCTACGCCGATGGCGTTGAGAAAAGGGTTAGCCAGGCTGTAATAAAATGCCAGCGGAATACAAATAGTAATGGCGGTGATAAAGAACACCACGTAATTACGCTGCTTAAACAGGACCAACGCATCCAGTCCAAGTATATCCGATAGCTTCACCGGCGTCCGTGCAGGCGGAGTATGCGGCAAAAAGAGGCTATATCCACCCAGCAGCAAAGAGCTGGCAGCAGCTATCCGGAAGGGCGCCGCCGTGGCTTCCAGGCCCATGAAACCGATCAATAAGCCGGCAATAATCCATCCTGCGGTGCCGAATACCCGCACGGTGGGGAATTGTCGTTCTGTATCCGTCATCTGCCGGAAGGATACGGCATTGGCTAGCGACATGGTAGGCATGTACAACAAGGTATATAACAAGATGAGCCACCAGAAGCTGCTGAAATCCGGCACATAACTGATCCAGGTGAGTATAGCCGCCCCCGTTAGATGCAGTACCGCGAGTACCCGCTGCGCAGCAAAAAAACGATCGGCTACCAGCCCTATAAAAAACGGTGATATAATGGCCGCAATGGAAAGATTAGCATAAGCTGCTCCCATCTCCACGGCATCCGTTTTTAGCGTGGTCATCAGGTAAGTACCCATAGTTACATACCAGGCGCCCCAGGTAAAGTATTGCAGGAACATCAATACGGATAAACGAATACGAACAGATACTGGCATACATTAATTTCGATTTGATAAATACCACCAATCGATGTTAAACAGGTGACCGGGCTGTCCATCATTGCTTTTAAATACAAGATACAGGTCGTGTTGTCCTTTTACCGGTTGGAACGGCGCAGTGATCACCTTCCATCCGCTTTTGGCATCCGGCGCTTTCCCTGCTGCTACCGTGGCTTTGCTCACCACCGGGCCGTCGGGCTTATCGAGATGTACTTCGATGATGCCTCCTATACCCTGCTCCTGGATGTTGAACTGCAGACTTAACACTTCATCGAGGTATAATTGTTTAAACCGGATGAAGTTATTATGTGCTACATAGCCATAACTCACGGCCAGCGTGGTAACGGTGCTGATAAATACATTGCCTTCGTCAAAGTCTTCTATCTGCACCAGGGGATCTCTTAACAAGATATAATCCCTGCTGGTAATCGGTTCTATTTTATTAGCGCCCTTGTCGGTATACGTGGCCATGAGCAAATAAGCTCCCTCATGGCCTTTGCCGGCATGCTTACTCAGCGGCTGCTGCCCCTGCAAGGGCAGCGATGCACTGGTATTGGCGAGCGATAAAATGTACTGCACAATTTCTCTCGCATCGGCGGTAGACATATCCGGATGTGACGACATGGTACGGTTGCCCCAATTGCCACTACCGCCGGCAATTACTTTGGCGGCCAGCTTTGTGATGTTGGTTTCGTTTGCAGCATACTTGTGCGCTACGTCCATCAGGCTGGGACCAACAGAGGCGGTCTTTTCTGCGTGACAGGCTTTACAGTCGAGCGACCAGAATAAATCATGTCCGCGGGGATGTTCCAGGTGGGTGGCCGCGCCACCTTTGCCCAGCACCAGTGCCAGATCTTTTCCTACGGGCATATAGTCGAAAGACACCTGCACTTTGCTGGTATCTATTACGCCATCTTCCGGATCTTTCACCATTACATGGTAATCCAGCAAGGCGTTATCCCAGTAAAATCCTCGGTTGGCATTTGTTTGAATTTGCACGGTGGGTGGGGTATTCCCTACTTTGATGTCTATCGCCGCTGTACCTGCGCCACCACGATTATCCGTTACCGTTAGGTTTACTTTATAAACACCGGGTTGCTGAAAAGTATGGTTGATTTCCACGCCTTCCTGTTGCGTTCCTTCCAGGTTCCAGGTGTAGCGGAGCTGGTCACCTTTGTCGTAGTCGAGCGAGCCGGCGGCCGACAAATGCACTGTTAGCGGTGCTGCACCATACAACTGGCTGCTTTTCACGGCGGCTACCGGTTTGCGGTTACCTTCTGCGTAGGTGATCTGTACCAGTTTGGCATCGGAGTTTTTAGCAAACCAGTTGGTGCCGTATTCCAGCATAAAAATACTGCCGTCGGGTGCGATCTGCATATCTACGGGCGCCGCGAAAGGAATATGTTCCAGGAAGGGCTCCATGCGCAGGTAATTGCCTGCGGAGTCCATGGTCACAGCCATGATCCAGTGCCGTACCCAATCGTAGATAAACAGTTTGCCATTATAGTAGTCAGATAATTTATACGGGGCGTTTTTATAACGATCGCTGTAAAAAACGGGACCAGCCATTGCAGATTCTCCTCCTTTGCCTACCATGGGGAACACCGGCGAGGCCGCATCACCATACCAGATCATAGCAGGTTGCGCCGGTGGCAGCTCGCGTATGCCGGTATTGTTAGGAGATTCGTTGAGTGGGTGCAGCGGATCTTTTACTGGTCGCTCTTTTTTACCGGCATAATCCCAGAGTGGATATGGCTGGTTATTGCCGTTAAAATAGGGCCAGCCAAAAAAGCCTGGTTTCCGTGCCTGGTTAATTTCATCGAAGCTGACGGTGCTTCCCTCCGGGGAAGGGACTTTAGTATCCGGCCCGATGTCGCCCCAATATACAAAAGCATTTTTCATGTCTACGTGGAAGCGGTAAGGATTACGGCACCCCATCACGTATATTTCCGGGCGGCCTTTGGAGCCGTCTTTGGGAAACAGGTTACCATCGGGGATGGAATAACTGCCATCCGGTTCCGGTTTGATGCGGAGTATCTTTCCTCTCAAATCATTGCTGTTGGCGGCACTGGCCTGATCATCAGAAAGATGTCTTCCTGGTCTTTCATCTACCGGAGTGTAACCTTCCGTTTCTTCTGCGTTGGTATTATCACCGATAGAGAGGTATAGCAATCCACCGGGGCCAAAGGCCAGGTAGCCCGCAGAGTGGCAGCAGTAGCGGCGTTGCGTGGGTACTTCCATCACTACCTTTTGAGTTGCTTTGTTGAGGGTATCACCGTGCAGCTCCAATCGCACCAGGTTGTTATACCATTTTTCACCGGCGGGTGCATAATAGAAATAGATGTAGTGGTTGGTAGTAAAACCGGGATCCAGCGCTACGCCCAGCAGGCCGTCTTCAATGCCGCTGAACACATCAAAGTGCCCGATGGTTTTGGTTTGATGCAAGCGGGCATCGTACATTTTCACGGCGCCTTTGCGCTCTATGAAGAGCACGTTTCCATCCGGCAGGATACACATTTCCATGGGTTCATCCAGGCCATGATCCAACACCGTATAGGTATAACGGTTAGTATCCGGTGGCAACAGGGTGATAGTGGATTTATAATCCGGTGGCGTGTTGTTGCCAACCAGGTATTGTAGTGCGGTACGCAGATCATTGGCTGCTACTGCCGGAGAAACAATATATAACCTGCCGCCGTCCTGCACTAATTCGTTCCCAACGGGTTGGTCCAGCCACTCATGCAGCCAGGGCCAGTCTTTACGCTGATAGCCTGTATCCTTAATCGCCAGGATGCCTCCGCCGCCGGATTCCGCATAGCGTTTCAATGCGGGCACGGTGCGGAAGTTCAGGCTGTCGGTCAATGAAAAAGGTAAGCATACCGCACTAAAGGTGGCCAGGGAATCTTCCCGGAATAAATGGGTATCGGAGGTAAGTACCAGCTGCCAGCCTTCTTTACCTGCGGTAGCCTGCAGTTGTTTTACCCAGGGGCTTTCGTGGTTGGTGGCGAAGCATAAAATCCGGGTAACAGTTCGTTTTCCGCCACAGGCAAATAGTCCTGCCAGCAGCAATAACAGACAAAGTTTCTTCATAGCGCGTAGTCATATGCAGGGCCGGCTAAAAACGTATAGCCGGCCCCGTATCATAGAATCAATAACCAGGGTTTTGTTTGATAGATCCACCGCTCCGGTCTATTTCCAACTGAGGGATTGGGAACAGGTATTTATTGCCGCTGGCAGGCGCTTTGAAGCTGTTGCCTTTGCCATTGGAATACGGTTTGGCAGAAAAATCTTTCATGGTAGACACGTAGGTGTTCCAACGCAGCAGGTCGAACAGGCGGCCATATTCTCCCCCCAGTTCCACGCGGCGCTCATGGCGTACAGCAGCACGGAGATCGCTGGCGGCCGTAACAGGAGGCAACGGCGTAGCAGGAATAACGCGCACGCGGGAAGTAGCTTCTACATCGGTATGAGAAGAAGTGGCGGCGCGGCTTCTTACCAGGTTGATATTATCTGCCACTATTTGTTTATTGCCACCACTTTCCAGCTCTGCCTCCGCATACATCAGCAATACGTCGGCGTAGCGGATCAGGTACATGGTCCAGGCATCATTGCCCCAACCTTGTCCACGGCGGTTTTGCGGCAGAAACACTTTGCGGTTATGATGGCCGGTATTGGGATAGTTGGAGAAGTCGAGCACCTCTTTACCGCCGGCTGTGGGAAATACATCGCCCTGGTCCAGGATGGTGAAGAGGGCACGGGGATCGCCGGGTTCAAATGCGTCTACGAGCGACTGTGTAGGGCAATCAAAACCCCAGCCACCGGCACTGCGTGGTGAGCAATAGATAGGCTGTGTAGAGCCATAGATAAAGGCGGCAGGATCATCTCCGAAGATAATCGGGAAAACAGATTCCCTGCTTTTGTATCCATCTTTCAAAAACAATTGCTGGTACTGTGGTTCCAGGCTAAATGCTTTGGAATCGACTACCTTTTTAGCGGCATCCCTCGCTTTGGCGTACAGCGACTTATCATCTTCCGCGAAGAAGAGATAAGCCCTGGCCTGCAATGCCCACGCCGCTTCTTTGGTGGCACGGCCCAATTCTGCATCGGGCATATCTTTGCGGGATGGCAGTGCTGCATCTGCTGTTATTGCTTCCAGCTCACTGGTGATGAACTGCATGGTTTCCGTTGCAGTAGCACGCACAATTTTATTACGGTCGTCTATGGTCAGCGTTTTGGTGAGCAGTGGTACGCCACCGAAAATGCGTACCAGGTCGAGATAATAATAAGCACGGAGATAACGTACTTCTGCGAGGTATCTTTTCTTCACATTTTCATCCAGCGGATTTCCTTTATCATCCAGCAAAGGTGCACCCGGCAGGCGTTCCAACGCTACGTTACAGTTGCCGATACCATTATAGCAGGCCTTCCACAAATTATTAAGGGTTTCATTATTCGACAGCGTTCTGCCATAGCCCAGGTCCAGCACAAAGGGGCGGTCGTTGTTATCAGAGCCACCTTTATCACTTTCATCGGTGGCCATGTTGCCCAGTTCCGCGATGGCAGCCTGGTAGCCCCAGAAATCATAGAATCCCAGGTAGCAGTTAACTACGGTTTTCATGCCGGCTCCGGGCGATTTAAAAAAGTTATCGTCCGTTTGCACGCCCAGTGGTGGGCGGTTCAGGTAGTTTTTTGAACACGATACGGTCAGTAAAACCGCCAGTAACGGTAAAGTATATACGAGTTTTTTCATGAGTAGCAGTGTTTAATGATTAAAACCTGGCATTCAGCCCGATCATAAAAGTGCGGGCCTGCGGGAAATATCCCTGGTCGATGCCCATCAGCTTTGGATCTTCGCTGCCCATTTCCGGATCCAGGCCGCTGTATTTGGTGAACGTAAACAGGTTCTGTGCGCCTACGTATATCCGTAACTGTGGGATGCGGGTACGCTCCAGCCATTTCTCAGGGAAGTTGTATCCCAACTGCACATTTTTCAGGCGCAGGTAGGAGCCATCTTCCACGAAGTAATCAGACACACTGTTGTTCAACGCTGCCACAGAAGAAATTTTGTAGTACTTGTTGGTAGATCCCGCACCATTCCAGGCTTTGTCGAGGAAGCCTTTGGGCGCATTGTACCAGCCGGTACCTGCTTCGGTATCATAGCGCAGGATGTTCATCACATCATTGCCTTGTGATCCCTGCCAGAACATGCTCAGATCGAAGCGTTTGAAGTTGAGGCCGATGTTTACGCCATACACAAAATCAGGCCATGGATTGCCGATCATGGTGCGGTCTGCAGCATCCAGCTTGCCATCAGGGCCAGGGATCACTTTCCCGTTGGCATCGGTGCCGTTGATGTCTTTGAAGCGAAGATCACCAGGTGTGCTTACGCCTTTCTGCGGACTTTTGTCTACCTCTGCCTGGGTTTGGAAGATGCCATCGGTTTGCCAGCCGAAATAGTAGCCTACCGGTTTACCTTCTTCTGTTTTGCTGATCACTTCTCCCAAATGGGCAGTGGAGTAAATAGGTTCTCCGCCGCCCATGCTCAACACCTCATTTTTAAACGTGGAAATATTAGCACGAACATTATAAGAGAAGTCACCAAAAGTGTGGTGATGGCCCAATGACAGCTCCCAGCCTTTGTTCACCATGCTACCTCCATTCATCCAAAACGGGTTAACGGTAGGATAACCCATGGTAGAGGGTAATGGCATGATCACCAGCATGTTGTTCACCCGCTTGTTGAAATAATCTACAGTTACATCCAGTTCTCCGTTGAATAATTGCAGGTCCAGCGCCACATCTGCCTGTGAAGAGGTTTCCCATTGCAAGGCAGGATTAGCCATGGTTTTACGCTCTGCCCCGAGGAAGCCGGCGCTGGTATTACCAAATACATAACGTTGGAAAGTGTTACCGTAGGTAGATAAATACAAACCGCTGCCACCACCCACATACTGGTTACCCACGGCACCGTAGCTGGCGCGGAGTTTACCGCTGGTTAGCCAGGAGATACCGGCGCCTTTCATAAAATCCTCTTCTGTAAAGCGCCATGCGGCGGAGGCAGAAGGGAAAGTTCCCCAACGGTAACCATCACCGAAACTGGAAGTACCGTCGCGACGGATGTTAGCGGCCAGGATATAACGGTCAGCATATACGTAATTAATACGTCCAAAAAATGATTGCAGCGCGCTGGAATAGGTATAGCCGGAAGCAGCGGGATTCATGGTGGCCGCATCGATGATGCGCATGTCGGGATCATTGTTTACAATGCCCTGTTTGGAAGCGCCGTAAGTAAGCCCTTTGGTCAGCTCCGTAGAAATACCCGCCAGTGCGGTGATATGATGTTTTCCAAACGTTTGATCGTAGTTGAGCGTATTTTCCCACACAAAATAGTTACCCCAGCTGGAATTATTGCTCACAGTATTATACGTGGCATAGTCAAACGGGTTCAGGAAATACGAAGGCGTAAATCCTTTGGAGATGCCACGGGAAAGATCCATGCCGAAGTTGGTACGGAAAGTCAGCGGGTCAATAATTTTTACATCCAGTGCAGCACCACCTTTGATGGCGATACCTTCCCAAACACTTTGCTGCATACGGTCTACCTGTGCTACCGGGTTAGGTTTGTTGGTATACAGGATACCGGCATAGCGGGAATAGGGATTGTTTGCTTCATAACCATCCATGATGCTGTTGAAGAAAGCAGGTATATCTTTCAGGTTGTTGCGATACACCGGTGTAATAGGATCGGCGGCCATGGCGCTGAAAATGGTGCCGGTAAAAGGATTGTTTTCATCCACATTCCGGCGGCTTTCATATACCAGGTTCATGTTGGTAGTGAGCTTCACGCGGGAGCTGATATCGGCGCCCACATTGGTTCTCCAGGAGATGCGTTCATAGTCGGATCCTTTCACAATGCCCTGTTGCTTCATGTAGCCCGCGCTGGTAGCATATACGATGCTTTTGCCGGCACCACTCAGGCCTACGTTATAGCTCTGTATGGGTGCATTGGTTTGTATGATTTCATTCCACCAGTCGGTGCCATTGGCGCTGCCGGTATTTTCCGTTACAAATTTGAGCAGTTGTGTTCTTTTTTCTTCTGTGTCCATACTGGCAGGCAGTGGAGAACCACCGGCGGTGGCGGCTCGTTGCTTGTAGGTCATGAACTCCGCAGCATTGAGCATGTGTGGGCGTTTCCAGGCTGACTGCATACCGGTATAGGTGTCGAAGGTTACGTGCATTTTCTGATCGGTGCGACTCCCTTTCCGGGTGGTCACGATTACCACGCCGTTGGAGGCCCTGGCACCGTAGATAGCGGCGGTAGAAGCATCTTTGAGGATATCCATGGCTTCAATGTCGTTGGGATTGAGCCAGGCGATATCGGATTGTGGTAACCCGTCAACAATATAGAGTGGACTATTTTGTCCGTTGATAGAGCCGATACCACGAATACGTACTACAGGCGCAGATCCTGGGCTACCGCTGCTTTGTACTACGGTAACGCCGCTCACTTTTCCCTGTAAGGCTTCTGCCGCGTTGCGTACGGGGACATTGCGCAGGTCTTTGCCTCCGAGGGAGCTGATAGCGCCGGTAACGTCTTTTCTCTTTTGGGTGCCGTAGCCGATGACTACCACTTCATTCAGGCCGCTGGTAGATTCTTCCAATACAATGCGCAGGGGCTCATTATCTTTCACCATTACTTCTTTGGGTTCAAAACCCATGTAAGTCACTACGAGTACGGCGCCAGCGGAAGCAGCAAGGGAGAAGTTACCCGTTGCATCGGTGATGGCGCCCTGGCTGCTTCCCTTTACTTTCACGGAAACACCTACCAGTGGGGTACCTTTCGTATCTTCCACCCGCCCGGTTACCTTGTCAGCAGCGGCTTCTGTGCGGGGGGAAATGATGACGAGGTTTTGGTCTACAATTTTGTAGGCCATAGAGCTATCCAATACGCGGCTCATGATTTCACTGAGGCCTGCGTCTTTTACCTGCAGGTCAATTTTTCCCAACCGGCGGATAGAGTTATAGTTGTAGAAGAAACGATAGTTGCTTTCTTTCTGTATTTTCTCAAAAATTTTGTCTGCATCCGTTTTTACAAAAGACAGGGTGAATTTCTCCTGGGAAAATACGGTAGCGGAAGCATGCAGGCAGGATATCAGCACCAGTACAAAGCATAACTTCATAATGAGGAGTAGTTTGAGTGTCTGGCGGAGCGCATAGGGTGCCCTGCCAAATCTGCTTTTTTTCATAGATTTGTTTTAGAAAGGTTTGTAAAGAAGGGTGTAAGTGTAGTTTCGAAGCCCGCTTACCCCTGTTGATACATATCAGCCTTTTGAAGGAAGAGTGAAAGCTCTTCCTTTTTTTATTCCCCTTTTCAGGTACTGCCGTTGTTAACGTGTGTTTGCATTACAGGTGATTTTTGGTTTGATAAAATGTTGATTGGTTTGTTTTTCATTTAGACAGATAAACGTGTTGCTGGTCTATGCTGTAGTGGAATGGTGTAATCATTTGCAGCAGCTGTAGTGCTTTGTTAATATTTTCTTTTTCAAATACGCCGCTGAGTATTTCTCTTTTCATGTTTTCATCTTCAAAAGAAATGGTAACATTGAATTGTCGTTCCATTTTCCGGGCTACTTCTTCGAATGTTTCATTCATAAAAGCCAGTTTCTGATCGCGCCAGGCTGTTTCCATCACGAGGCTGGTATCTGCTGTACCGGCGAGGCCCTGTACCTGGAAGTTCACGTGGGCCTGCGGTGCGGCTGTGGTATTAGGCTTTACAGCCAGCACCAGTTTTTCATGCGGCAGCAGGATCACCTTTTTCTCCGGGCTGTTGCGCATGATCACCTGTACCTTTCCTCCTATGACGGTTACTTCAGAACGGGTGTCGTCTTCGTAGGCCTTGATATTAAAGCAGGTACCGAGCACGTGTACATCCATGTTGCTGGTATGTACAATAAATGGCAGGGCCTCGTTTTTCGTGACGTCCAGGAATATTTCCCCGGTAACGGTAATGTTGCGGTTATTGTGGTTAAAGCCGGCATCATAGCTGATGTTACTGCCTGCATTGAGCCAAACGATAGTACCGTCTGGTAGCAGTGCTTTCACTGTTTTGCCGAGGGGCGCCGCCAGTTGTTGCCGGGCAGCCGCCAATGGAGCAGTTTTCCGCTGCTGCATCATTTGCCAGCCGATACCGGCGGACAAGATAACGCCGATGATTGCGGCCGCTGCCCACCAGAAGGCGGCTTTACGGCGCAACGGTGCAGGCGTTACCGTTAGCTTACCAGCCACTTGCTCCCATCCGGCGGTAGCGAACGTGGTAGCGGCGTCCTCGTTGCGGGTGCCAACGGCATCTACAATGCCGGCCAGCCACGCTGCCTCCCGGTCTGCCGCCAGTAAACGGTCCAATTCTTCCAGCTCTTCTATGGTGGCAGCCTGTCCTGCTCTTTTTGCCAACAGGGCTGCAATTCGTTCTGATTTCATTTATTTCCAGATAGGATCATGTATAGGGACACAGTTGCCGGAGGGATTCCCTAAGAGACAGGAAAATTTTTTTTGAGCAGAAAGCGGAAATCACCTACATCTCCGCTTCAATAGCTTTTTGCTTTCTGCTTTATACTTTCTGCTCCGGCAAATGGTTGCAAGTGGGCCGCCAGTTTTTTCATGGCAATAGTGAGTTGTGCGTCTACTGTTTTGGGGGAGATACCCAAAATACCGGCTACTTCTTTATACGATAGTTCGTCCTGTTTTACGAGTTTAAAGATGAGCTTACATTTGGGCGGTAGTTGCTGAATGGCCGCGGCTATGGCCTGTTGTAGTTCGTGGGTAAGCAGTAATTGGGCTGTATCTGCTTCGAGGCGGAAATGTTGTACATGCAGCGAGTCCAGGTCCGTTTCCGTGAATATGGTGGCTTTGCGCAGGTAGTTAAGTGCGGCATTTTTTACTGCTACGTAGAGATATACTTTTATTTCATGGATCTTATCCAGTTGCTGCCGCTTTTCCCAGAGCTTCACAAATACGTCGTTCACGATCTCCTCGGCCGGTTGTCGCTGTTTCAGGAATGCAAAAGCAAACTGGTATAACGGGAATACCTGCTGCTGATACAGCGCTTTAAAGGCTTGTTGGTCGTCATGAAATTGTATCCGATATAGTAACGCTTCCATGGTCACGTGCATACCACAAAATAAAATTTTTCTGATAAACCCAACTACTTTTTAATAAAAAATACTAAATATTATTTCTTTCACAATAATTCTATAAAACAAAAACCCTGCAACTACGAAGGTTACAGGGCTTTATTTTATAGAACGGCGGATGAAACCAAATTAAAATGTCTCCTGGCAGCACTTACTTTACCTTCAGGATAATTTCTTCGACCTGCTGATTCCGCATAATCTTCACAGGAATACTGGATTTCCAGGCCGCTGCTTTTACAATATCCTGCAGGTCGGCGGCCGTTTTCACGGGCTTGCCGTCTGCCGCAATGATCACATCTTTTGTTTTTATTCCGGAAGATGATAACAACGTGTTTTCACCTGCGCTTAATACCAGCGCCCCGGACTCATCAGCCAGGCCATAGGCAGAACGTTCGCCCAATCCTTCTATCGATTTTATTTTGCCGCCCAGTAACTCCACTATGCTGGTATTGGTGGTGGTGCCGGCATCGGCACGACTCAAATTCAGGAACACAGGAATCTCCGGCTGTAACGCTATTTTCCTGAGCGCCGGTTTCATCACTCCAAAGCTATCCATAGGAATATTCTGAAACCCGATTTTAAATGCAGGAGAAGTTTTCGCTACCTGGTAGTTCCCGGTAGCGGCGTCTAAGAACTGCGGATCACCGGCGATGCTGTGCGCATCGGTGTTTTGCGCCTGCGCTTCCTGCAAAGCCGCTGCATCCGGGAACAGGTTATAGTCTACTTCCCTACCCCAGGCTTTGATTTCTATAGGAGCATACCGGCGGGTAACAATATTATGCGCAAACACATCGCCACTGTTTTTAAACCATACATGCGGATGGAATGAGTTGTTGATCATAATATTATTTTCTACGATACGCTGAAATCCTTCTCTTAATTTCAGTCCTCCATTGAGGCATACGTTGTTGTAGATATGATAATTGGAAGAGCCATCGTCCAGGTCAATATCCCAGCCATGATCACACCGGAAACGGTTGTTACGGATGGTGGTGGTTTCTTGTGCATCCAACTTAATTAACTCCGGGTGTACGGCCACCAGGCTGTCCATATATCCCCTGTCGGGCGCCCAGTAACGGTCACGCCCCCACGAATTGAATGCGCCGTGATCCCCGGTTTCCATCACGGTATTAAACACGTCGTTGTAGGCAAGCACATGGCCGCCGAAACAGCCGTCGCCGATGTTGATGCCAGCGCGGGGCGTATTATAGATACTGTTATGACTCACCGTAATGCCGGAAGAAATGGTGATTTCCACGCCGGTAGCCTGCTTTTCTATGTCACCCACATGATGAATGAGACTATTGGTTACCACGCATTCCCGCGGATAGTTATTGCTGGCCGGCCCGGGCGTTTTGTCCAGCTGGCGATACGGGGTAAAGTCTTCATACCTGAAGTCAGGCGAGCGCACTGCTTTCACATCTCCCACAAAACAAACCGCGCTGGCGCCCAGGTGATGCAGGTAACAACCACTGATGGTATCATGTACGTTATAGTTACTCAACATAATGGCGTTGCCACCCAGGTAGCTGAAAGAGCAATCCATTACACGGCAGTTTTCCGTACCATCGAGTAGCACAGCGCCGCCACGGTAAATGGTCCAGTCGCTCCGCAGCAGCGGCTCACGGGTATCCATAAACGTACGTTCATTATGAATGAAATGTAATCCACGCAGGGTAACGTTTTTCACCGGGGCGGCGGCAGAGCCCTTCAACACGATGCTGTTCTTTAAATGTGCTACTTCTATGCGGGCCTGCTGCAGTTGTATATCTCCCGAAGGGTAATAATATAACTGCCGGGTGTTATTATCCAGGAACCATTCACCGGCTACATCCAGTTCTTCCAGGTTATTTTCCACGAAGCGATATTCCGGATGCATCACGTTGGGACGGTTGTTCTGCCAGCCGCCTTCCAGGGTAAGCGTATCTTTCTTACCAGTGATACGGTAGTGAAAGCCGCCCCAGTCGTACGCATGCAAGGCATGTACATAGCCGTTCTCCGGATGCTGCCACTTACGGGCACGACTCAACGCATCTGCCGCCGTACCATGAAATACTTTGGCAGTGGAATCATAATCAGGATAACGTGCCAACACCTGCAAACGGCCATTGACGAACAGCCGTTCAAACGTAACCCCTGCAGGCACAGTAGCTACATAGATACCATTTTTCCATGGCTTCCAATCCAACGATAGCTGCCGCCCTGCACTGATAAAAACTTCCTCCTGTTGCCAGGCGTTTATGTCCAGGCGCTTACAGGCCATATTGGCGGCCTGCAGGATGAGGGGCTGATCCAGGTAATAGGTGCCACCATGCAACCAGACAGTGACGGGCTCATTTTTTTTCTTCATGGCCAGTTCAACTGCCCGATGTACTGTTTTCAAAGGCTTCGCCGCGGTGCCGGGTTGCCGGTCGTTACCCGTAACTGATACATGCAAAACGGTTTGTGCAGCGACCCATTGCGTAGAGACGATACAACAAAAGAAGAAGAGTTTTTTCATACTATTGATACTGCGGATTCTGTTTGATATTGTTATTGGTAATTTCCTGTGTAGGTATCAGCCAGGTTTGATTATAAGGGCCAATGGGCACACTCAGGGAAGTGGGTCTCACGGCCTGTATACGCTGGAAGGTATTGGTACGTTTCAGGTCAAACCAGGCATCTCCTTCATTATACAATTCCCATTTACGTTCCATCAATACGGCATCGCGGAACTGGTCTTTACCCAGGTTCTTCAGATCCGGTACGTCGGTGGTACTGTTCTTATTTATCCTTGCGCGCCAGCGGATTTTGTTGATATACTGATACGCCTGCGCGGGACCATTGACTTCATTTTCAGCTTCTGCCGCCACCAGGTACATTTCCGCCAAACGCACTATAGGAAAGGAATACGGTACTTTGGCATTAGAAGGACCAATGTTCTGATCAATGGTGGAAAGATCCACGAACTTGGCAAAAAAAGCGGGCAACGTGCCACCTGCCGGTGAAGGATAATTCGTTCTGATACCCCATACTTTACGTTGGTCGCCGGAAGCATAGCTATTGATAAACCATGCGGCCGGCAATAAAATCGGTACATATCCCGGTGCCGGCGAGGCCTGGCTCTGCAAAGGATTGTTCTGTCTGCCGGGGATGTATTGTTTCTCCCAGATAGACTCGCTGGTGTATGCCACGTTATGGAACACATCTGCATAGTTATCTTTCAGGGCAAACTTATTGGAGCCGATTACCGCTAATGCCTTATCTCTTGCCTTTGCATAATTTTCTGTTTTGTTCAGTGGATTACCTGCCATGGTCAGGTATACTTTTGCCAGGATTGCGGTAGCTACCAGTTTATATACACGCCCCTGCTGTGGCGCCACATCGGGCAAATTCGCTTCCGCGTAGATGAGATCATTGAGCACCTGTGTGTATACGTCGGCCTGCGGCGTTCGTGGCAGTTGTACATCCTGGTAGTTGCTGGCCGCTTTCAGTGGCAGCGGCACATCTCCAAACATTTGTACGAGATAGAAAAAAGCGTAGCCTCTCAGGAACCGGGCTTCTGCTTCCAACTGTGTTTTCTTCGCGTCGGGCAACGGTGCGGCCTGCAATTTATCTAAAATGAAATTGGCATTCTTTACCATGGCGAATGGAACACTCCACGCTGTAGCTGACGAATAGAAATTTGCCGACGGCTGATTTTGATAAATCGGTAACACCTGCTCTGCAGGCTGTGGTGTGCCATAAATATCAGAGAACATTTCATTCAGTTCGGTTACATTCAACGGCAGCCCGTCGTAGGTGCCAATTACAGCCGATTCATAACTCTCCGGGTTCTTGAAATAAGCATCAGGGCTAATGGACGAACGCGGATTTTCTTCCAGTAATTTTTTACAGGCCGGCAACAGGAAAATAACCGGGCATAATATGCAGACAAGTATTAATAAACCGTTTTTCATCTCTCAACATTTACGATGTTAAAAATTAACTTTAGCACCTACTGTAATGGATTTGGTAGAAGGATAGTTTCCCCTGTCCCAGCCATTGACGGTAGGAATGGCCCACGATACTTCCGGATCGTAGCCGGAGTAGTTGGTCAGTGTTAACCAGTTTTGCGCACTCACATACACGCGAATGGAAGCCACTTTTGCAAACGACAATTGTTTGGCATTGAAAGTATAACCCAGCGTAATATCGCGGAGACGCAGATAGGAGCCATCTTCCACCCATAAGCTGTTGGCATAATCACGGAT
This sequence comes from Chitinophaga sp., assembly GCF_017745275.1. Classification (GTDB taxonomy): domain Bacteria; phylum Bacteroidota; class Bacteroidia; order Chitinophagales; family Chitinophagaceae; genus Chitinophaga. The sequence continues at coordinate 757,650 of NZ_JAGHZS010000002.1, read as the reverse complement.
AGAGTTGCCACTGTTGGCGGAAGGTTTATCGATGGTGGTGCTGGTGCCTGCTCCTTTCCAACGATTATCGAATGCCGCTTGTGTAGGCGTCCATTTACCATTCATGGCAATATTGTATTTACGGAATTCATTCACGATATCATTCCCGTAAGCGCCTACGAATAGCAGGGACAGGTCGAAGTTTTTGTAAGAGAAATTATTGTTGAAGCCAAAAGTAAATTTTGGTTCCAGGTGAGAGATAACGGTGCGGTCCTCGGCATCGTTGACGGTGCCTTTTCCATCCCAATTTTTGAATTTGTAATCACCGGCATGTTTGGAAGGTTCGCCATTGTTGATGGCTTCCTGGTCTGTTTGGTATACGCCGGTAACCGTATAGCCATACAGTTGCATCATGGATTGTCCTACGATAGTGGGGAACCAGTTACCGCCGGGACCAATTTCTTTATAGGTAATTTCATTGCCTTGTGCATCTTTGCCCAGATCCAGTACCTTGGTGCGGTTGCTCGTGAAAGTCAGCGCAGACTCCCATTTGAAAGGCCCGGTGAGATTACGGGTATTTACCTGGAATTCAAAACCTTTGTTGCCCACTACGCCTACGTTTTGTATCACGTCGTTGTAACCACTGGAGGAAGGCAGGCTTACGAGCAACAGCAAATCGCTGGTGCGTTTGTTATAATAATCTGCGGTGATCATCACGCGATCCCTGAACAGGCTAAGGTCGAAGCCGGCGTCAAACTGCCGGGTAGTTTCCCATTTCAGCCCGTTATTTTCCAGTGATGATGGAATGAATCCGTTGTATTGCGTGTTATTAAAAACGACGGCCCTGGAGCTCATACTGGCCAGTGTCTGATACGGGTTGATGGCCTGGTTACCGGCAGCGCCGTAGCTCACACGCAACTTCAGATTGGATACGTTGGTACTGTTTTTCAGGAACTCTTCCTGCGACACATTCCAGCTCAGGGCAGCAGATGGGAAGAAGGCGAACTTATTGTTTTTCCCAAATTTTGAAGAGCCATCATACCTGCCAGTCACAGTAGCAAAGTATTTCCCTTTATAGTTGTAGTTCACCCGGCTGAGGTAAGAAATCAGTTTATAATCCCTATAGCCGGTATTAGGCTGGGCTGGTACTACCGCTGCACCTATATTATTATTCTTATAGAGGTCGGTGATAAACCCGGTAGCATCGCCGGTTCTCAGCTCATCGTAGGTAGTTTGCTGGTAGGTGATCCCTCCTACTGCATCGATGGTATGTTCACCAAAAGCTTTGTTATAGCTCAGCGTATTTTCATTAATGAAAGTGAGGTTGTTGCTATAGTTCTTTCTGGCTACGCCGGAAATAGGATTCCCATCTTTATCAGTACTGCGGCCAATGGTAATGGTACCTGGCGCGTAGTAATCTTCTTTCACGTCGTTCTTATCAACGCCGGCAGAGAGTTTCAGCAGCAGGCCCGGAATGATTTTATAATTCAGCGCTACGTTACCAATGATACGGGTGGCATTGGATGGCTGATACAATTCTTTGGAGATGCCTACCGGGTTGGACTCACCCCAGGGCACGCCTGTAAAGCGGGTGTAGGAGCCATCGGGATTATACACCGGTTGTGTAGCCGGGATCACCATGGTGGTCCAGGGTACGCCGCCACCGCCTTCAGCGCCTTCGTATTGTGCCTGTGCGTACCTCGACTGTTGCATCGATACATTAGACGTGATGTTAAAATGGTCGGTGATCACCTGGTCCAGGTTAGTTCTGAAAGAGATTCTTCTAAAAGAAGAATTTTCTATGATTCCCTGCTGGTTAAAATAACCGAAGGAAGTAAAGTACTTCGTGGTTTCGTTGCCACCGGAAATGGAGATGTTATGATCCTGTACCGGCGCTTTGCGATACACCAGGTTTTGCCAGTCGGTGCCCTTACCGCTAAGGGAGTCTATCTGCCCGGTAGTCCATGGTAATGGAGTGCCGTCATTGGTGGCCACTTCATTTTGCAGGATAGCAAAATCGTGGGCATTGATCAGGTCCATTTTTTTACGCAGTTGTTGTACGCCATAGTAGCCACTATAGCTCACCCTTGCCTTACCTGTTTTGCCCCTTTTGGTAGTGATGAGGATGACGCCATTAGCGCCGCGGGAGCCGTAGATAGCCGTGGCAGAAGCATCTTTCAGCACTTCCAGTCTTTCAATATCATCAGGATTGAGTTGGGCGGTCACGTCGTCCAGTGGCAATCCGTCTACCACATAGAGTGGGTTGCTGCTGGCGCCGATGGAGGTAGTACCCCTTACTTTGATACGCATAAACTCGCCGGGTTGGCCGGAGGCCTGGTTTACCTGCACACCTGCTACATGGCCCTGTAATGCCTGCGATACGTTCGATACCGCATTTACCTGGGTCAGCTCATCTGATGTCACAGAGGAAATAGCGCCGGTAATATCAGATTTCTTAGTGGTACCATATCCAACAACAACAATATCATTTAAGGAGCTTGCAGCTATCTTTAAAGTGATCTGCAGGTTGGCCAGGTCTTTATCTACAGTGACCTTTTGTTCATACGTAGTATAGCCGATAAATGTTACCCGCAGCGTGTAACTGCCGGGGGCTACGCCGGTAATAGTAAAGGTGCCTCTGGCATCTGTGAGCGCGCCTTTGGCACCGGGGAGCAGGGTAACCGTGGCATTTTCCACGGCCTGTCCTTTTTCATCGAGGACTTTACCGCTGATCGTTTGTGCTGCTACCGCTTTGGCGGCGGAGGGCATTGGGCTATTACTTTCTTTCACCACAATAATTTTGTGCCTGATTTCGCAGGTAAATGGCTGGTCTTTGACAATGACACGGAGGGCATCTGCCAATGGCATATTTTTAATATCCAGCATGATGGGATGTGCCTTTTTAAGCAACGCTGCGTCATATACGAAAGCGTATCCTGTTTGATCCTTAATGCGGTCAAACACTTGTTCTACCGGTAGTGCATTTCCTTTCAGGGTTACTGACTGGGAAAATGTTTTGGCACTTACCTGTAACAACGTTAATAAAAGAAGACTGGCAGTCAATTTCATAACCAGGAATATTTGTCTGGGTCGCCTGATGGCGGACAGCGGAATTTTGATAATGGAGTGTGGTTCCATACTTTTGTAGTGTTTGGATGTGCTAAATTTCAGTTAGTCAATGCGTGGCTGCGAAAGGGGCCATCCGAATAATCTGACCGGGAGTGTTGCAAGCGCTTCCGGTTTTTTTATGCGGCGCCCATACAGATGTTTACGTTTTCATATGTGGCTGATATTTTAAATGGTCAAGGATGCACGATTATCTTTCGGTTGACTACTTCGAAATGTATTTTGCCTGTAGCCTGCAGCGCATCCAGCAGTACGGCGATATCTTCTGTTTTAGGAATGATGCCGGAGAGCTTCACCTGGTCAATGCCTTCGCTATAGGCCACGTCCACATCATACCACCGGCATAGTTGCCGCATAATATCTTTGATACCGGCTTCGCGGAACCTGAACTCTCCATTTTTCCAGGCTAATATTTCTTTGAAATCTGCCGGCCCCATTTTAAAGACGGGTTGGCCACGCAACAGGCTGGCGCGTTGTCCGGGCCGGATCATAACGCTATCGCGTCCGTTACTGGCGGCAACGGAACCTTCCAGCAGCGAAGTATTCACGGCATTTTCATCTTCATACGCCATGATGTTAAACCTGGTACCTAATACTTTTACATTCATCGTTTCTTTGCCGGACATTACTTTTACGATGAAAGGCACCTTTTTTCCCTGGTGATCGAAGAATGGTTTTACTTCAAAGTATCCCTCTCCATTCAGCGTTACTTCGCGGCTGTTACCGGCAAAAACGGTGGGAAATCTTAGGGCCGAAGCTGCGTTGAGCCACACTTCCGTGCCATCGGGCAGGGTTACCTGGTATTGGCCGCCACGGGGCGTACGAATGGTATTATAGGCGATAGTAGCCACATCGTTGCTGGCTTTGTAGGCCAGCGCGCCGTTGTTTAGCTTAATCACTTTGGCACCTCCCTGTTGACTGAGCACGCCGTTGCCGGCGTTATCCAGCAGGATGCTGTCGCCGTTGGCGAGTAAAAGAACGGCCCTGCTGCCACCGGGAATAATGTGATCGGTGTGGCTGTTAGCTATCATAGTGACTTGTTTGGCGGGTGTTGCTTTTCGGAAGAAGTGCAACAGCCAGGCAGCACCTGCCAACCCAATGAGCAGCCCGATGCCTGCGGCTATCCGTTTGGTATAGAAAGTAACAGTGCGGCCCTTAACAGCCATTTCCCCACGCAACGTCTGTTGCAGCCGGCTATGAATACGGTCGCGGATTTTTTCGCGCAAAGCCTGTTCTTCCGCGGGGATTTCTATGTTTTCATCATCAAAAGCATAGTACCAGTTGTTGACCAACTGTTGTTCTTCCTCACTTGCTTTGCCTGCCAGGTAGTTGTCGATGGCTTGTTGTAGATCCTGCATAAATGCCCGTTATACTATATAAGTGAGTCGGGCGGGAAAAAATACCTATGCGCTGAAAAAAAAATTTAAAAAAGAAAGGTAAAGCAGGAATGTATCAGGTGCTTCATCTTATGGCGAAGATGCGTAATGGCTTTATTCAGTTGATTATCCACGGTTTTGTGACTGATACCCATCACTTCGGCTATTTCGCGGGAGCTCATGCCGTTTTGCCGGCTGTAGCGGAATACCACGCGGCATTTTTCAGGCAGATTATTTACTTCATCATGTACTAATTGTAAGATATGCCGGTAGTGGAGTTGTTCTTCCATATTGCCTTCACAAAGATCAGGGTGTTCCAGGGTTTCCTGGTATTTATTTCCGTATGCCTTCTTCCTGAAATGTGCGATGGTCATATATTTCACGGCAGCGGCCAGGTAATGCCGCAGGGAATCTGCTGCCAGTTTTTTCCGGTTGCGCCAGATGCCGGCAAATACATCATGCACAATATCTTCCGCTGCAGGCAGGTCTTTTAATCGATTAAAAGCCAGTCCCAGCAACATTTCCCAATAGCGATCGTATAAAGCAGTAAATGCCGCTTCATTATCTTCCGCCATCAGCAATAGCAGTTCCTCATCACTGAGTGGATGCACTCCCCTTGACATACAGCTAATATTATTCTTGAAAAAAACGTGGCATTACCGAACCTTCTCTTGATTTGTTGAGCAGGGGTATGATTCGCTCCCTGTTGGAAATATAAAGATAAACTCCGCATTCCCGGCGGGAAAACGCGTGGTTGCGAAAAAAATATCGGTAAAAAATAAAATTATATCGGCCTGAGTAGCCAACCATTAGCGATTTAGCTTATCAAGGGTAATGGGAACGTTTAATTATCTATCTTAAAGCTATCAATGCTTACATCCATTATGCACCTGAAACATCTCTTATACGCCGGCGTACTTTTCTTTGCTACTGCTATCCATGCACAGGAAGTGACTAAACTACGTATTGACCCAGCCACAGCTATGGGCGGGCAGGCGTCTTCCCTGATAGCGGAAATTTCGTTTACACCACTGGAATCCGGTCCCGAAAGTACTTTCGGTAGCATCAACCGGCTGGAAGTGACGCGGCAGTATTATATTATTTTGGATTGGGCTACCAAAGCTATTCTCATCTTTGACAAAGCAGGAAAGTTTCATGCAAAGATTAAAGCAAAGGCCGTCAGTAACGACGTCAACTATACCATATATTCTTTCTGGTATCATAAAGACAAACAGGAAATATGTATCCCCTGTCGTAATGAGCAGGTTTATTTTAACCTGGATGGGCAATTCATCAGAAGAACAAAAACTGATGCCTACTACGATAAAAAATACATAGGCAATGGAAAAACGGCAGGCTCGGCATATGGTGCGGATAAAAGAAATAAGGATTCTATTGCCTACCAGGTGGTGGTAATGGACGATAAGGGAATTGTACAGCAATACCTGCCCTATAACTTCCGGACTGCCAATGTCCCTGCCAGGGATATGTTACATAGCAACCATAGTGTTTTCTATCCCCATAACGACAGCAGCGTTTTTTTTTGTGCGTCCATTCGACTTTAATATCTACCAACTGAGTGCCCACTCCTTTCGTCCGGTGTACCAGTTAGTATTCCCTTTCGCCAACACGCTCCCGGGCGATTTTCTTACTGACACTACTATCAATGGCAAGCGTGTTAATTACCTGGAAAACAACAGAGCATTTTATTACATCCTGGGCAATGTTGCTCAAATTGGCTCCCACCTCTTTTTCCGCCCGGATGCTTATGGCAACAGGCAAGGAGGGTATATCTATAATCTAAAGTCCGGCCGCTTAACCGGCATTGATAAAATTACGCCGGATGCAAGTACCTCCTTCCTTTTTTTAACAGATAACAACATCGGCGGCTCTGAGTTTTCCAATTACGGTTTTATGGCTCAGGATGGGGATACGCTGTATACCTCTTATTCTTCGCTGACCTTGTTCCAGCAAAAAGAAGCCAATGCAGATAAGCATCCGGTGTATCCGCCGGTGCTGACAAAATACCTGGAGAATAGTAAAAATAAAAGAGGTAACCCGGTGATTATTAAGGTAAGATTTGCAGATAATTTTTAGAAATAGTATTTAGTTATTGGTCCAATCCCACGCTTTATTTCCGCAGTCATTTTTCCATAATCTGCTGTATGTCAATGCGCATGCGCATTTCCGGTTATTTTCCCCATTTACCGATTTGTCCATTTTAGCTATATTGTACCGCATATAATTAATACAGCAACACTATTGTACTATTAAAGGATAGTAAAAACACCGATATGGTTCCTATGTCTATTTCGGTCTATTTCCTATTTCTTCTGCCGCCTATTGCCTGCTCAAATGACTTCTTATCAAGGCTACGGTTAACTGTTTGGCTATAAGCAAATAGAATGGATTTCTATTTTTCATACACATTTAAAAAATCACATTTATGAAGAGAACTATGTCCCTGACTGCCCGTAGAATGGCGCAGATCCAGCGCCAGTATTTGCAACAACTAATGGAGGGTACCACTTTCTCCATTGCTGACCTGCTAAATTTCGGCAGTTTTACCTTACAGGATTATTGTAAAAAACTATATCCTCACCCGCAAAGCGATGAAATTATCCGCATTGCACAGGCATTTTGCGAGGAGCACAATATCTGGTGCGAAAATGCCCGGCACTACATTACCTGCGAACTATACCTATATCCTGATGCACAGTTCGACCGTATGTTGGCAATGGTAGAAAACAACGCCATTGATTACTACCTGAATGATGTGGCAGGAAGGGATCTTTTCGGCCATCTGAAAGCTACTGAACAACAAGATGCACGCAACCTGATGAAACGCATGGCCAGTGTAGATCATCATTTATCGCTGCCTGAAAATGCCACTCCTGTAGAAAAAGCCAATATCTACATCCTTAAATTCATGAAGGAAACTTCACCGGCAGCCTGGTTTGAAGAGTTTCTGCAATTGTATTGCTATCACATCGATGTAACCCATAAAGACGGCAATTCCGATGCCCTGGGGCATATTCCTACTGTGGAGGAGTATATTGGTCTGCGTTGTCATACTTCCGGCATGCATCACATTGTATTGCTGATTGAATATGCAGATGGTAACTTTCTCAATAAAGAATGGTGTGCAGCAGCGGGTATTGATGTGTATCTGCAACGGGTTAACTTCTTAACGGCAGCATTTGGTTGCTTATCGAATGACCTATTTTCATTTGAAAAAGAAGTCATTGACAACAGTACAGATGCCAATCTTTTGATGGCTATTGCACTGAATCATCCAGACTATAGTTTCCCGGAAGTGATCAATAGTGCGGCCAAAATTGTACAAGATGTACTGGTAGAGCTGCTGGATTTAATGGACAAAATCAACGTGCAATTGTCGTTGGCACCTGCCGCAGATGCAGACAAAATAGCCAGGCTACACCAGCATTTGAAAGGTATCGACAAATGTGTACAGGCCAGTTGGCTATGGCAGGTATACACAAAGCGTTACAAACGTCCTGCTTCTATTTGGGTAGAAACACAGTTACCTAATGCCACTGCTAAAGCAGTATAACGGGATGTATTTTTTACTGAGATTGTAATAGATCGTCACAGCGGCGTTTCACATGTTGGTTTAATACTTTAGCCAATTCTTTCGGTTCAATAGGTTTAGAAAGAATCGCGGCAGCGCCGGCTGTTGTAAAACGTCCCTGGTTTTCCGCAAAGGCGTCTGCTGTGGCGATTATTACAGGTATAGCATTATTATCCGCTTTTAGCTTCAGTAGGGTTTGCTCTCCATTCATTACCGGCATTTCGCTATCGAGGATAATTAAGTCCGGACTATGTTTTTCAATAGCTTCCAGCGCTTCCTGTCCGTTGGGAGTAGTGATTACTTTGCAGCCTAATTTCTGTAATAATTTCGAGAGGAGTAGGCTGTTCATTTCATTGTCTTCCGCCAACACGATTTTCAGGGAGCAATCGAAGATATCCATTTCATCCTCCTCTTCTATGATATCTTCTGCTTTTCCTGCCTGCAGTGGCAATACAACGGTAAACATCGTATGTTCCGGCATGGGAGATGACGCCGCTACTTTGCCACCCATCGAAGTTACTACGCGTTTTACGAGCGATAGACCCACGCCTGTGCCTTCGATGTTACGATTGCTTTTGTTGGTCACAAACGGATCAAAAATAGCAGTGAGCTTCTCCATAGGAATGCTTTCTCCTTTATTGGTCACTTCGAGGTGATAGGTTTTTCCACTACCTGTGATACGCAAATAAATAGTGCTGTTTTTATGGGCATACTTTATCGCATTGCCCATTAGGTTATTGATCACCTCATTCAATTTTAACGGATCTCCTACCATGATTTCAGGCATACTGTTATCGATCATCAGTTTCACCGTGAGCGTTCTTGACCTGGCCATCAGACGATATACAGCTACGCTTTTTTCAAAAAAGGCTTTGGTATAAAAAGTAGTGGGCACCGTAGGTTCTACCATTCCAGATTCAATCCGGGACATGCTCAATACATTATTCACGATATTCTTTGCCTCTATAGACGAATAGCGAAGCATATCAATCAGGTATTCATTCTTTTTTAGATTTTCGTCCAACAGGGCTTCCTGTTTCAACAAGTTAGCCGCCAGGTATACCTGGTTCAGCGAATTTCTCAGTTCGTGTGAAATTTGATATATAAAAATCTTCTTGAAGCGGTTGGCTCTTTCCAGCTCAGGATAATAGTCATTGCTATGTACATAGGGCTTGCTCACTACCAGGATCAAAAACAGAACGCCCGCCAGGGCAAGCGACTGAATAATATAACCAGTTCCCAGCCCTATAGGTTGGAGTTCTACTGAATTTAAATAATAGATAGTTTGCAAGACAGCGAGTGTTAGTATAGCAGATACCAGGCAAAAAATCCGCAACGCTTTATTTTTAAACATCAGGTAAAGAATGGTAATCAGAAATACAATCATAAACTGCAACTGTAATACACCACCCAAAATAACTCCGAATGCCAGTACTGCAAAGCATTGCAGGAAATAGATCACCAGGCTGGCAGTTAAATGCTGTTTATAATGATTTAAAGGCAGAACAGATAAGGCCACCAAAGCATCTACAGCAGCAGCAGCCAGCATTACCTTATTATGAGTAAAGGCAAAATAAATAGGGGCAATAACACATACCATCAAGGATACAGAGGCACCAATGGCATTAGTGAACCGGATCCTTTTAATACTCTCAGAATCCGAGACATCTGAAGTACCAATATTCAAAATAGCGGAAATAAAACTGTGAAACTGCTCTTTGAAGCCGTGGTTGCCAGATGTGAGTTTCCAATACTGCATGTCGTGTAGGTTTTCTGCTTAAGGCGCGGGCCTTAACGTTATTTTGAGTTTATATCCAATCTTCCGGTAGCAAAACTTCCGCTCTGTTTGGGTCAGGTATACAACTTCAATATCGTTCTTTTCTTCCTGAATATCTGCTTGCTTTGGGTACTACTATTTTATCTTCCCGGAATATATCTGAAAGATATTCATATTTTATTTATGAACTGTAAATTAAATGTAAACGCCCTTACTTTTCTTTTGTCAGCAAAGGTTTTCCCAGCATATTTCTCACCAAGATAAGTTTCCCGGCTGATTCCTATAACCCCCTCCTCTACCGAAACGCTTATCCTTCCTGCATCTCGTACATATCCCGCTTTTCCGAACGATTTACTGCAGTTATCATCTTCCCGGAATAATCCCCTCAAAACAGATATATTTATTACCGGAAATTATACCTATGGGACTATTTAGTTTTCTTTTCCGGTCGTCTCCCGCAATTACTATCCAGCATCCCAAATTCGGGGAAATGACTTTCCGGCATTCCAGATGGGCCATGTCAACAGGTAGTTGTTGGTGCGAGTACTTTTTTGAACCGGTAAAAAATACGGTAACGCTTAGCATCATCACTGACCGGCGTGGGCCAGACCACCTGCAGGAAGATGCTATTGAAGCATTGGAAGATCGTTACATTACGCTACTACCGGAGATCGCAGCCCGCATACGTGGTATCCCCGTTGATGATGGAGAAGAAAATTTCACTTTCGATGATTTCTCCAAAGATTTTCGTTTAACCGGTATATATATACCCGCAGTTAAAGACGAATTGGTTGTTTGTGAACTGACGTTTGAATCACATCTTGCCGTGGGATATTGGTTTATAGCAGTATTTAAAGACTGGGCATTGAAAGATGTAGAAATATCAGAATAATACTATAGCTCTTTACCAACGCACAAAGGCGATACATTTTATGTACTGTATATAGCTCCTGGAGGGCCTGTAGAGAAAACATTACGAATAAAGTACTTAAGAAAACCTACGAGACAACATCCGTTAATGATAGTGTAACTGTTTATGTTAACGAGGGACTATTTAACATTCCCTGGTATACGATAGGCCCAAGGGCAAACAGAAACCCCGCGCTAAACGCGAAGTCTCTGTTTGGAACTACACTTTATCTTAATAATCTACTTCCATCAACGCCGGCTCCCCCATTACCTTCATAAACAATTGTTCATTCAGCAAATCTTTAATAGACTTTACAATAAAATCAGGGGAATAACCAAAATGCGCGAGATCCGATTCATGTGTCACCCCTGTTAAAGTGAGTATGGTAGTGAATCCCATAGAACCTGCACCTAAAATATCTGTTCCCATGGTATCACCAATCATCACCGTTTCATCGGTGGTGAGTCCAAGTGTTTTTCGGGCCATACGCATCATCACGGGGCTAGGCTTACCCACGCTGAATGCCTGAATACCACTGGCCGATTCCAGCATCGCCACCAATGCGCCGCATCCTGCGCGATATTTACCATCACCCATGGGGCAATTAGGATCAAGATTGGTCGCAATTAATTTTGCTCCCTTCATAATCATATTAATGGCTTTGTCTACAGATTCCAGCATAATGGTTCTGCCCTCCCCGATAATTACATAATCCGGCTGATCATCTACAATAGAATAACCAGCATTATGTAATTCCGTCAGCAAGCCTCCTTCACCAATAACATACGCAGTACCGTTTTCTTTCCTGGAAGCCAGGTACCTCGCGGTAGCCATCGCACAGGTAAAGATATCTTCATCATTTACCTTAAAGCCCATTTTGTTCAGCTTGTAGCAAACATCTCTGCTGGTTCTCTGGCTATTATTGGTCAGAAAAAGGAAGGGAATCCCTTTCTCCTTTAAACCATTAATAAATTCTACTGCGCCCGGAATTGGTTCACTTCCCTTGTAGATTACACCATCCATGTCGATAAGAAATCCCTTTTTTTTCATAGCAATTCGATGTTGATGAATTATATGTTGAACAATAAAAAAACAACCATCATAAACACTATGGAATGGATAAAGGCTGGAAGCTGCGTAGATACAGCGGTGTATGAAATATAAATAGCGGGTTACGACCTAAAGATAATTATAAATTCTGGTAATTAAAATTTTTTAAAAACGTTTTTTCATTTTAAGTTTTGCCGGTTTTAACAGGCTTTATAAACAACAACGCCATCAATCCACCCAGGAAGCCCAGGCCGGCGGATAAACGCATAATTTTTCCATAGGCAGTAATAAATCCTTCGTGGTATATTTTCATTGCAGCGCCATGTTGTGTAGTATCCAATGCTGCAGGCGGCATGGCGTTTCCCAGGTCCACCGCCTGTGCCACTACAGCTGTTTTCTGTTCCGGGCGCCAGGGTAAACCAGTTATATCTTTTTGTATAGCCGTCGCAAAAAACAATGCTGCCAATGCGCCAAAAACAGCGTTGGCAAATACCCCGGCAATACGCGTAATAGCATTGTTCACGCCGGAGGCAGTACCGGATAAATGACTGCTCACCGCTCCCATCACTGTAGCTGTGAGCGGCGCCACAGTAAACGACATGCCCAGCCCAAAAACGAGAATACCCGGAAAAAAAGTAGTCCAGTAATCCACTGCTCCACGCGTTTGCTTTACAAACGACAATAACAACAACCCCACACCCGCCAACGCCGGACCCATGATAAGGAATAAACGCGGACCATGTTTATCTGCCAAACTACCCGCAAACCGCGCTATAGTAATCATCAATATGGTAAACGGCAGAAAGGTAAGCCCCGACTCCAACTGGCTGTATCCCTGTACCTGTACCATATTCAGCGACAGGAATAACATACCTGCCCCCAATCCCGCATACAGGAAAAAAGTCAGCAGGTTAGCCCCCGTGAAAGTTAAGTTGGTAAACAGGTTCAGTGGCAACATTGGATCCTTACTTTTATACTCTACTATTACAAAGGCCACGAGTAATACGATCCCGGCAATAACCGTACTGTATACTTTCACATCTTCCCAACCTGCTGACGGCATCCGCAGAAAACCAAACGTCAGCAAAGCCAACCCCAGGGCAATGAGCACCGCCCCCGGAAAATCAAGTCCCTTTTGCATATCGCCTTCCCTGCTCTCTTCTACTTTCCACGCCAGTAACACCAGCGCCACTACGCCGAGTGGCACATTAATAAAAAAGATATAACGCCATAAGCCTGCGTCGGCCAATGCGCCGCCCAATACAGGTCCGCCCATAGTGACCAGCGTAGTAGCCGCCGACCACGTACCAATAGCCTTACCCCGCTCATTTTCATTGATTCCGGAAGATATCAGCGATAAGCTGCCCGGTATCATCAACGCCCCGCCAATACCCTGTATCATCCGGAAAATAATCAACATAGTGGCACTGCCTGCCAATCCGCAGATTGCTGACCCCAGGATAAAAACAAAAATGCCTATCATGAATATCTTCTTGCGCCCCAGCCTGTCGCCCAACGTGCCCCCTATCAGTATCAGCGAGGCGAGCATCAGCAGATAGGCATTTAATACCCAGAAGAGATCTGCACCCGAAGCATTTAAACTCCGTTGTAAAGCGGGTAATACCACATTCAGGGCGGTACCGTCAATAAATGCCATGGCAGAGGCCAATATAGTGGTGACCATAATCCAGGTTCCTGCAGGGCTGCGAAGAGATACGGTTGTCATATGCCGGGGAGATAAGAATAACAAGTTAACATTCATTTATGCAAAATGTTCCCCGGGCAATCACTTATTTATGAAAGTAAAATGGCTCCCGTACAGGAGCCATTTCATTTCACAAGGTTGCCATGCTAACGATCACTTCTTTTGGTCCCACCACACTTTCGACAAATAGCTATCGCCATTTGCCAGTCCGGATACTGCTGCTTTATAATTATCTGTATTCAACAGGGCTTCCTGCGAAGAATATACTGCCCTGCGTGGAATGGTACCATTGGTAGAACCGGCATTAGGACCCGGCGTCAACACGGGATAACCCGTACGGCGCCACTCTGCAAACGCTTCATAATCGCGGCCAAACAGGTGTATCCATTTCTGCGTCATGATTTTCTCCAACTGTTTTTCGGTCGTTAATCCAGCCAGTGAAAACTCTGCATCTATATAAGCCTGCGGAATAGTAGTGATATTATACGGCTGCATGGCCATGGCGGCGCGGATACCGTCCTGGTAAAACTTTTCTGCTTCCGCCGGTGCGGCGCCCCAGCCCATTAATGCGGCTTCTGCTTTGAAAAAACATACATCCGCATACGTTAGTACATATGCCGGGATAGGCGTGGCTAAAGTGCGATTAAAATACGTAGTCATAGCAGCAGTAGAATAATCATCCTTGATGATACCAGACAGCAACGCATCCGTAAGCGCTACTCCAATACCTTTATACACCGGTGTACCGGTGCCTTTCGAATTCACGGTAGGCGCGGCGATAAAGGTCAGGCGAGGGTCTTTCTTATCATTCAGGGTAGCCACAAAAGCGGATGCCAGGTAGCGGAGATCCGGGCTACCGCTGATGAACTGCTGCAGGATAGGATTGGCATTCGAGGTTTGCGCGTCATTAAAGGTAGGTACGGCAGCGTTATCCTTGTTGTCTGCAAACAACGGCTGACTCATTGCTTCCCGCACGGTCTTCTCTGCCAACTGCGGATTGGCGTATTTAATGCGCATGCCTAAACGAAGTTTCAGTGAGTTGCCGAATTTCTTCCAGTTGTCGGTATTGCCTTTGTAGTAAAAATCGGCGTTGCCGTAAGATTCGTCTGTAGCATTGATGTTGGCGATAGCGGCATCCAGGTCGGTGATCATTTGTTTGTAAATGGCTTCCTGGCTATCGTATACCGGCTTGTTGTTTACTTCCGCAGCATCTTCTGTTGTTTTGGAAAAGGGCACAGCGCCAAACAGATCAGTAAGTCGTTGCCATACAAATATTTCGAGGATGCGGGCAATGGCCAGTTTTGTTCTGCCAGCCGGCGTTCCCTCTTTACCTTTCAACGCCTGGTTGCGGATTTGTCCGAGGTTGCGCAACAAGGTATAATGAGCAGCCCACATGTTGTTGTCTGGCTGCTGGATATAGCGGGATGTTGGCGCTACGAGGCCACCTGCCCAATATTGCACCCAGGATCCTACCTGTATATTTGCGGTTTCTGTGCCTTCAGAAAATGCGGCGTCTTTCTGTACTTTAGACAGCAATAATGCCGGATCAATATTGGTTACGGTGGTAGGTGGCGTATTCAGATCACTAAAGTTTTTGGTACAGCCTCCCATCAGCAATCCCGTTACCAGTATACTTGTATATAGCAGTGATTTGTGCTTCATGTGTTTTCGTTTTTAGATAGTCAGCAATGTTTACAGGTCCAGGCTCAGGTTCACACCAAAATTTCTCATCATAGGCAATGCGGTAGACTCCAGTCCCAGTGAGGAATTGTTGACGTTAAAGGAAGATGCTTCCGGAGAGAAGCCATCTGTTTTCCGCTGGAAGTAGAAAAGGTTCCTGCCATAAATGCCTATGCTCATTCTGCGGATCACTTTACCGGATAGCCATTTGGCCGGCAAAGCATAGCTCAGGCTGATTTCACGCATGGCGATATAGCTGGCATCGTTCATCATTTCTTCAGATACCACGTTTTCCTTATCGCTGGCTACTACGTTCCAATAGTCCTGCGCCATCACCTTCATGGTGTTGGGTTTACCGGTGCTGACCCATTTCCCGTTATTATCTTTTTCCGCTACCATACCGGTGGCTACATAGCTGCCATCGCGGCCTGTGAGGGTTCTCTTCGTAGTACCATAGATCAGCTCTTCGCGGTTACTCTGCGAGTATACCAAACCACCCTGGCGGATATCTACCAGTGCGGCTAACGCAAAACCTTTATAGCGGAAATTATTGGAAAAGCCGCCGGTCCAGTCGGGCATGGCGTTACCTAGTTCGGTAAGCTGACGGCCCTGTGTACGCAATGGTAAGCCGGTAGTTGGATCTATGAGGCGATTGCCTGCCTCATCTTTCAGCCAGGCAAAGCCGGTACCGATCATGGTGCCAAAAGGCTTACCCGGTGCGGCAATCACGTTAATACCTCTGTCGCTTCCCAGCAAAAAGGTTTCTACGCCGGTAGTGAGTGATACCACTTCATTCCTGTTGCGTGAAAAGTTAAAAGAGCTTTCCCAGGTGAAGCCATTGGCCAGTTTCACTGGTGTGCCGCTGAGGGATAATTCGATGCCTTTGTTACGGATTTCGCCGGCGTTGATACGGCGTGCTTCAAACTTGCTGGAAGGAGGCAATGGTACATCGAGGATCTGGTTTTTCGTAGCAGCATTATAGTAAGTAAAGCTAATGCCTAAACGATTATTCAGTAAGCGGAGGTCGGTACCAAATTCCACGGAAGTAGTCAGCTCATTCTTCAGGTTCGGATCAGGAATAATAGAAGTGTATGCCGCCAGTGGTTGTCCGCCATGGGTGAACTGATCCAGGCTGTAAGCGCCGGTAAGCTGATACGGGTTCCCGGAGCTACCTGCCTGTGCCAGTGAGCCACGCAGTTTCCAGAAGTTGATGATATTTTTGTTGAGTGACAAGATATCCGTCATAATGAGACTGGTACTTACAGAAGGATAAAAGAAAGAATTGTTGGCGGCAGATAAGGTAGAAGACCAGTCGTTCCTGGCAGAGAAATCAACAAACCAGTAGTTACGGAAAGCCAGCTGGCCGAAGCCGTACACGGAATTTATTTCAGATTGCTGCAGGTCAAAAAGATAAGAATTGGTTAAGGTATTATTGATCACATGCAGATCCGGTACAATAAACTCTTTACCAGTATTACCGGTCATTCGCATGAATTTTTTCTGATGACTGGCGCCGGCATTCAGACCCAACGTGAAGTCCTTGTTCAGTTCCAGGTTACTGTTCAACAGCACATCATAGTTATCTTCCCTGACGCGGATCACGCGGTCTTCTATATCACCATTCCTGTTTTGACTTTGATAAGTTCCTTTTGCTCTCCAGCGCAATCTTTCTTCCGTATAAAAATCAGTACCTCCGCGGGCAGTTAATTTCAACCATTTATTGAACTCATATGATAAGCGTAACATGCCCAGCAAGCGATCACGCTGATCCGTGTTCTGTGTTTTATGAATGGTCCAGTAAGGGTTGGCGGTAGAACTGTTGGTAGCGTAGGTTTTCTCAAGGCCGGGTGTAACGCCGCTATAGCCGAACTGTTTGGCTACATCTGCTGCCGTCCAGGTATAATCTTCCAGTATATTCAACGGCATGCTGCGTGGCTGGCTGATGAACAGGTAAGCCGGGTTATCAGAGGCATCGGAAAGTGTAGGCCTGTTTTTACCTTTCTGGGAGATGTAGTTGATCTTGGCGTCCAACTGGAATTTGGGCGTGATATACGCCTGTGTACGGAGATTGAAAGTGTTTCTATCTAATGTATTCGTTGGTACGTACCCGTTGACATGTGTATTGGAATAGGAAAAGCGATAATTTATTTTATCGTTGCCACCATCTGCGGCCACGTTGTTTACGAATTGTTTTTCTGTATTAAAGAAATGTTTGTAGGTATTAGGTTGTGGCGTGAGTGATAAGATATTTCCCCACTGGTCTTCATATTGTTGTCCTTCCATTTTAGGGCCCCAGCTGCTGCGGGCGATCCTGTCGCGGCCAGCGCTCATTTTAGGCATGCCCTGCAGACCTTGTGCTTTGGCCTGCGCCATGGTATATACTTTACCATCGCTGGCGCGGAAGTGGGTAAAATCGCCATTGAGACCTTGCCCGTATTCATCCTGGAAATCGGGTGTTACGAGGGCGTTGCCAATGGAATAGTCGCTGCTGAATTTCAGGCCGATACCTTTACGGGAAGATCCTGATTTAGTGGTGATGAGCACTACACCGTTACTACCTCTTTGTCCGTATAAAGCGGCGGCATTCGGGCCTTTCAGGATGGAGATACTTTCAATATCTTCCTGGTTGATATTAGAGATGCCATCGCCATAGTCCACACCGCCGGTACTGCCGGCTGCGCCGATGTTTTGATTGTCGAGGGGCACACCGTCTACCACGTACAGTGGCTGGCTGTTGCCCTGCAGGGAGTTGTTGCCACGTATCAGTACTTTGGAAGAGCCACCTGCGCCGGACGCCGGCTGACTTACCTGTACGCCGGCTACCTTACCGGATAAGGCATTGGCAACGTTTACTTCTTTTCCTTCTGAGAGGTCGGCCCCTTTCAGTTCTGCTACGGTATAGCCAAGGGATTTGGATTCCCGTTTAATACCTAGCGCCGTTACCACCACTTCCGACAACCCTTTGGCGCCTTCTGCCAATTTCACGTTGATGATGCTGTTGCCTGCGGTTTCCACGCGTTGTTTGCTGTAACCAATAAAAGAAAACAGCAATGCTTTGGCACCTGCGGGCAACTGAATAGAATATTTACCGGAAGCATCTGTTACAGCGCCTTTTGAAGAGCCTTCCACGCTTACCGTTACACCCGGCAGCGGTGCGCCTTTTTCATCCGTTACCTGGCCGGTGATGGTAGTATCTGCCAGCAGATGGGCAACCGGCTTTTTCAGCGGTGCTTCTTTCAGGGTAATCGTGCGGTCAATAATTTTGTATTCCAGCGGCTGTCCGGCAATACATTGATTCATTACGGTGGTGATATCCGCATCTTTCACCTGGATATTCACAGGTGTGGTATTTTTCAGTACGTCATTATTGTACAGGAAAAAATAGCCGGTTTGTTGTTTGATGGCGGTGAACACCTGGTCCAGTGATGCCTGCTTTACAGACAGTGTGATTTTCTGTGCAAAGGCAGTAGCAGTGGTGCTGAGTGCTACCAGCAAGAGCAATAACGTTACCGCTTTTGCTTTTATTGGCACAAGGAATAACAGGTTCCGCCCGTAAGCGGAAATAGATCTTTTCATCATCGGTTTAATTTTTTAATTAATAGCGATTGATTTCTACAATTTGGTTGCCGGGCTGCGTTCCGCGTCCCTCTTATTTTAATATATGCGTTCCCGTTATTACGGTAATTATTTTTTCGTGCTGACAGTTACTTTTTTCCCATTAATACTGAAGTTAGCGCCACTAACGAAGTTGAGCATTTCCAACACCTGCGATAAGCGGGCCTGCCGGTTGATGTTGCCGCTGATACGCTTCGCCGGCATGGGTCCATTATATTGTACCTCCAGGTCGTACCAGCGCGCCACCTGTTCCATAATTTCTTTGAAGTCGTCATCTTTAAAGAAAAAGATGCCTTCCTTCCATGCGATGGCTTTTTCCATATCGGCGGTAGTGATGCTTACCTGTTGCTGTTGCACCTGGGCCTGTTGTCCCGGTTGCAGTTGCCAGCTTCTTTTGCCGGGCAATTGTATTTTCACTGCGCCGCTGACCAACGTGGTTTTTACCGCATCACCATAGGCGCCAATATTAAAATGAGTACCGAGCACCAATACTTCCATGCCCTGTACCATTACTTTAAAGGGGCGGGCGCTGCTGGCGTTTACTTCAAAGTAGCCTTCGCCTGTTAATTCCACGCGACGCTCTCCACTGCCAAAATGTACGGGAAACTTAAGGGAGGAAGCGGCGTTGAGCCATACTTTGGTGCCATCTTCCAGTGTAAGCTGGTATTGCCCTGCGCGGGCGGTCGACAACGTATTAAACAACGCTGATTCGTTATCGCTACTGGCAGCTTTGTGATAAACCAGTTCCCCGGTTTGCTGTCCGATAGTGGTGCCATCGGCTTCTTTGAGGCTGTCGGTGACCCGGTTGCCTAACGTCACCTTTTTGCCGTTGCCTAACTGCAGGGTGGCATTGTTACCGCCGGGAAGTACATCATTTTTGAAGGTATGGGTGTTGTCGGCAATTACGCGTGGATCGGACGCCGGGGAGCGCGGCCAGGTATACACGGCGATGATGCCACCCAGCAGGGCCGCTGCTGCAGTCCACGCGGCAACCTTGCGCCATACCCTGTTGCGGTGTACCGTCAGCGGTGTAGTGCGGGCAAGTATTGCCTGCCAGTCGCCCTCCACATCCAGCTGATCCTGGAAAGCCATGGCCGCCCGTAAGGTACCCGGATCTTTCATGGAGGCCATCAGCTCCTGGTGGCGTACATCCGCCTCCAGCCAGGTTTGCAGCTCCTGCTGTTCTGCCGGTGTAGCCTGCTCCCGCAGGTATTTAACGATAAGGTCAGCGTATTTAAACGAATCCTCCATACAAGTTGCTTACTGTATAAAGAAACGCTCACTAAAAAATGGGGTGAAAGAGAATTGAACTATTTTTTGGGGAAGCGCAATTATAAAAAGAAGAGGGAATAAATTTCCGGGTTAAGCCGTTGTCTTAATAAATACAGCCCTCTTTTCTTCTGGGTTTTTACGGTGTTGATACTGATGTTGAGCTGGGCGGCTATTTCCTGGTTTTTCAGGCCATCTATATATCCCATACGGATAATCAGCTGACAAGCTTCAGGCAGGGTTTCCAGCACCCGGTGTATTTCGCCGGCTACTTCAGATTTGATGATAGACAGCATCACCGTGCTATCTTCTGTTGGCATATTCTCCTGGGCGGCGGCAAATTTCTCCACTACCTTTTCATGGCGCAGGGCATTGAGACAGGCATTACGCACGCTGCTATAGAGAAAATTTTTGACGGCTACAGGATGATCTGATACCTGATCACGCTGCGCCAGGTAGCTCACAAAGGCTTCCTGCGCAATATCTCTTGCCTGATCCTGGTTTCCAATAAGCTGGAAAGCAAAATAGCAAAGCCGGGTATAGTATGTCCTGAAAAGTGCTGCTGGCTCCATTTTGGCTGATGAAGTTGACATATAAATTCCTTTCGTGATCCATACAAGGTAATTATAATTCAGGTATGATCAGCACCCAACATTCACCTCTTGTAGTAAGATAACACAAAAAAATAAGGAAGAGAAGAAAATAAGGGAAACAAAAAAGCGTGGAGAAACGCCCGGGCAATGGCTGTTACTACTTATTTCTTTAATGGCACTCAACAGCGGCGCCTGGCTGATGAAAGCACAGGCGCCGGTATAACTATCCTTCTGGTGTGGCTTCCAGGTCGGTGACCAGGTTCAAATGCTGAATATTCTTTTTCTTAAAAACATCCAGTACCACTTTTACTTTGGGATAAGGCGTTTCATTATCTGCCTTGATACAATACTTTAAATCTTTTAGCTTACCTTGTTGGGTAGCCATGGCATAATCCAGCCATATGGCCAGTTCATTGTTAGTAGAATCTGTTGATACCCCTGTTTCTATCGCCGCGTTTTTCCGCGCTTCCGGCGTCATGGCCAGGTAATCTTTCAGGTGCTTCATATCGGTGCCCACATTCACGCCCAGTACAAAGTTGCGCTTCTCCTGCGCCGACAGCCCCAGGTGAAAATTCTTGTCGATGTCCGTGATTAGTTGTTGCCGGTATCCTTGCCCGGGCAAGTCGAAGAACACGCGGCCTTTCTTATCTACCGTCAGCAATATTACATTCGATTCCGGCAGTACAGTAGTGGTAATGGATGTTGGCGTAATCACGGATACCGGCTCGCTGGGCTTAAACTTAGTGGCGAGCATAAAAAAAGTCAGTAATAAAAAAGCAACATCTGTCATGGCGGTCATATCCACCAGTGTGCTTTTACGGGCCATTTTAATCCTGGGCATAGCTTTATTATTTTTGGATGATATAGCATACGTATTCCCTGTCAGCATAATACTATGCTAATGTGCAGCGAAATATTTATGATATTTTCTTTACAGATGCACCGCCATAAAAAATCCATAAGCCCTTTTTGTTCCTGGCAAAAAAAAACGACGGCATCTATTGACACCGCCGTTAAGCATATTTCCGAAAAAGAACGTTTTAAAATTCAATATCATCTGCTACATTACCGCCTTGCGCTGCAGCAAAAAACTTTTCATACTTCGCCCTGTAAGCCGCCTGTTGTGCATTATAGCCTTCAAAGTCGGCCTCAATATCGCGATGAATCTGTTCATTCCAGTTGCTGGCTGCTACCTGGAAATCGCCCAATGGAATACCGTAGTTATCCAGGATCCACTGTGCGCCATCCTGTCCATAGTCGTATGCCACCTGTCGTGCTACTTCCAGTTCTGCATAAAATGCTTTATCTGTTTTTATCCTGGCGGTATTATCTGCGCCTTCGGCAGATAAGGTAGGCTGCAGGTTACTGAACTTCGGATGTTGATCGGCCTGACCAAAATACTGACCAAACAGGGTGATAATGTGATAGGTTTCGTCCTGTTTCATGCGTTCAGGCCAAAGCAGGTTTACTTCCTGCCATACGGGTAACTCCACACCCAATGCACTGGCTACCTGTTCTTCACTCAAACCACTGCCCATTTTGGCGCAGGCAGCGCTGTAGTCTTCTAAACTAATGCCGTGAATGGGTGCTAATAATGGATTTTCTGACATATAATTGATGTTTAATAATGACCAATATCTTTTAATAATCTTTCATAAAATTTTTCATTCTCCCCGGCCATATCCGGTACAATTTTATTCCACTCATTAATCATGGCACGGTAATACTGCCGGTGTAAATCGGGATTCCGTGGTTGCGTGCGTTCTGCCAGTTGGCGCAGGTGAGCGGTACGTTGTTCTGCCAGTGCACGGGCATCATGCAATACCATTTGTGCGCCGGTAGATGGCAGGAAAGTATTTTGGGTCTGGCAAAACGGGCAGCTCACATACGTGGCAATGAAAAACATTTTTGGGATGGTGATATTTCCTCCACATTGCTGGCAATTGAATTTGTCTTTGATCGCTTCAAAAGCTTCCAGTTGTTCCCGGTAGGCCGTTTCCAGGTCCCGCTCCCCGGCGGCAGCCTGCAACTTCTCCATAGCCACATGCAGTTTCTCTTCAAAAATATGATGCCGGTTAAAGCAGGCCATCCTGAAGGTATGTAACAACTGGTGATATTTACTGCCTTCGGCAGATGTAATAGGCGGAATAACTCCTTCCGCTGCATATATCAGGCCGTTGATCTTTTCTTCCCTGGCGTCATTAGCCTTGGTACGAATCAATGAAAGCTGCCCTTGCAAACCCGATAGCAAATGGCCATGGGCACGCTTATAAGGGTCTTTATCCTGTGCAAAAACCGTTTTTAGTTCGGGAATTGCCGCCGCACACATTTCTCCTACCCGGGCTTCCAGTTTATCTAAAAATGCAAACCATCTTTGCTGTGTTTCATTTATTTCTGCTATCAGTGCTGGGTTATCGTATTTCCTTCCGAATCCGAACATCTACTTTGAATTATTTTCCTTTTTGATATAAATGCCATCTGTCAGCGTGGTGTCCATAAATACAAATCCACAATAAGCGCAGGACGTTAGTCCATGCCGGAATGCCCTGCCGGCGCCGCAATTTGGGCAGTCTCGGGCATCCATGCTGGCGGGTGTTTGTTTTATTTCACCGCCATAATGTTGCTGCTGCAGGGCCGTTTGTTTTAGTTTTTCGAGATAGGATTGTGCCCGTTTTTTCTCTTCGTCGCTCAAAGGTTATAGTAGTTTCAGTAATGCTTCTTTCTTCACCGTATATTCGTTGTCGTTAATCAGGCCAGCTTCAAAGAGATGCTTCAATTTCTGCAGCCGGCTGGTCACATCTTCCGGCGGAGGTCCCGGCTCTACAGCGGATGTTTTGGCCTGGTTCAGGATAATTCCCATCGCCATGGCTTGTTGCGCGGCATTGGCCATCGCTGTATTTTCCTGCGACATTGCATTAGCCATACTGAACTGCGTATATTTATTCATGTCCGTTATCATATTCATACCGGTTGCTTTATCATAATATTTCAACACCTCTTCCGGCAACGTAGCATTGGTGATCGTAAAGCTGGTAACAGCTAATCCAAAGCCGGTGAAATAAGGCGTAATCAATGGCTGGATCTTTTCATTCAGGGCAGAAAGATTTCCGGCTACATCTACCACCGAAATGTGTGCAGTGGCCAATGCTTCCGCAAACCTGGATGCTATAAAATCCCGCAGCTGCCACTCCAGCTCGCGGATACCCAATTGCGGAAAAGTGCCGGCATACTCCCTGAAAAATTTTGCTACGTCCGTAATACGGATATTATAAGATCCAAATGCCCGGACCCTTACCTGGCCGAAGCTGGCGTCCCGCATCAATACCGGCGCAGGCGTTCCCCACTTCAGGTTTACAAACTGATGCGTATTGAAAAAAAATATATCCGCTTTAAATGGACTCTGAAAGCCATGTTTCCAGTTCTTCAGGCGGGTGAGCACCGGGATATTCTGTGTATCCAGTGTATACCTTCCCGCTGTAAAGATATCCGCCACACGGCCCTCATTCAGGAAAAGCACCGATTGGCTTTCCCTAACCGTTAACACCGCCCCGTCTTTAATTTCCTTGTCCTCATCCGGAAACTTCCACATCAACAAATCCTGATCAGGGGGTACCGATTCAATAATCTCAACAAATGGTATGGCCATGTTGTCAGGGTTTAAACACTCAATTAGTCAATGATAACAGCCTATATAGGTTTACCGGCATTATGCCTTTCTAAAAATGAAAATACCAGTTTCCATGTATTTCTCCAAGTTAAGATTTAAATAATTCTGTGCCGGCTGCCCACACGCCAGCTCCATCTTTTAACCTTGCTTAACATTACAGCAACCCTCGTTAACCTGTTTTCCTCCGCCGTGCGCCTAACTTTCGGGCTCATTGCCCTTAAATATTACACATGAAAAAATACTACCTACTGCTGCTGTGCTGCTGTTTAATGCTGGCCGCACGCGCACAAAAAATTACCGGCACCCTGCTGGATAGTGTAGCGCAGCAACCCATAGCTGCCGCTACCATTACACTTTTAAAACAAAAAGATTCCTCACTGGTATCCTTTACCATGAGTGATCCCAAAGGCCATTTTGAATTCACCGGCGTTGCACCCGGCGCCTACCGCCTGCTGGTAACACATGTAAAGTATCACTCGTCGGCCCGGGAGCTACGCATAACGGCAGACCGGGCAGATGTCCATCTCCCGCCTATCCAGCTATATGACATCAACAAAACCCTGAAAGAAGTAGTGGTCAACGCTGAAGCGCCACCGGTAACCCTGCTGGGCGATACTGTACAATACAATGCCGGCTCTTTTAAAACTATTCCCAATGCCAGCGTAGAACAGTTGCTGAAAAAAATGCCCGGTATCCAGGTCGGTAAAGACGGTACCGTAAAAGCACAGGGACAAAAAGTAAAACGCATCCTCGTAGATGGAAAAGAATTCTTCGGCAATGATCCGAAAATCGCCACCAAAAATCTCCCCGCTGATGCGGTCGACAAAGTGCAGGTGTACGACAAAATGAGTGATGCGGCGCAATTGACCGGCTTTGACGATGGCAACAGCGAAAAAACCATCAACCTGAAACTAAAAGAAAATAAAAAGAAAGGCAGGTTTGGCAAAGCTACTGTCGGCGGCGGCAGCCATGAACGCTATGAAGGAAGATTTAACCTGAACGACTTCAAAGGCAACCGCCAACTGTCGGCTATCGGGCTGGCCAACAACACCAATGCAGAAGGCTTTTCATTTATGGACCTCATGAACTTCAACGGAGAACTGAGCCGCCTGCAACAAAGCGGTGCCGCCAGCTTCACCGTCGGCTCAGATGACGCAGCCGGCATGTTCATGAATGGTGGCAACAATAACGGCTTCAAAACCATTATGGGCGGTGGTATTAACTACAACAACCTGATCGGCAAAAAAACGGATTTCACGGGTAATTATTTCTTCAATCACTACCAGCCCGAACAGGAAAGCGATATACAACGGCAATACTTCCTGCCTGATTCTTCTTACTTATACCAGCAACATAACAATAGCCGTCAACGCAATAATACCCATCGCGCCAATGCCAACGCCAACATCATGATCGATTCTTCACAATCGCTCAAAATCTCCGCCGCCGGCGGCTACCAGGAAAACAACAGTCGCAATGAAAGCGCCTATAAAACATGGGGTGGCAACCAAACCTTAGCAAATGAAGGCTTCAGTAATAGCACATCGTCCGGAACCGGCAGCAATATGAGCAGTGATATCCTGTACCGGAAAAAGTTTGCCCGCAATGGCCGTACCTTTTCACTGGGACTGCAAACCAGCTTCAATAACAGCAGCAGTAGCGGCACCCTGCTCTCCGTGAATCATTTCTATCAGCGTAAGCCAGATGAGGATTCCATCTACCAGCAAAATAACAGTCACGGTAGTATGAAAAATTATACGGCACGCGCCGTATATACGGAACCGTTATTTAAACGCTCCCTGATGGAATTCAGTGTAGGTAAAAGTTATACATACAACAAGGCAGATAAAACCACGTACGACTATGATCCGTTAACCGGCCGGTTCGACCAGTTAAATGCGGCCTTAACGAACAACTTTGAAAACTCCTACGGCTATACGAATGCAGGACTGCGCCTGCGTACCAAACGCAAAAAATTCGGTATGGCGATTGGGCTGCAATGGCAGCAGGCCAGCCTGGAAGGGAAAATTATTGCCGGTAAAAAAGATTCTGTGATCCGGAAAACGTTTAACAACCTCCTGCCCTCCCTGCGATTTAAATATGATTTCACCCGTTACCGCAATTTGAGCATTAACTATACGGCTATAACCAATCAGCCTGGTATATCACAGCTACAGCCCGTTCCGGACATCACTGATCCGCTCAATATCCGGGAAGGGAATCCTTACCTGAAACAGGAGCTGTCACATATGGCACAGGTAAGTTTTATGTCGATAGATCCCTTCCGCAACAAACACCTGTTTGCCTTCTTCAATGTGCAGGAAACGCAGCATAAGATCGTGGACTACGACATCGTTGACTCCTCCGGTATCCGGCATACCAGGCCTGTAAATGTGAACGGCGTGTATAACATCACCGGCACTGTGAGCCTGAGTTTACCGCTGCGTATAGTACCCGGCAATATTGAAATAAGCAGCAATATGGGTTACAGCAAGATGAAGCAATTTATCAATACCATCTCCAACCAGATTAACACCTTCAGTTGCGGACCTGGCGTACGTTTCGACCTTCACCCAACTAATAGCCTGGATGTATCTTTTAGCGCTGGTGGCAACTATTACCGTACAGCATATTCTTTGCAAACAGCTTTGAACACCGGCTATTTTTCCCAACAATACGAAGGAGAGGTCAACTGGCAATTACCAGCGAAATATTATTTCTCCAGCAGTTTTACGTACATGGTAAACAGCCGCCGCGCCGATGGGTTTAATTCGCAGGTACCCCTCTGGAACGCTTCTTTGAGTAAGCAATTCCTGCACTTCAACCGGGGAGAGCTGAAATTAAGTGCCGTTGATCTATTGAACAGGAATGTGGGGATTAGTCGCAGTACCAATCAAAATTATATTGAGGATAGCCGTATCAGGAATTTGCAACGGTTCTTCCAGTTAAGCTTTACATATAGCCTTAGTAAAACAGGGCTCACCGCGGCTGCAGGAAGCGTGCGGGGACTTAAGATGATACACTAAAAAAAGCAGAAAGCTGAAAGCTGAAAGCAAAAAGCTATTGAAGCGTATGATCAAAGCGGAAATAAAATACGCTCTAATCATACGCTTCAATAGCTTTTTGCTTTCTGCTTTCTGCTTATTGTCTTATATGTATCATTCCCCTCGTATCCGAGGCCCGTTGCCAGGATCCCATGATCTGGTCTCTTTCTTTGTTAAATGCGGCGGCGGTTACTTTCTTTCCTTTAGCCGGTGGTTTGATCAGGGACACATCCACTTGTTCACTTACTTCCACTGCTTTATATTTTGTGCGGCCGTTGTTGATATCGATGCTGAGGATAAGTCCTGGTAGTTGTCCCTGGTATTCAGGGCCGGCGGATACGGGGATCGCGGGGGTAAACCATACCACCACATTTGCGGTATCGGCTACTTCTTCTGTTTTTAGTTCCCCATTTTCCATGCGGGTAGCAGGCCGTTTGCCGATACGTTGCGCCACAGCTTCCTGGCAGGGATAATTCAGTATCGTGGAAGTATTACCGGTGAGTTTCCAGTTGAGCGGATAGATACTATCGGTTACGATATAGTTTTTGGCACCCAGCTCCCGTTGATCAATGACCGTAGCGGTAGTAAAATTACAATATCGGACATCGTTGACATCTGCTATCATGAAATGTACTTCCCTGCCGTCGTCTGCCTGGGCTAATGTTTCCGTCACATCCTCTTCTTTCGTGCGGCGTAGTGATTGATTGTTGGCAAACAATACTTCGAATTTGTCGGTATGTGTGCGTGGCAACATGGGTGCGGCCGGGGCGGCGCCATCTGCGCTGGCCAGTTGCATTTGCATTTGTAAGGTACGCTCATAAATTACGCGTCCCTGCTGTTGTTGCGCCCGCGTAACCCCTAAGGCAGCCATTAAAGAAAACGTTAAAATTACTTTTTTCATGGTCATTACATTTATGAGGAATAAAGCTATCTCCTTCCAATAGCAACGCAGGTTAACGAGGGTTTACTTAAGGTTAATTTAGGTTAATGTTTTCCTGTATAGATATCCGTAAACGATACATTTGTATTACTATTGTTATCACTATCAACACATGCGTTACAAACTATCTATACGGGCCACTGCCTTCCTGATTGCGCTGACGATTTTGCTGATCACCGCATTCCAGGCCTATTGGCTGACGAAGAACTACCGGGAAGAGGATAAGCTCTTTACGAGCCGTACCAACCTGCTTTTCCGGGAAACTATTTTCAGACTACAGGCAGCAAAACTGAAGCTGGATTCCAACGTCAGCTTCCGGGCTACCGACCGGCAGGGACTGGTGCATATTTCCAAAGGACTCACGGAACGTTACCGCGATTCCATTGATGTTTATCCTCCACATCGTACCACCATGATGATAGCTTTGAAAGATGCTCCCAGGGACACTTTCCATGTACAATACGGCGTTGCGAAAAACGCTTCTTACGGTGTTGCGAAAAGCGCTTCTGCGGTCAGGGTTTACGACTTCCTCACCGGCGTAGATTCCCTGCGTGATTCTATCAGTATCAAAGAAATTGCAGAGCGTTATCGCACTGCATTGGCAAAAGAGAAAATCGATGCAGATTTTACCATCCAGGAAATGAAAGCCGTGGATACCGCCGGCGCCAACGCAATCCCTTTCCCGGACGACCTGGAAGGAAACATCGTCACCATCGGTTTTACGCAGCCCCTGAGTTACCAGGTGCTATTTGAGAACAATACCTGGTATTTGTTGAAGCGTATCAGTCAGCCGATCGGCGTATCCGTACTTTTATTAGGCATTACCATTTTCTCCTTTTTACTATTATACCGCAACCTGAAGCAACAACAAAAACTGGCGCAACTAAAAAATGATTTTATCAGCAACATGACACATGAGCTGAAAACGCCTATTGCCACGGTGAGCGTAGCCATTGAAGCACTCCGCAGCTTTGATGCGCTGGAAGACCGGGAAACCACCAATGAATACCTGGATATCTCCGCGAAAGAAATACAGCGACTTGGACTATTGGTAGATAAAGTACTGAAACTCTCTATGTTTGAAAACAGGGAAATTGCACTGAATAAAGAGCAGTTTGATATCCGTGCGCTGGCCAGAGGAGTGATGGCGTCTATGAAGCTGCAATTCGAAAAACAACAGACCACTACCACGTTACAAACTACCGGCAATAACTTCATTATTACTGCCGACAAATTACATCTCACCAGTGTACTCTACAACTTACTGGATAATGCGTTGAAATATAGTCGCGCGAAACCCGATATCCTGGTACACATCATTGATCACAAGCAATTTCTTGAAATACGTATAGCCGACAACGGTATAGGTATTGCTCCTGAATATAAAACGAAAATATTTGAAAAGTTCTTCCGGATACCCAATGGCAACCGGCACAATACCAAAGGTTATGGACTTGGCCTAAGCTATGTATCCCATATAGTACAGCGTCATATGGGTTTCATAGAAGTTGAAAGTGAACTGGGGAAAGGCAGTACTTTTTCTGTGAAAATTCCTTTTGCTGAAGCACCGGTGATCTATTACGATAAGAACCGCCGGATTGTCCGATATAAAAAAATATAGATGAGCATCAGAATTTTATATGTAGAAGATGAGTTATCGCTGGGCAAAATTGTCAAGGAAAGCCTGCAGCGCAGAGGATTTGAAGTAGTTATGGAAAGTGATGGCGCCAATGTGCTGGCGCTTTTCAAACAGGTAAATCCTGCGGTATGCGTGCTGGATGTGATGTTGCCCAACAAAGATGGATTTGAAGTGGCTACGGAAATACGTGCCATTCACCCGGAAGTACCCATCCTGTTTCTGACGGCGAAAACACAAACCGCCGACCTGGTGAAAGGATTTTCACTGGGCGGGAACGATTATATCCGCAAGCCATTCAGCATGGAAGAACTGATTGTCCGTATTGAGAATGTGCTGCGCAAAACACCCGTGAGCACACCTCCTGTGCAAGACCAGGTAAAAATTGGCAAATTTATGTTTGACACCCGGCGCCAGGTGCTCACCAGTGGCCGCGAAGAAAAGAAACTCTCTTACCGGGAAAGTGAACTACTACGGTTGTTATATGAAAAACGCGATGGGATCATTGACCGCAAAACCATCCTGGACCTGCTCTGGGGACATGATTCGTTTTTCAACAGCCGTAACCTGGACGTATATATAACCCGCCTGCGTATTTGTTTAAAGGAAGATGAAAATCTCCAGATCCTCACGATTAAGGGAATAGGATACCGGTTTGTGCTGGACTGAGAAAAATTACGAATTACGAATTACGAATTACGAATTACGGATTTGTGGGTAGATGGTAAACGCGAGTGCTTATATTCGCTTATATCTCCCCCCAAATCCGTAATTCGTAATTCGTAATTCGTAATTTTTTATTATTATTACCATTCTTCATTAAACAGAACAGATGAACAAAATTATAGCATCCCTGGCTTGCTGCCTGGCGGCGATGTCGTCATTCGGTCAATCCTCTTCACATGATCTGCATTTTGATAAACTGGCTACCCGATGGGATGAAGCAATACCATTGGGTAATGGCCTGCTGGGAGCATTAATCTGGCAAAAAGAGGATCACCTCCGCTTTTCACTGGACCGGGCCGACCTCTGGGATATGCGCCCCATGAAAGGGCTACACCGTAAAGAGTTCAGTTATCAATGGGTGATTGACCAGGTGCATAAAAAAGATTATGCCCCGGTACAGCAATATTTAGATGAACCATACGATAAAGAAGCAGCGCCCTCCAAAATTCCTGGTGGCGCCCTCGAATTCAATACTAAACAATGGGGCGCCGTACAATCCGTACACTTAACGTTGGCCAATGCGTTATGCGAAGTAGTATGGGCCAATGGCGTGCGATTAAAAACTTTTGTAGACGCCAACAAACCCCTGGGATGGTTTCGCTTCGAAAACGTAGATACCTCGCTGGCACCCAGGCTGGTAGCCCCCAAATACCAGGGCGCTGTTACCAATGCCGGCGATCCGGTAGGCGGCGACGACTTATCCAGATTAGGATACCAACAAGGCACTATTGTGCAAACCGGCAACAGCATTACTTATCACCAGGCCGGCTGGAACGGATTTACCTATGATATCAATGTACGGTGGAAGAAAGTCAATGCCACCACTATTGAGGGCGTATGGAGTATTTCTTCCCAATATCCCAAAGAACCGGTGAAAGTGAAAGCGGATAAAGTTACCGCAACCACTGCCAACACCAGCTTTCAACAACAACTGCTCAGCCATAGTCAGTGGTGGAGCAGGTTCTGGAGCAAATCCGCCATACATGTGCCGGATACGCTGCTGGAAAAACAGTGGTACCTGGAACAATATAAATTTGGTGCTGCTGCCCGCAAAGATGCGCCGCCTATTTCGCTGCAAGCCGTATGGACAGCCGACAACGGCCGTATTGCACCGTGGAAAGGCGACTATCACCACGACCTCAATACCCAGTTGAGCTACTGGCCTTCCTATAGCGCCAACCACCTGGAAGAAGCCATGGGTTATCTTAATCACCTCGACCAAAACAGGACTAACTATGAACGTTATACGAAAATGTATTTTAATGCCAAAGGGTTGGCAGTGCCTGGCGTAACCACCCTCGATGGCACTGAAATGGGTGGCTGGATACAGTATTCCCTGTCCCCTACCGTATCGTCGTGGCTGGCGCAGCATTACTACCTGCAATGGCGCTACAGCATGGATGCAGCATTCCTCAAAGAAAAAGCTTATCCATGGCTGAAAAGCGTAGCCACCTTCCTGGAAAATATTACTATTATCAACGCCGGCGGACAACGGCAACTAAAAATCAGTTCCAGCCCGGAAATCAATGATAACAGCCTGCAAGCCTGGTTCCCGCAAAATACCAACTACGACCTTGCCCTGATGAAATTCACCTTCAGCAAGGCCGCAGAACTGGCAACGGTGTTGAAGCTGCACAATGAAGCTGCACACTGGAAGAAAATACTCGCTGAATTCGGCGACTTCGCTGTTACCGAAAACCAGGAGCTGATGTTTGCACCAACGATGGCATATAACCAGTCGCACCGCCACTTTTCACACATGATGGCCATTCATCCGCTGGGTCTCATCCAATGGGAAGACGGCCCCAAAGCACAGGCTATTATCAATCATTCTATTCACCTCACCGATAGTATCGGCCCCGACTACTGGTGCGGCTACTCCTATTCCTGGATGGCCAACCTCAAAGCCCGTGCGAAAGATGGAGAAGGCGCCGCAAAAGATCTGCAAACTTTTGCCAGAGCGTTTTGTTCCATCAACAGCTTCCACCTCAACGGCGATCAGACCAAATCCGGCTTATCGAAATTCCAGTACCGGCCATTTACACTGGAAGGCAATTTTGCATTTGCCGCCGGATTACAGGAAATGCTGCTGCAAAGCTATGCCGGATTCATTGCTGTGATGCCGGCCATCCCGGCCAGCTGGAACAACGTTGCTTTTGAAAATCTCCGTGCAGAAGGCGCTTTCCTGCTGAGTGCCCAAAAGGATGGCGGACAGGTAGCCGAAGTGAAAATTGTAGCGGAGAAAGGCGGCCACACCCGCCTGAAACTGCCGTTTAAAACGTATTTCGCAGCCAGCAACAAAGGCTTCGTAATAAAAAATACAGGCGACGGATTCCTGGATCTTACTGCAAAACCAGGGGCTGTGTTGTTGCTGAAAAATGGATACGAGTAAGTTATCGGCAATATATTAAAGTCCTTGCGGCTACGAAGTGCCTCTCAAATGTCAAACCCTTGAGGTGCACTTCCTGATGCCGGGGGACTTTTTTTATGCCCTTTCCCTGACAACATTCCACCTCTCTCTCCGCTTGTTTCAAAAATTAATTTTGCTCATAAGTAAACATTCATTTACTTTTGTATCATCATTCAATAACTTATGCGTACCAGAAATACTGCAAAAGAAGAAGCTATTCGCAGCATCTCCCTGAAAATAATTGCTGAAGAAGGGTTGGAGAATCTGAGCATGCAACGGCTCGCAAAAGCGGCCAATATATCTCCCCGTACTATCTATTTAAAGTATGAAAACAAGGAAGACCTGCTCATAAAATTATATTTAGAAGAAGTTTTGGGAGCCTATGAAGCGGCAGTGCTGGAAGATTTCACCGCTACCATGGATTTTACCGCGGGCATGCAGCAAATCTGGCGAAACATCTTTCATTACTTCAAAAATAATCGCCCGGCATTTGTATTGATGCAATACGGCAAATCTTCTCCCCTGCTGAATAAAGCATACCAGAACAATAACATCCGGCAAGGCGAGTATTTTGCGCCGGTACAACGCTTTTTACAACACCATCAGCGGGCAGGCTTGATTAAAAAATTCCCGCACGATGTATACCGGGCGTTGTTGTTTTCACCTGTGCTTGATTTGCTAAGTGAATACTTCGACTACCAGGAAAGACCCAAACAAATTATCACCGAAAAAATGATCCGCGAATGCTGCGATGCAGTGATCCAGGGCATACTCATCTAACTAAATACTAACACATGTCATTACTTCAAAACAAAAAGACCGCCATCATCGGCGGCGGCCCCGGCGGTCTTACACTGGCCCGCCTCCTGCAAATGGCGGGTGCACAGCTCCATGTATATGAAAGGGATGTCAACAGGTCCGTGCGCGTACAGGGCGCTACGCTCGACCTCCACGCCGACTCCGGCCTGATGGCCCTGGAAGCCGCAGGCCTTATGAACGCATTCAAAGCCAACTACCGCCCCGGAGCCGATAAATTGCGTATTGCAGATAAAAACGCACAACTCCTGATGGATGAACCCATCTTTGCATCCGAAGAAATGTTCCGGCCTGAAATAGATCGTGGCCCCCTTAGAAATATCCTGATAGATTCGCTACAGCCTGACACGATTGTGTGGAATAGCTACCTGACATCACTGCACCCGATGGGCAACGGCTGGCAGCTCACCTTTCAAAATGGCAGCACCGCCTATGCCGATATTGTGCTGGCGGCTGATGGCGCCAACTCCATTGTACGTTCAATAGTAACACCTATCCGACCGCTTTATTCCGGTGTAACTATGGTAGAAGGCAGTATATACAATAGCGCCAGCACCGCTCCGGCATTAGACCAACTAGTAGACGGTGGAAAAGTATTTGTGTTGGGCGATGAAAAATCACTCATCCTCAGCAGTAAAGGAGATGGCAGCCTGGTGTTTTATACTGGTTGTAAAACCGATGAAGACTGGGTACACAGCAGCGGTATCAACTTCTACGACCGCCAAGCGATGACAGCCTGGTTTCAAACTTCCTTTGCCGGCTGGAATCCGCTATGGATGGAACTAATAGACAAAGCATCCCTGCCGTTGATTCCACGGCCACAATATTGCATGCCACCAGATCAACACTGGGAAGCATTGCCCAACATTACGCTGCTGGGTGATGCCGCTCACCTGATGCCCCCATTTGCCGGGGAAGGCGTGAACATGGCTATGCTGGATGCATTGGAACTAAGCCAGTGTTTAACACAAGGGAATTACCAGGATGTACACAGCGCCATTGCTGCCTATGAACAACAGATGAGAATCCGTGCAGGAGCAGCGGCTGTTATGACGATGGAGCAAACAACAGTATTACACTCGCCCTCTGCCACCGAACATTTACTGCGAATGTTTAGCTAAACAGTGGCCGATTCCGCTACAGGCGGATGAAACTCCTTCTCACTTTTTGCAATCACAATCGTCGCCACACCATTGCCAATAATATTGGTCAATGCCCTGGCCTCACTCATAAATTTATCCACCCCCAGCAGAAAGGCCAATCCTTCTACCGGTATTTTATGAATAGCCGTTAAGGTAGATGCCAGCACAATAAACCCACTGCCAGTCACACCCGCTGCCCCTTTCGATGTAATCATCAGGATCCCGATGATGCTGATTAGCTCGCCCACACCCAGGTGTACATCATATAACTGCGCAATAAAAATAACAGCCATCGACAGGTAGATAGACGTTCCGTCCAGGTTGAAAGAATACCCGGTGGGCACTACCAGCCCCACCACTGATTTACTGCAACCCATTTTCTCCAGCTTCTGCATAATGGAGGGCAACGCGGACTCCGAAGAAGAAGTACCCAATACCAGCAACAATTCTTCGCGGATATAACGGAGAAACTGCAGGATACTCATTTTGTAATATCTCAAAATACCTCCCAGTACCCCCAAAATAAAGATGGCCATCGTCAGGTATACAGTGCCCATCAGCTTGGCCAGCGGTACCAACGTATGCAAGCCAAATTTGCCTATGGTATAGGCCATACCACCAAACGCCCCCAGCGGCGCCAGGTACATTACATACTTCAACGCTGTAAACACCCATTTGGATAACATGCTTAATCCCTTAATTGCAGGCTGCCGGTACCGGGAATAATTCAGCAGGATCCCCACTACTACCGCCGCCAGTAATACCTGCAGGGTAAGGTTATTCAGAAAGAAGCTCCACCAATCGAAGCTTTCAGAAGCCCCGGACGTATACTTCGACGCATTCTGGATTTGCAGTCGCGACTTATCTATTTTTCCCGGCTGCATCAGCAATGCCATCAGCACACCTGCGGCCAGTGACACCGTGGACACTACTTCAAAATAAACGAGCGACTTCACCCCTATCCTTCCCACTTTTTTCAGATCGTCCATTCCACTAATCCCTAAAACGATGGTTAGAAAAATAATGGGGGCAATAAATAACTTGATGATATCGATAAACGTTTTGCCGATAATTTCCATTTTCACTGCTATAGCCGGCGCCACACTGCCCAGTATCACGGCGGCAATAATGGCGATCAGCACCCAGAAGGTGAGATTGGTAACAATGCGGATATGCCATTTTCGTGGCGCAGTAGTGGTAACCGTTGAAATATTTTCGAGCATAGGTGCGATAGATATTGGTGAATTCCGGCTTTAATTAACGAAATTCCGGTAGCATTACCGAAGGTTAATTTTAATTATCATTTATATTCTTATAACTTACACCTTCAAATAAGCCACTATGGCCTTTTCTTGCACCTCTTCCAACAAGATATATGCAACACAAAAAAAGATTTTTTAGTCCTTTAATAGCGCTTGGACTGCTATTCCCCTTATGCACCATGGCAGCTACCCAGCAGCCCGATACCACTTCGCATCCTGACACTCACCATCTTTTCACGGCCGGCGTAGCCAGTGGCCTGATGGGTGGGCTATATGACGGCTTCTATGCCATCGATTCACTAAAAACCAAAGGCGATTTCGGCCTCGGCGCACCGGATAAGCTGGACGGGGAGATAATGGTGCTCAATGGAAAGTTCTATCAGACACAATCGTCCGGTAAAACCTTCGAAATGCCGCATTCCCAGGATCTCGTTCCTTTTTGCATGGTCAACTATTTTAAGCCGGACCGGGTTATTTCCATACCGACGCCTATGAACAAAACACAATTGTACGCCTGCCTCGATAGCCTCCTGCCCAACGTGAATGGTATGTATGCCATTCACATACGGGGACAGTTCGAATCCCTGAAAACCCGCGCCTTCCCACCGGTACAGGAACAACCCTATCCTCAACTCGCAGGAATGCTCGACCGGCAACACTTCTTCCAGTTCAACCACTGCAAGGGTGACCTCATTGGCTATCGCCTGCCGGCATACATGGATAATACCAACATATCCGGGTATCACTTCCACTATTTATCGGATCAGAAAGATGCCGGCGGACATATTGTAGATGTTACCAGCGGTACCATCACCATTGAAATATCGCAGATGAACAGCTACACCATTGCGGTGCCAAACACACCTGCGTTTAATCATTTCGACTTCAAAAAAGACCGGCAGGAAGATATTAAAAGTGTAGAGAGAGGAGCGAAATAAGCAGAAAGCGAAAAGCAGAAAGCAAAAAGCTA
This sequence comes from Chitinophaga sp., assembly GCF_017745275.1. GTDB lineage: Bacteria > Bacteroidota > Bacteroidia > Chitinophagales > Chitinophagaceae > Chitinophaga. The sequence continues at coordinate 720,365 of NZ_JAGHZS010000002.1, read as the reverse complement.
TTGAGGCGATTGACCAGAACGAGTATTAAATTACTTATCTGCTCTGATCAATCGCCTCAATAGCTTTTTGCTTTCTGCTTTTCGCTTTCTGCTTAGTGCATTGGCGTACTTTTTACTTCTTCACTTCCTTCAATCACACCCGCCAATTCAGGGTTCGTTACTTTCTCCCTGCTCAATATCCTGTAAGTAAGGAAAATACTGATCAGCATACATACTGCTCCAATGAGGAAGTGTATGCCCGGGAAATAGAAAGGTGCTTTGTCGGTGGTGAAATAGGCGAAAGTGCTGTTCATCATCAATGGACCTATAATGGCTGTGAGGCTCATCAAACTGGTCAATGATCCTTGTAATTCCCCCTGTTGATTAGGTGGCACATGACCGGAAATCACGGATTGCAGGGAAGGACCGCAGATACCTCCGAGGCAATACGGTACCAGGAAAGCGAACATCATCCAGCCCTGTGTGGCAAAGGCAAACAGTACTAATCCCAGTGTATAAAATGATAACCCGAGGTAAATACTTTTTTCGTTGCCAATTTTAGGATTGACAACCCGCGTTAATCCTGCCTGTACTGCACCCACCAGGACGCCCACTACGGCGAGGGAAATACCTACCATTTTCTCGCTCCAGTTAAAGCGATAAATCGTGAAGAAATTCCAGTTACCCTGTACGGCCTGTGCTCCCAGGTAAATAAGGAAAAAGCTCAGTGCAAGTCCACCTATTTCTTTATGTTGGGTTAAGAATTTCAGGGAACCAAACGGGTTGGCTCTTTTCCATTCAAAAGGTCTCCTGTTTTCCGGAGCCAGAGATTCCGGCAGGAAGAAATAACCATAGAGGCAGTTCAGTAAACAAAGTGCGGAAGCGGCATAGAAAGGTGCGCGCATTCCCCAGTGTGCGAGGAAGCCACCCAGTGCAGGTCCCAGCACAAAGCCAATTCCAAAGGCAGCTCCGATGAGTCCGAAGTTTTTGGCGCGGGAGGTTTCATCTGTACTTACATCAGCAATATAAGCGGTGGCAGTAGTAAAGCTGGCACCTGTGACGCCGGCAATAACACGGCCCAGGAACAGCCAGCCATATGCTGGTGCAAGCGCCAGGATAATATAATCTATCCCGAAACCCAGCAAGGATAACAACAATACCGGACGACGTCCGAATCTATCACTCAGGTTACCGATAACAGGTGCAAACGTAAACTGGGTGATCGCAAAAACAGATAAAAGCATGGCGCCGTATGGGCTGGCCTGGTTAACCGGAATGTGCTTTAAATACGCAATCAGGTCGGCCATTACCGGGATAATCAATCCCCATCCCATAATGTCAATGAGTAGTGTAATGAAAATAAAACTAATAGCGGCCTTTTTGGATGTATACATAATAGTGGTTTAGAAACAAGGTTTGCAAATTCTAATAGACGATAGATTTCAGCCCCTGCTATAGCGGGCATGTGGCATTCATACGGTAAAGATATTCTTGACGGATTTCGGGTAAAAATGTTTTCCGGTCAGGCTCACCGATTTACCGGTAAAAGGAGCGCTTTTGCCGGTGAAAATTATAGCAGGGCGATAAGTGTTATCACACGAATAGATGTTATTTCATGCTACAAAGGTATTCATTTCAATCAAAAAAGAAAGGGGTGAATAAGACAATAAAAAGGTTTTTTGCGACATTCTGTAAATGTGCGTGATACCACATCACAGCCCCGCTACAGCGTGGCGACAACTTATTTTTCTATCTTTGGAATATGAAAGCGATTGTTGATTTTATTTCCAGGTTTACCGAAGTAAGTGAAGAAGATGCCGAATTCCTATCCGGTTTTTTACGGGAGAAAAAGTTTAAAGCAAACGATATTATCTTCCGGGGTGGTAACGTATGCGAAGCCATGTATTTCGTGATTGCCGGTACCGCCAGGTCGTATTTTGTGAACGACCAGGGGCAGGAATATACCTGGACCTTTAACTTCAACGATGCCGACGCTACCTTCGAAAATTCCATTATCATCGATCATCACAGCTTCATCAATCAAACCCCTTCTGCACTCACCGTGGAAGTAATCAAAGACCTGGATGCGGTGGAATTACGGTACAAAGACTTTGAAATCATGATGGCCGCATCAGCCAAAATGCATGACATCGTAAAAGTTTTCACGGATAACGGCTTCAGCTATACGTACCAGCGGGCGTTCAATTTATTTACCCGCTCCGCAAAAGACCGGTACCTCCAACTATTGAAAGACGCTCCCTACCTGTTGAACAAATTTTCCCACTACCATATTGCCTCCTACCTGGGCATCGCCCCACAGAGCTTAAGTCGCCTGAGAAGAGAAATTATGAGCGGCAGCTAATTTCTTCACAAATGTGAATGAAAAGGAACCAGCGAAAGGCTAATTTCGTATCCGTGATACGGAAATTGAATTTCCGCGTACTAACTTTTCATCATTTATCAACGTTTAAAAATGACAGCTATTCTGATATTTTTTGGAGTGCACTGGTTTTTCTCCCTCTTCTTTCATACGTTCTACCTGCACCGGTATGCATCGCACCAGATGTATACTACCAACAAGTTCTGGGAGCGCTTCTTTTATTTCAGCACCTGGTTTTTCCAGGGATCGTCTTACCTGATTCCAAGAGCTTACGGTGTGATGCACCGCATGCACCACGAATACAGTGATACCGAACAGGACCCACACTCCCCTCATTTCTTCAAAGATGTTTGGGGCATGATGATACATACCCGGAAGATTTATAATGGCTTCGTAACCCGTACCAGCACCATAGATGCTAAGTTCCTGGAAGAGCCCTTACCGGAATGGGATGCACTCGATAAATTCGGCGACAGTAACATCACCCGCTTCCTTTGGATGGCAGCGTATGTTACCTTCTACGTAGTATTTGTGCCTGCCGGCATGTGGTACCTCTACCCGTTATTGCCCATTCATTTCCTGATGGGTCCCGTACAGGGCGCTGTAGTAAACTGGTGCGGTCATAAATACGGTTACCAGAACTTTAAAAATGGCGACCATTCCAGGAATACTTCTCCCTGGGGTATTATCCTCCTGGGCGAACTGTTTCAGAACAACCACCACAAATTCAAAGACAGTCCCAACTTCGCCAAGAAATGGTATGAACTGGATCCCAGTTACCAGGTGATGAAGTTGCTGCACTTCCTGCATATCATCCGGCTGAAACCAGCCCTGCTGACGGCAGCGCAGAGCAGAAACGCAAAAGCAGCGTAAGGAGCGGAAAGCAAAAAGCAGAAAGCAAAAAGCTATTGTCGCGAGTGATGAAAGCGTAGGATCAAATATCCGCTCCAATCACTCGCGACAATAGCTTTTTGCTTTCTGCTTTTTGCTTTCTGCTCTACGGCAACTCTTTATTCCTAAAATAGCTCTTAAACTCGCTCACATCATATATTTTAAACCGGGGTGTCATAGCCTTACCCGATTTAACCACAAGGGGTTCAATGCGGCCCTGCCTGATGGCGTCCAATAATTCATAGGCCAGTTTTTTGCCACCGGGGCTATCATAAATTTCTACCACCCTTTGCCAATACCATTCCGGGCTGGCCTGCTCTACAGTCCCTTTGCTGATTTCCGTCCAGGAAGATTCCCCGTTCTTAAATGTAATCCGATAGCGATTTACATATCCCAACGCGGTTCGTTCCCCTCCCTTTACTTCTGAGAGTACAAATTTTATTTCACCGGTTTGCCAATCCTGTATTTTGTATACTTTGTCCAATATGGGTACTCTGCTGCTACGCGCTGGTACAAATATCTCCGCCAATATCTTATAGTTGGAATAAATCAGTCCATCTGCCACAATTTCCCCGGAGGCTTCCCTGGCCTGATTGAGCAGGTTCCTGATTTCCGTTTCGGCCGCTGTTACGCCCATAGTCTTATTGGCAAGTTTCTCAAAAATTTTCGCCATCTCCTTCTTCTGCAATGCCGCCATATATCCTGATAATTTATCCTGGTATTCCATCAGTGTTTTGAAGTTATCCGACTTTCGGATGCTGGCTTCAGCGCGACTCATCATTTTTCCGCCTCCACCACTGCCGGAAGTGCTGCCTGTTCCCCTGCTGTTCATCCCCGATTTACCACCTGTGCGCATCATGGGCCCTTCCGCCATCGCTGGCTGCAAGGGCGCTTCCACGGTGAGCAACTCGCCTGCTTTTGCTTTCACGGCCTGCACATTTTCGGCATTTAAAGCCGGAGCGCGACCAGCCATATCCCTGACCTTATCTACTGCCCTGCGCCAGGTACCTCTCAATTCACGGTTGGCTATATCCACCTGCCGCTGTTGCTCCAGCGCTTTCATCGCTTCAGCTTCTGTCGGCTGTTCCAGGGTAGTAACGGTACCTAACGTATCTTCCGCCATCGTGTTCCCTTTGGAAGAAACATTCAATACGTCAGACAAGCCCGTGTTGTCCGGCCCGGTCATCCGTGGATTTTCGGGTACCCCACGAACCTCCGGCCTGAAGTCTTTCCGGGGAGCAACGGCCATAAATACCAAACCAAATATTTTGGCCGCCGTTGGACTTAATCTGGCAATCTGCTCTTCTATTTTACTACTCCCATAAAACAAGGCTATCTCATAAATCATTGCCGCAAATCCCGATTCTACCAGAACCGGCAAAAAGCCCAGCGCCATAAATAGTAGCTGTGTAACAATCACCATGCCCTGGGTGCTTTTATAAATCTGCATAATCATGGCGCCATAAAAATGTTCTGCAATAAATATTTCCTGTACCTTGAACAGGTTGGGCTTCAGGGTTTCAAATTCAATGTAAATATTATTATGGTTCTTCGGATCTATATACACAATGGTGATGCCACCATAGGCTCCGCTACTGCCAACATTACTACCCGCGCTCACTACACCCTTCGCCAGTTCGGCGCCCGTGGTATTTACCGCAATGGTGGTGGTCACCAGCATATGCAACAGCGTGAGCGCTGCCTGGCCTGTTGTTCCCATTAGCAACGCTTCCAGCTGATTCGCATTTCCCTTCTTCGTGGCGGTTTCCACTGCATTGGTTAAGTTGCTTACTGCTGTCCAGATACCCTGTATTTGCAACGTCTCTTTTAAGTTCACCCACTCCACATTTGACAATTGACATTTGTTCAACTGCCGCATGTTTAAAAACAACTTCAGTTCATCTACCAATACCTGCACCGTCACTTTACTATCCAGGGAAGACTTGATGATGTGCTCCATGTTGGAATAGTAGGTATAACTTTCTTTAATCGGTTGCAGGAACCAGGTTACTTCCGCCGGGGTAAAACCATAACGGTTCGCTGTATATAATTGTACGCTTTGTCCCATTGCCATTAAACGAATACAGACCGTTACATACAGTACATAATACAAAGCCGCCTTCTCACTCTCCGGATCAGTAACATAGGTGATACTCCAACGTGCTTTGGGATCTTTTTCTGTGGTTTTTACGGTAACAAATTCATCCCGTAAATATTTGATCATTTGAAAAATGATCAATACGCCGCCACCAGCTTCTGTCTTTACATAGCCAGAAAAATCATCCAGCGCTTTTTCCATCACCTTTACATCTGCTTCTTTCCATTCCCTTTTCCCTTTTGCGCTGTTCCATATGGCGTTTATTTTCTTCGTTTGCTCCTCCAGTCGTGATTTTACGGTGACGCTGGTTTTAGGATCAAAGTCGTATAAGTCGCTGTCCGATTTTACAGTATAGCCATACTGACGGGCGTATTCATCTCTCAATATATCCAGTATCGATTTACTTTGCATTCTCTTCTTACGCTGCTCTTCACGGAATGCATTAATGGCAGAACGGGTGTTGGGATTGAGATCCAAAAATCTTTTTTTGTAGCTGTTATAGCTGTCCGATACCGGATCTCCCGTGAGCAGCTTATCCCATATCTCAAACAGATCGCCGTGGTTACGATCTACTTTGGCACTTTGAAAGATAAGCCACTGGAAAGTGGTATCCGACCTGTAATAATGAATGCAGTTGGTATTATAGCTGTACCGGCCGTACAGTTCCAGGTAGGCATTCATCAGTTGTACCAGCACCTGGGCATCTTTGGTAGACACCACAATTTTAACCGCCGCCTCGTACTCCCTGGTAAACAGGTGCTGGTACTTATCGTTGAAATCGGTTTGATCAGCGATCCGTTCTGTTTTCTGAGAAAACACTTTTTCTATGAGCTGCCGGAAGCTCGCCACGCTGCTGTTTTCTGCCATGACCGATGTTATTAAATATCGTTTATATCAATATTGGAATTGAGCCCCGAGCCTTCCACCACAATCTTCTTATCTGTTTTAGGGTCATCATATTTTTTGGTAACAAGACGGGCGGCACGGCGGATGTTATCCAGCTCCATACTGCGTACTTCGGCCTGCACTTTCTTCACATCTTCGAAGCGATGCGCCAGTTTGAAGTATTCCAGGATGGTATGTGAGCCCGGCAGGGCTTCAATAAACAGGGAACCTGTAGGCACTGTGAGGATATCGCCACTACGCAATGGATCCATCAGCAACTGGGTGTAGAGCTGTTTCAATTCGTTTTCGATGGTAGAAAAAGCATCTCCCATTTGTTCCCGTAAACTGGTTACATAATTGTCGAAATCATCCAGGCTCCAGTTGCCGAGGTTATCAGGATCGGTGAGTCCAAATTCGGTATCAATGTAAGGCGCCATCATGAAGTCGGTCAGGATGTTGGATTCATTGAGCGGGAAGATCATGTAGTTCCCTTTAAAGCCCAGCGGGTTATCCAGGTCGGCCACTTCTTTCAGCGTAGCTTCCTGTACCTGCATATCCACCTGCAACGTATAGGCGTGGCGGGTTTTATTGGGTACAGCGTAATCATTGAGTCCTTTGGGTTCGGGGGTAGCATTGATGCTTACTTTATAATTTCCCTGGAAGATGGGTACCTTGGTATCGAGTAAGCGGAAAAAACGTTGGTCCGCATATTCGGCACTCCAGATGGCTTGCATATAGTAAAGAATATTGTCTTTAAAATGTTCCAGCAGGCGGGCGATATGTGTTTCTTTTTCGATCAGGTCTTTTCGTTTTTCTGCCAGTTCCTTACTTAAACTATTAAGGGTATTATTTTCATTTTCGAGGCGGGCCATCAGGTCGCGGCGATCTGCTTCTGCCCGCTGATAGGCGTCGGTAGCGGCTTCCCTGCGTATGCGTGCAGCTTCGGAACGGTTCTGGGAACTGTCATCACTTTCACCGATGCCGAATAAACTGCCCACCCCTTTTACAATGCTGTTGTCCATGATACCACCAATGATAGGGATACTGCCGAATAAACTATTGCTGCCACCGCCCAGGGCGTTAGCCTGTGCGGTGATGGCGGCCTGCATCGCGCGACTCAAAATCCCTACCTGGTCGTTATAAAATTTTACATTCTGACGCAGCTCTTTGATGATGTCCCGTTGTTCTCTCACAGTTCTTTCCAATTCATCCAACAGCAGTTTTTCACCATTGATCAGGTAAATGTTATCCATGCCCGTTTTAAAGCTGTCGTCCAGCAGGGATCTTTTCAGGATCCAGTCGTGCGACACCACCCACTCATTGTTGATATCGTGTGGTGCAGGCATCTCCTGCGCCACCATGATCACTGGCCGCAGGCGATAGAGGCGCTCACTGATTTTAAATAATCGTTGCAGTTCATAAAATAAATAGGTAACGGTGAGTTCATCATTCGGGTTGGTAATTTCACCGGATTCTGATATTTCGGATTCATAGGTTTCCTCTGTGAGGATTTCCACTTTCCTTTCATTACGGTATTCCTGCGCGGCTTTCATGACCGACTCGCGGAAGTCTTTCTTCGTTTGCTGGGAGTCTTTGGCGGCATCGCTGCCCAGCTTAACGGTAGATGTAGTAGTGCTTTCAATAGGCCCGATGGTGCCACCCGCCTTGGCTTCATGCGAAGCATCGACCGTACTTTTATTGCTGGCCTTATCCATGATATCTGTTTCGGCCCTGGAAGTATCTGAAGAATCTGACCTGGTTATTTTCAGGTTTTCTTCCTGTTCTTTTTTACTGCGGTGTTTTTTAACGGTAGTTTTCCTGGAATATTTCCGGGTTTCACGGGGCGACAATGGAATGGTTTTCACCAGCTCACCTGCCTGGTAATTCTGCGGTTCCCACTTTTGCTGATAGGTGAGTAATACGCCGAAATTAACGCTTCGTTCGGTATTGTTGGCCGCGTAGTATTTAAAGGAGTAATTGGTATTTAAATGTGCCCTTAAATCATTAATGAGACTATTGGCATCCTGCAGGGACGATAGTTCGTTGGCCACTTCATCCTTGTCGGCCAGCCGCTCCATGGCGGTGCGGACGAGGTTACTGCCTTTTTGTTTGAACAGCGCAATCACCTGTTCCTTGCCACCATCTTTAATGATGTTGGTGTCGAGGTCCGGAATGGGTTTGTTATGCGGGCCAAATCCTTCTGCCAGGAAATCGGATAAATCTTTATTGTAGTTATGTGTGAGGGTGAGTGCCAGCATATTCAGCACTCTCCTTTCCATGGGCAGCATCCGGTTCCAGATAGCCAGTGCTTCCGGGAATTCGATGATTACGTCCTGGGAAGGATCTTCAATAGGTGTTTTATCCGGCATGTAGCCCGACAGGTTGAAAGTGCCCATGATAAGGGGTAACGGATCGCCGCCGTTGTCCACTACCTGGTTATAGGACTGTTCTGCTTTATTGATCAAGCCCAGGTCGATGGCTTCCTGCCATACATTTTCAAATGCCATTTTCAGCGAATGAAAATCATAAAATGCCGGTACGTCTGCAGGGCCTTTTTGAAAGATGGTGTTGTTGATGTTATTATCAATGTCTTCGTTAGAGGGTCTTTTTTCCAGCGAAATAATGGGTAGCCCTACCGCTACCTGTTCTTCCGGAGAAGTAGCCGTGATCATCTGGTGTGCTACATATTGAGGTATATCATTTTCAGTAGCCGGTGGAATCGTGTTGGGTCCGCCACCGGTGCCTGTACCACCGGAAGTGTTCGCACCAGTAGCTGGCGTCGTTCTGGCGAGGCGTGTAGCGGGGTGGTCGAGAAAGAAATCCTTCCCGGAACCTTCGGCCGTTTTCCTGAAAATTTTCGGCAGGATATCTGATTCCACCACCGCATCCGGTAAAATAAACCATCCGCTCACGGGATCGAGGTAAGGCTGGTATTTATTTTTTTCTTCTTCCGAAAGATAAATAAAGCCTTGTACCTGCCTGCTCCCCGGAGGGATGGCCGTGCCGAAAGTACCCAACACGGTAGTATTGATATTAGTAAATACAGTGTCTTTCACGCTCACGCCGGGCTTTACAAACAGTGGGCTATTGCGGATGCTTTCCGGTACTTTGGAAATACTATTTAAAAAAGGTTGCGTAAAAGTGTTGGTCCGGATGGCATTATTGCTATCCTGCACCTGGATCACATTTGTTTTGAGCAGTGCTTGTTTGCCGGTTAAAAAATCTTTGTTGCCCTTCATGTTTTTTTCCAGGGCGCTCAGCATGCTGGTAGTATCGCCGGGAAGTGCGCCAGCAGTGGGCACTTTCACGCCTTTCTCGTCCAGCAGCCTGCTATCCAGTTTGATGATGTAAGCTTCATATGTGCCGGCATTCAAACGGATATCGAGGGAAAAGTACAAGAGCCTTTTCTCAAGTGTTAGTCCCGGTTCCTCTGCCACCAATACTGCCAGCAACAGGTCTGGCTTGGTTTCCCTCGGTGTATTGGGCAGGTTAAAATCCTTTGGCGTTATTTCGAGATAAAATTCACCGGCTGCGTTGGTGAGTACAGATCCGATGCGGTCGCCGGCATTAAAAAGTTCGCTGATATTAGCGCCGCCGTTGCCATTGGTAGTGCTGCTTCTGGCAATGACAGGCGTGCCGGCATTTTCCGGGTCAGCCCATTTATCCAGGTCCACCAATACAACTAATAAATCTGCCAGGCCTATGCCGGTTTCTTTATGCAGAATTTTTCCTGAAACCGTATTCGATTTCAGCGCAGGGGTTTGCGGAATGGTTTGCATAGCTACAAAAAATTACGATTGGGGTAATGGGGTTATCTTAACAACAATTAAGGTAGCACAAATAGGAGCCCTTATAAAACGTCAATTAGCAGATGGTGGTAATCGCAACGTGGATGGCGGGAAATATGGTTAAAATGGCAGAAAGCTGAAAGCAGAAAGCAAAAAGCTATTGTAGCGATTGACCAGAGCGGATATTTAATCCTACGCTTTTATCACTCGCTACAATAGCTTTTTGCTTTCTGCTTTCTGCTTTCAGCTATTTCGCTGGCGTAATTGTAATACTACGGAACTCAATTGGTCCGTGGTCACCCTGGAAATAGATAGGTCCTGGTTCGTCTTCTTTGCTATCCAGGGCACCGCCGGTGATACCTGGAATTTCCTGTGCGCAGATGATGGTTTTACCATTGGCTACTACGGTAACCAGGCGTCCTACGAGGGTAATATCGAATGTTTGCCATTCGCCGGGATTGCCTACTGCCATTTGATTAGGCACCAGGAAGCCATATATACCACCAAACAGGTGGCTGTTAGGTGCATCGGTTTTAGGATTATCGATGATCTGTGTTTCATAACGGCCTCTCAGGTATACGCCGCTATTGCTACCCTTCTGATAACGGAATTCAACGTGCAGTTTGAAATCTTTGAAGGTTTGTTCAGAAATCAGGTTGGAGCCTGAATGCGGGCTGCTGAGAATGCCATCTTTTACCACCCATTGGTTAGCACCCAATGCTTTCCAGCCGGTAAGGTCTTTACCATTGAATAATTTGATCGGTTTGCCCCATACCGGTGTGCCGGTACGTTTCATCTCAGGCGCTTTCACACCAGTAAATGAATAAGTGTGTCCATCGGAGGTGTTGATGGTACCGCTGATGCCGTTGGCGGTAACATTACCTTCCAGTGTCAGGTCGCGGTCTTCAGATTCCCATTGTGGAGGAATGGCAAAGCTGAACTTGCCGTTATCGAAGTTTACCCTGGAGATAGGCCTGGCACTTCCGCCGGTGCTTACAAAGCGTCCTACCAGCGTACGGAAGCCAGACAGCTCCACTTCCAGCCAGGATGGTTTTTCAGCGCCATTTTCATTCACGGTGATATCCCAACGTCCTACCAATGAGCCTCCTTTTACAGTTTCCGTTTTGATAGCAGATACCTGTGCCATTACAGGCGAAGTGGCTACCAACCCCAGGCCCATGCAGCATACCAGACCAGCGATCATACATTTCTTATTCATGTCCATGTTCGTGTTTGATGAAGAAAGCTATAAAGATAAATATTTGATGCAGGTTTTAAAATGCTTTGCCCCGTTTATTTCCGGGAAGCAGATTATTTACCCTTAACACAAAAGTGTTAGCTGCATTATGGTAGAAGGCGGTATATTTGTGTACAAAATACAATAATTATAATTTCTTGTCAAAAGCAGCTTTTAGCCATTAGCTTTTAGCTTTTAGCTTTTAGTAAATGCAGCGAATGATAAACAATTATTGGTCTTCGCTGCATTTACTAAAAGCTAAAAGCTAATGCCTAAAAGCTCATTCACCAACTATGAAAAAAAATCTTACAGCTACTGCTGTATCCTTGTTGTTTAGTTTGTTAACCCAGGCACAGGACACGTTAACACAGCACGCAGACAGCACCCGTCATTTAGAGGAGATCGTTATTAATTACCGGGCTACTCCCACCACGCCGGTAACGTTTCTAAACATCGACAAGAAAACGTTACAGGAAAAGAATATCGGGCAGGAGCCCTCGTTCCTGTTGTCCGAAACCCCGGCTATTACTGTATATTCCGATGCCGGCAACCAACAGGGCTATTCTTATTACCGCTTACGCGGCATGGATCAAACCCGGATCAACACCACCCTGGATGGAATGCCATTGAATGAACCGGAAGACCAGGGCGCCTATTTTTCCAACTATCCCGACATCCTGAATTCTGTTAGCCGGATACAGTTACAACGTGGCGTAGGCACTTCTAAAAATGGCGCTGCGAGCTATGCCGGCAGCGTACAACTGTTTTCTCCCAACCTTAGCGACACAGCTTCCCGTACGCTGGGCGTTGGCTATGGTTCCTATAACAGCCTCCGGGTATTCGGCGAATACAACAGCGGCATCAAAAACAGGAAAGCTTTATATGTGCGGGCCTCTGAAGTATACACCGATGGCTACAAGCGCCATGCGTTTAATAACTCCCAATCTGTTTTTATCAGCAGCGGATTATTTTATAACAAAAGTACCTGGAAACTCAATGTCATGGCGGGACATCAGCAAAACGGGATGGCATGGCTCCCCGTAGCTGATTCACTGATCGCGAAAGATCGCCGCAGCAACGCCAATACCAAAGCTGAAAAAGACGAATTCTTCCAGGGGCTGGTACAACTCCAGCACAACTGGCAACCCGGTATTCATAGCACCCTTACCTCCAGCGTTTATTACACGTATCTTAAAGGCGGCTACGATTTTGATGTCAATAATTTCATCAACGAAACAACCCCTGCCCCTTTGTTTAACTACGGCTTCCGCTCTCACTTCACAGGCTTCTTCAGCAACTATACACTGCAATACAATCGTTTCAAATGGACTAGCGGCGTGCATGGCAACGTGTATAACCGGCAACACACCGGTACGGAACAATCAGTAGTACTGTACCAAAACAAGGGTTTTAAAAATGAAGTGAGCGCGTTCAGCAAAATAGAATACTACCTGCACCGCTTCTCTTTCTATGCCGACCTGCAATACCGGTATGCTATCTTTAACTATAAGAGCAGCGTGGCATTTACACCAATACACTGGCAGTTTATTAATCCGAAAGCCGGGGTCAATTTCGCGGTCAATTCCCGGACAAATATCTATTATAGTCTTGGCCGGACCGGCCGGGAACCTACGCGGAATGATATCTTCGGTGGTAATGATGACCTGCCGGCAGATAGCACCGGCAAACCTGTTATCGTTAACCACGATCCTGAATCTGTGCTTGATCATGAGCTGGGTATACGCTGGCAACGTGAACGGCTAAACGTACAACTGAATGCGTACTACATGGACTTTCAAAATGAAATTGTGCTCAACGGGCAATTGGGGCCTAATGGGCTATTGCTCACCAACAAAGTGAACAAAAGCTTCAGAACCGGGCTGGAACTCAGTGCCAGCTGCCAGCTACATGCCTTCCGTTTCACCAACAATTCATCATTTAACTACAGCCGCATCAAAGAAGCATCCACTACTTTTCACCCGGTGTTGACGCCGGCGCTGATGGTGAACCAGGAGGTGGCTTACGCGCACGCCCGCTGGTTGCTGGGTGTAACAGGCAGGTACCAGGGCGCTTCTTACATCGACTTTGCCAATACCGCTACTATTAAAGGATATGTATTGACGAACGCCCGGTTACAGTATAGCCTTTCCCGTTATACCATTTCCCTGTTTGTCAATAACCTGACCAATGCCCGTTATTATAACAATGGCAGCGTAGGGGCAGATGGCACCCGGAAATATTTTGTACAGGCGCCACGGAATATTTATGTGGCTTTTAAATACAGTTTTTAGTAAACTCGTGTATGACGAAAGCATTTGTGTTTGGAAAGTTTATGCCTTTTCACAAAGGCCATGAGGCGATGATTCATTTTGCCTTATCGCATTGTGATGTGTTAACGGTACTCATTTGCTGCAGCACACAGGAACGGTTATCTGCCGGTCTGCGTAAAAGCTGGCTGGATAGTACTTTTCATGATAACCCGCGGATAACTATCCATACTTACGTATACGATGAAACGTTATTGCCCAATACTTCCGAAACATCTGCAGCGGTATCCGAAGTATGGGCCGCGGCGTTTAAACAGCTGGTACCTGATCATCAGCTGGTGGTGACCTCCGAGCCGTACGGCGAGCTGGTGGCGGGGTTCATGGGCATCACCCATATACCATTTAACCCGGAAAGAAATTTATTCCCCGTATCTGCCACCCAGGTGCGTACGGATTTGCCCGCCGCCTGGGCTTTTCTGCCGGATGCGGTGAAGTCGTCGCTGGCAACGAAAGTGGTGTTATTGGGTACGGAATCGACAGGAAAAACAACGCTCACAGAAAAACTGTCGCGTCATTTTAACGCCAGCGCCGTAATGGAAGCCGGCCGTGATATTGTAGCCGACTCCAATGACTTTGGCATCTCCGACCTATACCTGATTGCGGCCACGCATGCGGCGCGCATACGGCAAATGGAAACAGGCAGCAGTCCGTTGATCATCATTGATACAGATATCCATATTACGTTGTCGTATGGTGAGTATGCGTTTGGTAAAACGCTGGATATTGATCCCGTTATTTACCAGGCCAACCAGGCCGATTTGTACCTGTACCTCAATAACGATGTTCCTTATTTCCAGGATGGTACCCGGCTGAGTGAAGCAGAAAGAAATTTGCTGGACTTATCGCACCGTCGTATACTGGATAGCCGGCGCATCCCATATGAAGAAATTACAGGGAACTGGGAGGAGCGATTTGAAAAATCAGTGCAGTTGATTGAAGCATTACTGCAACGAAAAATGGCTGCTTACTGGTAGCGGGCCGGCTGAAATTATCCTGTTCGTGAACGGGCCAGGGAGACTGTAACTTTTACCCGGCGGGTCCGTTTAACGGAAAAATCCCCGACCCTTATGCAAATTTCTACTATCGTCAAATTTCCGCTGATAGCGCTCCTGGTATTTGTGTTGTGCGGTTGTGCCAAAGACAAATGCCGCAAAACGGTTTTTACCAAAGTATATACGCCTAAAATAATGGCGATGAAGGATTACCTGGCCACCCTCAAATCTGAGGCCCCGCGGACGATTCAGACTACCGGGAAAATCTATGTAAAAGACAATTACATTTTTGTGAGTGATCCCAATGAAGGTATTCATATCATTGATAACAACCACCCTGCCGCGCCGGAAAATATTGCATTTCTAAAAGTGATGGGCAACGTAGATATGGCTATCAAAGGCAATATACTATATGCAGACAGCTACTCCAACCTCATGGTGTTCGATATCCGTAATCCCCGACAGATAAGCGCTGTAAGGCAAATCTCCGATGCAATACCGTATTCCGTTGATGTGAACGGGATGGTACTCGGGTGGAGCCCTGACGCCAAACATGACAGCATTGTGGTAGGCTATACCAGCCGGGATACTTCTTACACCATTGATTGTCCGAAGTCTGATCTGCTTCCGGTATGTTTTGATAATGCATCTTTTTCTCTTGCTTATAATAATATTTCCTCTACGGGCAAAGGTGGATCTATGGCACGTTTTGCTATTGTCAACAATTACCTGTATACCGCAAACTGGATCCGGTTAAAATCATATGATATCACAGATCCTGCCAACCCTGTTTTCAAAAACGTACAAAATATCAGTACAACAATAGAAACGCTTTTTCCTTACGGTCCTTACCTGTTTATAGGCAGTCCCAGCGCCATGCATATCTATGATCTCACGCATCCGGACGTACCTGTGCAACGTTCTACTGTAACGCATTTTCGGGCATGTGACCCGGTAGTGGTGGCCGACAATAAAGCTTATGTTACCATCCGTAGTGGTACTAACTGTGGGGGCAACATCAACCAGTTGCAGGTATTTGATGTCAGTAATGTAGACAATCCCGTGAAGCTGAGCACCGTAGAGATGAAGAATCCTTCCGGGCTGGGAATTGATAAAGGCAAATTATTTATCTGTGAAGGCACTTATGGCCTGCGGTTCCTGGATGCCAGTGATATAAATCACATTACTACTACGAAACTACTGGAAGGTGTGGATACCTACGATGTGATTCCGTTTGAAAACCAACACCGCTTGCTGGTCAGCGCCAAAGATGGTATTTATCAATACGATTACCAAAACATGAGCAGTCCAAAATTGCTAAGCAAAATTGCCGTGCAACGTCATTAATTTTTCAAACATTAAGAAAGGCTAACTTCCTGTGAGGTCAGCCTTTCTTATGCGCGTCAGATCTTTGTATTGGCTGCTACGGATTCCCAGGTGGCCAGGTCTTTCAACAGGTTTTCGCTGTGCTGTTTAATAGCTGCAACGGCGTCTTCGCCTAACTGCAGTCGTAGTGGCGTATTGGGCGAGGATAAGGCGAGGTCAATCGCTGCTGCTGCTTTAGCAGGATCGCCTTCCTGTGTGCCGTGCATATTTTTGGCGAAATCCCTGATGGGGCCAACCGTACTTTCATAGCCAGGAATTTCCGGCATATGTTTCATTGCTGCACCTGCCAATTCTGTTTTGAATTGTCCCGGTTCTACAATCACTACTTTCACGCCGAAAGGTGCCATTTCAGCGGCCAGGGCTTCTGAAATACCTTCCAGTGCAAATTTGGAAGCGGAGTAGGCGCCGAAGCCGGGAAAGGATAATTGTCCGCCCATGCTGCTGATGTTGACGATGGCACCGGACTGCTGTTCTCTGAACAGTGGCAGCAGTGCACGGGTAACATTCACTGCACCAAAGAAATTGGTATCCATCAATGCGCGCAGTTCTGTTTCCGGGGTTTCTTCCACCCCGCCTACGATACCGTATCCGGCGTTGTTAATGAGTACATCTACCCGGCCGAAGCGGGCTTTCACCGCCTGTATGGCAGTAGCAATTTCATCATTGTTGTTAACATCCATCCGGATGGCTTCCACCTGGTCCGGGGCTAATGCTTTAATGTCTTCCAGTTTGTCGAGGCGCCTGGCCGTTACCACTACCTGGTAACCCTGTCGGATGGCATATTCCGCAAATGATTTTCCAAAGCCGCCGGATGCACCGGTAATGAACCATACTTTTTTTTGCTGGTTTTTCATATGATTTTTGCTGATTTGAATGGCTTGCTGCCATGTGATAGTTGCCTTGAAAATAATAATAATCTACCAGCTGAAGCCGTTATATTTGTTTGTGTTAATCTTTCTCCACCTATGTTAAAAGGCATTGTACTAAAAACGGTACTGTCAACGCTGATCTGTAGTACCGTTATATCCCTGTTGTGGCTACAGTTTGTAGTAGTTCCCGATCAGCGAAACGACTTTTACGGCCTGGCGCATGTGATGGTAGTATTCTGTTGTTGTTGCATGGCTGCATCTACGCTGACTATTTTCTTTAACTACCTGCCTGCGGTGAGCCACCATCGGGTATTATCCGGGTTATCTTTTTTCGGGCTGCCAGCCCTGGTGGCAGGTGTGCTGGGATATTACATTTATGACGGAGGAGAAGTTGGCCTGCTGCTGGTGATGCTGCTTTCTTTTTTTACACCGCTGGCCTGGTCTTTCATGCAGTACCGGCGTCAACTGCAAGAGACCGGGACCCCGTGAAACTGCCTGCAGATAAAAGCGGTTACGTGGCGGTATCTATCTCCGGAAACAAAATAAAATATAAATAATACCGATTGGTATATTTTTAATTAGTTTTGTACGGCTCATATTAAAAAGCATTTTATGGAGAACCAATACGACATTGTAGTCATCGGCTCCGGCCCCGGAGGATATGTATCTGCCATCCGTGCAGCACAACTGGGTTACCGGGTAGCCATTGTAGAGAAGTACAATACCCTGGGCGGCACCTGTACCAACGTGGGATGCATACCCGCAAAAGCCCTGCTGGACAGCTCGGAGCACTATCACCAGGCGAAGGATCAATTCCACGCACATGGCATTCAGGTAGACAATATTGCCCTCGATTTCACACAATTTATCCGGCGCAAAAGCGAAGTAGTACAACAGAATACATCCGGGCTGGTTTACCTGATGAAGAAAAATAAAATCGATGTACACACCGGTGTTGGCAGCTTTGTTGATAAGACCCATCTGAAAGTAACCGGCACAGATAAAACGACAGTATTAACCAGCCGTTACTTCGTGATTGCCACAGGCTCCAAGCCATCGTCTATTCCCGGGGTGACTATCGATAAACAAAGAATTATTACGTCTACCGAGGGTTTGTCGCTGGCCGCCCGCCCCGCTTCCATGGTAATTATCGGCGGAGGCGTGATTGGCGTGGAAATGGCGTCGGTATACGCCCGCATCGGCACGGAAGTCACCATTATTGAATACACCGACTCGCTGATACCTACCATGGACAAAGAGTTGGGAAAAGCCCTACAGAAAACACTATCCAAACTTCATATCCGGGTACTGCTAAATAGTAAAGTACAATCTGCTGCCAACACCGGCACTTCAGCATCAGTACAGTTCCTCGATGCCGCCGGACAAACACAACAGCTTACCGCCGATTACTGCATGGTAGCCGTAGGCAGAAAGGCCTACACCGAGGGTTTGAACTTATCTGCCGTGGGTATCACCCCGGAAAAAAACGGCAAGATAAAAGTCGATGCACAACTGCAGACCAGCGTGCCTAACATTTACGCCATCGGCGATGTAATTGACGGCCCCATGCTGGCACATAAAGCCGAAGAAGAAGGTACCTTTGTAGCGGAAGTAATCCATGGACTAAAACCACATATCAAATATGATTTCATTCCTTCTGTGGTATACACCTGGCCGGAAGTAGCTGCCGCAGGCGCTACAGAAGAACAGTTGAAAGCGCAGGGCGTGACGTATAAAGTGGGTAAATTCCCTTACCTGGCCAGCGCCCGTGCAAGGGCTTCCATGGACACGGATGGTTTTGTGAAAGTACTGGTATCGCCGCAATATGGCGAAGTGCTGGGTGTACACATTATTGGGCCAAGGGCAGCCGATGTGATTGCACAATGCGTGGTGAGTATGGAATATGAAATTACTGCCGGAGAATTAGCGCATCTTTGCTATGCACATCCTACCTATTCGGAGGCATTAAAGGATGCATACCTGGTCGCCACCGGTCAGGGCGCTATCAACATATAAACGTAGTACATGCGCAAATTGAAGGAAGGACAGTTTCTTGGTATTGCCAGCCAGACGTTTCACCTGGACGGCATTATTGTGAGTCAGACCCGCTATCAGACCCCGGTATTCCAGGGCTGGCATTGCCATGAACATCACCATCTCACGTTGTTGCTGGCCGGCGGCAACCGGGAACAACGATCCCGTAAAGAGCAGGAAGTCAGCACCGGCCACGTGCTTTACTACTACAGCGGCGAACGGCATAAGAACAGTCACACACAATATCCTTCCAAAAATATCAACATCGAAATACCGGAAACTTTCCTGGCGCAACATGGATTGCAATTCAGTACGCTGGAAAAGTTTCCTGCCCAACAGGCACAAATGAAATACGCCATGCTGCAGATATACCGGGAATGTATGCAGGCAGATCCCCTGCTGGCTACCACCGTTCCCGCCCTCCTGCTGCCGGTATTCACGGTACCGCCTGTACGAAAACAAACGATGCCATCCTGGCTGGCACAGTTAAAAATGTTGCTGCATGACCGTTGGAGCGACAACCTTTCCCTCACCGAAATGGCTGCTGTACTGGGTGTACATCCGGTTAGTATTTCGCGGTACTTCCCGGTATACTTTCATTGTTCACTGGGGGAATATATACGGAAGATAAAAATCGACCACGCCATGCAGCTGATACAAACAACGGATCATTCCCTCACCGACATTGCCTATGCCTGTGGATTCTTTGACCAGAGTCATTTTATCCGTGCCTTCAAACAGGTAACCGGCTTTTTACCCCGGCAGTTCCGCCAATTATAACACGCTAATTTTATACTATTTAATAGCGCCCCCCCTTCCGACCTTTACTACTTAAATTGGAAGTATGTTTATCAGAAGATTTATTTGCATGATTGGCTGCTGTATTCCTTTGGCAGCCGCAGCCCAGGAGGTTTTGCCTGCCAGAGAAGTGTCACGGGCGGTCGACAGCGCCGCAGCGCTGATACGGCGGCATTATGTGTTTGCCGACAAAGGAGAACAAATAGCGCATCACCTGCAGGAACAATACCGGGCAGGCAGTTTCCGGCAGGTAAGCAACTGGAAGTCCTTCGATTCCGTGGGTACCGCCATCCTGCGTAACTTCAGCCAGGACGGACACCTCTACCTCCGGTACAACCCGGAGAAAGTAGCCAAGCTCCGCACCCAGCAGGAACATAACGGTGTAGATGACTTCTTTCACAGCAAAAAATCGCGGGAACAAAATTACGGGTTCCGGGAAGTACAGGTACTCGATGGCAACACCGGCTATATCCGGTTATCAGAAATTAATATCTCCGACGAAAGCTTGCCTGTACTACAGGCTGCCATGGCATTTGTAGCACGCACCTCCTCCCTGATCATCGACCTGCGCGATAATGGCGGCGGCGGCAGTGAAATAAAACCTATGCTGGAAAGCTATTTCATCCCCGGCGGACGCCCGCTGCTCACCTTCCACTCCAGGACCGGCGAAACAGAAACAGATAGCAGCGTGGCCCTGGCGCCGGGAATGATGTACCCGGGGAAATTATATATACTGGTCAACAAAAAAACCGCGTCGGCCGCCGAAGCACTTGCCTATGTGATGCAGGCACAGCACCGGGCTACCATTGTGGGCGAAGCATCTGCCGGCGGTGCCAATCACAATGAATATCACCCGGTAAATAATGAAGTATTTATCTCTATATCTGAAGCAGCCCCGGTACTGCCGGGCACACAGCAAAACTGGGAGGGCAAAGGTGTTCAACCGGATAAAGTGACAGCTTCGGCAGAAGCATTGCAGGAAGCGCTGAAGATGATACAGATGTAGGAGCAGAAAGCATAAAGCAGAAAGCAAAAAGCTATTGTAGCGGATGATCGTAGCGGATTTTGTCTGTAAACAGGATTATACTGATTATGCTGATTTTTATTTTTGATTATAAAAGAAGGGGGAATTAAAACAGATATCTGCTTTAATCCTCCCTTCTTTTTTTTAATCTCCAAAATATAAGCATAATCAGTATAATCCTGTTTACAGACAAAATCCGCTACGATCATCCGCTACAATAGCTTTTTGCTTTCTGCTTTATGCTTTCTGCTCTCCCCAGGTCCTGATTACTGGTAATGAAATACTTCTTCCATTCCTGACCAGGTTTCGCCCTTTGCTGCAGCATCCGGTAGTGGCAGTTGACAAGGTGCGGTTGCCTTCCACCAGCGTTGAGTGGTGGTATCATTTTTCATACGCTGCATATCTGCATTGAAATCTGTTCCGGTGTATTCAAAATAGCTGAACAGGAACCAGTTTTCATTTATTTTTTTCAGGTAGATGGAATAGTTACTGATATGGCAGGCGCTGATCATTTTCAGTACATCCGGCCATACGGAGGCGTGGAGCTGCTTATACTCCGCTATTTTTTCCGGGCGCAAGCCAACAACGGAAGCATAACGACTCACCGGGCGGGGTTGTTTGTGGCAGGAAAAAAGGCCCACCAGCAGTAGTGTATATAAGGCTGCTTTCATAACGAACTTTTCAGGTAGTGTATGCCTGCTAAGTTAGTGGGTAGTCCACGATGTTATGCGGGCTCCCTTGACTTTTTTCAACACCGTATTGACTAATGATGTTACAGGTCGGGTAAGGCTACCTGTTCATTGGTAGGATATTGGTAGTGTTCGAGGAAATAGCAATATCGTCTGAGGTCTGTTTCTGCGGCACCGGATCGGAGATAATCGATATAGGCCTGCTCATGGCCCTCGTTCAACGCGCGTAATTCCCCGTCCTGAAGTGCAACAATTACATCCCCGCGGTTACGCCACCAGGTCTTACAGGCATCATATGTCCAGTGATCATTGCCATTGCCGGCGTAACCATCAAATGGATCTATGCCGGCAGCAGTCAGTACACCTAGTAGTTCCGTATAGTTGGCGGGCTGTCTGTACACATATTCCCGACCGTCGTTGTCATATAATACATTAAACGGCGCCTCCGGGCGACCAGTACCGCAGTTATCTGTCTCCCCTGTATAAAGCGGCCCAGGGAAATTGAGGGGATGTTTCTCCGGCCAATAGTCCCCATCAAAAATGGGCAGATACCAATTAACCCCCATTACTTCCTGCAAGGTGTGTATCCTTTCATTCACATAGGGTACATAAAAAAAGGAAAAGAAGTCTTCGCCAAATATGGCTTCTAACTGTGCTGCTATCTTACTATCCATAATTACAAAATGATATAGGCTAAAGAAAGGTCGCAAAGATCACTATTTTTAGGAAATCGTATCCCTGCTTAATGCATTCGTACGCTTTTTACGTTTATCACGGATTTTAAAAACAGCAAAAACAACGTAAACAATAATTTCCAGCAACTGTACAATGATATGCTATTTACGAGGTTAGAACAATATTTCTAAGTTACTTTAAACAAACCATCCTGTCATCATCCTAGATGTTTTTTTACCACATAAATACAAATGATCCTGGTAAGTTGGGTATAACTGGCAGGGATATACGAGCCTGCAATTCTGATGACATCTATTAGAAATGAAGTGGATATAAGATGAAGTACTTTTCATCTCCCTGTACTAACCCCAATAAAAAAGTCCTGTCACCTTCCTGGTGACAAGGACTTCCTATTATAACCAATTCCTATTAAAATGCACTGTGACGCATGCCCCCATCTACCGCAACGATAGAACCAGTTACGTATTTGGCGCGTGGCGACACCAGGAAGGTAGCCATGTTTGCCATGTCCTGTGCTTCTCCGAAATCTCCCAATGGAATCTGCTGCGCCGCAAAGGCCTTGCGTTCTTCTTCATTAAAGAAACGACGGACATTTTCTGTGTCAATTAATCCAGGCTGCAAATTGTTGACCCGGATACCATACTTACCCACTTCGCCGGCCAACTGCTTGGACCATGCTACCAGCGCCGCCTTATACACTGCCGATCCGTTCATAACACGCAATTCGAAGGTGCTGATGGTATTCAGGATAGCTCCCTGCTTCCGCTCTATAAAATGCGGCAAAAATTGTTGGGTCAGTTGCCGGTGACGCTCAAAGTCCAGGATCATAGAAGCACCCCATCCTTCATCTGAAGCAACAATATCCAATGGATTACTGCGGCCTGCGTTGTTGACCAGGATATCTACAGACCCCAGTGCAGCGAAAGCTGCTGCCGCAATTTTCTGCGCAGCATCCGGTGCTACAAAATCCTGCGCGAAAGTAACCGGCTCCGCACCACCCGCTGCTATTATCTCTTCTTTGACTTCCTGTAGTAACGCTTCGTTTCTGCCTGTCACAAATACTTTTACTCCTTCCAACGCCAATTCCTTTGCCACAGCGCGACCAATACCCTGGCTGGCTCCAGTAACTACTGCTGTTTTTCCTTTTAAATACAAGTCCATACTTTTTGTCTTAATGAGTGAACGTTATTTTTAATAAATGCTTTGCGCGCAAAAAAGCGATTAAAAATTTCTTTTGTAAAAGTACAGGGTAGCTACTAATTTTATATGCTGTACAACCAATTGTGGGGTACTTACAAATATGTAACTAATGGCTACCAGGAAGCAAAACTCTACTTATACCCGTAACGAAGCATTTATGGTGGAATGCGATCTTACTTACGCTGTAAATAAGATCGGTGGCAGGTGGAAAATATTGATCATCAGTAAATTGGAAACAAAGAAATACCGGTTTAATGAATTGAAGAAAGAATTTCCGCTTATTACAGAACGTATGCTCACCCTGCAATTGCGGGCACTGGAACAGGATGGCCTCGTAAAACGTACCGTATACGCCGAAGTGCCACCCCGTGTAGAATATGAACTCACCGAAATGGCCATGGCCTTCGGCCCTATCTTCAAACAACTCAGCGAATGGGGGAACAAACATAGACATACGCTTCCTCCGGCAGTACCATTAAAGAAATAAACGCCCCTGCTATCATGAACTTTTCTAATACCGCTGCTAAATACCAGGATCGGCTAAAGTGGGATTCGCGTTTTGTAGTAAAAGATCGCCAGGAGGTTATTGATTACCTGAAACGACAAAATATTGAGCCCTTTAAGCACGTGATTGATTTTCAAGTGAAATACTCCGGGATAGAACTTACGCTTCCCGGCAAACCCGGTACTACTTTTTATGCACACCTATTCTCTCAAAACGACATAAAATCTGATGCGGAAATTGATCACGTGAAAATCAACGGACGGTCTTATTTTTTCTGTGGAGATCACGAAACCGCCCAGTTTTGGTTTGTGTTAAGCGAAACAGGAGAGATATGCACTTACAATAACCAGGATGAATCCATCAATCCTCTCTTTTCTTCCTTTCAGAAATTTATTGAAACATACGCACAACAACATCGTCAGCGCCAAAACAAGCTATATGAACATCCTCCATACTATAAATTAAAAAATAGCACTGCGTTACAGGAACTGGTCAGTACTTCCCCGGAATATACTCCTGCAAATGACCAATATAATCAGTGGTATACAGCAAATGACATCGTGATCTATCAGGGAACATGGTTCCAGGCGCCAACTGCGTTTATTCATATGTACGGCAAACGGGAAGCCGATTGCGAAAAATTTGTTCAGTCCTTAAAAGCCAAAGGTATCATTGAATAATTTGCAGATAAGCTAAGTGCTGAGGTATCCATCTCCCTGAACATCCATCACTACTTCCCAAACTTCCGGGAACCTGCTACGCATAAAATCACGCCCACTGTGACGCCCAGCATTCCCATGCTCACCTGCTCATGCAGTAAGGTAGCCGCGAGCGCCAATCCAAAAAATGGTTGTAATAATTGCAGTTGCCCCACCGCCGCAATACCTCCCTGCACCAGTCCGCGATACCAGAATACAAAACCAATCAGCATACTGAAGAGCGACACATAACCCAGTCCAAACCACGCCCCGGCACTGATGCCGCTAAATGTAGCCGGTAACAACAACAGCGTAGCCGGTAACATCACTGGCAACGACAATACCAATGCCCAGCAAATCACCTGCGATCCACCCAATGTTCTTGACAATTTCGCTCCCTCCGCATAGCCAAGTCCGCATACGATAATGGCGAGTAACATCAGCATATCTCCCAGGGGTGAAGCGGAAAGTCCCTGCGACACCGCATATCCCACCACCAGCAAACTGCCGGCAACAGAAAACAGCCAGAATGCCGGCTTAGGGCGCTCTCCACCCCGCCATACACCGAATATAGCGGTAGCTAACGGTAACAGCCCTACGAATACAATAGAATGCGCAGAAGTGACATACTTCAATGCCAATGCAGTAAGCAAGGGAAAACCCACCACCACGCCCAACGCCACAATGGCCAATGGGAAAAGCTGCGACCTGGCAGGTCGCTTTTCCTTGCCTATCCATAGCATCACTGCGGCAATTAACCCGGCGATAGTAGCCCGGGTTACCGTCACAAACACCGGGTCAAAATCATGTACTGCCGCCCTGGTAGCTGGTAAAGATCCACTGAATATAAGTACGCCTATGAATCCGTTGATCCAGCCGCTGTTAATCACCCTTTTTTGAACTAATAACTGACCTTCCATGATGTTGTGCTTACTTTAATTTATACAAAATGACAGAAAAAGCAGCAATAAACACAGTCCCAGTTTTGCCAATTACAATGGACACAGTTAAATTTGTTCTATGAGCAGGGATTTTATATACGATGAGATTGCCAATGGCATTGCCGGACAAATTAAAAGTGGCATATTAAAACCGGGCGACCGGCTCTCTTCAGTGAGAGAACTATGCGAAAAGCACCGCATCAGCATGAATACGGCGAAACGTGTTTTCCTGGAACTGGAGGCACAGTCGCTCATCTATGCGAAGCCACAGTCCGGTTATTTCGTGAGCCAGCTCCCTTATTCAAAACTGCCGCTGCCGGCCATGAGCCGTCCGTCGGCTATGGCCAGCATGAATGAGCCAGATGAACTGGTCAGCGCCGTGTATGCCAACATGGGCAACGACCGCCTCACGCTCTTTTCACAGGGAGCGCCCGCCGCCGCACTGCTGCCACTGGCCCGGCTGAAAAAAGAAGTGATGCAGGCCACGCTGACACACAACGGGGGCACAGTATACGAACCATTGCAAGGCAACCTGAAATTACGCAATGCCATTGCCACCCGCGCGCTGACCTGGGGTGGGCATCTACACGAAGATGACCTGATCACCACCGCCGGCGGCATGAGCGCAATATCCTTCTGCCTGATGGCACTCGGCAAACCCGGCGATACAGTAGCGGTAGAAAGCCCGGGCTTTCCCGGCACGCTGCAACTCATCAGGAGCCTGGGATTGAAGGTACTGGAGCTACCCACCCATCCTACTACCGGCGTTCAGTTATCTGCCTTAAAAGCCGCTATTCCCCGCATGAATATCTGCCTGCTGGTACCTAATTTCAACACGCCACTGGGAAGCTGTATGCCGGATGAACAAAAGCGGGCCGTGGTAGCCTTGCTGGAGGAACATGGTATTCCTCTCATTGAAGATGATATTTATGGAGATTTATATTTTGATACCCAACGTCCCAAATGCTGTAAAGCATATGATAAAACCGGGAACGTGCTGTGGTGCAGTTCTGTATCTAAAACACTGGCACCAGGTTATCGTGTAGGCTGGGTAGCGCCGGGAAAATACAAGGAAAAACTACTGCAGCTAAAACTGGTGCATACCATTACGGCAACGACCCTGATGCAGGAAGCCGTGGGCAATTTTCTCAAAACCGGCAAGTATGAACAGCACTTACGACAACTCCGCCGGACATTGCAGGAGAACTATCACCACTATGTACAAACCATTGCGCAATATTTTCCGGAAGGCACTAAAACCAGCAGGCCACAAGGAGGACTGGCCATTTGGGTAGCATTTGATGAAAGGATTAATACCGCAGAATTATATGACCTCGCTATTAAACACCGCATCAGTATTGCACCGGGGCGAATGTTTACTTTACAGGATCAATATACCCACTGCATGCGCCTCAATTTCGGGATGCCCTGGTCGGAAGAAGTAAAATCAAAATTAAAGCAGCTGGGCAGGATGGCGAAACAGCTTTTAGCTTTTAGCAGTTAGCTTTTAGCAAATGCAGCGAAGATCATGTTATGTTTATCTTCGCTGCATTTGCTAAAAGCTAAAAGCTAATGGCTAATAGCTGCTTTCGGTTCCAGTCCGAGGTTTTGCAGCATCTTCATATCTTCTGACACACCTGGGTTAGGCGTTACGAGTAATGTTTGACGTTCACCTGTGAAGATAGAATTAGCACCAGCCATAAAGCACCAGGCCTGTTCGGATTCTGTCATTTCAATACGGCCCGCGGTGAGACGCACTGTAGAAGCAGGCATCACAATTCTGGCGGTAGCAATCATGCGTACCATATCCCATGCATCTACTTTAGGATTATCTTCCAGTGGCGTACCTTTTACTCTCGCCAGCGCGTTGATGGGCACTGATTCCGGGTGCTTAGGCATGGTGGCCAGGGTGAGGAGCATAGACATGCGGTCGCGATGTGTTTCCCCTAATCCGATAATACCGCCGGAGCATACTGTGATACCGGCTTTGCGCACGTTGTTGATGGTATTGATACGGTTATCAAATTTCCGCGTGGAAATAATTTCTTTATAGTAATCTTCTGAAGTGTCGAGGTTGTGATTATAAGCATGTAGTCCGGCTTCCTGCAGGCGTACCGCTTGTTCTTCGGTGAGCATACCAAGTGTACAGCATACTTCCAGGCCGAGATCATTCACGCCTTTTACCATGTCGATCACGCGGTCGAAGTCTTTGTTATCCCTTACTTCGCGCCAGGCGGCGGCCATGCAGAAACGGGTAGATCCGGTTTCTTTTGCTTTTTGCGCATGTGCCAGTACGGTTTCGGTAGGCAGTAAAGCCTGCACTTTGATATCCGTATGATACCTGGCTGCTTGTCCGCAGTAGGAGCAGTCTTCCGGGCATCCGCCGGTTTTAATAGATAACAGGGTGCATACCTGTATTTCTTTGGCGGAATGCCATTGACGGTGAACGGTGGCCGCCTGGTAAACCAGTTCCATCAAAGGCTGGTCGTAAATGGCCTGGATTTCTTCCAGGGTCCAGTTATTTCTGATGGCAGATGTCATGATGTGTGATTGAGTGGATGATAATATTGAATGCGTTAATCAGGCGTATTGGTGTATTTCCTGGCTGATGGCGGCGAGCCATTCGTTAAACAACTGCTCTTCCAGTGCCTGCACCTGCCGTGCATGTACTTCCCAGTTGGCATCAAACTGGTTGAGCTGGTTGATCATTTCTTCCAGGTGGCCTTCTTCTTCTACAATGATAGAACGTACCATCACTTTGCTCTGCGCCTGATCCAGCGCGGCCTGGTATACCGGGTAAAGGAGGTCGGCACGCACTTCTATGGCGTAAGTCACAAAAAGATAAGCAGCGTATTTCAGCGCTTGCCCCGATAAACCAAAGGCATTTTTCAGGTATCGACAGGTTTGGACATCCAGCTGGTGCAGGTATTGCCGGGTTTGATGCGGCGCCAGCAACTCGTGTAGCTGATAGGTTTTACAACTGTCGGTATCTATTTTAGCGATCTGTTTTTTCAGGTAATAGGCGTGGCGATGCTCTTCTGCCGCATGTTTGAGCTGAATAAAATCTACCCGCACCGGATCTTCGCAGGCAGATATTTTCCGGGCACCGGCATTTTCCATAAAGGAAAGAGTATTTAACCAACGCGCATGAAGGGTATCGCGACCAACAATCTGTTGCAGTAAGTCTTGCATATTCAACGATTTCCGGCCAAAAGTAGCCAGTTACCGGATGATCTACCTAGGCCAGTTTTCACATTATAGCTGGTCCGGTCAATTTTCACCCGGCCATTAACCGCCAAATATGGGCCATGACGGCGGTTCTTATCTCCCGATATTATAAAAACTACCGGCTTTATATATAATAAAAAAATTTATACAGATGAGGTATGCCCTAAATAAAATACCTTGCCGGACTATTTTACTATCATTCTGATAACAATATGAGTAGTCCGGGCCAGGTTCCTTATAAAAGTTTTGTGCAGATAGACCGGCAATCGGGTACGGCCATCTATTTGCAAATTGCCCACCAGCTGATCAATGCCATACAGCGTGGCTACCTCGTGACCGGTACACGGCTGCCAGGCACCCGCTATTTCTGCGAGCTGCTGGACGTAAACCGGAACACCATGGTAGCCGTATATGAAGAACTGGATGCCCAGGGATGGGTAGAAACACGCCCCAACAAAGGCACCTTTATCATCGGTAAAATAGATCCCCGCCCGCAAAAAATAAGGAATACTGCCGAACACCAACTGGCGCATTATCCTAAAAAAACCGGCTTCTCTTTTACCAAATCCAATTTGCTGGACAACCCATTTGAACATTCCTCCTGTGAGTATGTGTTCAACGACGGCACCCCTGATATACGGCTGACACAGATCAGCCACTTATCCAGCCTGTACAGCGCTAACCTGAAAAGAAAAAGCAATCACAAAAAGCTAGGCTACTACAACCACGACGGCAGCGAGTTTTTTAAACAACATTTATCGAACTACCTGAATCAATCCCGCGGACTGCATATTTCGAAAGACAACATCCTTATCACCCGCAGCACGGAAATGAGTGTGTTCATCACGTCTGAAATATTATTATCGCCCGGAGACATTGTACTGGTGGGCGCGCTCAGCTACTTTTCCGTGAACATGATTTTTCAGAAATCCGGCGCCAGCATTATGCCGGTACCGATTGATGAAGAAGGAATTGATGTAGACGCCGTGCGGGACATTTGCCGGCGGTATAAAATCAGGATGCTATACATCACCCCACACCACCACTACCCCACTACCGTTACCCTCAGCGCTTCCCGGCGCATTGAACTCCTGCATTTAGCCAGTGAATTTGGTTTTATTATTTTGGAAGATGATTATGATTATGATTTCCATTACGACAATAGTCCCGTACTCCCACTGGCCAGCGCCGACAGTCACGGTATGGTAGTATATATCGGCGCCTTTGGAAAGTCGCTCGCACCGGGCTTTAGAACAGGTTTCATTGTAGCGCCGGAAAACCTGATGACGGAAATGCGCAAGCATCTCGGCATCATTGACAGGCAGGGAGATGTATTGATGGAGCAGGTTTTAGGTGAGATGATTGAAGCAGGAGAAATACACCGCTACCTGAAAAAATCGCTGAAAATATACCAGGAACGACGCGATCATATTGTAACCATACTGGAAGAGCAACTACCTGAATTCATCGACTTTAAAAAACCTGCCGGCGGGCTGGCTGTGTGGACCCGCTGGAAACAACCCATTAACCTGATGCAATTGAGTAAAGCCTGTGCAAAAAACAACCTGTTCATTCCTAAAACGTTGTTGTACCAGCACAAGGCGCTTACCGCTATGCGGCTGGGTTTCGGGCACTTCACGCTGGCGGAGGCGCAAAACAGTATCCGGATATTGCGGCAAGGTATACTGGAGCAATGGGATCGTTAAAAGTTGTTTTTACAAATAACGCGGAAGCAAAAATTCGGGGTATCTTGTGATAAATAAAGGCAGCTTATGGCCAAAGCATCGTCTGTGATCATGCCGGCAGGCATACGGCTTTCAAGGGATTCCAACGTTCCCTTATACATGCAGTTATACCAACAGATCAAAGCTTTAATTAACGCCGGGCAACTCCAGCCGGGCAACCGCATACCGTCCAGCAGGGAACTTGCTGCAGAACTGGGTGTATCCAGGGTGATTGTGAGTCAGTGTTTCGAATACCTCATTTTAGAAGGCTACCTGGAAGGTAAAACCGGCGCCGGTACTTTCGTTGCCGCCGTACAGCCGGAACAGTTATTACAGGTGCATCCTTCTGCAGAAAAAAGATCTCCTCTTCCTAAAAAAGTATTACCTCCTTCCGTTGAAAAAAAACCAGGCGATCGTATTACAGCACTGCCTTTCCAGATGGGCATGCCATCGCTGGACCGCTTCCCTTATCATATCTGGCAGAAAATAGGCAACAATGTGTTGCGGGATTTGAAGCGATACCATTTGGGTTATGAAGATACGCTGGGTTTATGGGAGCTCCGCACCGCTATTGCCACATACCTTCGGTTAGCCAGGGGCGTTACCTGTGATGCCACACGGGTGATGGTAGTAACAGGTTCACAGCAAAGCCTCAATCTTGTGGCCCAGGGCCTGCTGCAGCCGGGAGACGAGGTATGGATGGAAGATCCGGGCTACCATGGTGCACGCCGCGCATTTTTGCATGCCGGCATCAAGGAATGCCCGGTGCCAATACAACCGGATGGTTTGGATGTATCCTATGCAATGACCCATTATCCCAACGCCAAACTAGCTTATGTAACTCCCTCCCACCAATTTCCTACGGGCTATACGCTTTCTGCTGCCAAAAGAAAACAACTGCTGGATTGGGCTGCGGCCAGCAACAGCTGGATACTGGAAGATGATTATGATAGTGAGTACCGCTACGAAGGCATGCCCCTGCCCTGTTTGCAAAGCGAGGATACCCATGGCCGGGTAATTTATGCAGGTACTTTCAGCAAAGTACTTTTTCCGGGGCTGCGGCTGGCCTACCTGGTACTTCCTTCTTCTGCGCTGATAGAACGCTTTAAAGTGATGAAGGATAACATGGACCGGCAATCGCCTGCTATGGAACAATACCTGTTATATCAATTCATTGAAGGAGGCCATTTCCAGCGGCATATCCGTAAAATGAGGCTGCTATATGCCGAACGTCAGCAAACGCTGATAACGCTCCTTAAAACCCGGTTAAATGCCTATGTTACCGTGCATGAAGTGCCGGCTGGTATGCATTTATTATGCTGGGTAAAACCGGAAGTTGATATTGATACTTTAAAACAGGCCATTAAAGCCGCGCAGTTATCCGCCGTATTCCTGGATTGGTTCACTACTACGCATCAGCTGCCACCCGCCATTTTACTGGGCTTCACGGCTTACTCTTCCTATAAGTTAAAAACAGGTATCGAAAAATTATCCGGCTGTTTCCAGTTGGCTGCCCGCTAATCCGAAAGTGGTCTTATCCGAATGATGTAAATGGACTTAATCACCTATCATTGCGGAATGTAGTTTTGTTTCACAAATCAAGTAAAGATGAAAACAACTACTTCCGACATCATAACTAAGCCAACTATCAGCAATACCGATACATTACCACGCAAACGCGTGAGGGCGCTGGACACAGAGATCAGTTACATTGATACCGGCGCCGGAGATCCGGTAGTTTTTTTGCATGGCAATCCTACCTCTTCTTTTTTATGGCGTAACATTATTCCCTGGCTCAGTAAACACCGCCGCTGCCTGGCTCCTGACCTGGCAGGCATGGGACAATCCGGTAAATCACCCGATCAGCGCTACCAGTTTACCGATCACGTGGCCTATCTCGATGCCTGGTTCGAGGCAGTAGGACTGAAAAAAAATATCGTGTTGGTATTGCATGACTGGGGCTCTGCATTAGGCTTTCACCGCGCCTTTCGTTACCCGGAGCAAATACAGGGCATTGCTTACATGGAAGCCATTGTACAACCCAGGAGATGGGAAGATTTTCCTCCCGGCAGAGATGCCATATTCCGCGCATTACTGTCGGACAAAGGAGAAGAAATGATTATGAAAGATAACTTCTTTATAGAAACGGTATTACCGAAAAGTATTATCCGGAAACTGGATGATACCGAAATGGAAGCTTACCGCGCTCCCTTCCGCCACGAAGAAGACCGCCTGCCTACGCTCATCTTCCCCAGATCCCTTCCCATCGACGGTAAACCGGCAGACATTGCTGCTATCGTAGAAGCCTATGGACAATGGATGGCGAAAAACGACTTACCTAAGTTATTAATCTCCGCAGAACCAGGCGCATTGCTGGTGGGCAGGGCATTGGAATTTTGCCGTACCTGGCGAAATCAGCAGGAAGTAACCGTAGCGGGCATCCACTACGTACAGGAAGACTCTCCTGCCGCCATTGGAGAAGCCGTGAGAAATTTTGTACTGGAGCGTTGTGCTGACAAATAAAACAGCCAGCTTTCTAAAAACAAGGGCATGATACCAGTATCACGCCCTTATTTTTTTAATCGCCCGTTTATTCAGGGTTTCATATTGTTAAGTATCTCCTGCCATATCAGGCGCGCTAACTGCTCCTGTTCTACGGTTTCGATATTTTGCTCCACCGACACATGTCCATCTTCGTTAAACTGCAGGTGCATCGTTCCATACCCCGGCACCTCCTGTTTCTCATTCGCGGAAGATACCTGGTAAGTGGTAGTTTCATTCTCATAATTTACATCCACATGAAACCGGTAAGGCTTATTATCTATGTAAACAGTAATATCTGTTGCTTTCATCTTCACTTAACATTTAATAGTGATTGCTGAGGAATAATCAGGCCAACCCGTGGAAATATCTCACTCTTTCTTCTTTTCCCGTTCTTCGTCTTCCCGGTCAATGGCATCCTTTTCCTGCTCGCCAGATGGAATATCTTCCTCATCTCCTGCCTCCGCTATTTTCCTGATAACTGAAGAAACAGGCCCCGTCATTTTCTCCTGCGGCTCAGGCCCCATGGTTTCCGGGTCCGGCTTCACCCCGGCATGATGTTTTTGCTGTTCTGCTGCGGCTTTTTCGTCCAGTTTTTCTTTATCCGTTTTTCTTTCGTCAGACATGGCATTCAGTTTTAGTCCGCTTAATATTGCGACAAAACCGTGCCCATTTCATACAGCCACTGCCGTTAGTTATCCTTCTTATGTTCTGCCTGAGCCTGCGCGATATCACATTACGCTTCGTTACTTATCGTTAATGGTTGGGGGTGGAATAATTCCACACATTCTAAGATAAATAGCCATCTGTCCATAGTGTTCATTGGCGTGGGTAAGTGCATAAAACGCCAGGTCAAGCTTTGGCAGTTTTCTCCACCTGAAATCAACCATATCCATGGCATTCTGGCTCGTCAATGTTGAAATCGCTTTACGGCCGGTCATAAACGAAAACTTAAGATATTCAATGATGTCTTTCTTCGTTTTAATGCTTTTGGGACCATTTACATCTTCGATATCTGCCCGTACGGAATCGCCTGTAATGGCGCTCCATATGAGGATATTATCCGTGGCAAGATGCATGATTTGCCCGGCGAATGTTCGCGCCCCTTTAAAATCACTATCTTTTATATCTAGTTTTTCAGGTGTAAAATTATACCTGCTTTCCGGCATGGCTTCTGCGGTTGTCAAAATATCTTTCTCAATTTTATTGAACAGTCGCTCTATAGCAGGTGAAAGCGACTGCTGCCCCCAACAGGTAGTTGTCAGGATACAGCAAAAAGAAAAAATAATGATTTCTTTAATAGTCATAATACAATGTATTATTGGTTGATCGAGGCCAGCGGGTTATCACTATACCTACCGAATATAGTATTTTCAATGCAAATATTTTAGCAAGACAGGAAACAATACGACCACTATTTTACTACTTTTGAATCCCTATGCAATCATCCTTACTGAGTTACAAAGGTCAGCAACTAACTACCTTTCCGGCGAGTCTGCTGGACAACAAACATATAACCAACTTAAACCTGGAAAATAATCAGCTTGCGGAAATCCCGGAGTGGTTTGTGGAAATGCGCCACCTGAAAGTATTATATCTGGGCAATAACCAATTGGATAATATCGATATACTATCCGCCTTGCCTTCACTGGAAATATTACATATCAGTAATAACAAGATTACTTCCATACCAGACGATATAGATCGCCTTATACATTTAAGACGCTTATATGCAAATGGCAACCTTATCCGAACCCTGCCGCCGGCACTGTGTGAGTTATCATCACTTAATACGCTGTTGCTGGCGTACAATAAACTAACCACTATCTCAGATCAGCTGGGGCGATTACAACAACTGGATACGCTCAACCTGTTTCACAATGAGCTGACCTATATGCCCACATCTCTTGGCCAGTTAAAAAAAATGGGCTATCTGCAGCTTGGGATGAATAAGATTAAATATTTACCGCAAAGCATTGGCCTTTGCAGTAACATTACTTCCCTGGAAGTCTTTTCAAATGAACTGGAATACATACCCGCAGCACTTAAAAACATTCCGCATTTAAAAAATCTCAACATCGGCGACAACCACATTCGCCGGGTAGAAAACTTACCGGCAAGTATAGATAGGCTGAGCATTTACGCTAATCCAGTCAATTATATAGATCCTGCAATTCCGGAAAAATTCAAACAAGCGGCTCCTAAAGATTGGGGAACTTATCTGTATGCAGATAAGCAACAATGCGATGATTTGGGATTACAGAAAAGTGATTTCCAGGACCATCTTAAAATTATTGATATTCCCTCCGGCGAAATTTACTGGTCTGATTATAAAGATATGCCACAGGAATTAACAGGAAAATGGCAGCTTAAAAGAAGCCGTGATATAAACACCATTCATTGAGTTTCCCCTCATGCAAAAACCTTGTAGCACTCGTCTACAAGGTCAAGCACACAAAACAAACATATTTTTACGCCCTCCGCTTATACACCCGCATCGCAAAGAAATATCCTACTGCCATAATGCCCACACACCAGGCCATTGCAATCCAGATATCATTGCCTACCGGTTGATTGGAAAGCAGGGAACGGATAGTATCCACAATAGAAGTGACGGGTTGATTTTCAGCGAATATCCGTACACCGCGGGGCATCGTTTTAGTGGGCACAAATGCAGAGCTGATCAGCGGCAAAAAGTGAATCGGATAAGCGATAGCGGCAGCACCATCCACGGTTTTAGCCGATAGCCCGGCGATGGCAGCGATCCAGGTTAATGTCAGCGTAAACAAGGCCAGTATGCCCGCTACGGCTAACCAGGAGAATATGCCTGCGGATGACCGGAAGCCCATCAACAACGCAATGAGAATGATCACGATCACAGACAGGGAGTTAGATACCAGCGAGGTGAGTACATGTCCCCAAAGTGCCGCGGAACGGGCAATAGGCATGGAGTGAAACCGCTCAAATATGCCTCGTTGCATATCCAGGAATAACCGGTACGACGTATATCCCATACTGTTAGCAATGGCCATCAGCATGATGCCGGGCAACAGGTAATTGACATAGTTATCGGCCCCGCTCTGGATAGCGCCGCCCAGTACATACACGAACAACAGCATCAGCGCAATGGGCATAATAGTAACGGTGATAATGGTATCCATGCTGCGAAACACATGGCGCATAGAACGACCTAACATCACGCGCAGGTCTGTAAAAAAATAAGAAGGTATCGTTTCCATTTTAATTGTTTGCTTTTTTTCCAACGAGGGACAGGAATATTTCTTCCAACGTCAGTTGTTTTTCAATGTATTCTACTTTAGCAGGTGGGAATAACTTCTTCAGTTCTTCCAGTGTACCGCTGACGATAATTTTACCTTCCTGGAGAATGGCAATTCTATTGGCCAGCTGCTCGGCTTCATCGAGGTATTGTGTGGTGAGGAATACGGTTTTACCGCTATCAGCCAGTTCTTTCACGATTTTCCATACTTCAATACGGGCTTCAGGATCGAGGCCGGTAGTGGGTTCATCCAGGAAAATCAGTTGCGAGTCGCCCACCAGGCTCATGGCAATATCAAGGCGACGGCGCATTCCGCCGGAATAAGTGGACACCTTGCGGTTGGCGGCCTCCGTTAAACCGAAGCGATGCAGCAGGTCGTCCGCGATCTGCTGCGGCCCCTGAAGGTGACGCAGCCGTGCGATCAGGACCAGGTTTTCCCGCCCGGTGAGGATTTCATCTACGGCTGCAAATTGCCCGGTGAGACTAATGGACTGCCGTACGTGGTCGGGTGATGCTGTCACATCAAATCCATTCACCCACACCTGCCCGCTGTCTGGCTTCAACAGCGTAGTGAGGATTTTAACAATAGTGGTTTTACCGGAACCGTTGGGGCCAAGCAGGGCGAAAATACTGCCCTTCTCCACCTGGAAATCTACGCCTGCCAACACAGGGAGATCTTTATAGGATTTTCTCAATCCATGTACTGAAATAGCGATTTCATGTTGCGACATGTCTTATTTCCTTATGCTGTTAACAATATGATACCTGTCAAATTTGCTTTCCCATTTTTCAGGAATTCGTAGGTAAGCCGGTCTGCTTCACAATCCACAAACCGGATTTTCTTCAGATTCCTGCCTTTAAAGAAAGTATTGGTGAGTTTTGTGTTTCGAAAGATGACGTTGGCGAAGGAGCTGTCTTCAAAGCTGCAATCCTCCACGATGCCTTCAAACACCACATCTGCTATATATGTGGCATTAAAGGAAGTGCGATGTAACAACGCATTGGTGAACGTATTTTTTTCCAGGGAGCACGACCGGAAGACTGCCCCGCTAAAGTTAGCCCCCATGAAGTTGCAGTTCCTGATGTGGCAGCGGGAAAATTCCGTCCCTTTCAACAGGCAATCTGTGAAGATGTTTGTCTGCAAACTGGAGCCCTCCAGGCGGCTACGGCTCAAATCGGCACCGGTGAAATCGCAGCTGTCGATGCTGTTCCCTTTCATGAGCAGGCCCGACATATCCGAGCCCACGAACTTGCTGGACTGCATATTGGAACCACTGAACTTTTCATGCAGATCTTTCAAGCCGGAAAAGTCGGCCTTTACCCAATTGCCCCGCGACATGTTCCAGCCGGGCTTATCCGGCGCTTTTTCTGCTGGCAATACTTCTGCAGGAACCACGGAAGGAAAACTGTCTGAGAAATAGTTGAGGTCGACACCCAGGATTTCCGCGAGCCGGTTAAAAGTAAGGATGTCCGGGATGGATTCCCCACGCTCCCATTTTCCAACAGCCTGTGGACTGATAAATAAACGTTGGGCAAGTTGCGCCTGAGACATATTGCACTCTTTTCGTGCTTTGGCAATTTTGCCGCCAATTATACCTGGTTCCATAGCTGCTATCTTTTGTAATTTTTCGATAGCTCAAAGGTATCGTGGTTCTTGTCTATGGCGATCAAAAAAGCCACCACTGTTAGTTGTAATAGCGCTACTTACAGTTGTAATGCCACCACTGCGGGTGGTATTTGCCGCAATATCGCCTTTGGGAGGACAGGCGTAGCGGAGGATGGGCATAAAAAAAACCGCCACGCTCAGGCGTGGCGGCTCCCCTTCATTCAATTTTATCAGGTTTTCTCAGGCGCGTGTTTTCTTCAATTTAGCTTCTACCTTTTCACCGGGTTTGCTGATGGTGACTACTTTTTTCACCACTGCACTGTTGCCCGTACTATAGTTCCGGTTTACCGTATTAGCCGTTGTTCCCTGGAACATTCCATTAATATAATGATCGGTATAACCGGTTACCTCCGTTTGGCTGTAAGAGTGGGAATAGCCGAATTCGGTATACAACAGGTACTCACCGGGCATGAGGTTTACAAACTCATAATGTCCTTCATCATCGTATACCTGGGTACTTTTAATACAGGCAGCGGCGTCATCCAGTAAAGCGATGCCTTCGCGGCCTTTTTTACGTTGAGCATCGTTTACTTTTACCCATTCTTTAAAATAATCGTTGTAAGGGATGAGGATTACCTGGGTACCTTTGGGTGCCACTTGTTTGGCCTGGATATTCATTACCTGCATTTTGGCAAACACGGTACCATTGTCGTTGAAGTCGCGGGCAAACACCTGGCCATAGATGATGGAGTTGCCGCCTTTCACCATTTTCATGGTCAGGTCTTTATCAAAAGGAGCCTTGATGGAATTGAAATCTGTTTCAGCATCTACCATCCTGATTTGTGTACCATTGGCCCAGCTATCAATCTGCCAGAGGCGACGTGTTTTCTTATCGATGTAAGAAATGGATTTTTCGCCGGTGGAAGGCTCTACTACAGTAACCGCCCATACATCGTGCTTACCGGTGTATTTGCTCACCCAGGTGCTGTTGGTCACTTCTTCCACAATTGCCTTCTTTACATTTTCTTTATTCTCCGGTTTATATTCATAAACCGGTAAGTCGGTGCTATAGCCGGAAGTAAGCGGCAGCAGCGACAATAAGAACGGGTAAGTATAGCTATCGATGAAATACTGATTCCCTGCTTCTTTCACCTGGGTTTTCTGTTTTGTTTTCTTATCCACGTAATAGCCGGTCACTCCATTGTCGAAATGCAGCACCATGTCTTTAAGGGTGCTGTGGGAGGCCCGGTACACCGGTTTAAAATTACTCAGGTTAGATACGGCAGTATCTTTCCACTCTTCCAGTCCGGCGAGGGCCATAACAGTGGTGAGTGCCAGTTTATCGTTGGTGGTATTGATACCGATCGTAAAAGTACCTATAGGTGATTCGTTGCTACCATCCACCATATAACAGGCAAGGGTATATTTACCATTCTTCAGCAGTTTGCTGTCGAACTGCGTCTGCGCCTGGCTATTACCTGCAAAGACGGCTACAGCGGCAGCTATGAGTGCTAATGGACGAAAATAAGAAAGCATAGTTTTGACGGTTTTTCTGACGATCCAAAAATAGTCGATTCCATATATATGACATATACTTGGAAACAAGGAGTCAAATATACCTGTTTCCAGGTATCCGCTACTGTGGGCAAAACGTCTCCACCTATCCCAACATACGGCGAATATTACACGCTAAATTTGTAATTTATTGGCACAACATCCAAAAATGGCCCTTATGTCCACGAGAACAGTTCTCTTAGTATTTTTCTTCATTGCCTGTGCCCTTACAGGATATACGCAGCAAAAGATCAACGAAAAAATCTATTCTGCGTATCTTTCGGACACTATTTATTACACCGTTTATACACCTGCAGGATGGGATGGTGAGCAGAAATCAGCTGTCATGTATTCGTTTAACTATGGCATGGTTACCGGTGAGCTGATCGCTGCACAGGCAGATTATTTCTCCCGGGCGAATTATACTTATCCGGCTACGATTGTAGTCAATATACAGGCTGAGATGGATCGTATCGGGTTTACCTATCGCACGGCGCAGCTCACCGCAACAGGTAAACAATTTGTGAACTGTCTCAAAAATGAAATACTACCTGCTGTTGAAAAGAAGTATAATACTGGCTTTCGTAGTTACGTTGGGCATTCCTATGCGGCCAGTTATGCCAACTATTTGTTCCTGCATGAATGGGGAATTTTTAACGGTTATATATTGTTGGCACCGGAGAAAGTAGACGAAGCCCCCTCGTTTTTCTCTATACCAGACAAGGCCAAAGACTTTTACAACCATAATACTACATTTTATTATGTTGCCGTAGGTGCAGGTGATATGACCCGCCGGCAGGATTATGCCAGGGAAATAGCGCTTAAAGTAAAAGCGCTCGATAGTTCCCGTTTTTTCTTTCAACGGGACAGTATCCCTATGGCGGATCACAGCAACATCGTGATGCTGGGCCTACCCTTTGCATTTGAACATCTCTACCAGCTTTATAATCCCAATACAGATGCCGGCCATACACA
The DNA here is from genome assembly GCF_017745275.1 of Chitinophaga sp. Lineage (GTDB taxonomy): Bacteria > Bacteroidota > Bacteroidia > Chitinophagales > Chitinophagaceae > Chitinophaga. The sequence continues at coordinate 680,043 of NZ_JAGHZS010000002.1, read as the reverse complement.
GGATGTGACGGAGGAATTACAGTCCTTTTGCCAGCGTACCATAGCGGCTTATCAAATTCCACCTGGTAAAACATTCCCTTATTACAATCATTTTATCCAGTTAGCGATTTCAAATAATGATACAACAGGGCTGCTAAAGGTGACTAACTTCTTTCTGAATGATAAAATGAAAGGATGGAATATCATGCAACTGGGTATGTATTGCTACCGGCTTGGCCTGAAGGATCAATCAAAAAACTATATCATGCAGGCCATCACGAAAATCCGGGAACAGGAAATGGATACGGAGCTAGGGCCTCCCAACCTGGCCGCCTGCTATAGTTTCCTGGCTAATAACCTGCTGCAAGGTGATAAGAAGGAGGCCTGGGAATACCTGAAAAAAAGCAGGGAGTTAAGCGTGCTCCGTACTACAAATGGTCACAAAAATATAGATATATATTATGACATGGGGGTATTTGCCGCAGACAACGATTATAATGTAAAAGAAGGCCTTAGCTGTTTAAAACAGTTTGTAACCCTGGCAAAAGATGTCAGTGAAGATGGCCACTGGCTTGCTTACCGCAAAACCGATTACTATATAGGCAAGTGTTACCTGCTTTTAAACGATAAAGTGAATGCACGCATCTACCTGGAAAAAGCCCTTAAAATAAACCCAGGGCATGTGGCTGCTAAAGCATTAATGCAGGAACTGTAGCAGGCGTCGCAAATAACCCTTTAAATTGTCGTAACGCGCCACCCTGTCCACCAGAATTTCGATACATCTTTGTGGTGTCAGATCAATGGCAATGGAGCAGCAACCATTTAAAAACGGGCGGAACCGAAAAGCCAGAAGAGTAGGAACCAAAAAAGTATTTTATGTCAAACAATAGCGTTTCTTTACACAGGGTTCTTAAAACCACTCCGGAAAAATTATACCGTGCATTTACAGAAGCTACAGCGATTGCTTCCTGGTTGCCTCCTTATGGCTTTCTATGTACTGTTCATGAAATGAATGTGAAAGTGGGTGGCACGTTTAAGATGTCATTCCAGAATTTTGGTACGGGTCATAGCCACTCCTTCGGTGGCAGTTACCTGGAACTGAAGCCCAATGAAGGATTAAAATACTCTGATACTTTTGATGATCCCAATATGCCGGGAGAAATGGTGACTACTGTTGTATTAAAAAAGAACCTGGCGGGAACCGAAATAAAAATAACACAGGAAAATATTCCGTCCATGATACCGGCAGAAATGTGCTACCTCGGCTGGCAGGAATCTTTGGAAAAACTGGCAAAGCTGGTGGAACCAGAGATCCCGGATGGCTTTTAATAACAACAAAGTCTCCTCATATATTACGCGTCCAAAGGTTAAACTTCCTGTTTAACCTTTGGGCGCGTGGTGCTTCCGGGAACAGGGGAACGTGCATCTTACCATTTTTTTATTATCTTAAAGTATTGTCCTAATCAACAAACAACGAGCACCATATCCCATATGCGCAAACATCTACCTCTGTTCACTGACTGGCGGCCTTTTGGCATTATCCTTTATCTCTTGCTGGCCGGTATATGCGGCCAGGGGCAGCAGCGCGACAGTAGTCGTCTGCCGCAAAGAGCTGATAGTACCAGCCCCGGCTTTGTAACAAGTATGCAGCAATACGGGAAGAAGGCGTCAAAAAAATCTATCGACGAGTTTGCAGCCCGGAAAATAGCGATGCGCCAGGAAATCCTTTTTGAACAAACCAACATCATCCTGCAACGCGCTAAAAATTATCTCCGTACAGGTATCGACACCAATCACATCAAAAACTCTTTAGATAAAATAAAGGAGTGGTCGGCACTTGCCGGTGATGGCATATTTGTGAATAAAGGCAGCGCCCAGTCATACAGAAATCTAACGAATTCGTACAACCTGCTACTGGTGCTACAGAAACGGGTGGAGGACATAAAAAACCAATTGGATAAACATCATGCAGCGCTAAATTCTTTTGCCTATCAACTGGACTCGCTGTCTACGGACCCCGCTATCTTTACGTTTCCTGACGACTCTGTGCAACTGATCAGGTACATTCAAAAAATGAAAAACATTGCCCGTGGATTGAGTCCTATGGATAACCAACTCAAACAAGCTACCGCTAAAATAGATGAGTTGCTGGCCCCTACCAATACCCTGCTATACGACATCAACTCCCAGATGGAGGAAATAGAGCAATACCAACTCACTATCTATGCAAGGACGTTTGACCGTGACTTTCCGGCATTATGGCAACCCTTTCAAAAGGCCAGGCCACTAAAAACTATTCTTTATTATTCATGGGAAAAATCGTTGCTCACCCTCCGGTTTTATTTGGCCAATAACAAAGGAAAAGTGTTCCTGACATTAGTGGTGTTGCTGGGCGCCATCTTTTATATTCAATCCCTGAAGAAGGTAAGTAGTCAATCTGAATATACGCAAACCGAGAAAAGGTTATTATTTAAATTCCCTGTATTGTCAGCCATCATTGTGGTATTCAGCTTATTCCAATTCCTGTTTTTAGCGCAGCCTTTCTTGTTTACGGCCATATGCTGGGCATTTCCGGCCATTTCGCTAACGTTTGTTTTCCGGGGTTATATCAGCCGGTATTGGCTACGTTTCTGGGTCCTGTTACTGGTTCTATTTTTCCTGGCTTGCCTGGACAACATGGTGCTGCAGGCTTCCCGGCCGGAGCGCTGGGCGATGGTGGTGTTGGCGTTGTGTGGTATCGTACTCGGGACTTCTGCCTGGTCGCCTGCCAACCGTGCGCAACTGAAAGAAAAATGGATCATATATGCCATTGGCTTAATGGTGATATTAGAAGTGGCCTCCATTGTGACTAACCTGGTGGGTTGTTACAATCTTTCCAAAACGTTGCTCACAAGCGGCTATTTCAATGCCGTTATTGCCATCCTCTTTCTGTGGACCGTCCGGATTATCAATGAGGCGATGGAAGTGGGTGCTATTGTGTATACAACAGCCGACCCCGGACCTTTAAACATCAACTTCCAGAAGATAGGCAACCGCGCCCATCCCCTGTTTTATTTATTGCTGATAGTAGGATGGTTCCTGTTATTTGGCCGTAATTTTTATGCTTTCAAATTAATGACAGATCCTTTCAGGGCCTTCCTCTCTGCGGAACGGCAGATCGGAGACTTTACCTTCAGCATTGACAACATCACGATATTTATAGCAATTGTGATGTTATCGGTGATTATCTCCCGGATCGTATCTTTCTTTGCGGGCGACAACAACCGATATGCCACCACCGCTGCAGGGAAGCAAAGAACAGGCATTGGTAGCTGGATCTTACTGGTACGTATTGGCATTATTACGCTTGGCGTATTGCTGGCATTTGCCGCAGCTGGCATTCCGATGAGCAGGCTGGCCCTCTTTATGGGCGCCATTGGTGTTGGTATCGGTTTTGGATTACAATCGCTCGTTAATAACCTGGTGAGTGGCCTGATCATCGCCTTTGAAAAACCTATTAATGTAGGGGATGTCATTGACATCAAAGACCAGTCAGGAAAGGTAAAATCCATCGGCTTCCGCAGCAGTACCATTGCCACAACTGACGGTGCCGATCTGATCATGCCCAATGGCGACCTGCTCACCGCGCACCTGCTGAACTGGAGCTCTAATGGCCACAAACGCCGGATGGCCATCACCGTAGGCGTATCTTATGATACAGATCTTGAAAAAGCCAAAGCGTTATTGCTGGAGCTCTTCACCGGGGACAAACGCATCCTTGGTTACCCGGCGCCAAAAGTGATCTTTAAAGAATTTAATCAAAGCTCTATAGACATTCAGCTATTCTTTTGGGTGCGACACCTGGCAGAAGCGGTGGATATAAAAAGTGATTTGATTGCAGCCATTACCAGCGCATTCCGGGAACATGGTATCAGCATTCCTTTCCCCCAACAGGATATACATATTTCGCCGTTAAATCCACCTACGGGGGGTCCACGCATCCAACAAAAAGATTAGCATCAGTAAGCTCCACATGTGGCGTGGAGCTTACTGATTTGGTGTATTATACCTTTCCATAAATTTCTACCATTACCTTATCTCCCGCTTTTTTACCAATCACTTTGCGGACTTTCTGATTAACGCCCAACAGATGGGTACCATCTTTAAGGGGTAAGAATGAATTTTCAAATTCATAGCCATCAATATTGCCCCGTACTTTTACAGGTCGCCGGGTACCAAAGGTATCCGCTACGCCGTCCCAGACAATATAGGTCCAGGACCCTTTACCAGGCTCCGTTTGCAGGGTGGTATGCAGCCTGACATTTACTTGCTGTGCCATAGTAGATTTGTTAAGATTTGAAGAAAGCGGTTAACACTGACAGTACTACTTCTGCCGCCGGCAAATGATCCTGTCCTTTTGCCACTGTATAAACAGCGTTGGGAATAGCTTCCCGTAGTTGTTGGGCCACCGCCTGCAGAGATTCCGGGCTTTTTTCTCCCACAATAATCTGGGCAGGTGTAGTCAGGCCGGCTACTTCCTTTACTGGTGGCAGCGCACTGGCCAGTGTAGTATCATAAGCTAATGTAGGGGCCAGGTCCACCATTATTTGCCAGTCGGGGTACAAGCTTTCGAAAGCCTCTTGCGGAATCCCGATACCTTCCAGGAACCCGGTGATCGCTTCCTGGTTTTTTCCGGCTTGCAACAATTGGTACAAGTCGCTGCTAAGTGCTTTAAATTCCTCCAGGGAGGCGGCATCCGGGCAATATGCAGCATCATACATGGCCAGCTTACTTACCTTATTACCCAGTGTGAGCGCCGCTTTCAACGCCAGTATAGCACCGGAAGAATGACCATACAAAAATGCCTGACCTCCTGCCGCGTCAATCATGGCTTCGATGTCTTCTATTTCACGTTCCACGGCGTATGGTAACGTATTACCGCTATCACCGCGTCCGCGGCGATCGTAATTGTATACTGTGAATTCCGTTGAAAAAACGGACACATCGTACAGCACGGGATTAAATTCCCGGTAACAGGTGGCACCGGTAATAAAAATTAAAGCAGGGCCATTGCCTGTTACATTGTAGGCCAGTGTTGTTCCATCTTTACTAAGTGTTGTTTTCATCATGATCTGTTTTTAAAATGTTTCCGATGTAATACAATACAAAGGTAGATGGTCCATTTCCCGCCACTTTGTTCATAATCCGCTTTGAATGGTATATTTACCTGTTGGGCTGATTTCTGAACTCCAGTGGCGTAGCGCCCACATTTTTCTTAAAGAACTTATTAAAATTTGCCGGGTCAGAAAAATTCAATTGGTAACAGATTTCGGAGATATCCAGGCTGGTATAAAGAATTAAAGACTTCGCCTCCGTTATAATACGTTGATGAATGAAGAAGAGGGCATTTTGCCCGGTGGTATTTTTTATATACTCAGAGAGATACTTAGGCGTAATGGAAAGCATAGCGGCATATTCATTTACGGTCCTTTTCTCTATATAGTTGTCGTTTACCAGTTGCATATACTGTTTAAACAAAACGGACTCTGGCCGGATAATCCGCTCCTGTTGCTGACTAAGCTGTATAAATCCCTTCAACTGATATAAGGTCGCTAACATTTTCAGGCTGGCTACCGTATGATGTTTATCATCTGCCTTTTCGTAAGCTTCATAAAAATCTTCGAAGGATATTGAAAACTCCCGGAATTGTTCATCTGACAATTCGTAAAAATGTGTTTGTTGCACGTCGAAAAACGGGAACTGCCTTTCAAAATCAGGTTTAAAGAAGGAGAAGCAGGCTTTCTTAAAATAAATGAGATAGCCGTAAGCATATTCCGTACGATAAAAGCTGGAAAGCAGTCCAGGCGCCTGGAAAACGAGCGAACTATTCATGCGCATTTCCTTCATATTGTCGTACACAATGCGGGATTGCCCCACCCCGCTCAAGAGCGCCATAAAATAAAATGACCTTCTGAAAGGAGGTTTATAGAATTTTTTCACATCTTCTCCCTTGCTTACCCGGAAACAGAAGAGATCCGGGTTGGTGGTTCTGTCAGGAAATGGTGTGCTGGCAAAGAATTCATTGATATCGTCGTAGAACGGGATGATTGCTTTGGAATGACCCATCGGTGAAAACGGTTTTAATCAGGAATAGTGCTACAGGTGGTGATGCTATTGGTTGATGAAGATAGGGAAAATATAAAAAGGTAAACCATGCATGTTGCGCATGGTTTGATTTTACCTGGTCTACGCTTATACCAGCGTTAATAATGTACATGCGTTACCTGCTGTACTCGCTTCTTTGGTATTATTCCTGATTGGTTTCTTTGGGTTATATTTTTTTTCGACGGGGTGTAGGAAAAATGATAAATAACCTAATCACACAAAACATCAGCTATTGCTAAAGGAGATAAGCCCGTTATCTTCGCCGCCCGCCCAAAACGAATCATCATCTACTCCCAGCGCACATTGTGGAGATAAAGGAAATAACTCCTTCTCCTGCTATGCGCCAACAGCAAAATGTAACAACTGAAAAATCCCCCAGTAAGGTTTTCCTTTCTCCAGGGTGATAAGATGACTTTCACCGTTGCGCGCTTTCAACACAAGACGGGTGAAATCTGTTTTCATCATAACGCGGTCCTTATACTCTTCAGCTAGTGCCATATTCACCGTCACCAATTCTCCATAAGGTAGTGACACTATCTCCCCTTTCCCTGATGCGATTACCCGGTCGCCTGTTACCAGCACCCAATTGGCATCATCTTCCCGGAAGCAGACCAATGGCTGCTCTGCAGCCAAGAGAAAGCTCAATTGAAGAGGATAAATGGATTTATTTCCTTCGTGGATGATACGTGTTTTTATGCCTTCTTCGCCTTTTCTTTTGAAGATAGATAGTAATATGGAAGGCTTCTTTGGTTCCATGTTATAAACGATTCAATGTTTGGCTCAAAGGTAAATGAATATAGCCATCAATAATGTAGCAGGAGTGATTTGGTGAGATAGGAATGTAAATGGGTTTGTTACTATTATTAACTGTCAGGCACCAGATACGCGATTTGGCACCCAACAGTACACTGTTATATAGTAGTCCGTAAAGATCTGATAAATGATGCCGTTAATTCACTTTTACGAACTTGACGGTGATATTTTTATTATCATTTCGTTTCAATACAGCGAAATAAATACCACCTCCAAGTTTGGCTGTATTCACAGTAACACTCGATTTTCCTGTAACGTTGATGAGTGGTAACTGAGGCGTACCATAACTATCCAGTATTTCCAGGGTGGTCCAGTTGTCTGTGAGTTTAATCTGATCCATAATCAATACATCACTTACTGGATTGGGCCTGATGATTGGGTGCTGGGATACGATCGTACTGTTTTCTCCGTAATAAACCGGATCGGAAAGGCTATAGCAGGTGCCCAATATAGCTTCTACTTTATATCTGCCAGGAAAGACCGGCGTGTAACGATTATTCGTTCCTGTACTTACAGCAGGATAACTGGCGGTATCCTGTTCTACGTTCTTCCATTTGAAAACGGTACCCGGTGTGCTGTTTATCACTACCAGTTCGGTTCCATCAATTTGCAATACTGGTTTTATCCATTGATACCAACGCAGTAAAATGGTGTTTGATATAAATGTCTGCTGGCAACTGCCAACGGCGGGTACTACCTTGCAAAAATAATGATGCGTCGCATTGTCGAATATTGCATTGGGTTTATATACCACACTGTCACGAACAAATAAAATAGTTTCCAGGAGCCTGGAGTCTCCCTTCTCGTCCGTCTCATAAAATTCTATTTTACTACCTGCATCAATAGTAGCCGAAGTAAAGACGAGTTGTTTGGGCTCATCTGCACAGTCTGAAGAGGAACGATCTACCAGTTTTCCACTGGCTGCGGTAGTGTTGCCTTTTGTCATGGTGATGGTATTGCTCTTGTAATCCCTGCCGGTAATACAAAAACCCTCCTCAACAGACATTGTTGTGTATATGCTATCACCTGTATGCAGACCAGTCTTCGTCAGCACCAATCCGGTTTCATTGGGCACCAGGGAGCCATTGTAGTACCACTTGTAAGATGGTTTGTTATACGCTTCGACGTGCTGCGTAACTGCAGTAAAAGTATAGCGGGTGGCGTCGTTGCCGGAGCAGGTGAGAGTAGCGTTGGATGTAAGTAATACCTGAGGCAGCTCTGGATGCAGCACATTAACTTCCAGTTTACGACTCTCTGCTATCGCTTTATCCGGACAAACTCCTTTGCTGATGATCTTCGCCTGGAAACGGTGATTTTCTGTCAAGGTATCAACTACATAATTAGGTGCCTTGTTATTGAGACGTACACTATCATCCATCCACCATTGGTATTCTGATGCATCACCAACAGCATAAGCAGTCGTTCTAAGAACAACCCGTGTTCCAGGACAATAGGTGCCTGTCATGTCTGCCAAATCCAGGTCTAAAAAGGGGAATGTGTTAGGTGTTACCTGGATGCCGGTATATTCACCGGGGTTGTTGTCCACGAGGCAACGATATGTAAACCCATTAATAGAAGCACCTACGTGTTTCAGTTGTAATGTTTTACCGGTGGTATTGGCATATAACGTATCGTTGAAAATATCCGTGAAATCGCCGCCTGTTTTCAATACCTGCCACTGGTATTTATTCCCGCTGATATTACTGGTAATACTGGTATCCACGCCGTTACAAAGTGAGAGGTTGGCCACTTCATCATACCTGTTTCTGGATACCCAGGTACCACATTCCCGATTTCCAAAAAGGACCAGGTCCGGTTTGGAATCGCCATCCAGATCACCCACTGCAGCCCAACCACTGCCATCGACGCCATTGCGTACAGGCACAAAAGGTAGAAACCTGATAGAGTCGCTGGTGCTCACATTCTTCATCAGACTTCCTTTGCCGCCAAGCGCACTGTGGTTCATCAAAAGGTCTGGTAATCCATCTCCATCAAAATCTCCCGGCGCTATCTGATTCGCCCAGAGAGGTACAAACCCATAGGAATCGTATTCAAAGGGGCGTCCATAAACTGAACCATCGGGGTCTACGTTATTTTTACAAAAATCTAATATCAGATCAAAATTTCCGGTTCTATCTGCTGCCACCAATGCCACGTCTACTTTATCATTATTATTCCAGTCATTCAATGCCACCACTACATCACGCGCTCCTATTTCGAACTTATTCCAACTCACATTTATTCTTCCAGGAATACTATTATTATAATAAACCGTTCGACCGTCATAAACATCTATCTTGCCATCTTTATTGATATCTGCAAAGGCCAGTGTCTTAATCTTGTCAGGGCCGTGGGAATAAAACTCTCTGAATGCCACAGGATCATCTAATGAGAAAGTATTACCTGCCCCGGTATTTCTGAACATCCTCACTCCATCTGGCGACGCATGGATGATATCCGGCTTTCCATCCCCATCGAAATCATGAATAGAGATACAGGACGCATTGGGTGAGGTTACGGTATAAGGAGACTGGAGTTGAATACTTCCGGTAGTGCTGTTATTGAGATAAATATAGAGCTGACTATTTTCCGGATTATAGATAGCGATATCTGGCTTACCATCAGTATTTAAGTCCATGACCGCCGGGTTAGACAACGGCGTAGGCGTCCCTATAATGATGACCCATTCGGCGGTATCCTTCAATGGATTCAAAAAACCTTTTCCTTTGATAGGAATAAAAAATGGTTCATCAAATTGCATTTTACCCGGTGTACTGGTATTACGGTAAATAATGAGGTTGTCATAATCATGAGTAATAATATCCTGCTTACCATCATTATCCATATCCATTAACACCCCTCCGGCACGGCCATGTAATCTTAGATTCAGATCAAAGGTAGAAGTAGAAAAGCCTTTTTTAGGGCCGGGGAAGGTTACTCTAAAGAATTCGGTGTACTCGCCCACATGCTGTCCGGAAGTCACGGAAATAGGCCCTGTACTGGTATGAGCAGGCACCTTTACTTTCAGAGCAGTAGTTGTAGCACTGATGACCTCCGCTGTTACACCACTGAAATTAACGGTATTTTCACTGGCAACAGCGCTAAAATTTTCACCTGTAATAGTAACTTCTGTCCCTACGGGTCCCATCAGAGGCGATATCCGCTGGATGACCGGAGCTCGACCAAAACTAAATCCATTCCAGGTACCTGTTCCCGCGGAATTGGTCACTTGAATATTTCCGGTAAAACGATTGCCCACCACAAAGACAATGGTTGATGCATCTACCACCTTAAAATACGGTGCGGGTTGATCTCCCAACATGAGGCCAGATACCTGCGAAAAGTTCAGTCCTTTTAGGGTAATGGTGTCTCCTTTGTTACCATTCGCTGGCAAACAGTTGTCGATATAAGGTTTGGGCGTACAGTTATTTTGATACAGCAATAATTTATTCACAACAGTATCCAGCAGGAGAATATCTCTTTTATTATCTCCATCCAGGTCTGCAACCGTAAAGTAAGCGACCGGATTATTCAGCTTCAGCACAGTGCCGGTCGCAAAATAGCCGGCACCTTCTCCATAGATATTATGATAGAGGTACATTTTTTTAGCATCTTTTATTCCGTGCAATACATCTGCTCTTCCGTCGCCATCCATATCCTGCAAGAGTGCCCGGGTAGGTACCTGTGACAGGGGAGCCGAAGAAAAATCTTTGAGCTCGATCATATTCAATTCTCCCACCTTCTCATTATCGCCAGGGGTGGAAGAGGCGATGGCAACGCTACGACCGTAATTGACGGTCCCATAATCAAATAGTCCATCTTTGTTGTAATCTCCGGCCACCGGGTCATTGTCGGCCTCCACACCGGCGCGCTCCAATACAAGACTATCAGGAAGACTATAATTGTAAATACCAGTGCCTCCTCCAACCATAGGGAAAGAGAACAACAGGGTTGGCTGAGGACGTCCAAAGAGTGTTATCGCAGAAGCATCCCATATGGAAGACTCGTAATAGGTAAAAGCAGTGACGGTAGAATTTTCAAATGAAGTGGTACCGGATTCGCTATAATTAGTTCTTACTACTGCGTCATTTTCGATTCTTTGTACAAGATCAGGTCTACCGTCCTGGTTAATGTCTGCTACTTCCAACAATATCCCTGGAATGGCTGGGATAGGTTTATAGGAGATATCTCCCGGAGTAGAAGTGTTGATGTAAATGTATGTATTGCCGTCTGCATTATTTCCAATGGAAAGGTCAATTTTCCCGTCATTATTGACATCTGCGGTAACTACCTTAAACAGCGCATTGGGTGCAGAAAGACCTGCGGTAATAACTTCATGATCTGTAAAGCTGATTATACCGCCATTACTATTATTTCTAGAGATAACTACCTGATTCGTTTTGGTATCCGGTGTGATCAGGTCAGGTTTTCCATCTCCGTCTAAATCAGCTATGGCTGTTCTTCCAGGATGCTGCAGGAGGCCGCCCGCATCAAAGCTTTGCGCGGAACCAAAAGATAAAGGATTGATACTTCCTCCGTTCGGGAAGGTCAAATTGAAGGCATAGGGCGAGGTAGCAGTAAGTGATCCTTTAGTTACACTGATATTTTTATAGGGGGCACCCGTTGGTACTTTCACCTTAATACTGGTAGAAGTAGCGGATATTACCTGCCCTCTTATACCACCGAAGTAAACGATGTTGCTATCGGGAGTGCTACCAAAGTTCGCGCCCGTAATAGTGACAGTTGTACCAACAGGGCCTTCCAATGGACTTATTCCGGATATCACAGGGCCACGATAGTAATGGAACAGGTTAGTAGTGATCACAGTATCCGGCCCTATCAATTGAATAATCCCATTCGTTGTATAGGGAACGGAAATCTGGATACTATCATTGCCTAATATTTTAAATGCTTTGGCGGGTATATTTCCCACTTTCACCTGGGTTACACTGGTAAGGGAGGTTCCTTGCAGCACTACATGTGTGTTGGTAGTCCCCATTTTAGGAAAAACGTCAGAAAAGGTGGGGATGGCACGATAACCTTTGAGGGATACAGTATTCACGGGGGTATAAATCACCAGGTCGCCGGAAGTTCCTGAACCGGCCACTACACGTAACGTATTTTTATTGATCACCTGCCAGGAAGCAGCCCTACTGCCGCCCAGGGTAACAGAGTCGATTATAGTGAAGTTATCGCCTTTTATGATGATAGGATCTCCTGCCCTTGCCTTTAAAGGAGAAAAACTGGCCGCCAGACATTCCATCATAGCAGGACCACCACCATTGTTACTCATCTCCAGTATTCTCTTCCGCGATACCCACATATAGTCGTTTCCCATCGTTTTAAACTGACAGTCCTCCCCCCACCAATCGCGCTCCGAGAAAGTGGATGTTCTGGCAATCCGCAGCCAGGTCACACCACCGTCGATGGTTTTATATAACTTGTTATTTTGGGCCGCTCCAAAACCGAGGGTATCGTTTATCATGTTCACTACAAGCAACGAATCGATGTAACTTCCGTTTTGTGGCGTTTTATTCCAGGTGTATCCGCTGTCAAGCGTAACATAGAGATGGTTATAGTTCACCCCATTAACTGGCTCTGAGACAAAGGCCCAGCCCTTTGACGGCGATACCATAGAAAACTGGGCATTGGACCAGTCCGCAGGAATAGGCATTTTCCTAAATGTACTATCCGCCATCGATTTATAGAGTACTGGATTGTCTCCAGCTACATTGCAGGCAAATACATAAACTGCGCTAAAAGCAAAGAGCTTACCAATACGAGACTGATATGCAAAATCGGTCACCTTCTTCCATGTTTGTCCTCTATCGGTGCTAACATGGGTAGACCATCCATCCAGAATAACTACTGTGTTCGTGCCTGGTAAAGGATTTACCCGGATATCATAGAATGTGACGGAAGAAGAAATGGCGAATACTATCCTGAAAGTTTTTCCTTTGTCAATTGATAATAACAATGCATCCCCTCTGCCTATTTCTGCTGTCAACAATACCTCCTTTGCACTGAGCGCAGTGGCTGTCAAGATCCGGATTTCAGCGGTGGTATCAACAGGCATTCCATTCCGATTGGTATTGGTCCAGGAAACGGCAATAGGCATAAACGTGCGACCGCTATCACCCGTATAGGCCAACATGTTGTGATCATTGTACGGATTATGGTCTCTAAAAGTAGCATATCCCTCCGCCGGCGTACCGAAACTATAACTGAGGATTTCCTCGTAAGCAGCAGTACGGTATACTTCACGTACTTGACCACGAACAATACTAATACCCACAACAAAAAGAAAAATGAATACAGACAGGGATCTTCTCAGGGAAGCATATCGCGATTTGCAGTACAGCATTATATCAGGTTTAGGGACGGGGAACCCACTGGCTCCACGGGAGTATAAAGATATACAAAAGGCTGTTAAATACCTGATATGGCGACGGCCCTCTCCGTAAATCCAACACTATTCCGCTATCAAAAAGGTGAACAGGCCTTATATCCAACGTAAAGTTTTCAAGACACAAGTAGCAACAACATCTTACTAATTTTGCTATTTCACCGGCACCGGCAGAAAAAATTCTAAAATTATTTCCCCAGGGACCTCACTGGCTCATTAAATTAATCCTGGAACATACACCTGCTAATATTTTCAACCTGGTGAAAAGAAATGAAAGAGAGCTGCCGGCTCCTTTCTTAAAAAATTATAAACGCCGGTTACATGGGCTGTACAACGAGAAAGAACAAACACTGTGACAGCATGCTCAGGATAACAGGGAGATAAAAGAGAAAACCCTGCACCAACCAACTACGGGAAGCAAATTTGCATTAAACACAGCAGCAGGTTATCGCTGGGCGTCCGATACTCCACAATAACCTGCTGGTAAAATTATATTTCCAACGTCCACGTCTATACGCCAAACTGCCGCAAATGATGATCGCAATGTTTATAAATCAGTTCCCCTAATTGCTGTTGGCTTAATTTTCCAAAAAACCAGTGAACAAAGCTATCCTGTGAGTAGGTGCTGTACCGGGTAACGACCTGTTTCCAGTTTTCCCGCTCTGCGGGAAAGTTTAAATTGGTATCGCTGACTTTAAACTGCCGCCCTGTTGGCGCATTTCGTCCCATTACGGATTCCTCATTTTTCAATATCGCGCCAATAGCATGCCTGCCTACAATTCGTCCTAAAAAAGAACGGGATACCGGTACATTTCCAAAGTAATATTCATCACACAGCCGGCAATGCTTTACCATTTGCGCTACGGTCATTTTACCCCACTGCGCTTTGCTTTCCGGCTGCAGGGAGTTAATTCTGTTCAACACATCCTTTCGGATCTCTTCGTTAAATATAGACTTCAGCATCAGGATTGTAATTGCGCCAGTGAAAACCAATTGCCGGAATCATCGAGGAATAAGGCCTCAAAACCATAGAATTCTTTGGTGGGTGGCTTTTTAAACACCACTCCTTTTGCCTTTAATTCTTCATAAGTGGTCATGATATCCTTACAGGTAAATACAGCAGCGCCAAAGGCGCCTTTCCGGATTAAAGTGGTCATTGACTGTACCGTTTCCTTATCAAACATCGGGCTTTCGGTGACCAGGAAAAGCGTGATTTCCAGCTCCGGCTGCTCCGGAGGTGTAACGGTGAGCCAGCGGCCACCTGCTCCCATTGGTGCGTCTGTATGGACCTTAAAGCCCAGCTTATTCACATAAAAATCATAGGCGCTATCCTGGTTGAGCACATAAATGCAGGTATGTGTAAGTTTGGTGATCATGATTGACTTTTTACAAAGGTGGGTATTTTGTGGTAGTATGACCTCTTCAAAATTGCTATTTTGTCCAGCCCACGGTTTCTGCAAAGCAATTAGGGACAAAGCGCAAAGGATTGGACTGCATCGCGCTGTTCTTTTCCTCCTGCTCCTTTTGAAAAGCTGACGGCGTTTTACCTGTCATCTTTTTAAATACGCCTGCAAAGGCGGTGGGGCTATCAAAGCCCACCAGGATGGTGGTAGCCAGCACAGACTCTCCTTTTGCCAGCAGGATTTTAGCCTGGTCTATCCTTACTTTGACCAGGTAATTTTTAGGAGTGTAGCCGTAGCTGTTTTTAAATAACCGGATAAAATGGAATTTGGAAAAGTGTGCCTGCCCGGAGATATTATCCAGGTCCATCCGTTCGGCAAAATGACTGTCAATAAACAGCTTTGCCTTCACGATACGCTGGTATAAATAGATGCTCTCGTATTGCTCCATATAAAAATTAACGCTTACTAAATTTACGTTATTCACCGGGGTATTCCTAATACCCGTTATGCCAGTCGTGCTATTTTCCGGGCAAAACGTTCACCCAGTCCTTTCCACGCTTCCGTGTATGGGGGCTTGTTGTAATGCTGCTGTGCAAAGGCATAGGTAGCAGCTGACAGATGCCAGTTAAAAACATTTTCGAGGTATTTGATATCATCCAGCATCACGCGTTCCAGCACTTTCTGTTTGGAAATACCCGACTGCTGACAATACCTGTCCAGCCAGGCACCACGTCCCTGCTTCACATATAATACCAGCATATCTTCCGTGATAAATACCGTAGGAACACGCTCCATCTGCCAATCATTGGTGGCGATGACGGTGCATAACAAAGCATGTTCATAAAACTGCTCCGGTATATCTACCTGCAGAATTGCACCATGTTTGGCAGCAATGTAGCACAGCTCGCGGGTAATCAGTTCAGGCGGCAGATAACGCAGCGCTTTACCGTCTCTTGCTGCCGCGGCAGCCGCCACTTCTGCTGTGATGGCCTCACGGGGAAAATATTGCAATGCACCAATGTAGTAGGCCATGGCTTCGTGGCAAAGATTACTGGTGCGCATTTCCATGGGCACACGTTTCAGGTCGCACCAGTTGCGCCGTACTTTGGTACGCCAGTATTCCGGTGTTCGTTCGAAGGGTACCAGTACGCTTTCGCAGGCATCCAGGTCACGAATGATGTCTTCAAAATTGGTGGTTAAAGGATTGCTGAGTAACATCTGTAGGTTTTGGGAGATGATGGGATCTCCGTCTTCTCCTTCTCCACATTCGTTTTCAGCGGGACTTTCAGGATCGCGGTCGTTGTAGTAAAACCGGCTGATATTTTTCCGGAACGGCATCAGGTGATAATCATCTGCTATCATCACCTGGGCGGTAATGGTGCCATCGCATTGCATCCAGCCATGGTTGTAGTGTAGCAGGATGACTTCTTCCACACGGATATCTCCTTCTACGCGCACCGGCGATCCGCCAATGAGCAGGTTGCGGCAGCTAAGGTGGCCGGCTACGTATAGTGCCGGACCATAGTCGCCGGTTTCGTTGAGTACGCCGCCATCCACCGCCAGGTGGCCAAGTACCACTACACCCAAAGGAGGCCGGCCATCGGGCATATTATCCATTTTGTCGAGGTGCAGGTCGCCTTCAAATTGAAGATCGCCTTTATGCACATAGAAATAACCATCTGTGCCGATGATGTCCATGAACGCTTCTTCGCTTTCAAAAAATTTTAGCTGTACCTGGTGCTGGTTCAGCACCTGTTCTCCATAAACAATCTGAAATTCCTTCCACATGGTGCTAAGATCGTATAATTCTGCATATCCATGGCGTATGTCATCTCCGGAAAATCAACTCCCCCGCTGTTAACATCCATTTTCTTTGTGTAATTTCACGGCCATGCAGGCACCATTATATGATCCATCGCTCGATGATTTTTTTGATATGATCAAAACCTTCATCACCCTTTCTCCTGAAAGCAAACTGGCGATGGCGGGCATCCTTGAAAAAAGGGAGCTACCAAAGGGACATCACCTGGTGCATGCGGGCGCAGTATGCCGGCATGTATATTTCATTGAAAAAGGATTGACACGCACCTATTATGTGAAAGACGGCAAAGATGTGACCGACTGGATCAGTACTGAAAAAACGGTGGCTACTTCTATTGTCAGTTTTATTACCGGTATGCCGGATATTCGCAGTATTGAATTGCTGGAACCTACGGTGCTATGGGCTATTGGTCATGACGACCTGCAAAAGTTATACAATGAAAGCCACGAAATTGAGCGCTTTGGCCGGCTGCTGGTCAGTTACGGGCTGGTGCAAATGCAGCAACGTTTTGATGACCTTCACTTTGCTACTGCCCGCGAGCGTTACCGGAAGCTGATCACACAACATCCTGACATTGTGCAACGCGTACCGCTGGGGATGGTGGCTTCTTACCTCGGCATTACACAGGAAACGCTCAGCCGCATCCGGGCAGATTTTACTATTTGATAAATGTCAAAGGAAAAAATGCGGGTGATATTCACCTTTGTAGTACAAAACTACAAGGTTATGAACACGCTTTTATGGATTATTCAAGGCTTACTAGCCGGTGTTTTTGGTTATTCCGGCATCATGAAATCCACCCAGAAAAGAGATAAACTGGTGCAGATAGGCCAAACGGGCGTAGCTAATTTATCTTATCCCGTGATCCGTTTCATTGGTATCCTGGAAATATTGGGAGCTATTAGTGTGGTGGTACCGCTGGCAACAGGCATTATGCCACAACTGACCGCGGTGTCGGCACTGGGCTTTACGGTGATTATGATCATGGCGGCGCCTATTCACTATAAACGCCATGAATATGCTGCTGTGGCGTTCAATATATTTTTGCTGCTGGCATCGCTGGGAGTAACCATCTTCAGGTTCGCCTGATGGGCGTTTAACGCTGATGCAATGCCCAGGCCATTCAATTGTTGACCTGGGCATTGCCGACCAGGAATATACTTTTCTATGCGACCCGGATAAACCTGTCAAGATAAAAACACCTCAACATTTCCGGCATTTTACCGTATTTTTAAAATAACAGATCCCTGTAGCTTAATCCTGTTGGTATGAAATATCTTCTTATCCTCCTGTTTGTATCCGCCACGTTCTTACCTGCTCATGGCCAGCAACTCTTACATGGGTGGAACAAAACGTATTTCTGTTATGTGGATATAAAAAGTAACAACGCCTTTGTATATACGATGGGGCGCTATTTAGATAAGGCAGGATCAGCGCCTTCCATTATCAGCATAGATACCCTGCAGCAACAGGCAGATGGTAGTTATACCGGTAGTAAATCCCGGATTACCAGGGAGGAAAATGAATGGTACCTGGTTAATACAACAAGGAAAAACAGGCAACTTAAGCTGGATAGTGTTATAATGCCGGAGGTGGCCCATACACAGCTGAATCATGCCTGGTACCTCGGGCGCTATTTTGCTATGAGCACGCAGTTGAATAAAACATTTCCACTACATCATCACTCATTCAGAGAGGGGTTTTCCTCCTGGGAAGCATTGCCGGCAGCCACCAAAGTAATGGATCATGAGCAGTTCCCCGCATGGGCCGATAGCCGTTTAAAAGCAATATCAGACAGCATTTCAGGTGTACAAGATAAATATACCCGTGTAACCGATTACCTGATTAAAAATATCCGGGAGATAGATTACGCCGCGTTAAAAGACAGCTTCGCACTGCTCCCCGCGGTGTATGCCGGTGAAAGTGAGTATTATAGCAAGGTGCTGAATACCATGCTGGTATCAAAACCTGTGTATTTTCTACAGTTGGCAGAAGATTTCCCCCAACATAAGGATTTAATTTTCTTTAGTGCTGTCAGTAATAAACAGGCGCGCAGCAGCATGGAAAATGTAACCGGGCATGATGATACCAAAAAAGCATTCCTGAAAGCGGTGAAGAATGATAAAAGGTTTACTTATACCTCCATTGGCCTGGCGACGCTGAGTGCAGGAGTATTAGCCGCATGCCTCGCGGCGCTTATAAAATAAAAGGCAACGCTTTCTATGAAAACGTTGCCTTTATATAATTTCTTTACAACAGCTTACCAGCTTAATGTTGCCAGTACATCTTCGTCGATGTCGTCATTAGGATCACTGGGATTAGGCTGAATGCTGGCGGTTAACCGGTATTGATCGCCTAATTGCAATGTAACGGTTTCTGTTCTGTAAGTGGCTTCACCTGGCCAGGTGGTAAAGCGCTGGTAACCGCCTCTTGTCAGGTTCTCCAGGGTTACATAAGGTTGTTTCACACTGTGCCAGAGTGGGATATTCAATCTCAGTGTTACAGCACCATAGGTATTAGATACAAATGTAACGCTACGGTAAGGATCATTCGGCTGATCATCTTTTTTGGCAGCCACAAAATAATAACCACTTACTACCTGGTTTTTTTCTGCTACAGCTGGATGGGACGTTTCCAGGGTTCCGGCATTCGATTGTGCTTTTACAGTAACAGCGGCGAATAAAGCCAGGCACAGGGAGAGATGTTTTGCGATTTTTTTCATGTGTTCGGGTTTTTATTTACGGGTGATAAGATAGCAATGGTCATCTCTATAAAACAATCTACAATCAATGTTTCCGGGGTACTAACGGGTAACTATACACGACATTGATCTTTTCTTACGCAAGTAAATATACTACTAAACTTAAAAGGGCACAACAGGAGTTGCGTGGCATAATGATTTGTTAACCTCTAGGGCAGTCGGGCCGCCATTTTCTCCGGCATATACTTTAATACCTGGTGAATCAGTTTCCATTTTATACCGGGTACAATGGTAAATGCATTACCGGCATTCACTATTTTACGGGCAATGAAAGCGGGTTCCATTAATAAAGATTCCGGAAGGTTTAGCCCGGCCGTCATCTTACTCCGGATATATCCTGCTACAATCACGTTCACGATTACTTTGCGGGCAAAGAGATACTGTCGTAGTCCCGCCAGGTATTGTGTGAAAGCGGCTTTTGTACTGCCATATACAAAGTTGCTTTTACGACCTCTTACACCGGAAAGGGAAGATAATCCAATGATCCGCTCCAGGTGATTATTATCAGGATCCGTGATAATGAGATTGATGATAGACACTGCTCCGGCATAATGCACCTGCATCATGCGATAGCTGCCTTCCCAGTTGACCAGTGCTTCATCATTGGTGACCTGGAACCCCGCGGCATATACCACGATGTGCGGTTTGGCGGGCAGACCGTTGTAAAATGACCGGTGTGTTTCAAAAGCAGTGGCATCAAAGTGGCAGATCGTGAGCTGGTTCAATGGCGCATTCCTTGTTTCCATGAATGCCGCTATCTCCACAGTGCTGCGGGATGCTGCTATCACTTCATAGCCTTTTTCGAGATATAATAGGATTGCTTCTTTTGCTACATCGGAGTTGGCACCGAGTACCAGCACAGTTTTGGACATATGGTGTGTTATGGGGGTAAAAATAAGGATTAGCGGGTATTATTTTTATGATTATCTTAGGAGAAACTGTTCAAAAATGATATTCCTGGTAATGCACTGTGGAATTACAGATATCAGAGTACTGATATTCCTGTTAATTTGCTGGCTACTTATCTTATTCGCTATATCAGTCATTGCGTTTGTAATGATCCGGGAATTTGTGCTAATTATCCTTAAATGGATGAAAACTTCAAAAACTACTTCCCTGGATTAATAGCAGCTCTCCTCTTATAATTCGTTGGCGATTCCCCTGCTACCTGCCAGAACAATCGTGCAAAACAGGCTACCTGTTGCCGCTTCAGGTAGTGTTACTGTACCGGTTCCCTGAATGCAGTGGAATTTCCGTGGTACCAGGTCTATACTTTCTGTAATTGGAATATTATCTTCGTAGGCATATATCTTACAAAGGACCCAGCATTGCTGTCTTTTAAAATTTTACTCATATGCATCTGACTCCCAGAGAAACAGAGAAACTGCTGCTCCACCTGGCCGGAGAACTGGCTGCCAAGCGCAAAGCAAGGGGCCTGAAACTCAATTATCCCGAATCTATCGCCTACATCAGCAGCATCCTGCTGGAAGCAGCACGCGACGGGCGTTCAGTGGCTGAACTCATGCAATACGGCGCTACCCTGCTGACCCGTGAAGATGTCATGGAAGGTATTCCTGAAATGATTCACGATGTACAAATCGAAGCCACTTTCCCGGATGGCACCAAGCTGGTCACTGTTCATAACCCAATCAGATAACCTCTAAACTCATCTCACATGATTCCCGGAGAATACTTTATCCCGGCAGGAGATATCACCTGTAACGAAGGTCGCGCCACTGTTACCATCAAAGTGGTGAATACAGCAGATCGCCCTGTGCAAGTCGGCTCTCATTTTCATTTCTTTGAAGTGAACCGCAAAATGGACTTTGACCGCGAAAAAGCATTCGGTATGCGCCTCAACATCGCTGCAGGTACCGCCGTTCGCTTCGAACCCGGCGAAGAAAAAGAGGTAACCCTGGTGACCATCGGTGGCAACCGCAAAGCTTTCGGCCATAATAACCTGGTGAATGGCGACACCACCACAGATGCCGCAAAAGCTGCCTCCATGGCTAAACTCGAACCGATGAACTTTAAAAACCAACCCTCATGAGCCTGCAAATAAATAAAACCAAATACGCAAATCTATATGGTCCTACTGTTGGGGATAAAGTGCGCCTCGGTGATACCAACCTGGTCATAGAAATAGAAAAAGATTTCAATATCTATGGAGAAGAAAATAAGTTCGGCGGCGGCAAAACCGTGCGGGATGGGATGGCCCAATCCAGCACCGCATTACGTAACGAAGGCGTGCTGGACTTTGTTATCACCAACGTAATATTGCTGGATCACTGGGGCATCCTGAAAGGTGACCTCGGTATCAAAGACGGCCGCATCGTTGGTTTTGGTAAAGCGGGGAATCCCGACACCATGGACGGTGTATCCCCCAATATGATCATTGGCGCCTCTACAGAAGTACATGGCGGTCAGGGGCTCATTGCCACCGCCGGCGGCATTGACTCACATATTCACTTTATCACCCCGCAACAGATTGAAACCGCGCTTTACAGCGGCGTTACAACCATGATTGGTGGCGGTACCGGCCCCGCAGATGGTACCAACGCCACCACGGTAACACCCGGTAAATGGTTTATTGCCCGTATGCTGCAAGCCGCCGAAGCATTCCCCATGAACCTCGGCTTCTTCGGTAAAGGTAACTGTGCTACCGAAGGTCCCATTGCGGAACAGGTAGAAGCAGGTGCACTGGGAGTGAAAATTCACGAAGACTGGGGCTCTACTCCCGCCGTTATAGACGCTTCCCTTAAAGTGGCGGATAAATACGATGTACAGGTAGCCATCCATACCGATACGCTCAATGAAGCTGGCTTCCTGGAAGATACTATGAACGCCATCAATGGCCGCGTTATCCATACGTTCCATACAGAAGGCGCTGGTGGTGGTCATGCACCGGATATCATCAAAGCAGCGATGTATCCCAATGTATTGCCTGCCTCCACCAACCCTACCCGCCCGTTTACCAAAAATACGATTGATGAACACCTCGACATGCTGATGGTGTGCCATCACCTGAGCAAAAGCATTCCGGAAGATGTGGCCTTCGCTGATTCCCGCATTCGCCCGGAAACCATTGCAGCAGAAGATATCCTGCACGACCTGGGCGTATTCAGCATCATGAGCTCCGACTCACAAGCCATGGGACGTGTAGGCGAGGTAGTTACCCGCACCTGGCAAACAGCCGATAAAATGAAAGTGCAACGCGGCTTCCTCCCGGAAGATACCTCTGGTAACAACGATAACTTCCGCGCAAAACGCTACGTCGCTAAATATACCATCAACCCGGCCATTGCACACGGTATTGCGGAACATGTAGGCTCCATTGAACCCGGCAAATTCGCAGATGTGGTATTGTGGAAACCAGCGCTGTTTGGTGCCAAACCGGAAATGATTATTAAGGGAGGAATGATCATCGCCGCTAAAATGGGTGATCCGAATGCGAGCATTCCAACACCGCAGCCAGTGATCTTCCGTAAAATGTTTGGCGCCTATGGCAAAGCATTGTCCCGCTCCTGCATCACCTTCGTTTCCCAGGCTTCCCTTGACAATGGTATTGTGAATGAATATGGCCTGGAGAAAGTAGTGTTGCCCGTGAAAGGCTGCCGCAACATTGGTAAGAAAGACCTGGTCCACAACGATAAAACGCCGGACATCACCGTGAATCCTGAAACCTACGAAGTGCGCGTAGATGGCCAGGTAATTACCTGCGAGCCCGTAGATGTAGTGCCTTTGGCGCAACGTTATTTCCTGTTCTAAGAAAAAAGTGTGTGTATGATCATAGAATCAGTGCTGGGCAATACGGCCGACATATCAATTGCTCACCTGGAAACAGACCTGCTGCAGCTGGAATGGTTTGAAACCACCAAACGTATCCAGCGTAAAAAAACAGCAACCGGCCGCGAGATCGCCATCCGGTTTTGGCGGGAAGGCCAGCGACTGCGCCAGGGTGATATCCTGGTAATGGATGAGCAACATGCTGTAGTGGTGGATATTATTCCCAGTGATGCGATTGTGGTGACGCCCCGTAACCTGCTGGAAATGGGAAGTGTATGCTACGAAATCGGGAACAAACATCTCCCCGTATTCATACAAAATGACCAGGTATTACTGCCTTTCGAAGAACCGATATTCCGCTGGCTGCTGGCCAGCGGGTACGCTACTGAAAAGCAGCATACCCGTTTGACCAACCTGCTGAATGCCAATGTGCAGCCGCATAGTCATGGTAGTAGCGGTAGTTCACTGTTCTCCAAAATTATGGGCTTAACATCGAAACCATGATGACGAACCACTTCTTCCTCGGCAGCCTGTTACACCTGAGTGACCCTACACTCCCCATTGGTGGCTATACGCATTCCAATGGCCTGGAAACTTATGTGCAACAAGGCATCGTACATAATACCACTACAGCGGAACATTTTGTACAGCAAATGCTGACGGCCAACCTGCATTTCAATGATGCCGCTTTTGTATGCCTCGCTTACCGGGCAGCGGCAGACAATAACCTGCCCGCCCTCCTGCTGCTGGATGCAGAGCTAAGCGCGTTGAAACTGCCCATGGAAATACGCAATGCCAGCCAGAAGCTGGGGCTGCGACTGATCAAAATTTTCCGCCGGCAGCAGGCTTTTGCGTTCGCATCTGCCTATGAAAATGCTATTACTACGAAACAAACTGACGGACACTATGCCATTGCCTTTGGCGTATATGCGTCCCTGTTAGAGATACCTTTGCAGGAAGCTTTGTACGCATTTTACTACAATGCTACCGCCGGCATGGTGACAAACGCCGTGAAGCTGGTGCCGCTCAGTCAACTGGACGGGCAGGATATCCTGTTCCGCATGCAGCCTGTGATTGCGGGGCTGATAGAAAAAACCATTCACCTCGACAGGGACCTGGTAGGTGTATGTAATACCGGCTTTGATATCCGGTGTATGCAGCATGAACGCCTGTACTCCCGGTTGTATATGTCTTAATCTTAAAAAAATGATCCACTCATGAGTGATAGAAAATATGTGAAAATTGGTGTAGCCGGTCCCGTAGGTTCCGGTAAAACAGCCCTGATTGAAAGGCTGTCGCGCCACCTGATGAATCGTTACAGCATTGGTGTGATCACCAACGATATTTACACCAAAGAAGATGCGGAATTCCTTACGAAGAACAGCCTGCTTCCTAAAGAGCGCATCATCGGTGTGGAAACCGGCGGATGCCCGCATACCGCCATCCGCGAGGATGCCAGCATGAACCTGGAAGCAGTGGATGAAATGGCGGCGCGTTTCCCGGATATAGAAATCATCCTGATTGAAAGCGGTGGTGATAACCTGAGTGCCACTTTCAGCCCTGATCTGGCGGATGTCACCATCTTCGTGATTGACGTGGCAGAGGGAGATAAAATCCCGCGCAAAGGTGGGCCCGGCATTACCCGCTCTGACCTGCTGGTGATCAATAAAATTGATCTCGCGCCATACGTACATGCTGATTTGGGGGTGATGGAAAGAGATGCCCGCAAAATGCGCAACGGTAAACCTTTTGTATTTACCAACCTGATGTCGCTACAAGGACTGGATACCGTGATTGGCTGGATTCAGAAATATGCACTGCTGGAGGAAACAGAAGAACCAGCTTTAGTGAGATAAACAGGCAGCATGAAGAACAGGCTAACTATCACGAGCGGATTTAAAAACCAGCGCTCCTACCTGAAAGATACTTTCTTTACGCCGCCTTTCCGGGTGGCCGACATCAGCGAACATCGCAGCGATCCTGCGTTGTACCTGATGGTGATGAGCTCTTCACCGGGGATGCTGGACGGAGACGAATACGACATTGATATTGTGGTAGAAGAAGGAAGTTGCCTCCAGCTTCAGTCGCAGTCGTACCAGCGACTGTTCAACATGCAACGCGGCGCTACCCAGCAACAACGCATACAACTGCATCCCGGAGCTGTTTTCAGCTATGTGCAACATCCCGTGGTACCTCATGAAAATGCCATCTTTAAAGGGAAGAACCATATTGAGGTAGCAGATAACTGCCTGCTGACATTTGGTGAAATCCTTACCTGTGGCAGGAAACATTCCGGTGAAATATTCCGTTACAGCTCTTTCCATAACATCACGGAGATCTTTCATAACGGCCGTCTCCTGGTAAAAGATAATCTCCTGTTACAGCCTGCCCTGGTGAATATGGCGGCCATAGGGCAAATGGAAGGATACACCCACCAGGCTACTTTACTGCATGTAAATACCCGCACGGGAATCAACGAGGAGCTGGTGAATATATTGTATGAGTTATTGGGAGATGAGAAAGCAGTATCCATTGGTATCAGCAATCCTTCACCGTGCGTGCTGGGTGTGCGTATCCTTGGCAATGGCGGAGAGCAGCTGTTTTCCTGCCTGCAACGCATCGCGGCTTATTTCCGGACAACTGAAAAAAAGATATTGACATCATGAATGTAGGGTTAACAACATTAGTATTTTCGGCAGTTACCATCAGCTGTTTACATACCGCTACCGGTCCGGATCACTATCTGCCGTTCATCGTTTTATCGCGCTCCCGTAAATGGAAGCTGTCTAAAACCATATTGTGGACAGTGCTCTGTGGCTTCGGGCATATCTTCAGCTCCGTATTAATCGGGCTGTTGGGCGTATTACTGGGCTGGCAACTGTCGAAGCTCACCTGGTTCCAGGATGTAAGAGGCAACCTCTCCGGATGGTGCCTGCTGGGATTCGGGGTAATCTATTTACTCTGGGGCCTGCGCCAGGCCTGGCTCAACAAGCCACATAAACATTTCGATGTGTATGGCGATGGAGATATTTATGTATACGAACATAAACACGGAGAAATCGTGTATCCGCAAAACCGGGTGAAAGTAACGCCCTGGATATTGTTTGCCATCTTCGTGATGGGGCCGAGTGAGCCGTTGGTGCCCTTGCTTTTCTATTCCGGCACCCATCGCTCCGGGCTGGAAGTAGTGGTATTAATCACGGTATTCGCCATCACCACTGTTATCACGATGCTGGCGATGGTACTGATAGGCTGCTATGGTTATGCTATCATCAAAACAGATAAACTGGAACGTTATGTTCATGCTATAGGAGGAGCCGTGGTAACGCTTTGTGGTGTAGGTATGGTATTCCTTGGCTGGTAAAATATAACCGGTGCGCAACACCTGCCTGATGTCAACAGGCGGCAATCCAGCTGAACGGGGCCTTCCCGCCCCGTTTGAATTTCCTTCTCTTTTTTACTCCCGCACTATTCTTATTCTTTCCCCCTTCTCTGTTGATACGGTAAACCTGGCTCCGGTTAGCTGTTCCGCAGGCTTACCTGCTCTGATCACCCGTATCTTCCCTTTCTTCCAGGGATTATCGAAGGTCAGAGATCGCCCTTTTTCACTCATAAATTCTACGTCAGAAATATTACCTGACTTTATTTTAGCAGAAACCAAAAATGCGCCGTTGGCTCTTAGCTTGCTAAAAGATGCATCTATCCCCGTTGGCAGAACAGGAAATAAACGGATCACGTTTCCCACGCTCATACATAGCATTTCATCAATAGCATTAGCAACCACGCATGCGTTTTCTATACCATGTACATTATTATTAATAAACCCGTTGGGACGGGTATTGGCGATGAAAGCATGTAGTTTGTTATAGATAGTGTCAGCATTATAGCCCACCCGGATCGCCGCCATGAAAAAGCTACTGCTGGTATTATAATCTTTCCACCGGCTCATTTCTTCTATGGTATTTCGTGACACAGACAACAAGGCTGTATCGCTATCCAGTGTTATAGCATTAGCCGGATAGATATGTTGAGCGCCCAATCCATTACCGGGATACCAGTCTAATCCCTTCTCCGTATAGCGGAAAACAACACGCCCATTCCTTGTTTGGGTGGGAAACGGGCTGATATGGCTCAATATATTCTTCCATTTTCCTGCGTCCGTTTCCTGGATGTGCATATCATTGCTCAAATCAATCATTAAATTGAAAACATATCGTACCAGGCCTAAAGAGAGGATCGGATTGATGTCGTTGCCAGATCCTTCATGAATGGCGTCATTATAAATCACATAACGTCCTTCTTCCGATCTCAGGTAATCTTCCCAGAATTCCGCCACTGCTTTGGCATACGGGTATATCTTTTTGGCATATGCAGTATCATAGGTACTATACCAATATTGTCCCATATTTAATAACGCGTAAGCCGCATTAGACCGTTGCTGCCAGAACATCCCCCCTTTTTCAATACCTGTTGGATGAAGATGGGAATAAAAAGTATCTACCTGCCTGGTTACCTCTGTGCCCATAGGTCCGATTCCCACAGGATACAATATCCCCCTGGTATGTGTTACCTGCTCCGCATACCATTTTCCTCTCGGCATAAATGCCAGTATAGGAGCGTCATAAGGTAATGCCTGCTCCAGCCGGTTGGCAGTATATAGCGCATAAAATGGCGCTTCGAAATTATAATTCAGATGGTAGTCGTTATTCCACGCAGGGGTATCATCAGAGATCCATCCAAAAATTCCCGGGGGGAAATTTACATTCCTGCTGCAGGCACCCATGGTATATAAGCCCTGATAGTAGCTTTTCATCATTAGGCTATCATTCAGCCATACACTGGATTTCTGCCAGTACTGTTTCCACCAGGCATTATGCAGCTCTAAAAACCGGGGAACATTGTGGGCGTTGATGCCTGATAGGCTGTTGCAGACATACTCCAATGTATTTTTCTGGCTGAAGTTACTTTCCACCGCTATTGCCAGGAGTAATGGCCGTCCTTTTTCAACAAGCATTTCGGCCGGTGTATCGTAGTTGATGGTCTTCACCGCGATAGCCGCAGCAGCCGGTATATCAACCTCCTCTTCGAAAAAACGCGTTTGCCAGGTTACATTTTTCAATTGTCCGGCGGAAAGTTTTGCCATTTTATTTTCCGGTGCCCCCAGGCTAACGGATACTTTCGCATTTCGTTCCAGGGCATTCACTTTTATGAAAATCAGGTTTTGAGTAGCGCAAACCCAGGAAGTAACGGATATATTATCGCCAATTTTAACAACGGTTTGACCATTCCAGATCTCCTGGCTGGCTGAAAAAGGCGTACTTTCTTTCTCCTCAGCACTATGAAAGTTAATATCAAGGTGGGCCACCAGCCTGCTGCCTGCTGTATTAAACTCCTGCTCACCATGACCATACCTGGATACCCATCTTCCAAAATCAGTTTTTGAAATATAGTATCTCAACTTACCGGTTTGATAACCCAATGTAGCCAGCAGGTCGCCATTACCCATCAATGGTGCATCGGTGGAAGTACGCGATGGAATTTCCCGGGGTGGTTTTGTCCAGGTATTTTTATAGGGAGGAATAAAGATGGATTGAGAAAACAACTGTATAGGTAACAGGCTGCAAACGCATGCTATCCCCAGATTTTTTAGCCTTACAATTCGGTTCATCGTTTCGGTTTTAATTAACAATAAATGAGCCGCTGGTAATGCGCACTGGTATTATTGTTCACTGTAAAAGTTTACATGGATGCACGTCAGATTACGGGCCTAATGGCGGGTAGTAAAACATAACGTGGTTTGTAAATGAATAACGCGAATATAAAAATAATTTGCACCACATGCAAGGGTGGCCACCGGGTTTTAATAACACAACAACGCCGCTTGCATGCAAGCGGCGTTGTTGCGACAAGCAGGTTATTGCTATATTTTATATGATTTCAGTACATTCATCACCCAGCTTTTACCCCATTGCTCCACCTGTTCACTCGTCCACAGGTAGGGATAAAAAATTCTTTTCTGGAATCTCGGCGGCAGGTATTTCTGCCAGTTGGTACCACCTGTAGCCGCGATGTCTACCGGGTCACGCTCCAGGTAACGAACGGCAGATTTATAATGCGAGAGTGGCCATTCTACGTTTACAAACAGGTCTAATTTCCTGAGTTCTTCTTCCACTGCAGTCATATCTTCTCCTCTTTGCTGCAACGTTTTGTAGAGGGCAGAGAAATTGCTGCTAATATTATTTTGTGCCAGTTGCAACAGTTGCCCCGCATATTTCGCGATAAATTGTTGCAGCGTCAATGTTTGTTTCCCGGTTGATAGTTCCGAAGCCCCGTATTTCCAGTAGATATATTCAAATTGTTCCGCGGTGGATGCATGCTTCAATTCTTCCCGCTTATCGAGGGTAACGAGTTGAATGAGATCTGTGGAATAGATTTCAATCATGCGATATTGCCCGGATTGGAAGCCACTTGCCGGCAGCAGCGACATTCTGAATTTCAGGAATTGCTCTTTGTCCATTCCATCCACCATAATATCGAAAGAAGATACCAGGGCCGTAAAGTAGGCGTTGATCCTTTTCAGCCTGGCGGCAAAAAAATCACGTGTCAGTGATACGTTAGCCGTGATTTGCCGGCATTCGTGCAACGCCAGTTTAAAATACAGCTCGGTGATCTGGTGATACATGATAAACACTTCCTCATCCGGGAAAGGTGTTTTCGGGTGTTGCAGGCTTAGCAATGTATCCAGGTGAATATAGTCCCAATAAGTCAGATAATCTGCATACAACAGGCCATCCAGGTATGCAGTAATATCCTGGCCCATCACAGCATACTTATCGTGCAGCCGGGATAGCCTGTCTTTTATTTCAGGTGTTATTTCCATCAGTCAATTATTTTTTGTGTGCAACGAGTGTTTTACTGATTGTCAGCATTCGTTCCGCAGCCAGGAAAACATCTTCAAAACTATTATAGAGTGGTACAGGACTTAACCTGATAACGTTAGGCTCGCGCCAGTCGCCAAGAACATTATTGGCTACCATTGCCTCAAATATTTCTTTGGCGTTGTATTGCGCCACAATGGATACCTGGGCGCCCCTGTCCCCAGCGGTGGATGGCGTAATGATCTTATACTGTTCAAACCCGAGGCTTTTATTCACTTCCTGCACCAGGTAGCACAAATAGGCAGTCAACTGCAGGCTCTTTTCCCTGAGGGGTTCCATGAAACCCGCCTTCTCAAAAATCCGGAGTGACGCATAATACAGCGACATGGGGATCACCTGTGTGCAGCTCACCTGCCAGCCATCGGCACCGGCTTCGGGATGAAATCCTTTTTGCATTTTAAAGCGCTGTTCCTCCTGGTATCCCCACCAGCCGGCGAAGCGATGGAGCTGCGTATCGGAAAAATGTTTTTCGTGTACAAAAATTCCGCTGATACCACCGGGACCGGCATTCTGGTACTTATAAGAGCACCAGCAGGCGAAATCAATATTCCAATCATGCAGTTGTAAGGGCACATTTCCTGCAGCATGCGCCAGATCAAATCCAACAATAGCGCCGGCAGTATGCCCCGCTTTTGTAATGGCAGGCATATCGAACCATTGGCCGGTAAAATAGTTGATGCCTCCAAAAAGTACCAGGGCTATCTCCTCTTTGTGTGCTGCAATAACTGATAAAATATCTTCTGTTCTCAGCGTATGCTCTCCTTCCCTGGGCGCAACTTCTATAATAGCGTCTTTCGGGTCATAGCCATGAAACCGTACCTGGCTTTCCACCGCGTATTGGTCGGACGGAAAAGCGCCGGCTTCCATAATAATCTTAAACCTTGCCGCTGCAGGGCGATAGAAGCTGACCATCAACAGGTGTAAATTCACCGTGAGGGTATTCATCGGGCATACTTCGTGAGCGCCCGCGCCAACGATGTTAGCCATGAGTCCCTTCAGCGCTTTGTGATAATACATCCACGGCGTTTCTCCTTCAAACCACCCTTCCACACCCAGGTTTTCCCAGTTGTTCAGTTGTTGGTCCACATACGAGCGGGATGATTTAGGCTGCAATCCCAGCGAATTGCCACATAAGTAAATGATGGGAGCATTATGCTGCCGTGGAAACAGGAACTCATCTCTCAGAGGATGTAATGGATCCTGCCGATCGAGGCTTTGCGCAAAAGCCTGATTGTTTTCAAAAATCATTTTGATAAATATATTGATGGTTGGAAACAGCGTACATGGCATTATGCCCGGCTACGCAAAAAACGATATACAAATAAGTAGAAAGGCGACAGCATAGGCTGTCTGCAGAAGGAGTTCCTGCTAAGAAGGACGATTGATGATATTTTTGTAGATATCCAGCATTGACCAGAAAGTACAGCAAAGCAAATATAAATTGATTATTCTGCCAAATAATTTTATACGGGGCAATGAGTGGCATCAAGAGTAGCCCGGTTGGAGTGATCGTTCATCCGGTATGCTGCCAACCCGCCATGCGCCCCCTTTTAACATTCTTATAACATTTTAATATTTAATTTTCATCCGCATCTCTTATCCGAGAAAATCATTTAACTAACATCTCCTGTAGCAAATTTTACATGGAGAATATTATTTCTACTTGATCTTGTTTTTAATCAATTCAATTTCATTTAGCATGATGCACATTTTAAACAGTAAAAGCGAAACAACTCAAGGTACCTGCAACACCTACCGCCAACCAGCAACCACTATTCAACAGACCGTTATTCCTGACGCCATAAAGAGCCGTATCCTGGGCCTGATGCGTCTCAGAACACCAACACTTATTATTAATAATACTTCGTCTTAAGCTGGTGAACCAGCTATCTTAAACGTACGTTGTCAGCTATGTTATAGCTGACGGTTATACTATTGCGTACTCCTGTTAATAAGGGGTTCCAATCGCCTGTTTATTTCCATTATTCCACATAAATCTTAGCTATCAATTTTTAAGTATGTCACTATCTTTTATTTATCGGAGCATTTTGCCTGTTTCCCTTCTTTGTTTTTTTCATGCTGTATTTGCAGTTGCATCACCGGTGCAGAAACCAACCGGTAAAGATAAGTCCACGTTTACTGCCAGGCTGATCAACATCGCCGCTACCAACAAAGAGCCATTCCGGTATAACGCAAGTTTGCATAACGGGAGCGGCTATTCCCAGGCATACGGGTTAATGGCCACTTTGCCGGAAGGTTGGAATGCCGTTTTCCGCACCGAAGGCAGCCAGATTGCCGGCCTGAGAATGGACTCCGGCAGAACCCAGGATATTGCTATAGAAATTGCGGCCACGCCTGTAGCAAAACCTGGTAAATACGTTATTCCCGTGATGGCCGTGACAGAAAAAGACACCCTCCTCCTCAACCTGGAAGCCGTAGTAACCGGCAACTATGGTATCGAATTAACCACGCCAACAGGCCGGTTAAGTGATGATGTGACCGAAGGCCGCAGTAAAGAGATCACACTGACCGTAAAAAACACAGGGTCGTTACCGTTAGAAGGACTGGAGCTTTCTGCACAGGCGCCGGCCATGTGGAATGCATCTTTTGCACCTGCCAAAATAGACCGGCTGGAACCGGGTAAGGAACAAAATATTACCGCTACCCTGAATGTTCCCAACAAAACAATTGCAGGTGATTACATCACTAATTTCACCGTCAGGAATAATAATGCGAACAGCAATGCCACTTTTCGCATGACAGTAAAAACCTCGATGCTGGCCGGATGGATAGGCTTCCTGGTCATTTTGCTTTCGTTGGGCATTGTATATTTCCTGATTCGTAAATATGGAAGAAGATAAAGGCTATGGAAGATCTTATTGTAGAACTGGATGGCCTGACAAAATATTATGGAACTGTAAAAGCAGTAGATAATCTTTCTTTAAAGGTATCCAGGGGAGAAATTTTTGGGCTGCTGGGACCCAACGGAGCCGGCAAAACTACTACCATCCTGATGATGCTTGGCTTGTCTGAGCCATCTGCCGGTAAGGCCGTTGTTTGCGGTATCAATGCCACGCGCAACCCGATTGGCGTCAGGCGCCGCGTAGGCTATTTGCCAGACAGTGCAGGATTCTATGATAACATGACTGCACTGGACAACCTGAAATATATTGGCCGCCTGAACAATATTCCTGAAAAGGAAATTGACGCACGTGCCAGGCAAACCATGGAAATGGTAGGACTGGGTGCACAAATGCATAAAAAGACAGGCACTTATTCCCGTGGGATGAAACAGCGTCTTGGTCTGGCTGACCTGCTAATCAGGGAACCGGAAGTAATGATCCTGGATGAGCCTACGTTGGGAATAGATCCCAGTGGTATCAGGGAATTTCTCCAGTTGATCCGGCAACTCAGCCGGCAACAGTCAATTACCGTGATGCTGTCTTCCCATCACCTGCACCAGATGCAACAAATTTGTGACCGGGTAGGCATCTTCGTAGAAGGGAAGATGTTGGCAGAAGGTAATATTGAATCTCTCTCGGGACAATTATTCGGAAGCGATTCATTTAGTGTAGCCGTTTCCGTTCGTGAGCCCTTGTTGCCTCCCGCTGAGCTGGAACAGCAGTTACGGAGAATAGGCCACCTGAACAACGTAAAAATAGATACCAATATCATCGAGCTATCGTGCAGTGAAGACATTACGCCGGAAATAGTACGCTTCTTTGTACAGCAAGGC
Organism: Chitinophaga sp.; assembly: GCF_017745275.1. Lineage (GTDB taxonomy): Bacteria > Bacteroidota > Bacteroidia > Chitinophagales > Chitinophagaceae > Chitinophaga. The sequence continues at coordinate 646,255 of NZ_JAGHZS010000002.1, read as the reverse complement.
TACAATGTCACAGGCGTCCACAAAAAGGAATATGGCCTCGATGAAATCTATCATCGTTTTTTTGAAAACAATACTAAAAAGGGAATTTCCCATGAGAAGTCCACTACTATACATTCATAACTTTTTTGCGCCACAACGTCCTGCGGGAGCATTTGGGCTCATCGTTCAAAAAGAGGTAGGTGATCATATCCGTAGCTGGCGCTTTATTGTGATGCTGCTGGTGATCCTCTTTACCTTTGCCGGTACGCTGTATGCCTCGCTCACGAATCTTGGCAAGTCGGTTGGAAATTTAAATGACCCGGATCATGTATACCTCTATCTGAAACTACTGACCACTTCAGATGGCGCGCTTCCCACCTTTCATATTTTTCTCAGCTTTCTGGGACCACTATTGGGAATAGCACTTGGTTTTGACGCTATCAACTCGGAAAAGAACAATGGCACCCTGGTCCGGCTGCTCGCACAACCTGTTTACCGGGATAATCTTTTGCTGGCGAAATTTTATGCAGCACTTCTTCTTGTAGGAACGCTTTTTCTCAGCCTGGTACTCCTGATGATTGGCGCGGGATTGCTTCTCACCGGCGTGCCCATGGAAGCATCCGAATTTTTCCGCATACTGGCATTTACGCTGCTAAGCGTTATTTACGTTGGCTGCTGGCTTAGTCTCTCTATCGGTCTTTCTGTTGTTTTCAGGCACGCCGCCACATCGGCTATTACCGCTATTGGTATATGGTTGTTCTTTACCATCTTTTACCAGATTATTATTAATGTGGCAGCAAGTGCACTACTGCCGGATCCGGGTTCCTTAGCCGAAGAACAGGCCATTGCATATAACAACCTGTTTATGTCGTTTCTAAGAATAGCGCCCAGCCAGCTATATACAGATGCAGCCACCACGTTGTTGATGCCCTCAATCAGAAGCCTGGGGCCATTGAGCATGGAGCAAATGGCGGGAGCAATTCCTTCTCCCCTGCCACTTAAAGAAAGCCTCATGATTGTATGGCCACAAGTGACGGGTTTACTGGCAGTCACCACGCTATGTTTTGCCGGGAGCTACTACTTTTTTATGAGAAGAGAGATCCGGACTTAAGGGAACCGGGTGATGACAATCAAAATTATTATGGCAAGCGTGAGAATGGGGCAAGGTTTCCGACTAAGGACCTGCCCCATTTAATTTTGGTTGACCGATGAGTATATTGCGAATATTAAAATAGGGTTTCGCTAATGTTAATAGAAGCAGGGATAAGCCCAGGCAGCACCATCTGACATCACTTCAACTGATCCACCCTGTCGAAAAATTCCTTCTGCAATTCGAGTGTTTTTGTATCTGCTTTCACTTCTTTTAGCGCTTTCACAAATTGCGCTACTTCATGATCCGCGATAAACTTTCCCAGCGCCTCCGTAGATTTGGAGGCCTCGCCGGCGTAGTGATTGGGATAAGAGGAATACCACCAGATAGGGGTGTACAAGCCGGGTAAAGATGACCGTTGCTGATTCATCCCATTTTCACCAGTGGCGCGTTGCAGGCGCATTAAATCAGGGCGATAATGCAGTAAAATAGACGTCTCACTTTCTCCACCATGCAAATCACCTCGCATGTCAGTAAGATGTCTTTTTTGATATGCTTTGACATATTCCGTATCCACATCAGGCCGATAGAAATAAACAGCATAGTTATGCCGCTTATTCAATAAGCCCTGCATAAAAAATTCTATAAACTCCGGGTTGCCACCATGGCCGTTAAGAATGATGATCTTATCAAAACCGTTGCGGGCAATTTCATCACAGGTAGCTTCCAGTAGTTCCAATATCAATTTATTGGGAAGGGAAAAAGTACCTGGTTGGTGCCGGGCTTCGTTGATTTGCCCATAAAAGTAGTCCGGGAAAACAACCGCGTATTCCGACTTTACCGCTTGCGCCGCCCATTCCCGTACATGAACCAGGTCCGTGCCAATAGGTGCATGCAGGCCGTGTTTTTCGAGGATGCCAATTGGTAAAATACAGGTCTTAGACGACTTTTGGAGCGCAGCAGAAAAATCGCTGGCCACCAGTTCATCCCAGCGGGCAGGTATATCCTGCGCAAAGGTGTAGCTGGAAAAAAGTAATGCGGTAAGGGCGATGATGTATCCTTTCATATCCGTTTAATTGATGATTAATTTTGATAATGGTGATCATTTCCGGCCCTAAAATTATCATACCTTTATCTATGAAAATAATGAATAAATTTTTCTATATCAATCTATTTAACTCATGTTAAATATCAACCTGCATCACCTGACAGTCGTCAACGCCATTGAAAAGGAAGGCTCTATGACCCGTGCAGCAGAGAAACTTTTCATCTCCCAATCGGCCCTGAGTCACCATATACAGGAACTGGAAAAGAAAATCGGCGCGAAAGTTTTCGACAGGAGAAACAAAAAATTACACCTCACCCCTATCGGCAGGAAGATGCTTGACAGTGCCGGCGTAGTGCTGGCGGAACTGCAAAAACTGGAACAGGACATCCAGTCGTTAAAAAATGGCGATAGTGGCACTATCCACATTAGCACGGAATGCTATACTACCTATAACTGGTTACCCCGGCTCATTCAAAAATATCAACAACGCTTTCCGCTTGTCAATGTAAAAATCAGGGATGGCGCCACCCGCGAGCCGTTGTCCGGTTTGCGAAACGGGACACTGGATGTAGCACTGGTAAACCGGCCTGCAAAGCAACCATTACACCATCATACTGCCGTTAAGTATACGCCCGTTTTCCAGGATGAACTGGTAGTTATTATGAGTAAACAAAATCCATTGTCAAAGCAGCGGGTAATACGGCCGCAGGATTTCCGGGAACAAACATTAATCAGCTATGACGTAGACGACAAGGATAACGATCTTATTGAAAATATGCTGAAACCCCATAAAGCGGAACCGGAGAAGGTGATAAAAATGCCTTTAACGGAAGTAATCCTGGAAATGGTGAGATTAAACCTCGGCATTACGGTGTTGGCCAAATGGCTCACTGCACCGCTGTTAAACGGTGATTTGAAAATGCTGCCATTAAAGGATGATTTCTCGAAAAGATCCTGGTGCCTGGTGACGCTTCCTGATCAAAGCCGTTTGCAAAAAGAATTTATAGGATTTATGGTAAAGGAATTGCGAAACAGGCCATAATAAGTGTATGTACGGCATACCTGGTCATACTAGTGGTGTGTCCAGCCTTGTAAGCTGCTGTGGGTTCTCCATTGCGTAAATGCGGACGAAATGAATGTCCTTTTGATTTTTGGGTTCAAACATCAAGACATCAGTGACTTACAAATGTGACATGCTATCTTTAACGAATGTAAAAAAGAGGAGGTTATAAAAAGAAGAATTGCACCTAATTTACTTTTTATGGCCCCTTTGGCCCCTTTATGGCCCCTTTGGCCCCTTTATGGCCCCTTTATTTTAAGATTCAAAGATGTATAAAGTTCCCTTCCCTGTGGTTCCGGTTTTTCGTAACAATCTACTTTCTATCATTTCCTGCAAGTCTCTCGTCGCCGTTCTTTTAGATACATTAGCGATCTCCTGATACTGCGCATTACTGATACTTCCATATTTTTTTATAAACATCATTGCCTTTTCCTGCCTTTTTTCCAGGTTGAGCTCAATTATAAATTGGTAAGTATATTTCTCCTTCAGGAAGGTAATACTAAATCCTCCTTGCTCTTCCTTTATTAAAGGTTCGGGCAGTCCTGCTTCAATGCAGGAATCGATGATTTTATTTGTACCCCTTCCCCATGCTTCAATATATCCCGCTTTAAAAAAAACAGTCGCAATATTCTTGTTTCTAGGATAAGAAGAGTGATTCACCTTTAGCTCTTCAATGCTCAGTTCATCCGGCAATGAGCCCGGATTCCAAAGATGCAAATGATCATCGTAAACGCGTAAAAAAGTATAGGTGCTTGAATAATCTTTATGCACAATTGCATTTAATATCGCCTCCCTTAATGCTGGTTCAGGATATTCCAGAGGCTCATGCCTTTCAAGTCCGCTATAAGATATTGGTCGGATAAGATATTTGGCCTTTAATACTTCAATTACTTTGTCTGGCATATCAAAAATATTCGTCTCAACGACATCATGAAACAACAAGTCATGATTGGATTTACCAAAGCGACCAATTTTAAAACTTATTGTCGCATTAAACCTCGTTGGGTTCTTGCCAAAAAGGAATACTGCAGCATTAGTTAAAAAGCCTGAATCTGTTACAAGCCCCAGGTTTCTTAAAAGAATTTCCAATCTTTCGTGTGTGACGTTCTGAGGGATTCTTTCTCTTTCAACTGCTTTCGCAAGGAACGCCTGAATTGTATCTTCACTAAGATCACTTATCGAAACACCCTCAATTGGCAAATCCTCCCACTTCTTTCCTATTTTTTTCAGTAACAAATTTTGTAATGAAATACCTTTCAGCTCTTGTTTAGTACTCCCACTACGATAGTGATAAACCCCATGATAAGCGATAGGCACACTACTTATTGGCACCTTAATTTCAATATAATGCTTATTCTCCTTTTTATGCAAATTTACATCGATCACTAATCCCAGGTGACTAACTGCTTTATTAGGAATGTCTTCCATTAATTTTTTATAATCATCTATACCTACTACAGAACCGCTATCATTAATACCTATAAAAATTCGACCACCTTGCGCATTCGCAAAGCCACAAATCCATTTGAGATGTTCATCTCTCCATAATTGCTTATACTCTACATTTTGTTGCTCTGGCATGTTCCAAAAAATTAAATATCAATATGACACAAATATATCCGAATGCTCTTCCCATGTACTATAACCATTTGTGAAACATTGCGTATTAACAAATACTACGGCCTATAAACCCTACATTTCGAATCGGTACACTGGGGACCTTCCGGCGGGAAATTCATCGCGACTGTGCCCAGGGCAATGCCAGTGGAGATCCGCTACAGGTTCATAATAGCAAATCAGTTAGATTATAGCTGTCAATATTTCAGAACAAATAATTAAATAGTCATTTTGTTCTTTTTACTCCCTGCCTCACTAATTCACGCAATGCAAAAATGACAGCTAAATATTGCCTTTTTTAGGTCTGGCATATAGGTTGATGGCCATTTTTAACGGTAGCGTTACCCACAAAAAAATGTTTGTTAATAATAAAAAAGGAGGTTACTATGTCACTTGTAAGAAGCAACAGGGAACCACTTACAAATTTGCCGACCCTGTTCGAAAACTTGTTTAATCATGGTCTTTTCAGCCGGGATAACTTTAATAATTCCATCAGCGGCACTACCATTCCGACGATGAATATTAAAGAAACAGACGAGGATTTTCTTGTTGAACTCGCTGCACCAGGTATGAAGAAGGAAGACTTCAAAATTCACCTCGACGGCAACAACCTATCCATTTCTTCTGAAAGAAACGTTAGTGAAGAGGAACAAAGTGATGGCAAATATTCCTATAAGGAATTTAGTTACCAGTCCTTTAAACGTACCATCACACTTCCTTCCAATGTTGTGGATGAAGAAAAAATACAGGCACGATATGAGAATGGACTACTATCGCTGAAAATTCCCAAAAAAGAAGAGGTAAAGAAAAAGGCGCCACGTCAGATAGCCATTCATTAATAGTGCTATAAAGATCATCTAATCTTATGTAAAGCCCAGCGGAAGGTGGATTACGTATATAGATCCACCTTTCCGACTGGCACAAACCCGTGATAAATGGAAGAGCGTTTTTATATCGATGTGCATTTCAAGGTATCCAGCGGTTGGATCAGTTATGCTAAAATTAACCTGGGATATGACCAGGAGTTCACTCATTCTCTTTTTGAAATGCTAGCGGGTAGAATTTTACCTGAACGATTTCTTAAAATGAACCTGATGGAAACAAAAGATGATCTTGCCGTACTTCACAAAAGCATATACTGTACACTCCCCGAACTGGCTGAAAACTGCATGCTGGTAACGAAGGAAGTTTTCAGGTTCTACAATCTTGATAAAGGGCATTAAATCAACATTGGTTTTATAATCAATAAAGAGGATACTCCAGGCTTCGAAAAATCTCAAAGCAAACAAGCACTTCACAATTATACATTGACAGACCTGGCTCCGACTGCGTCAACATCTGTTTCATCACTGTATCCGCCTGCCTTCAATAAAAAATAATATTGAATTTACAGTTACCAATGGAAGTAAACGACAATTTCAATATTTTGTAGTCTAAAACGCATTAACTATGAAATCCATTCTACTTTTATCGTTTTTGTTTTTAGCTACTTGTTTTATTGCATTTGGTCAAAAAAAACAACCTGAAAAATCCGAAAAAGGTTTAATTAAGATATCTATCCTGTATCCTTATGCAGAGGGTAAAACATTCAATATGGAGTATTATGAAACCAAGCACATGCCCATGGTAGCAGGTTATTTAGGGTCAAACCTGGTTAAGTATACTATTGAAAAAGGGGTTTCTGGTGGTGCTCCTGACCAGTCTTTACCTTTTATGGCTGTTGGCACCTTTTATGTAAAAAATTTAAGTGAATATCAAGCGGCCATCGCTCCAAATATAGGGGCGATACGTGCTGATTTTGCAAACTACACCAATGCCGTTCCAACCATTTTTGTGAGTGAAGTAATAAAATAACCGTTTTTTCATCAACATTTAACAGGGAGTTTTAGCGCCAAAAAGAACATATCTTCCTACAGATAGTTCTCTTCAACCGCATTCCTCACTTCACCTTAAACGCCGGCGTTACATAGCTATATACTGTATACCGTAACTCACTCCAGGCATTCAAACCGGGGAAAGCATAGCCGGGGTATAGTTCCTGGTTTACCGGTACAAACACCAGGCGTACACGTATCCGACTACGTCCTTTCGTTAGTGCCGGCGGTACCAGCCATTCATCATCCCGGAAACGGCGGTTGCTGGTTTGTACAATATGCACGCGGTTATCCAGTTCTTTAGGTACATTGCTGAATACGGTGGTATTGGCGCCGGCCAGGTACCAGGTACCCGCGTAGGTCCATTGCAGGTGGGTGGTATCGGCGTTGCCATCGGCAATATATACTGCTGCTTTCTGGTTCGGGTGACTGTAATCCAGTGTGCGTCGCAACAGGGCTCCTTTGTTGGCCGGGTCAAGTTGCACCATAAATGTTGATGTTCCCTGGGTATAACGGCCATCTTCCTTGTGAGCAGGATATACTTCCTGTTTTATTTTTTCGGGCGATGTGGAGCCCAGCACAAAAGAATCTATTCCCAATTCATATCTGGACACAATATTTTCTACCGGGGAAGACTGCGGAGAATACCATTCATGGCTGCTTTCGCTGGCGACGTTGCCCACATCCAGTTCATCGGTTTTCAACAGCGATGGTGCCGGCAGGCCATACCAGTATGTGACGCTTTCATAATGCTCGCGCGACAGGTTTTCACCGCCATGTTCCAGTTGTATTTTTGCGTTTCGTCCAAACGGCATCATGTCTGCCAGCAAAAAGCGATAGGCCGAATGCAGCAGATCTTTCGGATCTTTTGCCTGTTCTTTTTTTGCTACGCCGCAGGGATGTCCAGCAAAAGGCAGCGTCATATTTTCTCCGCCCCAGTAGTCGCCGCCACCACCCCATTCTTCCGTGCCGGTACCTTGTGCCTGTGGCGACTGGCTGTCGTCAAAGAAGAAACGGGGATCACCTTCCAACGTACCCAATTCTCCTTTGTGGGTAAATACAAAAGAGGTACCTACAAAACTGCCGGACCAGTCCGCATGCCCTTCTGCGCCACGGGTATCCAATAGTGTCAGGTCTTTCCCGGGTTGAGGCATAGGAAAATCCTGGTAGTTGGCGTGGAAGTAGGCGTTCCATTCCGGTTGGGTTTTATCGGGCGCGTACCTGATTTCATAACCGAGTTGTGTATGTGGATCGGGCGTAATGCCTGCGAGTTCAAATTTTGCGGATTTAAAAAACGGCATCGGGTAGTAACAGGCCAGTACCACTTTATGTTGCAGGGTGTCGAACCGGATATTGATGGGAAAGCCTTTAACGAGGTATTCCCTGTTATCGCGGTTGTGCAGGGTACCGGCGCCGAAGAAGAGGCAAAGCGGCGCATCTACCGATGGCTCCGTGGCATCGTCCCAGGTAATGCGTATCCGTATCCGTTCCAGTTGCGTCGCCTTTTCCAGTGGCAGACTCAGCTTAAAGGCACGCACTGTGCTGTTGCGTCGTTGAATAGTAGTCAGCAATATTTTTTCGCGGTTTAATGTAACATTGCCTTTTTGTTGTGGGATATGCTGCGGGGCTATGTCCGTACCCGATTTATCCAACAGTGCAACTACAGCCGGATCGGGCGCCTGTTGCGGATTCCAGGAGCTAATGGGCCGGGAAAGATTTCGCGGATCGGCAAACAACTGGTAAATATAATAACCGGTACCATAATGGGTACGGGAGTATGCCAGCCGGAGCGATTGTTCAAACAGTATGGGCGTCCATATCAGGTCAGCGCCTTTGGTATCGCCCCAGGTCCAGGCCAGCGGCCTGGGAAATGGCGTTGCAGGAATAAATCCGCCTCCTTTGATATCCCGGCGGGCATTCACCGGATCGGCAGTACCTGCTTCAGCTATTACGTGATCCTGTCCATCAGTAATAAAGTGCCAGGGACTGCCATGCCAGTGATTGGAACGAAAAAAATAAAGAATGCCCTTACCGTTTACGTCCAGTGTTATATTTTCATTTTCGCCGTTCATAAATAAAAAATGTCCGGCGTCTGCATGTTCATTACCACCTGCCCTATCGTAAGTACTCCTCATATACGTTCTCACACCTAACCGCTGCATCGGCCACTTTTCCCACATCAGGAAGGCATCTTCCCCGGCAGGAACTATAGGTATACTGTTGGCATGCTGTGCCTGTAAAAACAGTGGCAGCAAGGCATACAGGCATACACAGGAAAGTACTTTTTTCATTTTTCGAAAGAAAAAAAGAATGATCGCCTGTTTATATACAAAGAGCACCCGGAACGATGATTCCCATAAATAAAAGCTTTTTATCTGGAGAAAAATATCTTTACATTGGCACATATCTGTACTATATTGGCAAATGCATTTTTTTGCGTGATAAAATGTTGTTAGATTCATTTATGAATGCTGCTTTATGAAACCAATTCTGCGCAAGGTTGATACGGGCCATAATTATTCTTTTAGTGTACGCGAAGACATCTATCCTTACCTCTATAACCACTGGCATTACCACCCGGAAACAGAGCTTACCCTGATCCGGAAAGGAAGTGGTATGCGCCTGGTAGGCGATAGCATGGAACGTTTCCACGACGGCGATCTCATTTTACTGGGAGCCGATCTGCCACATATGTGGCGGAGCGATGAAATCTATTTCCAGGGCCTACCTGACCTGCAGATCGAAGCCGTAGCCATCCATTTCAAAGCCGAATTCTGGGGCGGCGCCTTCCTCGAACTGCCGGAAATGAAAGGCATCAAAGACCTGCTGAAAAAGGCAAAGAACGGTATCCGGGTACACGGCCGCACCCGTGAAATTGTAAGCCAGAAAATGGAGACCATCCTGCATGCCAGCCCGGTACAACGCATCGAATACCTGCTTGCCATGCTAAACCTCATCGCGCAATCAGAAGAATATACTTTACTGTCCAGTATCGGATTTGCCAACACCTATAACATCAGCAACACCGATAATATCAACCAGATCTACACTTACACCTTTAATAACTTCCAGAATAAAATTACCCTGAAAGATGTAGCCGCAGCAGCTAACGTAAGTCCCAATTCCTTTTGCCGGTATTTCAAATCCCGTACACTAAAAACATATTGGCAATTTCTGCTCGAAATACGCATTGGATATGCGTGCAAACTGCTGATCGAAAATAACCTGAGCGTATCGCAGATCGGCTACACCTGCGGGTTTAACAACCTATCCAATTTCAACCGGCAGTTTAAAATCATTACAAAAAAAACACCACTGCAGTTTATGAAAGCGTATAGCTGTTAGCTATTAGCTGTTAGGAAAAAAATATCATCAACAAATTACAAGCTAATAGCTAAAACCTAACAGCTAAAACCTATTTATACCTCCTCACCCGCAGTGCTGCCTGTTCCCGATGCCCCGCAAACCCTTCCAGGTCGCATAAACGCATGGCATATTCCCCGATCAATACACTTGCCTCCGGCGTACAACGCTGATAGGTACAATTCTTCAGAAATTTACCTACCCACAAACCACCGGTATACCTGGCCGCCTGACGGGTAGGCAACGTATGATTGGTACCAATCACTTTATCGCCATAAGCTACATTAGTTTCAGGGCCCAGGAACAATGCCCCGTAATTCGTCATTTTGTCCAGAAACAACTGCGGATTCCGGGTGAGCACTTCTACATGCTCATAAGCCAGCGCATCGGCTTCGAGGATCGCTTCGGCTTCATCTTCCACCACTATCACGGAGCCATTGTTTTCCCAGGCTACCCGGGCAATATCCGCAGTAGATAACACCGCGAGTTGTTTTTCTATCTCCCTTAATGTTTCCTGTGCCAATGCAGGTGAAGTAGTGATCAGCACACCCGGAGAACCGGGACCATGTTCTGCCTGTCCCAATAAATCACAGGCAACCATTTCTGCATCTGCTGTTTCATCAGCAATCACCAGTATTTCTGTGGGCCCGGCAAACAGGTCTATCCCCACCCTGCCATACAACTGTCGCTTGGCCTCGGCAACAAATGCGTTACCCGGACCAGCAATCATATCTACACTCACAATGGTATCCGTGCCAATTGCCATGGCACACAAAGCCTGCACACCACCCAGGATATAAATTTCATCGGCGCCGGCAAAATGCATGGCGCATACCGTAGCAGCAGGAATTTTCCCGTTAATAGGCGGCGTACAGGCAATCACCCGTTTTACACCCGCCACTTTTGCAGTGAGGATACTCATATGCGACGAAGCCACCATGGGGTATCTGCCGCCGGGAATGTAACACCCCGCACTATTTACCGGGATATTCTTATGCCCCAGGAAAACACCTGGCAACGTTTCTATTTCTATGTCCTGTATAGATGCCCGCTGCTGCTCCGCAAAGAAACGGATCTGCTGCTGTGCAAACTTAATATCCCCGATCACCCTGTCCGGCGTTTGTGCAATGATCTCATCAATTTCTGCGGCGCTTAGCCGGAAACTGGCAGGAGACCAACCATCCAGCGAGGCGGAATATTCCCGCACCGCCTCATCTCCCCTTAGCTCAATATCCCTGATTATTTTTTCTACCGTTGTTTTAACACCGGCATCAGCTTCCCTGATCGTTGCATTGCTCTGCCCACGTTTTATATAAGTTGCCATAATACTATTCTCCTGAAGGTTTCGTTATTGGATAATATGGATTAAGCGGCACACCAAAATCCGGCGTACCATCTGCTTTCCAGGTAAACCGCTGCATACGCGGGCTCCGTGCCCCGCCACAACCCTGTCCTTTCTGTGGATTGGCGTGGTAAATGATCCAGTTCTCTTTTCCGTCTTTCGACATAAAAAAGCCATTGTGCCCTGGCGCGTACACATTATTGGTGACCTGTGTGGTAAACACCGGCTCCGGCGATTTGGTCCAGTCGGTGGGATTAAGCGGGTCCCCATCTTTTTTTAAACTCAGCATACCCAGCGAATAATTATCCGTGCCGCAACTGCTTGCTGAAAAAACGAGGAATACGCGGCCCCTGGTATTCTTTAAAATTTCCGGGCCTTCATTCACCGGCTGCCCATGTTTTTCCCAATCGTACTGTGGTACAGAAATCTGTATCCTGGCGGTTTTCAGCGTCCAGGGATTTTCCATTTCCGCGATATACAATCGTTGGGTGATGTCTGCATCAGAAACCTGGCCGCTCCAGATAAAGTAATGCTTCCCGTTATATTCCAGCACCGTACCATCTATCGAAAAGAAATCACCGTTGGGATCTCCTATTTTTCCTTTCTCCGTCCACACGCCTTGCATAGGATCTGCGCCGTTATTCTCCAAAACAAAACAACGTTGCGTAGCCAGGTTCCCGGTGGCACCGGCAGTATAATACAAATACCATTTCCCCTGCAGGTAATGTAGTTCCGGCGCCCATACATTTTTCGAATTGTGGCCGGTAGCGGGTGCTGTCCATACCGTGACCGCAGCGGCATTTTTCAAGTCCGACATAGCCGCTGTTTTGCGGATAAAAATGCGGTTTACCCCGGTGCTCATGTAATAATAGAAACCATTCTTTTGTATCACCCATGGGTCCGCGCCGCCATCCAGCAAGGGATTGGTAAAGGTGCTGTCTTTTCGTACTACCGGCGGCGTTACTGCGGTATCCTTACTTGTTCTGCAAGACAGGGTCGCCATAAAAAATAATAACAGTAATAATTTTTGCATCGCTGATGATTTTAAAGTATGATTACCTCCATAACTTCGGATCTTTCCCCCGGCTTTTACGCCATTCATTGCGCCAGCGATGAATATCATAGGAGTCGATCAGCGGCATCGGTTTCCTGCCCGCGGCGTCCGGTATAGGCGGCACTGCCGTCGCCTCGCGCTCGTACCAGTAGGCCACACTAGCCAGGTCCAGCGTCATCTCATTGTTGTGCCCATGTTCAATGGTAAACTTCAGCGACTTATTAAAATATAGCGGATCGGTGATGTGAAAACGATAAAGATGCGTACGGCCCAATGTGCCGATATCATTGTTCACGCGTGCATAACCAAAGTAAGGATGCGTGTATAATACCTTTGGTCCCCAGGCAGTATTAAAATAATCTTCCGTACCGGTGCCATTCAGTGGTTTCTCTTCTCCATCAATAAAAATCATATCGTCGCCTTCTCCGTACCAGAGCGGTGTGGGTGATTGTACATAATAGTTCACGCCTATAAAGTGACCTTCACCTTTAACATCGGCTATCACATAATTATTTTTCCCGTTGGTGTTATTGCCCTCCGGTCCAAACACCCAGTGTTCGTTTTCAATGCTATCCTGGGATCCCATGAGCTGCTTGTTATACCAGGCATGAAAGCGACCGGTATTGGCAGGCAGCTTGTCCATTTCTTCATAGTCCACACAAAAATAAAAGGGTTGTATTTCGGTGCCGGACTGATTCTCTATTTCTATGCGGGCGCCAGTGGCAAAGGGCATAGCAAAATAGCTCACCAGGCTGGTACCATCCATTGGTGCGGCGGCCAGTGGCAGCGAGGTAAACGAATACGATTCGTTCCAGCCCTGCCCGAAAAAAGGACCGATGGGCGACACCACGGAGGCTTCCGGTTTGCCATCCCAGTACATGCGGATGATGACATCGTTGCGGCTTAATTTATCCGGCGCCGGCCACATCGTTATCCAGATATGACGGATCACGCCTGCGCCCCTGATATCTGCCAGCGTGCGTTTACCGCCGTTTTCAATATGCTGCAGGTTATCATTAGGCCCGCCGGCTTTGTCGTAACTACTGATACGGCGCGATTTTACATGCGTGCGTATTTGTGTAAGGCTGCCCAGGTCCTGCGCGGGTAGCAGGTTGACGGCCAACAATAATAATGCAATTGAAATGATCAGGTACTTCATACTTGTTATTTTGTTGCTACCGGCCAGTCGTCTGTACGAAAAGGGCCAACCGGTAAACCGTTATTGCTAAAAAGATTGCCGATAGCGGTGTTGCTAAAAGCATAACGTACTGCCACCGGTGATTTCACTTCCCTGCTCCACACCAGCAGCGTATTATTTTTTATACTGCTTTCCGCAGGGTAGAATACCTGGTCGCTCCCGGCAATGAAGAGTTCCTTGATCGTTTTTCCATGTATGGTGAGGCCTGTTGCAGCATGATCAAAGAAAAGAAGCATCTTATGCCGGCGTACCACGGCCGATTGATAAGACGGGTTTTCATACGGTGCCCCGGGAAGATGGTAGTTGTCTCCGAGTGCCAGGTATGCCAACCGCGCGCCTACATCGTGTTTGTTAGCCGGATGCACATCATACACATTATTCACCAGGTCCATAATCACTACCATGCCTGTACGTAAATGCCGGCTGCTCTGCCATTGGGCTTCCCTTAGCAGGGCGCCTGCATTTTTTTCGCGGTAGTTAAATGGGGCGATCTGCACAAAATAAAATGGCAGCGCATCCTTCCAGGCATAACGCCATGCATCTATCATTTTGGTAAACAGGCGTGCATAAGTTCCGGCGGTGCTGGTATTGTTTTCACCCTGGTACCAGATCGCTCCCGCTATGGCATAATTTGTAATGGGCGCCAGCATAGCATTCCAGGCAATGCCGGGTGTATGCGGACACATTCCGCTGGGGGCAATGGCTGTAGCGGCCCTTTCCAGGATCGTATCCTGCTGAATAATACTGCCCGGTGTCCATACTTCTGCGGAAGTGCCGCCCCAGCTGGCTTCCACCAGTCCTATCGCCACGTGTAACGTCGTTTGCAATTTTTTTCCAAAGAAGTAAGCAACGGCACTGAAGGTATTCAGCGTATTGCTGTCGCAGTTGGTCCAACTGGCTTTTACATCGTCCTGCGGATCCGTGGCGGTGGTTTTCGGGATATGAAAGAACCGGATATCTTTGTTGGTGGCTGCGGGCAGCTCCGCTTTGATATCTGCCAGTCCCCATTGCCCGCACATTTCCATGTTGCTTTGCCCCCCGCATATCCATACTTCTCCCAGCATAATATTGGTAAGCGTAATTTTATTTTTTCCGGAGAAAGTAATGCTGTAAGGGCCGCCGGCTACGGGAGTTTGGAAGTTCACCTCCCAGCGCGCATCGCCGGTAGTGACAACCGGGTAGCTTTGTTGATCCCAGGAGGTGGTAACCACTACTTTTTCCAGCGGATCGGCCCAGCCCCACAGCTTTACGCGCTGCTGCTGCTGCAATACCATGTTGTTGCCGATGATGGCCGGCAGCCTGATATTGGCGGCGGCGGGAACAGCGGGTAACAACCATATACTGATGCATATCGCCACGATAACAGCATGGCTCCATGAACAACGATGTCGTATAGCCATCACCGTTTGTTTATTTAAGCATGCTGCGGATAAGTGATTGTGCCGGAACATTAATCATCGATTTTTTTGTGACATCCCAATAACTCTTTTGTTGTTCTATCTGGATCTGCGAGGTAACAATCCAGCTCTGTATCCAGCCGCTGAGCGTACACCAGGCGCCCCATCCGGCATCGGAGTTGGAAGCCCAGTAATCCCAGCGTCCGTAGTCGAATGCTCTGAACCAGGCACCGTCGAGGTCCGGGTGCTTTTTACTTTGTACCTGTATGCGTGTCAGGAAACCGGATAATTTATCAACCGCTGCTTTGTATTTTTTATTCCCGGTTGCCTGTGCTGCTTCGTTCAGGCTAAACAGTGCGAAGTTGCAGGTGTAGAGCATGCAGGAAACCTTCTCCCCGTTTTTATAGATCAGGGAACCTTCATCGGAACCATAGTCTTTGTTTGAATTCAGCGGGTTAAACATTCCTTTTCCTTTTGCGCCCAGCTCCTCGCGGATAGCACCGCTTTCGTCCTGGTAGCGGACAATTTCATTCACCATTTTATCCAGCCAGGCGCGGTGTTCCGGCGTATCTTCCACGCGTACCAACCAGGCCAGCGGGAGAATCATGCGGGCCCGTTGGGTTTGCATACTGCTGCCCCAGCGCCAGTTATCCGGGTAGGCTTCCATGGTAAGCCGGATAGCATTTTTTGTTTTGGTCAGCAGCGGCTCATATTTTGTTTTATCGTAGAGCCATAAGTAGAGTGCCCACATCCAGGATTCGAAATGCGGCGACGGATGGATGAGTGACCTGTTCTGATAAAACTTCCAGCCATTTTTTATAATATCAGGTTCTTCGAGGCGTTCACCCCGGAATCCTTCTTTCCCGGTTGTTCTGAAGTTAGCCAGTATGGCCGCGGCCATTTCCTTATCCCATTCGCTGGTATGCTGATAGGCGGCGGCGCCCAGCACACCGAGAATAGCCCTGGAATTATCATCCCCATAAAACGTATATACGGAAGGGTTAGTAGTGGCCCAGGCGATCAAACCGTAGGCGGCACTGGTACTATCCCTTTTGGCGCCGGAACGCATGTTGGATGTTTCCAGCAGAAAATGGATAATATTCCTGGCGCGTTGCCGGTAATCTTTGTTATGCAGCAAACTTCCTGCAGCCGACAGGGCCATGCTTACCTCTCCCTGCACATCGGCGCGGAGCCAGTAACGGTACTGCTGCGTACCATCGTAGTTGATGGTAGAGGTATGACCTTCAATAATGCCTTCTGAGCCATTGCCGTCTTTTACGCCGGCAGGAACAGGTGGCCCTACCGGTGGATCTATGGTACCAAATTTTATCCAGTCGCTTTTCAGGTCACGGTTCACAAAAAAACGGCCTTTATAAAACCAGTCGGTTCCCCTGCGAATACTGTTTAAGCGCGCATCAGCAGGCAACGGCGTATTCCTGTCAAACATCGGTTGCACATCCATGGGCCAGTGCTTTATGGCAAAGGCTGTATTACCGGTTATACGGGAAAGAATATACGTTAATACCTGTTTCACGGCAGCAGCGGGGCCATAACGGCCCCTTTCGAAATTGCTCAGTGCCGTGGTGGATATCAGTACCTGGTCTTTTTCAAAAAGCAGGGGATACGCTTTGGTATCTTTCAATCCATATTCTGCTTTATCAAAACCTACTACTTTCGCCAGCACCAGCAGGGGATTATCTACCGTTACCGGCTGTACGAAACAGTTATGGATGCTCATCACGCTCATAGGTGGCAGGCTGGCGCCAAATACTTCATTGGTAACCACCGCCCTTTCCAACCGCGTTTCCACGGGCTTTGCCAGGTCCAGCCCCGGGAAAGCGGCGGGATACTCTATGTACAATTGCAACTGCTTCTGTTTTGCTTCCTGCAGTAAGGCATCGGTGATCCTGGTTTTCGGATCTACCTGCGGATATTTGCCGGCAACAATGCATACGCCGGCGCCGGCGGTGGCGGCGTGAATAGTGGCTTCCGGTGTATCGAACCGTTTTATGGACCATCCTTCCGCTACCAATAACCGGTACAGGTCATTTTGCGTGCTGCCGCAAAAAAACAGGGGTTTGGTGATGGCGTAGGCTTGTGTGATACAACAAATCAAACAGCTCACAAGGCCTGTCAAAATATTCTTTTTCATACGCGCTTTTTATGATATAACTGATCCAATAAATGCAGGGCGGCTTCTTCCAGCAGTTGTGCTGTAACCGGCGCCAGGAAAGACCACCTACCCGGTCCGGTTTCGTAGCCGCCTGCATCAAAGGCTTCCACGGTGGGAATATACCCGATAGAGTTTTCTGCATAGGCTGCTACCAGCGTATACGCAAATGGCGATCTGTATTCAATTTCCATGGCTGTTGCCGTAAAAGGCTCCCCTGGCAGGAAAAGAATGGCCAGCGGGCCTATCGCGATGGCGTTGATGCGGGCCAGCGCATCGAGCGGGTTACTAACGTCTACGCCGCTACGAATGGGGAAATCCATTTCCATATGCCTCACGGCCAAATCGGTTGCGATGGCAGTAGTCCACACTGCTTTTTGCACTGCCCCGGCCAATGCCCTGCCATGCCGCCGCGCATCCTCCGCTCCTCCTGATACTGTTGGCGGATTTACATCGCCGGCGGCGCCGTTGAGAAACAGCGGCATACCGGCCCATGGCGTTTCTTCCAGCGCCAGGCACATTTCGCCGGGGAAATCGGGAGAAATATGCGGCAGGCACATTTCATGCACCGGGTGACAAACCGCATGTACGATAGTGGCAACAGCGCGGCCGTCAACAGCTGTAAAACGAACCGCCTGCACGCGGCGGTCCACCGGTTCCCGGTTCATCATCTCCACCGTTACCGGTTGCAGGGCGTCAGACATGGTAATTCCCGTTGCCGTTGGAATACGGCGTTGCAAACTATAGCCATCCAGTTTGGTGCTGCCGATACTTACATAACATTCCTTCACGCTATGTATGGCGGCGGAGATGGCGATCTTAATACGCTGCTGTATTTCGTATAGCCATTTCCGATATTCATCAGACAGGTATAATTCCGATAATGCTACCGATTCAGGAGCAGTATGTGTATGCGTACACGTTAGTATGATATTTTCCGGGGCAATTTCGGCCGACATTCCTGTTTTAAAGGCATCCCAGCCATCCACCGAAGTATCGTTTAACGCCAGCAGGTCCAGCGATACCAGCGCCACTTTTTCATTACCCGATACCAGCACCAGTATCCTTGCTTTCAGCGGGAGCCGCACCGCCGTGAATGGCGCATAGGTACCTTCTACAGACGAAGTAAGCAGGCCTACTTCGAGTGGTGGCGTTATATCTGCGATGGCAGCACCTGCCTGTAATACCTTATTATGCATGTTGCTTCTTTACCCAATTCAGTGATTGCTGCCAGAAAGCATCATAGCCTTCCCACAATTCAAAGTTGATTCCCCAGTGCGGCGCCGGATCCGACATATAGGTCAATATCCTGCCTTTGCCATAGGTACCTGCTACCACCAGCGGATGCCCGGTTTCTTTTACCCGCACCAGCACTTCACCGGCTGCATTGGCGCTTACTTCATTATAGCCGAAGATGGGCGGAAACTGATCCCAGGGTAGCCCTTTCACCGCAGGATGTTCCGGCTGCAGTACTTCGGGTGTAAAGCCTGCAGAGGATTCTACCAGGTCTTCCGTTACAAGACAATCTACCGGCAAAGCATCGGTAAGTGTACACCTGCCCCAGCCTGATTTTCCCTGTACGCCGCTGAACGACAACCAGCCCCCCAGCATCATTAAGCCACCGCCATCGCGGATCCAGTCCTTGATCAGCGTAAGCCGGTCGGGGAACGTCACCACACGGTTTTCACGACGGGAACGATCAAAAAAACTGGGATACAGGTGAAAACATTTGGCTTCCACATCGCTGATAATCAGGCTTACTGATTCGTCGAGAAAAGCTTCCAGCTTGCCAGGCGCCAGCCGGTACAGTTCCCAGTTCGCGAGCGTGGTTACATCTGCCACCTGTTCCAGCGCCTCTGTAAGCCGCTCTCCGTAGAAGTGCAGGTCTGCGTCTTTTGTTTCCGTACCAAAGGGTGTTTCAATAAAAGTGGGGCCCAGGTGAAATACCCAGTCGCCCAGGTATAGTACATGTTCACTTTTTGTCCTGATCTCTTTTTTTGTTCCCATAATTATTTTTTTAAAGGATGTTGATGCAAATGTTGAGAGGTCTGTTTTTCCATCAGCATGGGCTGGTTGCTGATCCTGGAAGAGAGATAATCCAGGTAGGCGTTAGCCATCTTCCGGAAAAAGAAAAATAAAATAGCCGATGCCAGCAGCATAAAGCTGCCTTGCCCATAACGGGCAAACCATAATTGCGTAAGCCCCGTGATGAGTAACGAGGTGGCAGCAAAGCCTGTAACGGCAATGCCTATACCGCGTAAGATGGGCGACAGCGGGTATTCCCCGGGCAACGGGCTGTTTGCCGGTTTATAGGTTTTCCACCAGCCCAATGGACGGGCGCGTAAATAAAATGCCTGCAATAATTCCGGCGGGTCAGGTGGTGTTAACAGCGCCACCAAGATCCACAACACGGTAGTGATGCCCATCACCAGCAGTGTTTGCCACCACCAGGGAATGATAAGGGAAGATGCCCACGATACGCCCAGGTATTGCAACAGTTTGGGCCCGGGAACTACGACACAGAAAATGAGTGCGCCACCAAAAGAAGCCGCCATACGGGCTGGCCCGTTAAACCGCCACCACCACCATTGCGCCCAGTTGGCGGGTAATTCTGCTGCGCTGAGCTGCAGCATAAAAATGGCGACGTCTGTGATAATATTCACATTGAAAACCACCGCCACTGCCAGGGAAAGGATGAGAGCCATCCCTAGCTTACCGATCAACAGGTAGTGTTTCTCGCTGGCCTTCTTCACAAACCATCTCCGGTAAATATCACTTACCAGTACCTGGCTGCCGAAGTTCAGGTTGTCGCCCACGGTCGACATGGTAGCCGCCATCATCGCTGCTACCAGCAATCCCATAGCGCCGGCGGGGAGCATTACTTTCATGAGCTTACCGTATACCAGTTCCCGGTCCGCCCCTTCCTCCCGCAACTCCGGCCATATAACGGCAGCGGATATACTGGGCAGCGTAACCAGCAGCAGCAACAGGAACATGCTGAGCGCCGTTACCACGTACATGGTCAGCGCTTCCGCGGGAGTGCGGGTCGATAAGATACGTTGCCCTTCCATAGCACCACCCATCGGCGCCGCATCGCCACCGTAACCGATACTTTGTCCCAGCATCCACGCCATGGCAGCGGCCAGCGGAAATACATCATGATGCGCCGGCGGCATTACCTGCAACACCTCCGGGTGGGTGCCACTGAAAGCATGACTCAACGTGGCCGTCATAGCAGCAGCACCGCCAAAATGCATCAGCGTCAGCACCGCCAGCGTCAACGTGCCGGCAAAGAAAATGATCATCTGCACCAGGTTGGAAATCACCACGCCCTTGTAGCCCGAAAAGAAAACAAAAAGAAAGGAAACCGGTACAATCAGGTACAGCGTTTCTGTTTTTGTTAACCCGAACGCAGGACCCATGATCTTAAATGCCGCCAGTAACGTAATTCCCGTCCATGCAGGCATCGCAATCATGGAAGTGCGGAGGGCAATCCATAAACGCATGGCAGCCGCCGCACGGGGCTGAAAACGCAGATCGTAAAACTCCAGCGAGGTAAAAAGATTCAACCGCCGCCAGAATACGGCAAAGAGCACACCACCGAAAAACAGCGCCAGCCCGAAACGGCTCAGGTACCACCAGGAAATAAATGCACCGGTGACCACCCCCAAACCGCCATAGCCGGTAGCTGCATCCGGACTTACCAGTGCAGCAGTATAGGAGATGCCGTTCAGCCATCCCGGTACTTTACGGCCGCCCAGGAAGAAATTTTCCAGGTTGCTGCCCGAAAAACGCCGGTGCCAGAACGACATTCCCAGCATGAGTAACAAATAGCCAATTACAATCCAGATATCCGGTTGATTCCAGTTCATAAGATTAACGTATAGCCGTAAACGTGATTAAAGTATACCTTCCAGCCGCTCCGCCAACGGCGCCAGTACAGGTAGATTATTCTCCGGTTTGTCCAGGTAGAAATAGGCCGTAGCGGTATAGTTATCCAACCGGTAAAAATTTACCCAGCCATTTGGAAAACGTTCGTCGAAAAGACCCGGATAAGCAGGATCTTCCAGGATCTTCGCCATCGTTTGCGGGGTAGTAACAGTAACCGGTTTCACCCGGGCGCCGGCCTTCGAAATAGCCCGCAACTCCTCCCTGCCGGTACCGCCGATCTGCTGTATACTCACCCGGCAACCGGTGTGGAAATAAACAGGGTCCGGGATATGGTACCGGTAAAAAGCCCATTGCTTTTTCTTATCATCCGCTATCGGGCAGCCCTGGTATAAATGTGCAAACGCGCCCTGTCCCCAGCCTGTTCCGATATAATCTTCCGTGCCGGTACCCACCAGCGTCGGATAGTTTTTATCGCCGTCGAGATAAACCTTCACTTCCCCCTCCCCAAACCAACTGTTGCCATATACCTTATCTGCGATCACACTCATGTTGCTGCCCAGGTACCGGCCCTTGCCGGTTACAGGTGGTAACAACTCAAAATCTTCTCCGAGGACAGTACGCTTGTTACTGCTCCAGTAGGCATGAAAATACAGCCGGTCCTTCGGCGCTTTTTTTAACGCAGAGAAATTGATGTCATAAAACAACAGGTGCGTTTCGGCCGACTCATTCACCAGTACAATCCGCGCATGTTTTTTAAAAGGCATAGGGATATAACAGTTAAAAGATCTTCCTTCCGGGTCGGAAAACAAGGCACACTGGAAAGGTGTTTTACGCCCCAGCCCCACCCCGAAGAAATCGCCCAGTGGCACCGACACCGCGGGTTTGGTGGCGCCATCCCAATACATATCAATATGAACCGACCGCAGGATAACTGCCCGCTGGGAAGTAGTGAGCCAGATCCGGTTGATAACACCGGCGCCTTCATAATCCATCAGCGTAACAGTGCCGCCGGCTTTCAAGGTATCACAGGCATGTCCCTTGGCGCCTTTGTTTTCTATTCCGCCGTTGCCTTTTTCGCCATTGCGGTTTTCAAAACTAATCCAGCGTGTATCCGTATCCGTTGGGAAGTGATACAGCTCCTGTCCCTTTACGCTGAAAGGGAACAGGATCAATAATAGCCATCTTGCTTTCATCTGATTATTTTTATTACCAGCCCGGGTTCTGTACCAGGTTAGGATTCTTATCTGTTTCCGTTTTCAACATGGGCCACAGGTAATGTTTCTTCTGAAAAACCCTGCGCTCCACGGGTACTCTTTTAAAGAATGCAGGATCTGTTTTCGACTGGCCCAGAAAAATACTCAGGCCATAAATGTTCCCATTGTCAATGGTTTCCGACATTTTCCAGCGATGATTATCAAAGTACCGATGCGATTCAAATGCCAGCTCTATTTGTCTTTCATGATGCACTCTTTCCCTCATCTCCTCTTTGCTCAACCCGGCGGGAAGGCCCGGCAAACCTGAACGGGCCCTGATCAGGTTGATGTATTTGTATACATCTGCTACCGGCCCCTGTGCTTCATTCAATGCCTCGGCATAATTCAGGTATTGCTCACCCAGGCGGAAAAAGATCCAGGTACGTAACGTGGTTTTCTCCACCGGCCTCCATACAAAATTGGGATCTGATAATTTTTTCAGCATATACCCGGTAGCGCTGTAGTTACCACCACCTGCCACTCCCTTTCCGTCTGCGCCTTTAAACCAGAATTCCAGTCCGCCGGTCCTCGTTTTCCATACGGCGCCGGAATAATTGATGCTGGCGTAAAAGCGGGGCTCCCGGTTTACATACATATTGCTGGTACCGGCCACATAGAGGTTATTGGGCCCGGCCACATCTGTAAAACCGGATTCGGTATAACCCGAAAGTGGGTTAATGATCGGGGAATGATCGGCGGTATAACCAGTGATGGGGCGCAATCCATTTGCCATTTCATACTGGTCTACGATGTCCTGCGTGGGCGCATTCAATGAAAATCCTGAAAGGCTCAACGGCTCACTGTATACATCCAACCCATCGTAGTTACCTTCGTTGTAGGCAAAAAATACTTCTTTGTTATTGTTGACATAAAACAGTTCCTGGTAATTTCTTACCGGGTCATTATTGGCAGCAGTGTACAACCCATAGCCCGCAGCTTCGGTTTGATCTATACAACTTTTAGCGGCATCTGCTGCAGCCTGCCAACGCGAAGCCTGGAAATCGGGAAACAGGCGGTTGCCTTCATTGTCTTTAAAGCCGGTGTAATCCGGGTTGCCATTAAACAAAGGGCTGGCCATATACAACAATACTCTTGCCTTCAGCGCCAGTGCCGCAGATCTGGGCACGCGGCCATACTCTGTGCCCTCAGTAATACGGGCAGGTAATAATGCAGCGGCCTGGTCGCACTGTGATACAATATAATTCACACATTTTTCCAGTGGCTGGCGCCGGAGCGCCTTGAAATTAGCATCCAGCGTAAGCGTGCTGTCGGCAATAGGAATGGGGCCATATACTCTTACCATCAGGAAATGAAAAAAAGCGCGGAGAAAAATGGCCTCTCCTTTTTGACGGTTCCTGTCTGCCTGTGTATACAGCTGATCCAGCGGCACTTTGTCAATATTCTCTATGAATATATTTGCCTTACGCAAACCGCCAAAGTTCCTGGCCCATGGATTGATCACCGTTGAGTTGGCATCCCAGGCGCCGGAAGTCATACTGTTACAAAAAGATATCGGGTAATATTGCTTTAGTTCATCTGCTGCGCCGTGATAAGGGTTTTGCGCGTTATCCGGCCATATGGCTTCCTGGGGCATTTGCGCATATACATTGGTGAGAAAATTACTGGCATAATCTCTATTGGCAAATACCTGCTCAATGGTGAGGTCATCATCCGGCGCTTTATCGAGAAAATCTTTTCTGCAGGATACTGCTGTCATGATCAGTAACAGAAGTACCAGGGAATTGATAGTTGCTTTCATGCGATTCGTTTTACTGCTGTTAAAAATTTACCTGTGCACCAATATTGATACTGCTTTGCAGGGGATAAGTACCTTCCCCGTTATCATTTTCCGGGTTCACCACTTTAATGTGATCCCAGATAGCCAGGTTGGTACCGTTTACAAAAGCCCGGATGCTGGCAATACCTATCCGCTTCATCAAAGCCTGGTTAAAAGAGTATCCTATTTCGGCTGATTTCAACCGCAGGTAATTCCCGTTTTTCATGTACAGGGTATTGGTGATATAGTTATTGGTACTTTTCAGATCAATAACAGAAGGATACTTCGCGTTGGTGTTGTCAGCGCCAGGTTTCCAGCGGTTGTCGTAATATTCACGCATAACGTTGTAGCTGTCTACCCCATCCAGGAAGGCAAAGGTGGAGCGACCCTGCAGGAACAGGTTTGTTCTGGCGGCACCGGTAAAAAATATACTCATGTCAATGCCCTTCCAGGCTACTGTGCCTCCAAATCCAAACATCAGTTCAGGATTGCGGGGGAAACCAAAAAAGGTTTGGTCATTGGCATTGATCACACCATCGCCGTTGAGGTCTTTATATTTGATATCGCCGGGACGGATAATCGCCTGCAACGTGGTTTGCGAGGGGCTTTTATCAATGTCTTCCTGGTCTTTAAAAAGACCGATGGCTTCATAACCATAAGGCCGGTCAATGCTTTGTCCCCTACTGTTCTGGTAGGCAAGCGGTCTTACCGGAGAATCATCTTCTATGATAATATTATGTGCATAGGTAAAATTGGCCTGGAAGGAATAATACAGGCCTGATTTTGTGCGGTTCTTTATTTCCAGGCTGCCATCCATTCCTTTGTTATTCACTACACCGAGGTTAGCATAAGGAATGATATCGCCTGGGTACCCGGCGGACATCGGTATTTGTCCGCGGCGGATCAGGATACCGCTTCTGCGCTCCTTAAACGCATCTACTGTCAATGTAATTTTTCCGTTCAGCAATTCAAGGTCCACCCCTACATTTGCTTTGGTAGCCACTTCCCAGGTTACGTTCGGATTGCCTATCAGGCTTTCCTGGAAGGTACCGGTTTGATAGGTTTGGTTTTCGCCAAACAGGTAACTGGCCGGCGCATTTTTATTGATGGTACTCTGGAACAGGAACCGGTCTCCCCCAATCTGGTCATTTCCTACTTTTCCATAAGAGCCTCTTAATTTCAGTGAGCTGACAACGTCTTTATTCCAGAAGTTTTCATTGGATACTACCCAGCCTACTGCACCTGATGGAAAGAATCCATATCTTTTTCCTTTAGGAAAATTTTCTGATCCGTTATAACCACCGTTGAACTCGAGCAAATACCTGCTGTCGTAATCATAGGTGACGCGGGAGGCAAGTCCCTGTCTTCTGAAAGGAATATTACCGATAGAAGTACCTGCGGAGAGATTGACATATTCACGGCGGTTTCCGAGGATCAGGCCTCCCAGCCGATGCTTCCCAAATGCCCGGTCGTAGTTGGCCGACAGTTCCAGGTAGAATGCCCTGTTGGCATCATAACCGGTACCATAGCTCAGGGCTTGTTCTCCGCCTATCGGTTGGTATTTATCAACGCCGTTCGCGTCTTTACCCAGGTACTGGAATGTGGCGGGTACTTTCGAACGGGTATTACGCATGAAGTTGTAAAAGTCGTAAGCAAACAATCCTCTCAGCGACAACCCTTGCGTTACCAGGGAAGAAAGATCCCAGGTGGTGCCGAGAGAACTCTGGATATTGTTCCGGAATTGTTTTTCATAACCCGTTTGTGTGCTCACCACGTAAGGACTCCTATTTAGAAAACCATTTTTCGCCGGCACAGATCCGTTGGGATTTTTTATCGGGAAAGCATTATTGGGTGTCCAGCGCAGGTACTCGAAGATAGTTCCTGCAGAGGCACCGGGGTAGTTGGAGTTTTGAATGATGCCACCTAAGCTCAGATCCATCTTCAGATTTTTGGTGATGTTTACATCCACATTAGATCTGAAATTATAGCGCTTCATGCTGCTATTGGTTTTATAGGGCACCGTAGGATCTTCCTTATAAATACCATCTACCAGCGTAAATCCTACGTTGGTAAAATAACGGAAGGTTTGGTTACCGCCTACCAGGCTCAGGTTATTAATAGTTTGATAGGTATTCTTTTTTAAAGTAGTGCTGATCCAGTCCATGTCGGGATAGAGATAGGGATCCGAGTGATCTTTAAATTTCTGCAGTTCTTCCTGTGTAAAAAAGGCAGGCTTTCCAACATTGGCCATGGCTTCATTACAAAGCAGCCCGTATTCGTAACTGTCGATGTATTTAGGTAAACGTTGGGCGGTTAACCGCGCAGTTTCAGTGCGGAAAGATACTCTGGGCCGGCCTTCCACTCCGCGTTTGGTATTGATCAGGATTACGCCGTTGGCGCCACGGATACCATATACGGCGGTGGCGGAAGCATCTTTCAATACAGAAAAACTTTCTATTTCCTGCACATTCAGATTGTTCATATCACGTTCTATACCATCTACCAGGATGAGTGGTGTTCTGCTTCCGTTGATGGTACTGAAGCCGCGGATAAATACACTGGCGGCATCATAGCCGGGTTCCCCGGAAGACTGCCGGGTAATGATACCAGGTAACCTGCCACCGATGGCGTTTGACAGGGAGGCGGTGGCAGATTGCTGTACCTCGCTTATTTTAACGGTAGCTACCGCGCCGGTAACGGATACTTTTTTCTGTTTACCAAACCCCACGATCACCACATCATTCAGCTTCTGGTTTTCCAGGTCGGGGAGTAATTTGATGGTGATGGTTTTAGCGGTGCCGGGATGTATTACCTGTGTTTTGTAGCCGATGAAGGTCACCGACAGCGAATCATTTTCATTGCCTATTTCCAGCAGGAATTTACCGAATACATCGGTGACTACGCCCTTGCTGGTGCCCAATACCTTAATGGTAGCACCGGGCAGCACTTCATCTTTTTCATTGGTGACCTTACCGGATAATACCCAGCTTAAAACAGCCGTGGGATTGTCTTCTTTCTCCGGTTTGCTTTTAACAATGATGGTACGATCAAGCACCTCCCAGGTAAAAGGCTGCCCGCTAAAACATTCTGTCAGCACTTTTTCCAGCGGGGTGTTCATCGCTTCCAGGCTGATCCGCCTGGTATCATTGACGTAGCGTGCATCATAAAAAAAAGTGTAGCCGATTTGTTTGCTGATTTGCTGCAACACTTTTTTAAGCGGCACATTTTTCTCCGATAAAGTTACCTGCTGGGAGTAGCCGACGGCGCTGCATTGCAGGCAAATAGCTGTTAATAATAAAGCAGTTAATTTCATAACCCGCGAAACTTTGGAATGGTTGATAACGCAGTTCCCTGCTATCAATTTGTACAGGCGCAGAGGATCCTTGCGATGAATGGTAAAATTCATACATTTGCGATGTTAAGGTGGAAGGATTTTAATGATACGAAGTCCCGTTTAGCCTGACAATTACCGGCAGCGTGCCAGCGCTTCCGGTTTTTTTGGGCTTTTTCTGTTTCCCTTATTTGGTCATATAGATATTCCTGTCGTTTATTTTATAGTGGATATTACTGGTGAGTTCCATCATTTTTAATACTTTGGAGAGATTTGCTGTTCGTGGAATTTCTCCGTTGAACCGGTAGCCGCTCAGGCCTTTATAGTCGATGGTTACATCGTACCAGCGTTCGAGTTGCCGTACTACTGCGGGCAGGTCGGCATCGTTGAAAATAAATTTGCCGTTTCTCCAGGCGAGTACTTCTTCCGTATCGGCGTCGTTGATCAATTGAATGGTACTGTTGTTGACTTTTGTCTGTTGCCCGGGTTTTAAGATCCTGGTTTGTGTGCCGGTGGATACGCGTATGCTGCCTTGCAGCAATGTGGTGGTAATACTGGCATCGTTATGATAAGATTGTATATTAAATCCTGTTCCCAGCACTTCCACGTGGTGGTTGCCGCTGGTGACCAGGAAAGGCGCGGAGGCGTTGCGGGCTACTTCAAAATACGCTTCCCCGGTAATTTCCACTTTACGGGAGCCGCCGGAAAAAGCGGCAGGGAAACGAATAGAAGAAGCGGCGTTGAGCCATACATGTGAGCCATCAGGCAGCACAACCTGGTATTCACCGCCTTTGGGTGTGCTGATCGTATTAAAGGCGGTAGCATCGCTGCCGGCCAGGGAAGCGTCGTATACCAACTGTCCGTTACCCGATTTTTTTATCAGGGTTTTGCCCTGGCTGGCTACTACGCCGGTTTGCGCATCGTCGAGTACAATGGTGGAGCCGTTGGCCAGCGTGAGTACAGCTTTACGGCCGCCAGGCGCCACATCGCTTTTATGCTGCGCCACTACTACCGGTGGGGTTTTATCTTTTCTAAAAATAAAAAATGCCAGTGCACCAGTTGCTACCAGTAAAAGTACAGCCGCTGCCCTGCTCCAGGCAATAGACCTGGTGCGCGACGACGATTTCGTTTGTGCGATAGCGTTATATACGCGATTGAACGACGGCTGCCAGTTTTCCTGCGCCACTTCCTGCAGCGTGGTTGCTTCCGCAGTATCGCTGCTGAGTTCATCGAACAGCAGCCGGTTACTTTCGCTGGCGGCAAGCCATGCTTCCAATACGTCCTGCTCTGCCGCCGTCAACTCACCGGAACGCTGCCGGTGAATCAGCCCGGCTATATATAATAACTGTTGTACGTCTTTTTCTTCCATAGAAAATAATAGCCGGCAGTGGCTGCCCTTTAAGCCCGTTTTCCGGGCAGCACACCACACAGCTGGTTAAATGGTTATTGGCCAAAACGATTTCCCTGGTTATAGGTGCGGATCTCCGTACCAAATAACTCATACGTACACACGTATTCGCTGGCGGTGCATTCACCTTCGCCTGGCGGTGGTATGTAAGTATAGTGTGAGAGATCCTGGTCGGCAGCGGTGACAAGAAAACCCGTATATATTTCTTTAGGACCAAATGTTTTCAACAGCGAAGGCCCTACCCTGGCTGCCCGGGAAGCATGTGCGGAAAAGATAGCTCCTACAGTGCCCAATACCAGCACGGCAGCTATCATCATCCTTTTTAACTGTTTCATGATCTTACTATTTTCAGGTGATTAAAAGTCTTTCCCTTTCTCCGCAACAGGATGGCCCCTACCGTAACGACCATAAAACACAAATTAAAAACGAGGTGCTGTGTCCAGGTCAGCGACCGTAGCACGCCCCCGCAAGAGCAGGGAATGCGGTGGTAGAAATTCAGTTTCACTAACGCGATATACCCCGTAAACAACAACAGCAATACCAGCGAACCATACAATGCCCATGTTCTTGTAACATGAAAGATCAGCAACAACGTGAGCCCCAGCTCACTCACCGGTATGGCCCATAGCAGCACCGGCCTGAACATTGCCGGGAAAGCCTGGTTGTAGAGCTGCTTCCGGTATTCGTGGAAGTCCAACAGCTTGCTGAGGCTGGCATAAACAAATAATAAGATGAGTAAGCATACCAGCGCTTCCTCTACAATCGCCTTTGTTTTCATGTGGAATAACCGATTGATGTAATAGATACACCACCGAAATCATTTTGGGTTAGCCGGGTTATTTTTTTTGAAAAAATATTTAATAAAAAGAGAAGGATGAGCAGTTAATCTTTGTGCATAGCAGCCAGCAAGAGTAAGGCTAAAGGGAGAATATCGCGGCCTTGTAGCTTTTCTTTCACCAGCTCCAGGGCACGCGCTTTCTGGCCTTTCACGGTGTTAACAGAGATCTGCAGCGCTTTAGCGATTTCGCGGTTAGGCAACCCTTCCAGGTAACCCAACTCGAATACCCGTTTCATTTTACCGGGCAGGCTGTTCACTGTTCTGAGGATTTCTGCTTTTACTTCTGCCCGGATGATTTCGTTGGCAATAAAATCTTCCGCTCGGTCGATATTGGCTTCGTATACCTGGTGCCGGTATTGCTGGTTCTTTTCTTTTCTCAGCTCATTCAGGCAGGCATTTTTCGCCGTGATATACAGGAATGCTTTGAGCGATTGGAAACTGGTTACCCGTTTATGATGATGCCAGAGCTTTATAAAAGTTTCTTCTGCTACATCTTCTGCCACGGCATGATTGCTGATAAATCTTCTGGCAAAAAGCGTGATGACAGGAAAATACCGTTCCATCACATAACGAAAGGCCTGCTCATCGCCCTGTTGCAGGCGCATGGCGTAGATATCTTCATTAATAGTACCTGTTACATTCATGAATTACAGTGCTTGGGCAAGCATATTTTTTGCGGAACGACTTTGGTGTTGAAAGATCAAATTAGGTAATTCTACAGAGGGCAACTACAGATCAATGAGCAAATTCTAATACGATATTGGCTTCT
Organism: Chitinophaga sp.; assembly: GCF_017745275.1. GTDB lineage: Bacteria > Bacteroidota > Bacteroidia > Chitinophagales > Chitinophagaceae > Chitinophaga. The sequence goes on along the minus strand of NZ_JAGHZS010000002.1, from coordinate 615,796 downwards.
GCTATCAGAAAAAAGGAAGTATAGTTGACCAAATATCTAATTAGAAAAAATCTCCCTGCGATAAATCTTTTTTATTTGTAACTTGCTTTCCGGTTAGCACAAACCAGTCTGAAAAACCCGGTTTATAGTAACCACCCTCCATCATCCCTGCTACTGTACACTAAGAAAAGACCTGGGCAACCTGAGAAATATTCCGCCTGAAAAGAAGAGAAGGATCAGACCCATGATGCATTTGTCAATCATCTGTTGAGCACTGGCTTATTTAACCTGGCCCAAACCATTTCAATTATGAATGCCTTATCTGAATTACCAGCAAACAATTTTTATGTCTTCACCGATGCATCAGGCATTTTAACTGCGTTGTAGCGGCGAAGAAATGTGCCAACTGTTGTAGCTACTTCATAAAAAACGCTGGCTACATATTTTATATACGCCTCTTACTGATGATACCAGTAAATGACTATGGAAACCTTTTATTCACAACAATTCATACCTAATGAGAAAATCTGATTTACCATTGCGGAAGCTTTGCAGATCTTTAATGCTGCTGTGTACTCTCTATATAGCGGGATGTCATAAACCTGATAAAGCGGGATCCAGGGATGATTCCGGAGGTAAGGATAATGGTGAGGTCAATGTATGGCCTTCGTCTCCTGCTGCCGAAATTTGCGGCAATACAAAATTACTGACGGGCCCCGGTGTTGCGCCGCCGGGTGCTATTACTGTACGGGCAGGCAATAATAGCAATGTAAATTTTAAACTCAGGGGAGCTACCTATTGGTTTGAGCCTGGCGTACATACATTAGGCGGTGACGAATACAGCCAGATTATCCCGGAAGACAGCAGCACGTTTATTGGTGGCCCCGGTGCCATCCTTGATGGCCAAAACGTTAACCGGTACGCATTTACACAGCGGGCATCCCATGTAACGATCCGTTATCTTACCATCCGTAACTTCGTGGCGCCCCGCGACGAAGGCGTAGTCAACCACGATGCCGGCGATAAATGGACCATCGAGTACAATACCATTTCCAATAACAAAGGTGCAGGCCTGATGGCCGGCCCTAATAATATTTACCGTTATAATTGTATAAAAGATAATGGTCAGTATGGTATTAACTCCTGTTGCGGGACAGCACTAAATGAGGTAGAAAATTTCGTACTGGATCATAACGAAATTACGGGCAACAATACCGATGACTGGGAGAAAAAAATTGATGGCTGCGGTTGTACCGGTGGCGTAAAGTTCTGGATCAATAAGAATGTTACGGTGACTAATAACTGGATACATCATAATAAAGGGGTAGGTCTATGGCTGGACAATAACAATCGTGGCTTCGTGATTGAAAACAATTATATCAACGATAATGACGGGAACGGATTAATGATAGAAGCCGGCTATGATGCGCGGGTACGTTTCAATAATTTTAAGAAGAATGCGATCGTTGCCGGTATGCTGAATGCGCAAAAAGGAGATAATTTCCCGGTTCCTGCCATCTATATTTCCGAAGCCGGCAGCCCCCGTGGATTTAACCTGAAAACGTCACCCATGTTAATCAGTAACAATAACTTCGAGAACAACTGGGGCGGTGTGGTATTGTGGGAAAATCCCAACCGCTATAGTGGCTCCAGCGGTAACACTCATGTAGCAGGTACCATAAAGATAAAAAGCCTATACGACGACTCGCCTTGTAAATCCGGTGTGCCAGATGCTATTCCAGGCAGTGTTCCTGATAAATTTGTTTGTCGCTGGTCCACAGAAAATATAGTGGTGGAGAATAACGAGTTCAGAATAGATAAAGCGATGCTGGGATGCGCCGGCGGAAATTTCTGCGGCATCAATGGAATATTCTCTGAGTACGGCACCTACCCTGAATTCAGTGGCTACCTGATTCCATGGCGGATCACGTTCCAACAGGATAATATTTTCCGCAATAATCATTACTACGGCGACTGGCAATTTGCGGGATTTGAAGTGACTACTCCTGATGGCTCCCGTGTATCCTGGAAAAACTGGACAGCCCCTGCCCCACCGGTACCTGAGCACCCCAGCACAGATAACCGTCCTAAAACATTTGGGCAGGACAAGGGCAGCACTTATGTGAAATAACCAGGTCCTTAAAAAACATCAGCGATATTGCACCCAGGAAAGTGGGAGCCATATCGCTAATGGTTTTCAATTGCTGAGTTATGCCGAATATGGTTAAACAAGTAAGCTCCCTCCATCAACCACTACAATCTGACCAGTGGTAAAGCTTCCGCGCATAAGGTATAAATAGGCTTCGGCAATTTCATTTGAATGTCCAACCCTGCCAGTCAATAACCTGCTTCCAATCTGGCTAAACAATTGTTCCCTGTCACCTTCCGTCATATTGGATAAAAGATTTGTCCGGAAAGTTCCGGCACATACAGCATTCACTCTTATTGGTGCAAGTTCAAAAGCCAGTGAGCGGGTAAGCCCTTCAATAGCGCTGGCCATTCCAGCAATTACGGCAGTGCCATTTCTCGGTCTTCTCCCGATGGCACCGGTGGTTAATGTAATTGACCCTCCTTTTCGAATCAACGGCGCTCCATATTTTGCTGCCATAACGGAGCCCCAGAAGCGCAGGTTAATGGATTGTTTTGCCTTATCAATATTCAACCCCGACAGGCTACTGAAATTTAGTGCATCGCCTGCCGTAAAAACAAGATGATCAAATTCGCCTGTTTCCTTAAAAAGCTGCTCTACCTGCCTTTCATCACCAAGATCTGCCATAAAACCTTCGCCTTTCGGTAGTAAGGATAAAGCTTCATTCACCTTTTGCTGGCTGCTGGAAACCACCACTACAGACGCCCCTTCTTCTGATGCTGCTATGGCAGTAGCCAGGCCAAAACCGGATGTACCGCCTAATAGGATCACTCTTTTGCCAGCCAGGCCACTATCTCTTTTATTTTCCATGTCCGTTCCTGTTTGATTTTTACAGATCCAAAATTATCGGACATTTGTTATAGTGTTGCTATCCGTTACCTTTAGTATAGTGACTATAATTATGGGAAAATTAAAATCTAATCCAGCACCTGGCATTGAGAGGCAATTAGCGCTGCAGGACGCTCTCGACTTATTGAGAGGTAAATGGAAAATACTTATTTTGAGAAGTTTGTACCTCAACGGAACAATCCGGTTTAAAGACTTACTGGAAACTTCGAAAGGTATAACGCCCAAAGTGTTGTCGAATGAACTAAAGCAATTAGAGGAAAATTTGCTGATTACCAGAACAGTGAACAATACTAAACCTGTTACGGTATCTTATGCGCTCACCAATCATGCCACTGAAATGCTACCTGTCATTAATGCATTGATTGAATTTGGGTTGAAACACAGGAAGAAGATCATGTCTGCCTGAATCCTGTTTGTTCTTTGCTCTTATAATCATTGTCTTTCTTTCCTCTTCAAGCTTATTACTTATATCTTTGCTTAAGTTTACTATCCTGGTGTAAACCCGACCGGTAGTAGATTGGCAGGAAAAAATCACCAGGAGCGGTTTATTTTTGCAACGGCGCTTACCCCTCCTCTCTTATTTTAAAAAATGATCTAATAATCCAATAATGGTTGCTGTTTGCATCAGTAAAGACATATGACCAGTATTCGGTAAAATAGACAGCTGTGACCGGGGAGCGCCACTAATATCGCTAAAAACATTGCCACCGCATAACTGGTACATTTTAGCTTTATGCATCATGTCCACCCCATCATTATCTCCCATAATAAAGAGTACCGGAGCTTTTATGTTTTTCATATTTGAATCGCCCAGGTCAAAGTTCTCCGTATCAAACTTTATAAACTTGCCGGTAAATCTGTGAAATGCGGAGCTATCATTATAAATTCCGGCGTGAGCTGTTTTATAGGGTGTTTGGTCAAGAAAATCGGGCGGCAGAGATTTTAGCATGTTTCGCATAACGGGCAACCAACCGGTGTATTGATACGGTGCTGAAAGTACGATCAATTTATCAACAACCCCTGGTTGCTGAATCGCAAGCTGCATGGCCGTTGTACCACCCACGCTAAAACCCATGATGTCTGTTTTATCAATTCCCAGGTATTGTAGCAGGGCAACTATGTCGTTGGCAAATCCCCTGTATGAAAAAGGGCGGGTAATATCCTTTGTGTGGCCATGACCTTGCAACTCAACGGCAATCACTTTCCGGGTTTTCTTTAATTCTGTTATCATATTGCCCCAGCAAAGCTGAATGGTTTGATAAGCTCCATGAATTAAAACTATCGGCTTGCCCTCTCCATAAATTTCATAATAGAGGTTAAGACCGTTCACAGGGGCATAACCTGAAGTATCTGGTGACAGCCACTCACTTTGTTGCGGCTGTAAACCCGCAGTTGGCTTTTTAACTTCAGCGGACACTTTTAAACTCAAATACGATAAAAAAACAATCATAATTATTTGTCTGTAATGCATAGTTCATTGCTTTTTCAAAAATCCAGGTTGTAAGACGATTCCTCATCATGACTTCTTCTATTGTCTTGAGAGTTTATCTTTTTTCATTATCACACTTATAGATCTTACGTCCTTCAATGACCATAAAAATGCTATCAGCGCCGAAAAAACAATCACGGCAATGGCTGAGAGAAAAACTGCCGGCTTAACGATCATTATTATCAAAATGCCAGATGCCATGGCAATTCTGACTTTGAGCATCAGCACAGAGAACAACGGCTGTTTCGCAGCAGGAGGTTCACCATAATGATCCTCCCTTTTGTTATAATTTTTCGCGTACCTGCCTATTATTTTTGTAATTATCTCCATTAGAACAATTCCAATTATCGCACTGTCGACCCAATGAGCATCCCGCCAGCTCATTACCCCCATCGTTATCCCAGTTGCAATGATGCCTATTACAGCAGCAATTTGATACCTGTGGGTTATTTTAATGCTTGTCGCCAGGCGGTTGCTGACAGCCTCATAATTTTTGGTTTGTAGTATTAACAGCAGCCATTCTATGGCCCAGGTGCAAAAAAGCGCTATCGCAGCTGTAATATGAACCAGCTTCAGTAATAAATAAATATTGTATGTCATAATGATTTTGTTGTTGCTTATGTACATAATACCGCCACCCGGTGTATACAAGTTCAGAGGCCTTCTATCTGTCAGTTTCAGGCCGTATTTTTCATTGTATTGAACAATTCCTGGATATCTGTGACTACCCAACGCTCTGCTACCTTGCCATTTTCCAGGCGATAAATGGCAATACCTTTGAGTGTTACCGCCTTCCCTGTGGGAGCAATTCCATGGTAGCTCCCCTTATGGGTTCCCAATAACCGCCAACGCACCACTACCCTATCTCCTGCAGCAATCAAATCATCTACTTCGTATCGGGCATCTGGCAATACTGGCAGTATGGCACCTGAATAGAAATCCCGGAAAGGCTGCGGGCCTGTTGGGCTGCCTTTCTGCCAATCGTGAGAAATAAACTGGGGTGCGATCAATTCGTCTACTGTGGCCATATTCCAGTCCACAAACACCTCCTGGTATAAGCGGCGAATGACTTCCTTGTTAATGGTTGTGATTTTGTCTTCCATTGCTATTATTTTATAGAAATAAAATTAGGAAGCGTCGGACTAGCAAAATTGTACAATCCTGCTATTTTTTGTTTGCGAACGAAGGATGAATACCAAACATTTTCCTGAATGTTTTATTCAAATGAGAGGAGTCTGAAAACCCGGAAAAATGGGCGCAATCGGTAAGGGAGTAACCATTCACATATCGTTTGAACGCGGTTTCCATTTTCTTCCACAATATATATTGCTGGATAGATATACCCATTTCTTCTTTGAACAAATGAGCCAACCTGCTTTCCGATATAAATAGTTCTTTAGAAAGTGTACGAATTGTCAGGGTTTCCTCAGAGATGTGTTTCTCTATCAGATTGGTACAATGGTAGATTCGATCGGTTATTTCTCTATTCTTGCAGTTAACGCAATCGGGCAATGAAAAATCCCCGCCATTTTTAAACCGCAGCACTTCACTTTCATCTAATGCAACAATGTCTTTTCCTGGCAAGTTATAATATTCGGAAAGGTACTCACCCATTTTACTTGTTGGGTCAATAAAAAAAATAAAACAAGCACCATCCGAACAATCAAATGAGTGTAAAGTATTTGGAGAAATAATGGCCGCCTTTATTTTGTTATAATCCTGGCTGGAACCTGAAATGTTTATATAGCCGGTTGTAGCAAACGCCAGCTCTAACGCGAAATGGGCATGTGTATTTGTGCGATAACCTTTGCCTGAAAAACAAACAATACCCTCTTCCTTAAAAAATACCGGCATAGAATAACTGCTGCTATTGTTGAGACAAATGATTTTTCTTAAATCGATTCAGGTTGCTAAGATACTGTTTTGGGCCAAAATCCTCTCCATAAATATCTTTGCAAAAGCCACACAGCTCTTCTTCAATCACTGGCTCAGGCATTCCTGCTTCTATATATGCATTGCCTGTGGGTAGGCCAAACACTAAGCCATCTTTCCCTGGATAGATAATTTAAATGACAGTTTTTCGAATTTATTGAAATTAATTTTGACCTTAGCTACAACTCACTCAACCACTTTATAGCATTTATACCCGGCATAAATAAATACATGCCACCTTTTAGGGTATTAAATGTAGGCATACCAGTAAAGCGTTTAGGCAGGGGTTCGCCGGGCAAGGTGAATGTGCCTTTGCCTTCGTTCAAGCCAATAACAGGGTCTTTCTCGTTTTTGAGGCTCATAAAGTTGCCGCTGTTGACCCATTCCCTTTGTAAAAATTCGAGGGTTTCCATCGCTTTTGCACTAAATGCTATAAAATAAAGCCCTCGTTCTTTACCGTCATCTTTAGTGCTGCCATTTGGCAATGCAGGTCCATAACCTACACCTTTACGTATAATGCGGTGCAGGTTCACATCCGACATTACAGCCATTTTACTGTTACGAGGGTTCATCCGGCGCATGTGGCTTGAGTAAGGTACTAACTTACCATTTTGGTCATTGCTGAAATCAAAGTCATTATTTTTCGTGGTATCTGCGCCTAATGCAGCATTATCTTTAAAAGGACACATATTTAATGGGGCACCGCTGCGCCATCTGCCTACCATCTTTGCAGCAAGCAATTCCTGCTCGTCTTTTGTTTTTGCCTGTTCCTGAAGGTACCTGTTAAAAGCAGCTACATGACTATGGTATTTTCTGAAGATGACAAAAGTACCATTCCTGGCAAACTCTAATGGTTGCGGCATAGGATAATGGTTACCTGCTTCGTTCGCATATCCCATAATAAATTCACCGGCCTTGATAGGTCGTTCTTTTGAATTTAATTGCTCTGCCCCGCTGCCTTCAATTTCCGGGTTACTGATACCATCACGAAAGCCGAAATGGTTGAAATTGCCTTCTATTGGGGTGTCAAAATCGGCTTGAAAACACAATTTAACTCCTTTGTATTTTTCCAATACCTGCAGGGCAAGTGTTTTTTTGGCATTCAGGTCATCCAGGTTTTTTGCAGTGATAGAAACGGCAATATGATTACTGGTTGTTTTAAAAACGGGATCCCATTTTTCGGGGGCATTTTCATTAATATCCATTAGCTTTTCGCTGCGGGCAGCCATACCTTTTTTAAAGGCATCAGGAAAACTCTCCAGTGTGGACGGTGGAAGTTCAAGTTTCTTTAGTCCCTCGTAAGTAAAGGCAATTGCAAGCCAGGCGTCATTATTATCCCACCAATTTTTGGCACTGGTAACATACGGTACTATTTCTTTCAAAAACGCTTTGGCGGAAGCAGGATTCAGAATTTCCAAAAAAACATTTACGCCATGATATGGCAAGGGTCTGTCACGCAATATGATGGCTTGAATGTCGTGCAGCGCTATTTTCTCGGCAGTGCGTTTGAATAAATTTTTCAAGAACATAAGACTATTAAACTTGTAGATTTCACCTGTTAACCAAAAAGTTCTTTCCGCGTTTTGGGTTCTTTCCGTTAAGCCGATGCCTTGTTTCCGACGAAATCTGGTATACCTTCCATCTGGCCATTTAAAGACGTGTTTGAAGTCTCTACAATTCCAAAAGTTTGTTCAGACCTGCCCCTATTTTTTCCAAACGTGTTGTATCGGCAACTGTAAGGTTTGGATGGCTTACAAACCAGGCCGATGCCGTTATTTGCTTACTCAAAATAAATTCTTTTACTGTAGGCGATTTAATGCCTGGCCAGCCTTCAATATTTCCAAAAATCAGATCCATCATCTCCGGTATTTTTGTTGCAAAGTCATTAATATAGGTATCCCAATCACCGTCGTAGCAAGTACAAAAAAGCAGTTTGGTGTCGTTTTCTAAAAATACAAAACGCATATCATGGAGGGTACCAACTTTTCTGGCGCCCGTAAGGTTACCTTTTAATGTTTCAAAGATCGTCCGTAGATTTCGAGCTCCATCGGGTTTCAAATCTGTAATAATAGTCAATTCAGAGAGTTCGCCACTACGCAAGCCGGCATCCCCGGCGCTGGTTACTTCGTGAGCTTTGTCCAGTGGCTCACCTAGCGTGGCCAGGTACAGCTTCAATTTTAACCCTGCATCCTGTGTGAGTTGTTTGATGTTCATATACATTGAATTTAGAAATAAATAAATTGAATTTATAAGTAAACAATTTTCGGTGCTTACTGTTCTATCCAGTACATGGTTTTTGAAAAAATGCCTTTATGCGCTACAATTTTCAGCTTTTTTCCCTCCCTGTAAATTTCACAATTTCCCTTTTGGCCGGTTTCGTGGTTTTCTACTGTTCCCTTCCACTCATTTTTTTCAAAACGTACATTGTAAAGCGTTGGACGACCTTTGGGATCCATACCTGCAATTTTTCCACTGTTATTGGAAATGGTAATAATAACACCTTCTTCGGTTTTCCATTTACCCGCAAAATTATCATTGCCGGATTGAGCAAAACCAATGACTGTTATAAACATCATTACCAGGCAGGATAATACTTTTTTCATGATTTGATTATTTTAATGTTTTTACACTACAAAGAAAATTCAAAAAATCGGCAGTACTTTTAAGATATCTTAAAAATTGCGGGCATTTAGAAAATGAATATTTTCAATATCTATGTTCAAAAACTGTAACTTGTCTAAGATCGTTACTTGCAATTCTTCGTTTACAGACAAAAAAAATTCTATTTCAGGCTTTGTGTTGGTATTGATAATCATTTCTATTGTTTCTTGCTGCAACATTCTATTGTAATAGGCAATAAATGTGGCAGGAAAGCGCTTTGCAAGCACTTTTAATTCTCTTCTAAAAATAAAATCAGCACTTTTAGAAATGTATAAAAGAGAAATATGCATGCTGGACGGTGGCACATATTTCAGCAATTCCACAATTTCAGGGAACCCAATATCGATACCTTCATGATCGGCAACGAATACACTATGTTTATATTGATTCAATTCGCTGTTTTGCATCACATAAAATTTTATGCTACAAAACTGCTAATCGTTTACGAGATAGCTTTTAAGAATTCTTAAAAAATGGTCTTGAGTGGGGAAATATTTGTCAAAAATTTAAAAGACATCATTTGCCTTCTGATGCAAATATATCTTTACAAGTATATATAAAGCGCTAACTCCTTTTGACAAATTTTTGGGGGAATTCTTAAAAGTGATTTTTGAGCTGAAGATTTTATTTGGGCTTCTTAGCTCTAATAACGCTAAGCGTTTGTTGTGTAATGCCGAGATAAGAAGCGATATGTCCAAGCGGAACACGCAAAAGAATATCAGGATGGGTTTCAAGCAGTATTCTGTATCTGTCCTGTGCGGTTTGAAGCTGTACCGAACGCAAGCGATCGGCAAGCTTTTTTATTGTCCCTACTATTATATAGCGAAGGAACCGTTGCAACTTCACATTTGTGTCTAACAGTTCTTCGATCCTTGAAAAATCTGCGGTTCTGACGATACTGTCTTCCAATAATTCAAGATAATAAGGATGGTATTCATTCAAAAATACATTTTCGATGGGCGTGTAGAACGATGTTTCATCGAAGAAAAATTGTGTAATATCTTTTCCGTCATTGAGGTAATATATTCGCGCCAGTCCCTTTTCAATATAAAATACTTTTTTTGAATGACTACCTGCGCCTACCAGCTGATGGCCTTTGGGGAAGCGCTGCCTATCCCACAAACCGTCTAATGCCTGAATGGTATCGTCAGACAATTGTATTTCCTGTTTCAGGTAGTCTGCTAATTTCATTTTCCTTTTTGTTATTTCCAAATATACAAATAACAATCTTTTGCAGCTAGTTTAACAATAAGATTAAAGGCCAAAACAGTGAGAGGGCAAGTATCAACTTCCCACAATTGAAGAAATGGAAAGAGAACTAATGGACGAATAAAGTGTTTTTACTCACTTGAGACCAGGTAATATTGTTTGCTAATACACAGTTAGCGGAAAAAGGATACCTTAAACCAGAATTATTGCACTTATCCTGACATCACTTAACATTGATCAAACGAAATACAGTATAGCATTTAAGGCTATTGACGGTTAGCACAATTTAATGATTCTTAAAATTCTTTATTGTCACCAAAAATCTCATGAAGTTTCTTCTGGAGTATATTTTTATCGGGAAGCCTGGTCTGATATTCCGCAATAAGCGTTGGGGACATACACCGGCTTAGTGCATACTCGACCACTTCTTTGTCTTTATCTTTACAGAGTAATATGCCAATACTTGGATTTTCATTATCGTTTTTTACATCTCTATCCAATGCTTCAAGATACAAATTGATTTGCCCCATATGCTCTGGTTTAAATCTATCTGCCTTTAACTCAATTGCGATCAAACATTGCAATGCTCTATGATAAAATAATAGATCAATATAAAAATCGTAGTTTCCGACCTGGACCTTGTATTCTTCGGCAACAAATAAAAAATCCTTTCCTAATTCCAGTATGAAATTCTTCATTTGTCTTATCAATCCTTTTTGCAGATCGATCTCGTTAAAAGACTCCTGAAGGTTTAGAAAATCAAATATATAACTACCTTTAAATGTATCAGTTACATTCGGATGAATTTCTCTCAGCACTGCTGAGAGTTTTGAATTGCCAATTACTGTCCGTTCAAAAATGCTGCTATTAATCTGTCGCTCCAACTCTCTTGTACTATATTTCTCCCGAATACATAGCTTGAGATAGAACTCACGTTCATGCTGTGATTTAGCACGACTAAAAACAGTTAGATTATTAGTCCATGTAACCTCCTTTAATAGGGGTATTAGTTGCGGAGAAGATTCATATGCCTCATAAAATTGTTTCATACGCCATAAATTCTTGTCGGAAAACCCCTTAAGTTCTGGCTCATTACATCGTATATACTTTGCTAACTCATTAACCACAGATTGCCCCCACTCTGCACATTTCACTTTCTTACTAATGTATTCACCAATACTCCAATAGAGGCTGATTAATTCTGTATTAACTGATCTCATCGCGGCAAGGCGAGAATTTTTGATCAACTGAATTACCTCCAAAAATTGTTTACTTAACATAGACGCAATATTCGTCTTTGTGCGAAAAGGATTTTATACGCTGAGGTTAACAATACAAGATTAAGAAATCTTAATAAGAATGGTCCGATATATCTTATACAAAAAGCGTGATACAATTTGAAAGAATGTATCACGCTTTCTTGATCTCCTTGGGGCTATATACTCATCGAATAAAGTATGTTACACAGTTATTATCTTTTCCCAATACTATTTATGAAATCAGGATTCGAACTTTTTAAAACACGCAGACAAGATGAACGAATTGATATTGCTGTAATGGAAGCACAATACAACATTGAACTGCCGCCATTGTACAAGCTTTTTGTATTTACTTTTCGTCACGATAATTCCCCTTCTAATGCCGAAAAGTATTATATACCGCAATGGTATCAGTATCGATATGTTGCAGATATTGATTACAAGCCATTATACGACGACGTGAAAAATAGGTTAGATTTTACTTTAGATGATCTGGATCGTGCACTAAGATCGCATAAATATAACATGACAAAGGAAGTGGAATGGGTGAAATATGGCGTTTTTAGAATCGGTGGGATTGGCATGGGCGGAGGGCTGTTTGTTGGCACACGGGAGGAGAATAAAGACCGGATTTTTCGTGTGCGGTAGGACTGGCACAGGACTATGACGATATATGTGGTAACATTTTTGAGTTGGCGCTTGAACTTACCATGATGTATGATCCAAATAATCCGCCGGTTCATGTTCACAGCTATAATCAACTGTATAAAAACTGGGAGAGGAACATTGGCAGATAAAGACTGAATAAATATCGCCTGTAGCGGCTATATCTTCAATGCTTGAATACAGGAAAATTAACCGCTATATACCAATACTACTTCTCCTTTTACAAGTCAGGATAAGAAAACTGTTCTAGCATTATACCATTGTGATCAAATGAAAAAAATACTATAAAGTCAACTTCTAATTTGATAAATGATTAAAAGGATAATTACTATTTCACATAAAGTAATTATCCTTAATAATTTACCAGGAGATTAACAATTAAGTTGATTTAATAATTATCAAGGTTAATATTTTTTGATACTGAAATTTAATTACACCGTATATTCGATGAAGTCTTCAGGACATGACAACCCATTATGATTTTGTAAATAACTATAAGCCCATTTATGAAACTCATTGACCCTATTGCCATTTTTTTTCTGTTTACGTCAACCGCTTATTCACAAAGTAATATCAACAAAAAACCTCCCGGCGGAAACGGAAAACTGACGATGGTGCAACTATTGGAAAATCGTGTTAAACCGTTTATAGGAAAGGATTATTTCAAATTAACCAATGCCGATTCTATATTTAGGAATGCCGGCATTAAGCTGCCAGAAGGTGTTTGTCTGATTAGTCTCTGGTTCGCGGAATGTCGTCCTTGTATTACTGAATTTCCTGATCTTGTTAAACTAAGCGAAAGATATGCAAACCAAAATTTCAATATCGTATCACTGACATTTGAGAATGATTCAATCATCGATGTAATCAGGAAAAAATACCATCTTCCATTTATGCCCAGGCATATATCCAGGGAGGCATGTTACAAGCTCAACTTAGGGAATGGATTTCCGACTAATATTATTTTGAATCCTTCTGGTATCATTGCTTTTATGAGCATGGAAGGCAGCTCAAATCCCGAGGTAAGTTCGCTGCATTTCGAGAAAATATTAGTCCCTGCAATTGATAGTGTTCTGAGACATTTATAGTAACGACCAAAAGCTGTTCCGTAATTCTACTTTAACGATTTTTTACTTATGAATTTCATTAACCGCCTTCTGACAAACAAGGCTGAGGATTGTATTGTCGTAACGTCCCAGCTGTTAAACGCTTTAAATATCAATTCATTTTATAGTTCGGTTTCAGATGAGATACAGTCCCATCCTGGCTATCCAAGTATTCTTTCCATTAGTGAATTATTGAACAAATGGAAAGTGGAGAATATTACCATGAAGATAGACAGAGCGTATATTGATGAATTGCCACAGGCATTTATTGCACACGTCCGTTATCCTGTCAGGGGATTCAGAGTAGTGGTAAACCATAATGCCGAATATATTACCTGTTTAGATCTCCATTCAAAAAAATATAAAGTAAGCAGAAAAGATTTCTTTGACAGTTGGGATGGCGTGGTATTAGTAGCCGAAAAAAATGATGCATCCGGGGAAATCGGGTATCATAAAAAACGTAATAAACGGCTGCTGTCATCTGCCTGCTTATTACTGCTGACCTGCTTGCTGGGGTATAGCATACTGAATTATTTTTCTACGTTAGACGCCGTAATTTTAAGCTTCCTGGCGCCCGCTTTTATTATTAAAACGTTGGGGGTTATTGTAGGCATTTTACTGATATTGTTGGAAATAGACCAGGGAAACCAGATTGGAAAAGCCATGTGTGGTGATAATGGAAATAAGAGTAAATGTTCCACAGTGCTGGATTCAAAATATGGGAAAATTGCCGGCATAATAAGTCTCAGCAGTATTACCTATTTATATATGTCCGCGACCATGTTACTGGTGGTGTTTTATCCTGCAGCACCACAAGCCTGGTCGATCATTTCCCTACTCTCCGTCATATCACTTCCTTTCGTCATCTACTCAATAGTGGCACAATGGGTTATCATCAAACATTGGTGCATACTATGTGTCATTACTGATATCCTGTTGTTGCTGGAATGTGTAAATGTATTCCTGTACAGGGAACGATTAGCCGTAGTGAATGTAAAGTCACTAATAGATTTTTCTCCTGCATTTATCTTTTCAATATTATCCTTAATGGGGTTGCGCTGGATTTTTTCGCTGACCGTTAGCCGTAAGGATTATTCTTTATCACTTCGCAGATTATATACAAATTCTAAGGTGATGAATACTATTCTTTCCAGTCAATTGCCGGTCACTACAGACCCAACGGCAATTGGAATCATACTAGGTAATCCTACCGCAGAAAATGAAATCATAAAAGTATGTAACCCATATTGTAAGCCATGTAGTAAGGCTCATAAAAGCATTCATGAATTATTAGATGCTGATAAGGACCTGCGCGTACGAATAATCTTCGCAGTAAACGATAATCCGGAAGACAAAAAATATAAGCCCGTGGAGATGTTCCTGGCAGCCTATAATGCAGGAGATCACAAATTGCTGCTTACGATGTTGGATGATTGGTACCTGGCCGAGAAGAAAGATTTTACTGCTTTCAAACAAAAATTTGATGTAAACATTGAGGCAGCTACCATTTTGCAACAGGTATCCGCCATGTCCCATTGGTGCAAAAAAGAAGGCATTTTTGGAACACCCAGTTTTTATGTAAACGGACATAAAATGCCAGCTGAGTATTCATATAACAAGATAAAGTATTTCTTAAAATAGTTCGAACCTGGCTATTGTTGGGGTGCCAGTATTCTCAATCCCTGACCTGATAAAAAAACAAATTATATATGAAAAAAATGAAAATGCTCGGACAAGAACTGTCAAAAGTAGAAATGAAAAATCTGCTGGGTGGTGGCATCGATCCTGGGGTTACTATCTGCGGTACTACCAAAACCGAAGATGGTGCATGTTATTGTGATTACTGTGATGAGTACCATCAGGAGATAGATTGTGGGGTAAGGTGTTGGGAATCTGACTGTGGCTGATTTCATTTGGCCTGGGAACGTGTTTCCAGGCCAACTACAAGCCAACTCCAATTGTTGGGGTGCCAGTATGCTCAATCCCCGACTTAATGAAAAAAAAACAAATTATATATGAAGACAATCAAAATGCTCGGACAGGAACTATCAAAAGTAGAAATGAAAAATCTGCTGGGTGGTGGCATCAACCCAGAGGTTACTATCTGTGGTACTACCAAAACCGAAGACGGTACTTGCTATTGTGATTACTGCGACGAAGACCATGATGTGATAGTATGTGCGATGAAGTGTTCGTCATCCGACTGTGGCTGATTTCATTTGGCCTGAAAACACTGTTTCCAGGCCAAATATCTGATACTTTTGATAAGACCAGGGTTAAAAGATTAATATTACCGGATGCCACGTATACAGTTTTTTAAGCAGCTGAATTCCATGGATTGTGGACCAACCTGTCTTAGAATTATCAGCAAATATTACGGAAAGAGTGTTAATATAGAACAACTGCGAAAATCGATGGGATTTTCGAAAACGGGCGTTTCCTTGCTGGGAATCAGCCAGGTAGCAGAGGAAATGGGTTTCCGTACCAGGGGGCTTAAAGTGACTTATGATAACCTGATCAGTTCACTGGAGAAGCCATGTATCATTCACTGGAAGCAAAGTCATTTTGTTGTTTGTTTACCAACTTCAAAATTTAGCCTCAGGCGCGGTATTAGGGTTGTAGATCCTGAGGTAGGTGTTATACGCTATTCCGCGGCGACGTTTAAAAAAGGATGGATTAGTTCGGTCAATGAAGAGGGGGAAAGCATTGGCACTATTCTATTACTTAGTCCAACAAACAGCTTTTTTGAAAATACTGCAGATACAGGTGCCGACCAGGTCACCTGGACCAGATTGCTCAAGTACGTTGTGCAATACAAATGGATGATGTTTCAGGTAATCGCGGCATTGCTTATCTCCTCTTTGTTTCAGTTAATCTTACCTTTTTTAACACAGAGCATTGTTGATATTGGGATAGCCACCAGGGATATCAGTTTTATTACACTTATATTATTAGGACAAATGATGCTGATTTTGGGGCGTACGTCTGTTGAGTTCATCCGGGCAAGAGTATTGATGCGGGTATCCGTTCTGATAAATATAGAAATCCTTTCTGAATTCTGGCTGAAGCTGTCAAAATTGCCTGTTTCCTATTATTTGCGGCATAAAACGGGCGACGTTATACAACGCTTATCTGATAGCAAAAAAGTACAGAATTTCATTACCGGAACAGCTTTGAACACGCTGTTATCATCTTTTAACTTTCTCGTTTTTACCTATGTAATTTGTCGATACAGCATGCAGGTATGCTTTGTTTTTTTGCTAAGTAGTTTCATCTATGTCAGTTGGATAATGATTTTCCTGAAAGTGCGCCGTAAAATTAATTTTCAGACATTTGAAATGTCTGCTAAAGAAAATAATGTCAATCTACAGTTTATACAGGGAATGCCGGAAATTAAGCTGTACAATGCAACGCAAATAAAGAGATGGGAATGGGAAGATATTCAGACAATGCTTTTTAAACTGAACTTCAAAAGCCTCTCCTACAACCAGATACAGACAGCGGGTGCCGCGATGCTTTCACAGGGGAAGGATATACTGATAACCTGCCTGGTAGCCCGGCAGGTCATCTCCGGACAATTAACGATTGGTACCATGTTGGCTATTCAGTACATACTTGGTCAGTTGAATGCTCCTATTGAGCAATTGATTTCATTCGTGCAAAATGGTCAGGATGCCAGGATTAGTATGGAACGCCTGAATGAAATACATGAACAGCCGGATGAAACGGACACCTCCCTCAATAATATCAAGACGCTTCCACAGAAAAAAGACATCATTTTTTCAAATGTTTCCTTTGCTTATCCTGGCGTCGACGCCACTCCGGCATTGAGCAACATCAATTTAATCATCCCTGAAGGAAAGGTGACAGCAATTGTAGGCATGAGCGGCAGCGGTAAAACAACTATTTTGAAACTATTACTAAAGTTTTATGCGGACTATAAAGGAGATATCCGCGTAGGTAAAATCAATTTCCGCTATTTCAGCCCTGACCATTGGAGAGGGCATTGCGGCGCTGTTTTACAGGAAGGTTATATTTTCAATGATTCCATACTTCATAATGTAGCCTTGGGCGATCCTGCCCCATCGTTGGAAAAAGCCATCGAAGCTTGCCGGCTGGCAAATATTGATCAGTTTATTCAGGATTTACCCAACGGATATTTCTCTCAAATAGGAAATAATGGCCAGGGAATCAGCCAAGGACAAAAACAACGGATTTTGATGGCCAGAGCAATCTACAAATCCCCGGAATACTTATTCCTGGATGAGGCCACAAATTCCCTGGATGCAAATAATGAGAAAATCATCCTTGAAAATCTGGCGCAGGTTTTTAAAGGAAAAACAGTGGTAGTAATTGCTCACAGACTAAGCACCGTCAAGAATGCCGACCAGATCGTAGTAATGAAAGATGGTGCCATAGTAGAAGTTGGTACCCATGATGAATTATGTGATAATCATGGCGGATATTTTCAGTTAGTGAGAAATCAACTACAAGTTGAAATGTAAATAATTATTTATATGGACCAGGAAGCATCAGTAATCATCAATGACAGACCACCGGTTTCACAAGAGATCCTAAGTGGAAATTCAGGTTTCCTTTCCAAATGGGCGCTGTTGGTTATCCTTGCCATCACGCTCGCCATTATTTTAATGACCTGGTTTATCGGTTACCCTGAAACTGTCACCATGGAGGCTGGATTAAGTAACACGTTACTTCCGGTTGAAATTAAGTCCGGGGTAAATAGTAAAATTATAAAAGTCTTTGTAGATAATGACAGCATCATAAATCCGGGATCAGACATCATTTGGCTGGAAGGCGATACTGATCACGAGACCGTATTGCAACTCTTATCTGACCTGGAAAAACTGGATTCGTTACTGAAGAAAAATAGCTATTCGCAACTCGACAAGGAATTTAAAGTAAGAAATGTACATTTAGGCAGTCTTCAACCCCAATTTGAAACCTTCAAAACTTCCTTCAGAAAATTCCTGGATTTTTATTCAAATAACTATTTCAATAAACGGAAAAAACTGCTTTCAGACCGATTAGATGCCTTACTCGATGCAAAAAATGCCATCGATAAGCAAATACACTTAGCAACAAAGGATGTTTCATTATCGGCAGATGAGTTGGATGCTAATAGTACTTTGTATAAAGAAAGGGTTATCTCGGCATCGGAGTTCAGAAACATAGAAAGTGCCTTCCTGAGGAAAGAACAAACTGTTCCTCAGCTAGAAGCAGCACTTAACAATAATCGGAATCAGCAGGCTGGTTTAGCGGCGGAAATATTGGAAATAGAGCATCAGGAAAGCCAGGAACAGGATGCATTTACTGATGCGCTATATAGTATGAGATCTTCTTTGCTGCTGTGGATCAGGAGTTATACCATTAAAGCACCCAGCAGGGGTAGGTTATCTTTTCCTTTCCAACTTAAAGATAATCAGCCGGTCAAGAATGATGCGTTAATAGCATTTGTTTACCCTATTGAAGATTCCTCCTTCATAGAAGGAAATTTACCACATGAAAATATTGGAAAACTGGCCATAGGACAAACTGCCATCGTAAAGCTGAATGCGTATCCAACACAGGAATATGGGGAACTACACGGCAAAGTATCCTATATTTCGGAAGTACCAAGCGATAGTGGCTATCGTGTAAAAGTAGCATTGGAAAACGGATTGCTTACCAGTCACAATTATCATATTCCTTATAAAGTTGGTTTAAAAGGTTCCGTTACCATTATCACCAGAAAGGAAAAGCTATTTGACAAGATTTTTTATCCTGTTTATCGAACTCAGTAAAAAGCTTTGCTATAATTTATGCTGTCTCTTTTTTTGAGGTTGTCTCTTTTATTACTTGTAAAACATTCCCAGCCCAATTTCGAACATCATGGCAGTTAGTGGCGGCATCCTATGTATTTACGCTTAATATATCCATCTCCCAATCAAACCGATCCAGGTTCTTTTGCTGCCTGTTTTCAATACTGTGCTTATACGCAGATAAGCTTTGATTTGTTTTAACAACTTGTTCCGGAGATACTCCCTCATAAAGGAAACTCTCGAGTAATTTAACTGCTTCGGGAAAGCATTCAGAGCTGTAACCGTCCGTTGCAGCATATAAGTGATGACAAGCAAATGATGCACTTCAAAATAGGAGGGAACGGAAAATTTAATTGCCAGGCAATCTTCAAACAATAGCCAAACTATGGAAATTTAAAATCAAATTCGCCAAATTTGAAATCATTTTGGTCCCCCTTATTGGCCTTGCGCTAATCATAATTGAAAATTTAAAAAATTTAAAGCAGGTTCTAAATAAAATAAAAAAGGATCAGAAAACCGACGCAGTTTCGATAAGATACTTTAACGATAAATACTTGTTTATGGAAATCGAAGTCACAAAAGGCATTGACAAATCAACCCAAATAAAACCAAGTAACCACGAAACTCACATCCGCACTTTGATAGACTAACAAATAGACCAAAACAACAAAGCCCGCGACCAGCGCAGGCTTTGAAACTTTCCAGTGATCCCCTTGGGACTCGAACCCAAGACCCATACATTAAAAGTGTATTGCTCTACCAACTGAGCTAGGGAATCATTCCCGTGAAGGGAGCGCGAAAGTAAACATTATTTTTAAACTACAAAAAAAATTTCTCTCAACTCTTCACACGCGTCATCTTTTTCAGCAATGATATCTGTCCGAGATGATAATGGGTATGCTCTGTTACCCCCAGTAAATTCCGGTGATAGCTGCCGTATTTAGGATCTGCAAAATCCTTCGATAATTGTGCTTCTTCCAGCCGCTCTATGGCCTCTGCCAGTTGTTCAGCTTCATTCAGTGCTTTGCTCACCAGCGCCTGCCAGGCTGCTTCCGAGGTAACAGGTGGCAGATCAAAGCTATATTTATCGCTGGCATCCAGGGGGCCGCCCTGCAACACTTTCAGGATAACGCTGACATAATAGTTGATATGAAAAACCAGTACAGCAATGGTGTTCAGGTCCTGCACCTTAGTGGTGGCCTGTTCCCAGGTGATGCCGGCAAGGGTATCTTTTAAATTCACACTGGTCCAGTTACCACCGAAATGAACATCTCTGAAATGTTTGGATAGTAGTTTTGTGGAATTCATCGTAGTAATATTCGGGTTATAAAACGGGCATTGCTTTCCTTTCCAGAATATTTCTCAGTTGTGGCCCAAACTCCAGGCCCCATTGATCAATGGCGGCAATGAGTGGCAATAATGACTCGCCGGCGGTGGTCAGATGATATTCTACCCGCAGGGGCACTTCTGCATACACCGTTTTTCCAACCAGGCCGTGCATTTCCAATTCTCTCAAATCTTTTTGTAATACTCTCCGGGTGATGCCATTGATAGCCTGAACCAGGTCTCTCGGGCGTTTGGCGCCTTTGGCAATTTCATCGAGTAAACAAAATTTCCATTTCGATCCTACCACTTCCATCGCAATGTTAAGACCACAACTATAATCAATGGGGATTTTCCGCTGGTACATACGCCTCTTTTTTTAGGTTACAAAAGTAATGATCTGCCTGTAGGCACCCATAGTGATAAATTTTTCCCTACCGGATAACTTAGACCCATATTGGCCAATGAAGATAAGAATTTCACCTTTGCTGACAGTATAGATAATGTAACAAGATATGAAGAAAACACTGGTAATTATTATCCATCCTGATATGACGTCTTCTGCTATTAACAAGCGGTGGGTGGAAGAATTAAAAAAATATCCGGAGAGATATGTGATACATGACTTACATGCGCAGTACCCGGACGGGCGCATCGACGTGCAACGGGAGCAACAGCTGCTGGCGGCACACGACAAAATCATCTTTCAGTTCCCTTTCTATTGGTTTAATTGCCCACCGTTTTTCAAGCAATGGCTGGATGAAGTATTAACTGATGGCTGGGCTTACGGCGCCGGCAGCGGCTACCAGGTGGCAGGGAAAAAGATGGCACTGGCCATTAGCGCGGGTATTAACAAAAGCGATTATCAACCCTCCGGGAGATATAAATACACCATGGCGCAGCTCACCGCTCCTTTTGAAATCACGTTCAATTATGTAAAAGCCGACTACCAGCCATGCTTTGTTTTCTATGGCGTGGAACACCGGCCAACGCAGGAACAGATCGATCAAAGCGCCCGGGACTACATCACTTTCACGGAAACCTGGTAACTCCCATAAAAAAGCGTGATACACCCGCAGAGTGTATCACGCTTTTAACGTAGTGATGGTTATACTTTGAGAAATACCTTCTTCTTATACATAAAATACAGGAACGCCCATTTCACCAACAGGAAGGTGATACTCATGGCTACTGCACCAAATGGATCACCTACTAATTGTCCCAGCCATTTGAAAAATGCGTTGTTGGTATAATTGAAGTCAATAAAATGTCCGGAAATATAGATGAGTATGGAGTTCATACCAATCACCTGGAAGAAGAACGCCCATTTTTTATACCCGGCAATGTCGATCACGTAATAAAAAAGCGCCAGCAGCAGCAGGCTGATACCTCCTACCTGCAGCACAAAAGAGCTGGTCCACAAATTTTTGTTGATGGGAAAATCCAGGTTCCATAGCTGTGCCAGCACCACGAATACAACGCCGGTAAGCGCCATCACGCCTACTTTCCTCACAGGCTGCATGTTGCTGTTGCGTAATAAATTACCCGTGAGAATACCCAGCAAAGCGGTGCTGATTGCAGGGAACGTAGATGCCAGTCCTTCCGGGTCATGAATGCCGAGGTATAGTTTCCCTGGCATCAGTAACCGGTCGATATAAGAAGCAAAGTTGCCTTCCATGGTCAGGTTACCAGGTGCAAATCCAGGCGCGGCGGTGAACTTCAGCAGTAGCCAGTAAGTGAGCAATATGCCAACAAACCAGATCATTTGCGCCCTTTCTTTGGTATACAAATAAATGATGTTGGCAAACATATACGCGAGACCGATACGGCCTAATACACTGCCAAAACGTATTTCCGATATAGGATGCAACTGCAGGCCGTTGTTATAAATGATGCCCAGCAATACCAGGATGAGACCTCTTTTGATGACGCGTCCCAATAGTTGCGTGCGGCTTTTACCTTTCTCCAGTTCACGCCCTACTGAGTAAGGAGTGGATACACCCGCCATAAAAAGGAATAATGGAAATATCAGGTCGTAGAAATGAAAACCATTCCAGGCAGGATGTTCCAATTGTACGTCTATTGCTTCCCAGAAAGGCGATGGTGCAGCGTTGGCGATGGCGTGGAATATACTACCCCCACCCATGATCCAGAACATATCAAATCCCCGGAGGGCGTCTAATGAGTAAAGGCGGCCCTTCTTTTCCCCTCCGGCGGCGGCAGTTGCTGCTTCCCCGGTTGGCGCCGGAGATGTTGTTAATGTACTCATGAATGATTTGTTATTGAAGAAGTCAAGTAATTAATTTATAAGCGATTTTGGTTGTATGCGAGTTACAAGCTAAGAAAAATGAAATTAAATTTTTTTAAAATTAAAAGGATCCAAAAAAATTTACATGCGTTTATTGATTATCAATATATTAAATTATAACTTATGTTAGTGAATCCCCCTTGCACAGGCACGCCTCTATAGCCACTAAACAAGGATCTGCTTACCCATTATGGGTATTCCTTCACCCGGAAATCCCGGGCGCTGCCATAAAAACACTCCCCTGCGTATATATAATACCAGCTATCCGACTGGTATGCTAATTGCATTTCCCCAACAGGAACCATATTGAAAAACCAAAACGTGTGATATGAAATGGATGCTTAGAATTATCAGTGTATTATTTATTTCGGCTGTACTGTTTTCCGCCTGTAGCAAAAGTACAGACCCTGCAGACACCGATATCTTTGCCGGTACCTTCCGGGGAAAAGTAGGCTACACAGCCTCTGGTGTAAATATCAGCAAAGACAACGGCAGTGTTTTCGTTACCAAAGTAGGTACCCGGTACGACTTCCGGTTTTCCGACGGTATACCCGATCTCACCGGTGTTGAGTTTGAAAAGAAAGACGATAACACCATGGTAAGTATTGGCTCTTCGGGTACAGGCCTTATCACCATCAACAAAGACAAACTGATCATCGGGTTTACCAGGGACAGCAAAACCTGGTCTGCAGACTGCAACAGATAACATTTTAGCTTTTAGCGATTAGGTTTTAGTTTTTAGCAAATGCAGCGAAGATGATGTTATATTATTCTTCGCTGCATTTGCTAAAAGCTAAAACCTAATCGCTAAAACCTATCTAATGATATTATTTTAACTTTTGCTATTCCAATTTTGCCATAACCTTTGTAAATCAAAAGGGATGAATTTAATTTAACTCCAATAGAAAAACGATTTTGGAACATCTGTAATTCGCAGCAACTAACATATACACCGATCGCCAGAAATAGAAACAACAATGAAATGCTAACAACCACAGATCGCTCCAAACCTTCATCCTGCTTGGTACACCACGAATTTAGTAACCATAAGAAACATATTGCCAAGGCGCTATTATTAAACCTTTTGTCTTTAAAGCAGTGACCAAACCGTTATGAAAGGAGGAACCGAAGCAAGACTTCTATTCCAGCAGTTACCGTCCGCAGAAGGGCCTGCAGTGCTCGTAAAATTGCACAACCTTTACTTCAGCAGAATTTTCAAACTGATTCACTCCCTGGTGAAACAACGCGAGTCCGCAGAAGAATTGGCCAGCGACATATTTGTGCAGCTCTGGCAGCGCCGGGAAAAATTGCTGGAAGTCAGCAACCCGGAGGTATACCTGTATGTAATGGCACGCAATAAAGCCTTTTCCTTTCTGAAACATCAACTGCACCTTACAGAACCACTGGATAATATCGAAGACTTCCGCCTGGAAGTAGCCCGCTCCCCGGAAGAATTACTCATCTCTTCGGAAATGCTATACCGCGTAAATGCCGCCATCAACCAGCTCCCCCCAAAATGCAAACTTATCTTTATGCTGGTCAAAGAAGAATCATTTAAATACCGCGATGTAGCTGAAATCCTCAATATCTCCCCTAAAACAGTGGAAACCCAAATGGGTATTGCCCTGAAAAAGCTCAGTAAAGCCTTCACTTTCTCCACTACATAATTTTTTTTTCCGCACTTAAGGGTAAACGGTTGTTTTACTACTCCTTCTAATAAACGACCGCCATTTACATGGACAGAATCTGGGAATTGCTCGCAAAAAAATTTAGTCATGAGATCTCTGATCACGAGATTAAAGAACTGGAGTTCCTCCTAAAAAAACATCAGGAGGAATTACAGCAGGGAGAAATTCTGGATGCCATTTTCAACCTGGAAATTATAATGGGAGATGATCCCGCTATGTTGGAACGAAGCGAAAAACGCCTGCTCAGGCAGATCGGGGAAGTACCCGCCAACGACCTCCCGGCCAACGATGACCTGGCACCGGCAGACAGCCGCCTTAAAAAACATTTCAGACGCTATTCCAAACTATACGTAGCGGCTATACTAAACCTGGCAGTGCTCACAGGACTATACCTGTTCGCCAGCCATAACGCGGCCGGTAACTTCGTGAATAAAATCAACACGGAACGCGGCGCCAAAACCACCGTGCATTTGCCGGATGGCTCCGTGGTGATCCTGAATTCCGGCAGCCGCCTGACGTATGATAAAGACTTCGGGATAAAAAATCGCCGGATTAACCTGGAAGGAGAAGCTTACTTTGATGTAAAGAAAGATCCGGCCATGCCAATGCTGGTAGCCACTTCGTCTGTAACCGTAACAGTACTCGGTACCACCTTTAACGTGAAGGCCTACGCAGAAGATTCAATCGTGGAAGCCTCCCTGTTTACCGGCACCATTCAACTCACTACGGAGAAAGATCCGGAAAGAGTCATCCTGCTAAGGCCCAGGGAAAAAGTCACCATCAGTCAAAAACAAAACAACTACACCAGTACACCAAAAGAACCACGCAATGAAACTGTGTCACTACAACACCTAACACTTAACCGTATCGACAGCAGCTTCGACGAAACGGCCTGGCTAAAAAACAAATTAGTATTCCGTTCTACCAGGTTCCAGGACGTCGCAAATGAACTGCAACGAAAATTCAATGTATACATCTACTTTAATGATACTGTATTCCAGGACATACGCATCACAGGAACTTTCTCTAATGAGTCTATTCAAGAAATTATTCCTGCATTGCAACAGACTATTCCATTTCATTACACCAGTTCAGGCAATAAAATTTATATCAACCAATAAATAGCAAATGTGCAGGTAACATCCGCACTATAACACCATTTTAAAACCAGGATTACTTTAAGTACCAGAGGTATTGCGGACGTCATGAAGCCCGCAGGTATCTGCTTTGCCTATAGTCATCATTTAAACCATCAGTCACATGAATGTGAAAAAAAGCTGTAAGCTACTGCTGTATCTTATTATCATGCTATGTCCCTCGCTGAACGTGTGGTCGCAGCAAATCGCTATTCCGGCAGGAAAGAAACCTATCCGGGAAGTGCTGGAGTATATTGAAAAAACAACGGCCTACCGGTTTTTATATACCGAAGATCCGATGTTTAACAAACCTGCAGGTGCATATGATGGTAAAGCCACTGATATCTCCGTGGCATTAACAGCCATCCTGAAAGATACCGACATCTCCTTCCGCATCAATGCTAATAAACTGGTTACCTTACATACACCACGTTCTGCGCTGCTGGCAACCAAAGACTCTGCCAACAATGCTGTTACGCTATCAGGTAACATTACGGATCTTCAGAATCAACCACTCAATGCTGTTACTATTTACCTGAAAGCGAATCCACTGGTAGGAACTGTATCGGATAAAAACGGCTATTTCGTATTAGGTAATATCTCCCGCTATGCGACCCTGATAGTTTCCTCCGTGGGCTATAAAACCCAGGAAGTAGAAGTCAAAACAATTCCCTATGCCAGTCTCCGGAAATTCCCCATCATCCTGGAATCGGAGAGCCTTACCAAAGATGAAGTAGTGGTAACGGCCATGGGTACACAAAAAAAAGTAAGCGTGGTGGGTGCTATTACCACTGTCAACCCTTCGGAGTTAAAAGCCCCTACCCGTTCGCTCACCTCACAGTTGGCCGGACGCGTAGCGGGTGTTACGTTTGTACAGTCTTCTGGCCAGCCCGGACAAGATGGTGCCTCTTTCATCATCAGGGGGATTAACTCCGTATCGGGCAATACTTCTCCCCTTATATTAATTGATGGATTAAGAAGAAATATCGACGACGTAGACCCCAACGATATCGCTACTTTTTCGGTATTGAAAGACGCCTCAGCTACTGCGGTATATGGCCTTGAAGGTGCCAATGGTATTATCGTAATTACCACCAAAACCGGTAAAATTGCCTCCAAGCCTACCGTACGGGTTTCTGCCTCCCGCTCTGTCAACAACGCTACTTACAAACCTACCTGGGTAGATGCTCCCACCTTTGCCAAAATGAAAAATGAAGCACTGGTGGTAAGAGATAAACGCCCGATGTACAGCGATGAGGAAATCGCAAAATTTGCCGACAATGATATGGACTTCTACCCGAATGTGGATTGGTACAAGACGATGATCAAACAGAACAATCCTGCTACCAAAGCCAACTTCAATATCAGCGGCGGTGGTAATGCGGTCACCTATTATATGTCCGGCGGGTTGTATAATGAAAAAGGCATGTTCAACAGCAAAAGTGCTTCCAACGCCAACTACAACCAGTTCAACTTCCGCTCTAACTTAAAAGCAGATCTAACGCCCACCACTACACTGGGAATTGGATTCGACGGTCGTTACAATACCACTACTGAACCGGGACAGGGAGCAGACAGGCTGCTGGATATCATGAATAACGTAAACCCTACGTTGTTTCCCGCACAATTTTCTGATGGCTCTGCGCCGGAAGAACCCACGGGCATTGTGAATCCCTATTCGCTGCTCACCAAAACCGGGTTCGTGAAAAACTATGCCAACTACATGTCTACTAACCTGAACCTGGTCCAGAAACTGAACTGGCTCACAGAGGGACTGTTTCTCAGTGGCATCGCCTCTTTCACGAAAAGTAATTACTACACACATCGCTATAAGAAAGACTACCAGCGTCACGCTATCGACTATATGAATAGCTATATGGGTACCGGCCGGGATAAAGACGGCAACCTGGTCACCATCAACAAAACGCCGGATATCAACGATAAAATGGGCTTCGAATATGTGGCTCCCACGGGCAACCGCGTAGTAGAGCTGCAAGGTAGCCTGAATTATGCGCGTACCTTTTTCAAAAAACTGGCGGTAACAGGATTGATGCTGTATAAACAACGGGAATTCCTCACCGACGCCCCCGAAGGAGACGGCGGTACCCTGCTGATCAATGCATTGCCTTCCCGCGAACAATCATTGGCCGGACGCGTCACTTTCGGTTGGGCCGACAGGTATTTTACGGATATCAACTTCGGCGCTTCCGGATCACAAATGTTTACACCGGATAAACGCTGGTCTACCTTCCCTTCCATAGGTTTTGCCTGGGTACCCTCTGCAGAACATTTCTGGAACGGTGGCATCGCAGACGTGGTAGACTTCCTCAAATTCAGGGTATCCTTTGGCGTAGTAGGTGCAGCAGGGAACGCCTCCCGCTTCGGCTATATGGCTACCACCGGCAGCCGTACGGGTTATTCTTTTGGCGTTGGACAAGCGGCAGGTAGTGGCATTTATATCCCCGGCGTAGGGGAATCGCGGCTGGAACAATTGAATCTTACCTGGGAACGCAACCAAAAATTGAACCTGGGCATGGAAATAGGATTTTTCAGAGACATGAAACTGATTGTGGACGCTTATCAATACACGAACACTGATCAGCTGATCTCCTTAAGCCGGCTGCCAGCCACGCTGGGATTGCCTTCCACCCCGCAAGCCAACCTGGGTAAAACCCAGTCAAGAGGTATTGACTTTGACCTCACCTACACTAAATCGTTAGGCGATTTCAAAATCAACTATATCAAAGCAATTGTTAGTTACAATACCAACAAGATCATAGAAAACGGGCAACTGGATCCTAAAGTAGCCTACCAGAGCGGCATTGGCCTCGATTGGGGACGTGACCTCACCTATCTCGCACTGGGATTGTTTAAAGATCAGAAAGATATTGACAACAGCCCGGTCCAAACCTGGAATAAAGTAATGCCCGGTGATATCAAATACAAAGACATTGACGGCGATGGTGTGATTACGGCCAACGACAGAATCTGGACCGGTAACCGCTATCCCAAATGGAGCTACTCACTGGCCATTGACCTGCGATATAAAAGATGGACTTTCGCTACCCGCGCTATCGGCAAGTTAAACCAATTCAGGAGCATTTACGGAGGAAGAATACCTTTCAATCCATATAATGCCGGTGGTAACCAAAACGGCGCCGTATATGCCGCTGCAGTGAAAGATCATTGGACACCCGCCTCCTACTCCGGCAACCCGGCTACTGAAAATCCCAATGCCACCTATCCGCGACTGGCATACGGTTCAGATAACCTGAACAATGCACAAAACTCTACTTTCTGGTTAAGAGAAGCTTCTTATCTCAGAATTGCAGATGCAGAACTGGGATACACCTGGACACCGAGAACAAAAAAGTCAATGTTCAAAAGTATTTACTACTACGGCAGATGCGACAATGTGTACACCTTCTCCACATTTAAAGACTGGAACCCGGAACAAACATCTTCCTACGCCTATCCTTTAAAACGAACACTCTCCGTGGGATTGGAAATTGGATTAGACCTTTAAAATGACGTTTATGAAAAATAATATCATAAAATTACTTGTAGTCCTGTTCTTCCTCGTTCCTTCCTTCAGTTGCCACTACCTGGAAGCGGATGAATACCTGCATGAGGTAAACAACCTCAATAACATCTGGACTCAACGCATTGATATCCGGAAAGCCTGGGCCGCCTGTTACGGCGCCATGCCCGTTTATTCTGATATGATCAACAGCTGGCCTTTTAATACCAACTATGACGAAGGACACGCAGGGTTGGATGGTTATGCCAATCTTAATTTCGCCCAGGGTAAGTTCAACCCGGATAACACGATATATAATTTCTGGTCGGATTATTACAAAGCTATCCGCACCTGTAACCTGTTCCTGGAAAACTATCACAAGGCAAACGACAAACTGCTGGTACCTGGCGAAATAGAAGGATATGCAGCGGATGCCAGGTTCCTGCGCGCATTTTATTATTCACAGATGCTGGAGTTGTATGGTCCTTTTCCCATCGTCAGTAAAACAATCGACTACTCTAAAACAGAAGAGTTACCTACTACGAGAAATACGGAAGAGGAATGCGTGAACTTCATCACCACAGAACTGGATTCCTGTATTAACCTGCTGCCGCCCAAAGAAAAAATCCAGAACGTAGATCTGGGGCGCCCTTCCCGTGAAGCTGCGATGGCCATTAAAGCACGGGTACTGCTCTGGGATGCCAGTCCGTTAGTGAATGGTAACCCCGACTACAACAACTTCAAAGATGCCAAAGGAAAATCTTACTTCTCCGCAGCAGTAGATCCGTTAAAATGGAAAAAAGCAGCAGATGCCGCCAAAGCAGTGATTGACCAGGGGAAATTTGAGCTGTTTACAGTGCCTGCCAACAGCGAAAAACTCACGGTTCCATTGGGTAACTTCCCGGGCAACAACGTTGCCTGGCCTAACGGACCTGCAGGCATCGATCCATACCGCTCTTATAAAGGTTTGTTTTCCGGTGGTAAATCATTCTGGAATAAAGAAGCCATCTGGATTATCAACCAGGGTAGTCAAACCTGGGCCCTCACCATCATGGGAATTCCACGGAACTACAACAATAGTGAAGGAGCCCAATTTGCCGGAAGAGTAGCTGCCACCCAAAAGTTGGTAGATGCCTACTTCATGAATAACGGCAACACCATAGATGAAGAAAACAGGAAACTGTATAACGATATTGGAGTAGCGGAGAATGGCGATGGTCTTTATATCAGGGGAAATGGTCCGGAAGATGCCAGTCCCATCACTACCGGGTTTAACCAGTCTAATATCAACCCCAAAGTGCCCAACCGCTGCCTTTTCCGGGAAGCCCGCTTCTATGCAACTATCGGGTTTATTGGTCGCGGCTACCTGCAGAACAATGGTACCATGTACTATGCCGACTACAAAGCCAATGCGTTGGACGGCTACATCCAGACAGACCGTCCCTCTGTACGTTCCGGTTACCAGATCGTAAAATGGGTGGCGGATGATGAGCAGAAAGCAGGAGGCAGCTATGATAAACCTTATCATGCTATACGCCTGGCAGAAATTTATCTTTCCTATGCAGAAGCATTAAACGAATATTCGCCCGGTGATGCAGATATCCTCAAATATCTCAACCTGGTGAGGTTCCGCGCAGGCTTGCCCGGCTATGAACCTGCCAGCAAAGAAATCACGCGGGAGCGTATTAAGCACGAACGTTATGTGGAACTGGCATTTGAAGCACGGCGATATTTTGATTCTCGCCGTTGGAAAGATGCCATTAAAACTACCCGCGATAACTGGGGAAACAGCCTTGGCATGGGAGGCCTGGTATATGGATGCAATTACCTCTCTCCTGATGGTGGCTTCTACGACAGAGCCGTGATCGATGGTTATGTATTCCGGCCTAAAAATTACTTCCTGCCAATTCCTTACCAGGAAGTAGCCAACTACTGGGGAACACTGACACAAAATCCAGGATGGTAACACACTTTAAATCAGACAACATGAAACGCATTTATCATATTCTCTCCATCGCCTTTGTTGCTGCCATATTGCATGGCTGCGGCAAACCTGATTACGAAAACAAAGAGTTTTACAAACAGGAAGTTTATATTATTTCCGCCTCCTCTACTTCCTCCACAGAAAGGGAGATCTCCGACGTTGCCGTACATACGTTCGTGGATACCCTCAAATATCTCAATGCCCAATATGATTCTGACACCATCATTGATACCAAAACTTTTAATGCGGATATAAAGTTCAAAGTAGGTATCGGCGGCTCGCTGCCGGCCAGCCGGGATTACCGCGTGATAGTAGCTTTTGATCCGGAATCGCTGGAAGATTTCAACATCCTGAAAAATGACAACAAGAAAATTCCTGCTCCCGCTGCTTACACGGTGAATGCACCTTTCGATGCCAAAGAAAATGGGTTCGTGGTAACCATCCCTAAAGGATCCTCCTCTTCGTCTCTCATTTTCACCGTGCCGGTAGAAAGAGATAGAATGAAGGAATACCAGGACTATGCCTTCCCATTGAAAGTAGTGCGTGCAGATAGCTTGCCACTAAGCCGGCAATACACCCAGTTCATGATTGCAGGTTTGCTGGTAACAAAAGATAAAATCGTTAACTGGTCCGGTTTTCCTATACCCAAAATACCTATTGGCCGCTATTACTCTGTACAGTTGGCGGGCAACGGAGGTGAAAACGCACCAGACGGAAGACTCAGAAAGTACAAGTTCATTACCCCGCTGAGCATGGCTGATGATCCTCAGCTCAACGGCAAATACATGATCTGGGGATCCAGCGCCTGGTCCTTTGAAGTACATGGTTTACATTCCGCCGGTTGGATGTACAACATGCTGACGCTGGTAGATCAAAACTTTGGCTTATACCGGCAGGATCCTATCCTCGCAGGCAATACCGACTTCCCGATGGCGACCTTCGCCTACGGCACCGTACAACAATCTACCGACGAAAACTTTTATGATCCCCGCCTCAAACAACTGACCATCCACTACAAAAACGTCATCGGTCAGGATTACACGGATGTCCTGACCTACGTAAATGAAGACTTCACACTGGATGTACCTAACTACTGGAGTGCGCCCAAAAGCTGGCTGGAGGTAAAAAGCAGGGGATATAAATACTGGCTACCCCAACAATAACACCGGCAATTATCAGCAGGTGTTTTAGCCGTAGGTAGATAACTACCTGCGGCTTTTTTATTTTTTTGTGCTCATGCACAGGTCATGTTATGCTTTGCTATTAGCTGGTCTAACATGGTACGATCATTTTTATGTAATTCTATCAAGCCAATATGTGATAACACAAAATATCTCAAAGCTATATTGGGCGATTCGTAGTGATTAGCACGTTTATACTTAATGTTGTCAATGATAGCTCCAATAGTTTTAAAGATGCCCCAAAAGCTCCACCAACCTAATATCACCGTTTTATTCAATGCAGCATTACTCAAGTCATCCAAACAATCCGGGCATCCCACATAGACGGCTGTCCTAGTCTGCATCATCAGGATAAAGCTGATAACCTCCGTGGTGACGGTGCCATTTAATGGTGTAGAGCGCTCCCCGCAAATAGGACATTTCAAATCATTAATCAAGCTACAATAAGCATCAATTTCTTCAATGGTGTAAGTTTTATTCTGCATCTCCAGTGCATCAGCATAGCCACCTTTGAGCCCACGCTTTGCAATTTCATTTTTTGCAATTACCAGTGCGGCCGGCGTCAGTCCTGCCCCATCATGCGTAACCAGGTATATTAATTCGTCGTTAGACATCTTCTCGTATCGCTCCTGCACAAATTTCGCATCTATTCCATTGCTCATAGGTATATAGGATTTAATGATAAAAATAACCCAAAATATAATCAGTATTTGCTATTGAAAGATAGGCGCATTCCCGAAAGTGCAATTTTTCGGGCCAAACATCCATTTTTCCTGGCCCACCCCGGCTGTAGCTTTGCTCCTGTCAAACAAACTTTATTACCATGAGAATCATTACTACCGGGAACAACACCTGCCACACGACTACGCCGCGCAGATGAATATCTCCCTTAAACAACTCAATTTACTGACCCGGAAATATGCACGCGCTTCGGCAGGAGACCTGGTTAAACAACGGATATTACTGGAAGCACAACGATACCTTTACCATGGCGCATTAACAGTAAAGGAAATATCTTACCAACCCGGCTTCGATGACCCTGCCTACTTTAACCGGTTCTTCAAACGGGAAATGAAAATTCCGCCACACCAGTTTAGTAAAATGCAATACAGGTATTAATACACAGAATACCTATATTTGCCATCAAATTGTTTGGTGATTAACCCGTTGTTTTATGGCCATGAGCGAGCATTCGGCATATGAGAAAATGCCCAAAAATTCCAAAGGACTTACCTTATCAGAAAAAGAATTAAACAGTCTTTATAAACTAAAGTGGGTAGTAACAGAAAAAATACACGGCGCTAATTTCAGCTTTGTATACGATCATCAACAGTTACGATACGCTAAGCGAAAAGAGTATCTTCAATGGGGAGATGATTTTTTCGGATTCCAACAGGTGGTTGCTGACCTCGAAGGCCGCGTCCTCTCCCTGTTTGAACAATTACAGCAGGATATGCCCGCATACCGCTATATACTATACGGAGAACTATTTGGCGGGGAATATCCCCATCCGGATGTGCCACCGGATGAACAGGTACAAGCTATTCAAACGGGCGTATATTATAGTCCCACTATCCGGTTTTGCGCGTTTGATATTGCACTATACCCGGAAGATGCAGATTCAAAAATCTATCTCGACTACGATACCGCTATTACTTATTTTGAACGCTTTAATATTTTTTATGCAAAACCGTTATTCATTGGCAAGTGGAATGATGCATTAAATTTCGACATTCATCTTCCCTCTACTATCCCGGCATTGCTGCATTTACCGGAGATAACGCCCAACGTTATGGAAGGCGTGGTGATTAAGCCATTCCATCATTCAACAGTAGTACTGAGCAGCCGGCCCGTGATCAAACATAAAAATCCGGCGTTCGATGAAGAAGAAAAATTCCATGAAGCAGAAAAGTGGTCGTTTATTCCTAACGTTCACTCACGCGCTGAGGAGTTGTCCTTTTTAGTAACCGCCATATCCACCTATATTACAGCCAACAGGCTGAATAGTGCACTGTCGAAAACCGGGCGGTTGGATACCAACAACGAAAAACGATTGAAAGAAATAAAAGAAGAATTTGCGAATGATGTATACGCAGATTTTAATATAGACAACGGGAATATGCTGGCAGAACTGGATGATGCTCAAACGCAGTGGATACGGGATCGAATCATGGCGCAGGTGACAGCATTCATTCATCACTCCCTCCCGGAAACGAATAAATGAATGCCATCAAAAAATTTCCGGCTATCAATGTAATAGCTGCCCGTTAGCCGACACCTGCACATATATGGTTTTTCCGGCTTTCACACTGACTTTCGGCCATTTGAGAAACGCTGTATATGCCAGTGGTATGGCTGCCTGCCGGCTGGATTCCGCCATTACAGATACTGCCGCATCATAGGCGGTAGGATTCGTAATTTCCAGCGTAGTGGCACCGTTTTTACGCGCCGTTACTTTCGCCGTTACGTGATCAAAAACAAACAAGCGGCCATTATCGGTTTGCAGATAAATGCCCGGGAGCTCCATGGCCATGAGCATCCCATTCGTTTCTGTCCATGAATTACGGGTATAAATAAAATTACCGATACTGCCGCGTCCTTCAGCGTCGCTGGGTTGTATGCGTTCCATGCAGGAACCGACCAGGAAATTGGAGGTAATATGCCCCGGCATATTCACGGCTTCCGTGTGGGCGTGTTGAATATCGCGCAGCAATGCCGCATAGGCTTCTTTCCCGGTAGCCCGGAATAATTTGAATAAATAGTCGCCGGAAGCTGTGCAAATGCCTGGCGCCGCGTGTTTATTCTGTATACTTGCCCATACCGCCCCGGTCATATTACATTGTAATTTACCAATGGTACTATTGGCAGGAAACGTTACCGGGTAAGAAATGGTCCATGTAGCACAAAGCGCCGCTTGTACTTCCGCCTTTTGTAACCATTTATTGTCCCTTGTGTGATAATACAATGCCATCAGTGACTCCAGGAAACCGAAGGCCGATTCTGAGTTAGCATCCTGTGAAATATCGCCGCAATCGCCGCCGGTTAATCCCTGCTTTACAATATCTCTCTCATAATAGAAATCAGCAGCTTCTTTGGCCGTTTGCAGCCATTCGGGGCGATTAAAATAACGGGCCGCCATGGCGAGACCTGCGGGCGCAATAGCGCCGGCAGTGGAATTAAAAACGGCTATTTCACCGGTAGCTGGTGCTATATACTGACCAAATTCATGGTGCTTTTTCCAGGAATTGGTGAACGCGGCAGCTAATTTTTGCGCCGCAACTTCCCAGTCCTTATTGATGCTGGCGTCATAACCTTGCGCTTTAAACAGCAGCAGGTGTTTCATCAGCCAAAGGAGGGCATCTGCGTTTTTACGCACCATGGCCTGTACTTCCGGGAAATGCGGGTTCATCTTTTCGGGTCTTATCTCGCCGGAGGCAGTGATACCGCCATAGAAATAACCACTTTTACCTTGCAGCCGGCGTACTACAAAATCCAGTTCCGCCATCACGCGTTTACGTTCTGTTTCATTATTCAGCGCCAGCATGGGATAGGAGTTCATCATTCCACTTACCCAACCAAGTTGAAAGTCGTTATTATTTTCAGGTTTGTAATAGCTTCCTGCCGGCACTGTAATAAAGTTGTTGCTGCAGATGCCCTGTCCCAATTCCATTAGCTTGCTCATAGGCACCTGGTTACGGAGGGCACTTTCTTCGTTCAGGTCTTTACGCACCTGCCGGAAGCGGGTGAGCAATGCAGGAATGCTGCTGGCATCAAATACATAGATGCGAAAGCGCAGGGTCACTTCATCGCCTGCTTTCCAGTTGGGCGCCATGTCGCCGCTGGCGTGCCAGTCGCCGAAACCGGGCGCCAGTACTCGCACAGCAGGCGCAGAGATGCTGAAAGTACAACTGTCCTTTGCCGCATTTTCTGCGATGGTCAGGCCGTTATTGCCCTGGGGTGTTGCCTGTGTAGTTAACACAATAAAACCTTTCTTCTCTGCCGGAGAAAAAAAACACATGGCTGGTGTGGCAGCATTGGTGGTGGTTAACTCAATACGCGAGGCTTCACCTTTTTCTATCTTCAGTCGTGGATTATTGGAAATCGTTAACGGTACCTGTGGCTGATAATACATATCATCCGGGTATGCGGGACTATAACCATTACCAATAACGCGATAGCGGTTACCGTTGTAAACAGCAGCCGGTACCATCACATAGTTCTCC
The DNA here is from genome assembly GCF_017745275.1 of Chitinophaga sp. GTDB lineage: Bacteria > Bacteroidota > Bacteroidia > Chitinophagales > Chitinophagaceae > Chitinophaga. Next base: position 579,315 of record NZ_JAGHZS010000002.1, on the reverse strand, counting down.
GGGTGCCAGCGGTTAAAATCAAAGCTAACGTTAACGGCTGTATGACTGGCTACACCACTGGTAAGGCGAAAACCGGCGGTAACATCAAATACATCCTGGTGGCCTTTTACCGGTGTTGCAGTAAGATGTAATTGCCAGTTCCCCTCCTCACCTTTCAGTGTAGCAGACTGGAAACGCTGTTCTTTTATCAGCGTAGTGCCGTCATATTGTTTGGTGGAAAAATAACAGGTACCGTTCAGCTGTTGCAGCAGCTGGTTTACTGGTAATTGTTGCGCGGAAGTGGTGATAGCGCTACCTAATAAACATAAAACGGACCACTTCAACAGAGCGTATCTCATCAGACGAATTAAAAAATGTTATATAAAGGTGTACTACTGTTTAGCAACACCCACTTTTTCCTGTGATTTAATAATGGTAGCCACTACTTCCAGCTTTGCCCGGGCATTCCCTCCTTTCAGCCCTGTGAGCGTAATTTCCGGCCAACCGTTTTTAGGGATGGTACTGGTGACGAAAGGAATCTCTTCCAGTTTTTTCCGGTTCTTATCCGTAATGAGCCATTGGTTATCACGATAAATAATGAACTGGCCATCGGACAAGTTCTTTTCCACCAACAATGCCTGCCCATCGGGTAGCCCGATGCGGATACCGGGCAAACTGTCTTTGGCCGGCACATGTACCTTGATCGTAAATTCCAATAGCTGCGTTCCTGCCTTTATACCTGGCTTTACCGGCGTAGGCGTGCCGCTGCAGGGCAGGTCCGGGAACCGGTTTTCCTGAAGGGCATATAAGGTGAAGGAGTTTTTACTATGCTGAACCAGGTGAAATTTCTGCTGCAAATCTTTTAATTTCTTCTTTTGAGCGGCGGTAAATACATCAGCTGTCCGTGCATCCTGCCAGGCACGAAAGGCCTTAAAGATGTTTTCTTTCTCTCCACTACTTTCTACTGATTGCTGGCTTAACCCCAGCATATAGGTAGTATTCCATCCGATAGATTTGGCTTGCAGGTTTTCTGCATCATATAAGCTCCAGGCGCTGGAATAGCTGATAATACCAAAGGTAGCCGGGAAATAATTACTCTCAAATACATAGCGCATATCTTTCCCTTCAATGCCCCATTTGTTATGTACAGGATCAAACATGTGATCGCCGCCCCCAACATTGCATACACTCATATAGTGCCAGTTGCCTTCATATACACAAGAGCCCATCACCCGCAGGTAATTACCACCGGTTTGCTGATAGGTATCGAATAATTTCCTGAAAAACTGTTTAAAGGAATATTGTCCATGCCCCTGGTAAATACAGCTTTCCAGTCCGTCGAAATCAATGTAGTCCATACCTCCCTCCGTTAGCCAGCGACCATAATAATCTGCATATACCTGTTGCAGGTTCATATCAGGAGCAAAGCCATGGTAGCAGTTTGGCTGTAATTTTACGATAGTGGTTCCGGCTTTGAACGCCCCTCTCTGTGTGCCATGAAAGCCCCGCTTAACCTGTAAGAAAGTGTAAGGCTTCGTAGTGGTGATACCGTTATATTCGATCAGTTCCTTTCCTATTTTGAGCACATTGGTATGATTGCCTTCCCATCCTCCAAATTCATTGAAATAACAGGTATCTGTTACAGCAATAAGTGTATCATTTATAGTGATATCAGCTGCCAGCGTGCTGCGCTGCATAATGGCCAAACTATCGCTGGGTACTGGTGCTACATCGCTATTGTTATCCGGCTGGAGGAATTCACATAAAGTGTGCAATCCCCAGCGAACACCACTTTGGCGCATGCGGCGGCCAAATTCCGGGATAGTTGCTGCCGGCTGGTGTGTAAAACTTATTTTCCGGTTGCCCCATTTATTGGCGGGATTGGGATAATATTCTCCCCATCCCTCATCCTGCACGGCATTCAGCCCTAGCTGTGCCGCATAAACAGACATACTGTCGTGAGGCCCCCACCAGGCAATATCGGGTTTATATGCCCGGGGATCTTTTATCCACATGCCATCTATGGTAGGATGTGGCAATCCTTCCTTCAATACAATCTTTTCTATGGTAGTTAATCCCTCGTTATCCGGGCAGGCATATAAGGCAATGGCGGAACCGGTAAAGTCGGCATCTGTGGGCGTTACCAGCTGATAGCGGGCAGAATTGAACCCACCATCCAGGTTATCAGGTAATACCGGGAAACGAATCATTTGCTCTTTGCGCCGGTTGCGGGAGTGCAATGCAATACTGGAACCATACGCAGGTTCCAGCATAGCGCCATTTCCATAACACATACGGAAATATTCTTCCGGTTGGGAATAGAAAGCAACATCGCTGATACCATCTCCTCCTATTTTAAATGTTTGTCCTTCTTTCAGATGCGGTGGCAGCGGGTACTTTTTGGGATCCGGAGAATGAATATAATAATACATGAATCCCATATCTCCATCCGAAGGCGGGCCACTGGTGGTATTATCATTCAGTGCCATCATGCCTATCGCAAAATGATCATCGCGTACCACCGAAATTATTTCACCGATGGTTTTGGAGATATTTGTTTTATAAGGTCCCCATACAATGTTATCAGCATCGCTTTTATTATCAAGCCGTAATAGCTGTAGCTTCAGGTAGGATCCCGCGGATGCTATTTTAATGGTGGCCACTGAACCATCCGTGAACGCTAGTGCTATTTCCCTACCTACCTCATTGAATGTTGCGGATGCAGGCAGTATATAGGTCTTATTTTTATACAAGCTCAATAAAGGAGAAGACATTCCCTGCGGGCAATATTCTTTCTTGCTGCGGCGATCTTTAATGCTGATAATATAGCCGCTGTTGTTAATGGTAAATGTAGCATCCTTTGTTTGAAATACCCGCTGGGAAAATAGTTGTGCCGCCGGCACCATCAGTAGGATCAGTAGGATATTTATCCGGAGAAGGCATTGCCGGTTATTACTCCTGCTCATAAGTATCATTTAAAAGTAAAACATATACCGGGCTACTCCCGGTATATGCTGTGAGTGCCATCAAAAAATTTATCATTATCAGTATCTGAAATAATGCGTGGAATGAATTAATATAGACCTGGTGCCAACTGATAACACCATAAAGATCCGTATATCGTTCCCCCTGCACCACCCGTAATTTGACTATTACCTATGCTTTCTTTGCCGCCAAAAGGCGGGATACCTTGTTAGGACGGATATTCACTTTTTATAGTACTTTTGGGGACACCGTGATTCATTTGTCAACATCTTATTTAGGGCAGTATGCAATATATTTATGAGAATTTTACGTTTCCGCCAGACCAGTCGTTTACGGTGCGATCAGACATATTGGAGATAAAAAAATACACTTCACTGAAGGCACATATCAATTTTGAAATAGCGCTACTGGAAAATTGCAGCGGTAAACGATTCATTGGGGATCATATTGCAGATTTTGAAGGGCCGGAGCTGGTGCTGCTGGGGAGTTACCTGCCGCATTGCTGGCAATATTACCGGACCATTGATCCACTGGTACAGCCACAGGCGATCGTGATTCACTTCTTTCCTGACTTCCTGGGACAACAATTGCTGGAGAAACCGGAAGCACAGGAGCTCAACGTTCTTTTTAATAAAGCGGCGAAAGGAGTACTGTTTACCGGCCCTACAGTAGTCAATGCCAAAATGATAATGCAGCAAATGCTGTTTGAATCTGGCTTGACCAGGGCAGCACTGATGCTGCGCCTGCTTGATATCCTGGCGCAGTCCACCACCGCACAGGTGCTTTCTTCTCCTTATTACAACGTGGTGGATAATTCCGGTGAGGCTAAAAAAATCAATAAGGTATTCGATTATATTTTCCAGCACTTCAAAGAAGAAATTGCATTACAGGATGTGGCCGACCTGATACCGATGTCTTCCGCGGCTTTCTGCCGTTTTTTCAAACGTAAAACAAACCGTACACTCATCGACTTTGTGAAGGAAATACGGATAGGCCATGCGGCGAAGCTCTTACTGGAAGGAGATTACAATGTAACAGAGGCCTGCTATCAGAGTGGGTATAATAATATTTCCAACTTCAATAAACACTTCAGAGAAGTAAAGGGATTATCACCGCGCGAGTTTCTCCGCCAATATCGCCAGGATGTGGAAACGCACCCCTAGCTGTTATTGCCCGTTAAAATGATAAAAGCGGCTGGCTTCTACCCAGGTTTGTCCGGGTGCCGTTCCCGGTACACCTGCCTGGTATCCGGCCATCACCTTATTCCATTCGGCGCAACGGGGATGAGAAGATTCGGCTATTTTCCCCATGCTATCCAGGTTGGCATTTTCCGGAACGGTGATAGTCATCACCAGCAAATGCTGATAACGATACAACGAAATATTCCGGTAGCCGGCTTTACGAAAGCCCGCTTCTACTTCCGGCCAGATATGCTGATGATAATCGAGGTATTCTTTTAAGGGTTGTTCACCAGGCACCACTTCCACTACAAACACCCGCTCCGTAAGCTTTTCCGGTGCAGTAGCCTTTTCACAGGCAGTGAACAGTAAACATGCAACCAGCAATGCGCTTATGCCAGCAATAGAAAAGTGCTTATTCATCTTACTAAATTAATTAAATACGATATAAATAATAATCATCACCAGCGCCAGCAATCCCCATCCCAACCATACGCGGGGGCTGTTCCGGAGCAACCGCCGGGAGGAAGTCCAAACCGTTGGTGAAGTAGTATTTTTGCCGGAATCAGATAACAGCGTAATCAATACCATCCCTAAAGACAAGCCGATAAAAATATACACTGACAGCAACAGGAAATGCGGCCAGTATCCTTTGTAAGGGAAGTTTAACACATAACAGGAGCCTATTATCACGCAGATCAGTCCCCCGCCATACAATACCACTTCCGCCGCCAGTTTATTGGCGCGTTTCCAGAAAATACCGCCCAGGAACACCACTGATAAGGGAGGTGCCAGGATGGAAACGAGTCCCTGGCTTAATTCAAACAACCCCTTACCGGATCGGGCGAAAAGCGCCGCCACGCCTACTCCCAGGAAAGCCGCCAATACCGTTACCCATTTACCGATCGTACGTTTAGGTTGCTCTTCCAGCCTGGTGAATTGCCCGATTACATCCAGTGTGAAAACGGTGCTGAAAGAATTAAGCCCGGAAGAGACGGTATCTATCAGTGCCGCTATCAGCGCTGCAATACAAAGTCCGCGCAAACCGGCAGGCATCAGCTTCTCCACCATGGTGATATAGGCATTATCCGGCGTGGTAGTATCCCTGAACAGGATAAAACAAATGATGCCCGGCAACACAAAAATCAAAGGCGTAATAATTTTCATGGCAGCAATCAGCATAATACCATACTGCCCTTGACGGATATCTTTTGCAGCCAGTACCTTCTGTACAATGGTCTGATCCGCACACCAGTAGTAAATGGCTACCACGGGGTATCCCATCACAATAGCCAGCCATGAATATTCAGGGTCTGAGCGGGGATGAAAAAGTTTCCAGTAATCAACCGGGGTGTCCTGTGCCCATCCGGGGATTGCCGTTACTTTCTTCAACGCCAGCACCGTCAGTATCACGGAAGAAATGATAATAATCACCGATTGAAAAATGCCGGTACGCACCACTGCTTTCAGTCCACCGATAGCCGTATAACTGGCTGCAATCAATGCTATCACAGATACTGATTCCAGCAACGGCCGGTGAAATACTTCTGCGATGACCAATCCGCCGGCGTACAACGCACTTGCCAGCCAAACAATTAAAATGGATACCAGGCTATATATGACCAGGAAGTTATAAGATCTTTTTCCGTAACGTATTAAAAGGAATTGTGGAATTGTATGAATACCCGCAGAGATATAACGCGGAAAAAAAAACATGGCCAGCAATAACAGGAAAATCCAGGCCAGCCACTCAAAATTACTGCCGACCACTCCATGTGAAAAGCCAAGGCTGGATAAGCCTATCAGCATCGTGGCGCCGGCGTTGGCACTGAACATAGAAAACCCGATCTGCCACCATTTCAATGACCTACCTCCTAAAAAAATATCTGTATTTGCTGTACTGCGCCTGTTCAGGTAAAAACCGAAAATAAACAGCGCGACGATATAAAGCAATAATACCAGGTAATCTATCTTCGTTAAAAATATCGTCACACAATAAGCTTATGGCTCATAAAGATACAATCGGCTGGTATTTCCTGATGTTCTTTTTGGTCCAAAGGCTCTTTTTCGTGATGGCGTTGCTGTTCTGCCAATAATCCCAGTCGATACGAACCGGTATACCAGGGATTTCCGGCAAATAAAACCGACCATTCTTCCAGTCGGGGCGAACCTGGAAATATACTTCCAGTCCACGCATAATGCAATACAGGTATTCCACCTGGCATTGCGCGCCGGCCGAAGCCATCAGCGCTGCTGTATATAACGAGTATCCTCCTGATGAAAATTCTACCTGTTGCCGGGCGGCCAGGTCCCGTACGTTCATCCATTCCCGTATGCCTGCCAGGTGGGTAGGCACTGGTTGTAAATGCCGTACACCCAGTTCCACCAAGGTAGGGAATACTTTGGCGCTTCGCTCCGACTCTCCGTAAGAAATGGCCAGCGGCGTACGTTTGCATAACTCTCCAATCTGTTGCAGATCCGCAGAATGAACGGGTTCTTCGAACCAGGCCAGGTTTTCCCCTGCCGTCAGATCTATAAACCGCAACGCTTCTTCACAGCTCCAGATCTGGTTGGCATCAACAGCCAGCCGGATGTTGTTGCCTAATATGCGGCGTACAAACTTCACCCTGGCTACGTCTTCGGTCAGGCGGGTACCGAAATCCGTTCCCACTTTCATTTTATAGCAATCTACTCCTGCATTGGCAAAATAAGTGGCTTCACGTTCCAGTTCTTCCAGGGAATAATTAGTCCCTCCTCCGCTGCCGTATACTTTTACACTATTGGTGGTGGTGTTGAGATAGCGATGCAATGGTACACCAGCGCGACGGGCAGCCAGGTCGTATAATGCCAGCTCTATTTGTCCCAGTAAGGCCGCAGCCGGGCCTCTGAAGCCTTCGTTGCGGATAGCCCAATACAACTGTGGATACAATACGCCGTATGGGATATCCTGGCTATGCAGCAAAATGGGCAGGAGACAATTTTCGAGGATATGGTTGTAAGAACGAAACACGGGCGCTTCTCCGCTGTGTCCATCTTCATCAGTAATGGTAATTACCGCTAACCCAAAGGACGTAAAAGGCCCCATGGTAGCGTCCTGTATAGGCGTGGTAGCCGCTACCGGCGCCAGCTCCCTGATCTGTACGCTGCTGATATTAAAAATTTCTGTATCAAAATTGTGCATCAAACCGCCAATTTTCCTTTATTGCAATTCAGTATTTCTTTCATCAATGCCGCCGGCAATGGCCCTGCTGCTATATCCTGCAAGGTGGCTGTTAATTCCGTTTGATTGGCTGCTCCCAATACGATTTTAAAATCATAAGGTATCGACAGCAGGAAACGGTGTGCCAGTGAGGATAAGCTCATCTGGTGGGCTGCTGCCAACTGCTGCAGCAAAACAGCTACCTGTAAGGTGTCTGCCGGCAGCCAGTCCGGCTTCATGTGCGCATAAGCCGTGATACATCTCCCTAATAATCCCATATTCAACGGGCTGGCAGCATAATACCGGATATTATTCGCCAGGCAGAAAGGCAGGCTATCCTGCAAAGCGGATACATTGGCGGCGTTTAAATGATTAAACTCCATCACCACCTCAAATATCCCCGACCGGATATAGGGTGCCAGCCATGCCGGCCAGTTCCCGCCTACGCCGATATGCCTGGCATACCCGCTTTCACGGAATCCCCGGAGGGTATCGATAATCCCGTCAATTTGTTCTGGTGCTATCGCCCCGGGATCATGCAGGAATAAAATATCCAGTGCTGGTATGCCCAGTGTTTCCAGGGTACGATGCAAGCTGTCAGTCATGGAAGCGTGGGAGTAGTCGTAGTGTGCTGCATCCGCCGCATACGACTTCAACCGGCCTACCTTGGAACTGATGACCGGCATTTTTCCCTGCCATTGTTTCAATGCCATGCCAACATACGTTTCCGCATCTCCATAGGCAGGGGCCGTGTCAATAGCGCCGATACCGGCTGCTAAAGCAGCGACTATTGTTTGCACAGAATGCTCCGCCGTTACCGGTCCCCATACGCCGCCAAGCCCCGCTGTTCCCAGCACTATACGCTTCAAATTCATATGTAAACGTTTGCATTTCCGAAGTTAAAGGAAACCCGGAAAATACAGCACCTTTATATTGACGGGATACGATGTTATTTTGATCTGCATTTTTCGTTTGTTCGTTTACGTTATATCGGCTTTATTAGGATCGCTTGTCCACCGGAAGCAGGTAGTGAAACATCCAGTACAGTATTATAATCAATGCGCTGCTCTTTCCGGGAAACATGTGTGCGCGTGGGAGCTTTGGGATCATCGTTATATAAAACAGCCTTATACTTTTTTCCCGGCATGAGGAAAGAGCAATCGATTTTAACCGTTCTGGCGTCGTTATTAGTGACGGTTCCCACGAACCAGTCGTTTCCACGGCGACGCGCTACCGTTATGAATTGCCCGATTTCTCCCGCTAGTACTTTTGTATCGTCCCATACCGTAGGTACCTGGTCGAAAAATTCCAGCTCCGGCTCATCCTGTGTATCTGTTGGCCGATCGTACCAATATAAAAACTGCAGCGGGCTATACATCACCACGGCCAGCGCCAGCTGATGTCCCGAAGTAGTTTTCATGATGTGTGTATCTTTTGTTTCCGCCAACTGCTTTTTCAGCTCCGGCCGGTGATAATAACAGATGGTGTGATCCGCAGCGCCAGCCAGTAAACGGGTAAAAGGAATGATGGTGCTGTTGGTGGCTTCCGGCATTTCTTCATTTCCCCGTACGCCTTCCTGCGTCAGCAAATTAGGGTAAGTGCGGCTAAACCCGGTGGGCCGGTATTCGTCGTGAATATCTACCATAAGCTGGTACTTTGCACATTTTTGTACGGCCTCGTGCAGCCAGGTAGTCCAGCGATGTGAGCCTACATGTACAAAGCCAAACTTGATGCCCGCCACGCCCCATTGGTGATACAACGGCAGCAATGTGTCCAGCTGCTTCGCCAATGCCCGCTGGTTCACATAAAGGAAAACGCCGATGCCGTGTTGCTTCGCATAGCGGATCACCTCGGGCAGGTTCAGGTCCTTATTGGGATTGCGACGCGGGTCTACGTTGACCTCCGTGGCATCGGAAGCGGAGCTGTATTCAAACCCATACCAGCCGGCATCAAAATGAATATATTGAAGATGGCGTTTCACCGCAAAGTCGACTAATGCTTTGGCTCCTTTTGTAGACAACGTTATTTCCCGGATGATTTTACCGGGCCTGATCCAACTGGTATTCTCCATCTGATCCGGTGCATTCAGGTTCAGCACCAGGTCGTTGTTTTGCAGCAACTGCGTAGCTTTATCGGCCACCATCACCATACGCCACGGCGTGGCAAAAGGCGTGGTTAATTCTACTTTATCATACATAGCGCAGCTAATTGTATTCGGCTTTGTAGCATGCAGCGTAAACTTTGTACGACAGTAATCCACCATGCCCGCTTCACCTAATGCGGCGTATACGCCATTATTTAATTGCAGGGTGAGCGGCCTTTCTGCCTCACCGGGCCAGTTATGCAATGACAGCAAGCTATAGGCGCCCTGTGCATGCCCGGTAAACCAGGCTTTGGTGCCTTCCGGCAAAGTAAAAGTTGTCAACTCCCGGCTGATAGTTATATCAGCCCCCCCTGCCGGATGCTCAGGGAAAATATACCGAAATGCCAGCCCTTCATTATAAGCCCGGACTTGCAGTTGCAGCGCCAGCCGGTCGTTGTTGTTTTTAAAGAATGTAAACGTTTTCTCTGTATAGGCATCGCGTATATGACTGCGTTCACCGTATACCGGTTGCCATACAGTATCTTTCGAGGTGGTAGTAATATACCGGAGCACGAGGTGACTGTCCCATCCCTCCAGTCCTAACGTTGACGGGAGCACGATTTCTTGTCCTTTATAGTTCACGGTGTATCCTATCCCACCTTCTTTATTTGTTTGCAAATTAAATAGTAGTTGCCCGTTGGGAGATGTAAACCGCAGTGAATCCTGTGCGCTCAGTCCTTGCACCATGGCCAATAACAACAGCAGCCAATATATTCTTTGTATCATATTTATACTATCAGGTATTGGAAATCGATAAACAGTAACGGCGCCATTACTGGCGCCGATTGTCAGTGGAACTTTAAAAGCGAAAACGTTTCTATGATTTACTTAGTACTATGCTGTACTAATTTTGCAAACAACTGTGGTTGCGAGCCATCACGCTGTACCTTATACAGGTTCCATTCACGGCTGTTAACCGCTTCCAGGTGAAACGAGTTAGCCGGATCGGCCAGGGCTGTTTTTATCCAACGTGGGAAAGCGTTGGCAGCTCTTGCATCTTCCCAGGTACGGATCACTTTAAAGATCGCCTCTTTTTGCTGGCAGCTTTCCACATCTTTCTGGTTCAGGTAAAGACTATAGGTGGTGCCTACGCCAACAGAAATGGCCTGTATATGCTCATATTCCGCCGCAGTGGAATGTTCCTTAATAGGGAAATTACCGCCCATGCCTACGGGGAAAAAGTTGGCGTAAGTAACATCCCGGAGATCTTTCCCCTGGCTGGTAGCACTTCCCCACTCCCGTGTAGCAACATCATACAAATTTTTTCCACCGCCAACATTCCAGATACTCTGATAATGCCAGGAACCCTCCGATAAAGTAGCACCTGTAAACCGAATCGATGGCAGCCCCAACTGAGTGGCCCGTTCAAACATCTTACGGAAAAAGCGTTTGGCAGAGTAATAGCCATGGCCATTGTTAAAGAGGAATTCCTGCCCGTCGAAATCATAATAGCTCAGGCCATTTACCTGGCACACCTCCGCATAATGTGCCGCAATTTTATCCTGCAATGCCATGTTGGGGATGATACCATCATAGCCATAGTTCACGGTTACCTGCAATTTATAAACCGCTTCTCCGGCCGCATGCGCCGCAGGTTGTGTGCCCCAGTAGCCGCGTTTTACGTTCAACAGCCGGTACGGCGCCTTATCAGAAACGCCCAGGTAATGTATCAGCTCTTTGCCAATTTTAATCATATTTAAATTGGCGCAATGCCCTTCCCAACTGGCAATTTCTTCAAGATGAGTGGGATCATTCACCAGGATAATGGTATCTGTGGATTGAATGCCTGCTGCCAGCAAACGTTTCTGCTGATAACACAGGCTATCGCTCGGCATCGGGCTTGCATCCAGGGTGCCGGGAGCCAAAGCATTTGTAATCGTGGTCCTGCCAATAGAGATGCCATATTTCGCCGCCATCTCCGAAAAAGCTTTATGCGACATATTCCCCGCGGTGAGGTGAATGGGCTTTTTCTCAAAATGCGGCCCATCTATATATCCGCCATTGCCGCGATCAGGTCGTAAAAATCCCTGGTCGTATAAGCTGATGGTTTTAAATCCCAATCTCGATGTATAAGAGATGATACTATCATTCAGGTTGCCACTGGTAATAGCATCAGGCACATAAGCAGCCGGATCTTTTACCCATCTCCCGTTAATAGTCGGATAAGGTAACCTTTCTGATAAAACAATATTTTGTACTACATCCAACAAAGCTGTGCTATCCGGGCTGCCCCATAAAGCAATGGAAGAACCAATGTAATCCACTCCCGGCAATGGTTCTACCTGTATATGATTGGGGGTATTAGCCGCCATATGCGGAATCAGGGAATAATTTACTTCCCGTTCGAAAGTCCGGTCCCTCGACTGATACGTAATAGATATGCGTCCTTTGTTATCTACCTCAGCGGCATTCCCATACATGATCCGGTAATACGGCTCTTTATGCGCGTAAAACGCTACATCGCTGATGCCGTCGCCTCCCAGAGAAAACACTTGTCCTTCGTGCAGCTCTTTAGGCAAAGGAAAGCGGCGGGCATCCGGCGAATGAATGATATACTGAAACGGTGCCGCATCTGCCTCCGTTTCGGCGGTTCCGCCCAGGGTATTATCATTCAACGCCAGCATACCAATAGCGTAGTTTACCGCCGCGCTGGTATCGCGACTTACGCCAATGATTTCTCCTAACAGGTTGGTGATATTGGTATGATAAGCCCCCCATTGAATAGCATCCACACCATTTCGTGGCGTCAATGATTGCAGGGTGAGCTTAAAATATTTTTTATTTTGAGAGATGATGACCGTAGCTACCGATCCATTGGCGTATCGCAACTGTAATGATTTATTTCCCTTGTTGTAGGTAGCGGCCACGGGTTGGTAGTATACCTTCTTACGGCTGTCATACAGGCTCACCACAGGCGACGGCTTATCAGCAGGACTGAACTCCCGCGCAGGGCGCACCGTGGTATTCTTCATACTGGTGATCCATCCTTTGTTGTTGATATGAATTTTAAAATACGCCGTATTAAAATCATATTGCGCAAAGAGGGAAGAAGAAGAAGCCAATAAAGCTATTAGCAATGCAAAGGCATTTTTAGTGGACATCATGTACGTTGTTGTAATCAACGCCAAATATAAGCCCTGAGCGGGCAATAAGCCCAGCTTTATTTTGACGGATTCAGATGCTTTTTTGATCTTCATCAACGCTTATCTGCCCGAGATTCAATACCTTCGCGGAAAATCATAATACTGATGTCCCGAATTATACCTGCCCTATTCCTGTTACTGTACAGTAGCTTTATAATTGTTTCCTGTACCTCCCATGAGGTAAAACGTAATAACCAAAAACTGGATGCTATCAGCAATAAAAGAGAAGAGGGTTATAAAGACAATAGCACATTGACCCTACTGGCTGGAAACGTAAAAAAGACCACTACCTATATCTATTCCAGCGAAGTTTCAGACACCAACAGCATTATTTGCGCGGCCAAAGAGGTTTATTGCTACGATAGCATTGGCAACTGCATCGAACGCCTGATCTATACCGATGGGAAATTTGATAGCAGAGACGTGTATAAATACGATGCCAAAGGCCATAAGATAGCCGACTATAGTTATGCAGAAGATGGCACCCTGCAGCTTATCATGTATAAGAAATTTGATCCCAAAGGCAACCTCATTGAAGACGGACAACGCCATGCCAGTGGTGCAATTGTATTTAATAATAACTATGAATATGACGAATGGGGATTTATAACCAAATCCACTACCACTAAGGTGGGTGACTCTGATATTACTTATGAAAATAGCTATGATGATGAAGGAATACTGACAGAACAGGTGATGATACTTCCTGATAACAAGAAAGGTAAAAGTATCTACAAATTCGATAGTGCAGGCAACGTTATTGCATTGACACGGCTAATGGAAGATAATACCGTGTTTTACAGCAACCTGAAAAAATACAATAAAAAGGGCTTTATCATTGACGAGATTACGCAAACCAAAGAAGAACCGGCACGCGAAACCCTCAACACTTTTGATCAATATGGTAATATTACCCAACAATCCGAACAAAGCCACGGTGTCAGTCACCGTATCAAATACAACGTTCAATATACTTATGACAGCAAAGGTAACTGGACCAAAGCTATTTCCACCCAATACCCAGAGCAAAATAAGTCAACAATGCTGCGCTATGTAGAGTATTATACAAAAGCGGGAGAGTAAAATCGATCCCGCTTATTTTAATATGCACAGCAACTAATTGGATGCTGCACTTACCGCCGCTTCACCACCACCGATGAATCCGGCGAACATTTATTAAAATTAAACCCTGCCTGGTCAAATTCAATCCAGCAGCTACCGGTTGTATCGTCATCTCTTTTCACCTGTATTTCCTTCACAAATATGGGGATCATACCATACTTACTCAATTGATAGGTTAGTAAAGGGCTGCCGGCAAAACCCTGATCCTTCACATAAGTCACCCGGTAGCCTTTTAGTCTCCATTCCTTTTCCACTGTAATACTGCCCAGAAATCCTCCCATAAAAGCGAGGACACCACAAAACAGGAAAAGTATCAGGGAAAAAATGCCTGTTGGCGCAAACTTGTATTCTCCTTTGGTAAGAAAATACGCATATCCGGCAGCCAGCGAAATATAACTCAGATAGCCATAAGCATTATTCAGTACATAGCTGTAGCCTGTGAATACTGGCAGCAAAAGCCCTATGGCAGTGAAGAGTATAATAACGATCACTTTTGGGGTATACTTAAGGTGCAGGAACCAACCCAGCAATGGAAAAGTAAATAGTAGTAATACGAAACCTGAATGCTCAACAATGTATGACATAAACGGGTATAAATAGTTGCAGTAAAATAAGCTCTTTCCAGCTACCATCAAAACTTAATAAGAAACCGGTTATCTCCCTTACTCTCTCCCATCAATACTGGAAAAAAATAGCTACATTTAAACTGGTTCATATGACCAGTATATCTTTTTGAAATACCGTGATACAGGACTTCCTGTGCAATCAAACATTAAATTTATTCAGAAGTAGCAACGGGACTGGTTATTAGCATCCGTCATCAGTATCATACAAACAGGGACTGTAACCACATCACACAATTGTCCAATAATGAAGCAAAACAAACCAAAGGGAAATAGCCGGAACCAGGCAACGGACAAGGATCTGTCATCAACAGATGAAGTACTCCGGCAAACTATTGAACAATATAAAAATGAGAAGGAAATTCTGCTGTCTCTGAGTAATGATTTAACCAGGGTACGTGATAAAAATGACCTGATCCTGCTTTTCAAACAAGGTATCAAAGGCTTGTTCCATATCACTCACGCCATTGTTACCCTTATCGATTATAAAGACGAAACCTATACTCCTTTTCTGCTGGACAACGACGGATCGCCCATCCGTTCGCACAGCCGGTACCAGGAAATGGTGCAATCCCGGTTTTCGCTCAATGAGCCCTTTATACAATCTGTGTTGCATGCTGCCGGGCCTATCTCGTTCCTCCTGGAAGAGGTAATGAATCATCCTGGCAGCCCTCCTTTTCTGCAGGTGAATTTTGAAAAAGGGGTACGGGAAATATTGATGGCCAAACTGATGAAGAACGACAAGCCGATGGGTTTTCTTCATATCTATACTGATAAGCCAGCGGGTTTCTCTGCAGCATTCAGAAATATTATTAATGGCCTTGTCCCCCAAATATCCGGTGCTGTTTCCAATATTATCAAGAATGAAGAGTTGCTGAAAGAAGAAACTGAGAAATCGTTCCTACTGGATTTTTCAAGTGAAATAGCCGCTGTGCGAACGAAAGATGATTTGACACATGCCGTCCGGCGAGTGTTACATCAGCTAAATCCTTCCGGTGGTTTTGTGATTCGCAGTATCCATGAAGAAAAAAGCACGTTGAGTCCATACGTATATGACCTTGCAAAGGCATACAATCCAAAAGTTGCCACGGCATTGGAACGCACGGGTTCCAACATCAACGACGGCGTTCAACAACGGATACTGAATAGCCCTACTCCCCTGTTATTACAAGTAGAAAGAGAAATCCAGCGGGGCGTTACGTCTTCCTATCTGCAGCAGTGGAGGCAAATGGGAATTGAAAATTTCGTAGGTATCCGTTTACGTAACGGGGCCACCAACCTGGGGATTTTACTATTACTGGATACAGATGAAATAAATGTCCGGCTATTAAAAGGTATCAGTGCACAGATATCTATTGCGATGGCTAATATTATAGCAAATGATCGAATCCATAAAACTCAGGAAGAGCAGGCATTTCTGCTTGACTTCAGCAAGGATATTACAAGGGTAAGAACCCGGCAGGACTTACAGCATGCTATTTTCACGGTACTTGATAAAACCCTGCATACCCAACTCGCCATGATCCGGGTAATAGAGGAAGATGGTGTACACCTGTCAGCGTTCATGTATGACCGGTCCCTCTTTACCCATGCGAAGAATTTTGACGACATGGCATCTTATCGTATTACCGTTAGCGAAACTTATACCGCGCAGGTATTAGCCAGCGAGGAAGGTATTCATTTTAATGTAGATGAAGAGTTGAAAAATGGCAATGCCTATGCTACCTTATGGAAAACAACCGGGTTAAAAAACATGTATGCGTTGCCGTTACGCGTGGGCAACAAAAACATCGGCACCATCTGGATGTTGGCGAATCGCTTAAGTCCTTTGCTGGTAAAAGGCATCTGTGCTCAAATATCTATCGCTATCGATAACATCCAGGCGAATGAAAAATTACTTAGCTATAGAAAGAAGCTGGAAGTAGAAAACGACTACCTCAAAGAACAAATCAGTACTATTTACAATTTTTCGGAGATCATTGGCAATGGAGAAGAGATGCAAAAAGTATATCGGCTGATTTCACTGGTAGCGAACGCTGATACCAGTGTTTTAGTGACCGGTGAAACAGGAACAGGGAAAGAGCTGATTGCAAGAGCTATTCATAATGCGTCACCACGACGGGATAAACTAATGGTAAAAGTGAATTGTGCCGCTTTACCCGCCAGCCTGATTGAGAGTGAGTTGTTTGGCCATGAACGGGGCGCCTTTACAGGGGCTACGGACCGGCGCATCGGCAAATTTGAACTGGCCAATAACAGTACACTGTTTCTTGACGAAATAGGAGAACTTCCCCTGGATGCACAAGCCAAGCTATTGCGCATTATCCAGGAACGCGAACTGGAACGAATTGGAGGTATACAAACTATAAAGCTGGACGTTCGCCTGATTGCAGCCACCAACCGTAACCTGGAGGAAGAAGTAAAAGCCGGGCGGTTCAGGGCAGACCTGTATTTTCGCCTCAATGTATTTCCTATTCATCTTCCTCCGCTGCGGGAACGATCAGAAGATATCGAACCATTGGTGAATTTTTTTATACAGAAATATATCCGAAGCACCGGGCGGAAAATCAGGAGCATCTCCCCCAAAGTCCTGCATCAATTGCGCAGTTATACCTGGCCTGGCAATGTGAGAGAATTAGAACATTTAATAGAACGCAGCATATTACTTTCTGAAAACGGCAATATTGAAGAAGTATATATACCTGAGCACACCACTGCCGATAAACAAGGTCCTGCCTATCTTTTGAACCGCTCACTGGATGAGATGGAACGCAGCTATATCATTGAGGTGCTAAAACGTTGTGCCGGTAAAATCTCCGGTGTTGGCGGCGCCTCGGAAATACTGAAAATACCCGGCAATACCCTGCATTCCAAAATGAAAAAGCTAGGCATTCAAAAGAGCGATTATTTTTCCTGAGGTATTGCCAATATAAAAAGGAACATTCACTGTATTCCGTAAATGAGATCGTGATTTCACTAAATATAGTGAAAATCACAAGACTCATTTTTCATAAACACATTATTTTCAAACACTTGTATTAATTGGTATTTAGTTTGGCATTCCCGAATCAAACAAATCACAATTAAAAATAAGTTTATGAAAATCTTGGTAATAGGTGGTTCCGGCCTTATCGGAACAAAGGTTGTAACAGCACTCCGTCAGAAAGGACACCAGGTGATTGCAGCCTCTCCATCCACCGGCATCAACACCATTACAGGAGAAGGTCTCGCTGCAGCAACAAAAGACACTGACATTGTTATTGATCTTGCCAACTCTCCTTCTTTTGAAGACAACGCCGTAATGGAATTTTTCCAGACGGCCGGTCGCAATCTGTTGGGTGCGGAAATCAGCGCCGGTGTAAAACATCATGTAGCCTTGTCTATAGTAGGCGTTGACATTATGCAGAACATAGGATACATGCGTGCAAAAATGGCGCAGGAAGAACTGATTAAACAATCCGGCGTACCTTATACTATTATCAGAAGCACACAATTCTTTGAATTTATCGCGGGCATCGCCAACCAGGCCACGCAAGGCAACGAGGTTCACCTTTCTGATGTAAAATTTCAACCAATCGCTTCAGACGATGTAGCCCGGTTTGTTGCCCAATACGCCCTGGCTGCTCCACTTAACGGCCACGTGGAAATTGCCGGCCCCGATCGTTTCGACATGTTCGAAGTAGCCGACCGGTATCTCAAATATATCAACGACCCACGTAAAGTAATCGCGAATGGCAAACCTGAATACTTTGGCGGTGCAGTTACCCATACTGCGCTTGTTCCCGCCGGTCACGCCGAACTGGGAGCTATCTCCTTTGAGAAATGGTTAAGCACACAATTACAAAGTGCATAATACACACCGCCTGCCAGGACAGCACCTGTAATATGTCCTGGCAGGTTGCCCTTTATCATTTTTTCCATCTTCCAAAACCAACATCATGTTTTTCCTCTATCATCACGCCGACCCAAAGAAAACCGCCGATAAAGATGCCCTCGTACCCCTTCATGAACGCGAGCACAACACCAGCGAAGGCGGTGAGTTTCTTGACGATGCGATCCGGATGGACGATGAGCCATCCACCAATGATAACGCCAGCTCCGGAGAATAAAGCACTCATTTTTTTAACTGCTTAAAAAAATTGTATATGGAAAATTATCCTTCACTCGCCGTCGCTTTGTCAGACCTGAAACAAAGAGGTTACGAAGCAGATTTCACCGCGGAAACAGCAACAGATTGTTTATATCACCTGGAACTCGACATGCGATTGGACCCGCAGGAGTTTCATGTGGATGAATGCTATCAGTTCAATTGCCGTAATGACGAGAGTAATGCAGTGCTTTATGCTATATCTGCACCCATCGCCGGCATAAAGGGAATATTAATAGACACCACCGGTACCTGGTCCTGCAGGTTGAAACCGGATGTATAATTTTTTACCATAGCCGCCTGTAAAATCAAACTACCCATCATGTACATCGGTAAAACATATAAGATATCTGAATTCCTTTTCTGGACCCGACGAAACATCGGGTTGCTTTTATTAATAGGTACAATACCTACTATTCTCTACCAGCTATTCGGTTTAAAATGGCTATCTGTTCCCTGGCCGATTGTGGCCTTCCTGGGAACAGCCGCAGCTTTCGTAGTTGGCTTCAAAAATCAGCAGACCTATAATCGTACCTGGGAAGCCAGGCAGATCTGGGGGGCTATCATCAGCGCCAGCCAGGCATGGACGGTACTATGCCGGGACTTTATCGAAAACCAGCACCTGGCACAGGAAATCATATACCGTCAACTGGCCTGGCTCACCGCTTTACGATATCAACTGAGAGAAGAACGAAAATGGGAAAACACCAACAAATCTTACAATAAAGAATATGCACAGCTTTATTCCATTCCGGAAAAGGAAATACCCATCAGGGAGGAATTGGAAAAATACATTTCCCCCGACGAAACAGCCACCATACTGTCTCACAATAACCCGGCAACACAAATACTCAGTATACAAAGCCTCACTTTAACAAGACTGGCTAAAGAAGGGCAGCTCGACAATTCCCGGTTTCTTGAATTACACAAAACGCTTCGCGAATTTTTCAGTCACCAGGAAAGAAGTGAAAGAATTAAAAATTTTCCTTATCCCCGGCAATATGCCACTGTTAATAGGATTTTTGTATGGTTGTTTTGCATATTACTGCCGTTTGCTATGCTGAAAGAATTCAATGAACTCAACAGCTTTGTAACCGGTGCCCTGAAAGGCTATATGGTATGGCTGGTAATTCCATTCAGTCTCTTAATATCATGGGTATATACTTCGCTGGAACAAGTGGGCGAGAGCACCGAGAATCCATTTGAAGGCAATGCTAATGATGTGCCGCTTTCTCAAATGAGTAATACAGTGGAAACAGATATACGGGAAATATTGGGAGAAACTACCCTGCCGGCGGCCTTTAGTGCCCGAAATAATATCATACTATAATGTAGCGCAAGGGATGTCTGTTTTACACAGACATCCTTATACCAATAGATAGCATACCATACGAACTTCCGGCTATCATTACAACTTAATAAAAAAAATAATTAACTCCCCAACGCCCTCTAATCGATATCCTATCCTGTATGTAATAAACAAAATACGTATTTTAGCAACTCTTCCCGTCTTATTAGTAATAGTTTGAAAACCTGATAGCACTTAAATGAAAATACATTATCTGTCTAAACCGTAATTCTTCATTTTTAAACCTTAAACAGTAAACAATGACCAAAATCATCCATTTCGTGGTGGCTATCGCCGCATTTATGATGGCAACGACCAGCTGCCAGAAAGCATCGGAATCCGACACTCTTCAAAAAATTGATGCTAAAAAACCCGCAGGTGTGGTGAATGGCGTGGCCAACGGCACCTATATGCTGAACGTGGTATACTTTGTTCCATCCGACCTCGACACGGTGCCGGGATACCGGGCAAGGCTAAACGGCGTATTCCTGTATATGCAGAATTTCACGTCCAAATGGATGAACCAATGGGGTTATGCCGGCAAAACAATGGGATTACAAACAGACTCCAATGGGCTGCTAAAAGTACCGGTAATACGTGGTCAACTGGGTAAAAACAGTTACCCTTATGATGGAGGCTCCAGCGCCGTAATGACAGAAGTGAATGCCTGGTTTGCCGCCCACCCCACCGAGAAAAAAAGCGATCATATCATGGTGATCATGCCTACGTACACCTATGGTACCAATGGAGACCCCAGCGGCGGCCCCTTCTACGGCATTGGTCGCTGGTGCTTTGCACTGGATTACACCGGGCTCGATACCATTAACCTCGGCAAACCCGATGACAAATTTTCTACTAAATGGATTGGGGGCATGGCACATGAGATGGGACATGGCATCAACCTCCCACACAATGGTGGCGCCCAATCAGAAAATATACTGTATGGCACTACATTAATGGGTTATGGTAATGGCACCTTTGGTAAAGCACCTACTTACTTCTCGCCCGCAGATGCCGCCATATTGGCTAATGGCCAGGTATTCAGCGCTGCTACCCGGAGCGATTGGTACACCGATCCAGGATGCCAGGTGAAACAAGTGTACGCCAGCTATAACAGCAGTTCCCAAAGCATTATTGTATCCGGTAAATTTTCGGCCACCAAAGCGGTTAAGGATATTGCCTATTATAACCGCAACACCGGTAATGACAACGGAGGGTACAATTCCGTCACTTTTGCCAGCAAACCCATTGGCAGCGACAGTTTTCGTATTGTGATGCCCGTTAGTGATTTCAGGGATAAAGGAAATACCAATTACGAATTTACAATTCGCCTCTGCCATGAAAACGGCAGCATCACCAGTTACGTGGCAGCCTACAGTTTCGTAAACGATGTACCGGTGATTACCTTCGGAGATAAAGTAGTATATGATAAAACCGGGTGGTCTGTGGTAGCCTTTAGTTCGCAGGAAACTGCTTCCGAAAACGGCGCCGCGGTGAATATTATTGATGGCTCCGGCAGTACTTTCTGGCATTCCCGCTGGTCTACCAACGCTACCAGCTATCCACACTACATTACGGTAGACATGGGCCAGGCATTGGATGTAAACCGCTTCACCTTCAAACAAAGGGATAGCCGGATGGTAAAAGTGGTAGAAATACTAACCAGCAATAATAACTCTACCTGGACCTCCCTGGGTGATTTTACACTGGCGCAAACTACCAACCCACAAAACGTGGTGCTACCGTCTACCAAAAACTTCCGTTACTTCAAACTGAATATGAAAAGTGCCTATGATGGTCAGCAATTCGCGGCTATGTGCGAGGTAGGCACTTATAAAGATTAAGAACGATATCAATATGCAGGTTATCTAACCCCTCAACGCTGTTTTTTTTGATTCACTGTTGATAAAAAATATCCGGGTATTCTTACCCGGATTTTTTTTTGCCCCTTCCTGAAAAAAAACAGGCCAGCATCCGTGTGAATGCCAGCCTGTTGATTGAACGTATTCACATTAAATTACCTCCGGTCGGCGTAAAAAAACAAACGGGAAAATCCCAGTTCCCAACCCTGCGGAATAATAAAATAGGGTTGCACCAATCCTTTTTCACCGGCTTTTGGCAAACTCAAACCCTGCGCCGTTAATTTGCTCGGTGTTTCGTCACCGCCAAATGCCCATTCATCAGTAGTACCCGCCTTTGTAAAATAAATAGTGGCGTTATTTAAATCGTTGGCGTTCTCAAAGTCTTTCGCTGGCAGATAGTCCACATAAGTCCAGGTACGGGGACGAACATTTTTCGCCAGGTAGGCGCGATACGTGGTACCGGTGTTCTCATCCACCCTATAGAGAAAGATGTCTACCAGCGCCTCACTATCCGTGTATTGCAGGTAAAATCCCAGCTGATTGGTTCCGGGATTGACCTGAGGCGGCTGCAGCTCCTGGATCTTCCCATCTACATAAAGAAAATTAACCAGGGCCTTTGTTTCGGCAACAGGTAATGCATGGCGATATAGAATACTGTCGTTGGCCGGGTTACGGATTGTTAATACCGGTGCCACGGATCCGGAGCGGTAAGTATACACGGCGTTAAAGCCAACTAATGAAGCAGGCTGAAAAACATACTTTGCACTCATCACGGTTTTATCATACTTAGTGGTATCTATTTGTACTTCCAGCGGATCACCGCCGCCATTATATCCATTGATGATCACGTGAATGGCTTTCTCAGGTGCTATCTCTTCTTTATTACAGGCCATACATCCAAAGAGCAAACATAGCAGTAGTATCGCTAATTGTTGATATTTTTTGTTCGACATCATGAGCAGTTGTGTTTACAATTCCAGGTTTTTGATGAATCGGATACTATTTCCTGCAGCGGATTCGCTGAAGATGTACACCTTCGCCGATGCGCTGGAGGCCGGTGGCAGCGGGGCGGTCGACAAAGTAGCATTCCAGGAATAATCGGTACCGGTGGTATAAAATTCATTAGTACCGGCTTTATAAATGTAGGCCCGGAATAAAACGGCGGTAGGCTGCCCGTTGTACTGTTGACCGGTAGTAGAGAAAGTAGACAGCGAAACGGTTTCACTCATCTCATTCGGCTTTACATTTTTCAACCGGGTTATTTCTTCAAATACCTTTGGTGTCAGATAATATTTCACCAGCGCAATATCTACCGGCTCTTTATATTGCGTGAGTGTAGGACGGAACATATACTTTACTTTAATCTTTCCTTCTTCCGCCACCGGCCGTTCCGGCATATCACCTGCTTGTCCGTCGAGGTATAAAAAGTTGATTTTAACCGGGCCGCTGTCTCTTTTAAAGACTTTTTCCATCACCAGTTTTCCTGTCTCCTTTTCCGTGATCAGCAGGTTTACTTTATCCTGCTGTCCGGTAAAGGAGTAGCCCAATGTTTGATCAAAAGGCGCATTGGCGGAATATTCAAAACGGAAGGTATCCATTTTTAGCTCCAGTGGCGAATTGCCGCCGTTATATCCTTTTATGCTGACAGGCAGCACGTCGGCTTTATAATAGAAATCATTTTTCCCTTTGCTGCAGGAAGACAGCACCAGCAAGCCGGCGGCCAGGCTACAGATCATACTTAATATTTTCATAGTAATAATTTTTAAAAAGAATAAGCGGCAGTCAGACTAAAAGAGGTCCCTATTTTACGGATAAAGGTGTCTTTATCACCAATCCTGGTTTTGGTCTTTCCATCCGCTGAAGTTTCATAATACCCGTTTTCATATTTTTGGGAGAAGCCATCCTTCCACTCGTATATTTCGCTCCACTCCGTTTCCGGGATGGCCGACAGGGATTGCCCTTTCCACTTATCCAGTAATTTGTAGGTACTGTTGCTATTGATATAAAACCGGTACGGATTATTCATCAGGTTGGCGATATTCAATTTCACGTCCAGGTTTTTATGCTTCAAAAAGCGATAGCTCAACTGCACATCCATCTGGCTGCGTGGACGTTCGTATTCCACGATGTCGGGTGTCATACCGGTGGAGAAGGTTTTATAACCCATATGGTTATACGCAACATTGGCGCCCAGGCGATTGCCGATGTATTGCAAGCCAGCGTTATATACTACCGGCACCTGCCCGTATAAAGGTCTTTTTTCGCGTTGCAGCAGCTTTGTACGATATTCATAGCTGTTGCCATATTTATCCGGGTTCATGCCCACTCCAACGAAAGAGCTACCCTGCACCTCGGAGCTTTGCAGCGTGAGGTTACCATTGAAAAACATATTATCCAGGAATTTCCATTCCGGCCGGATAAAACTGAGGCTCTTGCGGATGTCAAATTCAAAACCGTGCACCTTTGCCCATTCGGAGTTTTGGGTAGTTACATATACCCGCATACTGGCATCAGGCTGAATGCGGTACAGTTCCACTGGCTTATCGAAATACTTGTAGAATACGCCTGCGGAGATAACTTCTCCCGGTTTGGGATACCATTCCATCCGGAAATCGTAGTGATCAATGGTAGTAGACAGCACGCCTTCATTGCGACGGTAAGCCCCGATTGCCGGATCAAAACGGATCATGCGTGAATTCTCAATCAGCGCAGGCCTTACTACGGATTGGGAATAGGCAGCGCGGATATTGACATTTCGAATAGGCGTTGCCGTTAAACTGGCGGAAGGCAGATAGCGCCACGTTTTCTCTTCTGTTTCCGCGTTGGCAAACGGGGTTACTATCTTTCCTGTTTCCGGATCCACAAACCTGTTTTTCTGTGCCTGGTCAATCAGTGTACTGATCACCAGGTCGTTGGCGCCATTCTTCAGTCGCTCATATTTATAATATTCAGCGCGAATTCCCCATACCAATCGTAGCCAGCTGGTGAAGCGATTATCCATCATCCCAAATACTGCCTGGTTCACATTCTTTCCTTCGTAGCCATTCTGGGAGAAGGAGGCAGGAAAGTACAGCAGGTCTTTCATTGGATCTTTGAACTCCAAAAATTGTCCCCACTGCTGCACCGGCACATAAGGGTATACACTACCGATGGGTTGCAGGGTACCAATGGGTAATATGGTCCAGTTGTAGTAACCATGGCGCTCCATGTACTGGTAACCGGTTTTGATCAGTTGCTTTTGTCCGGCTACCTGGAAATGATAGCTCAACGCGGCTTCCGCAATACGATTCGTTTCTTCGTATTTGTATTGTCCGCGGTTAAAGGTGCCCGTACCGGGGTTCGTAATTCCATTTGGCGTTACATTGTACACCTGTCCGTTCAGTGTATTGGCAGGCGCCAGCCACGCTTCTACCGCATCTTTCTCCAGGTTATTGAGTTGATTGCGGGAGATATTCCAGTCGAAACGAAATGCGCCAAAAGTATGTTCTCCATTGATGCGGGTTTGCAATAAGTCGATAAACTTAGGACGATCATATTCCCGTATCGCCGGCAGGTCTTTACCAAAGCCTATATCGTTCCCAAAACCTACAATGCGCGAAAACTGGTTACTAAACATGCGGGAGTAAAAATTACGCGCCGTGATTTTATGATTTTTCGATGCCCATCCGGCGTTGAATAAAGCGCCCCAGCTGGTATTAAAATTATATTGATGCGCATACGTAGGTTCCAGCTCTTCGCCGGTTTCCGCGTCATAAGCGGTACCACCCAGCTTCTCCCAACTGCCACGTTCGAAATGCGGGATATCATCAATAGATTGTTCGTTACGATAGCTTAGTGAGCCCACAAAGCCAATCCGGCTGCCTTTTAGTTGGTAGCTGCGGCCCAGGCTGAACTGGTAGTTCTGACCAGGCATTGCTTTATAGGTACGCAACCCCATGCGTTCCAGTCCGCCGATTTTTTTATTCTGCTCCGCAATCATCGCCGGTGTGATGGGGGTAACACCAGCCGGTGGCGCTGCATTGGGATTAGTAGGGTTATAATTTTGATTCGTAAAAATCAGCAGGTCTTTCGGAAAATGATCCCTGCTGCCATCATCAAAGCCCCAGTAATCGTTTTTACCGCGGCCATATCCGAGGAAATCTTTACCGGTACTGCCGGCAATATATTTACTACCAATACTCAGCGTCGTAAATTTATTTTCCGGGATGGCCAGGGTATTGATCTGTACCAGTCCACCGCCGAAACCAAAGCTCATATCCGGCGTAGCTGTTTTGGATACCACTACATTATCGATCAGGTTACTGGGTACAATATCGAATTCAAAGTCGCGCACCTGTACATCTGTACTGGGTAATATAGCACCATCCATCATCGCCAGGTTATACCGTTCCGCGATGCCACGCACCACCACGCGGCGGTTGTCGTTGGTAGAAAGCCCGGAAATGCGCTTCAGTGTTTCCCCGATATTCTTATCCGGCAATGCAGCTATTTGCTCGCGGCTGATACCATTGGTTATACCTGCTTCATTCTTCTGGCGTACATACAGCGCTGCGGTACTTTCTGTTTTATACTTAGAAGTAATCACCACCTGGTTCAGGTTGCTGGTGGAAGGAGTCATTACTACATCCAGCCTGGTAGCACGATTCTCTCCTACTACAACTTCCGCAATACGTTTTGACCGGAAAGAAACATAGCTTACCTCAATGGTGTAGGTACCGGGAGGAAGAGATAATTGATAAGTACCATCTGCACCGCCAGGCATTACCATACCCGTTTGCAGTACCCGGATAGTAGCGCCAGGCAACGGTTCATTCTTTTCATCCGTTATCTTCCCGATAATTCGCCCCGGCTTCTGCTGACGGCTCACAGATACCAGGTTGCCCACCTGTTTAAACAGGAGGCGATGATCAGCGGCCAGCGAAGCAAGTGTAGCAGCAAGTGTTTCTTTCTGCACATGTATGCTAACGGGGCCTAGCTTCCCTATCTCCATCGGGTAAGCGAAAGTAAAGCCGGACTGGCGTTCCAGCGCATCCAGTACCTGGTCCAATGGTACGTCTTTCAAGGTAACAGATACCCTGACATCATTTATACCCTGGGACTTTACTGGTTCGGCAACACTTGTACCAGCCAGCGTTAAAATAATGACTAGTACATTAAAGGCAAACCTGGTCATTGCACATAGGTGTTTAATTACATTCTTTTTTTTCGTAGAATTGTACATGGCTTTTAAAAGATTTGTTACATGGATTGTCAATAGATCTCAAAAGCTACCCGGAAGTGGAGGCCTCGAACCCTCCGCTTCTTTTTCTTTCGGATCTTCTCTTTTCTTTGCTGATAGCGCTACTTAGCTGATCACATACCGACTTCTTTTAGGTGGCAGATTTATTTGATGATGATTTGTGTGTGTTTGAATTCATATTTAAATCCATCGCCGGCAGTACTTAAAGCCGACATAATATTGTGAAGGTTTTCATTCTTCAGTTTCAACTTAAAACGCTTCTGTAACAAGGTTTGATTGGTACAAACAAAGGTGACACCATACCACCGGGAAAGTCGTTTGGTGATATTTTCCAGTGTTTCATAATTAAATATAAAGGCGCCTTCTCCCCAGGCCTTACTATCAACAGCATTTACCGCAGCTATTTTAGCCAGCTGCGTATGCTTTGTGTAATTAAATTCCTGGTCTGGCAATACGATGGTGGCAGCGGCGCTCCTTAACTCCGGCACCTTTACGCCTACTTTACCGGTGGTAACGGTAACGGCTATATCAGCATCATCCGGATATGATCTCACGTTAAAGGAGGTACCTAATACCTGCACCTGTAATTTATTGGTGGTAACGAAGAAGGGATGCTTCTCATCCTGTTTTACGTCGAAGAAGGCTTCTCCCTGCAGCGCCACGGTGCGGGTATCCCCGGTAAATGTTTCCGGGTATTGCAAACTGCTGGAAGCATTTAAATATACAATGGTGCTATCCGGCAGCTGAATTTTCAATAGCTTACCGGTAGTGGTGGTGCTGGTGAGCATAGCCACCGTTGTGGGCTTCGTATGATTCCGCAGCAGATAGCCAAGCAGTACCATCAGCGGCACCAATACAGCCGCGTATTTCAGGTAAGTGAATCGTTTAATTTTTGTTGGAGGCTGCGCAGTGAGTTGTGCTATTTTCTGCTGGAACTTATGCTCCCACTGTTGTAGCTGCACTTCATCCACCGGGATATCCAGTTCAGGGCGCTCCCATTGTTCATTGAGGATATCTTCAAAAATATGATCCGCACCCGGTTGTGCCAGGAATTTGCGTATCTCCGCTATTTCCGCTGGTGTGCAGTTATTACTGATGAATTTTTTGATGAGTGCTTTATCAACCTGCTTTTCCATTTTTGTGCTTATACTCTTTAAAACACAAAAAAATAGCGGTACCCTTAATGTATCCTGAAAAATTTATTGAGAAAGCAGGAAAAGGATAATAACAGTAGTATCAGAAAGCGGTTTCAGTTTCTTTCTAAGGAAAACCAATGACGCGCTCATATGATGTTCTACCGTTTTGACAGACAGGTTTAGCTGGCTGGCTATTTCCGGATAGGTAAGGTCTTCATGGCGACTCAGCTCAAATACTTTTTTACGTTGAGGGCTTAGTGCCTGCAGGTGTTGACTATATAAGTTATCCAGTTCCGTTGTTAAGATGGAGTGATCGGCCGAACGGGAATCAGCAAAATCAATTTCCTCAGTAACTTTCAGGGAAGTAGTAGGAATGATCTTTTTGCGCCAATAGTTGATCAGCGTATTCTTCATGGCGCGGAAAAGGTAGGGCCCCAGGCTGTCTGTGAGGGTAATATCCCCTTTTCTCAGCCACAGGTTGAGCATTACATCCATCACCAGCTCCTCTGCTACCAGGGCATCTTTAGTAAAGCTAAGTGTGTATTGATACAGTTTATTAAAATAGCGGCGAAACAATTCGTTAAAGGCAGTATTATCTCCTTCATTGCATTGCTGTAGCAGGTCTTTGTCTGACAAATCTTTAATTTCCTGGATCATTACAGTACCGAATTCAACAGGAGCAAAATTAAACGATGAAAATGATGTGCATATTAAATAATCATTAACAAGGATGGGCGTAAAATTAAAAGCGTGATACCTTCTTCCGAAGGCATCACGCTTTTAATTTTACAACAATGGATCTTACAGATCAATCACATTATTATTCCAGCCGGCATTCAATCCATCTATTCTGCCACGGTAAAACTCACCGTTCTCCGGGTACATTTGCCAGGCGGAACGATAGTGATTCAGCATGTATTGATACCCTGCATAATCGTTACGTTGGCGATACTTTTGGCCTTCCAGGTAACCGTAGTTAAATTCCTGCTGGTACACCGTCAGGGCAGCGGAAGCCCGGGCAGGAACAGTTGCTTTTGACACAAGCGGTTGTGCAGTTACGGTTAAAGCGCCTATCATGCTGAAGGCGGCTACCAGACAAACTTTGGACGCAAATTTTCTGTTAAGCATAACTTAAGATTTTGTGTCTTATAATTTAAGAAAATAAGCGCGGTGGTCAGGTAATGAAGCCGCCGGATCCGTGGAGTGCAGCCAGCCGGGAGTTCTCTATTTTGAACATGACAATAACTTTATTATCGTGTTGAGAACGGAAAATTCAAAGGGATGTTGCCGGAATCACGCTTTTGAGAGTTGGATGCTAACTATTCCCTTCCCAATATTTCTCTTACTTCCACATTTCCTCCTATTTTGAATACCGGGCTTGTTTTGGCAATAGCCACCGCCTCTTCTATATCATCTGCCCATATAATTACATACCCTACAATGAACTCCTTAATTTCCGTATAAGGTCCATCAGTCACCACATTATCTGCTTTCACCGTTTTAGCGCTTCCTCTCCCAGGCAACAGTGAGTTTCCTTTATCCACTAATTTATGCTGTACATCCATGGTAGCTAACCACTCCATGCGTTCCTTCATCTGTTCCGGTGATGGCGTAAAATCAGCGATATCCCCTATTCTGAAAATTAATGCGAATTCCTTCATGGTCATATATTTTACAAGTGCGCTAAAATCTTTTGATAGTCTGGTTCAAAACCAGGCATTACAGTGCCTTCAACCCTGAAAGTATGAATTTCTGCCAATCCAACATATGCACGAATAACTGCTTCAATGTGAGAAGCTATAAACTCATGTCCGTTGGGCCAATCTGCCAGTCGCCCCCCGGAGGCAATCGCCAGGTATATTTTTTTGCCATTCAGAAGGCCGCTCCTCACACCATCGCCGTCATAACCATAGGTTACTCCATAACGGACCAGTTGGTCGATCCAGGCCTTTAATACGGCAGACATGCCCAGGTTGTACATAGGTGTACCGATCACGATAATATCGGCATTACTGACATCACTCACTACCGTATCGGCATATTTTAACAACTGCTGCTGTTCTACTGATCCCGGGTTGGTATAAAATGCGCCCACCAGGTCTTCTTTAATAAATGGTGGTGTTTCCTTAGTCAGGTCCCTTTCCACTACAGTGTCAATTTCCTGGCTGCTGATTAACTTGTTAATAATAGCTGAACTCAAGGCCCTGCTATATGATCCGTTACCCCGGGCACTGGAAATAATGTGCAATGCTGTCTTCTTAGTCATAAATGGTCTGTTTTTCCTTATGACGACCGAACCTCAAAAAGGGGGACATTCTTGTTAATTATCTTACAAAAACACTGTAAGTAGCGTAATAACAACTAACAGTTGCTGCTTTTTGTTGATTCCCCGTGTGAAGCACGATATCTTTGCTGCATAAAAACTATCATATGGATACCCAGACTATAGGCGGTAAAATTGCCCAGGCGCGGAAAGCGCAGGGGATGTCCCAGGCACGGCTTGCCCAACAACTTTTTATTAGTCCCCAGGCTGTTGGAAAATGGGAAAGGGGAGAATCAATGCCCGACATCACAACTTTCCATCGCCTGGCGGAAATCCTGGGTGTGGACTTTAACTATTTCTCCGCCAACTTATCATCAGCCCCCCAGGACACCTCCCCCTCAACTACGCCTGTTACACCACCAGTAGCAGCAACCAGTTCCCGTTCGCAAGACCGGCAAGTGCTGATTAATCTCAATGCCATTGATTTGCAGCAGGAGAATTTTGCCGGGGTTACACTACATAATGGGAAGTTCAAAGTGAGCTCACTGCAAGGGACGAACTTTACCGGCGCCGATTTAACTGGTTCCTCCTTTAATACCCTGGATGCTAGAGAAGCTAATTTCGAAGGAGCAAACCTGACCGACTGCCACTTCTCTATTGTTGACCTCACAGATGCTGTTTTCAACAAAACGATATTGATACGCACTACCCTGCACATGTCCGGGCAAGGTGCCAGGTTCACAGATGTTACATTAACCGATGTAAACTTCGCTACCACGGAACTTAACAAAACTGTTTTTGAGCGCTGTATTTTTGATGGGGTTGATTTCCATCAATGCAACCTGGAAGGAGCCTGCTTTGATGAACAGTCCTTTATTGGCGTACAGTTTAATAAATCTTCATTGAAAAATGCATCCTTCAAAGGCGCTACATTGAAAAACGTAACCTTCAAACTACCGTTCTCTTTTACCAACAAATCTTA
Source organism: Chitinophaga sp. (assembly GCF_017745275.1). Taxonomy (GTDB): domain Bacteria; phylum Bacteroidota; class Bacteroidia; order Chitinophagales; family Chitinophagaceae; genus Chitinophaga. Next base: position 547,966 of record NZ_JAGHZS010000002.1, on the reverse strand, counting down.
CCGCGCTTTGCAATCTGTATGCTTTGATGGCGCTACCATGGATAAGCTAACTTATACGGCATTGAAGGGATTATATGTTAATTTGAAGAATGTGATTATTGCGTAAATCCTTACTATTCATATATTCTTGCAGCGGCCAGTATATTGGCAAATACCTGCCAGTTTACAGTTGTGGGTACAGGAAGATGATGGTTAATATAGTACCCATCCATATCTTCCGTCCAATTGGCCATGGCATCTAAAAAGTCTGGTAAGGTCTTGTTTTCCCATTCAGTGGGATTGTTTTTCAGGTCTTCTATAAGAAGGCCAATAAAACGTATAAAGTCAGCTTTTGTATTAATGCTGTCAGGAATATTCATTATAAATGGATATTATTGGCGTGGTTAGTCCAATCAAATAAAACAAAACTTTTCCAGAAGGGGAACTCCGGCAGGTTGTTTTTATCGTAGCTTTCAAAGTAATCTTTATACTCGTCATTTACCTCCCAGTACCAGACCTGATCTTCCTCATCAAATACGCTATGGTATATATTAAGATGTTCTGAAAGTTCCTTCAGCAGGTAATGCCGAAAATCAGTTCCGTAATAAACAATGTCCGTGCCCAGGATGGACAGTACCGGATTTGTCTCCAGCGACAAATCTGCTACCTGGTACCTGTGCGCTATAACTGGTACCAACCTGGGCGCTTTTGCATATTTTTCATTAAAGATATTTACTCTTTCTTCCACATTGCCGGATCTCGTTCCCCAGGAGTTTATCCAAAATTTATTTGCTATAACATCTTTCAATATTCTATCATACACGGAATTCAATCTGGGCTTTATATCTTCATCATCTGTCAACCAGTTACGCATAAACGAGCATTCGTAGTATTCTCCCTCCTCACTGCCGTAGTATTCATATACTCTTTCTTTCCGGTCAATGGTATGCAGGATTTTGAGAAATAATCTATGGTCCGGCGTAAAAGTGAAACCATATCGTTCTTCTACTTCATCAATCTGCTCATCAGTCATTCCAATCCATTTGGCGCCATGTATCCATTTCGGACATTTATTTTCACTCGTTGATGTTTCCGGATCCCGGCTCCAATAATCCTCCGTGTGATTCTTTAGCCAATGTAAAAAATCAATATAATCTTTAGGTATAGGTCCCATAACTATTTTGTTTTAATCTAATGAAACACCAATGCTCAATGCCAATTATAAAAGCAAAACTGGCATTGACGGGCTTTCGGCGTCCTTGCAATTCTATTACACACCGGACAAAGGTTTAAAGGCAATTCATGCTGGTGCTGTTCCCATAACCGTTTAACAATTCGTTCCTTAAGCACCGGCTCAGATTCCATTGACGGGAAATGGTACAATGCTATCCTCTTCGCATCTACTTCGTCTGCTGTCATAAAGCGCTCACAATAACGATAGATATAGTCTTTCAACTCATCATACAGGGGATCCATTTTATACGTATTATGGACGTAAAATAGGAAAAACAAATGATCTGGGGGCCAGGCGTCCCATTATGTCCATCTGACACATAATTTATAATTGTATGTTTGCCCGATTTCTTATCTTGCTGCTGAGATACTATTCAATGTTACAACAACCCTTTATATGTCAACACTCCATATCAGGAACGCGCAGATATCAGATGCAGAACAATTAAGCGAGATGATTTATGAGAATACACACGCCATGCTGAAACCTCACTACAACCAACTGCAGTGGGAAACATTTGTCAGATATTATTCCGTACCCGTACTGCGCGAGAAAATCTCCGCCCAGGCGGTATTTTGCGCGGAGATCAACAACAAAATCGTAGGTACTATTGCGTTAGACGGCGACTTCGTAGTAGGCTTCTACACCCGGCTGGAAAATATGCGCCAGGGAATAGGCAAATTATTAATGGACCACCTCGAAAGTTACGCGGCAAGCCTGGGATTGACAGAATTGCAACTGGGCGCTTCTCCGGAAGGACTGGCATTTTACTACAAGAATGGCTGGCAGAAAGTGAGAGACTTTACCATCTATCACTATAATGTTGGCTATGAAGAAACATTAATGAGTAAAATCATCGCGCCTAAACAGTAGGAATGGTTTTCCCGGAAAGTGTTCCTTTTATTCTCTTTCTGTGTTCTATCCCAAATGCCAGTAAGGCGTCATATACCGCCTGCGCTTCATAAGCGAATGGCGTCAGGGAATACGAAACAGTAATAGGTTTGGTATTGTTAACCGTTCTGGTGATTAGCAAATTCTGTTCTAATTCCAGCAGCTCCTGTGTCAGCACTTTGGGAGAGATACCCACCATTACCTCCTGCAAATCCTTGAACCGCTTTGTACCCAGCTCCAGGTGTTGCAGGATACAAATCTTCCATTTACCCCCTAATAGTTCAATGGCATCTCTCAATGCCAGCCGCGCTTCTTTACAAAGCGATGCGTTGCCGAATTCAATTGATAGCATTTTAAAAAAGGTTACTTACCTAAAGGTAACGAATAGTGAAGATAAAATCCGTGTCCGGTAGCTTTACAGCAAATTGATAAAAACATACTGTATGACAATAACATTAGTAGCCAATATTTCGGCCAACGGAAAAGTTTTGCTCTCTGAGAACAAGCACCATGAAGCACCACCAGCCGCCGTTAGCAGTTTCATCCAGGTAGCCATGCAGGCCGGAAATATGGTACTCGGAAGGAGCACCTTTGCATTCATTGACCAGTTGCCCGAGGCTGCGAAAGGCTTCCTCAACGGACTGGAAGTGGTATTACTGTCCAACACACTGCAGGATACTGCTACCTATAAGGTAGTCAACAGCCCCGAAGCGGCCATTAAATACCTGCAGGAAAAAGGCTTCAACAACATTGCTGTAGGCGGTGGCACCAAAACTTATAATGCCTTTTTAAATGAAGACCTGGTAACGGATATCTACTTCAATATTATTCCTGTTATTACCGGTAATGGCGGAGAACTAGGGACCAATGTTAATCTGGAAGCAACGTTTAAACTGAAAGAGCAGCAACTGCTCACCGACGACATTGTACAATTGCATTTAACTAAAGCGCAATAATATCATACAGCAGCGGAGTAAGTTTACTCCGCTGCTGTTCAAACTATTCTTTGATATGCTGCTGACTAAAAAATTTATACCGCACCCAACTCCGGATGCCTATAAAAACAGGGATGAACAACACCCCGGCCAGGATGCCTAAAAATGCGAGGTTACTCAAATATTGGCCAAATAACGGAATCACCAGCAGCACTATTCCTATCCCTATCAATAACCGGGACACCGGGCGGATATATACCCTGTCTTCCTCCTCCTCTTCCATAATCCTTGCAATACCTACGATCATAAAAACCGTTACCGCCAGTGCCACACAGAACATCCATTGCACACCTGACGGCAATGGGGTATCAATATCTGCCAATACCGTTTTAATACAACCTCCCACTACACAAAAAGCGCCCAACAACGGATAATGCAGGAAAACCAGCCATTGCATATAACTATATCCTTTCTTGGTTTCCTGTTCACTCGTCATATCAAAATACAGGCACCAGAGTAAGAATGCGATCAGTATACCCAATATAAAAGCAATCCACACCGTAGGATGCTTATCTTTTACTTCCGCCACTCCACTCACTGTAGCCAAAATACTTTCTGCCAACACGATAATGGCAAACAATCCAAAGCGCTCCACGATGGCAGCAGACGCGCTGAATACCTGCCCGCTTTCCGCTACCACCCGCACAATGGTACGGGCGCCAATCAACCCGGGCGTAAGGTTTAGTAGTAAAGCCACTCCCCATAACAGGGTAGCCACTTCATAGGTGGTAAAATAGGAAATAATTATAGCCAGTAATGCCAGCAGGTAATTGGTGGTGAAAAACCGGTTAAAGATCCTGTGTGAACGATCAAATAAACCCACACTCCACCAGAGATAAGTAATCATTAACTGTACCACGGAGAAAGCAATCACAAATCCCTGCTGATGCCCTTCAAAGGCATCCTGTATCGTGATGGCCACTCCTGCAACGGCCAGCATCTGCAGAAAAGTAAATAACCGGGTCCGGATACTGTCGTTGCCATGCAGGTCATAATACTGGCTTCCATTTACCCATGACCAGAAAACCAATGAGAATAAAAGGAAAGCATAACCTACGCTTTGCCAGGTGGGATGTGCGGCAATATGGTGCGTCAGTTGGCCTACCGCTGCCACATATACCAGGTCATAAAATAACTCCAGCCAGCTGATTTTTCGCTCGTTCTGCCGGTCTGCAAAATTTCTGGGGGGCCCCCACCATAGATTGTAATTGTCTTCCATAGATAAGATTTGCGGCCCCAAGATAATTATTTCGGCCAGTTTATGACAATAAAGAAGCCCCGCGATTATTCGCGGGGCTTCTGCTATACAAACGGTGTTACCTATTTCAATAACCACATCACCTGACCAGGATCATCGTTACCATCAAACTGGGTTTTCAGCGCAGCGCTCACATTCTCCGCGTTATAATCCAGCTCTTTCTGAGGGTACATCCATCTCAACGGCATTACAGATGACGGTGTGTTCAGGTTAGTGCTGGTATTCAGCGTGAATACAGGATACCCGGTACGCCTGTTTTCATACCAGGCATTGAAATCTGAATTCTGGAAGAATCCGGCAATGAATTTCTGTGTAATAATCTGTTTGATTTTATTTTCCATGGTGCCGGTTAATGCTACCGTAGCCGGGAAAGCATTGATATACGCATCATCCAGTGGCATGCCATGGGCATAAGAAGCAGGTGCATATTTTAGTAAGAAGTTCATATGTCCTTTGATCCCGTTGGCATAGTAAGTCTGTGCATCTGTTCCGGTAATCCAACCACGCACAGTGGCTTCAGCAAGGATGAACTGCAAATCCCAATAGTTGAATAATCCAACCGGCTCCGCATTGTACATCTCTTCGTAGCGCTTATTCACGGCGCAGGACTTACCTGCTTTCTTGTTGGACACAATCACCCCCAGCTCATCTGCCGGGTCTACACCCAGGTAGGCATCGTAGTCGGAAGCGGTTTTACCGGCGGTAATCTGTGCAGCAGAAGGTTCTGCCATGTAAAATAAGCGCTTGTCGGCAGTGGCTTTCATGGGATCCAGCAGGTAAGACGACAATGCCGGGTAATCCAGGAAAGAGTTCAACTGTGCCGGCGTGCTGCTCCACGGATAGCAATAGCCTGCTGAAGCAGTGTAGGTTACCGCAAAGTTATCGGTATAATCTCTCATCAGCGGACGGGCAGCCACTGTTTTGAACTTATTGATCACATCCAGGTCCGCATCCGCGGTTTTCTTATACAGGTTGATGAGCACATACAACTGGAAACTGTTGGCCAATCTTCTCCATTTATCTACATTCCCCTGGTAAACAAAATCTCCGGAAAAATTCACTCCTTTGGAAAATAATTCATCTGCCTGATCCAGTTCACTCAGAATGCCTTTGAAAACATCTTTCTGGGTATCATATTTTGCTTTAATACCGCCGGTAGCGCCCTGTACAGCCTGGCTGTAAGGAATATCACCTACCTGCATGGTGGTTTGAAAAAACTGCCATGCGCGGATAAAGTGACCAAAGGCTTCGAAGGTAGTTTTCAATTCATTGCTGCTGGCATTTTTAATCATGGGATTCACATCACGCAATACCAGCAACCTGCTGAAGTCAACTCTGGTCAGCTTATTATATTGATAATCGCTCACCTGCTCTGTCCAGCCAATATATTTACCTAACGTAAACGGCTGACGGAAACCGGTTGCCTGGGAGATATCTTTTGATGTAACGGATGTCAGGATGTTAGTGGCCAGCCACTCGGAAGAAGCCGTAGACGGTTTATTGGGATTGGTATTGATCTCCTCAAACTTTTTAGTACAGCTACTGAAGCCAACACCGGCGGCCAGCGCTGCAATCAATGATATTTTAGAAATATGCTTAGTCATGTTAGTTAATTTTTAGAATCCAACCTTAACGTTAAAACCTACCATACGCTGAGCAGGCGCATTCATATCTTCAGCATCTACATCAGGATCGGAGTATTTGAATTTGGTGAACAGGAACAAGTTCTGGCCGGTTAAGGCAACAGAGGCATTCTTAATACCGGAATTACCGAACCAGGTTTGTGGGAACCTGTATCCAACAGAGATCTCGCGTACTTTCACAAAACCTTTGCTCATAACACCATTTTCATAGGAGTTACCCCATTTGCGCGCATATGCCTGGTAGCTCACCGGAACATCATTAGGCGCATATTGACGGGTATCCTTTACAATACGGCCATAGTTATCATAGGTAACAGTTCCGCTCACTACTTTCACGCCATTACCTACATAGTTCTTCAGCCCTTTTACTACTTCATCATAACGCCATTGATTATCTGTTTCCGGGTTAGATCCGGTATCAAACATTTTGCTATAGATATAATCGTACATCACTCCACCGATACGGCCGTCGATGCTGATACCGAGGCTCCAGTTGCCATAGTTGAAGTTGTTGATGAAACCAAATACGAATTTAGGATCACTGTAACCGTATTGCTGGGTGTAAGTGCTCAACAGTGGTAACCCGTTCTGGTGAATCACATTCCCGTTAGGATCTCTCAATGCTTTTTCGGTATAGGAGGCTACGTCCATACGACCGCCTTCTTTTGTCCAGAGGTTTTTGGCAGAATAAACTGGATCGATGTCTACATAGCGTCTGTGTTGGGTAGAGAAGTTCACCATAGAATTCCACTGGAACTTGCCTTGCTTCATCACCGTACCATCCAGGGTTATTTCCACACCACGGCGGGCATAGGTTTCACCGGTATTGATCAGGGTGGTGGCATAGCCGGAAGAAGGCGCCAGGGTTTGTTTGATCTGGTTATTGTAGTACAGCTTGGAGAACCAGGTAACGTCTACGTGCATACGTTTATTGAACAGGTAGGCAGCGGTACCAAATTCCCAGGTACGGGTAGTGCTGGGCAACAGGTTATTTCCTGCCAGGTTATCCGGTGTGGTAGCACTGATATTACCCCAGCTGTTGTTGATCGTATAGGCGAGGTTGTTAGCATATACATCCAACGGTGTTTTGGTCATGGTCCAGGACCCTCTCAGTTTCCACATCTCTATCCAATGAGGCATGCGGATAAATTCAGACATCAGTACGCTGGTAGCTACAGAAGGGTAGAAATAAGACCAGGCGCCTTCAGATTGTGTAGAGCTCCAGTCGTTTCTCCCGGTTACATCCACAAATACAGCGCTGTTCCAGGAAAGCGTTGCTTTACCGTATACAGAGTTGGTTTGTTTTGCTTTGGTATCGTAGTTGGTCACTAAGCCGTCTACACCGGCAGTGGTGGAAGGTACGGCGTTGGCCAGGGAATACCATCCGGGAACGGCCAGCCCGTTGCGGGTTCTTGCACCTTGTTCTCTTTGTTTATAATAGAAGATACTGGTACCTCCCAACGCATCGATATTCCATTTACCGATTTGCTTGTTGTAGGTCAGCAACAGGTCGCTGTTGATACTGTTACCCCAGCTTTGGTTCTGGCCATACAAGCCTTTACCGCTGAAGTCGAAGGCGAAGGTATTGCCGATGGTCATCCCCCTGGTAGAATAGATACCTGCAGGGTTTTGGATCACATCTTCATTTTTATAGTAGTCGTAACCATTTCTGAACATCAGCTTCAGGTCTTTGGTGAAGTTGTAGTTCATCGTCAGACTGGCATTCAGTTTATTCTGATCTGTACCTCTCAGCTTTTCGTGGGCAATCAGGTATGGGTTATCATACCAGGCGTTGTACAGCCAGTTCTGCTGTGTGTTTGGCTTCAACCAGTAATCTTTGTACTGGCGGATATCATAATCCGGGCCGGTCCACATTAAAATCTGGTAGATATAACCCTGTTGGTTATACGCACTTCCCCAAAGTTGTGGTGCAGAAGTACGGGTATATCCCATGTGGCTTTCCAGGCTGAATTTATCGCCGGCTTTCAATTCGCCGCTCATGGTGTAGTTGATGATGTTCAGTTTCTGATTAGGGAACTGGCCTTTATTATAGATGTGGTTGAGTCCAGCTCTGAAGAAACCATTCTGTCCGCCTTTGGTAACGCTGATGCTGTTGTTGGTGATCAGGCCAGCTTCCATGAAGTTGCGGAGGTTATTTTTACCGCTGGACACCAGTGGCATCTCTTCATTCTTTTTGGTGACCGGGTTCCATTGTACAGCAGTTTGACCGATATCCAGTTTGGGACCCCATACATAGTCGGTGTTGATTTTACCATCCAGACCATGGCCATAAGATGTTTGTACTTTAGGGATGGCGAGGTAGCCGAGGTTGAACATGGTGTTACTGTTCACATCTACGGTGAGGCGATCTTCCTTACCACGTTTGGTAGAGATCATTACCGCACCGGCAGCGCCACGGGCACCGTATAATGCCGCAGCAGTAGGTCCTTTCAGCATGTTGATGCTTTCGATATCATCCGTAGGGATATCGCGTAAGGTCATATTGCCGTAGGGAACACCGTCAATTACCAGTAACGGGGTTTCACCGCGCATCTCTAATTTTGGAGCGCCGTTAAATTCAGTGGAGTTTTTAACCGTGAGACCGGATACCTGGCCGGTTAAAGAAGTTCCGAGGTCAACTCCCTTTACGGTTTGCATATTGTTACCCTTTACAGATTGCACGGCATAACCCAATGCTTTTTCTGCGCGTTTAACACCCAACGCAGTGACTACTACTTCTCCCAGTTCTTTGGAAGACTCGCTCATCTTCACATCTATGGAAGTGCGGTCGCCTACTACTTCTTCATGGGAAGCATATCCCATGGAAGTAAAAGTCAGGACAGCGGCGGGGCCAGACACCGTGATGATATAGCTGCCATCAGGTTGTGTCACAGTACCGCTGCCGGTTCCTTTTTCCCTTACCACTACGTTGGGAATGCCTTGCGTAGCATCGGTTACTACTCCGGAAACTTTGATTTTCCCGATAGTTTGCATAGTAGCCGGTGGTGCTTCCTCAGCCAGCTTTTTGGCAGGCGCCTGGTATTCTCCTACCCTGTCTTTCTCTACAATGGTGTAGTAGTTGGGCTTTACGTACAGAAATACCAGGTCGTTGGGATACAGTACTCCCTTCAGTACATCTTCCAGCTTCTTCCCGGAAAAATTGGTGATGTTGTAGGTGGTCGTTTTCTTTTTAACTACCTGCGGATCGTAGACAAAATCAGCTTTGTACTCGCGTGTAATAGCTTTCAAGGCATCAATTACAGGGACAGCTTTCTGTGCATACACCTGGCTGGTGGCAATTAATAATAATACCACAAGTAACCGCTTAAAATAGCGCAGCGTCATAGTTGGCGAATTTTTCGTTTTGTAAAGTGGAATTTGTTCCTTTTGCTGATAGAGTGTTGGAACCTGAAAAAATTACCCCACGGCTTGATAAATATTTTTTTGAGGCTACAGTGGGAGTATGCTCTTTCTGTGCCGGACCGCCTGACCAGTACATCTCTCAATAAATTGACAATCAATTAATTAAACAAAAATCTTTTTAGCTAAAACAGGATCATCAACGTGGTCAATAACAATTGGTTAACATACGCAGCTCCCGCTAAAGTGGATACTTCCGGTGAGCGCTTTCTTTTTTTTCGATAATTTTGCAGTCCACATTTTTAATAATCTCTGACCTAAAAGATGGACAATCCGATATTTCAACATATTATGAATGGCGATGTTGACGCCTATTCCGGATTGTATAAAGAGTATTACAAGCGGTTTTATAACTACGGCAGAAAATTTACCAGCAACACTCATCTGATTGAAGACAGTATCCAGGAGGTATTTCTTGATTTGTGGAACAGGCGTGAAAAGCTATCGCATGTAGATTCACCCAATTTTTATCTCTATTCATCATTTCGTTACGTTCTCATTAAAAAAATCAGGCAGCACGATAAAATGGTATTTAATGCGTCTGCAGAAGCGGAACATGAATTCTCTATCGAGCATGTTATCGTCAGCAATGAGCTAAACGAGGAGCTGCAAGTTAAACTACAAAAAGCAATAAAAACACTGACAGGCCGTCAACTGGAGGCTATCTTCCTGAAGTTTTATGAAAATCTTTCATATAAAGAAGTGGCTTCCATTCTTAATATATCGGTAAAAGCCACTTATAAAATCATGGCAAGAAGCCTGTTAGCGCTGAAAGAAAAGGTGATGATCTTTTTGATATTACTCTGATATTTGCTATTTATACAATTTGTAGAAATTTTATAAAATAGTTTGGGGTAAAATCGACAGCATCGGATACTATATATAATAGCATGAAAAAAGAAGCCATCTCACATAAATATATTCATTATAAGGAAAGTGATTTTCTTACGGATACCGCTTTCCTGGAATGGGTGTATGAACCCACTGCCGCTAACGAAGCATTTTGGCAGGAGGTCATCAGCACCCTTCCACAGCAAAAAGCCACTATTCATAACGCACGCTTATACCTTACCAGCGTAACGTTTGCAGACCATACGCCCTCCGATGAAGCAGCAGCAGCATCCTGGGAAAAACATCTTCTCCGGATACAAAATTTATCAACTTCCATTACGCCGGCAACGAAAGTACATTTCCTTTCCCGCCGCCGCCTGCTACGTGTAGCCGCCGCCATTGCAGGCGTGGTGCTGCTTACCGGCGCCTGGTACCTGCTGAAGAACGATCACCGGCCACAAATGATCAGCACCAGGTTTGGTGAAATGCGTACCCTCACCCTACCTGATGGCTCCCGGGTAAACCTGAATGCCAACTCAAAAATTACTTATCGTCCGCATTGGGAGAAAGGAACCGACAGGGAAGTATGGCTGGAGGGTGAAGCACTGTTTACCGTGAATCACCTGAATAAGGATACCAACCAGGTAAAGGCAGGAGAAAAATTCCTCGTCCATACCAAAGACCTTACAGTAACAGTATTGGGCACAGTGTTCGACGTCCGCCAAAGACGCCACACCACAGAAGTGGTGCTGGAAAGCGGGAAAATACGGTTGTCATTTACCAATGGCAACAACCAGGATATCCTGATGAACCCCGGCCAACTGGTGTCTTACAGTGATGTAGACAAAAAACCGGTAACGGCTGTCACGGCACCTGAAAAATATACCGCCTGGAAAAATCAACGGCTGATATTACAGGATCCTAAAGTACACGATATCGTTCTTTACCTGGAGGATAATTTTGGTAAGAAGATTATTATGGAAGATGCCACCCTGAACAACAGAACAGTAAACGGTCCTATCCTGATCACCTCACTGGATGATGCCTTGTTTGTACTGTCCACCGTGCTTAATACCACCATCGTAAAACAGGATAGCAGCACCATTATCCTGCGTTCCCGCGTAGCGCAATAAAATTTTTTCCTGTTGACATGGGGTAAGATGATAGCCGTTTAACACTATACATCAAAGCGAAGCTATTAATCTGCGTTCCATGAAAAAAATTTTAGCTGCAATATTTTGCATCTGCTGTTTCAGCATCACCTATGCTCAGCAACAATATCCCTACTATAGCGATATTCAGGCATTCAAACGCCAGGACTCGGTAAACAAACCTACCGGTAACGATATTCTTTTTATCGGCAGTTCCTCTTTTACCTATTGGCAGGACGTAAATAATTATTTCCCGGGCCATCATATTATTAACCGCGGCTTCGGCGGCTCCAACCTCCTGGATCTGATCCACTACGCAAACGACGTGATCTTTGCTTATCAGCCTAAGCAAATTGTTATCTATTGCGGCGAAAACGATCTGGCCTCCGACACCGTGAAAGCACCACAACTGCTAAAACGCTTCCAGGCACTGTTTTCCATGATCCGGAACAAAATGCCGGAAGTGCCGGTTACCTATATCTCTATTAAGCCCAGCCCCAGCAGGGCCCGGCTGATTCCGGAAATGCGCAAAAGCAACAAAGCCATTCAACAATTCCTTGCCAAACAACCGCACACATCTTTTGTAGATGTGTTTCCTCTTATGTTTGACGCCCATGGCGCTATTAAAGCCGATATCTTCAAAGCCGATCAACTGCACATGACACCTTCCGGCTACCGCATCTGGCAAAAAGCCATTGCGCCACACCTGGTGGATCAGTTGCTTGTTAGCATGAAAGTGGCTACCTTCAATCTCCGGCTCAATATCGCCTACGATAGCGCCAACGCATGGCCGCACCGGAAAGAAATGGTGAAGGATCTCATTCAGTATCACCAGTTCGATGTATTTGGCGTACAGGAAGCCCTCATTGACCAGGTGCAGGATCTCCAGGCCATGGGAACACATGCTTATGTAGGTGTTGGCAGAAATGACGGAAAAGAAGGAGGAGAATTCTCCGCTATCTTTTATAACAAAGAAAAGTATGAGTTGCTGAACTCCGGTAACTTTTGGTTATCACCCACGCCGGAAGTTCCTTCTAAAGGCTGGGATGCCGCCTACATCCGCATTTGCACCTGGGCGCACCTGTCAGAGAAAACCACCGGTAAAGATGTCTATTTCTTTAATACGCACTTCGACAATGAAGGCGTACAGGCAAGAGAAAATGCCGCGAAAATGATTCTCGAAAAAATACATCAGCTATCTGATAAAAATACACCGGTGGTGATTACCGGCGACTTCAATTCCAGTCCGGCTACCAGCGCCTATCGTACCATTGTAACACAATTCAGTGATGCGAAACTGGTGACTAAAACCAGGCCCTACGGCCCCGACAGCACCTTCCAGGCTTTCAAATATCATAACTGGACAAAAGTAGTTACCGAAGGCCGTATCGACTTTATTTTTGTAAATAATAATGTAGAAGTGCTCAACTATGCAGTGCTCACAGATTCCGGGGACCTCCGTTTCCCTTCTGATCACTTCCCGGTTGTTTGTACCATTCGTTTTTAAATAATAATACGACAATGAGATATTTAAAATCTTTATGGCTATTGGCATTGGGCATCACCGGCCAGGTAGCCGTAGCGCAACAGCCCTCTCCTCCACAGATGAAAACTTTCGTGGATGCGCTGATGAAAAAAATGACACTGGAAGAAAAGCTGGGACAGCTCAACCTGCTTACTTCTGGAGAGGTAGTCACGGGATCGGCTGTGAGCACAGGGGTAGAAGCTAAAATCAAAGCCGGCCAGGTAGGCGCCATGCTTAACATGACCAAAGTAGACGATATACGCAAAGCCCAACAAATGGCAGTAGAACAATCCCGTCTTAAAATACCGCTGCTTTTCGGCCTCGATGTAGTCCATGGTTATAAAACCACTTTCCCCATCCCACTGGCGCTCTCCTGCTCCTGGGATATGAATATGATAGAAAGAAGTGCGCGTGTAGCGGCCATGGAAGCCAGTGCCGTTGGCATCAACTGGACCTTTTCCCCCATGGTGGATATTGCCCGTGATGCCCGCTGGGGAAGAATTGCAGAAGGTTCCGGAGAAGATCCTTACCTCGGTTCACAGATTGCTGCGGCCATGGTACGCGGGTACCAGGGTAATAATTTCGCCGACAACAGTAATATTCTTGCCTGTGTAAAACACTTTGCCCTCTATGGCGCCGCAGAAGCCGGCAGGGATTACAACACCACGGATATGAGCAGGGTTCGTATGTACAACGAATACTTCCCTCCTTATAAAGCCGCCATAGACGCAGGCGCCGCCACCGTGATGACTTCCTTTAATGAAGTGGACGGTATTCCGGCTACCGGCAACAAATGGCTGATGACCGATGTACTCCGCAGGCAATGGGACTTTAAAGGCTTTGTAGTAACAGATTACACCGCTATCAATGAAATGATGGCGCATGGCATGGGCGACCTGGCCCAGGTATCCGCGCTGGCCCTCAACGCCGGCACCGATATGGACATGGTAGGAGAAGGTTTTACCGGCACCATTGCTCAGTCACTCAAAGCAGGTAAGGTAAATATCAACACCATTGATGCTGCCTGCCGCCGCATCCTGGAGGCAAAATATAAACTCGGTCTCTTTACAGATCCTTACCGCAATTGCAAGGGAGATCGCAGTGCTGAACTTTATACGCCGGAAAAACGTATGGAAGCACGCAAAGCAGCTACGGAATCTTTTGTATTGCTTCGTAACCAACAGCAACTACTGCCACTGAAAAAGCAGGGATCTATTGCGCTGATAGGTCCACTTGCTCATTCACGTGTAAATATGACCGGCACCTGGTCCGTATCCGCAGACATTACCCAACATCCTTCCCTGCTGGAAGCCCTGCAAAAGGAAGTTGGCAACGCCGTGAAAATCAATTATGCCAAAGGCGCCAACTTAACGGCGGACTCCATGCTGGAAGTGAACAGCACCATGTTTGGCCGCTCGCTGAACAGGGATGCACGCAGCGCGGCTGAACTAAGAAAGGAAGCCCTGGAAGCCGCTGCCAAATCAGATATCATTGTAGCTGCTCTCGGTGAATCTTCTGAAATGAGTGGTGAATGTGCCAGCAGAACAGATATCGGTATCCCGGATACACAAAAAGAACTGCTGCAGGCATTGACAGCCACCGGCAAACCAGTAGTACTGGTGCTTTTCGCAGGCAGACCCCTGACACTGCCCTGGGAAAATGAACATATCCCTGCCATCCTGAATGTATGGTTTGGAGGTTGTGAAGCAGGAGCAGCTATTGCCGATGTATTATTCGGCGCTGTAAATCCTTCCGGTAAGCTCACTACCAGTTTTCCGCAAAACATAGGTCAGCTTCCGCTATACTACAGCCACAAGAACACCGGCCGTCCACTGGCGGGCAACGATACCTGGTTTACAAAATTCCGTTCCAACTACCTGGATGTATCCAATGAACCACTATATCCTTTTGGCTACGGTCTCAGCTATACGACATTTTCCTATAGCGATATCCGGTTATCTGCCAACCAGTTCAAACCCGGCGGAAATATCAAAGCTACGGTAACAGTGACCAACACCGGGAAATACGATGGCGTGGAAATAGTACAGCTCTATACCCGCGATATGGTAGGAAGCATTGCACGCCCGGTAAAAGAGTTGAAAGGATTTCAGCGTATTGCACTCAAAGCGGGCGCTTCTCAGGAAATCACTTTTACGATTACGGAAAATGACCTGAAATTTTTCAACAATGAGCTGAAATATGCAGCCGAACCCGGCCTGTTTAAACTGTTTATTGGTGGGAATAGCAGGGATGTGAAAGAAACAACATTCACACTTTTATAGCAGTGCGGTAAAAAAATGAAAAGCTGTCACCCTTTAAAGTGGCAGCTTTTTTTATTTTTTTAGAGAGATGAATACCTAATCCTGTTTATCTTTCATCCCCACTGCAAAAACTTCAAAATTCATTTTCTCATAATACGGTACCAGGTGTGATTCACAAAAAAACTGCAGATGCAGGTGATGCTTTTTTCCCTGGGCTATCAATGAATGGGTGATAGCGGTTCCAATGCCCTGCTTTCTATAATCCTTATGTACCCCGAGCCCACATAAGTAGCCATTAATCACCCCATCTGAAATTATTCTTCCGGTGCCCACCAGGCGGTCTCCATGATAGGCAGCTACAACGCACCAGCTTTGCTCCATCGCCTGCATTAACTGATGTTGATCCAGTTGCAAAAAGCCATTCCAGTCGAGATGGCCGTATAATTCATAGATGCTTTCTGCCGTTGGTAACGCTGTGGTATATCTGATTTCCATTTAGTCAAAATTAAGGTTACCTGGTTTTACCAGTTCACGTCATCTGTATATGCCTGGTCTATGTAATCAGGAAATGGTCTTACTTTTCTTATATCCAGGGTAGCAACGTTTAGTTCCCAAATCGCCGCATCTTCCCGCCAGGGATCCGTTAAAATTTGCATGCTAACCGGACCGGTTTGCCGGAGAGCAAATACGTAGTTAATGGCTACATCGAAGGTCGTTCCCGGCTTCCAAATAGTTAATGTATCATAGCCGCCCATAGCAGCCCATTCTTCGTCCTGGCTAATAACCGCACAGGTAGGGTCTCCATAAAAATTATTGATCCAGGCTCCCTCGCGGGTATCTAAATGAAACAAATAACCACTTTCATACAGCCCGCCCATTAAAAGCGTTTTACTTTCTGCATGTTTTATAAACCCATTGCTAAATTGTACCTCCCATAAGTTTGTCATGATGCTAAAACAGCTTTTAATTTAAAGGGAAAATACGTTAATTAGACACAAACGCATCAACTCTCTTAAATTAGTAACATGTTATACGAATGTTTTTTAGCGTTACGCATACATATGAGAATACCGCTTACTTTCCTGGCACTACTCCTTTCTTATTGTTCTTTCTCACAGGAAAACAAACAGTTTGGTAACCGCATGAACAAAAAGATACCGGACCTTAGCTTCCGGAATTATGACGACGCCACCCTGCTTCCCCGCAATTGGATTGTTGCAAACCCCGACCAGTTGAACTACCAGGTAAATGTAGATACCGCCAAAGAATTTTCTTTACATATCGATGGCTCTGCCATCGGCAATAGTGATGCTATACGGGCAGGGCTCCTCGTTACCAGGTTAATACCGCTTCCCTATCCCACCGGAAATAAATTAACCCTTACCACCAAAGTATTATCAAAAAATCTGTCGACGCCCGCTATTGAACTCGTTGCCTGGCTGGTAGATATTCATGGCAACACCATCAAAAAAATTACTGGCAAAGTGCAGGGAATAGGTGAGCCATGGCGGGAAATAAATCTGAATGTCTCCCTTCCTGCAAACTGCAGCTACATCGTTCCAGGTATCTTGCTGCAATCAGCCAAAGAATACTGGGTACAGGGATTATCGCTCCACATTGATGGAATAAAAATGGATGATGCTATCAACCGGGAAAAACAAGTCAATATTAAAGATATAACCTTACCACCCGGCCAGCACTCCTCTTTATTGAAGGTCAATGCGGACATTGAACTGCCAGAAGAAGTTATTCAAAGCCAGGTCATTGGAATAGGGGAATACTGCCATGGCTCCAAAGAAAATCTTACGCAGTTCATGGATATCTGTAAGCTACTGTTCACTACTGCTGGTTTTAATGCAGTGGCGCTTGAAACAGATGTGGATGTTTGCAGGAAAATGGACCACTATATCAATGGTGGAGAAGAAGATATAAACAGTTTGTTTGAGTCAGTAGGGTGGCATTTGAATAATGCCGTTTTAAAAGAATTGATCGTTTGGCTGCGGACCTACAACAAAACCAGCGAAAAGAAAATACATCTATATGGCATGGATATGCAGGCGCCATTTTATGCCATGGAGGAATTGATAGATGCCCTGGCCGCCGATACAAATGCAGTAAACCTGGTTCGTCGCGTAGAAAATTATGGCATCGGTATCAGAAGTGGGCAACCATCTTCTGACAGCATCGTTACTTCACTTGCCACCGCATTCCGGAATACCTTTATTACTCCTGGCTACAGACAAACTACTCCGGATAATCGGGTCAACATTGAACTCATTCATCAATTTCTCGTCAATGAATGTAACAAAGCACAAGCGTCCTTTGATAATGAACGATGGCTGGGAGTTGGCTCCTTTCGCGATTCCTGCATGGCCCGGAATATTCTGGAAACGCTATCCCGCCACAAGGACTTGAAGATGTTGATACTGGCGCATAACGGGCATATCGGCAAAGAAAACGGTTTACTCGGCGGATATCTTAAAGCACGACTCCACGATAAATACTTCGCAGCCGGTTCCATCATTGGAAGTGGCAGCTACTTTTCCTATTGGGATTACCGCAACCAACAAAGTATTGACGCCACCATTCCTGCTGCCCCGGAAGGTGCTATAGAAAAGCTATTGGATGACGCCTATCCATCCTCATCCTGGATATCATTGAATACTTCACCCAAAAATACAACACCGGTATTATTCAATTTCCTCGGAATGGCGCAAGCAGAAGTACTGAACTTCTCCTGGAAAATTCGTCCAATTCAATTATTTGACGGGCTTATTTTCATAAAGCATGGAACGCCTGCAGATGTTTCAAAAAAAGTCATATAGCCGCTCCCCTCAGCGGCCACCGGGCAAAAAAAGCAGCAATTTTCGTCAATATAAGCGTAATCCAAACCAATTGGAATACGGACCTTAGTACATGGTACAAAAACATCTACTCAAAAAATCACTGCTACTACTGGCGCTGCTGGCAACAGCCGCCCTGCAACCGGCAGATGCACAGGTCAACCTGAAAACGAAACAATGGAGCCTTGAGCTGGACCGCACCGGGAAACTAACGAGCATGAAAAGCCTCGCCCTGCAAAAGGAGTTTCTGGTGGCAGATAAGGCCACCGCTTTGATGAGCATTAAAAAAAACGGGGAAATACTCGCTCCTGCTACCTGTACATGGAATACAAAAAATTCTGAACTGGCCCTATCCTATCCGCAGGCAGGAGTGGAAGCAAAGATAAAAGTGCAGCGCAACGACCAGTATATCAGCTTTGAACTTACGCAACTAACACCAGCTGCCAACGTAGACCTGGTACTGTGGGGGCCCTACCCTGTTGCCATCGCTGATACTGTAGGAGAAGTAGTGGGAGTGGTCCGCAACAAGGCATTCGCCATCGGCATCCAGGCCCTGAACATCAAAACCCTGGGAGGATATCCCAGTGCGGAAAGTGATATCGAACCTTCCTACGATGTATTTGAAGGAGGTAACAAAGTAGATGTAAAAGAAGATGACCTGCATAAACAATTATTCAGAGGAGATGTTGCCCGCCCTACCGAATATGGCGCTTCATTGCAGGCGTATTGCCGCAATCGTAGTAAAGACCGCATCATTGAAAACTGGGGGCATACCGCTTATCTCGCGCCCGCCTTCAACGATGGGGGTGTCATAGGCAGCAAGATCGCGCTGTTTGGCGTAGCCAACAGCGACGTGTTGCCCACCATCTCCCAAATAGAATTAAAAGAAGGACTCCCCCACCCGATGCTGGATGGCATATGGGGCAAACAAGCCATACAGGCTTCTGAATCTTACCTGATCATGGACTTCGGCGTTGACAATCTGCCCGAGGCGATCGCCGTTACCAAACAGGCTGGCCTGCGATACCTGTATCATGGCGGTCCCTTTGACAACTGGGGACACTTCAAACTCAACAACAAAGAATTCCCCCAGAACTGGGCCAGCATGAAACAATGCGTGGAAACCGCAAAAGCAGCGGGCGTACGGCTTGGTCTACATACCTTATCCAATTTCATTACTACCAATGATCCCTATGTTACTCCCATTCCTGATCCACGACTGGCCAAAGTGGGTTATTCCCGTATCAGTGAATCCCTGGATGCCACCACGAAAGAAATTGGCATAGAAGACCCGCTTTTCTTTAATCAATTTCAGAACAACACCCTGAAAGCCGTAGTGATAGGAAACGAAATTATCCGTTATAGCAATGTATCTGCATCAGCACCGTGGAAACTGCTGGATTGTCAGCGTGGCGCCTTCGGTACCCAGGCCTCTGCACATGCCCAAAATGACAGCATCGGAAAATTAATGGATCATGCCTATAAAGTATTTTTGACGAACTATGCGCTGCAGGAAGAAATGTCGGCCACCATTGCCCGCCTGTTTAATGAAACTGGTTTGATGCAGATTTCTTTCGATGGACTCGAAGGCTGCTTATCTTCCGGCATGGGCCAATATGCCAAACAGCTATTCGCCAAAACATGGTACGACCACCTGAAGCCGGAATTAAAAGGTAAAGTGATCAACGACGCCAGCACACCCGGACACTACTTCTGGCATATTTACACCAGGATGAACTGGGGAGAACCCTGGTACGCGGGCTTCCGGGAAAGCCAGTTGCAACTGCGCCTGAAAAATCAGCAATTCTTCCGCAGGAACCTGATGCCTTCTATGCTGGGTTGGTTCAGCCTCCGGCCGGAAACTGCATTGGAAGACATTGAATGGATGCTGGCCATGGGAGCAGGATATAATGCCGGATTTGGACTATCTACCAGCCTGGAAACGCTGAAGAAACATGGCATGAAAGATCAATTGCTCGGCATGATTAAAACCTGGGAGCAGGCGCGTATGAAAAATATTTTCAGCGAAGCACAGAAAGAGGAAATGCGAAGCCTGAAGCATGAATTTCACCTGGAGCAAACCACCAATAACGAATACCTGCTTACACCGGTATACAACGCTTACTTCACGCATACAGGCAAATTAAAACAACCCGGTGAACCCGTTTCCTCTACCTTCCAGTTTAATAACCCGGCGGCCCGTCAACCTGTTGCCTTTATACTTTCGCTGGCACCCACCAAAGATGCCGATCCGGACGTTACGTTTGACCAGGTGTCTATCACTATTAATCAACAGGATGCACTGGTACTACCTGTTACGCTTAAACGAAATCAATTCCTGAAATGTGATGGCAAGGTGGTACGCTTATACAATAAGCAATGGCAACTGCTGGAAACAGTTACGCTGAATAAATCCCTGCCGGTGCTGTCAAACGGCGCCAATGAAATCACCTTCGACGGAAAATATTCCGGCGAAAACGGTGCAGATGTGAAGCTGGAAATCCGTGCCACCGGCGAAGCTACCAGCATCAAAGCAGGTCACTAACACCAGTTAATAACACCACTATTTATAACAGGAAGGGGCGACATGATGTCGCCCTTTCCTGTTACTTCACTACAACGATTGGAGGAATCCCCCATTTTTTAATAGTATCCGTTGTAAGTATATTGAACGGTTGACTGGTGCCACCCAATTCTCCACAATAATTGGTAAATACTACATGTGCAATCTTATAATGCCTGATCACATAAGAACAAAGCAAACAGGGTTCCATATTGGTATATAAAGTAGCTCCTTCACAGGAACCGAAACGATGAACGGCATCTAAAACAGCCACTACTTCCGCATGACGGGTTACATCTTTTAAACGCCGGCTTTGTTCCTCCCCTTCTCCGATAATGGATCCGTCCTTTACAATAACACAACCAACGGCACTTTCGCCAGCTACAGCAGCCTGTTGTGCTAATTCCTGGCAACGATTCAGATAAAAAGTATGCTCTTCCATGTACAATGAATAATGCTTAAATATAAGAGGCATTCGAGAATTGCAGGAGGAAAATTATCTGTCAATAAGCAAATGTAACAGCACCTGGTTTAAACTAAACAGCTGACCGCTTGTTTAATCTATAGTGAGATCTCAAAAAATCATCGGATGAAAAATATTTTACTGGTAGTCACCAATGTGGATACATATGCAAGTGGCCGGCTAAAAACCGGTTTATGGCTTAGCGAGCTTACACATATTTATCATAGTGCCGAAGAAAAAGGCTGGCATATTACGATTGCCAGCCCCACAGGCGGAGCAGTTCCAATTGATCCCGAAAGCCTTAAACCATTGGTATTAGATAAAATTTCCAAAGGCTACTATGAAACCCCCTCCTTTATGGAAGAACTGAACCATTCCAAAAGCCTGGAAGCAGTGAAAGAAGAAACTTTTGATGCCATTTATCTGGCAGGCGGCCATGCAACGATGTATGATTTTCCCGATAATACTGTTTTACAATACCTCATTCGTAAACAATACGAAAGTCATAAGATGGTAGCTGCTATTTGTCATGGTGTAGGTGGATTGCTAAATGTAAAGCTTTCCGATGGTACCTGGTTAATCAAAGGAAAATCAATGACCGGTTTTAACTGGTTTGAAGAAACAATTGCAAGAAGGAAAAAAGAAGTGCCATTCAACCTGGAAGCTGCTATCATTGACAGAGGTGCAAATTTAAAAAAAGCGCTGATTCCAATGACATCAAAAGTAGTGGTAGATAAAAACCTGATCACCGGGCAAAATCCCTTCAGTTCCAGGGAAATGGCGAAAGTAGTGGTGAGTGAGCTCGAAAAGCAGCCCGGCTAATGCCTACATACTATTAAATCCGCCTGATCCTCAGGCGACCTTCTATCATCAGATTGATCAGCTATATGAGCGCGACTTCCTGCCAGTTGTTTCCTACGCCAATTCCAATTCCAGTGCGGTGAAGTAATGCTGCTGCTTATTTTTCACTATTATTCCAAATGCATCAAAAGCATTCTTCTGCAACCACCCAATATCTGCTGATGAGCCATTGGTGAGTTCAAGCTGTTGTTTTCCAGGATATTCATCTTCGAAGTCTATATTAAATGCCGCCCAGAGATAAATTTGAAAACTGGTTTCTCCCTCTTCATCCTGGTACACTAACTCTTCCGAGGGTACCTGGCTTTCAAAGTTTTCTATTAAAAGGGCCTCATATCCGTGAACACGCCCATCGAAAAGGGTTACTTTTTCATGGGTGACGGAATTTGTTGCATAAACAATAATGGGATGGTCTGGTATGTTGATAATAAGCCCGTCCGCGTTTTCGCCACAGTAACTGAGCTGAAATTCGGTATTCCCATTTGCATCGGTCAACTGCGCTTTCCATGGAAGTGCTTTAAACCATGTTTCATTTTCAAAACCGGGCAAACTTTCTACTGGCCTGGTGATTGTTGCCAGATGATCTGGTGTTACATTTTCCATCTTCATTTTATATAGTACTTAACCAATTATCAATAACTGTTTTAACATTTGTGGGATTGTAAGGTTTGTCAATCACCAATACATCTCCCTGCTTGCTCGCTGGTAACTGACTTTGGGCAACATTGTTCCGGTTAGTAAGCGCCTGGTAATTCGCTGTACTTCTCATATCCAGGTCGGAAGCAATTTCAATTGCATGCACCTTTCCATTGTGATCAATCGCCGTAACATCCGGACTTCGTCTTGGTGTAGTTGGATGCCCTGTTATTGCCTCATAAGATCTGTTCATATGGATCTCTGTAAATTTGCCGGTCATGGCCAGTTTGTTTGCCAGCAATTCCGATAAGAGCGCGTGACCCGGACCGGTTGTTTGTCCTTTACCAAAAATTTTTGTTCCATTAACAATCCTGCACGGCGCAAGCCCCAATACATCCACCGTATTGGTGGTATCCTTTACGTAGCTGTAAAGATCAGGTTCTCCACTGGCTAATCTTATAGGATCCTGGCTGATGTATAGCCCCACCTCCGG
Source organism: Chitinophaga sp. (assembly GCF_017745275.1). Lineage (GTDB taxonomy): Bacteria > Bacteroidota > Bacteroidia > Chitinophagales > Chitinophagaceae > Chitinophaga. The sequence goes on along the minus strand of NZ_JAGHZS010000002.1, from coordinate 524,922 downwards.
CAAATAATACCTGAACCTGTTGTACGCCAATCCTGTTTCTACATCTACTACCTGTCCCGGATAAAGATAATTACAAAACCCTGCATCTCCACGTAACATCTTCACATTTCCATAGCTATCAATTTCCCGTTGCCAGATTAAATCGCCTGTTTCATCATATCCTTGTATGGGTGTCCCCAAATGGTCTGTAATAATGGTGTATCGCCTGTTGCCTTTTATCTTGGCAGCCGGCGCAAAACTATTTTCGTTAAACACCCAGGTAATCAGATCATCGGCGCTACTTTCTTTTGCATCAAATTCTTTCCATTCATGTAGCGGCTTATTACCATCCCATACCCAACGGGTGATAGTATGTTTATATCGTTTCTCGATCCGCCTGCCTAAAGCATCATATTTAAAGCTCACCTGTTCACCATTGGGCCGCACCACGCTTTCCAGCCTGCCAGCAGGATTCCATTGATATTGCCAGGCCTGGCTGCCAGGTTCTTCTTTGCGTACCAGGTTGCCCAGCTGATCGTATTTATAAGTAGTATTTTTACTCCTTAGCAGTCTTCCTCCTTTATCATAAGTCCGATCTTTTTGTGTTGGCGTTTCGAACAAATTACCTACGGTATCGGGTATACGATATTCCAGGCTGCCATCGCCATAAATCACTTCCGCCAGGTTACCATAAATATCGTGTCTGAACTGTTTGTCTCCGGTGGCACTGTCGTTAATACCAGACAGCCGGTCGCCATCCCATGTATAGCGTCGTTGCTGCCGTTTGTTACCGCTGGCGGTTAGCTGCTCTATCAGCCGGCCGGAGCGATCATATAGGTTCTGCTGCGAAACATGCCCGGGCATGTTTCGTTCTGTAACCAGGCCCAGGTCATTGTGTTTTAATTGAGCGCGCCAGCCGTTTGCTTCTATTTGCCCCAGCCTGCTCATGGCGCTGTAATACTGCATAGTTATTGCTGCGCCCAAGCTACTTTTTAATGCTACCCGCTGCCCAAGTTGATTGTATTCGCTTTGTACTACCTCCCCGTTGCTGGATTCCTGTGTTACAAATCCCAGCAGATCCCGCTGGAATTGTACAGACGCATCGCTGTTCTCTGCGCTGATGAGCTCTCCCATCGCGTTATAGCCAAAGGTTTCTGAACTGCCATCTTTCTCATAATATACGGTTGATATCTTTCCCGCCGCTGTATATTCATAAGCCTCCTGGCTGCCATCGGGCAGGATAGCGCGCATTACCAGGCCTCCTGCATTACGTATGTACTGTCGCGTTAGTCCGTCGAAACCTTTTTCGGTGGTTACACGGCCTTCCGCATCCCGTTCAAAGCGGTACATTTCGCGGTGTTCGTTGATGATATGTACCAATTGCCCTTCTTTATCATAACCGAATTGAATGACCGCATTTCCTTGTCGCCGTTCCATCACTTCTCCAAAAAAATTATAACGAAGGGCTACAGCCTGTTGCCGGTTGCTAACGGCGATGGCATTCCCCATGCTATCATATTCCAGTTTAGCGGTAGTACCGGTACTATCTGTTTCCTGGATGGGATTATTCAACAGATTATACTGCCGTTCCAGCAGGGTACCGGTGGCGTCAGTAATTTTTGTTACCCGCCCGAGAAAATCGTAATGATATTGGATGCGATTACCGTTGGGTAAAATGACCTGGCTAAGCAGATGCTGCGCGTTGTGCTGCAGTCGCGTCACTGCTCCCAGCGCGTTGGTGATACGGCTCATCAGGCCTTGTTCATATTCAAATGTTGTTGTTACACCCAGCGGATTGATACGCTGTACCACATTCCCGGCTTCATCATATTCACATTGCCATTGGCCGCCATTCGGCTGGGTAACGATAACAGGCCGTTGCCACTGATCGTAAGTGATCTCCGTTGCCCCGATGCCAGGCAGTTGTGCACCTGTCATATTGCCGTTGTCGTCGTATTGATAGGTAGTAGCAATTCCCAGTTCATTGGTTTCAGCAATGAGGTTATCTGCTTCGTCATAGGTAAATAGTTGTGTGGCACCATAGCCATTCACTATTTTGCTAACAATACCATCTGCATGGTAATACGTTTTTTTATGCCCCAGGCTATTAGTGGCTACGGTAAAGCCTTCCAGGTATTCAAATGTATAGCTGTATAGTCCTTCAGGACCTAACGCTGCTGTGCATCGGCCGTGCCGGTCGTAATGAAATGTAAAGGTGGTGGCATCATTAAAGCGGCGGGAGATAATATGCCGGTCTTCCCATTGAAACGCATTATAATACCCTTCGGCATTATACATTTCTTTAAGATTGTTTTTGTTGTCGTAGGTATAACGCACCATCTCCACCAGTATGCCCCTGTCGCCCAGCTCCGGGTGCGGCGCCTGCACTGCGGTAATCAGGCCGTCATCATTGGATTGAATATGGATATCGCGGTGCGCACTATCTGTAATCTTTTCCAACAGTCCTCCGGGACTGTAATAAAACCGGATGGCAAATCCATTGGCATTAGTGATACTACGCAGTTTACCGTGTCCCTGATCATTATAAACAGGGCGGTTAAAATGATATTGTAATTCGTTTTTATCACTCACATAATATTCCCCTGTTTCCGAACGATGCAGTGCATACTTTTCTTTGGGATTATAAAAGCTGCCTCCACGTTCAAGTAAAGGGAATACCACCGGCCGGCCGGCGGCATCATTCATCACCACTACTTCCTCTTCCTCACTTACCAGCAAGGAGATATCGTAACTATGATAGATATTTTTTCCCAGCGGACCATTGTATTGACTGTCGCTGTAGTAATTGGCTTCCCAGGTGAAAGGAATAGGGCCAGGCAAACTAAATCCTTCCAGGTAACTGGCCATATGCCCACTGGCGGTATCCACAGGTTCTCCGAGGTACTTACAGATAGATGGTTGTACTGCAGCCCTGAATTTACTGAATTTGGGGGCACGGGACTCTATTTTTGCCAGTACTTTGGTCAGGAGTTTGCCCAGCATTTTCAATGAAAACTTCAGTCCATGTACCAGCCCTAAAAAGAACAGGGCATTCATCAGGTCTGACAGTTTCAGCTGCTGCTCTTCTTTGGGGCCACCTATCAGCACCGGTTTGCCGAGCGGTAATACCACCATCACTGCTGTGAGGAAGTTGAGATAGAAGCCGCCAATGGGATTATTCATCAGGATTTTTCCTATGTCCTGGCAGGAGTAAGCCCGGCATAACCAGGTACTTTGATACATACCCTGGCTGAGTACTGTTTTGCTGCCGTGCGACAACTGGCCCTCATGTGGGTGAAAGAACTTTGGTAACAGGAACAAAGGATGAGGTATCACGGAGTGCAGCAAATTAAGTTTGCTGACCACTTTACCGAGGCCTTTGAACTTTCCCATGAAAGGCGGTACTGACGGCATTCCCCAGAGTGCGCCCTGTGCCACGCCTTTATGCATGCCGTTGAAATATACGGTACCTCCCAGGGGAACATTACGTGCAATTTCAAATCCCTTATCGGGGGTATATACCGGTATGGCAGGCAGGGTGATATGGATATAATCCATCGGATCAAAGATCAGCGCTACAAAAGGCGTAATAGGACAAGGCGTAAATGGCCATGGTACTTTCAACATGTGAAAGTCCAGTCCAAGTACAATGTCAAAATGTTTCGCCACCGGCTTTGGGTCAATCGACGGTGGGGGCGTTAACGGGTTATTCTTTACTCTTATGTAGGCCATCAGAAAATTGCTTTAAGGTAATCTGAGTACAACATCATCCCCGGGGTTAGCAGGGTTGTAATAAACGGTAACGGTATCTCCCGGGGCGAGATTGGCGCCCAGTTCTATATTGGAAGCAAAATGTTCTTTGCCGTCTTTTGTTTTGAATGCAATGTGATAACGGGTAGGTTTGGCGCCGTACCGGCTAACTCTGCCAGCCAGCTTATCTGTAATGGTGGCCGTTACCGGCTGATAGTCCTTGTATTTCTTTTTGTCGGGTTGCTGGCCAATAAAACTCCAGGCGGTATAACCCACTGAAATAAGTACGGCTACTACAATGAGATAAACAATTGTTTTAGGTTTTTCCATGGTTAAAATACTTTTTGATAGCTACCTGCCGGTTAATTATCTGTGGCGCCGGTATATTCCTGGTATACATGGCTGTTCCGGATCTTATGCAGCCAGTTGTTGCCCCATAGCCGGTTCATAAAAGGTTCATGCTTTTTCAGTTCCGGGTCATTCCATTCGAGCATATCCCTTCCATAAAACATGGCCATTGCATTTTCTTTTAACTCTTCCTCCGGCATCCCGGATAACAGCTCCCAACCTGCTACTAAGGTATCGGTAGTGGCTTTATGACTTTCGGTGCGACGTTGGCAGGATGCCAGCATCTGGTAAAGCCCTGCCAGCATCATTGGGTTGGCATCTGTACGATCCAGTGCCAATGCCGACTTATACACCGTGGCAGCTTCCGATAACTTTTTGTCGAAATAATACAGGTTGCCTTTTGCAATCCGGTAATGAAACTGTTCCTGGTTTGTTGTTGCCAGGCCTTTATGTACGGCTTCATCCGCCAGCTGAATCGCCTTGTCGATATTTTCGATGGCTTTCGCTTTGTGATGCTGCGCATAAAAATTATGCAGAAAGAAATAAACAATGGCCTCCTGTTGCAGCCATCGGTGTCGCCGGGTGATGTTACAGCACTGTTCCTTATAGAACAGCAGATCGTGCTCACTGCTATAAGTAGCCGCCTCGTTTAGTTTAACCAGGTATTGTTGAAACTGGATAATGTCTATTTCCTCCTGCGACGTTTTCTGCGCCTTTGCCTCTTCCAGTATCTGGTTCATGGCGCCCGGGATATCCAGGTCAGGTTTAATATACCTTGCAGCAGGATTATTTTTCACCAGGCCTTTATACAATTCCGCTTCTGTATTATCATACAATAAAAACCGTATCGTGGGAGGAATCTTCGTAGCCGCCAGTAATGACATCCATTCCACCAGTTTATCAAAATCACTTACCTGTTCGGGGAACAGGGTAACAACTAACACACTGTTTTTTCCATTTATCTGCAACACAGCTGCCAGGCCGGATAAAGCCTGTACAAACTCCGCATGGGTAACAGCCGTTTTCTCCTGGTAAGGGTTTTCCCAGGCAATCTTACTACCATACTCAGCTACCAGTTTACTATCCTGGTTAAATTGCTGGAAATATTGATGGAGGTGTTGTAGTAAACCTGTGGCGTAAGTGGCACCATTGTCTTCAAATGGCTGTTGATGTAACAGAAAAGTATCTGGCAGATTTTTTTCTGCAGATACCTGGAACATTACAAAGCCCTTGATGGTTTTATACTCCACGAGGTTGGCACCCATCATAATAAACGTACGTACATCCGGGTGATCTTTTACTTCCTGGCTCCAGACATCACTTAGCTGTAGCACCCGTTGCATGATGGCATTGTTCTGCATAGTTTCCTGATTAGTTGATACTCACCTTTTGGCCAACCAGGATAGATTCACCCTGAGCCAGCATGGTCAGTTTTCCTGCGGAACCCACCTGTGTTTCCGTTTGTGCCCCGATGCTGCATTTATTTTTGGCAACAATATTTACTTCATTAGGATCCACCGTAAATCCGGAGCCGCTGAATGCATCTCCTTCCCCGCTGCCAGATCCCATGGATACCATTTCTGATCCTACACCGGAAACTTTTTTTGCCTTGAGCATAATATCTTTTTCGGCTTCGATGGTGACGTCGCCCTCATTGGTGAGCGTAATGGAACTTTTCGGTGCGCCATCTCCGCAGAGGATCTCCACTTTTACTTTACTCTTCACTGTAATGTTGCCAGCGCCATCAATCTTCACGCTGTTACCGTCTTTATCTTCCACAAATACACTTCCGTCTTTATCGTTCAGTATAACTTTGTTGCCGCTCCGGGTTTGCAGCGCTTTCACATCATTGGCAGAATTACCAAAGGTGTTGTTGGCTTTACCGTGATACACGGCCCCAATGATATATGGCCTGGTGGCATTGTCTCCTTCAAAACCAGTGATCACTTCCTCACCTGTTTCCGGGATAAAGAACATCCCTTTTCCGCCACCGGCATGCGGTGTGGTCACCCTTATCCACGGCGTTTTTTCATCTCCGTTCATCCAGTGAAGTTTGACACGCACCCTTCCCAGTCCCTGTGGATCGTTATTATCGGTAACAATACCACTTTGTGCTTCACAAACCGGGAGTTCCGGAATAGTCACCGGTGGTAACAAAACAGAAGAAGGAATAGCGGTAAACTCATTGCTGTATTCACCTTTCGTATCTACATAATGATCCACCGAGGTAACCAGGTATTCCCCGTATTCTTCCGAGCTCTTACTAAACATATTATGATTGGTCAGATCCGTTTTGGAACCTACAGCGATACCGGGGTGGCCGCTTTTTCCGGTTAAACGCACCATCTTACTGCTTTCTATCGCATTAAAGAGGGTAGCCATATCATCCTGTTGCTTTTTGCTGCTGGAATAACGAACGCTCCATTGCTTTGGCTGAGTGCCATACAGTGTTTGGGATTTCTCGTGCACCTTTTCTCCCAATGAATTCAAACCAGCTTTTTTTCCGATGGCTTCATTCACAGGCGCACTGGAATATAACTGGCTGCTCCGGTAGTCCCAGCCCAGGTACTGCATTTGCGCAGGTCTTGCATTGAGGTTAATATTAAAATGGCTCAGTGTGCTGCCATATCCGAGTGTAGTTTTATCCTCTCCATCCGGGGGCCCTACCACCAGGTTGCGGCCGTCCCAAAACAGCCACTCTCCATATTCCGCCGTCAATCGTTTTAAAAAGTTCCAGGCGGTTTCTTTGTATTGAACGAAATACTCAATACTTTCTTTAGACACCGGCTGGATTTTAGGTTCCAGCAGGTTTTGCGGGAAGAATTTCAGGACATCCTGTGCAATGTCTTTCACCGATTTATTTTCCCAGCTTTTGCAGTGAGGACCACTATCTAATACGATAGTAGGACTGTAGCCTGCAATGATCACATCACCATACTCCCCATTCACGCGGGAAGTTTCTATGCTGGTCACTATGCCATTAAACTGCATATCTCCCTTTATACCTACGCCGGATATACGGGCATTAAAAGTAGCACCAATCATCTCCCGTGAGGAGGTGAAAATACCGGTTACACCATCGATGGTTTCTGCGGGACAAACGAGCTCAAACTGGTGGTGCTCGAATATGCTTTGCTTAAGTGCAAATGATCTGAACTGCTGAATGGCATTGCCATTTATGCTGAATTGGGCATCAGTTAACTGGGTCATACAAATATGGGGGCAGACGGTTAAAGAATGGTTAAAAACTGTTTTTCTATAAAAATATTGATTTCAATATAGCAATTTTTCCCCTATTGCCAAGTTAAAAAATAGAAAAGAGCCGAAGCGCTGAATAATGATCACACCGGAATTACCGGTTAACATCCCGTTACCACTATTGAAACAAAGAATCCCTTGACAAATCAAAACAATTTTTAGTTTTATGGTCAATTATGGGGAGGGATGAACTACTGCATGCAAATGACCAGGACCTTTTAGCAGAAATCAGCAAAAGGAATGGATTTGCCTTTGATGTGCTATACAATCGTTACTGGAAGGATGTTTTCAACATTGCCTACAAAAGAATACGCAATACAAATGCAGCGCAGGATATAGCGCAGGACGTATTTGTTCAATTATGGACCAGGGAGAAATCTACCCCGATTGATAATCTTCCGGCTTACCTGCGTATTGCCACGCGCAACGGGGTTTTCAAACAAATGGAAAAGGGAAGCCGGTATGGTGATCTGCCCGACAACAGCGAAGATCAGCTACAGGGTTACGGCCTTACAGACGACCACGTCTTGTACAAGGAGTTCTATGCTGCATTTGAGGCATTGACCAATACCCTGCCGGCGCAACAAAAGCAGATCTTCAACCTGCGTTTCCAGGAAGGACACAACACACAACAGATTGCCACACAGCTGGGCATCTCGGAGAAAACCGTCAGAAACCAGATGGGGCGCGCCCTTTCAAAGCTGAGGGAATCGCTGATGATATTGCAGGTTGTGGTGATACTCACCATGAAATAACCCTGAAACACATATCAATAAAAAATATTTATTCACAGCGTGGGCGGATTTCATTTTTCCGACTCATCTACATAGAAACCGACAATGATGGATAACCGCGGAAAAGCGCTTTTCAATATTATGCTAAATCGATACAGGAATGGCACCGCCACCAGGGAGGAGATTGCCTTCCTGGAGTCCTGGTTTGATGCAGCTGATCCGGCGGAAGATTTCATTACAGCGGAAAATGAAGCCAGGTACGAAGACCTTAAAGCCACACTGAAGAGCAAGATAGATGCGGAAATAGCGAATGCCGATACATCCCGGCCGGTGGTAAAGCGTATGCTTATCCGCCGCTGGGCTGCTGCCGCCGCCATAGCGGCTGTCATCGGCACAGGTATCCTGTTCTTTGTCAGACAACATCCATCATCATCACAACGGCACCTCACCGCCTATGCCACCGGCGCTCCTACCCTTCGCCTGGCCGATGGTACGGTAATAGCGCTGGATAGCAGCGCTGATGGCCAGATTGCCAGTCAGCAAGGTGTGGTTATCTCAAAAGAAAAAGACGGCACCTTACTGTATAAAACTACGTCTACCGCAAACGGGAACGCCGGACAGGAAAACGTATTATCCACACCGGCGGGCATGAAATTCAAAATCATGCTGCCCGATGGCTCTACGGTATGGCTCAACGCTGCCAGTAAACTAAAATACCCTGCTACTTTTAGCACCACCAATAGAACCGTGAAACTGGAGGGCGAAGCCTGGTTTGACATTGCACCTGCTGCCAACCAACCATTCATTGTTCAATCAGGACAACAATCAGTGCTGGTGCTCGGCACCGAATTCAACGTGAACGCCTATCCGGAAGAAGGTTTGTCGAAAACCACGCTCATACAAGGCTCCGTTAAAGTGAGCAATAACAGCGGATCCGTGGTCATTCAACCTGGTCAGCAAGCCATCTGCAATGGCAACACCAACAACACCATCAGGACCATCAGCGCGGATACAGAAAAGGAGACCGCCTGGATCAATAATCTCTTCTCCTTTAAAAATGATAATCTGCCATCGGTGATGCGCGAGATATCCCGCTGGTATAACATACAGGTTAAATATCGCGGCCAGATACCTGATGAAAGATTTTACGGGGAAATTTCCCGGAACAGTAAACTGTCGGATGTATTAAAAATACTGGAGATCAACGGTATTACATTCGAAATAAATGATAACGTGATCACTGTTACCAATAAAAATTAATGCGATTAATCAGTCTCAATAACTGCCAACTAAAATGTCAAGATTGTATGAAGGAATTGTAATCATCTAAAACCAATTATCTAAATCAACCATGTGATAGCGCCTGGTGCTGCCAGTTATACCAACTGCCAGCCAACGCTTATCCGTTCATTTTATCGACTAAATCCGACCAACATGAAATTTAAGTTTCATTGTCCTCCTTTGTCCCCTGCGGCAAGGGTAGGGAAATGCATGTGCACACCTTTCAGATCTTGGCTGATGCTGCTAACCATCGTATTGCTTTACCTGCCGGTAACTGCAGCCAGCCAGTATGTAACGATCAGCCGGCATAATGCCTCCCTGGAAAGTATTTTCAGCGACATCAAAAAACAAACAGGCTATACTTTTTTTTACAAAGGAAATATCGATCCCACATCACTGAAAACAGATGTTGAATTGAAAAATGCCAGCCTGGAAGATGCCCTGAAATCCTGCCTGAAAAAATTCAATCTTAGCTATACGATCGTTAATAAAACGATTGTGGTTACCGCCGGAAGCAATACCGGCAATGCAACACCGGCCATCACCGCTCCCGAAAAGGATAGCCTGATCTACGGAAAAATTGTGGATAGCCTCACCAAAGATGCTATGATTGCGGTTTCTGTGTATGTTAAAAACACAACCGAAAGAGCCCTGACAAACGACAAAGGACAATTCAGTATTAAAGCCGGTGCCGGCGACCTGTTAGTGCTCACCAGCGTAGGTTACCAAACAAAGGAAATACCGGTCAGTAACATCCGTAACCAGGTCATCTTCCTCTCTCCAAAATCCAGTTCGCTGAACGATGTGGTAGTAACCGGTTACCAGGTAATTAAGAAAGATAACTATACCGGTAACGCTATTGTGGTGAAAGGAGAAGATTTAAAGCGGCTGAATCCACAGAATATGCTCAAAGGCCTCGCCTCCTTCGATCCTTCGCTGAGAATAGCCGATAATAATCTCTTCGGCGCTGACCCCAATGCCATGCCGAAAATCAATATCAGGGGAACTACCGCCATGCCCAACGGCGAGATACTGGACCGGAATAATCTCTCCAGCTCCTACAATTTGCCGGTATTTATCATGGACGGGTTTGAAGTATCCCTGCAAAAAGTAGTGGATATGGACATTAACCGCATTGCCAGCGTTACCATATTGAAAGATGCTGCCGCCACGGCGGTATATGGTTCCAGGGCAGCTAACGGGGTGATCGTTGTTACTACGAAAGCGCCGCAGCCAGGCCGTTTGCGCCTCTCCTACAACGCGGAAATGAAAGCCACCGCGCCTGATCTCAGCGACTACAGCGTACTCAATGCCGCCGACAAACTGGAGTACGAAAAACGCGCCGGCCTCTACTCCTCTCTAAACAACACCGCCGCCACACAGGACGAACTCGATCAGCAATATTATTCCAAACTTAAAAATGTAGTCAGCGGTGTAAATACCTACTGGCTTTCACAACCACTGCGTAACGCCTACTCACAAAAGCACTCTGTATACGTTGAAGGCGGCGACTCCTCCTTCCGCTACGGTATTGATCTCCGCTATCAAACAGATCCCGGCGTCATGAAAAATTCCGGACGTGACCGTTACAGCGGAGGTATGAGCTTTACGTATAACCCTAACCGGAGGCTGATATTGAGAAACGACCTGACCATTACACAGGTAAACGCCCGCAACTCCAACTACGGCAGTTTCGCCACCTACGTGGCCATGAACCCCTATTATCCTATTTATGGAGAAAACGGTAAACTGATTCGTGAAATTGCCAACTGGCGCGTAGATACACATCAGCCGGGTAAGGACCAGTACAAAAACGTGCCGGTGTTGAATCCACTGTATGAAGCCAGCCTCGGCAATTTCGATAAATCCAACTATACAGAGCTGATTGACGCCTTTTCTGCTGACTGGCGCATCACACCAGCCTTACGCCTGATAGGCCTCATGAGCTTAAACAGTACGAAATCCACTGCCGATAAATTTGTTTCTCCTTTCAGCAATGCATTTTACCTGGATCCGCCGGAAACAGCCATGAACAAGGGTTCGTATGATTACGCAGCTACCCAGTCCCTCAACCTGGATGGAAACATCCGCATGGTATACAATAAACTGATAGGAGAGCATTCTGTAAATGCCGTACTCGGCGCTAACGTCACTTCTTCTACCGCAGATTTCAAAGGCTTCCAGGCCCGCGGATTCTCCAATGATAAATTCAGCAGCATCGCATTTGCACGTACCTACACGCCAAACCAGGCGCCCAAAGGCAATGTGGATGAAAGACGCCTGATCGGCTCCTTCTTTAGCAGCAGCTATTCCTACAAAAACAGGTACCTGTTTGACGCGGCTGTTCGTTTGGATGGATCATCTGCATTCGGCGCCAATAAAAGATTTGCACCATTCTGGTCAGGTGGTATTGGCTGGAACGTACACAATGAAGACTGGTTCAAGCGTAGCTTTCCCTCACTCTCCCGGCTAAAACTCTCTGGTACAACAGGGTTGACAGGCTCCGTAGATTTTCCTCCTTTCCTCGCCAGGACCACGTATAGTTACCAGACTTCCAACTGGTACTCCACCGGCATCGGCGCCATCGTAAATGGTTACGGCAATGATAACCTGCAATGGCAGAAAACTACCAACTATGAAGCGCGCGCGGAAATTGGCTTCCTGGATGACAGGATTATGCTTACACCCGTATATTACTATAAGCTCACCAAAGGTTTGCTGACGGATATCAATATTGCGCCTTCCACCGGTTTTTCTACTTATAAAGAAAACCTGGGCGATATGGCCAATAAAGGATATGAGCTGTATATAACCATCAATGCACTACGCAAAGAAAACCTGAACATTAACCTGACAGGAAATCTTGCCCATAACACCAACACCATTGTAAAAATTTCCAATGCACTGAAAGCTTACAATGAAAGCGTGAACAACTACCAGCTCGATCCCAGCAAAGGTGCGCAGGGCAGGCCATTGCTGCGCTTTGCGGAAGGCCAGTCGTACAACACCATCTATGGTGTAAAATCCCACGGCATTGACCCGCAAAACGGGCGTGAGATATACGAAAAGCCAGATGGTAGTCTCACCTACGACTATGACGTTGCTTACACCCGTCCTATTGGCGACTACACCCCAAAGGCAGAAGGTTTCTTTGGCAGCAACATCACCTGGAAACACTGGATGATGAGTTTCAGTTTCCACTACAAATTTGGCGGAGACATGTATAATCAAACGCTGGTGGACAGAATTGAGAATGCGGACCCACGCTTTAATGTAGACAGCAGGGCTTTGACGATGCGCTGGCAGCATCCTGGCGATCAGGCGCTGTATAAGAATATCACAGATCTTCATCTCACCTACGCCAGCAGCAGATTTATTCAGAAAGAAAACCTGCTGGAACTGCAGTCGCTGTACTTCTCCTACGATCTGGCACAAGCCATTGCGAGAAGCATCGGTTTACAGTCTCTTCGTGGAGCAGTAACCATGAACGATATACTCCGTATATCCAGCGTAAAACAAGAACGTGGTATCGATTATCCTTTCGCGAGAAGCCTTACCTGTTCTATCCTGGCCACCTTTTAAACTATCATTCTCATGAAGAAATTAATTGTAATACTGAGCCTGGGAGTATCGATGATTTCCTGCAAAAAGTTCCTGGATATAAAGCCTCAGACGCAGGTTGACAGAGATGAACTGTTTAATTCGCAACAGGGATTCAGAGAAGCGCTCAATGGCATTTACACCCTTTGCGCCGGTCAATCGCTCTATGGCGGTCAGCTTACTTACAACATGCTGGATGTACTGGGGCAGAACTATACTTTCAGTGATGTGACCAACCAGGAAATTGCCAACTTTAAATACACCGGCGGCGCCGTGAAAGGCATGGTCAACGATGTATGGGGCAATGCCTACAAAGCTATTGCCAACTGCAACTACCTGTTACAGGCGATTGATAAAGACACTACTATTTTCAGCGACGGAAACTACCGCCTGATTAAAGGGGAAACACTCGCCCTACGTGCTTACATTCACTTTGATATGCTACGCATGTTTGCGCCATCGTTCGTAAATGGTGCTACGCTGAAAGGCATTCCTTACGTAACGAGAGTGGGTACTACTTCTACTCCGTTCTCCCCCGTAAATGCATCAATAGACAGTGTGCTGAAAGATCTGACCACTGCCAAAACATTGTTACAGAACGATCCTATTAAAAAAGCAGCGTATATCGTAGGCTATCCCGGTGATGATGCGGCCAGCGAACTGGATAATGCTGACCTGTTCATGCAGAACAGGCGTCAACGGCTGAACTACTACGCCGTTTGCGGAGAACTGGCGCGCGTATATCTTTACCGCAACGACTATACGAATGCGCTGGCAAATGCCGAAGAAGTTATTGCCACACAGAAATTTCCGTTTACCAAACAAGCCGATTTCTTCCAGACAGATATTCAAAAACGCGATCGCATCTTCTATAAGGAGCTCATTGGTTGCTGGTATACAGAAACCACTTCCATTATCGAATCACTACAGGCCCGCTTTACCAAGCAGAATCCGGACTATAGCGCTACCACCAACCAGGTGAATGATATCTATGAGATCGGCACCTCCGGTGCAGACGACTGGCGGTTGAAGCAATGGTTCCTGAATACAGCATCGACCACCGGTGGACCGGATCGCGCCGTGCTACAGAAATATTACCGCAACGCATCTCCACTAAGCAATATACATCCGCTGGTAGCTCCGGCTATACGCCTGTCTGAGCTGTATTACATTGCAGCAGAGGCCAGCTTCGATAAAAACCCGCAACGCGCGCTGAATTATTATAATACCCTGCGTGCGGCACGCGGCATAGGGAACCAGGTAAATAATGTTGCCGGTAAATCAGCGTTTATTGATCTGCTGATAAAAGATGCCAGGAAAGAGTTCTATGGCGAGAGCCAGATATTCTTTATGTATAAGCGCCTGCATCATGCGGTATATATCAACGCTACCAATTCCAAACAACCATCCAACAGCATTTTCGTACTACCGTTACCGGATGATGAAAACGCTTACAGAAACAATTAACAAGCATCTCATGAAAAGACTTTCTATCATTACTATTCTTGCCTGCCTGTTATTCAGTTGTAAGAAAGATAATATTAAACCGTACGATCTGGCAAAGGACAATATCTATCTGAACTATGCCAATACAGACAGCCTTGTTTATTCCTTCGCTTACCATCCTGAACGGGAAAAAGATACCATCTGGATACCGGTGATGATATCAGGTAAGATGATCCACCGGGACCGGCACTTTACGCTGGCAGCTGTGGATAGCGCTACCACTGCGGTATCCGGGAAACACTATGAGGCTTTGAAGGCCTCCTACACGATGCCGGCAGATTCGGGCACTATAAAGATCCCGGTCATACTGCTCAATGTAGACACTGCGCTGGCCAATAAATCCGTGCACCTGACCATCCGTATATCCGGTGGTGAGGACTTTGCAACGAACCTGCCGCTGGAAATCCGCACCAAACGTATCCAGTATTCCAACCGCCTGGAAGAACCGGCGTGGTGGTCGTCCTGGGCCGGTAACCTGGGTAAATACTCACGGGTAAAGCACCAGTTGTTCCTGATCAGCAGCGGTACTACTGATCTCGTGATTGCCAATTCCTATCCCGACTGGTACATGGAAATTCCGAGAACATTGTATTATATCTCCAACACCAGCTACCTGCTGCAATACCCGTTTGAGTGGGTAAAAGAACACGCCGCATCTGGCTATGTGCTCGAGAAAAGAAACGATCTTACGGGAGACTACGACTTTTTTAGTAAAACCGCTCCTGCCAAACGTTTCCTCCTGAAGTACTACGCATCGGCCAGCAAATACGTATTCATCGACGAAAACGGGGATCAGATTCTCTTCTAAAAATATTACTATGAGCAAAAGATTAATTGTTCTGTTATTATCGGCGGGTTCTTTCATGGCCTGCAAAAAAGACCTCGGGAATTACCAATATAATGTGCCCGCAGAACCTGTGCTTTCCGGTCTTATTGACAGCACGGTGAATGCAATTGTTGGCGACTCCCTCGTGATCCGCCCGGCCATTACGCTGGCAGACGGCGATCCGTTGAAAGACCTCGCTTTCGACTGGGATATCCTGGTGGCAGAAGAAGCCAGATCGGATCACTATACCGGCTATCCGCTGCGTATGGTGTACAACCTGAAACCTATGATACGCAATGCCAAGGTAACAGTAACAGATAAACGAAATGGCATCAAATACTTCTATAAATTTAAGATCGACGGCGGTACACGTTTTTCAAAAGGTGCAGTGGTATTGAGCGTCGACAAAGGCGTTACCCGCCTGTCGTTTATACGGCCAGACAGTACGGTGAACCCCGACCTGTACCAGGCCCTTCATCATGAAGACCTGCCGGCCAACCCGGTACAGTTGTTTGCCAAACCATTGGCATACCAGGAAAATAGTGTGGAAGACTACTGGGTGATCTGTAAAGATCCGGCCAAACAAAGCGTCATCATTGATGGCGCCACGATGCTGCGCAAACGTTATTTCGGGGAGCAATTCTTCAACCCGCCCACTCCTATGGAAACACAGGCGTTTAACGGCGCCATGGGCATACCTACGGGCATCGTTAATGGCAAACTATATCTTAGTATCACTTCCACTGCGCCGTTTGCACCGGATTTCGGTAAATTCTCCAGCATGCAAACAGGCAACTATTACCTGGCTCCGTTCTACAACCGGTATAATTTCTTCTTCGGGTTTGATACTATCCGCCATGGCTTTGTAACCTTCGATAGCGGCGGTAATTTTATGGGCAGCGATTACCAGGTGGTAGGCAGCGCTTTCAATCCGGCTAACCTTGGTCCGGGAACACTCCTGTTCATGCAGGCTATACCAAGCCTTTCCTATGCTTATTACAAATCCGCAGACGGTAACGTATACGAATATACGTTTACAGTGCAGATGAGTAATTATGATCTCCGCACGATCATGCCCACACGGAAACGGCTATTCAAGGGAGCCGCCCTGCTCACAGCAGATAATCGCTGGCAACGCTCCACAGTAGATGTATTTTACTTTACTTCCAACGATAAAATCTACCGCTATAACCCGGTTAATGAAGACTTGCGTGTACTGGAAGCCAACTTCGGCGGCAAAAAGGTAACCATGCTGAAACTCAGTGCGGATGGTAACACCCTCACTGCAGGGATAGAAGGCAGTGTAGTATTGCTGGATGTAAGCGTTGGTAAAAATGGCAGCATTGCCAGTCGCGTAGATGGCATCCCGGGTGCTCCTGTAGATATTGTATCAAGAAAATAACTATAAAATATAGAGATGAAAAGAATATTAATACTGGCGGCAATCACCCTGCCATTCGCTTCCATGGCACAAAAACAAGGCGCCTTTACCATTGAAGGACACATTGGTAAACTAAACAGCCCTGCGATGGCTTACATCGACTATATGAGCAATGGTGTTGGCAAAGAAGACAGCGCCGCTGTTATCAATGGCAAGTTTACCTTCAACGGCACCAGTTCCGGCTACTCCTACGCACGCATGGCCCTAAGCCACGATGGCAGTGGGAAACAGAAAGCGGTGTATACCGGCGATGTGATCTACTTTTATTTCGGCAAAGAAAAAATTAAGATTACTTCTGCCGACTCCCTGGCCAATGCCACTTTCTCCGGCTCCAAAGTATACGATGAATTTATTGCCTACAATAAAACCATCGGTGGTACAATCATGGACCTGAACAAATGGGCAAATGCCCAGGTACAGGCAGCAACGCCTGAACAGCAAAAAGACACTGCCTTCTTCGCACCAATCAATATAGAGTACCACAGGCGCATGAAAGCCCGGGCAAATGCGCAAATTGAATATGCTAAGACACATCCGCAGTCTTACTTCGGTATGGTGGCACTATCAGAAGGGACCGGTACCCCTGTAGACGTAAAAAAGATAGAACCGATCTATAATGCCATGAGCGAAAGCCTGCGCAACAGCGATCCGGGCAAGGAACTACAACAGCGCATCTACGCAGCCAAAACCATTCATATAGGCGCACCGGCTCCCAGGTTTACCCAAATGGATGTAAACGATAAACCGCTGAAACTGGACGATGTAAAAAGCAAATATCTGCTGGTAGAGTTCTGGGCCAGCTGGTGTGGTCCCTGCCGCGCAGAGAACCCCAATCTCACCAAACAATATGCAAAATATAAAAATCAGGGATTTGAAGTCGTTGCCATATCACTGGACGACCACAAAGACAAATGGGTAGAAGCCATTGCAAAAGATCAGCTGCCATGGCTGCATACCTCAGATCTCAAAGGATGGAATAATGAAGTGGGCCGTAAATACGGCATCCGTGCGGTACCTGCCAACTTCCTGCTGGACGAAAATAAAAATATCATCGCCATCAATCTTCGCGGAGAAGAACTGAATAAGAAACTGACGGAATTATTTGGTAATTAAGACAACTCAGTTATCTGACGAGCATATTATATTTCGCAATACCTACGCCGGCCATATTTATGGCCGGCTTCTTTTTTGGTAAACACATTCGCTATACCGGTGTATCTTCTATCAATTCCAGGATACCTTCATTCCTGATAATCATCATACCCTGCCGGTCTTCCGTAATCCCTTCCCGGAGGCGATAGGTGTATTGCGGATGCACCCCGTTCATAATAGTAGGCATATAAGCAAAGCGAATATTTTCATACTGCCGCAGCATTTCCCCTACTTCAATAATATGGGTGGAAATAATAAACAGGCATTCCCTATACACAGCAAATGCTTCAGTCACTGCCAATGTACCATCAAATGCATCCTTAACGTTGGTGCCTTTAAACAGTTCATCAAACATCAGCAGCATCCTGCGGCCACTGCTGACCGCTTCTGCAGCCTGCTTCACCCTTACCACTTCTGCGTAGAAATGGCTGTAGCCCAGGTTGATGTTATCCGCCACATTGATGGAAGTATACAATCCCTGCCTGATAGAAAATTCCATACTGTCAGCCGCCACGGGAAACCCCATATGCGCCAGGTACAGCCCTATGCCGATAGATTTCATCAGGGTGGATTTCCCTGCCATATTTGCCCCGGTGAGGAACAGTACATTACTATCCTTATACAACTGTAAGTTGTTGCCTACAGCATCTTGTATAGATGGATGCCGAAGATCGGCTGCTGATAATACATTGCGTTCCTCCGGTAAAGCGATGGCATAAGTAAATCCCCTGCTACGGGCTACATCACTCACCGCCACGTTCACATCTACTTCATAGATAAACGAAAGCAGAGACTCCATTTGCTCATGGAGTTTGTTTTTTAACAGGTAGTCGTAAAAAGCCAGGATGCGTACCGGCAGATCCTGGTAAATATCGATATTGGCCAGTCTTTGCAGCCTTCCATCAGAGAGTATTTCTTTTACTGCCGCAATACGCCCGGCATAAGGACCTTCATACGCTGCAGCTGTCTCCAGGAAAGCATTACATCGGTTCAATGTAATGATAACGGCCTGCAATCCCTGGACTGTTTTCCGGTATCGTTCATCACGCATTAACACTGCCAGCCCTTTTCTGACAAGCGTATTAACCAGCACCAGCCAGGCGCTGTTTCCCGCACTGCTGTCCAGGTAATCCCGCATCATTCCTATTTGCTGTACGTCAAAAGGGAAGCTGAATTTCGCCTCCTGGAAAAAGCGGAAAATGCTGCTGCGTTCATTGATGGCTACGGCATTGTCCAGTGGATGACGAAACATATGATCTAACAGTTGCTCGGCACCCCTGGTTTTCACCTGGCAGAACAAGCCATATATGGATCCCTGGCGGAATTTGCCTAACAGGTTTAGTTCATCCAGTGTTTGTTTATCTATAGTAAAACTCATAATGCTCTTTTTTTCAGGATATCCAGTATGCCTTCATTCCGTATAATGATCATCCCATGGCGATCGTCTGTAATCCCTTTTTCCAGGGTATAGGTATATTCCGGCGTATGTCCGTTCATGCGTGTAGGTAAGTACAGGAATGCGGCATTCGTCTGTGTTCGTAGCTCCTCTCCTGCTTCCACAATATGCGAGGAAATGATAAACAGGCTGGTCTTTTTCCGGTTGAACGCCCTGGCAATAGCCACGGTAGCCTCATGCGCATCCTTTACATTGGTGCCCCTGAACAACTCGTCAAACACGATGAACAAAGATTTCCCGCGATGCAGTTCTGTGGCCACCTTCTTTACGCGCAGCACTTCTGCATAGAAATGGCTGGCACCAATACCCAGGTTATCTGGCAGGTTGATGGTAGTAAAAATACCGTCCATTACGGAAAAATGCATGGCTGCCGCAGCCACTGGAAAACCCATGTGCGCCACGTAGAGAGCCGTACTTACTGCGCGCAGAAAAGTAGACTTTCCTGCCATATTAGCGCCGGTCAGGAATACCTGGTTTTGTCCATCGCCCAGGAAAAGGTTATTGGCAATGGGCTGTTTCAGCTCCGGATGATATACGCCTTCCAGGCATAGTGTTCCACCTCCTTTTTCCAGCGCTTTGGGAAAGATAAAATTCCGTTCTGTTGCCACTTTAGCTACAGAAAGATATACATCCATGTTGTAAATATGCGCCAGTAACTGCGTTACACTGCTTCGCTCACTGATCCTGAAAAGGGTGTCGTAAGCCGCCACTGCGCCGTAAGACAACTTCCCTTTCGCGCCTTCCCTGAACACCGGCTCAAAAGCAGGGTTCTCCAGGAGTAAGGCAATAGCGTTCAATTCCTCCATATAGGCGTTGATGTTACTTACCCCGTTTGTGGTGATGAACGACTTAATACGCTGCATCAGTTCTATGATAGCCGTTACGCCATTTACGATCTCTTTTTCGCTCAGGGGCGACTGCCGGTGCCTGGCCCGTTCATCTGCGCTGGTGAGGTATTTCTCCGCCATGTCCAGCGCACCGGCATCAAAAGGAAATGGGATGTGCAGCCGGGCAAAACTTTCAATAATGCTGCTACGCCTGTTAATTGCCTCCTGGCTGGCCAGTGGGTTCCGGAACATCTCCTGCAATACCGCTTCGCCTCCACGGGTGTGCGTATGATTGTACAGATCACAGATGCCGCTTTTTTCACGCCGCCCGAATATCCCGAGGTCTTCCATTGTCTGGCTGTCGGTTTCCAATATCATGATACTGCTTTATTTCCTTTTACGTCTGATGAGTAATATCGTTGCCGCCAATAGTATCAGGGCCGGCAATATCCATACATAGGTTATTCTTAGTGCATTGGCCATTGCCAGGTTAATAGTCAGCTTTGCATCCCTGGGCCTGGGCCTTGGCGTATAGATCGGGAATTCATTATTATCCAGCCAGCTGTAGATAGCCCTTCCCATAAAATCGCCCCCGTTCCGGAGTGTACTCATAAAATCAGCATCCCCGCAAACGACTATACGTTGTTCTTTATTACTGTGTTTCCTGGTTAGCGACACGGCGGTAGTAAAGGGGGTATGAATATCCCCATCCTGCGGGCTATACACAGGTGGCACAGAGTCGGTGACCAGGGTACCTGCTTTCAGCCATGTTTTATCTCCTTCTGTCAGCAACAGCGGCTGTATGGTAAATGGTCCTCCTGCAGTATCACAGGCAATGGCTGTAGCTCCCGGCAGCATGGTAAACATGGTATCTTCACTATCTTTCTTTTTCATGGCCTCCTTTAATATCTGCAACACATATTCCTCTGCAAGATTGGCGCTGGTGGCAGTGAGATAGGGTTTCACCATATGTGGCATTTCATCTTTTGAAGGTTCTACCAATGTACCAGGCATCAACTGCACACCCAGCTGTTGCAATACAGGGTTCAGTATCGCCTGTTTGCCGGGTTCTCCAAGGATGAACAGGTTGCCGCCCCTATCAATGTATCTTTTAACCTTATCCAGCGTTTGTGTACTCAGCGCTGTTTTAGGATCGGCTATTACCAGTGAGGCAATATCGGTAGGAATATCAGTACTGGATTGTGCCAGTGTATCAAAATCAAACCCCAGGTTTATCAATGCATAGCGGTTACCTTTTGCGATAGAATGCCTCCAATATTCCCGCTCTCCTGTTTTG
Organism: Chitinophaga sp.; assembly: GCF_017745275.1. Lineage (GTDB taxonomy): Bacteria > Bacteroidota > Bacteroidia > Chitinophagales > Chitinophagaceae > Chitinophaga. The sequence continues at coordinate 503,467 of NZ_JAGHZS010000002.1, read as the reverse complement.
TAAATGCTTCGCTCCAGGTTGCCTGTTAAGAACAATATTTTGGGCATCTGTGCCTGCAATAAGCGTTTCAGGGCAGGTGCTACCTGCATTTCTTCCGGCCAGAACAAGCCATCATCAAATGTCCGGAGAAAAGTAGTACGTCCTTTGTACTTCAACTGCATTACTGCACGGTAAGCCTCCGGCTGCAGGTCTATGCGTTGATGCATTTCTTCCGGTGATTTATAACCAGACAGATCTGTTTCCCGCCCAAAGGCTATCTTTTCTGCTATCTGTCGAAGACTTTTCCCCGGGAACTGCTTATAAAGGGTGCTATCTGCACTGGCATCATAGTCGTAGTAATACTCGTATTTGAACTGAATGTCCGGCTTAAACCGCAGGTATTGATCCCATAGGGAAGATAAATAACTGTTACGGCCTTCCGGACTTCCCTGGTCTGCGCCAGTTCCTATCAGGTTGGTGTACAGCGTCACTTCCAACGGGGATTCCTTATCCATCTGACCGATAATTTTCCGGGTCCGTTCATGAATGGTATTGGTGTTATCTGCGGTCGTATCCCAGTAAAGGGTAGTGGCAGGACGTGAGGTGATATATCCTATGAGCAGCGCAACGGTTATCACCGCCATATATTTTCCTGCTTTGATAAACCAGGGGCTGGTACCCCGTGCTCCTCCAAGCCTGATCAGGGTAAATCCTAAAAACAAACAAATGATTACCAGGAAATAAATAACATCTTTGGTGGTAATGAGCCCGACAAGCATTTTCTGGGTACGCCCTGAAAGAGATAAAAAATAAGTAAGATCCCTTACCAGGTCATATTTCTGCCACAGCCCACCAATACGGCTCAAGATGAAAATAACGATAAAGGTGCCGATGGCGGATACAATCTGATAGGTGGTAAGGCTGGACATAAACACGCCGATGGCAGCATAGGCGCATATCAGTAAATAAAAACCAAAGGCGGCAGACAGCAATACCCCATAATCAACCGCATGGATAGTAAGTGCTCCTGTTATCATAAACACGCCTACTATCGATACCAACAACAGGTTAAATATCATCACCGCCAGGTATTTTCCAAACAGGATATGACGAATTTTTACCGGGGAAGAATAAAGCAGCTTGATAGTGCCACTGTTAATTTCCCTGCTGATGATCCCCATCGTTAGCAAGGGTACAAACAGGTACAGGTTCTGCATCACATTCACGAAAATACCATCTGTTCCCATAAAGATCAGCCGGGTAAGCGAAAGCCCAAAATCTTTAAACTTCGGATTATTCTCTATGGCCACATCCTGCCACCTGGCAACACTGGTTAAGGGAATCGTATAAAAAACAGCGCCCTGCACTAAAAACGCGATCAATAAGAACCAGGCAACAGGGGAATAAAACAGGTTGCGAAGTTCTGTTTTAGCAATTTTAAAGGTCATCTTTATCTGTTAATTTTTTTAAGAAAGGGATTGTGCGGATAATTGTTTGAAGATGTCGTCAGGCAGGCCTTTGTCAAAGCTGATCTCACGGAGCCTCCATCCATGTGAAATACTGGCGGCCACCATATTTTCAGCCACCTCCTGGTTGCCATCAAAATAAATGCGGGCTTGTTTGTCTGCCAGGTATTCCACCCTGGTTACGCCCTGCACTTTCATCAGTTCTGTTAGCGGCGGAAAATTTTCCAGGCGGATCAACATACTATGCGGTTGTACATAGTTATTGAAGGCATCCATGGTATCGGAAAATACAATCCGTCCCGCTTCAATCATGATCACTTCTTTGCAGAGCAGGTGTACTTCTGACAAAATATGTGAAGAGAAAAGTACGGTATGGTCTTCTGCAATTTCCCGGATCAGTTTTCTTGCTTCTATCAGTTGGTTGGGATCCAATCCGTTGGTAGGTTCGTCCATCACTACCAGCCGGGGCTTGTGAATAATGGCCTGGGCGATGCCTACCCGCTGCCGGTAGCCACCCGAGAGGTTACGGATCAGGCGTGAGCTAAAATGTGCAATGCCACATCGTTCCTTGGCCTCTTCCACCGCTGCCTTTATCTTATGCTTTTCTATTAACCGCAGTTGCGCGCTGTAAGTGAGATATTCATCTATCGTGAGATCTGTATATAAGGGCGGTGTTTGCGGCAAAAAGCCAATTTCTTTTTTAGCCAGTTCGGGTTCTTCCCTGATATCCACCCCATTGATCAACACCTTCCCCTCTGTTTGATTGAGTACACCGCAAATGATACTCATGGTGGTGGATTTCCCGGCGCCATTGGAGCCAAGCAGGCCCACAATGCCCTTCTGGCTTATCTCCAGGTTAATATCCCGTATAGCCCAGGAGCTGCTATACTTATGTGAAAGTTGCTCGGTTCTTATAATCGCACTCATACTAAATTGATGATTGTTTTAATAGTTATTGATCAATAACACGGACAACGTCTGATTGCCCAGCAACGCCAGTGTAACGTTACGGTTACGCCAGTTGTTAGGCGTCAAGGTACCTGGATTACTGATGCCTGTTGCCTGGTAAGAGGCGATCAACGCACCGCTGCCAGCATCCCGGAATTCAAATACATAATCCGGCGATGTCGTCTTTGCTGCATATCGCTTAAACCCGGTGATTCCCTTATAAGGCAGATTACTTACTTCCACACTGCCTGTTTGTCCCTGTATGTTGATACTAACAGGTGCGCTGCCTGGTGAAAGGTTCACGAAGCGGATACCTGTTACGCTATCTTCCGGCAAATAAACAGGCAAAAGATCTGTTACCAGCATGGTATCCGGATGTTGCATAGTTCCTGTCAGGAACAGGCTATGAATAGATCCTACCGGCAGATGCAGCGACATATTGAAAAGCGGCGTACTTTTTTCCAGCGTATCAGGATATGCGTAAATAGCCAGTGGTTGTTGGCCGCTATAGGCAGAAAACTGGTTACTCAGCACCGAGAAAAAATTGTAAGGCAACCTGTTGGCATACAAGTAGGTGTTGAGTGGAACGGTACCACTAAAATTAGCTACCAACATGTCGCTGCCTGCTATTGCATTAACAATGGTCAGCGAAGAAGTGCCAGGTGGATTTTTTTCCTTCGAACAGGAAAACAGGCAGCCGCAAATGAGCAGCGGCAGCAAACCACGGCACATTACATACCAGGCAACGACGGAAAGTTTGAGTGTTATTTTTGGCATCACTTTTTTTTTAATAGCCCTGGTTTTGTTTCAGATAAGGATCCTTCTGTATCTCCGACTGGGGAATGGGATACAGCAACTGGAAGTCGCCCTGCCAGGGGCGTTTCAGTGGAATAGCAGACAATACCTGCGTTGCCTTGCCGGTTCGTTTAAGATCCAACCAACGGTGCCCCCACTCACAGAAAAACTCTGTCTGCCGTTCTTTGGCCACAGCGGCCAGCACCTGCGACTGGTTTAAATTCGTTGGCAGATCCGTCAGCCCTGCCCTTTTACGGATGATATTGAGATCCGTAATCGCAGCGCTGATACCAGCGTCGTGCGCAGATGCCTCTGCGCGGATCAGGTAGGCTTCAGCAAGACGCAACATAGTATAGTACTCTGTTGCTACGCCCATTCCGGAGCGGTCGGCGTTGGCATTTCCTATTTTGTATTTAGACGGGTAGTGGTAGTTGCCGGCGCCTCCGGGAACAATGGAGTTATCGGTGCTGTCCACCCAATCCTTTCGCCGATGGTCGCCTGATTCAAAAGCGCTGAGCAGTTCGGGTGACAAATAATGATACGGCTGTCCTGTATGCACTGGCACCGGCTGGAAGATACAGCCTTCGAAGGTGGCATTATAGGTTATGTTATTCGTCACATCCTGTTGCAGTTGCCAGATGGCTTCCCTGCTACTGGTGGAAAATACATTGTTTAAATTACTCTCCAGGTTGTACAATGATGTTTGATTGATTACTGTGGTAGCCTGTGCTGCAGCGTTTTTATAATTGCCTGTATAAAGCAATGCCCTGGCCAGGAGTAAGGTAGCAGCCCACTTGTTGGGGCGTACGCGTACCCCGCCATTGCTGGCGGAATAATCTTCCGGTAATAGGGCTACCGCCTCCTGGAGGTCCTGGATGATCTGCTTGTATACCTGTTCCTGCGGAGCGTTGGGGAGATTTTTTGTTTTGTTGAAATCCACCGTGAGTACAAGTGGTACATCACCAAAAAGATTGGTGAGATAAAAATAACTGAATGCCCTCACAAATTTTGCTTCGCCTGTCAACCCTTTCTTTACATCATCATGCAGCTTGCCGGAAGTGGATCCTGCAATTCCTTCCATGATGGCATTTGCATCATAAACTGATTGATAAGCGCTGGTCCACTGATCGGAGGGGGCATGCTGCAACAACAGGCGGTTGGCGTTAAAGGGATAATAGGAAGCATTTACCCCACCATATGCCAGCAGTTCATCAGCAGACAAGCCCGCGAACATGGTAATTCTGCCACTGCCCAGTGCACCATAGTTCAGCATATTGATATACACACCTGCCATGGCAGCAGTAGCCTGGGCATCTGTACTGAATACCTGCCCGGTGGTAATGGTATTGCGGGGAGGATCTATTTCCACCAGTTTGCTGCAGGACCCACATAAACAAAGTACTACTGAAAAAATAAACACAAAACGTATATACATGACCGTGGCAGTTAAAAGTTAAAGTAAAGAGAGCAGGTAAGCGCTTTGGCAGGCGGCAATGTTCCGAATGTCTGCATATCCGGATCCATTCCCTTAAAGACTGTCAGCACAAAGAAATTTTGCATGCTCATCCGAACACTTGCTCCTTTCACGCTGGCTTTTTTAAGCAGCTTTTCAGGCAGGACATACCCCAAACTGACGTTATTGCATCTCAGGAAAGAAGCATCCGAATATTTCGCATCAGAATTATTAAAGTTGATATCACTGATAGTGCTCGTGGTAGAAAGCCTCGCATAACGGGCATTATCACCAGGGTGGCGCCAGCGGTTGTTGTACACCTCCGGTGAAATATTATTCATGCCACCTGGTGTGCCGTTGACCACAAGATTGCTGAGGCCCATCTGATTCTTAAAATCAAAGAAAAAATACAGCATCCAGTTTTTATAGTTCAGGGAGTTACCTATTCCACCTGTAAATTTTGGAGCGGTATTTATTCCAATATAGCGATCATCGTTGCCGGTTCCGGGAGAAAGAGCGGTGTTGGCACTAATGGAGCCGTCGTGGTTATGATCAGCATAACTGTATTGTCCGGTTTGAGGGTCCACTCCCTGGTAATGCAGGAGATATTTCATATCAAGTGATTCCCCCAGTTTGTATTGTGAATAAAATGGAGATGCCTCAAATTCGGGGTATGCCAGTAATTTGTTGACGTTATGAGAGATATTAAAGTTAACTGTCCAGGAAAACTTCGCTGTACTCACGATCCTTGCACTCAGGTCTGCTTCCAGGCCGGCATTCTCCACGTTGGCTGGCCAGTTGGCCACCACTTTATTAAAGCCCGTGAATGCCGCAACATCTACAGACATGAGTTGATTATTGCGGCGATTACGATACCAGGATAAACCGAGATTGATCCTGTTGTCCAGGAACCCCAATGCAGCGGCTACTTCCAGTTTTTTTTCGAGCTGCCAGTGATACAACTGGTTTTCATGGTGTAAAGGCACCAGCGGTTTAATACCATTGTAATTGAACAGTGTGGCACCGACTGGCGAATAGCTCGCCCATTGAGAAAGATATTGGTAATCTCCCACGTTATCGCTACCGGTCAACGCATAGCTGCCCCTGAATTTTACAAAGCTGAACCAGCCCGGCAATATATCCTTCATCCATTTTTCTTCAGAAGCGATCCAGGTACCGGCAACAGAACCAAAATTCCCAAACTGGCTACCAGGCGCAAAACGGGAGGACCCATCTCTTCTACCGGTCAATTCCAATACATATTTATCTTCCCAGTTCAGGTTAACGCGACCAAATAACGCTGCATATTTGTACTGCCCATAATTCTGACCTGCCATTACAAATGAGGCCCCATATATACTGCGAAGCAGGGCATCGTCTTTAAATCCTGCACCAAACAGGCTGGAACCTTCCGTAACCGTCCTGTTCATGGTACCACCTGCCAGCACAGACAACTTCAGCTTACCGATGTAACGGTTGTAACTCAACTGCGGCTCAACAATCCAGTTATTAGTGCTGGTACCTCCCGACATACTGGCTCCTGTAATGTTGGTATTGACGGGGTTCTGGCCCGCAATGGTTTGCAGGAATAAGCTGTTGAATTGTGAATTAGCGTAGCCAACAGAAGTGATGAATGTAAGATCCTTTAGCAACTGGTAACTAATCCGCAGACTGCTATTCAGGCTATTGGTTTTGCTGCTGAAAGGATTTAAGAGACTACTAAAGGGATAACTACCTCCCATACCAGCGGCATTCCAGTCTGCATAATTGAGATTTCCCCTGCTATCAAAAACGGCCGGGGCGTTGGGTTCCAGCGTGGTAAACTGCGGCATTAAAACCATGTCGAGAGGAATATAGGAATACTCGGCAGTCATACTTAGGGACAGCTTCTGGTTTTTGCTGCGGTGGTTCAAATTCAGTGTGGTGGATAACCGTTGATTACTTCCGGCATAGGTAAGTATATCCGTCTGGCGCATGTAACCTGCGCTGAGGCGAAAAGAGGTGCTGCCTGTTCCTCCCGATAAAGTAGCATTCACGTTGGTCATCTTCCCTCCTTTCAGTCCCTCCTTTTGCCAGTTGGTATAGCGGGTAGTATCCCATACCATCAGATCTGGTGCGTTGACTGCTGTTGGAGTAATACCATCGTTGGCAAAGGCTTCCCGCCGCATCTGCAAATACTCCTGTGTATTCAGCATAGGCCAGAAACGGGTAACGGCCGTAGCTCCCTGGCTTGCGCCCAGGTCAAAACGGGTTTCTCCGGGTTTCCCTTTTTTAGTGGTGATCAATATTACGCCATTAGCACCGCGGGAACCGTAAATAGCAGTGGCACCACCGTCTTTCAGTACTTCTATGCTCTCTATATCCTGTGGATTCATGGTGAACAAAGGGCTCTGTCCCTGCGCAGGATTAAAGGTCTGTGACTGATCAAGGCCCGGCGACACATCACCATATTCCCCCACGGCGTAACCGGAGATATTTAAAATATTGAGCGGTACACCATCCACCACGTACAGCGGTTCAGAGAGCACATTGGGGTTGATAGAACTTCTTCCCCTGATCTGAACTTTTACAGGCGAGCTGGCATAACCGGTGGTAGGCGTTATCACCATACCGGGTACTCTTCCCTGTAATGCCAATAATGGATTCATTACCGGCTGCATGGCAATTTCCTCTCCTGTTACCTTGCTGATATTTCCGGTAGATAACCGCTTGCTGGTAACCCCATATGCCTGTACCACCGCCTGGTCCAGCACACTGGTAGCAACGTTCATTCTTACCGTCATAGAACTCCCGGCAGGCCCTACGGATAATGTTTGCTTCTCATAACCAATACTGGAGAAACTGATCATATCACCCATCTTTACTTTCTTCAGTACGAATTCTCCTTTTTCATTCGACTGTGTACCAGCGCCGGATGTATTGGTTATAATGCTGACACCGGGGATACCCTGCATGGTCTTCCCATCATAAACAACCCCGGGCACATCCATCAACGGCAGGTCTAATTCAGAGGTATCATTCGTTTTGTAGAAAACAACAATAGTGGTTCCTACAATGGTGTAAGCGAGAGGTAGCTTTGCCAACGCCGCCCTCATAAACGCCTCCAGTGGCAGATTCTTTGCATTGATTGCTACCGTGGCGGTTATATCTACTTTGTCGGGATTAAATATCACCGCATAATTGGTCTGCTTCTTAACTTCTGTAAACAACTGCTGAAGCGTTACCTTTTTACTGCTATAGGTAATAGTCTGGGATATTGCCTTCCGCGGCGCAATCAACGCGATTGCAATAAAGAAAAGTGCCACCAGTTGCGGACGCAATTTTCTTTTAACGGTTGGCCACTTTTGATTACATAATGGCATAATACTTTTGGTTGATTATTGAATTGGTTGACTTAAATAATTACATATTGCTCCGACAGGCGCAAAGCTCCGCCACTCAGTGTTACCACTGCTTTGTTTTAAATATGGTGAACTTGTTGACTGAGCTAATTATGGCATGACAATCAGTTGTTTTCCTGTTATCCTGAAATGAACCCCCATCTTTTCCAATATTATCAGCGCTTGCGATAAATTCAATTCTCTTTTGATTTCTCCCGTAAATACAATATCCGGTACTTGTTTTTCATACACAACGTCTACATCATACCACCTGGCCATTTGGCGCAATACTTCATCCAGGCGGGTGCGCTCGAATCTGAAAGAGCCATTCTTCCATGCAATGGTCATGTCAGGGTCCGGGTAGTCTGCTACGTTCATCTTTCCGTTCGCGATCCTCACCTGCTGCCCGGGCCGCAGTATCATTGTTTGCTGGTCATAGGCCATTCTCACGCGGCCTTCCAGCAAGGTAGTGCGGATACTGCTTTCATCCGTATAGGCGTTTACGTTAAACCGGGTACCCAGCACTTCCACCCGGAGATGATCGTTGATGTTTACCTTAAAAGGTTGCTCCTGGTCTGCTACTTCAAAATATACCTCCCCGGTAATCCTCACATTACGGTCTTTCTCTCTGAATGCAGTAGGATAAGTAATACTGGATGCCGCGTTCAGCCATACATCTGTACCATCCGGCAACTGCAGCTTATACTGCCCGCCTCGCGGGGTAGACAAAGTATGGTATTCCACGGCCGTGGCATTATTTTCATAATGCAGCAGGCCACTGTCATTGCTGGCCTTAAAGCCGGCATTACGGATATTGCCATGGGCGCTGTCGAGCAGTATTTCCTGGCCACCAGCCAGCTTCAACACCGCATGGTTACCACCTGTGGCCTTACCCATTTCCGTCACCAATCTGGCTGCCTGTGGCCGGGGCTTACGATCCGTCAGCAACACCCAGGTGAGCCCCAGAGCGGCTATCATCACTGCTGCAGCGGCATAACGGAACCATAAGCGACGCAACAACGGCACAGGGCGAGTTTCGTCTTCTATAGTATGGTTAATAGATAGCAACAGACGATCCAGTATCTGGCGGCTCATATCCGCCGTCAGCACCGGCTTTTGGGCAAACGCCGCATCATAATTTTCATGTAATACAGCTTCCAGTCCGGCATCCTCCTCCATCCTGTTCTCCCGCAGCGCCGCAAAAAGCATTTCACTCTCCGGCGTGGTAATTGTGCCGTCAAGGTACCTTTGCAACAGGTCTGCCAGGGAAGATCTAATTGGCTCCATACTAGTAAGACTAATGAGTAAAAGAAAAGGGTGGATGCGACCAAAAAAAAATTTATTTCAGGGATACCAGCAGTATCAGCAATGAAATATTGCCGTGCTCCAGCAGGTACTCTTTAATAGATTTTACGGCCAGGGACAAATGTTGCTTGAACGTATTACGGGAAATGTTCATCAAAGAGGCAGCTTCCTCATAACTTTTTCCCTGCTGCCGGCACAGGATAAAAGCTTCCCTGCGCTGGGCGGGCAACTGGTCAATGGCTTGCCGGAGCAGTTCTTCATACTGTTTTGCCTCTATCTCATTCATCAGGGCCTGGTCATTAATACCAAGCGAAACCCGATGCATTACCTCCTCCCGGATGGTTTCAAACAAGGCAATACGATTTAACTGCGTTAACGCAACATTCCGGGCGATCCTATATAAATAAGCGGAGAAAGACACCTTGATGTCCAACTGTTTCCTGGCTTCCCATAGCTTTAGAAATACATCATGCACCAGGTCTTCCGTCAATACCGGGTTCTTGGTAAACTTGAGCAGGTAATTATAGATGCCTCCATGGTACTCCAGGTAAATGGCCGTAAACGCCTCTTTATCACTGAGGGCAAGCTTTTTGATTGATTCCTGTTCCGTCATGATGCAGCGCAATATTGTTCAGATGGCACCTCCTCTGAAGCAAGGATAAATTTAATACTAATTGTCAAACCAAAGGAAATTGCTGGTACCTTTCACCACGCTACATGCTCATTTAATCCCGCAAGCTGGCACGCCTGCTAACCGGCTACATTACCACAAATGGTAGCTTGCCAGTGAGCCTGCCGGGTTAAAAATAAAAATTTGATTTTAATAAAAAGAAATTTCGCTGAAATTACGCGACTTTTTGGGGCTATCACTTATAATTTCGCGGGGAGATTACCTGCCCATGATCTTTTTTGTTACAAATTCATTAAAAAAGAAATCCCTGTAAATACTTCCGATAGGGATCTCGTTGGTACCTATATATACGGTGTTGTTATCCACAGAATCGATATGCTTCACATTGATGATATAGGATTTACTTACTCTCACAAACATATCCTTCGGTAACTGGTCGTAAATAGTTTTGATATTCATTGCCGTAATGACCTTCTGATTATCGCTGTGCATCACCACGTAATCTTTTAACCCCTGAATGAAAAGGATGTTGTTGAAATAGACCTTAAAAATTCTCCGGTCTGCTTTCACAAAGAAATAGTCGTCTGCTACCTGTTCAATATTATTATTCGCGTAATCTGCCTTGAATAACCTGGCGTAAGTATGTGCTTTTTCAACCGCTTTCTGAAAGCGTACCAGCTTTACAGGCTTTATCAGGTAATCAATTGCATCCACCTCGTAGCTGTCGGTAGCAAATTCAGCATAGGCAGTGGTAAAAATCACAAATGTTTCTTTCGGAATGGTGCGGGCAAATTCAATTCCGTTAAACCCCGGCATTTGTATATCCAGAAAGATTAAATCAACAGCATTGCTTTCCATAAAACCGGTAACCGTTTCCGGGCTACTGAATGAACCAATTAAATCCAGGTCATCAGTCTGGTCGATCAACATCTCTATGGCTTCTCTTGCTAATGGTTCATCATCTATAATAATACATTTCATAGCTTTATGGTTAATGTTACGCAATACCTGTCGGAGTCATCATCAATATTCAAACGATGTGTTGCAGGGAATAACAGCTCCAGTCTTCGTTTTACATTTGCCAATCCTAATCCGCCTGTGTTGTTAACGGGTTTAAGCATGGGTTTGGAGTTGACGCATTTAAAAAACAGTTCATCGTTCCTGACATCGAAATACAGGTTTACATAAGACGATTTTCCCGCATCATTATTATGCTTCACCGCATTTTCCACGAATGGAATGAATAGCAAAGGAGGAATTTGCACACCGCTCAAATCTCCTTCTTTCGAAATCAGAAAATCAAAACTGTCCCGCCTTACTTTTTCCAAATTTAAAAAATCTTCCAGGAAATGAATATCCGAAGTTAACAATACCTTATCTCTTGCACTGTCATAAAGCTGGTAACGAAGTAAATCGCTCAGCTTCATTAAAACCTGCGAGGCTTTATCCGGATCTTTCTTCGTCAGCACATTGGCATTGTTCAGCATATTAAACAAAAAATGCGGGTTGATCTGGTTTTTCAACTGCTCTAACTCTGCGTACGTTTTTGATTGTTTAAGCTCGTAAATCAATTGCTTGTCCATCATTCCCTTTTGAAACAGTTTTATAGAAGCCGAAGCCGCCAACAGCAGCACAGTAAGAAAAGAGAAAAGTGGAATGTTCACCCCGTTTTCATTATTAAAAGGATTAAAAAAATGGCCACAAACAGCCACTACAATAAGGATACCCAGCACAGATAAGCCGTAAGCAATATTCCTGTTCCTGAACAAAAGCTTTGGCACCAGCACATACATATTCACATAGAACAGTGCAATAAAATATACAAATACCGCCATCGGGTTGTCAATTACAGCAGCGCTTTTGTACAACACAATACCAATAAAAACAATGAGGAGCAAATGCCGGAAGATCCTGTGGTTGGGGGAAATCAGGAAACGGAAAAGCACATTTTCACTAATAAACTGCTGACGTGTAAAATCATTCATTTATAACCTTGTATAACGCAAACTTAACACTTAAAATGATGATCTGACCTGTTTTTTATACGAAAGTCCGTGCTTTTTATACAAAAGCGCGAAGCGCGGGAAAAACGTATTAAACAGGAAATATATTTTGTAGTACTGCTGTATGCTTTGATATAAAAGGTACTGCGTTTGGTATAATTAAAAAAAGGTGGTTATCCTAAGGAATAGTTTTGTGTTCAAGCTACAATTGTTAAATCTATTTTAAAAGATGAAATACAAGATCATTCATACGCTGTTACTGATAGCCATTTCATGCAAGGCCTGGTCACAGGAGAAAGTCACTTTGAGTGGAATCATCAATATGAAAACAAGTACCGAAACAATCATCGGTGCAAGCATTTTCATTCCGGAAGCAAAGGTATCAACAGTTACCAATGCTTATGGCTATTATGCTGTCACCCTGCCGAAAGGAGCCTATACCATCGTTATCACCTGTATAGGATTTGAAAGTATTGAAGAACATATTTCGCTGACCAAAAACTTAAAGAAAGATTTTTCGATGGCGGAGAAAAGTAAAACCTTAGATGAAGTAGTTGTAAAATACAACAGTTCAGCCAGCAATATCCGAAAACCAGAAATGAGTGTGAACAAACTCTCTATTGCCACTATCAGGAAAATGCCGGCGGTGATGGGTGAAGTAGATATTTTGAAAGCGGTGCTGCAACTTCCGGGCGTTTCCACTGCACAGGAAGGTGCAACAGGCTTTAACGTCAGGGGCGGTTCGGTTGACGGCAACCTGATATTGTTAGACGAAGCGGTTATTTACAATACTTCACACCTGTTCGGATTTTTATCCGTTTTTAATGCAGATGTAATTAAAGATTTGAAATTGTATAAAGGCGGCATACCGGCTAACTTTGGCGGGCGTACTTCTTCTGTGCTGGATATTTATCAAAAAGAAGGAAACAATAAATCATATCACGTAACGGGTGGAATTGGGGCTATTTCCAGCAGGCTACTCGCAGAAGGTCCGATTGTAAAAGATAAAGGTTCGTTCGTTGTTGCTGGTCGTACCTCCTATGCTCATTTATTTATGAAACTGGCGAACAACCCCAACTCCATTTCTTTTTATGACCTGAATGCCAAACTCAATTATAAGTTCAATGACAACAACAGGATCTTTCTTTCAGGATATTTCGGGAAAGATAAAATGGATTTCAGCAATTTTTTCAGCAACAATTATTCAAACTCCTTCTTTAATCTTCGCTGGAATCACAACTTCTCTGACAAACTATTTTCCAATGCATCGGTCATCTACAGCAAATACGACTATGGCCTGAAAATAAAATACGTTGGCATTGACTGGACATCGAACATCCGTAACTACAATCTTAAGTATGACTTTACCCATCAGCTGTCGGACAAGCTGGCATTGAATTATGGCATCAACTCTATCTACTACCAATTCAATCCCGGCACAATAAAACCAATGGATGCCAAATCGCCTGTTAATCCTGACCAGATTGAAAAAAAATATGCTTGGGAAAATGCGCTGTATGTAAGTGCCGATCAAAAACTGTCGGATAAAATATCATTGGTTTACGGGCTGCGATATAGCTACTTTCTGCGGTTGGGGGAACAGCATGTAAATACTTATGATAAGAACCAGGCCGTTGTTTTCAATCCCCAGTTACAAATTTATGAGCAAGGCACGCCTACGGGTGTAACATTATACAATAAAAACGAAAAAATTATTGGGTTCGGAAACCTGGAACCCCGCCTGGCAGTTTCTTATGCCATCAATAACAACCAATCCATTAAGGCCAGTTATAACCGGATGAGCCAATATATCCATTTAATTTCCAACACTGCCTCCGTTTCCCCACTGGATATCTGGGCGCCAAGCGATCAATATCTGAAGCCCGAAATCCTTGACCAGTTTGCATTTGGCTACTTCAGAAATTTCAACAATGATAAATATTCCCTGGAAACGGAAGCTTTTTACAAAAAAATTCAAAACAAGGCAGATTACATCGATGGGGCCGAACTGATTGCCCAGAAAGCGATAGAACAGGTATTGCTGAATGGGGAAGCAAGAGCCTATGGACTTGAGCTAATGGCGAAGAAAAATACCGGTAAACTGACTGGCTGGCTTTCTTATACACTGTCTAAAGCAGAGCAGCGAACACCGGGAAGAAATGCGGAGGAACCGGGTATTAACAACGGCCAGTGGTATCGTGCCAATTACGATAAAACACATAATCTTTCCCTTACGGGCGCTTATCAATTCACGAGAAAATGGAGCTTTGGCGGCATCTTCACTTACCAGACAGGGAAAGCAGCCACCTACCCGATCGGCAAATATCAATACCAGGGAATAACGGTAGCCAATTACGGCGTGCGAAATGCCAATTCGCTTCCGGCTTATCATCATTTGGATCTATCGGCTACCTATACACCAAAACCTGACAGCAAAAAAAGGTGGAAAGGCGAATGGGTATTCAGCATTTACAATGTTTATGGCAGAAACAACGCGGCCTCTCTTATGTTCGAGCAAAACAGGGAAACAGGGGTGAGTGAAGCTAAGCGGATATCCATTTTCGGTATTATACCCGGCGTGACTTACAATTTCAAATTTTAATGCTAATCATAGATAAATGAAAAATATACTTAAATACCTGCTTTCTTTATACTGCTTTTTAGGAATGTCCTGCACAAAGGTAGTGCAGGTGGACCTGGACACGGCTGCTCCGAAATTGGTAATTGATGCGTCTATTGATTGGTTAAAAGGTACCACTGGCAGTGAGCAGAAAATCAAACTCTCTACCACCACCGGGTATTACAGTCCTACATTTCCAACAGTTTCAGGAGCGGATATCGTAATAACAAATTCAGAAAATACAGTTTTTAGATTTACAGAAAATCCAGGCACAGGAGAATATATCTGCACCAACTTTCATCCGGTTATCGGGGAAACTTATGCGTTAAAAGTAACATTAAACGGGGAAACGTATACCGCCACCGAAACCTGTTTAGCTGTTCCGGATATTGAAAACAATATTACACAGGATAACAACGGCGGTTTTGGTGGCAAAGAAGTAGAGATCTCTTACTACTACCAGGATAATGGCGATGAGGTAAATTATTATCTGCATCGTATTCTGTCACCTGTTTCGGTATTCCCGGATTATAAAGCGCAAGATGATGAGAAGAGTCAGGGCAACCTGATGCAGGAATATTTTTCTGACAAAGACCTGAAGGCCGGAGATACGATAAACATCCGGCTGTATGGAATTTCCAGGAGATACTATGACTATTTCAGAAAATTGCTGGTAGCATCCGGGGCTCAAAGTGGGCCGTTTCAAACTACACCTGGTGCGGTGAGAGGAAATATTATCAATCAGACCCATTTCGAAAACTTTGCCTATGGCTATTTCAGATTATCCCAGGTGGCGTTAAAGGAGTATACAATAAAGTAATTGGCTATCAGATTTCCACCTTGTCACAGGAAGCAGATTAAACCTTGTTCAAAAATCGGGCATCGCTGAAAGGCTTATGATAGTGCCAGGGGAAATATCCCTGGCACTTCTTCATGTCATACAAAATATATAAAATTTATATAATGAATACTTTTTAAAGACAACCTAGTTTTTCTTAGGATTTTATATTCGTGGTAATATTCCATATAAATAGTTATAAATCAATATTTTATTATAAAAACAAACAAAAACAATATCATATTATATAAAAATATATGTATGAATAAAATCAACACATAGCCAGTTTTTAATCCATTTTTAGAAAAATTTTATGAATTAAGTAAATTAATCTTCTACTTTTATACTTAAGTACAATGATCGATCAACCAAAAAAGTACTTAAGTACATTGTTCAATTATTAATTACTTCTTTTATGAAATTTTCAGCCACATTTATCTTCCTGTTTGCCACTGCTCCCTTTATTGTGAAAGCCGAAAACAACGATCCCCCCAGAAAGAAAAAGAGAGGCAGTTACTTAATTGAATTACCAGCGTCCTTAAATACAAGCAACGACAGCTCCAGGAACATTACCCTTTTCCAGTCGTCGGAGCTACCCTTTAAACCATCCATCCAGGTAGGCGCCATTGTACATATGTTTGCCTCCGGGGAGCAAACAGGATTTGGCGCTCCCAGTAACGAAAAAACGGCAAAAGACTGGAACAAGGGCTTTTCTGTTTATCGTGCCAGGGTGTTGGTTGGCGGACAGCTCACCAAAAAAGCCAGCTTCTTTATGGAAACAGAAATACCCTCACCTATTGGTGTCCAATCCAACGGAGAAAAGAACGTAAAAGTTTCGCCTATCATCCTTGACGCACAACTGGAATACACATTTAACCCTGCCTTCCAGCTGATAGCAGGTATGCAGCTGGTATCCAATAATCGCAACGGGCTACAGGGCGCGGCCGGGTTAATGGCCAACGATTTTACCTTCTTCCAGTATCCGTATAACCTGTTTGCTAACAGTCCGCTGCAGGGCAACTTCGGACGTGATCTCGGTATCAACGCCCGCGGGTTTCTTGCAAACGACAAACTGGAATACCGCCTGGGTGTCTTCACCGGCCGCAATGTGGATGGTGGTGCTCCCCTTCGTACTGTAGGTCGCGTGGCCTATAACTTCCTCGATGCTGAAAAAGATTATTACTACGCCGGTACCAAACTGGGAAATGGCAAAACGTTGGCCTGGGCAGCCGGTGTAGACGCACAGGCGAACTATTACAACCTCAGCACCGATGTATTTTTTGACCACCCTCTCGGCAATGCAGGCTCCATTACGCTCAATGCAGCCTACCAGTACATGACCGGTGGTACACAAACCGATTCCAAATACTCCTTTGCCACACTCATTCCCAAACAAACGGTTCAATTCCTGGAACTTGGCTACTATTTCAAAAAATCGAAACTCCAACCATGGATACGCTACGAGAACCAGGACGTTAGCGCGGATCCAACACAAACCGGCGCCGTGAAGCCTGCAAACTTTGACAAACTCAACTCCAGCACAGTAATGGGAGGCGGGCTCAATTACTTTTTTAACGGCACCGGCACTAACCTCCGTCTCTCCTATACCACCCGTACTTACAATGTAGCCACTACTATACCAGACGACTATACGAAAAAAACATTCGGACAGGTATGGCTTCAGGCTCAGTTCTTCATTTTCTGATTATCAAACATTCAATCATCTCTTTATAAAATATAAGTCAACATGAGAAACGCTTTCCTGAATCAACTATCCATCCTCCTGCTGGGCGCAACCGCACTCTTTTCTTCGTGTAACAGCGGCGCCGGAAAAACCGGTAGCAGCGACTCCTCCGCCACAAAAGGAACCGTGAAAATAGGCGTACTCCACTCTCTCAGCGGCACTATGGCTATATCTGAAGTGTCTTTAAAAGATGCCGTGCAGATGGCTGTAGATGAAATCAATGCCAAAGGTGGTGTACTAGGCAAACAAATAGAACCGGTAATTGTAGATCCCGCATCAGATTGGGATCTCTTCGCGGAAAAAGCCAAAGAATTACTGATTGATAAAAAAGTTTCCGCCGTATTTGGCTGCTGGACCTCCGTATCCCGTAAATCAGTACTCCCGGTTTTTGAACAGAACAATGGCCTGCTCTTTTACCCGGTGCAATACGAAGGAGAAGAATGTTCTAACAGCGTGATCTATACCGGCGCAACGCCTAATCAGCAACTGATTCCTGCTGCCGAATACCTCATGAGTGAAAAAGGCGGCGGCTACAAAAAGTTCTACCTGCTGGGAACTGATTACGTTTTTCCCCGCACCGCCAATAAAATACTCAAAGCATACCTCCTCTCTAAAGGTATTCCGAAGGAAAACATTATTGAAGAATATACGCCATTCCATCACCAGGATTACCAAACCATCATCTCTAAAGTAAAACGCTTTGCTGCAGATGGAAAAGCCTGCATCCTCTCTACCATCAACGGCGATTCCAACGTGCCTTTTTATAAAGAGTTTGCCAACCAGGGGCTCTCTTCCGCCACGTGTCCGATCATGGCATTTTCTGTAGCTGAAGATGAACTCAGATCTATGGATACCGAATTCCTGGTAGGCCATCTCGCAGCATGGAACTACTTCCAGTCGAACGACCTGCCGGAGAACAAAAAATTTGTGACCGATTTTAAAGCCTTCTGCGCGAAAAAAGGCCTGCCCGGCGGCGACAAAAGAGTAACTGACGATCCCATCTGCTGGGCTTACACCGGCGTATACCTGTGGGCAAAAGCCGCTGAAAAAGCAGGTTCCTTCGATGTATCGAAAGTACGCAACGCTTTATACAGCCTGGATTTCGATTCGCCTGACGGCCCCGTTAAAATGGACCCACGCAATCATCACCTGGCAAAGCCCGTAGTGATCGGCGAAATCAAACCCGACGGACAATTTGATATCATCTGGAAATCCGGGGGACTGGTAGACCCGCAGCCATGGTCGCCATTGACCTCTCCTGATAAAGATTGTGACTGGGTGAACCACAACGGCACCTACGCTAAAAAATAAATGGACATTACTCATAGAAGACTGGCTATTTCCAACTTATCAAAAACGACGCAATGAGAACTTCCTTACTACGGATGCTGATGTGCTGCCTACTGCTCCCGCTATTTTCGGCGGGGCAGGACAGCGCCTCCATCTATACCGCACAGCTATTGCAACCACCGGCCGACTCCGTGCGCACACAGGCTATCGGCAGGCTGGCCGCGCTCCGTATACCGGCCACCTTCCCTTTGCTGATGGCGATTAATGATAAAAAATTGTACCTGCTGGACAATAAAGCGGTGACGATAAACAGCGATTCTTCCAGTAAAGGAACCTACCAGCTTTATTCCCTTTACCCCAATAATACCCTCCTTATCAACAGCAGCGGGCAACCGCTGCTGTTACCATTGTCTGCCCTCAAAACAGTAGATATTCCGCGGGCCGACCGCCTTCTACTGGCAGGAATTGCGCCGCTGCTAAACCTGTTCAGCAACGACCCGCAAAAACGTATACTTGCCTACTCACAGCTCAAACACACAAGCGACAGCATCACCCTCCGTATCCTGAAAGCTGCATTGGCAAAGGAAAGCAACGCCGATGCGCTCCGCACCGGGAAAGATGCACTATACGCGATACAACTATACAAAGCATCCTCTGCAACTAACGCCAACGCCTATATCGACAGCATCGCCGACAACTGGAGCGACAACGCGCCTGCATTGTTGAGGGACTATGCCAGATCGGGTTTCCTGAACCAGGAAACCGCCCAATATGCTGCGGCAAAAGCGGTGCTCCTGGAAAAACGCTATGATAACCTGCAACGTGTTCAACACTTCTTCAGTGGCCTGAGCCTTGGCAGTATCCTCGTACTCATAGCACTGGGACTTTCTATTGTATATGGTTTAGCCGGCATCATTAACATGGCACACGGTGAGTTTATGATGATCGGAGCTTATACCACTTATTGCACACAGCTCTTATTCACCAAAGCACTGGGAATTCCGCAAACAGACCTTTTCTTCTTCTTTGCACTGCCGTTCTCCTTCCTGATGGCAGGTTCACTGGGATGGATCCTTGAGCGACTGGTAATCCGTCACCTGTATGCCAAACCACTGGAAAGCCTTTTGGCCACCTGGGGCGTGAGCCTGATACTGATACAGACCGCACGTTTATTATTCGGTGATCTTACTGCTGTTAAAACGCCACAACTATTATCCGGTGGATGGCAGGTTTCGCCACATCTCACTTTACCTTACAACCGTATTTTTATCATTGTACTGGCCATGTTGATGGTATTGTTTACCTACCTGATGCTTTACCGTACCAGGCTTGGTTTACAGATCAGGTCAGTTACACAGAACCGGCAAATGAGCGCCTGCCTCGGTATCGAAACCAGGCGCGTAGCATCCATCACATTCTTTATCGGCTCGGGCCTTGCAGGGCTGGCCGGTTGTGCTATTACACTGATTGGAAACGTAGTACCTGATATGGGCCAGACTTATATTGTAGACTCCTTCCTGGTAGTAGTTACCGGAGGTGTTGGCAAACTGGCCGGAACAATAGTTTCCGGTTTGGGCATTGGCTTCTTTACAAAGCTCTCGGAATCCTTCTTTCAGGCAGTATATGGTAAAGTATTTATCCTCATGTTCATCATGTTGTTCATGCAGTATAAACCCAAAGGACTCTTTCCCGACAAAGGCCGCATAGCTGAAGATTAAAAAAACGGAATATGAAAACGAAAAACAACACGCTCCTATATATTTTATTTATCACTTTTTTCGCGATCCTGCTACCAGCAGGCTACCTGACCGGCCTCCTTTCCGTGAACACTATTTCCGTATGGGGGCGATACTTCTGCTTTGCGATAGCTGCATTGGGTATTGATCTTATCTGGGGATATACCGGTATCTTGTCTATGTGCCAGGCCTTCTTCTTCTGCCTCGGCAGCTACGGCATTGCCATGCACCTGCTGCTGAAGAAAACAGTAGCGTCAGGCGCAACCCTGCCGGATTTCATGGCCTGGAACAAAATAGATACATTACCTTTCTTCTGGCAACCATTCCATTCTTTCGGGTGGTCTATAGTACTATGCCTGCTGATCCCCGCGGCATTTGCTTTCATTGTTGGACTGGTATTGTTCCGAAGCCGCATCAAAGGTGTATACATGGCTATCATCACACAGGCGCTGACATTGGCCATGTGGCTGATATTTCTCCGGAATGAAACCAACCTGGGCGGAACAAATGGTATCACCGATTTTAATACCATCCTGGGTTACCCCCTGTCCTCTTCTTCCGTAAAACTTGCATTATACCTGCTCTCACTTTCCATGCTCTGTGCCGCTTATTACTGCTGCTACCGGATAACGCATTCCAAGTTTGGGAAAGTGCTGCAGGCCATCCGCGACAGTGAATCGAGGGTCAGCTACACCGCATATAAAGTGACGGACTACAAGCTGGCCGTTTTCGTAGTGGCGGCACTGTTAGCAGCCGTTGGCGGAATGCTGTACCTTCCCCAGACAGGCATTATAACACCAGGGCGCATGGATGTAAAAGCATCTGTTGAAATGGTGATGTGGGTAGCACTCGGCGGCAGAGGCAACCTGAAAGGTGCAGTGATAGGCGCCTTGCTGGTAAACTTCCTCTACAGCATCTGCACCAGTTTATTCCCGGATTCATGGTTGTTCATCCTGGGCTTCCTGTTTGTAATCACCGTATTATATTTCGACAAAGGATTTATGGGGCTGGGAGATACCATCCGAAAGAAATTTTCCGCCACCCGGCTTAAAACATCTCAAACTCATTGATATGCTGCTCAACGTAAATAATCTGTCAGTATCATTTGGCGGCGTACATGCACTGAACCTAGATCGCTTCAGCCTGCGCGACAAGGAATTGCGGGTAATCATCGGCCCTAATGGCGCCGGCAAGTCCACCTTCCTGGATATCATCTGCGGAAAAACAAAAGCCGACAAAGGAGAAATTACCTTCAACGGCAAATCCATACTCGGTAAGTCAGAAGTAAAAATAGCGGAAGCCGGCATTGGCCGGAAGTTCCAGAAGCCGTCCGTATTTCCGGGGCTCACCGTGTATGACAACCTGTTGCTGGCCGCAAAAATGAAGAAAGATATCTTCACCTCCCTGTTCTTTAAATCTACGCCCGCACTGGAAGAAAAAATACACGAGGTAGCCGTGAAACTATCCCTTACCAACGTCATGTATAAACCTGCAGGCGACCTGTCGCACGGACAAAAACAATGGCTGGAAATTGCCATCGTAGTGCTGCAGGACCCAACCTTGATGCTGATAGATGAACCCGCAGCAGGCATGAGCGACGAAGAAACAGAGAAAACAGGGAACCTCCTGCTTGAGCTGTCGAAATCTCACAGCATTATTGTGATAGAACACGATATGAAATTTGTAGAACAGATAGCCAACGAGCTGGTAACCGTACTGGTTCGCGGCAAACGACTCATGGAAGGCACCTTTGCTGAAGTGAAGAACGATCAGCGGGTGATAGATTGTTATTTGGGACGTACTAACGCACAACTTGAAACATTATGAGTAACACACCCGTATTAACCGTTAACAATATCTCCGCTGCCTACGGGCAGAGCATCATTTTACGTGGCACCAGCCTTGCGGTAAAAAAAGGCGCCATTACTACTGTAATGGGACGTAATGGCGTAGGAAAAACCACCCTGTTAAAAACCATCATGGGCCTGCTCCCCGCGCAGGACGGCAGCATTATTTTCAATGATGAAAACATTACCTCCCTGCCGCCGTATAAAAAAGCAAAAGCAGGCATCGCCTATGTACCGCAGGGCCGGGAAATTATTCCGAAGCTTTCCGTATATGAAAACCTGCTACTGGGACTGGAAGCACATCCCAACCGCAAAGCGAAAATCCCGGAAGAAGAAATCTACCAGCTGTTTCCTATACTGAAAGATTTCCGAAAACGTGCAGGCGGAAACCTCAGCGGAGGACAGCAACAGCAGCTTTCTATTGCGCGGGCGCTGGTCAGCGCTCCATCCCTCCTCCTGCTTGACGAACCTACAGAGGGGATACAACCTTCCATTGCACAGGAGATCGGCAGCATTCTTAAACAGCTAGTGCAGGAGAAAGGGCTGTCTGTTTTACTGGTGGAACAGAAAATTGACTTTGCCAACCAGGTAACAGATCATTACTATTTTATGGACCGTGGCCGGATGGTGCTGGATGGTACTGCCGATGAGCTGAAACACGCCGAACTGGAAAAACATATTGCCGTATAGCCAAGGTGAGTGCGGGTTTTGATTATCTTTACCATTATGCATCCTGTATCAGAAGACAGAAGTATTTTTAAGATCTTCACCATCCTTTATGCGGTGGCGCTCACCACTATTGCATTATTGTCTGTATTCAGCCAGATAAAGATCCAACAGGCGCTGAGCCACCAGATGAACGACGCCCATGTGATCAACTTCGCAGCCAGGCTGCGCACTTACAGCCAAACCCTCAGCAAGCTGGCACTGTTACTGGAGTCGGGCCGCGATATAGAGGACAACCGGAAAGAATTTATAAATACACTGAAGCAGTGGCAGAAATCCCACGAAGGCTTACAGTCTGGCAGCAATTTCCTTAACCTGCCGGCAAACGACCAGGATGAACTGAAGCAGATGTTTGAAATCATCCGTAATCCGCACCAGGAAATATGGAATGCCGCCAGCAACATGATCACGGTACTGAATCAGGACACCACGTTTACGGCATCGCATATACGCCCATATGTACAAACTATACTGGCCTATGAGAAATCATACCTGCTGGGTATGGAACTGATTGTATTTGACTATGACCGTATTTCGAAGGAACGTATCCGCAACCTGAAGGAGATTGAATACATCGTGCTGGGACTGGTACTGTTTACCCTGATGCTGGAAGCTGGCCTCATATTTTACCCATTATCTACCCGTATCCGCAAAATTATCCGGGGATTGGTGGATGCACAGGAACGGGCCCGCAGGTTAACAGAAGAAGTACAGTTGGCTAACCAGGAAAAACTGCTGCGCCAGGAAATGGAGCAACGCATCCGGTCCTATTCTATTATCAACGGGCAGGAAAAAGAACGTAAACGGATTGCCGCGGAAATACACGACGGTATCGGGCAAATGCTGACCAGTCTGCGGATGAAACTGGAACAGATAGAAGACCGCAGCATGCAACATGATCCTGAAATTGCCCTGGTAAATACGATGATGTACAGTATTATCAACGAAACCAAACGTATCTGCGCGGACCTGCTGCCCAGTGTGCTGGAAGACTTTGGACTAAGAGCCGCCATCGATGAGCTGCTCAGGCTATGCCGACAAACCGCACCGGGAATCGACTTCCGGCTGGAAGAAACCCTATCCGCGGCCACATTGCCGAAAGAAGTTAAAACAGGCGTTTATCGTATCTTGCAGGAGTCATTAAACAATGCCATTAAGCATGCAAATGCAGATATCATTGAAATAGATATTGACGGCGCCGCCAACTTCCTGCAGCTAACTGTAAGAGACAATGGCAAAGGCTTTCACTTCGACAGCCAACAGCTTTACTCTAACGAACAGGCCAGGAAAGTAAACGGTATCCGTAATATGAAAGAAAGGGCAGAATTGCTGGGAGGAACACTCCTGATTGATTCACAGCCCGGCACCGGAACAATTATACAGTTAGCACTAACATTTTAGCAATGAAAAAGATAGGCGTTTTTTTAGTGGATGATCATGAAATATTCCGTAATGGCTTAAAGCAGCTGATCAACAGCGAAACTGATATGGAAGTAACCGGCGAAGCCAGCAGTGGCGAAGATGCCATACAACAACTATCAGAAATACAACCGGATGTTATCATCATGGACATCCGCATGCCCGGAATGAACGGACTGGAAACAAGCACCCGTCTCCTGGAGAAAAATCCCCGTGGCAGAATTCTTTTCTTCAGCCTCTTTGATGAACCCGACTATGTAGCAGCGGCCCTGGAAATGGGCGCCAGCGGTTATATCCTGAAAGATACCAGCAACAAAATATTTCTCAACGCCATCCGTACCATTCACCAGGGGAGGTATTACTTCATCGGAGAAGTAAGCGACATACTCGTAAAGAAATACCTGGATGCCCGCCAAACAGCCGGCAACGGTGGTACACCGGACATCTCCCTCTCCCGCCGCGAGGAACAAATTATGCGAATGATCAGCCAGGGACGTAATAACAAAGACATCGCAGAATCGCTGAATATCAGCATCCGTACAATAGAAGCACACCGGATGAACATCCTGCGCAAATTCCAGGTAAACAGCATAGAGGAGGCAGTAGAATATAGCAGGATTAACCGCCTGTTAAAAGAAGATTAAGCCGGTATTAATAGAGTGCACTCAGCGTGCTTATTTTATTACGCAATGCCACTTAAATCATTGACCCGCTCTGCTATTTCTTTTTCTTTATAAACGGATTAAATGACACGCCAACATTAAAATATAAATTCGTACCTGAAGAAACTTTGAAGACCGGATTCTTTACATCATTCTTTTCATAAAATCTTCCATTGAAAGGCACTCTTGCGCCTGTACGAAAAGTAAGGACAAATTTATTCGCCAACAGGCGTTCATAGGTAAGTCCTGCATTTACATTTACCTGCTGAAATTCATACTTTACCGCCGGGTTCAACAAAGTTACGTTCTTAAGGAAAAAGTGCGTCTGGTCCATTTCTCCACCTACAGACAACCTGGATTTATTGGAAAAGTATTTACGGAGAAGAAGCTGCTTTGGCAATAAAATATCCAGTACAAAATCATTCCTGAATTTCCGTTCGTAGGTAAATACCGGCAAAGCCGGCAGCTGATTATTAGGACCAACATTTAGCATCGCCCCTGCTGTGAGCCTGGTACGGGCATCTGCCTTCAACACCACTGTACCGTACATGAATCCCTTCACCCGCTCAAAACCGTCCCCGCTGCCATCTCCCATTAAGCTGGCGCCATAAATGGCGGTCTTCCCAAAAAGCTTTGCGAAGTAAGTGAAATTAATTGCAGTGGTGTAATAATGATAATTATTATAGTATGACTTGCCTGTATTAGCAGAAGGATCCGTTATCTCTGTACCGATACTATAGAACCGGTAATCTACTGTTGCGCCTAACATCCAGCGCTGCCTTCTGAGAAAATTAATATTTGAACTTACCTTAAGTTGACTAAAGCTGGTCACCTTCCCGCCTGGCAGGAACGATTTTTCCTGGGGATTCAACGTGTAAGTATATGGCCGCACAGTAGTAAACTCAATATTCAGCGGTCGTGCAATGGCAAATTTGTTTGCCGCAAATGCCACAGCTTTCTGACGAATACTGTCTGGAAATTTCTCCTTCCCTGTAATGCTATCCTGCCGGGTTTGTGAGTACGCAACCGTAGTAATTACCGACATAAAAACGGTGGCTAATTGAATCTTCTGACACCTGCACATATTCCAAGATTTATTTGAGTATAAAAGCATTTACAACCCTACATTGGCAAAGAAAAAAATATTGTTGTTGCACATTTTTCTTTTTATAGCAAATGGGGTACATTTTATACTAAAACCAGGTGTTAAATCAAAACATCACCGGAGGGATGTTCATGGGGGTGAGTAAGGCTTACCGCGTTAACAGGCGTTATGGGTGACTACTTTGAGCCGGACTTTCTCCGGAAGCGGTGTATCATACTATCAACAATCAAATACATACAGGGCACTACAAATAAGGTGAGCACCATTGAACTGGTCAATCCGCCGATGATCACCCAGGCCATACCATTTTTAATTTCCGAGGCAGCGCCGCTCGCAACGGCAATAGGCAGCATCCCAAAGATCATTGCAAGGGTTGTCATCAGGATAGGCCGCAGGCGCTCTGTACCGGCCAGCACCAATGCCTTCATTACAGGATGGCCTTCTGCTTTCAGCTTATTTGCGAAGTCAACAATCAATATCGCATTTTTCGACACCAGTCCTAATAACATGATCATACCGATGATAGTAAAAATGTTCAGGTTCTCCATCATCAGCGCAAGGGCCAGGAGCGCCCCGATCAGGGCTACCGGGATAGAGAATAACACAATGAAAGGATACACTGCATTTTCGTACAGCGCCACCATGATTAAATACACGAGAAGGAAAGCCGTCAGCAGCGCCAACATCAGGCTACCAAATGCTTCTCCCTGGTTCTTGGTATCCCCCAGGAATGTTACCTGTATTCCTTCCGGTAGTTTTACAGATCCGGCTTTCTTCTTTATTTCATCTGCAACAGTGCCCGTAGGCCGGCCCATTACATTTGACTGAACGTTGATAGCAGACAGCCTGTCCAACCGCTCCAGGGAGGTTTCCCCAAGCGATTCCGTAACATCTGCAAACTGGCTTAACAGGATCGTTTTACCGGCCGTGTTAACAAAAGGGAGTTTTCTCACATCCTGGATATCCGCGCGGTTTATGCGATTGAAGTTTACCCAAATATCATATTCATTACCGCTTTGTTTAAACTGGCTGGCCTTAATACCGGCAAATGAATTTTGCAAGGCAGTACCTACCTGGCGGGCGTCAAGTTCCATCATACTCATTTTCTCCCGGTCCAGCTTAATACTTACTTCAGGCTTCCTGTCTTTCACTGAAAGTTTTACGTATTCCGTTCCAGGAATGCTCTCCACCACTTTTTTATAGGCCTCCGCCACTTTCCGCACCTCTTCAACGGATACACCTTTTATGGCAATATCTATAGGCGCCGCACTTACATTCCCGGTGATACTGGTGGCGGATATCGTGAACTTTCCTCCCGCAATGATACTGCTCAACTGCTGCCGGATAAGTGCGCCGAATTCCTCGGAGGATAGCTTGCGCTGTTTACTGTCCACCAGCGTCAGCGTTAATTCCGCCAGGTTTGCATTATCCCCCGCCCCCGCCACACTGCCGCTAACAAAGCCGATGCTGGAGAATACCTTTTCCACCTCCGGATGTGAAAGTATCATTTCTTCCGCCTGCTGAGCAAGGAGGTTTGTTTTATAGATGGTAGCAGCAGGTTCTAATTCTATGTTAACAACAAGGGTATTCTGATCTGTTTTCGGCATAAATGCTGCACCAATAAAACCGGCTGGCACCAATGCAACAGCCCCTGCAATGAGTACCATTGTTACAAGCAGCAGCCATCGTTTCCGGTGGAGTATCCTGGCCAGTAAACGCCCATATTCCTGCTGTAAATTTTCTATCCCTTTTTCGAAAGCGAGATTCATTTTCTTCCAAAGTGAAGTGTCGTTTAACACTTCCAGTTTACCAAAGCGGCTTACCAACACCGGCGTGATAGTGAAAGAAACGATCAGGCTCATCAATGTGGAAAATACCACCACCAGTGAGAACTCCCGGAGAATGGCGCCAATCATTCCTCCCGTCAATGCCAGCGGCAGGAATACCACCACATCTACCAACGTAATAGCGAGTGCTGTAAATCCTATTTCATTGCGACCTTCCAGCGCCGCCCGTCGCTTATCCGCTCCCATCTCCATATGCCGGTATATGTTTTCCAGCACAACAATGGAATCATCTACCAATATGCCTACCACCAACGACATTGCCATCAGCGTCATCAGGTTAAGGGAGAAACCCAGCAAATACATGGCTGTGAATGTAGGAATAATGGAAGCAGGAAGCGCCAGCATTACGAAAACAGCGCTTCTGAGGCTATGCAGAAAAGCCAGCATCACAAATCCCACGATAACAATGGCCAGGCCCAGATCAAACATAACCGAATTGGCAGCATGCAGCGTGAAAATACTCTGATCTGAAGAAATGTTAAACTTCAACTGATGGGCTTTATACTGCTCTGTCATTTTTGCGAATGTTTTTTTTACCTGGGCGCTCACGTTAACGGCGTTCGCATCTCCCTGCTTTATAATTTGTATCCCGATAGACGGTAAACCATTGATGTGATTAATGGCCGTTGCTTTAGCAGTAGCATCCA
The DNA here is from genome assembly GCF_017745275.1 of Chitinophaga sp. Taxonomy (GTDB): domain Bacteria; phylum Bacteroidota; class Bacteroidia; order Chitinophagales; family Chitinophagaceae; genus Chitinophaga. The sequence goes on along the minus strand of NZ_JAGHZS010000002.1, from coordinate 475,026 downwards.
CTACGCTGGCTACATCTTTCAGGTAAATAGCTCCTTTACCCGGCTGCCGCCCGATAGTAAGACGATTTAATTCCTCCAGGGAAACCATATTGGCATCGTAGCGGATGGAGAGCTGCTGATGTTCTGTTTCAATGCTGCCGGCCGGATAAGAAAGGTTCGCGCTACTGATCGCCTGCGTAATATTGGTAATAGACACCCCATAAGCAAGTAACTTCGCCTGATCCACCTTCACCTGTATCTGCCTTTCATCACCACCAATAATATTCACTTCTCCTACCCCGGTAACATTCTGCAATACCGGCTTCAATTGTTTATCTGCCAGGTCATAAAGATTCCGGGGCGTCATATCAGCTGTTACTCCAGCCTTAATAACCGGTGTCTCTTCTATGTTCACTTTTTTTACCAACGGCCGCTTTGCTTCCTGCGGCAAATCATTAACGGATTGATCAGCCTGACGTTGCAACTCACGTTCCGCCCTGTTGATATCTGTGCCACTTTTGAAAGATACCGTGATCACCGAAACGCCTTCCCGGGAAACTGATTTAATCTGGTCCAGTCCTTCCACTGCAGAAAAAGCATCCTCCAGCTTCTTTGTAACATTCGTTTGTACTTCCGACGCAGATGCACCCGGGTACAGCGTACTAACGGACACTGTAGGCATATCAATTCTCGGGATTAAGTTGTAATTCAACTTAAAATAAGATTGCACCCCAAAAAAAATCAGGATAGTAAATACTACAATCAGCAGCAATGGTCTTTTAATGGCTAATTCAGTTACTGACATGTCGGGAAAATTATTTTGAAATATTGATTCGTGCGCCATCCCGAAGGTTAATTTGTCCGGATGTGATAACGCTGTCGCCGGCAGTTAATCCCTCCAGTACATATACTTTTCCATTACTTTCCCCACCGGTGCGGATACGCTGCAAAATTGCGCGGCCATTTTTTGCCAGGTATACGGAAGCATCCGGGGTTGTTTCATTCAGCGCTTCCCTGGGTGTCAACATTACCATGCGGGTCGTTTCACGGGAAAAATCAGCGGTAACAAAAGTGCCTGATCTCAACACGTGATGCTCATTATTATCAGCCGTAATTTCTACCATATAGTTATAGGCCTGGTTAGCCTGTGGGCTGATGTATGACACCACTCCTCTGAAAGACTGCCCGGGATATACAGCTGTGGTTAGTTTGACTTTATATCCTAAAGCAACCTGGTATACTTCACTTTCTGTCAGGTCCACCTGGATTTTAATACTGGAAAGATCTACAATGGAAGCAATCTCTCCCCCAACGCCCACATACATACCTTCTTCCACCAACCTAGCGCTGATAATTCCGCTCGTAGGAGCCCGGACACCAGCATCTGCAATTTGTTTGCGCACCTGTTGCACCTGGTTTTCTGCATCGCTGTAATTCTGACGAAGTTCATTTACTTTCTCCTGTGTGGCAGCTTTTGCTTCCAGCAGATCTGTATATGTTTGCAAGTCACGTTTCAACTTAATTGCCAGCGACTCCTTTTTCCGGAGATCTAATTCCAGGATATGCGTATCAATTAAAGCCAGCAGCTGCCCGCGGGACACATGATCCCCCAGCTTAAAACGCAGGCTGGTCACATTACCGCTGGACATAGATAGTGCTTTCGCCTCCCTGAATGGTATGATCAGTCCCGTCTTAATAAGACTAACGCTGAGTTGTTCCGCTGTAACTACAGCCGTTGAAACCGGGATACTAAAACCTTCCTCCCTGGCGGCCCTGCTGCTTTCATTGATTTTTTTCTTGTTGGAAAATAATCTGAATGCAATGAGACAGATAATCCCGGCAGAGACAACAATAAAAATGACTTTCTTCTTCATGATGGCTAAAGTGATTGATAAAACCTTTTCAGGGTACCAGCGGATTTCTCCAGGTCTATACGTGTGAGATAGTAATTATAAATAGAAGTGAGATAACCATTCTGCGCTTCCCTGAGCTGGTTTTGCGTATTCAACCAATCGTTCAGATCCGTCACTCCCTTCCGGAACTGTACATCTGTCACCTGGAAAACCGACTGCGCAAGCGCAACATTCCGCTTGTCGTTTTCAATATTTATCTGCGCCTGCAAATACTTCGTATAGGCGTTCTGATACTCCACGTAATATTTTCCTTCTACAATTTTCAATTGCTCTTCCGCATTGGAATGATTGAGCACCGCCTGCTTATAGCGGGCGTTTCGCTTAAAAAAATCAAGAATGGGAATATTTAGTTTAAGTCCTACGGCCGAATAAGGAAGCAGCTCACCATAGGCCCCCTTCAAACTTTTTCCAAAACCTACCACACCATACCGGGCATATGCACTCAGCCTGGGAAGCGCTTCCGCTTTAATGGCTGACTTTTCAACTTCCAGCAATTTTATATTGACTTTAGATAGCTGGTATTCCACCCGTAAATCAGGAGAGAAACTAACTACGGAATCTGAAGAGGCTGCGGCGCCCGGCGGCGCAGAAAGATCTACCGCAAGCGAATCATTTATGGGGAAACCCATTTCATATTTCAATTCATTTTCTGCCAAAGTAATGTTACTCAGTGCCACCCTGATTTTGGAAGTAGTATTGTTATAATCCACGCTAACCTTGTCCAGATCTTTTTGGAGTACAACTCCTTTATTCACCTGCGCCCGGAAAATATCCATCTGTTTCTGATACGTTTCTTTATTGGCCTGCAATTGCGCCAACTGCTGATGGTAAACAAAAATATTGATGTAGGCAGTACTAACGTTATAGATAATAGCTTCCTGGCTTTGTTGTTCATTCAGTTCAGATTGCTGCCGATTGTACTTGTTCGCTTTCAGGCCCGTTAACATCGATTGGTCATATAACACCTGGTCCAGCTGCGTCATTGTATTGGAAGCATATTTTTGGGTCAGCGATACCTTTAACTCATGGGGACCAATAACACCGGCCGGAATCACGCTTTGCTGCAGCTTCAGGTTATTATCCAGCGTTGAGGTCATACTAACACGTGGTAAATAATCCGCAATCGCCTCCTTCGCCTTTGCATCAGCTATCCGCTTTTGATTGGCATAGATTACGTTGTTCCGGTTGTTCTTCAAACCATAGTCTATACACTGTTTCAGCGTCCAACGTTCCTGTGCAGCAGCGTCCAGTGCTATGCTGAATAATAGCCATGTTAAAATCTTCTTGTACATACCATCCTGTTTCTTTCAAGTCCTGGAGAGATAAACTCTTTTCAGAATCAGTGAACGAAACTAGCGTATGACACGATGGCTATCGGTACATTTATACAAACCCGGTTGGTTTTTATACGAATTTGCATATGGAAGTTTTCAGATCGCGGATACGGCGCATAAAAAAGCCCCAATGAATATCAGGGCTTGTTTACCTAAACCTACAAACTGTTATTGTTACACCGTTAAACCGTTAATTTGTATAACCAGGGAACCATATCTGCGAAAGTAAGGGGTTGAAGAAAGGAGAATATTCATTTTATACGAAACCTGTTCCTGTTTATACGAAACTGGTGATAGAGATATCCCCATCTTTTATTATATTAGTGTTGGGGGTAGCTAACTTTTGTGTACACATAGCCTGTTGTGATTACCCGGCAGCTTTACCACTTACAATACTGCATAAACTATCAAATTCCTTTAACCCTTTATCCACATGACTTACAGCAGCTTCTTAAGAAATAGCGTCATCTGCATTTTCTTTATATTATTAACTCCCAAATACTTAATTGCCCAAACTGACCCGGTATTTAAACCTATATCGGCAGATATTATCAAACTTCCGTCTAAAGTATTGGGCGAAGACCGGAAAATTTATATTTATGTTCCTCCTGCAGACACCTTACAGCCGGATAAGCGCTACCCCGTTTTATACGTGCTTGACGGAGATAACCATTTTAGCCTGATGGCAGAATATTGCCGGTACCTTAGCCGCAAAGATGTAAATGTGATGCCCGAAATAATTATAGTCGGCATCCCTAATACAAACCGGACAAGGGATCTTACTCCAACCAAAAGTATTATTAATTATTGGGGCAAGGCTGATACCAGTTCAGGCTTCCGGTTTAAATCAAGTGGTGGTGGCAATAATTTTCTGCAGTTCGTTGGGAATGAACTGATCCCTTATGTTGACGCCCACTACAAAACACAAGCTTTTAAAATTTTTGCAGGGCATTCATTCGGCGGTATCACCACGATCAATTGCCTGTTAACGCAACCAGATATGTTTGGAGCCTATATAGCGATAAGTCCCTCCTTTTGGTGGGATAAAGGCTACTTACTTCGCCTGGCGGATCAAAAACTAAAAACTAACCAGGTCATCAACAAAAAGATCTTTTATAGTGATGGTAACGAAGGAATATCAGACAGCGCGTCGACCTTCCATACCGATATTTTAAAATTCGATTCCATCATCACTCAAAGAAAAATTACAGGTTTAGAACATAAGTATGTTTATTATCCTGAAGAGTCACACATGACCGAACCCATTAAAGCCTATTATGACGCTTTACGGTTCATTTTCACTGCTGTTTTTCCCGGTACGCCATAACTAAAATTCTCTTACCTTTACTGCAGTGTCTCCACGAAATAAACGGCATGCCCAACAAACCGGATAATATGATGAGGCCACATCCTTGAAAAGTATGCAGGATTATAAACCAGGAGCCACTTACTCAAAATAACTAACCCAGTAAACAGATTAACTGGGAATCGCATCGCGTATGAAACATTACTATCCTATCCGCCTGTTCGTGGCTGATCGCCAGGAAGTATATCTTGAAGGGCTGTCGCATATCCTGCAGACTGCACCGGATATAGACCTCCTGGGAACCACGACTGATGGCAACGAGCTTACTTCCGCACTTACAATACTACAACCGGACATTCTCCTCGCCGATCCCACGTTTAATATTGGCGACAACACCACTGTGCTGGAATATGTGCCTAAAGCGCTGCCGAACCTAAGCATCATTGCATTATCACTTCAGGATGATGTGCCCAGGTTGAGTAGCATGCTGCAGGCCGGTGTGCAGGGCTTCCTGCTCAGGCAATGCGACAGGCTGGAGATACTGGAAGCCATTTATGATGTATACAACAGGAAGTCTTATTACTGCCGTGCCATTCTATCACAGGCAATGCGTCTTTTTTCTGCCTCAGGTGCATCCTCACAGGAGATATTCAGCGTGCGTGAAAAGCAGATCATTCAGCTGATATGCCAGGATATGGCTACCAAAGAAATAGCCGCCAGGCTGGACCTTAGTAACAGAACCGTAGAAGGATACCGGTTGCGGATCATGGAAAAGATGAATGTGAACGGCACTGCAGGCATTGTTATATATGCTATCCGGCATAATTTGGTAAAAGTATAAAGAAAAAAAACGAACCGAACAACCGTAATATTACGTATAGCGCACGGGATAAATACGGGTTATATAGAATAACAACCACCCTACCTTTACCGCTGTAATCAAACAATTTCTTTACCCTCAAAATCTTATCACTATGGGTTTCCCTTATAAACAGGTTACACCTCTGGTTAACTCCGTTACCGCCACTACTACTGTCAGCATCAACGGAGGCATGCAGGTAGCAGTAGTAAAATTCACATCTGCCGCCGGTGATCTCGGCAGCGTAACACTTTCGCCTATTCAGCCTACAGCAGGTCCTGTAACTTTTCAAAGAGGGCAGCAGACCGTAAATCTCAAAAAGGCCACTTTCACCGCAGCTATTGGATTCACTGATGGTAGCGTTTTTGCAGAAGGAGACGCTACAGATCAACAAGGAAACAACGATACTCCTTACTCAGCATCCATTGCTGCCTGGACCGCTAGCGGCGATGCAGGAGTTAAGGTTAAACCAAAAATTAAAGAGGATCAGATTTAATATCATCAGATAGATGTCTGTAAAACTAATAGCAACAACAGGTACTGTCCTGTTGTTGCTTGTTTCCTCATTGCTATACGCTCAACACCCCAAGGCTGATTGCCTGCCGGATGTACTTTCTACTCCCGGAAAATGCTCACAACGTATCCTGGGTGATCTGCAGATAATATATAAGATCGATAGCTGCGGTAATACCGTCACCTGTGTGTTGCTATTGAATACGCAATTGGCGGGCCTGTGCAAGCTGACACCCACTAACAACACATATACTTTTGATCTGGAGCTGGGAACAGGATGTGCCAACGGTTTACTGACAATGTTGCCTTCGTTACCCGATATGCCGGGCATGCTGAACGGCAGTTTCATTTACAGCGTATCCAGCAATAACCAAAATTTTGTTTTCAAAGGTCTGCTGGCAGCGTGGTATGTCAATGACATCTCACCACCATGCCCTACAAAAACTATAAACCGCTGAGTACTATGAGCACCCTTGCATTCAGCAACACCCAGTCAGGCAATTCATCACTATACACCACTCCTGACGATAATGGTTGGTGTGCCTTTGTACTGGCATCCGGTACATCCTCCGGCAAAGATACCCTCAGCCTCAGCGATACTGCTGTTATCAATGGCTATTATCTTTTTGCAACTGTGGCTCCTGCTATTCCTGCAGATACACTGGTACAGAATATATGGAACTACATTAAGTTCCTTCCCGGTCAAACACCTGATAACGCCCTCCTATGGCTCCGTTCTCCTAATGACGCCCTTTCATCCGCTAATGTAACAGCGCTACTCCTGACACAATACAATAATGGTTTTGCTGTCATGCAGCAAATGAACTTCAGCTTCGGTAATAATTATGCCTCGTTGTATATCGGTTCTACCAACACTTATTTTTCTATTGATAAAGACAATGATCGCCTGCTGCTCACCTTCACTGATCCTTCACAGGTCAGCTTCCAGGCCGACACGGTGGCATCCAGTACCCTTACACAACTCCTTCCCCTGGTGCTCCCATTTACCGGTATTGGCCGGGGGTGCATGCGCCTGGTGATCGGCTTCAACCTGGCCCGTGACTTTACCGCTGTAGCCTATGACCTCAGCTTAAAATATTTCTATAACAGCACAACAGATGGTTCACTTTGTACCATCCGCTATCAGCTTGTACCTGAAGGCCTTCTCAATTATTATCTGCTCTGCCAGGCAAGTATCAATCCTGTGGATATGATGAACATACATAAAACAGGAACTTACTTTGCCCTGCTGGGACAAACCCTCTACTCTGATTCCCAGGTTAATACCACCAGTCCTACTTTATTCAATACTTATTATACGGCTGATTATGGTTATCCATTGCAGATGAAGCCTGTGGTCAACCTGTCTTCCATTAATGGTTCTGATAACTATCCCGGCCCCGGTAGCGCCCTGCTAGTGTTCAGCCACCGGGATGTTGCGGATACACTGCCCTGGTATCTCATCCCGTCCGGCAACTTCACGCTGGTACTGGACAGCAAATATGCGCCGTATCTCGACAGCAACAAACAGATGCGCTTCATGAATGGCCTCGCCGGCACAGAGAGTGTAAGCTTCACACCGGATGTAAATGGCAGCACCGGTGATCTGCTATGTTTCACCCCAAAACAATCGGCCTATGCAGACCGGTTTCCTTTAGCAGGAGCCCCCAACCTGGATGAAGATGGTAAAGTGCTTTCCCTCCTCAACAACAGCTACCAGACGGCCTGGGCTGCCGTACAGCAGGGCAGCAGCAATAATGCCGCCGTTATCTATCATGCTCAACCAGTAGGCGCCTCCCTGTTTGCAGCAGAGCAGGATGTGTTTACAGATAAAGAAGTACTGGGCAGTCTCGTACCCAACGCGGGAACACTCTCCCAAACCATCGTATTCCCGATGACTTCCTATGGCGTCGTTACCTCCAGCAATGTGCTTACTGACCTTCAACAATATGAGTTACAGATCATCAGTCCGCAACGCAAAAATATAATCGGCGTGAGCCAGCAACAACAATTGATGCTGGCACGCAGATCCATGCAAAATGCCACCGCTGATATTGTACCGGGCACAAGCCCGCAAGGCTTTTATGTAGAAACCGACAAAACCAGCGGTATCTGGAAACTACTACAACTGGCCAGCAACCAGTATCTGCAGAGTGACGGCAATATGTCGCCCCAATACAAACTTTTCTTCAGCGACCTTGGACATACCTTACAAAGTGCCTTCCAGACCAATCAACTGTTCAACGTTATTTCTTTCAATCCCACCGTTGGCGGCACTCCTGTACTCGGCTCCTTCAGCAATGAAATGTATATGGATGGCTGGCCTTTTATACTGGATGTGCCGCAGCAGAATGTATATGGCCAGTTCAACAATGTGCTGATCTTTAAATTCCGCAACGGCGCATTAACGGATCATATCAGCAATCCACAGGGATGGACGATGGCGGATCAGTTTAACATGACGGATAACAATGGACTCGAATTATTATCCACCTGGATACAGCAGTATGTGCAAACAGGCATTGACAACTACCTGGTAAATAAAGACAACGATTACTATAAATTCTATACAGCGGCTACAGACCCGCAATGGCAAGGCGTGCTGGCGCTTGCCATCAAAGTGGATGTGCAACATTTCCCTGCAGCACTTCAGGGCCTGCTGGCAGGCATCGACCTGCAGCGGTTCAATGCGCACCATTTTGGTATTGACATGAGCGTAGTGCACAATGATAATGGCGCATTATCCATGTTGCCTGTGAGCGCCCTCTTTGGTTTGATAGATTATGAAGACCAGGTGTTTGCTTCGCTGGGACAATCAGTAGAAAGATATAAGAAAGAGGCGGTGATCAATACAAGCGTGGATTATGATTTCAAGGTACTCAATCTCAAAGTGCTGTTCAACAATGCGAAGGTGGTGAATTTCAACAGCAATATCGCATTGACCATCAACCGGCTTTTCGGTGAGAAAACAAAAGCAGATAACCGTGACAACCTCCTGATACTTCGCGGCGCCTGTGAAAATCACAACGGCGTTCCCGCATATACGTTTGTGAGTACAGATGATAACCTCATCTTTCTTGACAGCGCGATTATGCAGGATGTAGAAGTACAAAAAGCCTCATTCAGTACCACTGTGCCACAAAACGGCGGCCAGGGCATTGTGCAGTCGGTCTTCTCCTGCTGGGGATTCATCAACTTCAACAAGCTCAGTGATTTTGACATACTCTCCTTCGGAAGTGAAGTGAATGCCCTCCCGGGAAGTGCCGGCGTTGCCTGTGCAGGGTTGAACCTCGATATGAACTTCCCGCTGGAAACACCGTCCACACGTACTTTCCGCTTCGACATCAGTCATCTTTCCGTAGACATCGGTCAGAGCACCGCCCGCAATGATAGCTTGTACCGGCATTTCCCGCTGCAGCTCACAGGTATGACCACCGGCACCAAAGACAATACGCCTGCATCTCAGGGGTTCCTGAACGTAACACAATGGATTAACCAGCCACAGGAAGGTATTTCGGGCGACTGGTATGGACTCGTGTTCACACTTAATATGGGCACTCTGGGCGCATTGGCCTCAGCAGCGGGTTTCAACACTACTTTCCTCGCTGCGTGGAATGTAGGCGGAAGTGGTACTGCCGCCGCGTTGAAGCTCCCCGGTGTAAATCCGCAGGCGCCTTTCTTCAGCCTACAGGGTGTACTGAAGCTGGACATCGGCTCCGTATCCTTATCCCTGGCGGATGGCAGCGGTCCCGGTAAAGCAGCTTACCTGATGAAGATCAACAACATTGCAGTAAAGCTGCTCAGTCTTTCGTTTCCACCAGGAGGTAATATTGGCTTCTTCCTCTTTGGCAATCCTGACCAGGGAGCACCACCAGAGAGCCTCGGCTGGTATGCGGCCTATGTAAAAAAATGACGCTGTTAAATATCTATCTTATGTTTCCCTTTTCCCTCAAAATAAATCTGCCCGGCTTTATATGCTGTATGTGCCTGTTGACAACGCTTTCGCTAAAAGCGCAGGAGCAACTGGAAATACATCATATCAATGTAGAAAACGGAGATGCTACCATGATCCTGATACATAATACGGCGGTGGATACCTTTCCCGCTGCCGTATTGATTGATGGAGGCCTGAGAGAATCCAATGCCTTCATCAAAAATTATTTCAGAAATTGTTTGCGGGACTCTATGCCGGTAGCACATTTTAAATATATGATCCTGAGCCACCATCACCAGGATCACTATTACGGCTTTAAATCACTGGGTGACAGTGCCTTCATCCAGGTAGACACCGTCATTGATGTTGGTGGTTATAAACTCAACAGCACCTACGCAGCAATAGCTCCTCCGGATAGCAGTGGGCCGGCACTTAGTAGAGGTGGTACAGGTCCGAGATTCAGAAGTGCATACCTGGGTGGGCTGAAAAAGGCCTACAATAGAGGCTTACTGAAATCCAGGAGTAGTGTGATCACCTCGTTTCCACGCGATATAGGAAAAAGCATTACCATCGGTACTGTCAATGGTATCCCTGTAACGCTTACCTGCGTTGCCGGCGCGTCCTATACATATGACCGAAGCAGAAATGCTGTCAGTAATGGTGTTTCTGCCGCCAATAATTGTAATGATTATTCACTTGGGTTTGTACTTCAGTACGGAGAGTTTCGTTACTTCACGGCTGGAGACCTGGGTGGTCAGAATACAGGCAATTCCATCGACCAGGAAACGACATTGGCACGTGGACTGGACACACTACTGCCTTCCCTCAGCTACAGTTTTGATAGCACTGCCACGACGGACAGTGTAACGGGACATATCTGCGCTTTCAAAGTAAGTCACCACGGCAGCGATCACAGCACCAATGCCGTATTTCTTCAAATACGACCTGCAGTAGCGATCGTTTCTGCAGGCAACAAGAAAACCTGGGCATTGCCTAATCCAGCTTTTCAACACCGCCTGGATGCCTCGTGGAGGCCACTTTCCAGCCGTGCAGACAGCACACGGCCTTTCGGCGTATCTGATCGCGGGCTTTACATCACCAACCTGTACAATTTCCAAAACGCTGGTACAGCGAGAGACAGTTGCCTGAAGTATGCGGTACTGTTGTTTGCCGGCCGTACAGACACAGAGTTTCATTATGGCAATGATTATGATGCCGCAGGTTTGGCCACCCATGCGATGACCGGTTCCAGCGCTGATCCAACGTGTAAAGACAGTTATATATTGGTTGTTGAACCGAATAACATCACCACACAATCCACCTTCTATTTATACATGACCAATTATTGGAAAGGCGTTATCATGAGTCCCGTAGGGAATTACCAGTGTCATCGCAACACGCGGTAGTAAAGTATTCATTCATCATTCAATAATAACAAACAATGTGCTATCAGCAATTATATACCCTGTTTCGCAGATGCTGTTGCTGCCTGTGCCTCCTGATACCGCTGTACACGGCGGCCCAGCACAAAATACTGGAGATACACCATATCAATATCGAAAATGGCGACGCAACAATGATTGTAGTGCATGATACTTCCAACAACACCTTTCCCGTGAAGATTCTGATTGATGGCGGCAATTCCGGGACAGACAGATTCCTGCAAAACTACTTTACCAATTATTTTGGCGCTACCAACATGCCGGTGACTTTCAAATACCTTATCCTGACCCATTTTCATAAGGATCATTATGCAGGATTTAATAAACTGAGCAACGGTAATATCTTCCGGGCAGATAGCGTGATAGATCCCGGTGGATATACATTAGGTGCTACGTATGGCGCCATCAATCCGCCGCAAGCCGCCCCCAACAGAGGTGCCAGCGATGCGCCCAAATACAGAACGGTATTGAAAAATGCGTTCAATAATAATTACCTGAAAGCCCGCAGTTTGGTAGTCACTTCTTTTCCACGTGATATAGGCAAAGTGTTGATAATAGACACCCTGAATGGCGTACCCGCTACAATGAAATGCGTGGCCAGCTCTGGTTATACTTATAGCGCTGATGGCATCGCTGTGAATGATGGCCTAGGAGGCCGTGACAATCCCAATAATTTTTCCCTGGGCTTTATACTTGAATATGGCCAGTTCCGTTACTTCACGGCCGGAGATATGGGTGGATATGATGCCGGCGGTTGTACTGCTTATATTGACCAGGAAATAACGGTGAACGGAGGCTTTGACACAGTTTTCAATACTAAAAGTTACCGTTTCGACAGGAATGCCGGCAATGTATCTGCTATTGGTCATGTCTGCGCTTTCAAGACAAGTCATCACGGCAGTGATTGCAGCTCCAGTCATGATCTGCTGAAATTTACCGCCTGTGCGATGTTTCTGTCGGCAGGTAATATGTCGAAATGGGGACTGCCAGAACCCACTTTTCAGAGACGCATAGACACCCTACTTGATCCGCTCTCTGAATGGTCTTCCGCCAACCGGCCATTGGGGGTTAACAATCGCGGGATCTATATCACTAACCTTTATAATTTTAAGAGTGGTACAAAGAAGTACTGCCGTACTACCGCTATCAGCCTGTTTGCCAATAAAGACAGTACCAACTTCAGCTATGGTAATGATTACGATGCACAGGGTGTGCATGGCAACAACCAGTACCAGAGCAAGGTGGTAACCTGTAAAGATAGCTATGTGTTGAAAGTGGAACCGATTAATATCACCACACAGAGCCAGTTCTATGTCTTCCGGGTGAATTATTACAAGCACACCAATCAACCCTTGTCTACGTTTCAGTGCCATCGTAATACGCCACCATAATCACCATTGTTATCGATAAAATACTTTCTTCCTAATCCTATTTCTATAAAACAGTCACCATGGACCTCCAGCAACTAGCCAGCAACCTGCAGCAGCAGATATCCAACGGCACCCTAACGCTTACGCCTGCACTAATACCCAGCAACCGGTTCCCGTTCCTGTTGCAAATGCTGTCGCTGCAAAACATGGTATTTACGCTAACTCCGGCTGATATCACAGTGAAAGATAATATCCTGTCTATTTCCGGGAAAGTGCAACTGTATAACCAGGATAATGATGGCGTACTGCAACTGATCAATACACAGGGTAGCATACTGGAAACAGTACTGGATTCCATTCTTAATAATCTATCAATACCACAGCTCTCGCAAATGGGATTATTGCCATTAAACCGGCTGGCAGATCCTAATATATTTCCCTCTATTCCTTTTCCCGGTATTCAGCTGAATGCCTCTTCTGTGACCTATGCTATGACGCTTTCCGTCCTTTCGTCCAACATCGGCTTCCCCATTATCCCGGGAGCAGGAGGGCTTTCATTGCTAAATTTCGGTTTTTCGATCCTGACGTATGTTAATCCCATCAACCATCAGCGAACACCCAACCTTAACGTTACCGGTGTTTTCCGTATTGGCAAAACTGATTTGTCTATATCGCTGGCAGTGCCCATCAACAACAATATGCCAGCTAATCAATGGTCACTAACATTTTCCACGCAGCAGACCTTACTGGGAGGCATATACGATATTCTGGGCTTATTCCCCGGTATGAATGTGCTGGGCAGCATGCCACCCGAAGTGGCGGTACTGAGTAATTTTGGTATCACGCAACTGAGTATTCTTTTTAACCCGGCCATACAGAAGATCTATGATGTAACGGTGATCATCTCTAACCCGCATCCTTGGCAGGTATCCAGCGGCTTTGCCATCGAGCAGCTACGCATTATGATGCAATTTAACAGGGTGCCGGCGAAGCCTACCTTCACACTGGACATTGACGGTGTATTTAATATGAAGATGTCTTCCGCTACTGCAGAACTGGACGTTAATGCACACCTGCCTTTCGGCGAAGATGAATGGCTGCTTGCTTTTTCTGCAGAAGTGGAGATCGACAAATACAACGAGTTTTTTACTGCACTGCCGGGACTTTCATCCACACCTGCTCCGGCATTGCCAGTAGATATTACTTTCAACAGCTTCACGCTCAATACCCTTGAAATCACCTACAACGCTGCCTCCCGACAGATCAGCCGCATTAACTTCGATATCGCCACAGAAGTAGGCATTAAATTTTTCAATGTACTGGATATTGTGAATCCAGCTATGGCACTGGATATAGAGAACCCTTTTTCCTCCGCTGACCGTACCATCAGCGGGTTTATCAGCACACAGCTTAACATCGTAGATATTCCGCTGGAACTGCGCGCAGAAAAAGCGGATCCTACAGCAGGATGGACTTTCTCAGGCGCTATGCTGCCTGGTACCAGTATCAACATCATGAAGCTGGTGAAAACCTTCCTCTCCTCGTTGGGTATCACCAACCTACCTGCCTGGCTCGATCAGGCTTCACTGAATATCGAAGGGGTTAACGTTACCGTATATACGCCGGCGCCAGGAGCAACAGATCAGAAAAACAAATATAGTGCAGGCGGCACCGTTAAATGGCAGCTCAATTACCAGAGCTTTGTATTGCCTAAACTCACCGCTACGTTGCAAATGGATTATGTGAATGGCAATGCTTCCGGTACAATCACCGTAGAAGCCCTGCTGTTGGGCATGAACTTCAAGGTGGGTTATAAGTTCGGTACACCGGATACACAGGTTTACCTCGAATGGGAAGGTATTGTAGCGCAATACCAGCATGATAGTGTAAAGAATACAGACACGATCACCGTAGTGTTTGGAAAGATGTCGCTGGGAGAGATTATCACACACCTTATTGCGTCTTTTGAGCCGGGCTTCACTTTATCGGCTCCCTGGAATGTACTCAACAGTATTAACCTCAACGGCTTGTCGTTTGTATATGTAAGAAATATCTCTGATCCATCCCTGAGCAGCCTGAAAGTTGTTTATAAGAGCAACGTCGACCTGGGCTTCCTGCAGCTTTCTGCGATCACACTTACAAAAGATAATACCGGCGTATATCTTGGTTTTGAAGGCAAGTTCCTGGGCATGACGATCAGCAGCAGCAATCCTGAAACGGCGCCATTGGCGGGTAAAGGCAGTGATGTGCGCAATATGCCGGGAGTACCGGGTATGGGCAGCCAGTTCTTTGATCTTCGTTTCCTGGGTATGGGCCAGCATGTGGCATTTACCAATCCCGGTAATATCAGCAACATACAGGGTGCTATTGATACCATGAAGAAATCATTCTCTGATACCAATGGTCAACCTAACAGCGTACCGATTAAACCTGACAGGCAAGGCTCCCTTTATTTTGATCAGAACAGCCACTGGCTCTTCGGTGCAGACTTCACCGTAGCGAAGTTCTACAAGATGGCACTGATCTTCAATGATCCTGAGTTGTATGGCCTGATGATCAGCATCGATCCTACTGCGGCTTATTTTGCCAATCTTTATTTCGAAATTCTCTATAAGAAAATAAATGACAACATCGGCATGTACCAGATAGATCTGCAACTGCCGGATGTTTTCAGGCATCTCGAATTCGGGGAAGTATCTATTACGCTTCCCAATATCGGGATCAGGATCTACACGAATGGTAACTTTTATCTCGACTTCGGCTTCCCTGCCAGCATTACAGACTTCTCACGTTCTTTCACGGTGCAGGTATTTCCGTTCACCGGCTCGGGTGGTTTTTACTTCGGCTGGCTGAGTGGCGCTACAGCTACTAATCTCCCGCAAACCACCTGTGGTATATTCAATCCCGTAATAGCCTTTGGACTCGGTCTTCAACTGGGCGTGGGCAAAACAATTGATGAAGGTATCCTGAAGGCCGGGTTGTATCTCACCGCTGTAGGCATTTTCCAGGGAGTGATTGCCGTCTTCCATGCTACACCGGGATTAAGTGGTGCAAAAGACGATCGCTATTATAAGCTGCAAGGTACCTTCGGACTGGTGGGGCATATTTATGGTGAAGTGAACTTTGCGATTATATCTGCACGGGTGGATATATTGGCTTATGTGTATGTGAGTATTACGATAGAAAGTTATATGGAGATACCTATCTCCTTTGTAGCCGGTGTATCCGTTTCACTACGTATCACCATTAACCTGGGATTATTTAAAATACACATTAACCTCAGCTTCAGCGCTACTATCCGGGCGCGGTTTGTGATAGGCAGTAATCACCCGCAGGATGCAGGCTGGAACGGCTGTCTCACTGGCGGTAATTTCCCGGCATGCCACCGCATTGCCGCAGACCTGGCTGTAACATTAAACTGGCAACCGGTTTCACCGGATACCGGCACCAACTACCTCCTGGACCTGTACGTGATACCGCAGCTGACAGTTTCCGGAGAAGGCGCGACGCCCGGCCCACAATACAACATGATATTTTATATCGATACTGCCTCTGCTAATATTTCCAACACGGTGAATGGTCTCATCGCGCTCAGCACGGGCGTATTATACTGGTGCCTCAGCGCGCTGGTCAGCAATGGTCGCAGCAGCGTTCCACTAAGCTGGCTGCAAACACAACAGATCAGTACTGATCAGCTACAGGCGTTGTTATGTTATTTCAACACCAGGCCAGATAATGTAGCGCCGTTCAATTACAGTAATACATCAGGACATGATATTATTTCATTCCTGAAAACATTCTTCAGCGTACAGATCACCGCTACCGATCCTGCCACCCAGCAGGAGCTGCAGGCCGCTATCTTCCCCGCCCTGCCACCACTGCTGATGCAAACAGATTACAATGGCACCAAAGGCTCACAAGTGAACTTCGCCACACAAAGCATGACCGGCAGCAATGGCTATATCAGCGCCGTTTCGAACATACTACGCACACTCAGTATGGATGCAGAAAACAAGCTTACGGCTGATTATTACGGCAACGCCTGTACGCAGGTAACTGATCCCGACTATCAGCAGCAGCCTGACCTGAGCATGCCTACTTATATTTTCACAGATTTCATTGCCCTCGTAGCCAAAACGTTCCTGCAACATGCACTGGACTATATGCAGGCCAACAAGAAAACAAGCCTGGACGCAGAAAGCCTTGTCAATGCAGTAGTGACTGCCGCCAATGTAACACAGGCCGGCAGTATGTCTTCGAGATTCCTGTTGTATGGCTTACGCTTACCGGCGCCGCCAGATGCAACCACCGGCGCTATTACGCCACTGTACCAGCTTACAGGCCAGCAGTTCCCACTGCCCGCAGCACTCAAAACCGGTGATACATTCAGTATGAACATCGCCAAAGATGCAGCAACCACCTGGATCTCCTTTAATCCCGGCAATGCAGCGTCTCTTAATATCACTATCAACAATGATGAAATCACCCGCATCAATGATATGCGCAGTGTAGTATTGTCGCCTACTCTTCAACCCGGTTCACCGGCTGCTATGGTGAATTACCGCGATACGCCGCAGGCTTTTACACTCAATAGCCCCGCATTGTGGCAATACCCCGGTGATTACTTTGCCGGCGTAAGCGGAAATCCTGTACTGTGGCAACTGCCACAAAGCCTGACCGATGTATTTGCATTGCATGCCGGTACCTCCATTCCCTTCTCCCTCCTGACTATTCAGCCTTCCGGCGATGGCAGTGAGAAAGGAAGCATCAGTCATCTTGCCTGGGCCACCACCGTACCGGTTACCATACAGGAAATCACCGCCGGCTCCGCACCCGATACACCGCTTGCCGGCAATATGTATAACCTTACCGGTGCAGACGACAGTGGTGTAATACTATTACAACAACTGATCATCTACCTTAATACTACCCGCAAAGGTGATGACAGCTTTATTGCACAAATACAGCTGTTGTATGAACCTGACCCGACAACAGATTCCGCAGGTGGTAATATCTCTGCCGCCAATGGCGCAGTACAACTGGCTATTGTACAGGCCAACCTGAGCACAGAAACCAATCCCCTGGGTACATCCAGTTACCTGAAAGATAACGTGACCAATACTTACAACACGCTGAACAAACCAGGTATATTCCTCCAGCTCTTGTGGGAAAACAGTATTGTAAGATCAGGCGGATTTTATCTTTACTACCGCAGTTCCGGCGGCGAAGGCATTCCACCCTACCTGTTCAACAAAGACGGGGTAGCGCGCCTCACGCTGGTAGTCACTTATACGGACCTGCTCATACAACCTTTTGTGAACAGTGTGGTTACCGGCGATCCGGTGGATACTTCCACTACCAGTGTATATGCGCAGGCAAGCAGCATCACCACCCGTGTAGCTACTATACCGGTGGGCACAGTGGGCTATACTGTAGTACGCGATAATCCGGGAGAATACAGCCCTTCCCAGCAGCCACCTACAGCCGCAGACAACCAGGTATACCTGCAGAACCAGTTCAACCTGCTGGGTACTACCCTGCCAGGCGTAGCCGCCTATCAGAACCTGCTACCAGCCGGTCCTGCGGACACACTGGATGAAGACCAGGTAAATAAACTGCGCGCCGGTGAAACACTGGACCAGGACACCAGTTACTGGAACTATGCAGCGGTGATCCCTTATTACAAATACATGCAAGCTTCCGGTACAGACCCTGACTATCCCAACCCATATGCAGGCATCGGCGCTACCGTGCAGATGCAGCTTAACTGGCAGGATATGTTTGGCAACATACCGATGAGCAACGTGCAAGCGTTGACGTTATCAATGGCTTCGCTGTATACCGATCCCATCATCGCCATATCACAATGGCCTGCCGTATCTTCCTACTACCAGTTTACCCCGAATAGCGGAAAACCGGAAATACAACTCAGCTTCTGTTTCGACAAAACAAAATACACCGGCAGCAAGAGTCAGAATAATGCTGCCATAGACCTGGAAACCTACATGCGTCTCTATTACCAGTTGGTGGTATGTACCGATGTGAACATGAGCTTCCGCTCCTCTATTGACGGCACCGCGGCTATACCGGAAGGCTCCGTTCGCAGTATAGATATTGCTGCCCTGAACACCAACTTCCTCACACCGGTGATCAGCTACCTGAAAAGCATTGTAGCTGCTACAGCAACAGACAGCAACAGCATCCTGTATACCATCAGCAGCCTGGTGGATACCTCCGCGATAGCAAGCTACGCAGATATACTGCCGTTGACATTAACAGTAACGGTACAACGTACTTCGCATATAGATCCGGCCTTTGCTAACACTGCCGGTATCACCACCGCACAAACCACCGTACCGCCCCAGTCTAAAGGCACTCCCTGCGGCAACGGCAACGATGATACCTTATCACTCACGCCATTTGCACAACAGTTTGAAGCATCCTTCAAGGATCAGCCAACCGCAGGCATCACGCTGAAACTGGCTACAGGCACACCGAAGGAAAGCGAAGACAAAATACCATCGCTATGGATAATAAGGCTGGACAGCAACGGAAAGAGCGGTATCAATTTCAGCTTCAACAACGCCGCGGTATATTTCTTTGCACCCGTACCGTTGGCCAACAACCTGTTATCCTTCAGCAGCAATAACTATCCGTACGCAAGTGGACAGCCATATCCCGCAGGATCTGCAGTGACACAACATTTCAGCAGCATAGACCTCGACAACTGGGGACTGCAGTTCCTCACCGCGGTAGATCATTTCCTCAGCCCGGCCTATGCCGTGCCCGCCTTCCTGCTTGACAACGGCGTATCATTGGCATCACTGCTGGCAGAAAAAGAAAACATTGCCAATGCTATCGAAGGGACCATCGACTACATTATAGATCCGGGAAATGCACCACAATCCAACATCGGCAACGCACAGGATAAATGGAAACAGGTGATGCTCCAACTGTTGTCTAACGCTTACCGCTATACTACAGCAGTACAGACGCCCGCTACCATCAACTCCGGATGGACAGGCAGCAACAATCAGCCCCCGGAAGCCCCTTACGTGCCGTCATTGTACGGCAGCATGAAAGGCACTGATCCTTCCCTGCCACCAGGTACACCACCTAATACTTCCTATTCCCTGTCCAATGCTAAAGTGCCAATGGGCAACGGGCAATCGTGGCTTACGTATATGTTTGAATCGAAAGACCTGCCAGCCAGCCGCAGTTTCTCCTTCACCGACATGCGTTATGCCGTCAGTCACCTGGAATACCAACTGCAACCTGTTGAAGGTATAGAAGGCTACATGGCATCGTCCTGGCTGACCTTCATTATCCCACTGGATAACAGCCTGGGACAGATAGGCAACGTCACCATACCGGTTCCGTTGCGCGCCTATCCTACGCCGCCTTCTATCCTGAGCCAGGGACTTCAATATCCTGTCAACAGCAGTACCTCCCCTATCACCATTGCCGATACAAGGGAGTGGAACTACCGCTATGTATACCAGAATCAGTCGGCCGCACAGGATACCATACATACACAGGTGCAGTTCAATATCCCGGCATCCAATAACACGTTCCTGTCGCGCAACCTGGATGAACCGCCTACACTGGACCAGGCCCTGTCCCAGTTCATGTCTGTGTATCCGGCCATCCTGGCGGACTTCAATATGCACTTATTGACACTGACTGCGGATGATGTAAAGAACAACACCACCAATGCGCAGGCTGCAAAAAATGCCGTAGCGGCTTTCATCAACGTAGTAACCGTAGTGGCTACTGCCTGGAGCACCTGGAACCAGATACATCCACGCACCAAAAAACTGGTGAGTCACGGACCACTTAGCCTCGCATTGTCGCCGTATACTTTATCATATACGATCACAGAAAACGAACAACCGACCACCACTTATCTCAGCATCACCGTTACGCCGGACAGCGGCAACAGCGTTCCAATGGTTCCGCTGGTCAATATCAGCAATTACACCGCAGAGCCGGTGAGCGGTCAAAGTAATACCTGGACCTACAAAGATGCAAACGGTAACTATCTCCTGTATGCTAACAGGAACAACGATCCCGACAGGGAAGTGGTAATGCAGCAACTGGACATACTCCATGAACAAAACAGCTGGGCAGGCGCCAGCATCATCCGCAACGAGTACCTGGTACAGAATAATAATGGAACGTGGCAGCCCACCAATCAACGATTCATCTATCAAACGCCGTGGGTGCGCTTCTTCGACAAGCTTGTACCGCTGCTCAATTGCAACCGCGCTGTAGATATCGCCACTATTAACAGCAATGTCTTCCCTGCACCGCAGCAGAGAACCCTGCGGGAGAACATGACACAGCTGTTCAGCGCCCTCACTGATGAGGTAACGTTAACAGATATACTGATCAAATTACATGTCAGCTATCAGTATACCAAACCGGGCACTGCCTTCACAATAAACCTGCCCGTATTACTGCTGGCCTCTACGAAAGTAAGTATCGCAGATAAAGGATTGGCAGTAGCCACCATGATAGCAGAGGCCATGAAGAAATGGAAGGATACCCATGTGCCGGAAACCAATAAGGCGCAATACACTCTTGATCTGACAGTTTTCTCTGATGACAGTACAAGACCAGTGTTGCAAATACAATTGTATTTACTAATAAGTGGGCTGTTAAATATGTGATTAACTAATTTATACCCTAAATAAAAAAAGCCGCATAAGTCCTATGATCTATGCGGCTTTAATACCTGTTAATATTACTGTTATGATTCCCGTGGCACAAAACCCGGGTACAGAGTGCTATTATGAAACTTTAGCGAGGACCTGGTCCCGGCGGGCCTATAAAGCGCCACTCACTTCCATCACTTCTACACAAAAATCCCCTATTCAATCATAAAGCAAATCATTTACCTGTCGCCTGAGTTTTGGCAGTTCTGCCTGATGACCCGGTATCAGATCTGGTTGTTCTATAATAAGCAACCTATGAACATTTGTGTAACAAATTTGGTGATTATTAGCATGGTTCCATTTTGAAATACGCTTTTTTTACTCCTCTAACCAAATAACCACGATATGAAAAAACAAAACCCACTGACAAAAGTAACCAGGAAGGTTGCTTTTGGCGCTGCTGCAGTCTTTGTACTTGCAGGCACTACAATTTTAACAAGCTGTAAAAAAGAGGCAAGAACCCAACCCGATATAGCGGGTATTGAGCGCCTCTCCAATGCTGCAGTCACGGCCCAATTTTACCAATCAGGTACACATAACGGCTTCTTTTGGTCACTTTGGAAAAGTGATGGCGCCACAGGCACCGTTAATTATGCAAACGGCCCTGGCGGAAATTACAGCGTTAACTGGAACGGATTTAATGGCAATTTTACGTGTGGCAAAGGCTATTCGGTAGGCTCTGCAACTTACAAAATAGGATATAATCTCGGTACTTATTCAAATTCCGGCGGCGGTACTTTCGGCTGGTACGGATGGAGCAGAAACCCTTATTATGAATATTATGTGAATGAAACATGGGGTGCAGTATCACCGCATACCGGCACTTATTTAGGAACATTTGACAGCGATGGTGCAGGTTATAACGTATGGACCCGCTGGATGACAGGTAAAAATATTGATGGAGGTGATGGCTTCAGACAAATTTACAGTTCCAGGGTTACAAAAGTTACTACCGGGCAAAACCGCGTCATTACTTTTGCCAATCACTATAATAAGTGGAGTAGCTTAGGTTATACACTTGGTCAGTTAAATATTCCGGCTATTATGGTTTCAGAAACCTGGGGCACTAATACTAACGGCAATATTAACTGTACTATCTGGATGCAATAAACACTGGCTTACATTAGCAACAGATCAATACTGCCCCGCTTTCTGCGGGGCAGTATTTAGTGTGGGTACTTCTTATCACTTACCCGGATTAAGTGTGCCGCTTTAATAATATTTTATAATTAGGGATAATGAGATCAATAACTTATTTTTTTGCATTTTTTATTTTTGCACTTTCTGCCTGCGATTCACCAAATCTTAAAAATACCGACGATAATAAAAAATTTATAATCGGGAAATGGCATAGATTTTCAATAGCAAATGGATATAGCGAATTTGATATTGATTCGCAATACATCGTTTTTTATAATCAGAAAGTTGGTCGGTTCGGGCTTCGTTATAAAATAGAAAATGATTCGTTGAGATACCTGACAAATCATTACGCAGCTAAGATCACGGACTATGGTGACTCCGTACATCTTGAAGGCAACGATAGTACCAGCGCCACTTTATATAGATTTAAAGAACCGGATGTTCCTTTTAAGATCATTCCTGAGATAAAAGACACCGTGTTATTTGCCACATATGTGGCAGGTTTCAATAAAAGATTAATGCGGGAATTTGAGATGGCCGGTATAAAATTTTCTGATGGTGCGGAAAACCCTGGCGAGCCTGCGTATGAAGAGCTGTTAAAAAAAAGCAATCACAAATAAAAAACGGGCATGTTAAGATAGCTGTATAAACGAACCAGTTATCTTAACACACCCCTGTTTTATTCTCTTACCAGTTAGCGCTTGCGAACTGAATTATATTTCCAATTTGTCAACATCATATTCATATATCCAGCTCATTTTTTTCTTTTCCATATTGATAAAATATTTCAGCATGATATCCCTGAAAAAGCTGGCTATCGGGTTGGGCTTTGATTTAGCCTTACCTACTTTCCTTGCCTGTGCAATAACCTTGGCTACACGATCTGATCTTAGTTGCTGAAAGCGGGAAAAGGCCAGCCGGGGGTTTGTATATTTGGCCATGCACTTCGCCAGGACTGCACTGTCTTCCAGGGCTAATGAAGCACCCTGTCCGGTATGTGGCGATATAGCATGTGCTGCATCGCCGATGAGGCACACCTTTTCAGTATGCCATTTTTCCAGAGCAGGCATATCATAGATTGGATAAGCAAAGAGGTCATTGCTCGCAGTAATAACCTCGCTGATTTTTGGGTGATCGTTTTTATGAAGTTCCAACAGTTCTTGCTTTATACGCTGTTGCATGGAGGGATCATAGAGCACCCTGCGGTCCGGCTCCTGATCCCAGTCATAATTATTAAACCACCACACCTTTTCTGTATTTGTAATGGAGAAGCCAAAGAAAGCCCGCATACCAAAAGTCATTTCAACAGCCTGGGAAGGTGTTTTCCAACCTGGAATTTTCGCAATAGCTCCTGTGGACAGCATTTTGGTAAAGGTGGGTTTTGGTGCGCCGGGAAAGACCAATCTTCTGCATAATGAATGGATACCGTCAGCTCCTACCAGGAGATCATAGCCGGTCAGCCTGCCTTTACTGGTTTCTACCTCTATTTTAGTACCGGCGTATTCAATAGCCTGTAATTTGCAGCCATATTCTACCGGGGCACCTAAACTGGCTAATTTTTCATGCAGCAGGTCGTTTATAGCGGATCTTTTGACCTGAATACTGCTGATGCCGTAAGCCTCCTTTTGATAGGATGCGTCCAATTCCGCAATAAGCCGCCCCTTTGCATTGTAAAAATGAAGTGTTCCGGGAACATACTCCTCATAAATCCGGGTAATATCAACAAGACTGGAAAGGACATTCAGTCCATTTGGAGATATTCCAAAAAACAATCCTTCGTTCATCTCTGCCTCTGTGCGGGCTTCTATGACTTTTACTTCTGCCCCTTGTTCAATCAGTTGGATGGCAAGTGCCGGGCCGGCAACTCCGCCGCCTACAATGAGTATTTTCCTGTTATCCATGGTATAGGTTTTGAAATGAACGATCATTTTTAAGTCCGGAGATAAAGACATAGCCCCCACTGACGGGTATATAAGGACACTGTCCTGCCTTCAAAGTTTTATTAATCATAGTGTTCATCCTGCTGATTGTTAGATTTATAAATAATATTCCAGGTATCTTTACCATAAAGTAGATTACCTTTATCATTAAGTATCTTTATCATAAAGATAAATTGTTTTTTTATGGACGGAAAAAAAAAATCAGGAAAAAGTGCACTTTTGGCAACCATCGGTGACCTGGCAAGGGAATTTTCGACGAGTACAGTACTTATGCACCAGGCAATTGCGCAGAAGGCGGGCCTGACTGGTACAGACCATAAATATATAGACCTGCTTTTTCAACATGGCTCTATGACTGCCGGGCAGCTTGGCGAATTAAGCGGCATCACCACGGGAGCAGTTACGGCAATGATCGACAGGCTTGAAAAAAGTAAACTGGTTAAACGCGAACACAGTCCTGATGACAGAAGGAAGGTATTGGTAGTGCTTGACCGGGAAGAAGCATTAAAACGGATAGGCCCTGCGTTTAAAGTTATGCAGGAGGACCTGGAAACCCTATATAAAGACTTTACCGTATCAGAACTTGTAACTGTAGAAAAATATTTAAAGGCAGTTGTTGAATTTACCAATAAACAGATCAGGAGCCTGAATGAAAAGCCAGGCAAAAATGTGTCCCGTTGAGTTGTTCTGGTGCTTACTTTCTTCTGAGGAATAGTTTACTTAAACCCTTGCAGAATCAGTTTCTACAAGGGTTTAATGACGTCAGGAGTAATTAGTTCTACACTTCTTCACTCTATTTTCAAGTTGCTCCAGCTTCATTAAAATGTCTTTGCTGGTAGAAATCATCTGGCGATCCGATGAAATATCCGTATTATCCGGATATTTAAACCTATTGCCCTCTCACTGCTCAAAACACAGGAAAGCATAGTTACACCTTGCGCACTAAAACAAAAAAGTGCGTAGCGAAGTCCCCTAAACTCCTCTTTAGTGGACGCAAATTGCGTCCTCCAATTCTCAAACCCTTCTTTGTCCATTTCAAACATGAAGTTTTTGAAAAATATTGAACGCGAAAAGCCTTCAAATCTTTCGACTTGAAGGCTTTTTCATTTCTCCGGAAAAGCATACTTCTACTTAATAGTTATAGCTGTCTGCGTGACAATAGCTCTATCAGGCCATTGAAAATTCCGACCAAGGCGCCCAACGTCCGCCGTATCCATAATATGTTCTACAGAAGATCCGTACTTTATCCGTTGCGTCCGTTGAAATAGTAGTATACTCCTGAATAACATCAGCCGTATTAGAGTTACCGGAATAATATACTTTTAGCATTCCCCGTTTATGCAGTGGGAAATTTTGGCCTGTGTTTAACCAACTTGTAACAACAACAGGGAAAAAGTATCCGCTGGCAGTCATTGTGTTCAAGTCTTCACTTCCATTTAGTATTATACTTTTATTCTCAATCAATGCATTGGTAGTTCCAAAAGCGGCCCAGTGAGCTGTGGCATAAGTACCGGCCTCAGTGCATACCCATCCGGCATTGGGCTTCTCCGGTGTTATATTGGTATTCCATATAATGGTACCACGGCTTATGGATGGAGAATAATTGACAACCCCGCCATTAGTTATAGGCAAACTGCTGCCAAAATATATCTTACTAGTCCCGAAATGGTCAGGTGTGTTAGCATCATTCCATGAGGCAGCATTACCAGTAAATACATCTGAAACACTTGTATTAAACTGATCAAGATTCCGGTTACTTACATTAGACAAGGAAATACCTCCATTGGTTGGTCCCCATGTAACAGGATAAAAATCCGGACTACTATTTTCAGTAAGATGAAAGTTCCCAATGATAGAGATTCCGGTATTAGGGGAACCTATGTCACCCGTAGGATCTCCACATATAACATCGCCCAAAACATTCCCTTCAAAGTAATTAAAACCAATCACCAGAGAAGATGTAAGCTTATATTTAATGCCATACCCTGACAGCCCTTCAATCAGGTTATTTGTAATACTTACATTTGAAACCCGATGTGGCGTACTGGTTGACGAAGAAAAATTGGCAAATGATTCTGCACTTTCAAAAATACTGGTTGAAATTTTTATATCATAGACCCCTCCATTGGCATCAAAAAATACACCGCTCCAGTTTCTTGCCTGGCAGTTGCTTATATAAATAGACTGCACATAATAATTGGCTCTCAAAAATTTTAAACTAATAAAACTACATCCTTCAAAACTTGTCCTCAAATATTTATTGGAATCCAACACATAGGTTCCGGTGTTTGCGTTATCACCTTTGAACACAATCTCTCTGAATCTTACTAACTGTGTTACCGGCCTGTCTGCTGAAGCAGGATTGAGTCTTGTTGAAAAAACAGGAAAGCTACCGCTGGCAAAAAGGCTTCCATCAGAAATAACAAAATATTCTCTAAAAGCCGGATTATCTACCAATCTGTCGATAAACAATGATGATGAAATTCTAAAATCTCCATCGAGATGCAGGTTCAAACTATTAGCAATACAGTAATCGATAGCTGCCTGAATCGCAGCGGTGTTATCAACCTGATTCGCTGATGCTCCAAACCATCGGGCACTGATGCTTCCTGAATACAATCTCAAAAAATAGCCATCAGTACGGGTATTATGCTTTATGTGAATACCCTGATCCAAAGGAGGTAAGGTTCCAACCGATACCCAGATAAAGGTACCACCACCACCATCTCCTTCATCAAAATAACCACCTGCCATCAGCTCCTCATTTAAAGGCGGCACAGGGATATCCTTCATGGATAAAATACTTTTTGTGTACATAACAAGGGTTTAAACAATGAAAAAAAATTTGATTAATCACCAACAACTATTGATTAGCGATTAATATCAATTGCAATTAAACCGCCTGCTACGCACTGGAAATACGTGATTACAGAATATAAAAAAATCATATACCAGGGACAGCCAAATCTCAATCCACCTGGTATCCCAGCGAGAATCCATCACGGAGAGACCATTAACAGTTAATTAAATGCAAATAGTTCTTTACCGTCTGTGTTTCTATTGCCGCATCCAAGGTAAAACGGGATCGATAAGTCTTGACACACTTTCATCTTCCCAAAGCTTTAAGCTACCGATTTAAAAAAAACAACCACATGGAATGTAATTTGATCATATTCATTGTCCGGCGGCAGGCATACTTGTTTTAATGTTATTGCTGTCTTGAGTAATGTACTAAAACCGCACCGCAGGCAAACGCTTTACAAGCTACCAGTTTTAACGTTAATTCATTTTTTAAAGGGTTGAAGGTTTGTTGTCCGTTACCTAATGCAGCAGGGTTAGCAAGTACATAATATTCATCGATTAAATCATGTTGTATTAATGATGATACAAATGAATTACCACCATATACAATGATATCTTTCCCGTCCTTATTTTTCAGTGCTTTTATGGCCTCTGCCAAATCGCCATTTATAATGGTTGTATTGTCCCACATGCTCTCCTTGAGGGTATTTGAAAAAATTGCATTTGGAATTTCCGAAAACCGCCTTCCTAGTTTATGCTCATCATCATTGGGATTGTTTGCCACTTCCGTCCAATATGGAATAAATCCTTCCGCGGTTTTTCTCCCATGCAGAATGCAGTCCACATTGGTGAGATTGTCAATACTAAAGTCTGACATTCCGCTGTCCCATTTATTGTCAAGCAAAATGTTCATTTGTAATTTTATCTTTCTCATGCTATTGTTTTTTACAAAAGTAATTTGGTACCCTTACAAGCCAGGTAGGATATTGCGACATTTAAAGAGTTATTTGCGACAAGTAGTGAGGGCGTTTTCCGGTTAGGAATCCAAAAATCAGCATTTTGTACATTGCAATTAATAACGTAAATTCAAGGTACACAACATATCCATGAATGAGCCTTTTTAGCTTGGCAAAGCGTAAATCGGGTCCATCACTATTTGCCAATCTATTAGCATGCTGTTTTATATCCCTGGGAGTTAACGCGCAAATCAAAGCAGACTTCAATGCTTCATCAACCACAGATTGTGAACTGCTGCTAACAACATTTAGTGATAAGTCAACCGGCCAGCCAATTTCCTGGCAATGGGATTTCGGTAACGGATATACCTCTACTGAACAGCACCCCGGGGCTGCCTATCTTAAACCCGGTATTTATACGGTAAGCCTTACCGTAAAAGACTCTGCGGGCCATTCCGCTACAACTATCAAAACAGGGTATATCACCGTAAGATCGAAACCCAAAGTTGATTTCACAGTCACCAACGCAAGTGGTTGCGCCCCTTTACAGCCTACTTTTACAGACAAATCAGACCCGGTAAACGGTACCCTGATCACCTATACCTGGGACTATGGAGATGGTACTACCGGGACTGGTAGCAGCAGCACACATACCTATCAACAGGCAGGCAAATACCCTGTTATCCTGGTTGTTACTAATAGCTATCAATGTACCAACTTCAAAATGGTAGATACCCTGGTAAAAGTGTCACCGCCTATAGTAGCCGATTTTAATGTGACTGATAAAATATTCTGTAAGGCACCCGCCACCGTGCAACTGACCAATACATCTACAGGGCCGGGCACACTGACCTATAAGTGGACATTTGACGATGGGAGCACCTCCTCCCTAAAAGATCCCGGTACACATACCTTTACAACTAAAGGTATGCACAACGTTACCCTTACGGTAACGAATACCGGGCAATGTACCGCTGTCAAAAAAATTGATGACATTAATGTTGCCGCCTACAAAACCGACTTCACCTTCCCTACTCCCATCTGTTCCAATACCCCGGGGATCTATAGTGGCGTATTTTCCACTACCTCTCAACTAAAGGTAGCCTGGGAAATCAATGGTCAGCCAAACATGAACAATCCCGGCAATACCACTACCTACACGCCTCCGGCTGCAGGTCCGCTAAACGTAAAACTGATTGCCACCTACGGTCAATGCGTGGATATCATTGAAAAAAAACTGGACATCAAATCAACTCCAACTATCGGCATCACAGCAGCGGTACCTCCTTTCTGTAACATGCCGACCTCGGTTCAGTTCACAGACAATGCCCCTGCCGGCACTTCCAGACAATGGGACTTCGGTGATGGTCAGACCTCCGGCGCAAAAAATCCATCTCATTCCTATACCATTGCAGGTAATTACGCCGCTACGCTGACCGCCACCAGTAAAGATGGCTGTACTGCGATGAGCCAGGTCAGTGTGGACGTATTCCCCGTAAAAATCACAGCGGATGAACAAAACCGGAGTGGCTGCGTGGGATTAGTTACTACCTTCCATGCCTACAGCAGTAATACAGACGCAATTAAAACCTATGAATGGGATTTCGGAGATGGTAGCCCCAGTTCCACACAGCCCACACCCAGCCATCAATACAATAAAGTCGGCATCTACGTGATTTTCCTGAAATATACTACCATCAATGGTTGCAAAGGCAGGGTACAAACAACGAATAATGTAGAAGTATACCAGAAACCTGTACCTGATTTCTTTTCACCGGATGCACCCATGATATGCGGCAATACACCGGCTGTATTCAAAGACCAATCAGATATTGGTGACAGTTGGCAATGGGATTTCGGCGACGGGGGCACCGGTTCCGGGAAAAATACGACCCACAGCTACCAACGGCCAGATACCTACACGGTACAGCTGATAGTAGGTAACCATGCCTGCTATGATACGATCATCAAAAAGAAATATATTACTGCCACCAACCCATTTCCCCGGTATACCGTCAAGCCGGTGGATTGTAATAAACGTACTACCATTATTTTTGAAGATCATTCCATCGGCGCCGAATCCTGGCTATGGAACTGGGGCGATGGTACTGATACCAGCTATACGGTTTCCACCAGTACTTTAACTCACGTATTCCCTGGCAGTGGCACCTACCAAGTGGGGCTTACCGTAAAAGACAGCCACTGTACCACACATGAAAGCATGAATGTAACCGTGATCGCTGCTGCCCCAATAGTGATCACCACCGACAAAAATACGCTGTGCAGCAATGAATTACTGGATGCTGCCATTACTACCTACAACCCGGCCATATATAAAGCCGATGGTTATAAATGGATGGCCAACGGAACTGACGTAAGCGATCCGGATAACCAGCATACATTCACCTACAAAAACCTGGTTCCCGGCAAATACAAAATGCAACTGGCCGCTGAAAACCTGCAAGGCTGTACAGACCTCAGCAACATTGTACCCGTCAACGTACGGGGGCCTGTGGCCGCATTCAGGTTGCCACCGGCAAAATGCCCCGGTAATGAACTTGTTTTCACTGACCTCACCAACATCAGCAATAGCGCCGGCGTTATCGAATGGCAATGGGATTTCGGTGATGGCTCTCCTATACAAACCTTTACCAAAGGGCCTTTTCTCCACACTTACAAACAACCGGGCAGTTATAACCCGATGATGAAGGTCACCGATAAAGACGGATGTATAAGTTACGGCTACGATAATACGTTGCTTGTAAAAGGCCCCCATGCCACATTTACCGCCAGCAGCTACCTGGTCAAACCTGGCACCGATGTATACTTCTATAACCAATCCACCGAAACCGATGGCATCATCACCAGTGTTGACTGGAGCTTTGGTGATGGAAATACTTCTACGGCTACTGGCACCGCCATGAACAACTATACCCAAAACGGCATTCACCAGGTAGTATTACGTATAAAGGATAACAATGGTTGTGAAGACCAGGCAGTAAAACAGGTTAAGGTATCTCCTATCGGGGCAGACTTTGCTTACAAAGCCATCTTTGCCAATGGTGGCACCTGTGCACCCATGATCTTCTACTTTACCAACACTTCCCTGAATTATGTTTCCAATTATTGGAGTTTTGGCGACGGCACCTCCTCAACGGAAGTCAATCCCGTACATACGTATACGGAGCCGGGGCGTTATGCAGTAGTACTCACAGCTATGGGAGAATCCGGGACCTCAGACCAATTTACCGATACCATAGAAGTGAAAGGTCCTTATGCCGCAATCATCGCCAGTTCAGATGGCGGCTGCCTGGAAAAGGAAATTCACTTTACCATCCTCAGTAAAAGCACGCAGGATTTTAGCTGGGATTTTACCGATGGTATTATTCTTCATACAAAGGATACAGCAGTACAACATCTGTTCAAAACACCCGGCATCTATCAGCCACGGCTGTTATTATCTGATGAAAATGGCTGTAGGGGCAGTGCCCGGCTTCCTAATCCTATTGTTATTGATAAACTGGATGTACAAATAAAACCAGTACCAGATATCCTTTGCGGGAAAGGAACAGTAACATTTGCCCCGGTATTCAACAGTTTTTCCATAGATCAGCTGGGCAAACCAGGCAGCTATCAATGGGCTTTCGACTCTACGCTGATACCCACCAACGCAAATACAGCCACGCCATCTTTTTTCATACCCGCTCCCGGTAAGTATGATTTCAGTCTTACCACCACCACCGCCTATGGATGCCATCAAACAGTGCGCACCAACGTAAACGTATACACGAAACCGGCAGTCAGCATTGCAGGTCCGGATAAAATCTGTGTGCAGTCATCCGCCAGCTTCAACGGCAGCGCAACAAACGACAACGGGCTCACCTGGCAGTGGAACTTCGGTAATGGACAAACCGCTACAGTAAGTACCCCTCCCCAACAGCTATACACCCAACCCGGCCCTGTCAACATATCACTCATTGTTACCAACAAAGATGGATGTACAGATACCGCCCTGCATCTGCTGCAGGTACAACCTTTGCCGAACGTAAAAGCCACTTCACTGAGCGACTTTATCTGCCGGCGTAATACGACTGTGTTGGAAGCTGTTGGAGGAAGCAGTTATGAATGGACGCCGGTGACCGGGCTCAATAACCCATTAATAGCTGCTCCTACGGCAAGTCCTGATAGCAGCACCACTTACCAGGTAAAAGTAACAGACAATAACGGCTGTATTAATATAGCGCATTTAACACTACAGGTGATACAACCTATTAAAGTGATAGCCGCACCAGATACAACACTCTGTCTGGGCGCCCTGCTGCCACTATATGCATCCAGAGCAGATTACTATAAATGGGAAGGCGAGGGACTCACCGATCCCAATGCCGCCGTTACCAAAGCAAAGCTGCCGCACACCGGTAACTATACCTACACCGTAACCGGTTACGACAACAAAGGATGTTTTTCTGATAAAACATCTTTGCAGGTAACCGTAGCACCTTATCCTACCGTTGATATAGGACCTGACCAGGATGTAATGGCCGGCACTTCCGTGCACCTGAACGCATTGACAAGTAATGATGTTATCAGCTATAAATGGCTTCCGGAACATGATATCACTTGTGCTGCCTGTGGAAACATACAGGTAATTCCCAACCTTACCACTACATATACTGTAGAGGTATCAAACCGCTATGGCTGCAAGGCAAAAGATGATGTTACCATACATATTCTCTGTAACCAGGCAGCCGTTTTTATGCCCAATGCGTTTACCCCCAACTTTGATGGACAAAATGACCGCATCTATCCGAAAGGGAAAGGAGTAAAAGAAATCATCTACCTGCGTATTTACGATCGCTGGGGAA
Source organism: Chitinophaga sp. (assembly GCF_017745275.1). Lineage (GTDB taxonomy): Bacteria > Bacteroidota > Bacteroidia > Chitinophagales > Chitinophagaceae > Chitinophaga. The sequence goes on along the minus strand of NZ_JAGHZS010000002.1, from coordinate 441,956 downwards.
ATCTTGTATTTGAAAATACACATTTCCAGGTCAATGTTCCTGCTGCCGGCTGGGATGGCAACAAGAACAATCAGAAATCCCTGGCAGGCAGTTATGTTTATTTTATGGAAACTGCCTGCGAAAACGGAGAAAAATTTGCATTCAAGGGAAGTATATTATTGGTGAGATAACCCGCATAAAACTACGTAAGCAAGAATAGCAAATCTGTACTTTGATAGGCTAACAAATAGACCCAAACAGCATAGCCCGCGCTAAGCGCAGGCTATGCTAACCTGATTACATATAACTGTTATTGCCAGGAATAATGATGGGGAAATATAAGGAACTAAACGAAAAAAATGGGCTACATATTTTACATGTAAAAGCTCCGATTTACTCGGACAGTAGGATAAATTTTTAAGCGGCTGGAGCTAGATCCATCCAGTCGCTCTTTCTTCACGAACGTTAATCGCTAATTTTTATCTTACTTCAGAAGTAGTCAATCCGAACTTTTGTTTGAAAGAAAAATAAAAATGAGACAGGTTCTCAAAGCCTAGGTCCATATAAAAGTCAGATGGCTTTTGTTGTTTATATCTAACTAAGTAATAGGCTTCATCCAAACGCTTTTCACGTAACCATTGTTTGGGAGACACATTGAAAGTTTTAATAAAGTCGCGTTTAAATCCTGAAAGGCTACGCCCGGTAAGTTTAGCAAAAGATTCCAAGGGAACATTAAACATATAATTTCGATTCATAAACTTCTCCAGGTCTATTTTATAAGGTGCTGAAAAATCAAATAATATATTTTTAAAATCAGGATTACTTTGCAGTAACAGTTCTATCGCTTCCCTGATTTTTAAATTTGCTAATCGTGGTGTAGCCTCTTTTTTCTTATTAATGTATGGCGCAAGAGAGATAAAATAATTATGTAAAAAATCGTCGGGTTCAAAGAATAATTTCTGTTTTCCTTCGTAGTTATTTTTTACCACAATTTTATTCTCAAGTGCATATTTCTGCAAAGTTTCTTTATCCAGCGTAATGGAAATAAACTGGTACTTTCCGGATTTGGAAGGATATTTAATTGTACGGATCAGCTGGTTTTTTCGAACGAGGACAACAGTGTTCTCTGGAATTATAATATTACCGTTCGCATAAAAAGCATGCGTTTCCCCTGAAAGTTGAAATCCTAAAAAATGTTCAGGGTAAAACTCTTCGTATCCCCTGTGCTTTTCAAAAACGCAGGAATATACCAACCTATCAAAAATGATTTCATGTCTTCCTTCCATACTTACAAATATCCGAAATTCTATAAAAGTTCAATAGCCCCGGCATTTGCAATTTCTTTGTCCTGTTCGGGAGTACCGCCTGAAGAACCGATTGCTCCGATGACAACACCATCTTTATTCTTCAAAACAACTCCACCTGCAATGGTCAATAACCCGTCATTCGAATTTATCATACCATAACCATTCATATTGGTGCCGGTGATGATTGATCCCATAATATCACTATCCACACCAAACATAGCCGCAGTCCTTGCTTTTTTAATGGCAAAATCTATAACACCATAAACACTATCTAGCCTTGCAAAGGAGATCATGTGTCCGCCTATATCCACTACTGCAATGCTAACAGGTATCTTTAAGGTTTTAGCCTTTTCTATTGATGCATTTAATGCTTTTGCTGCCTCAATATAACTTATACTCATCTCGATGTATTTTCATTTTTAATAAATAGGAAGCACTGTTCTATGTCCGTACTTCCTTGGCATCCGGCTAGCTTTTTACAGTCCATGCTTCTGCCTGTAATTTCTTTACAAAATCCTCAGTTTCTTTTGGGTGTACATTTCTAAATTTAGAATTATCATCTAATGCTACATTCACAATACAATCCGCCATTGATTGAGGATCTAATTGATGGCTCAATGATTCTGCTGCACCGTCAAATGCGGAGGATGGTGTAAAATTGGTTTTAGGATCGTACCAACGGAAAATGCTATCTACACCACGGTCATTGAAGCCAGTACCAAATACGCCAGGGTTACAAGTAGCAATCTTGATATTGAATTCGGCTAATTCTGTTTTTAATCCTTCGGCGATAGCTTCCATTGCATGTTTTGAAGCACAGTACGCCGCAACATATGGCACTGTCCATAAGCCCCCCATAGAAGTAGTGAATACAATTTTTGCAGGCTTCCTTTGTGCTATGAATTTTTTGATAAATCCCTGTGCCAGCTCTAGACCTCCAAATACATTCACATCAAACATCGATCGAATTAAATCCAGGGGCTGTTCCGCAATAGGACCACCTTCCATAATGCCTGCATTGCTAATTAAAATATCTATATCATACTTTTGGGTGATATAGGCAATGTCACGCTGATTAGTTACGTCCAGTTTGTCAACCGTAAGATTAACCCCCAGTTCTTTAGCTTCCCTTATCAGATCAGTCATTTGAGGATAAACCTGTGCAGTAGCAATCACTTTGTATCCTTTTTTTGCTAAGTCAAATGCGGCTATTTTCCCAAAACCGCTTGCGGCTCCTGTAATTAGAATTGTTTTACTCATTTTTTTTATTTTAATCAGAGCATAAAATTACATGAGCGCACCACTATGTTTTATTCTTGTATGGTCCAATTTAGTGTTGCCAGAAAGTTCATTTTGTGCAATCAATCATTATTTTGATATCCGTGGGCGGAGGCATTCCATAATGCCGGGGTTACATACTGATACGTGGAAAGTTCTGCACGTTTGCCGCCTAGGCTGACGCGAAGATAAATAGCGGGCTTATGTTTTTTGTACGGCTCTTGTTGAGCCGGAAAAGAACAGAAAAACTGGTCATACACCACTTGTTTTAGTTTACCAAAATTGTTTCAATTGCACTTACCCTGACATCACTTAACATTGATCAAACGCAATACAGTATAGCATTTAAGACCAGTGACGGTTAGCACAATTTAATAAATCTATTGCTAACCTCAACGCTCACTTTTCTATCGTTACTTATCTTTTCACACATTTACCACTAAAAACAAAAAAACCTTGTAGAATTAGCTTCTACAAGGTTTTAATTACTTCAGAGTACTTACTTTTACTCCTGATGGTGATCCCCTTGGGACTCGAACCCAAGACCCATACATTAAAAGTGTATTGCTCTACCAACTGAGCTAGGGAATCGTTTCATTTATTGGGAGTGCAAAAGTAATAATTATTCCATTACTTCCAAATTTTTCTTAAAAAATTTTATAACTGACATGCATACACGCTAATCAATACCCTATCTTCGTAGCTATGACAAAGCCTAAGGAAACACCCAAAGAATTACCCGTATTGGCCTTCGAAACCCAGGAGCAGTGGGAACAATGGCTGGCTGAAAATCATACACAAACAGATGGTGTATGGCTGCTCATGTATAAAAAAGATTCTAAAATCCCTTCCATCAATTATGCCCAGGCATTAGACGAAGCCCTCTGCTACGGTTGGATTGATGGTATGTCAAAGTCAAGGGATGCCGTATCTTTTGTACAGAAATTTACCCCCCGCCGCGCAAAAAGCATCTGGTCCGAAAGGAATACCAAACATATAGAACGCCTCACCTCCTTAGGCAAAATGAAGCCCGCAGGCTTTGCACAGGTAGAAGCAGCAAAAGCCGATGGACGCTGGGACGCCGCTTATGCCGCCTCCCGCGATGCCACTATCCCGGAAGACTTCATGACTGCACTGAATAAAAATAAAAAAGCAAAAGCCTTCTTCGAAACACTGAATAAACAAAATTTATTCGCGATTTATTTCCGGTTGCAAAGTGCCAAGAAACCGGAAACAAGAGACAAACGCATCAAAACGTTCATCGAAATGCTGGCGAAAGGAGAAAAATTTTATTAAGCCCCCTCGTTCAATAACGAAGGGGCTTACCCATTATATCATGCCATTTGTATGAGGTAGTACTGATGGCACCTTTTGCGCCACCCGCCAATGTTCCGCCACCAAATGTTGCGTTACACGGCAGATATCATAAAATACCGCCGGTTGACCATCCAATATGCCGGATGATTGCACCAGCACAAAATTCCCCTCCCCTATGATGCGATGTACCGTCCGCTCCTGCGGGAAAAACGGCATCACATCATGATTCACATAATCCGGCGCCAGCAAAGCCCTATCCGGTTGATCGAAGAAACGTTGCATCAACTGCTTGTTTTCTGCCGTCTGATCAATTGCGGTAATGGTGGAAGTACCACTCGTCAGGCTGCCGCCCACCGGCTGCTCCTGTGTCGCCTCCCAGTGTTCAGCCAGCTTCCCCGCTTCGAGGCGATAGAGATCCACAACAGCCATTTTCCTGCCCATAAAGGCGATATCCATGTGCAGCATTACATAATCCCCTTCTGCAATAGTGCGTACAATAGGAGACGCCTGCCCTGCCGGTGGGGCCGGTAATTGCTTCAACTGACTAATGGCTTCCCGTAATCCGGCCCTGCCATCTTTTACCTGTGGACTGTGTTGAATATAATTTTCATGTAGAAAGATATCCACTGCATCTGCATTCCGCTCTCCTATCAATTGCTTCACTGCTGCCAATACAATGGCCCTGTTATTTATGATCGTCATTTTATTTATTTTTTTGGAAGATAAAAAGCTTGTCCATGGCGCCATTGCGCTGGAAAAACCAGTGATGTTAGCTGGAGAAATTAGTGAAAGGAAACCCCGTTCCCTTTCGGGAAGAACGGATCTTTAATGATCAGGATCAGATATGTGGAGATAATAACGATGCTATAAACATACAAAAAAAAGCGTGTCTGGTTACCCAGACACGCTTTTTTTTTATTTCAATGGGAGCTTATCCCATGGCATTACTGTAAATACCGTTTGCTTTGTCCTTTGCTTTTTTGGTGTACTTACGCATGGTACCAATCGAATCTTGTACTACATCCCGGGCGTCGTCTATCATTTGTTCTCCGGGATAACGCTTCCTGAGATACAATATCACCAGGGAAGCAGCAGTTCCTACTGCAGCGGCGGCAATTAATATCTTTTTCATATTCCAGGTTTTAGTCTGAAATATCCAAAACCAATAGTCATGCCAACGCCGGCATACACAACCGTTAGTAAATCTCCTTACCAAAAGGAGTAAAGCTAAGACTCATCAACTTAAAATGCTGGCGGCCAAAGGGAATACCAATAATCGTGATGCAAAGCAGCAACCCAAATCCAAGGTGCGTCAAAGCAATCCAGATACCGCCCAGAAATATCCATATAATGTTGAAAATAGTAGACAGGCAACCAGTTTGTCCCGGCACATCCCGCACATGACGCCCAAAGGGCATCAATGTAAAGAAACCTATTTTAAAACACTGCAACCCAAAAGGAATACCGATAATTGTCAGGCATAGTAAAAAGCCGCTGACCATATACTGCAGAAATGTAATAAAGCCCCCAAAGATGAGCCAGATAATGTTACCAATTAAATTCATCTGCCAAATGTATAACGGAACACCGAAATTTACATGCATACACGATAACTTCTGCAAAAAAATAAGTATCCGCTTTTACAGCCCAACAGGTAATAAACAGCTTTTAGTAAAAATGCAGCGGAGAACATATAGTATGTTCTCCGCTGCATTTTTACTAAAAGCTAAAAGCTAATGGCTAAGTGCTACCTTCAACACGTCTTTCCCATTCCAGTCTTTCGCCCACACCTGTTTTCCTTTATCCGTTACCGTTACTTTCAGTTGTTTACCTGAACGCTTTACCATAATATCCATATCGGCGCCAAATGCCCGGATATGGCGCAATGCCATCTGGTTCCAACTGGCCGGCAAACGCGGACACATTTCAAACTCACGCAACCCGGTAGGCACCATTCCAAAAAGCCCTTCAGTAATCACGCGGCAATACAACGCGCTTTCTGCGGAGAGATGACGCTGGCCTCCCTCCGGCCACGCTTCTACAGGATAAGGTACATGCTCGCCCAGCAAACGCTGACGGGTGTAATAAGCCAGGTATTTCAGCGTAGTATCTGTAGCTCCCGCGAAAAATAGTCCGCGGAACGCATACAAGGTAGAACGATCCCAGAATGTATGATCTCCTGATGCAGTAAGAATGCCGTTATGCGTCCACAGGTAGGGAGAGAGCAATGCTTTCATGGTAGCATCGCGGCGCCCGTTGATACCCATTACCAGTGGCAGGCAGATCCAGGAACGCAATACAGTGTTCTCTTCGTAATAACGATAGGTATCGAAACCCTGTACATTATGACCAAAGAATTGCTCAATATCACGTCCCATTTGTTGCTGACGGTTACGGTATAATGTAGCCGTTGCTGTATCACCCAATGCGGTAGCTACACAAGCGGCGCTCTGATAGGCACCATACGCGAGCGCATTCGTAGACAAATTAGCTTTTCCTGCCGGGAAACGGCCCTCCAGCTCATCTGCATCAGAGGTGATAATACCATCCGGCCTTTTATGCAGCTCGAGGTATTGCAGGCACCAGTTGATCAGCGGATATAATTGTTTTGCGGTTGCAGTGTCGCCCGATGCCAGCGCAAAACGTGCCGCGCCATAGGCTATCATGGCCTGATCGCCGCGATCACCGGCACCATTCCAGTATCCATCTCCCTCAGCAATCACAGAACTGGGGATAGGCTTATAATCTTTATTCATGTAGCCGGCAAACAAGCGGAAACTGTTTCGGGCAGATTCATTACCGTTGGCGTTTCCCAGGAAAGGAAAAAACGGGTTGGCATATTCCGCCTGGTCATTGGCCCAGATAGCAGCGTAATAAGCACCACCACCAGGACCATGCATTAACCCTGCCTTGGTATCGTAGATGCTTTCTGTTGCACGGATTTTGGCAAATGCAAAGCCACGGTTAATCGTATCGTTCGGTGTTTCCAGCACCAGGTCCTGCATCAGCTCCTGCACAAAAGCCGTTCTGCGCGCCAGCTCATAAGCCGGTGAAAAATAATAAGCAGGCGTATTGATTTTGCGGGCAGCATAAATGATAGCCAGCGAATGTTTTTCGCCCGGAGCCAGGTCGAAGCTGCCATAACCGGTTACAGCGGATTGTATCACATATTCTCCGTACACCCCTTTCGCGGCATCGGTATGTTGCTCCTTCACCAGGCTATCTACCTGTACATGGCAGGTACGTGCGCTGTTATTTACCAGCTCCCGCATTTGAATAAACCCGGCCTTATCCACGGATGGAAATAATATATCCGTTACCGTTATCCCGGTATTGGTACGGGCATGTACCTGTAATATACTTTTCAGATAGAAGTCCGTCGGCAATACTTTTAATGCCGCTCCATCTACTGTAATAGCCGGCAACTCCGTACCATCAAAATTTACTTTCAGGCTGGCATGGGTGTTATTGGGAATGGTGCGCAGCATGGGAAATACCAATTGCTTCTTCAGCAACAACTCCTGCTGATCATTAACCCCATAAGTGATAATGGCCGACAGTTGCTTACCGCTCATTTCAATATGATCGGTATGCGCATCATTTGATTTTAGCGTCTGACGGATACCGCCATCATTCGCCAGGGCCCAACGGGGCGACTGTGCACGGGTATATCCGGCCATCGCTAACCAGCAACCCATTACCAGAAAAAACCTGCTATTCATGTATAAATTATTTTGGAAAAAGGATGTCCATCCTGCCGCGAAATTAGCAGATCAAAAAAATAAAGTTCATGCAGATATTACCCCATTCCAAAAGGATATTAGCCTGAATAATAGCTTATCTTTTATCACCACCCGATTACCCGTAAATGCAACCTATTTTACCGTGTCCACACATTATCTTTCTCATTGGCATCCATAAATAAATTGCCCTCCAGCTTAATCGTGTTGATCTCTTTGGAATAGGGCAAGCTCAGGGTCACCTCTTTCTGATTCGCCTTCCATACGACCGGTGTCTGATGTACGGACTTAGTAGTACCATCTTTAAAAGTAATGACAACATCAAACGGCACAGCAAATCCACCGGTATTGACAATGTGCAGCGCCGCCTTTTTCCCGTTCAGCTTTACGTCGGCCAGGGTAAGGTCGATGTAGTTATTGCTGAAGTACCAGTTATTCCAGAACCAGTTCAGGTTTTCGCCGGCAGCAGTGTTGAAGGAGTAAAAATAATCCCAGGGAATAGGATGCTTGCCATGCCAGTTATCCATATAAGCGTGTAAGCATTTCCGGAATAAAGTATCACCCAGCAAGTCTTTCAGCGCCAGGTACGACAATGATGCCTTGCCATAGGAGTTACTGCTATAGCCCATGCCGCTCACCTGGTTGGACATAGAAATAATCGGCTGATCTTCTTCGGTAGAAGGATCATGGATATACCTGTTGACGCGGAACTTCCGGTAAAACTCATCTGCCGTTGCCTTTCCCTTCTCTGCTATCCCTATCAGGTATTCGAAAGTAGTGGCCCAGCCTTCATCCATAAAGGAGTAACGGCTTTCGTTGATACCCATATAAAAAGGGAAATACGTATGTGCGATCTCGTGATCCTGCACTAACTGCGCAAAACTGAGGTCGTCGCCTACAGAGCCATCATTCACCATCATCGGGTATTCCATATCAGCAAAGCCCTGCACGGCGGTCATTGTAGAAAACGGATAGGGTACGCCCGGCCATTTCCGGGAAAACCAGTTCAGGGCATTATGCGAAAATGCTACAGAATGACGGAAATCTGCCGACGTATCATGATAGGCCGCCTGAATGCTGGTGCGGCGCATGATGCTGCTGTCCACTACCACACTGGCTGCATCCCACACATAGTGATCACTGGTAGCGAAGGTAACATCTGCAATATGATTTGCGCTGAACTTCCAGGTATTATGCGGCTGTTGTATTGTTACTTCTCCCTGCTGCATTTCCTGCCGGTTGGCAATGGATGCGGTGATATCCGATGTCATAGCGCGTTTCAGCCGGTCGGCAATTGCCGGACGCAATACCTCCCCGGGGTTCAATAAGTTACCCGTACCCCAAACTACGAAGTTCTTAGGCACGGTAACGGCTACGTTATAATCATTAAAGTCACTGTAAAATTCTACGCGGTCGGTATGTTCCAGTCCATCCCATCCGTTATAATCATCGTACACGGATATCCTCGGATAAGCATATGCCATAAACGCGGTGGTACTGTCTATCATCCCTTCCCTGCCACTTAACACCGACAAATCATAATGCCAGTTGATATGCAGGTGAATACTATCTTTCGATGCCAGCGGCTTGGGGAAAGCTACCCAGGCGGTGGTGCCTGTATTATTATTAAAATCAACAGGGATACCATCGATGACCAAATGATCTATGCTAACGCCATCTGTCAAAAAATCCTTACTCACATAACCACTCCGGGGAGCCTGGTATTTATGCAGGTTAACGATAAGTCGCAGCATCATACCTTTTAATACATCGGGGCTGTTGTTGATATAAGTAATGGTCTCCTCACCGGTTACCGTTCTATCTGGCGGATTTACGGCCAGCTTAATATCGTATATGCCTTTATTCTGCCAGTAACGCCTGCCGGGAGCGCCGCTCTTGTCTCTTGTCTGGTTAACATATGCCTGTTTGATATTCCGCGGCATATACAATTCCTGCGCTGTTGCGATCGTGTTGACACCTACTAACAACAGCAGGCTATAAATAAGTTTGTTCATATGGTTCTGCTGATTTCAAGGGATAAAAATAGGAAAACCGGGTTAATAAAAACGACCACTACGTGTATTAAAAACGAACACATTACCATAATACATAAACTATAATCACTTTTATTATTGGCATTATTATATTCGGTATAATTTTCCGTTCGTTCGTTTCAAAACACCTTACAAATGCAGTTGTTAAAAATTACTTTCCGTCATTTACTGAAAAATAAGGGATACGCGGCCATCAATATACTGGGGCTGGCCATGGGTATGGCGGTTACCTTACTGATCAGTTTATGGATATGGGATGAGCTGTCTTTTAACCACTGGCATCCCCACCACAGCAGGATTGCACAGGTAATGGATGTGCAATCCATTAATGGTGAAAATACAACCAGCGAGGCTATTGCTATTCCACTAGCGAATGAACTGCGCAACAACTACGCGAACGACTTCAAAAAAGTAGCGATCCTCTTTCCTAACTTCATTCACGCCGTAGCAGTGGGCGATAATAAATTGTCTCAGTCGGGCGTATGGGTACAGCCGGATTTGCCGGAAATGCTGTCGCTGAAAATGATCTACGGCAGCCGCGATGCATTGAAAGATCCTGCTGCTGCACTGATCATCCATTCACTTGCAAAAGCATTATTTGGAGATATAGATCCTGTTGGCAAAGGCTTCAAACTGGATAACCGCACTGACTTACAGGTAGGCGGCGTATTTGAGGACCTGCCACAAAACACCACCTTTCACGATACCAACATGTTCCTGGCCTGGGACAAAGCCATCAGTACCCTGCCCTGGCTGAAAGATGCGCAAGACCAATGGGATAACCGCTACTGGAAATTATATGTAGAGTTGAATGATCACGTAGACATCAACACTGCCAACGCTCATATTAAAAACGTGGCGCAAAAATATATCAGGGGTGGCACGGAAACTTTATTCCTGCATCCGATGGACCAATGGCACCTCTACAGTGAATTCAAAAACGGACAGGTAACAGGTGGCCGCATCCGGCTGGTGTGGTTGTTTGGCGTAATCGGTGCATTGGTACTGCTACTTGCCTGCATTAACTTCATGAACCTGGCCACTGCCCGCAGTGCAAAAAGATCCAAAGAAGCGGGCATACGCAAAGCCATCGGCGCCACCCGCACACAACTGATACAACAGTTTTTCACGGAATCGCTGATACTATCGTTTCTGGCGTTAATGGTGTGCATGATGATGGTATATACCCTGCTGCCATTATTCAACCGGCTCACAGAAAAACAACTCAGCATCCCGTTTACACAACCAACATTGTGGCTGTGGTTACTGGCCTTCACGCTCTTCACCGGCCTCCTTGCTGGCAGCTACCCGGCTATCTTCCTCTCTTCTTTCCAACCTGTGAAAGTATTAAAAGGCCATGCAGCTCCCGGACGTTTTTCCCTGCTTCCCCGCAATATCCTGATGGTATTACAATTCAGTGTATCTATTGCATTGATTATTGGCACCGTAATTATTTATCAGCAGATACAATATGGTAAAAACCGGCCTGTTGGCTATAACCGGCAAGGCCTTATTAATGTGACCATGAGTACCGGCGAAATGTATGGCGCACCTTATGATGCGCTCAGGACTGCACTGCTGGAAACCGGCGCTGTAGCAGATATGGCAAAATCAGATATTCCTTCTACGCAAAACCCGGACTATAAAACGGATGTTACCTGGAAGGGAAAACCCGCCGGCAGCCAAACGCCAATAGGTGTGATCGGCGTTACACACGACTATGGTCATACCGTTGGCTGGCAGATCAAAGAAGGCCGCGACTATTCCCGCAATTACGCCACAGATACCGGCGCACTTGTGATCAACGAAGCCGCTGTAAAGCTGATGGGGCTACAACGTCCGGTAGGCCAAACCATTTACCTGAACGGCGCACCACGCATTATTAACGGCGTTGTGAAAGATATGATCATGGAATCGCCCTATGCACCCGTGGCACCGGCTATTTTCAGCCTGCAGTATGGAATGATGAATGCCATGACCGTACGTATCAACCCGGCCATGTCTATGCAGGAGGCACTGGCGAAAATGGCGCCGGTATTCAAACGGTTTAATCCCGGCGGTCCGTTCGATTATACTTTTACAGACGACAACTACGCCCGCAAGTTTTCAGATGGAGAGCGCATTGCCCGCCTGGCCACTGTGTTTGCAGTGCTGGCTATTTTTATTTCCTGTTTGGGGGTATTAGGGCTGGCGGCATTCCTCGCAGAACAGCGCACGCGGGAAATAGGAATCCGCAAAGTATTGGGCGCATCCGTGGCACATGTATGTGTGTTGTTATCGAAAGATTTTGTAAGACTGGTGGTGATTGCGCTGCTGATAGCTTCCCCGGCGACTTACTACCTTATGCAGTATTGGCTGCATCATTATGCATACCACACCACCGTTTCCATCTGGCTGTTTGTGGGCGCCGGCGCCGGTACTATCCTGCTTACTTTATTGACGGTGAGTTATCAGTCGGCCAAAGCAGCCTTTATGAATCCGGTGAAAAGCCTTAAAACAGAATAGCCTCAATTACTCAGCTCAGATACCGACCGGCAATACTTCCGGCGGTACTCCTGTGGCGTGAGGCCGGTAATTCGTTTAAACACCTGCCGGAATGTTTTGAGATCGTTGTAACCGGCGTTATACATCAGCGTGCTGATGTTCTGGGAATTTTTCTCCAGTTCTTTTTTAGCGGATTCTATTTTCACGCGCTGCAGGTATTCCAGTGGTGTATTTTGTGTAGCCACTTTAAACCGGCGTATAAAATTGCGTTTGCTCATATTGGCCTGCCCTGCAATTTGCTCAACAGAAATTTGCTGATCGTAATGTGCTTCAATGTAGGCCTGGGCTTTCAGGATCTCCTCGTCTTCATGTTGCCGTTGTCCCTGGAAAACCGCGAAATGAGATTGGTTCACCCGGTCCATATCAATCGAAAACATTTTGCTGGTCCAGATGCTGGCATCGCGGCCACAGAATTTTTCAATCAGGTATAACACCAGGTTTAAGGAGATGAAAGCACCACCACTGGTGTAGATACCTTCCTGGTCTGTCATTACCTTATCCGGCAGGATGGTGATATCCGGATAGCGATTGCGCATATCTTCCAGCGCCATCCAATGCGAGGTGCAGGACTTACCTTTCAGCAGCCCTGCTTCAGCCAGGAAATAACTGCCCAGGCATAAGCTGGCTACTTCTGTGCCCCTGGCGTGCATGGTAGCCAGCCAATCCACCAATGCGCTGTTTTTGCGTAATACGGCATCCGGTTCACCCGCAAATGCAGGCGCCACAATAAGATCGGTATGCGTTACTTCATCGATGGTTTTGTAACAGATAAACTGCGCCGGGAGCTGCAGTTGGATGTTCTTCACTTTTTCACTAACCAGCTCTACATTAAAAGCAGGCTCCTTTCCAATCTGCGCCAGGTACCGGTTTACGCCTATCAGCATATCCATAGCGCCAGACACACAGGATAAAACGGCATCTTCATAAATCAGCAGAGAAACTGTTTTCATGGTAAAAAAGGTATGATCTGGTACAAAAGTAACGGATTTTAATGGCACAAATGCCCCCCAAATTAGGCGTGTTTGCACACGCGAAGTGTGAGCGGAAGAGTAGACATTTGTAAGACCTAAAATATAAAATCATGAGTACAAACGTAACGACTGGTTTTAAACCATCCATAGTTGAACCCGGTCTCCCACACAAAATAGTTTCTCCTGAAGAATGGAAAGCCGCCAGGATAAAATTCCTGGAAAAAGAAAAGCAGTATACGCGTTTACGTGATGAGCTCACCCGGGAACGTATGGCACTGCCCTGGGAAAGAGTAGAGAAAGAATATGTTTTTGATAGCCCCAATGGTAAAGTCACTTTATCTGATCTTTTTGATGGCCGCAGCCAGTTGATCATACAACATTTTATGTTCGGCCCTCATGAAAAAATCGGTTGTGTAGGCTGTTCTTTTTCTGCTGACTCTATCAACGGTGTATTAACTCACCTGGAGCATCACGATGTATCGCTGGTAGTGGTGTCAAGAGCATCGATCCCTGTATTGGAAGCCTTTAGAAAGCGTATGGGCTGGCAATTCAGATGGGTATCTTCCGGGAATAGTGATTTCAACTACGACTACCACGTATCCTTCCACAAGGAAGAACTGGAAAGCGGAAAGGTATATTTCAACTATGGCATCCTGGAGAATTTACCTACCCATGTAGAGGATCTTCCGGGGTTGAGTGTTTTTTATAAAGATGAAGAGGGTAATATCTACCATACTTATTCAACCTATGCCCGTGGTGGCGAATTACAACTGGTAGCTTACAATTACCTGGATATTGCGCCACTGGGCCGTAATGAAACAGATCAAAATGGCGGGCTCACGTCGTGGGTGCGTCACCATGATAAATACGATGAGAAAGGCTATGTAGATGATACTGGCAGGTATCATGCAGATGAAAAACCTGGCTCCTGCTGCAGCGGGGAAGAACATGCGTCATGAAAACGAATTGTTCGTGCGGAAGCGCTACGGGCAGCTCTTCCCACAAAACAACGGTTGCACACCCCACAGGTCCGCTGACATTCCGGCAACGTATCGTTAAAACTGTGCGATGGCTTTTACCGGGCATAACACTCGCATTGTTGCCGAAGTGCCCCATATGTCTGGCTGCTTATGTAGCCCTGGGTACCGGCATCGGATTGTCTGTAACCGCCGCCACCTGGCTGCGTACAGGACTTGTGGTGCTGTGCATCGGCTCCCTGATTTACCTCGTGATGAATAAAGTGTTGTCGTTATACAAACGGCGTAGGAATAGCTTTTAGCTTTTAGCCATTAGCTTCTAGCTTCTAGCAAAATGCAGCGAATGATTAACATATATAGTCTTCGCTGCATTTTGCTAGAAGCTAGAAGCTAATGGCTAAAAGCTAATATCAAACAACATCAGCTCCATTGTTTCTCCCGGAGGCTGAATAGTGCCCTGTAATGTAAATCCGGAGCGCTCCAGCAGTCGCACTGACCGGTGATTGCCCGGCTGCGTAATAGCAAACAACCTGGGCAATTCGAGTTGTTGCTTTGTATACTCCATCGTAGCGGTAGCAGCTTCATACGCATAACCATGCCCTTCTGCTTCCGGCAAAAATGCAAAGCCCAGATCGGGTTGTTCCAGGTATCTTCTCTTAAACAATCCGCAAATGCCGATAGGTTGCCCCGTTTCTTTCAGTACTACTACCCAGGCGCCATATCCTTGTTCTGCGTATAGGCGTAACAGGTTGTTCATGATATAGCGTTGCGCATCCGCCAGCGTTTTCACTTGCCGATCGCCGATGTATTGCAGCCAGGTAGGAGTATTCAGCAATTCCAATACGAAGGTATCATCGGTAGCTGCGAAGGTGCGCAACTGTAACCGCGGCGTTTCAAATAGAACTTTCATGCAAACAGGTTATTACGACTCCTTACAAAGTATAATTTTCCTGCGAAGGAAACAAATAAGCAGCCGTAACAATCCTGTTTTTCTATATCACAACTATTACAACCCCGAATGATCTATGACGATTTTGCCAAAATATTTCCCCTGCATATAATAGCTAAATGCCTCCGGCGCTTCCTGAAAGTCAAACACCCGGTCGATCACCGGCTGCAGCTTGCTGGCAGCGATCACTTTGTTCAGGGCAGTAAACTGCGCTTTACTGCCAATGGCTACAGGGATGATGTTTACCATACCATACTTTACAAGGTTAATATCCACCAGCGTAGCGCCGTCAGCTACACCACCTATTACGGCCACTTCCCCATTGATAGCCGTTGAACGGATAGATTGCTCCGTTGTTCCTCCACCTACTTCAATTACATGATCTACGCCTTTTCCTCCGGTGTATTCACGTACCACCTTGTGCCAGTCGGGCTGCTGTTGGTAGTTAATTACTTCATCCGCACCTAACGCTTTTAACTTCGCGGCCTTTTCTGTAGTGGACGTAGTGGCTATTACCCGGGCGCCTGCTGCTTTTGCCAATTGTAATGCAAACAACGACACTCCGCCGGAACCCAATGTCAGCACAGTTTCACCGGCCACCAGTCCACGACCACCACTGAGTGCGTTCCATGCAGTTAAGCCCGCACACGGAATAGCAGCAGCCTCTGTATAGGATAAATGCGGGGGCATAAGTAACAGTGCCTGCTCCGGCAATACCACGTATTCCGCGAGCATACCATCCTTTGATCCTCCCAGCTGTGTGGCATACTCCATACTGAAAGCCCCATCCTGCCATTCGGGAAATACCTGCGCCATTACCCGATCCCCCGTTTTAAGGGTCGTCACGGCACTACCAACAGCCACCACTTCCCCGGCGCCATCGCATAATGGGATCACGTCCGTTTTTACCGGTAATGGATAAAATCCTTTGAGTATCATGATTTCGCGGTAGTTGAGCGAACTCGCTTTCACCCGGATGAGGACTTCCCGCGGGCCGGGAACCGGGATAGCCTGTTCTTTAAGGGTTAAGCCTTCTAATCCTGCACCTAAATTTATGTGGTAACTTTTCATATCTTATTTTTATCGTTTATCCATCGTGAACAATCATACAAAAGTCGCCAGTGATCGTTACTTTTACAAGAACGAACAAAAATGTAAGCATCTGGTTAAAGTCTAAAAATTACCCTATGAGAAAAACGCAATCTACCAACTTCGAAAACCGCCAAAAGATCATTGCTTCCTGCCCTATTTCGTATACTTTAGCTTTAATAGAAGGACGATGGAAGCCCATGATATTACATCAGCTGTTTTCCGGCATATGCCGCTACAGCGATATTAAAAAAGCCATTCCTATAATTACAGAACGTATGCTCACCGCCGAATTGAAGGAACTGGAGCGGCGGGAGCTGGTAGAACGCATCTCTCATGAAACAGCGATGCTGAAAGTAGAATATTGTTTAACTGCGCGCGGCGAATCACTCCGGGCAGTGTTCCAGCTATTATGGAAATGGGGTAAAACAGATATGGTGACACATGCCAGCGCTGATATGGAACAGGTTAGTCCTTTCCCGTGAGCCGGTCCAGCTGGCGCTGGTAGTCGTATTGCAGGTCCTCGTGCTGCGCGGCAATTACCTTCGCTATTTTCTTCAACTGTTGCTCATAGAGGTTATTTAATTGTATACTATAGGAAGATAATAAACCTGCCTGTTTCATTTTAGTACAGAAATAAATCAGCAATTCTGCCTCTGCCTGTTTGGAGCCGGTATAACGTATATGCTTATTCGTGATCCGCAATATTTTCCTCAGGCGCTTTTTGGCATGGTATAATTTATCGCCGGCCATCTCCGTAAACCCGTTGTCTATCTCCACTTTTACGGCATCTACATATCCCTGTTCATTGTGTGCTTCGAACAACAGGTAGGTCAGCAGTTCTTTGTTATCGTTTTTATATTTTGCCAGTCGCAAACAGAGGGCCGACAACTCCGCCGGTGCCAGCGTGCTCAGTTCCTTCTTTATTTCGCTGATAGTCGCAGCTTTCATATGATACGTTTCGGATATGCGGCAAAGTTACTATCTATTTTCTGCCCCATGCGGACCATCTTTACGTTCCAGCCATGAATTGAAAATAGTATAGAATACAGATACAATGATAGCGCCTTTAAACATGCCGGTAAATCCCCATGCCGCCACACCACCTATCACACCGATAAACAGTACCAGGAAGGGCAGCTTGCCGCTTTTGGCGATCAGCACCGGTTTCAGGATAGCCTCGCCGATCAGGATACCGGCACCATATATCGCCAGGAAAAGTGTCATGCCCGGATGCCCCTGTGTAGCCATCCATATGGTGAGTGGTACCCATACCACCAGTGGTCCTATTTGTATGACCACCAGGAAAAAGATCAGGGCTGCCAGTCCTAATGCAAAGGGAATCCCGGCAATGGCCAGGCCAATCCAGGCCACAATAGCGGTAATAAATGCGGTGCCCATTACACCGATAGATACACCTTTCACCGCCATGGTGGTGGCGTTCAGCAAATCGCTTCCATCCTTGCGTCCCAGCAGATGTTCCACTGCCGCGCGAATAGGCCGCACCGCTTTTTCACCGCTTACCAGGAAAAATGCCGATACCACAATGCCAATAATCAACTGCACGGCGGTGCCAATAATACCGAAACCACTGCTCACCACGTGGTTTAACACCATCCGTACCGGCTGCTCATGCGAGTTTAAGGTTTCCTTGGGACTATCCTGCAGATGCTGCCAGAACGTACTGATCTCTGCACCAATATAAGGCGCATTCACCACCCATGCCGGCAATGGCGGCAGTCCGTTGTCTTTCACATCCCGGATCCAGTGCAGCGATTCCCGGACATGCGAGCTCATTTCCGCCACAATATAAGTGACCGGCAACGCAATGATCCCGACTACTACAATGGCGTATATGGTAGCTGTTAATTTGCGCCGCCCGCCCAACCACCGCACCATGCGCTCAAACAGCGGATAAAAAGAAACAGAAAAGATCAATGCAAAAGTGAGTACACCAAAAAATAAATGCAATACTTGGTACAGCGCTAACAGCAAAGCCAACAGCAACAGCAGTACGAGTATAGACTCAATCATATTTCTGGAAGCCGGCCGGAGGTGATTGTTCATACCATAAATTTTTAACAACAAATGGGCTTACCCTATAAATATAACACTCCTTCCTTAGTTAAGCAGCATATGCCCTCATTTGAAACAAAAGACACACCGTGCCGGCTTCCTTTCTCCCGAAATAATTAATATATTCGGGCAACTGCCGATACCGGACAAAAATGTCCGTTTCCGGACATCCCGGATAATGCCGCTCCCGGGAAACACCCTATGACAGCGGCACCATTAAATGGCAACCTTCTTGTGACCCGGAACGGCAGTTTACCAAACTACCGAAATATGTTTCTGAATTACCTGAAAATATCCTGGCGCAATCTCAGAAAAGATAAGTTTTATGCTATCATCAACATACTGGGGTTGGCACTGGCAACAGCAGCATTCTTGTTTATCATCAATTATGCGCGGTTTGAATACAGCTATGAAAACTTTTACAAAAATGCCGATAACATTTATCGCATTACACTCGATAGATACAGAGGTGCTGAATATGAAATGACGGATTGCGAAACACATCCACCACTGGGGCCATTGATCAAAAAACAATTTCCCGAAGTAGTGGATTATGTGCGGGTAGAACACCTGGAAGAAGTTCCCACCGTGGAAGCCGACGGAAAAGTTTTCAAGGTAGAAACATATGCGGTAGATAATTCCATGTTCACCGTTTTCAACTATGACTTTATAGCCGGACAACCCTCCACAGCACTCACGGCACCTAACCAGGCCGTGGTGACGGAATCTCTCGCCAAAAAAATGTTTGGTAACGAGCCTGCGGTAGGAAAATTGCTCCGGGATGGCGATTGGACCTATACCATTACCAGTGTTATTAAAGATGTACCACCCAATACTCACTTGAAATTTGATCTGCTCATCTCTTTCAACTCCCTGATTGGCAGAGGACTTGATCCCGAAAGCTGGAACGGTAATAATAACTATACCTATGTGCAACTACTCCCCCATGCCAGCCTCGCGGCCTTCAACAACAAGTTGATGCAGGTAGCCAAAGAAAAACTAAAGGATAACAAGATGAAAGCGGAGCCCATGAAAGATATACACCTGTTATCACATAAATCGTTCGAGCCGGAAGAAAACGGTGACCTGAAAACCGTACAGTTTATGGTGGTGATTGCCATACTTGTGTTGCTGGCAGGCGCGGTAAACTATGTAAATCTGACCACTGCCCGCGCCGCCGACCGCACCAAAGAAACGGGAATGCGCAAAGCGTTGGGCTCTTCCAGAATATCACTGGTGAAACAATTCATGACAGAAACTATATTAACCAACACCATCGCCATTGCCCTTGCATTGGCACTGATAGTCCTACTATTACCTTACTATGTAAAACTGACCGGACGTCCTGTTACGGCAGATTTCTTCCGGTCCTCCTTCTTCTGGCTCAGCACCCTGGCGCTTTTTGTATTCAGTTGTATACTCTCCGGGGTATATCCCGCCCTGGTGCTATCGGCGGTGAAACCTGTCAGCGTTACACGCAGATCTTTTACTACTTCTTCTGCAAGCACGCTATTTAGAAGAGTGTTGGTAGTAGGTCAATTTGCGGCAGCCCTGATAGTATTGTCCGCCTCGCTCATTGTTTTCAAACAGCTGTCTTATATGCGCCACCAGGACCTGGGCCTCAGCACCGACCAGACATTGATACTCAGGGTGCCATCCGGACAAGGTAAAGTAATGGATTCTATCCGCCGGCAGCAAACCACCGCGTATATCAACAACGTATCCCAACTATCGGAAGTAGAAAAAATCACGGCATCAGAAGCGCTACCCGGCGCCAGCTTACACGAACTGGCTACCATGAGTGGTATTCACCGGCCAGGTTCCAACATCGGCCTGAATACGGTCATCTATGCTTATGGTATTGATGAAAATTTCCTGCCGGTGATGAACCTTAAATTGCTGGCCGGCGACAATTTCCGGGGTGACGCTTCCCATAATGATAAGGTCATCCTTAGCAGGGAGGCCTGTCGCCTTTTTGGCTTTAATACCCCGGAAGAAGCCATCGGGCAAAAGCTTTCCTTTTCCTGGAACAGCCCTAACCACTTCAGCATTATTGCAGGTGTGGTGGAAGATTATCATCAACAGTCTTTAAAAACTGCGATACTTCCAATGCTTCACTGGTATCGCGGCAACGGAGGCAGTTTCTTTTCTGCTAAATTACATACCAAAGATATCGGGCAGACCATTGCAAAAATGCAAGCCCTCTGGCAGCAGCAATATCCGGGCTATCCATTTGAATACCATTTCTTCGACGAACTATATGATGAGCAATACAAAGCAGACCTGCAATTCGGTAAAATTGTACAGCTCTTCTCCTGGTTTACGCTGTTTATTACCTGTTTGGGCATCCTGGGCCTTACCGCCTACAACATTACCAAACGCAGTAAAGAAATAAGTATCCGGAAAGTACTGGGGGCTTCTGTGACCAGCATCGTAAATTTACTATCGGAAGATTTTGTTAAACTGGCGGCTATCGCGCTCTTCATCGCCACCCCGGTGACCTGGTACATCATGAGCCAATGGCTGCAGGAATACGCTTACCGCATACAAATACAATGGTGGATGTTTGCCGTTACCGGTCTGATCGTAGTAGCGATTGCCCTGCTGACGGTGAGCATACAATCGATCAAAGCCGCGCTGGCTAACCCGGTAAAGGCGCTGAAATCAGAGTGATTTCATTGACAACCGCATAAACTGCATTACCTCGTCATTTACATCTTCTGGTGAATACATACGAAAATGATGGTTCACCTGACGTGCATCACCAGGTACAGGCGCTATTTTCTGGAAACATAAATTATCCGGATATGCTTTTTCAAATGGGAATACAATGTGTACGAAGTTTTTTCCCAACTGTGTCACCCAGGCAATTCGCTTATCACCAAGGCCTATACCCAGCATGGATTTGGTGGGATACAGGTAAATATCCTTATTCAAAGCCGCATATTGTTCGAGGAAATGATGAAGCAAGGATAAGGTTGCCGGCGTTTTTCCGGCGATGAAGGATTTAGCTAATGGATCTTTAGAGGTGTCAAGGATGGACATTGGTTGTTAGGTGCTATTGTGGTCTAATATAGCTTTTACGCAATATTACCCTTTTTCTGATTTGTATAATACAAAAAACAAAAAAAGAAGGATAGAAAAATAAAGGTATCAACCTGATTAGTTGATGCATTGAAGCCCCTGTCTTACTCCCGAATATTAGATAGTTTAAGGAAGATGTAAACTCCATAGAAGTAGCTTCCGCAGCTTTTGGACTTATAAACAATAAACTATAAATTCCGTAACAACAGATCACAGCACCTGTTATCCAAAATATACTTCGTTTTCCCAGCCACGCCAGTACCAGTAAAAATAGCATCAGGCATGCAAATTTGTCCAATGGCCTATGTTTAGCTAAGGTTAAATAGCAGTTAACGCAGATGATAAGAAGGAAAAATGCAGGAACAAGACATTTAATAATTTTCAATTGACAATACTTTTTTTCATGAGACATAATACCAGGGGCTATCTCACTAACTATCATAAAATTTGTGCTTTATACGCTATAAGGCACCATCTCAACACTTTCCGCCAGTATTTTTATTTCACTTCCTGTAGAATTTGTTTGAATAATGTAGCAATTCAATTTGACGTTATCAAAAGCGCCTTTCCATATCTTATAAAAGTTCAATAAATCCGGATCATCGGCAGGTGCGATATAAGCCATATCTATTGATTCCTTCACCTTAATTCCCGAATTCATAGCAGCCTTAAATAAACAGACTCCTCTAAATATGATTTTTGACTTTGGATGGCCTTCATACCAGTCAATAACCATCTCTATAATATCATTATTCCCTGGATCTCTCCTGTCGAGGAAGATACTTTCGAGAGTTGAGTCGTGCCAATACTGGTCATCAAAATCAAAATTCATTACATCATATTTATAGATTTGAACATTCAATTACTTTTCACACGCTGGTGTATTTAACCCGTTTGCACCGGATAATTAAATCAGATTGAGGGTTCTCAGCTATTCCATCTGCCAATATCAATGGAAAAAAATCAAAAACAATCTCATCGTGTTCTTGCTTTATCATTACAGCATTTACTACTACAGATGAGGTTCTTCTATTTTCAGCAAACCGAAAACACAATACTTCTTCAAAAACTAATATTATCCTTTCCCATTCAAAATTACCCTCATGATTCATACAGTTAATCAGCACTTCTATGCTTCCTTTTCCGGAAGCACTGTGAACATTGCTCTCAAAAGAAAACCTCCAAATGAGTGCGTCTGAAAAATCTCCATACCGTTTAACTATTTCATCTATCATACATTTCTAAATTATTGTACTCTGAATCCTGTAAGCTCCTCCAATGACCGCGTCACCAACCGCTCATTTTGAAAATAATGTTCCACCTTCATGACCTCCCAATAATCTCTCCGCTTCAACTTAGGCCATAGCCAATTGGCGTAAAAAACGGCAATCCGGTAACGCACAGGCTCCATATCTTTAGGCTCGGTAGATTTATTTGCTAACAAGCCCTTAAATTCGTTTAGCAGGTAATAACCCGTTTCCAACTCCTGAATAGTCACATAGTTTTGCGGCAAAAAAAACCGTCGAAAAATCCTGGAGACAATAGCGTCAACCCTATATGATCTCCATGATAATCCATAATATTTAGGAGATAAATTAAGTTGCTTACACACGCCTATAAAAAAATCAAAAAAATATTCTGCATCTGATCTTTCCTTATAAAACAAACATAACTCCTCCCAATCGTTCCACCTGGATCTATCAAGCGATAAATCCACTTGCCTGAAGCTGGCAGTGATACCTATCAAATACTTGTAATCAATAAATACCTTATTGCCTTTTTTAACGAAAGATGCCATTTCCCATGATATTCAAATTTAATAATCACTTATAATGCGTCATTCTCACCACCTTCAAACTATCTCTTAATATTTCAACATATACCGTACCCCCCACAAATCCATCTGGCATAGTTCCTTCGACTACCCAAAGGGAATCATTCTTCTTCGTGGCCACCAGTGGGAGCTCTCCTTGTATGATTCTTTTTCCATAAACCTTAATAGCGGTATCTTTCGCTATCATCAGTACTTTTTCCTCTTCTGACAGCTGCGCATTATTACTTTTACAAGCCATCAGGAAACAGGTTAGCAAACTTACCTTTAGAAAGTTAGATTGGAAAACTTCAAAAAGCTTTAAATACATAAGTTAAACAGGGATTAAGCGTATTCACTGAGGGAAGGTAACCAAAAAAACGTATTCTTCTCCTCCGGAAACCCTAACTTCCCATCAAAATACATCTCCATTGACAGAACTGGCACAATATATCAACGGCTACTTTGGCATCCCGAAAGAAGAAATAGAAAAGATTACACCCTTCTTTCAGCTCACCACCCTATCCAAGGGAGAATACTTCCTGAAAGCCGGCCGCATCTGCGATCAGCTGAGTTTTCATAAGTCGGGGTTACTCCGTGTATATGCCAACAGTGAGGAGAAAGAAATTACGCAGTGGATTTCTTATCAAGGCTATTTCGTAACAGACCTGGCTGGGATTATTTTCAACAAACCTTCCAGGTATAACATTGTGGCACTGGCAGATTGTGAGTTTTATACGATCAACAAAACGGATTACCATAATATTGGTCAGCATATTCCGCAATGGCACCTGTTAGAGAAACTGTTTATTGCACGTTGTTTTACCCTGATGGAAGACCGCATCTTTAACCTGTTGTCGCTAACAGCCGAGCAGCGCTACCATCAGCTGTTGCAGCAACATGGGGAGCTGTTTAACCTGGTACCGTTACAGTACCTGGCTTCCATGATGGGCATGACACCGGAAACATTAAGCCGGTTACGGAAAAAAGCGATGAAATAAACGCTACTCTGTTCTTAAACTTTTCACGGGATTCATCACGGCGGCACGTACACTCTGAAAGCTCACGGTAACCAACGCGATGACAAGCGTAACGATACCTGCCAGGCCAAACACCCACCAATCCAGCTCAACTTTATAGGCAAAATTTTTCAGCCAATGATGCATGGCCAGCCACGCCAAAGGTGTGGCAATGGCCATTCCTATTACTACGGGCTGGAGAAAGCTGGAAGACAGCAGCAGGAAGATATTGGTGGCGGAAGCGCCTAATACTTTCCGGACGCCGATTTCTTTGGTGCGTTGTCCGGCTGTAAACAGCGCCAGGCCAAACAATCCTAAACAGGAAATGAAAATAGCGAGTGCGGCGAAGTAGTTGCATAACTGGCTCACCAACTGCTCACTCTTGTATAGCCGCGTATATTCTTCATCGGAAAACTGGTACGTAAACGGGAAATTAGGGTTTATATTTTTGCAGATACCAGTCAATTCAGCCAGTACCGTTTTGGTTTTAGCACCGGTGGTACGCACCAGGATGGTGCCCCATTTGGGACGGTTATCCAGGCGAATCACCAGCGGCGATATCGTTTCGTGCATGGATGTAAAGTGGAAGTCTTTCAGGACGCCAATAATTTTTCCGGGTACACTACCGAGTGTAAAAGGCTGCCCTATGGGATTTGTATACCCCGTTCTTTTAACAGCCGCTTCATTTAAAATATAACTGCCGGAATCATTCCCGTATTCGCGGGAAAAATCGCGTCCATCTAGAAGTTGCAGGCGCATAGTTTTTACAAAGTCGTAGCCCACTGCAGCATCTGCGAAAGAAACATCCTGGCTGGGATCTTTACCAGTCCAGTTAATGCCGCCTTTATGATGCTCAATCACTGTCGGCGATTCCTTCATCTTTGTGATGGCCAGCACACCGGGTATGTTCATAGCCTGTTCCTTAAATACATCGTATTTGGAGAGCAGTTCACCTTCCAGTGGAATATAGAGTAAATGTTGCCGGTCGTAGCCCAGGTTTTTAGTTTGTATATAATCCATTTGCCGGTATATCACCATCATTCCCACTATCAACACAATAGACAAGACAAACTGGAAAACAACGAGACCTTTGCGGAAATGAGCGCCGCCGCTGCTGAATTTCAGGCCACCTTTCAGCACACGGGCCGGGTGCAGGGAGGATAAAAACAAGGCGGGATAACTGCCGGCTACGAAGCCGGTTAACAGTACTAATCCGGATAATACCAGCCAAAAAGTGCCCTTGTCGAATGGCAGGTAAAGTTGCTTTCCACTGAGGTGATTAAATGCAGGTAATAGTAAGATGGATACCAATACGGCGATGCCTGTCGCTACAAATACCAACAGGAGTGCTTCCCCGATAAACTGGCTGATTAATACACCACGACGGGCGCCCACCACTTTTCTCACGCCTACTTCTTTGGCTCTTTTGGCAGCATGTGCGGTGGCGAGGTTCATAAAGTTAATGCAGGCGATGAGCAAAATAAAAACAGCCAGCAGGGTAAAGAGCCTTACGTATGCGATACGGCCGCCGGCCGGATGTCCTTCTTCAAAAGTGCTGTGGAGGTACTTTTCGCCATAGGGTTGCAATCCCAGTTCAGTGGTTGATTCTTTATTTTTAGGTTGATAGTGATAGAGAAACTCTTTCAGCCTGGCAGCTACTTTGGCAGGGTCAGCCTGGGCACGGAGCTGGATATACGTAGCTGGACTTGCGCTGCCCCAGGTTTTTGCCCACGGGTTGGTGGCCACAAAATCATCCCAGCTACGAATAAAATCAAATTGAACAGACGAGGCGGCGGGTATTTCAAATACCGCGTTAATAGCCAGGCTGGTGGTATCTTCATAGCGGATCAGCTGACCAATGGCTTTTTCCGGGCTTCCGAAAAATAATTCCGCCATATGCCTGGAAATAGCAATAGTGCCGGGAGCTCCCAGGGTAACATCTTTATCTCCGTGCAGTAAAGGGTAACTGAACATGCGTAAGAAATCTGCGCCGGCATAGCCTCCCGCCATTTTTACCGCTTTATTATTTGCCTGGAAAGCAATGGGAGGATATGCCTGCCATCCGCTGGCCAGCTCCACTTCAGGCACATCTTTCTTTAAAGCGTCTGCCAGCAGGCCTTGCGTGAGATAACTACCATCTACTTTGCCATCGGCAGATTGACGCAGGTATACCTGGTAGAGGTAATCATGATTAACATGAAACTGATCCATGCTGCGTTCGTCCTGTACCCACAATAACATTAACAGGCTGCAGGCCATGCCCAGCGCCAATCCCATAATGTTAATAGCAGAAAATGTTTTGTTGCGGACAAGATTACGCCAGGCAATGCGGAAATAGTTGCTTATCATGATCATTTATATCAGTTATGGGAGACATTGAAAAACTATGCCATGGTTGACCGAAATAAACGCCAGTACATTAAGCAGTATTTATTTTTTAATATGTCCGTTTTTGATACAGGTAATGACCGGTATTATCATTGTTTGTCATTACCTCGCCCTGCTTTTCAACCAGGACTCCTGTTCGGCAGTATCCGGCACTTTAAGGCCACGGGCTTTGCTGATTTTGGCGAGCAGGTCATCATAGCGGGCACCTTTTAGGAGCATCAGGCTGCCGGCAATGATCGCAGATCTGCCGATGCCCATCCTGCAATGTATACAAATAGTTTCACCGTTGTCGATAGCTGCTTCCAATGTGCGAAGCAACTTTTCTGTGTAAGAGCCGGTGGGGGGCG
This sequence comes from Chitinophaga sp., assembly GCF_017745275.1. Lineage (GTDB taxonomy): Bacteria > Bacteroidota > Bacteroidia > Chitinophagales > Chitinophagaceae > Chitinophaga. The sequence continues at coordinate 415,027 of NZ_JAGHZS010000002.1, read as the reverse complement.
CTTCCCGGTCCGGGAAAGGGAAATGAATAAACCGGAGACCATTTCTGATGGCAGTTACCTGCTCCATCGTAAGCGCTAACTCCCTTATTTCAGCGGGTTCCAGCAGGCACACCAATACATCTACGCCCTGCTTTTTGATGCTGCGGATATCATCTTCGAGCCAGTCGTCGCCACGGGGCCGTGGCATGATGCCTAAGGAGGCACCATTGGGAAATTTCTCCAGCCAATAAATGCGTGTTTTCATGTAATGATGGATTCCATTTTATAGACTCAAACAGTGGCCCGCACTTCCTTCAATTTCATCACCATTTTTTCTGCGGCCGTATTTATCCAAGCATCATATGCCGTGATGGCGGCCAGTCTTTCTGCTTCTGTAACAACTCCGGCAGCCACCATTTGCGGGCCGCGCAGTTCCGCTACCTTAGACCAGATACCTACTTTTTCTGCAAATGCCGGGTGGCTACGGGTATACACTTCATCGGCGGATAATGTTTCGATGTGGTGTAATTCCAACTGCGAAAAAATATCCGGCAAATGATCCGCCATATCGTTATCCATGCCCGCATCTGCGCGCCAGCGAAGAAAGGCGTCGTAGAAGTGCTGCATGGCGGCAGGTGGCGCAGGTGTCCATTCCAGTTGGGTGTGATTGTAATCCAGTATCGACAGGATACCTCCGGGGCGTAACAGCGACTTCAAATGCCGCAATGCTTCTGCTGGATTATTTAACCATTGCAGCACGCGGGCGGCAACAATCAGGTCAAATTTTTCTTCTGGGTCATAAGTAAACAAATCGGCTGTAAGCAGTGTCAGTTGAGGCACAGCGGCATGATCCTGCTGCCCTTTGGCGATTAAGTGGGTGCTGCTGTCGATACCAATAACGGTGCCCGCAGTACCAACTGCGGCGGCAATACCTGCTGATATAGCGCCGGTACCACAGCCTACATCAAGTACACGCATTCCCTCACGTAAAACAGGTATTAAAGTGGCGTAGCTGTTGGCCAAACTTCTGCTATCTAAAACGCTGCTGTCGCCTTCCGGCATCCGCGCTCTTTCTGTGGCGGTATTGCTCATGTAAGTTTATTTTATAGGAAGATAAATTTAGTTTTCACCGGCAGAAGGATACCTGTATGGCGTGCTCCTATCCTCGTTACTATCAGTACGATGCTTTTAAAGATAATAGAGCTGAGGGGAAAGAAAAAAAAATATTTGGTTCTCCTAAAAGAGAACCAAACAACTTTTCTACCTTTATACCCTGACATCTATAACAGGATTGGAAAAATACAGGGCGAAAATAGAACAACACAGTAACACAATGGAGTCGATGGGGCTTACCCCTGTGGCGGCGAGGATATTCATTTACCTGTTGCTGAGTGAACAACACCAGGCCACTTTCGAACAAATGGTAAGATACTTTGGTGTCAGTAAAAGTGCCGTATCCAATGCGCTGAAAATGTTAGAGTCTGCCCGGATGATAGAAGCTAAAACTATTGGTGGGCAAAGAAAGCGCTACTTCTCTGTTAGCATACATAATATGTTCAGCGAGGTAACGTTATCGCAAAAGATCAAGGAGTTCTATTCTGCACTCGATGACATCAGCGCAACAAGAAAAGTGGATGACGACTTCAACGCAGAACTGGAAGATGTATCAGAACTATACAAAATGATGTTGTTCGAAATTCCGTTGATCCTCGAAAGATGGAAAAGAACAGTGGAGTTAAAAAGAAAAAGTAAGTAATCATTTTTTTGCACTCATTGGTTCTTTTATTTCAGAACCAATAGAAATAAAAACAGGTATCCTCTTATTACTGACCATCCACAGCAACAAGGCAAACCATGTCTCCCAACATTCCACCAACACAGCAGACGCTCTGCTCATGCCTGGCATATGTCATCTATCCTGATGGTCACCCATGATGAAGACATTACGGTTAAATCAGATCAAACTATTCACCTGGTGGACGGAAAAATTGATAGCATCCACTAGCACGCTGCGTTTATAACGATGCCTGCAGGGGCACAGCCATTTTTCCCGATTGCGCAAATCATTTTCCTCTTTTGAAAAGTTATCCTGACCATCGCATACTAGTTTTATCGGCTGTAATGATCTAAATATAAATAGAATGAAAAAATTCCTGTTTTCTGTTATTTTATGCTGCAGCATACAAGCGCTTTTTGCCCATGCCATCTGGATTGAGACAGACACCAATGGTAAAATCGGGCAGGCACAAACCGTTAAAGTATTCTTTGGTGAATTCTCTGAAAATGAGCGCGACTCCACCCAGCACTGGTTCAGCAATATGTCGGCCTTTACGTTGTTCCTTGTTACCCCCGACGGACAAAAAACACCACTCACCTGTACACCGGCCGGCAACCACTTTGCGGCGACCTTTACACCGAAAGTAGCCGGCGCACATGTGTTATCCATTGACCATACTGTGCAGGCCATTTATGGGGACAGTAAAATTCACTATTATGCATTGGGGCTGGTAAAAGTAAACGGCTCGCTCAAAGGAGTAGATAACGTGCCCGCCTATACGGATTTTGTACTACTGGCAAATCATCAACAGAGGCCTAAACTCCACCAGCCGGAAAAGATTCAACTGAGCTATAAAAAGGCAGCACCACCAGGTGGTGACGTTACCATCCAATCCGCAGAAGGATGGTCAAAAAAAATCAAAGCCAATCAACAGGGCGATATTACGTTCTCCCCTGCATGGGTGGGCCGGTATATGCTGGAAGGCACCTTCACGGATACCAACAGCGGTGAGCATGAAGGGCAGGCATTTAAAAAGACCTGGCACTGTGTAACCTGGTGCATGGAAGTAGCGAAATAGCTGTTAGCTTCTAGCAAAATGCAGCGAAGATCGACCTAACATCATCTTCGCTGCATTTTGCTAGAAGCTAACAGCTAGAAGCTAACAGCTAAAAACTACCTGCTAACAGCTATCTCCTTATAAATCTCTTCAAATTCTTTTCCTTTATGGGATTGCCAGATACTGGTAAATTTTTCGTCTACGCTTTTCAATAATTGAAATGCCAGTTGCTTATCATCTTCTGTGAGGTCATGGAACATGATCTCAGCCAGCTGGCCAATACGTTTTCTGCAAACCACCAGCACTTTCTCTCCTTTAGCTGTTACTTTCAGTCGCTTGGATCGCTTATCTTCCTTATCATCGTATTCTGCCAGGTACCCCAATTTTTTTAACCGGTTCAGCTTATCGGTGCCGGTAGAAAGCTCCAGTAATGCCACATAGATGGCTTCCGTTTTCCGTGGCTCTTTCAGTTGCGCTACGGTATTCAGCAGTGCGTATTCGTCAATATTGCTGATGCCGGTGCCTTCCAATGCTGCTACGGTATAAATAGTATGCAACTTAAATATCCGGCCAATGCAACGCATCAGGATACCATCGTTGGTAACCGGCATGAAACGCCCCGCAGGCACTGCTTTTACTTCACTTTTCTCCCTGGCCAGGTAGTGGCGGCAAAAATCTTCCAGGCTGCTTTCAGGATGGCGATCATCGAAAGCGCCCCATGCTGTAATCAGCGCTACGGCTTTATTCATGTAACAGTTGTATTATTTCCGAAGTAAAAATATAAAAAATACTTCGGAAATTTTGTTTTTACTATATTTCCGATATACATTTACAAAAAGTATTTCGGTATTATAGTAATTTAATCTTCATGCTCATGTCAACACAAACCCTTCTTCAAAGCTTCATCGTAATACATCTGACAGGTTTCCTGCTTTTCGCGGGATCCATTATTGCAGACTTTATCGGCATCCGCCAATTCTGGAAGCAATACACTACTGATGCAGGCAAGGCCCCGGCCGTACTACAGGCAATATCGCCTTTTATGATCACTACACGTATAGGCATTGGCGTAATCATTTTATCCGGTGTGGGTATTATGGCAATGACCCACGGCGTATTCGGGGAACAAACCTGGTTCCGGATAAAGTTTGGACTGGTGTTACTCGTAATAGCCAACGCCCTGGTGATAGGGCAACGGCAGCGCTCCCGCCTGAATAAGGCCGTCAGCACCGATGATGCCATTCCCGGGAAAGTAAAAACCGGCTTAAAGAACTATCACCTGGTACAAATTATTTTCATCTTTATTATCGTACTGCTCAGTGTTTTTAAATTCAACTAGCCTGAAAAAAAGTAATGCCCGATGTGGTATATCCATTCTTATTCTTACCGGAATGATATTATCCCGGTTGGCATATATCTTCACCCATACCTGCAAAGCAATGTTGCGGGTATGGGCTTACCTGACCAGCTAACCAGGCTACACAGAAAGAAAAAGCTACCAACAACCCGTGTCATGAAACCGGTGCGCTTCCGCCTATACAACTACTGGCTCCTGCTGCGGATGTTGTGCATGCGCGACAAGCGGATTTCTTTCGCTGTACTCCGGTATATACTATGCCTGTTAGCCAGAAACGAATAAAACCAGGTCAGATGATTTGCACTCCTAACACGGTACAGAAACTGATCATCATTGGCATCTCTGCCTTGCTTTTCAAACGCTTACAAATGCCGCAACCTATCCGGGCATAAAGGTAAAGAGGTTGTCCTTTTCTCCCCGTTACGATGATCCGTTGCCGTTACCCCTCCCTTTGTTTTACCATCACTTCCCCTTGTTAATATGAACTAATTGTTAACCCGTGAGGGATTTATCATTTCCAAACGAATACATTATAAAGGCTTCCGAAGCAACTCATTCATCATCCCTATCATTTAACTTAAAAAGTTATGCGTAATTCCATCCCTGTAAAAGTACTGGCACTATTGGCAGCAGTGCAACTGCTGATGGCGTCCTGTAAAAAGAATAAGGACGCTGCCCCCGCAAAGTCGGAGAAATACGGACTGATAGCAGGTAACTGGCAACAAAAGGATATTGTTTTCGCTGTACCGGTGAAGCTCGGCGGACAAAACATCCCGGCTGGCACCAGCATTATTAAGCTGGCCCCCCTGCTGGGCCCGGCAGGCGCTTTATTCACCTGCACTACCACCAATACCTACCAGTTCAGCGCAGATGGCCAGTTTGCCATCAAAGGCTGTACAGACCTGATACTGCCCACTGCCGGCAATGCGGGCACCTGGAAACTGGATGTGCATGACGCCGTATTTTTATTAACAAACGGGAAAGGCGACAAGGACCCACACTGGATAGAAAATGTTAGCGACTCCGCCCTGGACCTGTCGATCACAGTCACCATTCCAAACGTAGCCACGGCTCCGTTAGTATTGAAACTGAAGAAGTAAGGAGCGGCCAAAATAACAATAATATAATCAGCAATTCCTTGTATCTTGTTTAGGTCCATTAGATATTTGCGATCATTATGGAAAGTATCGTACAGGATATAAAGAATGGAAATATCGAGCGTTTCAAAATGGTATATCAACAATATCATACAAAGCTCTATTTCTACGTATTGAAATGTACACATTCCGCTTACCTCTCTGAAGAGACGGTACAGCTATCTTTCATATTACTTTGGGAAAAAAGAGAGAAACTATCAACAAATTATAATATCTCCGCGCAACTGTTTCGTATAGCCAAAAGCGTGATGACGGATCTCCTGCGCAAACAACAGGTCAGGAACCGGCATACCGAATCAATGGTGCGCGAAACGCCCGACTGGCACATGGAAACAGACCTTACCGTGAAAGAAGAATTAACGCGGGTATATAATAGTATAGAACAACTATCTCCCATCAGGAGAAATGTTTTTAAACTAAGCCGCTTTGAAGGACTTCCACATAAAGAAATTGCCAGGCAGTTATCTATCTCTCCCAAAACAGTTGAAAATCACATTGTACGTGCAATACGACAGCTAAAAGACTCCCTGTTGTTGTTATTACCGGCCATCGTTGCCTGGTTTTGCTGATCCTTTTTTCTTACCCGAATATTTACTTATTGTTAAGCAGTGAGGGATTTACTGTTTTCAAACGAATACTACATATGAAGCATCCAGCAACATTACTTGAAAAGTTTTTCCGGGGAGAATGTAACGAAGCAGAAAAGCAGGCTGTCACCGCTTATTTCGCGGAGCATCCCGAAGCGCTGCAGCCCTGGTTAACAGAGGAGAGCTGGCATTCTTTTCACCCGGAGCACACTTTATCAACCGACGTTTCCGATAAAATGCTGGCCGTCATTGAAAGTAGTACCTGGGAAAAGAAAAAAGTGAAAACCATTTATTACAAATGGATCGCGGCGGCGGTATTAGGCGCCGCACTCACCGGCTTTGCATGGAGCAGGTATCACCACCAGCCCGTAGCACCAATTGCAGTAGTAACTCCAACGGCCCGGCGGGTTGCAGCACCAGATCCTTACATACAACAGGCCAATCATACGCGAAAAATAATGTCGATACGCCTGAAAGACGGTAGCACGGCAGCACTGGCGCCGGGTAGTCAGCTAAAGTACTTGTCTTCTTTTGCCATTACCGGCCGGGAAATATTTTTAACGGGAGAAGCCGTATTCAAAGTAGCCCCCGACAAAAACAAACCATTTACCGTGCATGCAGGTAACCTGGCTACTACTGCCTTAGGAACTGTTTTTAAAGTTACCGCCTGGAACGCCGTAAAAGGACCTATCCGCATTCAACTGATCAGCGGCAAGGTAAGGGTGCAACCAGATAGTTTGGGGAACAGCAAGGGGCTAAAAACCACGTACCTGCTGCCCGGTGAAGACCTTTCGTTTGATCCGGTCCGCATGACGGCCATAATCAATAAAAACGGGCATACACCCAATAAACAGGTGATCACGAAACCGGAAAAGGAAATATTCACGTTCAATAACGAACCACTGGCGAATATTTTCAGGTTGATGTCGGAGAAATATCACCTCACCATTCAATTCCAGGAAGGTACGCTCTCAGACATGAGCTTTACCGGAACATTTGATAGTAGCAAAGAATCCCTGACCGATTTTCTGTCTACCATCGCCACGTTAAACAACCTGACGATAAAGCAAACAAACAATGTTATTTACGTAACACCGTAAGCCGGATATAATCATCTTTAACTGTAACTAACTGCATCCTGAAAAGGCTGCCCGTGATTCCTTTTGCCTAAAAATGAAATATTTTATGCGTGTAAACATCCGACAATCCCGAAAAGATCGTCCCACCAAAACGATTTGGCTGCTGCTGTTATCGCAGTTATGTGCAGGCAGCCTGTTGGCACAGAATACACACCCCTCCGCCATCGGCATCATCAAAAATGCCAACAACGAAATCCTGGCGCGGGTGATGGTAAGAGTAGAAAATGCAGACAACCAGGTATTGGCCAATACCCTCACCAATGAAAAAGGTATTTTCACTTTCCCGAAACTACCCGCCGGCGGCCCTTACCGCTTTATCTTTAACTATGCCGGCTATACCACCGATACCCTGAAAGGCTACACCATTAATGACTCCAGCAAATTATCGCTGTCAGTTGTCCTGAAAAAAAAAGTAGAAGAGCTGGAACAGGTACTCGTCACCGCCCTCGGCATTAAAAGAGAAAAGAAAGCACTCGGCTACTCCGTAGAAGAAGTCGGCGGCAAAGAATTTAACCGCGTTACCCAGGAAAACCTCCTGAATTCCATGTCCGGTAAAGTAGCAGGGGTGACCATCAATTCTACCGGCGGTCCCGGTTCTTCCGTCAGCATGATCATCCGCGGCGCCACATCCCTCAGCAGCGACAACCAGCCGCTCTTTGTAGTAGATGGCGTACCACTGGCCAACACCGTGAATAACGTGAGCCAGATCGGACAAGATAATAAAGTAGACTATGGCAACGCTATCTCAGATATCAATCCCGACAACATCGAAAGTGTTACCATCCTGAAAGGACCCAGCGCTGCTGCATTATACGGCTCCCGCGCGGGTAACGGCGTAGTACTGATCACCACCAAAACAGGTAAAAAAGTAAACCGCGCTACCGTCAACGCTTCTGTGAATACCGTATTTGATATCCCGTACAAATACCTGAAATGGCAAACCAAATTCGGGTCCGGGCAATTCTCCGGTATCCCCGTATCACGCAGCGGTAACATGCTCACCAATCCTTTTGGTACTATTATCACGGAAAACATTGACGCCACTTTCGGAGCGGAGCTGGATCAGGGTTATGAAGAAGTACAATGGAACAGCCCAAAAGATCAGAACGGCAAACCCATTCCTATGCCACTGGTATCGCACAAGAACAACGTGAAGAATTTTGTAAACACCGGCATGACCACCACCACCGCTGTTTCCCTGGCCAACAACAATGAAAAGATTGCTTATCGTGTAGGTTACGCCAACATGACCAGCAAAGGCATCATTCCTAACACCGACTTATTTAAAAACGCACTGAACCTGAATTCCAGCTTACAGGCCAATTCAAAATTAAGCTTCACCACCAACATTGATTTCAGTCGCACCAATTCCAATAACCGCCCCGCAGGCGACAGGGGCGCCAATCCATTACAGGCTGTATACTCCATTTCTCCACACATCGATGTGCGCGACCTGAGAGATTATTGGATGCCCGGACAGGAAGGCCTGCAACAACGTACACAAGCCAACGGCGTTTTTAACAATCCTTACTTCCTCGCCTATGAAGTGAAAAATGGCTTTGTGAGAGACCGCGTATTCGGTAACATCAGGGCCGACTGGAAAATATTGCCTTCCCTCAGCTTCATGGCCCGTTACTCACTGGATACCTACAATGAAAAAAGAGAAACAAAAATTGCCAACAGCTACATCAACAATCCCGGTGGCGCATATGGTATCATCAATCTCAGCAACTTTGAACGCAATATAGATGTGTTGCTGACCTATAAGAAAGATATCGGCAACTTCGACTTCTCTGTTTCCGCAGGTGGTAACAAACGCTATCAGACCGGCAAAAATATTATCACTTCTACCAAAGACGGTACCGGTTTAAATACACCCGGCGTATACACCATTCAAAATATTGCACCACAAAACCTGAACTATAACAGCACCATGTTCGAGAAAGGAGTGAACAGCATCTATGGTATGTTAAACGTAGGCTATAAAGGTATGGCCTACCTCGATGTAACGGGTCGTACGGACTGGTCCAGCACCCTTCCTGATGCTGCGGCCTATTTTTATCCGGCGGCCTCATTGAGTTTGCTCGTGAATGAAATGGCACACCTTACCTCCGACAATATTAACCTGGTCAAACTAAGAGCCGGCGCCGCCCAGGTAGGTAACGACGCCTCTCCTTACCAGTTGCTGGCTACACTGTATAATGCCGGCGCCTGGGGAAATATCCCACGTTTATCTACTTCCGGTAACCTGCTCAATCCTTTCCTGAAACCGGAAATCGCTACCTCTTACGAAGGTGGCGCCGATATCAACCTGTTCAAAAATCGCCTGCGTTTTGCGGCCACCTGGTACATGGTGGAAAACAAAAACCAGATCTTCAGTCCTAAAACAGCGCCATCGTCAGGATTTTCCTCCCGCAACATCAACGCCGGTTTGCTGAGAAGCCGCGGTGTAGAATTAACCCTTGGCGGTACACCCGTGCAGCAGAAAAACTGGCGATGGGATGTAAACGTGAACTTCACCCGCAACAGAACAAAAATCATTTCCCTGCCTGACGACCTGCCTTACTACACGCTCTGGCAGGAAGGTAAAGGAGGTGCATGGACCTACGTAGGAGAAGACATCGGCGATATTTACGATGCTCAACTGGTGACCGTTACCGATAAATCATCTCCCTACTATGGCTATCCGCTACTGGATAATACTGGTAAATGGCAGAGTTTAGATGCCACGAATGCACGTAATAAAATCGGCAACTTCAACCCCAACTTCATCATGGGATTGCAAACCAGCGTGAGCTATAAAAACTTTACGCTGAGCATGACCTTCGACTGGAGAAACGGAGGCGACTTCGTTTCACAAACCTACCGTTATGGAGAAGAGAAAGGTAACTCCCAACTCTTCCTCGATAAACTCACCAATCCTGGTAATATGAAAGGACAGGAACTCAGGGATTATCTCGTGAGTCACCAGGATGAACTGGTCATCCCCAGCGGCAATCACTTTCCATTAGTAGGTGGCCCTACGCCGGAATACAACGGTTACGGATTTGCCTATGGCCCGTATGTACTGCCTTATGGTGGTGTATTTATCCCCGGCGTAAGAGCCAAAGGATATGATGCCAATGGTAACCCTACCGGCTATATCGAAAACCTGGGCGGCCCCGGTACTACTACCCTTCCTTATGCAGGTAGTACAGCCTGGTCTTTCACCAGGGCATTCCTGTTCCCGGCGTCTTACCTGAAACTGCGGGAAGTATCGCTTTCGTATGAGCTGCCCAAACGACTGCTCTCCGGTATTAAAGTACAAAACGCCAGCGTATCCATTTACAGCCGGAATATTATCCTGTGGACGGCCGCTAAAATTGGTATTGATCCGGAAAACGCCTACCAGCCTTCCACCACCGTACAAGGCTCTGGTATGCAGTTCATGCAGGGCATTGAAAGATACAATGTTACTCCCTGGTCTATTCCCATGGGCGCTAAACTGAACGTTACTTTTTAAGAGCTCATTTAACTCAGCAACATGAAAACAGTTACTAAATCAATTATACTTTGCCTTGGGTTGTTAGGTACTACAATGACGGCGTGTAAAAAGGACCTGGTGAAATTGAACGAAAACCCCAACGGCTCCAATCCCGCTACTATCAATCCCAACCTGGTGATGTCTACCGTGTTAACACAGGCGGGCATTGAAATCGTGACACTGGGCTACCAGGATATGGCCGGCGTAATGCAGCATACGCAGAAAGACGGCTGGACTACTACGCACAACGAATACGACTGGGGTGGCAGCAATAGCTGGACTGCCTACTACGATATCCTGCGTAATAACCAGCTGGTATATAACCGCGCCGTTACTTTACAAAATGAATTACAACAAGGTGTAGCCCTCGTCATGAAGTCCATGATGTTTGGTCTCATCACTGATTTGTGGGGAGATGCGCCGTATTCACAGGCGTTGAAAGGTGAAGATGGTCCACCCGCCACTACACCGGTGTATGATCCGCAGCAGGATATTTACACCGGCATACTCTCTGACCTGGAAAAAGCCAACACCTTACTTTCTAAGCCTAAGAGCGCCTATCCGGCGCCCATTGATGCGGTTGACGTATACTACCAGGGCGACCCTGCAAAGTGGCGCAAAATGGCTAATTCGCTCGCCTTACGTTATTACATGCGTTTATCAGAGAAGCTGCCTGCCATAGCCAAAGCGGGCATTGAAAAAATAGCGGGCAATCCAACGCAGTACCCGATCATCACTGATGCGGCTGATGATGCCACCATGTCGTTTCCCGGCAACAGCAACGCGGACTCCTGGCCGGCGAATGCCATCTACGACAGCGACAGCAGCAACTATCGCCGCCTGAAAATGTGCAACACCCTCGTTACCTCCCTGGAGTCACTGCATGATCCACGCCTCGGCGTTTGGGCCAACAAAGTACAATGCTTCCTGGTGGTAGATGATAAACAACCTCCCGGCACCGGCAACGTATACAAAGCGGTAGACACCGTGGTAAACGGAGAAAACCGGAAAGTAAGATATATATCACCCGATGTACTCGCCGCAAAAGGACTTACCCTGAAAGATATTAACCAGGATGTGAACTATGTAGGACTACCACCTGCTATCCCCGGCCCGGCAGTATATAATTTAAGCCCCGATGCAGCACAGGCTTCCCGCAATCCGCACGTATCCTGGCTCAACGATATTTACAAACAAGCCAAAGGCCCTTTGCTGAAAGCACGCCTGATCTCTGCAGCCGAAGTACACTTCATCCTCGCCGAAGCCAGCGCCGTTAAAGGCTGGGCTGCCGGCGATGCGGAAACACATTACAACGCAGGGATCAAAGCTTCGTTCAACACCTGGGGCGTAAGTGGCAACCTGGCCGCCTATCTCTCTCAGGCAAATGTAAAATTCAATAATACCCAGGAACAGATCATTACCCAGAAATGGATCGCCAGCTGGACCACCGCCACAGAAGCCTGGGCCGACTATAAACGTACCGGCTATCCGAACTTACACGCAGGCCCTTATGCCAAAGCACCTGTATTACCGGTACGGCTATACTATATGCTCGATGAAAGAAACCTGAATAAAACCAATGTTACAGAAGCCATGAAACGGCTGGAAGTAACGCCTCAATCAGGTTTTGGCGCCAACGGTCCCCAAAACAGTCCCTGGTCCAAACCATGGATTATTCAAGGCACCGGCAAACCATGGTAAACATTTTTTATCTTACTATAAATCACTCCTCCGCATATGAAACAACGCTTTCTGAAAACAACAGCCACCCTGTTTGTTCACCTGCTTTTTTTCGTGGCAGCGTTTGCACAACAAACCATTACACCCGCCACCGCACTGAAAAGCTACCTGAACAACGGCGACACTTCTTTCCACTATGAGTTGAAAGACTCCTTTAATATCAGCCAGGTAAAATGCTATAGCATATTACTCACCTCCCAGAAATGGCGCGACTATACCTGGACACACCAGCTCGTCATCTTTGTACCTGCCAACGTGAGCTATGACGGCGCCCTGCTGTTTATTACCGGGGGCTCCGTAAAAAATGGCCTTCCTAACTGGAACGGTCCTACGGATGAACTATATCAGCAAATAGCCTCCGTAGCTAATACCAATAAAGCCATTACTGCAGTACTCAGACAAACACCCAATCAGCCACTCTTCAAAAACTTGACAGAAGATGCGCTGATATCTTATACCCTTCACCAGTTTAAAGAAGATGGCGACTATACCTGGCCCCTGCTGTTCCCCATGGTGAAAAGCGCCGTGCGTGCTATGGACGTAGTACAGGACTTCTCCAAAGCAAGGTGGTCGCAAAACGTAAACCGGTTTGTAGTATCCGGCGCTTCCAAACGTGGCTGGACCACCTGGCTCACCGGTGCCAACGACTCCCGCGTAACCGCTATCGCCCCCATGGTCATTGATGTGTTGAACATGCCGGTAAGCCTCGATTATCAAATCAAAACGTGGAAAGAATACAGCATACAAATTGAAGACTACGTGAAACTGGGTATTCCACAGGCAGCACATACGGAAGGCGGACAAGCCATCAACACCATGATAGATCCTTATTCCTACCGCCAGTTGCTCACCATGCCTAAAATGATTTTCATGGGTACCAACGATGAATACTGGGTAGTAGACAACGTTAAAAACTACCTCGATAGCATCCCCGGCAAAAATATGCTCAACTACACTCCCAACGCAGGACATAACCTGGGCGATAAAAAACATGCCTTTGAGGCATTGAGCGCATTCTTTGGAACTACCATGGCGCAACAGGCTTATCCTGCCTGTAGCTGGAACACCAGCACCCGCCGCGGAAAAGTAAAACTCACAGCCAAAGCAACCGCTGATCAACTGGTAGATGTGATCCTGTGGACCGCTAACTCTACCGACCTGGACTTCCGTAATGAGAAATGGTCGTCCCAAAGCCTGGGACAAGCCCGCAAATCAACTGTAAAAGTGAGCACCCCATTGCCAGCCAGCGGCTATAGCGCTTTTTACGTAGACCTTCAATATAAAAATGCTACCGGGGGCACCTACTCCGTGAGTACCCGTGTATTCGTGACCGATACTAAACAGATCCTGTAATGATGAAGCATATATTCCTGTTTGCCGGCGCCTGCCTGTGGATGCAGATCTCTTTTGCACAACAGGCAGCGCCGCTGCCGGCCACCAAAAATAAATTCGTGGTAGTGGCACATCGTGGCAACCATGTAGAGATGCCGGAAAACACGATAGCCGCTATTAATGCTACCATCCAATGCGGCGCTGACTATGCAGAACTGGACCTCCGTACCACCAAAGACGGACAACTGGTACTTATGCACGACGCTACCGTAGATCGTATGACCAACGGGAAAGGAAAAGTAGCAGACCTCACCTGGCAGGAAATCAAACAACTAAAAGTCAATAGCAAAGATGGGAAAGACTATCACGTACCTACCTTTGCGGAAGCCCTGCATGCCAGCAAAGACAAAGTGAATATTTACCTCGACTTCAAAGACGCCGACGTAGCCGAAACATGGAAACAGATACAGGCCGCCGGGATGGAAAAACAGGTAGTCGTATATCTCAACAGTAAAGAGCAATATAAACTATGGAGAAAAACAGCGCCACAAATGCCGCTGATGACCAGCGTACCTGATGAAGTAACCACCACCGCGCAACTCAACTACCTGCTCGACAATCTCGCCATTGCTGTATTGGACAATGTCACCGATAGCGCCATGCTGGCGGTTACCCGTCAACACGGCGTAGCGGTATGGCTTGATGCACAAACACCTTCAGAAGGTCCGGCCAGCTGGAATACAGTATTAAGCAAAGGTGTACAAGGCATGCAAAGTGATCACCCCGGGGCACTCGTCACCTACCTGAAAACAAATAATCTCCGCGATGGCAATACTGGCGCCGCTTTACCGGCTGTAGCCAGCAGCAACAACTACATCACCATGAAGAATGTTCCTTATGGCGATGCCGGAGACGATAATACCCTGGATGCTTATCTTCCCGAAAATCATTCCGCCAGCACTAAAATCATCGTGTACCTGCATGGTGGTGGCTGGACAGGCGGCGACAAAAAAGAATTTCCGAAACAGCTGATCGATGAACTGGCCGGCAAACTGCACTACGGCGTGGTGTCTATGAACTACCGCCTGATCCGGAAGGATCACCAGAACATTTACCCCGCTCAGCTGGACGATGTAAAAAAAGCGTTGGCGTTCATATCTTCCAAATCCAAAAAACTACAATTTGATGGCCACCAGTTTGCTTTGATAGGCGGCAGTGCCGGCGCTTACCTCGCCCTGCAATACGCCTATGCCTGCGATAGTTTACGCCAGGTCAAAACTGTGGTGGACCTTTGGGGACCAACAGATTTTGCCGATAAAAAAGTAAGACAGGAAAATAAAGAGGCAGATGAAAAAGTAGCACGCCTGCTGGATGAACCGGATCCGGCCGCCCGGATTGCATTTGATGCCAGTCCTTACTACCGGCTCACCAAAGCCAGTGGTGTACCTACTATTTTGTTTCATGGCGGGCAAGATCCGCTTGTAGATGTTAGCCAGGCTAAAAAGCTACATGAAAAACTAACATCGCTCAATATCCCGACACAGTTTGAGCTTTATCCAACGGAAAAACATGGAATGGGGTTAACAGCTTCCATGGATGTATTTGCGAAAGTCATCAGCTGGTTAAAACAATATTATCCTGCCGAATAATTATTTGTGCAGGCCCTTCTTACGCAGGTATGCCAATAGCTTCTCCGGAAAATCTGTTTGAATAGCATTGGCATACTTTGCATCTTTCAGGCGCTGATCAAAGCCGCTATCTGCCTGCTTCGCCTCCATCTTGTCATAATCTCCCAGCGTATTAATCCAGATCCGGGTGCCGCTGCCGGCAACACGCTGCATGGTAGAGTCGGTGTAAAAATCATCATCGATATGAATCACTGGAAACTTACCCATTTTTTCTATCTCATGTATTTCTGCGATACTATGTGCACGTGGCATCACCTGTAACTTTGGATTCCATTGCAGCAGCTGTGTAGCATACGGATGTTCATAAATAAAGAACAACACCTGTTGCTCCATTTTATGTTTTGCGATCATATCTACCGTTTGTTTGGCAGCTTCATCGCCATCCGCTTTAAAGTCCACATCCACCATAATTTTGCCTTTGGTAAGCTGCAGCACCTGTTCAAACGTAGGTATCTTTTCTTTGGTAGGTTGTCCGTTAAACAACAAGGGGAACTGCAATAACTCCTGGTAAGTGTAATCGGTGGTTTTGCCCGGCTTACCAGTTGTACGGGTAATTTTCTCATCATGCATAATAATGAGCACGTGATCTTTCGTTTCCCGTACATCAATTTCTACAATGTCAATGCCTTGTTCAATCGCCTCCCGGATGGCTGCCAGCGAGTTCTCCGGGTATTTGGTATGTGCGGCACGATGCGCCGTAACCATGATATGCTCCGGATGATGATAAAACTCATCGATGATAGCCGCTACGGGTTGGGCTTTCTGTGCTGTTGCGGATAAAGAAGTAATGACTGACACGACTAAAAAAATGCGTTTCATGACGTTATTTATTTTCTAAGATGACAGGGATAAATACTGGTTAGGCCGCTACGGGCAACTGCTACAGCGCGTTCAAAGTTTCCATGACAACACAAACGCGATACACAGATCACGATGATGGAAAGTACGCAAGGTATTCAACGAATGCAAACTTATTTTTTAAATGGTGTTACCCTTTTGTTAAGCCATGGGCGCCTACTCTTTGGTAGGCCCTTGGAGTTCTTTTCTAAACTTTCTAGCTTTATGAAAAAAGAGATGAGCAACAAACCGATACCCACATTGTATGAATGGGCCGGCGGCATGCCGGTGTTCGAAGAATTAATCCGCGCTTTTTATGACAAGGTTGTATTGGACGATTTAATCGGGCCGATATTTAAGCATATGTCGCCCTCCCATCAATTGCATGTAGCGCACTTCATCGCTGAAGTATTTGGCGGGCCTAAATTATACAGCAACGGCGAAGGTTCCCATGCGGCCATGATTCAGAAGCACCTGGGCAAACACCTCAAAGAAGTACATCGCCAGAGGTGGGTGCAGCTACTCCTCGCTACCGCCGATGAAATGAACCTGCCGGCAGACCCGGAATTCCGTGCTGCTTTTGTAGCGTATATTGAATGGGGTACCCGCATTGCCATTATCAATTCCAATGAAACCAATTTGCCGGTAAAGCCGGATGAACCGATGCCTAAATGGGGATGGGGAGAACCCGGTGGACCTTATCAGCCGGAATAAAGGCTGCTATTAGCATTTAGCTGTTTCGCAGCTAAATGCTAAACTTTTTTTATTGCGGGAAATTACCTAACTTTAAATAGATCGCTGCCCGCAGCTATCACTTGTTAATAGAATACCTCAAAATAAGTTGAACAAACCCCTTAGCCCGGAATTTTTAATTTATGAGAAAGGGTCGCCTCCCCCAGGGCAATAAAAAGTATCTTTTCCCATAAAGCATTGCATCAAATCGGACATTATCGCAGCATTCAGGCGTGACTATCTCATCTCTTTTACTTTGAAAGATCAACTGTTTATACCACCATCCGTGGATATGAGCCCTTTCCGCTCCATATTTAAACATAAATATGCCGGCTTTCGCATCGTTACCATGCCACCGGGATGGCGGGAAAAAGAAGAAAGCGATTTTACCTTTGTCCTCTTCCATGAAGAACTGGATGAAGCCGAATTACGTGAATTTTTCACCGTAGCAACCTCCTTACAACTGGTAAATCCCCGCCCGGTAAGCCGTCAGTTGCTGGAATTATCTTCCCTGTTTCACCCGCTGTTTTTTGAGCGTTTTGTACAGGAAACCAACATAGCTCCTGCTGATGAAAACTACCGCCAGTTTATACAATCATTACAAACATTTCATCCGCTGCTACCGGTAGACCCCAATACCGGCATGGGTACCAACCGTTACTACCTGCAGTCCCTGTTGTTCCTGGCGGGTTGCACCCTGAGTGCAGCCATTATACAAAATCGCTTTACAGAGGCCACTATTCAAAGTAAACTGGACAGGCTCTGGCAAATATCTGCCTATCTTGAATCACTGGAAATAACAGTCATCAGCAAAGAGGACCTACAGCAATTTGTACTGCATTATGGATATGCTACTGACCTGGATGCTTTCGACCGCATCAGCGCCATCAAAAAAATGTATGGCCGCCTGCTGACGGCCCTCAGCGACGGTGTTACTACCACACCGCTGCTGGTCACAGCCAGCACACTCACGGCAGCCCAACAAACACGATTTGGCTTTAGCCAACAACTGCGGGATTTACTGTCAGACAACCTGCTCGCCATCTTTGTATACGGCTCCTCCGTTACCAGCGAAAGCTTCGCTGACTATGACGTGATCTTGTATGTAAAATCATCCGATGCCGCACTGCAGGCACTAAGCGGGCAAAATCCATCTTACCGGGGTGTAGATATCAATATCAGCGTGTATGATGAAACAGACTTTTATGGATGCCAGTCGCTGTCCGGCGACAACCTTAATCAACACGTATTATGCTTATACGGACAAGCCGTTATCCCCGTAAAACCGGCTCATGACCTGCTATACCGCAACTTCAGCTTCGGCTACGTACGTATGCGGCAACTGCTGGGAATGGCGGGCTTCCTGGCTAAAGAGGGTACACACTTCGGGCTGGAAGGGAAAGCAAATCTTTACCAGTATTTTATCAAGATACCCATGCATATTACCAAAGGTATGCGCGCCGCCATGCGGGAACCGAATAACAAAGAACTGATTAATGCCTGGACAACGACCACGCTTCATTACGCCATAGAAGACCAGGTAGCTCTTTGTGAAAGCGGACGCCCCTGGGAAGCCATCGCCAATGCGTACGCCGCTACGCTCCAGCTGTTGTATGTACTCAACGATGCCTATCACGCTTTCGACTATACGGAATATGACCTGCCCGATTTTTTAAGATAAACTATAAAGCATGCAGCATATGTCGTCCATCTATATCATCAATGAATGCCGGGCAACGCCCGAAAATCGCATCGCTACCGCTATCCGGCAATTACAGTCCCTGGAGTTTCCGGTGGTGCTGACTACACAACCTCTTATCCCTCTTCACCAACCCTGCCTGGTACTGACAGATACCACCGGTGCTCACTCGAACGCATCTACGATAGTGATAAAATTATATGAACCAGTGGAAAGTATCGTAGAACACATCCTGCAAAAAATTCCTTTCAGCTTTGAGCTGCTGCCACTCCTGGTAGAAGGAGAAAGCAAAATTATCAGGTACTGGACACCACGGGTGGTGATAGAAAAATTTAAACCCACCGTATACTCCTATACTCATAACCGTTACGGGCTGGTAGACGGCACCGACGCTATCCGGATTAAATTCACCACTGCGGTGTACCGTAAAATGCTGCAGCATGGGAAAGGCCTCGCCTGCGCTCCCGCCAGCGCCTTCCTGGCAGAAATAGAAAATGAACAGGGCTTGTTTATTGTGCAATTACTGGTAGATACCTGTAATATAGAAACCAGGATTAAAAGGTATCATATCGGCTCCCCCGTGCACCGATACCGGTATACCGATAAATATCCGTCAACGCTTCCGGATGCACGCCCGATAAGCCGATGGACCCGCTTCGAGGCACCCATCGTATGCTTCGACTGGCGCCATCCCCTGACCGATGAAAACAATAACCGGCTCGCAGATGAGCCCATCTCCGACGACTACGCCGCGCTCTGGATACAGGACCTTTCCTACGCTAAGAAAATGGCGCTGGAAACATTCCTCTGGCTGGAAAAAATGTTTTTTCAATCCGGTATTACCCTCATTGACATGTGCATCTTTATTGATCGCAGCGGTAAACTGATCTATGGTGAAATCAGCCCGGACTGCATGCGCATCCGATGGAACAGCCTTCATCCGGAACAGGCTGAATCAATGGACAAAGACTTGTGGAGAAAAGGAGCCGCACCAGAAAAGCTATATGAAAATTATGAAAAAGCATATTCCTCGATGTTCCCTGTAAATAGCTAACTACTTATTCATCTCACCAAAAAAATAAAAACAATGGCTACTTCATTTAAAGAAAACCTCAGCAGCAGAACCATTTCCCCTGCCGGCATGATTACCCTCCCGCCGGCAGCACGTCACCTGCTTAAGTTTCAGAAAGGACAGGGGAAACGTATAGGCTTTTCCGTAGAGAAGGATAAGGTAACGCTTTATCCAACAGCAACGGATAAACGTCCTTTTAAAGAGGTGTCTGCCCGTGGGTTGATGAAATTAAACCAGGCCGCAGGCGCTATCCTTAAAAATGGCCATAAAGGCGCCGGCAAATACCTGGTAAAGCTGGATGAAAAAGACGGCAACGTAGGGCTATATCCTCATCATTAATGTAGCTGGCAACCACCGTATGGACAACCAACAACGACCGCTTATACTGGCCATAGACGGACATGACGGCGCCGGTAAAACCACCCTGGCTACCTTACTGGCACAAGCCACCGGCGGAACTTATCTCCGCCCCTTTGGTGGAAAAACAGGCGCCGCCCTCCTGGCACATGCTGAAAAAAAAGAGTACCAACAGGTAGCTGATCTCGGCAAAGCCGCCATCAATGGATTACTGGCAGCAAACAGTCAGGATATACTCATCTTCGACCGGCACTGGATGACTATTTTCACGCTCATCCCTGCCAGCTATTACCAGGATTGGCTACCGGTGCCGCCTACTACGCTTTGCTACGCAGACATCAGCACTACCCTGCAACGACTCGAGGCCCGAACAGAAGAAACATTCGATGTGGCTTATCATACCGGCTATATGGCGCAATACCTTCAGTTAGGAAAAACTTATGGCGCCAACATCCTCAGAACAGATCAATATCCCCAGGATGTTTGCCTGGCAAAACTGCTTTACTGGGTTCATAACTTATAATATATGCAACTGCCAAAAACTGATAACACTTGTCGCTTCCCATCACCGCTGCGGATTGCCATCGGGAAAGGGCGGGGCTTTGCTGAATCAGTATCATTAATGGAGATGCCGGACACCCCGGCGTTTAAAAGCTTCATGAATGGAGACGTGCCTGTATTTCATGATACGACCTGTAGTCTTACGGTGGTGACTGTACGTAGCCGCGACCTCTGCTGGATGCTGGAACAGGGACATATTGATGTGGCCATCGGCAGCAGCATCTGGTTCCGGGAATATGGATTGTCGTCCCTTAGCTGCCTGCAACCATTACCGATGCAGCAATGCCGCCTCTCGCTGATAGCGCCGTCCGTAATCCTCCCACAACATATCCATACCATCTGCACAAAGTTTACGTCGGTGGCACAACGCTATATCGCTGCACATAACATGAACGCCCGCATTATTCCTATGGAAGGCACCCACGAAACAGCGCTCTACCTGCACATAGCAGACGCCATTATAGATGTGATTGAAACCGGGCGCACCATCCGGCGAATGGGCTTCTGTGAGCTGGACACCATTACCACACTGCAACATGAAATATGGACCCGCAAAACAGACATGGCTGCACAGGAACTATTTATGTCTCATTTAAAGCAACCCGTTTGTTAGGCCCGCAGGTGTTCCACCATCATGGCCTCCTGCTTTCCCTTTCTCTTCTGTAATATTCGTTGGCGCAACCGCAAACACGGTGCCTCCACCAACTTATTCAGTATAAAAGCCGCCGCTACCGCCGCCAGCAGAGAAGCCACAAGCATGGCATTGCCCTTCGGCGCCAGTCCTGCTTTTTCGAAGAGTGGCTGCACCAGGTGTATCACGCCTTTATGGGATAAGTATAATACAAAAGATAATTTGGCGATCAGCGCTGTAATGCGGCTGTTAAACCGGTATAAAACATTACCCGGACTTACCGCGCCTAATACCAGTAAACTATATCCAATGGCAATAACAGGATATCCCAGGATAGAGGCCCAAAAGTTTTTCTGCTCCTCACATAAAAACCAGGCGCCTGTTAATACCAGTAGTCCTGCCACCAAAATGGCATGGCTATAACGAATGATCCACGCTTTAACGGATGGCAGAAATGTAAATAACGCGGCTCCTGCCACCCCCGCCAATAAGCCATCCAGGCGGTTATAAGTAGGATAGTACATTTCCATGTACCAATATTTCCAGTAATCATCCGCACCTTCATGTGGAGCAATCAGGTATTGCCAGCAATACCACCGGATAACGAAGCCTGCTAAGAACAATACGGGCAATAGTATCCAACCCTTTCGCGCCACCTTCCACGCTACCAATCCGGTAAGCACCAACGGCAGTAGTAAATAAAAATGCTCTTCTACACACAACGACCACACATGAGAAAAGGTGCCGTCCGTTTTAATATCCAATCCGAAGTTTTGCGTAAACGTCAGGAACTTCCATAAGGGCGGCAGCTGCTCTCTTTCATGGAAAGCCGGAATGAATACATATATGGCCAGCACCAACAAATACGGTGGGATAATCCGGAAGAAGCGCTTGATAAAAAATTCAGGTAAAGAGATGGCTTTCCCCTTTGCCATCTGCTCAAATAACTGTGAGGAAATCAGGAAACCACTCAGCACAAAAAATAGATCTACTCCCGTCCACCCAAAGCCTATCACATCATCCACCCACTGCGGATGAGCAAACATGCGATAATGATACAGCAATACCAGCGTGATGGCCAGCGCTCTCAGGTGGTCTAAACCAACTAATTTTTTGGATGTGGGTAACGTAGATAAGTTTTGCATATTTCTTTGTACGGCGAGGAGTGATTGTATAAAGATAGTGATACGCGCTAGTTTTTTTCTATTATTTTGTCGGGTTCGGCATGGCGTATTGTCGCGTTTACACCGCCTGCCGCTCGCTGGGAAACGATAAATTTGTATTATAAACTCCAACGCTATGACAAACGCAACTACTGTAGACGAATACATTGCCGGCTTTCCGCCGGATATTCAGCAGGTGCTGGAAGAGGTTCGTAACACGGTGAAAAAGGCAGCGCCCCAGGCCACAGAAGGCATTGGTTATGGGATGCCGGCGTATAAGCAAAACGGTCCCCTCGTTTATTTCGCTGCTTATCCCCACCATATTGGGTTCTATCCTATCCCATCAGGGATGGAGACGTTTAAAGCGGAGTTGTCGAAATATAAAACGGGGAAAGGCTCCGTACAGTTTCCACTGGATCAGCCTATGCCACTGGCGCTGATTACGAAGATGGTGAAATTCCGCGCAAAAGAGAATGATGCGAAGACAGCGACTAAGAAGAAATAGCAGATTGGGAAGATGGCAACGTCCGTGTCCCTTCCTGGCTGCAGGCGCCGGACGTTGCCATCATTACGGTATCATGGTATCACCCGTATATATTTACTCAGCCGATAGGTACAACCGCCTTTCGTAATGATATCAAGATGATAAGTACCAGTGGTGGCTGCCGTTACATCATAGATAATGGCTTCCTCTTCCCGGTGTGCAGAAAAGTGGTTAGGTCCGTACCAATTATAGTACTGTACTTCATTGATGGGAATTTCAGCAGGTGCGGTGAACCTTAAGGTTTCACCATTGTGCAGGAGTGTATCAGCAGGCATAGACAGCTCTCTTATATCATCGCAGCTGTAGTGCTTAATACAACCTGTAAAAAAGTATAGGCAGCCAATAGAGCCAATGGCCAGTATATAACGCTTCATAGCAGGGAAAATCTATTCTTATTAAAAATTGTTTTGACGGCCGCCAAAAATCACTCCATACGTTAGCTGGAAATATGCATTGGCAGAATTGGGTAAAGTAGGTCCGGGACGTAATCCTAATTCGATAATATATTTGGTACCAAAGAATTTTCCCATACTCATCGACTGATAACCTACTCTGGCGCCAGTTCTACTAAAAGAAGAAGTTACCGGCAGTATTTCATACATCTGGTTCGCCTGATAAACATGATAGGAATATAACAGGTCTTCATATTTCATAGAAGGAGCATACATTACATCTATAAAAAGGTCAGTTTGTGCTTTCAAGTCCCTTTTCCCTCTGTATTGCTCGTCTTTAAGATTAATTTTCATATCGCGGAAAGTACTCAACGCGATACCCGCTGTAATTACCTCCGACTGCAGGAGGACAGTAGAATTTTTCAATCCTGTTCTACCCAGTTCCTGATCTGTACCATCATCCATATGCAACACATAAGGTGTTTTACTGGTTTCCAATGGCATCATGCCGTTGCCCTCTATTTTCTTGAGGTCATGGATGAATCCCAGCCGGCCAGTGATAGCACGCACCATTGTACCTGGCACACTACCAGACATCTCTCCCTCTCTGCTATATGAGATATGCATGGGGTATTTAATTTCTTTTGTCCAGGAGTGTAAGGTAAACTTGGTTTGCAATTCCAATCGTTTTGATGCCCGGTTTTTTACGGGTACACCATATGATTCATAAGAGGGTTTATCACTTCCATGGATTCCATCCATATTTTCCAGGTAGCCAATTTGTGTATTGAGGCTCACACCAAACGCACTTCTATAAGTATAGAATACGCCAACACCACCGGAAATACTCAGGTTAGGTTTATAAGCATCCACCACTACCGGGTGCACAGAAATCCCAAACAAATTAGAATGTGCCGGCTCATTACGTACTAATTCATACAATACCGTATCTACATAATTCTTCTGAGGAGACGCTTTTACTTTTCCTTCTGTCGCAAAAGAAGAGGAAGTGGATGCTATTTGTGTACTATCCGGCTTTGGCGGTATATAACAGCTTCTGTTATATACGTCTACAGAACTCCGCAGATGTTCATCCGCCCGTCTGTGAAGTATCCAGGAAGCAATCCCCCCAGCCAGCATGGTTCCCACTCCAACGCCAAAACTGGCGAAGAAAGTAGCAGTTGATTTATCCTCCGGCACCTTTGTGGAAAGCACAAGACCACCAATAGTCATTACTCCGGCAGCCCCAAAACCACCCCAAAAAAGCCTCGATGCTTTTTTATTCTTGTCGCGAAATTCGTCGAGTTGCGCCATGGCCAGCGGACATTTAGTATAGTACTTCCGGAGCATTTCTCCTTTTTTGTCTAATGCCACGGGTTTAGCCCCATTAATACGTACAAACGGTTTCGTATACGTGTTACTGGAATAGGTATGGGAATTGAAGTTATAATAGGAAGAAGTATACGTTTTATATACCAATTCCAATCCAACCTGGCTGGTTGGCTTCTTTGTTTTCACAGGCCGGGCAATAATTTTACTCTTCAATGCAGAATCAGATTGCGCATGGGCACCAAACGTGACAGCTACAAGCATGAGTGCCGGTATGAATTTCATACAGGATTTCATATGCGGTATAGGGTTTAGGGCCGCGAAAATAGGCAATTAAGTTATATATTAATAATAAATGTATATGTTTCCCTGAAAAAATCAGTCAGGAGCTATGATTTTCCGGTACAACCGGCGCAAGTGGAATGAGTTGTTGCTGCTGCAAAGCGGCCTTTAAGCGATCTGCATATTGGTGAGCAAACGTTTCTTTTGTAACCGACGGCAGTTTTTTATAGATATTCCAATACTTATCATAGTCTTCATCATCGCGGGCAACGCGTTCTACCATCTCCTGGTAATGAACATAATGCCCAAATTCGTGCAGGAATGTCCGGTATAGTTGTGTGTTGCGGACATTGGCAGCTGACAACGGCGCTGTAAAACTTCGTTTATCCTCCCGGAATGGGTGGCCATCCGCTTTCAGGCGTTCCAACTCTTTTTGATCTTCCAGGGTTAAGGTACGTTTCCATTTTATCTGTTGCCTTTCATCAAACGCTTCCAGGATAATAGCCGGGTAATAATCATGTTCAAATTCATAGGAATAAATGAGCCGTCCCCAGCAGGGCGACAATATGTTCTCCTTTCTTTTGGGTTGCCGGAATACAATGAATCTTAAACTCCCATAGTGTTCAACGGGAACATATGCTATCATCCGGATAACATCAGCAATGGAGCAGGCATGCCGGTAATGAGGACTGGTAGCCTCTACAATAAAAACAAAAGTATGGCCATTTATCACATACGTCGTTTTTTCGTACGGGCCTAACCGTTCGAAAAAGCTGCGGTGGTCCATAAGAGGGCCCGGAATTTCGAGCCGGTTATTTTGCCCGAAGCCCTGGCTGGCAGTACCGATATTTCTATTTCTTCGGGTGGGATTACGCACTATAAATACAAAGTTTTATCATTTTTTTTGGGAGATATCTAACGCCGTTTCGTAAAGCTATCCATCACCTGCATGGATAATATCGCCTGCTCCCCGGAACATGGATTCGGTCCCTGCCCTAAAAAATAGCTGGTCACAGCCGCTATCATCGGTTGCTGTACATGCGGCAGGGCATCGAATGTAAACGTTTCTGATAACCCATCTTTATGCAGGGTTACTTTGCTACCAAATACCGGGAAACTAATCGAACCTGCAGACCCGGTTATTTTGCACTGGTCCACCTGTTCGTCTTTAGCTACCGCAAAACTCCAGGTACCATCGAAAGCTACGTCGTTCTCAAATAAAATATGCCCGGTAACGAAATCATCTGCAGGCGACAATCCTGCCTGATTCAACGCTATTCCTGCGGCATATTGCGGGGCACCAAAAAAGTAAATCACTAAATCCAACTGATGCGGCGCTAAGTCATGGAACAAACCACCGCCGGAAACAGCCGGATCTAATCGCCAGTTGTTGCCTGTGCTGGCAATCAATTTGGAGGAAGGCGGTTGTAACATTTGCAACGATGCAAAACGCACCGCGCCAATAGCATTACTATCCAACAGTTCTTTTATTTTCAGGAATACCGGTTGCGCCCTCCTGTAATGCGCCACACTTAATTTCACCCCGTGATGAGTCGCTGCTTCATTCATACGGATGGCCGCAGCGGCATTCAGTGTCATCGGTTTTTCCACGTACACGGGCTTACCGGCAGCAATGGCCATCAGTGTATAGTCTTCATGCTGTAAAGGCGGCGTTGCAATATATATCGCATTTACTTCCGGATCGTTGATCAGTTGTGCTGCATCGCTGTACCATTTCGGTACACCATGACGCCGCGCATAATCTTCCGCCTTGGCTGCATCTCTGCGCATTACCGCTACCAGCGAAGAATTCGGTACTTTGTTAAAAGCAGGTCCGCTTTTTACTTCGGTCACGTCTCCGCAACCTATGATGCCCCATTTGATTGATTCCATAGTAGCAAGATAATCTTTATAAGCAGAAAGCGAAAAGCAGAAAGCAAAAAGCTATTGTAGCGAATGAACTAAGCGCATATTATATTCGCGGTAATCATTCACTACAATAGCTTTTTGCTTTCTGCTTTTCGCTTTCTGCTAAACTACATACGGCAATTGAAACGCCGGTCCTGCGGTAGTACCATCATTCAAACCAGACGGTGTTTGCATAAGCTTGCGCGCCAGCAAGTCCAGCGAATACATAGAGCCAATCGCTTCTCTCAGGAAGTGTGGTTCTCCATTAAACGTCCGGTGTAAGCCATTCAGTAAAGCCTGGTAACCTTGTGCAAACTGGGTGGCTAAAATATGCGCCGTAGAACCCTTTG
Source organism: Chitinophaga sp. (assembly GCF_017745275.1). Lineage (GTDB taxonomy): Bacteria > Bacteroidota > Bacteroidia > Chitinophagales > Chitinophagaceae > Chitinophaga. Next base: position 387,834 of record NZ_JAGHZS010000002.1, on the reverse strand, counting down.
GATAATTGGCGGGCTGCGGATCATCTGCCATCGGATATACGCCGGCAGGATCAAATGGAATGGCGGTACCGGTATACGTATAGGTTTCACCGTTACTTACCAGGTGACGGCCATTCACGATCTCTGCAAATTTGTAGTAGTGCGCCAGTTCTCCCTGTCCATCGTAAGGATCGGTAGCTTTGGTACCTTCTCCCTGGTCCATAATCTCATCAATGGCGTTCAGCGCATCTTCCAGGGAAGTGATCACATATAATTTACCCATGCCACTCCAATCGGATACCTGTTTATCTACATTACCAAACTTCAGCTTACCCAGCGCATTCAACTCTACCAATGCCTTTTTCAGCTGGTCATAGAACCAGGCAATGGTAAACAGGCTTTCTTCTCCCATCAGGGCAGGGCGCAGGGACCGGAAACGTTGCTGGATGATTTCTTCCGGTTCTTCGATCGACATGAAGCAGTCGCGTATCTGATCAATAGAGCAGCGTCTTAAACGCACGGTGAGACCGGCGCGCAGGCCACCAGGCAAAGAGCCGGGGTATTTAGGTACAAAGCGGGGATGCTTAATATCCGGACTACCACCCAATGAAATCATGATATTACACACCAGTGCCATGTGCAACATTTCTTCAATGACCACACTGCGGATTAAACCGGATACTTCTATGTTACAATCAGGCTTAATACTGTATAATGCACAGAGATAAGGCGGAATAGTAGAATGTTCCAGCTCTATCGCTGTTTGCAAAGCGCGGTGCAGGTTTTCCACGGAGTCCAGGTTCATGTACACCGGGTTATCCAGCCATTTGCGGATCATATGCAGTTTACCGCCAGACAGGTCACGGGTCACCGGCATATAATTGGGGCTGGTAATGGGCGTATGAAAAACATTCTTCAGGATGTTGATACGTTGTCTTACCTGTGCATAATCCGACAAATCTACGATAGGCCGCATGATCGGGTACAGATCGGCGTACTGCTGGAAAATAGGCTGTACGTGTTCTACCCAGTTGGGTACATCCGGTATTTTATATTCTGTAAATACGTGCGCATTCAACAACTGGTTACCGTTTTGTATGGCGCCCACCAGTGGTGGCGTAGTGCCCAACTGGTAAGCAACGCCATATACCTGTCCGTCGATATATTTCCTGGGATTGCCTGGATTGGCGGCCGTCATAGTCAATTCTACGGTGCCATCGGCGCCGGTGGTGATGGAAGTAGGAAAGGTGAAAGCCGACTGGGGCTGTCCTACATTGGTAGGTCCGGACACCGGTCCTTGTTTGATCTGTCCTTCTATAGTGGTAGGATCATAAATCAGGCTAATGGGCGCATTGGGTAGTGGCTGCCCGAAAGCGGTAGCATAGAACTTCGTAACGGCCTGTTCGCCGGGGTCCATGCGGAATACAAATTTATCGGCGCGCACAAAAGTACCGGCGCTGTTTTCTGACAACACCATCGGAGTCAATGCACCGGGGTAGCCTGCAAATATAGCGAGTGGATTGGATGCTACCATGGTAGCCTGTTCAGATGTAAGCGTGATGGAAACCAGTCCGCCGGAGAGCGTATACCAACCCGGATCCATGTAGCGGATCTCCGCCAGTGATACGGGTGTACCGTTAGCGGGAGTTACGCCCAGGTAAAGCTTGCCGTTATCCATCAATGGGCCGCCTGCAGTTTTGCAGGGTAAACTATTTCCCAGGTCTATCGTTAGTACGTTATTATCTACTATGCAGTAAGCGGTATTCGCGGAAAAAGGAGATCCCGGTACAGCGCTCAGCATCCTGCCGGCGGTGAAGTAATCCGGTTCTTTTACGCCTTGCTGCCCAATGGTACCTACCACGCGGCCCAACGTAAAATCCGGTTGTGTGGAATCATCCTGGAAACCGTCTACATTAAATTTGATACTGAGTTTTTCGGGTACCACACCAGTAGCGGATACAGAGGCCAGCTCTTTCATGAAACGGGATTCGCCAAGGTTCACCCAACCTTTGATAGTTAATATACTCTGGTATTGCGCGCCAAAAAATGAGTCGGGTTGCCCCTGCGCATACCGCACCCAGATATCACCGAATGCCGCTTCTTTATAATCACCTTTGAAGCCCAGCGTATGGTCATTCCCTACTATTACCTGGAAGCCCCACAACTCAGATACCATCTGTTGCTCCGGATCCAGGTCTACAATTTTTCCTTCGGCACGTCCATCGGCGCCGGTTACCGGCAAGCCTACTACCGGGTCCTGTGCAGGGTCATCGCAAAAGGTGCCGTCCAGGTAATATACCCGCTTCACGGAACAATCATACAGGCGCCAGGCACCGGTACCATTGGGGTTCCACCAGCCATTGCTGGCGCCCTGGCCGGGCATGTCATAACTGGTTTGAAACTGGGCTGTATTAAAGTGCTGCGGATCGTTGTTAACCGTGGAAGGATCCGCCTGAAACTTCCCCGAAAACTGCAACCGGGGGCTCTGTAAATAACTCATAATAAGTATTTGGGTTTTATAAGAAAGTGAGGAAACGAATGATCGTTATATGCATTCCCGGCGCCACAGCAGGACACGACAATCCAACACATTACCCGCGAGCAAATGCGACATCAAACAATGAAAAAACAGGAGACTATCTATCCGAAGAAATATGCGGGAAAATCATAAGTTAAGTAGTTATTATGAGGAATATCAAATATACGCTCATCATTGAGCTGGTCGTTTATAAAAATAGGGGATTTTTGGATAACTTATAACTGATTAACAAAATCGTTAAAAAAAAAATTCATCTATAAAAAAGGTAGCGATCCAAACTATTCAGATCGCTGTATCACAAAATATGTAACCTCTCCATCTGCTCTCACTAAATTCGGCAGCCGCTTAAACCCGGTTTTCTCCAACACCTTTTGGGAGCCAATATTTTCGGGGTCTGTTACCGCTACTACTTCCCTGGTATCGGTGTTAGCAAAGCAATAATCCACCAATGCCCGGCTTACAGCGGAGGCAATGCCTTTCCCCCAGGAAGCCTGGTTTAAAACATAGCCTATTTCCAGTTGAGCAGGCACCTCTGCAAAATGCCGCGCCAGGCAGGTGCCGGCAAAATCGTAGGTCACCGCATCAAAAACAGCCCATCGGCTGAGCCTTCCTTTTTTATAATCTTCCAGGGCTTCATGAAACAGGTCAACGTACTGCTCCGGCGAACGATAAGGTATATAGGTTGTTACCAGCGGATCTTCAAACAACGTAGTAAACAATGTTATTTCTGTCGGCAAAAACTCCCGGATAATAATCCGGTCACTCTGAAAAAGTATATGCATACAAGATAGTTAATAACGGGAAATTAACGTACTTCTTCCAAAGATCCATCATTAAAAAGCAAGGGGGCTTTTCATGGCACAAAGGTACGCGCGCTGTTATCCTGCAACAACAGCCATTTATTGTTATTATTTCCCTGGTGAAAATAATTTACGCTACACGTTACTCTTTTCCACGTGTTGTTTTAACATGGCCAGCGTACCATTCCAATAAAAGTTAAGATGCTGGTAAATAGTGTCAGTAGGGAAATTGGAGAGGGTCAACACCAACTGCGTATAGGCGTCCTCCGGCTGCAATACAAAGCGAAGTACGGTATGATTAGCCGGTATATCCGGCAGGCGTGACATAGAGCTTAAGAAATTATAGCTCAGTACTTGTTCGGGTACATATTCCAGCACCGTTCCCTTGTTTTCAAACCGCAGGTGATGAAAGCCGCGGATCACAATAGGGCTGCCCGGTTCCCAGGTGGTGGCTATTTCCAGCTTCATATCCGGGTCTCCCATCCAGGCGGTCATGTGTGGCAGCGTAGTTAACGAGTCCCATACCGCAGATATGGGCGCCAGGATCTTTATTTTTTTGTTGATGGCTTCCATTTGTTATTTATCTCCCGAAATTTTCCGGTATACCTGTAAATATCTACAAACATCGGGAACGTTTCAACAAAATATGATGAGCGTTTTAACAAACTGCTTTCTTTTCTCAATTCCGACCTTTGTCAGAAATATCATCAGATGAAAAAAGTTTGGCTGATCACGGGCAGTTCCCGTGGATTAGGAAGAAGTATCACTGCTGCTGCACTGGCCGGCGGCGACCTGGTAGCCGCGACCGCCCGGAATCCGGAAGTCCTGAATGACCTGGTAGCGCAATACCCGGAGCAGGTTTATCCGCAGCAGCTGGATGTAACCAATAGCGCAGCTATTGCCACGGTAGTAACAAATACCATCGCAAAGTTTGGGCGTATAGACGTGCTGGTTAATAACGCCGGCTTCGGCATTTTAGGAGCCGCTGAAGCATACAGTGAGGAGCAGGTAGCCGTTCAGCTGCACACCAACCTGTACGCCCCTATTACTCTCACCCGCGCAGTGCTGCCATATATGCGGCAACAACGGTCGGGGCATATCATACAAATCAGCTCCCTGGGCGGCAGAGCGGGCAATGCTGCGCTGACCATCTACCAGGCCGCCAAATTCGGACTGTCGGGCTTCTCCGAAGCACTGGCCAAAGAAGTTCGCCCGCTTGGAATATGGGTGACCAGCGTAGAGCCTGGCGGCTTCCGTACCGACATTTTTAGCGACATGGATATCGCCCCGGTCATACCCGGCTATGAAACCACCGTGGGCGCCAGAACAGAAATGTTTAAAAGCAGTACCTTTAACCCGCCGGGCGATCCGGAAAAAGCGGCAACAGCCATCCTCCGATTGGTGAATAGTTCGACTCCCCCCGTACATCTGCTACTAGGTAGCGATGCCCTAAAGCGGCTGGAACAAGTCATGGAAGAGCATCAACAGGAAATGGAAAAATGGCGGCCGCTAAGTATTTCCACCGACACCGGTGACTGATCTACCATACATATGACAACCTCCACACTCCATAAGTACCATTCGCCAGTTGCCTCCTCCTGCTACACCACGCTGCACCGGGAAGGAGAACAGTTCATTCCGGAATTTGTATTCAGCTACCAGGTATCCGGTACGCTGGTGATGAATGACGGGCAGCAGTCGTACACCTTTCATCCCGGCGATTACCGGCTGGGACGACGTAATCAACTGATAAAGTTTCAGAAGATACCACCGGACGGTGGCGAATATAAATCGCTTTCGGTGCAACTGGATCAGCCCTTTTTACGGAGTATGAGCATGGAAGCCGGACAACTGTCCACTTCGGCGGTGTCCCGTCCACCGGTGATCCGGCTGCCGGAGGATCCGTTGTTCAAAAACTATTTCGACTCCTTGCCGGCTTATCTTCCGCTGCATGAAAAAGACGATGTACTCCTGGTTACCCTGAAACTGAGAGAAGCAGTGCTGTTGTTACTAAAAGTGGATCCCACATTGAAAGACATGCTGTTTGACTTCAGCGATCCCGGCAAAATAGACCTGGAAGCCTTCATGCATCAGAACTTTCACTTCAATGTACCACTACAACGATTTGCGTATCTGACCGGCAGAAGCCTGGCTACTTTCAAACGGGATTTTGAAAAGATATTTCATATAACGCCCAGCCGGTGGCTGCTGCAAAGGAGACTACAGGAAGCGCATTACCTGATCCGGGAAAAGGGATTACGTTCGGCTGATATCTACCTGGACCTGGGATTTGAAGACCTCTCCCATTTTTCATTTGCTTTCAGGAAGCAATTCGGCGTATCGCCTACAAAAATCAATATGAAGTAACAGCCCCGCGATGGCGGGGCTGTTGATATCTGCTAAGCCAGTACAGGCTCTGTATTGCTATCTGCCCAATAACCCAAAATTACAAACAACCACTGCAACTGTGCAGACCAGGCTAATGCCATCACGCTGGCCGGTGCATCACCCCAGTAGTTCGATAATTGTACCGCCATCAATAAAACGATATTGATCCAGAAAACAATCCTGGCTTTGGCATTCAATGGCCGGGTAGCCCGCAGGTACAGGATAATACCCGTGATGAATAAAATCAGTTCCACTACCAATGTACCCGCAACGGAAGACCAGAGGCCAAATCCTACTTTGGCCGCACCGGCTGCCGGGGTTAAGGGTAAATCATGGAAGTGCACCACCAGGTCCAGTAACCAATGGCTCAATACCGCTACCCCCAGGATCAAGGCGTGCCGGAAATTTCTTTTAATGGCATAGTGTACAGCGCCAAACAGGATACCCAGTATTAGCGCGCCTACAAGGCTGTGGGTAAAGGGATAACTTATAAATTCAATGGTTCTCGTGCCGCCCAATTCCGGGTGTAACGCTACTTTTTCTACTCCCAACAGCAGTAAAGTAGGCCATACCAGGTCAGAAAACTGAACAGCCATAAACAGTGTTCCTAATGAAAGAGTGGGGGCTAATTTTTTTGTGGCCATCCCAAGTCCAAAGTGTCCGATAAACATATATAAGCAGTTTTAGGTTGCCATCGTTATTGTTTGAACGATCAGCATTACAAATATTGCACTTGTCACGCATAGTCTGCTTGATAAATATCAAGAAAATTTTCAATGGCATTTTTCTTATCTAGCCGGATATTAATAAAGGGCGGGAGGTATTTTGGGATAACGTAAATGCATAAATGAAAAAAGCAGAAAGCAGAAGGCAGAAAGCAAAAAGCTATTGCAGCGAATGATCAAAGCGTATATACTATTCGCAATAATCATTCGCTGCAATAGCTTTTTGCTTTCTGCCTTCTGCTTTATGCTTTAAAAAACGCCAGCAAATCTTTATTAATAGTGGCAGCTTCTGTAGTAGGCATACCATGTGGGAATCCGGGGTAGGAAATGAGTTGTCCTTTTTTCAGGAGCTTCACCGCTTTAGCGCCGGAGATCGCGAAAGGAACGATCTGGTCATCTTCTCCGTGTAATACCAGCACAGGGATATCAACGCTTTTCAGGTCTTCAGTAAAATCTGTTTCGGAAAAGGCTTTTACGCATTCATAATGTGCAATAGCGGCTCCCATCATGCCCTGGCGCCACCAATTATCTCTCACACCTTGTGATATCTTAGCGCCTTCGCGGTTATATCCGTAAAAGGGAATGGTGAAGTCCTGGAAGTATTGCGCTCTTTGCGTGGCGGTATTCTGCCGGATTTCATCAAATACGCTCAGGGGTACGCCATCGGGATGCTGATCATTTTTCACCATGATGGGGGTAACGGCACTGATTAATACGGCCTTGGCTACACGACCTTTTCCATGTTTGGCTACATAGCGGATAACTTCTCCTCCACCGGTAGAATGTCCTACGTGGATAGCATCTTTTAAATCGAGTGCCTGCGTCAGTTCCGCCACATCGGCGGCATAAGTATCCATATTATGCCCCTGGGACGTTTGGGACGACCGTCCATGTCCCCGCCGATCATGCGCGATCACCCGGTAGCCCTGCTGGAGGAAAAATATCATTTGCCCGTCCCAGTCATCGCCGGACAATGGCCATCCATGATGAAACACAATAGGCTGACCGGTTCCCCAGTCTTTATAATACAACTCGGTACCATCTTTTAAAACAATTTTACTCATGATTTTATTTTTATTTGGTGATCAATGCATAAAGGATAGGTTCTTGTTAACACGGACGTCGTGCATCTTGTTCACTGGTATGTCCGTTTTCGGACAGGCATTGACGCTGAGATGAACAGGTATAGAAAAAACACATACATAAGTAAGCGGACAATATGCTATTGGGATATGGCAATCTTCTTGTGGTAACGTTTTTATAACATCAAGTGTATGAGCCACATTGTCATTCCTATTCCTCCACTTCCAGGTAAACAGGAAATAGAAGTGGAAGTAACCATCAACAATCAAAAGCAGCAGTTGCGCTACCGGGTAGAGTTATTTTACTGGGATGATTGCACCAACCCAATGGGACATCGGGCTGATTGTATCAGTGAAATGTTATCACACCATGATCCGGAGTGGATCGTGTATTACATCGGGGCACCTACCGACAAATTTGTTCCCATCACCTTTGTGAGTAAAGAAAGCAGGCAGTTGTTACGCGCAGCAAAAGTGTAAATATTGCGGGTATTGCTACTCATTTTCGTATAGCCTGCAGGGTGGGCGGGGAATTTCTGTGCTATTATGTAGCGGGGGCTGCACAATATGTGTGGCTAATAAACATCCAGGATCACTACTTCCTGCTTATTAAACATAAAGCGTCCGCCTGTTTTTTTTCCAAATAATAATTTTGCCAGTGGCGTATAGGGAGATATAAAAAAGATGGTGTGATCAGCGAGCAATTGTTTGCCCAGTCCTGCTGCAATAAAAAAGGACTGTGCTTCGCAGTGTACCAGGGCGCCGGTTTGTGCGGTGGTATATACTTTATCTGTGTTTACACTTTCCAGCAAGGCCAGCTCTTTTATATTTTCTGACTGCTGTTTTGCGTACATATCTTTTTCCAGGTGTCCCATGGCGCGCCCAGTCTCATACTTATCCCCCGCGGAACTTTTCTCTTCACTATTAGCGGCTGCCTGCGCATTGTCTATCGCAGCTTTGGCCATATTGATACGCGCCTGTATCAGGGTGCGGCCTGTTTGTTTCAGTTGATTTTTAAAAGCAATTTTTTCTGCTGTTGTCATAAGGTACCGGTCCATTGAATCCGGTCTAAATTAAGATTTTTCCCAACGGATGTTACATAAAAAAAACGGTTCCCTTGCGGAACCGTTTTTTTCTTATTGTATTAAGGAAACGATTGCTATTAGTATAAAGTAAATTCTACACGTCTGTTTTGCTGACGTCCTGCAGCGGTTTTGTTAGACGCAATAGGCTGAGAAGATCCATATCCAACGGCTTCAATCCGGGAAGCATTGGCACCTTTAGATACCAGGTATGCTTTGATGGATTCAGCACGTTCTTTAGATAAGCGCATGTTGGTAGCAGCAGAACCGGTGTTATCGGTATGACCTGCTAATTTCAGGCTGAAGTTTTTCTCTACCAGGAGGCTGGCTACTTTATCCAGGCTGGCAAAAGAGGTAGGTCTGATGGTAGCTTTACCCAGGTCAAATTCCAGGTTATCGATCGCATCTTTTACTACTTTCTTATCAGCTTCTGTTATGATAATTTTTTCTTTCACTACCTGAGGTGTTGGTAATGGACAACCTGCACCATCTACTTTAGTACCAGCTGGTGTGTTCGGGCATTTATCCAGGTAATCAGGAACGCCATCACCATCTGTATCCAGTTTCATATCGGCTACTTCTTTCTTCAGACCATCGATAGCTGCCTGGTTACGGGAATCGCTTGCTTCGAGTGAATTTTTCAATGCGGCATTTTTATCCCATAAATCCATGGCTAATTGTGCAGCAGGATTTACTACGGCTAACTGTGGCTTGTGCTTTTTACCGAGGGCAAATTCAACACCCAGTCTGGCAGTAGAAAATTTATCTTTGGTACCGTTGTCGATGCCATCAAACTTTTTACTGTTCACGAAATTCACGTTGTAAGCCAGGTCGATGTTTACACCACGGGCTACTACAAATTTAGCCCCCACGCCTACCGGGATAAATAATTCCCTGTGAGTTTTACCACCGTCTGAATTCAGTACCGCTGTTTCTGTACCATTAGCGGTAGCAATGGTGGGTTTAAAGGCAATAGCACCCGCACCGGCAGATACGTATGGAATAATGGAACTCTGTTTATTTAACCAGTTGATGTTAGCAATGCTAAATACACCACTTACGGCTGCAGACCAATCGATATCTGTTTTAAAAGTAGAGATACCATTGGTAAGCTGCTGAGATGCTTTGGTAGCGCCTTTCACCTGTCCTCTCATGAAGTCGGCCTGTAAACCGAAGTTATGCAACAGTTGTTTCTTCACGTAGCCACCGTATACGAAACCAACGTTATTAAAATCGAAGTTATTGAAATAGTAAGGGCCACCAAATGGACCAAATGCTGCGGAACCACCGCCCCACGCACCAACAGACCATGTACGGTAATCTTTCACACCATTGAAAGGTGTTACGCGATCAACTTTACTGCGGGTACTATCCTGTGCAAATGCAGTAGTAGATAACGCCAATACAGTTGAAGCTAATAAGAAAGATTTTCCAGAAATCCTGTTTGTAAACGTACTCATAAAAAAAACCTTTTTGGGTTGAATAATATCAATTTTCACATTACGACAATCACTTCGTTGCTAACAAAAAACGGTACCGGAGTTAGAACGATCCGGCACTTTGCAAAGGCTGTGCCAACTAGCCAAAATTTAACATTAAAATATCGTTGGATTCGTGGATTATTTATACGGAATCCTTACTGGCAAAGCATTTCACATCTTCATAAAAAATACGGGTCAAATACAATAAAATGCACATACAAATACCTATATGGCGGTATAAAAAAATATTTCCGATCGTTTATCGCCGATATTTTCACAATAAAAAAATCCATCTATTTTAATTAAATAAAATATTATAATCCTTACATATAGCGATGCGCAAATGCCCTTTATTCACTTCTTTCCCTTATTTTAGCGGTTTGGGCGGCAACGGGTATATCTTTTTGCTGCCCGTAAATAACCTATGTCATTGCTATAGCATTTTCTTTTTTATGAGTAAACCACGTAATCATCCGGCGGCATTGCCGTTCCTTTTCCTCTCTGAAATGTGGGAGCGCTTTGGTTTTTACCTGATCCTGGGGATCTTCCAGTTATACCTGACAGATACCGCTAAAGGTGGCTGGGGCATGGACAGGGCTACTGCAGCAGATATCTTCGGTACCTTCATCGCATTCGTATATCTCACTCCTTTTCTCGGAGGACTTATTGCCGACCGTAAACTCGGATACAGCAAATCCATTATTATTGGTGGTATCTTAATGGGTATCGGATACATAGGATTGGCGGTACACCATCTCACGGTGTTTTATTTATCGCTGGCCCTGATCTGCATTGGGAACGGGTTTTTCAAGCCTAATATCTCCACGCTGCTGGGCAATGTATATAACGATGAAAAATACCGCAGCCGTAAAGACACCGGCTACAATATTTTTTACATGGGCATCAATATCGGTGCATTCATCTGTAACTTTTTTGCGGCCTTCCTGCGGAATACGGTGGGCTGGGGTGCTGCATTCATTGCTGCAGGTGTAGGTATGTTCCTGGGTGTATTGATTTTTGTGATCGGCATGAAACATTACAAACATGCAGATGTGCGTAAACCGATGCAGGAAGGCGATATGCCATTGAGCAAAATTTTCTCTGTTGTATTCCTTCCCGCTATTGTAGTGGGCCTGGGCGCCTGGTTCATCCCTGGCAATATCTTCGGATCTGATTCTACTGATGCGTTTATCTTCGCCTGTATTCCTATCCTGTTCTTCTTTATATCACTTTTAAGAAAAGCAGATGCAAAGGATCGTAAGCCAATATCGGCGCTGCTGGCTATCTTTGCGGTATCTATTGTATTCTGGGCCGTATTCAAACAAAATGGTACCGCGCTGACTACCTGGGCGCAATATTATACCAACCGCGAGATCCCGGCGGTGATTGAGCAACCTGCCAAAGGACTTTATCTCGTAGAAACAATTACAAATAAACCGGATTCTGTAACTGCCTATGACGCCGAATTCCGTGTAATGCGCAATGCTGCCGGCAAACCATTGAAGGTATGGGATAAAGTGCCTTATTTCAGGAATGTTGCGCCGGAAAAAATGCCGGCAGAAGGGCAAAGCATCAGTTTATATAATACAGAGCTGTTCCAATCTATCAACCCATTTTTTGTGATCACGCTCACTCCGTTGATAGTACTGCTTTTTGCCTTACTGCGTAAACGCAACCGCGAACCTTCTACGCCTTCAAAAATTGCCTGGGGCCTGCTGATATCAGCCTTGTCTACGTTGATGATGGTAGGCGCGGTATACGTGTGCAGCAACGGGGCTATAAAAGCTTCTCCATGGTGGCTGATTGGTTGCTATGGGGTGATTACTATAGGAGAATTATTCCTGAGTCCCATGGGATTATCGCTGGTATCCAAACTGAGCCCGGTGCGTATTACTTCCCTGATGATGGGAGGCTGGTTCCTGGCTACGTCTATCGGTAATAAGCTGTCGGGGATCCTGGCTACCTTATGGGATAATTACGATAACAAAGCGAACTACTTCCTCGTCAACTTCCTTTTATTAGGCAGTGCCGCTGCGGTTATATTTGCCATGTTGCGCTGGCTGAATGGTATTTTTAAATCGCAGGTAAAAAATTAAATTTTAGTAAGACAGGGAACAAGACCTGCCATTACCGGCTACGATCTGTTCCCTGTTTTCTTTTATAATATTTCTACGGTGCCGTTAGTACCGTTCAGGCGTATCCGTTGCCCCTCCTTTATCAGTTTGGTAGCCTGCTCCACTCCCACCACTGCCGGCAATCCATACTCCCGTGCAATCACGGCGCCATGGGTCATTAGTCCGCCTACTTCTGTAATAAGTCCTTTGATAGATACAAATAACGGCGTCCAGCTGGGATCTGTAAATGTAGTGACCAGGATATCTCCTTCTTCAATATTTGCCTCTTCTACTCTTAGGATCACGCGGGCACGCCCTTCCACCACACCGGAGGAAACGGCGAGTCCCACCAATGCGTTCGCAGGAACATTTTCGCGTTTGTATTTGCCGGCAATGACTTCACCTTCAGAAGTCATTACGCGGGGAGGCGTGAGTTTTTCAAACAACTGGTAGGCTGCTTTTCGCTGATCGATCATCGTATTATCAATGTGCTGTGTACGTACCGCTTCTCTCAGCTCTTCAAAGGTGAGATAGTAGCTATCTTCTTTTGTGCCCAGTGCGCCGGCCTGTATCAGTAATGCTACTTCTTTCATCAGCGCCTGTTTATAGGCATAATAGCGGCAAATCTTGCTGTACTTGGGATATTCCCGGTAGCCTACAAAATTCCGGATCATGTCAATCATTCGTTTGGTTTCACCGACTTTTTCGGCTCCATCGGGCAGGTCACGCAGCCGCGTTAATAGCTCTTGCTCTTTGCGGGCTGCTTCTTCCAGCCCCTGTGCAAATTTCCGCGCGGCAGCACCGGGTTCGAAGTTGCGGATATTACTCAATATCATCGGCACAAGGGCGGCCGGTTTTTCGCTCCAGCGGGTCCTGGTGATGTCTATCTCTCCAATACATCTCATGCCATATTTACGCAGAAAGGCATAGACCGCCTCCCGTGATGCGGGTCCACCGGGCAATGGCAGTAGTCCTTCCAGGAAGTCGTCGTTTTTTATTTGTTGCAGGTAGCTGATCACTTCGGGATACGGACGAATAACATCCGCTACATCCATTAATGCCAGCCCCATTTCAGAAGTAACGTTGTTGGGAGCGGACTGCGACAAGGTATCCGCCATGCCTTTCTCTCCCAGCCATTGTTCCATTTTTTCATTGATCCAGATACATGCATTCATTGCAGCGATGACCACCCCCAATATCCTGGGATCGAACAATGTGGTTCTCAGCTGATCGAGATCGTTCAAAATGAAATCAAATACTTCCACGCCGGACTTTGTTTGTATCTGCGCTGTCAATTCTGCAATGGAGGCTTCGCTGCGGGCTATCAACTCATCAACGAGAGCCGGATCGCCTTCGGTGATAGTGGGTATCCCCGGGAATAATTGCGCTTTTTCTTTAGCCCCGTGCGGTTGCTCTTCTTCCGGTAACAAGGGTATAAAATTCCTTTCTACAAGGGTATGCAGCGCATCTTTAATGAGTGGATCGGATTGACCGAGGGCGTTGATGATCGCTTCTCTTCCCGCTGTGGTAGCCATATTAGGTGCAATATCCACAAACAACCGTCCGGCGGCGGCATACATCGGCCTGGGTGTAGTTAACTGAAATAAGGATAGCCCCAATGGCTTCAGCGGATCGGTCATCATTTGCTGATGCCCTACGGATACATACACATGCCGTTGTTCATCATGAACCACCGGAACAGGATACAACGTAGTGACAGGGCGGCTCTGCACAATGTAGAACGTTTCATTGGCCAGGCACCATTCAATATCCTGGGGACTTCCGAAATGTGCGGCAATCCTGCTGCCAATAGCGGCAAGGGCGAGCATTTGCGCGGTTGTCAATACCGGCTTGCTTTGCAATGCCGGATCCAGTGTCACTTCTTTTACGCCGCCTTGTTGCCGGGCATAGATCGCTAATTGCTTGGTTGCTATCTGCTGCTCGATGACTTGGCCATCCCGTACCTTATAATGATCAGCATTCACCAATCCGGCTACCATGGCTTCGCCCAAACCATAACCGGCATCAATACACGATATATTCCTGTCGCCCGTTACCGGGTCTGCGGTAAATAAAATTCCTGCTGCCTCGGGAAACACCATCTCCTGGACCACTACAGCCAGGTGTACTTTGCGGTGATCAAAGCCTTGCTGGATCCGGTAAATGATGGCCCGTTCGGTAAACAGCGAAGCCCAGCACCAGCTGATATGCTGCAGGATGGCGGCTTCGCCGGTAATATTCAGGTAGGTGTCCTGCTGACCGGCGAATGAAGCGTTGGGCAGGTCTTCTGCGGTGGCGCTGGATCGTACGGCATAGGCCGTTCCCTCCTTACCGGCCAGCAACTGCCGGATGCTGGTTTGGATATCATCCGGGATCACTGCGCTTTCAATAGTGCTGCGGATACGGCTACTCAGCGTATGGATGGCCTCTTTATCCGTTACCTTCAAAACGGACAACTGCTCCAGTAATTCACCTATCACTGATGTGTTGTTGAGGATGCGCTGAAAGGCCAGCGTGGAAATACAAAACCCATCGGGTACGTGGATGCCATCCAGTTTGTATAACTCGCCCAGGTTAGCTCCTTTTCCGCCTGCCAGCGGCAAAGCGGTCCGGTCGATATCAGAGAATTTCCATACCAATGAATGCGGATTGATCATAGTTTGTGTGTTGAAGACCTGGTTAAAAAACAGTACTGAGGGGCCAAAAGTATTTAATGCATGCGGGCGAAAAAATCATTTTAAAGTATATTTTTTTTACGCAATAAATGCTTTTATCCCGGCGTTTATCTTACAAAATAAGCATCTTGGCGGTGACAAGCTGCTAACACAAAAACCCGCTACAGTAGCCATTCTTCAAAAAACGCTCCCAAACAGGTACTGAAAACAATTTTCCTCCCCAGGGTTGACAACTACCGCTTTAAAACCTATTTTTGATTCGCAAAAAAACGAGGTGTGCCGGAATTTCATGGCGGCATCTTATCAATTTCAACTTATTATTTTCACATGACAGGGGAACTCACGACATTGATCGAACAGTTAAAAAATCAATCTATTACTTTTAAAGACGTGATTGCATTTATAGAAAATCATTACCAGCATCAGCCTACTGCGTTTAAAAACGGCGACGCTTATAATGAAGCCACACAGAACCAGGGCAGCGCAAAAGTGTTTGCCTTTGCGCAGTTGCAGCACCTGGATAAAGAAGATACTCTCCGGTTATTTGCAGAACATTACCAGGCGGTATTACAGCATCCCCATGAAACGGATCACCAGAATATCCGCCAGTTTATGGCGCATGGATGGGCAGGAATTGCGTTTGAAGGCACAGCGCTTATCGCGAAATAGTCACGCAAAGGCGCAAAGAAGCAAAGAGTGTTCTGTTTCCTCTTATTTTCTTTGCGCCTCTGCTCACTGGCGACTGATCTTCATGACCTGTTTCCCATTTTCATAAATAATCAGTGAATGTGCATCCGGGAATTCAAGTTGCACATCGTATCCTTCGAGGAAGAATTTATTGGGTGACTCAGGATACAACACTGCTGTAGGCACGCCATCACCCGATACTTTAAGGGCATTCCCTTCCTGTTCTACCTTCATTAATTTGCCATTGCTTTGAACATAAGTGCCCACATAACTTTTGATCACGTCATCTGCAATCGTGATTCTTTCGTGGCTGACGGCGCCTTTGTTCATGATTTCCAATACCTGGGCGCCAGCGGTCAAAACACGTTTTATTACCTGATCAGTTACAAACATCCCGTTGTCTGCGTTGGTCATTACCACCACTCCACTTTTAGATTTTGGCAGGAAAACAGCCATGGTACGTACGCCAACATCGGAGCCGCCATGTTCCAGCGCATATTCACCACTGGGTAGTCCGGTTACCAATCCCCAGCCCAGGCAGCGGTAATAGTTGTCTTTTACTTTCACCTGCGGGCGAACCATGTCGGCAAAAAGCGTGTCCGACAGGCCCAGACCATTCATGGTGGCCATGCCGAATTTGCAATAATCTTCCACGGTAGTGATTAAATCATCTGCTGCACTCACCGGCGTTTGTATAGACACTCCATAGCGTTGTCCCTGTCCGTTATGCCACATCGCAAAACGGCTGGTATCCAGCTTTTCACTCCAGTCTTGTGTGTTACGCATGCCCAGTGGCTTGAACAAATACTTTTCCATCAGCACATTTAGTGGTTGATGAAATTTGTTTTCCAGTGCATGCCGTAAATATTCAAAGCCTTCTCCGGAATAACGAAATTTGGTACCTGGCTCAAAGGTAAAACGCAGCTTAGTATCTCCATTATCACTACGCCAGTTTGGAAAGCCGGTTTGATGACTGAGCACGATGCGGGTGGTGATTTTATTCAGCCAGGGATTGTCCGCAATATCGGGATCGATCCAATAATGCGAAAGCGGTTCATCCAGCTGCCACAGGCCGGCCTGCACCAGCTTCATGGTGAGCATGGCCGTCACCGGCTTGGTTTGCGAAGCGATATTGAACAAGGTATTTACAGGCGCAGGGTGGCCAGCTTTTAAATCTCCGAATGTTTTCAGCCATTTGATACGCCCATTTTCAATTACACCTACGCCCGTGCATGGAACATGGTTTTGTACCATCCAAACAGGGATATCACAGGTTAGGGAGGAGATAACGGTATCCTGTTGTGCAAAAATAACGTTGCTGACGAACAGGGAAATGAGAAGGGGCGCGTGGCTGATTTTCATAATGACAAGATAATACATCAAAAGTATCCTGAAGATAAAAAAGTAAAAAGTTTTTCTGCAAAATTGGCGCTTCTTTAAAAGTAAAAGGGTGCCTCATATCTATGGGGCACCCTTTTTCAATAAGTAATAACCGGGAAATTTATTTATCTTATCGGTCCGGGTATTGGCTAAAATGATATACATTACCGGTACGATCGTTTCTCGCCTCGTCTGACATTGCTTCAGACTTCTGTTGTTCACGATAATTCGTAAATGAACTTATCATAAATACCAACCGCTTAAAATTTCCTTTTACAATGGAAGCACCACTCCCTTCCAGGTAATAAGCAGTATCATTACGAAACATTAAATCGGATGTCCAGCAACCAGAAAAACCCTTACTATAGGGCATTATATAAGATGCCGGAATTTCTCTTTTACGGTAATAACCTTCTGTAAAGTAAGTTATTGTTGAATGCAAAAAGGATGTTCGTTCCACTTTTGTAACCTCACACTGACGATTACCAGTTTTAGAACGAAAGTGGGTAAAGTTGTAAACAGGAAACAATATTCTGTACAATATCCATAATCCGAATACGATTAAAGCACTATTAATAATTTTTTTCATACTTATTTATCTAAACTGCTGCCCCCGTAAATGCTACTATATTATGAGTATTTGTAAGATGAATATTTCATAGTAAAAGGGCATATACGTAAGCTCAACAAACTATTTATTCAAATACCTGTATGGGGTTCAGGCATTAACGCCCATCACTTTAATATAGGTTTCAAACACTGACAGTACGACGAATATCTGATTTGATTTTAATAACTCCAAACATTCCGGTCTTCTCCCACAGGTTTTTTAAACCTTGATAAAAATCCCTCCAATGCCCTGTAACCATCGTTGTTTGTGTTTTTAAAAAGATTTTGATACTTTAGTGCGGAAACCAGCCTAACCAACTGTGAGCAAGGGGATATACTTTAACTGATGAAGCGCAGCCAATATAATGAAAGGGAGATCATTGCCCGCATAGCCAAAGGTGATGAATCTGCATTCGCTGTCTTTTTCCGTCATCATTACCAGAAAATTTATGAAGTAGGACTGATGCTGACGCAAACGGAATCCGTTGCAGAAGAGTTGGTGCAGGATGTATTTATGAAAGTATGGAAACAACAGGCGCAGTTACCGGAAATACTGGATATCGAGGCCTGGTTGTTTATCATTGCCCGTAACGATGCCTACAAAGCGTTGCGACGCAGTACCAGGCTAAAAGTGATCCTGGATACCTATGAATGGCCCCAGCCAGTTTCCAATGAAACTGATGAACAGATTATTTACCGCAACTACCACGAGCTGGTGAATAAAGCCGTAGGGCAGCTACCAGCGCGACAGCAAACCGCCTGGCGTTTGAGCCGGGAAGAAGGTTTGAAGCGGGAAGAAATCGCCGCCAGGATGCAGATCCGGCCAGACACCGTGAAAGAGCATCTATCGCTTGCCATCAAGAACATTCGCAATTTCCTGGAATCCCACGATGCTTTCCTGATTGGCGCGGAGCTGATCTTTATTTCCAGCCTGCATAGCCTCAATTAAAAAATATTTTTTAGAGATCCCCCCACCCGTTCTCCCACCTGGATCTTTATGATAAGAGAACGTATCACTTGCTATTACGACTCTTTACAGCTTATATGAACCAAAATCGACTGGAATATTTATTTAACAGGTATGCTGCTGGTCAGGCTACGCCCGAAGAGCTCCGGGAATTTGCCACACTGGTACAGCAACCGGAACACGAAACCGCCTTAAAAACAGGAATAGATCAGCTGCTCCGTACCACCAGCGGAACAGCTACCATGTCTGAGCAAGCCATACAGGCTTCTTTGCAACATATTACCGGTAAACAGGCTACTTCACCCGTGGTCCGTTACCTGCGGCGCAACTGGTGGGCCGCTGCCGCAGCGCTTTTACTGCTGGGCAGCAGCGTTTACCTGGTGACCCGGCCACGCCATGAAGTAATGACGCCACTGGCTGACAAGGCACCCGGCACTAACAAAGCCGTGCTGACCCTTGCGGACGGCAGCACCATTGCCCTTGACAGTAGCGGACACCAGGTGATTAGTCAGCAGCAAACGGCTATTCGTCAATCCGGGGGACAACTGCAATACATCGTGCAGTCGACCGGTACCAACGATAGCTATAATACGCTGACCACCCCGCGCGGCGGACAGTTCCGGGTTATCCTGCCCGATGGCACCGCCGTATGGTTGAATACCGCTTCTTCCCTGCGCTATCCTACCGCCTTTAATGGCGCCAGCAGGACCGTAGAATTACAGGGAGAAGCCTATTTTGAAGTGGCTGCCAACACCACGCAGCCGTTTAAAGTAAAAACAACCGCGCAGGAAATCCAGGTATTGGGCACCAGTTTCAACATTAATGCCTATACGAATGAAGCGTATACAGTTACCACACTTGTTAGCGGTAGGGTGAAAGTGAACACGCCCGGAAAAGCCGCAGGTATTGTACTGGAACCAGGACAACAGGCCATCGCGGCACACAGCGGGAATCAGCAGCTCACCGCAGCGCATGCCATCGCCCCCGATGTAATTGCCTGGAAAGATGGGTTATTCCTGTTCGACAATGCCGATCTCGAAACCGTAATGCGTTGCCTGGAACGCTGGTATGATGTAGCCATCAAATATGAGGCGAAGCCTGATATACACTACACCGGGCAAATAGCCAGAAACGAACCGTTGTCCAAGGTGATACGTATGCTAGAACAAACCGGCAAGGCCCGTTTCAGGCTTGTCAGAGCAGGACAGGGACATCCCGCAAAAGATATGATCATCATACTGGAATAAAAAATGGCAGGGAGGGCCATACCGTGATATTTAATTAATACAAACCGCGAATTAAAAACAACCACCATTAAAAAACCGGAAACGTTGGCGCGTTCCCGGTACATGCAGGATCTTCCATGCCTGACGCAGGCTCGTATTCCATAGCCAGGCAGGATCATGATTTTTACAAACCATCATCGTAAAATCCAAACGACACGAAGATATGAGAGAAAGTTTATTCTCCAAAGGGGAGTTATTTCCCTATTGTATACCAATATCATCAACCAAAATTCCGGCAGATCCCACCACCAGCTCGTCTGTCCGGAAGCGACTAAAAAAAGTAATCATCACCATGAAACTTACAGGAATGTTGTTGCTAGCGCTTTGCCTGCAGGTAAGCGCCCGGGTATATTCCCAGAAAGTAACGCTAACAGAGCGGAATGCTTCCATACAACAACTATTTAGCAGCATCCGTCAACAAACCGGTTACCTGTTTCTGTACAGCAACGAAACGCTGAAGAACACGCATGCCGTTTCCGCACAATTAACTGATGTACCGCTGAAAGAAGCACTGGACCGTATCACCGGCAACCAGCCAATTACCTATAGCATAGAGGAAAATAATACGATCCTGATTAAACCAAGAGAGTTAACTGCTGCAGCTTCACCGGCAATACAGTATCTCAGCGGTACAGTAACGGACACCAAAGGTGTACCGCTGATCGGGGTAACCGTAAAAGTAAAAGGTACTTCCAATGGCGCTATCACCAACGAACGGGGAGTATGGGCCCTACAGGCTCCCGACAATGCCGCCATACTGACCTTTTCGTTTATTGGTTACAGTAATCATGAAGAAATCATCAATGGCAGGTCCACCATCAATGTGGTACTCAAACAGGAAGACAAAAACATGAGCGAAGTAGTGGTAACCGGCTATCAGAAAATAGAACGCCGTACCCTCACTTCTTCTATCACTTCTCTTAAAACTGAAAACCTGAAAACTATTAACCAGCCTAACATCGACAAGCTGTTACAAGGACAGGTACCCGGTATGGTAGTAGTAAGTACCTCCGGCGCACCTGGCGCCGTGCCACAGATCCGTATCCGCGGTACATCTACCCTGAGCGGCAATACACAACCGCTGTGGGTGGTAGATGGTATCATCCTCGACGATCCTATCAGCGCATCAGTAGATGATATCATGACCAACCGTAACCTCATCGCTTCCGGTATTGGTGGTGTCAATGTAGAAGATATTGAGTCCATCAACGTATTGAAAGATGCAGCAGCTACCGCCATTTATGGTACTAAAGCAGCCAACGGCGTCATTGTATTAACCTCTAAAAAAGGTACCTCCGGTAAAACCCGTATTAACTTCAGCAGCTTTGCCACAGTAGATATGCGCCCACGCATAGAGGACGCCTATATGATGAACTCTAAAGAAAGAATTGGTGTAAACCTGGAGATGGTCAAACGTGGTGTACTGACAGCTACCTCTCCCCGTGCAGGAGACTATGGTACTGCTACCGACTTTGAACGGGCGCTGATAGATGTACACGATCATAAAATCACCTGGTCTGAGTTTGAACAAAAAGTCAACCAGCTGGAACAGGTAAATACCGACTGGTTCCAATACCTTTTCCGCAACTCCCTTACGCATCGTCAAAACCTGAATATCTCCGGCGGCAACGACAAAACAACGTTTTATCTCTCCGGCAGCTACATGGATGAACAAGCCACAGCGTTGCAAACAGGGATGAAAACCTATACCGGCTCACTAAAAGTTTATACCAAACTACATCCTACCTTACGTGTAGGCGGTATGCTGGATGTGACCCGCCGCGACAACGGCAGTTTTTTTGCAACAGATTCCCGCGAAAATCCTTTTGAATGGTCGATATACACCACCAGGGCTCAAAATGCCTACGATCCCAATGGTCAATATAATTACCTCTATTACACCGGTATCAAATACAACTTCCTGGAAAACCGCAACTACGGCTGGCGGAACTCACAAAACTTTGGCATCCGCGGTACCGTGGACCTGGAATGGAAACCGATCAATTCACTAATATTCAGCAGCCTCTTCTCCTTCGCCAACCAGAACACCACTGATGAAGACATTGCTACAGAAAACAGCTATTTTGTAAGAACCAGGCAACGGGACTACATCAGCGTTGTTGACTATAAAGCTGTACAGCTATGGAAAGATGGTGGCTACCGCAAAGGCCGGAACAATAACAACAAATCCCTCACCTTCCGTAACCAGGTGTCCTTTATGCCGGTGCTGAATGCCAACCATCGTTTTGATGTAATGGCTGGCCAGGAAATACGTACCTCAAAATACGAAGATGAAACCACTGAAATATACGGCTATGTTCACGATCGTGGCCGGCAGCAAATGTTGCAGTTAGGCATCCTGCAACAACGCGGTAATCCTTACTGGTCGGAGAACCTGAACCAAACAGCTGCTGTTTCCTACTTCGGTACCACCGGCTACACCTACAAAAACCGTTACACCGTTAGTTTCAACGCCCGCACCGATGGCTCCAACCGCTTCGGTCTTCGTACCAACCAGTTGTTCCAGCCACTATGGGCAGTAGGTGCCAACTACCAGGTGAAAGAAGAAAACTTCTTCGCCAACAAAGATTGGTTAAGTTACCTCACTCTTCGTGCTTCCTATGGCAGCCAGGGTAACGTAGCATCCCAGGCATATTCTGACCTGGTAGCCTCCATCGGCAGACCCGATCTGGCCAATACCGACAACTACCTCGTCATCAACGCACCCAAGAATCCTAACCTGAAATGGGAAAAAAACTATACCACCAACCTTGCATTGGAAATAGGACTATGGAAACGCCGTGTGATGGCCACCTTTGAATGGTATAATAAAAAAGGGGTAGACCTCCTCGGCAGCAAACGCGTATCACAGGTTTCTGGTTTCAGCACCCTGCAGGTAAACTGGGCATCCATGAGAAACAAGGGACTGGAAGGATCTATCAGCACCATCAACATCGACACAAAAAATTTTCGTTGGTCTACCAACATCAATGTTGGTTACAACAAAAACGAAGTCTTGAATGTATACTCCCTCCCTACTGTTGACGGTATGACGAATGCACAACGTTCCGACTTTGCCGCTTCCGCCGTAGTAGGCAAGCCGATCAACGGTTTATGGTCTTACCAATATGCCGGTTTGAATAAAGATGGACGCGCTACTTTTTACACCGCCAAGCCGGGTGAAACCGTATCCAATGGTATGCGCAATATCGCAGGCCTGGTATACTCCGGCACCACCATGCCTGTTGTACAGGGAGGTTTCACCAATACTTTCACTTACAAAAAATTCACGCTGTCTGCCTTATTCATCGGTAGCTTCGGTAACGTCATCCGCCTGCGAAACCTTACCAGCAACATTATGTTCTCGTATCCGGAACCTACCCAAAATCTTTCTGCAGAATGGAATGATCGCTGGCAACAGCCTGGCGACGAGACTAAAACAAATATCCCCAGGCTCGAATCAGAAAGCAATATTCCCGGCCTGACAGACTCCTCTCCTTACAATGCCAGCATGTATAATAACAGCGATCTGAGAACGGTAAAAGGAGATTTTGTTCGCCTGCAAAATCTTTCACTTAGCTACGACCTGTATAATCCACGCTTACGTAAAGCTGGTATACAAAACATGCGATTCATGTTACAGGGCAACAACCTGCATGTGTGGAAGAATAGCGCACTAAAAGGTCAGGATCCCGAAGCCACGGGTTCCTTGATGAGGTACAGCGCTACCAACTCAGCGAATGTGTCTTTTGGCAATACCTACCTGCCATTGCCACGCTCCTATTCTTTCTCCTTTTCCTTACAGTTTTAAAACAGTGCTATCATGAAATTTAAATACCTGACACCTCTGCTATTGTTTTCACTGGTTTTTACCAGCTGCAACAAGATGCTGGACATAAAGCCCGTCAACAGGATGATGCCGGTAAGCGTTGCTGATTACGAATCGGTATTACTGGGCGGATATCCACGCGTAGATTATTTTATGAAGACGGAGTTGATGACCGACAACATCTACGCCAACCTGAACATTGCTGCCAGCGTACAGAAAGACCTGGACCTCTGGTTTACCTGGAATCCCACCAAGCAGTCAGACGGCGTAGAAACAGATCCTTATTGGGGTCAGCTCTATAGCTCCATCTATTATGCGAATACCGTGTTGGATAATTTTAACGACCGGCAACCAGCCAGCAGCGAAAAAGAAGTGTTTGAAACTGTAAAGGGAGAAGCCTACGCCCTGCGCGCCTGGTGTTATTTCTACCTGGTGAATTACTATGCAGAACCCTACAGCGCCGCTACGCTGAAAGCCAATGGTGTTCCAATGCCGCTGACTGCAAAAGATGTTCATCAAAATACACAGAACAACGTACGGGAACCACTGGAAAAAGTATATGCGCAGATCGTAGCTGACCTCGACCAGGCATCATCCTTCCTGAACGGAAAAAAATCCCGTAGCAAATTCCGCTTCGATGCCAGCGCTGTACGCGCCTTGCAGGCCCGTGTGTATCTATTCATGGGTGACTACGACAAAGCCATTGCTGCTGCCACAGATGTAATGGTCAACAAACCACTGTCTGATATGAACAACATGCAGGCACGTATCGATGAAAAAACCGACAAATATGCCTTCTCCGGTAACGTTGGTTTTGTAGATGGCGGTGATTACAAAAACGAAATATTGTTTTTCACCGGCGGTACTGCCAACAACAACATTTACTATCATCTCAACTACCTGTTCAGGCCTTCTCCGGAACTATTTGCATTATGTAACCGTACCACCGGTGGCAGCGACTATCGCCGTTATATTTTTGGCACTTTCTACGACCCTAATTCCCAGGAAGGAAAACAAAACGGTCCCACCCTCTATAACATGTATGCCAAACAGGAAAACCCCTGTTATTATATCGGTATAAAAGTGGGTGAAATATATACTATACGCGCAGAAGCCTATGCCCGGTTAAAACAGAAAGATAAAGCCATTACAGACATCAACGCCTTACTGCTACGCCGTATCAAAAGAGGTGAATTTGTTCCCTTGAAAACAGCCGACTTTACAGATGAAACTGCGCTGAATCGGGTACTGGAAGAACGTCGCCTGGAAACAGCTTTCGACGGAGGCTTACGCTGGATGGACCTGAGGCGGAACGGTAAACCAGCCCTCACGCATGTCTACAAAAACGGACAGGTATACGACTTAAAAAATAACGATACTCGTTACCTCCTGCAGATTCCACTGTCTGAAATCATCAACAGTCCGAATATGCCAACAAACCCATGATAACAATCAAAACAAAAGCACACATGAAACCAATATATGTTTCCCTGCTTGCTTTGGCCGCCTGCTGTATGGGATGTTCCAAAGAAGCACAACCTGGATTTACTCCTGACCTGGGCATCGCAAAACAATTTACACCACCTGATGACAGTCCTGCTGAAATAAAGGATATGTACAACCAGTACGGCGTGTGGGTACGCATGGACTTTAAGGATTGGAAAGAAGTGACCAACGGAGTACTGGCAACAGATCCTTTTAATCGTTGGGGAGCCACCAAAATTGATACAGACCAGCGCGCCGCAGTTACCACCTATTCACAGGCATTGCTTTCCAATGTATCCGGGAAATTCGCCAAAAAGTTTTTCCCGCTCGAATTCTTCTTTGTAAAAACTTATGGCGGCAGCTTTTGGATGGAAGATCTTAAAGTACTCGGCCGCAGCCGGATGATCATCACGTGGCCCAATAAACTGTATGGCACATTGCCTGTTACTGATCCTGCGAACCACTACTATCGGGATTCGGTGCTCGCCCGGCAAATCTGGAGCAGTCTTGGTACACTGGCTGCACTCCGGTTTGAAGCACCCATCACCGAATTCGTACTGGCCGGCAAAGCCTATGATGGCGGCGAAGCCAGGGACAAAGTATTCCAGCAATATGAGAAAGACCACGATCTCGAAGCCCGTGATAAAGCATTTGATCAAATGGCGCTCAACGGTGGTTTTATTACCTCACTTGGCACACTTTCCTTCGAGAACGACTTTGCCGAATGGATAAAAGTGCTCACTACCGAATCATACGCTAATATCAAAGCTCAATATCTCGACAACAGCGCCGCCCGCACCCGCAAATACGAGGTCATCACCCGTTTTCTCAAGACCTACGACTGGGATATCCAGGCAAGTGGCAACCGTTACCGCGATCGATTAGATCATCCATAACAATAACAACAACATCAGATAAATCAAAGACGACATGAGAACAATTACATTCACCATCGCCTGCCTGCTGCCTGTATTCGCCTTCGCACAGGAAGCGCCATACACCATCAACGGCAGCGTAGGCAAAGACAACAAGTACGAGAAAGCCTACCTGTACAGCAGCAACAGCAAAGGCAGGATCATTGACTCTGCAGCCATCAATAACGGCAGCTTTACTTTCACTGGTAAAACAGATATTGCATCCAGGGCATTCCTTTTCACCGGCAATACCCTGGCCTCGTCTTACACCGCCAACCGCCTGGTGTTTTACCTGGAGAAAGGCAATATCCGTATCCAAAGCGCTGACTCCATCATGAATGCTTCCGTAAAAGGCGGCACTGCCAATACGGTATACCAACAGTACAAAACTGCTTCCGCTGACGTTAACAAACGTTCCGATGCAATGAGTAAAAAGTACTATGGCACTCCCGTAGCAGAAAGACAGGAAGAAGCTTTCAAACAACGGTACCAGGCTGAAAACAAAGCCATTTCCGCCGCGCAGCAGAAAGTGCTGATCGCCTTTATCAAAGGGCATTCTAACACATCTGTGAGCCTCGATGCACTTACTGAATGGGCCGGTTACGATCCGGACCCTTCAATAGTAGATCCGGTGTTTCAATTGCTGTCGCCAGCCATTCGTGAAAGCAAAGCCGGTGCGCAATTCGCCCATCAACTGGAAACACAACGCAAAACTGCTATCGGTGTTTTAGCGCCGGAATTCACGCAGAACGATACTATCGGCAATCCGGTATCACTGAAAGATTTCCGCGGCAAATATGTACTGGTTGACTTCTGGGCCAGCTGGTGTGGACCATGCCGCGCGGAAAATCCTAACGTGGTGAATGCTTATCATAAATTCAAAGACAAAAACTTCACGATACTAGGTGTATCCCTGGACAATGAAAATGGGAAGTCGTTCTGGATGCAGGCTATCCACGACGATAAACTCGCCTGGAATCATGTATCCGATTTGAAAGGCTGGAAAAACGAAGCGGCGAAGATGTATGGTGTGCAAGGGATCCCGGCGAATTTCCTCATCGGTCCTGATGGGAAGATTGTTGCCAAAAATCTTCGTGCAGAAGCGCTGGAGAAGAAACTGGCATCGCTGTTAGATTAGTATTTGTAGCAGCCGTTTCCTTTTTTCCCGGGAGACGGCTGTTTTTTTTATTTGTTTGAACGTAACCTATCATATTTCCTTCTGTGTCTTCTAGTAAGGCGATGAATCCCAAACCGCCGGTATCCAGCTTTGGCCTTATGATTTTCCCTCCGGCGGGTTCTACTCTACTTAATGTTTTATTTATTTCTTCTGTGGCGAAGTAGATTAATGTTCCGCCAATGCCGGGTTTGGCTTCGTCTATTTTCACCAGGCCACCGCTTACGCCGGCATTTTCAGGGAATGTAACGTATTGAATGGTAGCAGGCGAGTGCTATCCATGGGGATGTCGGTTAACGTTAATTGGAAAACTTCGCTGTAGAACTTTTTGGCCCGGGCGAAGTTGGAGGCGTAGATTTCGAACCAGTTGATGACACCATTCATGATTACAATTTTTTCGGTTGTTAATGTAGCTAATTATAGTGCGTGCATAAGAGTAAATTGTATAAAGCCGACAGGTGCACTTATTCCGACCATTCAATAGATCCCAGATTGGATTGATTTGCTCTCATAACCAACTTCTCTGCACACTGAAACCGGCTCCATTAGTTATAGTTTGCGTGGATTATCCACACCCAAAAAATGTTATTAATTAGTTAATCTGATTTTCTTTAGATTCCTTTTACAAAACAAAATGTCCTTCCATCGTTATTTGCTGATTATTCATCAACAAATCAGAATATGGAAATTTACCAAAATCTAGGTGGCGACTCTAGCGTGTATGCTTTTTTGATTGACATCGACTCGATAACTGTGGAGTTTAGCGACGGGGCAACGTACTTATATAATCACATTCGACCGGGGAGTGATTATGTGGACCACATGAAAGCACTAGCTTTAAGTGGGGAAGGGTTAAATAGTTTCATTGGTAAACATGTTAGAAAAAATTATGCGGCTAGGTTAAAATGACCTATTAAACTATCCTAAAACTTGAGATAAAACC
The DNA here is from genome assembly GCF_017745275.1 of Chitinophaga sp. Taxonomy (GTDB): domain Bacteria; phylum Bacteroidota; class Bacteroidia; order Chitinophagales; family Chitinophagaceae; genus Chitinophaga. Next base: position 359,695 of record NZ_JAGHZS010000002.1, on the reverse strand, counting down.
TTCTTTACAAGTTTAATTCTTTTTTGCTTGGATTAATTGGATTAAAGAAAAACTGCGGTCACATAGCTAGAACAATAACGACCTCTTTCTAATAATTTTGGTGGTCTTCTAATACTCCTTATTGCCTCAAATTTAATCCCCCCCTCCATTAAAAATGGTATTATGCTAATAGCAAAGATATAAATCCAAATTATGAAAGAAACATTACTTGCACTTATACTCTGCTTTTTAAATTTAAATTGTATGTCACAATCTTACAAAAGTTTAAAAGAAGCATTGTTCAGCTCTACAACAAAAATAGAAATTGCAAATACCGCGGGACAGATAACGACGGGGACAGGATTTTTCTTTTCCTATGTAATAGGAAGTGATACTCTGTTTACACTTATTACAAATTATCACGTGGTAGCAAACACAAAATCAGTAAGGTTAACGCTAACTCATCAGAAAAAAACAGGAGGCCCCGACTACGGAAAGCATAGCACTTTTACAGTTTCGGACGCAAATTGGATAAAACACCCTTCTGAAGACCTAGCAATGATAATACTCACAAGACAACTACAAGAACAATTTGAAAATAAATTCAATGCAGAAATATATTTTTCATGTTTTAGCGAGGGAAATATTCCTAATCAAAGCAATATAAAAAAGCTACAGGCAATTGAAGATGTATTAATGATTGGCTACCCTGTTGGGTTTTACGACAAGTATAATAATCTTCCCATTATTAGGAGAGGAATAACTTCAACGCCATATTTTGTGGATTACGAAAATCAGAAAAGGTTTTTGTTAGATATTGCGATATTCCCCGGATCAAGCGGATCTCCAGTAATGCTAAGTAACGAATTATCAGCGATAAATGCTGAACAATACAGCTTGCTAGGTATTGCATGCGGCACCATTACAAAACCTGATTCATCTGCGTTAAATATAGGAGTAGCAATAAAATCCGAATGTCTCCTTGATTTTAAACCAATTATAAAAAGTGTAATTGATGCAAACAATAAATAGGTTTACCTGTAAGTTGTTTTTTCCTAACAAACTTACATCTTCGATGAATACAAAGTTTTGAAGAAATTCATAGCAATAGGTGTTCATTTACTAAGTGGCAATGTGGCAGATTGTGATACAAGCTGTTATCTTGCAAATTTCTACCACGCAGGAAATTGCAAAACCCATTGTGATGCAATGGCATCATCTTGCGGGGTTCCAGCAAAGCGTGGAATTAGATAACGTAAAATAAAGACTGAAATTCGTTCACCTTTGTTTCTCGAAATTATTTATTTTAGTGAGAGATTCTATAGAGCAAGTCTTTAGGATTAAATTATTTACTGAAAACACTTTAGATCCCCAAATAGCAGTATGAATATTAATGACGCAGCAGGAATTGGAAAAATTTTACCTATCGACAAGCTATTAGAACTCCTGCAGAAAGCTACTGGCAGGATTTTTAAATCTTATTTTGACAGGAAAGATATTGAAACTAAAGCTCTTGAGATTAAAACTCTAGGGCTGGCAGCTGCGGAAGTAAAAGCAGATGAGCTCCGCATACTAACATCTGCAATGAAAGAAATCCAAGGAGAAATCGGTAATATCGAATATACAGATGGAAAGCTTCAAATAAATTCTGATGGCATTGCTCCATCAAATATAAAACAAACAACGTCTATTGGACTAGAGGAAAGAACAAGAGAAAGATTTATTTATCAGCAAGCAAAAAAACAGCTAAATATAGAATCTGTTACAAGTATCGCAGCTGACGAGTTAAAAGAAGAGGGCGAAATAAATAATGTAGAAATAGATACAGAATGGATTAACAGATATTTCAATATAGTAGAAGATATTTCAAGTGAAGAATTACAAATATTGTGGGGGAAAATTCTAGCCGGTGAGATCAAAAGACCTCAATCATTCTCTTTACGAACTCTTGAATTAATTAAAAATCTAAGCAAGGAAGAAGCTGAATTAATAACTCGTGTTGGCAACTTTGCTTTAGGAATTGCTGGTAGTTCCACAATATTTAGAGGAAGTGAAAATAATTATCTAAAAAAATATGGCATTAGCTACTTTGATGTGGTGTTACTAGTTCAAATTGGTATAATACAGCCAGGAGAGACTACAGCTTTTCAATATCAAAAAATCGAAGAAAAAGAAACTAGCGCTATTCTCTATGGCAATTTAGCCTTAGTACTGGAAAGAGAAGCCGGTGATACCGGTAAAAGTCTTCCTATCTATTTGTACACAAAAGCAGGCAACGAAATAAATAAGCTGCTAGAAATTAAACCTAATTTAGAATATTTGGCGGACGTCGCAAATTATCTCAAAGGGGATAAAAGTAGAACTAAATACGGAATTGTTAAGTCCTGTCTTGACAATAGTGTTCAAGTTGAGGGTGACTATAGGGATATATAAACTGGTTACAAAACAAAATTTCAAAATATTCAACCATAAAAAAGGAGTTTAAAAGGGAGGTTCCACTTTTTTACAAAGCTTAGATTATTGATAGTTTAGGTTAATTTTAATACTCCAAATAAAAATCATAAATTTATAACCATAGTTCCGCTCTTTGTAAAACCTCGTAGACTCTAACGCCTTACTCCATCATTATAGAGTAAATTATAGAGCAAAAAAAGAAGACCCACGCATCACGCAGGTCTTCAAATCTCCAGTGATCCCCTTGGGAGTAGCACGTATCTTCGTAATGTCTTGTAGAATGGATGTTTGATAGTGGTGAGCGTTTATTGCTAACCGTATTGCTAACCAATGTCGTATCTATCAGCAATCATGACTTCACAAATATAGTATATTCTAGCCTACTTGATTTATCCAATCTCGAATATACATGCCTATTCTCTCAATGTCTTGATTCACTAATTCTCCACTATGCATTATTACATTTCGTGATCTTTCCAATGTCTTGATGATCTGTTCTGCCCACTCTATTGAAATTATATGCGGTTCAAAATCAGCCCAATTTTGCCTAATTATTGATATTAAATCTCCGAACTCCGTATAATTTATAATTGTATCTCCTCTCGGGGTATGCCACCGTATTTTGCTTTCTTCTTCTTTTCTACTCTCTGCTTTACTCCTAATTTTTTCCGATACGCACAAATTCCACCAATCTTCTCCCTTTGTTTCCAACATTTTCTTTGAAATAAATCTCCTTGCAGAATTCTCAAAAGCGTTAATTGCAGTATAAACAACCGCCATTTTTTGGGCCTGAAGAACCAATTCGGCATCTAATTCATCAATTCCTAAAGTCGTCTGCAAAGCTTGAAAGTGCTCACTATTAAATTTTGTTTTCTTTAGTCTATCTGTCTTATCTAATGCTTCGTTAGTCAACATACCTTTAAATACGAATGAATATAACGCGTCTTGACTCATAACAGATGCTCTTTAAGACTCTTAAAAATAGCATCATATACAGATATATCCCTTGTTTCTGGAAGATGAATCTGAATATTATAATGCATTTCTGTAGTAATTTTCTTACTCACAAGTTCATGAGTTGTCTTGGTTGGTGTCTCTTTATCAAAATCATCTTCTTGCTTATTGTCCTTATTTTCAGGGGTTACTATTACGGCTTTTGTATTTGATGTTGTTCTAAAATCAGCATAATCACATAGAGACTTAAACGTTCTTACCATATTATCTAAAACGCTTTCTGACTTAGTTCCTTGTGTAATGGTTTTCAACTTATTCTTAACCTCATTAGAGGACATTTCATTAGCTTTGGTATTGATCGCAAACAAATCGGCATATGCTTCCTTGATAGCCTCCGCTAAAACGATCTTCGACTCAGATTGATCTAAGAACCTAAAATACCTTTGTGTTGGAACACCAGAACCATCAAGAAAACCTAATCCTTTTAGAACACCAATTAAGAGTTTATCATTTGTCGTACTGAATCCCAATTGCTCAAGAAATTTACCAGTAAACTTATCTGGGGCTTGGGCATTTAAAAGCAAGTTCAAAAATGAATGCAAACTTGCTGTTTTCACCAAGTAGTTATCCATTAAGGCCATAAAAAGCGATTGAGTGTATCCTAATATACACAATATATATATTGCAAAAAAATAAATAGACTCAATTCATTTGGCCACCACATCGCATCGCCAGCTATGTTTTGGTAGTACCAAAACCCTTAAACTTTTCATGCTACGCATTCAACGTCCTATAATAGAAATGGCGCAAGAATAATCAAGCGCCATTATCATTTAGTCCTAACACATAAAAAAACTCGATGCTTTTAATCTTACTCCCCGAAAATGGCGGTAGATAAGCCACTGGTTACTTCCTCAGCAATCTCACGTATCTTTTCCTTCTCTGCCCTGCTTAATGCCTGCACCAGCTTTCCTTCAACACGTCTATCCATTCCACGCATTTTTCTATAGAAAGTAGGAGTACTATAATTACACTCCTCACAAACACGCTCTCTAAAAAGTACCGGCAGTTTAGAAAATGTAGTATGTAATTCGAGTAAAATGTTTACTGGTTGGGATTTAATGCTCATAAAATGACGTTTGAAAGATTAGCGTTATTCAATTTTATGTTGTTGATACGTTCTTCTATGTCTAATGAATGGAGCGTAAGAAAAAAAGCCTTGAAATAGTTGCCTGTAATAGCGACTACCGTTCCATCCATACCGGTATCCCCATCAACCAGGATGGCGATGTATTGATCCAATGCAGCTTCTAAATCATGCAATTCAATACCCGACTGAAAACTCGATAATTCATAAAGGTCACTTTCCAGTTCAGTGATCAATGCTGGTGTTAAGTCCCCCACCCCATTTCTTCGCAGCGCATCACGGATATTAAAAGCTGCAATGGTATTGGTTCTGAACAAAGCGCAAAACGTCATAAAATCGGCCCGCTGGCTCCCTGTCCAGCGGTCAGCAGCATGACTGCTGATGACGTTGGATAGCTCATACTCGAAAAGCCCAATAAAGCCATCCGAAGTACCACACGCCATAATTTGGTCTAAAATGTCTAGTAGATTCTCCATAACTGAATATTTAAAGTGAATAGAAACAGTTCTGAACGGGCAGTACAATTCCCTTCCAGTCGATTAGAGCTGAAAAAACCTTTTATCAGGTATATGTTTTATGAAAAGCGGATGCGAAGATTAGGCACAAAAAAAGCGCGGTACCCACCCTTCGCTTTTGAGGCCCTGAGAAGCCCATACCACGAAAAAGTGGGCCCGCGCACGAACGCGAGCCATCCACTTCATCGTCTCGTGGCATTGAAGATTCTCAGGTTTCAAAAGCGAGACTTAAAAAGCGAATTGCTTACAATATCTTGTATTGAAGAATCGCAAAAGTATATTCTAAATGCTAAAATAATAAATAAATTCAATTTTGTCAAATTTGACAATTTTATTTTTGACCGGTTACGGACCTTGAGCACGTGAAAACTAAGAATCAGGCATATATAACGGCTTTCGGTCAAAACTTCAAAAAACTTCTGGAGTCTAAGAAAAAGACCCCAGAAGAGGTTGCTGCCCATGGCAATATTGAAACCAAACAGGTTTATCGCGTAATTAATGGGGAACATGCAGCTACGCTATCGGTAATTTATGCCCTGGCAAAAGGGCTTGATGTGCATCCCAAGGAACTATTCGATTTTGGCTTCACGGGATAACATACTTTACGGATCTACTTCTCGGTGTTACTTTCCTGCTGAAATAGCTTCCAGACTTCATCTCTCAAGAAGAAAACACGCGATCTAATTTTATAGCGCTTTAACTTACCAATCTTTATCCAATCATACAACGTTTGCCGGGTTATCTGAAATAAGTCGCATACTTCCGTGATCTTATAGACAGGCTTGTGAAGTAAACTACTGGCTTCATTAACAATCTTCGTAGGACAGTCCTTTCCTGCAAATAATTCTTCCCGGATTATTACTCTTACTTGTTGCCAGAATTGGTCAGAGCCAAAAGGAAACGACGAGGGGGGCATAGCATTTTCATTGTTCACATTTTCATTCATACACTTGCTTTTTAATGTTTTTTATATTCGGTTAACAGTTCAAAAATAATTAAGCACACAACAATAACCTTGACCTAGGCGAATTTTGCCATAGGTTAAACCGCTTCCCGACTTAGGAGGAGAAGCTTCAAAAATCCCGGTTGTGATACAACCGTACATCTTGCGGGTTCCAGCGAAGCGTGGAATTATTATCCGAAACTAATTAAACCTTAACTAACAACTTTTACCCCTTTAAAGGAGTAAAATCAGCGCCAAACTTCGGAGGGAAAACGCCCAAAAATGCAGCTTGTACCCAACCTGTTCTCTTGCAAATTTTGCCAAGCAGAAAACAACCAAAAAAACTAGACCCTTTTTAGGTCCACAGTTGACTACATGGACAACCTTTCCCACCTTAGCTGGTAAAGCAATCAAAACTTCTAATCGGGGCGGACACCTTTCTCCTTCAGCTGGGCTGCTATCCGTAATTCTACCAGACCAATACATTCTGTAATTATGAAGTATTGGCACTCGCATAATCTAACCAAGTTGAATCTAACGTCCAAAATCGATCCGCAAATATTTCGAATATTGGAATTGGATTATCCGGAATTGGAAAAATCGTTTGGGCAAAAGTATGGGGAGTCATTACTAACATCGTAATTTCAACTAGAAAATGATAGCAATTGTAGATTGCAATAGCTTTTACGCCTCCTGTGAAAGGCTTTTCACCAAGCACATATACTTATTACAAAATAAGTATATATACTGAATCTCGCAACTTCTTTGTATAAAATAAATTATCTAAACAATTCAATAACTTAAATTTGTTAGCTATCCTTATTAATATTACATTTACGATGTCTCTATTTACGTGATTGTTAATCATATCTATAGATAAGCTATCCATAATCCCAACAAACTACCTTAAAACCCCTAAAATGAAAAGAAAACACCTATTTGCGCTTGTAGGCATTTCCATATTATTTGCCTGTAAAAAGTATAATGAAAATTCCAAACATCAAAAATCTGAGGATTTCATTTCGGAAGCTCAACATTACATTGATAATATCCCGTTGGTATCCAATTCCAAAATACCATTAAAGACAGCGTTATGGGACCAGGCTATTATTCAGAATACAGAACTTTTCGGGGATATTATTATAGTCCCACTTTCCTATACCCAGCCATTGTATACAAGGTTAGATGACTATCACATCCATGTTCCCATGGAAAACTTAACATTTCTGCTTGCATACAAAGATTCTAAAAAACAAATTCATGCAGAGGTAATTACAAAAATCCCAGATAGTACATATTTAAACAAGAAATATACTGAAAAAGAATTTTCAGGTACGATAACTGCCGAAGCTTGGAATGGTGATTATTTACGAGGTTATAAGATTCAGAAAAATAATTGGCTTAGAGCTAATAGATCCATTTCATATAATTCAGCTTTACACACAGAAACAGCATCACCTATTCAATGTTCAAACATTGATGTGTATGATTGTGTTTCAACTAATGACGGCCCATGGAACTGTAACTATATATACACAATACAGTCATGTACTGGAGATGGTACAACCGGATCAGGTGGCGGTGGCGGTGGTGGTGGTGCTGCTTCGGGACCAGATAGAGACACCACTTTCATATACATTAATAGTAAAGTACCGCCGCAAGTATCCGACCTTTGTTTTTCTTCATTTGGTTTTACACAAGTAATCCCAGTGGATGCAGACGGTGGCGGCTGGCAATCCTGCGGCGTAACCGGTCTACAATTGAAAATCATACCAACTAACGGCACACCAAGGTGGATAGCAGCAACCGCACCGGGCGTTCCAGTTTATTTTGGACTCCCGATTCTAAATGCAATAAGAGGGCGCATAAGTAGTATACAAGCGGCTAAAATTGCAGCCGACGCAGAAAGAACGGCAATGGCAGCAGCATTCAGAAGATGGAAAAGCAATCCAGGGTTGTCAAATGTAGATTTGAGCGCGTATTATCTTGAACAAATGGATCTATACATGCGAAAATGGGGAGGGCGTGTAACCACTATTCCACCTATGAATCTCACTGCTCCAGTATACCCAGCGTCTTACGATTGTCCAGATGGATTACTATAGTTTACAACCTCCATATTAGATGAAAATTATAAAACCATTTTCAGATTATGTTTATCTTTACAGAAAGATTTGCATTTCATTTTTTCTTATAACAATAGTAGCAAATAAATCTATGGCACAAGTCAGGATAACTGAATGGGGCGTAAATGATATTAAATTAGGAATGAATATTCTGGATGCACCGAATATAATACCCTTTAGTTCGTTCAAGGATAAGAGCTTATTTGTTACATGCCCTAATGACAGCTTTTTTTATGCCCTAAAATTACCGTCCTATTCATTAAGTTCATCAGTCACAATACCCATTATTATTGTTTCAACAAATGAAAATAAAATTATCAATAATATATTTCTTTTTGTTGATGACAAAGAATATGCGATTGAAGAAATCCTAAACACTCAATTTGGACTTCCCGGTGTAAAAAACTATAGCGATATTAACGAACCCAGAAAAGTGGATCTGCTAATGTGGGATGCAAACGATGAAAACACTCTTTTCTTAACACGAACAAGAATACCAACAGTAGATCCAACTTTAAAATTCATTGTCACACTAATACATATTTACAAGACTAAATCTGTACACGATTTTGAAGACTATTCCATTGAGATACGAACGCCTCATCATGATCTCATGTTATAATTATAGTATTTAAAAATAACACCCGGATTAATCCGGGTGTTATTTTTAAATACTATAATTGCTTAATACTTTCTTCGCTCGCTCCCAAAAGACCGCCGTAAGGAAAGCCCGTTGGTCCCTCCATTGATCTTTCGAGTGATTCCAACAAAATTACTTTTATCCGCCAGTTCATTCAATCTTTTGCTGTTCTAATACCAACCAGCACTGAGACATACACCCTTCCTGAAACATTTTTCTCCCTTATGGTTGTAAACTCTGGCGGTAAAGCATAGATAATCGCATTAAGTAACTGCCGTTGCTCAATTCCTATTATATTAAATTTATACGGAGGGAATATTGCGCCAAGTGCCTTTTGCAGAATATTCATAGACAATATTTGTGATAACAAATTAAGACAGGGTACACCACTTATCTGTATTGTGATCTTCTGATCACGACTATTAACTGTCTCAATATAACAAAAAAGTGCCTTATGACCAGATGTTTGTCTGATGCAGTCCGGCAATATTCTACCGTTGCAAAAAAACATCTGAACATAAGACACAAGCCCGCGGCAGCGACACTAGGTTAAACAATCCGCTGCAATTCTACTCCAGGAGCAGCCAACCGATCACGTAACGCCCGCATATTATTGCTAACCTTCTGCTGCGTGATCTTCGCGTATATTTGCGTTGTACGGATACATTTATGCCCTAACATCTGGCTCACTGTTTCAATCGGCACATCATTTTCCAGCGTCACCGTGGTAGCAAAAGTATGCCGCGCGGTATGTGTCGTTAAATGCTTTTTAATATCGCATAGCGTGGCTATTTCCTGTAGATAGGCATTATACCGTTGGTTGCTATTAACCGGCAATAGACGGCGGTATAACAGGCAATACGGGGATTCCTTGTACCTGTTTACTATCTCCAACGGAATAGGCAGCAGCGGTACCCGTTCCGCTGTTTGGGTTTTCTCTCTATCCTTCACGATCCATTTTTCACCATCGATGCCAATCACAAGGTTATCTGGTGTAAGATGCAGTACATCTGTGTAGGCATAGCCGGTAAAGCAGCAGAATAGATAAATATCGCGCACCTCTGCCAATCGTGGGATCAGCTCTTTATTATATAGGGACATAATTTCGTCCATGGTAAGCCGCTCTCGCTGCGGATCTTCATAGGTACATTTAAACCCTGCCAACGGACTAACGACCAACCAGCCTTGATCTACGGCCAATTTGAGCATCTGTTTTAAAATCTTCACATACTTCATAGCAGTGTTTGCGCCTATTCCCTGCACGGTAGTGAGGAAATGTTCAAAATCCGGGGCAAAAGAAAAACGAATATCAGAAATCGGTCTATCTGATGCATGGTACTGGGCTTTCAGGAAGGCGATCACCTTTTCTTTAGTAATCTCAAAGCGCTTCAGTGTGCGCCCGGACTTCTTCCCGGCTTTTACTTTCTCCGCAAACCGGCGGTTATGGAAGTCAATCACTTCGCATAAAGTCCGGGAGTGTTCCGTAATTCCGGCGAAAGAATTTTTAACAGCAGCAGCGGTTACCGGTTTACCAGATGCAACTAATAGGCTGTAATGTTTGTGTAGATTGGCTTTCAGGGTGAGTAACTGTCGGTTGATCGCCTGTGCTTCTTCGGAATTTCCTTTAACACATTGGGCGGAGGCATTCCATAACGCCGGGGTTACATACTGATACGTGGAAAGTTCTGCACGTTTGCCGCCTACACTGACGCGAAGATAGATAGCGGGCTTATTGTTTTTAGTACGGCTCTTGTTGAGCCAGAAAAGAACAGAAAAACTGGTCATACACCATTTGTTTTTAGTTAACCAAAATTGTTTCAATTGCACTTATCCTGACATCACTTAACATTGGTCAAACGCAATACAGTATAGCATTTAAGGCCAGTGACGGTTAGCACAATTTAATGATTCTGTTGCTAACCTCAACGCTCACTTTTCTATCGTTACTTATCTTTTCACACAATTACCACCAAAAACAAAAAAACCTTGTAGAATCAGCTTCTACAAGGTTTTAATTACGTAAGAGTATTTCTTTTTACTCTCTTTCGTGATCCCCTTGGGACTCGAACCCAAGACCCATACATTAAAAGTGTATTGCTCTACCAACTGAGCTAGGGAATCTTATCACCCCGTTTGTTTAACGGAGTGCAAAGATAGTAATTATTCAATTCCTACCAAATTTTGTTGAAATTATTTTTCTCACTTCCCCGTAAACACCACCTTGTAGCGGATTACAGCGTCATCTTTTTCTGATGGATTAAATACGCGCAACTGGTAATACTTGCCAGCGACCCAGTCATTTACACTGTTATCATAAAACGGGCTACCGGGATTTCCACTTTGTCCGCCGGGATAGATGCCGAGTGCTTCTGTTTTATCAGAGAGCTGTACAATCATGCGCCAGGAAGGGCCGTGGGTTTGCTTGGTAGCGTTTACGATATGTTGTCCGCCGCCGGTGTTCAGGTGTTGTGCGCTGAAGGCAGGGATACCGCGGGAGAGGTGGTTGATATCGGTGCCACGGGCTTTGCCGAGTTCCAGTTTGCCGGCTTTGTTCAGTTCTGCCATGTCTTTGACGGTGGCGATAAAAGCGCCGTGCATCAACTGCGACAACGTTTCTTTTTGCGGTGTGTTGATGTTATCGATGAAATGGAAAGTGGTATCACGTAATAGCAATTGCAGCGTGGTGATGGCTTGCGGGTATGCAAGAATAGTGGTGTCTTTAGGCTTCAACTCATCCTGCCAGATGGTATCTTCCAGGCGGCTCCAGAAGTTGTTGAAGATGGTAGCTGCTTTGCTGTCGGGTGTGGCCATGCAATCCCAGGAAGAGAGCAGTTGCCAGTAAGGCTGCTCTGCGGCGGTGAAAGAGCTGCTGTCGATGTGTTGCCGGATCATGGGTAAGGCGGCGGCGGCAAAAAGATTTTTATCATCATTTTGCAGGTGCTGCATATCCAGGGTGGTGATGGCATTCATGGCGGCGAGCCGTTCGTTGATGCGTGCGCCGCGGTATAGGTCGTACTCTCCGTACAATGCGTATGGATAGGTGCTATCGGTGGCGCGTTGATTGGCGGAGCTCACGAAGCCACGGGCGGGATTTTTTATATGCGGCAATTCTTCATGTGGAATAAATCCTTGCCAGGCGTAGCTGCTGTCGGTGCCGGGCATGATCCATTTACCCTGATCTTTAAAGCGCAGTGGATATTGACCGTTGTGCCAGATAGCGATATCGCCGGCTTTATCGGCAAATACGAAGTTCTGGGCGGGACAGGTAAAAGTAGTGATGGCAGCTACGTAATCGTCGTAATTACGGGCTTTATTGAGCTTATTGAAGGTAGCCAGTTCATTGGAGGGGTCCAGGGCCTTCCAGCGCATGGCGAGGAAGGTTTGACCGGAAGTTTTGTCGGGGAAAGTGTTGTCGAAGATAACGGGACCGAATACAGTATAGGCCACGGTGTCGTGTATGGTGGCGCCGCCGCGAACTTTGATATCTTCTATGCGCAAGTCAGCTTTGCGATAGCTGCCGTTGTAGAGATATTCGCTGACGCCGTTGCGGAACTGCATGCGGTAAAAGTCTTTCACATCCTCTTCGCCGTTGGTAACGCCCCAGGCAATATGATCGTTGAAGCCAATGATGACGCCGGGAGCGCCGGGTAATGACGCGCCGTATACGTTCATATTGGGTGTATGTATTTGTACTTCGTACCAGAGTGAGGGCAATGATAATCCCAGGTGGGGATCGCTGCAGAGGATGGGCGCACCGGAGCGGGTTTTGCTGCCTGCTACGGCCCAGTTGTTACTGCCATTGGCCGGATCTGGCTTATCCATTTTGAATTTCATGAAGGCGGCATCGGCGGCCAGTATGCTGTCGGGTGGTGCAATGGCTTTAGCAGAGGCTTTGGCAAATGCGGTGCCTTTGGGAATAATGGGGTCGGTGGCATCATGAAAATCCGGGTAGAGGAGGTTGAAATCCTCCATGGAAAAGAGGCGGCGGGCATTGGTGAATTCGAGATCATCACAGAAGCCTGACAGGTCATGTGCCATGTATTTCAGCAGCAGGGCGGATTTGATCACATCCCACTGTTCCGGTTTATAGTCCAGGATTTTATATTCTACGGGATAGGTAGCCGGCGTAAGTGTGGCGATGTAGGCGTTGATACCGGCAGCATAGCTGGTGATAGCGGTTTTGGTGTCCGGGTCGGCCATCATCTTTTTCACAGCGCCTTCTGCAGCGTATACCATGCCAAGGCGACGTTGCTTACGATCATACTGGATCAGCTTAGGACCGAGTATTTCGGATAATCGGCCGGCAGCCGCCATGGTTTGTAGTTCCATCTGCCAGAGACGATCACGGGCAGTCACATATCCTTGTACATAGTAAGCATCGGCTTCATTTTCCGCGAATATATGCGGCACCATGCGGTCATCGTACCATACTTCTGTTTTCCCGGTGAGCCCCGGTAATACCAGTTGTTCACGGGGAAAATCACCAATAGGTTCAGCATTTTGCCAGAAGCCTGTCTGCGGACTTAACAATTTGCCCAGTGGTGGTATTTGTCCCAGTTTATGACTGAAAGCGTAAGTAAGCGATAAGGTAACAGCGGCGGTGACGATAGCGGGAATGAGTCTCATATTACAAATCGGATGTAATATGTAAAATACATCAAATTTGATTCATAACCGCCTATGCCGTTAATACTTTTATCAGCTCATTTACTTCGACGGCAGTATTGAAACTATGCAGCACAATCCGCAGTCGTTCGGCGCCCTTAGGCACCGTAGGATGCAGGATAGGACGCACATCCAGCCCTGCCTGCTGCAGCGTGGCAGCGATCTGCCGGGTGCGTTCATTACCACGGATCAGTACCGCCTGTATCGGTGTGGTGCTGGGTAACAACTCCCTATCCGGCAGGCCTGTTTGAAACTGATGAATCAGTTGTTGTAATTGCGCCCTTTCCGCCTGCATATACGGGAAAGCTGCATAACCGGCTTCTATGGCTGCTAACGCGGCTGGAGGCAATGCGGTGGTATAGATAAAGGATCGGGAGAAGTTGATCAGGTAATCGCGCAGGAGCTGCGAACCCAGCACCACGGCACCATGACAACCAACTGCCTTTCCGAAAGTATGGATGCGGGCAAAGCAGGCATCAGTGAGTTGGAGTTGCTGCACCAGCCCTTCTCCCCTGTTGCCGATAACGCCCGTGGCATGGGCTTCATCCACGATCAGGTGGGCGCCGTATTGACCGCAAAGGACCGCCATGGCGGTGAGCGGTGCCATATCCCCATCCATGGAATACACGGATTCTACGGCCACAAAGATATTCCCCGTTGCGTTTTTTATTTTTTTCTCCAGGTCTGCGAGATCATTATGCAAAAAAGAAAACGACTGTGCCGCCGATAACCGCACCCCATCGCGGATAGAGGCATGTATCAACTGATCATAAATAATCGTATCGCCTTTCCTGCCTACACACGAAAACACGCCGAGATTGGCGTCGTAGCCGGAGTTATACAGCAGTCCTGCCGGCGCCTGGTGAAAAGCAGCCAGGTCTTTTTCTACAGACATCGCCCACTCATAATTCCCTGCCAGCAAACGCGAGCCGGTGCTGCCATGCGCCGGATGCCGTTCTTCAATTAACCGGTGGATATCGGCGCGCACAGCGGCATTTTGGGTCAGGCCCAGGTAATCGTTGGAACAAAAATCCACTTTGCCTGCAGGCAGGCGCAACTCGCGAAACGATTGCTGCGCGCGGCGTTCATCCAACAGCGGTATTAAAAAAGAAGCATCATCCTTACGCATAGATCTGTTTTTAGCCATGCACAATTTAAACTTTGCCGTTATCTTCGCAAAAAAGCGACCCGCTAACAGCTATTTCAAATGAGCAAAGTATCTATACTCGGACTAAAATTACCAACAGACCCACGATGGGTAAACCTGGCGGCTATTTCACTACAGGACATTCTTACAGACCATGCCTATTGTGAACAAAAAGCTGCCTCTTCTGCCATTTCCCTGATCCAGCGCAACCCGGAAAGAACCCGTATGGTAGAAGAACTGGCACCCATTGTTACGGAAGAATGGGGCCATTTCCGGCAGGTACTGGCAGAAATGAAGAAACGTGGCTTGTCGCTGGGCCGCCAACGGAAAGATGACTACGTAAATGCCCTGATGGAACGTCGCGTAAAAGGAGGCCATGCTGACGACAGCTTCCTCGACGCCCTGCTAATATTTGCACTCATCGAAGCCCGCAGCTGTGAACGCTTTCGTTTGTTGAGTGAAGGTTTGGAAGATGAATACATGCGGGAGTTCTACCGTAAATTCATGATCTCGGAAGCGGGGCACTACCGCCTCTTTATCGATCTTGCCAACGAATATTTCCCCGAAGAAAAAGTAAGAAACCGCTGGCAGGAGTGGTTGAAAATGGAAGCGGATATCCTCGAAAATATTGAAGTACGCGGAGATAGAATGCACTGAAACAGCTTTTAGCTTTTAGCAAATGCAGCGAACATCAACATATGATAATCTCCGCTGCATTTGCTAAAAGCTAAAAGCTAACTGCTAAAAGCTCAAAAATTAAATCCCATATTGACATAGAACTTCAACCTTCCCGGCTGATCACTGTACATCACGGTTGCCTCAACAGGCCCTAAGCGGCTGCTATAGCCAGCTCCCAACCCATAACCGGTCAGGTATTTATAACGGTTGCCTCCTGTAAATTCGCCATCATATACCGCGGTACCTACTCGTGGGATCGCATATAAATTGCGGATAAATTCATATTGCCACGCCACCTGCACTGCCGCTATTTTCGGCGTAATTACTTCTCCTTCATATAATCCAACAAAAGGCACCTGGTTACGCATCACATTATTCATACCTCCCACCACGTAGCCATTTACAACAGATTCTTTATAATGCAGGTTATAGCCGATGTTACCATCCAGTTCCAGGGCCGACTTGCGCCCCGTCGGAATATAATATTTCATATTCAGCACAAACCGCTGGTAGTCATCGAAGCGAACACCTAAGCTGTCCAGGTCCATCTCATGACCGCCAGAGCTGACTTTAATACCGGAATGTTGATTATAAACATACCCCGCCTCAAAATCCAGCTGCAAACCTTTCGTAGGATAAATTCTCTGGTTCAGGGAATTTATGCCAAACGAGATATAGGTATTCAACTGGTTGGTACTACCACGTACATCGGTGAAGTTGGAAAACTGCGGTTTAAACTTGATGTACTCCCAACGGGTACCCGCGCCAACAGACATATCCCGGCTGATCATATACTGCAGATCCATATTCGCATTGGCATATTTGCTGCGATAAGGCTGTAGCCGGGCAAACTCGTCGTCATAGAAGGTAAGACCATTATTCTCGTAATAGGTGCTCATTCCAAATCCAAAATCGCGGCTACGTCCCAGGTATTTGAAGTATTGGGCTTCCAGCCGCGGATTTTCACTGATGGCTACTCTTACAAAAGAGCGGGAGTTGGGTATAATGAAATTTCGTTGTGTCAGGTTCACGATGGCATTGGCGCCGGTCAATGTATTATAGTTCAACGCTACCTTCACATAGGTAAGCGGGTTCTCTTCCACTGTAATATCCATGCGGCTTTTACCATATCCTTCCGGCACCAGGTTGTAGGTGATCAGTTTATAAAAACGGGTACCGTATACATTCAAAATAGCATTTCTCAGTTGAGCAGAAGTATAACAGCCATTGGGCTTGAGGTGCAGCCGTTGCAGGAAAAATTTCTGGTCGGAGTGTACCAAACCGCTTACATGGATGCTGCTTATTTCTATATCTGCCGGGAAAGGTAAACGCTCGGCCACAAAGGGTTCCTGTGGATACAGGGCATTAAGTGAATCGGCCAGGTGCTTAAATACGGGGTATAATTCCCGCCCTTTTCGCTGGCCGGCTTCAATGATAGAGTCTACACTCCCGAAACTGGCGGCGGAATAATTTTCCAGTTCTTTATTAACCGGAACATAAATATCACATTTGGTGATGGCTTTTTTGAAATCGTCTGCATCCTTATAAAATCCAAGCTGGTAAAGGATATCAAAAGGAGTGAGTAATTGATCTTCTTTGCGCAAACCACCGCTTACATTGGAACCTATCACAATATCGGCGCCCATATCTTTGGCGGTGATCACTGGGAAGTTACGCACCACGCCGCCATCTACCAGTTTGCGGTTACCGATTTTAACGGCAGTGAATATCGACGGAATGGCCATGCTGGCACGGAGACTCGTTACAATCTCCCCGCTGTCGAGTGTTACAATCTCGCCGGTGGCTACATCGGTGGCTATACATTTAAAAGGGATGCTGAAGTCTTCGAATTTCTTGACATCTTTTACCGGCCAGCAAAGTTTCGCTAACTCTAACCACAACGCCTCTCCGGAGATAACGCCGGAGGCCAGTTTGGGCTTACCATATTCAAAAGGAATTTCAATGATATACCGGGCGTATTCTCTTTTTTCTTCGTAGGAAATATCATTGAGTACGGGCTGGTTGGTAAATAAACTATTCCAGTTCAGTTTGCGGGCGGCGGCTTCAATTTGTTTACCGGAATATCCCATCGCGTACAGGCCGCCAATAATGCTGCCCATGCTGGTGCCCGTGAGGAGGTCTACCTTAAGACCGGCGCTATCGATGGCTTCAAGGATACCAATATGCGCCAGGCCGCGGGCGCCACCGCCACTAAGCGTTACGCCTACTTTCGGTCTGTTACTGATTGTTTGCTGAGCCTCCACGGTATAGTGGGAAAGGATAGTAGCTAACAGACATAAACATATTACCTTGCTGATGTAAACGGATAATCCCTGCTTCATGGTAAATAATTGGCCCGTAATTAAAGATAAGGCATTATCGACATTAAAGATGGGGCAACACCATAGTTTTTTCCCCTAACATTTGCTCCCGAGATAAATATTCATTATCTTATTCCCCTTTAATACGAAAGACATCTCTAACAGTCTATCATCCAAAAAACTGATAACAAAAAAGTAAGACTAAAAGCTAATAGCTAAAGGCTAACAGCTACAATTAACACGTATGAAAAACTCGCTCCCCACGCAAAACATCTGGCAGGTGATCATGGCCTCCTCAGCAGGCACCCTCATTGAATGGTACGATTTCTACATCTTCGGCAGCTTATCGGCTATCATTGCCGAAAAGTTCTTTCCTCCCAGCAATCCACAACTGGCGTATATCGCCACGCTGGCTACTTTTGCGGTGGGATTTATTGTACGCCCTTTTGGGGCCATCGTATTTGGACGCCTGGGAGACATGGTAGGCCGTAAATACACGTTCCTGCTCACTCTCCTCATCATGGGCGGATCTACCTTCGCTATTGGCCTTATTCCCAGCTACCACACCATCGGGGTATTGGCGCCTATACTGGTGCTCCTGCTCCGCCTCGCGCAAGGACTGGCACTCGGTGGTGAATACGGCGGTGCGGCCACCTATGTGGCAGAGCACTCTCCCGACAACAAGCGGGGTTACTATACCAGCTTCATTCAAACCACGGCTACCCTAGGACTTTTTGTATCACTGGGCGTCATCCTGGTAACCCGTATGCTCATGTCGCCGGACGATTTCAATAACTACGGCTGGCGTATTCCTTTCCTGTTATCAGTATTACTGGTGATCATGTCGTATTATATACGGATACGCCTGCACGAATCTCCTTTGTTTGCGCAAATGAAAAAGGAAGGTAAAACCTCCAGCAATCCCATCAAGGAGAGCTTTGCCAACAAAGAAAACCTGAAACTGGTGGCCATCGCCTTATTCGGCGCCGCCATGGGCCAGGGCGTTGTTTGGTACACCGGTCAGTTCTATGCGTTGTCCTTCTTACAAAAAACAATGAACATTGAATTTGTACAATCCAATGTCATCATTGCCATCGCATTACTGTTGGGCACACCGTTTTTCATTTACTTCGGATCCCTGTCCGACCGTATCGGGCGCAAGAAAATCATGCTCACCGGCATGCTGGTAGCGGCATTGGCTTACTATCCCATTTACTGGGCTATGGACAACATCGGTAACGTAAAACTAAAAACGGAACAAACCGAACTGTTTAAAATTGAAAGCAATACCGCCAAAAATGACGCCGGCGAATTGATCACTAAAACCACCCGCGTTCACAGCTACTCTGATGGCAGCACCCTGAAAGAAACCGGCGATAAAAAAGAATTGACGGTGAGTAATTTCAATGTGGCCTGCCTGGTATTGCTCATCTTCATACAGGTTATTTTTGTGACCATGGTATACGCGCCTATCGCGGCATTCCTGGTAGAACTATTTCCCACCCGCATCCGGTACACCTCTATGTCGCTGCCTTACCATATCGGAAATGGCGTATTCGGGGGCTTATTACCTACGATCTCCACCATTTTGGTGACCAATACCAACAATCACCTGGCAGGATTGATTTATCCGATTGGTATTGCGGTCATTTGCTTTGTTGTAGGGATGATTTGTCTGAAAGATAAAAGAGGGGTGCCACTGGGAGAAGCATAAAGCAGAAAGCATAAAGCAAAAAGCTATTGTAGCGGATGATCTTTGCGAATTATATATACGCGCTGGTCACTCGCTACAATAGCTTTTTGCTTTATGCTTTCTGCTTTATGCTCAACGAAAATGTTCAAGCAGATCACCGAGTTTCAACTCCGGGTGCGCTTCCATCAACGCATTGACTCTATTCGCGTACGTGCGCATAAACTGTTGATGCTGGATGCTTTCACGGTTAAAAGGCCGGTGCGCGGCTGCCCGGTTAATATCTGCGATCTGGTGTAATAACGCCTGGCTATCTTCACTGATACAAGCCTTCACTACCTGCTCCCACACATAGTTGATGGCGAGTTCGTTGGGATGAACAAGGTCTTCTTTATAAAAACGGTAATCCCGTAAATCATCTATCACCAGTTCATATGCCGGGAAGTAAAAAAGGCGGTTAAATTTATTAACAAGATGATGTACGGCCTGGAGCAACACTGCCTTACTCAGGTTGTTTTCCACCACTCCATCGCGGATGTATCGTACCGGGCTAACGGTAAAGAGTATATTAATTTTCTTATTGCGGAAAAACAGGCGATGCATCACGTTATCCAATGCGGTTACTACTTCATCTACAGTGAGCAAACGCTTGTAGAAGTTACCGGCAGGCACTTTATGACAGTTGCCTACCATGCGGTTATTTTCTTTCAGTACGTAAGCATGTGCAGAACCCAGCGTTAAGATAAGCCAGTCGGCATTTTCGATCGACTGCACCGCTGCCGCCTGCATCTGGTTGATATTGTCCAGCGTAGCTTCCGGCGTTATGCCGGTAAAACGGCTGTGATGGTCCCAGCTATGCCAGGTATCGTTATGCTGAAATAAATCGTCTTGGGTGTATACTTTACCATCCAGGTAGCTCGTCAGCGCGTTGGTGATGCTGAGTGGATTATATAAAATACCGTGTGGATTGATCAGGGTATTAAACCGGTGCTCCTGCAGCTTCTCTCCTATTTCTTCTGCAAAACAGGAACCCATCAGCAACAACTCCTGCTGGTATTGTATATCAGTAGAAAGCGGTGCTACCGGAAAATTCAAATGAAATTGCATGTATGACAGTTAATCTTTAAAAACGGCATCTGCCAGTCGCTCTGCATCCGCAAAGGCATGCAGTGATAAGCTCACCGGTTCCTTGTGTCGCGAGCAGAACGCCAGCATATTTTCCGTGGCCAGGTTGCCCACCAGCTCATCTTTAGCCATCGGACAACCGCCAATGCCTTTAATAGCGCTATCAAAGCGTTTGCAGCCTTGTGCATAGGCTGCGGCTACCTTCTCCTCCCAGTTCTGAGGAGCCGCGTGAAAATGTGCGCCAAATTCTACCTGCGGATATGCCGGGATCAGGTGTTTATACAAACCGGCAATAGTAGCAGGATCTGCTACGCCCACCGTATCGGCGAGAGAAATAATACCGATGTCCATCTTCACCATTTCCGCTACCCACTGTAATACAATTTCCGGGCTATACGGGTCCCCATAAGGGTTCCCGAATCCCATGGAAATATATATCACCAGCTCCTTCCGGTTTTTGATACAGAGTTCCTGCATAGAATGGACCTGCTCCAGGGATTCCGCGATGGTTTTATTGGTATTCCTTAATTGAAAAGTTTCTGATATGGAGAAGGGAAAGCCCAGGTAATTAATTTCATCAAATACCACTGCTTCCTCAGCTCCCCGCAAATTGGCTACAATGGCCAGCAGCTTGCTATGCGTACCGGATAATTCGAGCCGGGGTATTACTTCTTTTGTATCTGCCATTTGAGGAATGGCTTTGGGAGATACAAAACTTCCAAAATCAATCGTATCAAAACCAACTTTTAATAAAGCGTTCAGGTATTCCACCTTCTCATCTGTGCTGATCATCCGGTGCCATCCCTGCATCGCATCGCGCGGGCATTCAATTAATTTTAGCATAACAAACCATTTGCGGTACCAGTCTTATTTATTTACGGTCCTTTGTTTCAGTGCTTCGTACAAGATAATGCCTGCCGCTACCGATACGTTGAATGATTCGAAGTTACCGGCCATAGGTATGCGGAACAGTACATCGGAAGCCTTGATCAATGCAGGGTATACGCCCTTGTCTTCCGATCCCATGATCACCGCTACCGGTTCTTTCAGATCGCAGTCGTACAGCTTTATCTCGGTTTCCATTTCACTCGCCATTACTTTAATACCGTTGAGATGCAGGGTATCAATGGCTTTATTCAGGCTATTTACCCGGCAAACGGAAATTTTTTCCAGGGCGCCGGCGGAGGATTTAATCGCTTCTTCATTCAATGCTGCAATGCCTTTGTCCGGGATGATGATGGCCTGTGCGCCGCAACATACCGCACTACGGGCAATAGCGCCAATATTACGCACGTCGGTAATGCCATCCAGGATCAGGAACAGCGGGGTTTCACCCTGGTCTATCACGTGAGAAATCACATCCTGCAAATCCAGGTAGGTCACATTTCCTGCAATACCCACTACTCCCTGGTGATTGGCCTGCGTGAGTGCATTGAGTTTTTCCACCGGTACATAATTTACCGGGATGTTATTGGTTTGCGCCAATTCTCTGATCTGTGGGATATTATCACCGGTAGCTGTGCGCAGCATATAGATGCGCTCTATTGACCTGCCGGAGTTCAAAGCCTCCAGCATAGGCTGCCGGCCAATGATCATTGACGACTGCTTAGGCCGCTGTGTAGCATATTTTTTCGGGCCACTGTGGCCATCTCTTCTTTCACCTCTGAAAGCGTTAAATTTCCTTTCCATGTGCTGCAAAGGTAACGGGTTTATTTGTTTAATAAGCCCTCATAGCTCATGAGCTTCACTTTTTGTATGGCTGCTACAGATAAGGAATCTGTGATTTCAAAGTCTTTCACCATCCGGTAGGCTTCTTCAAAAGGCACTTTTTTTATATATAACTGCTCCGTTTCCTCCGGCGCTGCCTGGCGTTGTTCCAGCCCCCTGGCCAAAAACACCACCCCTTCCTCATCTGATACGGAATTAGAAAGATCAATCCGTGTAATGACTTCCCAATGCGTCGCTACTAATCCCGTTTCCTCCAGTAACTCCCTTTTGGCGCCATCCAGCGGATCTTCTCCATGCGGACCGCCACCTTCCGGGATTTCCCAGCTAAAGCGCTGCAACGGAAAACGGTACTGCCCCACCAGGTAAATATTCATAGCTGCATCCAGCGCCACTACCCCTATAGCGACATTCTTAAAATGCACCACCCCATAAATACCCGGAGTGCCTGCAGGATTCAGTCCTTCATGATGCCAGACGCTGATCCAGTTGTTATCATATTTCGTTTCCCTGGAATGAATGGTCCAGGGGTTTTTCGTTGTATCCATAGAGTGAAATTACGAATTACGGATTACGAATTACGAATTACGGATTTGTGAGTAGATATAAGCGAAGGTAGTCTTCGCGTTTACCATCTACCCACAAATCCGTAATTCGTAATTCGTAATTCGTAATTTCTCTATAGTGACTTATAATAGTAAAAAGAATTAGTATCCTTTATAAACCCTTCTCTCTCGTAAAGCGCCTGCGCATTCGTATTGGCAATATAGGTTTGTAACATCAGCCAGGCGGCATCTGTTTTTTTACCATGTGCGGCTGCCGCAGCTATCAGCGCTTTGCCTGCACCTTTACCGCGGTGTTCATCCAGCACATATAAATCATTCAGCAGCCAGCCCCGCTTCATGCCAATTGACGTGAAAATGGGATACAGCTGGGTAAAACCCACAATTTCATCTCCCTCCAATACCACAAATATTTCGCTGTCTTTTTTAGTAATTCTTTCTGTAATAAAATTAAGTGCACCTTTGAAATCAGGGGCCTGGTCATAATAACTGCGGTAGGCATCAAATAAAACCGCTACTTCGTTGAGGTGTAACTCCGTTGCCTGAATAACTTCCATAAAATATTTTATTAAATGCCTCCTCAATTTAACGCATTTCCCTAACAAAAGAAAAGATGTCCGTTCCGGTAAACACCGGGGTGAACATCTGACTATTAACTTCTACCTTAAAAATATAGCTATTACTATTTTGTAGTCGTGGCAAGACTTTTCTTATTCTTATTAATTGCGCTATTCACGAGGTAAACACCGCCAATAGTGATCAACGAACAGATACCTGTTAACCACGTCAACTGCTCATGTAAAATCAGCCATCCCAGTAACACCGCTACTATCGGGTTGATGTAAGCATAAATAGATACCTGCGCCGGTGGCAGATTATTCAACGCAAACACATACGCGGAATAAGAAAACACCGATCCTACCAACACCAGGTACAACAAGCTTTCCCACAGGTCTGTGGTAAACGTGCTAACCTCAATACGTTGCCCCAGGAAGAAGGTAGCTACCAGCAACATAATTACACCGCTGAAAAACATCTGGAAGCCGGCACCATACAGGTAATTCACTCCCAGCGCCCACTTTGCCGTAAGTACAGATCCCAATGCCCAGAAAATACAGGATCCAAAGGCGATGAGGATGCCAAACTGGAAATCCGGGTTCATTAAACTCGACAGGTAATTATAAAAGATACCCGCCACACCGCCAAAGCCGAGGATCATACCAATGATCAGCTGTAAACTAAGCCGGGTACGTTGTACCAGGAAATAGCTGGTAATGGTAATCCAGATGGGAATGGTGGCCGCAATGATGGCGCCTAATCCGCTGGGAATAAATTTCATGGCCCAGGTAAGCAACCCGTTGCCGCCACAAAGCATGAGGGTACCAATGATAAACAACTTCGACAATACCAATTTTCCGGGCAGCTTATATCCACGTAATAAAAAGAATCCCGTTAATAAAAATCCGGCTGTCGCCTGTCTTATGCCTGCCAGCATCACGCCGTGCATGTGCCTCACCCCTACGCTGGAAGCCAGGTAGGTGGTTCCCCAAAAAATACTTACAATGGCAAGCGCGATGTAAGCATTTGTCCTTGTTTTACGCATAAGTATATTTATTCACTATTTTTTCTGCCAATGTACTCATGGTATGATACACCATGGTAACATCTTTCTCACTGGTTCTCCAGTTCACCAATGCCGCGCGAATGGCCTGCCGTCCATCATAACTGGTGGCCGTCATACATACTACGCCAGAGGCATTCAGCAGATCCAGGTATTCTGTTACAGCTTCTGCTTCGTCTGCCACAGCTACATTCAGCGTAAAACAAACCACACAGAGTCTTACCGGCGATAGCAATACAAAATTCGCATCCTCTTCCAGCAGGCTACCGAGCTGTTTCGCCAGTGTAATATTATTTTCTACCAGCGAACGATATCCTTCTTTGCCGTAGGCCATTAGTGTAAACCAGGCTGGTAAGGCACGGTTCCGCCGCGAGTTTTCAGGTATATAATTAATGAAATTGAATTGGGTGGAAGGATCTCCCAGGTAAGCAGCGCCGGCATTCTGAAACACCATTGATTGCAACTGCGGATGCCGGCAAAAAATCATGGCGGCATCATAAGGTACATTCAACCATTTATGTGCGTCGATGGTAATACTGTCTGCCTGCTCCCAGCCATTCAGCAAATGTTTCCACTGATCGCTGCAGGCTGCAAATCCACCGAAGGCAGCGTCTACATGCAGCCAGAAGTTATACTTATCCCGCAGCTTTACCAATGCGGCGATATCGTCAAAGTCGACGGTATTCACAGTACCTGCATTAGCGACGTATATAAAAGGTCCATTGTTTTCCTGCAGGTACGTTTCCAATGCGGCGATGTCCACACTTTCCCGGCATTCGGGAACGGCTATACGAACCAGGTTATTCCGGCCGATGCCCAGCATAGACATTGCTTTGCTGATACTGGAATGCGGCGTCCCGGACAATACTTTAAGGGTACCTAATGCTCCCAGTCCGTCTGCAGCTACATCTATCCCCAACTGTTGCCCCAGCCACTGCCTCGCTACCGCCAAGCCGGTAAAGTTCGACATGGTAGCACCTGTTGTAAAACAGCCCAGGAATGCTTCCGGCAACCCAAATAATTCTTTTAGTAAAGCGATGGTTTCCGTTTCCACATAAAAAGCGGCAGAACTTTTATCCGATGAATTCAAATCCATGGCGGCGGTAAGCCAATCGCCCATCAATGAAGCAGGAGTTACCCCACCGGTAACAAAGCCCCAGTAGCGTGGCCCTGCGGCCGCGGTAATACTGTTGCCATATTGTTGCCGGAACATTTCCAGGGTAGCAGCGCCTCCTAATCCCTTATCGGGCAGGGATAAACGATTGTTGATGGTCACCTGCTTATCGGCGGCCAGTTTATCGATAGAAGACAAAAATTTGCTACTGAAATCTTTGGTTAACTGTAAAAGCTGATCTGTATGTTTCAGATCATCCTGCAATTTCAAATCCATGGTTACACGACGTTGATATGTGATCGGTTGTAATTCAGGATCAAAATTGAGATAATTATTAATGCTAAAACAGATGCAGTTTTGTAAATTTCGAGGATATCAGATTGGGAAGGGCGGAAAGCGGAAAGCAGAAAGCAGAAAGCAAAAAGCTATTGTCGCGAGTGCTTAAAGCGTAGGACCATCCTTTGGTCACTCGCTACAATAGCTTTTTGCTTTCTGCTTTCTGCTTCTTCACAGCAACCCCGTAAACAAATCCATCCGCTCATGTTCTATCAGCCAGCGTTTGCGCCAGATGCCGCCGGCATAACCGGTAAGCGTTCCATTGGCGCCAATTACCCGGTGGCAGGGCACGATAATGGCGAGCCGGTTCTTGCCATTGGTAGTACCTACGGCGCGAATACTTTTAGGATTGTGAATACGACGGGCCAGTTGCTGATAAGAAATGGTTTGGCCGAATGGAATGGCTAACAGTTGTTGCCACACAGTTTGCTGGAAATCGGTGCCCTCCTGTGAAAGCGGCAAATCAAACACTTTGCGCTCGCCGGCAAAGTATTCATATAACTGCTGCGCACAATCCAGCAACAAAGCGGGGGCCTGCGGGAAATCAACCGCCGGTGCGTCCGTAAAGGATACGGCATTGATATGTTCGGTAGTGCCGCTAATCAACAGCGGTCCAACGGGGGTGTCTATACGTAAATGATATACTCCTTCTTCCATGCTGATAGTCTATTGGGGTAATAAGGACCTCCACAAATAAAAAGTGGCATATGCCGCATGTTCCTTCCAGGGCCGGGTGTATTCCTTTAAGGCGGTCATGGAAGGTTTACTTTCCAAATTTAATCTATTTTTTATAGCATTCTGCAAACCAACATCTTCCAGTAGTACAGATTGTGGGAAACGCCGGTATTTCATCAATGCATAATTAGCCGACCAGTTACCAATACCTTTGATAGATACCAGTCTTTCCAACGCGGCTTCATAACTCATCTCATCTAAAACCGCTTCGCTCAGGTAACCACTGGCCATCTGCCGGGCTGTTTCCACCAGGTATTTGGCTTTACTACGGGAAAACTGCATGGGGGCCAGTACTTCCGGCTCCAGTGCGGCAATAACGGCCGGATGCGGGTACAAATAAAAATCGGTGTTGTTTACCACCGCATGGTATCCAAAATGGGTAATAAAGCGCTGACGCAGCGTATACGCAAACGCCAGGTTGATTTGCTGGCCGATAATAGGCCAGGTAATGGCTTCAAACAAATCCGGCATACCGATCAATCGCAGGCCATGATATTCCTGCGCAAGGCCTTTTAACAACGGATCAGTGTTGGTGTAATCGTAGAAAGGCTGCAAACTGGCATCCAGGTGCAACCAATGGGTAATAAACTGTTTAATCGGTTCTTCCGCTACCTCACCGCCTACTGGTGCCAGCACCGTTACTTCGAGGTATTCCGGTTTGGGTGCAGGTCCTATTTCCACTACCACCGGAGTTCCTGCTGATAATAACATCCGTTGCACTTTTCCCTGCTGTATATAGTGCAAGCATTCTCTATCTGATCTACCCAGGAACCGCAGGCACTCCTCGAATGAAAAATGCTGCGGTTCATGAATGGGAATCCATATTTTTTGCAAAGCCATACGCAAAGTTACGCAACGCCCGCTTGCGATAACTGCGATTTCTTGCTGTTTTTTCACGCGAAGAAGCAAAGGGAGCAAAGGAGCATGTTTTATATAAATTTTCTTTGCTCCTTTGCGTCTCTGCGTGAAAGAATCAACCTAATGGTTGTTTCCGTGCTGCCACCGACAGCCTGTTCCAGGTGTTGATCATCGAAATGGCCAGGAGGAGCTGCGCTATTTCCTGTTGTGTGAATACCGCTGCCGCTGCGTTGTACACGTCGTCCGGCACATGCGTGGAGCTTACCAGGGTAACCGATTCCGTGAGCGCCAGGGCTGCACGTTCTTTGTCGGTATAGTAAGGCGCTTCATGCCATGCATTCAAGGCATAGATACGTTGTTCGGTTTCCCCCATTTTACGGGCATCTTTGGTATGCATGTTCAAACAAAAAGCACAGCCGTTGATCTGGGAAGCCCTGATTTTAACCAGCTCAGACAAGGTTTTATCCAGTCCCAGGCCATTGATAAAATCCTGCAGCGCCAATAAAGCGTTCAGTGAACCGGGCACCAGTTTATAAAGGTCCATTCTTTCTTCCATGATGGTATTAATTTAGTTTGAAGTGATCTGGTAAATAATTTTAGTAGAAAAATTGTTCGCGGATAATTTTATCCTCTTTCAAATGATATATACATAACTCGTTTCTCGTTCGTCGCCCTATCCCCTTAATTGTTACGTCCATCAGCAGTTGTATGGCAAAGTAATCGTCTGCCACAATAGGATCGGATATTTCGAGCAGGTGCCGCTCCTCAATATTATCGAGGAACAGGCGTTCTTTGGCCATGATGGCCGGCAATCCTGTGGCAATACGGCCATCTGGTTCTACATTTACTGCGTCTTCATGAAAAAGTGTGGCCTGTGCTTCCGGAAATTTCCACTCCCGGCATAGTTGTACCAAAGTGTTAGCCACTTGTTTTACGACTGTCATACTAGCGATTTGTGGATACAAAATAACAGCAAACAACATAACCAAAACAGATACAGAATAACGAATATTAAAGCATAACAGATTACCTTTGGTGAGATGAAAAAAAATAACGGCTTTCTATATCTGCAGTTAGCGGAAAAAATTCAGCAAATGATTGGTGGTGGCTCGTATGCGGTGGGCGACAAGCTTCCTTCCGTGCGTTCACTTCATTTGGAACATGGCATCAGTATCAGCACGGCGTTACAGGTTTACACACATCTTGAAAAAACGGGCTGGGTAGAAGCCCGGGAAAAATCGGGTTACTTCGTACGGTACTCACATAATATCCGGCCGGCATTACCGCCGGTATCCAACCCGTTGCCAACAGCCTGCCAGGTACAGGTCAATGAAAAACTCGCGATGTTCCGTAAAACTGCCAGCGCACAAAAAACTATTTCGCTGATAGGCGCTTCACCGGAAACGTCCCTGCTGCCAACCGCCAAATTAAAGCGGGCCTTACAGCTCTGCGCGCGCGAACTGGATACTTCGTATATCCCTTATGGTGATATCTCGGGGTATGAACCTTTTCGCCGGCATATTGCCAAACATTGCCTCAACTGGGGGCGTGCGGTATTGCCCAATGAAATTATTGTCACCAATGGCGCCATAGAGGCGGCGGTGCTTTGCCTGCGCGCCGTAGCTAAAGCCGGCGACACTATCGCTATTGAATCCCCTACTTTTTTTGGATTGCTGCTGGGCATAGAAAGCCTGGGCATGAAAGCGCTGGAAATCCCTACTGATCCGGTAACAGGTATTAGCCTGGATGCACTTGAAGATGCCTTCAAAAAAAAGAAAGTACAGGCCTGCCTGTTTGTGACCAATTATAATAATCCCCTCGGCAGTTGCATGCCCGATAGCCGTAAAGAGCAACTGGCAAAGCTATTACAGCAATACCAGGTGCCCATGATAGAAGATGATGTGTATGGCGATCTGCATTTTGCACCGGAACGCCCCCGCACCGTGAAATCGTATGATGAAGAAGGACTCGTCATGTATTGTTCCTCCTGGTCTAAATCCATTGCCGCGGGCCTTCGTATCGGCTGGGTGATTGGTGGCCGTTATCATGAAAGAATAGCGCAGTTAAAATTCATGACTTCCGCAGCTACCGGTTTATTGCCCCAACTGGTGTTAACGAAGTTCCTGGACCAGCAACGACTGGATTTACACCTGAAATCATTGCGGCAACAACTCAACATACAAACCATGCAAATGACGAGAGCCATACAGGAGTACTTTCCGGCAGATACCCAATTGACGCGACCCAATGGGGGTATCAGTTTATGGGTAGTGCTGCCACCGAAAGTAAATACCTGGCAACTGCATGAAGCAGCCGTAGCGCAAGGCATTACGTTTACACCGGGATCGCTGTTTTCCAGCCAGGACCGCTATCACAACTGCATCCGGCTTACCAATGCCAATCCCTGGGATGAAGACCAGGAGTGGGCCGTGCAAACGCTCGGACGGCTAAGTAGTGAACAATTAAAATAATATCCCCCGAAAAAATAAAAATAAAACAGATGGCAAATTTGTAAATTTGACCAGATCAGATTTGCATTGCCATGATAAAAACCGCCGATCACCTGTACCTGCAGGTAGCTGATAACATAGAACAGCTGATAGAAAAAGATGTCATGAAAATCGGGGAAAAACTCCCGTCTGTACGCATGCTCAGCAAGCAACAAGGGATCAGTTTAACCACTGCTTTCCAGGCCTACTATCACCTCGAATCAAAAGGGTTGATTGAATCCCGGCCTAAATCAGGTTATTATATCCGTTTTACTTCCAGGCGTATGCCGGCTATGCCATCCACCTGTGCACCGGTAAAGAAAGCCAGCGAAGCCACGGTCAGTGATATGGTGATGGAAGTATTCAACCAGATCCGCAATCCTAATTTTTTGAATCTCTCTGTAGCCACACCTCCACCGGATGTGTTGCCGGCGGCCAAAATGGCGAAAGCCGTGGTACATGCACTACGCAATCTGCCCAACAATGGCATTGGCTATGAGCCACTGGCAGGCAATGCGCTGCTGCGCGGGCAGGTGGCGCGGATGTCGCTCGGCTGGGGCGGTGCCTATACCGCAGATGATGTGGTAACTACCAGCGGCTGTATGGATGCGCTTACGCTGTGCCTGACGGCTATCACGCAACCAGGCGATACCATCGCGATTGAAAGCCCGGCTTATTATGGATCTATGCAACTGGCGGAAAGTTTAGGGCTGAGGGTGCTGGAAGTGCCTACCCACCCGGTGTGTGGCATAGACCTGGCTTATCTCGATAAAGCTATTCCCCGTCATAAGATCAAGGCTTGTCTTTTTGTGACCAACTACAATAACCCATTGGGTTCCTGTATGCCGGATAAAAATAAAAAAGAGCTGGTAGACATGATGGTGAAGTATGATATTGCCCTGATAGAAGATGATATTTACGGGGATCTTTATTTCTCCAAACAACGCCCGGCCAACTGCAAAACTTTTGATAAATACGGGCATGTACTGCTCTGCAATTCCTTTTCCAAATCGCTGGCACCAGGCTACCGCGTTGGCTGGACCATGCCGGGCAAATACAAGGAAAAGGTGCTGATGATGAAACAGAATCACTCTATCGCCTGCGCATCGCTGCCACAGGCGGCGGTAGGACATTTCCTGGAAATTGGCCGCTATGAATTCCATTTAAGAAATCTGCGGAAGATGTTACACACCCAGTGTTTACGGTATTCCCAGGCCATCAGCGAATACTTTCCGGAAGGCACCCGTATTTCCCGGCCACAGGGCGGTTGTGTGCTGTGGGTAGAACTGGATGAATCCATCAATACCTTTGAACTATTCCAGCAGGCCCTCAAACATAAGATCAGCTTCTGTCCCGGCAGAATTTTCTCCCTGCAGAATAAATACAACAACTGTATGCGCATCAGCTTCGGTAATCCATGGAGCAAGCAGGTAGATGATGGGTTGAAGACATTAGGTAAACTCATTAAAAAAATGAGTGCATAAAAAAGACCGGAATAAGATTATCCCGGCCCTCTAACTTACAACTTATTATGTTTTGCACACTATTGCTAATTGCAGTCAACTGCCCGTATAGCAAGCGGCAGTTGACCTGCAACTAATGGGATTAGCATTCAAACAACCGTTAACTGTAATCAACAAAGAAAATCTTTTTGATGTCCTTGCTGCTGGTGCAGCATTTGCACAATGCTGCACACTGCAACGCCCAGGATCATTTATTAAGCGATCAACGGGTGTACCATAAGTCCACCGTCTACATTATATTCTGCGCCTGTAATGAACGACGCTTCATCTGAAGCCAGGAAAGTAACCATGTTCGCAATGTCTTCCGCCTTTCCTAACCGGCCTATGGGCGTAACGTTGCCGAGGTGTGTTTTGAAAACATCCGGCAAGCCTACTTTTTCCAACAGGGGAGTATCAATGATACCCGGATTCACTACGTTCACACGTATTTTGCGGCCGGACAGTTCCCTCGACAAAGTTCTGCCGAGCGAGTTTAATGCGGCCTTGCTGGCAGACAACGCCGTGGCGTTAACAGAACCTGCATAAGCATTCAGTGCCGATAACAAGGTAATAGAACCGCCATCATTCAGGATAGGTAATAATGCCTGTATGGTGAAAAAGGCGCCTTTGAAATTAACATTCATTAATTCATCGTATAAGCCTGGTGTAACCGTTTCAAACGGTGCCAGTTTCGCCACACCTGCATTTATAAACAAGGCATCAATCTTTCCAAATCTTCCCTGCACATATTCCGCTAACCGCTTTGCATCGCCTAAATCTGCCTGATCCGCTTTAAATCCTTCAGCCGGATGTCCGAGTGAATGTACCGCGTCCTGTATCGCTGCAGGATTACGGCCTGTTATCAATACCTTTGCGCCCTTTGCTAAAAATGATTTGGCGGTTGCGTAACCTATGCCGCTGTTACCTCCTGTGATAACAACGATTTTATCTTTCAATGATGACATGAATAACTGAATTGAGAAATTAGGCGATTAAAGGATGAACAGTCAAACCGCCATCTACATTGTACTCGGCGCCGGTGATGAAAGAGGCTTCGTCTGAAGAGAGGAAGGATACCAGTTTAGCCACTTCCTCCGGAAGTCCTAATCTTCCTAAGGGCATCCTTGCTGCAAGCAGCTCATGATTCAGCGCCTCTCTTGGAATACCTGCCTTTTCAAAGATCGGTGTATCTATAGGGCCCGGATTCACTACGTTCACCCTGATTTTTCTGCCTGCAAGTTCCCTTGATAAAGTACGGCCTAATGAATTCAGTCCTGCCTTGGTGGCGCTGTATACTGCTGATCCAGGCATACCGGCGTACGCATTAACTGAGGATAACAGGATAATAGTACCGCCATCATTGATTAACGGGAGTAAGTGCTGAACCGTGAAAAATGCTCCTTTCAGATTGCTGTCCATCATACTGTCGAAAACTTCTTCCGTTACGTCGGCAAAGTTCCCAAATTTGCCACCGCCTGCATTTACAAACAGGATGTCTATCTTCCCATAACGGTCACGCACATACTCCGCTAATTTTGCTGCGTCTTCTATCTTTCCCTGGTCTGCTATAAAACTATCGGTTCCGTTGCCAAGTGCATCCACTGCCTGCTGTACGGCATCTGGTCTGCGACCTGTGATTAATACCTTTGCGCCTTTCTCCAGGAAATCTGCTGCTGTTGCATATCCTATACCGCTGTTACCGCCCGTGATAACCGCTGTCTTATTTTGTAATAGTCCCATTCTATTGATTTATTTAAGTTTATCAATGTAATAATTTCAAAAAAAAGAGAATTATCTTCTCTCCCTAAAAATAAATTCAAAAACTTCAATGTATTAATCTATAAAAAAAGCTGTTGGTAAACCCGCCCGGTAGTCCCTCAGCTTAATTGTAAAAAGAACATCGACAGTTGCTTCATCATCTCTTTATTGAGTGTTAACTCCACAATTCTGCCATTTTTAGAAGAATTCAGCACACCGCTATCTACCAGGATCTTCACATGATGCGACACCGTAGGTTGCGATAAACATGTAAACTCACATACATCACCACAAATCAGCTTGCCCTTCTTAACAACCTCCATTATAATAGTTAATCGGTGTTTGTCGGCGATGGCATTTGCTGCTTTCTCTATAACTGCTAAATCCATGCAACAAAAGTAATACATTTTTTCAAATATCGAAATGTTTCGATGAATTTTTTTTCGCCCACTTCCCGTTTTTTTATCGCAACCTGGTTAATAACCGCCATAGCAGGGGCATACAGCGGCTCCGGCAGGGTTTAAAAAAATGAGCAGCGTACGGACAATCAGGGGTATCCTCCCCTTTTTCCAGGCACTGCTTAATAGTTGCACCCGGTACATTTTTCCCTTATCTTGCGATTACCTGTGCCAGACCTCCTGCCACAGTGTTATGAAATATGCCAAACAACTATTGCTATGAAAACCATGAGAAAACACCTTTTATTGCCTGTAGCATTATTGACACTTGCCGCCTGTCACGAGAGCAAAGTCACCGAAGAACATACTGCTACTGCCGCTGCACCACCATCCGACATTCCCGCAGACGCTGAAAAAATTTCACAACCTTGCGCCATACTATATGCGCCTGATAGCGCCCGGCTTGAAAAGTTGAAAAAAGAAAATGGAGAAGAAGCCTTTTACACCATGGCAGACGATAACCAGAACTACCTGGCAGATGCCCGTATGTTCCTGGAAGGAAAAGGAGTAAAGATTATGGCGCCCAACGGTGGCAAACTCCATTTCGAATCCAAATCCGGGCACACTACCACTATTGATTTAAGCGATCCTAAATACAACTGGGAAGCCTGGCTGTATGATGGTAACAAAGTGAATAAAATAGATCTGACAAATATTGAGAATGAATATTTGAAGTATATGAAGAAGTAGCAGAAAGCTGAAAGCAGAAAGCAAAAAGCTATTGTAGCGAATGATCAAAGCGAATAGATATTTAATTCTTCGCTTTGATCATTCGCTACAATAGCTTTTTGCTTTCTGCTTTCAGCTTTCTGCTTTCCCTCAAAAGACCTCAGCCCAGCCGCTTCCTCCTCAAATACTGTTTAATCCCTAAAACCATTACTACTGTAGCAAATATGCCTATCAATGCAGGAAATAACCAAACACCGCCCATATCATAACAGAGCTTTTCGGTGCTGGTCATCCGGATGCGGCCACCGGTGGCCTCCCAGTCCACCAATTCCCGGTATCTTAGTACAGCAAAAATATAAAATGCCACACTGACCACCAGCGTCAATACCAATCCGGGCCATGCCTTTTTAGACATGCCATTTACATATTCATATTCACTATCGTGGTAAACGAGCTTCTTTTTGGGTGAAGGGGTTTCTTCCATATGTATTTTTATTTTTCAGCGCGCGTTACATTATAAACTCTTCCGGGTGAACTCTGCGCGTCACGCGGCAGCATAAAAAAGTAGTTGTATTGGTGAAGACTCTTCAGAGAAATGATCACCGGTGTTGCATTGAAAGTCGTCGTTTCCTTTTCCAGGTCTTCCCAGAAACCGGAAGTATATGGATTGACAGGCTTTTCCGCAGTACCGATCCTGCTGGCGTTGCCGGGGATGACGAAAATACTGTCGCCCTGGATATCTTTCACTTTATACAACGCATATACGTCGTTGGTACTGGTGGCTGAATTTCCATCTATCACCAAAGTACCACCGTTATTAGCATAATAAATATCGCCTGGTTTTGGATCTGCTACATAGCCGGCCACTTCTTTATCGCTGCGGTCTTTTTTAAACTTCGCGATTCTCGCAAAGAGTGCCAGTACCAGGATAAAGGACGGAATGACAATCATTCCTCTCCACAAACGCAGCGGCGTGCGGGTGCCCGCTTTCAGCTCCTTATATTTCGCAGTAATTTCAGGTGTCCATTTCGACGCCGGGATCCTTTCTCCGTTGTCGCAAAAAGCAACACCGAATTTCAGGGTAGGCATCATAGGACCAAAAAACCAGAGGTAGCGCTGCAATACCGCAATGGTCACGCCGGTGCCGCCACCATTGGCTGCAGGACATGCCAGGTCCGGATAATGTTTCCGGGTATGCTCCATAGATCTGATCTGGTAAACAATAATCATAAATATCTGGGTTATGAGTGATGGTTCTTCCTAATGGTTTTATAGCAAGGCTACATGACATTCAAGGCCGGGCTAAAAAACGGGGATTGCAAATCCGCTGCAATATTCCGGAATTCTCTACGAAACAACAAACAATTTTAGATTTTAGCTTTTAGCAAATGTAGATCCACATATGATTATATCCGCTGCATTTGCTAAAAGCTAACTGCTAAAAGCTAACTGCTAAAAGCTACTGGTGCGTATAGGTATCCCATACTGCCCTGGCTATTTTAGCAATAGTGCCATCGCGGTCATCATCGCCGGCGCTGGTATCAGACACAAATACGGTGACGGCTATATGTTTTCCATCAGGGAGCGTAATAATACCGGCATCATTATGCGCTGCCGTAAGACCATCAATGGTCCACGAGGTGCCGGTTTTATGCGCCACTTCGGTACCTGCCGGCAATAAGCCTTTCAGTCGTTTGGCTCCCGGTGTGGAGCTGGTCATGAGGTACAGCAGGTAACTACGACTGCTGTCAGACAACACCGGTTTGATATAAAATGTTTCCAGTAACTGCGTCATAGCCGCTGGTGTGCACCAGTTGGTATATTGTGCACGCTGATCCGTTTTCTGTACCTGCGCTTCTTCTGTAGTGCTGATGGCAATTTGTTTAACACCCAGTTGGTGAATGGCCGCATTCACTTTAGCCGGACCTCCCAGCAGTTTAAACAGGATATCACACGCGCTGCCATCACTTTCCCGCATGTTATAGTCCAGCAGTTCCTGCAGGGTGAGGGTGACGTTACCTTCCGGGTATTTCTGCCGCAGCGGACTATGTCCATCAGTGGTCAGATCTGATTTGAGGATCTTCATCGGCTGGTCCAACCGCATTTTGCCGGCATCTACCTGTTGCAGGATGGCTATACTTACGGGAAACTTATATACACTCTGCATGGGGAAATGATCGTCGCGGCGAAGCGACACGGTGTCTCCCGTCTCCAGTACTTTTACAAATACGCCTACTTTTCCTGGTATATGTTCGCTGATAGCTGCTATTTGCTGACGGAGGGATTGCTGTGCGGAAGCGCCGGGTATGTAACCCGCCAGGCTGGCTGTTATAGCCGTTATAAAAATGGATACTATCTTCTGCATACGTTTGCTGGTAAAGAATATTACTGCCAATATAAAATTTTATTCCGCACCTGACAGGAATTTTACATTTAGAATTTCGCATTCTGAATATTAATTTAGGCGCCAAATACAACCGAAATTGAGCAAACCCATACTTGTCATAAAATTTGGAACGGCCTCTATTACTCATCAGAACGGAGACCTGGATGAAACCGTGATTGCTGGCATAGCCCGGCAGGTGGCGGCTTTACATGCCGACTATCACATTGTGCTGGTATCTTCCGGTGCAGTAGCCGCAGGAAAACAGTTTTTACGCCAGTACAACGGCACTATCAGCGAGCGCAAAGCCGCTGCTGCTGTGGGTAATCCGCTACTGCTAAATAAATACAGCCGTTACTTTGCCCCCTACAATATCGCCGTAGCACAGAGCTTATGCGAAAGGCAACACTTCTCCGACCGGAACCAGTTCCTGCAGCTAAAACGCACCTACGAAGAGCTTTGGGCCAGCAACATCATCCCCATTGCCAATGAAAACGACGTGGTGAGCAGCCTGGAGCTGAAATTCTCCGACAACGACGAGCTGGCCACCCTGATTGCGGTAGGCTTTGGCGCCTCTCTCCTGCTGTTCAGCACCTCCGTGGCGGGCGTACTGGACAGGTCCGGGCAGGTTGTACCACAAATAGACGTGATCGACAAAGCCGCATTGGGACTTGCCGACAAAGAAAAATCCGCACTGGGATTAGGAGGTATGGTATCCAAACTCACTTTTGCCCGCCTCGCCACCAGGATGGGAATCAGGGTAGTCATTTTTGGTATTCGTACTGAAGATGGCATACTCAATGCCATAGCAGGGAAAACGGGTACCTTGTGCTTACCGCAGCCCTGCAGCATGCCTGCCCGTAAGAAGTGGCTGGCCAGCGGTAGCCTGGTGACCGGCAGAATACAAATAGATGCCGGCGCCGCAGCAGCCCTGGAAAAGCGTCATAGCCTGCTGGCTGTAGGCGTGAAAGCCGTGCTGGAAAAATTTGAATGCGGGGAAGTCATCGAAATCGTGAACGAAGATAATATCGCCATCGCCGTAGGCAGAACAAAAATAGCCTCCGACGTACTCGACGTGCAACATAAAGCACAAAACACCGAAGTGGCACATGCCGACGATATCGTATTGTTGTAGGTCTTAATAAGTACATCATCATGCAAACTATACAACCTTTACTGGAAAAGGCACAACAGGCAGGCGTATCTATCCGTACCCTGCCGGATGCACAGCAACAGGCCCTGCTGCGGCGCCTCGCAGCCGTGATCCTCATACAATCAGACAACATCATCGCCGAAAACAAAAAGGACCTGGATCGTATGCCGGATGAAGATCCCAAAAAGGATCGCCTGCTGCTTACCCCTGCCCGCATCCGCGACCTGGCTTCCAGCCTGGAAGACATCGCCGGCCTGCCTAATCCTTCCGGGGTATTACAGTTGGAAAGAACACTGGATAACGGCCTGCTGGTACAAAAGAAAACAGTGCCCCTGGGCGTGGTAGGCGTAATTTATGAATCCAGGCCAAATGTCACTATCGATGTGGCAGCACTTTGTATCCGCTCCGGTAACGTGTGTGTATTGCGTGGTGGCTCCGATGCCTTTCATACCAATACCTTCCTCGTACAACTGATACAGGAAGTATTAAAAGAATTCCAGGTAGATGAAAACGCGGTACAGCTGCTGCCGGTAGACCGTAACCTGGTGACGGAAATGCTGGCCGCAGTAAAATATATCGATATCATCATTCCCCGTGGCTCCGAACAACTGATAGAGTTCGTAAGAGCCAATTCCCGCGTGCCTGTGATCGAAACCGGCGCGGGCGTTTGTCATACCTACGTGGAAAAAACAGCGGACCTGACACAGGCCGCCAACATTGTCACCAATGCCAAAGTATCCCGTCCCTCAGTATGCAATGCCCTGGATACCGTACTGGTAGATGAAGCCGTGGCCGCAGATTTCCTCGCCTTGTTGGCGCCAAAGCTGCTGCCCTACGCTGTAAACGTATATGCGGACCCGTTAGCTTTTAACCTGCTTCAACAAAATAACTACCCGCACTTACAGGCGGCACAACCGGAAGATTTTGGCAGAGAATTCCTGTCGTTGCAATGCTCTGTGAAAGTGGTATCCGGCGCGCAGGAAGCGCTGTCGCATATCCAGCAACATTCTTCCCGTCACTCCGAAGCTATCATTTCCCGCGATACAGCCATCAGCGAACGTTTCCTGAATGAAGTAGATGCTGCTGCAGTATACGTCAACGCCTCTACGAGATTTACAGATGGCGGTGTATTCGGACTCGGTGCAGAAATCGGCATCTCTACACAGAAACTACACGCCCGTGGGCCTTTTGCGCTGGAAAAACTGGTAACAGAGAAATGGTTTATTCATGGAGATGGACAAGTGAGAGGGTAACAAGGAAGAATTACGAATTACGAATTACTGATTTGTGAGTAGATAGAAGCGAAGTTAATCTTCGCGTTTACTATCTCCCCATAAATCCGTAATTCGTAATTTATTCTAGGCAATCGTAATCTGTTCATTGAGATACACATCCTGGATGGCATTCAACAAAGCCGCTCCCTCTGCCATAGGCCGCTGGAAAGCCTTACGGCCGGAAATCAATCCCATACCACCGGCTCTTTTATTAATCACTGCAGTGCGTACTGCTTCTGCAAGATCAGCGGCACCTTCAGAGGCACCACCGGAATTGATTAAGCCCATGCGTCCCATGTAACAATTGGCTACCTGGTAACGGCACAGGTCAATCGGGTTATCAGACGTTAACTCCGTATAGATGCGCTCATCCAGTTTACCATAAGAAGAATTACCCGTATTCAGCGCTTTATAGCCGCCATTTACAGTGGGCAACTTCTGTTTGATAATATCTGCCTGGATGGTAACACCCAGGTGATTCGCCTGACCGGTCAGGTCGGCCGACAGGTGATAATCCACATCTTTCTTAAAAGCATCGTTTCTCAGGTAACACCAGAGGATAGTGGCCATCCCCAGTTCGTGCGCTCTTTCAAATGCCTGCGATACTTCTACCAGTTGCCGGTCCGATTGTTCGGAACCAAAATAGATAGTAGCGCCAACGGCTACTGCGCCCAGGTTCCAGGCTTCTTCCACGGTACCATACATCACCTGGTCTGCCCGGTTGGGATAGGTGAGCAACTCATTATGATTAATTTTTACAATAAACGGAATGCGATGGGCGTAGTTACGGGATACGGAAGATAATACGCCGAAAGTAGATGCCACCGCGTTGCAGCCGCCTTCGATGGCCAGTTTCACAATATTTTCAGGATCGAAATAAGCGGGGTATTTGGCAAAAGAGGCGCCGGCACTATGCTCTACCCCCTGGTCCACCGGCAGAATAGACATATAACCGGTACCTGCTAACCTTCCATGGTTAAGCAACTGCCCCAAACTGCGCAGTACCTGCGGATTACGACCGGAAGGCTGATAAATTTTATTCACCGTATCGGGTCCGGGCAGGTGCAACATATCTTTGCTGATTGTTTTG
The DNA here is from genome assembly GCF_017745275.1 of Chitinophaga sp. Lineage (GTDB taxonomy): Bacteria > Bacteroidota > Bacteroidia > Chitinophagales > Chitinophagaceae > Chitinophaga. The sequence goes on along the minus strand of NZ_JAGHZS010000002.1, from coordinate 319,583 downwards.
CTCTCATGTTGCAGCAGGGTATCGCTTTCTTTTCCTAATAATTCGCTGATTTTTTCCAAGGATAACATAAGCATTACTTTTTTGGTACAACTAATTTAAGGATTTAATACCGCACTAAATGGCTTGTGAAAACAAGAGGGTTAATAGGGTGTAGGTCCCTTAGGACGGGGTTTGTCATCCCGCTCTTCTGATACCATTTCAGTACCTTCAAAAGCACCACCGGAACCGTCATGGATAATTTGTTCTTCTGCTATCTTCTCTTCTTTTTTTTCCGGCTTTTCTTCGTTGGGTTTGTTACTTTTTTCCATAGTGACAAATGTAGTGATTACTTATAAATCGGTGTTGGCCGATCGAACAACAAATAGTTACGACCACCGGAGTATGTCTACAGATCACCTAACAAATACTCATTTTATAACATACAACTTCTCCCTAATAATTACCTTTTTAGCTTTTGATTATGACACTCCGGCTATTAACCCCGGCCTGATTTTTATATATTTGTCCCCCGAATGAATAACAGACAGATTATGACCCAGATCGCGATCATCCGCCATGGTACCACTTCCTGGAATAAAGCAGGCAAACTGCAAGGCCATTCAGACATCCCGCTGGATGATGAAGGCAAACTGCAGGCCCTCAAACTGGGGCAGCGGCTGAGCAGCGAATCCTGGGACCTGGTGTATTCCAGTCACCTGATCCGCGCCCGCCAGACAGCGGCCATCGTGGCGCAGGAATTAGGACTGGATTCGGTGATAGAAGACCATCGGCTGGGAGAAGCCGGCGGTGGCCTCATAGAAGGCACTACAGAAGAAGAACGACAGGCTAAATGGGGCGCATCGTGGAAACTACTGGACCTGGGCATGGAAAGCAATGCCGCCGTAGTAGCACGTGGACGTGCGTTTTTAACAGACCTCCTCGCAGAAAATCCCGGAAAAAAAATACTCCTGGTCACACACGGCAGCTTTATACGGCAAATGTTGGATGCCCTGTTACCAGCCATGCATCCTACCCCACCTATGAAAAATACGTCTATCACCAGACTTCAGTTCTCCGACGAAAACTGGCATTGTGAACTGTTTAACTGCGTAATCCACCTGGATAACAGCGAAGATACCCAATGACCCAATTGTCAGGAGCCTGTGATTCGTAATTCATAATTACCTTTACTGCTCATGAAACTATTACTGATAGAAGATGAACCGGCTGTAGTATCTGTTATCACCCGCGGGCTTTCCGAAGCCGGCTACGAAGTCAGCGTGGCACCGGATGGTAACAGCGGATTACAAATGGCACTCAATAACCCATCCTTCCGGCTGATTATACTGGACGTTATGCTCCCCGGCATGAACGGCATAGAAGTGTGCCGCTCGCTCCGCGCAGCCAAACAGGAAGTACCTATCCTCATGCTGACCGCTTTGGGGACTACCGAAAATATTGTCATGGGACTGGATAGCGGTGCAGATGATTACCTCATCAAGCCCTTTAAGCTACAGGAGCTGGAAGCCCGCATCCGTAGCCTAATGAGGAGAAAATCACCGGTTGATATACCCGTTCCCGTTACCGCCCCGGCGGTACTGTCGCTGGCCGACCTGGAATTGAATACAGACACCAAAACCGCCAGCAGACAGGGAAAAAGCATTGCACTTACTGCTACCGAATACCGGCTGCTGGAATACCTGTTGAAGAATCCGAGGAAAGTCCTCTCCCGGTTGGAAATACTGGAGCAGGTATGGGGCATCGAATTTAATATGAACACAAAAGTAGTAGACGTATATATTAACTATCTCCGGAAAAAAATTAACAAACATCACCCTACGGAACTGATACATACTGTAGTGGGGCTGGGTTACATGCTCCGGGAAAATAAAGCCGATGAAGATACGCACTAAGATATTACTGGTATTTGCAGGTTTAACCATTTCCACGATACTCGGCATGAGCATGCTGGTATATTATTTTACCAACCAGCACTCGTTCGAAGACTTCTACAAACGCCTGGAAATACGCGCCTATCTTACTGCGAAAGCAACGCTTCCCTACTACGAATCCGATTCCGTTATCTATAATGAAATACGGGACGAACACCTGGAAAAGCTACCCTCGGAAAAAGAATATTTTCTGCCCATAGCCACTGATGGCAGCGTTCAGAAAGATGCCCATCTCACCCTCCCCGACAGCTTTTACGGGCAGGTGAAACAGGAAGGCAAGGCCACCTGGCGGGAAGGCGATCGCTTTTATGAAGGTGTGCTCTATAAAAGCAAACAGGGATTGTACATCGTTATTGTATCCGCTATCAACCAATACAGCGTGGAATACCTGGGGTGGCTACGCAAAATTTTAATCCTCTGCTCCGTGGCCTCCAGCGTAATACTGGTGGGTGCGGGCATTTTCTTCTCCAAATATATTCTTAAACCCATCCGGCATATGATGGTGCAGGTGAAAAGTATCAGCTCGCGCAACTTACACCTACGCCTAAACGTAGATAGCAGCGGCGACGAAATCAATGACCTCGCCGGTACCTTTAATAATATGCTGGACCGCCTGGAAACCGCTTTCGAAACACAAAACAACTTCGTCAGCAATGCCTCGCATGAACTCAGTACACCACTCACCGCTATCATCGGAGAAGCAGAGCTGGCGCTGAATAAAGAGCGTACCACCGAAAAGTATGTCTACTCACTGAAAAATATCCTGCATGAAGCCGGCCGCCTGGAACATATCACCAAAAGCCTGCTGCACCTCGCCCAGACCGGCTTCGACGGTAAAAAACAGGAATGGAGCCAGATCCGCAGCGATGAATTATTGTTTACCGTAAAACATACCATCGACAAGCTACATCCCGGCAACCAGGTAGCTATTGATTATAGCCTGTTTCCGGAAGAAGAGGATAAATTACTGGTTCCCGGCAACGAACAACTCCTCGAGCTGGCACTTAGCAATATCGTGATCAATGCCATTAAATATTCCGATAATCAGCCGGTATCTATTGCCCTCGCTGCTACTGCAAAGAAAAATATCATTATCGTGAAAGACCAGGGCATCGGCATTCCCCCGGAAGACCTGCCCTATATCTTTTCACCATTCTTCCGGGCCTCCAATACCGCCAAATTTAAAGGCTATGGTATTGGCTTACCACTGGCCATGAATATTGTCCGCATGCACAAAGGAGATATCATTGTAAACAGCCAGGTAAACCACGGAACCGAGATCAGGGTGGAACTCCCACTGTAGCGGTTGCTTTTCTTACCAAATTCTTACCACATTCTTACCACCTTTTAACGCTACTCTTACTGGTTACTTATTTCACAGCAATAATTTTGTTGTTATAAAAGAACCAGACATGAAAAATATACTCATACCAACAGATTTTTCTCTTCGCTCCCTCAGTTATGTGCACAGCATTGTAGCACAACATCCGTACGAGCCGGTAAACATTATATTGATGCATGCGCTGCAGATGCCGGACTCACTGTTTGACCTGATTACGTATACCCGCAACAGCCGGCACCTGGAACTGATTTCGAACGACTTCCAGGATGGTTGTGAAATTATCCGTAATAAATATTCTACCGCTATTCACCAACTGAAGATTGAATTCTTCCATGGCAATACGCGCGTGGCATTACGCAACTTCCTGCTGGCACAAAACATCGACCTGATTATTCAGCCCGCTGATCACGACTTTAATCCGCCTTCCAAAAGAAGTTATAACCCGGAGAAACTGATCGCCAAATGCAATTATCCAAAGATGAAAATTCAATTGCAGCGTCAGCCACTGGTAACAGGCAAATCCTCCATATCAGCACTTTTGCTGGCCACTGAATAAAAGCAAGTTTTATGCTACTCAAAAAAAATATCCCTTTAAAATATGTATTTGGTAAGATCAAATTCGAAATTTTGCTGGTTACCATTTACACGTTAACCATCAACATTTTTTATTACCAATATGATTTCACCAATATGGTGATCCCCTTATCCGTGCCGATGGTATTGGGTACAGTGCTCTCGCTCCTCCTGGCCTTTCGTTCCAACCAGGCATACGACAGGTGGTGGGAAGCCAGAACCATATGGGGAGCTATTGTAAATGATTCGCGTTCGCTGACACGTCAGGTGCTGAGTTTGATGGATGCAACATATCAGTCGGAAGAACTGACAGGTTTCCAGGAACGCTTTGTAAAGCGACAGGCAGCATGGTGCCACAGTTTGGGACAATCGTTACGCAAGACAGATCCGCTCAAAGGTGTAGACAGATTATTATCAAGACGGGAACTTAACTATCTGATGAAGTATGATAATGTACCAGCTGCCTTGTTGCTCTTACATGGAAAAGACTTGAAATACGCCATGGAACAGGGCTGGATTAACCAGTACCAGCAGGTAGCGCTGGATCAGACGTTGTCGAAGCTCTGCGATTCAATGGGTAAATGTGAACGTATTAAAAACACCGTATTTCCGGCTACGTACAGCTTATACACTCATTTCACCGTTATCTTCTTTATACTGTTATTGCCGTTTGCCTTAATAGATGTGCTGGGCTTTATGGAAATACCATTGGTAGTTGCCATTGCCGCCTCCTTCCTGTTGATCGAAAAAATGGCGATCAACCTGCAGGATCCATTTGAAAACAAACCGACTGATACGCCGGTGACCACCATTGCCAGGAATATTGAAAAAGACCTCCGGCAAATGTTGCACGAACAATACAGTGCGCCGGAAGAACCAGTACAGGTACCAACCTACTACGTACTTTAAGTAGCTGTTAGCTTTTAGCCATTAGCTTTTAGATTAACGCGGTTATTGATTTGCCAGCCAGGGTTCAATCTTCGTCAGCTAAAAGCTAATAGTTAAAAGCTTTGTGTTAAGGCTTACTTCCAAAAGGGCCGTAATTTATAGCGTAAGACGATGGCTCCGGTTTCTACCGGAGCTTTTATTTTAGCCCAGGCAACTACCTAACAGCTAATAGCTAACAGCTCTTTCCTACATCCCAGCCAGTTCTTTCCGGGATAGCCATACCCATTTACGAATAGTGCGACGGATATATCTTGGATGCAGGTCTATTTCCTGGCGGGTACGCTCAAACTGAGCTTTGGCTTCCGGTATCCTGTTTTGCTTTTTCAGCAACAGCCCATAGTAATACATCGCTTCCAGCGAATGATGTACCTGTATTATTTTCTGGTAAGCTTCTTCCGCTCTTGCAGCCTCTCCTATGCCTTCCAGCGCCTGTGCATACATCAGTTCGTCTTCCGCCTTACTCATCCTGACACCTTTGGCGGCATTCACTTTATCGAAGTAAGCGATACTTTCTGCGTAGTTGCCACTCTGAAAATATAACCGGGCCAGCAATAACCGGATACCAGCATCTTTGGTAAATGCATTAGCACATTCTTCAGCCAGTGCAATGGCTTTATCATATTGCTTTTGCTGTGCGTAAGCTTCTGCCAACTGTAACTTGTTGGTAACGGTATCAGATATACGTACTTTTTTTTCCCATTCATGGATACGTCCATTGGGCCAGATTGCCCGTAAGATATTCTCTTTCCAGTCGCCACTCATCAGCTCCGGTAATAATTCGCGGATCAGGTAAACCGCTACTCCCAGCGCCGGAATAAATACAATAAAATACAACCACTCTCTTCTGCCGGATTTTAAGGCGTGCACCGCACAAACAATTTGCAGAATAATAACAAGATAATAATAGTTACTCCAGAAAGGGAACATAAAGCCGACACTAATCAGGGTTAGAAAAACTGATCAGAACGCAAAATAAGAAAATATACTAATTTGTGGTATCGACTAAAAAGTACTGGCATTGAAGAGACTATTGAAAATAACAGGATATACCTTACTGACTTTTTTCCTGTTCATCGGCATTTACCTGCTATCTGCGTATACCCTTTCCCGTATGAGCACCCAACGTGAGGTAGTGAACGATGCAGATATTACCATTTACATGCTTACCAATGGTGTGCATACAGATCTTGTAGTGCCTGTGCGTACACCGCAAATCGACTGGAGCCGGTATATTCCTTTTAAGAATACGGTGGGCAACGATACTACAGCTACCTTACTGGCTTTTGGGTGGGGCGACAAAGGCTTTTATCTCGAAACGCCTACCTGGGCGGATCTGAAAACCAGTACAGCGCTGAAAGCCGCTTTTAACCTGAGTACCTCTGCTATTCATGCCACCTATTATCGCGGCCTGACGGAAAATGAAAGTTGCCGGGCCATCCTGGTTAATAAGGAGCAGTATGCGCGGCTAATCAGTTATATCAATAATAGCTTCCGTACAGGTTCCGATGGGCAACCGGTAAATATTGTTACTCATGCCAACTATGATAAGAACGATGCATTTTATGAGGCAAAGGGCAGTTATAACCTGTTTCATACCTGCAATACCTGGGCAAATAACGGATTAAAGAGCTGTGGACAGAAGGCTTGCCGGTGGACTATTTTTGATACGGGGATATTTTATCAATATAGGTAGCGGGGTCATGGCGCTTAATACCCCGACAGAACAGGTGACACTCGTAATATCATTCGCTAATTTGAATGCAATTAACTAATTTACAGCTAATATAAATATTTTAAAATCATAAATATGAAATTTGTCCTTTCTTCATTTTACCATTAAATAAACATTGCCTATCTTAACATTGAATTAACACTCAACATAACTTAGTTAGCTAGCTTTACCCGTAACATTAGCGTGGTAATAATATAAAGAATACCCTGGAAGAGCACTGAACATTTTGCAATACAATAGACTAATCATTTGATACATTTCCCATGCTTATCCTGTTTTTTTGGAAACCTTAGTTTAATTATCTGTGACCCTCGTAATAATCGTTTATGGAAACTAATAACTCTACATCTGTTCGCTTACTAAAGGACGTATTGTTGATGCCGCTATTTGCAGGCACAAAAGGATTAGCAAAAACGGAGAAAAGACGCTCTATTATCACTGTGAACTTTATGGCCATTGTATTGAGCGGGTTAGTACTGGGAATCGGTACTTATTTCTATCTCTTGAAAAACTCTATCTTTTTTCTCATTGGTATTCCATTGGAAGTTGTCGGCTTTGCCTGTGTAATTGGTTTAAATTACTATAAACAGTATTTCCAGGCTAACCTGTTAATGTATACTGTTAATGCTATTTTCATAGCCTATTGGTCTACTGTTCTTGGATCGGGAATTTCATTAGGCTTATTACTGGGATTTATTACCATTATTATTTTCCACTTAACAGCCTCCTGTTTCCTGCATAAGGAAAAGAGATCTACCCTCATATGTCTGATTACAACCGCGTTATTTGGGTCCTGGGTGCTGGCAAATTCCTATTTTCAGCTTATGGAGCCCATAGGGCTGAGTGCCAATATAGCAGCAACCATGAGATTTATTACAACTATTGCATTGATTGTATTTATCGTTTTAGTAATGTTGTCATATGTATCGCAGATCAATGCCTTACTTTTATCTGAAAGACAACTTAAAGAAATATCGGAGAGAAAAAGCGTCTTCTTACGGGAAACATATCATGAATTAAGAACGCCGCTTAACGCTATATTCTCCATTGCACAACTGTTTCAACTGAAAAGGGACAAGTATGCAGAAGAAGACAAGAAACAACTGGATGACCTGTATTCTTCCTGTTATATTGCCCGTAATACCATCAATCACGTGCTGGATATGTCTAAAATAGAATCCGGCCGTTTCTATAATGTCATTAAAGAACCTATTAATTTAAGAGAATGTGTAGCACATTGTGTGGCGATGAACAGCTACCTGGCTGCATCCCGGGGAATCATGATCAACGTAAACTTTGATACAGCACTGGATCAACCGATCAATAGTGACGATCTGCTGTTGAAAAAGATATTTAACAATGTATTATCCAACGCTGTTAAATTCGCTGCGGGCAAAAGCATTGTTGAATTTACCTGTGAGAAAAAGGGTGAAAACATCCACTTTAAAGTTCGCAATGATGGTGCAATAGATCCTAAAATAGCTGATCGGATCTTTGATAACTTTGTATCAGGCCGCAACCAGATTGAAGGCACAGGCTTGGGATTGTCTATTACCAAACATCTTGTAGGACTGTTTGAAGGCAGTATTGCCCTGGAACCCGATGAGGCATATCCGAACACCACCACTATTGCCTTTAATATTCCACTGGAAATAAGCACAGAAAAAGTAAAACAACAAACAGCTTTTCAATTCAGAAAAAATTGCTTTGCCGGTGCTACCGCATTAATCATTGAAGATGACCTCTTAAGCTCCCACTTCCTGTCTAAAATACTTACAGAAATGGGCATCACTCCCATTGTGTGCAAAGATGGTGAGAGCGCAGCAGAAATAATCCAGCAAACAATGCCTAATGTGATCATATCAGATCTCAATATGCCAGGGTTTGATGGTAAACAATTATTACAATACCTGCATGATACCGAAGAATTAAAAGGCATCCCCGTTTTGATTGTGTCCGGAGATGCCTTCTTAAAAGATGAAATGCTACAGGCAGGTGCCCACGCGTTCATCACCAAACCAGTACATTTTAAGGAATTGTACCTGGAACTATCCAGACATTTACCTCATCATATACTCTCATAACGGCCGGTATCCAAAATAGCCCAGTCATCGTACCCTTTTACGATCGTGTATAATCCCTGGATGTACTCGTCGATTTGCGCGTTGATACTTTCGCCCCAGAAAGGAATTTCTTTCCGGAGCTCTTCCAATTTGCTTACGTATTCATCATGGTAGTCGATTACGTATTGTACAGCTTCTTCATGGCTTAAATTGAGTTCTCTCTGCGCAATAAAAATCAAATTAAACCCGGCAATTTCAAGATCTTTTTCTCTTGCAATGGAATGCAAATCATTTGCTAAACAACCCAGCAAATTAAGGATCAGCTCTATTTCAACAATTGTTTTATGCTCGTACACTTCATCAGGCAAATCCAGTTTTTCAAATATGGCTACCAGGGGGAACATAATATAGAAACCGGTAAAAGGCCTCATCTCAAAATATTTCTCCATGGTAGGAACATAACTATGAAGTTGCATATCAATTTCAAAGAAGCATTCTCTCAAATAATCGGCCATGTGTTTACAATACACCCGATACAAATAAGGCGTGCTAATAGCACGGAACCGGTCCAGGATATTCGCCAGCCCAATACTCAAACTATTGTCAGATGGCGCTCGTTTATCTTCCAAAATGTCTATAAACTCGTATAACATCGCTTTCATTTCAATAGCGGCATCCGCGCCGGCGGAGCCTCTGTCGCAGGTATCATCAACAGTAAATAACCAGGTGAGTAAATCACCCGCTAAACAAATCTGGTTGAATGTGGCATTGGGATATTCACGGGCGGCCTGTAAACCAAATCTTGCCTTGGTGTACCAGCCAATGGATTTGAACTGTGGGGCCAGATCAAATCGTTGTGCCCATTTCAGGGTGTTTAATTGCACTTCCTCGGAAAAAGCATTAATCGCAGGTTGGCCTGGTAAGGTGCAGGCATACGCATTCATTGACATAACTGTAGTTTTTAAGTGTTAGAAAAAAGGGACTGATAAGTAATATTTTGGAATAGGAATTTGCATTACATAGGCGGTGAAAAGCCCTCTTTAACACTGTAAATTGTACGTAAGTAACCTCTTGGAAGTGTAGGAAAAACCGGCCTTTAATAGTATTATTTCGATACAATCTAAATAAAGTTGGCAAAAAAAAGCTAAAATGGACAAAACTATTTTTGCGCGGGAAGAAATCAGTTCATTCACAGCAATCCTATGACAGTAAAGGCTTCTACCGCGGTATGAACACACCGCCGATCAATGATTGGAGCCCCTCTAAAAATGCCTGCACGACATTCATATATGCGTTCCCGTAGTGATACCGTATAGCAGTTACCGTAGGATACGATACCACAACATGTTTGCACTCGCGTTTCAAGGCACGGGTAATAATTACATCTAAAATAACTGTTGTCCCGCTAAAAAGTTTATAAATCTCATAATGAGATTATTTAGCGAACAATTGAGATGCTTTGACAAACCACCTATGAAGGAAGCTCCTATTTTTGCCGTTTACCACTATGATGAAGATGAAATGTATACTTTTAGCAACAGCGAGCCTTGTGCTATGCATGGCCACCGCGACTTCCACGGCACAACAGATCAACGCAAATATCCCCGGCGACTTTGCCGACCCCTCTGTTACCAGGCAAGGCGATACCTACTATGCCATTGGTACCTCCAGCGAATGGGGACCTCACTTTCCAATCTTTAAATCGGGAAACCTGCAACAGTGGGAGCAAACCGGCTTCGTATTCGACGAAGTGCCGGCCTGGGCAGCCTCGTCTTTCTGGGCGCCGGAGTACTACTACCATCACAACACCTACTATGTTTACTACACGGCTAAACGAAAAACTGACGGCGTTTCCTGCATCGGCGTAGCCACCTCCGCCTACCCGGACCACGGCTTTAAAGACCATGGTATCCTCATTGAATACGGCCGGGAAGCCATCGACGCATTTGTATTTAACGACAATGGCCAGTTATACATCACCTGGAAGGCATACGGCCTGGATAACAGACCCATAGAAATACTGGGCAGCAAACTGGCAGATGATGGCCTTTCGTTGACAGGTAAGCCTTTTACGCTGTTAAAAGACGATCACCGCCAGGGCATTGAAGGACAAAGCATCCTCAAAAAAGACCGCTACTACTACCTCTTTTACTCGGCGGGCGCCTGCTGTGGCGCCTCCTGTAACTATAACCTCCGCGTGGCCAGGGCAACCGCCATTACCGGTCCATATACGGATTACAGCGCCAACCCGGTACTGGCAGATGCAGGCGACTGGAAATGCCCGGGACACGGCACCTTCGTAGAAGATCCTGCCGGCAACTACCGGTATGTATACCACGCCTATAACAAAGCCAGTAATATATTTACCGGCAGGGAGGGCATGGTAGCAGCGTTATCCTGGAATGCGGCGCAGTGGCCGGTGCTCAGTCATACCAGCGCGACTGTGAATCCACAGCCACCCGCTTCCCTGCACTACGACTTTACACATCCCGGCCGGAAAATCTTCTGGCAATGGGATTTCAGGAGTATGCAGCCGGCCATTACGGAGGCAAACGGACAATTACAGCTATCCGGCACCTACAGCGATCGTAACCCCGTTGGCATAGCACTCGCCGTAAGACCTTACAGCGCGGCATATACCATCAGTACGGCCGTTGTCAATCATAATAAAGCCGCCAAAGGCCTGGTGATTTATGGAGATGCCGACGCGGCAGTGGGCATTGATGTGGAGGATAACCAGGTGGTATGTTGGGTATCGGGAGAAGGAAAAAAAACGATACTCTCCACACAAACCGTTGAACGCCCGGAGGCGCCTGTTGAGCTGAAAATGACGGTATACCCGGATTTCACGTGCCGGATGTACTGGAAACAGGGCCATAACTGGAACGACCTAACGCCGAAGCAACAGCCCTACCCGATTGGGTTCCTGCCTCCCTGGGACCGTGCGCCAAGACCAGGCCTTCACTTCCAGGGCAGGAGCAATGAAATGGCGGCCTTTAGCTACTTTGATATTACCTACCATACCAACGGAAAACCATAGCTCAGCGATAGCGGGGGTTGATGACTGACATCAGCTCCTGCTTGCTTACCCTGTACTCCATCATAGATGGTCCCTGCCCTAATGCGTAGTCTCCGAAACTAAATGTTACGGTGTCTTTTGATACATTGAAAATAATGTGACTCAAACCATAAAAAGTCCAGGGATCATCAGATGTATGATCCCGCAGCACTTTATAACGCCTATCCATCAATTTTATCAGGAGACTGGAATCATGGCTGTTTTTAACGATAAAATAGTCACCAGCTTCGACAGGTTTCTGGCTTTTCTTATCGTAGTTGACAGATTTCAGGTAACTGATGGCATGAGAGGCGCCACTTGAATTCATTGACACCCCAAACCTTACACTCACGATGTTCTCATCCTGGTAGTAATTAAGTGGGAAAGCCACAAACTCGTTCTTTTCCTCGTCGGCCGTTTCAGGATCCGGCGCCTGTTCTTTAGCAGCTGACATCAACGGCTCCCTGCACTCTTGTAAAGCGGTATCTAAAGAACGGTTTACCAGGGCACTATATCCTGCCATAGATCCATCCGTTGTAAAGGCGTGAATAATGGTAACGTCCAATCGAAGGGCACTGTCCCAATAATGAACACTATCCTTACTAAACCCCGGTGGCATCACCTCATCTTCATCTATACCATACTCCTCATCTTCCGTTGTATCGTCAGTGCCAGGAGTACTGTCAAAGCTAGCTTGGGCGGACATTTTTTTATTGGGTGCATGATGCCCGTTATTACAGGCAAATAGCCAAATGGCAATAGGTAACAGGATAATGTATTTCATGGTATTTACTGAGGCCGCAATATAATATTAATCCAACTTACCGCGTAACGGCGCTATTATAATACTCGTATTTTTTGTATTTTAGAGGAGCATGTTCCCCTGATCCTGTATTCAGTCTATATACCCCGGCAATATAAAAGGTTAATCAGACAGATATTCTCTACTATAGCTCGTTTACGCAACACAAGATGATTCCTATTGATTAAAAATCAAATTACTTGTTCACCACGCACACGATTAAAACAGGTGCATTTCTTTTAAACCTTCACCCAGATGAAAACTTTAATCAAATCCGGCATGGCTATGCTTGCTACTTGCCTGATAATGCTCTTCTCCTGCAAAAAAGGAGATACCGGCCCGGCAGGTCCTGCCGGTACCGCCAATGTAATATATTCCAACTGGATGGATACCAATCCCTGGGTAGCCTCTACTACTTCTACCGGCAGCGGCAAAAAGACTTACTATTTTGATATCGCTGCACCAAAAGTTACACAGGAGATCATCGATAAGGGTACCGTACTGGTGTATGTGCAGTTTGTTGCTGACCCTGACGGTCCTGGTATCTCCAAGCTGCTGCCAAGTATCTATTACAACTTCGGCGGAGCAAATGAACAATACCGCTTTCAAACCGGGCTATTTCTCAATAAAATAAGAGTCATCTGTGATATCATTCCTAGTGGTATCCCTTCCACTGCCAATAAATTAAGATACCTGATCATTCCTGGCGGCGTACCAAATGCCCGTAAGGCCGACTACACCAGGATGAGTTATGAAGAAGTTTGCCGTATGCTGAAAATTGAACCATAGCAAATATCTTCTTCCAAAAATATTCCAACAACTGCTGTCAGCTGTAATGATGGTTTCCACCTCATTACAGCTGACTTTTTTAATGCCGGCCTGCATCATTGGCTGGTACTTAAACCCGCTATTTCTTAATAACCCGGCACAGGTGCAGCCACGCCATACTGCGCAGGATAAAGCTTTCTGAACATGCTATAAGCAATGGCCAATACACTAAACGCAATGATGGCATCTATAGTAGCCGGAAATCCAAGCACACTGATTTTAGAAAAGAAAGCAAAGATGATGTCGAAGAACATACCGGCAAATACCCATTCTTTTAAACGTAAAAACCGGTGAGGGATTAACAGCGTGATGATACCGGAAATTTTAAAAACACCCAGTATGTAGATAAAGTGCGGTGGGTAGCCTAATTGCTGCGTAATGCCCCATACGATTGGGTTCTTCGTCAGTTCAAAGAAGCCACTGGCACCAAACCAGAGCGACATAAAAATAACTGCGGACCAATAGATGATTTTTGTGGTAGTAGTTTTCATTTTAAATTTTTTTATGAGTGATAAAATGTAACTGTCAGCTGCTTGCTGAATCAAATGTAGAAGGCTTTCCTTTCCGGCTATGGAGGCAAACAGCTGAGTTGGACGAATCAGGGGGTGAATTCGTCATTTCCGGGGATGAAAAAGTGAGCGATTACTATTAACTTCATTCCCGATACGAAAAATACCATGACTCACCTGCTCACCTATATCCGTTCACTGGCGCCCTTCTCTGATCAAAGCTGGGAAATACTTTGTGCACACGTTACCCGGGAAGAGTATCCCAAAAATGCGTGGCTGACCAAAGCAGGGAAGCCCTGTAACAGTTTATTTTTTATTAGCGAAGGATACTGCAGCACCTCCTATGAACAGGACGATCAGGAAATTAATACCGGCTTCTATTTTGAAAACGATATTGTTAGACCACCTTCCTGGTTGAGTGAAAGCCGGAAAAACATTGTATTGGATTAATTAGCTAAATTGGTCGCCTGATAGTATGTATATGAAAACTTCACTTGACCTGCTGATAGCGGATACCATTGCACCCTTGTTAAAGAAGAATGGGTTTAATAAAAAAGGATTGAATTTTTATAAGACAACAAACGGCCTGGTTTTCTTAATTAATATTCAAAAAAGCCAAGGTAACATTGGTAACTACATTAAGTTCTATATCAACTGTGGCATCCACTCTACTGAAATAGACCGGGTCATTGGCGCTAAAGAAAACGAGATGCCAAAAGAATATGAATGTTATTACCGGGCCCGCATCTCTGATATTACACGGGCTACCACCGACGGCTATATGGCGGAAACAGTCAACGCTACGGTGATAATAGCAGATCTCCAGCAAGTGCTTGCCTTGTTTGAAAGCATCACTACATCCGATGAGCTGGCGCAATTAATGATCAATAAAAATGGCTTGAATAATTATAAGGAATTATTTACCTACCTGTTGCTGACCAACCAGGAGCAGTCCTTGAAATCATATGCGACGCACCTCTTCCATACCTTTGGTGCCGAAAAAAGGTGGAGCATCTTTGAAAACCAATTGAATGACGTCTTACAAAATAATAAAAAAACGTATCAGCTTTCCAACCTGATCGGATAGCGCCAACATGCCAGCAGTCGTCATATAAACAAAAATTTCATTTCTCCATGTCAGCATTCCTCCTTATTTTCCACCTTTGAAAATGCTGGCAAACCATATTGACAGGGAAAACCCCTACCATGCCACTACGAACCATTAACCCAAACGTAACAGGAAACTATGTACGAAGTAAATGAACTGACCCAGGCCTTAAGAAGAGGAAATGTCGAAGAAGCCCGTCAACGGCTGACACAGGGAGAAAAATTACCTGCTGATCTGGCCGACTATGACCAACGACAAATAACAGATTCCCTGCTACGGGCGAAAGCCTTTGATATCATTGATCAGTTAATAAAAAGCCGTTTTGTGGAAACGGATATTTATGAATATGATAAGCTGGATGGCAGCATCTATGCGGCAGTATTCAGGAACCTCGGTACTACCCCGGAAGAACTGGCATTTATAACATCCCTGCTGGCCAAAACAGATAATATCAATGATGCACCCGGCGACGTTACACTACTGGAGCTGGCCTTCAAAACCAATGCACCGCTGGCTCATATCGAATTGCTGATAGCCGCCGGCTGTGATATTCTCCGGAAAAATAATTACGAAGAAACTTATCTCTATAAAGTTATCCAGGAATTTAATATCAAAGAAAATACTGGCCTTGTTTACCTTGATTTCTTAATCAAAAATGGTGTAGACCCCAATGCCGGCAATATTGTTGGCGAAACACCGCTGCACCTGGCAGTATCAAAAAGGCAAAAGGCCTACATCAGCTTCCTGCTGGAACAAGGGGCGGATCCTAACCAGGCTAATAAGAAGGGGGAATCACCTTTTTATGCGGCCATCGTTCACCAGGTATGTGATGAAACATTGTACCGGCTATTAACTGCCAAAACCACACCTGATTTTGACGCCATCACCCAAACCGGTGAAACCATTATCGGTGGCGCATTACGGATGCGTAGCCGCGGTGGGGAAGGGGAAACAAAACTCATCAAAGCACTCATCAACGATGGCGCCGATGTATATCAGACTTCCCTTTGGTACTCAGCCGATAAAGCCGCGCTGGACTGGACTGCCGCCCACTCTGCCGATATCCTCGAAGCAATACTCGACACCGGCGTGGTAGAACTGGATCGCCGCGATAATGAAGGCAATACCCTGCTGCATAAAATATGCGGGCATAATGTCAACTATGAACAGGAAGTAGCGAAACAACTTTACCGCAAAGTGAAAATGCTGATAGAAGCCGGCGCCGACGTGAATCTTACTAACGATAAAGATCAGACGCCACTCGACCTGGCCGCACAGGATAACCTGAAATCCAAAACTGTGGAGCTACTCCTCAAACATAAAGCCTGATATCATGTCCATGTCTTTTATTATAGCCTGCGAAAGCGGCAAAAGAAAAATTGCGGAAATTCTGCTTGCCAACAACGAAGTAGATGTAAAGTATACTGATGAAAAAGGCAGAACCAGTCTTCATTACGCCGCTCACCAGGGCTACCTCGATATCGTAAAACTATTACTGGAAGCGGGCGCCGACCTGGATTATGAAGATCATAACGGAGAAACACCTTTCTATTTTGCCTGTTTACAAAAACAAAAACAAACCGCGCTGCATCTCCTGGAAAATGGCGCGAGAACCGATATCAAAGACTTCCAGGGCAACAACCTCCTCCATCTCACTGCCAGAACAGGGCAGAAAGAACTGGTAGAAGTACTGCTGGCAAAAGGAATGGATGCCGACATGGTAAACAACGAAGCTGTTACTCCCCTGCTGGTAGCCTCCGCATGGCGTAATAAAGAGATTGTGCAAACACTCATCGACCACGGCGCCAACGTGAATGCCACTGATAAAGCCGGCGATTCTCCACTGATCACTGCTGTGCGGTCCAAAAATGTACCGATGGTGACTTGTCTCATTGACAATGGCGCCGACGTCAATCAAACCAACGATGCCGGTGAGTCACCCCTGCTGATCGCCTGTTACGATACCAACCGCGCGATCACCAACCTGCTGGTAGACAAAGGTGCAGACGTGCAAATCACCTCCAAAAACGGGCTGTCACCTATCTGGTATGCCTGCGCCAACAACCAGAAAGAAATCGTGAGCCTGTTCCTGGATAAAGGCGTAGACGTGAACTTCAGCCAACCGCTGTCCAGCGTTACTACCAGCATGAACAGCTACCTCGACTGGGTAGAAAGCAGTAATAGCCTGTCCATGGAAAGCGCGTTTTCCTTTAATCATACTTATAGCTACGGTGGAGAAAGCCTCCTTCATGTAGCCGCCAAAAACGGCCATCTCAGCATGGTGAAGTTGTTATTGGAACGCGGCGCCAACGTAAATATCCAGGACGAATCCGGTAATACCGCCCTGCATTACGCGGTTTCCTGCGGTAAAAAAGATATCGTGAAATACCTGCTGGAACAGGGTGCCGACGTCACCATCGTTAACACCAAGGAACAGAAAGCCATCGACTATGCGGCCATCAAAGGATTTAATGAAATCGCAGCGCTGTTGCTGAGTTACCAGTCGCCCGCCGCACAGGCACCGGTAGCCACTGCTCCTGCTGCCAGCCAGCCGGCCACCGACAAGAAAAAGGCATTGATGGACCTGAAAGAATTACTGGATGCCGGCATCCTTACACAAGCAGAATTTGATACAGAGAAGGCCAAAGTGCTGAATGGAAAATAGTTTTCTCCGAAAACACCCGTTTTAATGCAAAAGCCTGTAGATGCATATCTACAGGCTTTTTATTATTCAATAAGATTTGTTTTTATGCCGGGGTATGTTGCTTCAATGCAGCGATGCGCACTACCAGGTCTGCCAGGCGATTAGAATATCCAAACTCGTTATCATACCAGCCCACTACTTTCACTAAATCGCCTACAATAGAAGTCAGCAACGCATCAAAGGTGCAGGAGTAAGGATTATCAATCACATCTACAGAAACAATCGGCGCTTCGGTATATTTCAATACCCCCTTCATAGAAGTAGCTGCCGCCTCTTTGAATTTCTCATTGATTTCCGCTACGCTGCCGGGTTGCCTTTTCAGGATACAGGTGAAATCAGTCAATGAACCATTCAATACCGGTACACGGATACCTGCTCCACCCATTTTTCCCTCCAGGTGCGGAAATATCGACGTAATAGCTTTGGCTGCACCAGTGGAAGTAGGTATGATAGAAGCCGATGCCGCACGCGCTCTGCGAAGATCCCGGTGCGGTGCATCATGCAGATTCTGATCGCCGGTCATAGAGTGCACGG
This sequence comes from Chitinophaga sp., assembly GCF_017745275.1. Lineage (GTDB taxonomy): Bacteria > Bacteroidota > Bacteroidia > Chitinophagales > Chitinophagaceae > Chitinophaga. The sequence continues at coordinate 301,451 of NZ_JAGHZS010000002.1, read as the reverse complement.
TGGTGATATAACCATCCACGATGCCCCAGTTATCATCCAGTACCTTCACCATAGGCGCCACGTTATTGGTGGTGCAGGAAGCATTGGATAATACCGGCGCCGTGAGATCTATCAAATGATCATTCACGCCTAATACTACGGTAGGAATATCTTTGTCCGGCGACGGCGCGGATACAATCACCTGCTTTGCACCAGCCTGCAGATGTAATCCTGCGGCGCTGCCGGTAGTAAATTTGCCGGTAGCTTCAATGACTAAATCAACATCCAGCGCTGCCCAGGGCAGCTTCAGCGGATCCCGCTCAGCCAAAACACGAATGGAGGTACCATCTATTACCAGGGTATCAGCGGTGGCTGTTACCTCGCCTTTATAGGGACCATGTACCGAATCATAGCTGTAAAGGTGCGCCAATGTTGGCGTATCCGCCAGGTCATTAATAGCTACCACTTCTATCCCGGTTTTCTGCAGTAACATACGTAAACATATTCTGCCTATACGCCCAAAACCATTAATAGCTATCTTCATGTTTAAATAGTTATAGCCGGCAAAGTTATTTGATCGTGTGCAAATAACAAAAATCCACCGCGACGCGAAATCAAAGGCTAATCCAGCACGGTGACACCTGTATCATGATGAATACCATAGGCGGTACCGGCCGTATCCACGCCATTGATAAGTATAGTGGTCACCAGCTCTGCATATCTTTGAGCGGATAATGGGTGGCCGTATCGTTTTTCTATATACTGCTCCAGTGTTATATCACTTCCTTTTATATACGCGCCTGCCACACATTGGGCCAGCGCAGTTTCGCCGATCATCTGCAACGGCACTATTGTCTGGAATACAATACCGAGGTCTTTCTGATACGATATCTGGTTAGCATATTGTACCATCAAACCCAACATATGTTTAGCGCCGGCATAGCTACCGGATAATGGTGCGCCTCTCATGGCGGCACCACTGGACACTGCCAGTACGCGGCTACCTCTTCTCAGGGGTGCCTTCAGTGCGCTTTGTATTCCATAAAGCCCTGCTTTTACATCGGTATTCCATACGGTAGAAAAATCTTCCCACGACAGCTCATCCAGCGGTCCCATCACGGGAGTGGCCCCTGCATTGAGGATGGTCACAGCAGGCCGCAGGTCGCCGATCACTTCGTCCATAAAAAGAGGATCTGTAGCATCTCCACTGATCACGCTGACGTTCATTTGTTTGATTTCTTCCAGTTTTGCTGCATTTCTTGCAATAACTGTGATATGGGCTCCCAGGCGTACCAGTTCATGCACCAGCGCTTTACCCAGCCCACTGCTGCCGCCGGTGATGAGGATTGCCTTGTTTTGTAAGTTTTCCATCTGTCTTATCTTTTAGGTGACACTGATGGTATAACACCTGAGGTGTAAGAACAAGGACAATTAAATATTATTTTTATGAAGAAAGATAAAAAATAAGCAAATGCACATCCGGCAGGAACAAACCAAAGACCATCCCAACGTATTTCGCTTAATTCAACAGGCGTTTGAAAAGGAAGTACACAGCGATCACCGGGAACAATTCCTGGTGGAGCGGCTACGCCATTCTGATGCTTTTGTTCCTGCGCTGTCCTTGGTAGCTGAGGAAGATGGGAACATCGTAGGCTATATCTTACTGACGAAAATTAACATCGTAAACAATGACACGCGTTATCCCGCGCTGGCATTAGCGCCGGTTGCCGTGCTTCCCGGTCACCAGGGGAAAGGTATCGGGGGAAAACTGATAAAAGCCGCCCATGAAAAGGCAATAGCAGCCGGATTTACCGCAGTGGTAGTATTAGGACATGCACATTATTATCCCCGTTTTGGCTATAAAATGGCAAAAACATTCGGAATCAGGCTACCTTTTGAGGTGCCGGAGGAAAATAGTATGGTGCTGGAATTAACTGCTGGTGCATTAAAAGAAGTTACCGGCGTGGTGGAATATGCCACCCCGTTTTTTGAGTAACCGTGCCGGTGAATATTAAAATCCTCTGAACCAGGGCCTGTGTGTCAAAGGTGAAAACGCCCAGGGAATAGAGGTGAGTATAATGAACAATGCGATGCTGAACCAGATCGCCATTGTTTTAAACTTCGCGGTATCTGAGGATTGCCGCCTCGACTTTGCAGCGCCGATTGTCAGTACCACCACAGCGATCATCATCATCAGGCTGTGTTCCATACCAAAGAAACGTATTTCCCGCTGATGCACCGCCTCTTTAAAATGTGCCCAAAAATAACTTATCAATGGGCTGATAAAATAAAGATACAAGCCGACCAGGAATTGAATATGCGCGAAAATAATGGTCCAGCGCCTGATGGTATGATCAAAAGAAGAAAACGTTTTTCCGGACAGCCAGCCACGCCAGGCACGGTAAATAGCGAAGATCAGGCTCGCCAGCAGCAGCCAGCGTACCAACGAATGAAGAGCTAAAATTGCGGGATACATCTGTTGTTTTTTCGAGACGCAATTTATACAATTATGAGCAGGTATTAAAAACAAAGAGGAGCTTCGACGGGGAAGCTCCTCTTTATAGATCCGTATCGGAAATTATTTACCACGCGTTATGAATAGTAAGATCGTAAGTGGCTTTCGCAGCAGGAATACCTCCTCCCACAACGATATCTTTCTTAAAGCTAACCGCTGATGACACGGTTATATGAAACTTCCCGTTGCTGTCTTTAGTGACATTGGCTGTCCCCCCGGTTCCATTCACAGAATAGAGTATAGATCCTGTGTTTACAGCGGTACCAATAGTACAGGTAATGGTCAGGATACGGCTGGTAGGATTCGATACCATTGCTTCAGTGGTTCCAATACTGTAGGTTCCTTCCCCCAGGTTACTGTAGAAAGTCATGGCTAACGCACTACCTGAAAAAGCACCGTAATTACCTCCGTTTCCGGCTGTAGTCACTGCTAAGGCCGTGATCACGCGACCATCAGTCGCAGTGCTGGTTTGTGAGGATGCTGCTTTTACATAAGTGTAATCCCCCAATTTCCAGCTAACATCTCCTTCAGAGGGTGTTGGGTTATTGTCACTTTTTTTACCGCAGGAAAACAAAAATAAAGACGCGAAGACGATTGATAATACTCTTTTCATACATCAAAAATGGTTAAACTTTTTTTGGCGCTATACGGCTAACAAGCAATAGCAGCCAGGCTAACGTTGATATTTATGGATAATAAATACGAACCACTGGTTCAATTTCAACGCAATGATATGGAAATTCTCCCTGAATATTTTCGTGTTGATTTATTTTTACTGGTTTACAGGTAAGGCAATATCCCTGGAAACAGGTAGATTAATGGTCTCCGATACTTTTTCTTAACAACAGGTAACGGTAACGGACATTGCTGTAAATGATACCGATAAAAAGAACAAAAATAGCCAGGTAAAGGATCTCAATATGATATTTCATATACCCCATTCCGCCAATAATACATCCTAAAAAGAAGAAACCAATCACAGCAAACCGCAGCTTTACCGATGCCGTCAGCTTACGCTGCTGTTCTTCCTTACGGTAAAAGAAAAGTTGCGACAGCTCGATACCCAAATCAGTGAACAGGCCGGTTAGATGCGTGGTACGCACCACCGCATTGGAAATCCGCGTCACCATAGCATTTTGTAACCCCATCGCAAATAATAACAACAGCGCAATAAGATGCTGATCCTGCTGTACCCCCCGGGCACCCACAAGAATTACGATCAACAACAACGCTATTTCTGCAAACACAGGAGCGGCATTTACATATCGTTTTGCAACTCTTTCTGTTACTTCTACTGTAAAGTTGGAAATAAATGCACCTGCCAGGAAAGCCAGTACATAAGCCAGGAAGTACCAGGCACTGGTAAAGTTCTTTCTTGCCATACCCTCTGCAAAATAGGCAAAGTGCCCTGTAACATTGGTAGTGAGTACCTGGACCGCAAAAAAGCCGGTAACATTCACAATGCCTGCCACAAAAGATAGCAATGAAGCCAGCTTGAGGTTATGTATCATCCTGCGGCTTCTTCCTCTATGCCTGAACATAAAATACAGTTTAAATTCCAAAAAGCTATGATAAAAATAAGCATTTCCGGAACAACCGTAGTCATCAGTACTACCTCACAGGTGCATAAGTCAATTCCACCACCCCTGATTTGAAAACTTTGGTTTCCAGCAACTGTAACCCGATTCGTGTCTTTATATCTTCAAACAATGGTTTACCAGCCCCTAACACTACCGGGTGTACGGATACTTTATATACATCTATCAAGCCCTCTTTTATAAATGTTTTGATCAAACTTGCGCCTCCATACAGCCAGATATCTTTGCCCGCCTGTTGCTTGATATGGGCTACCTGTTGGGCGATATTATCATGAATGAAGGTAGCATTAGCATGTTCGCGATGTTGGCGCGAGAACACGAACTTCTTTTTTGCATGTATTCCCTCCCACATCTCCTTTTCCGCCGGGCTGATATCCATACCAGGTTGGAAATTTCCCCACGCATCATAGCTTACCCGGCCATAAAGTATGGTATCGATGCTGTCGATAAAGCGGCCAAAGTCCATGTCATCATCCATAATACACCAATCCACTTCTCCATTGGGGCCTTCAATAAATCCATCCAGGGTGACTGCTAAGTTCAAAATTATTTTCTTCATGCCAATTAATTTTTAGCAAAAATAAATACTGATCTGGTTGATCTTTTGGAAGAAAGCGACAAAATTAAAATTGAGCAGGCGTAAGGCCGGTATGTTTTTTTATTTCATTGGTAAGATGTGACTGATCATAATACCCACAGTCAAAAGCGATATCTGCCAGGCTTTTCCCGGAACCTGCGTCATTCATCATTGACAGCGCGGACTGAAATCGGATGATCTTAACATATTCTTTTGGCGTTAATCCAATATGCGTTTTAAACATGCGCTCCAATTGCCTCAGCGTGATAAAATTGCGCTTCGCTGTTTCATAGATGCTTAACGTTCCTTTTGCCAGGTGCATGTCGTTCAATACAGCCAGTAGTAACGGAGGAAGGCTGCCCTTTCTATCTAAAAAATATTTATTAAGATAAGCTACCGGGTCTTTATGTATCATCCCCATATCCAGGGAATATGGCCGCTCAAATTCCACTGTATGATCTGTCAATTCGTTTTGCGGCGAATATTTATAAAAAGAGGAAAACACAGCGGGTTTGAAGCACACACCTAACAGGTGCGTATTGTTGTCGACATAACTATCTTTAAATGACGTCATCGCACCCACCACATATGTTCTGCCATGCTCCATAGTAGTAACGCCGCCATCCGTTTTACAGGAGGCGCCTAAATTGATGATGATACCAGGACAGCCATCAGGAAATATACGCTCCCATTGGCGATCGGTTTCATCACCTTTCAATTCCCAGAAAGCGTGAATACGGGAAGCGAGTTGCGGGCAAGGCTGGGCGGTAGTGTATTTCATGAGCCAGCTAAGGTAGGTATTTCGGGGTATATTATTTCCTTTCTTCTTCATTTCGTATGGTATGGTTCACTTCAAATATCTCCTTTCACGGCAATAATGCCCGCCATACTTCCGGAGTTTTATAATTCCGGAAGTTTTTAACCCGGTGAAACGTGAGGTAATTGGCGTTATGCTGATTATCTGCGCCACCATCTTCATCATCAAAAGCAGTTCTGGATACGGCAATCATATCCTTGCCATCAAACTGAAAATCGACGTATTGAAATCCATGCTTCTCTACATCTGGATGGTGCAGCACAATGCCGCGCACCTCCCATGTTTTCAGGTCTGTTGACGACATCAGGGCAGCGGTATTCCTGGTTCTTTCGGGGTTACCACCTTTAAATACTGCCGGCACATAATTACTGATAGTCCAATAGCGATGGCTCAGGGAATCATACCGTATCGAAAATTTCTTACAGCCACCGGGGAAGTCAATGAATCCGGTAGCAGGGTTAAAAGATATGGTTTTACCATCATCACTGACGTTAATGATAGCTGCTTTCTCGTTGCCATTTACACGATAATCTGTTCGCAGCATCGTAGCCACATGTCCGTCGGGAGTGGGCACTGCATTGCCTTCCAGCCAGCCACCGAAATGGCCATCGAGGTAGGAGGAATCATATCCCAGTGTATTGGAAATGGTCCAGCTTTCTGCATTCAACAGGTCCGCATCCACCGCCGCCGAAATGATAAAGGAGCGAAACCCACGACCCCATTGCCCTCCGGGGCCATCCTGATCTTCCAGCGCTTTCCATACCCGATTCCTGTAAATAAGTACCGGTGTGGCCGATGAATGGAAGCGCCCTTTTAGCAGCCTTCCTTGTTGCTCCGTATCCGGTCGTGTCCACGAATGTCCTCCATCAGAAGATCTGCGTATCACCACATCGCCGTAAGCTGTTTCCGGGCCTATAATAAATATCTGCTTATCCAGTACAAATAACTGGGACCATTCCTGCCCTTCGATTTCACTGATACGCTCCCACGACTTCCCGCGATTGGCCGAATGATATACCTGCACCCTGCTTTTACCTGTGCGGTTCGGGCCAAAATATTCATGAGTGGCCAGGTAATTTCCATCTGGTAGTATACAAATACTGGGAGAGCCAATATATAATTTCGAGCCTTTGGAAACATGCTGAATAACCATTCCGGGGATTTTCTTTACGCTTTGTTCCTGCGCGGACGATGACATAGTAAAAAGCAACGATGCGATGAACCCGATCCTTTTCATTGTTTATTATTGTATACGTAATAATAAAAAATATTAAAGGAATATCCTACTATTTAAACGCACCGCTCATAACGGAAATTGCTGATACACGCACTTGCCGGAATACCCACCGAAAAGTATCAAGATAGTAACGATAAAAAAGCAATAGATGTAATATCAGCACCACCCAGGCGCCTGGCTGGTGTAGCGAAAAATTCAGTAACAATGATACCGGAAAAAAAATCTCATAATACTCCGTCATCACCATACGATAATTATCATCTTCTGCAGAGGCAACAATGGTTAAACGGGTCCCTCTAACCTTGTAGCGGACCAATACAAACAGCAGGTATAGAAAAAGAAATAAGAGTATGATCAAAGACTTAATAATAAAAAGCATCACCATCAATGAAAGTACTTCCAATAATAGCACGATCATTATTACCTTCTTAAGCTTACCGGGAGAGAGTGTGACGATGAAAGTATTTAACCCGGAATGCAGGTCTGTTTCCCGGTCCCGCAGTTGATGCCATAGTATTCCCCTGACGCCCAATGCCAATCCCCATGCTCCAACAGCAAGAAACCAGGAAATATTTATTTGATGATGCAGGAAATGGCTGACAGAACTTACCATTACACAGCCAGGGAAAAAATGCGCGCCGGCAGCATCTGCCAGTACCCCCCAAACACCTCGTTCTTTAAGTCTAACCGGTGGCACTGAATACAGATAGAAAATGATCCAGGGCGCCAGGTACAATAAAAAAGACAGGAGATCCCGATACAAAAAAAACATACACACCAATCCCAGCATTACAGATACAATCAGCATCGCCCATCGCCGGGCCACAACCCGTGTTGGCAATAGTTCCTTTTTCCCTGCTTTAACATCGCAATCCATATCAGTTAAATCATTCAGCAAACTTACATATGTAGCACCTGCCATCAATGATAACAGTATGTACAATATCCATAGAACAGCTGTCAGTAAGGTAGCCTCACTAATGAAAATAGTTGCATACCCTACTGCCGAAAAAGGCGCAATTTTACTTGTCCACCAATCATGGGACCGAATCACTTTCCTAAAATCCATGCATAATTATATTATGACGAAAACTACGCTACTTCTGACTTCTTTATCTCATGATATACCGGCAGCGGAATACGATGTTGCATTATCGACGATCCTTTCAGGCGGCGAATGATATTATTGACTTTGTTCTTTGTCACCGCAGACAGGATATGAATTAACATATAAGGAGAACCGTTCACCGCCGTCCAAAACGTATGTATACTTTCTTTCGTAAACAGGAATCTCTTAAAGGAAATCAGTGAATAGCTATAAAGCTGAGAAACTTGAACACGGTGGAAGTTTTTTAATTCCTCAGCTGTCAACAGGTCCCTAAACAACATCATTATTACTTTGTAATCTTTTTTCCAAAGTAATTGGATAATCTGAAGCGCATCTCTGCCGTCGTAGATATTTCTCCCATCTCTCTTTTTTATCCATAGGCGCTCAAATGTAAAGGACACTTTGCAGTGACCAGACAAAATTATGTCTAAAAGTAAACACCAGTCATCAGCAATATGCAACTGCTCATTCCATCCACTTTGCATAGAAGTACGTCGCATAATAAACGATGAAGAAGGAGAGGGACAAACATTCGTATATAATTTCCTTACCGTATCATACGATAAATCTATCCATCCATTATTTGAGGAGCCGGTAATATGATCCAATATCTTGCTCTCTGCAAAAAAATCTGCTCCAAACTCCTCATCTATTGCCTGCAACCAATTGACAAACACAAAATCCAACTGATCCTGCTCCAGCTTTGTTACTGTTTTCTCCAGGAAGGTGGGTGCCCATACATCATCCGAATCCAAGGAAGCAATATAAACACCTTTAGCATATTTTAATCCGGTATTGCGAGCCCTTCCCTGTCCACCATGCACCTGAAGTACAAATTGCACTTCTTCATATTGCTTTACAAATTCGGATGTTCCATCATCTGAGCCATCATCCACCACAATCAACTGAATATTACTATACGTTTGATTAAGCACGCTCTCTATTGCTTTTCCTAATGAGTGCGCGCGGTTATAAGTCGGGATAATGACTGAAACTAACGGAGCGCTTGCTAAAAATTCCATATTATTTGAGTTACTTTAATTGAATAATTTCTGCTGCCCGCAGATATCAGTTATTTTTTTGGCGAAATCACATTCAGGACAAACAGGAATATGCGTACCTATATAATTTGCGGCAACTTTACCCATCTCTTCCCATCTATAACGTTGACTCCAGGCGCGCTCCATAGCCTCCTCAAAGTCGTTTTCATTAGCATGCCCAAGGTATCCTGTCACACCGTCTTCTATTACCTCAGCATTGCCACCAGCTCTACTGGCAATTACTATCCTGCCTGCAGTCATCGCTTCTATTACTACCAATGGTAATCCCTCACTTCGGGAGGGTAAGATGAATGCATGATGTTCTCTGCAAATAGCCTCAAAATCATCCAGCTGCCCTTTAAATTCAACTTTATCGACATTCAGCAACGCCGCCATCCTTTTCAGCCCGTTTTCGTCGACTCCCTGCCCGATGAATGATATCGTAATATTTCTATTCCTCCACTTACTTTGTGACAGTATTCTCAGCAGGATGTCCTGCCCTTTATCCAGCAGGAATAATCTGCCCACACATGCCAGTCTCACTATATTTGTTTCCCCGGGATATGGAACTACCGTCTTTACTTTTACAGGGTTAAAAACAACAGAAGCGTTATTAAACCGGAACCCAAACTGTTCTTCTGTTAAGTTCAGGTTGTGTTTTGATACAAAAAAGCAATGGAGGGCCTTTCGAAATGCGGCGGCCATATATTGTCTGTCCTGATCAGCAGGCCAGAAAAAATCAACCGCTTTGTGAGAAACAATAACATAAGGTAAAGCCAATTCACTACAAGCAACAGCATAAGACAAAGCATCGAAATTGATACTTTGATTAATTATCACCAATACCGGTTTACACTTAAGCAGCCATTCGCGTAAAGGGTCGGTTTTATGCTCAGATAGCATCAGCCAACCTCCAATTACTCTCCGGGATTTCCTTATTACCCGCTCCAGCAATAATTGGCTATCCGGTCTGGGATTTAATTCAATAAGCGCTACGGCAATAGCAGCCAGTTTGAGCATCCGGGGATGCATCTTATTGATGCCTTTTTTAAGCACCGTAATAGTATATCCTGCAGCCTGGAGATAAGGAATACTTTTACTCCATAATTCATCGCATCCTCCCCAGTCATCAATACAACTGGCTACAATAGCAATTCCCTGTTTAGTTACATCAACTGCTTTATGCGTTGTCATCTTCATATCTAAATGGTTACTGAGGAATGTTTAGCATTTTTAGAGAAAAGATTTGCATAATCACCTCCGGTTGCAATCAGTGCATCATGTGTACCTTCCTGCGTTATACGCCCATCTGCCAATACATAGATATAATCCGCGTGTTGAACTGCCGACAACCGGTGGCTGATGATCAAAGCCCCTCTTGTTCCGATATTATCTTTCAAAGACTCAAAGAATATTTTCTCCGATTTTGCATCCAGTGCACTGGTGGCTTCATCCAGGATGATAAATTTGGCTGGACCATATAATACACGCGCAATAGCAATCTTCTGCCATTGCCCCATACTGATTTCCTGTCCATCTTCAAACAGGCGTCCCAAAACAGTTTCATATTGTCGCGGAAATGCCGCAATAAACCGATCCGCGCCTGCTGCCACTGCCGCATTATGCATAGCTGCTGACTGTGGCGCAACATTTACATCTCCCATACAAATATTTTCTGCAACGCTGAAATTATACCTGCCGAAATCCTGGAACACAGTCGCTACCTGCCTCCGGTATTCAGTAATGCTATACTCCCGGATATCTGTTCCTCCCAGCGCAATGGTGCCTTCACCAGGATCATATAGACGACAAAGCATTTTAATCAACGTCGTTTTACCGGCTCCGTTGAACCCTACAATCGCTATTATCTTGCCTGATGGAAACGTAAGGTTAATATCTGTAAGGGCGGCAACGCTGCTATGCGGATAGGTAAAATGCAGTCCACTGACGGTTATTGCCTGCTTATCTGTGGATGGAATGGGTACCGGGTGACTGGCTTCCGGCAGTGTTGACTTTAAATCAAACAGTTTAAACAAACATCCCAAAAAGATATGATCGTGGTAAAGCTTCACCAGGGATGTTGACAACTGCTGCAACACCATAAATACCTGGGGAAAAATAAGCAGGAACGGGGTAATCTCACCGGGCTTTATAGCACTGTTAATCACCTTATAGCAGATGAATAGCACACAAATAAAAAAAACAAAGGTGGCCAGTATGTCTGTGATAATGCTATAAAATGTTCCCGTCCTGGTAATTCCCGCTCTTTCTGCCAAGAGCATCAACCGGATACGGAGATACTTTTCCTTCAGGTACATCCCCAGGTTAAACGTGCGTATTTCTTTGGCAGATTTATCGTCTACCAGTAATGAACTAAGATAAGCTGCCTGTCGTTCAACAGGTGTCTGCATAATTTTTCTTTTATGCAGCCGCCTGGCTAAAGTCATTCTCACCAAAAAAGCAGGTAGTATACAGGCTATCAATAAAGGAATCAATTCCCATGCGATTGCCATCACCAGGAGGCTCAACGTGCCCAGCATAATAATGTGCTTTATCGCTTCTATAAAAGTGATAACAATGTTTACAGACTTATCAGATCCTGCATCCTTTGCCCGTTTCAGTGTATCAAAGTATTCCGGACTTTCATAAAAAGAGAGATTCAGCTGATTGGCTTTTTCATGGATTTTATCATCCAGGTATTCATTGACAGTAGCTCCCTGGAGTTCAATAAAATATGCTGAAAGCGATCTGACAACAGTATAACACAGTGCTCCTGCCATACAGCGCAGCAAGCCAGGTAACAGGGACTGTATACTATGCACCTGCCGGGATACCATGCCAGGTACTACATTAATCAACTCCTTAAAAGACCAGGCAGACAACAGGAAAAAAGCATTTTCAAGAAAAATCAGTACGCACGTAGTGATCATTAAGCCAGGGCTCAGTGACCAAACTAATTTTAATGTCCGGCCCAAATTGAGTCCAGTGAATACTTTTCTTAATTTTTGAGGAAATAACATTTGCAACCAAATACTTTATCTGTTCACCAATATCAGCACAAACCCGCTATTCAAATAGCAGCGTATGGCTACTCATTTCTCAGGATAGTGTATCTGCCACCTCCCGCTGATGCTGCTTAATTTTTATCTTTCTATATCTCGCCAGTGCTTCCAGGCAGAAAGCTGTTGTCACCTCTTCCGCGCCTGCATAACCCTTTTTAATATTTCCCGAAGAAAAAAGCGCCCAGCGCTCCCAATTGCCATACTCGTGCTGGGCAGACACAATATATTGAATAGCCTTATCAACAATGGTTGAATGAAAATTCAAATTCAATAACACACATACGCTCAAACATGTATCAAATAAGCTGTTGCCAATTCTTCCATCCGGATGCGCCCGGGCAGTAATCCTGTTGATAATTGGTTGCCTGATGGGCTCCAGCTTTGTAATACCTTTATAATAATTCTTTGAGAAAAAATAATAGATAACAAAAGGGTTGCGATACCACTTATCGCAGGTGGACTCTCTATTTTCAATAATAATATCGATCATGGAAGAGATTACCGACTGGGTTTCCGGTCTGTCTCCCAGGAAGAATAACACGTTGGCATTCACCCCCCAGTCTATATTTGAATAGTTGCAGTCGCTCCAGTTCCAGAAAACGATATGCCTGATTGGATCAAAAAGAACATGCAGCGCTGTTCGTAAAAAAGGTTTACTATACTTCGAACTAAAGCGTGGTAAAATCCAGGTATAAAATAAGTCTTTACGATTTCTATTGGCGAGAATAATCTTCGTTGTATGTGTATCTCCCGGATATTGTTCTCCTCTTTCCCTGAATACATGTGCAGCCAGAGAGGTGCTATCTACATCAAAGGGTAAACAGGTATAAACTTTATTTATTTTACTGACAAAACTCCATACACCATACTGTGAATGCGCCCTTAAAAAGTGAATGGCTTTAGCAATGATCTCATCAGCTCTTTCGTAGTCCTGTGAAAGAAAAGACATAGCGTAACATACCACAGGCGTATTAAAAGAAAGGCTTTGCGGAGAACATGGAGCAAGCATGTCTTCCGAATCCGAATAATAATTTAGGAATTCCCCGTGGAGTAACTGATGGTGGTATAAAAAAGTTAAACCCTTTCCGATGCTGCCTGCAAGGGCACTATCCGAAATACTCATGAACAACCAGTTTTTACTATAATCTTTAAAAATTTATCCCATGACACACCGGGACACACGGCGTTCGCGTACTATCAATTTTGGTCGCTTTCTCGCTTATTGCATTAATACCTACATAAACAAAACATCACACCAGAATGTTCTGTTGCACATCTTTTATTCGCCGGATAGTATTTCTTACTTCAACTCTCTTAAAGTATCTGCTCGTATCAGTTATTGAGGTAAACGGTAAAAACATTACAACGCTATGTAAGAAAAAGTAAAGGCATAAAAAAACCTGCCCGAACTTAATGTTCTGCAGGTTTTTCTAATAATTTACAGTTTCTGGGCGGAGAGTCAGGGATTCGAACCCCGGGACCTGTTACAGTCAACAGTTTTCAAGACTGCCGCAATCGACCGCTCTGCCAACTCTCCATGCCGCGAAAGTATAACACGAATTGATTCTAAAAAAATTTGTTTTACTTTTTTTTATTGTTTTTTTTCATTAATACGCCTGCCCATGGCAGGCTTTTATTATTTACGTATAGCCGTTATCGATAGCTTTCCCGGAGCCACCCTATCATTTCTACCGCTTTTTCGTAAATTTAAAGATGAACAACGTATTCTTTGAAGGACCCGTATTATGGGCACAGGTAGATGCTAATATGCACCTGCGGCACTCGGCCTACGCCGACTTTGCCGCCCAGGCACGTTTATCCCTCCTGGAAAAGGTAGGACTGGATGCCAGCCACTTTATACAGCTACAGGTAGGACCTATCCTCTTCCGCGAAGAACTGCTTTACCACCGGGAAATAGGCCCCAACGATAAAGTACAGGTCACCTGCGAACTGACGAAATGCAAAGCAGATGCATCGCGCTGGTCTATCAGGCACGAAATTTACAGGGGTGACGGCACCAAATCAGCTACCATACAGGTAGACGGCGCCTGGATAGATACCCGCAAACGGAAGCTGGCAGCACTCCCGGCAGACTTGCTCGAAAAATTCAATGCCATTCCACGCAGCGAGGATTTTGTGGAAGAACCCTGATCAGGATGTTACCTGCTGGTTAACGGCCGGCCACCATGAATAAATTCCTGCCGATCCGTTTCCAACTCTTTAATAAAAGGTAGCTTGTTTTGAATAAATGCCCTGGACGACTGCTCCAGGTAATTGTCCAGCTGGAAGAACTTTGCCGCCCTGGTAGCGCCTAACAACTTGTTCATCCGCCGGAAATAACGCATTTGTAAGCGCCCAAACTCCAGGTCGTTGTTGATCATCTGCCTGGTCAGGGAGTTTAATTTACGTTCATCGAGGGATGAAAACTCCTCATTATACATCTTTAATAACGCGATACGCTCCGACAGCCACGGGCTTTTCTCTGTTTCATATTCAAGGAAGGTAGCCTGGAAGGCCTGCATCTCCACCGGAGAAATCTGTAATAAATCATCCAGCAACGATTCCTTATTCTTTCCAAATATCTGTGTTACCAGGTCCTCATCCTGCTTAACAACTGCTGCAACTGGTGCATTCTGAGCGCACAACGGCCATGCGGCACCCAGGATCATCAACAAACATAAAAACTGTTTCATGCGCTGAAATTTTTGGTTAATGGCAGGTTCAGCCACAAGCCCAATGCAATCAAGGAGTTACGAACACCGGCTCTGTATGGGGTGTAAAAGCAGTTTTGTCAAAGCTAAGCAGGTGTAGTGCCCACTACATTATATGGCAGTGAATCCACCGTCATAATTAAACAACCCTTGACCAGAAATAGTTGCAGATTTAAAAAAAAATGCCCCCCAACTTAGTCGCAGGGGGGCCATCGGGGTAGTAAAAAGGATGACACTAATTCATATTGGCTTTCAAAAAGACATCATAGGCTTCTCTTGTCCAGTGCTGATAGTCCGCCAACTGAATGCCTAACTGCTCATCACGCGCTACCTCTCTGAATTCGCGGCAATCCCAATAGCCTTTGGCTAATGACTGGATATTCTGTAAAACCGCTGCCGGTGCTTCTTCGTAATCAGCAGGGTAACTTTTATAGTTACCGATGGCCAGTTCCTGAATTTCTTGTTTTACTGCGTCCTTGCTTTGCTTTGCCATGGTTAAAATTTTTTAGTTACCTGGCATAAAACAAAAATGGTTCCCCTTTATGGGCCATCCACCGCGTTTTAAGATTTCTTTAGCTTAAAAAAATGTTAACGTCGTTTATGGCTGAGCGTAAGTAACCAGGTCTATCCCCACCCCATTAGGATCCTGGATGGCGAAGTGACGGTCGCCCCATGGCTCGTTTCGAAGCTCAATTAAGATCTCCGCTCCTTTCGCTTTGATCTGCTGATATAACGCGTCAACGTCGGCTACCTCTATCGTCAGGTATATCCCTTTGCCGGCAAAGGCAGGACGGAACAACGGTTGCTGGGAAGCATGATCCGGCAGTAAAAAGCTTAGCATAGCACTACTATCGGGGGTATGCAGCAGGAGGTAAAAATCGTTTTCAAATGCTACCCCGAAGCCCAATATCTCTGTATAAAATTTTTTACTTGCTGCTATCTTATGGGTAATAATGCCTGCATTTAATTTCATGGTCACCGGTTTTATTTGTGAATAAAGTGGAAAAAAAAGGAAAGAAAAAATTCCTGCTAACAACCATCGTTTCATGATCTGAAATTTTATGACCACAAAATTAAGCGGGGAGAGAGCACCGGCATTGTAAAAAACGGACAAACTATTTATCGAATACCTGGGAGGGAGTAAGACCGTATAAGGCTTTAAATACCTTAATAAAATGCGCCTGGTCATAATAACCGGCATCCAGGTACAACCTGTTTTTCAGCACCGGCAAAGGAGAGCGTAACAGATGCTGAAAGCGTACCACATTGCTAAATGCCTTCGGCGTATCCCCGATATAACCGGCAAACAAACGCCGCAACTGCCGGGAACTGATGCCCCACGGCAACTCCTTTTCAATACTCACCCTACCGGCAGTACGTAAAATCAGGTCTAAAGATTCATAAAAACGATTGTCTGCCGGGAGATCTGTGGCAGACAGCAACTTTAGGAAGTGGGCATCCAGCCTGCATTTAATGTCCATTAAAGACAAGGCCCCGGGAAGATCTTCCCGGAGGAAGTGAGTGGTGATATCCGCAAGAGGCGTTTCCTTATGCGCCAATTCGGCCGCATTCACCTTGTACAAAACAGGAAACATACCGGGTAAAAAGCGCACACCCACATAATGAAAAGCAGCAGGCAGCGGAAACTCCGTATAAGCGTCTGAGAAGCCCATCACCACCGCGGCTGTTGGGTTATGCCGCTCAAAAAAAATATCTATACAGCCATCAGCCACCACCCGGTACTGATAAGGCGCCGCTAACCTGCATTCCGTTTTCAACTCCCAGTAACAATAAATCACCTCTTGTAAACCCGCATGCGGTAAGCATTCCTGGTACATCACACCACCTTCCGCCTGCTTCAGGCCTGGCTGAACAGGAGCATACAGTGCCCGGATATAAGGTGATTTTTGCATACCATCATTGACCTTGTCAACTGCAATTATAACATAATTGCCTTAATATGCGCCTTTCCCCAATTCCCCCATTTGCCAATACTCTTTTCTACCGCAACACTCATCCCCTTGTTATCTACCGGTTTTCCCTTAACTGGCGGCTTAATGGTCCCTTCTTTGATATCATCTACCAATACTTTGGTGGCAAACCAGGTAATATGCTCGTGGGGTAATGCCACTCCCAGTATCATACCCGGCAGCCCATTGAATGATTCCGGACCACCCGGGGTAATAATGGCCTCCGTATAAAATGCTACTACATAAATAGAATCCATAATGATGGCATTGGCCCGGCGACAATCAAACCCCGCGATTTTACGGGTTTCATCCGTTATTTTCCAGCGGATAGTACGAATAGAATCCTTTACCAGGAACAATTGCTCAAATACTTTTTTCTGTGAAATGCTCTGCATGCTGTCTAGCCGGGAGTATACCACATTTTCCTCTGCGGGGCCTTCTCCCCATAGCGAAGTTTTATTCTCTGCCGAGTTATCTCTTCCAGGCTGATATAAACTGGTGTTCCCGGCAAAGGAATAATTGAAATAAGTTACCTGGTATTGTGGCATGCTTTTCCTGATACTCTCCGACCACGAACTTTCTTCCTCTCCAGACATCTCTTTCATGCGTGCCTGCAGATTCACCCGCTTTTCGTATTCTATGCGTCCCTGCTGGAGAAACATAGCTTGTTGCGCCTGAACGGAAAAAGCCATCGTCACCAGCATCAGGAGCAAACCTAATTTTCGACTACTGTTTTTCATAGCTACTATTCTTTCGGCGCTGCCGCGCCCAGTTTATTAAAATTCCAGATAAAAGACAGCATGCCGTAACGGCCAATGGTGCTGCGGGTTGTTTGTGTAATGGTATTGGTATTCACCGACCTGTCAAATCCTATATTCTGATTCAATATATCGTTGACAGAAAAAACGGCTTCTATCAATTCTTTCTTTCCAAATTTCTTTGTTACAGATCCATTGATGATGGCCATATTATTATTCTTGTCGAATAAAGTTGTTTTCTGGCGGATCTCCCCATTCATCTCGGCATGCAACATTATTTTCAAAGGCAGATAAACATCTACGTTAGGACTAGCGGAAAACGTCCAGTAGCTGGTGCGCAGATTGGTTTGTATGGAAGATACACTGGTGTTATAGTTGGCGCTGGCATCCAGGTAGATATCGTACTTTTTATCCTTTCCTTTCGAAGCATATAAGCCGAATCCACCATTGGCAGATTTTGTCACATTGTATACCCCGTTCACATAATTCACATTCCTGTTCATCCCGGCATTCAGGCTTGGTCCAAGCCTCATATCCCAGGGAGCAATCTTCCAGCCGATATTACCATGGATCCGCCCATTGCTGTTGCCATTTACGTTGACCGACTGCGTGGTTTGCTTACCATCCGGGGATAGTACACTACGACTGCTGATAGCGTTGCTGGTAATGGAATAGTAAGCGCTTACCCAGATATTCCGCTGGGTCATTACCTTATAGTCAGAGAAATTCAGGTTGAAGTTATTGTTGAACGCCGGCTTCAGATCCGGATTTCCAATAACGATATTCATGGGATCATTATTTACCCGCACCGGCTGCAAATCGTTGATGCCTGGTTGTTGCGTATAGCCGTTATAGTTAAATGAAAAACGTCTTTGCTGGGTGAAGTTATAGCGAAAGACAGCTTTGGGATACCAGTTTGCAAAATTCCGGTTCAGTGAACGACCACTAAAAAGATCAGACTGCCTATAACTGCTAAACCCTACATTACTTCCAATGCTCACGCGCATTTTTTTGTTTGAATAAGCATAGTTCAATCCACCGCTATTCGTTAACATGTTAAAGGAGTAGTCGTTGCTATACAAAGAGTCCAGTGCCATATATTTCCCATCACTGCCCTGGTTATAGGAAAGCCGGTTAGAGTGGTTATTGCTGACATTCAACGCATAGGTAAAAGACAGTACCGATGATTTCGATATGGGCTCTGTATAGGTAATATTTCCATTCACGTTTACGGTTTCATTGTTGGTAACTTTTCGCTGATCTATTTTTTGTAAGGAATCAACCTGTCCCTGCTTGTAGAAGTTGGTCACCGCGTCCAGCGTACCTTCTCCGTTAGTGCGATTATAATTTTCCGCCACTAATACAGAAAGGGTACGTCTGGGCTTACTAAACTTCTTTCGCCACAACAGGCTGCTGTTGATGCCACCAATATCTGATACAGAGGAGGTTTTCCGGTTGGTATTGTTGACGATATTCATATTATTATTGGCGCCAATAGCTACTTCGGAAGTATTGAACATGGAAGAAATCTTGTGATCTATACCTCCGTCGACCATCACTTTAATAGAAGAGCTGGAGTCTACCTGGTGTTCATAACTACCATCCATGCGATTGCGGAGGATACTGTTTTTAAACTGTTCGGAAGAATTGTTATAGTAGGTGGTATCTTTCAGGATATTCTGCGAAATGGTGTTGGAGCTACCATCTACAAACAGCTTCATGATTTTATAGTTGGCATTCAGGTTTTGACGATCCCGGTTCCACTTATCACCGTAGTGCAGGCCTCCTGTTTGTACCAATGGATAGCCGTTGTTGTCATACCGTCCACTCCAGCTATCCAGCTCGTCGCCGCCGCCGCCATTGAATTCAAAATCGCCATCATCGTTAACCGATAGCTCACCATTACCACCACCAAATTTTTCCCGGTCCCTCCAACTGAGGCCTATTTTACCGGTATTGGCAACAATACCAAAGGCGGATATCTTTTTCTTTCCGCGGAATACGTTCAACATGGCCTCATTACTATGATAGCCCTGGTCCCCGGCTCCCAGGGCTACTTTCCCAAAATAGCCCCGCTTCTTGTCTTCTTTCAGTTGTATGTTCAACGTTCGGCTTTTCTCTCCGTCATCTACTCCGGTAAAGGCTGCCTGATCGCTTTTCTTGTCATACAACTGTACCTTGTCCACCATATCCGCCCGCAGATTTTTGGTCACCAGTGTAGGGTCATCTCCAAAAAACTCCTCCCCATCTACCAATACTTTCTTTACGGTTTCTCCCTGGGCGGTAATTTGCCCCTTACTATTTACCTGTATACCCGGTAACTTTTTGAGCAAGTCTTCCACGGAAGCATTGGCGGCGGTTTTAAAGCTGGCGGCATTGAATTCGGTGGTATCTCCTTTTATTTTGATGGCGGCTACTTTTTGCTGTATAACTACTTCGTTTAATAACCGGGACTTTTGTGTCAGCATCACTTTTCCTACATTCACCGCGGAAGTATCCGATAACGTTAACGGCTCTACGTAGTCAGCGAATGCCGGGTAACTAATCAGGAGTACATACTTTCCGGCCGGTATTTTATTCAGCTCAAAATGTCCCTGTTCATTACTGCGTACAAACTTAACCAGCATGGAATCTTTGGCCTGAAGCAGCGCCACCACTGAATTGGAAAGGGCAGCGTGATTGAGTGTATCTACGACAGATCCTTTTACCCTGGCCTGTTGAGCCATAGAGAATCGCGTAAAGGTGAGCATGCAAAGGAGTAGTAAAATTAATTTCTTCATTGTGGACAACTACGGGTTATGGTACAGATGCAACGGGGTCAAAATTCCATAATAAAAAGATAACTTACTTTTCCCGTATGATAAACATCTGTTAAATGGACAGCCTATTTATCATGTAGACAAAGAATAGATAATCCATATCCGCGCAGGTACGTTGCATGATAAATTCAAAATCCGTACATTTCAGAAGGATCTATAAAACGTATCTTATATACTATATCCATTCCCGTTATGAATCACGAACATTCACTCAGAAGCAGCCATTGGTTTGCCCGTGAAGGTAAAGATGGCTTTATCTACCGCGCCTGGCTTAAGAAGCAGGGCATCCCCGCTCACGAGCTGGAAGGAAAACCTATTATTGGCATTTGTAATACCTGGTCGGAGCTAACGCCCTGCAATTCTCATTTCAGGGAACTGGCAGAAGCGGTAAAGCGGGGTGTATTGGAAGCTGGCGGTTACCCGCTGGAGTTCCCGGTGATGTCTTTAGGTGAAACGCTCATCAAGCCTACGGCCATGTTATACCGCAACCTGGTAAGTATGGATGTGGAAGAATCTATCCGCGCCAACCCCATGGATGGGGTGGTTTTACTCTGCGGATGCGACAAAACCACACCCGCCCTGGTGATGGGCGCCTGTAGTGTAGACCTGCCTACTATCGTGGTATCCGGCGGCTCTATGCTTACCGGGAGGCACCGGGGACAAGCCATCGGTACCAGCGATATCTGGCGCTTCAGTGAAGCCGTAAGATCCGGACGCATGACCAATGAAGAACTGATGATGGCCGAAGCCGGTATGTGCCGCAGCGACGGCCACTGCGCCGTTATGGGCACCGCCTCCACCATGGCCTGCATGGTGGAATCGCTGGGGCTTTCTCTCCCGCAAAATGCCGCTATTCCCGCCGCAGATGCCGCCCGCAAAGTACTGGCACAGCTCTCCGGCAATGAAATCGTGAAAATGGTGAAGGAAGACCGGCGACTCTCCCACATCCTCACCCGGCAAGCTTTTGAAAACGCCATCCGTGTAAACGCTGCTATTGGCGGTTCCACCAACTTTGTACTGCACCTGCTCGCCATTGCAGGACGCATGGGCATTGAACTTGACCTGCAGGATATGGATACCTTCTCTGCCAACATCCCCCTGATTGCCAACCTGCAACCTTCAGGGAGTTATTTCATGGAAGATCTATACTATGCCGGCGGATTGCCAGCCGTGATCAATATCCTGCTCCATCACCTGCATAAAGATTGCCTGACCGCTAACGGCAAAACCATCGGCGCTAATTATGCCCATGCCGTTAGTTATAACAACGACGTGATTGCACCACTGGATAAACCTTTTAATACGGTATCCGGCATTGTAGTGCTAAAAGGAAATATCTGCGAAGAAGGCGCTGTGATCAAACCTTCCGCCGCCAGTCCGCACCTGATGCAGCATACCGGGAAAGCCGTGGTATTTGAAGATATTGACGATTATAAAAAACGGATCGATGATCCTGCGCTGGAGGTAGATGAAAACAGCATCCTGGTGCTCAAGAATGTGGGCCCCAAAGGCTATCCCGGCATGCCGGAGGTAGGTAACCTGGGACTCCCGTCCAAACTACTGGCTAAAGGCGTTACCGATATGGTGCGTATCTCCGACGGCCGTATGAGCGGCACAGGATTTGGCACCGTGGTACTCCATGTATCGCCGGAAGCGGCTACCGGCGGCACACTTGCCATCCTGCGCGACGGCGATGTAATTACACTGGATGTGCAGCAGCGCCGCCTGCATGCAGAGTTGTCGCCCGAAGAAATTGCCCGCAGGAAAGCTTCCTGGCAACCCGTGTATCCACAATCCACCCGTGGATATGTGCAACTATATCAGCAACACGTAGAACAGGCACACCTGGGCGCCGACCTCGACTTTCTGAAAGGCGGCTCCGGCAGTGAAGTAACCAGAGATTCACACTAAAATAGCGGTTATGCAATTTGAAAACAAAGTAGCCATTGTTACCGGCGCCGGCCAGGGTATTGGATTTGAAATATGCAAACAACTGGTGCAACGGGGCGCTATCGTGATCCTGAATGATGTTGATGCAACACTGGCCAATACCGCGGCCAATGAAATCACCAGCGCCAGCGGCATTTGTATTGCCATGCCCGGCGATTCCAGTGATGTGACCTTTATCCGGCAAATGGTACAAACGGCCATGAAACGCTATGGCAGCCTGGATATTGTGATTGCCAATGCTGGCATCACCTTATTTGGCGACTTCTTTACCTACACGCCGGATGCCTTCTTCCGCGTGATGCAGGTAAACCTTGGCGGTTCCTTCTTCCTGGCACAGGCGGCCGCTAACCAGATGAAGCAACAACCATCCGGTGGCGCCATCCTGTTTACCTCCTCTGTTACCGGCCACCAGGCGCATAAAGACCTCGCCGCATACGGTATGAGCAAGGCCGCTCTTGAAATGCTGGCGAAAAATTTAGTGATCGAATTGTCACCTCATAACATCACAGTAAATACCATTGCACCCGGCGCCACGCTCACAGAGCGGACCATGGACGATCCCGGCTATGAAAAAACATGGTCGCAATTAACACCGATGGGGCGCCCGGCACATACCATTGATATTGCCAACGCAGCGCTGTTCCTGGTATCAGATATGGCGAGACATATTACCGGGCAAAGTTTGATCATTGATGGCGGCTGGACGAGCATTAGTCCATCACCTTTTTAGTGGAGCGGAAAGCAGAAAGCAGAAAGCAAAAAGCTATTGAAGCGATTGATCAGTGCGGGTGTATGAATTTTATATTCATTCCGCTTTAGTCAATCGCTTCAATAGCTTTTTGCTTTCCGCTTTCTGCTCAATCAACTTCTGCAATCAGCGCCAGGAGCTCTTTGGCGTTTAACCGGCCTGCCTGATCACTGCCTTCGAGCAATTGATCGGCCAGATCACGCTTGCTGTTGTGCAGTTCAATAATTTTTTCTTCAATGGTATGTTGCGCCACCAGCCTATAAATGGTAACGGGCCTCGTTTGTCCGATCCGATGCGCACGGTCAGAGGCCTGCTCTTCAATAGCCGGATTCCACCATGGATCCATATGGATCACATAATCCGCCGCAGTTAAGTTCAGCCCTAATCCGCCTGCCTTTAAACTGATCAGGAATAACTGCGCTTTGCCTGCCTGGAAGTCCTTCACCAGCTTATCGCGCTGCGACATAAGCGTGCTGCCATCCAGGTAGCAATAAGTAATACCCATGGCCAGCAAGGCTTCTTTCACTATGTCCAGGTGTTTTACAAACTGGCTGAATACCAGCGCCCGGTGATTATTGGCTACCAACTCAGTTACTATCTCTTTAAATACCATTAATTTGGAAGATGGGATATCGCTTTCTGCATCCACCATCTGCGGGTTACAAGCCGCCATGCGCAAGCGGCTGATCTCTGCCAGCGCACGGATATGCTGTTGCGCCACACCTCCTTCCGTTGCTTTGATATTCTCCAGCGCTTTGCGGCGCAGGGCTTCATAAAACGCCGCTTCATCCGGCGATAAACTCACCAGCTTCAGGATCTCCGTTTTTGGTGGCAGCTCATCCAATACCCCCGTTTTAGTACGACGCAGGATAAACGGCGCCAATAATTTCTTCAAATGCTGTTTCACGGCGCTTTCGGGGTTACGCACCGAGGGGAACACAAACTGTTTATTAAAATGATCCAATGTACCCAGCAAGCCTGGGTTCAGGAAATTAAACAGGTTCCAGATTTCGCCCATGTGGTTTTGTATAGGCGTTCCCGTTAGCATGAGCTTAAATCCTGCCTGTAGCGACATGGCCGCTTTCGATGTTTTGGTTTGAAAGTTTTTGATGGTGTGTGCTTCGTCCAGCACCACTGTAGGCCATTTCACAGAACACAATAATTTTTCTTCTGCCTGCAGCAAGCCATACGTGGTGATCACCACATCAAAGGGGCCGGCACTTTTCACCAACTTAGACCGATGCCCTGTATGCAGGTAAATTACATTCAGTGAAGGAGCAAAGCGGTTGATTTCATTGCGCCAGTTATTCACTACAGAAGCCGGACATACTACCAGCGCCGCGCCCTGCTCACCGCGATGCAGCAACAAAGCAATTGCCTGAATGGTTTTGCCGAGGCCCATATCATCAGCCAGGCAGGCACCAGCTCCCCAGGCCGCCAGGTGTGTCATCCAGCGGAAACCTTCTTCCTGGTAAGGACGCAGCGTAGTTTGCAAAGTACCCGGTACCGGCGCCACCAGCTCCATGGCTTCGGTACGCCGGCGGGCGAAAGCTTTCCAGGCAGCATCTGTAGTCACCTGCCCAGCCTGTTCCAGCAACTCCTCCAGCACTGTGGCCGCAAATGGCTGTATGCTTACCGTATGACGATCGATATGTGCCACACTGGACATTTCGTTGAGGCGTTTACGTAAGTCGGCCGAAAGCGCCAGGTACTCGCCATTTTGCAGGGCAACAAACCGTTGCTTCACGGTACGACTGGTATCCAGCAAATCTTTCAACGCCAGTACTGTCAGCTCATCTACCTTTAGTTCACCATCGGCCATAAACCAATGGTCTTTTTCTTTCAGCGAAATACTCAGGTGGGCAAAGCCGGCCGATTGCGTTACTTTATATCGTTCTCCTTCCGGCCATTCGGCCCTGACCAACGAAGGATTGTCCTTAATGATCTCCAGTAATTGCAGGCAATCCAGCGGATCTTCAAAGATGATAGTATCATCCGACAGCTCCTGTGAAATAGTTCCCTGTATAAGATTCAGTAACGTGGTGACATTACTTTTTTCTTTCGCCAGGTCACGTACCGCCTGCCAGCGTTCACCATTGCTGATACCGATAATATGATGCGCACCGGCACCGGGCTTGCAGTACGGCGGGTCCATCGTAAAGGGCTTCACGTATAAACCAGCTTTCAGCCCATCCCCCAGTGGCAACAGTTGTATCACGATGCGTGAATCCGCCGGGCGCTTGCTGATATTAGCCGTCATATCGCCCATATCAGCATGGATGGTGAGGTGTGCACCAATACTTTTCAATACCTGTACCAGCTTGTCTTTCCCGGAGGCAGGCACCAGCGGAATCTGTTGCAATGTTTGCAGTACACGGCGCTGCTGGGCAGTGAGACTGATTATTTTTAAGCGTGTATTGGTTTCTTTCACGAAAACCGTTTCGCTGATATAGTCGTTAATGTTAGCACTAAACGTATAGCCGTGATCGTTTTTATTCACACTAAGCTCCGGCTGTGCTTTGATCACTTCTACTGATATGGTGGGATCATCTGCGGAAAACAACAACGGATGCCCTGCAATCTCCTGCCATACAGTTTCTGCAAAGGAATAAGATTCGCCGTCGTAGTTATAGTAGTGATCTTTCTGCACGGTGTTCCCTATACGAAAATCCTGTTCCGTCATGGCTTCTGCCTTTCCTTCCTTCAGTTTCTTCAGGGCTACATTCCTGCCGGCACTCCAACTGCTGCCCTGGGCCGATTGTAATACCGGTTGAATTTTATAGTCGTCGAAGTCGATCAGGTAAATTAACCGGGACGCATTGACATTTTTCTCTTTTTTAGTAAGATGACTATCTGCTCCCAACATGGTGTTCAGCAATCGTTCCCAGTCGGGTGTTTGCTCCATCTGTGAAAATACCGGTGGCTGGCCTATGATCGTGGCGGCCTCCCGGAACTGGCTTTCATAGCCTATGTAATCATCTCCCTTAAATAAATATAAATATTCGTAGGTCAGTAACCGGTAGTGACGCTCCATACCGGTACTCAACAGGTTACCCGCCTGCGGACTAAACGTGCGTAATAATTTGCTTTTAGGATGCATAAGCTGCACACACAGGATAGACAGGTAACTCAGCAAATGACTGCCACCTCCTTCCAGTAAAATCAGCAACAGGTTATCCGCTTTTTCCCGGCGACCGGCATGGTAATGCAGCAGGCAGACAGCGGGGGTAAAAGCAGGAGATAACTTCCGTTCATAGGCGGCGATTATTTTGGCTATCAGCGGATTCACTTTCTCACCGGGCATTACCGCCAGGGTAAATGCATAATAAAAAGCAAACAGTGGTGATAAAGGCAGGGTGTTTTTTTTGTCGTGTTGCCGTTGACGTTTGATCCCTTTCTCAAACTGTGCCAGGGCTTTTTCCGGGGCGTCGCTATACAACGATATCACCGCCTGCGTATACCAGTCGTCAGCCGACTGGTCTGCTGCCGGGATATTTAAATGTCCCTGTACCAGGGATAATTCCGGGAAAGCCACCGCATATTGCTGACGAAACGCCTCCAGTTCCGCTACTGGCAACATTTTCAGCAGGTTAAACTTCAGTGCGAACAAAGCCATTTTGTTGACACTTTCCTCACTGAAAAATGACAGTAGCCCTGCATAGGCAGGGAAATACAACAAGTACGATAAATATGACTGGTACTCGTCCAGTTCCAGCTCCAGCCGCCTGATGGGAGCCGCCAATAAAAACCGGTCGCCCGTAAAATAAGCAGTGAGCAGTTCCTGGAGGTCCTGCAACCGGCCACTGGTGGTATAAAAAGCGTGCACCGCCACCCGGGTGCGTCCCTGCAGGGAGGCATATTTAGGGTCTGCAATATTTTTTGGAAACAGGATAAAGTTCAATTCCGGTATCAACGAGTAGTTACCGGTTACCTGTTTGACCACCAACCCAGCGGTAATTAGTTGTTTAATTATTGCGCTGATGTCAGGCCCCTTCATTTCCTGCACCTGGTTCACCGCATCTGTGATGGTAAATGTTTCTAACGGATAGAGATATACCGACATCACGTCCATGACCAGCCGGGCATGGGCTTCCTGTGATTCATATTGCTGCAGGTAGTAGCTTTCATTTACCATGGCAGCAAATTTAGCGGATTATAAGGAGTACCTGTTTTATAAATCCGCAAAATTATTTTTCTGCCGTGGCAACCTTTTCATTGTTTTTTGCGAATAAGCATACATATCGGATAGTACCTCCTGCTGATGTTGCAGCAGGTAAGCGCCTATTCATCTATTATCTCAAAAAATTTTAATCAATATGAACTGCGTAAGAAACACCTTTTTCGCATGGATAGCTATGTCCGGAATAGTAGCATTCAGCGCCTGTGGCGGAAATGATAACAACAACCCGGATAAGCCGGCGCCAAAGCCGGTTGTACAACTCAGCACCAGCGCTACGCTTGGCGCACACATCACCGACGTAGACGGTAACTCGCTGTACTATTTCTCCAACGACTTTGACGGTGCCAACCACTGTGCCGGCGGATGTGCAGCAGTATGGCCTATCTACTATGCCGGCGATAACCTTGCCCAGGCCGCACTCGGCACAGGGTTAGACATTAAAGACTTCGGCAGCATCACCACTACAGATGGCAAAAAACAAACTACTTACAAAGGCTGGCCATTGTATTACTACGCACCTAACGTGAACGGCACCAACGTACGCGAAGCCGCCGGTGAAACAAAAGGTGAAGGCGTAGGCAACATTTGGTTTGTGGCCAAAACCGACTACACTATTCAACTGGTGAATGCCCAACTGGTAGGCGCCGACGGCAAAAACTACCTGGCAGATCATACGGAAGGAAACGGTAAAACGCTTTACTTCACCGATGGCAAAGGCGTTACCCTCTATGCTTTCAGCATAGATAAATTCAATGTCAACAAATTTACCAAACCAGATTTCTCCAATAATGCCATCTGGCCGATCTATGAAACAGATCAGATTGTGGTGCCATCCATTCTGGATAAAACGCAGTTTGGCAGTATCACTGTATTCGGGAAAAAGCAACTGACTTATAAAGGGTGGCCACTATATTACTTTGGGCAGGATGCCGGCGTAAGAGGTGCCAATAAAGGTGTGAGCGTTCCAGCACCAGGCGTATGGCCGGTAGTCACTAAAGATGTGGCTGCCGCACCACAGCCGTAATTTGAATTACGAATTACGAATTACGGATTTGTGGGTAGAGAGTAAATGCTAATAATAACATTCGCTATTATCTACCCACAAATCCGTAATTCGTAATTCGTAATTCGTAATTTTTCTCCTACTCTCTCCGGCTTTCTACGGTATACACGAAACTATCTGCGCGATAGTAGCCGAGGTTATATTCAATGGGGCGTTCGCCCTGGTCGTATACAAAACGTTTCCTGAAAAGGATGGGGCTACCCGGTTCCAGTTCCAGTTTGGCGGCAATAAATTTATCGGCTGTTTTGGCGCTGATTTCTTCTTTAGACAAGGTGGCTATTGCCATGTAATCCTTTTCCAGTATATCATACAGGGGGCGCTTGAAGTCTTCTTCTCCGGTGAGTCCCACGCGGGGATGGAAATACGAGATGAAATAAACGAAAGGTCCTTCTGCTTTGCCTCTCAGGCGCTCCAGTTTTAATACTTTTTTATCAGGGCTGATTTCGAAAAAGTTGGCGATGGTTTCATCGGGCAGTACCCAGGTAACGTGCAGTTCAAAGTTTCGGATCGTAATTCCGCGGGCGGTCATTTCCTGGGTAAAGCTGAGCCAGTTTTTGGATTTAGAGCTGATGGCGGCTTCCGCTACTTTTGTTCCTACGCCTTTTTTGCGGGTCAGCAGTCCCTCGTATACGAGTTTATTTAGTGCATGACGTAAGGTAGATCTGGAGATAGCCAGTTGTTTTGCCAACTGTACTTCATTGGGTAAAAACTTCCCTCCGGCATATTGCGGGTCTTTGATCATGTTTCGCAACAGGTTCTCGGCCTGGATGTGCAGCGGTAAAGGATTTTTATGATCTATGCTTAGGTTCATGCCTGCAAAGCAAACGGAAAATAACTAAAAAAACAATTTTAGCCGGGGTATTTTACCGAATATGTATGGTCGCCGGCCTGTATGACAATCGATGTCATTTTTTTCTACCTCCCCGAACAATTAGCGCCCGAATATGTTATAATCAATTCATTCACAGCATAATAAACCGACTGATCCCTGTGAAAAACTTTTCTTGCATTAGTAAATTTATGTTTATATGTTTGTACATGATATCCGGGGCCACATTATGAAAAAACTGATTCCCATAATTGCAGGTATTACCCTTCCTGTTTTCTTCGCAGAAAGCATGCATGCCCAAAGTAAGTCACCCGGGGTCCTGGCGTCGTCTATTCTCAAAGACTCCCAGCTGGATACTATTCAAGCCCGCGCTTTACGATTACTCACCGGTTTTTCCGCCGGCACATCCTATGGAGAAGTTTGGATCAGGGATTTTAATACGTTCATCAACGGTTCCATGCAGGTGTTTCCGCGTGACACCATCAAAGACAGGTTACTCCTGTTTTTCAAAATGCAGGGAGATGATGGCGATATTGTAGACGGCATGATCAGCAAAGAAAAAGCGCATGTAGGTTACCCGTATCGTTATGCAGCGATGGCGCCAGGATGGGCCGCGCATAAAAACACCGTGGAAACGGACCAGGAATCTTCCCTCATACAGGCGGTCAGCAAATATGTAATTGCTACCGGCGACCAGCAGTTTCTTTTTTTAGCCCTTAGTGATAAAACGATTTTGCAACGCATGGAGTGGGCTTTGGAGTATGTCCTTCAACACCGTTGGTCGGAAAAATATGGCCTGGTTACCGGGGCTACTACCGTCGACTGGGGAGATGTACAACCGGAAACCGGATGGGGCGTAGCCATTAATGACAAAACCAAATGGGCAATCGACGTGTATGACAATGCCATGTTTGTGATAGCCATAGAAAACCTGCTGGCCATAAAACCCGCCAGCTATAAAATGTCCCGCAACTGGCAACAGGTAGCCGACGGGATCCGGAAAAATGTACGCAAATACCTGTGGGACCCAACTGCCCAAAAATATATTCCACACCTCTACCTCGATGGCAGTCCTTTTTCTCCCTCCTTCAATGAAAAATCGATTTTAGTCACCGGTGGTTCTGCCTGTGCAATACTCGCCGGATTTAATACCAAAGCAGAAATTGCCAACATCAACCAACAAATGATGCAGGCTGCTGCAAAAGAAAAGTTCGCCACCATCGGCATAACGGTGTATCCTCCCTACCCGGCAAAGGAATTCCCGAATATGCATCCCTACGTGTATCAAAACGCAGGCGACTGGACCTGGTTTGGCGGACGTATGATACAAGCCCTTATTAAAAATGGATTTATACAGGAAGCTGTTGATGAGCTTAAACCCATGACCAATCGTGTTATTGCTCACAATGGATTCTACGAATGGTACGATGTTCAGACAGGCACACCGAAAGGATCAGGAGATTTCAGGGGAGAAGCAGGCGTTTTACTGGATGCGATCACGTTGCTGAAAAAATGGGCAACCTATCACACACACCAGTAAAGATTCCCGCTGTTCATTTGTTATTTATTCACCCTCAACCAAATCTGATTAAAAACTATGATTCAGCTCTGATCAACTTGTTTAAATGGAGGATCCATGTAAAAAGCTATCCTGCCATTATCTTTTATTGAACGATTTATCAGTTATTATCTTATCAGCTCTGATCACTTGTTTGAAAGGGGGATTCCACGTAAAAAGCAATCCTACCCACTATCTTTTTGTTAAAACGATTTACCGGCTATTATTCCATCATTTCTAAAGACTTGTTATGAAAGCAAAACTTGTTTACATGCTTGCATGTCTACTATTGTCCATGCACGCAATGGCCCAGATTAAAATAAGTGGCAAGGTCACCAATTCTGCAGACGGGAGTGAAATCCCTAATACTACCGTTGCCATTAAAGGTACCTCGAAAGGTACTATTGCAGATGCCCACGGCGTATATACATTACAGGTACCCGACGGCAATGCGGTGCTTGTATTTTCCTTTACAGGATTTGCCACGAAAGAAGTAACGGTAGGTAACCAAACCGTCATCAACGTTTCCCTCTCGGAGCAAGCGAATACGCTGAATGACCTGGTGGTGATTGGTTACGGTTCCGTAAAAAAATCTGATCTCACCGGTGCGGTGGCATCTCTCAAAGCAGAACAGATCATGGATGCTCCAGTACCTAATATTTCACAGGCGTTACAAGGTAAACTACCCGGCGTTGATGTTAACATTAACAGTAGTGCACCCGGGCAGGCCGCCAAGGTACGCATCAGGGGTATTGGTTCTATCAACTCTTCCCTTGATCCACTGTACGTGGTAGATGGTGTAGCCGGTGTAGATGGTAATGCCATCAACCCGAACGACATTGCCTCTATAGAAGTATTAAAAGATGCATCCTCTACCGCCATCTATGGTGCCAGAGGTGCCAATGGTGTAATTATGATCACCACCAAACGTGGTAAGGCTGGTCCTACGCAGGTGAGCTACCAGGGCGATGTAAACGTGAGCACCCTCGCCCGCCATCTCAGAACACTGAATTCAGATGAATTTGTAAAAGTGTATAATGATGCATTTGTAAACGCCACCAAGTTTGATCCGCAGCATGGCACCTGGGCGCCGCCTAAAGCACTCAATCACCAAAATTTTCCGCTGCTTTTTGATGCCAACGATAAACCTCTTTATAACACCAACTGGGAAAAGGAAACCTATAAACCAGCCGTTTCTAACAGCCACCAGCTGAACTTCCAGGGTGGTAACGACAAAATACTGTATAGTGCTTCCCTCGGATTCCTGGATCAGAATGGTTTAATGACCCAATCCTGGTACAGAAGATATTCCGCCAGGCTCACCTTCGACGATGATGTAAAATCATGGTTGAAAATAGGTGGTAGCCTGAATATCATTTCCGGCAAACAAAGATTGATATCTGATGGTAACGGCTCCCTGAACGTAGCCAGGATGGTAACAGAAGAAGTACCCATTGTACCGGTAAGATATCCGGACGGCACCTGGGCCGGCAACAATGACATTGCCGGTCTTGAAGGAGGTCCTAACCCGGTACACATTGCACAAAACAGGTATACCCTGAATAATATGCAACATACATTGGGTAATATCTACCTGTTGTTCCACCTGACCAAAGAACTGGATTTCAAAACAGACTTTGGTTATGACCTGGTAAGTACCAAAGCCAACTATTACTCTGCAGGTGACTTGCCTCACCTGTCGCAGGACCAGGGCGGTGTAGCCAAAATCACCAACGACTACAACAAATACTGGCAATCAGAAAGTTATTTCACCTATAACAAACAATTCAATAGCAATAACAGCTTAAATGCCGTTGCAGGTCTCTCCTTCATCAAATATTCCGGCGAAAACAGCCTGGTAGAAACACAAAACTTCCTGTCGGATTATTTCCAGTGGAATAGCCTGGGCGCAGGTTCTGTACGCTCTAACGCTACCTCGCTGACTACTCCATGGGATATGAACTCTTACTATGCACGTGTTAACTATAGCCTGCATAATAAATACCTGTTCACGGCTACCGGCAGGTATGATGGTTCATCTAAATTCAGTAAGGAAAAACAATTTGCGTTCTTCCCTTCCGTTGCTTTTGCATGGCGTATGTCTGAAGAAGAATGGCTGAAGCACAGCAACTTTGTTAACAACCTGAAAGTCCGTACCAGTTATGGTCTTTCCGGTAACCAGGAAATCGGGCAGTTCCAGAATGTACCACAGTACAGACCTGATCAAACCGTTATAGGTGGTGCCAACCAGCCGGTCATTGTACCAGGCTACATTGGCAACCCTAACCTGAAATGGGAAAAATCCAACCAGTTCGACGGGGGCGTGGAATTGTCTGTGTTGAAAAGCCGCATTAACCTGAACGTGGATGTATACACCCGTACTACCAAAGACCTGCTGCTGGCAGCGCCTATTCCATGGTCTGCCGGTATGTATAATGCCAATGTATACAAAAACGTAGGTTCCGTAAGAAATACCGGTATAGAAGTCAACCTGAATACGATCAATATTCAACGCCCTGACTTCACCTGGAGTACCAACTTCATTTTTGCTTCCAATAAAAATCAAATCTTAAAGCTCAATGAAGGCAATGCGGACATTTTCCCGGGTCCTAACTTCCTCGGACAAACGAACGTATTGCGGGTAGGTGAGCCTATTGGTTCTTTCTATGGCATGACGCGTTTAGGTACTTATGGTACCAGTGAAGCAGCCGAAGCAGCCAAACATGGCCTGATGCCCGGCGACCGCAAATATGTATATGATGCCAACGGCAACGCTGTATATAGCATCATTGGCCGCGCTTATCCAAGGTGGACCGGTACATTCAGCACCAACTTTAAATACAAAGGATGGGATTTAACCTGCGATATCCGTTTTGTACAAGGCGTGAATACTGCGGCTACTTTTAAACATTCCACGGAAGACCGTCAGACACTGGCCAACAGCCTGGCTACCGTATTGAATGCGTGGACACCTGAAAACCAGAATACCTCCATTGCCCAGGTACGCAGCTACAAATTCACCCAGGATTCTCACTTTGATACCTGGTGGGTAGAAGATGGCTCTTACATCCGTGGTCAGAACTTCACCTTAGGTTACTCTTTCCCGGATGCTTTCCTGAAAAGAAGCCATATCAGCAAATTCCGTATATACGCCAGCGTGCAAAATCTCTTCGTGATCACCAAGTATACTGGTTATGATCCGGAAGTAGATACCTTCACCAGCACCTATGGCTCTAACACCGGCTTTTCCCAGAACCTTGACTTCTTCCCTTATCCCCGCCCGCGTGTGTGGAACCTGGGTGTAAATGTCAACTTCTAGCCATTTACGTATAACCGGAACGGTGA
The DNA here is from genome assembly GCF_017745275.1 of Chitinophaga sp. GTDB lineage: Bacteria > Bacteroidota > Bacteroidia > Chitinophagales > Chitinophagaceae > Chitinophaga. Next base: position 267,587 of record NZ_JAGHZS010000002.1, on the reverse strand, counting down.
TATCATTTAGTGAATTAAAACATCTGAAAATGAAAACGACAAAACATATATTAATAGCGTTGCTGGTGTTGTTCAGTTACTCCTGCAAAAAGTTCCTGGATGAAAAACCCACGAACTTCCTCACGCCGGACGCGGATCTTACCAGCCCGAAAGTAGCCACTGCCTTTACATTGGGATGTTATCAAAACCTGCAGGGATTAGTATATGGCCAACCCTCTTCTTATGGTGGTAATACTTACAACCTGATGGAGTTTATGACTGGTAAAGCCGGCAGCGACCTGGGACAAACAGGTTTTGCCACCTTCCAGAATCTCCTGTACAACAACACTTCATTTTATGTAGATACCTGGTGGCAACGTTTATACCTGGGCATAGGTGCCTGCAACCTGGCGATTCAGAATATTCCGAAAGCCATACAACCGGCCACCACTACCACCAATCAACTGGCTACCGCCAAAACGTTGCGGGCATTATATTATTTCTACCTGGTACGGCTATACGGGGCAGTTCCAAAAGTAACGGTGGTGCCTACAGTGCCAACGGCTCCTAATCTGAATTTGCCGCGTACGCCCGCCAAAGCCATATACGACAGCATCATTATTCCAGACCTGCAGGAAGCCGCCAAATCCACCCTGCCCTGGAAAGACGCTTCCGGCCAGGTGACTATGAGTTTGGTGCAAACACTGCTGGCTGATGTATATCTCACGTACGCAGGCGCTGCCATCAACGGAGGAAATCAATACTATGCTTTGTCTGCCGCAGCTTCCAAAGCAGTTATCACCAACAGTGGCGCCTCTCTCTTTACCAGCTACACAGATATGAACAACCCAGCTAATAAGAACGGCGGCGAGTTCATATTCCAGGTACAGTTTGCAGCATCCGTGCCAGCGCCTAACCCATTAACAGCTTTGACGATTCCGAACTACGCCGGTATCTCCAAATATTCTGATGAATACGGATCCGTATATCCTACGCCTCAGTTTATAAAGTCGTTCGCACCGGGCGACAAACGCGTACAGGAAAGGCAGTTCTTCTATACGAAGTACAAAAAAATCAACAGTGCGGATACTGTTACTTTCAGGAACACATACATCTACAAGTTCTTTGATTCCCTGGCCGTAGTCACCACTGCCAAGTCGGATCTGAACTACACCGTATACCGCCTGGCCGATGTATACCTGATGTATGCAGAAGCGTCTAACCGTGCAGAAGGCGCTCCTAACGCAGATGCGCTCAACTATGTGAAAGCCATCCGTACCCGCGCCAAGCTGGGACCACTGCCCGCAAATATGTCGCAAACCGATTTCGAACACGAAGTATGGCTGCAACGGTACTTTGAACTGTGCTTTGAAAACAAAATGTGGTTCGATATGATCCGCACCCGGAAAGTACATAATGATGTTACCGGCAACTGGGATGATTTCGTTGGACATACTACCGTGTACGGTGCTACGTTTGCAGCAAAGAACCTGTTGTTCCCCGTTCCTAAACAGGAAATAGATGTGAACCCGAATTTGTTGCCGAATAACCCGGGATTCTAGTAGAGCGGAAAGCAGAAAGCAGAAAGCAAAAAGCTATCGAAGCGATTGACCAGCGCGAGTTTTTGTGCTAATGAGGATTAGACTGATCAAACTGATTTTTATTTTTGATTTTCCGGATTTAGAAAGATGGGAGATTTAAGTGGGTTTATCCGCTTAAATCTCCCATCATCTTTTTTAAATCATTAAAATATACTCAGGCTAATCATGGTTAAGACAAAAAACCGCCCTGGTCAATCGCTTCGATAGCTTTATGCTTTCCGCTTTCTACTTTCGGCTTTCCGCTCAACCTATTTTTCTTCCTTTTTTCAAATATGTATATACATTTGTACATATGAAACATTTACGCACAAAACTCTTGTTTTGGACCTGCATTTTTTCAGGACAACTGTATGCGCAAAGCACACCTGATTCCTTTACCAGCATTGAATTACAGCCTACGTCGGCCTACCTGAATTACCAGGGTGCGGCAGCCAGGATGGTGCACCTGCAATTTGTTGGAGGTAAAAGTTATGCGCCGGCTACCGCCTATATTTCATTTAACGGCCACACAGATAGCGTACAAATACCAGCCAACGCAGCGGGGATAAGTAGCTACGAACTGCCGGTACCCGGAGCACCGGTACAACAAAATACGGAGCTGCAGGTACGTTATGTCGGCGGGAAAACTGCGTTCCGCGCCAGTTGTACAGTAACACCCGCCAGGCAATGGAAGGTATATGTAATGCCGCACTCGCATGTAGACATCGGTTATACCGACGTACAGGAAAAGGTGCTCGCTATTCACATGAACAATATCGACGAAGCCATTAAGATAGCCGCCCGCACCGCCAATTACCCGCCGGCGGCCCGCTTCAAATGGAATACAGAAGCCCTGTGGGTAGTAGATCAATACCTGGCCCGTGCCAGCGATGAAAAAAAACAAACCTTCCGCGACGCCGTTAAAAAGGGATGGATTAATCTCGATGGCAGCTACGCCAATACCAACACCAGCGCTACCAGCTCTGCACAACTATTACAACTGTTTTATACCGGCGCCAAACTGGCAAAAGATTACGGCATGACGATCCATACCCTGTTCCAGGGGGATGTACCCGGCGCCACCTGGGGACTCAGCAGTCAGGCCAATATCACCGGCATTAAATATTTTCTCAGCGCCCCCAACGCTTCCGATCGCATCGGCAGCGCAGACCTGTGGCGTGATAAGCCTTTCTATTGGCGGGATGCCTCCGGTACTGCTTCCCTCCTCTTCTGGCAGGTATCTCCTTACTCTATCGGCTATACGCTGAAAGGAAGTAAAATCCCCAACTTCTTTACCATACCGGATCCTAAACCGTACTATACGGGTAAGCCCAGCGAGAATTTTCTCAACCCTTACCTGTTCGATTATCTCTCTAACCTGGAAAACAGTTCATTCCCCTATGATATGACCCTGCTCACCTGGGCCATGAGCGACAACGCGCCAATAGACCCCGAACTGCCCGACGCAGTAAAAGCATGGAATGAGCGGTATGCATCTCCCCAACTCATTATTACCTCCGTAAAACAATTCTTTACCGATTTTGAAACAGCCTGGAAAGAGAAGATTCCCGTGATGTCCGGCGACTACTCCGAATACTGGACCGATGGTATCGGCTCCGCCGCCCGTGAAACAGCTATTAACCGCAATGCATCCGACCGGCTGCAACAAGCCGGCGCCATCTGGGCACTACGTCATAAGCCCGGTTATCCCGCAGACTCTTTTCATCGTACCTGGACCAACCTGCTGCTGTTCAATGAGCATACGTGGGGCGCCTATAACAGCGTATCAGACCCGGCAGATCCGAAAGTTATATCGCAATGGGCCTACAAGCAAGCTTTTGCCCTGCAGGCACAAAGCGGCTCCCAACAGTTGCTGGCACTCAGCACCAGCGGCGCTGCCAACACTACGGCCACCAACACGGTGGATGTGTATAATACCATCGATCACGCCCGGCACACGCTGGTTACCATTCCCGCCGCACTCAGTACCGCCGGCGATCTCGTAAAAGATGCACAGGGGCATATATTGCCCTCACAGCGACTCAGCACCGGGGAACTGGCATTTCAAACTACCCTCCCGCCGTTCTCCAAACAACGGTTTACCATCCATCCCGGTAAGGCAGCGGTAACACAACAGGCCAGCGTAAGTGATAGCAGCCTCGAAAATGGTATCTATTCCATCCGGGTAAATAAACACACGGGCAACATCAGCACATTGCTTAAAAAGGGCTTTAAAATGAATTTTGCAGATGGCGCCGGTTTAAATCAATACAACTACCTGCCCGGCGACAGCGCTGAAAAGGTACAATTCAATGGGCCCGCTACGATAACAATCAAAGAAAAAGGGCCACTGGTGGTGAGCCTGCTGGTGAACAGTGCCGCTCCCAGCGCCCGTTCCCTGCAACGGGAAATCAGGCTCACCGCCGGAGAAGACCGCATCACCCTTATCAACACCATCGATAAAATAGCGATCGGCGACAAAGAAAGCGTGCATTTTGCCTTTCCTTTCCGCCTGCAAAACGTGCAGGTAAGATATAGCATTCCATGGGGCAGCATCCGGGCGGAAGCTGACCAGTTGCCACATACTAACCGTAACTGGTATACGCAGCAACGCTGGGTAGATGTTTCCAACACTGAAGCCGGGGTTACCTGGAGCAGCCCGGATGCGCCGCTGTTTGAAATAGGACAATATCCAACCGCCGGCCTGCTGGAAAGCTTGCACCACTCACCACTCTGGATCGATTCTATGAAACAACAACCCCTCATCAGCTCCTGGGTGATGAACAATTTATGGCATACCAATTTCCGCAGGGACCAGGAGGGGCTAACAACTTTCCGCTACTTCCTACAGGTACATGGCGCCTTCAACGCTGCCGCTGCGAATGCCAGCGGACTGGAAAATCATCAGCCACCTGTAGTAGTTCCGGCTACCGGACCTGCTACAGAAAGCCTGTTTTTTACCATCAGTAACCCCGATGTATATACTGAAAATATCTATCCGGCCAAAGATGGCCAGGGCGTAATACTGCAACTGGTGAATACCGCCGCTCACAGCAGCAGCGTTACACTTACGCCTAAAAACAAAAAAACGAAGCTGCAGATAGTAACCTGCGATTTATTGGAAAACACACAACAATCGCTGCCCGGCACATTTAGCATTCCCGGCAAGGGCATTATCATGATTAGGGTGCATTAAGGATAAATACACACAAAGAAGCAAAGGGTCAAAGACGCTAAGCGATTTTTTTAGCGTCTTTGATCCTTTGCTTCTTTGCGTGAACTTTATCCTTTACGCTCTTCAAACAACGGCCGCGGATCAAAAACAACCCGGAACAAGCTGATTTTATTATCTTTCAGCTCATACCAGCCGCTGCAAAAAATAGTTTTGTCTCCCATATTAATGTCATAATACAAACTCACATCTGAACCCTCTTCAAATGATTTCTTTACAGTGTACTTGAATTTCATGCGGGACATCTCACTGATATATACATCCGCGCCGGTACGCGTGCCCAATACACCGATAAAAGTCAGGTCATCGTGCAGATACTGCCGTGCAACAGCAAAATCTTCGTTATTTAAGGCGTTAATAAAGGCTAATACTATTTCCCTGGCGCTGTTTGTATTTGTTATCGTTGTCATCATTGCTTTTTTTGTATCACAAAGATCAGCAGTTGCTGGTAGCCGCACCTGTGACGATCGTCACAAAAGAGCAGTTACTCTCTCCTGCCCCGTATCCGGCTCAGGGTTTCTCTTGCCACGCCCAGCCAGGAGGACAAATGCGACAGGGATACACGTTGTAACAATTCGGGGAAGTTGGTTTCCATGTATTCATAACGTTCCTGCCCGGACATGAGTTTATAAATAGCCGCATGTTTCTCCTGCTTCGCGGCAATCATTTGCAGGCATTTTCTGCCTAATACCTGGATATCCGGATCCTGTCCTGCGGCTGCGAATAATAACTGTTTATCGAACTTCACGGCAGTAAGTGGTTCCATGGCCTGTATAGCATACTCCGATGGCTCTCCCTGCCCAAAGCTGCTGACATTGGTAGCCATATCGTTTTCAAAAAAGAAAGCAGTGTTAATATCTTTTCCGTCTTTGTTGTAATAGGCCCTGCAGTATCCCTCACTGATGTAAAACAGCGACTGGCATACTTTTCCTTCTTCCAGCAGGTATTCCCCTTTTTTAAACGTTACAATACTAAGTGCAGGATATAACTGCTCCCAGCTTTTATCTTTAAAGGCAGTGAGTGACCGTATATAAGCTAAAACATTTTTGGCTGCTGCGTTATCAACATCGAACATCTGTAGGTGCTGTTTAAAACAGGAAAGATTGTATTTTCTGAAAGCAGAAAGCTATTGGCTCACGGCTATGCCAATAGCTTTATCAACGCCTGGTAATAATTTTCATATCCCTGCGCGGCCGTACTCAGGAACAGATAAGGCTCTATCGCCTCCAGCTCCATCAGGTAAAATTCATTGGCACTGATCACACCATCTACCCGCACATACAATGTTCCTTTGCAGAATTGATCCACGTATTGTTGCGCTCTGCTTACAAATGATTCGCCTGCAGCCGCCCGTTTAAAGGTGCCTCCATGATAATGCTGTACGCGGAAGTCTCCTTGTTTAGGCGTTTTCAGCAGCATGTGACTAAACGCGCCACCAAAGAAAACAAACGACCACTCTCCTTCTTCGATCTCTTCCAGGTAAGGTTGTACCAGGAAATCTTCTGCCTGCAACAAATCATCCAGGAAAGCCTGTTTGGCGGCAACTTCATTAACAGTTAATAACATTGTATTTTTTGCGCCGGCACTTACGCAGGGCTTCACTACAATTTTATCGGTATTCCACAAGGTAAAAAAGGAATGCCAGTCGGGTGTAGTGCCTTGTGGCAATAACCGGCTCGGAATAACCGGTAGCCCGGCATCCGCTATTTCGAGGAGATATTTTTTATTGCTGTTCCACCGCACCATATCGGCGGAGTTGAGTAATTGCACACCTGCTGCTTCTGTTGTATTTAACCAGGCATAGAATGTATCAATCTGATCATGATAATCCCAGGGCGATTTAATGATGGCCACATCATACTGTTGCCAGTTTACTCCAGGTTCATTCCATACCACCGGTGTGATATCGATGCCCTTCTCCTGCAGGAATTTCAATAACAGGTCATCTTCGCTTTCTGTAATGCCTTCATTGTACCGTGCTTGCTGTTGATAAGTAACCAGGGCTATTTTCTTATTCATAATTTCCTGCTTTAAATGTTGCGACGATCAGTTTGGTTGGCAAAAGTACTTTAAAGGAAGATGAAACGGTGCATACAAATTTCTATATCAGTATCATTAAAAACTATGGAAGCACAGCGGCTGTTACAAACGAAGCAAAAAAAAGGTCGCCTCTAAAAGAAGAGACGACCTCATTTACATCATACTTAATCACACTTAATATCCGTCATTCTGTATCAGTACAGGTGCATTACGGTCTATCTCCGTTTGCGGAATAGGCCAGAATTCATAGTTATCCTTGTACTTTGTTTTGATATCAGGATGCAGCGGATTCGGTACAAAGCCATTCAATTTCTGCGTTGCAATGCCCCATCTTCTCAGATCGAAATAACGCAATCCTTCCAGCGCAAATTCCACTCTTCTTTCATGGCGGATACGTGTACGCATATCCGTTTGTGACAAGCCCGCCGGAAGATCCGGCATGCCAACGCGGTTACGTACCTGCTTCATGGCCGCATATACAGTACCATCCGGACCGGCAGCTTCATTCTGTGCTTCTGCATACATCAGCAGGATATCGGCATAACGGAGTAATACAAAATCATTATCATCAATGGTACCATAGTCCGGGTTTGTCAGCGAAGGATCCAGCCATTTTTTTACGGCATAGTATCCTGTTATCCAGCTATCTTTTCCGGGGGTGGCTACGGACAAGTCGCCGTCAAATGGCCAGCCCTGTGCTTTGGTATCACCGGGGAAGAAGAAAGTCATCCGCATGCGTGGATCACGGTGTTCATACGGTTTGCCCGGAACATATACACCGGAAGAAGCCGTGTCTTTGCCGTCTGCCGCTTCGTACTCATTGATAAGATCCTGGGTAGCCAGTTCTCCTTTCCAGCGTTGCAGGTTCACTGATATGGCCACATCCTGGTGCAGCATATTAGGACGCATATACCTCACAGAAAACATGATCTCCTTGCTGTTGTTCTGATCAGGTTTGTAGAAATTGCCAGGATAGCTGGGGTTCAGGCTGAACTTACCGGCTGTCATGATTTCCTTCGCCAGCGCTGCTGCTTCTGCATATCTTTTCTGGAACATCAGTACCCTTACTTTGTACCCCTGTGCAGTGGCTTTCACTGCATGCCCGTTGTAGTAGCTGGTATCCGGTAATGCCGCGATAGCAGCATCCAGATCAGCGAGTACCTGTTTTAATACATCTGCCCGGGGAGATTTTGCCCTGGAAGTAGTATAATCAACAGTGAATGGATCTTCGGTGATTAATACGGTATTGCCATAGAGCTGGGCCAGCCAGAAGTAATTGAAGGCCCGCAGAAAGTAAGCTTCTCCTTTATACAATGCCAGTTTATCCCCACTTAATACGGTACCTACTTTAGCCAGGAACACATTCGCGGAAGCAATGGCCTGGTAGCTGTTATCATAATAAGATCTTACAAAATCTCCCGACTGAGGTGTAATACCTGAAGTAAGCGCATTAGTTCCTCCACCGTAATTATATTGTCCGTAAGAATCATCGGTAAAATTATCCCAGGCAAAAACGGTGAACTGTGATGTAGCGTATCCACCGCTGCTGGCGTACAGATTGTTATATAAGCCGGCCAGTGCTTTGTCTGCATCATCCGGTGTTTTCCAGAACAGGGAGGTGGCCAGTTTATCCGGAGGAGTGAGGTCCAGCGCCTTTTTACACGCACTCAACAGCATCAGGGTGGCACCTGCTATTACTAGTATATATTGCTGATATCTTTTCATAACTGAATCATTTAACGGGAAGAAATTAAAACTGTACCGTAGCGCCGAAAGTGTAGGTTTTGGTTTGCGGATAAGTTACATAACTGCCATCTCCTACACGCTCCGGATCCAGGCCCGGAAATTTGCTGATGGTAAATACATTGTCGGCGGTAAAGAATACCCGCAATGATTTCATACCAATACGGCTGATAGTGGCAGCGGGTAAGCTATAGCCCAGTTGCAGATTTCTCAGCCGGAGAAAAGAAGCATCTTTCAGGAAGTAGGTAGATCGATAGTACTGTACCGGGGCATAGTTATCGGCTACGTATATCCGGGGCATCGTAGTGCTGGGATGTTCTGGTGTCCAGCGATTCCGCCAGTCGGCAGTAGGTACGGATCCCTGTCTGAAAGGTTCTATTCCCCACCCGGTAACATAAATTTTCTGCCCGGTGGAGCCATACAGCTGCGCACTCAGGTCGAAGTTTTTCCAGGAGGCACCGAGGTTCACCGCATATTGCAGGGTAGGGTATTTTCCACCGGTGTAAGTACGGTCTTTGTCGTCGATCACGCCGTCTCCGTTAACATCTTTTATCTTCAGATCTCCGGGTTTGGCGTCTACCGGTTGTTTGGGCGATTTGGCTATTTCATCTGTGCTCTGGAAAATACCATCCCATTGGTACAGGTAATATTCATCCAGCGGATGTCCTTCTTCCCTGATATTATTACCCAGGATATCTCTTTTACCATATTTCTCCAGGATGTTTTTATAATGCTGGAAGTTAGCCCCTACATACCAGGTAAAATTTTTCCCGATACGGTCGTTATACTGGATGTTAAATTCATATCCTTTGTTTCTTACCGCACCATTATTCACAATGGGGGCGTTTAAGCCCAACCATATAGGCACCTGGGAGTTCCGCAGGATATCAAAGGTATATTTGTTGAACCAGTCGCCGGTAACAGTAAGACGGTTATCAAAAGCGGTCAGGTTAATTCCAAAATCCAGGACCCGGGTGGTTTCCCAGGTAAGACCGGGGAATATGATCTGGCGACCATAGAAACCGGTGGCGATATTGGAACCGAAAACATAAGGTGCGTTATTGAGGGTAGACTGATACGGATAGGTACCAATATTCTGGTTACCCAGTTGTCCCCAGGAAGCACGTAGTTTCAGGTCGTTGATCCAGGACACTTTTTTCAGGAATGCTTCTTCTGATATTCTCCAGGCGCCGGAGAAGGAATAAAACAAGCCCCAGCGGGTGTTGGAAGGCAGCCGGGAAGTACCATCATATCGTACACTGGCGCCGAAGAGGTATTTATCGTTATAATCATAGTTGGCATTACCATAAAAGGAACTGATTCCCCATTGCCCGGAGGTACCGTTGTTTGTTTGTCCATCAGTAGGACCTGCATTCAGTTCTCTCAGTACGTTGGTAGGAAACTGGTTACGGCTGGCGCCCAGGGTATCTGCTTTATTTTGTTCCTGCTGGAAACCAGCGAGTGCGTTCAGGTTATGTGCGCCAAATTTCTTCTTGTAGGTAAACTGGCTATAATACACGGTGTAGATATACCCGGTATTGCTCACATACAGCCCTGGCGTGCCGTCATCCAGCAAACCGGCGGAGCTCATATCACTAAAGTAATAGGTGGGCACTACAGGCCTGAAATCGTTGGATTTGTAGTTATCATAGTTCATACCGGCACGGTTTTCCCACTTCAGGCCATCAATGATATCCACATCGAGTGATAAGTTACCCTGTGCATAATAATCGTTGGTGCGTACCCGTATGTCTTCGTCAACAATAGCTACCGGGTTTTTATTGCCCAATTCATTGTTGTAGGCTTTCTTGATCCATTTACCCTGGTAGGAAGCAGGGTAAAGCGGTGATTGTGCCAGGGCAGAGAGGAACATATCACCGGCGCCATTTTCAGGATATTTCCGGTTGGCATACCGCAACTGGATATTAGTTCCGAGTGTTACTCTTTTATTAACCCTGGAGCTAAGTCCGAGATCTAATGTATATTTTTTATAGTCGAAGCCAATCATTACCCCGGGTTGATTACTGATACCCAGGCCCAGGCTGTAGTTGGTATTGTCTTTACCACCGCTCATGTTCAGGTAGTGGTTTTGTGTGTAGCCAGTGCGGAAAATATCATCCAGCCAGTTGTGGTTAGGATATTTTTCGCGGTCGGTGGCGTTCTTATAAAGATCTATTTGCTGTTGGCTATAGATGGCAGGTAAGCCGGAGTTGGCGCGTGCTTCGTTGGACAGCGACATATACTCTGCCGAGTTACTGATCACATCCGGCAGTTTGGCTGCTTTGGAGATACCGAGGTTGTAGGCATAGGTAAGTGAGAAACCCGCTCTTCCTTTTTTTGTTTTTACCACGATAACGCCATTGGCGCCACGGGAGCCGTAGATGGCGGCAGATGCCGCATCTTTCAACACAGAAACAGATTCAATATCGTTAGGATTCAGGGCGGTCAGGTTACCGGGTAGTCCGTCAACAATCACCAGCGGATCATTGCCGGCACCGCTGAAGGTGCTCACACCACGGATACGCAATTGTACATTTTCGTTGCCGGGTTCACCGGAACCTTGCGTTACCTGTAAACCCGGGAGTTGCCCCTGGAGCAGGGAGGCCGGGTTAGTGGCCACCCGTTTGTTCAGGTCTGCACCGGAAACGGTGGCCACGGCGCTGGTCAGCTTATGTTTTTCCTGTGTGCCATAACCTACCACCACTACTTCATTTAATCCTGCTACATCTTCTTTCAGGACTACTGTAATAGCAGTTTGATCTGACACCACAATTTCCTGTTTCAGGAAACCGATCGCAGAGATCACCAACACCGCGTTGTCCGGTACCTGTAAGGAAAACAGGCCATCTACCGTAGTAAGGGCACCGTTGGTAGTGCCTTTCACCTGTACGGTAATGTTGGGCAACGGATGTCCTTTTTCATCCAGTACTTTCCCGGTGATTTTTTTTGTGCGGATTTGTTCTGCGGCACTTTTAAATACCACCATGTTATTTTCCATGATGGCATAGTGTAAGCCGGTTTGACGGGATATTTCGTTCAATACATCGCGGATATCGGCCTTTTCCATGGTGAGACTAAGCCGTGGCAGCTTTTCAATAGCGGTATTGCTATAGTAAAAAGTATACCCCGATTTTCTTTCGAGATAGTGGAATACCTTCTCTACATCTGCTTTCACAAAGGAAACAGAGATGGTATTTTGCGAATACCCTGATGCAGAGACCTGGAAAAACAGGCCGATCAGAAAGCAGGTAAATTTAAACATCAGTAGTAGTTTTCTTCCATAACATGGTAGTTCAAACGTTGTTCGTTGCGTTTTTCTTTTCATAACCTGGAAAATTCTTATTAAGACTCAATAAATGTGGAATCCTTTTGTAATAAATGGCCGACACTAACCGGCATAGAAAGCCCGCTAGGGAGGTCGCTCCCCAAAAATGGCGTTGATATTCATAACGGAAGATTTTAGTTAATCGTTATTACATCCCCCTGGATGGAATATTTAAATGGTTGAATTTCCTGTAAAATGTTTAGTAGTTTTTCGATTGATACATTGTCGGCCCGCCCGGAGAAGCGCTGTCCTGCCAGTTGCGGATCAGTGATCGCTATTTTTACCCCATACCAGCGTTCCAGTCGTTGTGCAAGAACAGACAACGTTTCATTTTGAAATATGAGTTGATTATTGATCCAGGCAGTTTCCAATACGTGGCTGCTATCTGTTGATGAAACAGGTGATAAAGGCTGACGTTCAATAACGAGCTGTTCTTTTCTGTGGTTGTTATAGTTGGCCTGCTTGCTTTCGGTGGTAGCGGTGGCTTTTCTCAGCAATACTTTTTCATTGGGAGTTACCCGTAGTACCTGTTGCCCTTCTTTCACCCTTACCTCTACCGCACCGGAGATCACCGCTGTTTCCTCAAAATCTTCTTCTTTATAAGAGCGTATATTGAAGCTGGTACCCAGTACCCGAACATCCATTTTTTCCGCGTGTATAATAAAAGGCCGGCTGGCGGCATGTTTAATATCAAAAAAAGCTTCCCCGGTGAGGTATACTTCCCGCACGCTTTTATCCATTTTTTCCGGGTAGCGTAAAGTACTGCCGGCATTTAGTAAGATGGTACTGCCATCCATTAAACGAATCTTCGTTTTCATCCCGGCATCTGTGGTCACTATTTTATATCCCGGAAAAGACGATTGCCAATACAGGTATCCAAGTCCGGCGCCAGCCAGGCAAATCATTGCCAGCAGGGGAACAAGTACCCGGCGGGCCCGAAAGCGCCGCTTAGGCGGCTCCGTATTAACGGCGGGTGCTTCCAGGTATTCATCTCCTATAGCATTACTTACCCTTGCCATCAACCTTTCCGTGTCAGCATCGTCCACCACCATCTTTTTTTGAAAAGACAGTTGCTCTATCATACCGGCTTTCAGCCAGTCGCCCGGATGTTGTAGTAACAATTCGTCCAGCTCCGCTTTTTCAGCGGCGGAAATTTCGCCACTCCAGTGCAGGGCCAATAATTCCGATAACCGTTGGGTCATTTACAAAAAGTGTATTTTTTCGATGATTGTAGTAATAAGACAACCACCGAAAGAAAAACAATTAAGCGGGTGAAAAAAATTTTTTAAGAGTAGGAATATTTCAGGGTAGGTCCCAGTGCGGCCCATATTTTTTTCAGGGCGATGGTCATTTGTACATTCACGGTGGCTTTCGAAAGGTCCAGCAGGGTGGCGGCCTGCTCATAGGAAAATCCTTCCTCTTTTACCAGTATAAAAATCTGCCGGCAACGGGGCGGCAAAGACTGGATAGCGGCTTGTATATGATCCAGCTGCTCTTTGTTGATCAGGATATCTTCCGGGTTTTGTGCATGGTGGTGGCTCACTTCCACTTCCCAGGCGGCCAGGTGTGTTTGTCGCCGCCCATTTTGCTTTAAGTAGTTAAGCGCCGTATTTTTTACTGCTTTAAAAAGATAGTATTGCACATTATCAGGCGGGGTTACCTGCGCTCTTTGCTGCCATATTTTGATAAATACATCTGCTACCACTTCCTCTGCTTCTGCTTCATTGCCCACAATGCTGCACGCGAAATACCGCAATGAAGGACTAAACGCCTTCATCATCTGCTTAAATACGGCAAGATCCCCCAATGCCCAAAAAGAAGAATAATCAGCTGCTTTACTACTCATGGTCATGAAAAACTAAAATAGTATTTCTTTTGATACCCGCTGAATATCGGATTACCTATTTTCAATAGTAAATTACCTGTAAATAGTGTTATTATATACCAACTGCGTCCTCTTCGCTTTGATTAATAGGATTTTTTAAATATTTTTATCGGCACCTAAATCGGTTTAGCAACCTTATAAGGTCCATACGGATACTCATTACGAACCCATAAACAAGTGCATTATGAAGGGATTCCACGTTCTACTATTCCTGCTGCTGGCTGCAACCGCCAATAGTCAGTCTAAAAAGGCCTATACGAAGTACGTCAATACATTTGTTGGAACCGCACCGCTTACAGATCCAAAAATCCTGGGCTACGAACTGCCACAGGGCTGGCGGTCCTGGGCCGGCCTTACCTTCCCCGGCAGCTCATTACCCAATGCCATGGTACAGCTCAGCCCCATGACCGCTTATGGCTCCGGCGCAGGGTATCAATATGAAGACAGCATCATCTACAGTTTTACCCATACCAACAAAGGACACTGGAACCTTTGTAATATCCCGGTGCTTCCGGTATCTCATCCCGGCGAAACCTTCCGTTCCCGGTTTTCTCATAAAAGAGAAAGCGCCGCCCCCGGATTTTACCAGGTATACCTGGATGATTATAACGTAGACGTACGTCTCACTTCTACCCTGAGATGCGGCTATCACCAATATCAATTCAAAGACGCCCATCAACGGCAAATCCTGTTTGACCTGGCCAAAGCTAATAACCACGTAAATAGCTGGGATATGGAAAAAGTGGGCAATAATGCCTTGCAAGGCTACCAGCAAACGGGAGAACGCATCTTTTTCTACGCCATCCTGAATACCAATATTGCTAAGTTAGACCTGCCCAATAAAGGCAACAGTAGCGGCTATGGCCTCGTTACACTGGTGGACGGCACCGGTCCGGTAGAAATGAAAATAGGCATCTCTTTCGTGAGCACCATGAACGCTAAGGAGAACCTGGAAAAAGAAATTGGAAAAAAAACGTTTAGTGATATCCGTAAGGAAGCCACCCAAAAATGGGAAACGCTGTTATCATCTATCCAGGTAAAAGGTGGTACAGAAAAACAAAAGGGCATGTTTTACTCCTGCCTGTACCGCTCCTTCCTATGGCCAGCCCTGCGCAGCGATGTAAATGGCGACTATACCGACGCCCAACACAAGGTGGTGAAAGCTGATTTTAATTACTATACTGAACCCTCTCTCTGGGATACTTACCGGAATAAAGATGTGTTGCTGGGACTGATTTCTCCGCAGGTAACATTGGATGTGATTAAGTCGATGAAGGATGTGGGAGACAAGAAGGGCTTTATCCCTACTTTTTTCCATGGTGACCACGGGGCTTCCTCCATTGCTGGTGCTTATCTCCGCGGCATTGATAAGTTTGACATCAAAGGCACGTATGACATATTGTTGAAAAACGCCAACATAGAAGGTGGCGCCAGGCCTTTCATTAAAGAATACATTGAAAAAGGATTTATTGCGGACCCGGATATCAGCCATCCCCACGTGGAAAGCAAGGGAAAAGCCGGCGTATCCAAAACATTGGAATATGCCTATGATGATTATTCGGTAGCACAGATCGCACAAAAACTGGGCGACACCGCCAACTATCGCATCCTCATGGCCAGGTCAAAGAACTATAAAAATGTGTTTGATCCATCCATCCGGTTTATGCGGGGTAAACTGGCCAATGGCAATTGGATTGAGCCCTTCGACCCACAATATCCCTACTACGAATACATGTTCCGTGAAGCCAATGCATGGCAGGTATCCTTCTTTGCGCCGCATGATATGGAAGGCCTGATTGCGCTGTACGGCGGTGCGGATGCCTTTGAATCCAAACTGGATTCCTTATTCACCGTTCCCTGGAACCCACATTACATTGCCAGAAACGTAGAAACCATGATAGGCCAGTACTGTCACGGTAACCAACCGGACCACGAAGCGCCTTTCGCTTATTACTTTGTAGGGAAGCCGGCTAAATCCCAACATATCATTGATACCATCCTGAATACCCTCTACGGTATCGGTGATGATGGCATTGCACTGTGCGGGATGGATGATGCCGGTGAAATGTCATCCTGGTATGTATTCAGCGCCTTAGGCTTGTACCCCTACTCGGCCACCGATCCTAACTACCTCGTCACCGTTCCGCTCTTTGATGAAATAAAATGGAAAACCGCCACCGGAAAATGGCTCACCATCTCCAGGCCAGCAACAGGAAGGAACCTGACGGGAATCAAAGTAAACGGACAAACGAACAAAGGATACTTTGTACCACATGATTTATTCAGGAATGGCGGCGTGATAGAAGTGAATACTAAGTAGAATTACGAATTATGAATTATGAATTACGGATTTGTGGGGAGATAGTAAACGCGGGTCTTACCCCGTTGTTAATCTCCCTGCAAATTCGTAATTCTCCCAGCCTGTTTAAAATAATTTTTTGTTTGCATCACAAACAAGATTTACATTCGTATGTAAAAACAGCATTATGAGTGCAGTGGAAAATGAAATGCATCCTTTACAAAGTCTGAAGTTAATATCAGATGTCATTTTGCAGACTAAAGACGAGCTAAAGAACTATGGCTTTCTTTACCTGGTATGGGGATGGATCATTGCAGTGGCCAGTATTGCATTCTTTGCATTGCATACGTTTACGGCCTCGTCGTTGTTCTTTCTGCCGTTTCCGTTGCTGGTGGGAGCTGGTGTACTGATTACAGCGCTGTATTACCGGTCCTCCAAAAAAACGGCTGAAACATACCTGGCGGGTTACCTGAAAAATTTATGGTTTGTATTGGGCATTTGCTTTGTGTTGACGGTGTTTATCAGTCTTACCCAAAAAGTACAGCCTTTTACCTTTACCCTGCTGATCGGTGGCATAGGTACCCTTGTTTCGGGGTTAAATCTCCGATTCAAACCACTGATGGCTGGAGGAATATTGTTTTTTATCTTTGCCGTTATCAGCGTTTTCATAGATGAGATGTATCGTCCGCTCATTCATGGTATTGCTGTAATGCTGGGGTATCTTATTCCCGGGTATTTGCTTAAATATTCCAAATCATAATTAACGTTGCATGTTTAGTGATCTTGATCCTGTTTTAAATACACCTGTAAGACTGGCAATTGTTTCGGTATTGATAAAAATGAAGCAGGCAGATTTCAGTTATTTAATGGAAGTAACGAAAACTACACAAGGCAACCTGAGTCACCAGATCAAGAAATTAAATGAAGCGGAATATGTGGAAGTGATCAAAACATTTAAAGGCAACTATCCGCATACCATTTGTAAACTCACTACCAAAGGGAGGAAAGCATTTGAAAAGTATGTGGAGGACATCAAAAAATATTTACACTTGTGAGGGTGGGTGATGCTTGTATCGATCAACATTACGACTAAAAAAGGGGCTTTTTTTAACGGGCTAAAATCAGCCTTTTTTTAGTCTTTTTTAGTTTGTGATACAAACAAGATTAACAAATAAAATCAAAAAAAGGTTAGTAGCAGCGGGAATACGGGCTTCCTGCAGCTACCGGCACCTGCGTTCATCATTATTTAAAATAGTACTCATTATGAATGTTACCACAAATCTTCGTGCTACAAAGCGTTACCTGGGGCCACATCCCGGCATACTGGCCATCGTTTACATCGTGCTGTTTATGGCCAGTATTATACTGTTCTCCGTATTTGCGCATGGCGCTACTTTTCCTTCGCCATTTAGTGACCTGGGGAAATTCCAGCAACTGGTAAAGGATTTCCCGGCCGCACTGAAAGCCAATTCACTGCTGCAAGTAGCCAGTGCCATGCCGTTGGGGATCTTTACGGCCGCCATTGTCAGTAAAACGAGATCACTTGGTGTGATGGCCGCAGGTCCTACCCTGGCATTGTTTGGTGGCATTACGGCTTCGTTGTTCGTGAGCCTCTCCGGGGTGTCCAGCTGGATCATTACGCAGCCGGGCGTTGCAGACAATGTAGAGACAGTGCGTGTATTGCGGTTACTGGGATTTGCCACCGGTGGCATTACACATGCCATGGCACTGGGTTTACTCATGGCCGGTATCTCCGTTCCCTGTTTGCTGAGAAAATATACACCTGCCTGGATGGCGTGGCTGGGGATCATACTGGGGTTCCTCGCACAAGTGTCGATGTTCGGCCTGGTGCTGGAATCCGCCTTTATCCTCCTGCCCATCGTCCGCTTTGGATCTTATATCTGGATGGTGAGTACAGGATTTTCGCTAATGAAAAACAAATCAGTTTGATTCTTTTCCTTTTCAACTATAAAGCAATTCATAATGACAAACAAAGTAATACTGATTACGGGCGGCACTGCCGGTTTGGGTGCTGATGCTGCCCGCGCTTTTGCCGCCAGAGGCGCCAAGGTAGTGTTCTGCGGCAGACGCACAGAACCGGGTTTTGCACTGGAAAATGAAATCCGCAAAATTGGTGGAGAAGCTACTTTTATCCAGGCCGATGTAACCCAGGAAGAACAGGTAAAACACCTGGTAGATGAAACCATTCGTCGCTATAAGAAATTAGACGTGGCATTCAATAACGCAGGTGGCAATGCGGGCAACACCCCCATAGAAGATACCACTGCTGAACAATTTGCCAACACTATTCAACTGAACCTGACAGGCACCTTTTATGCGTTAAAGCATGAAATACGGGTCATGAAAGCCGCTGGTGGAAGTATCATCAATACTGCCAGCACTGCAGGTTTGAAGGGCGTAGGACAAAACATTGCGGGTTATGTAACCGCCAAACACGGACTGATAGGATTAACCAGGGCCGCCGCATTGGAAAATGCCCGTCACCAGATAAGCGTAAATGCCATTGCACCAGGCGTGATTCAAACGGAACAATGGCTGGAGAACATAAAAAAAATACCCGGACGCCTGGAAAAAATTGCAGAAGCCATGCCTACCGGCAAATTGGCTACACCAACTGATATTGTACCGCTCATTTTATTCCTCGCTTCAGATAAGGCCAAGTTTATCACAGGCGCAGCTTTACCGATAGACGGTGGGCTACTGGCGGGCTAAAGGCGTTTCCTTCTATCGTTTAAAAAACATGGCCACGCTTTAGGCGTGGCCATGTTTTTTATATTGCCGGCACCTTCACTCTTACAAACTCTCCTTTTTCTGTAGCAATCTGGTTGCCCCATCCAAAAAGTGCGTCTAATACCGGCACGAATGTTTTCCCAAAATCAGTTAAGTCATACACAACTTTAATCGGCGGCTTATCTCCATACACCTTTCTTGACACCAACCCATCATCTTCCAGTTGCTTTAACTGTAAACTCAACGTTCTTTCCGTTACACTGGGCATTTCCTTTCTAAGCTCGTTATATCGCCTGCATCCATCTTTTAAATGATAAAAAATCACCGTCTTCCATTTGCCTCCCACGAAATCCATCGCCAGGCTTACTGTGCAGGGATATAGCTTACCATTTACTTTTATATAGTCGCTTTCGCATTCTATTTTCATCATCATTGTTTTTTCATACACCTATCCAAATGGATAGTTATTGCAAAGCTATTTAACTATACTTAGTTTTGCAACTATAAATTTTATAGTACTAAAAATTGATAGCGAAAACCAACTATTTAACTTTAAAAAACAGGTAATAATGACACATCCATATAAACCACTCGTTACCATCGTAGGTGTTTTAGGCAAGCAGGGACTTAGTGCAGCACGCACTTTAATAGACAGTGGACGTTACCGGGTACGCGGTATCACCCGTCGCGTTCATTCACCGGAGGCCATCAGTTTAGCGGAACAAGGCGTGGAACTGGTAAGTATCCCGCTGGACCTGGGGCATCAATCTGAGTTTATAGCAGCTTTCCGCGGCTCCGATAGCGTGTTCCTGATGACGCCGGGCATTACTCCTCCCGCTACTCATGAAGCGCCACTGGGTAAAGAACTGGCCGACGCCGTAGTAGCAGCAGGTGTACCGCATCTTATCTTCAGCAGCCTGGAGAACGTGCATGCCATCAGTGGCGGTGAGAAATTTGCCCCTCACTTTACAGACAAGGCTAACGTAGAAGCCTATATCCGTACCCTCCCTATCAGGAGCAGCTTTATCTACATGGCTTTCTTTTATACCAACCTGGTGGAGTTTTATACCCCTTATCAAAAAGAAGATACACTGGTATTCCCCATCTATCTGCCGAAAGACTTCAAGGCGCCCTTCGTTGATCCGTTAACGGCCACGGGACCTGCAGTACTGGAAATTCTTTCAAACCCCGACAAATACGCCGGGAAAGGATTGCCTGTCATCGGTGAATTTATTTCCCCGCAGGAAATGGTCGACACCTTTGTACGGGTTACCGGCAAAAAAGCCACCTACGCCTCCGCCTATACGCGGGAAGAATTATTAACACACTTCCCGCACTTTGGAGAAAATGAAACGTTGGTACAAGAGCTTTTAGGCATGGTATCATATGCTTATGAACATGGTTACTACCAGGAAGGACGCGACCTGGAGTGGAGCCGGCAGATAAACCCCGACAGTGTTACCTGGGAACAGTTCTTACACAACACGGGCTGGAAAGGTGAAAAACGGGCCTATTAATGGCAAAAGAGAAGCGGCCATATCCTTCCTGCGGCCGCTTCTCTTTATTTACTATCTTACACGGGTAAACGAATACCTGTGGAATACATTTTAATAGATACCAACCCTAAGTTAGTCGCCGCCTGGAGGGAATCCTTTGCCGACGTACCGCATGTAAAAATCATAGAAGGTGATATTACCAAATTAAAAACAGATGCTATCGTAAGCCCTGCCAATTCATTTGGTTTCATGGATGGTTCACTGGACTATGCCATTTCAGAGCGACTGGGATGGCAGTTGGAGAAGGAGTTGCAACAACGCATTAAGCATCTCCCGGAGGGGGAATTATTAGTAGGGAAAGCTATGGTACTGGAAACCAATGACCCCGACATTCCATATCTTATTTCTGCGCCGACCATGCGTATTCCTACTAATTTCAATATTGACACGTCCATTAATGCCTACCTCGCCATGAAGGCAATTCTGATAGCAGCCGATGGTGATGAACGGATACAAATGGTAGCTATTCCCGGTCTCTGTACAGGCGTAGGCCGTATGCAGCCTGTGATCTGCGCCAGACAAATGCGCTATGCCTACGACGAAATAGTGGCAGGAAAGAAACAGGACTTCGCGAACTTCGGGGAGGCTCAAAAATACCATTGGAATATCAACCCACAAGGGATGATCTGGACGCATTGATTACTTCCCCGAAAAACGACTCAGCGTTTCCCTGGAAACACCCAGGTAGGCAGCAATAAGCGTTTTGGAAACCCGCTGAAATAGCCGCGGGTACTGCGATAGCAATAGCTCGTAGCGCGACTGTGCATCATTACTTAACAACGAAAGAATCCTTTGCTGCTGGGCTACAAATCCTGACGAAACTTTCATCCGGAAAAAATGTTCCATCTTATGAGAGGTTTCGCATAGCTTTTTTTTGTTTTCGATAGATATACACAGCAGCGTGGTATCTTCCAGGCAATTGATGTTCAATTGCGCCGGCGTTTGCTGCAGGTATGCCAGGTAATCGGAGATCCACCAGTCTTCCATCGCAAACTGTAAAATGTGTTCTTTCCCCGCCTCGTTGGTATAGGCAGCTTTCAACAACCCACTCACCACAAAATACTCCTGTGTTACTTCACTTCCCTCCTGCACCAGGTATTGATGCTTCTTTAATTTCTTCGTGGTAAAATAAGAGAGTACCTGCTCAAATTCAGTATCCGTCAGTGATACAATAGCAGCGATATGTTGTCTTAATACGGTACTCATTTTTTACTGATTTACGCCTGCAAAATAGGTTTAAATGTGATGCAGATCACTATTTAATAGTGATCTGTATCCTTTTACAGGTCCTGCCAGCATGCGAATTTTACATCAAATTTATCACATGAAACAAAGCATCTGGCTATTATGCTGCTTATTAACAGGCTTTTTCGCCTACAGTCAAAATAAAACAAATCATATGAGTAAAAAGATATTGATCGTGGTTACTTCTTGTGATGCAGTACCTCACAACAACCACCCAACAGGCATCTGGATAGAAGAATTTACAACTCCCTGGTACCAGTTTACCGATCAGGGTTACAACGTTACCATTGCATCGCCTAAAGGTGGAAAGGCTCCTATAGATCCCAAGAGTACCCGCCCGGAATTCAGCACTCCTTCCGTAAAGCGATTCTTCCAGGACAGCTCCGCACAACAACAACTGGATCATACGGTACCTCTCAGCAGCGTACAGGCCAAAGATTATGACGCCATCTTTTACCCCGGCGGCCATGGTCCTATGTGGGACCTGGTAGATAATACTGCTTCTATTCAGCTCATCGAAAATTTTTATGAGGCAGGTAAACCAGTAGCGCTGGTATGTCATGCACCGGCTGCACTGAAAAACGTAAAAAATAAAAACGGCTTACCGCTGGTACATGGCAAACAGGTAGCCGGGTTCGCCAACAGCGAAGAAGTTGCCGGACAAACCACCCAGGAAGTACCTTTTATGCTGGAAGATATGCTGAAGGAAAAGCAGGCGATATATGTAAAGGGCGCCGACTGGCAACCATTTGCGGTAACAGCAGGGAATCTGATTACCGGACAGAATCCCGCATCAGCAGTATTGGTTGGAGAAAAAGTAATGGCTGCTTTGCAGGAGAAATAAAATGATACATCAGGCTTCAAATGCATTAGTTTGAAGCCTGATGCATTACTTCATCATTAACTCCGAATTATTCACCCACATCACAAAGTAAGGCTCCTTCACCGTTTTTCTCTTCATCATCACCAAATACGGCTTATCGAAATATAATTTCTTCGGTGCCGGCGGCATACTATCTACAGCGGCGGCGGCCACTGCTTCACTCTCTACTTCAGTGCCGTTTTCATCCATTACCAATGCAATGCGCTGCGATACTTCAGCCAACAAAAATGAAGTTGATTTTGACAAGATGGATTGTTGCTCCAATGAGGAGTAACGGGTAGCCAGGTTAAATCTCAACACTGGTATCGCCAGTTCATCCCGGGTGTCAAAATAAAGATGCTCTTCTGTTTTACCAGCAGCCAGCCAGGCATTTACCGCTTTTATTCCGGCAGACAAATTACTGAAATGTGATAACCCTTTGGCCATTATAATCTCCTGGGTAGTATCAGCCGGTTGCAGGGTAACTACAAAGTGATCTGCATCTTTATATGAGTTAATGGAAAAATTATCTACTATCAAATAATCATAGCGGAGCAACCCGAACGCCCTTACGGGAGTATTATTAAACTGAAGAAAATCTACCAGGCTATCAAAAGGTATTTTGTAGGGCAACGACTTACTGAATTTTGACTTTGCGTACAATAGTCCCCCTTCCGCTCCGGCGGTTACCTCATACTCACCCTTGCGGAGTGCGTCTTTAAAAGATGAAGTGGTATTTAATAACTTCAACTCCTCCGGAGCATCCGGGAATAATGAAATGCCATCTGGCAGTGCTTCCCGTAACTTATCCCAGGACAATAATAACGTGGGAGTATATATGGCCGTTTTTCCCGTAGGAATACGGCTTTCCAAAGTAGGTACAAAAACAGTTTCTTTGAAATGGCTCAGGGAATCTGGTTTGGGGAAACGCTGTGAGGTATCGCTTTCTATTTGTGGGACTTCACCGCCGCTACTTGCCTGGTGGCAACTACACCATAGGAAAATCAGGCACAGCGAGAGTATAGGTTTCATGCACTTATAACAATATGATATCAGCTAAAATAATCGTTTTTCATGATTAGCTCCAGGAAAATACAGCGATTGATTATCTTGTGATAGTGTTCGCCGTATTTCCTCAACACTAATTTTTATAACCGGGTATAATAATTATTGAAAAGATGGAACCACTTATTAGTCCCCAACATCTCAAAGCAATTTCCAGCAGGGAAAATCTTATCATTTTCGATGCCAGCGCGGGAAAAGATGCGTACCAGCAATACCTCTCCAAACATTTAAAAGGTGCCCGTTTTTCCAACCTGGAAAAAGACCTGGCTAATGTTCCGGAAAACGCCGCCAATGGAGGAAGACATCCGTTACCAGGCCTTGAAGACTTCCGAAAAACGCTGGAGCAATCCGGTGTTACAGAAGATGCACACATCATTATTTATGATAACAAAAATGGCTCCAATGCCGCCGCACGACTTTGGTGGATGCTGAAAGCATTCGGATTAAAAAATGTGCAGGTATTGGATGGTGGCCTTCCTGCAGCGGAAAAAGAAGGGCTGGCGTTTTCACAGGGAGAAGAAACGGTGGAAAAAGGACAACTGCAGAAAAGGATATCATGGGAACTGCCGCTCTCCAATATTGAAGACGTTGAAAAAGAAATAGCTGCCCAATCAGCTACCGTCATTGATGTGCGGGATGCCTACCGCTATCGTGGTGAATCAGAGCCTATCGACCTGGTAGCAGGGCATATTCCAGGCGCGATTAATATTCCTTTTTCGGAAAATCTCGACGAAAATGGCCAGTTTCTCTCCCCGGAAATTTTAAAGGAAAAATATACGAACCTATTATCAGGCAAACCCGAAAAACTCATTATCCACTGTGGTTCGGGAGTAACTGCCTGTCATACTATTTTAGCACTGACCTCTGCAGGTATGGAAATGCCGAATTTGTATGTAGGCTCCTGGAGTGAATGGAGCCGAAGAGATAAACCAGTAGCAAAAGAGATCTGACAAAATAATACATGGTGCTGTGATTTGTACAATCACAGCACCATGCATCAACATTTTTCACTACACAACAATCTGCTACTTCCCTTTTACAAGGCGCACCAGCCAAATCAGGATCACCGATCCAATTAATGCTACTATCAGGGAACCGATAAAACCATTCCCCATATGGATACCCAGCTTGCCGAATAACCAGCCACCGAGCCAGCCACCCACAACGCCTACCAGGATATCTATCAACACACCAAATCCATCACCACGCATAATTTTACCAGCGAGCCATCCTGCAATGCCGCCAATGAGTAAAGTCCATAACATAAGGAGATATTTTTAAGATAAATGAATGTAACAATTATTTACAACATATGTCATTAAAAAAGTAAGCGCCTTCAGATGAACATCTGAAGGCGCTTACTTTTTTAATGCTAAAACTACCATTTCACCCGCAACTCTGAACGCCTGTTTTGCTTGTATTCTTCTTCGTTGCACGGTACTCCATCTTTACATCCATTTACCGGGTCCTTCTCCCCTTTGTTGCTATAGTAAAGCCGTTTTGGATCAATACCTTTACCAGCAAGATAATCGATAACTGCATAGCAGCGCAGTGCAGACAAGTCAGTGTTATACTGGTCTGAACCACGGTTGTCGGCAAAGGAAGTAACTACGATCTTCCAGCCAGGATGACGTTTCAGGACAGCAGCCACCTGGTCCAGGATTCTACGGGACTCCGTCAACAACGATGCACTGTTGTAGTCATACAAAAACTTCAACTCTTCCAGCTTTTGCCGGTCTGTCTTTTCTTCCGCGGTATGATCTTTTCCTACCGGAACCGGCTGTTCTCCTGTTCCAGGTGGTGTACCGGGTTTGACAACCGGAGTCACTTCCTGGCCAGGGGTACCCCGGTTAAAGTAATTAGGGTCTGAAAAATAATAGATATCATCCTTGCCCATGCCACCTGGCCGGTTCGAAGCCAGGTAACCTTCATACCCATTTCGTTTTAACACCAATCCCATATCATCAGCGCCGGAATTGAATGGTAATTTCATATTCTCCGGCTTCTCCCAACTGGATTTTGCTCCTTTTACACGATAAATATCATAACCGCCCATGCCGGCATAGCCTCTGCTGGAGAAATAGAGAATGCCCTCTTCATTCACGGTGGGGAAAGTTTCCGCAGCCACGGTGTTTACCTGGCTGCCGCAGTTAATGGGCGCGCCCCAGGTACCATCGGGTTGCTTTTCTGTATACCATATATCTGTTTGTCCCAGGCCTCCCGGGCGATCGGATACAAAATACAGGATATCCCCATCGGAACTCAATACGGCATGACTCGCCGAGTAGCCGTCTACGTTAATACCCGGCATCAATACCGGGGTTTCCCACTTACCGTTCTTTTTTACAGACTGGTAAAGCTGTAGCTGGCGTACACCGTTCACAATGCCTTTACTGGTAACAGGCACTCCCCTTCCCTGTATATTGATGGTAGCATACAGCGTGTCTTCTCCGCTGCTTAAACATACAGGTCCAATATGATAATCATATTTCCCAAGCAACTGGGGAACCAGTTCTTCGAGGTATGCATTTGAATTGTCACCTGCATATTGCTGGTAAACATATGCTTTGTAATAAGGTTGTTCTGTACGTTTATCGATGGCCGGATGCGATTGCCCCCCACCATTAAGCGCCATTGAACGATACCCGTTCGACATCACCAGCAGCCCTTTCTTTACAGCGCCACTTACCACCTCAGAGCCATAAGTATTCAACTCTTTAAGCGGCTTTAATGATACCGGAGCGCCTTGCTGGTTCCATATTACAGCACTATCGCAACTTTGCAGCGCGATATCTTTTAATGTAAGGCTGTCGGCATTAGAGGTCGTAAATAAAGCATACTGCTTTTTGGCTTCCTCATATTGCTCTAACTGCCGAAGTACTTCTCCATAAGTAAAATGGGCAGCCGGAGGACAGTCCGGGCGACTGGTCATTTCCTTACAGATATCCGCCGCCGCTTTATAGTAACCAATTGCCTGGTAGCTATGGGTCATTTTTATCAACTGACTTAACGGTGTTTTACTCCCCTTGCTGCGGGCAATCCGGTAATACAAGGTCCCTGCTTTGGCGTACTCCTGTCTTGCATACGCTTCATCAGCTAACTGCAACCAACTCTTCTGCTCCTGGGCATACAATGTGGAGGTCATCAAAAGCATCAGCGGAATGGCCATTATCTTGCAACGTATCATACGTGTAATAACTAAAGGTTAAAAATACCTGGGGCTTCTTACGGTAAAATGTTTGGAAGGAATTAAAAAGCCCAGTGATATCTCATGGGATCCTCCCTGGTATCCTGCCATTTTATTAATGGTCAGATCGTAGGAATATCCGATACGCAGTTTTTCAGTAGCATAAAACTCCACCATTACACTGGCTGCATCTACTTCACTGAGATCCTTCTGCAGGTTGGTTTTGCGCCATATGCCCACCCCTGTGCGATAAGAAGCACCTGCCCATAGCTTTTCACCAATCAGCAGGAAAGCATTGATATCTACATTCGTAGGTCCTTTAAAATCTTCCTTGATCAGGATGGAAGGCTTTAGCTGCAAATTTTCACTTAAAGGAAACATGGCCCCGGTAGTAATATACAGGTGTTGTGTTTTACGGATCGTTGCATAGTTATTTCCTTTCCAGTTGTAGCGGGTTGCATCCGAGTACAACGAAAACAAATCCATCACTGAAGCACCGGCATAAAAACGGGAAGTATAATAGTAAATACCAAACCGGGCATCGGGCACCCATACGCTTTTCTTCCCCAGCGGCAGCGCCGCATCTTCATTATCTATGTATTGCAGTGAATTACCATCAATGGAATATTGCGTAACGCCACCACCCAGGCCAAAGCAAAGCCGGCGTGTACCCTCATCATCCAGCGGAATGCGATAAGCATAAGAACCATAAAGCGATAATCCCTGCTGCGGCCCCAGTTGATCAAACAACATTTGCAACCCTAATCCCACTTTATTATCGCTGGCTGGCGTTACCCCATCTATTGACACCCCACCTGTACGCGGGGCGCCGGGGAAACCAGCCCATTGATGGCGGTAAACGGTATTCACATACAGGTCTTCTTTATAGCCTGCATAAGCGGGGTTAACGCTTAAACCGTTGAATACATACTGGCTGAACTGTATGTTTTGCTGCGCTACCCCGCGCATACCGAGTGCCAGCAGCAAGACCATCATTCCTCCTCTAAGTACTGTTTGCATCTTTTACTTTTTTTGTAGCAGATAATATTGTTATCTCTTACCGTAATATGGATACCCAACCTTTATACTTCTTAATGCCATCCGGTTTCCTTACTTCCAGGATGTAGTAGTAGGTACCTTCATTCAGGTTAGAACCATCCCAATCGTTATGGTAATCCTTAGATTGATATACCTGTCCACCCCAACGGTTGAATATATACATCGCTGCACCCGGATATTTTTCCAAACCACCGATGATGAACCTTTCGTTCTTACCATCGCCGTTCGGTGTAATCACATTCGGGAACGACAGATCAGATCCTTCTATCATCACCGTAGATACGCCGGTGTTATTGGAGCTGTCAGCATCCGGCATCGTTGTACTGTATGCTGTTGCTTCGTTTACCAGCTTTCCGCCTTCTATTACACGGGCTGTCAGCGTCATTTGCACAGTAGCACCTGCTGCCAGGTTACCCACATTCCACACTACCAGCTTGCTGGCCGGTGTTATGGTGATTTCACCTTTGTCTGCAGCCGTATGGGTAGGTATATCCAGTTGTACCGGCAGGTGGTCTTCTGCTCTTACATCGGTGACTGATACGTTACCCATATTTTTCACGGTGATACGATAGGTCAGATTTTGGCCCATGCGGTAAGGTCCTGCCGCTGGTGTAACAATTTCTTTTGTCACTACCAGATCAGCCGCCAGTTTATCATCATCTGTAATGGTCACGGTAGCCTCATCGCTTGCACCTGCTGTGAAAGTATAATCGGCAGATTGGGCACCGGTAAGTTTGAACACCACGGTTTCCGGAGTCTCTACTTCGCGGTCGTCCTGTACGATAACAAGAACGACTACACTGTTTGCACCTGCCGGGATGGTGATGGTACCGCTAATGGCCGTGTAATCTGCATCCGGTGTGGCGCTGCCACTCATCATATATCGTATGGTGATAGGAGCTGCTGTGCGCTTGCCGCTTGCCAGGCTGATCGTAAATGCACCGTTGATGTTAGGTTCAGCAGCGTTTGGCTGGCTGGCTGTTACCACCAGGTCCAGGTTCGCATTATCATCATCCGCTATGTTTACAGTAGCTTTTTTATTGGCTCCTACTGTATAATTAATGGCAGGCGATTGGCCGCGGGTAACAGTAAGTATTACTGTTTCAACCGGTTCTATCAAATCATCATCAGTTACCATCACGGGTACGGTTACACTATTCTTGCCCGCGGGAATAACAGCAGTACCTGTAAGCGGCTGGTAGTCATTACCAGGTGTGGCCGTGCCTTCAATAATATAAGTAACGGTGATGTCTGCTTCTGGTATTTTTCCACTGGCCAGCCTGATCGTGAACTCACCTGCTGTTGATGGTTCCGCGGCGTTTGACTTCGTAGCTATGGCTTCCAGGTCCAGGTTGATGTTGTCATCATCAGCAATATTTACTGTAGCGGTGGCGCTGTTGCCTGGTGTGAATACCAGCGTACCGGCTTTACCTCCTGTTCCTGTAATGATCACTGTTTCGTTGCCTTCAATCAGCTGATCATCGATAACAGTTACCGGAATAGTCACACTGTTCTGGCCTGCAGGAATGATCACTGAACCGGTTAAGGTGTTGTAATCAATGCCGCTCTTCGCTGTACCCGCTACGGTGTAAGTAGCCGTGATATCCATTGCTGCGGTGACGCCGGCAGGTAAGCTGATAGCGAAGCTACCGTTGGTAGCAGGTTCTGCTCCATCAGCAATCCTGCTTACATTGAGCACCAGGTTAGCAGTTACCGTTTCATCATCCAGGATGTTGACAGTAGCCGCACCTGCATTAGTGAAGGCAAAGTGTGCAGAGCTGGCGCTGGTTGGTGTCATGATCACTGTTTCAGTACCTTCTATCACTTTATCATCTTTCACTATCACTGGTATGGTGATACTGTTCTGGCCTGCTGGAATGACAACGGTACCGGTCAGCGCAGTATAGTCTGCATTGGCAGTAGCCGTACCTGTTATCGCGTAGTTAATGGTGATATCTTCAGATGAAGTAATCCCTGCCGGCAATCCGATGGTAAAGCCACCATTGGTGGCAGGTTCTGCGCCGTCTGTTCCTTTGGCAGTTAATACCAGCTTAG
Source organism: Chitinophaga sp. (assembly GCF_017745275.1). Taxonomy (GTDB): domain Bacteria; phylum Bacteroidota; class Bacteroidia; order Chitinophagales; family Chitinophagaceae; genus Chitinophaga. Next base: position 237,724 of record NZ_JAGHZS010000002.1, on the reverse strand, counting down.
CCGGAGTGATGCTTTCATCATCGGTAATATTAACGGTAGCACTGCTGTTACCTGTGAAGGTAAAGTGAGCGGAAGTACCACCACCAAGGGTGGCTACTACTGTTTCTGTTACTTCAATGATCTGGTCATCCGCAACTACTACCGGGATAGCTACGCTGTTTTGACCAGCCGGGATCACTACGGTTCCTGCCAGTGTAGTGTAGTCGGCGCCGGCTGTTGCAGTACCTGTTGCGTTATAGTTTACGGTGATATCTTCTGAAGAAGTGATACCTGCAGGAAGACTTACTTTAAAGTTACCACTGGTAGCTGGTTCTGCACCATCTGCGCCTTTCGTAATCGTCAGTACCAGGTTAGCAGGCGTACTACTTTCATTATCGGCGATGTTTACTGTAGCATTGGTATTACCAGTGAAAGTGAAATGATTTGAATTTCCACCATTCAATGTCATGATCACAGTTTCTGTTTGCTCAATTACCTGGTCATCTTTTACTACCACTGGTACGGCCACACTGTTCTGACCAGCAGGAATGGTAACAGATCCTGTGATGGAGGTATAGTCTGTACCACTGGTGGCAGTACCACTAACCATATAGTTCACGGTAATGTTTTCTACCGCAACGATACCAGCAGGAAGGCTAATACTGAAGCTTCCATTGGTGGCCGGTTCTGCCGCATCCGTAGTTTTAACAATGTTGAGTATGCGATTGGCCGCTATGTCTTCATCGTCCGTGATATTTACTATAGCGGTGCTACCTCCGGTAAACACGAAGCTGGTAGAAGCACCACTTGTTATCTTCATATCTACCGTTTCTGTTCCCTCCAGGATCCGGTCATCTATTACGGATACAGGTACAGTAATCTTATTCTGTCCGGCAGGAATGATCACGGTTCCACCGAGCGTTGTATAATCTGCTCCGGCAGTAGCTGTACCATTGGTGGTGTAGTTTACTGTAATAGGTTCTGACGCAGTGATACCTGCTGGCAGGCTGATGGTAAACTCACCATTTGTACCTGGTTCTGCCGCGTTTTTAGTGGCAGTTACGGTCACAACACGGTTTGCTGGCACGTTATCATCATCGGCTATCGTTACCGTTGCCTGGCGATTGGCAGCGCTGGCAGTGAAAGCAAAGTGGGTGCTGGTACCGTTGGCCAGGGTCAATACTACTGTTTCGCTGTTCTCAATGATTTTATCATCTATCACATTTACAGGCAATATTACCTTGTTTGCACCGGCCGGAATAACAATGGTACCACTAAGCGCATTATAATCAGCGCCACTGGTAGCTGTACCTGTTATGGCGTAGCTGACAGTAATATCCTCAGCCGAGGTTACTCCTGCAGGTAAGCTAATAGCGAAGCTACCATTGGTACCTGGTTCTGCCGCATTACCGGCATTGCCTACGCTCAGCACACGATTAGCAGCAGTGTTATCATCGTCTGTAATATTCACGGTGGCGCTCTTGTTAGTGCTGCCTGCCACGAATGTAAAGCTGGTAGAAGCAGCTCCGGTAGCTGTTAATACAACCGTTTCTGTGTTTTCTATGATCTTATCATCGATTACGTTTACAGCTACGGATACACTGTTTTTACCTGCAGGAATTACCACACTGTTACTCAGGGTAGTATAGTCTGTACCTGTTGTTGCCGTACCGGCTACTGTATAGTTCACCGTAACATCTTCAGCGGCGGTGTAGCCTGCTGGCAGGCTTACCGTGAAGGAGCCATTGGCAGATGGTTCTGCGGCATCTACCGGGTTTGTTACATAGATTACCCGGTTAGCGGCTACATTGTCATCATCTGTAATATTCATGGACGCATTACCATTGGTAGTGCTGGTCGTGAAGCTGAAGCTGGTGCTGTTACCGC
>NZ_JAGHZS010000002.1:0-235760 GCF_017745275.1 Chitinophaga sp. | reverse complement strand
GATGCGGTATACCCTGCAGGCAGATGGATGTTGAATGCTCCGTTGGTAGATGGTTCTGCGGCATCTCCTGCATTTGTTACTGTTAGTACGCGATTAACAGTAGTGTTATCGTCATCCCCAATATCCACGGTAGCATTGCCGGTACCAGTGAATGTAAAGTTGTTGGATGAACCACCGGCAAGCTTAGCCACCACCGTTTCGGTATTTTCAATGATCTTATCATCTGACACTATAACTGGAACGTCTACACTGTTCTTTCCGGCCGGGATCACTACTGTTCCACTCAATGTGGTATAGTCGGCGCCGGCTGTTGCAGTACCTGTGACCGCGTAGTTTACGGTAATGTTTTCTGCCGAGGTAATATTGGCAGGCAAACTAATGGTAAATGCGCCATCAGTAGATGGTTCTGCGGCATTCCTGGCTTTAACAATACCCAATACCAGGTTCGCCGGGGTTGCTGCTTCATCATCTGTGATATTGGCGGTAGCAGTGCCATTGGTACCACTGGCTGCCAGGTGGAAGCTGGTGCTGGTGCCTCCTGTCAGGGTGACAATCACCGTTTCCGTTTGCTCAATGATCTTATCATCTTTCACCAATACCGGCAAGTCGATGCTGTTTTGACCAGCGGGCAATACAATAGAGTTACCTATAGCTGTGTAGTCTTCATCAGTGGTAGCTGTACCAGCAACTGCATAGTTCACGGTAATATCTTCAGATGCCGTATAGTTTGCAGGCAGGCTGATTGTAAATGCAGCATTGGAAGAAGGTTCTGCCCCATCTGTTTTCTTACTGATATTCAGCGCGAGGGCAACCGGGCTATTGTCGTTGTCTTCTATATTCATCACGGCACTTCCGTTGGTAGTGCTGGCGGTGAAGTTAAAGTTAGTGCTGGCGCCATTTGTCAGTGTCATGATCACTGTTTCCCTGTTTTCGATGATGTTATCATCAATTACTGCCACGGGCACATTCACACTATTTTGACCAGCCGGGATTATAACGGAAGCAGGGAGATTAGCATAGTCCTTGCCGTTTGTGGCAGTACCTGTAATCATATATTGCACCGTCACGTCTTCCGCTACCGTAACACCATCAGGCAAACTGATCTTAAATGCTCCATTGGTACCCGGTTCAGCGGCGTCGGCGGTTCTGACCACATTCAACGCCAGGTTAGCAGGTGTGTTATCGTCATCCGCAATATTCACGGTAGCCTTACCTTTTGAGGTGCTGGCGGTGTATGCGCCGCCACCGGTACCATCGATAATTGCCAGGATCACTGTTTCTGTATTTTCAATGATCTGATCATCTTTTACATTAACGGCAACGGGCACACTATTTTGTCCGGCTGGTATCACCAAGGTACCTGGGAGTGTAGTATAATCTGCTCCTGCAGCGGCCGTACCAGTCACGGCATAGTTTACGGTAACCGGCACTGACGCGGTATAGCCGGCAGGCAGGCTGATACGGAATAAGCCGTTGGTACCCGGTTCTGCGGCATTACCGGCATTATCTACACTCAGCACGCGGTTGGCCACGATGTCATCATCATCGGCAATATCCAGGGCTGCGGTGGCGTCGGTAGTGCTGGCAGTAAAGGCAAAGTCCGGTGAAGCACCATCCTTAATGGTGAGCGACACGGTTTCTGTACCTTCTATTATCTTATCGTCAGTCACAGTAACGGGTACGTCTACACTGTTTTGACCGGCAGGTAAAATCACTGTACCGGAAAGTGTAGCGTAATCGGTACCGTTGGTGGCTGTACCGGCAATCGTATAATTCACGGTAACCGGTTTCGCTGATGTAATAGTGCCTGGCAGACTAATGGTGAATGCACCATTGGTACCCGGTTCTGCGGCATCTGTTTTCTTCTTCACGCTGATAACGCGGTTGATAGCGGTGCTATCATTATCAGCTATATTCACGGATGCAGTACTGTTGCCCGTAGCCGGTGTGAAAGTAAAGCTGTTGCTGGTACTGGTGCCGCTGGTCAGCTTCATCACCACGGTTTCTGTACCTTCTATCACCTGGTCATCGTTCACCGCTACGGCTACTTTAACATCCTGGCTACCTGCAATGATTGTTGCAGTACCTGTCAGGGCTACATAATCATCCGTGGCAGTGGCGGTCCCTGCAATGGTATAGGTTACATTGACATCTTCTGAGGCAGTATAGCCAGCAGGTAAGCTAATCGTAAACTCACCATTGGTACCCGGTTCTGCGCCATTGGCTGTTGGAGTTACCAGCAGCACTTTGTTGGCATCCGTGTTATCATCATCTGTAATATCCAGGCTGGCTTTATTACCAGCAGGATTAGCAGTATAGGTAAATGCATTACCATCCATACCACCGGCAAGTGTCAGTATCGCTGTTTCTGTGCCCTCAATGATCTTATCATCTTTAACAATCAGTGGTAAGGTAACACTGTTGTTATATGCCGGCAGTGTAATGGTACTGATGGTATAATCAGTAGAACGGGCTGCTGTGCCACTCATGCTATAATTCAATGTAAGGTTTGCCGCAGCAGTATAACCTGCAGGCAGGCTTACAATGTAAGCACCGTTGGTACCCGGTTCTGCTGCATTTTGCGCAGTCACCACTTTCAGTACCTGGTTAACAGCGGTTGCGTCATCGTCTGCAATGTTAACTGTCACCTGGCGGTTAGCCGGATCTGGCGGGAAGATAAAGGCATTGCCGCCTCCATCTGTTGCACTGCCCGACAACAGCGTGATGGTCATGGTTTCAGTTGGCTCAATAATCTGATCATTCAGGACTTTGAGCGTGATGGTTTCACTGTTTTTATTAGCCCCTATTGTAATAGTGCCTATTTGCTCATAGTCTTCTCCTGAGATAGCGGTACCGGATACCTGGTATCCTACTGTAACAGGCCATGCGGAGGTAGCCACTCCTGCCAGCTTCACTGTGAATGTACCGTTAGTGGCTGGTTCTGCCGCATTGGTACCTGCAATCACCTGTATAGGAGTGCTGCTCGCAGCATTCGCATCTATGATATTCACGGTAGCTGAATCTTTGGATGGGTCTATGCTGAATGGCATACCGAAAGAGGTAGCGTTATCCAGGTGCAGTACTACCGTTTCTGGTCCTTCAATGATTCCATCGTTAAACGCGGCTACGTCTATGAGTGTTTCATTCGCACCTGCCGGTATTGTGAATGTTGTGGTAGAAGAAATACCCGGCAAATTATAATCCGTAATATTGGTTGCGGTTCCTGTCAGGTGATAAGTCACCACCACATCATTCTGAGCGGTAACACCTGGCGGCAATGAAACTCTGTATTGACCATGGGTACTTCCCTCTATAGCATCAGATAATTTGGTCAACAGTATCACGTTGCTGTTGTTGTTGTAATCATCATCGGTAATATTTACGGTAGCAGTACCTGCTCCCCCGGCCACTGTATAAGTAAACCGGGTGTCGTTGCCACCGGATATTGCCAGGTCCACGTTTTCAGTTGGCTCCATGATCTTATCATCGATCACATTTACGGGTACGTCTACACTATTCTGGCCGGCAGGGATCACGATCGCACCGGTGATAACGCGGTAGTCTATTCCTGGAGTAGCCAATGTGCCGCCGGGCACAGTATAAGCTACCTGTATATCCCTGGCTGATGTAATACCTGTTGGTAAACTAATACGGAAACTACCATTGGTAGAGGGTTCCGCAGCATCTGCTACTTTGGTCAGGGCAAGTACCTCGTTAACGGCGATATTGTCATCGTCATCCACTGTTACCTGTGCGGTAGCATTAGTGGCACTAGCAGTATAAGCAAAATAGGTACTGCTGCCGCCCGTGATAGTCAGGCTAACATCTTCCTGGCCTTCGATGATCTTATCATCTGTTACTGTAACGGGGACGTCTACACTGTTTTGACCTGCTGGAATAACAGCAGTATCTGGTAACAGTGCATAGTCTTTACCACCGGTAGCAGTGCCGCCAATGGTATAAATAACCTTTACATCTTCTGATGGGAACACATTCGCCGGCAGGCTGATTTTAAACTTGCCATTGGTAGCTGGTTCAGCGGCATTACCATCGTTGGTAACACTCAGCACACGATTGGCCGCTGTATTCTCATCATCCGTAATATTAACAGTAGCCTTCGCCTGAGTGGTACTGGCGGTGTAAATAAGCCCGCCACCAGCGCCGCCTCCAATGGTCATGATCACGGTTTCGGTGTTTTCCAGGAGCTGATCATCTTTCACTAATACAGGTACAGATACGCTGGGTTGATCAGCAGATAGTATCACGGTGCCGCTCAACGCGGTATAATCGTCGCCACTGGTGGCTGTACCGGCAATACTATAGTTGATAGTAATAGGTGCTGCTGCGGTATAACCATTGGGGAGGCTGATAGTAAAGGCGCCATTGGTAGCTGGCTCAGCGGCATTGCCACCGTTGGTTACACTCAGTACCTGGTTAGCTGCAATGTTATCATCATCCAGGATATCAGCAGCAGCGCTTTTATCCGTAGTGCTGGCAGTGAAGGAGAAACTGGTGCTGGAGCCACCGGTAAGGGTGATGCTCACTGTTTCAGTTCCTTCTATGATCTTGTCATCGTTTACAATTACCGGGATCAACACACTATTCTGACCAGCAGGCAGCGTGATGCTATTGCTTAATGTCGTGTAATCTGTACCGTTAGTACCTGTACCACTTATTGTGTAGTTCACGGTTACAGGTTCTGACGATTTGAAGTTACCGGGCAGGCTTACTTTGAAGCTGCCATTGGTGCCTGGTTCTGCGAGGTCTGATAATTTCTCAATGCGAAGCACGCGGTTAGCCGCTGTGTTATCGTCATCGGCAATATTCATAATTTCTTTACCCTGCGTAGTACTTGGCGTGAAAGTAAGACTGGCACTGGTACCATCAATAATGGTTACCTCCACGGTTTCTGTATTCTCGATGATAGAGTCATCGATCACATTTACCGGCAGCGTTGTACTTTCTGCTCCCGCGGGAATTATAACAGTACCACTCAGTACTGCATAATCTGTACCGGCAACCGCTGTGCCGTTCACCGCATACTTAACGGTGATAGGCTCAGGAACCGTTACTCCCGCAGGCAAACTAATTTTGAAAACATTATTTGTAGATGGTTCGGCGGCATCACCGGCTTTGGTAATACTCAGCACCCGGTTAGCCGAATTATCATCGTTATCGATAATATTAGCCGTTGCCTTACCTGCAACAGGATCTGGTGTAAAGTTGAAATCAGTGGAAGATCCATTGAGAATAGTGATGTCTACTGTTTCTGTACCCTCAATAATCTGATCATCCACTACATTGGCCTCTATGAATGCGTTGGTACTTCCGGCAGGAATAGTAATACTACCGCTGAAATCGGCAGCGGTTAAACCATTGTAGTCAGTGCCCAGAATAGCGCTTCCTGCTACCGTATAATTTATCTTCACCGGTTGGGAAGAAGTGATGCCCGGCGCAAGGAGGAACTCGAATTTCACCGTGTTGCCCCCTTCTGCGCCATCATGGGTTTTCTTCACGCTTACCAAACGATTGGCCGGTGTGTTGTCGTCATCTGCAATGTCTACTGTAGCTGTTTTAGCTGTTGGAGACGCGGTAAAGCTGTTGCTGCCTCTTGTTCCACCGGTAATCGTCATGCTAACATTTTCTGTCAGTTCAATGATTTTATCGTCCAGCACATTTACAGGCACAACTACACCAGGCTGACCAGCAGGTATGGTGGCGGTGAGGCTTAATGCCGTATAATCCACATTACCAACTGCTGTTCCGGTGATGGTATAATTCACGGTAACCGGCAGGGAAGAAGTGATGCCTGCAGGCAAGCTGATAGTAAAGCTGCCATTGGTAGCTGGTTCTGCCGCGTTGCCGCTATTGACCACACCCAGCACACGATTGGCAGGTATGTTATCATCATCTGCAATATTCACTGCTGCATTGCCATTGGCAGGGCTGATGGTATAACTGAAATGTGCAGCACTACCACTGGTGAGTGTTACCGTTACGTCTTCTGTATCTTCTATTACCTGGTCGTCCAATATTGGTACAGACAATACCACACTATCTTTTCCGGCAGGAATAATGATACTGGTACCCAGGTTGGTGTAGTCAACACCACTGGCAGCAGTTCCTGCTACGGTATAATTCACAGTAATGTCCTCAGAAGGTAGAACTCCTTTAGGCAGGCTGATCTTAAACGCCGCATTGGTACCCGGTTCAGCGCCATCATTCATTTTAGTGATGCTCAGCACGCGATTAGCCGCAGTGTTATCATCATCCAGGATATTTACGGTTGCATTGGTATTAGTAGTACTTGCAGTGAACGCAAAGCTGCTGCTGCTACCGCCGCCAAGTGTCATCACTACCGTTTCGGTATTTTCCATTAACTGGTCATCGATCACAGTTACAGGTACCAATACACTGTCCTGGCCGGCAGGAATGGTTACGGAAACTGGTATCGATACATAATCACTACCATCGGTAGCGGTACCATTGATGGTATATGTTACATTAATGGGCTCGGAGGAAGTAATATCTTTTGGCAGGCCAATCTTAAACGCGCTATGGGTAGCAGGTTCAGACGCATCTCCACCGCTGTTGCGTACTCCAAGGACGCGATTCGCCGCGGTGTTATCATCGTCTGTAATGTTGGCTGTTGCGTTGCCGTCAGATCCACTGACCGTGAAAGCAAAGCTGGTGCTGGCACCACTGGTCAACGTTGCAATGACCGTTTCTGTTTTCTCAATTACTTTGTCATCAATAACGGTGATGGGCAAGGTGATGCTGTCCTGGCCTGCAGGCAATACAACTGAAGTTCCCAGGGCAGTGTAATCTGCGCCACTGGTGGCAGTACCTGAGGAGGTATAGCTGATGGTGATGTCTTCTGAAGAAGTAATACCGGTAGGGAGCCCAATTACAAACGCTCCATTGGCAGATGGTTCTGCGGCATCCGATTTCTTCCGGATACCCAGTACACGGTTAGTCGTTGTGTTGTCATCATCTGTTATATTGATAGATGCTTTACCATCGGTAGTGCTCACCGTAAAGTTAAAGCTGCTGCTGCTTCCAGCTGTAAGGATCACGTCTACGGTTTCCGTTTTTTCTATGATCTGATCGTTCAACACATTCACTGGCAGCGGTACGCTTTGTTGGCCGGCTGGTATGGTAACCGTTCCGGTGAGACTTGTGTAATCAGACCCACTGGTGGCTGTACCCTGAACGCTGTAGTTGACTGTGATGGCTTCTGTTGGCATCACGTTAGCGGGCACGCTGATAGTAAACCCACCATCTGTAGCCGGTTCTGCGCCATCCACAGCCCTGGCTATACTCAATACGAGATTAGCCGGTGTATTTTCATCATCTATAATATTCACCGTATCCTTCAGGGCAACGGCGCGAGGTGTCAGCGTAAAGTGCGTGGAACTGCCACTGATGATCGTTGCGATCACCGTTTCCGTTTTTTCCAACAACTGATCATCCTTTACCAATACCGGCAGTGCTACACCAGGCTGACCGGCAGGAATCACCACGGATCCGCTCAGTGTTGTATAATCTGTACCTGGTATTGCCGTACCGGCAACGGAGTAATTCACGGTAATATCCTCTGCGGAAGTTACATTAGCCGGCAGGCTCACATAGAAGGCGCCGTTGGTAGCAGGTTCTTTCGCGTCACTGCTCCGGGTGATACCTACTGTGGTTTTAACAGGATCGTTGCTGTCATTATCCTCAATATTCAGCGAAGCCGTTGCTTGTGTGCTGCTGATATTATAAACACTGCCGCTGAGGGTGCCGAAGGCGCTATTCAACGTAATTGTTACATCTTCTGTTATCTCCAGGATGTTATCATCGGTTACTATCACCGGCAGCGGTATACTATTGCTTCCTGCCGGGAATGTCAGGGTGCCGTTAAGCGTCGTATAGTCGGCTCCGTTAGCAGCGGTACCGGTTACGGTATAGTTCACGGTAATTTCTTCCGAAGCGTTAACCGTTCCGGGCAGACTGATTTTGAAAGCGCCATCCGGTGTTCCTTCCTTACCATCCTGTACTTTAGTGATAGCCAGGGTTTGGTTTACAGCTGTTACGCCACCGAAAGTGGAGAAGTTTTGTATTCCGCTGAATTCAACATAGTCTACGCCGTCCTGTTGTCCTGTGGCAGAAGGCGTCAGCTCATTGATATTGGCCAGGCCTTCCGGAGCCAGATCGCCGAGCGTAGTGGTAATATCACCGGTATGTTTAAACCATGTCCAGCGTTGGGTACCTGTTACACCACGGGCTGAAAGGGCAGCTTCTGCATTGGTTTTTTCAGCAGGGTTCCAGAACAAACGAACTTTCACGCCGCCGTTTTGCGTCAGGGCGCCGCCGGTATAATTGATCTGTACCAGTCTGCGCATCAACTGCGTGCCATAATCCGGGCCATTATTTTTACCTAATGCGGCATTCATATCCCTGTTTACATCTACAATGGCAGACAGTTTAGACAAGTCCATGGTATTGCCATTGAGTGCAATGGAAGCAATATATCTGGTAACATCCGTTGGGTCGTAGAAGTACAAGGTGTCGTTGCTGACACAGGTATTAGTGACTGTTCTCACAGCAGCATCCGGCACCAGGTTAGCGGTACGTTTCAGGTGGCTGGTAACGAGGGTAAACACTACGCCGTCTTTCAAAGCACTGATATTTTCGAAGCTCACAATTTTACCGGCAAAACTGGTAGCAGGGATTTCCGTAATGGTACCGGTAGCAAAGTTACCATCGCCATCTTCATCTACCATTATGCTGAAATCCTCTGTGGCGGTACCTGTAGTAGTGATGCCGTTCAGATCGAACTGCATACTGAGTGGCTGTGTACTGATATCGTAGTTGGTGAACTGCGTTTTCCATTCCTGTGTAAGACGTTCAGGAATACAGCTACCCACCGGCAGGTCTGTGCCGCCAACGGTGAGCGCATTGCTGTTGCTGCCCAGCAGGATATAACTTTTATCTGTATTGAAAGTATTGGCATTGTCTGCATTGGTAGCGGCGATCGTACGCACGCCCACAGTGAGGATAGAACCTGAGTGAATGCTGCGGGACTGCTTTTGAACCAGGCCTTCGCGGTCATCGCGACCAATACCGAAGATGTTATTTTTATAAGTGCTGTTGTTTGTGGCGTTCCAGATCACGGAACCATCTGTTGCCAGGTAGTTCTGCGCAGTGCTCTGGTCGAGCGTTACGCCATATTTCACACCGAGGTATGATTCTACCTTCTGTGATTCGACAGGCGTAAGCGCTGATTTGTAAACGATCACTTCAGGGATCTTACCGTTGAAGATGCGATTATCAAAAGCGCTGTTGTCGGTAGTTCGTCCTGCGATTTCAAAGAAAGAACCACTGACGTGTGTACCGCAGGGGTTACCCAGGATACTTTGTTTGCCGTTCAACCAGGTACTTCCTCCCTGTGCATCGTTAGATTTTACGTACACACCACGGGTCAGGAAAGTCCCTGTGTAAGGAAGTGTGGATGGCGACACCAGGCACCCTGCCCCGTCGAGGGCAAAGTTATTGCTGGTAGTGTATACCAGCCCCCTGCCCGCATTAGCGGCCGTTGTCCAGTTGCCGTTGGTGGTGAAAATACCCACCAGGCCATTGACAGAAGGGCCTTCTGGTTTATTGACAGTGAATATAGACAGGTCAGTGGTTGAATTCCAGCTGATACCCGCATCTCCTTTCAGGGATTTGCCGATAGCACCGGAGAAGTCAACTGCGGGGTTGAAGTTGATACCGTTCGGTACACGAACGATGTCTGCAGAAGGGGTGATTGCATCTGTATGTGCAGGCGCTGCTGCACGTAGTTCGGTCACCATAGATCCCGCCTGGTTCAGCCATTGCTGTACCTGGTTGCTGCCATCCACCTGCAGGTCTGCATCTGCCTTTACCCACAGCATTTCATTAGGCACACCACCTGGTGCGGTTACATAGCTGGCGAACGTAAAGTATTGTCCACTGGTCAGATCAACATTGGCAGTATAGCTGGCTACGCCATTCACGTCTGTAGCAGACAATTGTATAAACTGATCAGTGCCATCAAAAGTAGCATCGTTGCTCACTACAAGGTATGGGGTAGCAGCAATTTTAGGTAGCTGGTCTTTCCGGACAGCAATATTCACGGTACCTACCGTACCGGACTCCTGTACTTTCCATACTCTTGCCATACGGGTGGTAACAGCAGGATTACCGGTAATAGCTGTAGTGAAAGTGGTGCTGGCGGCATCGTCGCCCCACACCATGTAAGATTTATCTGCGGAGAAAGTATTTGTATTGCTAAAGTTATCTGCCGCGATACCGCCGAGGCCCACTATGGGCTGTAAGCCGGTGTTGATATTCTGGCTTTGCTTCTGAGCAAGGCCTTCTACGTCGTCGCGACCAATACCAGTGATGTTATTTTTATAAGTGGCATTAGCGGTGGCATCCCATACTTTAGTGGTGCCATCAGTAGCCAGGTAATCGATGGGAGAAGTCTGATCTATCGTATAGCCGTACTTGATAGCCAGGTAGGTAGATACACGCTGTAATTCGTTCGCATTTAACGCAGCCGGATATACGATCACTTCACCGATAGCCCCATTCCATGCCTCAGCAGCAAGATTCCAGGCAGCAGTGCCAATCGTTGCCCCACCGGCAAGCGTATTCAATGTTTTAGCCGCAGGCCCGCCTAACAATTTCATTTTGCTATACAGCGCAGTGTTACCACCATTGCCAGCCCACGTTGCCACCATTTCATCAAACCTGCCTGGTTGCCATTGGCCGGCAGTACCTGTCAGGTCGTTGTTATACCCGACAAAAATAGATTGTCCGGTTCCCGCCGTCACCGCTATACCGCTGGCAGCATTGGTAGCCTTCGCGCCATAGGAGAGTATATATTGACCATTCGCCAGCGCCGCAGGACGGCCGGCACCGAAAATTGTTCTGGCGCTGGTACCCATTGGTAGTTTATTGATATCGAGATCCAGGAAATCTGCTCCATCAAATTTCACTACCGGGTTAAAGTTGGCGTTATTCGCCGCATTGCTCATATACAGCGGTTGATTCACTGCTGTAGCCTGCGTAGCGTTATTCAGGTCTGAAGCGTAATCTGTCCAACCAGTAATAGCAGTACTATCTGTAGAACTGGAAGTACCCGCATCTGCACGTAACCAGAGAGAAGTACCTACTACTCCACCCGGTGTTTTTATAGAAGCGCCGAAAGTGAAATATTGACCATTAGCCAGATCCACATTGGCAGCGTAATGCTTCACACCATCGAGCGTTGTGGCAGTTACCGGAATAAATTGGTCGCTTCCATCGAAGATAGCGTCGTTACTGATGATGAGGTAAGTCTGCGCAGCATTGGGCAGTGCATTATAAGGTACGGCTACCTGTACATTTCCAACTGTACCGGTTTCCTGTGCACGCCATACCCTTGCCATGCGGTAGTTGGCAACAGGATGGCCCGTCAGCGCTGTTTTAAAGAGACTGCTGCCGCCATTGTCACCCCATATCATATAGGATTTATTGGCGGAGAAAGTATTTGTATTGCTGAGATTTGTTTCTGAGAGACTATTCAGACCAATAGCCAGTTGCATACCTCCCGTTGTATTACGGGATTGCTTCTGGTTCAGATCTTCTGCATCATCACGACCAATACCAGTAATATTATTTCTATAACCGTTGTTAACGGTAGCATCCCATATGGTATTGCCATCGGTGGCCAGGTAGTTGCTGGCACCGTTGTTCAGTGTAATACCATACTTGATAGCCATGTAGCTATTTACCCGCTGCTGTTCAACCGGCGTAAGTGGATTGGTATATACAATCAGGTCGCCCATGCGGCCATTATATGAGAGCGCGTTTGTCCAACCCAACTGGAAAGAACTGTTATTACCAGTGAAGATGCTGTTATTATTTCCGTTGGCGGCATTCCATCCATTTTTGTAAATGGATTGCTTATTGGCAGCGAGGCTGATGTCGCTGGTTGTTGTCCAGAGTACAACAGAGTCATTAACATTGCCTGCATTATATGTTAACCGGTTGCTGACATAAGGAGGATCCCAATAAACCACGTTATCTCCCCACGTAGCGTGCAAGGTAAACTGGGTACCGGTTCCGGCAGGTTCTGTGAACACAACGGTGTTAACACTGGCAGCCTGGCTACCTGCATAAAATACCGCCGCTGCATTGTAAGTACCGGTTTTCAGAAGGGAGCCGCCTGTCATCGCATGTGGCGCACCATTAAATCTTACGATCGGGTTAAAGTTCAGGTTAACAGCCCCGTTATCCCTGTAAACAGGCTGATTAGCAGGTGTAGCCTGCGTTACATTATTTCCGTTCGGAGTATAGTCATTCCAGCTGCTGATCAACATACTATCAGCGGTAGCAGAAGTACCGATATCTGCACGCAACCACAACATGTTTGCACTGGCTACGCCACCGGGATATTTCGCTGCAGCGCCAAAGGTGAAGTATACACCATCAGGCAACTGGCTGGAATTAAGTGTAATTGTTTTATCTGCATTCAGTGGCAGTTCTTTATCGATGGTAGCGAAAGTTGGATCCGTACTGATCAGCATATATACTTTAGTGCCGGCAGCATTGGCTTTCAGCGTAAGATTCTGATCTGTCCAGTTGGTTTTACCTACTTTCCAGATACGTGGTAGGCGACGGGTAGCATTGGCGCCGCTTACTACTGTAGTATAAGTAGCAACAGATTGTCCATTATCTCCAAATACAAAGAACGATTTATCGTTGGTAATGATATTGCTATTCTGTTCATTGGTCAATGGAATATTGCTGCCCAGGGAGAGCGTCACAAAACCGGTATCCACGCTGAGTGATTGTTTGGTATTCAGCGCAGTAGCATCGTCTCGTCCGATACCTGTGATACGGAATTTATAGGTAGGATTGGCAGTCCAGTATTTGGAGCCGTCAGTAGCGAGGTAGTCGGTAGTACCATTGTTGAGCGTGATACCGTATTTCAGGCCCAGGTAAGATTCCACTGACTGACGTTCTGCATCGGATAATACCCGGTTATAGGCGATCACTTCTCCCATGTTACCCATCCAGTAAAGTCCCCTTGCTGCTATAGTACGGGAACCTATGGAAATAAGATTGTCGGTGAGCGGTGTTAAATTGATAGTGCCCTCATTGTCGAAAGTATAATTTCCAAAAATACGTACTCCGTTGGGGGTATTATTGGATTGGGTAGCACTAAAAATATATGGTTTATTGGGCTGATAAGTGGAAAGACCACCTATGGCCACCACTGATGAAGCGTTTTCGAGATACTGTAGCTGCCCGGTGTTAATGAGCCGGAATTCCATTCCATGAGGGGCGCCTACGGCGCCGCTACTGATAAGATCTCTTGCCGACGCAAATCCGGAACCGCTGCCTACTGCAAAAACGGTGGCTTTAGCAGGATCAATGCGCGTAGTAGTTATATCCAGGAAGTCGTCCGTGCCATCAAACACAAGACCATAGTTGAAGTTAAGCGCTTTAGCATCGGTTATTGGTTGACTACCTACCACGCCCTGTACAGCATCATTCCCTTTATTACTGTAGTCACTCCAGTTGCTGCCACCAGATATGCCGTCATCTGCACGTAACCAGAAAGACACACCATTATTAACACCATTAGGACCAGTTACACTCTTCGCAAAAGTAAAGTAAGCACCATCGGCCAGGAGGCTGCTGTTAAGCGTAACAGTACCATCGGCATTCAATGGATACAGCGTTGTACCAGCCCCGAATGTATTGTTGGCACTAACCAACAGGTAGGTGCGTGCATTGCCACCAGATAATTTCAAAGTAATATCCTGGTCTACCCAGTTATTTTTCTGTGCTTTGAAGATACGCGTCATGCGACTATTGACTTTACTGACACCCGTAACCGGTGTCTGGTAAGTAGTTGCGCCGGCATCATCTCCGAAAGTGAAGAAGGAAAGATCATTGGCAATAGTGGCTGCATTGGCTTTATTAGAAATAGCCACTGCTGCACCAGCAGCAATGGTCACGATGCCGGTGTCGGCAGCTACAGATTGTTTCTGTAATAGCATACCTCTGTCGTCACGGCCAATACCGGTAATATGTTTGGCATAGGCGCCACCGGTAGCGGCTTTCCACATAGTGGTAGTACCATCACTGGCGATATAATCCATCGGCGCATCTACGCCCAGCGTGAGACCATAACGCAATGCCATATACGATTGTACCTGCTTGCGTTCAAGGACGCTGAGTTTGCGGGAATATAAAATGACTTCGGGGATAGCGCCATTAAATACGGCGTTATGACCAGCGCCCAGGTAATCTTTATTACCGGCAGGCGACACGAAATTCACTGCGTTGGTATTGTCCGTCAATAATACTTTGCCATCGATACCTGCCGCCCAGTCATTAGTGGCGCTCCAGATATTGAGCATATGTGAATTGTGCACATTTATACCAGCAGGATAAGCAAAATCCCGGCGGCTGGTTCCGCTACCGGAGTAGGTATATTGACGATTATTACTCCATATATATACACCTTGTCCACCAGCATAAGTTCCTCCAAATTCAAAAGGATAACTTACAGCGGCAGTAGCAGCATCAATATCCGATGTTTGTACAGAGAATATTTCGCCGGCAGTAAAGGCATTTGCAATCTCCGGTGTTTGTATGAAATAGAGGCCGCTGGGACCATTACCAGCAAAGTTGATACCCGGGTTAAAGTTGAAGGATGCTTCCTTCCAGGGCACCGAGCCTGCGGCACCAAGCGCCCAGGTACGACGGGAAACGCTCAGCTCTTTCCATTGGGTAACGGCATTACCACCCACTGTTCCACTATCTGCTCTCGCCCATACTTCCAGTCCGGCAGCTACACCAGCCGGACCGGCCTGTGAATTGGCGAAAGTAAAATAAGCACCATCCGGTAATTGATCACTGTCGAGAGTGATCGCTCCGTTTGCATCCAGCACATAAGATTTATCGCCTGCACCAAAAGTTTCATCATTGCTCACCAACAGGTAAGTAGTGTTATTTCCTCCGGCGAGTGATAAGGTAACAGGACTCTTAGCCCAATTGGTGCGGTCTGTTTTATAGATACGCGCCATACGTGCAGTAAGACTGCCCAGGCCTGTGACGGACTGGTTGTATGTAGCAGGTTGTCCGTTATCACTGAAAGTAAAGTAAGAAAGATCGTTGGCGATGTCAGTGCTATTTTCCGCATTGGAGGCGGCAAGGCGGCTTCCTATACCAATGGTTACATTGGCGCCATCAAGTTGTGAGCGGCTTTGCTTCTGTAACAAAGTACCATTATCATCCCTGCCAATACCGGTGATGCGTTCTCCATAACCGGTGTTTTTAGAGACTGTCCACATCCGCGTGGTACCATTGCTGGAAATATAATCAACAGGAGCACCGGCCGAAGTTTTCAACGTAAGCGCATACTTCAGGCCCAGGTAACTATTTACCTGCGCCCGCTCTGTGGCACTTAACTGCCTGTTGTAGAAAATTACTTCTGAAATGCGGCCATTGAAGATGGAGTTATGACCTGCACCGATGGCATTGTTAAGCGCTCCTCCCCTCGTGAAATTAACAGGGAAGCTGGCGCTGCTGCCCATTGTTTTACCATCAAAATTCAATGACCAGCTACCAGGGGCACTCCAGTTATTTAATAAATGTGGTTGCTGTATGTTGATACCCGGTAACCCGTAACCTGGCCGCGTAGTAGTACCAAAATGCGTATAGTGACTTCCGTTATATACATAGAACGGTGCACCACCAGCAACGGTAGGATCGCCACCAAATTCAAACGGGAAGCTCACCGCAGTAGAAGTAGCCGGCAGGTTAGATAACTGTACGGAAAATATTTCACCGGCAGTATAACCTTCGGTGAATTTCGGCACGGTGAAATAGTTATTTCCTGCGAAGCTGATCGCCGGGTTATAGTTAATGGTATTCTTTTCCCAACCTATAGGCAGGTTGGATGCAAATACCGGCCACTCACGTTGTACCGCCTGGTCCTGCCACTTGAGAATGTTACCGTCAACAACAGAGGTACCCGCATCCGCTTTTACCCATGTCTGCAAATCAGTAGCTACACCACCCGGGGAGCGTTGTTGCTGACCGAAGGTGAAGTAAGCACCATTGGCCAGGTCTGCACTACTCAGCGTAACTGTTCCTGTACTACTCAGCTTCAACTCTTTGGTAACAGTACCAAAAGCGGCATCTGTACTGATCAGCAGGTAATTATTTCCTGCACCACCTGCTAATTGGAGCGTTACCTGCTGGGTATTATCCCAGGAAGCTGTTTTCTGCACACGCCACACGCGGCCCATACGCTGGTTAGCGTTGGTACTGGTCACTGCGGTAAAATAACCGGTATTTCCTCCGTTATCACCAAAGGTGAAGAAGGATTTGTCTTGTGTGAAGTTGTTCCCATTAACAGCGTTGGAAGCAGCAATGGCATTTCCTAATGCAATGGTCACTATGCCGCTATCCTGGCTCAGGGACTGCTTCTGATTCAACATGCTGCAATCCTCGCGGCCTATACCTGTGATACGCGCCCCATAACCGGTATTAGCGGCGGCGGTCCATATTTGCACCGTACCGTCGCTATTAATATAATCTGTTGCACCTGCGTTTAGCGTAATACCGTATTTCAGCGCCATGTAAGATTCAATGCGCTGTACTTCGGCCTGCGTAAGATCCCGGTTGTAGATAAATACTTCCGGGATAAATACTTTTGAATATTCGGAGTACGTAGCCCCGCCGACATCTAATGTCCATGTGGTGCCATCCGCAGTAGGGCCATTCTTCACCAATGCACCGTTACTCTTAAACTCATAGGCGCCACTGGCGGCTCTTTCAAAAGAATATAATTTTCCTTTAGCGGTAATTGCATTACCGGTATTCAGCCAGCCTTCCACATACAAGCGGTTCTCGAAGCCGGCATGCCATCCCATTAATTTATTGCTGCTGGAGCTGGCAAATACACGTCCCGTCTGGCTACCTTCCAACAAGCCCATACCCATTATGGAATATGTACCAGATACAGCAGCCGAAGCGGGTACCAGGTGAGCATCATTACCATCATAATAAATCGCCGGGTTGAAGTTGACCATCCCGGTGGTATTGTCAGGATCGCCGACAACCGTCATGTGATTGGCATTACCGGAAATATCGCCCCAGTTTACACCATTCACCGCCTGATCTGCCCGATACCATGCTACCACGCCGTTGTTTACACAGGCAGGCCCTTTTGCCGCCATAGGGATACCATTGCTAAATTCAGAGGTACCGCAGGTATTGGCAGGAATACGCAGGGTGGCTGTCCAGAAACCGAGTCCGGTAACACCGGGACCAGTATTATAAGTAATCGTTTGTGTAGAAGTGCCTGCAGATAATCCTGTTAAAGTAGTAACATAATATTGCCCGCTCGTTTTGTTCGTAGCGGGATCGTTTGCATATATATCAATAGTGTATTGCGCACCGGCTGTAATAGCAGGTATGGTAATCTGTAACTGGTACTGCCCTCCGCCCAGCGCAGATGACGATACCAGCACCGGTGTTTTGCCGCCGGCATTGGTATAGCTACAGTTACCGCCTTGCAGGGAAATACCTGCGGCAGTATTATTATAAATGGAGTTTTTGGAGATGAGTACATTGGTGGGGGCTACGTTAACAACGCCCGCACCACCGTTGTCATGAATCACACAACCGCTTACTTCTGCATCGGTAACATTGGCCGCGCCATAAAACCAAATGGCATGGTTGGCGTTATTCGCCAGCGTATCTCCCTTAATATCCACATCCGTGGCGCCGGCAGCGCCGGTCACCACAATACCGGAACGTGTCTGGTTATAAAACGCAGAATTAACAATATCTACATTCGTCCTGGCGGCGTTGTTATAAAATTCAATACCATCCATGTTATTGGTGAAAGTAGAATTGCCCAACAGGAAGTTGGTGGTTGCTGCGGCCGCATAGATACCATCTACATCAAATTCATTAAAAGAAACATTGTCGATCGTCACTCCGGAAGCGGCTGCATAAAATCCTATGCCAACATCGGCATCATCCGTGTTGGCCAGCTTATCTCCGTTTAATACAGAATTTGTACAACTTAAACCGTTCACAGCGCCTTCAAACCTGATACAGGCATTTCCTCCATAGAGTCCGGGTACCCGGTTCTCCACCACTGTTTTATTGATGCTGACATTGCTGGAAGTACCATTAAACCAAATAGCGTGAATATCATTTTCATTAATATTAATAGTGTCCAAAGTAATGTTGCCCGCGGTATTATCGAAACGGATGGCATAGTCCCCATCGTCATCCTGTCCGATCACGTTCATATCTATTGTAGTACGCTTAATATTAAAATTAGTAGCAGGGTAGTCACAATAAATACCTAACGAAACACCGCTCCATAAACTATCAATGGTCACATTCCGGATCAACACATTATTAGCTGTTTCTACAGCGCCCGCAGTATTATCAAACAACACGGCATTCTGAAACCCACTGATATTGCTATTCGTCAGTGTTAACCCATTCACTCCCGCATCACGAAACACAATACCTTCTCCTCCACGTGTATTGTTGGCCGTGCTAAGCTGGATATTATCCATAACCAGGTTGGTTTGCGTACCACCCGTAAAATAAAAAGCCCTTCCAATGTGTGGAGGGAGGTTTGAAGCGCCAGCCGGCTCTACATCGGTAGAAGAAATATTCCTCACCGTTAGTCCTGCAGAGGCCCCTTGTACCCTCATAAATGAATTCAGGTTGTTTCCAACAGTACTGAAAGAACGTATATTCTCAACCGTTATCCCCGATGTATTTGGAAAGATGTCCACATTAATGTCCCCATTATTCTGCACCGTGAAATTCCGGATAGTCACGCTGTCCGCATTAATCACAAAAGGATTGATGACGGGGTTAACACCGGTAGAATACAGCGTAATCCTGTTTTGCCCGTCTATTACCAGCTTTTTAGCCGTAATAGTTGGCAGAGAAGTGGCCAGCGTGATTTGCCCGTGCACATTAAACACGATCTCATGCATACCAGCGCCTGCCGCATTGGCATCCAGGATAGCCTGTCTGAAAGAGCCAGGCCCCGCATCATTCGTATTGGTGACCGGGAAAGTAGTGGCGGTAGCCGCAACAGTCATCGTCATGCCAAACAGGGCCAATAGCAGCCGTTTGCAATGCTTGCTGAAAAACCTTACATCGGGATTCATAAAAATATTTAAGAGGGACATCATTCAAAAACATTGGGTAATAAGGGTACTGATCCACCACGCAGTGGCGTGGTGAACCGGGAAAGATTTCTTTAAAAAATCTTTATACCTGGAACGCGATATGGTTGTTAGCTAAAACCGATGGGTAACACTACGATCGGCATTATCATATACAAACGGTATTCGCCTTATGAATGACAGCATTTGATACTGCCGAAAAAAAAAGGTCCGCGTGCAATGGGAATCGAGTAAAGTTCACCATAGGAAAGTATTAAGATTACAGAAAAGGATACGGGCATTATCGGTTCATTCTACTATCGCTGAATAGCTCACATGACTCCAATGAACTATCCTAGTTGCGAAAGTAGTCAAACTATTTTCCCGCGCTTGTCGTTGTAGTTCGATATGTTTGTAGTAGTTATACTACATAATAACCAGGGAAGTGCACCATTGCTGAAAATGGAAACAACTTCATCTGCTGCCTGTCTTAAAAAATTATAATAATTATTACACAGGGAAAGAAAATATATTATTTTAGTGCGACGAAAATCTATGATACCCGTAGTCCCTAACATGGAATAGCGATGATACATGTACTGATAGCTGATGACCATTCTATTGTAAGACTTGGTATAAAGCAAATTATTGGTTCCCTGCCTGATAATATGCTGGTAACGGAAGCAAGAACATTTGATGAAACCATTTCTCTTATTGAAGCCCAACATTTTGACCTGTTGATACTGGACATTAATATGCCCGGCGGCAACAACCGACAGATGATTGATGCAGTAAAACTACGGCTCCCCGATGTCCGGATCCTCATTTGTTCAGCCTATGAAGAACTGCTGTATGCGCTCGACTATATCCAAACCGGTGCAGATGGATATATTGAAAAAAATTCCATCGACGACGAATTCAAAACGGCCATTACTGCGGTGCTTGGAGGAGAGAAATATATCAGCAAAGCCGTCCGCGAACAACTGATCAGGAAATACACCCGGCGGGAAGAGCATTCCTCCAACCCGTTCTCTGAGCTTTCCGGTCGTGAAATAGAAGTGATGAACCTGCTGATAAAAGGCCTTCCGTTGATAAAAATTGCCGAAATACTTCATCTGCAACTCACAACGGTGAGCACTTATAAGGGGCGCATCTTTGAGAAAACCGGTGTAAAAAATGTGATCGCTTTAGTAGAGAAAGCGCAAATGCACCAGGTGGCTAACCATTATAGTGGAGCTGTAGTGAAAGCATAGTACCGCCTCCGGCACGTGATCCAGCACGTAAAGTGGCATTAATTACCGGTAACAGCTCTTTTACCAGTATGAGCCCGATACCGGTACTATGGGAATGCCCCGTACCATCGTTTTCAGGCCGGTTAATCCAATCCCGCACGGCCTGCGGCATTCCTATACCGGAGTCACTGATATTAATGATGACGCCGGTCGCCATTTCTTCCACCGTTATTTCCACACTTCCATGGGATGTATATTTCACGGCATTATCCAGCAGGTTGTGCAGCACCACGGCCAGTAATAACTTATTCACCGCTATAGTCATCTCCGGAGGAATATGACAGGCAAGCTGAATTCCTTTAGCGTCAGAAACCGGTTTGAAGATAGCCATCTTTTCTTCTACTAACGGTAGCAGGTATACGCTATCCTGGGTAAATGCACCTGTTTGGAAGGTAGTCCGCATGTAATGTATCAGGTTATCTACCAGGTGATGCATGCGGTAGAGGCTTTCATACGTTACGGCGGCAACTTCTTCTTCCTGCCGTTTGCCCGACAGTGATTCTTCTTTATTGACCATCAGCAGGAATCGCAGCGG
Organism: Chitinophaga sp.; assembly: GCF_017745275.1. GTDB lineage: Bacteria > Bacteroidota > Bacteroidia > Chitinophagales > Chitinophagaceae > Chitinophaga. The sequence goes on along the minus strand of NZ_JAGHZS010000002.1, from coordinate 214,713 downwards.
TGTTTTAATATCATGCGTAATGGCGGTAAGCAGGTGCTTATGCATCAGGCTCTGCTTGCGTATCTGTTCGTCCGACTCCTGCAAGGTGGCCATGGTTTCCTGCAGCTTCCTTGTACGGTTAAATACTTTTAACTCTAATAGCTTGTTCTGGTCTTCAATATGACGGACACGCATCTTATAAAATAACACGATCAGGCATATAAGCACGATCAATACCAACACGCGAAACCAGTTCTTTTCATAAAAAGCTTCCGCTACGTGGATATCGATCACCTTTTCAATGTACTGATCTTTCCCAAAGCCTTTCAACTTCCGGATATGAATACGATAATCTCCTGACGGCAACGATGATAGAATAACCGTGCGGTCGCTGTTCACTGGCAACCATATCTTTTTCTCTCCTGCCTTGTCACTTTCTTCCAGGCAATAATTAAAATACAGGTTGCGGGGATCCCCAAAGTAAGGAGAACTGACATGCAATCGGAAAGTTTTAAAATTATGCGGCAGTTCAATATTGTCCACTGCGTCCGTCAATTTCAGGTCACGCTCTATCCAGTCTACAAATATTCCCTTATCGGGCATCTCCATCTGGATAGAAGCTGGTGTATAATGAACAAGCCCATCGAGTGATGGCAAGGAAATGTCGCCATTCTCAAACTTCAGTGCACAGGGTTCACAACCACCATTGAACTCGTTCGTATTAAATCCCTGATCTTTTCCGAAATAATAATAAAATAAATCTGCTTTTTTCCCGTCTGTAAAATCCAGCGCATCCTGCCGCCGAACACAGAATAAGCCCTTATTGGTAGTCAGCCAGCAATAGCCGTAATCATCCTCTATAATGCAATGGGTAGAAGACATATATCCCTGCCGGTCTAATGGCAAAGCTGTCAGCCTTTCATTCCTGTAAAGAAAAATGCCTTTGTTATATGTGGAAATCCAGACTTCTCCCTGCCTGGCCACATAGATGCTTCTTATGTTTCCCTGCTCTAAGCCTTTAATGGTGTCGGTACTTCCCGACGGTTGATGAACCCTATATAAGCCCTTATGGGTGCCTATCCATAAAACACCCTGAATTTGTCCTTCTTTGATATAGGTAACATCTTCTACCCCTGCGGACAATAATTGCAATCCGGGAGCTGTCATCTTCAGATAATACAATCCCCGGTATTTTCCACCCACCCACAACGTTCCACCGGCATCCACATACACCTGGCCAATGGCGTCAGGCATTTTAACTTTTGACATCACTTTACTGAAGTCCGCTGATACACTAATCAGCATTGCCTGCTCCCGTCCCCAATACCGTCCTTGTTTGTCGCGGGCCAGGGTAAATTTTTCCAGCACGTTTTTATTATTGAACCATAGCGGTAAGGGACTGAATTTGCCATGCACGTCCAACAATAACCCCGATGCAGTTACTATTTCATTCTTTCCAAAAGGAGCTTGCGCATAAAATACCCTGGTATCCGGAATATCTGATTTATGCGAAGTAAACTGTTGCCTCGTGCAAACATAAAGTCCCTTCGTAGAACTTCCGAGGAAAACCCGGCTGTTGACCACATCATAATATATCGACTTAATGTATGTTTCATGAAAATCGAAACCCCGTAATACTACTGCACTACGAATATGCTCTCCCTCCTGCTGCAACTGGTAACAATTGCCTCCGGTATAAGCAAAAACCTGGTGAGCAGCAAGGTTCCATAATAATTCCACACCGGATTTATTAAACGAGGAATCCGACAACAGGTCTCCAACAAGCGATACTTTTACCTGCCGGTCTTTCTTCCAGCTTAATATCTGCCCGCTGCTGGTAAAGTAATAAAGCTGATGCCCGCATACAAACAAGCGCATCAGATCCAGGTCTGGTTGTATAATGCGATAGGCCTCCCTACCATTCTTCACAAAAGAAATCGTATCCCCATAGGCGGCAAAATAACTTTCGTTGCTATTGGGAAAAACCACAGGCCGTATGGCAGCAAATTGTTCCGCATAGTCATCAGGCCATCCCCTGATAGGATAATAATCATTCTTCTTTGCCAGGTATTGCTGGTAGGCATACCCCGGCATCTCTTTTCCTACCCGCGTCACCTTACTTCCAGTTACAGTTAATATTTCTTCTATATCTGTTTCAACAGTGATCGCCGTATCATTGGGATAAACTCTGCCCATCCTGCTGCTTTTCAGTCCAGGCACGTTATCGACATTAAAATTGAAAAAATAATTGCCGTCGAAGCGGGATAAACCATTCTCTGTGGCCAACCATAAAAAGCCATTGGTATCAGGAACCATACCCTTAACACTGTTTTGGGGTAAGCCATCCTCATCCGTAAAATGTCTTATAAAATAATGCGGAACGGTATCCATTGCAGCAACGGGTTCCACCGGGTTAAAACGTAATAAGGATAGACAAAGGAAAAAAATATGGTTCATTTCAGAAACAGGCACTAGGTACCTGGCAGCATATCATGTTATCTGGCAGGTTATTTTTTTAAACTTGATAAAGATATAAAAAAATTAATCCTAAATCCTCTTCTCTTTGACAAGCGGATACTAAGGTAAAGGAGGGATCATCTCTGAAGGATATGCTCCCTGATAATATAAGGAGTAATTGGCTTTAACCAACGACCAAAAGCAACCGGATGTTCTCCTTCCCATGTATAGAATTCCAGGTTCCCGTTCATCTTGGAATACCAAACCTTTCCTATGGACTGGTAAGTGATGGTGTCTGGCCTGGTTATTTTCCTGAAGTATTTCAACCTCATGCTATCTAACGCTATAACCTTGGTGTGGGGTAATTTCTGATCACAGGCTATAGGCTCATAATGATCTTCTAACCAATACATGCAACCACCAGCGCCAGATGGCTGATGCATATCTTTCCACCACCACATGCCACCAGTTCCTAATGCCAGTGACAACATCACGGCCACCAACATCTTCGCCGGTTTCCGTTGTACCTGATTTTGGGAATGCTCCAGGGATTCCACTTCTACACTTCCCGCTCCCCTGGCGACAGCCATCCCGGTTAGCATTACCGGATTTTCCGGAATTGCCGGGTTTCCGTCGGGCATACTGCTTTGGGCAGATGAATTTACCTGGGGATCCAATACTATTACCGGCGCTTCTCCCGATTCCTCGTCCTCCTGCGTTCCAATAATAATACTATCATCATGCGCTTCCTTCTTCCACTTTTCCCATGGCCGGCCTGGAAATTCAATCAACCATGCCAGGAGCTCGATATTCTTCTCATCCGTTTTGTCGGACTTCTTCTTCAGATAATTGACCAATGGCCTGAACTTATCCGTATCGCACTTCTTAATGAGGGCGTGACAATTTTTTGATTCATTTAAATCTCCACAGAAATCCCTGACCACCTTTTCATCCCATCTATCGACATCTTTTGTACATCTCTTCACGCATTCTTCCTTAAGTTTTGCCGGGGTAAGATACATCAGCCCGTGAGGTAACGTATTGTTATCCCTCTTCTGCTGGTACACTTGCCAGACCTGCTGCTGATAGTCTAAAAAAAAGGTTGCCATAAATGAAATTATAAAACTGAATAATCGGAATCAGACCGGCATTCCCGGAATTACTTATCGCATATCAGGAATAATCGGAATTATTGGAATTGTTTGTAAATCAACCTCTTACCTCACTGTATCTTTGTTCTGCAATCGGGAAACACCTCTGTAGCTACGAGGTACTGTACAGCCCCGATCCACTCCGGGTAAAGAAAGCGGAAGCCGGTTAACGGCCTGGGAAGCGATAATCAGCTTCCGTAATCCACACCCACCCTTCCCAAAAAAAAACAAGAAGCGCTTCCTGACTCACTTAAAACTCAGCTGCCGGCTGCCCGGCAACCGGCGGCTTATTTCCTAAACATTAAAAAACTAACACAATGCTTTCTTATATATTAAGTTTTTTCCTGGCATTCCTGAGCCCCGGCCACACCAACAATGGTAATCATAATCATGACACCCAGGTTACCACGCTGGATGACGACACCAGCGGTGAAACCGGCACAATTCCTCCAAGGAAAAAACCGTAAGTAGTATCGTTGTGAGGCAAGAAAATTCTTGCCTCACTTTTTTTAACAACCTGACAATAATAATTCCTTAACATGCAGAAATTGAATACTTTTAAAAAAATAATCCCAGGTGCGCCCCTCAAAATTCATACTACCCCTACTCGGCTGTGGCCTTTTCGCCTGCACATCCAGGCAGGTATCCAAACCACCCATTTCTGATCCCTCATTCGATAAAGGGGAGTCTTTCTACGAGAACAACAACAATGACTCCGCCTTTTACTACTTTAATATCGTAGCCACAAGTGCTACTGATAGTTTGAAAATTGCAACGGCCTATAGTTATATGGGGATCATCCAGGCACACGAGGGTGATCATTATGGAGGACAGGAAAGCCTCCTGAAATCCTTAACCTATCTCAATGAACATAAAAAAGAAAACCAGCAATGCATGGGCGCTGACTACTTTGAGTTAGGGAATGCCTGTCTTAATCTCAAAAACTACGATGCGGCTATTGATTACTATCATAAAGCACTTAAATATATCAGCAACCCAGACTATAAACCCATTGCCTTAAACAGCATTGCACTCACTTACCAAAAGAAAGGTGAATATGACCAGGCGCTCAATCTATACAAATCTCTGCTGGCTGAAAGCAAAGACAACAAACAAGAGTATGCCCGGGTACTTTCCAACTATGCTAAAACAAAATGGTTGAAAGACTCTACTTATCCCGCCGGCCCGGAGCTACAACAGGCCTTGCAAATCCGTAAGGATTCCAACGATATCAGGGGACTAAATGCCAGCTATGCGCACCTTTCTGACTACTATTCCCTCTCCCTGCCTGATTCCGCCCTTCACTATGCCAGGAAGTGGTATGAGGTTGCCAGAGACCTTGGTAATCCCGATGACCAGGTAGAAGCACTTTCAAAGCTTATAACACTTAGCCCCACCAATCTGTTGAAACCTTATTTTATCCGCTACCAATACCTGACGGATAGTATCCAAACGGCAAAGAACACTGCCAAAAACCAATTCGCATTAATCCGGTACGAAGCAGCGAAAAGTAAAGCCGATAATCTTCAGTTGCAAAAGGATAATGCACAAAAGAAAAATCTGCTGCTGATACAACGATTTATTTTAGTGCTAACCATCCTCGTTTTCCTGGCAGCCGGGAGTATGTTAGTGCTCCGGAACCGCAGGCGCCGGCAACAGATAGAACAGGCCTCTCGACAGGCCATACAGGAACATCAGCTTAAAACCTCCCAAAAAGTGCATGACGTAGTAGCGAATGGTTTGTATCGCATCATGGCAGACCTTGAGCATAAACCAGTGGTAAACAAGGAGGAGCTGATCGATAAAATTGACATCCTGTATGAACGCTCCCGGGATATTTCTTATGAAAAACCCAACGCCACAGCAACTCCTTTCCTGACTAAAATTGAAAACCTGCTGACGTCTTTCGGATCCGAGCGTACCAAAGTCATGATTGTAGGCAACGATACCATCCCCTGGAGCCGTATCAACCCGCAGGTACAACATGAAGTGGAACATATTCTGCAGGAATTGATGATTAATATGAAAAAACATAGCCAGGCCAATTCCGTGATGGTAAAATTTGGATATCAAAATAACCAGGTTCAAATTCTCTATACCGACAATGGCATCGGTTTTCCTCCGCAAGTTAAGTATGGAAACGGACTACAAAATACGGGAAACCGTATTAAAAGAATTAACGGGCAATATAGATTTGAACATCCTGATAAAGGATCAAAAATTATTATTTCTTTCCCAATCGCTCAATCGTCATGATTACAAAAGTGCTTATTGCAGAAGATCACGAAATAGTTAATATTTCTTTGCAGAAAACATTGGAAGAACTAGGCATCATAGATATCGCATATGCCTATTACTGCGACGACGCGCTGTATAAGATCACGCAGGCCGTTAAAGCTAAAAGAGCTTTTGATCTCCTCGTTACAGATTTATCTTTTCGTGAGGATGATAATAAGCAGATACTGTCGAATGGCATCGAATTGATTATCGCTGCCAGGAAAGTACAGCCGGACCTCAATATACTGGTATTCTCACAAAATGGCAGTCCGGCGACCATTGATCAACTTTATAATCACCACGACATCAATGGCTTCGTAATTAAAGCCAGGAACGATGCCAGGGAGTTTAAACAAGCTATTAATGAAATAGCAAGCTACAGACGTTACTTCCCCCGGCATATCAAACAGTTGATCGATAAAAAAAATGCCTACTCCTTCTCAGATTTTGACATCACTATTATCACACTCCTGTCGCAGGGAATGCTACAGAAAGACATTCCAGCATATCTTCAACGCAATGGAATAACTCCTTCAGGATTAAGTAGCATTGAAAAAAGGCTGAATAAAATGAAAGAGGCTTTTGAATTTACCAGTAATGAGCAATTGGTACTTCACTGCAAAGAGTTAGGCGCGATATAACAGCGAAAAAAAAAATCTCACCTTACACGCCGAATTACGGCTTCCCGTAAAAAAAGTAGTTGGACACAAGATATTTTTGTTTCATCAATTAAAATTAATATCATGAAACAGAAGTACTACGTAAACAACAATGCCCAGCTCAACGGCGATCATGAAGTGCACGTTAATAGCTGCCCTTATTTCTCTGTGATGTACAGCCGGATATACCTGGGTGAATTCAACTCCTGCGAAGAAGCCGTGCGTGAAGCAAAGAAACGTTTTCCAAGGTCGAATGGTTGTAGCACTTGTAACAGACCCTGTCATACAACTTAAAGGATCATATCTACGCTTTTGTCCCCCTGGTCTTCCGAATTAATTAAGCTATGAAACTTTTATTAGCATGGTTGTTTATAAGCGCCCTTCATTGTAACCAGGTAATGGTGTATATCTGCGATAGCAAAAGCGCTACAAGATATCATTACAATGCCAATTGCCGTGGACTAAGCAATTGCAAGCATCGAATCATCAGCATCCCCCTTGAGAAAGCAATGATAGACAGAACCCTTTGTAAATGGGAACAATAGAGATAGTTCCATAAACTCCAATACCGTTATTATGACAACTCCAAACGAGGCACCGTATAGATATTTGCAGTTTAAAGGAGATCAACTTTATAGCAGGTATATCCCCGCTACCTCTCCTCCCGCAAAATCTGAAGACCATCCTTTCCTGAACGCCAAATCCCATGGCAGTTATGGTGCACTTCTATTTCATCCAAACTGGAAGGCGAAAAGAAAAGAAATATTGTACCGCGACATGCATCGTTGTGTACACTGTCGTAGCGACAAAGACCTACAGGTGCATCACCGGCAATACCATTTCATAGCAAGCGAGCAACGATTCCGCCTTCCATGGGACTATCCGGACCATTTGCTCATCACCCTTTGTGAAGCTTGCCACAACAAAGGCCATAATAAATATAAAGTGCCGACCATCACTATTAAATGAAATATTTATGAGTTTATTTGACATTTTTAACAGGCAACGCCAAAATGGACATAGTCATTCACTGGCGATTGATAGCGCAATACCAGATATTCCGGAAACTACTTTTATCGAGAAAGAGGCACCGGAAAAAGAGGCCCCCGAAGTGAAACCTGTTGCGCCGCTCAATGGAGGAATTCACCAGCTATATGATTTCCTCGACAAAAATTATGAATCCAAGGGCTACAATGATGCATTAATTAATCCAGACGCCACCCATCTGGATCAAAATGTAATCGCATTGAAAAATGACCTGGAAAGATCTATCAGAAAGGTGAAAACATTTTATGAAGACTTTATCCGGCAAATCAACTTCCACATCTCCAGCAGAAGCAGAAGTGGAATGATTGATACGGTAGAAGAGTTGACCATAAAGAAAGAAATTGCTGAAAGTCATATTAACCAGGTCATAGAAATCGAAGAACAGGCGAAAGTGAACGAAGGTGTTGGGCATGGCATTGTTATCAGCTACACCCGTGGATTTAGAAATGGTCTTGCGGCCATCTCGGGTCACATCATTCTAAACAAAAACTTTTAAAATCTGGTGCTATGAAACATCTATGGATTCGTTTCGGCTGCTTTCTAACCGGGTACAACTACAATATACTGAGAAACTGCAGTGAAGCTGCTTTTAAATCCGTGAAGAAATATACGGCAGCGATGTTGATTGTTTGTATCCTGTGGTTCTTTATCGGTTTTACTTTTGCGCATCGCTACCTGTCGCTCGGCGGCCCCGGTTGCACACTGGCCGGGATACTCGCCACTGTAATCATTGTACAGGTGGAGAAACAGATTGTTTTATCTATGCATCCAGGCCGTGTGTTAATAGTTTTCAGAGCTTTCCTGGCTATCATCATGTCCATTTTGGGTGCTGTTATCATCGACCAGATCATATTCGAGAAAGATATCAACACCGAAAAAAACGCCTATATATCGGAAAAAGTAAACACATTATTACCATCGAAAACGGAAGAATTAAGGAAGCAAATTACAGCACTGGACACTACTATCGATAAAAAAGAACAGGAAAGGATTAACTATATCCAGGATATGAGCCAACATCCCACTATAACGCTAACAACTGTACAAACTGCAACCAGACGGGTACCAGAACATGTAGTAACTGCTTCAGGCAGAGATTCCGTGATTTGGAAAACAGTGCAGGATCACACCACCGGATCCGTCCCGATACCCAATCCCAAAATAGCATTGCTGTCGCCCCTCGACTCCACTATTGGCGCTATGCGGCGACAAAAAGCCCAAAAGGACAACGATTTACTCCTCATCAAACCGAAACTGGAAGAGGAAATGAAAGCCAATACCGGTTTTTTAGATGAGCTAATCATCATGAAACAGATGCTGTCCTCCTCTAACGTTGCTTTGTGTTTCTGGTTCCTGTGGATTTTATTTTTCCTGTTTATAGAGCTGCTGGTACTATTTAGTAAGATGGGAGACCGCGGTAATGACTATGAAAAAGTGGTATTACATCACATGAATTTACAAATGCGGCGGCTCGACGCCCTTGGGAAAGGATTTGAATAAAAAAATACTTAAAAAATTCTTCCGGCAAAATCACCTGGCGGCTTGAAGGCTATTTAAACCACCATTCCTATATGCTGTATTTCCCCGATGACAATAATCCCACGATCATCAACACCAGGCAACCCGGTATTGTATGGCCTTAAATATTGAATGAAAGGAAATAAGAACACTTGGCAAGGGGGACTGTTTACCGTTAGAAAACGCCCATCAACTTTTGCTGATGGGCCTTTCCATTTTTCCGGAACCTCAACGGCTGTTAGATTTCACGTATTCAACGTTGCTTCCCTCTCTTTTTCCTCAAAACTCTCCAATTCTTTATTTACCTCATCCAGTAATTGCTTTTCAGTAGGTAAATAAAGCTCATACTGACTGGCAACGATTTGTTTTTGCCCTTCGGGTAACGTGAATCGTACCACGCCATCATTTTTGCTGGCACAAAGTAAGATACCGATCGTCGCATTTTCGTGCGGTACTTTTACCACCCGGTCGTAATAATTGACATACATCTGTAGCTGCCCAAGATCCCCGTGTGTAAGCTTTTTCGTTTTTATTTCAATGATGACAAAACATTGCAACAGCCGGTTATAACATACTAAATCCACATAGAATTCGTCTCCTTCAATATGAATGCGTTGTTGCCTTGCTACAAAGGAAAAACCATTGCCTAATTCCAATAAGAAATCCTGCAAATGAGTAATAATGGCACCTTCCAAATCCCGCTCATAATATGATGCTTCCCGCTTCATTCCTAAAAACTCCAATAATATTGGATCTTTAATGATTTCCCTTGCATCAGATGGGAGCTTTTCTTCATTGGCGACGGCCAGCACACTTTCTTTATCATTACTCATCAGAAGCCGCTCATATAAATTACTGTAAACCTGCCTTTCCAATTGTCGCGAAGTCCAATTATTTTTCACTGTTTCAGCAATGTAATAAGCTCTTGCATCCTCATTATCAACGCTTAACAACAGTTTATACTGGGTCCAGCTCAATTGCGTCCGCAGTGCGGACGCAATTGGAAACAGGCGATAAAACTGCCGGTAACGCTCCAATTGTCTAACTGAAAAACCGCTGCCGAACTCCGGTTGAATCTTTTCGGAAAGGTACTTGATCAGATAGGTGCCATAATCTGCCCGTTCTTTCCCCTCCTGCTCTTCTTCAAAAATACACTTACCAATATGCCAGTACATCAACGTCCGCTGATGGTCTACTGCGCGAATAGCTTTTTCTTTTGCGTCTGAAATGATCGATTTGATGTCCGTAATAAAGGACTGATTGATTAACATGATAATGGTTTTTACATTGAGATAATAATGGTTAACAAATTCTTTTTAAATTAAATTTTGCCTATGATGATTTCAAAATGACGCTGTAGATTTCATCTGATACGCAGTACAGGCTAGCAGTACCACTGAAAATGAATTTGCTGAAAATAAAACAGCGATACCAGTTCTAATAGAACTTGTATCGCTGCGACGTACTATATGAATTCAATATTTTTTTTAAAAAAACTTCTTAGAACTATACTTCCTGCATCCAGTCAAAATTAACGCCAGCCTAATCCCGGCGCCACATGCTCTAAAATAGAAGACAACACATGTACATTGTAAGCCACACCTAATGTATTAGGTATCGTCAACAAAATAGTATCTGCCTCCTGGACCGCTTCATCCTTTGCCAACTCTTTGATGAGTTGATCAGGTTCCGCCGCATAGTTTCTCCCGAAAATGGCGCGTTTGTTTGGTTCAATCATGCCGATCTGATCCACCTGCTTGCCTTCCCGCCCAAAGAACTGACGATCCTGGTCATTGACCAATGCAAAAATAGACCGGCTTACAGATACCCTTGGTTCCCGCCGATGCCCGGCTTTCTTCCAGGCATCTTTATACAGCCTGATCTGCTCGGCTTGTTGCACGTGGAAAGGTTTACCGCTTTCATCCATCTTCAGGGTAGAGCTCTGAAGATGCATCCCATTTTCAGCAGCCCATACAGCGGTGGCATTAGAAGCCGCTCCCCACCAGATACGTTCGCGCAGGCCTTCTGAATATGGCTCCAAACGTAATAACCCCGGTGGATTCGGGAACATAGGATATGGATTAGGCTCCGCAAATCCAACGCCCTTTAATTTGTCCAGGAACTCCAGTGCTTTTCGTCGTCCCATATCGGCATCTGTTTCTCCTGCTGCCGGTTCATATCCAAAGTAGCGCCAGCCATCGATCACCTGCTCCGGCGACCCTCTGCTGATACCTAATTGTAATCGCCCCTCCGAAATTAAATCGGCAGCGCCGGCATCTTCCACCATGTACAGCGGATTTTCGTAGCGCATATCAATAACCCCCGTTCCTATTTCTATCTTGCTTGTTTTGGCACCAATAGCTGCCAACAAAGGAAAAGGAGAACCTAACTGCGCTGCAAAATGATGTACACGAAAATAGGCACCGTCTACACCCATTTCTTCGGCAGCAACTGCCAAATCAATGGACTGAAGTAACGTGTCGCTGGCTGTACGGGCGTTATAAGCCGGATGGTTAGACCAGTGCCCGAACGATAAAAACCCTATTTTCTTCATAAGTCTGATATTATCTGTTTGTCATTTGCCTGCAAGAATCTTTTGCGCGTGATACTTCTCCATCCAAATTTAAAGTATTCTTTATTCTATTCCGTTATTTCTCCTACTAACATTTATGTGAGTATCGGTACAAAGTACTTAACAGTAAGGGCCAGCCAATGGCCAGCCCTTACTATTCGTCATCATGCAGGTGGAATCTTATTCCGTTATGATAATTTTTCCACTCGTAATTTGTTTGCGGATATTCATTTTATTACTGAAGATGCTATAAATATAAATTCCTGCCGGCAGCTCATTCGTTTGAATAATGCCGTTGTTGTTAAACAATTCCCGCTTCATCATTTTCCCATTCACATCATACAACTGTATCAGGAAGCTGCCCGGGTTATTATTCCGGACATGAACGGCCTCTCCTCTCCGCAACAAAGTTGGATATACTTTAACATTGCTGGCTGACAAAGTGCTTACCTTACTCAGCATCGGACTTGTATCCGGACATCCTGTAAAGGATAGCTCTCCTATGGAAGTCCATGCATTGCCGTTTACTTCCGAAGTAGCAGTGAGTTTCACATATTTCGCTTTTACTGCAGGGCTGAAAACTACATCCTGCGCCGCTGTGCTGTTGACGAAATTACCGGTGGCCACCTGTGTCCAGGTAAGACTGTCCGTGCTCACTTCTACCTTATAAGCATTAATACGGCCATTTACTGCCGCCTGCCTTGGTACATAAGTAAGCTTGCTCAGATTATAGGAGCCGCCCAGGTAGATAGATACATAGTGGGGCATCGGTGCAGTAGCGTTATACCATTGTGTATGCCAGAAAGTATTGATATCACCATCAATAACGTTGGTTACCGGTGCGTTTTCTCCAACAGTTTCCTGGCTGTCGAATCCGGAGATCCTTAGCTGTGCACGTGGTATTGGTGTATTACAGCCGGATGTTGCCGGCGGTGTACCCGGAATACCTACGCCAAATCCACCCAGACCGGTATTAAACGTTGCGGAAACAAAATAAATGGTGGCACCTTTCTTTCCGCTGGAGTCACGACTGATCTCAAAACCGCCGGCGCCATCCGGGTAAGGATTAGCTGGTGTTACATTGCTGATGTTACTGATCACCTTCACCATTTTTATGGTATCCCATGATTGTGCAGTAGCGGTAGTCCAACCTTGCTTCTCTGTTGGATTATAATAGAGTGTTACACTCACTCTGCCTGAAGGGTTGTTATTGGCAGGGGTTATTTTCACCGTTTTAGCAGCCAGGTAATGCGCGGCCGTACTATCCCAGAATGCGGTGGTACCGTTGCCTGCCCTATCCACTTTTACAGTAGTGCAGCCATAATCGAAACTGGTCAGGTTCTGTATCTTAGCGATAATAGCACCACTGGTATCTGAGAAGTAAACGGTGGCATTAGGTCCGAGATACTGTGTGGTACTACGGTTTAATATGCTGGCCACTGGTGTAACGGATGGTTTGGTATTGATGATCAGGTTAGGCCTGGTAGATCCATAACCCGGTGCATTAAACGTACATCCGGTACCACTGGTTTGACGCTGGAAGGCCGTAGGATTAGCTCCGCTTACAGAAAGGGACGCCACCAGGTTATCTCCCTGATCATTACCATCCGGATTATTGTAACAGGATTGAATAAGCAGACTGGAATAACCATCCCAGTAGAAAGGTTGTGAGAAAGGTACCAGGATCCAACCTGTATCCGGTACACTGATAGTACCTGAATACACATTCGTAAGCGGGCTGCTATCGAACACGGTGTTGGTAAAGGCGGTTTGTGATGTGAGTCCGAGCGCGATATTGAAGTTCTGGAAAGTGCTGGTACTTGTCACTGTTCTCGAGATAACATGATAAGAGATGGCGTTAATAAATCCTTTTTGTATGCCAGCCGCTCTGAGCTCACTTGCCGGATAAATGGTCTGCGCCTTCTTATCTGATTGCGTACCGTTGAACGGACTGGAAGCGCTTCCGCCTGTGGTGCCGTTACCATATACCAGGTTAACACGGGCTGTATCTCCTACCGGAGAAGCATCCGGATAGGTAATATCCACGCGCGCTGTTTGTGCCGATGGATTAGCCATTGCGTTGGTAGTACCATTCACACTAAAAGTAAGCAGGGAGAATTTAGCAGATGGATCTGTTTTGCTGCCATAAACCCTGATCGTGACGGTTCGCGGGGCTGTTTGCCCGGAAGCAAAAATGACGGTGTCACTTGGAGTAACAAAGTTACCATTGGTGGTTACATCAAAATCAATTCCACGTTTCGCTGAGGAGGTGGAGCCTACCACCAGCTGTACGTTTGCATTGCCTGTTGGCGCAGGGCTGATAGTCAGGTTCACGGGGTAATCTGTATAAGGTCTACATCCCGATATACTGGTACCGGCGGCCGTGGTGGCAATAGACGTAGCAGCAAAGGAGATCAGCGGCGTAATAGCGTTGCCTAATTTAGTACCAAAAACACCTCTTCCATAAAAGCTTACTCTTAATTCACTGCTATCTACATTGCCCGTATTATACACGAAAAGATCTGTAATATCCGCTACGGTGGGCAACCCTATGGAATACAGCCCCCAATCGTTCATGGTTTTATTACGATAATACACGCCACGTGCAGTGGCCAGGTATACGGTTTCGTTAGTGGAAAAGCGGTCTTCCAGCAACCGTATCACGTTGACTTGTGGGAGCGTTCCGCTGATATCAGTATAAGTGCTGCCCTTATCGCCGGAACGGTATACACGACTACCACAGGCAAGGTACACTACATTGGTATCACTTGAGATAGTGGTAACGCTGGCTGCCACATTGGTAGCTGCCGGTGCAGCAACACTGGTGAAAGTAGGAGTGGCTGCTGTGGCATTACGTGAGCTGTATACTTTCTGGTTGGTGGTGACGTAGAAAACCACATTAGCGTTAACATTACTGATTTGTAATGCATTAATTTTCTCTGCGGCACTGGCTACTTTGGTCCATGACGGAGAGGCAGCGGTAATATTGGCGCTACGCCATAAACCCGTATCTGCCGCAAAGGCAATAGCTACATTTTGCGGTGTGAATTCCAGTTGCATATTGTTGGTACCGGTGAACGGTAGGTTGTAAGACGCATCACTGCCAGTCACTGATCTTCTTTTCCCATTATAATAATACACCTGGCTATTATTACTGTAGTCAAAGTTGGAGCGTTCTCCCCAATCACCACCTCTGTTGGTAAACCATGGATTGGTCCCATACTTATAATATAGTTCCCCATTGTCCTGTGTACCGATGCTAATCATATCCCGCCGGATAGGGCTGTTGGAAGCATGATATACTTCTGTGGAAGACAGGCCGTTGCTTTTCGGTGTCCAGGTGGTACCTCCATCTGTGCAGAGCCATACGCCGCCATCGTTGTAGTTAAACAGCCGGCTGTTATTATAGGGATCTACTTTTATGCCGTGCATGTCTGTATGGATGACAGAAGCCCAATTCGGCTCCATCTGTGTCCAGGTACTGCCACCATTGGTGCTTTTCCAGATCAGGTGACCTACTACATATACCGTGTTGGCATTGGCAGGATCGCCGCACATAGACCAGTTGTAGTTACCCTGGCCATTGGTGGTAGCGGAGTAACCATTCAGGTTAGGAGAAACATCTCCTTTTACCTGGGTAAAAGAGGAACCACCATTGGTAGATTGATAAATAACGCCGCCGGCAGAACCACTGTTGGAACCTACCATACCCACGTATACCCGGTTGGAATCAGCACGGGTAACACCCAACCTGGTACCGTTGGCCCCATTTGCCGGTAAGGTAATTGTAGTAGCCGTCCAGGTATCTCCCATATTAGTGGAAGTATAAAAGTTACCACCCATGGTAACGGCAAACAAAGTGGAAGTGTTAGCTACTGCTTTAAAAACCATGTCGGTAAACTGGCCGCCGGCCAGCTGCTGCGACCAGGAAACACCGCCGTCTGTGGTTTTCCAGATGCCATCATTGGTAGCCGCCACCAATACATTATGATTGGTAGGTGACATCAGTAATTCCACGGCCATACGGTTATCAAGGCCGCTGTTGGCAGGTAACCATGACTGTCCGCCATCTGTTGTTTTGTAAACGCCCAGGGAGGTGCCGTAGTAGTTGGGATCACCGGTACCTACATAAATAATCTGGTCGTTGGTATTGTCGATACACACCGAGGCAAAGGAAGCTTTTGGAAGATCGTCAGTGCCCAGTAGCTGCCAGGTGTTGGCGGTATCTGTACTTTTCCATAAGCCCCATACACTGGTGGCGTAAAGGGTACCGGAAGTGGTAGGATGAAACTTCATTTGTGTAACACGGCCTATACCATTGATCTGACCGGAAGAGTTGACGGGAAAGAGCACCGGGCCTATATTCCGCCAGCTGCCATAGTTTTGGGCAAATGCTGCTGATGATAACAGCAGACAGGCAGGTAAAATCAGTGATAGATATTTACGTATATGCATTTCAGTTATTTCTGGTTGATGGAGAAATTATTTTTTCTGTCGCCGGCTATACTAATAGCGCTGCTGGGATTTGCTGGTGTCTGCCTCTTTTTCTTTCCTGTCTTTGGCCTGCTTCGCATTAATATTGTTCTTTAAGTCCTTTTGCTGCTGCCAGATCCTAATCTGCTGATCTTTGGTGAGGATAGTACCATCGGGCTGTACATAAGGAAGTACTTGCCTGCGCCACCACTGGTATTTTTTATATTGAAATGCATACTTCTCACTTTCTTTTCTTTCTGCAGATTCCTTTCGTTTGAATAAACCCAGGAATCCACGCTTTCTTTCAGAATTATTTTTCACATCCAGTATTTCATCTTCTTCCACTGGTAACTCCTTCCCTTTCCAATAATCATTAAATGATTTTTCAATCACAAAAAAGTTGACATTCGGATCATCCATCATGGCGATCCAGTCGGGAGCCTTGGTACTTTGACGGGCATGCTGCTGCGCCGGTGATGCTATGCCGGAAAGCAAGAGCACCATCAGTAAAAAACAGCGCCATAGCGGAATTTTCACAGATTTTGTTTTCATTTGTAATAGTTATTATAAAGTGGATAAATACATTTTCAAAAAGCCAGTAAATACCGGTCATCTTTCTCATAGATCACCGGTTCCAGCTGATATACATTTCGTATATTCTCTTGCGTGAGTACGGCTGACCGGCTCCCTTGTGCTATTAATTTCCCCTGATGCAGCAACAGGATATTGTCTGCGAACCGCGCAGCGATATTCAGGTCATGTACCACGCCCACAATCAGCAGATCGGGCTGCTCCAATAATGTCTTCAACAGCTTCATCAGATGAAACTGATAATGCACATCCAGGAAAGTGAGCGGTTCATCCAGCAACAAATAGCGGCAGGCACCAGGAACAGGCTCCCATATCTGGGATAGGATACGGGCAAAATGTACTCGTTGTTTTTCTCCTCCTGATAAACTCATATAGTCCCTGTCGGCTAATGCTTCCAGGTGAAACAACGCCATCGCTTCCCGGCAATACCGGATGTCATTAGAGCCCGGAACATCCCGTATGTGAGGATACCGCCCCATGATCACCACCTCCCACACCTTTAATGGAAACGACAATTCCTGGTGCTGGGAAAGTGAAGCCCGCACCCGCGCCAGTTCCTTGCTTCCGAAAGTGGAAATATTTCTGCCGGCATACCGGATAATACCGGAAGCAGGCGCAATTTGCCCACCTAACACTTTCAGTAAAGTGGACTTTCCCGCTCCATTGGGACCTACTACCAGGTGCAGTTTACCGGCATCCAGTTGCAGGTTGATAGACTGCAACAACAGGCTGTTACCCGCTACGTAGGTCAGATCAGATACTACCAACATCAGTAATAATATTTTTTCTTCCTTAACAAATAGATGAAAACAGGTACGCCTGTAATAGCCGTAACGATACCAATAGGTAGTTCTGCCGGGCGTAACAGCATTCTTGCAGCGATATCTGCCAGGCTTAACAATATGGCCCCTGCCAATGCACTGCTAATAACCAGGTAACGGCTATCCGCTCCCTTCCAGATCCGCATCAGATGAGGAACGACCAATCCTACAAAACTGATCACACCTGTGAACGACGTCACTACAGCCACCATGATCACGTTGATGATTAATATTTCTCTTTTGAGCCGTTGAACAGAAATACCTGTCAACATGGCCTCGTCTTCACCCAGGATCAGCAAATTCAATTGTGGTGCATAAGAAAGTGCGCGCCAGAAACAGATCGCTACTACTACAGCGGTGATGATCACTGCATTCCAACTGGCGCCGGAAAGGGTGCCCAGATTCCAGAAAGTAATGGATCGTGCCTGTGGGTCGCGGGCCAGGTAAGAAAGAAAGCCGGTACCGCTGAGAAATAATGCATTCACCGCAATGCCCATCAGCAGCAATGTTCCGATAGCCGCTTTCCCTGTTTGTTTTGTTTCGGATAAACCCAATACCAGGAACGTGGCTACGGTGGCTCCCACTGCCGCCGCCAATGGCAGCGTCCATTCGCCGGCATTAAAATGCAGCGACGCTCCTAATACGAAATACAACGCCGCTCCAAAAGCAGCCCCGCTGGAAGTACCCACCAGCCCCGGTTCTACTATCGGATTTCTGAAGAGCGCCTGCAATAACACGCCACCTACCGCCAACGCCGATCCTGCCAATAAACAGAAAAGCACTCTTGGTAAACGGATCTCCATAAAAATCCGTTCATGTAAAGAAAAGTCGCTGTACCCGGTAACCGTTTTACGGATGGCATCATACATTTCCCCGGTACCAATATTAACAGCACCGAAGCAGGCCGATAGCAAAGCTGTTACTACCAGTAATCCTATCAGTATCGGGTACACGCTATTGTAATGTTTATTTACCTGCATGTATCAGTTTTTGAAAAGCAAGTACATTGGCACCTGTGCGCGGGCCCAGGTATACAATATCATGCTCCTCTATCCGGTAAATACGATGATGCAACGCTGCTTTAGTGCCGGCAACACCGGGCAACTCTTTTATTTTATCGAAGGAGCCCAGCCGGTCGTAGCCAAAATCAGTGAGTAGTATTACATCAGGATCGGCTTGTGCAATGAGTTCCGCTGACACCTGCTGCATGCCTTTGTCTCCGCTGATAGGAATGTAGCCTCCCGCCCATCCTATCATTTTAGCACCGGTACTTTTTTGGGTAAGCGCCAGGTAAATATTCATGGCTCGCCCAAAATGAATAATAACTACTTTGGGGGTATCCGTATATTGGTGAACGTTAGTTAATGCCTCGTTCATTTCTGTATCCAGCTTTTTACAAAGACTATCAGCCTGTGCCTCTTTGTGGAAATACGCCCCCAGCTGCTGTATCATGGCTTTGTCCTGTGCTATGGTGAATACGCTGTCCATAAAGGTTTTCATAGGGACCTGCATTTTTTCCAGTTGCCGCATTACATTTTCCGGTCCGATGTTATTGTCGTGTATCACCAGCGTTGGATTTTGCGCTAATAACCCTTCAGCACTTAATGCACGATGATAGCCCACAGTGGGCAATGCTTTAATGGCGGGTGGGTAAGTACTGGAGAGATCTACTGCCACCAGTCCCTTTTCCGCTCCCAGTGCATAAATCACCTCATTGTATTGTTTTGACAAACAAACAATGCGTGTGGAATCACTATGCAGGAGCGACTGGTGACCAAATCTTCCGCAGGAAGTAAGCAACAACATGGCCAATGCGCGGAGTATATTTCTTTGCATGATTAAAATTTATAGTTGAGATGAAAACCACTATACCAGTTGGCTTTATAGGGACCCGGTAAGTAAATATTTGGAGTAGCACCACTGAAGTTGGCATTCAAAAACACCATCGTGTAATAACGGCTACTGGTGAGGTTATTACCGCCTGCAAATACCTCCAGCTGAAAATGCCGGCCAAGAGAATGGCGGTAGCCTAATTTGGCTTGCAACAGCGTATAGGCGTCTGCGTAATGCCGGTTATCATAAGTAATCGGCATCCTGTCTACAAACTGCCAGGTAGTGTTTAAATAAACGCCCCATTTGGAAATTACATCTACACCGGCATTGAGGAGTTGAGGTGGTACGCCGGATGCCTTGTTGCCGCTATAATCAATGGTTTTGGCATTATTGTTATTATCACTCCGGAACTGTTTGTAGATAAAACGGGAATAAGTATAGCTGACAAATGGTTGTATGAGGGAGATGACTTTCGGTTGCAACGGCTTTATGGTATAAGATACTTCCGCTTCTATGCCACGGTTTTGCTGCCCACCGGCATTGGTGGTGATGGAATACAGGACAGTACCGGAATTGTCTGTTACCGCCTGTGAAGTCAATTTGTCTGTTATCTCCATATCAAATATGGCTACCTGGAACAACAGGTTTTTATGTAATAGCGTGCCTTTGGCGCCTGCTTCATATTGCACGGATTTCTCCGGCCGCAGGTCTTTATTTACCTGGCTGATCTGCGGAATAACCACCTGGCCGGATACGGGTGGCGAATAACCTTTACTTACACCGGCATATACCGACACGTTTTCATTCAGCGCTTTCAGTATGCTTACCTGTGGAGTAATAACGGGTGTAAAGGTTTTATGCCCCGACTGGTCCTTATGCGTAGGATTTGCGCTGTTAGTGAGGCGATCAGTAATGGAATATTCCAGGTAATTATTACTCACGCCGGCGGTGACCATAAATCCCTGTGGCAGTTTCAACTCCCACTGCGTGAAAATGTTGTACTGCATAGCCGACAATTCAATATCCCCGCTGAGTGCACCTGTAATATTGTTGGCAAGGCCGTAGCTCTTTTTAAAGGAACCTGTTTTCTGGTATTGAGCACCTACGCTGCCATTGAGAGTAATGGCACGACCGGTAAAATTAAATCCTATTTCGGTACGTGCACCTAAGTTCTGGGCAATATTACTTGACAGACCAACCGCAAAGGCCTGTGATTGTTTGTACCCGGTAAACCAGGCACTGCTCAGGTTATTTACATGCGGGGAAAACTGGTAGTTGTGGGAGATGCCGGCGCGATAAGATTCAAACGATACATAACCGTTATTTTTCAGATAAGGGACTTCTCCGGTATCCTTTCGTTGTGCAAACTGTATACTATCGAGTTGTCCGGCTAACTGGTCGTTGGAATTGTTGTAGGCTGCATAAACAGACAGCGTTTGTTTATCGTTGCTGTGAAAATCTGCGATGAAGGAAACGAAGTCTTTTTTGGAGCTGCTTTGTATGCGGTAGCTGTCGTAGTTCTGATGGCCGTAGTTGATCATAACAGACGACTTTTCATCTGCGTATTCCACCCGGGTGTTGGTTCTGAACAAGCCATAGCTCCCGGCTAACACCTCCTGGGAAAGACGGGTGCCGTAGGTAGCAGGTTTCAGGGTATACATTTTCAATATGCCACCAATACCGCTGCCATATAAACTGGAAGCAGGTCCTTTGATCACCTCCACCTTTCCTAATATAGAGAAATCAATATCATCCAGGATAGTAGTGCCTTCCGCATCGGTAACGGGAATACCATTCAGGTATGCCTTGTAGCCAGTGCCATTAAAATTGGTACCATTACCATATCCCCGTATAGTAATACGCTGGCCGCCTGACATAGTTCTTTTTTCCATCCGTACACCGGGTACCAGGTTCAGTGAATTTTCGAGAAAGAGGCCATCATTGCGGTGGAGGTCCTGGTTGGTGAGGACCGCTACTGATTTCGGCTGTAAGAGGCTGATATTAGATTTGCCGGCATTCACCATTACTTCATTCAGGTTATAAGATGCAGCAGTAAGCCCGATCATCAATTGTGTGCTGTTATTTTTGAAAGGTATCGTTTGGGCGTCATATCCCATCGCCACTATGGTTACAGTACAATTGGGACAGTCAAGACTAAAGCTGCCATTGATGTCTGTTGAAGTCAGCAGTTTACCGTTGGAATACAGGCACGCGCCTTTAATGGGCGTTTGTGCGTAGATATCATACACTTTCCCATGTATTGCCTGTTGGGCATAGCTATGAAGCGACAACACTGTTGTCAGCAAACAATTAATCAGGATTTTCATCTGGTATTAATTTGGGTTTTGGATTATAACTTTAGCGGGTATACGACGCCGTTGGGCATAGGCACGCTATAGCCGGGAAATATTCTTTTTCATTGTTTATATGTGATTTGGTTAATTACATGAATTACGCGGTTGAAAGTTGATAAAGGCAACTTTAATTAGTTCATTGGTTCACAGTAAATTCGGATTCACAAAGTCTTTTGGTTCATAGAAATAATACTCCACAGTGCTGGAACAGCGCAATTACAATAATGCTTAGTTTATTTCTCTCGTTGTGCTGATGTATCTGGCCTGTTCTAGGGTCACTTCCCTCACGGCGCTCAGGTATTTCAAACAGGATTTTTCGTTGATCGCTCAGATTCGGATTCAGAAATTGGTCGTTTGTGCTCAAATAAAGCTAGTAAAAAAAACTATCTGATGATAGTCTTTTTTTCTTTGTTTATTTTTCATGACAATAGCACTTAGCCCTGAAAGATAATTATCACACAAATGTAATCCAACGGTAAAAGAAGTATACCTGGCAGGTAATAACGTGGTTAATATCGCCCAATAGGGCTATCTATAGCTTTACTAAGGTATAACGGAAACACGGGTACGGAAGAATATCCGTGGCATAATAAGATAAAAAGGAAATGGCACCGCAGCAATAAAGTGTATCTATTATACGTACGCAGGTGTCACTGATAAAACGTATTTCCTGGCTCCGGTCGCTATTATTATTTCACATAATGGAGTGCAATAGCTCCCGATGGCAGCGTCCTTGAATCTGCCAGCTTCAATTGTAACTGACCGGGAATACTGATACCATCGAGCAGGCGCCGACCTTCCCCGGAAAGGACGGGGTGAACGAGAAAGTAATATTCATCTACCAGCCCTAGCCAGATCAGTTCTGAAGGCAGGCTAACTCCACCAATCGAAATGTTTTTACCCGGCTGCTGTTTCAGTTGCCTGATTTCTTCCGCGAGGTTGGTGCGAATAATCCTCGTGTTACCTGGTACATCTTGTAATGAGGTAGAACAAACAATTTTATCAATCGCATCAAATGTTTGTGCAAATCTATTTTCTGCTTTCGTCCCGGATTGTGCTTTTGCAACGTCCGGCCAATAAGGCACCATCAACTCGTAGGTTGTACGTCCGTAGATGATCAGGTCAACGTCCTGCATCAGGTCCGTAAAATAGTCGACCATTTCATCGCTGCCACTCATTTGAGTATGGTCGCAGCAACCATCCAAGGTCAGATTGATACCGTAGATTATATGTCTCATGTGATCGGTTTTGTTTGTACAGGTGCCTTCCAAAAGTAGCATAATATATCAATCGTAACGGGGGGCATCCGGGACAAAAAAAGGGGAATTTAAGACCAAATAAATGTGGAGTAACCACATTAAATAATCCATCTTAATGAAACGATTGTCCATTTTTCATCAACCAACTCCTTCCTATTTTGCACCATCCCACGTTGGTAATAAAACCTACTTTGCAAACAATATATAACCATTGCGCCGCATGATGTTGAAAAAAGCAATAATGACCACTTACTTATTACTTGCAGCTACCTGTACCTACGCTATTAATACAGACACTATCCCTATCAACGGAAATGGCGAAGGAAGAGTATTTGAAGGCATAGGTGCAGTAAGCGCAGGCGCCTCGTCCCGTATGCTGATAGATTACCCTGCATCCTACAGGAGTGATATCCTTGATTATCTTTTTAAACCAAATTTTGGGGCAGGTTTTATCTACCTGAAAACAGAAATCGGTGGAGATGGTAATACCACCTGTGGCGCTGAACCGAGCTTTGCACGAACCCGCGCAGAAATGGCCGCCCCCAATTACAACCGGGGATATGAATATTGGCTCATGCGCGAAGCCGCCAACAGAAATCCCCATATAGAACTGGATGCGCTGGAATGGAGCATGCCCGGGTGGTTCAATGGTACCTGGTCGGCCGACAACGCCGCCTATCTCGTTAAATTCATCGAAGGCGCACAACACTGGGGCCTGCGCATGAAATACATCGGCGGCTGCTGGAATGAAAGAGCATATAACCGAAACTGGATCGTGGATACATTAAGACCTCTACTGAATAAAAGTGGCTTCTCCCATATCGGCATCAATGCGCCGGAAGGATCAGGGCCGGCCTGGGCGATTTGCGATGAGCTGATACGCGATACCGCATTTCGCAACGCAGTGGCCGCCGTTAGTTATCATTACCCTGACTCTTATATGTGGCGTGAAGGCACGTCGCTGGCCGGAAAAAATGCTTTTGAATGTGGCGTACCACTGTGGTCAGGAGAGGACTTTTCATTGGGTGGGAAGTCGTGGAAGAACACTACCTACCTGGCATTAAACATCCTGAAATGCTACCTCAAACAAAAGATTGTGAAAGTGAATGTCTGGTGCCCTATCGCCTCCATGCCTGATAACACCTGCTTCTCCAGCGTAGGCATGATGAAAGGCGTGAGCCCCTGGTCCGGCTATTATGAAGTATGGCCCACCATCTGGGCCGTAGCGCACTTCAACCAGTTTGTGCAACCCGGGTGGCAATACCTCGACAATGGCTGCGGATGGCTGCCTGGAAACGGCGCTTATTGCACGTACAAACGTCCCGGAAAGCAGGGCGATTATAGCATCGTTGCCGTAACAGGTCATCTCCCTAAAAAAATGACGTTTAAAACAACCGGGCTATCCGGCGGCGTTATACATGTATGGAAATCAGACAGCAGCCGGCAGTTCGTGCAGCTACGGGATATTAAACCTGTAAACGGCGTGTTTACCATTCAACTGGATGCGGCGAGCATCTACTCGCTCACCACCACCACGGGGCAACATAAAGGTACACACAACATCCCGGCCGCTACCGGTTTTCCCACTACCTATGCTGATAACTTCGACGGTTATACGTTGAACCAGGCACCCATGTCGCCCAAATATTTCTATGATAACTCCGGCGCTTTTGAAATTTACCAGGCACCTGGTGAAAGTAAATGTTTACGGCAGATGTTGAACAACGACATCACCCACTGGATCCCCGATGAATGCGCCTATACCTTTGTGGCGCAGGGTACAGAATGGGAAAACGGCGAAGTGGCAGCCGATGTATTACCTGAAGAAAATGCCTTCAACGGTACCGGCTATGCCGGCATCATTATCAGGACTTCCTATGATAAATCATCCCAGGCCAACATCCCATGGGGTTACAGGCTGAATATTTATAAAGACAACAAATGGAAATTAGAAACGAAAACACAAACCCTGGCAGAAGGCCGCATAGATGCCAATACCTGGCATCGCCTCAGGCTGCGCTGCAATGCCGATAGCATCCAGGCATTTATTGATGACCAGGCCGTAGCTGCTATCCGGGATAACACTTACCTGCTGGGCGCCTGCGGGCTTACCTCTGGCTGGAATAAAGCAAAATTTGATAATACTGCCATTCACTATGTGCCCATCAACGGTCACTTATTGTCCGATTGGAAAGTAGCCACTGCGTCTGTAGAATCTCCCGGACTGGAGGCAGTAAATGCCTTTGATGGCAATTCCCTTTCCAAATGGCTGGCCAGCGATGCAACGCAGCCTCAATGGTTAACCGTAGACCTGGGGCGCTCTTACAATATTACCCGCTGTGAAACATTCATCGATCTTACCGACAAGCCAGCACATTACAAACTGGAGTATTCTACAGATAACGTGCATTGGCAGTTGTTTGCAGACAGAGGTAGTAACGGTGATATCCCGCAGCCTTGTTTCGTGGATCTGCACAAAGCTACCGCACGATGGGTACGTATTACAGTACTACCTGCTGCAGAAAAAACAGCCACGGGGATTTATGCGCTGAAAGTGTATGGGCATTGAGGTATTCATCTTACAAAATAATACGCAAAAGAGAGCCTTTGGTTTACACACCAACGGCTTTTTTTATTGGCATAAATACCAGGATACTTATGTGCTGAGATCCGCCAATTACGGGTATTTCCGGCAATTCTCCCGTGATGTGGTATTGAAACCAGAGTTCCTTCTACGCTGATACCAGGCTTTCTGCGCTCATCTGTTTTCTCAGATTCATTAATGCGTAACGCACCCTGCCCAAAGCTGTATTGATACTGACACCTATGATCTTCGCTATTTCCTTATAGCTCAGATCAGCATAATAACGCAGTATCAGTGCTTCGCGTTGCAAACTGGGCAGGCGATCCAGCATCAGGCTGATTTCTTCGTTGATCTCTGCTCTGATCATGCGGTGTTCCTGGCTATGCTCCGACAGCTCTATGTTATCGCCCAGCTCGTCGTTATAGCTCGCCGCTATTTGCGGCCTGGTATGTGCCTTTCTAAAATGGCTGATGCAGGCGTTGTGTGCAATTCTTACCGCCCAGGCCAGGAAACGGCTGTTATCCACATACTGGCCGGATTGCAGTGCATTTACAATTTTAATAAATACTTCCTGGAAAATATCTTCTGCCAGGTTACGGTCTCTGACCAATAATACGATAGTGGTCAGGATCCTGCTTTTATGGCGGTGTACCAATGTGGTAAACGCCGGGTTATTTCCTGCAATGTACAGGCGGATCAGCTCCTGGTCCGTATGGTTACTATATAGGTTCATGCTGGTTTCGTATAATGTTGTCAATAGATTTTGGAAGGGGGCCGCCCTCAATAAGGCAGCCCTGTATATACTGGTGGTTGTATTAGCCAACCTAGTCCTTAAGATTTAAATACTTTTTCACCTGGCTGTAGTCATTCCAGTCGATGCCCGCTGCTGTTCTGGCGTTTACCCCACCAGGAATAATTACATACCTGTATTGGTAACGTTTATCCGTGGCAGTAGTGCTGATAGGTGCGTTGGCAATCAGGTCAATTTTACCAGTGTATGCCACAAACCTCACGAGATAGCCATATTCATCTACATATGGCAACGGCTGCACAAACGGGGTGGCCGCTGTTCCCAGGTTAATATATACGTTGATAGAAGCGTTAGCCAGTAATCCTGAAGTGAGCTTCGCTGCAGTGAGCGAGTATCCGAACAGGATGGTATTAATACTGCCATCCTGGTTGCGGATGGTATCTACCGGTGCAAACTTTACGTCCTGCCAGGCAGAGTAAATAACGTTGGCGCTGCCCGGAACACCTGAATCTCCTTTGGGGCCTACGGGGCCGGGAATACCGGAAGGACCCGGAGGGCCGGCAGGACCAGCAGGGCCCTGAGCTCCGTCTTTGGAGCATGCCGCAAAAAATAATACCACCGCAGTAATCAATGCATAGGGCATGAAGCGTGTAACCTGTTTCATAATGACAATTGTTTGTTTGTTTTTTATTTATGAATGAAAAGGATAAAAAAATGATAATGCTACCATACGTTCCGCGGGCAGGTATCGCCGTACTTGTTACCGAACAGGATGCCGATCATGACTTCATGTGTACCTTTTGTAACAGTGTTTAACGAAGATGCCGTATAGTCGTAAGAGTAACCAATGTTAAACTGTGAGCTGATGTTCACTCCAAACATAGCTGCCACGCCATCGTGCAGCCTGTAAGAGGTACCCAGCCAGAGCCGGTCGCGATACATAAACCTGGCATTGAAGTCTATGCTCAGCGGCATCGCTGTAATCATTTTCAGCATTACAGATGGCATCACATTGAGATCGTCGTTTAACCACAGGCGATAGCCCGTTGTAAAAAACAGGTGAGGCACCAGTTTACCGCTATAAACAGCATCGCCTACTACCTTACCATTATCAAAACCAATTTGCTGCGGGATAATATTCTGTACAGACAGGCCCGCGAAATAATCGGCGGAGTAAAGCCAAAGTCCTGCGTTTACTTCTGGTCTCCATTTATTCAATACCCCGGAACTACTTCCCAGCACAGGATCTGAAGGATCAAAGAACTCTACTTTGCTGGCATCGATACTTACCTGCTGCATCCCTATTCCGATGCCGGCGCTCACACTTGTTCTGGGAGAAAGGTTGATATGATGCGCATAAGCACCAGTTATAGAAAAACGATTCAACGGGCCGGTCTTGTCATTCAGTATAGTAAGCCCCACACCTGGATGAGGAGGCGGCGTTGTATAGTCCTGCCAGTAAGCCTTTCCCCGTGGATTATTACCGGCAGGATCGAATCCGGTAGGCGAGGCGGTGCTGTAATCTGATTTACGTAAAGGCCCCTGCAACGTGAGGTAGGTAGTTACCGGCGAACCTTTCATACCTACCCACTGATGCCGGTGACTTAAACGCAGGTCCCAGTAATTTTCAATACCCGCCAAAGCCGGATTGATAATAAATGGATTCATGATATACTGCGTATAATGTGGTTGTTGCTGTGCCTGCGCAAAATGCAGTAGCAGTAGCAGCAACCAACCTGTGAGCACAACGTTTTTCATGGACCTGTGATTTTGGGTGAAACAGCAGGGCTGTTATTTTTTAATGATCGTAAAAGCAGTTCTCCTGTTCTTTTGTCTTCCTTCCGGGTTGTCGCTGCCATCTTCCAATGTGTTAGGAGCTACCGGTTGTGTAGCACCATATCCTATGTAGGTGAGCCTGCTTCTGTTGATGCCTTTGCTGACCAGGTAATCCACACAACTCTTTGCACGGGCTTCCGAGAGACGCTGATTCAATGCAGCAGAGCCTTTGCTATCGGTATGTGCACTGAGTTCTATGTACATGCCCGGATTGGCGTTGAGAAGGTCTACAAGTTTATCCAGCGAAGCATAGGAGGCTTCCTGTAAGGTGGCTTTGTTGAAATCATAGTACACATTTTCCAGCACCACAGGCGCTTCCGGCGTCGTAAGTTTCACGAGACATAATACCGGCACTGTCATAGCGGTGGTGTCTTCATTAACCGGCAGGGTGATCTGTTGTGAGTTTGTCGTATATCCGTCAGCGTTAGCAACCGCTTTTAACGGCAGAAATTCCGGGAGCGTGAAAGCATAGCTACCGTCTGTGCCGGTTGATTGGGTAAACAGCACTTTATTGCTGATGGTATCTATAATATTAACGGCAACGCCAGGCAGCGGCGTTTGATTGTCGCAGGATACGA
The DNA here is from genome assembly GCF_017745275.1 of Chitinophaga sp. Lineage (GTDB taxonomy): Bacteria > Bacteroidota > Bacteroidia > Chitinophagales > Chitinophagaceae > Chitinophaga. Next base: position 185,973 of record NZ_JAGHZS010000002.1, on the reverse strand, counting down.
CCATGCCACTGAGTTGTTTTACCGGCCGGTTTTTATGTACAAAGAATAATTCCAGGCAGCATTCGGCGGCCCGGTCGGTGCCCAGCAATACTTCATCCAGCAGATTTTTATTATTGCTCCTGCTGGTGAAATAGATATCATCTTTTACAGAATTCACCGGGTAGCCCATATTCACCGGCGTTTTCCAGTTACCGATATTTCCTTTGGAAGAAAAAAAATCGTAGCCTCCCATGCCTACCCGGTTATCCGCCGAAAAGATCAGGGTGCCGGTGGCTGCATGATAGAAGGGTGCCTGTTCATTACCGGCGCTGTTGATCACTTCACCCAGGTTAGCGGTTTGCAGTGGCTTACCGTTTTCGTCGAGGCTGGCATACCACAGGTCAAAACCACCGTATCCATCGGCCCTGTCGCTGGCATACAACAATGTTTTACCATCTCCCAAAAGATATGGTTGCTGGGTATTATTACCGGTGGTATTTATCATGGCATCCATGAGGACCGGCTCATTCCAGTGATCTCCATTTTTGCGGGAGAGATAGATGGACGATATTTTTTTTCCGTGATCTATATGCCAGCGGGTGAGGAACAGCATTTGTCCGTCGGGCGATAAGCAGGCTGCTCCCTGGTGCAGTCCTTCCGGCTGATCCAGCTGCAACAATCGGATATTAGACACCTGCCCGGCGTCATACTCGGCTGTATACAGGCGGTTGATATAAGTGTGATTTTTCTGGAAAGAACTATCGGGCCTGGTAGAAGTAAAGATCAGGCTGCTGCTGTTGCTCCACACAGGCGCGTAACTGGCACCGGTGGCATTTAAAGCCGCCGGCGCTTTTGTTACCTTGTACTCCGACAAATCCTTTTTATTTAACTGGGCGGTGATAAATTCGAGGTTTTGCAATTCCCTTTTCGCCGCTTCCGTGAATTTATCATTACCGCCGTAACCGTTCAGGAAGTTGCGGAATGCCTGGGCTGCCTCTTCGTATTTAGCCAGCGCCCGCAGGGATACAGCATAGTAATAAGCGGCCAGTGGGAAACTGGTTTTATCCAACTCCATCGCCGATTCATAATACGGTGCCGCCTTACCATAATTATGCAGGTTGCGGTAACTCTCTGCCAGCTTATAAACGGCCTGTTGTTCGCTGCTTACTTTTACCGTTTTATTTTTGGTAACAGATACCGCTGCATAAGGCTTATATGTATCTGGCTTCACGGCTTTATTACGGGAGCCGAGATACTTTTCATAGTAAGTAGCCGCTGAATTATAATCGGCTTTGCTATAGTATTGATCCGCCGCCTTGAGGTAGTTATACGTAAACTGTCCGTACGATACCATTGTTGATAACAACACGGCAGATGTGAAAAATATTTTTTTCATGAGATACTGTTGCTTTAAAAGTTGATTACAATCTTGGACAAATGAATTCCACATCAGGTGTTCTTACCGATCTGCGGCCAATGAACGTCAGCGATATTTCAAAACTGTTGGAGCCATGCGCCATTTTGCTGAGATCAGAAGTGTTGATATCATAGCTGGCACCCAGCATCATGTTCTTATAAATAAATCCTGCATGCGTGGTGATGGCATCTTTATACCTGTAATTCAGACCCAGCAGGAAATCGGTTCCGGGAGCTGCATTCAGCTGCCCATAAGCACCAATCATTTTTTCCTGGGCGGGGCCCTGTTGCATAAAGAGGAAGTTGGGTGTAATACTCAGTATATCCGATAACGTTAGCTTTACACCGCCGTGCACATTAAATCGCATCGGGAAACGTGCATCACCTTTTGCACTGAATTGATCCTGTGGTTTTGTAAGATGCATGACAGAAAAGCCACCATAGATATTGAATTTCTTTCCGGGTGTAGCATCATAATATAATGCACCCGCGCCCGCATCAAAGGAAGCCGCCGAAGTACGGGTCAGCGCATCTGAAACCGGGTTGCCGGGGTTGTAGCCGGTTACCGGGTTCCACTGCTCTCCATAGGTAAGCTTTGAGGGATCAAACCTGCGCTGTATAAAACCCAGCTGCAATCCAAAGTTCAACTGGTGATAATGTGATGCATCCAGCTTTACGCCGGTATATGCTGCGCTCACATAAGCGGTGGTATAATTATATCCTCCGTCGCCGGCAGTTTGATTTAATACGCTGGCCCCGATGTTGATATTACGGTTGGTAGGTATTTCTCCGCTCACCCCATAGGTCTTAAACGGACTGATGTTGCCCCACTGGGTACGGTAAATGGCTGCTACACGGTAATCACCATCAAATACACCGGTTAATGCAGGATTTAACCACGAGGGGTACACGTAGTACTGCGAAAAGTGAGGGTCTGTTTGTGCCATCAGCCGGGTACCGCTGCACGTGGCCACAACAAGAAGGACTAGGGTTGCAATGATCGTTCTCATTTACAATATGATTTTATGTGAATGATTTACTTTACCTAATAATTGTTACGTAACCTGTTATAGGGGCAATGCCTGCACGGAGCCTGATTACATAATAGTAAGTGGCCACCGGAAGTACGTTACCCTTGAAGCGGCCGTCCCACGGCACGTTATAGCCGGTAGAACGGTATACTCTTTCTCCATACCGGTTGAATACTTCCACAGTACTTTCTGCATAATCAGCCAGGTTGGTGATCATCCAGGTATCGTTGATGTTATCTCCATTGGGCGAGAAAGCATTTGGAGGTGCAACGGGTTTCAGTACTTTCACTGTCATGCCGTCACGTGCTATGCAACCGTGTTTGCCGATAGCGGTCAGCGTATAGGCGGCATCGTGCATAGCAGGTATTACGGGCGAGAACAATGTTGGGTTGGGAAAATCGGCTGCGGGCTCCCAGGCGAATTGCAGGTTTACCGAATCGTTCGCCACCGGTTTGAAACTGATGATAGTGCCTTGCGGTACTACAAAGGAAGGCCCCGCATCAATCACCGGTTGCAGGTAAACGATCACTGAACTGCTGTAAGCAGCGGAACCACAGCCCGACTGGTTGGATACCTGTAACTGCACATTATATTCACCAGGCGCTGTATACTTTTTCACCGGGTTTTGATCGGTAGAAACAGTGCCATCACCAAAGCTCCACTCCCACTTGTTGATAGTGCCGGTGGCGTCTGTGCTTTGATCTGTGAATACGTTATCAGTACCCTGGCAAAGAGTGTCTGGCGTTACCTTAAAGGAAGCTGTTGGTTGTCCAAAGAAAGCGCTCAGCGTTTTGGTAGCCGAATCTTTACAGCCGTAAGCGCTGGTGGCTATCAGTTTCACATCAAACGGTCCGAAAGCTTTGTACTGCCAGGTAGGATCTTTGGTTACAGCACCGGCGCCGCCGTCACCAAAATTCCATTGATAAGCCAGGCTTGTTTTATCTTTTATTGTTGTGAGATTGACAAAGGCAGCGTTACCATCCGGCATACATACTTTGGCCGGTAAGCTAAAATCTGCCACAGGCAAAGGATGTACCAGCACAGCAAAACTGGCAGTATCACTGATACAATTATGATCACTCACCGTTACCAGCTTTACGAGGTAATTGCTGTCTTTCTGATAAGTGATGGTAAACGGATTGTTATTGGTGTTGTTTTTCTGAGTACCGTCTGCCAGGTCCCATTTCCAGTTGGCAATGCTGCCGCTGGAAATAGTAGACTGGTCGGTAAAGGTGGTGCTTTGGCCCAGGCACAGATCCGCGGCGGCCGTAAAGGCGGCTGCAGGTTTGGGATACACTACCATGGTGGTGGAGATGGAATCGGCGCAACCACTATCGGTGTTAAATATATACCAGATAGTATGTGTGCCCGCACCTGCTGTAGCAGGTGTAAAGTTACCGCTCGAATCGGTGGCTGGTCCACGGTAGTAACCCTTTCCGGTTACGCCGTTCTGAATAGTTGCCTTACCGATAGCTACCGTACCCGGGGTATTTACGCAAACACCCGTCAAGGCTGCATACACCAGCTGCGGTTTTAATTTAAAGATAGCCGTTACCGTAGTATCTTTCGTACAGCCTTTATCGGTAGTAACACTATATTTAATGGAATAAGTGCCAAACTTCGTATAGGAATGTGTAGGATCTTTCAGTGCAGACGTATTCGGATTTGTTCCCGTTGCATTGGCATCTCCGAAATTCCAGGCATGTGTAGTCAGTGTTTGCGCATCCGGCACCGTGGCACCGCTGGTAAACTGCACCAGGCCTCCAACAGGCAGGCAATCTCCCGGATAACTGAACAGTGGTGTGGGTTTGGCATATACCGTTACCGTTTTAGACACGGTGTCGCTTATACACAGGTCACTTACTTTTACTACATGCTTTATGGTGTAGGTATTATGATCTTTGTAGGTAATCGTTTGTGCCGCGTTGGTAGTGGCAGTTAGTACAGAGTCATTACCAAAATCCCAGTACCACGATTTCAGCGGGGCCGTGCCGCCATAGGTAGCGTTATCTGTAATTTTCAACACGCCAGCTTCGCAGAGTGCAGTGGCATCTGTAGTGAATGTTGCTACGGGCTTAGCTACGGTAGTCAACTGGAAGGCGGTATCTCCCACACAACCATCTTTTGATATAACAGTCAGCTTTATGGCGGCAGTACCTACAGGGAATACCTTGCCAACCCGTATACCACTGTCTTTTACTGCTCCCGGAAATTCCCAGTTCCAGCGGTCGATCAATGGAGTTTTCAGGCTGGTATCTCCCTTAAAATATACCGTATCAAGCGTACAACCGGTATGCGCATAAGTCATTACTGCACGGGGCTTACCTCTCACCGATATCGTAAAACCTACTTTTTCTGTGTTGTTACAGTTTTCGATGCTGGGATGTGTGGACATTACCGGGATATCATATTCTCCGATAGTGCTGAACTGGTACGTGCCTGGCAAGGAGTATTTATAATAGGTAATGCCATTGATCAGGACCGTACCGGTACTTACCGGTGTATTCACCGTTACATCTGTATTCGGTGTAATAACTGTGCCGAGGGAGCTGAGCTTCCACACCATTTTGGTGGGTTTATAAGCCATTAAAATAGACAGCTCTACCGGTGTATTAGTACAAGTGAAGTCATTAGATGTTTTAGAGGTATCATAACTGTTGTGGATAGATCCTACCGCGTTGAGGTTATTGATCATCGTACCGGCATTGTAGCCATAGCTTTCTACGCTGCCTATGCCATAAGTAACGGCGGTAAATGCAGAGTCGCTGCTTACAATACATTGCGCGGGAGCAGCAGGCCATCGCTTTATCACTACCGTATACCCGTTGAGGTTAGGATGGGGATAAGCGAAGTCATATAAGGGGCTGCCATCTATACTCAGGGAGGTAAGACCTGCCGTGGGTATAATCATGGTGAGATAGTTGGTTTCTATAAATTCCCGGTCGTTCCGGTAAAAACCTACCTTTTTAATGGCCTGTTCCACCGGGCTTAAGTATACCATCTCCGGATCACCAAGTAAGTTGTTGTTGCCGCAGGCACCTGATGATGACATGAACTGTGCTACCAGTACAGGTTTATTGGATTCAATATAATCGGCGGTATTACTAACAAACTCGTAGTATGAATTGGCAATCAGGCCGGTGAGGGTGACGCCATTTCGTTTCACGATAGTAGTAGGATCTTTTACCGCTACTTTATAGATATTATACTGCAGCGTGGATGGTACATCGTCTTCTGAAGTGGGCGCCGTCAGGTAACGTTTACCCCATGCCTGGAAAGGAAAGATTTGCTGAATATTATTATCGCCACTACTGCTGGTGTTGTTGCAGGTGATAGCAGTACGACTGCTGCCGGAGAATACGGCTACGGGGTAACATTGCCCCACGGAGTTGCCGATAGACTTGATAGTGGTACCTGTCAACTGACGCCCGGCGCCACCACCCAGCGAGGCCCCTACCAGCTGGTAAATATCACCGCGATTCAGTGTAACTGTAAAAGGTACCCCTGCAGGGCGGCCATTACGGGTAAGTACCGAAGGAGTAATTTCTACTACGGTATTATTTTGGTTGGCGATCACAAACATCCAGGAAAAACAGTCATCAGCATAGTTCTGCATACTGTTGACAGAAATATAGGAGTAGCCCCAGGTTTCTTCCGGCATAAGCATGGTAGCGCCGGAAGAGGCGCTGCCATAAATATGCGCATAGGCTACAATAGGTACATTACTTTGTATGTGAATAGACTTACCTGTAAAAATACCTTCCCCACCGGTGCCGCCAAAAGATGGAGGTAGGGAATAAAGCCTGGCATCAATGGCGCCTGATTTTGGAATCAGGTCCGATGCAATCACGGTATTGGCCGGGATATTATACGTACGCGTCCAGCTGGTACCGGTGATGCTAACAGTGACTGTAGCCGGCTGTTCAGCACTGAGGTACAGGATCATTTCCTGGCTGTTGCTTTGTCCCATTTCCATGAACTGATGGTGTCCGTAGCCTACCCAGAAATCTTTCCCTTTGTTGGAAAGGTTCTGGGCATATGCAACATTGGCTACGAACTGAAACAGTATCTGAGATATGGCAATCAAAAGTGCTTTGTAATATATTAGCTTGGTTGACATCTGCTTCAATTTTTCATATTGAAATGATTACTGTTTGATGATCATCTTCGACGTCCTGGTACCATCTTCAAAGATGGTGTTCAGCATATATGCTCCGCTCTTTATATCCTGCACATACAGCTGGTTGCGTTTACCGCTGGTGGCAACTTTTTTAATGGTTCTGCCATCCATGGCGTAGAGTATCAGTTGCTGAACGGGTTTGCGCGACTGTATATTCAGCGCCGCCATCACCGGGTTGGGATATACCAGTACCGACCGGTTGTTCATCGCTATAGAGTCCATTCCCTGCCGGAAGACCGGGATAGTTGCATTGGCACAAGGCCAATGCAACATCATATATCCGGTGGCAAGCAGTAACAGTTTTGCTATGCTCATTTTCTTCATACAACTGGTTTTAACGGATCAGGTTAATAACTCCCTTCTTTTCTGTTTTACTGCCGTCAGTAAGGGTAAGATGACATACATAGATATACACGCCGGAAGGCAATGCTTTTCCTTTGTATTGGCCATCCCAGCCGGTTGTCTGGTTGTTGGATTCGAATACTTTTTCGCCCCACTGGTCAAAAATGGTCATGTGCATTTGTTTGATGATATAGCCATAGACCAGCAGCACATCATTTTTACCATCGTTGTTTGGCGTAAACGTATTTGGAATATATACACCGTCAGGCAACGTCTTACCTTCTGCTGGCAGTGATTCCTTGTCTTCACAACCTTTTGCACGTACAATCAGTTTCACGGTCTGCACTGGTTGTAAGCCGCTGATAAGGTGTACCAGTCCTTCCCTTCCGGATGAAGGCAGGGTCCAGGTATTGCCGCCATCAACAGATACCTCGTAACCGGTAGCATTGGCGATCGCCTTCCATTTAAACCGGATCAAATTCACGCCAATACTGTCTACCGTCACTACCGGTGTAGCAAGAACCGGCAACACATGCACGATGGCTTTGGCACGGGAAGCACCCGGACATCCATGGGTGAGTGTTTCGAGATAGTAGGTGCCATCAGCTGCGATATTATTAATCGTATAGTCGTTTCCGGTAAACAACAGGTTACCTGCTACCGGTGCGTCGTACCAGTTATACAATACACCCGGTTCCGGATCTTTGGCAGACAGGGTCACATTGGTGCCACTACAAACCGTCATGGAGTCTTTTACAATCCGGGCAACAGCAGGCGCATAAACTTCCACTTCTTTGGTGGTATCGCCTACGCAGCCTTCAGCCGCTACAATGCTCAGTTTCACCTGTTTCACGCCTGGATACCTGTAGTATTTCAGGGTGTCTTTTGCGGTACCCAGGGTTGAATCGCCAAAGTTCCATTTCCAGCTGCTGATAGCCACACCGTTGCTGGTAGCAGCGGTTCCTTTAAAGAGGGCGCCGTCATTTAAGCAGCCGGTGTAATCAACACTGAAATTCACCACAGGCGCAGGGATCACCTTAATCTGCAGGATGCTTTCAAAGCTATTGCTGCAGCTTTCAATATCAGGATGTGAAATGAGGATCGGTACATCGTACAAACCTGGTTTACTGAAAATGTAATCCGCTGGTATAGTGAAGCGATAGTATTTACGCTCATTGCTGATCATCGAATCTACCGGTACAGGGTTGTTCTGTACTATATCTGTTTTAGGCGCCAGATTAGCTACCTGGCTGAATTTCCAGGTAATACTGGTTGGTTTCACCGGTATCAGCATAGAGAAGCGGAACGGTGTTTTAGCACAGGTATAGGTGTTATTCTGACCACTGTTATTCATTACGTTGTTGAATGAAGGCAGGATGTTCAGATTTTTCACCAAAGTACCGGCGTTGTAACCGTAGCTTTCCACACTTCCAAGGCCATAGGTAATGGCGGTAAACGCAGAGTCGCTGCTAACAGTACACTGTGCTGGTGCAGCAGGCCAGCGTTTCACCACTACCGTATAGCCTGTGGCGTTAGGATGCGGATAGGTATGATCGAAAGTCGCGCTGCCATCGATCAACAGGGAGGACACACCCGCTGTTGGTATAATAAGGGTCAGATAATTGACATTGATGGCTTCCCGTGTATTGCGGTATAGCCCTACTTTCCTGATACCTTGTTCTACCGGGCTCAGGTAGATCATTTCCGGATCACCATCTCCATTGGTATTGGAACAGCTTCCGCTGGACGACATATACTGGGCCACCATGATAGGCTGATTAGCTTCAATATTGTCAGCGGTATTGCTTTCAAACTGGTAAAACCGGTTATTGATCAAACCTGTTAACACAATACCATTTACTTTTACCTGGGTAGCGGGATCTTTCACCAGCACGCGGTATATGTTGGTCATAAAGGAGCTGGCGCCGCTGCTGTTGGAAGTTGGTGCGGTGAAGTATTTCTTACCCCATGCCTGCGATGGGAAGTTCTGCTGGATCAGGTTATCACCGGAACCGCCTGACGATCCGCCACAACCAATACCGGTACGGCTGCTGCCGGAGAATACGGCCATCGGATAACATTTGCCTTCTTCGTTGATCACCGATCTTACATGGCTACCGGTGAGGTCATATCCTTCGCTGCCACCGCCTGGCATCATAGCACCCAACACCTGGTACACTTCTCCTTTATTCAGTGTAACCGTGAACGTTGTATTGGCTGGCTTGCCGGCCAATGTTGGTACAGAAGGGGTAATTTCTACTTTGGTATTGTCATAGTCGGCAATCACATAGAACCAGGAATAGGTATCGGTACTATAATTCTGCCTGGATGACATAGTCGCATATTCATATCCATAAGTACCTACCGGCAGCAGCATGGTGGCACCGGAAGAGGCGCTGCCATAGATATGTGCATAAGCAACAATGGGCACATCACTTTCTATACTAATGCCTCTATCAGACAACCCTTCTTCTATCAGACGCGCATCATTCAGCCCGGTCTTAGGTATAATCTCCGTAGTGATGGTTTTATTAGACGGAATATGATACACACGTTCCCAGCTGGTACCATTGATATGAACGGTAACATTGGCAGAATCCTGTGCATTGAGATACAATACCATGTTCTGTGTATTGTCGCCTGCAAAGAACTGGTGATGGCCATAGCCTACCCAGAACCGGGTGCCCCTGTTTGAACTGTCGGCCGGTTGTAATAACTGCGTATTGTTGATACCACCATTCAAACCGGTAAACTTATCCAGGAAGTGCAGCGAGCTATCCCTGATTATGTTCGGGATATCATATACATGACTCAGCGAGTCAACTACCCAGGTATTGGCGCTGTCAGTACGTCCCATCCGGATGTCTTTCTGACGCCTGATAAAACCTTGCCATGGATCGAGATAGAACTGATCAATGTTAAAGTTGTATTGACCATTAGCAGGTGTTACATCCACATCTGTATAGAAATACATATGTGCGGTACCGTTAGCCAGGTTAGGTGGCTTAATACCAGAGTAACGCCTTACTGCTATGTTGGCAGGGATAGCCGTACCCGGGTTCCAGGTGATTTTTGTAACCGTGTCTGTACCAAACATAAATGTTTGTGTTACGCCTGGCGCCGGTGCGGCGGGGAAGGCGGTCAACACTGGTGGTACAGCTGTTGGCAGGAACTCATAAGCCCCCATATCAGGTACACCATCGGTCAGTTTAACCGGTCTGGTTGCGCCGTTGATATCTTTGTCGTTACCTTCTATCTGCACACCACGGCCATGGATAGCCCATACTTCAGGGTTGGCAATAGCAGGCTGCAACGTGGTATCGCTTACAAACGCCGGTTTATAAACAATGGAATTGATATCAAGGGTATCTGCGCTGATATAGTCATGCAACGTAGCATAGCTGCCGGCAGGCGTTGCCTGTTTTACGAGTACAGTACCTTTTGTATACAACGTATTGTAATCGCTTTTCAGGTAAAGCGGGTCGGCTACGTACATTGCCACACCACTGGTATCTGATGCAAAAATGTTGTTTTTAATCCTCACATTACCATAGTAGCTGGAGGTGTGGCTGAAATAAGCAGCGTAGTTGTCGTCTGTGGTAACACTGCTGTTCAGCACGGAGTTGTTATAGTAGTTGAGATTGGAACTGGTTTCGCTGTAAATGCCATAGGCATTGGTACCACTAGCTTTCATGCTGATCACGTTGTTGGAAATAGTGGCAGCGTTAACCTGGTAAACCTCCAGTCCGCGTACGTCCCCCGTAATATTTCCTCTTGTAATGATCCGGTTACCGGACACCAGTCCTTTTATACCTGCATTAGCCTCTGCGTTCTCCAGGTAGATGCCGTGGATATCGTCTGTCGTATTGTTGATGGTAACTTTGTTCCCAGAAATAATATACCCGTTGGCGTTATCTGCATGGATGCCATAAGCATCGAAAGCGAGGTTGCCGCTCATACTCACCTGGTTACGCTGAATCACCAGGCTGTCGGTATATTCTGCATAGATACCGTTTACATAGGATTGATTCAGTTGGTTGCTGTCCAGTACCAGGCCAGGCGTAATAGAGCTGTAAGAGCCTGACCAGTAGATACCATTAGATCCGTTGCTGATGATATTACCACTGATCACGTTGCCGGTGCCGGTACATTCGTCCCCGTATATACCACTCACTGCTGTTCCTGTGCTGGTAGTAGCCGGTAAAGGAATGATACAGCCACTGATACTGTCGTAGGAGGAGGTGTTAGTATACACCACGCCTCTTGCATTAGCAGTACCTGCAGGTTTAACCGTGATCGCCTTCCAGGTAACATAGTCCACACTATCCAGCTTCAGCACATAATTCAGTCCGCTGGTACCGGTATAGGTAAGCGTTACGGCGGTAGTGTTGCCGGTTTCGCTGCTAAAGGTAACCCTGTTCACCGCAGACGCGCCCGGGATATGATGCATGGTAATCTGCTCGGTGTAAGTACCTGCTTTTGCAAGGAAGGTAACAGGACCGGCTATACCGCATTCCAGTTTGGAAACAGCGCTGCTGAACGACTGGAAGTTAGTAGTACTGGTAGGCAATGCCGGGTTAATGGTATACACCCCCGCCAGTAATGGCGGATTCAGATTGGCCTTTACAACAGTAGAATAAGCACTATCGGTGCCTCCGCATATAACCCGGCAGCGGTAGTAATTTTCGATACTGATGGTAGTATTAAATACGCTTACGTACTGGGTATCGCTGGCATTTACCCATGGACCGGAAGCAGATGCAGCACGTTGCCACTGGTAGGTTTGGGTACCACCGGTACTATTGCCTGTCAGGTCCAGTTTAATGTCGGTACCTGTACATACAGGAGTAAGCGGGAACACCGTAGCAGTACCTGGTACTACCGGTTTGCTGCAATTAGGCACACTTACTTCATAGGCGCCCATATCAGGTTTGGTAGTACTTCTGCTTGTACCCAGAATATCTGTGGTGATGCCTACTGATTTACCGGTGTTGTCAAGAGGAGATATTACCGGGGCAAAGTTGCCGGCAACAGGATCTGCAAATACAGGCGGAACAGCCAGTGAGTTGCTATCCAGTTTGGTGCCGGCTGTCCATGCCGCGAGGGTAGCATAGTTGGCACCTGCTACACCGGTATAAGCGGTATTGAAATCACTTTTTACAAAGATGTCATTGTAGTTGGAAGTCAGCACGGTGCCGGTGCCAATACTCACACCCGTTCTGGAGCCTCTGCCAGCCCTGCTGATGTCAAGTATATTGTCGAAAAACTGTATACCTGTAGCAGTACCTGACTGGTACAAACCGGTGGTGGTATTGGAAGAAGTGTTTTTACTATCATTCAGCACAATAGTGTTATGATAATAGTAGACGTAATCGGTACTGTAGTTGGAGAAACCGTACTGTGTACCTTGTCCGCGGATATCATACACCACGTTGTTGAAAACTTTGGCAGGATTGGTAGCGGTGGCATCAGCATACGAAAACTCAAGCCCGTATACAGATGAGGTGGAATTAGGCGAACCTCCAAGCATGTTGTGGATGCGGTTATTACTTACCACTACATCTGCCGATTTATTATCCACGCTGATACCATATACAGAATAGCTGCTACTGGTACGTCCCGGCCTGGAAATATCGTTGTGATCTACCAGGGTGCCGGTTGTATAGCCGACCGAGATACCCGTTTCATAAAACTCTTTGATGGTATTATAGCTGATGTTGTTGCGGGTAGCAGGTGAGCTTGTTTCCGCATAGATCGCGATACCATAATAGCCACCGGTGATGGTATTTTTTGAGAAGATATTACCATCACAACCATTATTGGTACCGCTGACAGGACTGGATTCGCTGCCATTTACCACGATACCTGCATATTCATAGTAAGTACCTTCAGTATCTGTCAGGATGGTACAACGGGTGATTTTGTTGCTGTCAGCATTGTTCAGCAATTGTACGCCATATCCATAATCGCCGTTGGTAGCGTCAATAACAAGACTATCGAACGTGATGTGATCGGCGCCACGCAATTTGATGACCGCTCTTTCGTTGCTCTCGGAAGGCGCAAATTTTATCGTATTGCCGTTACCGTTAAAGGTAATGGTATTGATCGCAGAAGTACCTGCGATAGAATCCAGCACCAGTTGTTCGAGGTAAGGACCGGAGGCCGGCGCTACATTCATCACGATAGGCCCCTGAATACCACATTCCATAGCCGCTTTAGCTGCGTTGAAGCTGATAAAGTTGGTGGCGCTGGCAGGGAGATTTTTATTAATGGTGTATGATCCTGCCGGGAAAGCCTGGTTTACGGTGAGCAGGATGGGCTGTGAGTAAGCCGTATTACCACTGCAGGTAACGGCTACACGATACCACGAGGTAGTGACAGCCGTAATTACAGTATCCGGGTTGCTCAACAAACCACCTACCGGTGTATAGGTACCGTTAGCGGTGGCAGATTTTTGCCATTGGTAGGTTTGTCCCAAACCGATGGTATTGTCTGTCAGCGTTAAGGCTACTTTTCTATTCACACAAATCACAGATGGACTCACCTGTGCATTACCTCCCAAAGGTGGTGTTACGCATGGACCTGGAGTAAATTCATATGCACCAATATCCGGTGTAGTGGTGCTCCTGGTAGCATTGTTAATATCCACCGTGATATTTACCGGTGTACCTTTATTATCAATAGAGGCGTTGGCAGGTTGATAGTTACCGCTGCTAACAGATACGAACAATGGATTGGAACTTACAGAATTACTATCCTGTTTGGACGCAGTTTGCCAATCAAGCAGGCTGGCGTTGTTGGCGCCATAATAGCCAACGTTATTGGTACCGCCTGCCACTGCCAGGTGATAGTCATTCCTGTTGGCGTGGATGGTACCATTGGTAGCAGTGAAATAAATACAGTATTTATTGCCGCCACCGGTACGTGTCAGCGAAATGATGTTGTTTACAAATTCAACACCATCTGCTTTGGATGTCTGGTAAAATCCGCGGGTAGTGTAAGTCGCGGAGGCCGTAGAGGCGCCATCCAACGCAATCGTATTGTGATAATACCAAACGTTGTCTGAACTATAGTTATAGATCCCATACACATCTCCCCTGCCTGTAAAATTATGCAGCAGGTTATTGCTTACCACATTTTCCAATTGAGCAAGTGCATCGGTTCCGGAGAAATAGATGCCATAAGCAGTGTTGGTATTGTTGGGTGCTCCACCAAAAGGATTGCGGATAATATTACGGGTAATGTTTGCCCTGGTGTTCAGGTCTGTAAAATAGATACCATAGAAAGAAGTAATATTACTGCGGGTAGGCCTGCTGATGATATTGTTTTCAATCAGTGTATTAAACGAGCCGGTTACATAAATACCATAGCTGTAGAAGTTACTGATTTTATTATTGATAAGCTTATTGTTACCGTTGGCAAATGTATTGCTGCCGGTTAGGACGATGCCGTAGTAGCCGCCATTGATATTGTTATCGGCAAAGGTGTTGAAATCACATTTTGCTTCGCCGGTAGAGGTGGCAGAAGTAGAATTGCTGATCACAATGCCTGCGTTGCTGGTAGAGCTGGAGGTAGTGTCCAGTAGAAAAGTACAATTGCGGATGCTGTTGTAATCTGCATCATTGGTCAGGTGTACCCCCCATCCGTTGTTGGTGCCGATGGGTTTGATCACGAGATTATTGAATGTGAAATAATCTGCGTTGGAGAGTTTAATGACCGCCGGCGAAGAAGAAGTACCACTGTAGGTCAGCGTATCCCCGTTACCGTTAAAAGTAATGGTATTGGTAGCGGAGGCGCCGGGAACAGGGCTGATCAGCAGTTGTTCGTTATAGGCGCTGCCGCCGGCGGCTACGTTGAATATTACGGGGCCGTTGATCCCGCATTTAATCGAGTTGTAGGCGTCATTAAAGGAAGCAAAGTTGGTACCACCGGTAGGCAATGCCTTATTAATGGTAAAGGTACCGGATACTGCCAATGGTGATGTTACTGTTGCACTGCTGGAAATAGCAGTTGCATTGGTGGCTGTACAGGTCACCTTACAACGGTACCAGGTGGTAACTGTTTGTGTGGTTTCCAGCCTGTTGGTGGTATCGTTGGGAATATCTGTCCAGGTACTGTTATTGGGAGATGACTGCCATTGATAATGCATCCCTGATGCGATCGTGGTACCGGATAAGGTAACCACTACCTGTCCGTTTATACAAACGGTAGAGGGACTGGCAATGGCAGTACCGGCGGTAGGTGTACCAGTACACGCAACAGCAGGTGTCCAGGAAAATTTGATATCCGGACGGGTTGTCATAGCACCCGAGTTGCTGGTATTGACGTTACCGCATGCGTAGTTGAGATTGTCGTTCCTGTAGGTATGCGAGCCGTTAAAAGGGAGTCCTGTTGTAAAAGGTACTTCCGGGTTATAGGTATAGGTAAGGCGCGAATCTGAATCGGGAGCGCCATTACATATTTCTATTACAATATTATCAGTTCCATTCCAGAAAAAGCCGGAAGAGAAAGTCAGGATGTTGATGCCTGTTTTGGGCAGGTAATCCACCGGGCCGTATACCTGGTTGCTAACCGTGATCCAGGAGGTACTGCTCAACGTGGTGTCGCTGGTGACACCAATTTTGATGGTGTATTGCTCAATGGTATCTGTAGCATTGAGATTAAGCACATTAAATTTAAGGCCACTGATCACGCCTGCGGCCATGCCTGCTTTATGCAGTTCACCAGCGCGGTACAGGAACTGTGCGCGGCTGCCTTCGTAGTAATCCTGCAAGGGACAGGGATATCCTGTTTCTGTATTACCGGAAGTATTGTTACCAATGCTGATATCTGTTTGTGCAGATAGTCGGGCTACCAGCATCAGTAGTACTCCTATAAGTAATGTTGTTTTATAAAAATAACGAACCGTACAATTTCTCATATGAGGCTATTTTGAATTTGGTTGTTGCCATTAAAATGTCTGCCAGTTGATCCACGATTTGCCATCCCTTGCATTGACCATGTCAAAGGAGGATGGGCCGGTTTGTACCAGGTAGAAGCCCTGTGGATCAGCCATCAACGTTCTTGTCTTTTGCACGGCAGGAACATAGTTAGCGGGATCTCCATAAAAACCATCGTCATTAAAAATGATCCGTCCATCTGTGGTAAAAGTGGGCGCGCTGTAACCGGGGCCATACTCGATGCTATTCTTACCATCGTCCTGCTTTATCACAAACCCGAGAAGATCCAGTGAGGTACCGGGACCATCGATCTGCGGGTAATAGGTGAGAAAGGAGTAGTTGGGTAAGTCAGTGATATGATAGGCATCATCAGTACCATTGACATGAAACCCGTTGACCGTTACCCAATACTTTTCATTTTGCAAGGCATACCGGTACCAGCGTTGAGCTGCTGAGGGATCAATGACCAATGGACTAGCTGAGTTGGTGATGGCAGCCGGTTTACCGTTGATAGTAAAGGCGATAGCGCCGTTTTCCCATTTTACCTGGTCAAGGCTGCTGATGGTGATGTTGTTGGCTTTAAATGCAGGGATGAGGGTAATACCAGTTGGCGTATATACGTAACCGGTAGTTACCTGTTGTGGTTTCCCATCTGCTATCCAGGTAAAGGTGATCTGATGCAGGTATTGGTTAATGCTTACATCATAGTCGCCGAAGCTGGCAGACAGCCGGTGAAAGTAGGTGAGCAATACGCCAATGCTATCGATCGACCGGTTGATCTTATGCTGCAGGTAGTTTTCCTGGTCCTGTTGCGTGGCCTTTATCAGCAATGCCTTACTGCCATGGAAGCGGCCGGTGAGCCAAACAGAATCGCCTTGTGCGCCGTTGATAGCAAATTCAAAATCGGAGCCCAGACCGTTTCCATATACGCCGCCGTTGTGGCTGGCGTCAGGGTCACACAGTACGTGCAGATAAGAGTAGGTATCAAATAGCAGTGACGGCTGTTGTAATGCTTTCAATCGCCAGCTGCTTTCACGGGCGTTGTTGGTACTGGCAGCATCGAAATCGGAAAACATTTGTACCCGGTTGGCATCGGAAAAACTAAAATAAAAACTGTATACACTTCCGGGAACGCCTGCCGGGTATACCAGCGCCCGCCAGCCATGAGGAGCGCCGGTGAGTACCTGCTGGTAATGTGACAACGTATCATTAATACGCTCATCCGGTGATTTATCAAAAACGGGATCTGTTTCCTTTTTACAGGAGTAGATACCGGCTATGAGGAATAATAAAAAGATCAGGTTGTTTCTCATACTGTTATTTTTACGCTCTGCGGAGCGTTGCTTTTAATAGAGTAACTGGTTGATTTCTCTTCGCGTGCGTGTTTGAAGACTGTAAAAATCAATATGCCATACAATGGAGAAATAGCTGAC
This sequence comes from Chitinophaga sp., assembly GCF_017745275.1. Classification (GTDB taxonomy): domain Bacteria; phylum Bacteroidota; class Bacteroidia; order Chitinophagales; family Chitinophagaceae; genus Chitinophaga. The sequence goes on along the minus strand of NZ_JAGHZS010000002.1, from coordinate 168,653 downwards.
CACGAGGGCTTCCTTCTGCCGCAGCCGCGACTGGGCTTCCGCTTTGGATACACCATTGATGCTGCTGCCTTCCGGGATGCTGTTAACAATGGCATCAAACCCCGTTTTTCCTTCTACCAGCATAGTGGATACCATCTCTACGAAATCTTCGTCAAAGCTGGCCATGGAGTAGGCTGTTACAAAGCCATCGCGGTGGGCATCCTCGTCGGAAATGTTATTCCAGTTGCCGGTGTAGAATCCTGCGCAGATCCGTTTAAAAGCAACAGGGTACATTACTGTCTGATGCAGGATATGGCCAAACTCATGCTCTATTACATGGAACATTTGTTTTACGTTGGAAGAATCCGAAAGCTGGTATCCTTCCATTCCTTTTGTCAGGAAATCGTTGACGAGGTACAGCACTACTTTTCGGCCGCCTTCAGCTGTTCCGAGGGTAATGGTGCCGTTTTCGTTCCAACTGGCGCTGCCAGACAGGATAAAATATTTGGGAGAATATCTTTTGAAGAAAACAGCCCCGGCTTCGGCGATATAGGTATTCATCCAAACTTTTTGGATGGCCGACATTACCGGTATTATCTTTTCTTCTTTGGGTGGTACCAGTGTCTTGTTCAGTTCAAATTCGAACTGATCCCATTTATATTTTACCGCAATATTGAAAGGCACGGTCAGGGTATCGTGCAACCATTTATCCAATGGTGAGTTCACCCAGGTATCGCCGCCAAGACCGGGAATATTTTCCACCTTGCCCGGGTCATCTTTCTTGCTGCAGGCTAACAGCAAGCATAGGGGGATGATGAGTAATAATGCTTTCATTTGTTGATGTATTAATGTTGGTTGTATCGCTATGTTATTATCTTGGATTTAATGCTATTCCGGAAGTAGTAGCAGCCGCCGGGATCTGGAACAGGCGTCGGTTATCGTCAGCTTTCAGTTCCAGTATTTGTCCTTCCCTGGTAATGTGTGTCACCGGCATTTTGTAGCGTTGCAGGTCAAACCAGCGTTGTCCTTCCTGCACATATTCCGCCCGCTTAAAATCCAGGATGGTGCGTATACAGGCACCCCTGGTATCGGTGATACCGTAGAATTGCTTCATGGCCTGTAGCGTGATAGTATGTTGTGCGGCGTTGTAATTCCGGATACGTTTGCTGGCAAACAGGTTGAGGTCTGCTAATACAGCACTGGTGTTATTAAGCCAGGCATTGGCTTCTGCGCGGTTAAACAATACTTCTTCCGTAGTAAATAAAGGGATCATTACATAGGGCTGTCCGATAGTAGCGTTCACGGAATTTTTCACGAAGTATTCTGACAGCTTGGGAACAAAATAATCCTGGGAGCCATAGTAGTATAAAGGATACGACCAGGCGCCACCGGTTACATTACGGCCCAGTATCTGTGCCTCATGCACATAGTCCAGGTCGTACCGCAGCCGGCCGGCATTGCGTCCCCAGAGAGACGGCGCTTCCGCGATCAGCAGATTCGCCTTTTCGTTGGCGTTGGCATAAAAATCGAAGATCTGCGCGGGCGACATGCTGCTGTAGGTACTGTTCCACTGGCGCATATTGCCGGCCAGGTCGTTGTTGGAAAAGGTATGGTCGGCATAGGCTACTACTTTAGGGTAATCTTTCTTAAAAAGATAAAAACGGGTAGCAAATGCATAAGCTGCACTCCGGTTAAAATGATAACGGGGAACACTATACGCATCATCGTTGATCAGCGACAGGCCGGATAACAGATCCTTTTCCACCATGTCATATACATAGGCCACCGTTTTACGTTCATACTGTTTGATTACCACAGTTTCGGGTACGGTAACATAGGGGATGCCCGGATCATTGGCGGCAGTAGCAGCGTCATAGCTTTTGGCAAAGATATTTACCAGCATAAAATGTGCGTACGCCCTTGCCAGTAAAGCCTCTCCCCGCTGACGGCTATAAGCGGCGGGATCTGCTGCTTTTTCACATGCTGTCAGCGCCTGGTTAGCAGCCGCGATAGCAGTATAGCAGCCTTTCCAATAAGCCTCGGGCGAATCTTCTTCGATCCACTGGATATCATTAAATGTGTAAGCATCCTGGTTGGGACGATAGTATATACCTACCCCTTTATCACCTACATTATCCGACATGGCCTCGCACATAGTAATGTAGCTGGCCTGCGGGTACGCAGTGCCTAAAAGTTTGCTCACTTTGGCGGGTGTGCTGAGATCCGTCCAGGTGCTGTCAGGCACTTGTTCCAGGTATTTTTTGCATCCGCCGGCGATAAGCGTGATAAATGCCAATACGCCAGTCAGTGCGGGTTTTATTTTTCGTATAGATATTGACGTTATATAACAGGTTGACATATATGCTTTTTTAAATACCCACTTTTAATGAAAATGTGAATTGCTTCTGAATAGGCTGTGCCACACCACCGGCATTGAAGAACTCCGGATCCTGACCCTGCAGCTTTTTATCTGCGTAGAGCAGCCATGGATTGATGGCAGCAGCGCTTACTGCGATGTTGCTCAACCCGGCACGCCTCGTGAGCGCTGCAGGCAACTGATAAGTCAGCGATATAGTTTTCAGGCGGATAAAATCCCCTTTGGCCACTCTTTCCGTAGAGTAGTTGTAATTGTTATAAGGATGAGCGCCCCGGAGTAGTATTTGTTCAAAAGCATCCAATATAGATGGAACATGTGTCGAACCTTCATCGCCCGGCATTACCCAGCGGTCATAGAATTCCTTCGGCATGGCGTCGAGGTCAGAGTAGCTGGTTTTAAAGGCTGGATACAAACGGATCTTATTGCCAAACTGGTAAGTAAAAAATATATTCAGCGATAAAGCTTTATAGCGGAAAGTATTGGAGAAACCGCCTGTGATTGGAGGATCTACCGGTCCCTGGTATACAAGGTGACTGGTGTTTAACGATTGCAGGTCTACGTCAGCGCTCTTTACGCCATTTTGGTTAATAAATGAAGGAGCGCCTGATTTTGGATCAAGACCAGTATATTGGAGAGAGAAAAGACTGTGTACCGGGTATCCTTCTGTGTTACCGCCTTCGGCAACTACGAGGTCGAAAATACCCGGGATATTTTTTGCGTTGGTAATTTTGTTGGTGCTGTAACCAAAAGTAGCGCTGGATTTCCAGTTCCAGTTTTTAGCACGGATCACATCTCCCCCTATCATTACTTCCAATCCTTTAGAATCCATGTCGGCATAGTTGGCAGCTTTAAACATTTCACCACCGATGCCGGAAGTTTTGATACGGCTGATCAGGTCGAAGCTTTTACGCGTATAGGCATCGATGCTGAAGTTGAGGCGGTTATTAAAGAATCCGCCGTCGATCCCGATGTTGGTGGTGTATAATTTCTCCCAGGTGAGATCGTCATTTTGTAAATGCGATAACCGGATAACAGATTCCACTTCTGTGAGATGAGGGCGGTTGGTATTCACGGTTTGATATACGATGTTGGAATTGGTAGCGGGCCCCATACTGGCGGTTAAGCCGTAGCTGGCGCGAAGGGTCAGATAGTCCAGTTGGCGGATCCTTTCAGCAAAAGCTTCCCTGTCTATATTCCAGGAGCCGGCCAGGCTCCAGGTAGGAAGCCAGCGGGCCTTGCGGGATTGCCCGAGACGGTTGGAACCATCGTAACGGCCGGTGGCCGTGAAGTTGTATTTGTTATTGAAGGCGTAAGTACCGGTAGCATAAAATGCGGCGAAACGGTCGTAGTCTCTGCCCATACCGAAGTAGGGGAAATTACTTTCAATGGTTTGTTTGAGAATGCGGTAATCGGTAAAGGTGGCGCCGCCGTTGTCGTATTGATAGCCATAACCGGTGTTGGATGCATTCTGGCGGTCAGCATATTTTACTTGTTGTCCTACCAGTATGTTGAGATGATGTTTTTGCGCGAAGGTATCAGCGTAATTGATGCCATTACGAAAGTCGTAGTTCAACAGCTGGTCTTCGGTACGGTTATAGAAACCGCCGGCAGGTAATACTATTACCGGCAAAGCGTCCGGGTTATCCGGATCGCGGTATAAAAATTTATTTCTTTCAGCAATGGTGGCATTGCCGGCTGCGCGGTAGGCGTTCGCCATGTTGGCATTTTCCGTAATCTGGTGTTCCCTCGAAGATTTCACATACCGGATAGCGCCGGTAAATTCGTAGCGGATATTTTTCGTCAGTTTCCACGACAAATCTCCCTGTAAACGGAGGTCCATCATATTAAGGTTGAGGTAATTATTTTCCAGTTCGTTGATGATATTGAACGGCGCATAATTTCGTCTGAAATATTCCAGCTTTCCGTTTTCATCATAGGCAGTCAGTGTGCGGCTGGTATTGAGGGAGTAACTGAAAGGGTTGATATCGAAATCGCGGTCGTACTGGCCTTCTACAGGATTACTGCTGCGTGTGAGTGCGCCGGGAGCTTTCTGACGGCGAACAGAGGCGAGTGTAGAGAATCCGGCGGAGAGCCTGTCGGACAGTTTATAACTATTCCGGTAGTTCAGTGTATAACGGGTAACTTTATCCGCCAGCGTCCATCCGTTATCACTGTAAAAACTGGTGGAGAAATAGGATTGCGCTTTATCCGTTCCTGAGGAAATACTGAGTGAATGTTCCTGTACAAAGTTATTCCGGAAGAGGAGGCCAAACCAGTCGGTGTTAGCGTTGGCGTAGCGCAATAAAAATGCCTTGCGGTGTTCAGGGTCGTTTTCTACGGGGAAATTTCCGTTAGCATCAGCATCGAGCTTTTCGTATAATTTGCCGAACACCCCGATGTCACCCTGGGAGAGGATATCTGAATTGAGGATACCTTTCCTTTCCAGTTCGGCCAGTACGGACATCTGCTGCCCGGAGTTCATAATATTAAAGTTGTTGTAGTTGGGTTTCAGTTGTGTGCTGAAGTTGCCGCTGTAATTAATAACGGGCTTGCCTGCACGACCTTTTTTTGTAGTGATCACTACTACCCCGTTCATGGCGCGGGCACCGTACAAAGCCGCTGCTGCAGCGTCTTTTAAGATATCGAAACTTTCGATATCGTTGGAATTAAGGCCGGCCACTGCGGAGCCCAGCAAAGTGGTAGGGTCGCCGCTGGAGAGCTGGTCGTTGGAGATATTGACCACATCTTCCAGCACTACTCCATCTACTACCCACAATGGCTTGTTATCGCCATTGATGGAAGTAGCTCCACGGATACGTACTTTAGGCGCGGTACCAAAAGTACCGGAAACATTTTGGATAGCTACGCCGGCAACCCGTCCTTCCAGCATACGGCTTACATCGGTGAGCCCGTCAATTTTCACATCTTCGCCTTTCAGCCGGGTGGCGGCACCGGAGAATTTTGTTTTATCGATGCTCTGGAAACCGGTGACTATCACTTCCTGGAGGCGGGTCGGCTTTTCTTTCAGTACAATGGTCAGCGCACCACTTCTGAAAGACGCAACACTGATTTCTTCTGTTTTGTAGCCGGTATAATTAAATACCAGGATGGCGTCATTGGCTACTTTCTTTAACTCAAATACACCTTTGTCATTAGTGGTTACACCACGGGAAGTGCCTTTGATCATGACACTTACACCTGGCAGGAGCTCTTTCTTTTCATTGGTCACCACCCCCTTTACATCTGTAACGGGAAGGGATATACGCATCAGTGTACCAGTTACAGATAAAGAAGCGGGCTTTTTGCTGTTATCATGTTTGATGACTACCCGGTCGTACATCACACTATAGGAAAGAGAGTAAGGAGTAAGCAGTTTATCGAGCAGATCACCTACTTTTTCGTTATGTGCATTCACACTCACCTTATTAACATCCAGCGCCTCGTTGCTTACAAATACAAAGGATACTTCAGCAAGATTCCCGATTTTTTCCAATGCATCTTTAAGAATAACATTCTTTAATTCAATGGTGATCTTTTTGTCAAGTGCATCCTGTAACCCATTCCTGGCATAGGTTTTTGTTACTGCAAGCAGAAGTAGTAAACAATAAATAAATGACTTTTTTTTGCGGAACATAAGTATATTTTATTGGTTTCGTTCGGGCCATAGGATCTCCGTTCCGGCTTCAGGCTGAAACCGGGCAATAGCATGTCTGCTGCATGAACAGCAGCATTTTTAATCAATCATATGATGGCAATTGTTAGCCGGACAATAAAGGATTATTTGGTATCATGTGCGATGTAGTTTTTGGTTGAAATTATGTTACAGTCAATAGCTATGGTAAGCATAGGCAACAGGCACCCATCTGATCCAATGTGTTACATTTGATCAATCAGTTAACCAGCATGAAGTTCATTCAGGCTAAAGGCCACCAGGATAGTATACCAACTTATAATATTTTCTTTCTTAGAATCGGGCTCAGTTTTGTTGATAGCAGTTCATCTTGAATATAATTTGGTTAACGATATTTCGGTTGTTCTTTCTATTTACAATTACCACCAACGATAATGTATCCATTGCCGGCACTGTCTTTCCTGACTTTGGTATCTAATGAAAATGCAATTAGCGCAAGCGCTTTATCTAAATCATCTGTTGTATTAAAGGATCCATAAAACCTGCACTGTGCAGACTGCTGATCTGTTACTACGGGTACGTTATAATATCTTTGCAGGTCTGTAGCAACCTTAGATAAAGGATCTCCTTTATAAATAAATTTACCACTCATTTTCTGCGTAAAAAACCTGGCATCTTCGGTGGCATCCTGTAACCGCAAATCTTGCGATACCGGGTTATACAATGCGCCTTTATTGGCTGTTAGTACCAGTTGTCCATTTTTGCGGACCTGGTTTCCGTGTGTGTTTACCTGTACCATCCCTGACACTACCACTACCCTGGCCCTATTTTCTCCGTATACTTCCATATTAAAGGAAGTACCTAATACGGTGGTATTTATCAGCGAAGAAGAAATAATAAAAGGATGTTTCGCGTCATGGTTGATTTCAAAAAAGGCTTCTCCCTTTAAAACTACTTCCCGGTTCTTGCCGTTAAACTCCTCCGGAAAGCTGATGCTGGAAGCTTTCTCGAGGTGAACAACAGAGCCGTCCGGCAGCTTTATTGTTTGTCGCTCTGTGGTAGTGGCAAATACCTTTTGTTTCCCCCGTTCCTTCCATAGCATTAACCAGGCACCGCCTGCCAATAGCAACACCATGGCTGCCACGGCTATTTTTTGTTTATATAAACGGAATACACCTTTAAAAGAACTATCGCTGACGCCTATACGCTGATGGATATTTTTCAGCATCCGTTCAGACAGGCGTTTATCCAATATCTGCTTTACGGTTAACAGGTCAGCTTCAAAATACGAGGTGGCTACCATTTCCAGCTCTGAAAGATCGTTGGCCTCCAGGTAATCCGCCATCCACTCCTGCTCTGCGGCAGTCCACATATCCTTCGTTAGTAATTGTTTGAGATATTCCTTTCTGTTGAGCACTAGCGTGATGGTTTAATCTAAATACGCGCAGTTGATAAAAAAGGGTGGGTCTTTTTTCAAACTTTTTTTGAAAATTGAAATATTAATTAAAAGATAATATAAAATCCACTGGCATGGATTAAGAATCATGGTAATTTAGAAACAGGAGCAGCAGCACAATATACTTATGGTCCCCGTTGCGCTGCATATAATCATTTAGTTTGATCATCGCAGCTGATAGATGTTCTTTTACTGTATTCCGGGAGATATTAAGTTCATGGGCTACTTCTTCATACGTTTTACCTTCCAGTTTACAGCGGGTAACAATCGTTCTTTTTTTAGGAGATAATTTTGAAATGGCTTGTTCCAGCAAAAGATACTGTTCTTCGTCAATGTTCTTTCGCTCAATAGCTACCGGATCATCCGCATTGGCCTGGAAAATGTTTTTGTGAAAAGCCTGTTCACGTAGCTTTTTCCTTACAAAAGATACACACATGTTAAAGCTGATCACAAACAGCCATCCGCCAACGGATTGGTCCGATTGTATATCCTGTCTTTTTTCCCACAGTCGCGCAAATACGTCCTGCAAGATATCTTCTGTTACCACCTCATCTTTCACAAACTTGAAAATATTACGGTACACCGCCTGATGATATTTCCAGTACAAGGCATCGAAGGCGCTTACTTCGTGGTTTTGTAATCGCGCTACCAATTCAGCATCTAGTATAGTCATATTTCTTCTTTTATATAAATCATATCGTGGAATATAATTTATATGGCTAGAAAAAAGCCAGGTTTCCAAAAGCCAATGGCTGTCAATTCTGCTGCATAAATTAGTAACAAATATTATTATTTAATAAATAAATTCGTATTAACTATAATTATTAATTGTTATAAGCATATATAGAGGAATAACTGTAAACGAAGGGGAGCGTTACCACGGGAGAAATTACCATTAATAGCCCCACCCAAAGCTGGCTGGAAGCAATAACTTGCTTCCAATTTGAATCTCATTCCTTCTCCATCTTATTAGGCGCAGGACAAAAAAGGGATATGTACAAGTATGGGAATATTGGGTATTTGAAGGCAAACACATTTAAAATATTACACATATATGTGAATGCCTGGCGCCGTAAAATTATTCTGACTTCCCGTTTATGGCCACTTATTTTTAACCGAATATGCACGCAGCCAATAAGTAAATATAGTTCACTATTTAAGTGTATGTTTTACAGTTATCACAATGCAAACGCCTTTAAAATGGATATTCACCAAAACATGTTTCTTTTATAATCTCCAGATGAACTATGAAATTGTTATAAATATCTTTACATTTATAGGAGGGTAATATCCATTAATGCTAAGGGACTTAGATATACATAAATGCCAGCACAGCGATGAAGCACTGTTACAAAAGTTGCAACTGGATCGCGATGCTGTTGCATTTACCATCCTCTACGAACGCTACTGGGAGAAATTAGTGACCATCGCCTATCTACGTCTTCAATGTACAATGGATGCCCAGGAGGTGGTACAGGAAGTCTTCCTGGATATCTGGAAAAGATCTGAAAACATACAGATACGCCATACCTTCAACACATATATATCCGCCGCACTTAAATATAAGATCCTTACATTACTGGCAAAGCGTAAAAATGAAATGAGCCGGCAGGCAATGATAGATTTGCGTGAAACAGACAGCAGTACAGAGCAGTGGCTTAGTTATCAGCAATTACGGGATGACCTGGAAAGCACTGTTCAATCCCTGCCTGAAAAATGCAGGCTCGTTTTCCGCCTTAGCAGAGAAAAAGGATTAAGTGAAAAGCAGATAGCAGAAACCCTCAATATTTCCATAAAAACCGTTGAATCCCACATGAGCCGTGCGCTCAAGACCCTGCGTACCTCCCTCAGGCATCTTCCTGTCTTCTTCTGAGTGGTCTGTTATAGACTGCTGATTCTTCAGATTAAATTTTTTTTTGCCCCGACTAAGGGAAGTGAGTCTATTGTCAAGACTATATATAAAACAGGCATACAATGAGTGAGCTGACTCCTGAACAAATATCTCTGCTGGCTGAAAAAATGCTGAAGGGCACCATCAGCGATGAGGAGAAGGTATTGTTTGAAAACTGGTATAATACATTCCCGGAGCAGGAAGTTCAATGGAACGATGAAACAATACACACCGCCGAAGAGCTGAAGAACAGGATGCTCCTTCGTATCAAGGGGCAAAAAACAACAGTAAGGAAATGGTATTGGGCAGCAGCTGTTCTTACCCTGTTGATAGCAGGAACAACTTATTATTATACCCGGCAAACCAGCATGGAACAATTAGTGGCACAATCAGGCATGGCTCCAAAACCCGCTATTGTGCCAGGAAGCAATAAGGCTACATTATTACTCGCAAACGGCAATACGATTACCCTCAATGACGAACATGACGGCACGCTGGCGCAACAGGGAAATACGCAGGTGATCAAACTGAATACCGGGCAATTGGCTTTCCAGTCGGGGAACGGTAAGGATGCGGGGAATGTGGCAGCGCTGAATACATTGTCTACGCCACGCGGTGGCCAATATCAGGTTACGCTCGCCGACGGAACAACTGTATGGATGAATGCAGCCAGCAGGCTGATTTTCCCAACGTCATTCAACGGAAAGGACAGGACGGTAAAATTAATTGGAGAAGCTTATTTTGAAATAGCACCTAACGAGCATCAACCATTTATCTTAAACGTCAATAATATGCAGGTAAGGGTATTAGGCACTCGTTTTAATGTGAAAGCCTATGATGACGAACCTATGGTCAAAACAACCTTGTTGCAGGGGATGGTAAAGGTAGCAGCTAAAGATAAAGAAGTGCTGCTGAAACCCGGTCAGCAGGCTAAACTGAACAATAACGGAGAAATGAATGTGGTGGCGGTTAACGTAGACGATGTGATGGCCTGGAAGAATGGAACATTCAGTTTTAACGACGTCACAATTGAAGAAGTAATGCTACAGATAGCCCGTTGGTATGATGTTGAGATCATTTATCCGGAGGGTATTCCCCGGGGACTTTTCCGCGGGGAAATAGATAAAACAGCAGATATAATAACTGTGTTGAAGATATTGGAAGTAAGTGGAGTCAAATTTAATGTAGATGGGCGTAAAATACTCGTTCGCCCGTAAGAAGATATAAATAGTATTCAACCAAAATTTCCACCAAAAATTGTCAGATTATGAATAACGAGCCACCATGAATGCTTCGTTCGCTGTACCGGCCGAAACAGGGGCGATTGAGCCCGCCCCTGTGATGCCTGGGTACTGCGGATGACAAAAATCCAGCGAAGATCAATTATCATTTCACACCCAAACACTGCAAATCTATGCAATTGCATGATAATGTAAAAGCCATGCCTGTAAATTGGCTGTATTTAACCAAAATGAGCATTGAAAAAATATGCTTATGGCAACGAAAAACGTTCCTTGTTATGAAAATGATTGTCGTGTTGCTGACAATAGCCTGTTTACAGGTGAGTGCTGTGGGATATGCACAAAAGCTCAGTCTGTCTATGAAAGACAAGCCTCTTGAGCAGGTATTACAGGAAATTAAAGCCAGGACCGGCTACAAATTCTTCTACAAACTGGATATGCTGAATAATGCGAAAAAAGTAACTATTCGCATAGACAACGCTGATCTGCCTAATGTGCTGGATATGATCTTTAAAGAACAGCCATTTACTTACCAGATCGTCAACAAAACAATTATCATCAAACCCCGCCTGAATGCGCTGATGATTGAAGATGCCAGCATCCTGAACCTAACAGTTTCCGGGAAAGTAACTGATGACAAAGGGAATCCGCTGCCCGGCGTTTCTGTCCAGGTAAAAGGCACCTCTAAAGGCACGCAGACCAATACAGCAGGGGAATATCAGCTGACCGGCATAGCTCCGGATGCTGTACTTGTTTTTAGCTACCTGGGGTATCTGTCGCAGGAAATGCCTGTTAATAACCGTAGCAGCATATCTATCTCACTTATATCCTCCTCCATCGGTCTCGGTGACGTTGTGGTAGTAGGATATGGCAAACAATCGCGTAAAAACCTGATCAGTGCTGTCAATACAGTGAAGGCGGAAGAATTGAATAAAGGAGCCATTACCGATGTTGGGCAACTGTTACAAGGTAAAGTGCCCGGGCTGAACATTTCTGCCAGCGGTGACCCGAATGCCGTAGCTACCGTTGTGCTAAGGGGAGCATCTACACTCAACAGTTCACAAGGACCATTTTATGTGATAGATGGTGTGCCCGGTGTAGATATATCCGCGATAGCCCCGGATGATATTGCTTCCATTGATGTGCTCAAAGACGCCGCGGCCACTGCGATCTATGGTAACAGGGCTGCCAATGGTGTCATCATGGTAACCACCAAAAAGGGTAAAAAAGGTGAGTCCAGGGTGTCCTATAATGGATATGTCGGTCTGGAAAAAGTATCTAACAAACTGGAAATGATGAATGCCGCTGAGTTAAGAGCGTTCCTTACTAAAAATGGGCAGTCGCTCGCTCCTACAGATGATAAGAACGCTGATACTGACTGGCAGAGCGCCATTCAACGGAATCGCGCCATATCTCACAACCATAATATCTCTATTAGCGGTGGCGGGGAACACGGTACCTATGCCGCCAGTTTAAGTTACACAAAAAAAGAAGGTATTCTGCTGAACAGTGACCTGGAACGTGTTGTAGCACGTTTGAGCGTAGAACAGTATACCCTGAATGATAAAGTGAAATTTGCGCTGAACGTTACCAATTCAAACAGTAACGCCAATGATATTCCTTACCGGAATGTAGTATTACTTCAGTCGGCCCTGCACCTGCCGGTATCTCCTATAAAAAACGCAGATGGCAGTTATTTTGAAAATTTCAATACACAGGGATACTATAACCCGGTGGCTATGATAAACAATAGCCAGATGAACAACAAATACAATAACCTGGTAGGAAGCTTTAACACCCAGGTAAAATTGCCTTTCGGATTTACCTACGATATTAACCTGTCTTATATCGGCTTTACTTCAACGCATGGCGAGTTTTACAATAAATACTTCACCACGAAGTATAACAGCATGTACGACAACCCTGATCCCGGGCTAGGGTTTCATAACCAACAGACCTTTGGCGCAAACGGACAGGCAACAAGAAATGCATATCAGAATACCAGTAAGATCTTAGAAACATTCCTGACGTGGAACCGTACATTTAAATTACACAACATCAGTGCGGTACTTGGTTACTCCTGGCAAAACAACAAAGTAGGAGAAGGTTTCCAGGTAACAACCAGCAACTTTCCTGTAGATAATATCGGCTATTCCAATCTCGCGTTAAGCAACCCTTATGCTATATCCGGCTTTCAGATTGGATTCGGACCTGATGGGGTATTCCAGGAAAACCGCCTGATCTCCAACTTCGCGCGCTTAAATTATGGATTTAATGACAAGTACCTTGTACAGGCGTCATTGCGAAGAGATGGCAGTTCTGTGTTCGGAGAAAATCATCAATGGGGATACTTCCCCTCTGTAGGCCTGGCGTGGAAGATCAACGAGGAGAAATTCATGAAACAGCATTCCGGATTTACTGACCTGAAGCTCAGGGCCAGCTATGGTATCACCGGAAATGCTTCAGGATTTAATGCTTATACAGCACGGTTCATCTCGGGTACCCAGGGCGTATTTTATTATAACGGCTCCTCAGTGTCAGCCAGTGGCCCGATCCAGGCTGCTAACCCTGACCTTCAATGGGAAAAAACAAGCACCACCAATATAGGAGTAGACTTTGGCATCCTGAAGGGAAGATTAAGCGGCTCCCTGGACTTGTATAACAAGAAAACAACCGGTATGATCTATTCCTACCGGGTAGACCCGATCCTTGTGCCAGCAGGTACCATTGTGGCCAATGGCGGCAGTATGAGTAATAAGGGTATTGAGCTGAACCTGAATGCTGTCATTGTAGAAAACAAAAACTTTGGCTGGAACAGCACCATTAACTTCGCTCATAATAAAAATGAGATCACCAGCTTATCCAATCCACTCTTCTCCGGTGGAGACTCTGTACTGTTGGCCTTTCCAGAAGGATTAGGACAGTCCAGCCATTCCCTGGAAATTCTGAAACAGGGTAAGCCACTCGGGCAGTTCTTCTCACCAATTTATGCGGGAAAAGATGCAAACGGCGTGTCCCAATTTATAACCGGGGATGGTAAACTCACCACAACTCCTGTTATAGGTACAGATTATCACTATATCGGTAGCTCTCAACCTAAATTGTTAGTGGGATGGTCAAACAGTTTTCATTATAAAAACTTTGACCTGAATATTTTCCTGAGAGGTGTATTTGGCAACAAAATATTCAATGCCACAAGAGCTGACCTTTTCAGACCCAACACTGCACAGTATACCAACATTCTGAAAGAGGCGGCGAGTGAAAGTGTAGCTGATTACAATGCTTTCCTCTATTCTTCCCGCTTTGTTGAAAGCGGTACTTATGTAAGGTTTGATAATGCTACCCTGGCTTACAACTTTAAGAACGTACATCCTTACATCAAAAATATCAGGCTGTATGTAACTGCCAACAACCTTTTTGTGATTACCGGTTACAAAGGTGTAGATCCTGAGGTAAATCAGGGTGGTATTGCACCAGGTGTAGATTATAATAACTTCTACCCCAAAACAAGGACCTTCCTGTTGGGCGCAAATGTATCGTTTTAATAGTATCTCTAAAAAAGCGTTGTATGAAAAAACTAATTCAATATATATCTCTTCCTTTGCTGTTGTCCGTTTTTGCTTCCTGTTACAAACTGGAAGTTCCTATAACGTCTGAACTTACACCCGGCGTTTTCCCCACCGATAGTGCACAGTTTATTGCAGCAACAGGGCCTGCATATGTTGCCCTGAGAGGAAATATTTCTGTAGAGTATTTTTTCCTTCAGACATTAACTACTGATGAAGCGATCTTTCCTGCAAGAGGAGGCAACTGGTTTAATGGCGCGGAGTTCCAGCAATACCACTACCACACATGGACAAAAGATCATTCAGGGGTAAATGGAAACTGGACCTGGTGCTCCACCATTATCGGTACCGTGAATCAGTCCCTGGCCATTCTGGGGAAGAATATGCCGGAAGGTGCAAATAAAAATACCACCCTGGCAGAATTGAAAATGGTACGCGCAATCGCCTATTATCTCATGATGGATAACTATGGAAATATACCACTGGATACTGTCAACGGTGATTTTACCCCTAAGCGCAATGTACCGAGAGCCCAGGTATTTACATTTATTGAAAATGAAATTAAAGCTTGTATCCCATCGCTGAACCCTGCCGCAGATGTATCAACCTACGGAAGGGCTAACAAATGGACTGCCTATGCTTTACTGGCCAAGTTATATCTGAATGCAGAAGTATACACCGGAACACAGCGTAACAATGACTGCATCGCCGCATGCGACAACGTGATCAAATCCGGCATGTATGCAATAGAACCTGCCAGTACATATCTCCAGATGTTCTATCCCAATAATGGTCCGCAGATGAAAGAATTTATTTTTGCAATACCTTTTGATCCTTCCTGGACAAATACGTTCCCATTCAGGGCTCAGAACCTGCACGCGCGCTATGATGTGCCCCGTGGACTGGCCGCCACTAAATATAAACTGCCCTTCACGCCGGATGGTGCTATCAGTACTTTGCCGTCGTTTTATGCCAACTTCAACGATCCAAATGATGTACGTAACGGGCAATGGCTGACCGGCCCTCAATTCCTCGCTGATGGTGTTACTCCGGCAACCGTAACCACCACCAAAAAAGGATATGATCAGTTTTATACCGGTGCTGATGGTGCCGCTCCGTATACCTACCAGATAGATATCAAACCGGAAATTACATTACGGCAGGATGTAAATTCATTTGATGCCGGCAACGATGAAATAGCCTGGAATATGGGATATCGCAACATCAAATTCTATCCTGATGCAACATCTCTTAACCGGAATCAGAAAAATGATATTCCTTTACTCCGCTATTCAGACGTGGTGCTGATGAAAGCGGAAGCGATCCTTCGTGGCGGCACTGCAACGATGGGGCAGACAGCCCTCTCACTCGTAAATGAGCTGAGAGCACAGCGTACAACTTCTCCGGCACTCACCACCCTTACACTCGAAGGCATTTATGCGGAGCGATGCAGAGAACTGGTATGGGAGTCCTGGCATAGAAATGACATGATCCGTTTTGGTAAGTATGAAGGGAAATGGGGATTCAAAACAGATGCTGATGTGAATCATCGCATATTCCCTATACCCACCTCTGCTCTCCAACTCAATCCTGCGTTGGTGCAGAATCCAGGCTATTGATCTATAGGGTCATCTCTTTATATGTCCCGCGTATGTCATTGATCATATCATTATTCTCATGAAGAAATTACTTTGTCTGCTTCTTTTTTTATCTGCTGATTATGCCTACGGGCAGTTAAACATTACTGCTGCACAGAACCTGGTAGGAAGAGTGTTACCGTACCAACAGCAACATTTTATAGTGGCTCCGTTACAGGGGCAGCATGGCAAAGATATTTTTGAGATAGAGAGTAAAGGTGCTAAGATTATACTGCGTGGGAATAATGGAATAGCCATTGCTGCTGCGCTGTATTATTACCTTGAAGAATATTGCCATTGCCAGATCACCTGGAATGGCACTAACCTTCATCTGCCGGCAAAGTTGCCCGTAGTGACAAAGAAAATACAACGTGAGTCTCCCTATAAGTATCGCTATTACCTGAACTATTGCACTTTCAACTATAGTATGACCTGGTGGGATTGGGCACGATGGGAGAAAGAGATCGACTGGATGGCATTGCATGGTATCAATATGCCGCTGGCAATAACGGGTGAAGAATACACGTGGTACCTGGTATACAAGGAAATGGGATTCACAGATGAGGAACTGGCCGGTTTCTTCAGCGGACCGGCCTATACTGCCTGGTTCTGGATGGGTAATTTAGATGCCTGGGGAGGGCCCTTACCTATGAGCTGGATAGAAAGCCACAAAGATCTGCAGATAAAGATCCTGCAACGGCAAAGAGAATTAGGAATGAAACCTGTACTCCCCGCATTTACCGGTCATGTGCCTCCTGCATTCAGAAAGAAATTTCCAACCGCTAAAATTAAGTCTACCAACTGGAAAAATGGTTTTGCGGATACTTATATTCTTGATGCAGAGGATCCCCGGTTTGCGCTGATAGGGAAAAAGTTTCTTGAAGTACAAACCCGTTTGTATGGTACGGACCACCTGTATTCTGCAGATACCTTCAACGAAAATGAACCGCCTTCAAACGACTCGCTTTTCCTGTCGAGGTTAAGTGCCAGAATTTATGATGGTATGCGGCAGGCAGATACCGCGGCAATATGGGTGATGCAGGGATGGCTATTTTATAGCGACCGTAAGTTTTGGGGCAATGAACAAACCAGGGCCTTGCTGGAAGCAGTGCCCGACGATAAGATGATCCTGCTGGACCTGGCTGCGGAAATTGAACCGGTATGGAAAAGAACAGCTGCATTTTATGGGAAGCCCTGGATCTGGAATATGCTCAACAATTTTGGAGGGAATGTAAATCTTTTCGGGCGTATGGACAGTGTGGCGGTAGCACCTGCACTTGCCCTGAAAGATGTGGCATCCGGGCGTATGAGTGGCATCGGTTTAACCATGGAAGCTATTGAACAGAATCCTGTCATGTATGAATTAATGATGCAGCATACCTGGCAATCGGCACCTGTGGTGATCAGTGATTGGCTAAAAAAATATGTCTTAAACCGCTATCGTACTACTGATCAGCGGCTTGTCGGCGCATGGGATATATTAAGAAAAACGGTTTATAACGGCCAGCTGATCAGAGATGGAGCCGAGTCTATCATCACAGGCAGACCAACATTGGACTCAACTACGGAATGGACACGTACCCGGTTGAACTACAACCGGAATGAACTGATACCAGCCTGGGACATCTTTATGACGGCGGCTGCAAATGGGGTAAACACAGATGGATTCCGCTATGACCTGGTAGATATTACCAGGCAGGTATTAGCTAATTATGCACACCCGCTACAACGTATGTGGGTGAAGGCTTACAATGACAAAGACAGTACACGTTTCCTGCTATACAGTAAACAGTTTATAACCCTGATCAATGATATGGACAGGCTATTAGCTACAAGAAAGGATTTTATGCTCGGACCATGGTTATCATCTGCTACCAGGTGGGGAAATAATAGTGAAGAAAGCGCCTTATATGAGCGGAACGCCCGTGACCTCATCACATTATGGGGAGATGCAAACAGTCCTTTACATGAATATTCCAACAGGCAGTGGAGCGGTTTACTCAGCAACTTTTATTGCCAGAGATGGATACAGTATTTTGATATGTTGCAGTTATCGCTTAGAAACGGGGCTCCCGCTGATTATAATGGATTTGAGGAGAAGATTAAACAATGGGAATGGCAATGGGTGAACAAACAAAACAAATTTAGTGATATGCCGACTGGAGAAAGTATCGCTGTTGCACAGGAATTATATCATAAGTACCGGCCTAAATATGAATAGCAATGAACAAGAGACTTTGATAAGACTAACGTAATACCCTCAAAACAAAAAGCCTTTGGTCATGAACCAAAGGCTTTTTTAAATTTCTGCGGAGAGCGGACCTCTTTTTGATCAACCTCTGTAACCTGTTCCCGGTTTGCGGGGTTCATATTTTTCACAGAGATATGTCTCCTGCACCAAGCTTACCTCTCCGGATAATAAAGTATAATCATTTTTTGTTTTTACTTTTAGATATTCCTCTTTTTGCAACACATAGCAAAGCATTCCGCCAAAACTATTTTGTCCATACACACTGTAGTCACCAAACATGCAGCCATAGCAGTTCTTAAACTGATACCTGTCGTTAAACTGTTTACTGATTTGATCAAAAACCGCTTCCGCATTCTCCCCTGTACCTTCAAAGTTTTGTCCATTTATAATAAAACTTGCTTTTATATATTCATGTTCAATTCCTTGTCCGGGCAGATGCCTTGGTTTGCCTAGTGAACATTCAAGTTTCAAATCAACATCAAACGTTGTATTCGACGATTTATCAATAATGATCTGTGGGATAACAATCGTAAATATACAGTTACAAAGCATTTGGACAGAGCGATCGGAATTGTATATCTGGATTTCATAAAAAGTAAATCTTGCAAGCTCTTCCGCTGTATATTTATTATTTGTTTCAAAATCTGAAAGCTGTCCGCCGGAAAATCGTACGCCGTCAATTTCACAGGACAATGTACTGTAATCGTTTTCAACAATAATATCTATTGTTCCAAAGGCGTCTGTATAGGTTCCTTTATAGGTCTGCACTATTATTAAATTACAATAGCTAAAGTATCAATTTATTCCTTCAATGCGTCTTGAGCCGGCAATTATATAACAACTGATAAGAATGATGGAACGCTGATAAGAATAAGACTATCGCAATACACTCAAAACAAAAAGCCTTTGGTTCATCACCAAAGGCTTTTTTAAATTTCTGCGGACTATTGGGGACAAGTTTCGAACCAGTTTGAAAGGGATTTATCTCAAATTCTGACTTTCATTAAATGAGCGTTTCGCTTTCCCACGAAGTGAGAGAAGATAACTACAATTAATATTACATTTATCTAATTGATATTGATATTATTATGAGGTTTTTTTGCTAAAATAAATCTGAAAATGATTTATTTTAGCAAAAAGAAGTTAACCACACGATTTATCTCCAATATGAAAAACGCCATAGAAATTAACATTGAAACACTTGTCGACAGTATTAAAGAAACTAACCAATATTTCCTCAATAAAGTGCAAAAGCAGGTAAATACTGCTTTAACATTGCGTAACTGGATAATAGGCTTTTATATAGTTGAGTACGAGCAACATGGAAATGATAGGGCGGTCTATGGTCAAAGACTTTATAAAGAGATTGCTGCAAATCTGAAAAATGGAGGTATTACTTCTCTTAGGGAAAGGCATCTCTACATTTGTAAAGACTTTTATAAGGCATATTCCGACATTTTGCGGACATCGTCCGCAAAATTGTATTTATCTGATTCACATGGTGTTAGGATTTTGCGCTTATTGTCCGCAAAATCGATA
This sequence comes from Chitinophaga sp., assembly GCF_017745275.1. Classification (GTDB taxonomy): domain Bacteria; phylum Bacteroidota; class Bacteroidia; order Chitinophagales; family Chitinophagaceae; genus Chitinophaga. Next base: position 149,085 of record NZ_JAGHZS010000002.1, on the reverse strand, counting down.
ACAACTCAAACTGAAGCAGTAGAGACAGATAATAATTTGGTCTCAAATCTACTATTAGAAAGACTTAGTTTTTCACATTTCATTGAGTTACTCAAATTGGACACCACGTTGAAACGTGAATTTTATGAAGTGGAAACAATTAGGAATAGTTGGAGTGTGCGCGATTTGCAACGGGCAATAAACAGTATGCTATATGAGAGGACTGGATTAAGTACTAATAAACATGCCGTATTAAATAGGAACGTGAAACAGGCGGAATTGAAAGCTGAGAATATATTTCGCAATGCCTACATGCTTGAATTTTTAGGACTGGAAGAAAAAGACATATATACCGAATCAGACCTTGAACATGGGATAATAACTCATCTGCAAACTTTCCTTTTGGAATTAGGTAGGGGATTCTGTTTTGAAGCCAGGCAAAGACGTATAACTTTCGATAATACGCATTACCGTATAGATTTGGTATTTTATCATCGTATACTAAAATGCCACGTCCTTTTGGATTTAAAGATCGGCGAATTTACACACGCAGATGCCGGCCAAATGAACGTCTACCTGAACTATTATAAAGAAAATGAAATGCATGAAGGCGATAATCCGCCAGTAGGCATTATACTCTGTGCAAGTAAGAATGAGAACCTGGTTAGGTATGCAACCTCCGGTTTACCACAGCAAGTTTTCGTATCTAAGTATCTTATTAACCTGCCTAGTGAAGATGAATTGGCAAAGATTATAGAAGAAGAGCAAAGGAAATTGGTATAGTCTAATACAGGAAAAATATGACCATAAAAAAGTAGATACAATTAAGCGATTTTGCTCGATTATACCCACTTTTTACTTAGTTGCGGAGAGAGAGGGATTCGAACCTCGGATCTGCTACAGTCAAAATCGTTTGTGATAAGACTGCCGCAATACACTCAAAACAAAAAGCCTTTGGTTCATCACCAAAGGCTTTTTTAAATTTCTGCGGAGAGTCAGGGATCACAGTCGAACACCTGCTACCACTTTTAACATTATTTGAAACGGTAAACTTCAGATAATTATACCGCTTCTAACATTCTTCGATGGCTTTAAAATATCCATTTATATGCACTGGCCGAGGTTGAACGGGGATGATATCTAATTGAGATGATTTTTCCATTTCTTCTTACGTCAATGGTTAAAAATTTTGAATAGCTTTTGTATAATGGAAAAAGATCTACATCACTGTTAATAATATCTCCTTCTTTTAATCCAGCTTTTGCAGCAGGAGAATTTGCCCTCAGGTTTTTAATGTGCTCTCCTGCTTTAATCGACTTAGGATAATCAAATCCCAAATCAAAAAAGCTGGCCTTAACAGGTTTTCGTTTAAAGCTCTCACCAAAAGCATTATCTCCCGGAATCAGCAACTTACCAGAAAGCATGGTCTCATAATCCGCTAATGCCCATGCTCCAACCTCCTTTTCCAGCAAGTTTACCCATGACTCCGAAGAGATCTTCTCTCCCCGCTTTTTCATAGCATTCAATACATTAACCAGCGAAAGTACAGTTACTTTTGCCCTGTGCTGTTTTAGTTTACCCTCAAGATCGGCAAAATACATTGCTCCCCTACTGTATGGCGTAGTCCAGGCATTAGTACCAGACCACATGGTTTCTGGTATTTTTTGATTTGGTATACTCCTCAACTTATTGGTATAATATACAGCCGCTTGGCCATTTATCTCCTCCAGATATTTTTTCACGTCAATCAAATGGCCATCGTATAATAATTTTACTGAAAGATAGTCGGCGATACCTTCGATATACCAATCTGTTAAATCATCAGGATCAACGAGGTCTGATACAAATACATGTATCATTTCATGGGCAGATAATATTCTTATATCCTCATCATTCATCGATATCTTTTTGGGAAGATATAGCAGGAACGATCCACTACCAGCTCTTCCACTTGACATTGGATTACCATTATAAGAGCGAAAAAAATAATAAAAAGGTACAGTTGGTGAGCCATTCAAGCTATCTCTTATTATTTCATACGCTTTTGAATACCAGTCGGCAGAAGTATTTAATTCATCGTTTACTTCCTGTCCAAGACCGTACATGTTAAAGCCGGCAGTAATTTTATTGTTTGCATAAGCATATAGACTACCCGCTAGAAACTGTATCTCAAAAAGGTCGTCTAAGGATGTTTGGAATGAAATATTTTTACCCACCCCCTGGCTGCAGACAGCATCCTGGCCATTATTTAATATCCAATGGAGATTAATATTAATTTTTTTTGATTGATCAGGGAATAGCAAAAAACTTCCGAGTGCGCCTGATATTCCATCCCCAGCAGCCTGTAAATCCTTTACAGGCCCACTTTTCAACGCAAGCGGGGGAGCTAGTGGTACAAAGTACGAAACCGTTACCGGTCCATCCTGAGCCCTTAATGCACTCCACCTAAGGTAGCCAGAACCATCTAATTTATCATTGGGCAGAAGTTTAAGGGGAAATACGCCCAACCTATCTTTCACTTGGAGGTTGGAAACAGTATCACTGCTTCTTTGCAATGGATACATTCTATCGTACAAAAATACTAACCTCTCAGTACTATTGCTAAAATCAGCCGACAGAATGTATTCTACATCGATACCTATGGGATTAACTTCATTCCCATATCTAAATTTAAGGTTTATTTCAGCTGACTGGCTGTAGCCTTGTTGCATAACTAACAACAGAAAGAAAACAATCGTAGAACGTAGAAATATCATAGTTGTTAGTTTGTACCATTATAAAGTAACTACAGATATTAAATATAATACAGACGCTCAAAAAAGCATAAATATTGATGATGCCTATACTGACGGGGTCCTAGCTCCGATAGCCGAAATTGAAAATAAAAAGGCAATACGATTACAAAAACATCAGCTCTCAGGTTCTTGATAAGGGAAAAATTAATCGGGGTTCGAATCTCTTATACTTATTGCTTTTTGGTCAATTCGCACATGATTAACGAGTTATTTCAACTATTCCTAACTCACTAATAATCATATTTATAAGTAAAAAAAGATGGGTTACAGAAATCATGATCAAAAAAAATCTCAATACAAAACATCTCTATCGAATCCGCTTTTCAAATTGAAAACACCTGGTAAACACCATCTTAAAACTAAAAAAGTGATACAAAATTCAATAATGAACTTTTGTATCACTTTTTGCGGAGAGTCAGGGATTCGAACCCCGGGACCTGTTACAGTCAACAGTTTTCAAGACTGCCGCAATCGACCGCTCTGCCAACTCTCCGTGTGGGTTGCAAAAGTATAAAAGAATTTGAAAATAAAAAAAAAATTGCAAAAATTTTTCAAACCAGCCACCAGAGCGGATATATAAAATACAAAATGACGAACTACGGACCTAAAGCGCTATTTTACCGGGCATTTGATTCAAAAATTCGTCTTTGGATCTTCGCTTTAATCCGTAATTCGTCATTCATTATTTCCACCTGCCATCAGGCAGTATTACTCTTTCTATCGACTGCTACCCTGCAGCATTGTTTCCTATACCTTTCTTATATCTTATTTCCAACCGCCGCCTAAAGAGCGGTATAAATCTACCATGGCAGTTAAACGCTGACGATCAATATCGGCTTTAGCCAGTTCCGCCTGCAGGGAACGTCCCTGTGCGGTGATCACCTCCAGGTAGTTAGCCATACCACTGCGGAACAGTAATTGTGCCTGTTGTACCGCCAGTTGTGAGGTATTTACCTGCCTGATCGCAATTTCCTGCTGTGTTTTTACTTTATCAAGTTTTACCAGCGCATCACTCACCTCTCCTACTGCATTCAGGGCGGATTGTTTAAACTGGATCACAGCTTGTTCACGTTGTATTTTAGCTACTTCCAACTGTGTTTTCAGGGCACGGCGCTGGAAGATAGGCTGAGTAAGTCCACCCGCTACAGTACCAAACAGGGATGCAGGTAAGTTAAACCAGGTGCTGGCTTTGAAGGCATTTACGCCGCCGCTGCCAGTGATGGTCAGTGTTGGATACATATTGCCTTGTGCTGCGCCTACCAGTGCATTAGCTGCTACCAGTCCCATTTCGCTGGCACGCACATCGGGGCGGCGACTGATCATATTAGCCGGGATACCGGTTGGCAAAGCATCCGCTACCTGGAAGGTAGCCAGTGTGCTGCTGCGTGTAATCGTAGACGGTAGTTCTCCGGTTAAAATACGCAGTGCATTTTCCTGGATTGCAATGCCTTGTTCCAGCTGTGGTACCAGCAGTTCTGCGGTCTGTTGCTGTGAAATGGCCTGTTGTACACCCAGCTCGGTGACTTCACCCGCAGCTTTCTGTAAACGGATCATTTTTACAATGGTATCGCTTAATTCCAGGTTTCTGCGGGCAATGCTAAGCTGGTTGTCCAGCATCAGCAGGTTGAAGTAACTGTTGGCAACAGCTGCTACCAGGCCGGTTTGCACGGCATGGGCACCTTCGTACGACTGCAGGTAGGTAGCCAGTGCGGCTTCTTTCTGCCGACGTATTTTGCCCCAGATATCTATTTCCCACGACATACCAACGCCTAAGTTGAAGTCTTCCAGGTGATCTCCCAGGTTATTGGCAGAGAGGTTCAGACCTGTAAAGCTATTTTTGGACGGGAAGTTTGTGCTGGCAGATGCCGTAGCGTTAAAGGCTGGCAACCACGCCAATTTCGCCTGTTTCAGGTACGCCTGTGCGCTTTCTACTCTCTTCACGGCCAGCTGCAGGTCGTAGTTGCCGGTAACGGCTTTGTCTATTAACTGCTGCAAAGTGGCATCGGTAAAAAATTTCTTCCATTCTATTTCTGCTATGCTGCTATCGGAAGGTGCCACGGTTCCAAACTGCTGGGGCAGCGCCACCGGGGGCCGCTCGTAATTGCGGCCAACCCGGCATGCTGCTAACCCTACAACTAAGGAGAACAACAAAAAGTAAAATGAGCTATATCTTGTTTTCATCTGTCTTTTTTCTAATTCTGATAATAGATAATGCTAATATTTTAGTGTACCAGCTTTGCATCATGTTCTGCTTCCACTTGCACTATCGGCTTACGGCTGATTTTCTCCTGCAGGAACTGGAAAATTACAAACAGCACAGGTATGATGAATACCCCCAGGACCACCCCGGTAAACATGCCGCCTACAGTACTCCAACCAATGGAATGATTGCCTTTGGCAGATGCTCCTTGTGTAAAGATTAATGGCATCATACCAACAATAAAGGCAAAGGAAGTCATCAATATTGGACGAAGACGGAGCTGTGCTGCTTCCAAAGCCGCCGGTATAAGCTTATAACCCGCTCTTCGCCGTTGTAAGGCAAACTCCACGATCAGGATCGCATTTTTAGCCAATAATCCTATCAGCATAATCATACCTATTTGTACGTAGATATTACTATCTATACCGCTCAAGCCAATGAAACTATATACACCTAATATCCCCGTAGGTACTGTAAGGATTACTGCCAGTGGCAGGATATAGCTTTCATACTGTGCAGCCAGCAGGAAGAATACGAACAACACACTCAATAAAAACACGAACGCAGTCTGGTTCCCCGCTCTTATCTCTTCCCTTGTAATACCCGTGAACTCATAAGCATATCCTTGTGGCAATGCTTTTTTCGATACTTCTTTAATGGCTGTAATTACATCACCGGTGCTATAACCTGGTTTAGGTGTAGCATTAATGGTAACAGCAGTATACAGGTTGTTTCGTGTAACTGTTTCCGGGCCATATACACGTGTGAATTTGGCCACGGTACTTACCGGTACCATCGTACCCAGGTTGTTCTTTACATAAATAGCATCCAACGAACCTTTATCCATCCGGTATGAAACATCAGCCTGCGCCATTACGCGGCTATATTTCCCGAAACGGTTAAAGTCTGAAACGAAACTACTACCATAATACGTTTGCAGCGTACTCAACAAATCACCAACAGATACACCCAATTGTTTCACTTTTACTTCATCTATATCAATTGTGTATTGTGGATTACCTGTATTAAAAGTAGTGAACGCACTTGCCACTTCTGGCCGCTGACTTAATGCACCAACAAAGCCCCATGCCGTTCCTGCTAATTTTTCCAGCGATCCGTTTGTTCTGTCCTGCAACATCATTTCCACACCGCTCACGTTACCGAAACCCTGTATGGTTGGAAAACCAACGAAAAAAGTCAAGGCATCATGTACTTGCATTGATTTGCCTAACAAACCGCCTGCAATAGCAGTTGGGTCTTTTACAACACCTCTCTCCTTACGATCTTTTAACCTCACAAATACCGCAGCATTAGGGGAAGCGTTCGCATTTGTAACGAAGTTCATCCCATTGGCAGCCCATACATCGCTCACACCATCATCTTTCATCACAATTTTACTAATCTGGCTGGTTGCATTCTCTGTTCTGCTCAGTGAACTACCAGGAGGTGTTTGGGTAATACCAACTACAAACCCCTGATCTTCATCCGGAATAAACCCGGTAGGCGTTGTTTTGATCAGCCAAACTGTAGCAACCACCACAAGCAATAATCCGGTAATAGCTACCCACCTGTTCTTCAGCAGGAATTTGATGCTCCGTATATATCTTGCGGTCATTGCATTAAAGGCGGTATTAAACGCATAGAAGAAGCGGGCACCAAAACCTTTTTTCTGTCCACCTTCACCTATATGCTGGTTCTTTAAGAATAAAGCACACAACGCCGGACTTAACGTCAACGCATTCACCGCAGAAATAAAGATAGCGATGGCCAGTGTAAAGGCGAATTGTTTATAGAATACGCCTGCCGGACCTTGCACAAAACTTACTGGTACAAACACCGCTGCCATTACCAATGTGATCGAAACAATCGCACCGGATATCTCACTCATGGTTTTAACAGTTGCTTCTCTTGCCGCTAAATGCTCTCGTTCCATCGTTGAGTGTACGGCCTCCACCACCACAATGGCATCATCCACCACAATACCAATAGCCAGTACCAATGCGAACAATGTAAGCAGGTTAATACTAAAGCCGAATAACTGTAAGAAGAAGAAGGTACCTATAATCGAAACCGGAACAGCAATTACCGGGATCAATGTAGAGCGCACATCCTGCAGGAAAATGAAAACCACGATGGCCACAAGGATGAAGGCAATGATCAGTGTTTCTTTTACCTGGTCAATAGATGCATCCAAAAATTCCTTGGAGTTGTACATGATCTTAAACTTCATACCACCGGGTAACGCCTTATCAAATTCTCCAATCTGTCGTTCCAGTTCTGTAAGAATTTCATTCGCATTGGAACCGGGTGTCTGCACAATACCAAAACCAGTGGCCGGTTTGCCATCAAGTAAGTTCGAGGCAGTATAAGTGTAGCCACCAAGTTCAACCCTGGCCAAATCTTTAAGACGAAGAACAGAACCATCGTTGTTCGCCTTAATCACCATATTCTCATACTCTTCAGGCTTATTTAACTTTCCCTTGTACTTAATAATATACTCGAAAGATTCTTTACTACTTTGTCCCAAACGTCCTGGTGCAGCTTCTACGTTCTGATCTTTGATCGCGTTCATTACTTCTGCTGTAGAAAGATTATTGGCAACAAGCCTATCGGGTTTCAACCAGATACGCATCGAATAATCTTTTGAACCAAACGGCTGTACCTGTGCCACCCCTGGTATACGTTGTAACTGGGGGATGATATTGATTCTGGCATAGTTATTTAAGAACAGCTCGTTGTACTTAACGCTATCCTCACTATATAAGGCCACAAACATCAGGAAGCTGCTCTGTACTTTCTGTGTAGAAAGCCCGGCTTGCAATACTTCGGGAGGTAGCTGGCTATTAGCTTTAGATACGCGGTTTTGTACGTTTACCGCCGCAATATCAGGATCCGTTCCTTGTTTAAAAAAAACGGTCAGGATGTAGCTACCATCGTTGTTGGAATTGGAGGTCATGTACGTCATGTTCTCCACACCATTTACCGATTCTTCTATCGGGGTAGCAACTGTACGGGATATCACCTCCCCATTCGCACCGGGATAATTGGCGATAACCTGTACAGATGGCGGCGCAATCTCAGGAAATAAGGCCGTAGGCAGGGAGAATAAAGACAACCCTCCCAGTATAACCAATATGATAGAAATAACCGTTGATAATACCGGCCTTTCAATAAATCGTTTTAACATAAATAACAATTATGGGATGCGGTATGTCCGCACGAACACAAACAGTGTATTTGTGTAACACTGCCTGCGTCACAATTTGAATAATGGTTTGTGTAAACGTTCTTAACACCAGCGTGCTTTCACGCTTCATCATTTTAAAGCAGCGGCTTTGCTTTCAACAAACTATCTATAGATACTATCTGTGGCTGAATAACAACGCCATCTTTTAAACCACCCATCATCATGGTAGATTGAGAAGATAATACAATGTTATCTCCCACTTTTACGCCATCAGTAACAAAATAATAATTAGACGTTTTGCCAGAAATGGTGAGTGGTTTTGTAACGATTTTATTACTATCGGCCACTGTATAAACGAACACTTTGTCCTGCAATTCAAACGTAGCTTCCTGTGGAATTACCAATGCAGAAGCATGTAAAGTAGGTACTCTGACTTTACCAGTACTACCACTTCTAAGTACTCCCTGTGCATTAGGGAAGCTGGCACGTAAACTAATTGCACCAATAGTTTTGTCAAACTGCCCTTCTACTATTTCAACTTTTCCTTTTTCAGGATAGACACTTCCATCTGCCAGGATTAATTCTACTGCTGGCATTCCTTTTACTTTTTCAGCAATGTTGTTACCTGGATATTTTTCCTTGAATTTGAGGAAATCTGTTTCACTCAAAGAAAAATAAACACGCATATCCTTTACTTCAGAAATGGTAGTCAATGCGCCTGTCATTCCCCTGCTTACCAGGCTTCCTGTTTTAAAAGGAATACTACCTACATAACCATCGCTGGGGGCGGTAATATTTGTGAACCCGAGATTGATACGGGCGGCTTCTACCTGTGACTGGGCCTGGGCAACATTGGCTTTCGCTGAATTGTAACTTGCCTCAGCCGATTTTAATTGAACATCCGATACCACATTATTAGTAAGTAACGGTTTCAATTTATCAACGTTGATTTGTGCATTCGCTAATGCCGCTGTTGCAGCTTGTAAATTTGCAGTAGCATTGTTGAGTTGCTCTACATATGGTCTTCTGTCGATTGTGAAAAGTGTTTGACCTTTTCTAACGTAAGCACCTTCATCTACTGAAATATTCGTCAGATAACCGTCTACCTGTGGTCTTATTTCCACATCACGGGTTCCTTCCACCGAAGCAGGGAAATCCTGGAACGTGGTAGCAGGTAATGTAACTGCTTTAATTACAGGTAACGCTGGTGGTGGTGGTGCTTCATTTTTTGCCTGTGATGTGCTGCAGGCAGACAATACCGAAAGAACAAAAAAACTATAAAGTAAGCCTGCCGGCAATGTGGTCAATGTTGATTTCAATGGTTTCATACTACATTTTTTTTAACGACTAACAATAAAATTCCCCTTAACGAATCAGGCAAATAACAAGCAGCCTTGCTTCGCAGCAATCAATATCAGTGACAGCATTGGGTGGTAAAATACAGGTAAGCAGCCCCGCAACTCAGACACGTACATGCTTACAGCACATGATACGTTTGAGTACAGCAATATGTTACTACTGTAAAAAAGAAATTGAAGATGTGCGGTTGGCCGCTAAAAAATTCTCATCGGTTTTCAAATTTTGAATGATGCACGGGCGACATCATTATTTTAAACACTATGCAAAAATAGATATTTAATGTTAACGGGCATTTAAATTATTACGGGTTTAATTGTACTTTTCACGGATACTCTTTTGAAATGATGCGGGGGTATATCCCGAATGCTTCTTAAAAAAGCGGTTAAAATAGGCATCATCTTCAAAACTTAACTGCGATGCAATCTGCTTAATGGAGTGCTCACCCCAATACAGTAGCCGTTTTGCTTCCATAATGCGTTTTTCATCAATGATGTTTTTCGCATTTCTTCCCAACAACGCTTTCACCGTGTCATTTAAGTGTCCCGGTGAAACGTACAACATTTCCGCATAGTCAGATACCTGCGCTTTCTCATGAAAATGCTGGTCTACCAGTATCTTAAACTGACGGGCCATATTATATTGTGAACTTTCTGAATTCATCCAGTTACCGGCAGGTTCAGAAATCCGTCCACAGGCAATCACAAACGCATTTAACAGGTTGCGGATAATAGCGTCCTTCCGGACCTTATCACTGTTATATTCTTTCCGGATCAGGTCTGTATAACCCAACACTTCCTCCAGCTGCTCCTCATTCAATGGTACCATCCCCGAACTGAATATACAATGCCAGCAACTCACCACTCCCTGCATTTCTGGTACCAGGAAGTCGCTGGTGAAATAAATATTGATTAACTCGGCATCCTCACTCATCTGATGCTGATGCACCTGGTTAGGTTCCATCAGCATCAGCGCGGGGGCCTCCATTTCAAAATGTTTAAAATCGATAGACTGGCTAATTCTTCCCTTAATTAATATATCTATACTATAGCCGTTATGCCGGTGCGGTACATTCATAGAATCTACACACCCTTCACAGCCACTCCACTCTCCCATGAAAAAGTTGGCGCCGTTGGCATAATCACAGTTATAAACCGGTACATTCGAAATGCGTGTTACAACACTTTCTAATACTTCCATTGGTTTAATACTTTATCGGTTATAATCATTTAAATTCAACGAAGTAAAGGTAGCTGATTAAATCTCTATCCTCCAACTATACGCGGCATAGATATTTTCTATATCCTATCCGATCGTTAGCTATATCATTTCCCTTCTTCTACTTTCTCCTGCACAAGTACCAGGTCACTTAACTTCACATTAATAGGAATGTTGCCGATCTTCACAATGGCGCGCTTATCACGGATCTCCAGCACCTTACCTACCTGCCGGTTTGTTACAATCTTCACCTGCATGCCTACTTCTATCTCTCCTTTTATTTCCTGGAACTTCTCCTGCACTTTCTTATTATGTTGTTCGGTATGCTGCTTTTCACGGCGACGGAACAGCAATATTTCCGCCTGCTTCATCACCTTTTCTTTATCATCTGCACGTTTCCATTCAATCACTATCTGCTTCAGCTTCCGTTCCATATCCTTCAGATACTGGAGGTCATCTTCCTTAATCTGGTTCTGTAATTTCAACAGCGTATACTGTTGCTGCTTGCGTTCTTTATCTGCCAGTACCTCATACTCCTTCTTCAAACGCTCATTTTCCTTCAGTAATTTCTGCAGCTCCTTTTCTTTACTTTCTACCTTCTGCAGATCCTGTTCAGCCTTATTCAGCAACTTGTCCAGTTGGAAATGCCCTTCATCTACCAGCTTCTTGGCACGGGCAATCAACGAAGGATGTAACCCGATACGCTCTGCAATAGAGAAGGTATAAGAACTACCCGGCTTTCCTACCATCAGCTTATACATGGGTAACAAGGTAGCCTCGTCAAAGCCCATGGCCCCGTTAATGATACCCTTTACTTTGTTGGCCATCACCTTCAGGTTGAGATAGTGGGTGGTCACCACGCCATAAGCATGTTTCTTGGCCAGTTCTTCCATGATCACCTCCGCAAATGCCCCGCCCAGGTTAGGATCCGAACCGCTTCCCAGCTCGTCAATGAAGAACAGGGTTTTGCCGTTGGCGTTTTCCATGAAATATTTCATGTTCTTCAGGTGAGAACTATATGTACTCAGCTCAAACTCCAGCGACTGCGTATCCCCGATGTGGATCATCAGTTGTTTAAAGATGCCCATCTGGGAGGAAGGATGTACCGGCACCAGCAAACCCGATTGCAACATCAGCTGTATCAGCCCGATGGTTTTCAGGGTCACCGTTTTACCACCGGCATTGGGTCCGCTGATCACGAGGATATGCGCATCCTTGTCCAGGTTAATGTTTACCGGGATCGTTGGCTTCTTATTTTTCTGATTATACAGCAATAATAAGGGATGATAAGCCTGGATCAGGTTTAACTGGGCGGTTGGCACCAACATGGGGTAATTGGCGTCCATATCCAGGGCCAGCTTGGCTTTCCCGCGGATAAAGTCGTATGTACCCAGTATGTGGTGATAGTTGTTCAACAACCCCGAATAGCCACTGAGAGCCGCTGTCATGGCTTTGAGGATACGATATACTTCGCGGCCCTCTTCCCTTTCGAGCGACTGGATCTCATTATTGAGCTCTATGGTTTCTTCTGGTTCCATGAAGGCCGTTTTCCGGGTATCCGATTCCCCGTGAATAAGCCCTTTCACCATCCGTTTATTTTCTGCGTAAATGGCTACCACCCGGCGTCCGTTCAGGAAAGCTTCTTCCTGGTCGGCCAGGTAGTTCAGTTTCTGCAATTTCTGGAGGATACGGTCAAAAATCCGGCGCAGCTCTGTACGTTTACGAAACAGTGACATCCGGATTTTGGCCAGCTCCTGGGAGGCATTGTCCTTTACCTGGCCCAGTTCATCCAGCACTTCATCGATGGTGGCCGTAATTTTCTTTTCGTAATGGGTATCCTTGATCACTTCAAAAAGGCCTCCGTATTGGATACGACGGTCATGATCAAAAAATCGAACGATACTGTGCATGCTTTCTGCCAGCTTGCGCAGTAGCATCGCCTGTTCCCCGGTGAGCACGGCGCCTTCGATAGACAGCAACCGTAATTCCTTTTTCAGGTTCAGGATGAAATCGTTCGGGAAATTCTCTTGCAGCAACGTAAGCTGCTTATATTCATGTGCCTGTTGAAGGGCAGTTTTAACGTAATCTATGTGCGTATGCAGGCGCAGCTCTGAAGCCATTTCCTTGCCCAGTTCTGTTTTGCAATGCTCTTGCAGCAATGCCTGTACTTTATCGAATTCCAACTGCATTAACGCAGATTCAGGAAAATATTTCAAGTGTTCTTTATTTAAAGTAAGAAGGCACAAACAATCGTCCGTTGTTTGTGTCTGTGTAAAAGGTTTACAATCAGGCGCGTAAAGGCGCTGCCATCAAGGTGGCGGGGGAAGCATTATCCGGGAATAATCTTAATTCTTCTTCATCGTTTTTGTCATTATGCTATCAAACGTTATCCGGTTATGACCGGCTTTTTATATCTGTTCCTGCTGCTGCTGCTGACGTATGTTATATGATATCTTTGAAGCTCCACGGGCACCTGGAAACTCCAAAAGAATGTTAAAGTTACTTAACTTGTTGTACTCCTGCATCATTTATTACGTAAATTATAAGGAAAGCAGGTCATATAAAGATGCTCTAACAGGCTGCAATCCCTTTACAGTGTTGCTTTCGGATCATATAAAAATAGTCTGCATCTTTGAAATTTTATTTTATGAGAAAATATTCAATATTCATTTGTCTGATTGCCCTGGCGCTTTTTGCCTGCGCGCAAAGCAACAAAGACAAAGTACCCGGCGATATGGCAATAAGCAAAGATCAAAAAACAGCGACCGCCGTCTTCGGAGGCGGCTGCTTCTGGTGTACAGAAGCACAATTCCAGGAACTGGATGGTGTCCTTAAAGTTGAATCCGGCTTCGCCGGCGGTACCGTTGCCAACCCTACCTACGAGCAGGTTTGCACAGGCACTACAGGCCATGCGGAAGTCATCAAGGTAACCTATGACCCCGCCAAAGTCAGCTATGAAGAGCTGCTGCAGGCATTTTGGCTCAGTCACGACCCTACCCAGCTGAACAGGCAAGGCAACGATGTAGGCACTCAGTATCGCAGCGTGATTTTTTATAATAGTGAAGATCAAAAGGAAAAAGCCACCCTGTACAAAAAGAAACTACAGGAATCAGGGGCATACGACAAGCCCATTGTGACAGAAATTGCTCCGCTGACTACTTTCTATGAGGCAGAAGACTACCACCAGAACTATTATAATCAAAACGGGTCCCAGCCCTACTGCACGTTTGTGATCAAACCCAAACTGGAAAAATTCAGGAAAGCATTTGCAGGTCATTTGAAGAAAGGATTGTAAAACGGGAGCAGAAAGCATAAAGCAGAAAGCAAAAAGCTATTAAAACGAATGACAAATGCGGATGATTAACTTAAATATCCACTTTGGTCATTCGCTTTAATAGCTTTTTGCTTTCTGCTTTATGCTTTCTGCTTTTTTCCCTATCTTATACAGCAGTTACCTAAAAAGTTCCACCATTAATGAACACTGAAACAGCATGTCCATGGTGCGGAAGCACCGAAATTATACGTACTATTCCGGAAAAAGATCCGTTTAATGTAATGCTGGTTTGCCAGAAATGCCATCGGGTCATCTCCGAGCCAGACGATTCCCACACCCGAAAAACCAGAACCGTTAAACATAATATTGAAGAAAATACCATGCAGCTCTGCCTCAGTAAAGGCAAAATACATGGGGTTATGTACTATTTCACCGAAATGAACAAACAACCTGGTGTCAAAATTTCCATGCACCAGGCCAAAGATACCGTCGATAGCCTGCTGGCAACCCGTGGCCTCACCAATGCCGTTAAAAAACCGAATAAAAACGGCTGCGTTATTGTGCTGATCGTATTGGTACTCATCGTCGCCAGCGTCATTTATTTCTACACCCACCGCGGATAACGCATAAATTTTTCCATTTGCTACTATTATTGTACTTTTGTACTGTAATAAAGACAATTACAGAATGAACAACGGAAGATTTCCCATATCAATGCACATACTCACGCTGCTGGCCAGCGCGAAAGGGGAATTGTTGTCATCTGACTACATCGCCGGCAGCATTAACATCAATCCCGTACTGGTACGGAAGGAAATCAGCAACCTCCGCAACCACGGCCTGATTGAAAGCAAAGAAGGTAAAAACGGCGGCGCTACACTCGCTAAATCAGCGGAAAAAATTCAGCTCTCCGAAGTATATCATGCCGTACAACAGGCAGCCCTGCTGGGAAACAGTAAAAATGAACCTAACCCGGACTGCCCTGTAGGCAAGCAAATTAAACAACACCTGGACCACCTCTACGTGGAAATTGAAGGTGCGCTGCTGCGCAAACTGGAAAAAACGACCCTGGCCGACTTCTTAGGCCAGTTCGAATAATTTTATCATCAAAGGCATCGCTGCCAGGAGGAATAGCATGCAACTCAACGATCTCAGGAACATTACCAGCGACTTTAAAAGCACCAACGAAATGCCCGTTATGTTCATTGGCCACGGTAACCCAATGAACGGCATCTCCGATAACGCTTTTACCCGCGCCCTGGGCAAAATGGGGCAGAATCTGCCACAAAAACCCAGTGCCATACTCGTTATCTCGGCCCACTGGCTTACCAAAGGCACCCATGTGCTGGTAGCCCCACAGCCGGAAACAATCCACGACTTTGGTGGCTTCCCGCCAGAATTATATGCAGTACAATACCCCGCACCCGGAGCTCCCGCATTTGCCAGGGAAACCAAACAACTGATCACGACTACCCAGGTAATAGAAGACGACCACTGGGGCCTCGACCATGGCTCCTGGACGGTATTGAAACACATGTATCCCATGGCTGATATACCCGTATTCCAGCTAAGCATCGACTATCACCAGCCACCGGAATATCATTATAAACTGGCCGCTGAATTAAAAGCCCTTCGTAACAAAGGCGTACTGATCATGGGTAGTGGCAACATTGTACATAACCTGCGGCAGATCAGCTTCAGCGATAACGCCCAACCATTCGACTGGGCTGTATCTTTTGATGCCACCGTAAAACAGAAACTGGAACAAGGCGCCTTCAACGACCTGGTAAATTATCATACCCTCGGGAAAGAAGCGCTGCTGTCGATTCCCACTAACGATCACTATCTCCCCATGATCTATACCCTTGGTCTGATCAATAAAAATGAGGAGATACAATTCACTTACGAAGAAATACAAAATGGAAGTATCAGTATGCGATGCTTCCAGACAGCATAAAGCATAAAGCGGAAAGCAGAAAGCAGAAAGCTATTGTAGCGAATGAATAATCGCAATGATCATTCGCTACAATAGCTTTCTGCTTTCTGCTTTATGCTTTCCGCTTTTTACCTTATGCCTTCAACAATTCACCTTCCTGCTGTACACAATTATTTTCCACACTGATATCAATCGCTTTCAGGATCTCCTCTTTCATTTCTTCCGTTACACGGCTATAGCCAAACATCCTGGCGATAAAAGGAACCGCATCTTCGCGTTGAATGGCGACGGCATCTTTCACCACTTTCTCCAGTGCTACGCCAATTTCCTCCGTAGCGATGTAACTGATTTTGCGTGCACTTGCCGGCAACTGGCTACGATTGCGAACTACAGGAGTAGGTAGTGCCGTATCCCAAAGGAATTGCCCTTTTATTTTTATTCTTTTGCTGGCATCAGAATGCCGCACTGCATGACGTAATATTTCGCGTATACGCGGCCCCACCCTGGTAATGCCTGCCGCTTCCACCATACGCCGGGCCAGCTCATCAAAATGCACGGGGCTTTCCGCTACCACCACCTGCTCTATCCAATTACACAACTGGCCGATAGGCGCCAGATGAAACTCCTGCGCCCGGATTTCTTCCGGCAATACCGCCGTTTCGTAAACAGGTACTGTATCTTCTGTGCTCTCCACCGCTTCACGCGTTAATGCCGGCGCCGCTTCTTTCATCGCATCCGCTGCCACCTGGTCATCAATAGCTGCTGCCATTTTTGCTTTTTCAATGGCCGCTACCAAGCGGTCCAGCTCTCGCTGCGGATTGCGGAACCAGTCTGTACTCCATACCCGGTGTATCTTCCAGCCCATTGCTTCCAGCACCTGCTGCCGCAAACGATCACGGTCGCGGGCCGAGCGCGCGGAATGATACGCCGCACCATCGCATTCTACTCCCAGTAAATAACGACCAGGATTTTCTGCATCTACAATGGCGAGATCAATATAAAATCCTTTTGAGCCAATTTGCTTGCGCACAATATATCCCAGTGCTTCCAACCGGGCTGCTACATTTTCCTCGAAAGGACTGTCGGCCGGCAAACCCGTTTCTGTGGTCATGTACAGCCTGCCATGCTGCGCGAAATACAGGAAATTCTTCAATGCCTGTATACCGTAACTCTTTGTTTTACTCACATCAATATCATCTGCGGTGATATTGGTAAATACTTCGCAGCGACTCTTGGCGCGTGTAATCAATACATTGAGCCTTCTTTCACCACCTTCATTATTCAATGGTCCGAAGGACATCGCCACATATCCTTCCTCCGTACGTCCGTAACCGATAGAGATAAAGATCACATCTCTTTCGTCACCCTGCACGTTTTCCAGGTTCTTCACAAAAAATGGTTCATCGGCATGCCCGCTGAAAAAGGATTCCAGCTCCGGCGATTTGCGACGGCGCAATTCCAGCGCATCACTGATAGCCTGCCGCTGCGACGTACTAAATGCCACCACACCTAAACTCAGCCCCGGATTTTTACGCGCATGTTCCATCACCGCATCTGCTACAATCTCCGCTTCCTTAGGGTTGGTACGGGTTTTACCACGATCATACGCGGTATCTTTCAGGTGATGAAATACTAATCCCTTTTGTTCTTTGGAACCCGGACTCGGGAATATCACCAGTTTACTTTCGTAGAACTCATGATTAGACAAAGTAATCAGCGACTCATGCCGGCTACGGTAATGCCAGCGCAGCATGCGTTGCGGCGCGCCTTGTGCGTCACAAAGACCAAGAATGCTCTGCATGTCCGCAGTAATATTCTCTTCGTCATCTACTTCTTTGGTGAGGGAGTCGAAGAAGCTGGTAGGTGGCAATTGCTTATTATCACCCACCACTACTAATTGTTTACCCCGGAGTATAGCGCCCAAAGCCTCTACGGGCTTCACCTGGCTGGCCTCATCAAAAATAACGAGGTCAAATTCCAACACGGCCGGTGGTAAAAAGTTAGCAATCGACAAGGGGCTCATCATAAATACCGGCTTGATGGCCTGTATCGCCAACCCCGCTTCCTGCATGAGTTTGCGGATAGGCATATGCCGCGCCTTCTTGTTAAATTCAGTACGGAGAATGTTTACCTGTCCGCCTGCATCTGCACGGGGCATTTGTTCCCAATGCTGCAAGGCTGCGCGGGCGCGGTTATACTGCAAATTCAATACATCCAGCCGGCGGAACTGCTGCACCATTTCCTCATGACCACCGCGTTCAAATTTGCGTAATGCAGGTTGTTGTTTCACGGTGGTTTCTACCAGGTATTCGTACCAGGTTTTCAGCAGCGCCGTTTTTAAGAATTGTTGTGCTCCGGGCCAGTCCTGTACCGTGGTGATCAGGCATTCCAGGTTTTCCTGTTTAGCCGTATCCGTTATATTATTCCAGGAAATAAGGTGATGTATTTCCGGCAATTGATCTATCCAGGTTTGCAGGGTAACCTGCTTTTCCGTAAACGGCGAGGGATAACGTCCGCCGGTCATTTCAAGTTTTTGTAAGACAGCCAGGCTCTGTTGCTGATGTTCCTGCAACTGGCGCCCTAATTGTTCTTTATCCGCCAGGGCACCTGCGGCATCCCGGGTTTGTTGCAGATAAGCTACTACCGCAGCCGGATAAGTACCTGCCGCTACACGTTTATGCATATCCGTAAGCCAGGCGGTAACGGTTTGCAGTGCCTCCCAGTCTGTCTGCGATTTCTGCCAGCGGCTGCCAAAGAGGGTTTTGCCCAGCGTTGCATGTTCTTTCAACAGCACGTCCTGGCGCCGGAATTCCATGATGGCATCTACATACTGTAATTTTTCTTCATTATCACCAGGCAACGGCTGCTTGCACAAAGCTGCCAGTTGACGGTTACTTCTTTTATACGCGCCAATCAGGAATTTATACCACTTGGTGCCATGTGCCAGCAGATCCTGGCGGATTTCCATTACATTTTGTTCCCAGGCTTCCGGGATAAAAACATCCTGGTATTGTTGCTGTATAGCGGTGGCGGCTGCACCTGCTTCCAGCCATTCAGCAATATCCTGTTGGTGTAACAGCCAGGCATTGTTCGTTACATCTATATCCTGCAGGTTAGGTTGTTCAGCCAGCAACGCGCATATACTGATTAATGCGTTGGTAGCCGGAATATCAGCGGGAGATGGGATACCTATTTTTCCTGCGATTGCTGCGGTCGACTGCAGCAGGGTGTTCAGGCCGTTCAAGGCTGCAGTGAGTAAGCCTTGCAATGCTACCTGTTCATGTGGCAGCAATACGGTTAATTCGCTACCACGGAAAGTAAGTGCCGAGGGTACACCGGTTTGCTGTAAACAAGCCTGTATACGTGCCGCCATGGCAGTGGCTTTATTCATGGTAACTGCATCCCATTGTTCAATTTGTGGCAAAGGAATGGCGGGCAACGTTACTCCGGCGGTTTCTTCGTTTAACCGTAACAGGTAGCCAATCACCTGGTGGGCAGTTAAACCGCTTCTATCGATAGGTGCATTAATAGCGAGGCAATAGTCGTTCAGTTCTTTCTTACAACTATCTAAGAGTAATACTTCTTCCTGTAGCTTCTGGATAGAGGGACGGCCCAGCTCCAGTACCCGCCGGAGTTCCTGGTGCAGTTCTTTTTTATTCGCTTTGTGGCTGTGCAATTCGAGGCAGGCTTCTCCCAGTTGAATGGTATCCAGCCGGCGTTTCACCACTTCCAGCGCAGCCATTTTTTCCGCCACGAACAATACCTTCTTTCCACGTCCGATAGCGTCAGCAATGATATTGGTAATCGTCTGGGATTTCCCGGTACCAGGAGGTCCCTGGATCACCAGGTTACGTCCTTCCTGTACTGCCAGCATGGCCATGATCTGCGAACTATCCGCATCTACTACCTGGAACAGTTCATGTGCCGGCGTATCCCGGTCTATAAAAGCATCTTCCGGGAAAGGAGGCTTGTCGTCTGAAAATCCGCCACCAAAAAGGCTTTGAATAATCGGATGTGTTAATATATCATCTTCCTGTTGCCATTTGGATGCATCCAGGTCGTTGTAAATCATAAATTTACCAAAGGAGAAAAAGCCCAGTTCGATGGTGTCTGGCATCACTTTCCACTTTGGCATTACTTCTACGGCTTCTGCAACAGCAGCCAGGTAAGCATTCACATCAAAGTCTTCTGCTTCCGGCAAATCGGGAATAACGATATTGAAATCGGCCTTCATTTTCGCCTGCAGCGAAATGTTGGCGCCTACTTCTTCCAGCGAATATTTCAAACGAAAACGTTCCCGTGCACTGGATCTGTCCAGCAACACCGGTACCATGATAAGTGGCGCCAGCCGGGCTTCCTCACTACCTGCATCTTCATACCATTGCAACATACCCAATGAAAGATAGAGGATATTCACCCCTTGCTCTTCCATGCTCATTCGCGCGGCATAATAAGTATTCAATAATTTCGCATGCAGATTTACCTGTGTTTCATTTGTCTGCAAACGGGTATCGGTATACGCTTCTTTAGACACCGGTTCATTGTACTCCACTACTTCCTCGCCCTGCTTTTTATCGGGCCGGCCAAGAAAAGACATGGTTTTATTTTCCCGCACCAATATCTCATAGATAGCGGCGGATTGTTCTTCTACAATATGTAAACCTTTGCCTGCGGGCAACTTATAATTCAACAATGGGTTCCTAAGACCTAAATCCAGTAATTCCTTGCGGGATGACTCAAGCCTGGTTAATATGGATGCGATCATAATAACAATAATAAAAGGCTACAAATATAATTTTAATAAACGGTGAACAGGGAGAAGAAGTATATAAAAGCAGAATTTATCTACGCCGTTATAACCTGCTACCCGGAAACTGATTATATTCGACCCCGAAACCAAACCCTGTCCTGGGGTTCAGGACGTAACCTATATGAATACAAGATCCGTCATCTCATTATCTACTTTCGTGCTGTTGGTTTTTACAGGATTAGTTATCCTTGGTTTATGGGGATGTCCTCAATACCGTGTTTATTCCCAGCGTATGGAAGGGGAAGCATTACTGGCGCATGCCCAGGCCTCGAAAGAAGTGGCCGTGGCAGAAGCCCGCGCCAAAATGGAAAGCGCCGCTATGCTGGCAGCCGCAGATACGATCCGTGCGCATGGTGTAGCCCGTTCCAACCAGATTATCGGTGAATCGTTGCGCAACAATGAAGCTTATCTGCATTGGCTGTGGATCGATAACATCGAAAAAAATCCACAGGCTGTAATTTATGTACCTACAGAAGCCAACCTGCCTATACTCGAAGCGGGGCGCAGACCGTGGCTGAATAACACTCCTGCACCCACCTCTCCCGAAAAAAAATAAAAAAAGGATCAGGGCATTACCCTGATCCTTTTTAGTTACTGCCATATGATCTAATACCGGAGCAACGCCAGCTTGCCATCCATGGTACTTACCAGCACCTGCTGATTATCCACGGGCAATACCGCATTCACCAGGCAATTGGATAATTTATATTTCCATAGCAGCGAATGATCACTGGTGTTAACGGCGTATACCACACCGGAATGAGTAGGCACATAAATAACACTGCCCTGTTGCACCGGTGCTGCAGGATCCAGCTCGTAGCCCATTTCCAGGGGCGATTGCCAGCTTACCTGCATACTATCCGCCTGCGTACTTACACCATATAAACGCCCTTCCATCGTTTTAATAAACACCTGGCTGCTATCCGTTGCCAATCCCAACGATTCCCGCATGCGAATATCCGGCCTTGATTTCCGCCAGATCACTTCTCCGGTAGCCGCGTTAAAAGCTGTCATAAACCGGTCCGGCGCCACAATAAATACTTTATTGGCGGCTGCTACCGGCCAGCAGGCAGCAGGCGAAAACATCCGGTTGGAGCTGCCATTATTCCACTTCCATTGCAACGTTCCCGTACGCGCGTCCAACGCATAGAAGTCGTTTCCCCAGCTACCGAAATAAATATTACCCTGGTAGTACAATGGCTTGTTTTCCACAAAACCATTGACACCCGCAAAATCCCATAACAGTTTTCCCGTGGCCAGCTCCAGCGCTCTGAAATGCCCGTCTGACGAGCCGGTGTAAGCAACATCGTTTACAATAACCGTACTGGCGACCAACGGCTTCCCCGTTTCGTACTGCCATAACCGTTTGCCCGTGCCCGCATCCAGGCAATAAATGAAATGATCGGAAGAGCCTACCACCACCCTATTACCCGCCACTGCCGGTGTAGCGTATATCTTTCCTTTAGTGGAAAATGTCCACTTCTTTTTGCCATTTTTTAAATGCAGCGCATACACTTCTCCGGCAGTATTGGTGCTGATCACCAGCCCATTGTATACAGCCATGCCGGAGCCGATATCACTATTGTCCTGGTACACCCAGCCAGCTTTCACAGCGGGAAAAGAATCATTCATGGCAAAAGAAGGACGAGGGAAGGCGCCCTTCCCGGTTCCCAGAGCATGACTGTTCAACGGTATCGCTGCCCATTCCCTGTTTTTCGCGATCACCGGTGTTCTCTCTTCAAATGCAGCTTTTCCATTTGCGATAGTCACAATATTGTATCCGCCTATGCTGTCTTTAGCACGAAGATTAGAACGACACATCACGCCTGGGATCTCCTCAAAATCAAATACATGATTGGCATGTCCATGGCCGCATAGAATCAACTGTATGTTATGCTGCTTCAGGCGGTCAATGGCTTCATACCAGTTATTCAGGTCTGCATTCTGCGGGTAGTGATTAATGTAGATGACCGGCGTTTTTTTATCCAGCTTTTTCAGTACTTCATCCAACCAAACAATATTTTCACGGGGCACCTGTCCCGGTCCCATCCGCATATTGGGTCCGCAATTGGTACCCAGGAACTGATAACCACCATAGCTAAACGAAAATGTTTCGCTGCCAAACACTTTACGGAAAGTATTGCCACCGCTTTCAGACCATTTGGTGTCATGATTACCTGGAATAATATACCACGGCTTTTTCAGCCCATCCAGCACGGCTTTCGCCTGTCGCAGTTCTTCATCTGCTCCAAATTCCGTGATATCGCCGGAAATAATGGTAAAGGCCAGATCCGGCTGACTGTTAATATCATTTACCGTACGTTGCAGATCTTCCAGCGCATGATCGCTACCCACATGCGTATCAGATACCTCTGCAAATTTAAAAGCGGTTTGGGCAGTAACAGGTAAAACGCTGATCAATAGCAGGAAGCCTGCTAATACCTTCGGATAAAATTTCATGCGTTCATTTTTACTTCCGGAAAATATAAATAGAAATTGGCAGAAAGTATAATACAGGTACCCAATCTCCGGCGAATATTGCCCCAATCCCGGCGAAAAATGAATGGCCCAACAGCGATTCGCTATTTTCACTACATTCGGCCGTCTATAACCTGCTGTACGGAATGAAAAAATATATCTTACTGTATACGATATTCTTTTTTGCTATGAACACATTCGCACAAAATCACCCAAAAGATCCGCGCTATAAACAGTATGCCGGGAAATATGGCGACAATTCAGGCATTTGCCTGTTTGAGGATGGTCAGTTTTTGATGTATGGTTATGCCACCATGGTATTTGGCACTTATCTGTTTGAGAAAGATTACCTTCTTTTTACTACCGATAAACCAGCGCTCTTTGAAGTATATGCCCATGCATATCCCAATCGGGGTGATAGTGTACGCATCAATTTCGTAGGCTTCCAGGAAGGCAACAACTTCGTACAATTTGATAACAGCGTTCCACAGCGGGTATTTAATCCCAATGCCAACTGCTTTGATCCGCCATTTGTATATGAGGCGGCAAAAGCGCCACACACCTTTACACTGGCTGCGTTGCTGCCGGAAGGAGGAGAAGGTAAAGAAGCTTCTAATACATTCTGGAGCTACCAGGCGGATAAAGGAATGAACGACTTTGTATTTGTACATAATCCACCTAAACGGGTATATGAAGATTTTAGGGGGATGCTAATAAAAACAAACGATGGTGAAACGTTGCTATTATCTAATTATGGCGGTAAAAACGGATACCGTAAAAACACGACTGTTAACGAAGAAGAACAGGCGTGGGTATTATCTGTGAAGAGAGAGTACAATGAAGCTAAACAACACGACGAAGGCATCGCATATGGAAACAGGCACTATCGCTTTTTTCCGGAAGCAGACCTCTCCACCTATACATTTGATGCGGCGTCCAACCAATACACCAGTAAACAGGCGGCAGAAAATGAGGGTTATTACCGGAGCAATCAGTATAAAGACGACCGCTACCTGCGCAAGTATGTAAAATTGCTGCCGGCAACGATGCGCAGGGAAGGATTTGATACAGATAAAGCTGCAGCAGGAAGTATATTCTTTAGCACTTGCGGGGAAGGATCAGAAAAATCCTATCACTATAACGGCTATATTAAATACGACAACCCGGCTGAAAACGTAGAGGCACCTGTTCCCACTACAGCACCGATTATTCCCGGCACAGAGTGATTCAGGAATCATTGCCCATTCTAAAACCGCTCTGGCGGCTTTTATATTTATCGGAGCTACGATACTTGACTAAATTCAGGTCTTCTTCCAGTTGTTTTTCATCTTCATATTGCCAGGTTATGCTTCTGTCTTTTGAATAATGAAAATGGATAGCTTTTCTGTCAGATGTAACTTCTATATCGGTTACAAATTCCAGGTTAATAAAAACATATGACTGCTGTACGCAGGATTTGATGAAGTCTGCCATGATGTAAGTGTATGATTAAATATAAACAGAAATTATGAAACTGTGGAGAAGAGAATAACTTATTAGTGTATACTATAAACCTATACTGTAATGATTGGAATATTGCGCTATTGTTGCCTGTTTATTTCATGTTTTTATCTGACCGGTTGTTTTGATGGGGTTAGTCTTTGTTCTACAGAGATACCGCTACGGCTGGTTAATCCGGATAAAACTATACAGGCGCTAAAAATGATGACTGATTGTGGTGCCACCACTACTCCATCTTATGGGGTACGGCTGGTAGTTGGCACAGACACAACTGACGAAGGGATAAGGGAAAATACCATTCTTGGAAGTGATAGTAACATTCACCTGGAGTGGTTATCCAAAGATACCTTATGTATTACAGGGATGGATACTACATACGGCTATACGAAGAAAAGCCATCTGCAACTGAGCAGCATTAACAGGGATGTAATTATTTTATACGTTGGCGCTACAGGAATAAACTGATGATCGGTTTGTTCCTGCAGCGCAGCGTGTTACTAAAATTAATTAGCCTCTACATATCCTTTGAAGTTATTCAAAATAGCCTGCCAGCCCGCTTTCTGCATTTCTATGGAGTTCTGTGACTCTGCATCAAAAACAACATTAACAAAAGTCTGTTGACCATCTTCGTTAAAAGTAACGGTTGCCTGGCGGCCATCGCCCATGGTATAAGTAAAATTTTTACCTACTATTATTTCGTCGTAAATAGCTTCGAAATCAAATCCAAAGCTACCATCTTTTGCTTCCATTCTTGCTGCATATTTACCACCCACCCGCATATCATTAGAGGCGGAAGGACATTGCCAGGAAGGATCTGCAAAGTTCCATTTAGTGATGTGTTCCGGATTGGTATAAGCATCCCATACCTTTTTGATACCTGCGTTTACAGTAGCGTCTACAGTGATTTTGTTACTCATTTTTTTGAGTTTAATATGATTAATAATTCGTCTAATTTTTCCAGTGTAGCGGTCAGCCCGGCTTCCATGCCCATTTGAATTACCTGTTCCAGGTCGGCCAGGGATTTATAGGAAACAACAGTTTCCACGATAGCGTTCTCTCCTTTTTCCAGAAAAGTAACCAGCCATTGTGCACGTGGCAGGTCTTTATTTATTTCACCTTCGGCGTTGCTGAACGCATCTGAAGATGTGTAGTATTCAACCGGCTTGATGGTAAGATAATCTGTCCAGCCCCAGTATTCTGTACCATTGGGTTCTACCATAGCATAGTGCCAGTGGCCACCTTCGCGGAAATCCATCGACTTTGTTTTAGTGGTTAATGGTTTCGGAGCAAACCATTGATCCAGCAATTCACTTTTGGTATAGCAATCCCATACGAGGTTCTTATCGGCCAAAAACTCACGCCTGATGGTCAGGGTATTTTTTTGCTTGTCGGCAATAAAGTCGAAGATTAGATTAGGCTTCATGTTCTATTTCTTTTTGATAGTTGCTAAGAGTTGATCTAATTGTGCATATCGGCTTTCCCATATCCGGCGATATTGTTCCAGCCATTTGTCTATTTCTTTCATTTTTTCTATTTCAAGCAAGTAATAGATTTCCCGTCCCCGTTGTTCCTGCTTCACCAGTTCACATTCCGTCAATATTTTCAGGTGTTTTGATACTGCCTGACGGGTGGTATCAAAATGCTCCGCTATGGTGTTAGGCGTCATAGCCTGTACCGCTATTAACGCGATAATAGCCCTTCGGGTTGGATCAGCTATTGCCTGAAAAATATCTCTTCTCATCTTTTTATGAAACTGATTGGTTGCAAATATAAGCGCAACTGATCAGTTGCACAAATTTTTCTTTAATTTTTTTTGTTGGGAAGAAATTATGGAGTAGAAAGTTTTAAAAAGATGTAGCTTAACAAGAGGTTTCAAATGAGAACAATCACTAAAAAAACACCCCATGATTACCGCTTACAGAGAAAGCCTGTGGAAACAATTTGGCGCCAGCATTGACATGCTAACAAATGCTATTTCCGCCTATCCGGAGCACCTGTGGTACACCCGTAAAAAATTTTTCTATATCTCTTACCACGTGGCCGTTTTCCTGGACTATTACTTAAACGTCCCCGCTCAACCAATGTCGTCGCCACTTCCCTACACCCTCAGTAACGATATTCCGGAAGATGGAATTGATGACGTTGTTCCAAACAGTATTTATAGTCAGCATGAAATAACAACTTATTTACAGGCAAGCAGGAAAAAATGCCACGAGGTGATCACTACCTTACCGGAAGCTGCTTTCACGCAGCAATGGATTGAAATAGATGGTGATAAAGAGATGCAGGTTTTTGAATTATTCCTGTACAATATGCGTCATGTACAACATCATGCCGGGCAGCTTAATATGATACTTAAAAGGGACACGGACAGCGCGCCGGATTGGGTAAGTGCAGCGGAATAATGATATTGATCCTATCATATCTCATACCATGCTATCCCACGAAATAAAAAGATCCAAACTGCTTTAAACAGTAGTGAGCATGTTATTCATCTTTTTGACCAGGAAACAGATGCACAACATATCAGGCATTGCATCCTGAGTTTCCGGTATACACCTGTTAAGGATGAAGGGCATTTTGAAAAATGATAAACAAACAGATGCGCTGTTATTCTTTATCTTCAGCGGCAATTACTTTATTAATGTATGCTATCATTTTCGCCTTCTCTATGTTATATCTTTTATCACCAAATCCCACTTCAGATATCAGGTATAATTCAGCTATCTGCTCAGCATCCAGCTTTTTTATAAAATGTAATTGTCTTATCTCCGTTATAGCCTGCTGTATCTGCATTTCAGCGATCTCACTTCTTTCAATTGCATCCGGATGACCATGAATAAACCGCTTCCTCTCAATGGAGGTTAAATTAGTTGTCAGATATGCTTCATCTACCGCCACTTTATTAATCATATCTGACGCTACTTTGCCGGTACCTGTACAATAGGCACAACGACCAGTTTTCCATCTTAATTCCTGTCCAAGCCTTTTTATATCATTATCATCTACACAGCCCTTTCCAAGGCATCTGGGGCACTCAATAAGATGTTCTTTTTTGCTAAATAGGCGTTTTAAAAATTTCATAGTATAGGAAGGGATTTTATCTCAATATGAGATTTTTAAGGCAATCATCTTTCATAAAAGAAAAAGAGGAAAACCGCTTTTGCAATTTTCCTCTTTTCTTGTGTCCCGGATTGGATTCGAACCAATGACCTACTGCTTAGAAGGCAGTTGCTCTATCCAGCTGAGCTACCGAGACTTATATATCTTCTTCCCCTTGTAGTGTGAAATAAATTGTTATATTTATCTCGTTTTGGGAGTGCAAATTTATGTAATTTTCTCTCAATAAATCAAATTTAATTTAATTTTTCTTTAAATATAGTTTTGCATACTATGGATGTACAAATAGAAAGTAGCTGGAAGGAAGCGCTGAAAGACGAATTTAATAAGACGTATTTTAACCAGATCGTTATGTTCCTGAAACATGAAAAAGCCCTGAATAAAGTGATTTATCCCGCTGGCAACCTGATCTTTAATGCCTTCGATAAAACACCTTTAGACAAGGTAAAAGTAGTGATCCTGGGACAAGATCCTTATCACGGCCCAGGACAGGCACATGGACTCAGCTTTTCTGTTTTGGATGGTGTGAAACCACCTCCCTCCCTGGTAAATATCTATAAGGAAATGAAAACAGACCTGGGATTGGAGATCCCCACCAGCGGCAATCTTACTAAATGGGCAGAACATGGTGTGTTATTATTAAACGCCTTCCTAACCGTAAGAGCCGGAGAACCCGCTTCCCACAGCAAAATAGGCTGGGGCGATTTTACAGATGCCGTTATCAGAACCATTTCTGAAAAACGGTCAGATGTTGTATTCTTGCTCTGGGGACGGTTTGCACAGGATAAACAATACCTCATTGACGCTACCAAACATCATATTTTGCAGGCAGCACACCCCTCGCCATTCAGCGCCGACAAAGGATTTTTTGGATGCAGACATTTTTCAAGAACCAACGAAATACTCGCTAAGGCAGGCATTGCACCAGTAGACTGGAGACTCTAAAAGCAAACACTATGTTGAAAAGTATCTTCGGCAGAATATATGCCCTCTGGGCTTTGCTGTTGTTTGCAGGCACTATGCTGGTGGTATTTATCCCTATCTGGATTATCTCCTTCTGGCCGGATCCCACGAAATCCAGGGGATTCCTGGCAATCGGCAGGGTATGGATGAAAGTATACATGCCACTGATTGGATGCCCTGTAAAACTAAAAGGCACCAGCTATTTTGCACCCGGACAAACTTATGTAATTGTCTGCAATCATAATTCACTGATAGATGTACCAGTAACTACCGCTAAAATTCCCGGCGCCAATAAAACACTGGCCAAAGCATCTATGGGCAAAATACCGCTCTTTAGCGTACTGTATAAAATAGGCGGCATATTGGTAGACCGCAGCAGTGAAGCCAGCAGAAAACAAAGTGTGGTGGAAATGAAAGAAGCCCTTCAAATGGGCCTGCACATTTTATTATACCCGGAAGGCACACGCAACCGCACCAACGAACCGCTAAAAGCCTTCTACGACGGCGCTTTCGCACTGGCTATTGATACACAGTTGCCACTAATACCATCACTGCTATTTCATACAAAAAAGATATTACCAGTAAATAGAAAGTTTTTTGCCTGGCCGCATCGCATCGAATATCATTTCCTGCCACCAATACCTACAAAAGGCCTTACCAGGGACGATATACCGGCATTCAAGGAAAAAGTATTCAAACAAATGTGGGAGTACTATATGGCGCATGATACAAAGTAGCTGAAAGCATAAAGCCGAAAGCATAAAGCTATTGAAGCGAATGATATGAGCGGGTACTTTTGAAATATCCGCTTTAATCATTCGCTTCAATAGCTTTATGCTTTCGGCTTTATGCTTTCAGCTTATAAATCATAGAACTGTCTCGATCGGTTGATCCGCAAATCCCGCAGAATACCGGCTTTCGGGTTAATAGTGATGCTAAACTGCCGGAAAGTACCAAACGGTATCAGGTTAATAGACATCTGCCAGCAGTGCAGATCCCGCGAGATATACATATTTGTATAGGCGATCTGCATATTGGTAAAATCAAAACCACTGTTCAATCCAATCTTCCATTTAGGCGTCAGGCTGAAATCGCCGTTAAAGCTGACATACTGCGTAATACGTCTTACTACACCACCGGAATCCGGGATAATGGTATTAGTATAAGATAAGCTATAGGAGAGATCCACACGCCATGGAATATCAAAATCCACGTACTCGCCAGGATTGTTACGCACCATTTGCAGCTGTCGCTGCTGCGCCGCAAAAGCCGCATCTGTGCTTTGTGCATTTTGTATGGAGTCCATCGTTTGCTCCTTCGCCTTGCTCTTTTTATCCTTCGACTGGAACGACGTACTCATGGAAATACTCGCATTCGTTAAACGTCCCAGGGAAATCTTTCCGTTCTGCCATACGTATTTATCAATGCGGCGACCACGCGCATCTGTCTGATAAGGATCGATATTACCGCTGGCTGAGATGTTTAACTTATCGAACAGGTTGGTACGGGCATACAAACTAAAAGTAGACAGCTTAAAGGAATCGGCTACCAGGTTATAACTGCCATTAATACCGAAACCATCCAGCAGCTTGATTTTTCGTTCATGGTTACCCGTGGTGTCCTTTTTAGAATATACCTTCATTTCAAGGTTGTTATCCAATCCAAAGTTCAAACCACCAAAGGAACCGGAAGAAGGTACGCCAATAATAGCTCCATCATACACGGATACCATGGACTTATCACCTGCATTATTATACTGTAATTCTTTATAGAGATGTGGATTCAGATCCGGACGAAAGCTGGCGCTTAATGTAGGACGCATCACGTGACGGATGGCCTTTATCTTTGAATTTTTGTTGAACGCATACATACCGTATACGGCAGTAGACAACGCCAGACTGGTGCTCACGTCGCGGGCAGTAAAGAATCCGGCCTCGTAAGAGGTATCAATAGCTCCGTTGATACCTGTACCCGGATTGAATTTATTGGGATCCCACTTACGGTTAAACTTCTTGGTATACCAGTATTCGCTATAGTTAATACCTGGCGACAACGTAAAAGTTTTAAATACCGGGATAGAGAATGAGATCGGAATATTATGCTGCATACCTGTCTGCATCGCATCAAACATAGCCTGCTTACCAA
Organism: Chitinophaga sp.; assembly: GCF_017745275.1. Lineage (GTDB taxonomy): Bacteria > Bacteroidota > Bacteroidia > Chitinophagales > Chitinophagaceae > Chitinophaga. The sequence continues at coordinate 118,124 of NZ_JAGHZS010000002.1, read as the reverse complement.
AGAGAGAATCTTTGAAATTAGCCTGGTTACGCAATACGGTGTTATAAGAAATACCAATTTTCTCGTACCATTTTGGACTACCTATCATTTCTTTACGTTGGAAAGGATAAATAGTATTTACAGTAAAGGTTCCATCCGGGAAGGAAACCGATACATCGCGCGTGCTAAGGTTTTGAGAGTGGTTCAAGCCCAGGCTGAGGTTATAAGGCTTTCCAATCCATGTTTTTGAAAACGTGATAGAGGATCCGATGTTATTATTAACACGCGTATTATAATCATACACGTTATACCTGTTATAGGAAGAAGTACCGAAGTTCACCGCAGCGCCAAAGTTCACACCAGGACGGGCTTTGCTGTCCATGCTATGGTTCCAGGTTACGCGGAAATCTTTGGAAGTACTGAACTCCGACTTCACCGCCGGATCACCGAAGCGGGTGTTGGCAAAGCTCAGGTTGAGGCCCCCGCTGTATTTATAACGCTTACGATAAGTAGGACTGGCGGTGAGGCTCCAGCTACCATAGGAATATACATCCCCCCGCATGGTAAGGTCGAAGTTATCGCCCAAACCAATATAATAACCACCATTTTCAAGTCCGATCCCTTTTTGCTGGTTCACCACGTACTGTGGAGGCAATATACCCGACCGCTGCCCCTGTGTAATAGGGAAAATGGCGAATGGGATGAACAAAGGCGTTGGAATTCCCTCAATTTCGAGGTTAGCAGGCCCGGAAATCACCAATTTATCAGGGATAACCTTTATTTTGCGGGCCCGGAAGCTGAAATGCGGCGTATCCAGGTTACAGGTAGTATAACCATTCTTAAAGCCGAAGATGGTATTATCTGCTGCTTTCTTGGTTTGTGCACTATGAATATAGCCTTCTCCGTATTGGGAGCGGGTATTATAGATCTTTGCCTTCTGAGAGGTAAAATTATAACGGAGGGTATCTGATTCGAAGCTCTGGCCACCATCGTTCATAACCGGGCCGCCAAACAGTTTACCGGCAGTATCCCTGGAGTTAGTTGCCTCAAGGGTACCGGTTTCCTGGTCGAAATTCATTTTTTCGGCCGTCAAATCAATGGTTTTGTATTTTGTGTTGGCAGAACCATATAGATAAAAGCGCTTGTCAGGCACCATCAGGATGATAGAGTCTTTGGCCTTATAAGTAACCGGCGCATCCAGCGTGTCTTTTGATATCTTTGGAACATAAAGCGTATCCACGGTAACCGGACCGCTGGTATCTGTGGCTTTCGACAGCACATTAGTATCCGCTGCAGCAGCGGGCTTAACGGCAGAAGGTTTGGTTTTACCGGTATCTTTCCGGACCACCGGAACGGTATCTGCCAAACTTTTGTTAAAAAACGAAATTGCATGTGGCCTGGAGCCTGCAACTGCATCTATAATAAAGGGAATGGCAATGAACATACCGGCAAAAACCAGGTATGTATGTCGAAAAAACTTTTTATAATTATTTTTGTAGCTAGCGTTCATGTGTTATGGCGGCCACAAACCTACAAGAAATTATACAATTTATTACAAATGGTAACTTGTAATGTTGTAGAAAGGATATGTGAAAAAATGGCGCAAACTCGCATGGAGTAAGCCAATAATTAATTTAACAGATAAACTTATTTTTTTATTTTTTGTGATAAACAGCACCCATTAAAATGAGAATCATGCGCTGGAACCGATTTTGGATTTTAGGACTGGGAACACTATTCACCTGTACCTTTTTTATTCAGGCCAAAAATAATCCCGTTTCCACTAAACAGGATAAGCCTATACGAACGATTGTAATTGATGCCGGCCACGGCGGTACAGATCCTGGCGCCAAGGGAAGCTACTCTACCGAAAAACAGGTAACCCTCGAAGTAGCCCTCAAGCTGGGCAAAATCCTCGAAGAAAATATGCCGGATGTAAAGGTAGTGTATACACGAAAAACCGACCGTTTCGACGATCCCCGCGTTAAAGCCCAGATCGCCAATGATAACAAAGGTGAACTGTTCGTGTCTATCCACTGTAACTCAACTGGTAAAATCCGTAAAGTAGTGGATTACAAAACCGTATACCGGAAGAAAGGAAGAAAGAAAATAGCCGTTAAACAGCCTGTATACGCTTACTACCCCAGCAATGCCAAAGGTACGGAAACGTATATATGGGCCACCAGTAAAAACAACGCTAAAATGGAATCCCTTAAACAGAATTCCGTTATCGTACTGGACGACAACTCAGAAGAAAGCAAACAACTGATCGGAGATGACCCGGAAACATTCATCCTGCTCAATACCCTGAGAAACTCCTACTTCGATCAAAGCCTCCGTCTCTCTACCCTGATTGAAGACGAGTTTACCCGTGTAGGACGTATCAGCCGCGGAGCAAGACAAAGAAATGAAAAAGGTATCTGGGTACTGTCTGCCACCGCAATGCCCAGCGTACTGGTAGAACTGGGATTTATCAGCAACCCTGAAGAGGAAGATTACCTCAACTCCAGCAATGGACAAACAGAACTGGCTAACTGTATCTATAAAGCGATTAAGCGTTACCGTGAAGAACTCGACAGGTTCACCAACAACCGCAACGCCCACCCGTCTACTACCCGTATTTCTTCCAAAAACAAAAGTACTCATGCCGTTGCACTGGTTGGCAAAGAAGCCACCAATAGTAAATCTCAGGCTGCCGACAGCTACTGCGTACAACTCATGATAACAGATAAATTATATAAACCAGGAGCTTCCATTTTCAGGAAGCTCCATGGTGATATCAATCGCCAGCAAGTAGTCATGAATAAAAAAAAACTGAACAAATATATGTGGGGACGCTTCAAAACAGATCAGCAAGCCTCCGGTGCCCTGCGTAAGGCCCGCAAACTGGGATTCAAAGACGCTTTTGTGACCTCCTGCTAATCACCACCCATTCCCCCAATTACCCCCTGCTCTTCTCCCCCTTCCCCGTTTTTATTAACAACATTTTTTCCCGATCACTCCCCGTGCATGCTTTTTGATTATTTTTGCGTGAACGTATACGAATCTCATGCTCAAATTATCTAATGAAACCAAAGTTGGTATATTAACGGTGCTGGGTATAACCTTACTTGTGCTGGGCTTTAATTTATTGAAAGGGAAAAGCTTTTTTTCACATAACAAAACCATTTATGCCGTATATAAACAGGTAAATGGTTTACAGCCAGCCAATGCCGTACAGGTAAATGGCTTAATAGTAGGTAGTGTATCCAACCTCGAAGTAATGGATAACGACGCCTCCCGCATCCTCGTTACCCTCACTATTACCAAAAAAGTGGAAATTCCACGCAACTCCGTAGCCCGCATCACCGGCGACCTGCTGGGTACCAAAACAGTACAGATGGACCTGGGTAACGCCACCGAATATCTGAAAAGTGGTGATACCATCTACGCAGCTGTAGACGGCTCCATGACAGACGAACTGAAAGGACAACTCAGCCCACTCGTCAAAAAACTGGAAGGGACCCTCTCCAATATCGATTCTGTATTAATGTCTGTGAATGCTATCCTGGATACCACTGCAAAAGGAAATCTCCAGGAGGCTATCCGCAACCTGAATACCACTATGCGCAACTTTACGCATACTTCCGCTGCCCTCAATGGTATGCTGGATCCTAATTCAGGTAATATCCAGAAAACATTCAACAACCTGGCGGCTGTTACCGGTAACCTGAAAGATAACAACGCAAAAATTACCGGTATCCTCGATAACGCACAGAAAGCAACCGATGCACTGGCGAAAGGGAATATCGATAAAACATTGCAACAGTTACAACAAACCGCCACTAACCTGAACGCCACCATTGCCAAACTGAATACCACAGATGGCACGGCCGGCATGTTGCTGAACGACAAAAAAGTGTATAACAACCTTCAGTATTCCCTCGGAAACCTGAATAAGCTGCTGGAAGACCTCCGCGTCAATCCAAAACGCTATGTACACTTCTCCCTCTTCGGCAAAAAAGACAAAACGAAGCCGTTACCTTCTGATACAGCAGCGGCACAATAATAAGAATCAATGCATCGATACATAAAATCAGGGATTTTTCTGGCCGTGACATGCCTGCTGGCATTCACGGCCAGCGCCCAGTTTCCGGCTAAACCAGCTCCGAAAACCGGGTCTGTTATTGAAATCATTCATGCGGATACCCTCATCATGTATGAACGCGATTCTGTGAGCATGACCCGCTTCGTTGGCAGCGCCCAATTCAGACAGGGATCCACCCTGTTTAACTGCGACAGCGCCATCAAAAACAATAAAACCAACGTCATAGACGCCTACGGAAATATTCATATTAACCAGGCCGACAGTGTACATATCTACGGTAATTACCTGAACTACGATGCCAATACCCGCATCGCCCTGTTACAGGATAACGCCAAACTAACAGATGGTAAAGTAACCATCACCGGTCCCGAATTACAGTATGATATGAACGCAAAAATCGGCTCCTATACAAAAGGCGGCCGGCTGGTAAACGGTAAAAGTGTACTCACCAGCGATGAAGGATATTATTACACGGAACCTAAAGACATGCACTTCATCCGCAATGTACTACTGGTAGATCCGGAATATACCCTCAGCACCAGCGAACTAATGTATAATACCGGCACCAAAATCGCCAACATCATAGCACCTACCACCATCAACAGTAACGACAAAAGTACTATGTACGCTACCAGTGGTTACTATGATACGGAAAAAGGCTATGGCAATTTCGGTAACCGCCCTACCATAGAAGATAGTACCAGCACCATTACCGCTGATAATATTGAAATGGATAAAATAACCGGTATGGCCTACGCCACCGGCAATATGGTGTACCGGGATACCGCCCGCAAAATGTCACTGCTGGCCAACAAAGGAATTGCCAACCAACGCGAGAAAACAATCCTCGCTACCCAGAAACCACTGCTGATCATGGAGAAGAATAAAGATACCCTGTACATGGCTGCCGACACACTATTTTCAGGTGTCATCAAGCCGGGCGACAGTCTCTCTATCCCATCCGTGGCAGGACTCAAACGTATCCCTGACGGGCCTACGAAAAACCTGCACAGCATCAAAACCATACGACCACCGGATAAATTTTCTGCTACCATTTCACCCGTCACCAAAGGCGACTCTATTGCTAAAAAGCAAACAGTAGCCGGCAACGTAATGATGTTCATGGCCGATAGCGCCCTCACTAAAACCAGGCAGAAACTCGATACCGGCCTGGTGAAAAATGTAAAGATCGCTCCGCTGCCCGCTGTGGTGATGAAAGACTCCCTGCCCGGCATTAAACATCATGCCGACAGCGTTGCCCTCACCGCACCTAAAGACACTACTGAAGAACGATACATCCTGGCCTACCATAACGTAAGAGTGTTTTCCGATTCCCTGCAGGCCGTGGCTGATAGCGTGTTTTATTCTTCCAAAGATTCCACCTTCCGCCTCTACCGCGATCCCGTGATCTGGTCTAATAACTCCACCCAGTTAAGTGGAGATACTATCCTCATGTTCACCAAAAACCAGACAGCAGATAAAATGCTGCTGAAAAATAATGGCTTCATCATCAACGAAGCAGGACCAGGAATGTATAACCAGATCAAAGGCACTACCATTACCGGCTATGTGAAAGAGGAAACGCTCGACTGGATGCACGTGGAAGGAAACGCTGAAACCATCAATTATATTAAAGATAACGCCGGCGCCTATATGAGCGTTAACAAAGCCCAATGCGCGTCTATCGATATCTTCTTCCGCAAAGGAGAAGTATACAAAGTATCTTTATTTAAAGATGTAGACGGCGTCAACTATCCGTTTACCAAACGCCCAATGGACCAGCTACAACTGGAAAACTTTAAATGGGACAAAAAACGGCAACCTAAAAGTAAGTACGAGTTAATGCAATAAGCATAGGGATAATCCCGTAACTGGAATTTGGGCCGGTAACTTAAACTATCTGATGGCCAGATATGTATACTTTACAGGAACAAATTCCAGTTTCATTTAAGCCCACTGCTATCTTCTCACTAAAACTGATAAACGTGATCCGGAATTCTATTAACATCATCCGCAAAACATTACTCTCCCCTATTCACACGTTTTTAAAAGATAGTCGTGCTGTAGGTATTGTACTCATTGTATGCACCATCGCCTCTATGGTGCTGGCCAATTCAAGCATGCAAGCGGATTATGTGGGATTCTGGAATAACCTCTTTGACCCTGCCGGCGGACATCATTATCAATACCGCGCGCTACACCTGCCCAATTCCTACCTGTTATGGATAAACGACGGTATGATGGTGCTGTTCTTCTTCCTGGTTGGCATGGAAATAAAACGGGAACTCACCGTAGGTGAATTATCTTCTCTCCGAAAATCGATTCTGCCGGTACTGGCAGCCGTTGGCGGGATGCTGTTTCCTGCGTTGATCTTCTCCATTTTCAATAACAATACACCTTATGCCCATGGCTGGGGCATCCCCATGGCTACTGATATTGCCTTCTCCCTGGGCATACTATCCCTGCTGGGCAAAAGAGTACCGGTCGGCTTAAAAATATTCCTTATGGCCCTGGCAATTATCGACGATCTCGGTGCCATTCTGACCATTGCCATCTTTTATACTCCTCACCTTGATGTAAAATATCTCCTGATTGGTGGTGGCGTATTTTTAATTCCACTGCTATTGAATTTTTTAAAAGTACAACGACTGATCTTCTATTATATACCCGGACTTGTGCTATGGTACTGCCTCTTTAACTCTGGTGTACACGCCACAATTGCAGGAGTACTGCTGGCATTTTGCATTCCACAGGAAAAGATTGCCGCCCTGGTACATGACTTACATGATCCCGTAAACTTTGTGATCATGCCCATCTTTGCATTGGCCAATACCGCCATACAGCTGCCTTCCGACATTTCAGGGGCGCTGCAGAATAACATCAGTTACGGTGTGATAGCAGGTCTGGTATTAGGTAAACCACTCGGTATCTTTACACTTTCCTTCCTGGCAGTAAAATTAAAATTAGCGGCATTACCCTCAAAAGCAGGCTGGTTGCAGTTAATCGGCGTGGGACTCATTGCCGGTATTGGGTTTACCATGTCTATATTTATCTCCTCTCTGGCCTATGCAGAACGGGAACTACAAATCATTGCCATCATTTCCGTGATAGCCGCCTCCCTCCTCGCAGGTATCGCCGGATTTATTTTTCTTCGCTTATTAAAGCCAGTTGGCATTGTTATTGTAAAGCAACCGTGATTTTATTTTCGTCGTCCATATATACTTTAGAGAAAAAAGCCAACGTTTCTTAACGTGTATTTTACAGAATCAATTCAAACAACACATCTATGAAAAAAGTAGTGTTACTTTTCAGCCTTATTGCCATCCTTGCAAGTCAGGCTAACGCACAAAAGAAAAAAAGCTACAACAACAGCGACCCTTCTAACTATACAACTGCGCTGGGTGTACGTTTAAACCCATGGATAGTGGGCTTTACCGTAAGACATTTTATCCAGGGACCTCATGCTATTGAAGGCCTGGTGACTACCAATCACTCGCACAGGAACAACGTGACTATCACCGGTTTGTATGAATACAACTGGAATATCGGTATGCCGGAACTGAATATGTATGCCGGTGGTGGTGCGCACCTGGGCTTCTACGACCGTCGGGATTACGACTGGAGCCGTTACGAGGATAAACACTTTAAAGACGGTGCTTACGTATCTCCAGGTCTGGATGGCATCATTGGTATCGAATATACTTTCAAGAAATTCCCTTTAAACATCAGTGCTGATCTGAAACCTTACGTACAGTTTGTTGGACCAACCAACTATTTAGGTGAGGAGATTGGCGGTGTGTCTGCCAGGTATACTTTCTAAACCGGGCAACCACTTCATCTACGAACGGATCATGAGGCAAGCATGGTCCGTTTTTTTATGTTCCCTATTTTGAAGTATTTTTAATGCTCAACTATCGGGCATGAAAATCTTCTCCGCAGCACAAATCAGGGAGGCCGACGCTTTCACGATCGCTCATGAACCTATCAGCAGTGTTCTCCTGATGGAAAGAGCCGCCGGCAAGTGCGCCGCATGGCTGGAAGATCACTTCTCCCCCAGTCACCCTTTTTATATTTTTTGCGGAAAAGGAAATAATGGGGGAGATGGATTAGTCATCGCCCGTTTATTGCTGAACCATGGCTACACGGTGCATACCGGCATTGTGCAACGTAGCGCCAAAGCCAGTGCCGACCACCAACACCAGTTACAACTACTGCAACAACAATATCCCGCCGGGATATATAATATAGGAGATGTATCCGACTTCCCCGTCCTTCCCGGGAATGCGGTTATAGTAGACGCTATTTTTGGTACCGGCATGAGCCGGCCTATTGAAGGCTGGGTAGCCGGCCTGGTGCATCATATCAATGATCAATACACTCAACATACCATTGTAGCCATAGACATGCCTTCGGGGCTGATTGCGGATGAAAGTCATCCGGGGGCGACCGTTGTACAGGCACATCATACCCTCAGTTTCGAATTTTATAAACTGGCGTTCCTCTTACCTGAAAATGCCGCCTGTACTGGCGAAGTACATATACTGCCCATTGGACTGCATCCGGACTATATAACGAAAACGCCTGCACGATATCACCTGTCCGATAAAGACATCATGCAAACCATTTACCGGCCCCGACAGCCATTTGCCCACAAAGGCACTTATGGTCATGCACTGATTATTGCGGGCAGTTATGGTAAAATGGGCGCCGCCGTATTGAGCGCCAAAGCCTGTTTACGCGCAGGCGTAGGACTGCTCACCTGTCACATTCCTCAAAGTGGTATCCAGATCATGCAGATCAGTGAGCCCTGTGCAATGTGTATCACCGATGAAGATCCGCACTACAACACCCATTTTCACCACGATATTCAGACCGCTACCTATAAAACCATCGGCATTGGTCCCGGCCTCGGTACCCAAACCGGCACTGCCAAATCGCTGGAGTTATTGCTGAATAGCTGGCAGCGTCCGATGGTAATAGATGCGGATGCGCTTAACCTGCTCTCCGTATATCCGTTCCTGTTAGAAAAGGTACCGGCTGGCAGTATACTCACCCCGCATCCAAAAGAATTTGAACGCCTGTTTGGTCCCAGCGCAAATGATGTAGCACGACTTGAATTATTATCGAAACAGGCGGTAAGACTGCAGATTTATATTATCTTAAAGGGCCGGTATACTGCGATGGCCTGTCCGGATGGCGCAGTATACTTTAATAATACCGGCAATCCCGGTATGGCCACAGGGGGCAGTGGAGATGTATTGACCGGGATATTAACCGGCCTGCTGGCGCAGGACTATTCTCCGAAAGCAACCGTATTGCTGGGCGTATGGCTGCATGGCTATGCTGGCGACCTGGCAGCTTCACATCTTTCTCCCGAAGCCATGACCGCAGCCGATATCATTCACTGGCTGGGGATGGCATTCCGGGAAGGCATCTGATGGCATGTTATTTTTTTTGCGCCCAAACATGGACTCATGGGGCATGTGCGTAATAATTTTATTTATTACCTACACAATTATTAATTTATGTTTTATATTCATTTGAATATTTTTTTGGAATCCTATTATTAATTCATTACTAAACTCTTTTTGTCAACCACGTTTTAATAAATTTCGCTTACATGAATATAGTTTACCTCGTACCATGTTTTGGATTACTGGCTTTGTTATTTACGGCCGTCAAGAGCGCCTGGGTTACACGACAGGATGCTGGCAACGACAAGATGAAAGAGATAGCCCAGCACATTGCTGAAGGCGCTATGGCATTTCTTAAAGCTGAATATAAAGTCCTGATTTACTTTGTTATTATAGCCGCGCTGCTATTGGGTTACATGGGTGCTACCCACGACAATTCCCACTGGTCTATTGCCCTGGCCTTTGTGATAGGCGCTGTATTTTCAGCGGTAGCCGGTTTCATTGGTATGAGAATAGCAACCAAAGCCAACGTACGTACCGCGCACGCAGCACGTACCAGTCTTGCCAAAGCACTGCAGGTGTCCTTTACCGGCGGTTCTGTAATGGGTATGGGCGTGGCTGGCCTGGCAGTACTCGGACTCGGATCTTTATTCATTATACTAAAATCATATTTCGGCGCCGCTGCTAACACGCCTGAAATGATCAAAACCATTGAAGTACTCACTGGTTTTTCATTGGGTGCAGAAAGTATTGCATTATTTGCCCGTGTAGGTGGTGGTATTTACACCAAGGCTGCCGACGTGGGTGCTGACCTGGTAGGTAAAGTAGAAGCCGGTATCCCCGAAGATGATCCCCGCAACCCTGCTACCATTGCAGATAACGTGGGCGATAACGTGGGTGACGTAGCCGGTATGGGCGCCGATTTGTTCGGTTCTTATGTGGCTACCGTATTAGCTACCATGGTACTGGGTTCTGAAACCGTTTCCCAGGATGCCTTTGGCGGTATCGCTCCTATTCTGCTGCCTATGATCATTGCCGGCGCAGGTATCATTTTTTCTATCATCGGTACCTTCTTTGTAAGAATCAGTGACTCCGCAGGACTGAACACCGGCGTGGTACAGAAAGCGCTGAACATGGGTAACTGGGGTTCTATTATTTTAACGGCCGTTGTTTCTTACTTCCTGGTAAACTGGATACTGCCGGAAAGCTCCATGGTATTACGTGGCCATGAGTTCACCCGTGGACAGGTATTCGGTGCTATTATGGTCGGACTGGCGGTAGGTACGCTGATCAGTATTATCACAGAATATTATACTGCAATGGGCAAACGCCCGGTTAAATCCATCATCCGTCAATCGGCTACCGGTGCGGCTACCAATATCATTGGAGGCTTGTCTGTTGGTATGGAGTCTACCACACTGCCAATACTTGTACTGGCAGCAGGTATTGCCGGTTCTTTCCACCTGGCAGGCTTATACGGTGTTGCGATTGCAGCAGCCGGCATGATGGCCACCACTGCTATGCAATTAGCCATCGACGCATTTGGCCCTATTGCCGACAACGCCGGTGGTATTGCCGAAATGAGCGAATTACCTAAAGATGTAAGAGAAAAAACAGATATCCTGGACGCCGTAGGTAACACTACCGCCGCTACCGGTAAAGGCTTCGCCATTGCTTCTGCTGCATTAACCGCGCTGGCATTGTTTGCAGCTTTTGTGGGTGTGGCTGGTATCCAGGGCATTGATATCTATAAAGCCAACGTACTCGCCGGCTTATTTGTTGGTGGTATGATTCCATTCATCTTCTCCTCCCTCGCTATTGCGGCCGTAGGACGCGCAGCCATGGCCATGGTAGAAGAAGTACGCCGCCAGTTCCGCGAAATACCAGGTATCATGGAAGGAACCGGCAAACCGGAATACGATAAATGCGTGGCTATTTCCACACAGGCGTCTATCCGCGAAATGTTACTGCCAGGTGCTATTGCCCTGATTTCCCCGTTATTAATAGGCTTCCTGGCTGGTCCGGAAGTATTGGGTGGATTCCTCGCTGGTGCTACTGTGAGCGGTGTATTAATGGGTATCTTCCAGAACAATGCCGGTGGCGCCTGGGATAACGCTAAAAAGTCCTTTGAGAAAGGCGTTGAAATTAACGGCGAAACCTACTATAAGAAGTCTGAGCCACATAAAGCTTCTGTAACAGGAGACACCGTAGGTGATCCGTTTAAAGATACTTCCGGTCCTTCTATGAACATCCTCATCAAACTGATGTCTATTGTGTCATTGGTGATTGCGCCTACGCTGGCGGAGATGTTCCATACCAAACAACCACCGGTACCACCTACTGCTAAAACAGAAAAAGTGGCGCCTGCAGCTAAAACCATCAGCAGCAAAGCAACCGCTTACCTGGTAAAGCAGAAAGCATAAGGCAGAAGGCAAAAAGCTATTGAAGCGGAGGTCTGTGAACAAGATTAGACTGATTTTTATTTTTTAAATAAGAAAGAAAGGGAGATCAAAGTAGGTATATCCGCTTTGATCTCCCTTCTTCTTTTTAATCTTAAAAATGTAATCAGCATCATCGTCATTAGCCTAATCTTGTTCACAGACCTCCGCTTCAATAGCTTTTTGCCTTCTGCTTTATACTTTCTGCTCAAAAAAATTTGGTGGTTTAATGATCTTTCCTAACTTTGTACTGTAATTAAAATTATTACAGATTAAATGTCTGTATTTTTTTATTCCAAAACTGTCACAATTATTATCACAATTAAAACAATCAGCATCAGCAAGCTGTATTACTAATTATCATAAAAAATTAATCACATGAAAGTAGCCATCATCGGAGCTTCCGGATTCATAGGATCTGCAATTTTAAACGAAGCATTGAACAGAGGTCATGAAGTAACCGCTATTGTGCGTAATCCGGAAAAAATAACCCTGCAAAACCCGCATCTGACGGTTAAACAAGGAGATGTTACCGACGAAGCAGCCTTAACGGCTTTGCTGGCGGGCAACCAGGCCGTTATCAGCTCTTATAGCGCACACGACTCCGCTACTTACCTGAAAGCGATACATTCCATTATTAATGCAACCAAAAAAGCAGGCATAAAAAGACTGATCGCCGTAAGTGGCGCCGGCAGCCTGGAAATAGCACCTGGCGTGCAATTACTGGATACACCGGAATTCCCGGCAGCATGGAAGGAAGGCGCTTCCGCCACCCGCGATGCTTTCCACGTAATAAAAGCCACCAACGACCTGGACTGGACCGTGATAAGCCCCGCCATGATGATTGAACCTGGCACCCGCACCGGTAAATTCCGCCTTGGAAAAGACCAGGTAGTATTTAATGAAAAAGGAGAAAGCAGGATTTCCACCGCTGACTACGCAGTGGCACTGATAGATGAACTGGAACAACCCAAACATATCCAGCAACGTTTCACGCTGGCTTATTAATATAATAGGAAACAGGATCGGCCATGGAAGCTGGTCCTGTTTTTTTTATTCTCTTATCTTTGAAGGACTCACCCCAAACTTCTTCCTGAAAGCATTGCTGAAATGCTGGGGCGACGAATATCCTGTTTCATCGGCAATATCTGCTAATGGTTGATTGCTGCTCAAAATGAGCTCCCGCGCCAATTCCAGTCGACGCTCACTCAGGTAACCAAATACGGTATTATCAAAAACCGCTTTAAACCCGGATTTCAGCTTAAACTCATTCAACCCCGCCTTCCGCGACAACTGCTCCAGGCTTAAAGGTTGCTGCATATGCTGCAGCAGCAAGTCCCTGGCATAATACAGCTTCTCCACATCGGATGCGGAAATTTTAGTCACTACCGGCTTACTGGAAAAAAAAGTGGTTTCCACCTGCTCACACTGCAATGCCAGCAGCTCAATCGTCTTCGATTGCAGGAACAACTTTTTAAGTCCCCCCTGAAACTGGCACTGGCGCGCTTCTTCGATCACCATCTGCATACGCGGCGTAATCCGGGGATTAAACTTTTCTGCTAAGGTGGTAGTCCGGTTACCGGCCACGCCGTTGGCCAGGCTCTCCAGCACCCGTCCATTATCTTCCGCCAGTTCTAAAAAACGGTGAGGCATAAAGCTCAACCCCATAAACTGGATATCCCGCTGCTTCTTTACATCCGCCGACTCACTGGAGCTGGGACTAAACATCAGGTTGTGCTCCAGGCTGGAAAACCGGAAATCCTTCCTTCCCTCCAGGGAAGTGCTGACTTCGCCCTGCTCCATAAACATCATCACTACCCGTGGCTCCTTAAATTCTGCGTGAATATGGATGTTTTCAAACACATCAGCCTCACAATAGGCCATACTGATCCCATCAAAACAATATTCCTGGAGCGTGGCCGCCCCGAAATCATGCCGCATCTCCTGGGTTTCCTCTACGATGGCCCTGGACCGGATCTTCCGGTAGTCAAACGGCATACTTTCCTTCAACAGTACATGGTTGGCATCATTGGTAATAACTATGCCCATAAAATAATCCGTTTCGTATAAGTGTTTATCCGTTTCGTGTAACAGCTATGTGGGATAACAACGGCAAATTTGCATAAAAAATATTCCGAATAATAAATTAATTACGCCATGATGGGAATATTCCGTACCAATATTACAACTGTTCAGGATAGAAACAACGTCATCAACGCAATTTCTGCACAATTTACAATAAATGCCTGTAGCGTAGACCTGGAAGACTGTGATAAAGTATTACGTGTAGTCAGCCCCCTGTCACTCGCCGAGCAAACAATCATCGATTTTGTGACCCGCCTGGGCTTCAATTGTGACATTCTCGAATAAAAATCTTTAATACCCGGTACAACATTTAAAGTCACCGTAGCGAAGAAATGTTTTGTTCTCCGCTATAGTGGCTTTATTTCATTTATAAAAAAAATAATCTATTCAACGTAGGGGTATAATATTTTTGCCACGTCTTATTAGCACATGCTCGAAAAAAGCCATGGATTTTATGCAAACAAAGGACTTAATTTTTATGAAAACTAAGGCAACCCTGTTGCTGTCTCTGCTCCTTCTCCTATTAGCAGGACAAACAACTATAGCACAGCAGCAACGATATACCGTAAGCGGCTACGTTAAAGACAAACAAAATGGAGAAAGCCTGGTAGGCATCTCTATCGGTAAAAGTGGTACCACTATCGGTACTGTCAGCAACCAATACGGATTCTACTCCCTCACCCTACCCGCAGGTGAGCACGAAATACAGTTCTCTTATATGGGCTACGGTACCTATAAAACAACTGTCAACCTGAAAAAGAACACCACTATTGATGTGAACATGGAAGCCACCAGCAGCCAGCTAAATGTGGTAACCGTAAACGGTCAGAAACAGGAAAAGACCGTTAATACCCTCAACACCAGCATCAACAAACTGGATATTGCACAGATGAAAAAAATGCCCACCTTCATGGGTGAGGTAGATGTACTGCGCGCTATTCAGACACTCCCCGGTGTAAATACCGTAGGGGAAGGTTCATCCGGCTTTAACGTACGCGGCGGTAACAGCGACGAAAACCTCATCCTGCTGGATGAAGCCCCCGTATATAACTCCACCCACATGCTCGGCTTCTTTTCTGTATTCAATCCCGACGCAGTGAAAAGTTTGAACCTCATCAAAGGCGGGTTCCCCGCAGAATACGGTGGCCGCACCTCTTCTGTACTGGATATCCGCATGAAAGATGGTAACAACCAAAACCTCGCTATCAACGGTGGTATTGGTAATATTTTCAGCCGCCTGTCTGTAGAAGCTCCTATTGTGAAAGACAAAGGCTCCTTCATCGTAGCTGCCAGAAGATCTTATATAGATATACTGATGAAGCCTTTTGTAAAGGGAGATATGAAAGATACCAAACTCAACTTCTACGACATCACCGCGAAAGCCAACTACAAATTTGATAAAAACAACTCCCTCTTTGTGAGTGGCTACTTCGGAAGAGATGTGTTTGGATTTGGGAAAGATGTTAACATGAACTGGGGTAACAGCACCGCAACCCTTCGCTGGAACCACGTTTTCACCAACCGCCTGTTCCTGAACCTGACTACTTACTATAGTAAGTATGATTATCATCTCAACTTTAATAATGAATCCAAGAAGAGCGCCAATGAAGATAAGCAGGCATACGACTGGACTTCCAACATCATTAACTATGGCTTAAAACCATCTTTCACGTATTACATCAACTCCTCCAATAGCCTGCATTTTGGCGTACAGGGTATCTATTATACCTTCAAACCTGGTACTGGTACCAGCGAGAACGGCGATATCCAAAATGTGAAAAAACTGTACGATCAGCATGCACTGGAATCTGCAGTGTATATTGACCACGAGTGGAAACCGACCAAAAAATTCGGCGTTCAATATGGTGGCCGCCTGTCTTCCTACCAGTTCATCGGCAACAGCACCGCTTATTTCTATGCTGATACCACACCGGGGATCCGCAAAAGACTGGTGGACATGAAAACATATGGCGACAATGAATTGATTAAGGGCTACTATTACTTTGAGCCCAGAATCAGCGCCAGGTATGCTTTCTCAGACGAACACGCCGTAAAACTGGCCTATAGCAGAACTACCCAGTTTATGCACCAGCTTTCCAACACCGCGTCTCCTACACCACTGGATATCTGGACTCCCAGCACCAATAATGTGAAGCCAATTGTTGCGGATCAATACACTGCCGGTTATTTCTACAATGCACCTAATGATGCATATGAGTTTTCCGCAGAAGTATTTTATAAGAAAACAGATAACCAGTTAGATTATATCGATAACGCCAACCTGCAGTTGAATCCCCTGATCGAAGCAGATCTGCTGCCTTCCGAAGGACGTGCTTATGGTTTGGAATTGTATGCTAAAAAAGATATTGGCAAAACTACCGGTTGGGTAAGCTATACCTTGTCCCGCACAGAAAGAAAAACGCCTGGTATCAGCATGAATGAGTGGTTCCTGAATCGTTATGATCGTACCCACAACCTGAACCTGGTAGTAACACATACGCTCAACAAACGCCTCTCCCTGTCTGGTAACTGGGTATTTGCTTCCGGCACACCAGGTACCTTCGCGGATAACAGGCTGGAGTTCCAGGACTGGGATATTCCTTATAACAGTACCGAAAAACGCAACAACTACCGCTTACCATCTTACCACCGCCTGGATTTATCAATGACCATCAAAGGTAAACAAACCAAACGCTGGAAAGGAGAATGGGTAATCTCTCTGTATAACGTATATGCCCGCAGAAATGCTTATACCATCTACTTTAAACAGAATGATGATGATCCTACCAAACGTGAATCTACCCGCTTGTCTATCATCGGTTCTGTGATCCCAGGTATCACGTATAACTTTAAGTTCTAATTGTCCAAAATTTAAGATCAGATGAAAAGCTCAATCTTCCTCATATTATTTGCTGCCGTAGCAACGCTGACGGCCTGCGAAGACAAAGTAGACCTGAATATCAAGAAGGGTACTTCTTTCCCGGTACTGGATGCATGGATTACTGACGAAGCCGGACCACAAACAATAAAATTCACCATGTCTGTGCCCTACACAGATGATAATCCCGCTCCTGTTATTGACGACGCACAAATTACTTTGTACGATGTCACCAGTGGCGCTTCTTATCCATTTGCATTCAAAAACAAAGCATATAGCTATGATGCCACTGCCAAAGCAATTGGGATAGTGGGTCATGCGTACAAACTGAAAGTAGTGTATAAAGGAGAAACCTTTGAAGCATTGGATACTATCAAACGTGTACCAGCCATTGATTCTATCACCTACAAATTCAAAACAAAAGAGGAATCCATAAGTGGTAAAGAAGGTTACTATGCTACCTTCCACGCCAAAGATATCAAAGACGCCGTGGATTACTACTGGATCCGTTCTTACCGGAATGATACACTGAAACGCCTGGAAGATAATTTCTCAGTAGATGGGTCTTATGACAGTGGTGTATCTGATGGGGCATCGTTTATTTTACCCATTACAGAAGGCATCACCAACTATGACAAACCATTCCTGGCAGGTGAAAAAGCAATCGTAAAAATCAGGTCCATCACCAATCCTGATTACGAATTCCTGAAACAGGTAAATGAGCAGGTAACTGCTGGTGGCTTATTTGCTAAAGTACTGGAAAATGTAAAGAGTAATGTAAAGAATACCTCCTCCAACGGGCAAATAAGAATATTAGGCTGGTTCGGTACTTCTGCAGTGAGCAGATCCGAAATAACCTTCCCGAATAAGTAAGTTTTGTAGGTTAGTATTAGTTAAAGTTGAGGGCAGCGGGTTATTCCGCTGCTCTTTTTTTATGCCGGACATTCCTCCAAATGGGACAAAAAATCGTTAACTTCCGTAACAGAAAGTTACAACGATATGGCTCCCGACCTAATTGCATATGCCATCCCAGGATTTGTACTGCTCATCTTACTGGAGATTGTATTTACGACTATCGAACATAAGAACATGTACGAACCCAAAGATGCCGTCAGCAGCATTGCTATGGGATTGGGCAACGTATTCATCGGGCTGTTTACCAAAACCGTCATCTTCGGTATCTACCTTTTTCTGTATCAGTTCCGGCTATTTACCTTAGGCTTTACCTGGTGGGCATGGGTATTATGTTTTTTTGCAGATGATTTCAGTTACTATTGGTTCCATCGCAGCAGTCATACTATCCGGTTCTTCTGGGCCTCCCACGTGATCCACCATTCCTCCCAAAAATACAACCTGGCTACGGCGCTGCGGCAAAACTGGACCGGTAACCTGACCGGCACCTTTGTTTTCTGGCTCTGGATGCCATTGCTGGGCTTTCATCCCGTGATGGTGATGAGTATGCAGGCCATCAGCCTGATTTACCAGTTCTGGATTCATACAGAAGTCATCAATAAGCTGCCCGCTCCCATAGAATATATCTTCAACACCCCGTCCCATCACCGGGTACATCATGGCTCCGACCTGGACTACCTGGATCGCAACCATGCAGGTATACTCATTATCTGGGACCGCCTGTTTGGCACGTTCACAGCGGAAAAACAACGCCCGGTATACGGCCTTACCAAAAACATACACAGCTACAACCCTTTCCGTATAGCTACCCACGAATGGGTAGACATCTGGCGGGATATCCGGACGGCCCGGTCGCCACGGGAAGTGTGGCATTATATCTTCGATGCGCCAGGCTGGAGCGCGGATGGTAGCCGGAAAACCACCAGGCAGCTGCGACAGGAATAGAAAACACCAGCTTGCACACATCTTAACAGAAAAAATTTTTCAAACTATTTGGTTATTACGAAAACTGTCGTACATTCGTTTACGAAGATATTCGTACAATAATCATCATCCTTTAATACACATTGCTTTGAAACAGATCCGGCCTACAGAAAGTGAATTGGAAATTTTGGGTGTACTTTGGGAAAAGGGCCCCAGCACCGTTCGTGAGGTACATGATATCTTATCTCAAACGAAAGATGCCGGCTACACTACCACACTTAAGTTAATGCAGATTATGCATGAGAAAGGACTCCTGGATCGCGATACCAGCAGTAAAACACATGTATATACGGCTGCCATTTCACAACAAAAAACGCAGGAACAACTGGTCAATAAAATGATTGATACCATCTTTGGCGGATCCGCATCACAGCTGGTCATGCAGGCATTGGGGCATCATCAGTCATCGGAGGAGGAATTGGAAAAGATTCGTGAGTATTTAGCTGCAATAGAAAAACAACAAAAGAACAACAGGTAAATCTGGTACCATGAACTTATTACCTATTACGGGCGACTTTGTACGCGCCCTGGGATGGACGATTCTTCATTCCATATGGCAGGCATTCTTCATTCATGCCTGTCTGCGAATAGTGTTAAAGCTTTGGCCACTGGCCGGTGCAAGAATCCGATACAACCTTTCCCTCCTATCATTGACAGGCATTTTCACCTGGTTCCTGGCCACATTGTATATGCATATGCAACGCCTACAGGAAATACGGGAAAGCATCCTGTTCACAGGGGACCACATCGTTTCTTTACCGGCAGCAACTTCCCTGCCTCCGGTATATCCCAGCCAGGACCCGCTGGTGTGGATGTTTCCTAACCTGGAAATGTGCTTTCCATTCCTCGTTATGTTGTATGTAGCCGGAATGGCAGTGATGACCATCAAATTATGCTCGGATCTTTTTCAATTGCAACAAATCCGTACTACGCGGACAGAACCCATGGGCGCCGCATGGGATAAACACCTGGACCGGCTTGCTGCTCAGTTGCAGATCCCGCGCAAGGTAAAACTGCTGATCTCCAGCCATGTACAGGTACCGGTAATGCTGGGCTTTTTAAAACCTTTGATCCTGCTGCCAGTAGCCATGGTCAACAATCTCAGCGAAGCACAACTCGAAGCTGTATTGTTACACGAGCTGGCGCATATTAAACGCAATGATTATCTACTGAATATCTTCCAATCAATCGTTGAAACCATTCTCTTCTTTAATCCTTTCGTATGGCTGATTTCAAAAACCATCCGTATAGAAAGAGAACACTGCTGCGATGACCTGGTTATTGCGAATACCGTACAGCCGCTGCAATATGCGCAGGCACTGGTAGCGCTCGAACAATACCGGTTAACCGCCAACCGGCTCACCATGGCTGCTGCAGATAATAAACAACATCTGTTTTACCGCATTAAACGCATCATGGAAATGAAAACAAAACACCTTAATTATAGCCAGAAATTTTTAGCGGTCCTGATCATTGCCACCAGCCTTGTATCCATTGCCTGGCTCAATCCGGCCAAAGGAAAAGACAACGCTAACGGACAAAAATTATTCGCTGAAAAACACGCCCAGGATTCCTTACCCTGTGATAACTCAACAGATCACAATGCAGTCGTAACGCCCTCCTGGCAAGCGAAAGAACAGTTCAGACGTCAACTGGACGCCATTACTGCGGATACTACGATAGACCTGTCAGGTATTGGGACACCACCACCACCTCCTCCTCCTGCACCAGCTCCTAATCCCGCCGCCCCGGCTCCAATGGCACCAATGGCTCCATTGCCTCCGGTGACGCCTCTCAAAAGCAACATGGCAGCTGTAGCACCCCTACCACCCATTCCACCTGTACCACCCGTACCCGCATCCAGCTTTGACTTCAACTTCAACTCCAGCTTCTATCAAATGACAGACAGCACGCCTATCACCATCTCTACGAAGATCAAAGATATATCGTGCGATGACAAGGCTGACAAGGAGGAAGTACGCAGACAAATCCGGGAGGCCCAGCGCAGTGTGCAAATGGCCATGAAACAGCTGAAAGAAGTAGATATGAAAAAAGTGCAGGCAGAAATTCAGGCTGCCACCAAAAATATCAACTGGAATGATATTTCTGACGAAGCCCGGAAAGCAAGCCTCGCAGCCATGAAAAATGTGAATTGGGATGAGGTGACAAAAGCGCAGGCTGAAGTCGCCGCAGCGCTCAAAAATATCGACTTCGCCGCCATCAATAAAAATCTGAACCTGGCCTACGCCAACCTGGATAAGTCTGGCAAATTGCGGAAAGAGATAGCAGAAACCAACGAGGCAAAAATAGAAGATGTGCGCAAGCAAAGAGCCGCAGCACTCGCCGACGCTGCCAAAGCCAGACAGGAAGCAGGTAAAATACGCGAAGAAAATAAAAGAAGACAAGCCGATATCAGCAGAGAAATAGACGAACAAACAGCAGCAGTTGACCGTGCCCGGAAACAAGCGGATGAACTCAGAGCCATTGCTGACAAAAACAGGAAAATAGCAGATGAACAAAGAGCACAGACTGATAAAGCCAGGAAAATGGCGGATGAACAACGAAGAATAGCAGACAAAGCCCGCCAGGACGTGATCCGCGAAATGGCCGCAGATCACCTGTTGGATATCCAAAACTATAGCGTGGAAAAAAACAATAATGGTTTGTTTATCAATGGCGTAAAACAACCCGACGACGTAGCTGCCAAATACAGCAAATACCTGAAAGGAGATCATGTCACCATCAAAGGATCTACCAATACTTCCAGCACACACACAGAAAATTAATTACTGCAAATCAATTGCAGATGAGATCCGTACCATTACCGTTCATACGGTAATGGTACTTTTTATTATAAGCGTTCCCTTATCTTTAGGTTAACAAATCAACGACTTAGTATTATGAGAACATTTTGTCTTACACTAGCCATGTTTGCCACCACCATGGTAAATGCCCAGGAAAAAGGCATGGTGATCAACAACCTGGTAAAAGGAAAAATCAATGCTGCCACCCCCGTTAAAAACCAGGGTATGTCAGGTACCTGCTGGTCATTCTCTTCTACGTCTATGGTAGAATCTGAATGTCTCCGCAAAGGAGTTCCTGAACTGGATCTCTCCGAAATGTTTACCGCCCGCAATGTTTATATTGAAAAAGCAAAGAACTATGTACGCCGTCAAGGATTTGCCCGTTTTGATGAAGGGGGCCTCGCACACGACGTAATCCGCTCCATTGCCTTGTATGGTATAGAGCCGGAAAGTGTATATAGCGGCCTTAAAGGCAATGCCACTGTACATAATCACAGTGAAATGGTTACTACCATGAAAAAATACCTCGATAGCATCATCAAGGTTTCTCCTGTTCCTGATAACTGGGTATCGCAGTTTACCGGCATCCTGGATAATTACATGGGCCAACCACCTGCTACCTTCGAATACAATGGTAAAACTTACACCCCGCAAACATTTGCAAAAGAAGTAGTGAAGTTTAATGCAGATGATTATGTATTTCTTACTTCCTTTACACACCATCCCTTCTACCAGTCTTTCATTATAGAAGTGCCGGATAACTTCTCTAATGGCGCTTATTACAACGTGCCGTTAAAAGAACTGACCAACATTACAGAAAGCGCCCTTGAAAAAGGATATACCGTATTATGGGATGCAGATGTAAGCAACAGAGGTTTCTCAGGTAGTAAGGGATACGCCATGTTGCCTGAGCCCAACAGCTCTCTGAAAAAAGACAGCATCAATCCTGATATGGCAGAACCTTCCTATACACAGGAATCACGTCAACAACTATACGAAGAATTGATCACACAGGATGACCACCTAATGCATATTACCGGCATAGAAAAAACGCCCAAGGGCAAAACTTTCTTCCTGGTAAAAAATTCATGGGGTGCTAACGCCAGCCCATTTGGAGGTTACCTTAATGTGTCAGAAGCCTATTTCGCAGTAAACACCATTACGATAGTGGTGCCCAAAGCGGCGTTGGATAAAACGTTGCAAAAGAAATTCAGTCTTAACTAAGCGATGATCCGCAATAGAAAGGGTAGCTTCCTCAACGGTGGCTACCCTTTCTGTTTGTAGTATATTACTGGAAAATAAGGGCTACATAAAGCTGCTCCCCTCCGTCAAGCTCCCTTAGGACGCACTTTCAGCTATCAGGCAGCAGATGTGATGTCGCAACATTAATCGCTACGCGCTTAAATAATAAAAGCGCAAAGAAATTTAAACGGTTGTATTCAGTTGCGTTGCTCCGTTAAATTTCTTTGCGCCTAAAAGGTTCTGGTTAACTTTTTTACTGCGATTTCTAAATGCTTATAGCCAAAAGCTAAAAGCTCCGGGGGCATAGGTATCTGAACACCCGCTGTTAAACCGAACCAGGGATTTATGAATAAAGGATAGTAAAGCCTTTAATATGTTGTACTTCACCGGTGGTAATATCTAATTCCTTCACTGCTGCCATAGCAGGACCTGATTTACACCAGTCGATAAAGTCTTCCATAACAGATTCTTCTGCTTCTGCCAGAATCCATACATTTCCGTCCAACAGATTTTTCACTTGTCCCTGTACTTTCATTGAGTCGGCTACGCGTTTTGCATTAGCTCTGAACCCTACTCCCTGCACACGGCCTTTCACAATAATTTCCTTGTGTACAATTGTCTTAGTTGCCATAAAATTTACTCGATTAACGCGGTTGTTGTCCTATTCCGACTGCGTGCTATACAAATGAAGAAGGACACATTCTTAAATACATTCAAAATTTCCGCTAAGATACAAACAACTAAAAAACTTATTACAAAAGGGATTAAATAGTAACAGGCCCATAAAAAGGGTAGAAGGAACAGACGCCTCACCAGCTCCCAAAAGATGGACGAATAAATATGACTATCTGAACCAGGATTTGCCGGATCAATAGATGCGCAGCATGTTGAAAATGGGAATGCTAACGGATCAATAACAGCTGCAATGGCTGATCGCCAGGTATGGATGGCAAAACAACAGATTGCAACAGCAACAGTATAAAAGGATGGTTAACTTGAGGGAAACAAACACTGATGAACATTGATATAGGGGATAACAAATTATTTTTCTCCGCCTACAATCCATTCATTCTGCGAATCTACCACCCGGCAATCCTGAATCAGACAATATGATGGTTGCTTATGCAGCGTAATTGAACAATGAACCTACCATGTGCTCAATATCTCCAAAAACAAAGTCTTTAATGCGTTCATATTTACCACCTGCAGCAGGTCGTTTCAGCAAACTAAAACAATGACAATTAAAGCTGCGTACAAATAACTGCTGTGCCAGCAAAGGCATTACCATGTTGACTTCCGCATCCTGCAACCCTCTTGCCAACATAATATGTGGTTTGAAAGACTGCGGCTTTAGCTCAAACGCCTGCATGATACTACGGTGCAGCTCAATCAGTGGCTTGGGGTTCGCCACATTGATGAAAACACTGTTATGTCCGTCTGCATGTCTGAAAGCATCCATTTTAGAGGTATAAACGGCAAATCCCGCCTGCTTACGCGCTACCTCTTCCAGCATGCTGATAAAATCTTCCTGAAAACGCTCAGGGAAGGCTGATCTGAACAACGCCACATGAACCGGCGCTCCCGACATTCCCACATCATTTAATTCTGCGGCAACAAACTGACGAACACGGGTCACATCCTTTGAGACAGCTGCATCCGGATTCACCACCAACAAATAATCAAATAACTCTTCCGAAGTTTCATAATTCGTATTCATAACCTGATATTTTAATTCTTCCTGTTAGAATGACAATACGAATATACAACCTTTTTTCGGAAATACTAATTTTTTTAGCATTTTTTACTAAAAAAATGAGGATTGCTAAAGAAAATAGTGAATCAAAAATATGCGGTTAATTGAATATCAATCAAATATTATTAAAAGTAAAGGCCTTGTAAATGATACATTTACAAGGCCTCACGATCGCGCCACTTAGCACAATGAATAGTAATGAAACCTTCTTATAATGCATATGGATCCGCTTTACGGATATAATACACCAGGCTCTTTACCTGGCCAGGTACATCATCCAGCTCACCGTTCAACACCATATCAGACTTTTCCAACACCTTAATGGATGCCAGGTTAACAGGCCTTACCACTGCATATATCTCCGGAAAATTTAACTCCTCAAATCCATATTGGATGGCTGCCTTACAGAATTCTGTCGCATACCCTTTTCCCCAGGCACTTTCTGCAAATCTATACCCCACATTTATTCTGTCAACATCACCGTACATTTTATGACTCAGTCCTCCATATCCAATAATCTCTTCCGGCTTGCTTTCCAGGCTGATTTTCCAGGGCCCGAAACCATATTGTTCCCAGTGTGTTGTAAACTTCCTCATATTGGCCTTCGCCGCAGTAATATCAGGGACAGGACCAAAAGGATTATACAGATTGGTGCGGATGTCGCCATAAATTTCAAAGTAAGTGGTTACATCTTCCAGTGCAGGCTTTGCTAAAATGAGTCTTGCCGTTTTCATACCATTGCTTTTATCTTCAACAGGGAAATCAGCAACAATATCGCGAATATTCCCCGGCTGCCAATACCAGCTCATTTCAATTTATACGAAATAAAAAGGGCTATCTCCCACATTGTCAGAGATAGCCCTTTCGCAAATAATATAATTGCCTACGATAATTTTTCTATAATAGATACAAAATCAGCAGCCACTAAAGATGCACCACCAATCAGGCCTCCGTCTACATCAGGGCAGGAAAACAGCTCTGCTGCATTACCAGGTTTTGCACTACCACCGTACAAAACAGAAATATGTAAACCAGCTTCACGGCCAAATTTATTCGCGATCTGTGAACGGATAAAGGCATGCATATCCTGCGCCTGCGCAGCGCTGGCAGTAAGCCCGGTACCAATAGCCCAGATAGGCTCATATGCAATCACTACCTGTTTCAACTGCTCTGCAGTCAGGTGATACAGGCTTTCTTCCAGTTGTTTCGCTACATAAGCGTTTTGTGTTTCCGCCTGTCTTACTTCCAGCGGCTCTCCACAACAGAAGATGGGCTTCAGTCCATTGGCCAGTGCCTGGTCGATTTTCTTTGCCAGCATAGCATTGCTTTCCTGGAAATATTCTCTTCTCTCAGAGTGACCCAGAATCACATAATCTACTCCTATTGATTGCAGCATTTCTGCAGATACTTCGCCAGTATAGGCACCAGACTTTTCACTGTGGCAGTTCTGTGCAGCTACATAAAAACCAGGATAGTTTTTCAGCAACGCTTTTGCTTTCAGTAAATAAGGAAAAGGCGTAGCTACTACTACTTCCTGTCCTTCTTTCAAGGTAAGTCCGGCCTGCAGTATGTCGTTGATCAACTGCTCGCCTTGCGCCAGCGTAAGATTCATTTTCCAGTTACCTGCAACAATTTTCTTTCTCATAAATACTGTGATATTAAGTTTTAAGGTCTTTCTGATGTGTTAATTCATATAATGCCGTCAATACCGCCTGCTCCTTTTCTGATAAGGTATGCCCCTTTAATGCCATCCAGTTTCCGGCATCTTTCAGCGCTTCCGGCAACCGGTAAACCTCCTGATGGCCCCAACTGAAAGAAGGCACAAATTTCGGCGGAAAATGCCCGCCAAATACATTGCAGGATACGCCGATCACAGTGCCGGTATTCAACATGGTATTAATGCCACAGCGACTATAATCGCCCATTAACACCCCACATTTTTTACCTGCCGCCACCGCAGTACCACTGGCTTCTTCCCATACCTTCACGGTCGACACATTATTCTTCAGATTGGAACAGGATGTATTCGCCCCCAGGTTACACCACTCTCCTATCACAGCATCTCCAAGGTAACCATCGTGTCCCTTGTTGGAATAACCAAACATCACGCTGTTCTTGATTTCACCTCCTCCGGTACAAAACGGCCCCAGTGATGTGGCACCATATACTTTGGTTCCCATCTTCAACACGGCTCCTTCTCCCAAAGCAAAAGGCCCCCTGATCAAACACCCTTCCATCACTTCCGCATCTTTTCCTATATAAATAGGCCCGGTACTGGCATTGAGCACGCTGCACGAAACCTTCGCACCTGGTTCCAGGAAAATGTCCGTATGATTGATTTGTTGATTGGTGTGTGTTAAAGACGCCGACGTCCGGCCTGCTGTCAGCAACTGAAAATCTGCCCTGATTGCTTTGTCGTTGAGCGCAAAGATATCCCAAGGCTTATAAATTCCCAGTACTTCCCCCGGATAATTTTTCCGGCCGCCTGCCTGCAGAAACGGTACATCCGCTCCCAATACGGCTTTGGCCAGTAATTGCTGGTCTTTATATAGCTCCTCGTTCGGCTCCAGCGCAGCAATGGCTGCTACTAACCCGGCATCAGGTAATATATGTCCGCTCAATAAAATATTGACGGTGTTGCTGGCTTTGTGCAGCAAAGGAAACTTTTCCTGTAAGTGCGGTACAGTAAAATGACTTACTCCTGTACCCAGCCAGCGTTCCCATTTTTCCTGTATAGTGAGTATCCCTACTCTACAGGCGGCAATAGGTCTGGTATGCGTAAAAGGGTATAACAGTTCACGTACGGGCGTGTCAAAAAGAATATAATTACGCTCCATAAGTGGCTAAAATAGAAAATCCCATCGACACGCCGATGGGATTTAACTAAAAAATATTTTACTTAGCAATTATGCTTTCTTAGCATAGCGCTTGTTGAATTTATCAATACGTCCTGCGGTATCCACCAATACGTTCTTACCAGTATAAAAAGGATGAGAAGTATTGGAAATTTCCAACTTAATCAACGGATACTCGTTGCCATCTTCCCACTTTGCAGTTTCTTTGGAAGGAGCAGTAGAGCGGCTTAAAAAGCTGTCACCGTTTGACATATCTTTAAATATCACAAATCTGTAACTTTCTGGATGGATTCCCTGTTTCATATCAAAATTATTGTAAATACAGGGTGCAAAGTTAACTAATTTTCTTTAACACCCAAAGATTATTCGTAAAAAAATCAGGATTTCATGTTAATGTACTGCAAAGGTATACCCAGGTTGGACTCCTTTGCCTTTTGTATAACTTCCTGTAAGTCATCAATTTTTTTACCGGTTACCCGCACAATATCGTCCATAATGGCCGCCTGTACCTTTAAACCTGCGTCTTTGATCATTTTCACAATCTTCTTGGCATCTTCCTGCTTAATACCATTCCGCACCGGTATATCTTTCTTAAATACCTTACCACTCTGGTATGGTTCCTTACTCATATCATAGATGGAAGCATCCAACCCCTGACGCATAGTACGGCTCACCAGTACATCCAGTACCTGTCCCAGCTTCATATCACTGTCTACTTCTATATTCAGCACCAATTCTTTCTTATTCAGCGCTATTTCCACATGTGAACCTTTGAAATCGTACCGGTTGGTAATTTCCTTTTTCACCGTGTTAATGGCATTATCCAGTGTCTGTAAATCTACTTTACTAACAATATCAAAGGACGGCATAACTTAAAATTTTATATTCGAACAGCAAATATAAAAAAGAAAAAGCAGGTAGAGAACTACCTGCCGCATATATACTCTAAATCTAACTTGTTACTAAATTTTGCTGATCCGGCCCATGCCTGAGATAGACTTTGTTACGCCCGGATCGCCTTTATATTTTATAGACCCCATGCCGGAAATGCTGGCGGCCAGTTTCTTCTGTGCAAATACCTGTGCTTTACCAGTACCGGAAATATCCACGGAAACATCATCGGAAGATAAGTCCAGGGCCTGGATATCTGCTGCACCGGATATACCATACTCCGCTTTATCAGAGCTGCCTTTCAGCTTGATATTGCTGGCGCCGGACAAGCCTACATCCAGTTTCTTTGTCTTGATATTCAGATTGGCATCTGCTGCCCCGCTGAACTGCAGTTGAATACGATCGCTGTTTAAAACACCTGTATTACTATACCCTCCGGCTCCACTGGCAGACAATTTATCTACCTGCTGCAGGGTCACATATACTTTAACTCCCTTTGTAGGCTGGATGTTATATCCTTTTTTAGAATAAATACGGAGTTCGTCACCCTTGATTTCAGTGATGATATAAGGCAGCAGATTCTCTTCCGCCTCTATCCTGATACTATGATTATTCCCCTGCGTAATTACCACTTTATATATACCGGAAGTGCTGATATCCTTAAAGGAGCTGGCATCCCGTGATTCTTCTTTTACATTCCCGTTTCCTGTTACCCGTTCCTGGGTGATGTTTTTGAAGGAAGCCAATACACCCACCGCAAATATTAAAGGCAGGGCTAACATTAAAAAGGTACTGATACGTTTCATATGTGTAACAAATTTTTAAAAAAATAGAATGGCGTTTTTTTTTATTGAACATCAAGATTAACGTCTGAGTTAGTTCCCTGTATTTTTATATTGGGAGATGATTCATTTCCGGTGGCCGACAACGCGGAGTACGTCAAATTCGATCCCCGCCGGTTAGATACCACATTCTTCAGCTCCAATCCACCTGTACT
This sequence comes from Chitinophaga sp., assembly GCF_017745275.1. Lineage (GTDB taxonomy): Bacteria > Bacteroidota > Bacteroidia > Chitinophagales > Chitinophagaceae > Chitinophaga. The sequence goes on along the minus strand of NZ_JAGHZS010000002.1, from coordinate 88,805 downwards.
GAGGTCTCCGTTTACCAGGTTCGCATTAATAGACAACGGCTGCTTACGGGTGAAAACTATTTTTGCATCGGAATAAGTGAGCTGCAGATAAGCCTGTTTAAACCCGGTACTTACCTTTACTATTTTCACATCTCCATAAGTCATTCTTAAACTAACAGCCTGCAGCAGTTCTCCTACTCTCACATCAGAATAGGTACAACGTCCCTCTACCTGCTCTGCTGTCTCAATTTTATAATCATCATAGTTGGCCGCTACTTTCAGGCTACCTACTTTTCCAACCACATATTCACTATAGTTAGAATTGGTTTCCAGCCCCCGCAACTGATCTGCGCGGATAGTGGAATAGTTGCCGCGTACATCTACCTTACCGGCTTTCCCGATTTTTCCTTTGTCACAGTAGTTGATCCTGAAGCTGAGGTCTTCCGCCTCCCTGATATCAAATGTGCAATAGTTCAGATTCAGCGAAGCAGGAAAAGTAAATTTGTCGGCAATCACATCTCCAAACTGATTATCCACTAACAACTTCTGCAGGCTTTGCGGAATGTATACGTCGTAATCAATATTCACATAGTCTTTTGAATCCATTTTTCCTCCCCAGGAAAACCAGCCAGAACTGGCTTTAGACGGGGCATATACGCTACGCAGCGCTACCTCGGAATTGCTGCTTTTATCGGTGGCAATATCTACCAGGTCTGCGATGGACTGCGCCTGCGAATCGTCTTTGCCAAAGCCCGTAATCGTAATGGTAGCCTTTATTTCATTCTTGTTCCAGGTATGAAAAATGATCTTTCCATATTTATTTCCGATACTCAGTGTAGCATTATCGCTTACCGTGAAATTCTTAACAACTGTTTTTTTGTAAGCTGTTCCTCCACCGTGAGCCTGTGCCAGTAATGGGAATAACAGGAATAACAAGCATTTAAATCTCAGCTTCATATTGCTTTTTTGTATGACCCGGAGTTACGCGCTTCGCCTGTAACTCTTCTAATATTTTGTCCAGTAAATCCAGCTTCAACTGGTAGTAGCGTACAAGAGCAGCGCGAATTCTTTCATTGCCGGGATTATTTTTTAATTCCTTCTCCAGCGCTTTATAGGTATCGTTGCGAAGTTCTAACTCTTTACGGGCGGCACTATCAAGCCCCAGCTCTTCTGCCGGATAGGCATTGATCAGTTTCAGCTTTTCGTCGATGCGGGTGGTATAATAAGCTTTTGCTTCCTGCATTTCCGGCGATATTACCGCCAATTCCTGTTGCTGGTGCTGTTTGTGTTTGGCGAAATAAAACAGGGCACCTGCATTTGCCAGTAATACAATAATCACCGCCGCCTTAAACCAGTTTTTCTGTAAAAGCGATACTACCCTTCCCCTCTTTTGCGTTGTGAGCTCTTTCTCCAGTGCATCCCAAACCCTTGGAGAAGGACCGGGCATCTCAAAATCTTCCCGATGCTGCTGGATAAAACTTTCAAAATTGTCTGGCATTAACGAGTTACATTTTGCTGTTTTACAATTTGCCTTACTTTCTCTTTGGCACGCATATACTGTGTTTTCGCGGTCGATTCAGTGATACCCAGCATGTCTGCTATTTCCCGGTGAGAATACTCTTCAAAAAGATAGAGATTCAATACGGTACGATATCCCTGCGGTAAACCATGGATGGCCGATTTAACAGCAGCTACCGTCCAGGTAAACTGCGCCTCGTCAATCCCATCTTCTGTCATCACTTCCACTTCATCTACCTCTTCAAAATACACTTTCTTTTTTCGCAGTGTATTTAAACAATGATTTACCACGATCCGTTTAATCCAGGCACTCACGCTTTGCTCACGTTCCAGTTTACCAATATTCCGGTGTACCTGGATGAATGCCTCCTGTAAGGTGTCTTCGGCATCACTTACGTTGTTGGTCATCCGCAAACAGATGTTGTACATAGCCCCCGCGTACGCGTCGTACAATTCGCGGAATGCGCGAACATCCCCTTTCTTGCAGCGGTCTACTACATTCTCTGCTATTTGCGTTTGGTTCAAGTTAGTTGCTGATGCTTTCATTATAAAGACAGTAATTGTAAAAAAGGTTGCATGTGCTTTGGAAAGATTTTCCAATTTATTCTCACTTAACGCTTTCTGCTAGGGTTATGACCTTTCTATCTATTTAATTATGAATATTTTATGTAGATAATAAAAAGAAGGTCCCTCGTGAAATTTTTCTCAAAATTATGTGGATGGAACATTGCCGACGATCAAATTACACCAAAGGGCCTTTTTCTGTGACGAAACCCGGATAAACAGCGACTTCATCGTTTGAAAGGAAAACGCAGCCCAATGAGAGGCTACGTTTTTCCGTCCTTATATACCTAAAAAACCATCTTTAGGACAGGGCTGATTAGTTACCACCCTGTTTTATACGATTTTGTTCTGCCTCCAGTCCGGTTTGACGGGCACGTGCCGCTTTCACATTGGTGTTACCAAAACGATAGTTGAAGGTTAAACGAACCTGGCGGGCGTCCCATTTGCTGGAGATCGAAGTAAACCTGCCTGCATTCTCAAACTCACCACGGAAATAGTTGGTGCCGAGTATATCCGTTACGTTTAGTTTCAATGAACCCTTACCTTTCATTATCTTCTGTGATACACCCAGATCCAGGGAGCTCATAGACTTCATTTTAAATAAGCCCTCATTAGTTACCTGTGGAGATACATAGAAGAAGGTTACCTCTGCTGCCGTGTTCTTAGCCAGGGTGAATGTTTGCTGCGTACGGCCAAAGAATGCGCCGGAAGACAGTTTCACCAGGTTGTTATCCACTACGGTTTGATATTTAGCATAAGAAACAGACACTGTTGTAAAGCTCATCCACCATTTAGTGATGGGCATCGGTACAGAAACGTTGAGGTTAAAGTTATCTGACTTAGCCACGTTTTGATATTTGTAACGTATCACAGAAGTATCACCAGTGGTTCTGTCTACCTCCGCCTCCAGAATTCTGGTCATCATATCTTTGGTATGAGAATAACCGATAGACGTGATCAGGAAATCCTTGAAAGTATGCGTCAACTCAAAATTGTTGGAATACTGCGGACGGAGATAAGGGTTGCCGGATTGTTTGGTATATCTGTCGATGTAAAATTCAAATGGATTCAGATCTTCATAGCTCGGACGCTCAATGCGACGGCTATACGTTAACCCCAGGGTATTACTTTTATTCAACACATAGGTCAGGCCTACATTAGGAAACAGGTTGAAGTAGCTGGAATCATTCTTTACTACCTTATTATCACCTTTCGCATTCACCGATTGAGAATTACCGGAGATATTGGTTTGTTCTCCACGCAGTCCCAACTGTACATTCAGCTTCTTAAACTGCTTGCTGAAGTTGATATAAGCTGCGTTCACATTTTCTTTGTAGATAAAATGATTGGAACGGTTATCATCCAATACCCAGTTATTGTTCCTCAGTGAGTCGAAACGGGCATTGTTATCGGTGGTTACAAAGCTCACTTTCACACCGGCTTCCAGCTTCGCCTGATTTTTCAGTGGCTGCACATAGTCGAACTTGGCAGTCTTGATTTCTATACGGGATGGCTGATTATTACGGGAAGTGTCGCTACCCATTATTCTTTTTCCTTCTGCGTCACGTGACAGGGACAAAATATCCGTCAACTGCTTGTCTGTATTCCGTGCATAGTCCAGGTCTACATTCAGTTCTCTGCCTGTTGAATCAAGGATACCACGATAGTTAATGTTATAACTACCTCTCCTCCATTTACTATTATAAGTGGTATTGGTATGCAAGGCAGAATCTATGCGCATGCCATTGCCAATATTAGTGACAGACTGCGATGGATAGCGTTGGGTTCTGTCGGCCAGATCCACCATTACACCGATGGTATGCCCTTTACTGATAAAATAATCCGCACCTATTTTACCTCCCTGGTAATCAGATTTCTGGTGCATTTTATTTGTTTGGTCATACACCCTTAAGCCATTTTCATCCGTAAAGGAACGATATACGCCCAGGTCTTGTTGCGCCTCCCGGTGACTATAATTATAAGAACCAAACACGTTGAGTTTAGCATTGCGGTGGTTCAGGTTCAAGCCACCGTTCCAGCGGGGCCGGACTCCCTGCGCCACACTGGCGGTCAGGTTACCGTTGGTACCGTAGCTGGTATTTTTCTTCAGCTTCAGGTTAATGATACCTGCATTACCGGCGGCATCGTATTTAGCGGAAGGATTGGATATCAGCTCAATCTGATCAATATTAGTAGCTGGCATGCTTTTCAGCATTTCTGCCAAATCCTGGGAAGTCATATTGGTAGGCTTCCCGTCTATCATAATTACAACGCCGGCCTTACCTTTCATAGATACATTACCATCCTTATCTACATTGATGGTAGGAGATTTCTCCAGTACTTCCATGGCAGATCCGCCTGCGGCAGTAATACTGCTTTCCACATTTACCACCATTTTATCTGCCTTTTGTTCTACAAATGGTTTGCGGGCGGTAACATCAATACCTTTTAATGCCTTGGAAACGGCGGCCAGGGATACAGCAGGTACCTGTACTTTATTGCCGGTTACATCAAAAACAGGACTATAGGCTTTGGTCATACCAACAGATACAGCGGCAACCAGGTACTTTCCCTGTTTTACCTGTTCAAATTCGTAACGACCATTGATATCAGCGATGGCTCCTTTTACTAATGTTGAATCTTTTGCTTTTAATAAGGTTACAGTAGCAAACTCTACAGGTTTATTTCCAGCCTGGTTAACTTGTCCTGCCACGCCGGCTGCATTTTGGGCGTTGGAGGTTAAAGCTGCAGCTAACACACTAATTGTTAATGTTATAGCTTTAATACTTGTATTCATATAAGGGCGATTTAGAGGTATTCTATTTGGTTTTTTAGATCCTTAGCTTGTCTACTACAGTAGTTAAACTACTACAGTAGATTAACTACTACGATGTAAAAGTAGGTATTATGTATTACACAGTACATAGCATTACACAAGCGGTCTATAGCTAGGGACGAATGGTAAAAATTGATGAAACGACTAAAAAGACGACTGGAATGGCACAATGTTGCACGGAGAGATGCACTATATTAAATAGCGGTGTTAATACAGGATGGCCGGTATTATAAGGGGATAGAATATCCGGGAGATGGGAAGGGCAGCGTGGTTTTAATTCAGACGCTCGTCAAAATCGATCATTTTACGATATCCGGACTTACGGCGATGATGGTAAAATTGCATCAAATAAATAAACAATACCATACATAAACCTACCAGCAACATAGATAAAGTACTGCGTATGCCCAACAGCAGGCTTTCTGTAGATAATGCCCGGCTGCTAAAAAAACTTTCCCGCGGTGTCCAGCGGGCCGACTCGTCTGTACGGGGGTTGAAATCTGCATAACTGTTTCCATTGGTAAACCGGGCCAGGGTAACCACGCGGTCCAGCTGTGCTCTTATTTTTGGGCCTTCACCTATTTTACCAATCGCAGTAAAACACAGCGAACCTCTTCTGCCGAGCAGGCGTACTTCATAATTCAATACCGGGGCTGTGCTACCCTCGAAGCGTAGTATACGGGCCCAATGAAGAGAGCGGGTTCCTTTGTCAAAATAAGGAGGAAATGCCCAGTCCATGCTGGTAATTTCCCCTCCGCCATTACGACGGCGCAATATATTCTCATTCTTTAGCTCCTCTTTCATCTCACGGAGCAGCCTATTATAATTGATATTCCCGGCTTCCTGTTCGTCCAGGTACCCGAAAGGTTCAAAGGAAATCACTACCCCACGAAAGTCCTTGTCAATGGGACTTACGCGCGCAGGCAACAAGATGCCAAGGGTATTGGGATTATCCGGGTTCCCCCATAAACCTTCCACCAGCCGGCGGCTTTGCGCAGCATCAAGCAAACGGAAACCTTTGGGTACCTGCAGAGTAACCCCTTGTCCCAGTTCCTGTTCACCCGTCTTATAAGAAAAAGATGCCACAATAATGTCAGATGAATCCAGCTTGTCATACTTACTTAAACTGTCTTCCCTGGATAATCCCAGGCTTTTGAGGCTGACCATCAGGCACAAAAACGACATGAAGCTGTAATAAAACGTACGCATAACTCCAATTAAATAGCCACAGGTTATTTACCAGCTCAACAAACAAGGATAAAGCAAGAAAAAGGTTACGATTAATAGACAGATTAAAAATACAACTACCTGGTGCTACTATAACTCTACTGAAAAATTACTTCTAAAATTAAATGCGGGCAATAACACGTTAAATCCATTTATTCAAGGGCCAGTTGCAAGCCATTCAACAGATCGGGCAACTCCTGTTGCAGGAGTTCAAAGAACTGCCGCTCTTCTTTGCGGATATGCGTTTCAAGGTGAGTAGCCAGTATATCCATGGCCGAATCGAGGTCTGTGCTATCGGTAAGGGTGGTGTACATCCGGGAAATAACGAGATGTTCCGCCTGTAATTCCTTTATCATGACATCAATGGCGGCACTTTTGCCTGCACATTTTTCAAAAAGGTATTCTTCTTTCTGGATGTGCGGCACCATTACTTCCTGGAATACTTTGACAATATATTCAAACCTGGCTTGTGTTTCCAGGGGAAAGCCTTCGTAGGGTGCTGCATCTTTTTTGAGGTAGCGGCACACAAACAACAGGCGCTTGTGTTCGTGCGACAGTGAAATTAAAGAAGGGTGACGTTGCATATTGTAATTAGGATAGCTTATTTGCGGCAGTACTATTTTTTCGGTAGATGACAATCAGTATAATACCACCAATGACCAGGAGCGTAGAAATAATTTCTGCCTGGGTAGGATGAAAACCGAAGATATCGTAACGGGTGTCTACTCTTATCTTCTCAATAAAAAATCTTTCTATACCATTTAATATAAGGTATATACCAAATATAACACCTGGTATCTTTATCTTTTTACGAATGCCCCAAAGCACCAGGAAGAACACCAGGCAAACAATGATTTCATATAACGGTGTAGGATATACGGCAATAGGTAATACTTTACAATAAACACCATCGCAGCCAGCCATCTGTACTCCTTCTTTGATTACGTTATGTGGATATCCGTAAGCAAAAAGCCAGTCAGGTACAAAACCCAGTGCGGCTGGTTTTTCAAAAGCTGCATGCGGGATCTGTTCCGTGGAGCTATATTGTTGGTGAAAGAACAATGTATTTTTTTGTACGGCATCATTAAAAGCAGCGGGGGCCATTTTTACAGTATGACCGGTGTTAGTATCAATACCATAGGCGCTGTTATAAATACCCCAATCCCCATCTCCGGAGAAATGACAACCCATTCTGCCAATAGCGTAAGCCAGCATTAATGCAGGTGCTGCACTATCAATCAAGGCGCGGATATTAAATTGCTTTTTACGGGCATAGCTGATAATCACAATAGCCGCTACTATGAGTCCGCCATAGAAAGTAAGTCCGCTGAAAGATAACAATGAACCGATTGGGTCCTTTACAAAGTCGCCCCAGTTCTCAAGGTTATGGAAAATCTTGGCGCCCAGTAAACCTGCAATCGCCGCCATTACAATGATATCGGGTACGCGATGATGCGGCATTACCATTACAGTTTGCTCCTGGGGTTTGGCTAACGCCTTTTTCTTTTTCGTGTAATATTTATAGGCTGCCATCACAGCTGCCAACAGAATACCTGCTATCAGGCTGCCCTGGCTGGAAAATACAAACGCCTGTAAATCGGCAGAAGCTACATCCCATTGAAAAAAGATGCCAAGTATTTTATACCCGATGATAAATCCTACTACCGCATTACCAATAATTTCTCCCTGCGTAGCAGGCAGGCCTGTCACTACTTTCTCAGGAACGCCTTTCAGCAAACCTTGTTGCTCATAGCGTTTCAGTTCACGCGTTAAAATATAAGCGCCTGCCAGGAAGGCGATGGCTACGAAAAAGCCAAACGTCTGAAAAATCTTTAAAACTGGAATCTCTAAGCCAAGCAGATCTCTGAACGCGTAATATAAATTAGGATACATAGCCGTAAAAAAAATTGGTGATCTGAACTTTCCTATGAACAAAGCCGAATTTAATCAAAAGGAAAATCAAACCACCAAAGTACGATGCAATTTCGAATTTCTAAATTTGGATTTTAGAAATATGAATATTAGCAATATTGTTCAAAAGCGTCCAGCAGGTTCGCAGCAATCATTTGCGCGGAACGGCCTTCAATCATATGACGCTCGATGAAATGTACCAATTCACCATTTTTAAATAAGGCAATTGCCGGAGAAGAAGGAGGATAAGGCAACAGATGCGTACGGATTTGTTGTACTGCTTCCACATCAAAACCTGCAAAGCTGGTCGTCAGCCTGTCTGGTTTCTTTTCGCTATGTGCTACCGCCATTAATACACCTGGACGGGCAGTACCGGCAGAACAGCCACATACCGAATTGATCACCACCAATGTAGTTCCTTCCTGTTTCAGTGTTTCATCCACGCTACCTGCTGTCAGCAACTCCTGGAAACCGTTATCCGTTAACTCCGCCTTTCTTGGCATTACTAATTCCGCTGGATACATATGTTATAGTTTTTTCTGTTTAATTTTTTACAAAGTTAGTTATATGCAGCCAAAAAGTAAAAAAATGGATGCGTTGTTAGACTTTTTGACATAACAAATACAATACAAATGACATAATGTCACAATCTGTAACGTTTTTACTAACAAAATAGCAGTTTTTACGGCATGGTATCCCATTTGATCTGTACCCGGTATCAAACAAAAATTGATTTCACACTAAAAAATTTATAGAAACTATGACACACATTAAATTTAACCACAGCCCGCTTCCTAAATCATTTGGTGGAATTGTAGAAGACATTCTGAATGGAGGATTGAATAAATATGTAAAAGACGATTTTCTGACCAACGATTATTTTACCACCCATCCTCCGGTAAACATCGTTGAAACTCCAGAAGCTTTTGTGCTGGACCTGGTAGCACCAGGCTTCTCCAAAGAAGATTTCAAGATCAGCGCCGATGAAAAAGCAATTACCATCAGTGCAGAAAGAAAAGCAGAAACTAAAAATGAAAGCGACAAACAGGTACGTCGTGAATTCAGCTTCAAATCTTTCAAACGCTCCTTCACCATCAGTGAATTGGTAGATGCCGGTAAGATCAATGCAAAATATGAAAATGGTATCCTGAAAGTAACCCTTGGTAAAAAGGAAAACAAACAGGACGCTCCTAAAGAAATAGTAGTGGAATAAGGGAAGCAGACCACACCTCAGTGTGGTCTGGTGTTAAAGGAAAAACAGTCACGCCAAAGCGTGACTGTTTTTTTTATGCCGTACCCAGCCGCCACTTTGCCGGTATTTTTTTGCGAAAAACTGATAGCTAAATGCTGTTAGCTGTGTATAATTCACACAAACGTTGAATTCCCCGTACTTTATTATATAATAATTTGCTCCTCTAAGCGCGCAACCATGGCAAAGCTCTTCCGACAAGGCTGGTTATTTATAAAAAGTATTTACCTGAACACCGAAAAAAAGGTGATCGGGAACGTAATTCTTCATACGGAAAATACTTATGAGCAGGCAAAAATCAAACTCATCTTTGATTATGCCTTCTTCTACATTGTTATGCTCATGAGCATTCTATTCATCAATATGCTGAGTCAGAATATCGTTAATATGCTGCTCATCCCGTTGATGATCAGTTGCCTGGTTACCTGTCTCTACCTGTTGAGGAAAGGAGTACCTGCAAAAAAAGTAGGGTTGTTCACCTCCTTTGTCACCTTATGTATTCCCATTATTTCGTCCCTGCTGAATAACCAGGATCTCAGCCCGAAATACACCATGATATGGGTGATGAGCATTTTACTTTGCTATATCACGGTGAATCTGACCATGGCACTCACCTGGAGCCTGATTCTCTGCAGCTATATGGTGGCTATTGCCTATGTAAAACTCAATAATATATCCATTTACGTTAGTCCGGGCTATTCTTCAGCGTTTCAATACCTCGCCAATCCGTTGATTGTGGGTATGTACCTGCTGTTCCTGATCAGGGCAATGGGACAGTATTACCGCAACATCATTTCCATGGAACAAAAACGCACTTCTGAAAGGCAACAACAACACCTTTCCCTGATCAATCAGCACCTGACCAAACAGTTTCTGCTGGTGAAAGGATTTTCCCGTTCCGGCAAATCTGCCTTTATGAAGGGAGAACTGGAGTTATTGGAAGTGTGTTTTACAGAAATTGAAAAACAGTGCGGTACGGCTATTGACTACCTCAACGACTCTAAAAACCCATGAGACTACACATCTGTGTTATGCAATAAAGCTATCATATTAGTTTTTCTAACACTATATTGATAAGTAAATATTACCATTCGTGTCATTTGGGGGCAACATGATAATATATTGTTGCTAATACAAGTATTCTTGCCAAAACAAGATTAGAAAAAATTACAACTTTCGGGGCTTACCAGTGGCAAAGGAGAGACATATCTTTGCAGTACAAAATATTCATCTCCTATTTTCCCTTATGCCGGTGAATATCATCTAACCTATGCCATGATAGGGCTTTCACTAAAATGAAAGCCTTTTTTTATCATACTGAGAGAAAAAATGAAAAAAAATAAGCCCCCCGAATAATCGGGGGGCTTTCAGTAGGATTACTAACCCATTTTTTTAATAACCCAAAATCTTTAACATGCTCTGGGAAGTCTGCTCTTTCGCATACAACCAATCTTTCAACTGACCGTTTTTGTCGTACCCTACAATCACATGCTTGGGCGAAGGAATCAGGCAGTGTTTAATACCACCATACCCGCTCAGCTGATCCTGGTAGGCGCCTGTATGGAAAAATCCAATATACAACGGTTCGCCTGATGCCTGCTGTTTAGGCAGGAACACCGCATTTATATGTTCCTCAGAAGTGTAAAAATCGTATCCATCGCAGGTAAGTCCACCGAGATGTACCTCCTGGTATTCCTGGTCCCACTTATTAATAGGCAACATCAGGAACTTTTCGCCAATGCCCCAGGTATCCGGTAATGTGGTAATGAAAGAGCTGTCAATCATGTACCAGGACTCCCTGTCATTCTGCATTTTTTCACCAACCACGCTATAAATAACCGCACCGCTCTCTCCCACTGTAAAGGAACCGAACTCTGTGTAAATATTAGGTACTGGTACCTTGTTCTTTTTACACATGCTCTTAATGTTGGCTACAATTTCATTCACGATGTAATTATAGTCGTAGTCGAAACCTAAAGAGTGTTTAATCGGGAAGCCACCACCTACGTTGATGCTATCCAGCTCCGGACAGATCTTCTTCAGTTGGCAGTAAAGGTTCATTACACGGTTAAACTGGCTCCAATAGTAGATATCGTCCTTGATCCCCTTATTCATAAAGAAGTGCAGCATTTTCAGCTCAAACTTCTCATTGCCTTTGAGTTTATCTACATAATACTCCAGGATATCACGCGGAGGAATACCTAAACGGGAGGTATAGAAATCAAAACTTGGCTCCTCTTCCGCTGCTACACGCAGCCCCAGCTTCACTTTGTCTTTGGTTCTAACATTCCGCTTGTAGTCTTCCAGCTCCTCTTTATTATCCAGTACGGGTATTACATTCTTAAAACCACTGTTGATCAATCGCGCAATAGCTCTCGTATAAGCTTTGGTCTTAAATCCATTACAGATCACATAAGTTTCTTTGTTGATCTTTTTCCGCTCATACAGCTTATTGACGATATCGATGTCATAAGCGAAAGAAGTTTCGATGTGTACACCATGCTTCAGCGTTTCTTCCATTATAAAGGAGAAATGCGAGCTTTTAGTACAATAACAATAGAAATACTCTCCATCGTACCTGTTCTTTTTGATAGCATCCTGGAACATCTTCTTTGCTTTGTTGATCTGCATTCCGATTTTAGGAAGGTAGGTCAACTTAAATGGAGTTCCATACTTGTCAATCAAAGCCTTAATGTCCAAACCATTAAATTCCAGGTAGTTGTCTTTTACTTCAAAGCCCTCCTGGGGAAATTCAAAGGTCTGTTTAACGAGGTCTGTGTAGGTGTTGTTCATTTAGTACTACAAATGAATTTTTAGGAATTATTAATAGAAAAAAAACAGGATAACATTCCTTTTTTCCCTTACTGGGAAACTCCTGGTTTACACACCTACGTCAGTTCGAACCCCAGCAAAATAGGTTGCAAATCTAAATATTTTGTTGATTGCCACCTTAATTTTTTTCGGGAGGTGTTGCTTAAAACAGCACAATTACCCGGGCAAATATACAAACAATTACAAACCAGCTAGTTAAATAATATTATTGATAATTTATTAACCCCGTCGGATGACGCTCAGGGCCTGTTTTCCTTCACAAAAAAGCAGGTCCAGTATACTAAGGCCGGAAATAAACCCGGTACGGTCCTGGAACACCTGGGTGTATGTTGGTTCACCCACTTCTACGGCTCCCGGCAAAATACTTTCTCTCGCATCCGTTACTCCTGCCACTTCTTTCTGATAGCTTTCGGTAAATGTAATGGGTATCAAAATGCCGAGCTTGCTATTGGCCCACTCAAAACAAGCGAGGTTCCAGTCGAGCAAAAAGTTAAACGGCCGTTCGTATAATTCCTGTAACTCGGCTTCATAATATTCGAACCAGGGAGAGCGGCGATAAGCAGACACCAGCGTTTTCCAATGCAGGTCCTGCCATTTCTCTTCGTTGCTGATCCGGACATCTTTCATCACTGTCCGCTGATTCTTCCCTCTTGATAAAGGCACACTTAAAATCATCCTGCCATTTGGGCCAGCTACGTAACAACGGTTCCGGTAACTGAGCTTTTGATAGTGCTCATATTTCTCAATCTGTAATATATCGTGTTCAACTAAAGCTTTATATGCATCAATTGGTGGAAAATATTGGGATTCAATCAATAATATCTTCTCTTCTGCATTCTCTGTCATAATGTCAAAATTTTATAGCCGGATGTAGAAAAATGGTTTATCTCACCTGACAATCACTTATACATAAATGTTTAACAATTAACTTTAAGTAAATGATTAACAGCTCATAGAATTATTAATCATATGCTAAGCTATTTAGCATGATACTTTTCCAGTCAAAAGTTTCCAAAATGCAAAAATACTAAAGATATTAGTCGCTTTTGTGTTCATTTTTAGCGAGCAGAGGAGGAAATGTGAAGATAAACTATTTTTTTAAAACACCCTTTTATTTATATGTGTTTAATATTTTATTCTTTCCGGCTGCCCGCTTATTACTCCGTTAAAAGTTTCCCAATTCAATTACTCTTTTTTGATAACTAAAACCTTTGCAGTAGGTTTACATAAATTAAAATACCTGGTCAGCCGATGAAATTGTTGCGCGTATTAATAGTTGTGTTTGCCATTTGGGGAGTAGCAAGCTCTTGCGAAAAAACGAAAGATTTACAGTTTGTGAGAGTAGCCGGCGTCGACCTGGCCGAGCTCGGTATGAGCAAAAGTATTGTACGGATGACCCTGGCATATTATAACCCTAATAATTTCCGACTGCAGTTAAAAGACGCCAATTTCGATTTGTTCATTGACGATACCGAAGTCGGCCATTCCATGCAGGATACCACCATCGCCATCCCAGCCAGGGATACTTTTTACTTCCCGGTAAAACTGGAAGTGAATATGGGAAATGTTTTCAAAAATGCACTAAGCGCATTCTCCAATAAAGAAGTTACCATTAAGGCAACCGGGAATTGCAAAGTAGGTAAAGGCGGTATTTTCCTACCCTTCCCTATTAAATGCGAAACCAAACAGGCCTTAAACTTCTTCTGATAATAAAGCCATTATTTCCAGGATGTGATTACTTTCCGCTGCATTTCTAAGCGGAGACAACCTTATTTCATTTCTTACCCGGTTCAGATCTTCCAGCAGATTCCCCGTTAACGTCCGGTGTTGCTTTGCTACCCACCAGGCCAAAGCTGTTTTAAGCGCTGCTGCTTTCACCCGGAGCGTATGAGGGCTATATCTTCCCGGATGCAGGTGGATATAATGTGCTTTATCCGCCGCCAATCGCAATATCCATTTCGAGGTATCTGATAATACCAGCGTGGCATAATGGTTTCTTTGCGCCAACCAGGCTTCATAGCCACCACGGCCTTCTATACCAGCATCCTTCAGTTGCATACGTATTTCCGTAAAAATTTCTTCCGGAGAAAGCGAACCAGTATACATATCCATTTGTGAACCTCCCAGGGCCAGTAATGGAACAAACAAATCAGTGGGCGAATAAAGAGAGAAGGTCTGCCGAAGGGCAGCAAGATGATGTTTCAGCGGATTAAACAGAATGGGAATAACCGTAATTTTTAAGATATATATCGATCAGGGCTATCACAAATAAAATTGCCTTTAGCTATTACTTACCGTTTTTACGATAAATCAACTGCTAAAGGCAATGACTATATTAGTTCTTCTTTTCCTTGGCCATGCCACCACCATCTTCCGGCTTCTTGCAGCAGGTAGGCAGTTTCGCATAAGATTCAGGATTAGCAGTTACGTTATCAGCGTCATATCCTGCATTGGCAATACCAGTTTTGATATTCTCCACGTTGGTACGATCAGTATAGTATTTTACAGTAGTTACGTGTTTTTTGAAATCAACTTTCACTGACTGTACACCTTCCTCGTGCGACATATATCTTTCAATACGGTTCTTGCAGGACTCGCATTGTACCGTAGGCGTATTGATTTTTACCGTTTCAATAGCCTTCTGTTTCTGCTGTGCCGTTGCCATACCAACACTGGTCACCAGGAACAACATTACTAATTTTAGGATACGCATAGTTATAGTATTAATACCCGAATATACAAAAAATGTGATATACAATTCTTTCCTACTTGCCCCATTGATCAGGCGCGCTTCTCCAGGCTTGCAAGGTGGCAATTTCATCAGCGGAAACAATTCCTTTCTCTTCTGCCAGCGCAATCATGGCACTGTAGTTACTGAGTGAATGGAAAGGCACACCTGCTGCTTCAAAAGCCTTCACTGCGATATCAAAACCATAATTGAAGATAGACACCATACCTATTACTTCCCCACCTGCTGCGCGAATGGCTTGTACTGCTTCCAGGCTGCTTTTCCCGGTAGATATCAGGTCTTCCACCACTACTACAGGCTGACCGGGTTGTAATACTCCTTCTATCTGGTTGCCCATACCGTGTTCTTTCGGTTTGGATCTAACATAGATAAAAGGCAGTTTCAGCTGATCCGCTACCAGCGCACCGTGAGGAATACCTGCGGTAGCTACACCGGCAATCACCGCTGCATCCGGGAAAGTTTCGAATACCAGGTTGCACAGTTCAGATTTAATATAATCGCGTACATACGGAAAAGATAAAACTTTCCTGTTATCGCAATATATCGGCGATTTCCAGCCGGAAGCCCATGTAAAAGGCTGTGCAGGGCTTAATTTTACGGCCTGCACCTGCAGTAACTTTTCTGCAACTTGTTTTTCGCTTACTTTACTCATACGATCGCCAAAGATAAAGAATTACAAATTACGAATTCCGGATTTGTAAGAAGATAGTAAACGGGAATCAAAGTACCCGCTAATATCTTCACACCAATCCGTAATTCATAATTCGTAATTTGTAATTCTCTAAATTTGCGGCATGCAAGCAACTATTACGATCTATCTCAACGAGCGACCACTCCTATTGAGTGCCAATACCAACGCGATTCCGGAACACTTTGCAAAAGTGAAAGTATACGACAACCCCAATCCTGAAAAAATGGAAAGTGTATTACGAAAACTGGAAGATGGAAAAAAAGAAGCAGCAGTTTTTATTGCACCTGATGTAAAGCAACTCTTTAAAAAAGTATCCCTGCATTTTACCACCCTGGTAGCTGCTGGCGGCCTCGTCACCAATCCTGCCGGAGAAGTACTGATGATGTTCCGCAGAGGAAAATGGGATTTGCCAAAGGGGAAACAGGATCCGGGGGAAGACCTGGAAACCTGCGCACTCCGGGAAGTAGCCGAAGAAACAGGCCTGCACAACGTTTCATTGGAAAATAAAATCATTGAAACGTTCCACTACTATCCGATGAAAAATAAAAAAGTGTTGAAACATACCCATTGGTACCGTATGCAGTTTACCGGCACTGAATTAACTGTACCACAAATTGAAGAAGATATCCAGGATGTGCAATGGGTTAAACCGGAGCATGTAGACAAATACCTGAAATTCTCTTATGAGAATATACGGGAAGTATTCAGGGCTTCCGATCTGTAAGTGATGGCTGGGAGATTTAATGCTGTCTACGTAGCATTAAATCTCCGGTCTTTATTAACGTTTCGCCAGGATAGCCACCGTAAGGCGGCTTACACATACCAGTTTATGCTGGTCGTCTGTAATACGGATATCCCACACATGGCTGTTGGAGCCAATATGCAAAGGTCTGGCACAGGCATGTACATAGCCACTCTTTACTCCTCTCACATGATTGGCATTGATTTCCATACCTACACAAATCTGTTTCTCCGGATCAATAATCAGTCCCGATGCCACGCTACCAACTGTTTCCGCCAATGCAGCAGACGCCCCACCATGCAATAACCCATACGGCTGTACGGTTCTGTGATCTACCGGCATCATCAGTTTAAGATAATCCGGCCCTATTTCTGTGAACTCCATTCCCAAATACGCCGCCATGGTGTTGCTGCCCATTTCGTTGAGTTGGTCCAGTGAAATTTGGGTTGAATGCCAGATCGTTTTCATATCAGTTATCTTTAAAAAAATTTATTGCTTAATACGCTTAATCCCTGCTATTACTGCCTCTGGGAGAAAAGAGGTTACATCTCCCCCATAACGGTAAATATCCCGCACCAGCGTAGAGGCAATACTGGAATATTGTAATGCGGTGCTTAAAAAAATAGTTTCAATGTGGGGGGCAAGAGTCCGGTTTACGTCGGCAATGGCTTTCTCATATTCGAAATCGCCTATGTTGCGGATGCCCCGCAAAATAAAACGGGCATCTATTTTTTTACAGAAATCAATGGTAAGACCGGAGTAAGAAGTAACCTCCACGCGGGCGTCATCTTTATAAATTTCCTTAATCCATGCCATCCGCTCTTCCAGTGCAAACATTGGCGTCTTGCTGCTGTTTACACCGATGCCTATCACCAGGCGATCAAACAAATCAAGCCCACGGCTGATTACATCCGTATGGCCCAGGGTAATGGGATCGAATGTACCTGGGAATAAACATGTTCTCATGATGTATAAATTACTATCAGCGTTTTAATGCTTCGCGGTTAATAAAAATAGAGAAAACCGTAGCACCGTAGTTCCTCTCAGACCGATAATAGGAATAGTCCTGGAATTTGCCGTGCTGTGTATGCTCTACAACGAGCCACCCTTCCGGATTCAGCAACTCCTTTTCAAATACCAGTAATGGTAACTGGTCCAGCGTTTCCATCATATACGGCGGATCAGCGAAGATCAGGTCAAATTTCTCTG
Source organism: Chitinophaga sp. (assembly GCF_017745275.1). Taxonomy (GTDB): domain Bacteria; phylum Bacteroidota; class Bacteroidia; order Chitinophagales; family Chitinophagaceae; genus Chitinophaga. The sequence continues at coordinate 71,298 of NZ_JAGHZS010000002.1, read as the reverse complement.
TACAGTGCTCGAGGTACTTAAAAACGTCCATTTTCACCGTTTTAAGGGTGGTAATCCCTAAACCCTGGGCTGTTTTGCTGATAAACGCCGCCATAGCAGGGTCTTTCTCTACGATGGTCATATCTGTAGCTCCCCTGGAAGCCAGCTCATAGCTGATGCTTCCGGTACCGCCAAAAATATCCAGTGTTTTTAAAGATGGAATATCAAGATTGTTCTCAATGATATTAAATAATCCTCCCTTTGCTAAATCTGTAGTAGGGCGGGTATGCGGCATTTTTGCAGGTGGTTGTATTTTTCGTCCTCCACTAGCTCCTCCGATTATACGCATAACGCTAACGCATATAAATTATGAAAATAATAGCCCGGTATCTCCTGCATTTTAGTAATGTATTGGAAACCCGGTAATCGTTGTATCCATTCCAGGTGTGGAATAAATTTGTACATTTCCTGGTAAACACCCGCATCTGTAGCTACAATTCCGCCTAGTTTTACCTTCACCTGTTGCTCATCCAGTCCCAGTTGCCGCAGTATGTTCACTACACCATACACCACATCCAACCCGGTCTGGTAGTCGGTCTCCTGTTGTATCAGCAGTTTTCCTCCGGCATATACGGTCACGGTAAAGGTATGTTGTTCAACCTCCACAAAGGCTACGCCGTTGGCCGCCTGAAAGTCGAAATCCATTGGATAGGATTGTAACAGGGCTGAATTGGCATGAATAACCAAGTCAGTAGAAAATTCTTTCCGTAAAAAACCCAGCAGGTCTTTATCCACACTGTATATATTGACCATCGGTAACTGAGGCAATAAATCGGACAAGATGGCTTCCTGCACTTTTTCCGGCATGGCCAGATGCAGGTAGTCCTTTTTCATGGAGGGCATATAGTACATATGCGGCACCAATACGCCGTTGCCGGTGTTAAAGGCCAGTAAAATAGATTTGAATGCCGTAAACAGCAGTTTGTCGGTATCAAATACCTGTTCTATCATTTCCAGATCTGCCAGCGCCATTTTCCGGGGGGTAAAATGATAGGACTTCAACGCCAGGAACTTCTTTGCCACCGGTTCGTATACTACATAACTAAACGTGCCGTTCCCTACCAGTACTAATAAATAACAGGCAGTGAGATCAGTTTCCAGCAGGGTTTCATCGTCTACTGTAAATGCGGGATGGATGTTGTAAGCCACGGGCATATGTTACCTTTCAAATGAATTACAATAATAACCATTTTAGTTAATTGGTGAGGGCGTTTTGTTGTTTTATATAGGGCAGATGATCAACATATAGCTATATCTTTGTTTTTATACCCTCAATTCAGCGAAAGATTCATGCAACTGGAAGCTACTACGCGGCAGATTATAAAAATAGCAGGACCTATATGCCTGGCCCTTATTATCCCGCAGATCAATCATATTACCAATACCGCCTTCCTGGGACGCCTGGGAGAATTTGAGCTGGCGGCCAATGGAATTGCCGGCATTTACTACCTAGTGATGTACATGATAGCCTATGGACTCAACAACGGTATGCAGGTTTTAATTGCCCGCCGGGCGGGGCAAGGCCAGTATGCCGGTATCGGGCAACTTTTTTCTAATGGGCTGCAGGTGGGCATTTGCTTCTCCCTATTGGCTATTTTACTGACATTGCTGGCAGCACCCTGGTTCTTTTCCAAAAGTTTGCATGACCATCATATATTTATGGCGGCAGTTTCGTTTATACGTATCCGTATCTGGGGGCTTCCATTCCTGATGCTGCTGAATATGGCCAATGCCTTTTATATCGGAAGCGGTCATTCCAAAGTACTGATTATCACCTCGCTGTTCCAGGAAATGGTCAACATCTTCTTCGACTATATCCTCATCTTTGGTAAGCTTGGCTTTGTGGCCATGGGATTGAACGGGGCTGCCACCGCTTCTGTTATTGCAGAGGCAACGGGCTTTGGCGTAGCGTTTAGCATCTTGTTCATCCGTCGTTATCACCTGGAATACAGCTTGTTCCGCTACCTCCGCCTGAATTGGGGAATTGTGAAAAATATCCTGAATGTATCCGCGCCTTTGATTGTACAGTTTCTTTTCAGCATTGGCAGTTGGTTCGTTTTCTTCATCTTCATTGAACACCTGGGAGAACGTCCGTTGGCAGTGTCGAATATGCTGCGCAGTATTTTTGGTTTCTTCGGCATATTTACCTGGGCGCTGGCGGCTGCCTGCAATACTATGGTAAGTAATGTTATTGGTCAGGGACGACCAGAGCTGGTATTCACGGCTATCCGGAAAATTGTGGTGCTCAGCCTGGCCTGCGCTACTACAGTGTGTATACTTGTTAATCTCTTCCCTTATACTTTACTTCATATTTATACTACCAACGCCGACCTGATTGCGGCGGCGATTCCATCTATACGTATTATTACCCTGAGTACCATCCTGATGGCGGTTGCGGCGGTGGTGATGAGTGGCGTGATAGGTACCGGCAATACCCGTATCAACCTGATGACAGAAATTGCTGCTGTAATTGGATACCTGCTGTACTGTGATATTGTAATCGAAAGAATGCGCAGTGAGCTGCAATGGGCCTGGGGAGCAGACTTCATTTACTGGATCATCATCTTCGGCATTAGCTATTGGTATTTGCGTAGTGGTAAATGGAAAGGGAAAGAAATATAAACAGGCTGAAAGCTGAAAGCATAAAGCTATTGTAGCGAATACCTAACAGCTAATTGTTGACAGCTAAAAGCTATTGTAAATCGTCCAGCATCTTTTTGCAATCCATTTTCGTGGTGGCGTCGTCATACACGATATTGCGGAGCGTGAGTGCTTTCTTTAGTACTTCAATGGCTTTATCCTGCTGATCATTTTCTTTGTAGGCGCGGGCCAGCTCATAATAATTAAGCAGAAAAGCGGGATCCAGCTGCCTGCATTTCTCATAGTTGTTGATAGCGTTTTGGAGAGATCCATCAGGTAAGCCACCAAACAGCATTTTAGCGGCGCCTCTTTCGAAGGCGTTGAGGTTGGCTACTTCAAAGTTCCACTTACCAAGCACATGATAGGCTTGTGCCAGGGAAGGATTGAATTTAATGGCCAGTTCTGCATATTTTTTAACGTCTTTGGAGGCAGCTACTTTATCTTTTGCACCGGAGATGAGGGCCATGCGTCCCATAGCGATGGCCATAGACAGGTTAGCGTCCGGGCTGTTGGGATTTACTTTCAGGGCCTGCTGTGCATAGCTTTTGGCCATGTTAAAGTAATTCACTTTATCGTCTTTGCTTTTTTGCCTGTTGCCGATGCGGGAGCATAGCTGGCTGGCCTGGTTCAGTGCATCCAGTTCTGTGGGTTGTATTTTTAAGATGTCCTTATCTTTTTCGAATGCTTCACTTTCTTTCATTTGTTTCTCCAGCTGCCTGGCTTCTTCCACCATTTCACTAACACTCTGTGCCTTTACCCATAAGGCTGCAGATAACAAAAAACAAACTGCCATGATCCGTTTTAACATAGGACAGGTTTTACTACGTAAAAATTTTGTTGATTAACTACGCTCTAAATTTACGAAAATTACAAATGAGAAACATCACGCATATGCAAAAAGGAGGCTTAGTAATCCTTCTCCAGTGAAACGAGGGAGTTACGGATACTGGCGCCCATGGGCGGGTTCATCTTCCGGAGGGTTACGATACTATGTTGAATTGCGGGATATCGTTGTTTCAGCGCACCTGATAAGTCGTACACTACCTCTTCCAGCAGGGGTTTGGGAACGGCCATGATGGCGGCAGCTATCTCATAAATCCCTTGGTAGTTTACGGTTTCAGACAAATCATCGATGGCCACGGTGCCGGGTATACGAACAGCTACGTCCAATACAAAGTGATTACCGATAATAGTTTCTTCCGGGTATAAGCCGTGATAGGCGTAGAAAGTAGCCTGTTCTAGGGCAATAGTAAGCATAAGAGAGGAATTAATAATTACGGATTACGGATTACGAATTACGGATTTGTGAGGAGATGGTAAACGCGGTATTCGCTATTATCTACCCACAGATCCGTAATTCGTAATTCGCAATTCGTAATTCTTCTATTATTGGTGGTGTTCTTTTGCAGATAAGTATCTTTCTGCATCCAGTGCGGCCATACATCCGCTACCAGCAGCAGTTACCGCCTGACGGTATATTTTATCCTGTACATCACCGCAGGCAAATACACCTTCTACAGTGGTACGGGTAGAGCCAGGTACAGTAACGATATAGTCTTGTTCATCCAGTTCGAGATAATCTTTAAAGATCGCTGAGTTAGGCTGGTGACCAATGGCTACGAAGAAGGCGCTTACCGGCACATCTTTCTTGTCCTTGGTTTTATTATTGTAGATTCTGATACCTTCTACTTTCTTATCTCCCAGCACTTCATCAGTTTCTGAATTCCAGTAAACGATGATATTGGAAGTTTTCAGTACGCGGTCCTGCATTACTTTGGAAGCGCGCATTTCATCGCGGCGTACCAGCATATGCACGGTGCTGCACATTTTAGAGAGGTAGAGTGCTTCTTCAGCAGCGGTATCACCGGCGCCTACGATCGCTACTTCCTTACCACGGAAGAAGAATCCGTCACAAACGGCGCAGGCAGAAACACCGCTACCATTCAAACGTTGCTCAGAAGGAAGGCCCAGCCATTTGGCGGAAGCACCGGTAGCGATGATGATAGCATCGGCGGTGATTTCCTTCTCTTCATCAATGATTACTTTATACGGTTGTTTGCTGAAGTCCACGGATGTAGCCATACCATAGCGGATATCAGCACCCATGCGGGTAGCCTGCTTTTCAAAATCCACCATCATTTCAGGCCCCTGAATACCTTCCGGATAACCAGGATAGTTTTCAACTTCTGTGGTGATGGTTAATTGTCCGCCAGGTTGAATACCCTGGTATAATACTGGTTTAAGGTTGGCTCTCGCGGCATAAATCGCAGCGGTATAACCGGCAGGTCCGGAACCGACGATCAGTAAATGCACATGCTCTTGTTGCTTGTTTTCCATACTTTTTGCTGTATAATTACTTGCTAATAATAATTGTTTTATAGGTTACTGCATAACCTCCCCAGTAGCCCAATGCACCAGGTATGTTGCCCAGTATTTTTGTAGGTGATGAGAAGGGATTACCATTGCTGTTATATGCAAAGTCGAGTGTTCGCCAGAAATCCCAGGTTGCTTTGTCAATATTACAAAACTTCATGGTTACGGTATCACCCTGGTTGAAGAAAGCATATGTTGTCAGATCAAGCTTTTCATTCTTATTCACCCCAGCGTCCACAGGAATTTCAAATGTTGTGCCGTTCACCAACTGGTCATCTATGACAGAGGTGAGGCCAGGTAGAAACGGGCCTTTATTACGCCTGGTAAAGTACCGGCCATAATTACCAAATTCGGGTGAATCCGTTATCCGTACCCATAAGCGGCCCATGGCACTATCGTTTTCCAGCACCACCAGGTTCCACCAGACAGAGTCCAGCTTCATACCGCGGGAAGGTATGGTTGTCACTGACTCATATGTCTTATTGTCAGCCTGAATCCGCAGGGTGTAAGTCCCTGCCGGTTTTCCTGTAAAATTATCACCGGGGAACCGGCTATCTGGTTTGTATATAAAGAACTTTGTATTTCCTGAATCTACTGCCTGCTCGTACAGGGTCATCACTTTGCTGCCATCTGAAACCGTGACCAATGCTTTATGTACAAAGGCATTGAGCAAGGTAGCCGGTGTCATTTTTGAAAAGAAATTCAGGCTGCGGGTAAGCACCACTTCAGGATATCTGCCACTTTCAAATTTGCCTTCCACTACGAGCTGCGATTCCTGCACAGGCAGGTTCACGCTGATATCTTTTTCACAGGCGGAAAAGACAAATACGGCCAGTATAAGGAAGAGCCCATTGCGCATAGCTGCAAAAATAAGGGGTGTCAACTAAATAAGAACACCGGCCATGTATTTACAAGGCCGGTGTTCTTATAGAATAAAGAGGATTAGTAGATTTATTCATCTGGCTATTTTATTATTTGAGATAAATATCAAAATAGCCAACGAAGTAAAAGAATTTTATCCCAGGTAAGATTTCAGTGCGCCACTATAGCGGGCTTTTTGCAGCCTTTTGATAGCACGTTCTTTAATCTGTCTGATTCTTTCTTTAGTCAAATCGTATTTCTGACCGATTTGTTCGATTGTTGCGCCGTTTTCACCATCCAGACCAAAATAAGCATTCACAATTTCCGCCTCCCGTGGACTCAGGGATTTCAGTACCCTGCGTATTTCTTCACGGAGAGAATCTCTCATAACATCGTCATCAGTAATATCTCCACCTTCCAGCAAGTCGCCCATTGCTACGTCTTCTGCCTCGTGCACAGGTGCATCCAATGACATGTGGCGGGTGTTGCTTTGGAAGATATTGTTTATTTCTGATTCAGACATTTCCAGGATTTCTGCGAGTTCCTCGGTAGAAGGTTCACGCTCGTTTTCCTGCTCAAATGCCATGTAAGCTTTGTTAGCTTTATTATAAGTGCCAATTTTGTTTTGCGGCAGACGAACAAGACGTCCCTGTTCTGCTAACGCCTGCAGGATGGATTGGCGAATCCACCAAACTGCATAAGAGATAAATTTGAAACCTTTCGTTTCATCGAAACGTTGTGCCGCTTTGATCAAGCCAAGATTACCTTCATTAATAAGGTCACTGAGGCTGAGCCCCTGGTGTTGATACTGCTTTGCAACAGAAACAACGAAACGTAAGTTTCCTGTAGTCAATCTTTCAAGAGCCTTTTGATCGCCCATTTTAATGCGCTGCGCCAAAACGGTCTCCTCCTCGGGTGTTAACAAAGGGATCTTCGAGATTTCCTGCAGGTACTTTTCTACCGCCTGCGAATCACGATTGGTGATCTGGGTGGCAATTTTAAGTTGCCTCATATGAAAAATTGTATTGGTTTATAAATAAAATAACAGCGGAAGAAATTTTTTGTTCGAATTTTTAAAATTATTAACTTACAAAGTTTCCCGCGCTCTATTCGTTTGTTCAAAATAAGTCTGCAAAGATCGTGCTAACGAATCACTCTACCAAATCCTTCTTATATTTGTCAGCCATATAACAAAGTACAGTTTTATAACGGAATTTTATAGTGCTTTAGTCCTCTAAAAGCGATGGTTTATACAAATTTTAACAATTGATAAAGAATCATATTTAAATTAACATCTTAACTAATTTATTTGTTAAGCCGTTGCAAATTTTTCAATAAAATGATTGACTTTAGAAGCGACACTTTTACACGTCCCGGCCCTGGCATGTTACAGGCCATGTTACAGGCAGAAACCGGTGATGACGTTTTCGGTGAAGACCCCAGCATCAATAAACTGGAAGCCATGATGGCAGACTATTTTGGCAAAGCGGCAGCCTTGTACTGCCCTTCCGGCACAATGAGTAACCAGATTGCCATTAAAGTACATACGTTGCCGGGTGACGAAGTGGTTTGCAGTAATCTTGCACATGTATACATTTATGAAGGTGGAGGTATTGCCTTTAATTCCGGTGCCCAGGTACATCCTGTTATCGGTGACCGTGGCATGATCCGCGCCGCGCAGGTAGAAGCTGCCATCAACCCGGACGATGTACATAAAGCACGTACCAGCCTGGTTTGCCTGGAAAATACATCCAACCGCGGCGGCGGCTGTTGCTACGACTGGGAAGAAATGGTGAAGATCGGAGACGTTTGTAAACAACACGGTCTTTCACTGCACCTGGATGGCGCCCGCCTCTTCAACGCCCTCGTAGCCACTGGCCAGGACCCTAAAACATACGGCCAACTGTTCGACAGCATTTCCGTTTGCCTCAATAAAGGCATGGGATGTCCCATGGGCTCTGTATTGATGGGCAGCGAAGCATTTATTAAGTCTGCCAGACGTATCCGCAAAAAATTTGGCGGCGGCCTGAGACAGGCCGGCTACATGGCAGCTACCGGCATTTATGCCATGGAAAATAATATCGCGCGACTGGCAGAAGATCACCTCCACGCCAAACAACTGGCGCAGGCACTACTGGAGAAGTCTTTCGTGGGACACATGCTGCCGGTAGAAACCAATATCCTCATCTTTGAAGTAACAGGCGACTGGACACCCCAGTTATTCGCTGATTATATGAAGAAAGAAGGTGTCCTGGTCATGGCCATCTCCACCACACAAGTCAGAATTGTTACCCACCTCGATGTAACAGCAGACATGATAGCCACTACCTGCGATATTATTGCGGGAATGGCCTAAACAGCCGTTAGCTATTAGCATTTAGCGGTTAGCAGCCAGCTAATGGCTAATAGCTAACGTCTAAATGCCAATAGCTGTACTATTATTGACCTTTAAATTTCCATCTCTCCATAATCTCCGTTATTTTTGCAACCTTATATTATGAATAGCATGGAACTTTCGAAAAATTACCTGCCTGGAATGGTAGAGGAAAAATGGTACCAACAATGGATGGACAAAGGCTATTTCCGCTCTAAACCGGATGGCCGTCAACCTTTTACTGTCGTCATCCCCCCGCCTAACGTAACCGGGGTCTTACACCTTGGCCATACCCTCAATGAAACCGTCCAGGACATCCTGGTGCGCCGTGCCCGTATGAGTGGGTTCAACGCCTGCTGGGTACCGGGTTCCGACCACGCTTCCATTGCTACTGAGGCAAAAGTGGTAAATATGCTCAAGCAGGAAAAAGGGATTGAAAAATCTCAGCTTACCCGCGAAGAGTTCCTGAAATATGCTTTTGAATGGAAAGATAAATATGGTGATATCATCTACCACCAGATAAAGAAACTCGGCTGCAGTTGCGACTGGGACCGGGTAACCTTTACCATGGATGATCACTACTATAAAGCAGTGATCACTGTTTTCATTGACCTCTACAAAAAAGGCGTGATCTATCGCGGTGCCCGCATGATCAACTGGGATCCCAAAGCCAAAACTGCTTTGAGCGATGAGGAAGTAGAATACAAAGATCTGCAGGGTAAGCTGTATCACGTTAAATACGCTATCACTGATGCTGCTGGTGCGCCTACCGGTGAATTTATTACCATCGCTACCCAGCGTCCTGAAACGATCATGGGTGATACTGCGATCTGTGTAAACCCGGAAGATGAAAGGTATGCACACCTGAAAGGCCACTTCGCTACAGTACCGCTGGTAAACCGTCGTGTACCCATTATTTTTGATACCTATGTAGATAAAGAATTCGGTACCGGAGCGCTGAAAGTAACGCCTGCACACGATATCAATGACTATAACCTCGGTTTAAAACATAACCTGGAAATAGTTGATACCCTGAATGATGACGGTACACTGAGCGCCGCTGCAGTTGTATTTGTTGGAGAAGATCGCTTTGTGGCACGCAAAAAAGTAGTAGCTGCCCTCGCTGAGGAAGGCTTACTGATAAAAGAACAGGAATATACTACCCGCCTGGGTTACAGCCAACGTAACCCCGACACCGTAGTAGAACCACGCATCTCTACACAGTGGTTTGTAAAGATGGCAGAAATGGCCAAACCCGCACTGGATGCGGTAGTAAACGGAGATGTAAAAATACATCCCGGCGACCGTTTCCTCGCTACCTACAAATACTGGATGGAGAATGTAAAAGACTGGTGTATTTCCCGCCAGCTCTGGTGGGGACAACAAATACCCGCCTGGTACGCACCAGACGGCACTTTTGAAGTAGCTGCCACCGCTGCGGAAGCTGTACAACAGTTCGCTGCCCGCAATATTACTATTACCGCTGCAGAACTAAAACAGGATGAGGATTGCCTCGATACCTGGTTCAGCTCCTGGTTATGGCCAATGGAAGTATTCAATGGCATCTCCCAACCGGATAATGAAGATATCAACTACTACTACCCTACTTCTGTACTGGTAACAGGACAGGATATCATCTTCTTCTGGGTAGCCCGTATGATCATGGCCGGACTGGAATTCAAAGACGTGAAACCATTCAACGATGTATATTTCACCGGTATGGTGCGCGACAAACAAGGACGTAAGATGAGTAAACAGCTGGGTAACTCACCCGATCTGTTGGAACTCATCCACTCCTTTGGTGCCGATGCCGTACGTTTTGGTATCATGATTTCCTCTCCTGCCGGTAACGACTTGCTCTACGATGATGCCAGCTGCGAACAGGGACGCAACTTCTGTAATAAAATATGGAATGCCCTGAAGCTGGTGAAAATGTGGGAACAACGTCAGGAAGATGATAGTGCCGCTGAAGCTGCCGCCAATAACTTCGCGGTGAAATGGTTTGAGAGCAGGTTAAATGAAGTTCAGGCTGAAGTTGCTGCACTGCATAAAGATTTTCGCCTGAGCGAAGGCTTGAAAACGCTCTTAAACCTTATCTGGGATGACTTCTGCAGCTGGTATCTTGAATGGGTGAAACCAGGTTTTGAGCAACCAATTCCTGCTTCTGTATATCATAAAACGGTATACTTCTTTGAACAACTGATGCAGTTGTTACATCCGTATATGCCGTTTATCACGGAGGAAATCTACCAGTTACTGGCTACACGTGCTGATGATGATTCCCTGATGATCAAACAGTTTACAACACCGGATGCTCCTGTACATGCTACGTTGCTGGAAGGAACGTTGGCGAAAGAAGTGATTACCGGCATCCGTGATGCACGTAACAAAAACCAGGTTAAACCGAAAGAAACAGTTGTACTGCACATAGAAACCAAACACGACAACACTTTCAAACAAATTGAAAGTATGCTCGCGAAACAGGTGAATGCATCTGCGATTAACTATGTACAGGAACCTGTGCCTGGCTGTATCACAGTAGTTATCGGAAAAGATAAATTCTACCTCGGTACAGAAACAGCGCTGGATACCACCACACAGAAAGCAACGCTGCTGAAAGACCTGGAATACCTGAAAGGATTCCTGGTATCTGTTGAGAAAAAGCTCTCCAACGAAGGGTTTGTACAGAAAGCAAAACCGGAAGCAGTAGACGCTGAGCGCAAGAAAAAAGCAGATGCGGAAGCCAAGATTTCGGTGATCGAGGAAAGTTTAAAATCCTTATAATTTTTATGATCGCCCGGTCGTTACTATACCGGGCGATTTTTTTATATCCCCGTACTATCATGCATAAACACCTGTTACTTAGTTTTTTTTTAACCACAGCAACATCACCGGTATGGTCGCAAACGCATAAAAAGCCAGCTACTGCTGCACCTGCGACCGTTACCAATAAACGTCCGCTAAAACTGCGTAGCACCTGGGGAATTTACCTGAGTGACACGTTACCCAAAACGGAAGTAATGAAGCTGTTGGATTCTGCACTGGTGGTACGCGACGAAAAAAATATCAAATACCCTGTATTGTCATTTGCTTTCACTTACGAAAAGCATGAACCTTACCTGAACGATACTACCGGCCAACCCGGCATCTATAAAGACTTTACCGGCGATAACTTCAAAACAGCATCTCTCTCCCCTTTGTGGAGTAAAGGCCTGAAGGAAACCCTGCAAACCGGGGATATCCTATACTTCGATGAAATCATCATCAAATATGCGGAAGGGAAACTCTACAAAGCACCTTCTCTTAAAATCAATGTAAAATAGCCTAGTAATTAAATAATTGCTGAATAGGAATGATAAAGTCCACGCGATTTTGCGCATTGTCTACCGGATCTTTATCTAACAGGTGACTAAACCGTACTCCAAACGTAAAAGGTATTGCATTTCCTATGCGGGTATCCAGGAATAACTCCGCCCCCGTAGATGCATAGCGCGTATTAATTTCCTTATTCGTTTGCACGTAGTTCGTCATGCTGTAATCATAGAACAGGTTAGCTCTGATGCGGCTGAAGTAAAGCAGTTGTGCAAATCCCCAGTCGGGATAGGCCAGTGGAAAATGGTAGTTAGCGCCCAGTTTGTATACCCGGGTATAGAAGGGGGTATTATACCCTCTCGCATATACGAAGTTATCCGAGAAAGTATAATTGAAGGACTTGTCGCGTTGCTGATAAGCGGCCTGTAATACCAGGTTATGATTCTGCCACAACCCAGGCAGGTACTGATCGAAGCGCATGTACAACTGCTCCGCAAATAAACCGGTGACAGAAGTATTATATTGAACGGCCAGGTATTGCCCAAAATGAGTAAAGATATTTTGTATGCCTTTGAGGCGCTGATTACTGAATATGAAGGTGTTGCTGAGAAACTGGATGTCATTGCCTTTGTACTTACTATCCAGGTAGCGGTGGCGGATATTATAATTGCTTCCCACTACCAGGCTGCGGCTATAGAGGCCCCTGGAAAAACTGAGCGGAATACTGGCGCCAATATGAGCGGTCGCTTCGTTCCAGTACACCCGTTGCCGGTCCTGGTTGAGGCCATTGCGGTTAATAGCATAATCCGCTCCTATATTTAATACCGGCAACCAGCCTCCAAAAGTAAAGCCGGCAGCAAAATCCGAGTAGCCTTCATTATGGTTGTACGTATAGCCGATACTGGTAGATGTAGTATTCAGTATGTTTTCACCAATCAGGGAAATGCCATATTCCGGATCATTGAAAGAAGGTACCCAGCTATGGAAATTGAACGGATGAGATAACTGTGGATATTTCTTTACCGGCAGAGAGTCATGTGGCACCTTGTCCAGGATATTTCCACCTTCTTTAAAGTCGGGCTGTAACCAGGCACTCCGGCCATTTTCAGTAACCGGTACTTCTTTCCACGAATGCACGTCCAATGCAGCATGATAAAGTTTATACCCTTTCACGGTAAATTCACTGAAAATCAGGCTATCCTTTTGGGCGTCCAGGGCTACATGCATCGCGCTGTTCCCCCTGTCTGTCACTTCAAATGTTTTCCTGTCTGTCAACGTAATGGCATATACGTTATTTACGTCTTTGTGGCTGTTGGTGAAATACACGGTATCCCCACTTATCACAGGGATGCCGATAACATTGTAACTGAATGGTGTGAGTATCGTGCTTTCCCCGGTGGCGAGCGACTGCTCTACCAGGGCCATTTCTCCTTTGTTATTGCGTACGGCGCTGATCACAGCCTGATCGTTGGCCGTAAAACGAGGATAGGTATAAAACCAGTTATCCGGGTTGGGCAACTCCTTTTCTATGGCACCGGTTTGCGCGTTCAGCAGTTGCAGGTGATAGGTCATAGCGGGTGTAGTGACTGCTGCTATTACCTGCTGACCATTTGCACTGATATCCGGGGAGAAGAATTTGCCTTTGGAAGAAATTGTTTTCGTACGGCCGGTAGCGTTATCCCAGATACGGATCACGGAAAAATCTTTCCAGCTCCAGCGGGCATCAAAGCGGGCGGCAGCCCATACAATACGGCCATTGCGATAGCTGAAGAAGTCATCATAAACGATGCCGGGTCTTACCAGTAGCTTTTCTTCGCCGGCAGCATTCAGGCGGTAAATGCCAGGTACTTTGTTCCAGGCATCTTTGAGCACAATCCACTCTTTATCGCCGGCGTTGTAAATATATTTATAGTTGGTAACAGGTCGGTCCAGTGGCAGTACTGCTACTGCAGGCGTGGTGTCCGGGCGGGCTGCGTAGCTGTTCCAAAGAGGCTGATACTCCGCTAACATGGCATGATAAAAGCCGGTGATATTTTTACCGGTTTTCTTTTTCAGGCTATGCGACATAGGATAAAAAAGTCCGCGGAAACGTACCGCATCTGTGGCAACGCCCTTCCAGAAAGCTTCTCCGTAATGATTGCGTCCATAAGTGGCCATGAGGTACCCCAGCGGATAATGATCCGGTACATAGTCAACATAAGAACCATTGCGGATTTTCATATAGGCGTACTGTTTACCTGCCAGGGAAAGTCCACGGAAGCCATCGAAGAAACCGGGAAGCCGGCCCCTGCCCTGTGGCGTTAAGGCTGTTTCCATGACCACGGCATCACCTTCCCAAAACCAGTTGGGTACAGCAATATTGGTGATGGCAGCTTGTCCCAGCTGGCCACCCAGAATGGAGAACACTTTAGAGAGCCCCTGCCGGAAATTCATGTTTTGTAATACGTGTCTGTATTCATGTACGGACAGTTGTTCTATCCAGTTGAGTGAGCCCAGGTCCAGTGAATTGGGCGCAGGTGTCAGGTAAAATTCGGAGCGGAAGGGGCCTAGTTGTACGTATCCGTTGGATTGCATCGTTTGGTTCTGCAATACGATATTTATTTTCCGTTCCAACGGGCCTATAGAGGCACGGGTATAGCGATTCAGGTAATGCGTAATGTTGGCTACCCGCTCACCGGCGGTGGTCATTCCTTTGGGAAAAATAACCCTTATAGTATCCGTATTTATCTGTTGCCATTTCAGCGAAGGTGGATTACCTCCAAATTGCTGTGCCGATAAAGAAAGGGAAAGGGTCAGTAAGGTAATGGCCAGGAAAAAGCGCATAAATGATTACGAATTACAAATGACAAATAACGGATCTGAGTGATCAAATACCGTATAAACGAAAATATGCTTCTTTCCTTATATAACAGTATTTAATCGCTCAGATCCGTCATTTGTCATTTACAATTTATAATTCTATCTGCTAGCATTCCGGCAGGCTGATAGGAATATTTACTGCCAGACCGCCATCGGATGTTTCCTTGTATTTTGAGTTCATATCCTGTGCAGTTTCCCACATGGTTTTTACCACGGCATCCAGTGATACCTTTGCCAGTTCCGGGTTGCTTTGCAGGGCCAGTTGGGAAGCGGTAATTGCTTTAATGGCACCCATGGTATTTCTTTCGATGCAGGGGATTTGTACGAGTCCACCGATTGGATCACAGGTAAGTCCGAGGTGATGTTCCATGGCTATTTCTGCTGCCATTAATACCTGGCGCTGGGAGCCGCCAAGGCACTCAGTCAACGCCGCAGCTGCCATTGCGGACGACACGCCTATTTCAGCCTGGCAGCCGCCCATTGCTGCAGAAATGGTGGAGCGTTTTTTAAAGATGCTGCCTATTTCTGATGCTGTGAGGAGGAATTGCTGAATTTTTTCTTCGTGGAAGCCGTCGCAGAAGGCAATGAAATACTGCAATACAGCTGGTATAACACCTGCGGCGCCATTGGTTGGCGCAGTTACTACACGACCAAAGGAAGCATTTTCTTCATTAACCGCCAGGGCAAAGCAACTTACCCAGTCGAGCGTATAACTAAAGTGCTCACCGCCTGCCCTGATGGCATCAATCCAGGAGGCATAATCGGTATAGGTACGTCCTTTTAGCAACTTTTTATTCAGGGCTACTGCGCGGCGGCCTACTCTCAATCCGCCGGGTAATTCGCCACTGGTATGGCAACCACGGTAGGTGCATTCCTGCATAACACGCCAGATATTGAGCAATCCCTGTCGGGTAGCCTCTTCCGGGCGCCAGGCCAATTCATTTTCCATCACCAGTTCAGAGATGCTGTAACCGGTTTTGATACACCATTGCAGCAGCTGACGGGCTGTATCAATTGGGAAAGGCAGATCCACCTGTTGCGCATTGCTGCCGTTTTCTCCTTCCTGCACTACAAAGCCGCCTCCAATGGAATACCAGGTAGAGGCGATTTGCTCACCGTCGGCGAAAGTAACCAGGAAAGTGAGGGCATTGGGATGAAATGGTAAAGACTCTTCAAAGAGGAAGTCTATATCCTGTACCGGATCAAAATCTATTTCATATTTACCTGCCAGCAACATTTTGCGGTTGCGGCGGATATCGTCCATTTTAGGATTAATCTGGTTTACATCAAAAGTAACGGGATCATCTCCGCAAAGGCCTAACTGTACAGCGATATCTGTACCGTGACCATGGCCGGTTTTGGCGAGGGAGCCATATAATAAAACCTGTACTTTGCTGATAGCTGCTAATTTACCTTCTGCCTCCAATGCTGCGAGAAAGCGCAGTGCTGCTCTCCAGGGGCCCAGTGTATGGGAACTGGAAGGGCCAACGCCTATCTTGAAAATATCAAATACTGAAATACATTCGTGTGCCACTATTTTTTCGTTTATCTGTAAAATTAATGGAAAGCGGGCGAATAAAACAAAAAGCGGTACTGGCTCAGCCGGCACCGCTTTTTCTATTTATTTGTACACCAATTATCTGTTGGTAAAATCCTTCAGTTGAATATCAAAGATCAATACGGTATTAGGGGGAACACGGGTATTTCCCATCTGGCCATAAGCGAACGCAGATGGCAGGAGTAATTTGATCGAACCTCCTTTCCCTATTTTAGGTATACCGTATTTGAGGCCATCAAGCGCGCCGTTAAGGCCTGAAGTAGCGTTATTGACGCTATCATACACGCTATTATCCAGGAACCTGCAAACGTAGTTAATGGTAACAGTAGCAGCTGTATTAGCCGTATCTTTTGTATCACCCCTGTTGATAATCTGGTAGAAGATACCTGCAGAATCGTGTTTCAGATTAGTAATATTGTTATTAACAGCGTAGGTTACAATTTTTGTAGAGTCGATGGTATACTGCGCTTGCCAATTATAAGCAGGGAGCCCCTCTTTTTTCTTGGTACAGGCAGCAAGGAATAATAGGAATAAACTACCAAACAGGAAAGCCTTCTTCATACAATTAGATTTCGATTTTATTTTTTATTTATCTGTAAATTAACGGAAAGCAGGCGATAAAACAAAAAGCGGCACTACGCCGCTTTTCCTATTTATTTATTCACCAGTTATCTGTTGGTGAAAGATTTCAGTTTAACATTGAAAATCAACACTGTATTGGGAGGAACCGATCCTTGCCCGTATTGACGATAAGCAAAGTAAGATGGCAATAATAAATTGATTTCACCACCTCTGCCTATTTTAGGTATACCTATTGTCCATCCCTCAATAACGCGGTTGAGTCCAAAGTTGGCATTATAGCTACTGTCAAATACCTTTTTGTCCAGGAAGGTCCCAATGTAGGCAACGTTCACATAAGCAGCTGCATTGGCAGTATCTCTTGTATCACCTCTGTTTACAATCTGGTAAAATATACCTGCTGAATCATGTTTCAGGTCTGTGATATTATTAGCTGCTGCATAGGCCATAATCTTTGTGGAGTCGATGGTATACTGTGCAGCCTTATCGTAAGGAGGCGTATTATTATCATCTTTTTTGGAACAGGCGGCAAGCATCAATAGAAATAGTCCTCCGAACAGAAAAACTTTCTTCATACAATTACGGTTTCGGTTTTATTATAAATTAAAAGGTGACACGATGGTAAGCAAGTAATCACTTTTACCTGATATTTACTAATTCTACGTCTGAAATTAATACGGCATTGGGAGGAATAATGCCAGGAACGCCTGTGGCGCCATATGCCAGGGCTGGTGGAATGAATAACCGGATTCTGCCTCCCTGGGAAATTTTTTGTAATCCTATCTGCCAGCCGGGAATATGATTTTTAAGTTCCCGACGATCAAAGTCGGTAGGTCCGAATGAGGAGCCTACGATATCCCCATTGAGTAACTGGTTGGTATAAATGATGGTAGGAATGGATGTTGCCTTTACAAAATGGGTACTGTCGCCCGGTTGCAGGATTCTGTAATAAAGTCCTGACACGTCTTTAACCGCCGTTTCATTATGGGAAGCAAGGTAGCTCAGGATAACATTCTCCATGCGGACATCTATGGCATCCATCATGGGGCTGGCGTCTTTTTGTTTCATGCAGGAGGTGGCTATTATCATCCCCATGCATGCCATTAATAATTTTACAGCTGTATTCATCCGCTTCTGTTTACGATCTGGTTGTTTAACGGATATCGGTCATGAAAGTTACACTTATTCCGTTGCCGGCATAAAAAAACTCCTGCAGATAGGTACCTGCAGGAGTTTTGGCTATTATAATAATATAGATTAGTAATCCATACCCATACCGTGGCCGCCGCCGCCCATTGCAGGAGCTGCAGACTTAGGTTCTGGTTTATCTGCGATTACACATTCAGTAGTCAACAGCATAGAAGCGATAGACGCTGCGTTTTCCAGTGCAATACGGCTTACTTTAGTAGGATCGATTACACCTGCTGCCAGTAAGTTTTCGTATACTTCAGTGCGGGCGTTGAAACCGAAATCGCCTTTACCTTCTTTCACTTTCTGTACTACGATAGAACCTTCGATACCGGCGTTAGCGGTGATCTGACGTAATGGTTCTTCGATAGCACGTTTAACGATAGTGATACCGGTTTGTTCGTCGTTGTTATCGCCTTTCAGTGATTCGAGGGATTCGATAGCGCGGATGTAAGCCACACCACCACCAGGAACGATACCTTCTTCAACAGCAGCGCGGGTAGCGTGTAAAGCATCGTCTACGCGATCTTTCTTTTCTTTCATTTCTACTTCGGTAGCAGCACCTACGTAGAGAACAGCTACACCACCGCTTAATTTAGCCAGGCGTTCCTGTAATTTTTCACGATCGTAGTCGGAAGTAGTTACTTCGATCTGTGCTTTGATTTGACCGATACGGCCCTGGATAGCGTCTTTATCGCCTTTACCACCTACGATAGTAGTGTTATCTTTATCGATAGTGATAGATTCTGCTTTACCGAGGTAAGTCAGGTCAGCATTTTCCAGTTTGTATCCTTGTTCTTCGCTGATAACGATACCGCCAGTCAGGGTAGCGATATCCTGCAGCATATCTTTTCTTCTGTCGCCGAAGCCAGGAGCTTTTACAGCAGCAACTTTCAGGGTGCCACGCAGTTTGTTTACCACCAGGGTAGCCAAAGCTTCACCTTCCAGGTCTTCAGAGATGATTACCAGTGGAGCGCCTTGCTGAGCTACTTTTTCCAGGATGTGGAGGATATCCTTCATAGTGCTGATCTTTTTATCGTAGATCAGGATATAAGGGTTAGCCAGTTCAGCCTGCATTTTTTCGCTGTTGGTGATGAAGTAAGGAGACAGGTAACCGCGATCGAACTGCATACCTTCTACTACTTCAACAGTAGTATCAGTACCTTTCGCTTCTTCTACAGTGATAACGCCATCTTTGGTTACTTTGCGCATTGCTTCTGCGATCAGTTTACCAATTTCGCTATCGTTGTTAGCGGAGATAGACGCTACCTGTTCGATTTTCTGGTTGTCGTTACCAACTTTTTCGGATTGTTTTTTCAGGTTTTCAACAACAGCTTTCACTGCTTTGTCAACACCGCGTTTCAGATCCATTGGGTTAGCACCGGCAGCTACGTTTTTCAAACCTTCGCCGATGATAGCCTGTGCCAGAACGGTTGCAGTGGTAGTACCATCACCTGCCAGATCAGCAGTTTTGGAAGCTACTTCTTTCACCATTTGTGCACCCATATTTTCGATTGCGTCTTCGAGTTCAATTTCTTTTGCAACGGTAACGCCATCTTTAGTTACGCCGGGAGCACCGAATTTCTTTTCGATTACTACGTTACGACCTTTAGGGCCCAGGGTTACTTTAACTGCATCAGCCAGGGTATCAACACCCTTTTTCATTTTGTTGCGGGCGTCTATATTGAAGAAAATTTGCTTTGCCATAATACTTTGTAGATTTTTCTTTTAGGAATTAAAACATATCCGGAAGACTATCTTAAACGATAGCCAGGATATCAGATTCACGCATGATTAAGTAATCTTCGCCTTCGATAGGGAGTTCCTGGCCTGAGTATTTACCATACAGTACAGTATCTCCTACTTTAACTGTGATGGGTTCATCTTTTTTACCGGGACCAGCAGCCACTACAGTGCCTCTAACTGGTTTTTCTTTTGCAGTATCCGGGATGATGATACCACCAGCTGTTTTCTCTTCTGCTGCTGCAGGTTTCACAATTACCCTGTCAGCTAAAGGTTTAATACTTAATTGTTTAGCCATAGTAGATTTTATTTAAAAAAGATGTTTAAAAATTTGTTCTTTCCGGTCCACGAGAATTATGCCAAGGCGGTTTTTGGGTCAAATTTGCAGTTTACGAAGGTATTGAGCAGAATCATACTGACAAACCATGACAGGCAACCCGAAAAAATGACAGACTTTTCACGTAAAGCAGCTGAGAAGCAAAGCCGCAAGGGAATTTACACATTTATTCCAAGACTTTGCGGTATTGCTTCTCAGCTGCTTTGCGTGAAATCCTTCAAATATGAATTTTTTTCTCTAGTTTTGCGCCCTTATACCAGTTCTTTTTTATACGATGATCAGTAGAAGAAACATCCGGGTAAAAGTAATGCAAACACTTTATGCCCTGGAAACGATGGATGAAAGCAGTATTAAGCCAGGTACGGCTACCAGACTTTTGAATGAAAAGCTGGACCAGACCTGTCAGATCTTTACCTACTTACTTAATTCAGTGGTACAGGTGGCACAATACGCAGAAATTGATGCGCAGGCCCGTGCCTCCAAACACTTACCCTCTGCCGAGGACCTGCAGGTGAATACCAAAATTGCAGGGAATGAATTTATTTACCAGATAACCAGCGACAAGGGCTTCCAGGTAAACCTGGAACAATGGAAAATGAAGCTGCAGACAGATGATGATCTGCTCAGAAAGCTTTATAACCAGCTGGTGGCTACGGATACCTACAAAGCTTATATAGCAGATAATAACCGTACAAAGGCCGGGGAAAAGGAGATACTGGAATTCATCTATAAAGAAATACTGGGGAAAAGTGAGCTGTTTATACAGCATATGGAAGATACCTTCCTCCACTGGGGCGATGATGAAGAAATGATGGGTATCCTGCTCAATAATTATTTCAACAAACCGCATCTCTTCAACTTCCTCCAGCTGATCAGCAAAGAAAAGCTGGATTATGCAAAAGAGCTGCTGCTGACAGTAATCGACAAAAAAGAATACTGCCTGGAGCTGATCAAACCCAAATTGCAAAACTGGGATTCTGAACGTATTGCAGCAGTGGATATGTTACTGATGGAAATGGGTGTTTGCGAGTTCCTTTACTTCCCTACTATTCCGACCAAAGTAACTATTAACGAATATATCGATCTGGCTAAAGCTTACAGCACACCACAGAGCGGACAGTTTATCAACGGGATCCTGGATAACATCCTGAAAGACCTGGAGAAGGAACAGATGGTTCAAAAACAGGACCGTCCCAAAAAGTAAGTGGGAAAAGTTATTTTTACCTAAAAAATAGCAATACCATGAAAAAGCTGTTCTGTTTATTAGCCTGTGGAAGCCTGCTGGTGGCGGCTTGTAACAATAATGCCCAAAAGAATACTACCGCAGCCGGCGCTACCGGAAGCGGGCAAGTAAAAAATGATGCGCAATCCTCCGCACTGACTTTCGAAGAAAAGGTGCATAACTTTGGAGAAATTGCTGCAGGTGAAAAAGTAGAGTATTCTTTTAAATTCACTAATACAGGCACCAGTCCGCTCGTAATCGAGGATGCCATCTCCAGCTGTGGTTGCACAGTACCTGAATGGCCTAAAGAACCTATTAAACCCGGGCAGTCCGGTTATATGAAGGTGATTTTTGACAGTCATGGCAAATCCGGTTACACAGAGAAAGAGATTTCTGTTAAAATCAACAATAATGACGGTTATGTGATAGGACCTAAAATACAGTGTAATATCATTACCAAGTAGGACCGGCAAAACTATTAAATCAATTATAGATGAACATCCTGAACATTTTATTAATGGCGCCTCAGGGAGGTGCTCAAGGTGGTGGCAACTCCTGGGTTTCTTTCCTGTTTTTTGGCGGTATGATCCTCGTCATGTGGCTTTTCATGATTCGCCCTCAGACTAAGAAAGCGAAACTGCAAAAACAATTTATCGATAACCTGAAGGAAGGCGACAAAATCGTTACCATCGCAGGTATTCACGGTAAAGTGAAGAAAATGAACGACGATAATACTGTTGTAATGGAAGTGAGCCCTGGCACCAGCTTCATTATTGAACGTTCTGCTATCAGCATGGAATATACTGCTGCCAAACAACAGCAAAAACCAGCTGAAACCAAATAAGCTTACAGATTACTTTTTAATACTACGGAGTTGCGGGCCCTGGCCTGTAACTCCGTAATTCTTATGGGCCGGTTCGTATTTTTATTTAAATTGGAAGTATGTTAAAGATAGGAATCACCGGAGGCATTGGCTCCGGCAAAAGCACCGTCAGCAAAATATTTGAATTGTTGGGCGTCCCTGTATATTATGCGGACGACAGGGCAAAAGATATACTGGTACGCGACCCGGAACTGATGACGCAGGTGAAGCAACATTTTGGCAATGAAACATACGACGAAAATGGTCGCCTGAACCGAAAATATCTCGGAGATATTGTATTCAACAGCAAAGATAAACTGGCTGTTCTCAATTCTCTCGTACACCCCGCCACCATCCGGGATTCCGACCGATGGGCCAGTGAACAAACAACCCCCTATGTACTAAAAGAAGCCGCCCTGCTTTTTGAAACAGAATCTTTTCACCACCTGGATAAAATCATCGCCGTTTTTGCGCCGCAGCCACTGCGGGTACACCGCGTTATGAAACGGGATCATATGACCCGTGATGAAGTACTGGCCCGCATTTACAAACAAATTGATGAAACTATAAAAATGCGGCTGAGCGATTATGTAATACATAACGACGAGCAGCACATGGTGATACCACAAGTACTGGCACTACACCAGGAATTACTGGCACTGGCAGCATCCCGCTAAAGGTTACCTGGGGTATAGCACTGCTGTACTCCCCTGCTGTTTTGCCTAACTTTGATAAAAATAAGGATAATGGATAAGGCGAATATTTCTCCCATACGACTCACCCCTGGTGCGGCAGAAGAAGTGAAGAAGCTGTTGCAAGGTGCTACTGAAGCCCCTTATCTGCGGGTTGGCGTTAAAGGTGGCGGTTGTTCCGGCGTAGCCTATATGTTGGGATTTGATGCAATAATGGAAGATGATGACCTTTTTGAGGTGGCCGGGATCCCGGTGATTATGAAAAAAGCCCATGGCATGTACCTGATGGGAATGGAAATAGATTATGAACCGGAGGCGAAAGGGTTCGTTTTCCGGGGAGCCTAAAGCATAAAGCCGAAAGCAAAAAGCTATTAAAGCGAATGATCAGCGCGAATGAGTAATTTAATACTCGCGTTGATCATTCGCTTTAATAGCTTTTTGCTTTCGGCTCAACAAAAAACCTCCTGGCAAGCCAGGAGGTTTTTATTATCAAACATCATTTCAGTTATCCTACTTATTTAGCAGCAGTTGCTTTCTGCGCAGTCACTTCC
This sequence comes from Chitinophaga sp., assembly GCF_017745275.1. Lineage (GTDB taxonomy): Bacteria > Bacteroidota > Bacteroidia > Chitinophagales > Chitinophagaceae > Chitinophaga. The sequence goes on along the minus strand of NZ_JAGHZS010000002.1, from coordinate 48,108 downwards.
ACTGATTCTGATTCATTGGCCAGTTGGTTCTTTTTGTCAAAGTCAACCAGTACCGGCGCTGCTACGAAGATGGAAGAGTAAGTACCAGTGATCACACCAATCAGCATCGCGAAGGCGAAACCGCGGGTTACTTCACCACCGAAGATAAACAGGATCAGGATGGTCAGGAACACGGTGAGGGAGGTCATAATGGTACGGCTCAGCGTATCATTGATCGCTTTATTGATTACGGTATCTCTGTCGCGGCCATGTTTACCAGTTCTGAAGTATTCACGGATACGGTCAAATACAATCACGGTATCGTTCATGGAGAACCCGATTACTGTCAGGATCGCCGCAATGAAGTGCTGGTCGATTTCCAGGGTGAATGGAACAAATGATCTGCACCAGGAGAATACTGCCAGTGTTACCAATACGTCGTGCAGCAAAGAGAAGATAGTACCGATAGAGTACTGCCATTTGCTGAAACGTAAGAGGATGTACAGGAAGATTACCACGAGAGACAATACGGTGGCTTTTACCGCACCGGCGCGTAAGTCGTCGGAAATAGTTGGTGATACTGTCTGTGAACCAACAATATAACGGGTAGCAAATGCTTCAGGTGTTACAGAAGCGTCATAGAACGGCTTCAGACCCTGGTATAATTTATCTGCTACTTCTTTATCTACTGCCAGGCTTTGTTGTTCAATTTTGTAAGAAGTGGTAATATTCAGCTGGTTAGTAGTTCCGATCGTTTTAACGAATACTTCTGATTCGAATTCTTTCTTCAGTACATCTGCTACTTTCTCTCTGTCCATCGGATGTTCAAAGCGAACCGTATAGCTACGTCCACCGGAGAAATCGATACCGTGGTCGAAACCATGGAAGAAGGAAGATACACCTGCTACCATTACAATGGCAGAGATGATGTAAGCATATTTACGTTTACCTACGAAGTCGAAAGCAGCGTGTTTAAATACTTTACGGGAAATAGGAGTAAAGTATTCAAAGTGTCTTTTTCTCTTCATCCAGAAGTCAGTTACCATACGGGATACCAGGATACCACAGAACAGAGACAGGAACAAACCTATGATCTGAGTGGTAGCGAAGCCCAGTACAGGACCTAAACCGAAGTAGAACAGGATGAATGCAGTGAGGAGAGAGGTAACGTGACCATCCAGTACAGGTGCATAAGAGCGTTTGTAACCTTCTGATACCGCCTCTGGGTAAGATTTACCATGCGTCAGCTCATCTTTGATTCTTTCGAAGATGATTACGTTGGTATCCACCGCCATACCGATAGTGAGTACCATACCTGCGATACCAGCCATTGTTAACGTAGCGCCCATAGATGCCAGGATACCGAAGGTAAACAGCAGGTTGAGTACCAGTGCAATGTTAGCCACCCAGCCGGCAGAATTGTAGTACACCAGCATGAGTACGAAGATGATACCAAAGGAGATCATGAAAGACTTGGCACCGGCAGCGATAGATTCCGCACCGAGGGTAGGTCCTACGATCTGTTCCTGTACGATTTGCGCAGGAGCCGGCATTTTACCGGATTTCAGGATGTTGGCAAGGTCACTCGCTTCTTCAATGGTAAAGCTACCACTGATAGACGAACGGCCACCGGCAATTTCACCCTGTATAGACGGAGCGGAGTAAACGATGTTATCGAGTACAATCGCTACATAGTTGAAAGTATTAGGATCTTTTGGATTGCTTGGAGCCAGTTCACCGGTCAGTTTTTTCCATTCATGGGCACCTACGTTGTCCATGGTCATGCTGATTTCCGGTTGGTTGTTCTGGTCCATATCCTGACGTGCATCTACGATCCTTTCGCCACCAACACGCGGAGTAGGGTTCGCAGGATTCACTTTCAGGAGGTAAACAGCGATCAGACCGTGTTTATCTTCTTTATTTTCAGGACCGAAAGCAATCACACCATCTTTAGGTAATACTGCTTTTACAGCAGGCAGTTCCAGGTAACGGTTGAAAGTAGCGGTATCCTTAGGGAAGATTCTTCCGATAGAAGAGCTTGGGAAGATAGTACCGGATTGAGGATCAGCGTTAGGAATGAATACCATGAACAGCGGGTTTTGTTTCTGCTGTTCTTTGATTTGCAGTTCCTTGCTGGCATTTTTACCGGTATCACCTTTAGCGATGTACTGTGTGAGGCTACCATCTTTAGAAGTATCTGCAGGAGTAGCGGTAGTGGTAGCTGCTTTAGCAGTATCTACAGCAGCAGTAGCCGGTGCAGAAGATTTCAGCGAATTTCTGATCGCTTCGTTCATCGGCATCAGTACATTCTGGAAGAACTCAGGGCTGTTTTTGTATACTTCTCTGAATTCCAGGTTAGCAGTAGCCTGCAGGTATTTGTGTACACGGGCGGCGTTGTCCACACCTGCCAGTTCCACAGAGATCAGTCCTTTGTTTTCGTCCAGGCTGATGTTTGGTTGTGCCACCCCGAATTTATCAATACGTTTTTGCAGTACGATATAGGTATTTTTAATGGCAACACGTGATTCCTTGCGGATCATGTCCAGCACCTGCTGATTGGTTGAATTGAAAGTGATATCTTTTTGGTAGGCGTTTGCAAAGATCGTTGCCAGTTTACCCTGTGGTGCTACTTCGGCGTATGCTTGACCGAACAAAGTAACAAAATCTGACTGGTTTGTCTTTTTAAGTTCATTTGCCCTTACCAGTGCTCTGTTAAATGCGGCATCCTTGGATTGACCGGATAAAGCGCGGATAACATCTTCCACGTTCACTTCCAGTACAACGTTCATACCACCCACCAGGTCCAGACCAAGATTCAATTCTTTTTCTTTTGCTTTGGTGTAGGTGACATTCCATGGGAAGCCTGCAATCTTTGTGCTGCTGGTACTGTCCACGATCTCTTGTCTCCTCAGTTTAGTCAACCCTGCCAGTGTATCTTCGTAGAAACCCCGCAATTCAGCATTGTTCGGATATTTCTGTACAGGCGTAGGGTATTGTTTGGCCACTTCGTCTTTGGCCTGCTGCTCTATCTTCTTCTCATAGTTCCGCACCAAAAACGTGAAGGACAATTGGTACAAAGAGATAAGGATCAGTGCGATGGCAAAAAATCTTACCAGTCCTTTAAGTTGCATACTGTTTGTTTCGGGTTTATAAAAAAAAATTTTAAGAGTTGCAAAGATAGAATTTAAATCGATATATTAAAGTCCTTGTTAAAAGACGCGCAAAATCAATCTGCGCCCGCTTTTGCAGGTTAGCCGGCATACTTTTTTGTAAATCTGCGATCCTGGATTCTGGTCTTTTTAATATTATTCCTTTGCTTTACAATCACTAACAGCGACAAATATATGCAAACCCAACATTATCCGGCAACAGATAATTTTCTGGAAGCTTTGCTGAAAAGTCAAAAAAGCCGGTTAGGCGCGGTTTTCAGCGATCCTTCGACCTACCGGCTACAGGTAATTTTTACCCGGATAAACCGGGATGAACGGCAAATGCCCCATTTTACAGACTATTTTTATGGCGTTCCGCCAGATACCTACTTCTACCCCGCATCTACGGTAAAATTACCGGCAGCCGCGCTGGCACTGGAAAAAATAAATGATTTGCAGATCCCGGGCCTGCACCGGGACACCCCTTTATTCACAGATCCGTTGCCAGACATCAATACCGGCGTTCGCCGCGACCCTTCGGCCGCCTCCGGGTATCCTTCCGTAGCCCACTATATTAAAAAAATATTCCTTACAAGTGATAACGACGCCTTTAACCGGCTGTACGAGCTGATTGGCCAGGAGCCTTTTAACCGCCGGTTGTGGGAAATGGGATATGACCAGGCCCAAATCCGGCACCGGGTGGGGCTTCCCCTTTATGAAGCAGCCAATAAGCATACAAACGGGATCGTATTCCAGGCGGGCAATATTGTATTATATCAACAGGCGGCACAATGTAGCGGGCTCCATTTTTCACCACGGGAGGATTTTGCCGGACGGGCTTTCTATAATCATCTCGACAAGCTGGAAACCCGCCCCATGAACTTTTCCCATCGCAATAAACTTCCACTCATTCACTTACACGATATATTACGAAGCATAATTTTTCCGGAAGCTGTAACAAATCAACAACGATTCCGTTTAACAGAGGAAGATTATAGCTTTTTGTATCAACATATGTCACAATATCCGGAGGAGTCAACCGATCCAATATATGATCCGGAGCAATTTTACCAGGCATATACCAGATTTTTGCTTTTTGGAGGAGACAGCAAATGCCGCATACCCGGCCATATCAGGATATTTAACAAACCAGGATGGGCATACGGATTTCTGACAGATACCGCTTATATTGTGGACTTTGCCAACAATACAGAGTTCCTGCTATCCGCCAGCATCTTTGTGAATACAAGTGGAGTGCTGGGCGATGATCAATCCGCTTTCGAGGAAACAGGGAAACCTTTTCTCAAGGCACTAGGAGAAGTAATTTATGCGGAAGAGGTACAACGGAATAAAAAAATATTACCAGACCTGTCCCGCTTCAAACCAAAATAGGAAAAAACAACTGACAATAACACACAACAAAAAACTGAGAGCAAAATGCTAACCAAGAACAATCGTGTATGGGCCGCAGCCGCCCTGTTGACTGCAGCAATCGGATTCACTTCCTGCCTGAAGAATGATAAGGTAACGCCCAGCAGACCAAAAGCAATGGTACAGATCCTGAATGCCTCCACCAACATGGTGCCGGCGTCTTTCTATGATAATGGCCAAAGAATCAGTGGCGATACGGCTAACATCGGCTATGGCTTCTATGGCTTCTACCCTGTTTTAGGCGGCTCACATACCTTTGCACTGAAGAAGAGAGGTGGCGACAGCGTGATCACCAGTAATTCTTCCGTTTATGATTCCACTTCATACTACACCTATGTAGTATTAGGAAATAACCCGGTGATGTCAGCAAACGTTCAAAGCGATTTTACCTCTGCCAGCCCTCAGAAAATCAACATCCGTTGCTGGAACCTGTCTCAGGGCGCCGGCGCAGGTGACCTGGTAGACTTTTACGTAGGTAATGAAAAAATAGACAGCAACCGCAGGTCTATGTCTATCAGCGAAGTAGCTTATTCTACTAAATTTGCCCAGTTCACCAATTTCAGCGTTAATAGTGCTGTTACCATAAAGAAGGCGGGTACCACTGAGATACTTGCTACCAACAACGACCTGACCAGGATCGACGGCCGTTCTTTAAATGCCGGATCTGTGTATACCATTTACTTTATAGGTACCAAAGGCAGCACTGGTATAGATAAACCATTCGTAAATGTGATCCCGAGCCTTTACTAAGCAACAGATAAATTCTTAACGATAGAATACAGAAGGGGCCGTGATTACGGCCCCTTCTGCGTTGGTATGGCAGCCATGCTGCATCTTTCCATGTATAATCTACTTTTTTTCTGTAGGTTTGTTCCGGTACAATGTTAAGATATGAATCAACTAGCAGAAAGGCTGTCACGGATTTCCGAGCCTCAAACAATTAAAATGGCTAAACTCGGCCGCGAGTTGAAAGCCCAGGGTATAGATATTGTGGACCTCAGCATCGGAGAACCGGATTTTGATACCCCGGCACATATCCGTGAAGCCGCCAAAAAGGCGATTGATGAAGGGTTTACGCATTATACCCCGGTGGCTGGATACCCCGAGGTAAGAAAGGCAGTAGTACATAAGCTGAAGAGAGATAACGGTCTTGACTATACGCCGGAACAAATTGTGGTGTCTACCGGTGCCAAACAATGCCTGGCCAACGCCGTACTGAGCATTGTAAACCCCGGTGATGAAGTGATCATCCCTACCCCTTACTGGGTTACTTATTCAGAACAGGTGAGCCTCTGTCAGGGTGAGGTAGTATTTGTTCCCTGCAGCATTGAAAATAATTATAAAATCACTGCAGCACAGCTGGAAGCGGCTATCACACCAAAAAGCAGGCTGTTCATGTTCTCTTCTCCCTGCAACCCTACCGGGTCTGTATATTCCAAAGAAGAACTGGCTTCGCTGGCAGCCGTATTTGCCAAACATCCACAGATCTTTATTATTTCAGATGAAATATATGAGTATATCAACTACGTTGGCAAACATGAAAGCATTGCGCAGTTTGGAGATCTGATTAACCGCACTATCATTATCAACGGCCTCAGTAAAGGATTTGCAATGACCGGCTGGCGCCTGGGCTACATGGCAGCTCCGCTGGATATTGCCAAAGCCTGCGATAAAATTCAGAGTCAGTTTACCTCTGCTACCTGCTCTATCACGCAGCGTGCAGCTATTACCGCACTCAACGGCGATCTGACTACCGCCATAGAAATGGTGGCCGCCTTTAAAAAACGCCGGGCCTACATACATGAAGCCCTGAAAACAATTCCGGGCCTGAAAGTAAATGATCCGGAAGGCGCTTTCTATATGTTCCCGGATGTAAGTGCGTTCTTTAATAAATCGTATGAAGGTATGCAGGTCAATAATGCTGATGACCTCTGCATGTACCTGCTGCATAAAGCCAACGTATCCACTGTTACCGGCGTGGCATTCCAGCAGCCCGACTGTATTCGTCTCTCCTACGCTACCAGTATGGAAAACCTGGAGAAAGGCGTAGAAAGGATGAGAACCTGGCTGGCAAAACTGAGCTAAGCAGCATGCTATATGAATAAAGAATTTACGGAAAATGACAGCGAAGCATCTCCTTGCGTAGCTCATCTCCCGTAAATTCTTAATTCTTAACACTTAATTATATATAATATTATTATATATTTGTGCACATAACCTATAAAGATGGATGTGAATAAACTCTTGTATATAGCCATTGCCATTGGTGCAATAGCAATTATATATCCGACCATAAAAGATCTCTTCAAAAAAAATAAGCCGGAGGATGCACCGGAGGGAGAAAAAAAGACACCTGTCAACGCTGCCATACTTCCCTTACAGTTACAGGCTTACGAACGGATGGCCTTGTATGTAGACCGTATTACGCCACAAAGCCTGATTGGCAGGATCTACCACCCGGGCCTGTCCGCAGTGGATATGCAAATTGCCATGGTACAACAAATCAAAGCGGAATACGAACACAATGTAACGCAGCAGATTTATGTATCTTCCGCTACCTGGGATGCGGTAAAAACCCTGAAGGAACAAACTATTTCCGTGATCAACCAGGTAGCCGTACAACTGCCTCCCGATGCGCCGGCACTGGAGTTGAACAAACAGATACTGGAAGTTTTTTTACAGGCCGGAGAATCACCCGCTGAACTAACCTCCCAGATTATCAATGCAGAAGCCAAGCGCCTCATGCGATAACTATCGCGTGTGGATCACTTCATTCAATAAATAACCTTTTCCATTAAATAGTATGTAAAGTGGTTTTCCCTGGTACCAGGGAGTGCCGGCAGCTTTGGCATGTACCTGTATATGCAGATGTGGTTCTGTACTAAAACCTGAATTACCAACGCAGCCCAGGGGATCTCCCTGTTTTACATACTGTCCTTCCTTCACTACCACGCTTCCTTTTTTGAGGTGGCCCATAAACACATAATAGCCGGGGGTTTCCAGTAATACCTGGTTGGTATTTTTAGGACCGCGGTTCATGTTGGGGGGAATATTATCCGGGTCATCGCTGTAAGCCCTTGCTACCTGTCCATCACAGGGGGCATAGAGCGTATCGCCAAAAATAGTGTAGTCGTGCAGGTTACGGGAGAAGATCTGGTTGGCACGTCCTCCATAGTTGTTCAGCTGCACAATATCCATGGCATATACGGCACCGCGTAAACTAAAGTGAAACACATTGGTAGGCAACCCTTTTCCACCCTGCAATACATAGTATTTACCGGATTTAAACGGCAGCGATAAGCGCACCGTATCTGGTGTACCGGTAGTACCGGTAAAATAAAGGATACTGAGCGAGATAAATAAAGCAGACAGTATCAGGTTACTGCGCCGCTTCCATAGCGGCGTTGGCCTGGCGGCATGATCATGCTTACGCAGTACATAGGCGGCACAAACGGCCAGCAGCAGGCCACCAAACACATAGCCTGCATAAATAGATAAATATACCCAGGTGCCGTATAAATAAAGAAATACCGCCAGCGACAATCCCAGCAACAAATATGTATAAGTAGCGCGCAGTGGCCTGCTACCAGCTTTCCATACCAGGTATAAGCTATATAGCGCCAGCACGAGGGTAATGCCTAATAAACAATAAATGATCATAATTGCCTGCCAACTTTCACACAAATTATCAATATTTTTCTCAGCGGCGAAGTACCATAATAATTATGTAACATTGCAACGCTAGTTTTTGATACTATGGAAAAAACCATTCAAACTGATTCGGGCATTGTGATAGCGCCGGTGTATAGCCAGCCGGTAGCCATGGAAGAGCAACCGGGCAGCTTCCCTTACACCAGGGGAATACATGCCACCATGTACCGCGATAAGCTGTGGACCATGCGGCAGTATGCCGGATTCAGCACGGCAGAAGAATCGAATAAGCGTTATCATTACCTGCTCAGTCAGGGTGTAATGGGACTCAGCGTTGCCTTTGACCTCCCTACACAGATCGGCTATGACTCAGATCATCCGATGTCTGAAGGCGAAGTAGGTAAAGTAGGTGTAGCCATAGATTCACTGGAAGATATGGAGATATTGTTCAAAGACATTTCACTGGAACAGATATCTACCTCAATGACCATCAATGCTACGGGCTTTATATTGCTGGCATTGTATATTGCCCTCGCTAAAAAACAGGGCGCCGATCTGAAGAAAATTTCCGGTACCATTCAAAATGATATCCTGAAAGAATATGCGGCCAGAGGCACTTTCATTTATCCGCCGAAACCGTCTATGCGGGTCATTACTGATATTTTTGCTTATTGCAGCAAAGAAGTACCCAAGTGGAATACCATCTCCATATCTGGTTATCATATCCGCGAAGCAGGCGCTAATGCTGTACAGGAGCTTGCTTTTACACTTGCTAACGGTAAAGCCTATCTGAAAGCCGCATTGGACGTAGGGCTGGATATCAACGTTTTTGCCAAACGGTTGTCTTTCTTCTTTAATGCACACAACCACCTCTTTGAAGAAGTGGCCAAGTTTCGCGCAGCGAGACGAATGTGGGCGCATATCACCCAATCACTGGGTGCAACAGATCCAAAAGCGCAGATGCTGCGTTTCCATACCCAAACCGGTGGTAGCACGCTTACCGCCCAACAACCACACAACAACATTGTACGGGTAGCCATCCAAACACTGGCAGCTACCATGGGAGGTACACAATCGCTTCATACCAACGGCTATGACGAAGCATTGTCGCTGCCCACGGAAGAAGCAGCCCGCATTGCCCTCCGCACCCAGCAGATTGTTGGCTACGAAAGCGGTGTAGCCGACACCGTAGATCCGCTGGCCGGCTCTTTCTACGTTGAAGCACTCACCAATGAAGTAGAAAGCAAAGCCTGGGAACTGATCAACAAAATTGATGCGATGGGTGGCGCCGTTAGTGCTATTGAACAAGGCTTTGTACAGGATGAAATTGCCCGTAGCGCCTATCGCTATCAGCAGGAGATTGAGAATAATGAAAAAATTATCATCGGTGTTAATAAATTTACAGCGGCTGACCAGGCGGCACCGGAAGTATTCCGTATCGACGATAGTATTCGCGTAATACAATCTGAAAGACTGAAATCCCTACGCGAGCGCCGCAATAATGCAGCAGTACAACAGTCGCTGGCCCGTATCCGTGAAGCAGCCAACGGCAGTGAAAACCTGATGCCATTAGTAGTGGCCGCAGTAGAACACCTGGCCACACTGGGTGAAATAGCAGATGTACTGAGAGAAGTATGGGGAGAGTATAAATAATTATATAAGCGTATTCAACAAACAAATGAGTTTAATCTATCACAACACCTGTCCGCTTTGTGGATCTTCACAAATTCATGAAGCGCTAACTGCCAAAGACTTTACTGTATCCAAAGAAACATTTAATATCTTCCATTGCGGAGGCTGTGGCGGCCGGTTTACCCAAAATATACCGGACGGCGCATCTATTGGCCGTTATTACCAATCGCAGGAATATATTTCTCACTCAGAAACCAAACAAGGCCTCATCAATCGTTTATACCACAGTGTCAGAAAAATTACGTTGCGCTCCAAACAAAACTGGGTACGTAATGCGGCCGGTATGAAAACAGGTAACCTGTTAGACATTGGCAGTGGCACCGGCGCTTTCCTGCATTATATGCAAACAGGTGGATGGACCGTTACCGGCCTGGAACCCGATGAAAATGCCCGCCACAATGCTAAAACAATTTATGATATTACCGCACTGCCTGTAGAAGACCTGTATACATTGCCGGCACAACAATATGATGCCATTACGATGTGGCACGTACTGGAACATGTACATGACCTGCATCGTTACCTGGATCATATCCGTACCCTGCTGAAACCTAACGGGGCCTTGCTGATAGCCGTTCCAAACTACACGTCTTCTGATGCTGCCTTCTACAAAGAATACTGGGCGGCCTATGATGTACCCAGGCACCTTTATCATTTTTCTCCCGGTGCCATGGAGAAATTACTCACACAACATCAGATCAAACTGGTAAAAAAACACCCGATGGTGTTTGATGGCTTCTATGTAAGCTTACTTAGTGAAAAATATAAAACCGGTAAGAGTCGCTTATTCCAGGGATTCTTCCATGGTTTCCGCTCTTATAGAAAGGGATTAAAAGTAGTAGATCAATGTAGCTCGATTGTATACGAATGCAGGATATAGCAGTTAGCTTTTAGCTTTTAGCTTTTAGCAAAAATGCCGAGAAGAACATATTGCATGATCTTCTCGGCATTTTTGCTAAAAGCTAATGGCTAAAAGCTACTGTAGTTTCATCTCCTCTATTAAACGGGTACATCCTGCATACTTATCCACTATAAACAGTACATAGCGAATATCTACCATGATATTGCGGCAAATAGAAGGGTCGAAATTAATATCGCTCATGGTACCTTCCCAGGTACGGTCGAAATTCAGGCCAATCAAACGACCATAGGCATCCAGTGCAGGACTGCCGGAATTACCGCCGGTAGTATGGTTGGAAGCTATAAAGCACACCGGCATTCTTCCGTTAACACCATAACGGCCGTAGTCCTTTTTCTTGTACAACTCAATTAAGCGGGCCGGTACATCAAATTCATAGTCGCCCGGAATATATTTTTCCATGACACCATCGAGCCACGTGTAATAATCGTAGTGCACAGCGTCGCGGGGATTATAGCCATCTACTTTCCCGTAAGTAACGCGCAGCGTACTGTTTGCATCGGGATAGAATGCTTTTTTGCTGCCCATCACCTCCATTTGCGCCTGCATATAGGTACGCTGGAGATTGTTGATATTGGCCTGGATGTCTGCCAGTGGTTTACTTACATTGTCTACAAATCCTTTGCGCATAGCCATCATCAGGCGGGTAGCCGGGTCCGTCCACATTTGCGCTACTACCGTATTGTAGGGTTGCTGTACAAAAGTTTTGAGTTTTTCGGGAGATGTTAAACCGGAAAGTGCATACATTTTATCCGCTAATGCGCGGCTGTCTTTGTTATTCTCCTGCCAGATCTGCGTAAAATCACTGCCGGCATATCGCGCAGGTACCCCTTTGGCGTAAAGCGCTACCTGGCTTACACAAATGTCGTGGTCTACTTTGGCATTATAGTTTTGGTAAAACGACTGCATCGACGTCAGGAATTGTTCCCGCATGGTTTCATACTGTCCCTCTCCTCTTTCGTGTACGTCGTTCAGGAAAGTGATGAGGCGATCGCCTATGGTAAACAGTTCAACGTTTTTCACTAATTCGCTGTAATAGTCGCGTGTTTGTGCATAGGGCTGCAATTGCTGGTAGTAGCCATTCAAGGAATCGAGTACGCCACCGTATTGCTGTTTCCATACCGGGTTTGCGTCCAGGAGTTGCCGGTAAGTAGCTTCATATTGTAACTTTTTGCCGATGCCATTGGTTTGTTTTACGCCCTGCATTTCTCCCATCCATTTCTTCCAATAGTTGGCAGTACCGGCGTATTTGGCAGCATATTGAATTTTAATCTGTTCATCTTTACGCATGTAGCCGTCCATGATTTTGAGGGCAGCGTCTCTCATTTCCACCTTTGCAGCATCTACAACTTCCACTGTTTGTTTAACGGCTTCTGACGGAAGGTACTCGGTAGTACGGCCCGGGAATCCCATTACCATGGTGAAATCATTTTGTTTCACGCCTTTCAGGGAAATGGTGAGGGCATATTTAGGCTTTAAAGGCACATTATCTTTTGAATAAGGGGCCGGGCGACCATCTTTACCGGCATAGATACGAAACATCGAAAAATCGCCTGTATGACGTGGCCACACCCAGTTATCGGTATCAGATCCGAACTTCCCGATAGCAGATGGTGGGGCTCCTACCAGTCGTACGTCGCGATAAGTTTCTGTAACGAACAGGAAATACTGGTTGCCTTCATAGAAAGGTTTTATCATGGCATCCTGCCAGCTTTCTTTGCGGGCGGCCAGTTTAATTTCGTTTAAACGCTTATCAATTACGGATTGACGCTCTCTTTCGCTCATACCAGGTTTTACATCCTGCAGGGCAGCTTTGGTAACATCATCAATGCGGACAATGAAAGTGGCAAAGAGACCTGGGTTAGGTAATTCTTCTACGGCTGATTTCGCCCAAAAACCATTTTCCAGGAAATTATTCTGCAGGGAAGAGTGCTTTTGGATGGCATCATAACCACAGTGGTGATTGGTGAGCAGCAATCCCTGCTCAGAGATCACTTCTGCCGTACAAAAGCCGCCGAAGCTGACAATGGCGTCTTTCAAACTCCCTTTATTAATACTGTAAATATCCGCGGCACTGATTTTCATGCCCATTCCTTTCATCTCTTTCTCATTAAGACCGGATAACAGCTGCGGCAGCCACATGCCTTCAGTAGCATAGGTTTGCTGCGCCAGTACAAGGAATACTAATACTAGCACCCGTTTTACGATTCGTTGCAACATATCTGATATTCTTTTTATAAAACAGGCAATTTACTATAATTCGGGGAGGCTGGAAAAGATAACCCGGCGTTTCCTCTGATTCATCGACATAAACCCGCTATTTACAGAGATGCCATTGCTTATCTGGACGGATTCCCGCAATTTCATTTTCTATCTATCTGTCGCAAATGTTCCGGTTAAAATCTTCGGTAGTAATAGCACACATCACAGGGTGGCTGATATGCCTTAGTTTACCGCTGCTCTTTATTAGCGGGCAAACGGGCGACCATCCGGCACTTTCCATACTATTTTCCACCCATTACCTTGTCTTCGGGGTAACGTATGTAGCATTATTCTATTTTCATACTTACTTTCTCCTGCCCCGCCTGTACTTTCGTAAGCAATATGTGTTGTATGGCTTCTCTGTATTATTGTTATTGTTGATGATCAACTATATGCGGCCGTTTGATCATTTATTCAGCCGGGTACCACATACCGCAGCAGGCAGCTGGTTGCCGCAACTGAAACTGGATATCGTCAGTGATTTCCTATTGCTGCTCACCCTCTCCCTAAGCGTTGCTATTGCGATTACCCGCCGGCGCCGACAAACTGAACAACAGGCGCTGTATGCAGAAACACGTAAAACACAGGCTGAATTATCTTTCCTGAAAGCCCAGATCAATCCACACTTTCTATTTAACACCCTTAACAATATTTACTCGCTCGCCATAATGCGTAATGAAAATACGGCCCTGAGCATTATGAAGCTATCGAAGATGCTACGCTATGTTACCGAAGACACGCGGCATGACTACGTATTACTGGAGAATGAAATTGATTGCCTGCGGAATTATATAGACCTGCAAAAGCTGCGGCTGACCACTAAAACACAGGTAAACTTTTCTGTTAGCGGTAGTCCGGGTATCAAATGCATTGCGCCGCTGGTATTACTTCCTTTCCTGGAAAACGCCTTTAAGTATGGGGTTAGCAATCATGAACCTTCAGAAATTAATATCCAGTTGGCTACTTCTGAAAATCATATCCATTTTTTCTGCAGTAATAAGTTATTCCGGATGGTATCGGACAATAAGCATGCTGGTATTGGCATTGCCAATACGCGGCAAAGGCTGGATCACCTCTATCCGGATAAATATGAATTACAAATCAGTGAAGATAATGGGGCGTATGCGATTACATTACAACTACAGGTATAGCGATGTGTTTTACTTAACAGTATTTCCGGCCTGAAATTTTTTGATAACAGTATTTATTTCGGGAGAGAGATCCCGCTCTGGTACTGCTCCAGCATCAAAAAATTCCAGGAGCCGGAAATACCTTAACAGATTAGCACTTACACCGATTAGTGATACAGGTAATTGAGAGCAATAATATCATTGGCATTGAAGGTGCGGTTACCGCCGTTAGAGCAGGCCAGCATCCAGGAGTTAGCATCCGGACCGGAAGGAGTACCGGGAATGAATACAGCGCCAACGCCGCCATCACCTTCATTTACAGCGCTGCCACCACAGCTGTAGGAACGATCCATATAATCGGTATGACGCATACCAATACAGTGACCAATTTCATGCTGGATAACAGAGCCTACATACAGTACGTTAGGATTGGAACCATAAGCATACTGGTTAGTATTCATTTTAATAGTGCCATAAGGATTACCGGCGCTGGTAGGGAAACCGGAAGATCCCAGTGTGATGTAACCACCGCTCGGTCCCTGGTTGAATCCTTTAATAGTGATGTCAGGAGTACCGCTGGTGATACGCTGGAAGGTAAAACGCAGTCCTAACCGGTTGTAGCGGGCAATTGCCGTATCTGTACCGGTAATAAAGGCAGTACCCAGGTTAGTTACTTTAATTTTAATAACGCGTGGCAAGGCGGTCACTAATAAGTTAGTGCGGTATTGTTCTGTTTTTGCCACCCTGAGTACAGGGCTTACTACTTTCACTTTCAGCTGATCTGCAGTTAACAGAATATCGCCTTCAACGAGGTAGCCATCTTCTGTTTTCACTACATTATCTGTACTGAAACCATTGTCTTTAATTTGGGCTAACACTTCTGCTGATACACCAGGCTTTACTTCTTCTTTTTGTGCGCCATTTTTTTGGCAGGAGGCGAACAGGAAAGTAGCTGCCACGCAGCAAAGAACAGGAATTGATTGTTTTCTCATAGATCCAAATTTTGGTTTGTTTGGGTTTTGGTTTAAAAAAAAGATATCCCGATTACCCGTTCCTGTGAACAGGCAATTCTACATCAAGGCAATACCGGCGATGATTTCCAGGCACATCATGTTATTACGCGTACAGTTGACACACATGGATAATGCCCGGCTAATTGCTGCTGGCGCAATCTCTCCGGCTTTAACAGCTACAATATGCCCGCAAGGATTTGTGTTACAGCAACAGGAACATGATTAATAAGCGCATCTCATACACTTATTAAAATACCTGGCTTATTGCCACAAATGCAATTGCTCCGCTTTGTTTATAATCCCAAAAAACCACGGTGAAGTGTGCTCTCGTTTTTGGATAATTACAACAGCTATGATGCTTATAATAAACAGCATCAGCTTTTCAATGGATTGGCTCTGATTCAGTAATACCGGCTATTTCCGGATACAAGGATTTGCTTAACAGATTAACTAACTTGTGAAATGGTTTTCCAGATCGTTGTTTAGATTGTTCAGATTTTGTCGAAAATTTGCTCTTAGGATTTCCCTGTTTCAATATTACAACTTTCGTTTTATTTAAAAAAAATATTTTGTTTTTTATCCGGGTAAAATTGCGTTAAAAACGTAAATATAGTAGCTTTAAGCAGCAACATAAAACCCTGCATCAACGAACTATTGTTACAACGCCGCATGAAATGTACTCCTCTGAAAATATGGCCCCTGCTAACTTTGCTGTTATGTTACTGTTGCAGTACTGCTGCACAACAAAAAATTTCAACCGATAGCATATTGCAACGATATGCAGCCGATACGTTTTCCCGTTCACATCCCGGTCCGCCTTACCTGGTTAAATTCAAAAAAGCCCCCACATCAGGGATACTGCTGCAACATGGATTAATAAAGGCTATCAGCCGGTATCATTATATTCTGCAAACGCCACCTGCAGACAGCAGTCTCCGATATTGTTACAGCGCCAATGCTAATTATAAAGCCAGCGCGCTGTTACTGGTACAACTGGAACATACCGCGGATGCCGATAGTATCCTGGCACAGGTGTCTTATAGTCCACACGCTACACTGGCATACGCCAGTGTACACAGCCGTTCTGATCGTTTTTCCACCGCAGTAGTAACCGTGCAAAAGCGGTATTGGAAAGCGTTTATTAATCAACCAGCGCTGCTGTTTGCCGACCGCGTACGACGTCCGGCACCGGAAATTATTATCAACACCAGTAATCTTACACTCAACGGCGTACTTATTGCGCAACAACAATTTCCGTTGGTGCAGGGAAAACGTATAGCCGTTTCCGTTAAAGAAGATCTTTTTGACACTACTGATATTGATTTAAAAGGGCGATATCTTCCTTCTGCCTATACATCTGCCTTAAGTAGCTCTCATGCTGTGATCATGGCTACGCTGATCGGTGGCGCCGGCAACAGCGGCCAAAACGGAAAAGGTGTGGCACCACAGGTAAAGCTGAGTTCTGCAGATTACAACAATAGCTTATTACCGGATGATGATAAGTATTACCAACAATCCGGCATCACCATACAAAACCATTCCTACGGCACGGGCATAGAAAATTACTATGGTGCAGAAGCAGTCGCTTATGATCAACAGATATATGAAGCAGATACCATTGTGCATGTATATTCTTCCGGCAATATTGGCAACAGCGCGCCTGCCGACGGGCGTTACCAGGGCATTGCCAGCTATGCTAACTTGTCCGGTAATTTTAAACAGGCGAAAAATGTAATTGTAGCAGGTGGAACAGACGGCATTGGAAGCATCATGTCGCTGAGCTCCAGGGGTCCTGCTTATGATGGCCGTATTAAACCGGATATCACCGCATATGGTGAAGATGGTACTTCCGGCGCGGCAGCACTCACTTCCGGTGCGGCAGCCCTGCTACAGGATGCGTGGCTGCAACAGCACAACGCTCCCATGTCTTCCGCACTGGTAAAAGCGATACTGATCAACAGTGCCAGGCGTCCTGCGGGAGTGGCGCCATCTTATACGGAGGGATATGGTCGTTTTCATACATTGGCAGCCTTGCAAACCTTACGGGAAAACAGGGTATTGACAGGATCTGTCAGTAACGGTGCCTCTTCCCTTTTCACGATCAACGTTCCTGCGGGCTTACAGCAGGTAAAAATAACCTTGTGCTGGAATGATCCACCCGCAACGGTAAACGCCGCTAAAGCGCTTATAAATGACCTGGACCTGGTAGCCGCTACCGGTAGCAACACCTGGCTGCCGTGGGTGCTTTCTGCCTACCCTGCCGCCGATTCCCTAAAAGCCCTTGCCAAACGTGGCCGCGACAGTATCAATAACACGGAGCAAATCACCATCGATCGTCCCGTAGCGGGGCCATTACAGCTACGCGTAAAAGGCAGCTCCCTGGCTACTCCTACACAGTCGTTTTACCTGGTCTATGAATTTACGCCACTACAAAGCTTTCAGTGGCAAAGCCCTGCACCGGAAAACATATTGGGTGCGGCACAAAATGTACCGTTGCAGTGGGAAACTACGTATAGTGGTAACGGTGATATTTCGTACAGTACCGATAGTGGCCATACCTGGTTACCCGTTGTGCAAAATGTGCCGGTGACCTCCGGCATTTACAACTGGATCACCCCTAACATTTTTCAACGGACATGGTTCAAATTCTCCTTACCGGATACCGCATTTATCAGTGCACCCTGTTATATTTCACCACAACTAACGATACGCACCGGCTTTAACTGCACCGATACGGTATTGCTTTACTGGGACACACAACCCGGTGCCACGGCCTATCAGTTGTATACAATGGGAAATAGTACGCTCATTCCGTATAGCCAGGTCCGTGATACGTTTCTTTTTGTACCGAAATCAACAGCAGCATCCCTGTACTTTGCAGTAAGCCCGGTAGCGGCAGCCGGCTGGAGCGGCATGCGTAGCTATGCTACTAATTATGCACAGCAGGGAGTAGGTTGCTATGTGCAAAACCTGCTGGCTGACAAAACCACTGAAAACAAGGTACTGCTTTCCCTTACCCTCGGAAGTACCTGGCATCTTAAAAACCTTTACTGGGAGCGGTCATCCCCTAAAGGGTGGATAGCACTGGATTCTACGGCTATCGGGCAAGCCATGAATTTTAACTTCCTGGATCAGCAGCCTTCTGAAGGCGTGGTACATTACCGCGTGCGTTTGCTCACTATAGATGCCCGGAGTATTTATTCAGATATTGCTTCCGTGAATATCTTTCTAAATAATAAAATACTCCTTTTTCCTAACCCTGTTAGTTCACAATTGTACATCCTGGATGAACAGGCACGCAGCCGGAAAATGGTGATTACAGATATGAGTGGTCGTATTATGATGCAACGCAACCTGGAAGACAGCCAGGAAATTATTCCCGTACAACAGCTGCCCAACGGCGTTTTCAACTGTAGTATTTATGTGGATGGGAAACGGGTGTATGCCAGACAATTTGTTAAACAGGGGCGGTAGAGCAGAAAGCTGAAAGCATAAAGCAAAAAGCTATTGTAGCTAATGACTAAAGCGGATTAATATTCGCTTTTTCATTCGCTACAATAGCTTTTTGCTTTATGCTTTCAGCTTTCTGCTTTTATTACAAATGTATTGCTTCGCCGTAAGCTACTTCTATGGCATCTTTTACAGATTCGCTCATAGTTGGGTGTGGATGGATGGCATCCAGCACTTCCTGGTAAGTAGTTTCCAGTTTACGTGCTACAACTGTTTCAGCGATCATTTCAGTAACGTTCGCACCAATCATGTGGGAACCTAACCATTCGCCGTATTTAGCATCAAAGATTACTTTTACGAAACCTTCAGTAGCACCTGCTGCAGAAGCTTTACCGGAAGCAGAGAATGGGAATTTACCAACTTTCACTTCGTAGCCGGCTTCTTTCGCTGCTTTCTCAGTATAACCTACAGAAGCAATTTCTGGTGCACAGTAAGTACAGCCCGGAATGTTCATATAGTCGATAGTAGCAGGTTTGTGTGCGTATTTCTTTTCGTTGTAGCCGATAGCTTCCACGCAAACGATCGCTTCTTTGGAAGCAACGTGTGCCAGGGCCTGACCAGGAACCATGTCGCCGATAGCGTAGATACCCGGAACGTTGGTTTGGTAGTATTTATCTACCAGTACACGGCCTTTATCGGTTTTAATACCCATACCTTCCAGGCCGATATTTTCGATATTCGCAGCAATACCCACAGCGCTCAGTACTACGTCTGCTTCGAGGGTAATTTCACCGGTTTGAGTTTTCACTTTCGCTTTCACACCGTTACCAGTTGCTTCCACAGCTTCTACAGAAGCATTGGTCATGATATCGATACCTTTCTTTTTGTATATTTTTTCCAGTTCTTTGGAGATATCCTCGTCTTCAACCGGTACAATGCGTGGGAGGAATTCAACGATGGTTACTTTGGTACCCAGGGTAGCATAGAAGTAAGCAAATTCAACGCCGATAGCGCCAGAACCTACTACGATCATGGATTTAGGTTGCTTAGGCAATACCATTGCTTCGCGGTAACCAATTACATTTTTACCATCAATTTTCAGGTTAGGCAGTTCACGTGCACGTGCACCTGTAGCCAGAATGATGTGTTTTGCTTCATGTACTGCAGTTTTACCGTCTTTATCGGTTACTTCTACCTGGCCTTTGGCTTTTACTTTACCATTGCCCATGATCACATCAATCTTATTTTTTTTCATCAGGAACTGAACGCCCCTGCTCATTTTATCAGCAACACCGCGGCTACGTTTAATTACAGCTTCAAAGTCAACCTGTGCATCGCCTATAGTAATACCATAGTCTTTTGAATGCTGTGCATATTCAAGGACCTGTGCAGTTTTTAATAAAGCTTTGGTTGGAATACAGCCCCAGTTTAAACAGATACCACCCAGACTCTCTCTTTCCACGATTGCAGTTTTAAATCCCAGCTGAGAAGCACGGATAGCAGCCACATATCCGCCGGGGCCACTACCAATTACGATTACGTCGTATGCCATATTGTTTAATTTTAAATTGAACTCGCCAAAGGTAGCTAATTAAGCTAAAAGCACAAAGCATAAAGCAAAAAGCCACCGAAGCAAATGACCAGCGCGATTATTCGCTTTAATCATTCCTTTCGGTGGCTTTTTGCTTTATGCTTTCAGCTTTCTGCTTATCGCAGATCTACTACTTCAACGCCTGGGTATTTCTTAGCGTCAAATGTAAAAGTAGCGTCGCTCAGGTTGGTATTTGGTGTAAAGTTGGTGATCTCGTAGGTGTAGTGGTTGCCATTTTTTTCAAAAACCTTCATTTTTGCAATACTCTGGCTTTTCTTATCTACAGACACAATTACCTTAAATACGTTCTTGGATTTATCGGTAGGTGTTAACTCTACATTCTGAAATACTTTACCTTTTTCGTTGGTTTCAGGTTCCAGTTTGTACAGATAATCTTTGTCGTAGAAATTGGTGAACAGTTTGGCAGGTGTCATAGAGCCACTGCTCTGGTCTACGTTATTGATCGTTACTTCGTTTACATCTTTAGCGTAAGTCCAGGAAGTTTTATTATCGCTGATAATTTCCTGACCTGGCAGCGTTACTTTATATTTTGCGCCTTTCAGGTAAACAGTTCCTTTTTTGGAATCAGATACACTGTTATTGGCGCCTTCCACTTTCAATATAAAATTAGCTACTACTGTTTTTAATGACTTGAATTTATTACTAACACCATCCAATACCACCTTGGCCTTAGGGTCAGAGGCGCCTTTGGATTGTGCCATGCCGCTGAAAATGATACCACTCAACAACATTCCTGTTAATACAAGTTTCTTCATCGTAATTTTTTTTAGTTTGTGCTCTCCCAGCCTAGGCAAATGCCATGCCGGTATAGCGGGTTGGTCTTTTACAGGCTGCAAAATTCAGCATATTTCCTGAAAAAGGGTAATTATTTCAAAAGACCTTAACATATTATAACAAATTATTAAGGATTTCCTGTAACTCGCTTTCTGTTCTCACCAGCACTTCCCTGGCTTTACTACCCATGTTCGGGCCTACAATATTAGCAGCTTCCAGCTGGTCCATGAGCCGGCCTGCCCGGTTGTATCCCAGCTTCATACGGCGTTGTAACAAGGAGGTAGAGCCTTGCTGCGTGGTAACAATCACCTGCGCAGCTTCTTCAAACAGCGGGTCACGGTCGGCAATACTGAGTTCTTTGCCATCCGGATCCTTGTCATCTACATATTCCGGCAGCAGGAAGGCATCAGGGTAGCCTTTCTGGTTACCGATAAATTCTGCCACGCTTTCCACTTCCGGCGTATCCACGAAAGCACATTGCAAACGTACCAGCTCTCCATTGAAGGAAACCAGCATATCGCCCTGGCCAATAAGCTGTTCAGCCCCACCAATATCCAGGATGGTACGGGAGTCTATTTTGGAAGATACCTTAAAGGCTACACGCGCCGGGAAGTTCGCTTTAATGGTACCGGTAATAATGTTTACAGATGGACGCTGGGTGGCAATGATCAGGTGAATACCCACTGCACGGGCCAGCTGGGCCAAACGGGCAATCGGCATTTCCACCTCCTTACCGGCTGTCATGATCAGATCGGCAAACTCATCCACCACCAGCACAATGAACGGCAGGTAGCGATGGCCTTTCAATGGATTCAGGCGACGCTGGGTAAATTTGCCATTGTACTCACGGATATTACGGGTACCGGCTTCTTTCAGGAGGTCGTAGCGCAGGTCCATTTCAATACACAGCGCATTCAGGGTATGAATTACTTTTTTGGTATCAGTGATAATTGCATCGTCTTCCCCCGGCAGCTTAGCCAGGAAGTGCTTCTCAATAAGCTTATAGAGCGATAGTTCCACTTTCTTCGGATCTACCAGTACAAACTTCAGCTGGGATGGATGCTTTTTATACAGCAATGATACCAGCAAAGTGTTGATACCAACAGATTTACCCTGACCGGTAGCACCTGCCATGAGTAGGTGTGGCATTTTAGCCAGGTCGGCAATGAAGTTTTCATTGTCGATTTTTTTACCAATAGCGATGGGCAAGTCCATAGTGCTGGTCTGGAATTTCTCCGAGGCCAGCATATTTTTCAGCGACACAATTGTTTTCTTCACGTTCGGCACTTCTATACCAATGGTGCCTTTACCCGGGATAGGCGCAATGATACGGATACCAAGCGCCGACAAACTCAGGGCAATATCATCTTCCAGGTTTTTAATACGGGAGATACGAACGCCGGCAGCCGGCACAATTTCGTACAGTGTCACTGTTGGTCCTACGGTAGCACTTATTTTTTGTATGGAGATGTCGTAGTTTTTCAGGGTATCAATGATCTGGTTTTTGTTTTTCTCCAGCTCAGAAGTATCCTGTACAATTACTTTATCTGCATTATGATTTTCCAACAGGTCCAATGTGGGGAACTTGTAATCTCTCAGGTCCAGCGAAGGATCATAAGGATCTACTGGTTCTACCGGCCGTGATGGCTGAATTTCTTCTATCTCATCTTCTTCGTCCTGGAAAGTTTGTTTAATTTCAAACGCTACTTCCTGCGGACCATTTTTCTTTTTATTGGCTGGGGGCGTTTGTTCTACCGTTTCCTCGATATACAACAACGGCCCAGGATCTTCTTCTTCCTCTTCTTCCTCCAGTGGTGGCAGTTCGTATTGTTCTTCCGGTTCCGGCGTTGCCACAGGGGCTACGGGTGGCATATAGGGCGCGTGGGAAGGAATCACGGTAATATCTTCTCTTTCTACCAACTGCATAGGCGGCAGGTCTTCTTCATTTTCTTCCTCTTCTTCATGCGGCGGAATCACCATTACGCCCCCATCTCCTTTGAGTCCATTTCCACGTGGGTCTTCCTTGACCGGTGTTGCAGCGGAAGCCGCAGCTGTAGCAGCAGTTGCGGCCGGTACAGGAGCAGGAGAAGCCGCTGCTGGTACAGGTTTAGGTGGTTTTACTTTCTTCTCCGGCCATTTAAACTCAAAATTGAATTTCCAGATCAGCCAGGAGAAGCCCACAACAAGTAGCAAGAGGGCGGTACCTGTTTTCCCTACAAAGCCGGAAGTCCATTTATTCAGGGCATCTCCCAATGCACCGCCCCAGGGGAAATCGTTTCCTCCGGCCATAAATGCCATGGACATGCTGATAAAGAGCAGGCCAAACAAAATATATTTCACGTTGCGCCAGATGCGGAATACGCGGCGTCCTACGATGAAGTTAATACCGATGATAAAAAAGAAATAGCAAAACAGGTAGGCCGCAATACCTACCCCGTAGAAAAAGAAATTGTGGGAAACATAAGCGCCCAGGCGGCCGAGCAGGTTATCAACTTTTACATCACCGAAAAAAAGTTCCCGGGTAGTGTAATGGAATATTTTATCCTGGTCATCTTCCCAGGTAAAAAGGTAAGAAGTGAAAGCAATGAAACAGTACACAGACAGCAAAAGGAAGAACACACCCATTACTTTATGGGTACGTTCATCTTTCACCAGTTCTTTTACTTTTACCTCAGGCTCCTTGTCTTTCGTCAACACATCAGGGTTCGGTGTGGGGCCTTTCGGTTTCTTGCTTTCCGGTTTTTCGGTTTTCAGTTTATTCCTGGACATAATTAGCTTTTAGCTGCCAGCTGCCAACTTTAGTGGATAGCATGGCTACTACTAACAGATGACAGCTATATAACTTTCAATTTTGGGACTACCTGGTGAACTATGGCAACTGTAAAATCCAGTGTGCAATAAATTCGGGTACCAGGGGATCAATGGTTTGCTCCAGCTCTCCGTATTCGTTTGCTGTACAAGTTTTACAACGTTGGAACAAATGGTTTAATCCATCAAACTTACGGATTGTTACCAGCATATTCCCATTTTCGGTTAATGCGCGTTCAATAGCATTCAGATTGGTAGTGGCATCCACCTGTATATCTTTCGTTCCATTAATCGCCATAAACGGACATTTCACCTGTTTAAGATACGTTAATGGATTGTATTTCAGAATTGATAATACTTCGGGACTGAATTCGGCGTTATTCACCATCTCGTTCTCGGACATTTCCTTTTTCACGGTTTCATCAGAGGTACGGTACAATTCCCGGATGATGGCAATGGCTTTGGGCCGGATGACAGCTATATTGCTATCGCTTGCCAGCAGGTCCCAGTATGGTTTCATTCGTTGACGGTCGGCCACAATAAAACTATCGGACTTTCCTGCCATACTTTGTTGGATAGCCATCTGCTGATCTATCAGTTGCCTGCCCGTTATACCGACGCCGGCCATGGATATTACAAAAGCCACGCCCGGATTGTTTGCCGCTACTATTTGTGCCACCACACCACCTTCGCTGTGTCCCAACAGGCCTACATTCAGGGGCTCCACATCCCTTCTCGTTTTCAGGTAAGCGCTGGCGGTACTTACATCATGCGCAAAATCATAGATAGTAGCATTAGAATAGTCGCCGGTAGATTTTCCGGTACCGCGGTCATCGAACCGCAGCGAGGCGATTCCATTCCGTGCGAAATAATCCGCCAATACCAGGAAGAGCTTATGTCCTGCGATTTCTTCATCCCTGTTCTGTGGTCCTGATCCACTGATCATTACTACTACCGGGTATCTGCCGGCGGCAGCAGGGCGGGTAAAGGTACCTGCCAGTGATACGGAATCTTTGATATTATTAAACCGAACCTCTTCTGTATAATAAGGGTACGGTGGCTTCGGCTCCTGTGGCCGTTTGTACAGATCTTCCCTGGTAATTTCCTTCCTTCCGAGGTTTACTTCGTTTTCATCACTGCCGAAGCTGGAGATCCCTTTGAACTGCCTGGTAGCCGGATCCCATACACCGGTGTAGGAAAAATGGACCTCATCGATGCGGAGCAGCAGGGTATCTTTCCGGTATACAACTGTTTCCAGGTCAAACTTTTCGTCGGCTGCCAGGTCTGGTAATTCCATCAGGCCTTTATATCCACCAGCGGCATCTTTTTCCAGCTGCACTATCATGCGGTATTTATCACCGTAGTAATGTTTGAAGGTACCATACCATTTACCGGTGATGCCCGCATTATCCTGGGCCATCGCCATTGATCCTGTCAGCATTCCCAGCAACAACACCCAAAAACCTCTGTACATATATGCGTTCCTCTTTATGCTTTTATTTTTAAAACACCGAGCAACAGACTTACCCAGCCTGCTATAAAGAATACACCACCAATAGGCGTAATGATACCAATTCCTTTCAGGCCTACGTTACCTGTCATTTTGAGCATGGTAAGTGCATAAAGGGAACCGGAAAATAAAATGATACCGATAATAAAGCATCTGCCGGCCCATTCCAGTTGTGCACCGGGAATATGTGCGAAGAGAATGCCGGTAGCTATTAACGCAAAAACGTGATAGAACTGATAAGTAACGCCTGTCTGAAAAGTAGATACGGTTTCCGGTGGCACCAGTTCTTTCAGCTTATGTGCACCAAATGCACCTAAGATAACTGCCAATGCGCCTAAAACCGCCGCCCAAACTAAAAAACTCTTATGCATACTAGAAATTTTGCGTAAAGGTATCCAATGAAATATTATCTGATGAAATTATATGCCTGGATTGCTGGTAGAAGGGCAGCCGCTCTGCCATTTTCTTTTCCACAAATCCCACCAGGTCCTCGTCATCCAGGTCAGCAATCAGCGGACGTTTGGATTTTTTACGTTGCAATCTTTCTACCATGGCTTCCACAGAAGGATTGATCCATACGGTAGTACCATGTTCATTCATGAAATCCATATTTTCCTGGAAGCAGGGTGTGCCACCGCCACAGGAGATCAGGAAGTTTTCCTGTTCTGATAAATCCCGGAGCAGTTTACTTTCCTTCTCACGGAAATAATCTTCCCCTTTGGTGGCAAAGATGTCGGCAATAGCCATTTCTTCTGCTTCTACAATCACTTCATCCAGGTCATAGTAGGGAAGATGCAGGTGATCTGCCAGTTGTTTTCCCCAATAGGATTTTCCGGCACCCATAAAACCGAGTAAGTATATCTTCATAAATAACGCAACAGTGCTTAATAAATTCTTTCCTCACGCAGGATGAGTCCATGCCAGGCATAGGTCATTTTCCATAATATATTGCAAATATAACCGGGTATTTCTATCCTCTTTGTTAAAATCAGCGGTAATAAAACCTGCCTGTTGATACACAAAGGGATGCAGTTTCATATTTTCCTTAAAATCAACGCTTCCCCGTCCGTACCACTTAAACATCGCTTCCTTGGCGCTCCAGCAAATGGTTTTATGGGTCAGTTCATGTGCAGGGTCTATAAATGACCGTTCGGCAGGCGACAGGAACTTATGTGATACCAGTTCTATTTTTTGCTTCACTTCTTCAATATCTATGCCTACTGCGGCTTTGGTGCTTACAATAGCTGCGGCATAATCACCACAATGGGAAATAGAAAAATGGTAGCTCTCACATACCAGCACAGGCTTACGGCTGTTGGTGACAGTGATTTGCCCAATAGGAAAAGCAGGAAAAAGCGTTACCAGCAGGTATCTGCCCGCAAAATGCTGTAAGCGCTTGTGCGGATGATGAATCGATGGGCTGATATTTACCTTCTCCCGGAAAAAGTCTTCTTCCTCTGTTATCTTCCATACACCCAGCTTCGTTTCCGGATCAATTTGTATCGTTCGTATTAATGGCATATCTTGCCAAATTAAAGCAAAAAAGCAGAAAAAACAGCTTTTGGCAGCACGTGTTTAACGAAATGCTAACAGCTGAAAACCAAAAAGCTATTAAAACTAAACGAACCTAAGCATGATTCTGTCAGACAAACGGATATTGGAGGAAATTGAAAAAGGCACTATCGTCATTGCTCCCTATGACCGGAAATACCTGGGTACCAATTCTTATGATGTACACCTGGGCAAACACCTGGCTACCTACAAAGACCGTGTACTGGATGCGCGCAAACACAATGAAATTGAGCATTTTGAAATACCGGAAGAAGGATATGTGTTACAACCCGGTACCTTGTACCTGGGCGTAACAGAAGAATATACTGAAACACATGCCCATGTGCCTTTCCTGGAAGGCAAGTCAAGCACCGGCCGTTTAGGTATCGATATTCATGCTACCGCTGGTAAAGGAGATGTAGGCTTCTGCAACACCTGGACCCTGGAAATTTCCTGCGCACAACCCGTACGTATATACGCTGGCATGCCTATCGGGCAGCTGATCTATTTTGTAGTAGAAGGTGATGTAGAAACTTTTTACAATAAAAAAGGCAACGCTAAATATAATGGCCGCACCATCAAGCCCGTTGAGAGCATGATGTGGAAGAATGAATTTTAATAGCGCATAAAGCGGAAAGCAAAAAGCTATTGCAGCGAATAATCAAAGCGTATAAATAATCGCTCCGTTCATTCGCTGCAATAGCTTTTTGCTTTTAGCTTTATGCTTTATGCTCCACTACATGTGCTTCCGCCAACGTAGGCACTTCCAGCTTATCCATGAGGCGCTCCATCACCGCCAATGGCACTACTTCCTCCCGCTGACGGTTTTGTTGCAGTAACTTTGCCGCGGGCACTTCCACATATACAATGGTGACCGCCGCCTGATAGGTAGTAAAAAGGCTGATCAGTTGCTCCCGCATTTGCCGGGTGATATTCGTTGCATTCCATACGAAAGGCTGTTGCCGGCGCAGATAAGCCCTGGCTTGTTCTTTGGCCGCCTGAATCACAATACCATTACCGCTTTTATCTGTTGGGCTGATTTTCATCTCCCTCCTGATATTATCAAGAGATATGACCGGCCACTGCTGATAATGTTGCTGCACATAGGTATCCTTGCCAGCTCCGGGCAGGCCGCTCATCATGACCACTTCCGTTTGCGGCTGTTGAAACGGTACATAGTATGGCGGCGAGTCCGTTTTCCGGAGATAATACATGCGTGCTTCCGGTGTAGCAAAAGCCCGTGGCTGCCCCCAGCAATCATTGTCGCGGCACAGTTCTTCAAAGCAATCCAACCGGTACAACAAATCGGCCTGGTCGAAGCATATCCTACCCAGGGCATCTGCGCGGGCCAATAAGGCCAGCAGGCGGGTATCTACTTCCAGGCTGGCGATAATAGCCGCCCGCTGCGGGTCCGGTTTGTCGAATACCCACAACGGCAAGCCATGATACCTTACCAGTTTAGCGATTTGTTCCCTTATCGCAAAAGGCGTTGGCACTTCCCTGTAAAGGATTTGCCGGGCCCGCCCCTCTCCTTTGCGTGCATGACCGGCAGAAGTTATACGACCATCCGGCTCTGTCACCGTAGTGCTGTATTTCTCTACATCATGCAGCAAAGCGGCGGCCCATAGCAACTCCTGGTCTGCCATAGATAATTGTTGGTATTCCGGCAACTGTTCCAGCGCCGCCAACACCATTTGCGTATGAATGGCTACATTCCCTTCCGCATGGTGACGGGCATCCTGTGGTACCTGCTGCATCACGCGTACCCATTCAAAATCCTGCTCCAGCGCGGCCCACGATTTATTGTTACTGAGCTGCCACATAACTACCTCCTTCATTATTTAACCTTGCACGGCGCCAGTGACGGGTCCAGTGCTGGTCTGTTTTTACATGTCCTTTGCGGACATACTTAAACACATTGTTTGCAAAATCGCTGACCGCATAACCTGCGGCATTACGGGACACAATTCCCTCAATCGTAGCGGGCATGCCGGTATGTACATCATGTGGATCGAACGTTCCACGGCTGCTAACAAGCGACAAGGTATCCTGTTCGAACTCACTACGTGTAGCCGGCGGCGTTATCCGCTTAATTTCCGGCACTACAGGTAGATCCAGCATAGCGGCATAGAATTGGGTTTCCTCCCAACTCAGCCACCGCTCTCCCTCCCGGATACCAAATACATAAAAATGATGATCCAGGTTTTTATATTCAATAGAATGAATGGCGTATAAATTTTCGAGGAAAATTTCCAGGTCGCCCAAATCATTCTTTATGCTTTGCCAGTAACGGCGGATGCTTTCTGACCACGCAGATGTAGTAGGCGCCGCATGGGAACGCGCAAATACACCGTAGCGGGAAAGACAATTATTTTCACCGTCCAGTTTTTCCGTATGAATCAACACAGGAATCTGTTGCAGCTGCTGCCAGTATTCGTATTGAATACGGTCATCGCTGGTAGTTCCCGGCGAAAACGGATAATGCCAGGTACGGCCATATTTCTGAGAAATTGCCATGTCAGGGGGTTTAAATTAAACAATAAAATCACAGGCCGGTTCCGGAAAGGAACGGCGAAAGGAAAGCGGTTAATATGCCTGTGAGATTACATGGCGCAAGTGTTAATCGTTTTAATTAATGAGCAGCAAAAATAGGAAAATAATTTAATAGTATATTACGCAGGCTTTTTGAAAACAACCACCAATCTAACGCCATGAGAAAATTCTTCCTTTGTGCCGCCGCCCTGGCAGCTATGGCTGCCTGTAACAACAGCGGCAGCAGCAAGCAAAGCAACGGTTCCGACAGCACGCTGAACAATGCCTTCAGTAAATACGAAGCACGATTTATTGATGCCCTGTGGAAAGTAAGCCCCGACTGGGCCACCAGTGTAGGGTATCACGCCTACGACAGCGTATTACTGGTACCGGATAGCACCGACGCACAAGCGCGGCTGGCTTTTGCGAAACAACAACTGGATTCCCTCCAATCGTTTGATCTCAAAGCATTGAGTGATGCTAACCAAATTGACTACCAACTGATACAGAACTACCTGCAGTCGGTACAATGGGCTATCAATGAGCAAAAAAGCAATGAATGGGACCCGTCTTCCTTTAACGTCAGTGGTACCTTTGCCTTTATCTTAAATGAAAACTATGCGCCATTGGAAACCAGGCTGCGTAGCTTTGGCAGCAGGTTACAGCACGTACCGGCTTATTATGAGGCAGCTAAAAAACAGATCAACAATCCGGTGCCGGAACTGACTTCGCTGGCCATTGATCAGAATACTGGCGGCCTGTCAGTTTTTGAAAAAGACTTTGCAGATTCACTAAAAAAAACCACTATTCCGGCAGCAGAACAAACCGCGATGATAGCCAATGCCAAAGCAGCGGCCAAAGCTATCCGCGACTATGCTGACTGGTTAAAGGCACTGAAACCAGCCAACCCACGTAGCTTCCGCCTGGGCAAAGCATTGTACGATAAAAAATTCAGCTTCGACATACAATCCTCTTTTACCGCAGCACAAATCTATGATTCCGCCGTTGCCCGTAAAGCATTTATCCATGGAGAGATGGTAAAAATCAGCCGCCAACTCTGGCCCAAATACTTTGGCCAGGCACCTATACCTGCGGATTCTCTCGAGCTGGTAGGCCGGATGATAGACACCCTTTCCGTACAACACGTAAAACCGGAAGAGTTCCAATCAGCTATTGAAAAGCAGCTCCCTACGCTCATTGCGTTTATCAAAGAAAAAGATCTCTTATACATTGATCCTTCCAAACCGTTGGTAGTGCGTAAAGAACCAGCCTACATGGCGGGTGTAGCCGGTGCCTCTATCAGTGCACCTGGCCCTTACGACAAAGGCGGCAACACCTATTACAATGTAGGCAGTCTGGAAGGATGGCCAAAAGATAAAGCAGAAAGTTTTCTGCGTGAATACAATCAGTATATCCTGCAAATACTGGATATCCATGAAGCTATTCCCGGCCACTACACGCAACTGGTATATGCCAATCAATCTCCCAGCCTGATTAAATCACTCATGAGCAATGGCGCCATGATTGAAGGATGGGCAGTGTATACTGAGCAAATGATGCTGGAAAATGGCTATGGCAATAATGCACCGGAAATGTGGCTGATGTGGTACAAATGGAATCTGCGCGCGGTATGCAATACCATCCTGGATTACAGCGTACATGTAAAAGAAATGAGTAAGGAAGCGGCGATCCATTTATTAACCAAAGAAGCTTTCCAACAAGCAGCAGAAGCAGAAGGAAAATGGAAAAGAGTGAGTGTCACCAGTGTACAGTTAACCAGCTACTTCACCGGTTATAAAGAAATTATTGATTTGCGGGAAGCCTATAAAAAGCAGCAAGGCAAGGATTACAGCCTGAAAGCATTTAATGAGAAATTCCTGAGCTATGGCAGTGCGCCGGTGAAAGATATCCGGTTGCTGATGTTGAAATAATGTTCAATCTTATCTACCTAAAAAGCATCCTTTTTTTGTAAAAGGGATGCTTTTTTACTTTATATTCGCTCTGTAAACGAGTTAACCCGTAAACCTATATCAACTATTACCTCATTCTATTTTTTTAAAAATCTCTATACATGAAATTCACTTTTTTAGCGAGTGTCAGCTTGTTGTTTGCTGCAACATCGTTTAGTCAAACCTATAGTAATAAGCTGGAAACTTCTGGGAACGTTGGTATTGGTACCACTGCGCCTACAAGCAAATTGCATATTGCCATCTCATCGCTACTGGATAGTTCGGCTATTCGGATTGGTTTTGCCGGAGATCCCGGGAAACTGGCTGTTCCAGTGGGAGGTGTTCCTGGTGGCTACAATATCGATTTTCATACCTACCGCGATAATACCCCCAATCAAATTGGTGCACGGATCAGGGCTGAGCGGATTAATCGTTATGCCCCGGACAATGCATTGATACAGGGTATGGATCTTGTTTTTTCTACCTCTACTGGTTTGCTGGCAACAGACCTAACAGAAAGAATGAGAATCAATAATATGGGAAGTGTCGGTATTGGTCTGGCGACCCCGGCCTGTAGATTACATGTCAGCGCACCTCAAGCGACAGCGCTCAGCTTCGCTAAATTCTCTCAGGAAAATATTCCTATCTCGGATGCTTGCCTGAGTATTGTAAATGCTACTAACGCCACAGGAGCCTACATACCCGCAATTGTTGGACGCGGCTATTCTGCTGGCCGACCTTTCGGCATTATGTTGAATGGTGAATCCGATGATATCGTACCTGCCTCCGGAGATGAATATGCTGCTGCAGTTGTACTGGATGGTAGAAGCAAAGGCAATACGCCACTCACTAAAAACAATGTGCTGGCCGTTAACTCATATGGACAAAATCTTCTGCTACTTAAAGCCAATGGTAGTTTAGGTATTGGTACTACAGATACCAAAGGCTATAAACTGGCGGTAAATGGCAGTGGCATATTTACCCGTATTAAAGTAAAAGACTTTGCCAACTGGCCAGACTACGTATTCCATGCGGGATATGAATTACCCAGCTTAGCGGAGCTTGAGCAATATGTGCAAACTCACCAACACCTGCCAGGTATTCCTGCTGCTGAAGAAGTGAAAAAAGATGGCGTTGACCTTGGAGAAATGAACAGCAAATTGTTACAGAAAGTAGAAGAACTCACATTGTATATTATTGAGTTGAACAAAAAAGTAGAAGCCTTACAAGTGGAGAATAAACAGCGGAGTAAATAAAATACTTTCAACAATAATTAAGAAGGGAGAAAGAAACAACTGTTTCTTCCCCCTTCTTAATTATTGCTATCAATCAGGTATCACAGCTCACGTCATCCCATGGCTGTTCTCTGTAGTTAATCAACCAATTTAAGGCGTAGTGCCTTTCGTATACAATGCCGGGATGCACCGGTGCTTCTTCTCCTTTCAAACGGGCATCTACACAGGCCCAGTTAGCACGATAATACAAATCGTTGGCATCGAGTATATCACCGGCAGTACGCAATGAAGTGGCGCCTGCAAGAAATACAGCAGGATCGCTATCCAAACCACGGAAAGGGAATTCTGCTTCTGGTACCATGTCCAGGTTGCAAAGTGTATCCATTTCTCCGAGGGAAGGCACTTTATTCAACGCCCACAGCAGCACCCAAATATCTTCACACTTCCAGGTTTCCCTTGTTTTCTGCTCTTCCTGTGGATCTGCCAGGAATGCTTTTTCAGCAGGGGTGGTTTTATCCCAGAGTTGATGTTGCTGTAAATAACTGATCACGGTGTCACCTTCGAGATAATCGAATGCCACGGCATTTACGGCGGCGAGTACGGCTACACGCTCCGCCACTTCCCTGACGGAACGAAGCGTTACCTGGCTTTCATCCGTGATCACTGGCAGGTTAGGTGTTGTTTTCACCTGCAGCTGTTTCAACTGAGCGATACTTTTTTGTTTTCTGGCAGTAGCTGCGTCAGAAGGAGCTTCCTGGTTATCGAAGTAAACGGCGTTGATATTGACGGTGAGATTGGTAGCCGTTGAATGTCCGTTTACATCAAGTAGCAAAGCACCTGTTTTATCCCAGAATCCTTGTACATCTGTATCGAAAATGAAATTCTTTTCGCAAAAGAAGAAACCATCCAGTTCCTGCGCGAGGTCCATCACCGCAGTTCTAAGGTCTCCATTAAAAGCAGGTTCCGCGAGAAAAATGATTTCCGTATTGATGGTAGCCACTTTGGCCAGTAAGAGTTCCTGTAACCTGGAATTTTCTGCGGGCAGTTGCTGTATAAAACCATGCATCCCCAACAGGTTAGTGGTCACCGGGTCATCGTTTCTTACCAGCTGATAACCGGGAATAGCACGCTGACGATATCTGATGGTAAGGGTATTTCCTTTACGCAATAGTTTTTTCCCGGAAGTAATAGTTAACTGTTCCCAGTGATGTTCCGGGCCTGTTACTTTTACCGCTTTCTCTCCAAAGTGCGCCCGCGTGCGGGTCAACACTTTCTCCATGTCTATCTCGTGTGTATAGAGGGTACAATTTTCCATGCTGTTTTTTTCGAGGGGTCAAAGGTAACTTAAAGCCAACAAATATGGTATCGGATTTGCCTGACTTTGGCGTATCAGTAGCAATCCTATTCATTATAAACCAGGAAGTGATGAAAAGAAAAACCTTGCCAGCCCTGGCTGTCTGCGCATTACTGCTGGCAGCCGGCTGTTTACCACCCCGGCCACCCAGACCGCCAAGACCACCAAGGCCTCACCGTCATAGTAGTATTATTATTTACCCTTCTTTTTACCGTCTGCACGATGTTGCAGCATATGCAGGATTTTATTCAGTTTAACAGGGTCATTTACATAAGGGGAAAGATCGAACAGTTCTACTTTTCTAAATGCCACAGGATGGCTTTCACTCTGCAGGGAAATTGAGCCTTCGCTTATTAAGCGGCCATCCTGCAACAGGCTTGGATCTGCATGAGATACAGATCCACCGCCTACCTGTGGTTTATTGTATACGATTACAGTATCGTGACCCACAATGTGTTTAATGACGGAGTCGCGCAGTACGAGTGCTTCTGCATGTACCCACACATCACCCTGGTAAGTTTTGGAAGTAGAGCTGATACAGTGGTCGGTGATGAGTTTACCATTCATGACTACGTTAGTACCCGGGGTGCAGAGATTAGACGTAGAACGCGGGTCTTTGCCATTTCCTCCCAACAACTGATCTTCCAGGGAAATGGGGAAGTCCTGGTCTTTTTTCATGCTGGCAGCCGTTTGGCCATGAAGCATGATACCGCTGTTACGATAAGCCCATCCGGGGCCGCCTTTTACCTGTTCACCGGTAAACTTGTATTCAACCACGACGAGGTAAGCGGAGAAATTTTTATTATAGAAGATGTGACCATACTGGCCATTGAAATCATCATACTGATCGTAGGACACTTTCATCATGCCGCTGTCTACGCGAAAGGTATTACCGAAATTATCGTTGAGGTCATGCCCTGTTATTTTTACATCCCATCCTGTGAGGTCTTTGCCATTGAACAGTTTGAGCCATTTGTTGGGGGCAATTTCCTTTTGCGCGGAACTGTGCAATCCGGCGAGTAACAATAACGCGGTTAGTGCTTTTTTCATATATTCTTTTGATTTGACCGGTTAAGATAGCAGATACTGCAGAGATATCCAAGCTGATTAACAGCTGGCATATATTTTCGGTGGTGGTAAAAAACGCGCACGGTTTGTAGAAGATATTACGGCGACCAAGTTTGCCGCTTTTAAACCGGCCAATGCACTGGCGCCAAACTGGGGCCGTGCTATTTTTGAAACATTACAGGCTTCTTATCAATAGCAAGTGTGTAAGAAAATACGCACCGTGCCGGATGTGCCACAGGAACGAGTGAATGAAGTGCGTATCTATCTCACTAAATATCAAACAGTTAAATACATTTACACAAAAGTGCAGGGTTTTAGCTGTGGGTTCCCCAAACTGTATATATGAATTCCTTAACTCAACAACACGATCGTTACGCAGAACAACCTAAAGCGGGCTCCTTATACGAAAGTTCGAACATCATTAATGTAACGGCTGAAGGTAGAATTGTATCTATTTTCACAGGTGCATGGCTGGTAGGCAATGCTATCAGCAAAATAGATAAAAGCCCTGTGGCCAGCCTTTTAAAGCTCTTAGGCGCCGGTTATTTATTGTACCGGGGTATTAGTGGCAATGACCTGATTAACGGGCTTATGGGCAAAAGAAAACCAGACCGGCATACTGCGTCTGTAAATATCCGTACTTCTGTCAGTATTGATAATCCAAAGGAAGAAGTGTATTATTTCTGGCGGCAATTAAGCAATCTGCCGGTGTTTATGAAGCACCTGCAATCTGTTGAAGAAACGGATCCGTTTCATTCGCACTGGATCGTAAAGGGTCCCGGAGGAATTGGTACGCTGGAATGGGATGCTGAAATAGTGAAAGAAGTACCCGGAGAAATTATTGGCTGGCGTTCCCTGCCAGGATCATCGATAGCCACAGCCGGTAGAATTACTTTTCGTGAAACCTTTAATGGTGGTACTGAAATAGATGTGATGATTACTTACCGGCCACCGGCCGGCTATGTAGGCTCCGGGCTGGCCTGGCTATTGAACCCCGCCTTCGAAAATATGATTGTAAAAGACGTAAGGCGCTTTAAGAATTATATGGAGACTGGGGAAATAGCGGGATAGCAGAAGGGCTGAAAGCATAAAGCATAAAGCAAAAAGCTATTATAGCGAGTGATGAAAGCGTAGACAATATCCGCTCTATTCACCCGCTACAATAGCTTTTTGCTTTATGCTTTATGCTTTCTGCTCTACGACAGTGCTTCCTTTTTAAACCTGTTAAAGGTTCCCTGGCTTTTATTGATCAGTTTCAATACCCGCTCACGAACATCATCCTGTAAACCGCTGATTTCATGTTCAAATACCTCTTTCAGCTCCGATAAGTCTTCTCCGTTTTTTCTTACAAGGCCATTGATTTTATGGCGCCAGTCATCTGCTTTTGTTTTGATTTTTTTGCGGGTTCTATCGCCGCTATCCGGTGCTGTCAATAACCCGATTACTAATCCGGTAGTTAACCCGGCTATGGCGCCAGCTAAAAATTTCGTGGTAGACATAGTTACTGGATTTTATGGTTTAACAAATGATTGCGGTGCGTAGTTCATTCACACTTGAAAACGAATTTTTCAAATATCAGGCCAGTACAGCCGGTAGCTGTCTTAAAGAAATGTTATTAAACCAAAGGGGAAGAAAAACCACCTGCTATTAAAGAAGTCTAAAGATAAGTTTCAATAACGTAAAACATCAGTGGAAACGCTATCCAGGACAATATCAGAGTTGACATTGTCCCGGCAGGTGGATAAGATAAGCGTATTAGATAATGGAATTTATAAAAGTCAAACGGAGCAGTAAAATAATTACATTCTCGTATTTTTCAAACTTTATTGAAAGAAATGAAATAATAAATTTTATTAAAAAGTAAATCCCCGCCGAAAGTCAATTCCAGCGGGGATTTAGCTATAGCGCAAACATATTATACAATTACTATATATTATGAAATTGCGATCATTTTATTAAAAACATCATGTGTATTTAAGGCTATATTTCGTCCAGCATGCCGGATACCAGCCGGTTGAAATCTGCCTGGAACTGTTCGTAGTGTTCGCCGGTACCGGGGCCGGAAAAACCGGTATGTACTTCCTGCACATTCCCTTTCCTATCGATAAAGATAGTGGTTGGGAAACCCTTGATACCAGTGAGTTGTGGCAGTGTCTTCTCTCCTTTGTCCGGATCACCTGGTGTTACACCTGTAATAAGCACCGGGTAGTTTACATTGAAACGTTTGAGGAAATTTTCCAGGCTTTTCTTTGACTTTTCAAAGTCTGTAGTACGTTCGTAAGCCAGGCCTATTACTTCTACTCCACGGTGTTTATTTTTTTCATGCCACTTGCTCAGGAAGCCGGTTTCGTCCATACAGTTAGGACACCAGGAACCCATGAGTGTGATGATGACTACCTTATTTTTAAACCGATCATCTTTAAGGCTCACCTTATGTCCATTCAGATCCGGGAAGGTGAAATCCAGTTGTTGCTGACCTGGTTTCATAGTGGCAATCGTTCTTTCATCCGGCAAAGTAGCCGTATCATTTTTTACAGCCGACCAGTTTTCGAGGCCATCACCAATACCAGCATAGAAGCGGCCATTGGTGATACTATCTTTTCCTACCAGGGCGGTGAACAGGTAGGCATGTGAGCCGTCGAAAGTAGAGAGACGAAGGGTATCTCCGTCAACCACCCCATCCAGGAAGCGATAATCGCCGGTAGTAGTGAGGAAAGTACCATGCACAATATTCCCTGATTGCTTAAACTCTCCGATAGCGGTGGAAGGCGTTTTATCTTTATCTTTTGCAGATACGAACTGTGTCACCCAGCGGCCGGAAACATTGGCGGTGGAGGGTGTTTTCACTGCAAAGCGTTCTGCATTTCCTGCCACTGCAGTAAAAGGAATGCTTACGTCTTTATCTGCCAGGTGCCTGATCCACTCGCCTTCGAGCTGCTTGTTGGTAATTAAACGGGCTTTGAATTCAGAATCAAAGAAGGGCATTTTAATAAACACGGAGTCGCCTTTCGTGGTGACTTCATCTACTAACAGTTTATCGGTGGCATTGATAACATAGAGCGTAGATTTACCGTTGGCATTTTTTACGTCGAAGTTGAAAACGATGTCGGCGCCATCTTTGCGGTGAAGTTTTGCCTGCCATACACCATCGGCCAGGTATTTCATGGCGTTGCCGTTATTGCAGGCAGCTAACCCAATACCTGTAAGGCAATAGATCCAAAATTTTTTCATAATACTACTTTTGTGAATAGTTCCTTTCTCCAAATAGCAGGCTACCGATACGAACCATCGTGCTTCCCTCCTGCAGGGCGATGGGATAATCAGCGCTCATGCCAATGGACAGTTCTTTAAAGTACGCTTCGTTGTTAAAATAAGTGGTTTTAACAGATCCGAATAACTGGTGGAGCTGGTGGAACTCTTTACGGACCTGTGCTTCGTTGGTGGTGTTGGTGGCCATCCCCATCATACCGGCAATACGAACAGCAGCAAATGCGGCCGGGTCTGCGGCGTATGCCTGGAGCAGTTGCTGTAACTCCTGCTCATCTAACCCAAACTTGGTTTCTTCCGCTGCAATATGTACCTGTAGCAGGCAATGGATAATCCGCTGATGTTTAGCGGCCTGTTTGTTGATTTCCTGCAATAGTTTTAAACTATCTACTGCATGGATGGTATGTACAAATGGCGCTATAAATTTCACTTTATTGGATTGCAGGTGACCAATAAAATGCCATGTTATATCTGCCGGTAAAACAGCCTGTTTTTCGACTAACTCCTGTACGTAATTTTCCCCGAAAACCCTTTGCCCTGCTTCATAAAACGCTGCAATGTCTACTACTGGTTTCGTTTTGGAAACGGCCACCAGTTGCGCATGGAAAGGTTGCAGTTCGGATATGATCTGTTGGTATGCTGCTATGTTGATTGCCATCAGCCAAAGATAAGCAGAAAGCGGAAAGCAGAAAGCAAAAAGCTATTGTAGCGAGTGATCACTGCGGATATACGCTTTAATCACTCGCTACAATAGCTTTTTGCTTTCTGCTTTCTGCTATCCTAAGATAGACCGGCTGATCACGATACGCTGTACTTCAGACGTACCTTCATATATCTGGGTAATTTTAGCATCCCGCATGAGGCGTTCTACGTGGTATTCTTTTACGTAGCCATATCCGCCGTGTACCTGTACTGCTTCTGTGGTTACCCACATCGCCGTTTCAGAAGAAAACACTTTCGCCATGGAGCTGCTGAGCGTGTAATCCAGGTGTTGGTCCTTTTCCCAGGCGGCTTTGAGGCATAACAAGCGGGAAGCTTCTATGCGGGTAGCCATATCTGCCAGTTTGAACTGGATCGCCTGGTGCTGGGATATTTCTTTACCGAATGCTTTTCTTTCCTGGGAATATTTCAGTGCCAGTTCATAAGCGCCACTGGCGATACCCAATGCCTGGGAAGCAATCCCAATACGGCCGCCCGCCAGGGTTTTCATGGCAAATTTAAACCCGAAGCCATCTTCTCCAATCCTGTTTTCCTTAGGTACTACTACATCCTGGAACATCACGCTGTGTGTATCGCTGCCGCGGATACCGAGTTTGTTTTCCTTGGCGCCGATAGTAACCCCTGGCATATTCTTTTCTACGATCAGGGCGTTAATACCTTTGCTACCTTTTTCAGGATGGGTTTGGGCCATCACCAGGTAAACGCTGGCAGAGTTACCATTGGTGATCCAGTTTTTGGTACCGTTCAGCAGGTAATGATCTCCTTTATCTTCGGCAGTAGTACGCTGAGAAGTGGCGTCAGAACCGGCTTCCGGCTCACTCAGCATAAAAGCCCCTATTATTTGACCGGAAGCCAGTGGCACCAGGTATTTTT
This sequence comes from Chitinophaga sp., assembly GCF_017745275.1. GTDB lineage: Bacteria > Bacteroidota > Bacteroidia > Chitinophagales > Chitinophagaceae > Chitinophaga. The sequence continues at coordinate 8,179 of NZ_JAGHZS010000002.1, read as the reverse complement.
GCTTTTGTTCTTCGGTGCCGAAGGTTTCGAGGCCCCAGCATACCAATGAATTATTTACACTCATGACCACAGAAGCGGAAGCATCTATCTTGGAAATTTCTTCCATTGCCAGTACATAAGAAATGGCGTCCAGACCTGCTCCCCCGTACTTAGGATCTACCATCATACCTAAAAAGCCCAGTTCTCCGAGTTTCTTGATTTGTTCGGCAGGAAATTTCTGGTGTTCATCTCTTTCTATTACACCTGGCAGCAGCTCGTTGATAGCGAAATCACGCGCCGCCTTTTGTATCATCAGATGCTCTTCCGTCAATTGAAAATCCATGGTTATATTTTTATAATGTAATCCTCTCAAATTATTGAGAAATCAGGACGTAAAAAAATGGGCCGGATAAAATTCAACATTGTCAACCAGAATTGGGAAAATATTGAACAAATCGCTACGATAACGCTACTGTATTGGATTTGGTTCAGTTAATATATACCAATTTTTCACCATTACAAGGTACACTGCTTTGGGCGTTCACTTAAAATCCTGTAGCTTGCCTATAATGATGTGTTTATGAAGAATATCAAAATAATAGAAGTTAAATCAGAAATCGGAGCCGGAACCCGGGGCGCCAGTTTAGGCGTAGACGCTATTAAAATAGCTGCACTGGACTTCATGAGCAACTTTTTTGTGCACTTCCCCACCGAAGCAATTGAAACGGAAAATAAGCTGTTATTTGAACCTATTGAATCGCCCTATGCCAAAAGAATCAAGGGTACCTTCAATATGTATGAGCGTATCAGCAAGAGTGTAGCAGAAACAGTAAAAGCCAACTGGTTCCCGGTATTACTTTCCGGTGACCACAGTACCGCCGGGGCTACTATTGCCGGGCTGAAAATGGCACACCCTAAAGCCAAACTGGGAGTGATCTGGATAGATGCACACGCCGACCTGCACACGCCTTACACTACTCCTTCCGGCAATATGCATGGGATGCCACTGGCTACCGCCATTGCAGAGGATAACATGGACTGCAAAGTGCATGATATTGATGAGAATACAGCGAGGATGTGGAATGCGTTGAAGAACATCGGTAAAATAGCACCGAAGGTGTTACCGGAAGACATCGTATTCATTTCCCTGCGGGATTTCGAGAAGGAAGAAGACTACCTGATCAAGCAATACGGCATGAAGGTGATTACCACCAGCGAAGTACGCCGTAAGGGACCGGAGAATATTTCCCGATCCGTATTCCGTTACCTGAGTGATTGTGAATACATTTATGTTTCCTTTGACGTGGATAGCCTGGATGCGTCTATTTCCAAAGGCACGGGTACACCGGTTAGTAATGGCTTAAGAGAAAGGGAAGCGGAAGATCTGATTGCCAAATTCATGCAGCATCGCAAAATCTGCTGCTTTGAAATCACAGAGGTAAATCCTACGCTGGATCGTGAGAACCTGATGGCAGAAATTGCCTTTAATATCCTGCAGCGGAGTGTGAACGTGCTGATGATGAACTAGCTGTTAGCTATTAGCCATTAGCTTTTAGTAGCTAAACATCATCGTTCCGGATATTCGCTTTAGTCCAACTGCTAACTGCTAACTGGCAACTAGCGGATTTTGAAATACGCCATCAGCCAGGTGGTTACTTCGCTATAACTGCGAATGCCTTTTTCCTGCTGATTGGCCTTCAGGTATTTATCATAGAGGATGGCGGAGTATTCATCCACTTTGCCGGTATAGGGTTCATAGAAGTCGATGATGGCTTTATGATCTGCTTTTACGCCGGGTACTGCCCTGTTCCAGATACTTTTTGCGAGGGTAGTATCCCGTTGCCCCAGTTGTCTTACGCTATACATAAACATATCAAAATTGGCAGCATAACGGAAATGGCTATCCGGAATGCTGGTGGCGGCCAGGTACCCAACAAAATTAGCTTCTTCTTCCGGGGCGTATCCCAGCTGATGCGCTATTTCATGACAAGTAATATAAGGCTGCAATACAGCGGGTGTGGTAGTATTTACCTGTGCTTCATTGGTGAAGGGGTTGAGATAGCCGGTAATACCGATGTAGTTGAGCCAATGGCCGTACAGCGTACGTTTAACACTGGGATGGCGGTAACGCAGGGCGGGCCAGGTTTTGGCAGCGGACTCGTAAGCGGCTATAGCTTTGGCGAAAACAGGTTGCCCGGCAGTATCTGCCTTCATAGCGTGGAGGGTATCGCCGGTATTGGCTTTATCCTGGTTCACGAGGCGAAGGAGGGTATCTGACAGTTGGTACAGTTGCTGTGTGTTGTAATGGCCGGTTACCAGGCCGGTATCGATGGTGAGGGAATTGCGCTGGTAATTATATCCCCACAGTACCAGGAAGGCGAGGTACAGTGATAATAGAAAATGTATACCCCGTAGTAGTTGTAAACCAACCTGTTCCCAACGGAGGCGAATGACTTTATAACATAGTTTTAACAAATAAAATATTCCTCCAATAATCCAGGCGGTATATATTACATCACCAATGCTAAATGGCACTATACCTGTTACTTGTCTGAACGTCATACTACTCCACTCATACCACCTATGGAAGTAGAAATCGCTGAAGCGGTTACTCCAGGCGAAAAATCCTTTTAACAACAGTATAGCCGTAAGTGTTAGTACAATACGGACAATTTTCTTTTTAATCAGGGCTTTTGTCTCCATATAATGTGGCAGAACATGATAGATGAAATTCTACAAAAACAATTAAGTGCGGCGCTTTCCGAACAATTGAAGGTAAAAGTACATATAAATGATGCAAAAACCGTTCATGGCGGCGATATTAACGAATCTTTTCGTATAGCCACCAACGAGGGATATTTCTTTGTGAAGCTGAATGATGCGAAGCTTTATCCGGATATGTTTGCGCAGGAATATGCGGGGTTACTGGAATTACAGGGAGCGAAGGCATTGCCTGTCCCGAAGCCACTGGCTTATGGTTCCGTGAATGGGCGTGCTTACCTGATGCTGGAATTTTTGACAAAGGGGCAGGCTGTGGGAGATTTCTGGGAAGATTTTGCTATATCTCTCGCAAAGCAGCATCGTATTACCAGGCCTCATTTTGGCAACCCGGGCCCTAATTACCTGGGCACGTTAAAACAATATAATACGCCTTATAGCAGCTGGTCTGTATTTTATGCGTTCAACCGGTTGCTGCCACTGATCCGGATGGCGTACGACCAGCAGATAGCAGATAAGCAAATGGTGCAGCAGGTAGAATCGTTGTGCAAGCGGTTACCGCAATTATTTCCGGCAGAAGTGCCGGCGTTGTTACACGGAGATTTATGGTCGGGGAATTTTATGGTGGGAGCCAACGGGAAGGCTTGTGTGTTTGATCCGGCGGTATATTATGGTCATAGGGAGATGGATCTGGCGATGACGCGGCTTTTCGGCGGTTTTGACACCCGTTTCTATTATGCCTACCAGGCAGCCTACCCATTGTTGCCGGGGTGGCAACAACGGATAGGCATCTGCCAGTTATATCCGTTGATGGTGCATATGATTTTATTTGGAGGGAATTATTATAACAGTATCCGGGAGATTTTAGAGTCCTACTGATTCTTCGCCGCGTGTATCAATAAACTCACGCATTTTGCCGTATTCTTCTTCTACCAGTGGATAATATTTGTTGACATCTTCCTGAATTTCGTTAAAAAGGCGGGCAATATCCGCGCTGTATAATTCCTGGTTAATGCGGAGGTGGTTTTCCAGTTCCTGCATTTTGGCGCTGATCCAGGTGAGGCCTACCATAGCAAAGTTGGGCTTGAGTTTGTGCACCTGGAATTTCATTTTTTCCCATTCGCGTTGATCGACCATTTCACTAAGTTTGGCGATTTCCTCGCGGATGGTTCTGATAAAAATTTCAAACAGGTCAGCGGCATAGGAAATATTACTCTCATAGAGATCTGTGAGGTACTTTACATCCAAATCGTTGTTGAACTCGAATCCACTTAAGTTCTGCACTTCTTCCATTATTAGTTCTGTTTCGTCTTCGTTGAGATATTTATTAAAAATCTGTAATAGCTGATCCGGTGTGTAAGGTTTAGTGAGTATGTCTGTTATTCCTGCTGCCCGTGCCATGGTGGCTGTTCCTTCCATGGCAACTGCTGTAGTGGCAATTACGGGTGTAGCTACATTGGGTTGTTCTTCATCTGCCCTGATTTTCTGCGCCAGCTCCAATCCGTTCATACCGGGAATACGGATATCCATGAGGATAAGGTCGTATTGCCGGGATTCCAGGAAATAGGTTGCATCAGGTCCATTGGTGGCGAGCTGATAATTAATTTTATATTTTTCCAGCAGGCTCATAATGTAGCGGAGGTTCATCGGGTTATCTTCCACTACAAATACCCTGGCAGCTTCAAAGGAGCGTTGCAGTAATTTCCTGCTTAATTTGCCGGTAGGGGTGGTCAGCAATCTGCGGCTATCCATAAAGGGGATATTGAAGCTAAAGCAAGTAGTAAATCCGGGGACGTCTTCTACACCAATGCTGCCTCCCTGGAATTCCACCAACTGTTTAGCGATCGCCAGTCCGAGACCGGTACCACCGTACATTTCACGGATATCGCCTTCTGCTTGTTTATAATTCCGGAAGATGAGTTCCAATTTATCTTTCCGGATGCCTATACCGGTATCGCATACCCGGAAGCGGATCCAGAGTTTATTATCCTGCCAGCTTTCCTGGGTAGCCTTGATCGCAATGGCACCTTCGCTGGTAAACTTCTCTGCATTTCCTAACAAATTGATTAATATTTGGTTCAATAGCACGTCATCGCCAATCAGCCAAGTATTGAGATTAGCGTCCAGTTCGGCGGTTATTTTCACGGGGCGGCGGCCCAGTTTTAGTTCAAAGGTATGCCGGAGTGATTGAATCAGTTCGCGGAGGTTGAATTCGCGCTGGTTTGTTTGTATTTCCCCGGCTTCTATACGGGAAATATCGAGAATATCACTGACAATGCCCAGCAGTATGCCGGAAGAGTGTTTAAGGATATTGACGTATTCTTTTTGTTGTGTGTCCAGGTTGGTTTCTTCCAGCAGGTGTGCCATCCCGATGATGGCATTGAGAGGTGTACGGATTTCGTGGCTCATGCTGGCGAGGAAATCTTTTTGTGCATGCCGGGCTTCTTCTGCCTGTTGGCGGGCTTCTTCCAGTTCCTGCTGTAATTTTTTCTGATCAGTGATATCCATGTGGATGCCGGCGCCGCCGGTGATCTGACCGTTGCGGTCGTAGACATTGGCGGAGCTGGCAAGGATCCAGCGGGAGGATCCATCTTTCAGCTTTATTTCCATATCGTATACGAGCGGCACATTTTCCTCGAGGCGTTTCCTGCGGAGAGCGCGGGCAAAGGCGCGGTTGCTTTCCGGCACAAATACGTCGGTGATATTGCGGCCAATCAGTTCTTCTTCCTGGTAGCCGGAGAGGCGGCAAAAGCTTTCGTATACGCGGGTAATGTTGCCTTTTACGTCTGTTTCGCACATGGCGGCGTTGAGGTTATTGAGCATTACCCGGAATTTCTCTTCATTACGCCTTATTTCTTCCTGTCCGTTGTGACGGCGGGTAACATCAATAGCCTGCCAGATAGCCCCTCTGAAGTCGTCGCCATTAAAAACGGGCAGGTAAGTGATTTCCCAGATTTGTCCGTTTAAGAAGGGCACTTCCCAGCCGAACCAGGGCTTTTTTTCCCGGCGGAGGGTCTTCATTTTTTCTTCCAGTAGCAGGGAATTGGCTACCATTGGTTTAAAGAAGCGGATGAGGGCTGTATAAGGAAGGTGGAGGGGGCTTTGGCCACCCATATATTGTGAAAAGATATCATTTACCCAAATGCAGCGGTGTTTCTCATTCGTTACCAAGATGCCGGCATTGGTACTGTTAAGCCAGGCAGTTATGGGCAGGGAAAAGATGTCCGGGGCCCCATTTAATGGCATGCCGGTACTACCAGTAGCAGTTTTTTTCTTACTGTTTCTTCCTGTGGCCTTCATCATTCCGGGTGAAATGGGGAATACGGGTTTTCAATTAAAATAGGATGAATTGTGAAAAACAGGCATAAGTTTAAGCTCAATTTATGTACCTTTGCGCCTCACGCCTGGATGCTCACACGTCAATATGGCTGATATTTTATGATATAAATATATATATAAATAAGATATCGTTAGTGAACAAATTTATGAAATTTTTGCAATTGCAAATATTTAATTACCTTTGCATCCCTCTAAAAGTGAGGATATTGATATGAAACCACTCCGCGAATTTGATATTGCCTTTGTAGGACTAAATCCAGGGGTGCATTCATTTCAGTATGCAATCGGAGATAGTTTCTTTGATAATTTTGAAGAGCCGAAGGATTTCAGCAACTGTGTGGCGACTGTAAATCTCACCCTGGACAAAAAGAGTAACTTCTTTTTGCTGAAATTTGAAATAGGCGGCAAAGTAACGGTTACATGTGACCGTTGTGGAGAGCCCTTCGAGATGCAGTTATGGGATGATTTCAACCAGATTGTAAAACTGGTTGATAACCCGGAAGAGCTGGCGAGTACCGAAGAAGATCCGGATGTATCGTACATATTAAGGACCGAAAGCCATTTAAACGTGGCGGACTATATTTACGAATTCATTCATTTGAGCATTCCAATGCAGCGTATACATCCTGACAATGCCGATGGCAAAAGCGGGTGTAATCCGAAAGTGCTTGAAATGCTGGAACAGATGAACCAGCAGGCAAAAGAAAACGATAACCCAATCTGGAAAGGATTGGATAAATTTAAGGACAATTAAAAATTAAATAAAATGCCAAATCCTAAACGCAGACATTCTCAGCAAAGATCAGCAAAGAGAAGAACGCATTATAAGGCGGTAGCGGATACTTTAAGCACAGACAGCGCAACCGGTGAAGTGCACCTGAGACACCGTGCTCATTGGGTGGAAAACAAACTGTACTACAGAGGAAAAGTAGTGTTGGAAAAACAGAGCGCTGCTAAATAATTATTTTACTATTTTTACCCGAAGCTAACAAGACAAACTTGAGTTACATGAGAATCGGGCTTGATATGATGGGTGGCGATTTCGCGCCCACAGAAGCAGTAAAAGGAGTAAAATTATATTTAGACGCTGTTGCATCTGATGTGCATCTGGTTTTGATAGGGGACGAGCAACAGTTAGCTCCTTTATTAGCAGAAGCACAGCTGGACCAATCAAAATATTCAGTTGTTCATTCATCCCAGGTAGTTGGGATGGATGAACACCCTACTAAGGCACTGAAAGAGAAGCCACAATCATCCATCTCTATCGGTTTTCATTTACTGAAAAATGAAAAAATAGATGCTTTCATCAGTGCTGGTAACACCGGCGCCATGATGGTAGGCACCTATTATTCCATTAAAGCCATAGATGGAGTGCAACGTCCTACTATATCTACTCTGGTACCCCGTGAAAACGGCTCGTACGGCCTCTTGCTTGATGTAGGTATCAATGCCGACTGCAAACCTGAAAACCTCGCGCAATTTGCTCTTCTGGGTTCTCTCTATTCAAAGCACATCCTCCAGGTAAACAATCCTAAGATCGGCTTACTGAATATCGGTGAAGAAGAAGGAAAAGGCAATCTCCTTGCGCAAGCCACTTATCCGCTGTTAAAAGAAAACAAACAAATTAATTTCATCGGCAACATTGAAGGTAGAGATATCTTCTCTGAAAAAGCAGATGTAATCGTTTGTGAAGGTTTTACCGGTAACATCGTTCTTAAGATGGCTGAATCATTCCATGAAATCGCGTTAAAACGCAATATTCATGATGACTACATCAACAAATTTGATTCTGAATCATACGGCGGTACTCCCGTTTTAGGCGTTTCCAAACCAGTGATCATTGGTCACGGTATTTCCAAAGGAACCGCATTTAAAAACATGATACAGCTGGCACAACAAATGATTGATAGCAAACTGCTGGAGAAGATTAAGGAAAGTTTTGTAGCAAAAGATGCCCAGTAATTAAGGCTAAAAAGTATTTAAAAAACCGCGCCGGCTTTGCCAGGGCGGTTTTTTTTTGAAGCAGAAAGCAGAAAGCGTAAAGCAAAAAGCTATTGAAGCGGTTGACAGAAGCGATTATTTAATTACTATGAAGTGCACCCTAAAGGTTAGACTTTTTTTAAACGTTTAAAAATTATGCGGC
>NZ_JAGHZS010000023.1 GCF_017745275.1 Chitinophaga sp. | reverse complement strand
TAAAATATCAACTTATGAAGAATACAGGAGGTTCGGGCAATACTAAGAAGACCCGACTTGATTACAGTTTAGCATTTAAACTTCAAGTAATCGATGAAGTTGAAAAAGGCAACCTAACGTATAAGCAGGCCCAACGTAAGTATGGGATTCAGGGCCGGACAACGGTTTTGGTTTGGTTAAGAAAACATGGTAGATTAGGGTGGCAAGAAACACCGAGTATGAAGAAAAGCACGCCCAATAAGCAAATTAAAGAGCTTGAAAAGAGAATTAAGATCTTACAACAGGAGAAGGAAATCCTCAACAGAGCCATTGATATTGCAGACGATCAATTTGGAACAGAAATACGAAAAAAGTATTTACCTCTGTCAGAGCAAGCTTCCAAAGCACAGGGGGATCCCAAAGAGTCGGAGGCACCAAACGAATAGCTAACACACTGGGATTCAGTAGACAATATTCCTATAAGCTCAAGTGTGAGGAGCAAAAAATCTTCCACATCAAAGAGCAGGTGAAAAAGTTAGTCCATGAACAGAGAATACTATTACCCCGAAGTGGGATAAAAAAGATTTATGGTCTGATTCAACCTCAATTGCAGGTGCTGTCAATTAAAATGGGACGGGATAAGCTTTTTAAGTGGATGAAATCATATAATTTATTAGTTACTCCGCGGCGTAACTATGTAAAGACAACTGATTCCAATCACTGGCTAAAGAAATATCCCAACCTGGTAAAAGGATTGACAGTGGTCCGACCAGAACAGGTATGGGTAAGTGACATTACATATGTTAAAACTGATGAAGGATATCTTTATTTAAGCATGGTAACAGATGCTTATAGCAGAAAAATCGTTGGATACCATATAGCCGATAATATGGAAACAAGTTTAGTCTCCAGGGCACTGAAAATGGCAATTAGAGGGCGTCTTTATGATACTGATCTGATTCATCATTCTGATAGAGGGGGGCAATATTGTAGCAAAGAATATGTACAGATCGCCACAGATAACCGCATTCAGATGAGTATGACGGAAAATGGCGATCCCTACGAAAATGCACTGGCTGAAAGAATGAATAAAACAATTAAAGAGGAATTTTTCCCGGACAGACCGTTTAAAAGTAAGGACCTGGCCATAAAGACTACAGCGCAGGCTGTTGCCCTTTATAATCAATACAGGCCCCACCTGGCACTAAAATTTAAAACGCCGGATCACGTCCACAAACAAAAAATCCCGGCCATCTAAAGACGACCGGGAATATTTTAAAA
>NZ_JAGHZS010000022.1 GCF_017745275.1 Chitinophaga sp. | reverse complement strand
GGGTAGCCTTGGCGCACCCGGCTGTGCTCGGCGAGCGCAGTATTGCGCACCCCAGCGCCGATCAGCAGGCCGCCGCCGGGCAGTGCCTCAATCTCACGCGAAAATCCCGTGACATCGACCAGACTCGACGGTCGCTCGATTGTCTCGCGCATAAGATCGATGAGATTGGTGCCGCCGCCGAGATACTTCGCACTGTCAACTGCACCCTGCTGGACGGCATCGGATGCGCCGGCGGCCCGCGCATAAGTAAACGGGTTCATTCTGCCACCTCCACGAGCGGCTCTTCGGCAATGGTTTCGGCGATGGCCGCTATGATGCCGTTGTAGGCCCCGCAGCGGCACAGGTTGCCGCTCATTCTCTCGCGCAATTCGTCATGGTTGAGCTTTATTCGATCGTCGGAGAGATCGGCGGTCACATGGCTTGGCACCCCCCGCGATATTTCCGCCGCCATGCCGATGGCGGAACATATCTGACCGGGGGTACAGTAGCCGCACTGAAAGCCGTCATGCTCGACAAAGGCCTGCTGCAGGGGATGCAGGTGGCCTGGGGCCCCGACCCCCTCAATGGTCGTGATCGAGCGTCCCTCGCACTGCACGGCAAGTGACAGGC
>NZ_JAGHZS010000021.1 GCF_017745275.1 Chitinophaga sp. | reverse complement strand
TGAATCGTGCTGTTGTTTCCAATCTTTCAAAGAACTTTTCAGTTATTACTAACTGGTAGATGATGTGTGAGATCCGATCTCTGTGACCCTTTGGTCAAACATCTTGTTATTTTTAGAAGAACTTTTTGTTAGTGTTTCGCGTCGTTTGCGTTGGGGTTGCAAAGGTAGTGATCTTTTATTTAATCACCAAAACTTTTACAACTTTTTTATATTTAATTATCACGTTTTGAAGCATTTATATATTGGGAAAATGCATTTTAATACTCTGATAATCAACCCATTATTTTGCAAAGAACAATCGCTTTTTGAAGCGGATGGCAAAGATATAACCTTTATCATTCGCAGCAAAAATTATTTCAACTTAATTGCTATTTATTTTCCTGTATTTCAATCTGGTATTAAGCACCTGGCTTAAGTGTGTTTCCTTGTCGGAAACGCGGATGACACTAAGTGTAAAGTGTAAGTGGTAGGTTGTTGCCTAGCCTGGTGTGTCATCTGTTAGCAGTAGTAATCTGCTTTTGTAAAGAACTGTGTCTGTTAGTGGGTGGAAGATGTATAAACATCCTGCTTTCACCAATTTTGTGTTTCTTTTCAAACTGTAACTGCTCTTTAGCAGTGTGTTTGTTTTAGTGAGATCCCTTTTAGTAAAGG
>NZ_JAGHZS010000020.1 GCF_017745275.1 Chitinophaga sp. | reverse complement strand
TGTTGTCAGTAGTCTGGAAGTTGCTGAGTGTTGCATTAGTTACTGTAATATCACCCAGGACAAATCCGGTCACTGCTTCGGAGAAGGTGATGGTAGCGGTAAATGGCGCTATCACCGGTGAAGTGGCGGAAGTGCTGATTATTACACCAGGTTGTGCTGTGTTCACCAATACGCCACTGGTGTTGCCAACGTTGTTAAGTGTCAATACAGCGTCTTTACCGGTGGTGTTGCGGATGGTGCCGGAAAGGGAGGTGCCGAGTGTGATACCATCCATATCCATATCGCCGTTTTGCACGGTGTAGCTGAATTCCAGGACATTGGTGCCACTACCACCTACGAGTGTAGCTTGCCGCGTCGTCGTACCAATGATGATATCCAGTGATGGTGTGCCGGTAGCATCTACGGTTTCATTAAAGAACACGTTGAAGTGGAGTTCTTCTCCGGTATGATAGATATCGTTAGGTGGTACCGCGACAGATGTAATAACAGGTGGTGTACCTGCATAAACAAGACTGAGTAAGTTAGAGAGCGTATTACCATTATCTCCGATATTCATGACTGCATCAGCCGGCACCTGCAGGGTTACTGCGCCATCTGCGGCTGGAGTAACCAGCACGGTGTACGTGATGTTGTCGGTAGTCTGGAGGTTTGTTAACGTTGCATTAGTAGTGGTAATATCGGTTATTACAAAGCCACTTACT
>NZ_JAGHZS010000001.1 GCF_017745275.1 Chitinophaga sp. | reverse complement strand
GGCCGATGGTACTGCACTATCATGCGGGAGAGTAGGTAGCTGCCATACTTATTAAGAAAAGCCTTAGTATCTGTTTACTAAGGCTTTTTCTTTTTCCTCCTCACAGAAAAGCTGTTGACGGAGTATCACTTTCAATGACGTTGAAAGATTTACATACAATTTTTACAGTTCGTTAGAACTTCATCATATTATTTTCTGCTGCTGCAGAATAAAGATCTTATGGTGGTTTTGCCGAGGGTGTTCACCTCTTCCCATTCCGAACAGAGAAGTTAAGCCCCTCATGGCCGATGGTACTGCACTATCATGCGGGAGAGTAGGTAGCTGCCATACTTATTAAAAAGAAGCCTTAGTGTTTATACACTAAGGCTTCTTTGATTTTATCCGGATAAACAGCTGATGCGATAATCATCTACAGTAATGATCTACCTAAATAAAAAATCCGGGCTTTAACCCGGATTAAAAGCTAGTCTCTTTTTCTTTTCATATCATCATACCAATGGGCAATATTCACAGCAACCCCCATTGTGAAAGTAACTTGTTGAAAATATCGGTTCACATTATAATTGTTGGCACCATAATTATTGAAAGACTCATCATTTAGAGGCACAGAGAACTGTAGTTGCGATTGGAATTTTACATATTTATATCCCACCCTGACAGTGAATGCAGGTTCATAAAAAGCAATTGGTTTGTTGTTAATGCGGAGAAAATCGGTTTTACCATTTTCATCGTTTTCAAAAGCTTTTGTTCCAAATTGACTGTTATAAAAATTTACCATTGAAAAGCGGCTTGTGAAAATAGTTTCTACAACAGGATTTACAAATCCAATACTAGGCTGCACAAACACTTTACTGAAATGGTTTTTTAGCATATAGTCGTTAATGTTAGTCCCGTCATTCGCATCAGGACGATGGGTAAATGTTTTAAAACCTCCGCTACCGTAGCCCGCATAAACATCAAACACCATTTTCTTCCTGGAGCCAAAAGGTTTGAAATAGCCAACGGCGCCTTCAACCAATCCCCCCCGGGTACGGTTAGAAACCAGGATATCATTGTTGTCATTACTATTATCGTTAGCCGGATCCAGATAATTGAAGCCATACAGGTATTGTCCATTGGCCATAATGCCAATATTATCAGTAACAGCGAAGGCGGTCTGAAGGTTAGTAGGTGTTACACTACCTTTGAATTCGTATCGTTCTTTCAACAAAGGTGCATTCACCTGGTTCGGTACATAAATATGTTTGTTACATGAACTCATTGCAAAAGCAGCTGAGCATAACAAAACAGCATACAGACGTGGTTTCATAAAGTTGCAGGTTATGTTTCTACAGTTTATCGGTTGATTATTACTTTATATAGCGGTAGACTCGCGTTTTATTAATTCTACCGGAAAGATATAGTTTTTAGTCACTTTCACAGCTTCTTCCTGGTTGATTAGCTGAACAATTGTTTCTACTGCTTTCTGCCCCATATTATATCCGGATTGTTCAACAGTAGTAAGAGACGGGGAAATGATGCGTGAAGACAAATCATTGGAATAGCCCACCACTTTGATTTGCTGAGGAACGGCAATGTTTCTTTTTTTCGCTTCCCGGATAAAGGCAACAGCAGAACTATCATTTGCAGCAAACATACCATCCGGCATTTTATGCGCGTCGAATAGTTGTTGTGCTGCTACAGTACCGGAATCCATGGTTAAATCATGTACATATACCAGCTCCTCATCGAAAGGAATATTGTATTGCGCCAGCGCTTCCTTATAACCCGAAAGCCTTTGCTGGTAAAGATTACAGGTAAGTTGCCCGGAGAAATGCGCAATGCGTTTACAACCTTGTTTGATGAGGTGTTCGGTAGCAAGAAAGCCTCCTTTAAAGTCATCTCCGGTAATAGTATAACCCTGGAAATCGGTAGGTACACGATCATAGAATACCAGGGGGATATTGTTTTTAATGAATGGGTTGAAATGATCAAAATTGGTAGTGAACATAGAAGCTACTGCCAGCAAGCCATCTACGCGAAGTGAGTAGAAGGTATGTACCAGTTCTTTTTCCATGGCTACCGTTTCATCGGATTGACCAATAACGATGCTAAATCCATACTTATGAGCTTCATGCTGGATACCGCTGATAGCTGTGCTTTGAAAGTACATCGACGTACGGGGAACAATCAACCCAAGGATATTTGATCGTTTTTTCCGTAAACTGGACGCAATCCAGTTTGGAACATATCCCATTTCGGTAGCCGTTTGCTGTACTTTTTCCCGCGTTTCCATGTTAATCAGTGGATTGTTTTGCAATGCACGGGACACAGTAGATGCAGACAGGTTCAGCTTACTGGCTATATCGTAAATTGTTATTTTGTTAGTCCGATCTTTCACTTTTTGAGGCTTCGTGAGTAAATAATGTAGCGATATTAAGCTTTTTCCGGAAGAATTACCACGCTTTGGGGTATAGATTAACGAAAGCACCCTTTCCGTTTATAGCGGAAAGGGTGCAGTTATTTTCGTGTATACCAGGTAGTTACTTAGGGTCCAGCGCTTTACCGATACGGGCAATGAGGTCCTGTATATGGTTGCGGGTCATAGCATCACCACCGGCTGCTGCAGCACGCAGCTCTGTTCTGAGTGCAATTAACTGTGCGCGGCCAATACCAGCAGCATCTGATTTGGATGGATCTGCAGGGGCAGGGCCAAACATAGCCGCCATTGGATTTGGTGCAGGAGGGTTTACCAGCTCTGTCAGGTTATCCACATAAGCGCGCTGCAGGTTTCTGCGATATACATCTATTGACTGATGTGTATATATTTCTGAGAAGATGGATTTTTTCAGGTCGCTCAACAATTCACCAGGTGCATAGGCTTGTGCGCCTAATGCGGCTTCACTGCTGATCAGCTTTCTGAGGGTGTTGCTGCTCATTAATCTGTCCAGCACAGGTTCCTGGCGGGAGATGATCATAGAAACGGCATCACCACCAAAGCGGTTCAGCAGGTCCTGGTTGATCAGCCATTTAGGAGTAGTGAACAGTTGCTTGTTCAGGAACTGGATGGCTTCTTTCTGGGTGGCTTTTGACACATATTCATACACGACACCTTCCTGTTCTACTGTTTTAGGTGTTTCATAGATACCGCCTACGTTTTTAGCTACGTGCCCCATATAACGGCTAAACTGTCCGGCTACTTCTTTGTATAATTCAGACAGGTTACCATATCCTTCATTCTCCACCTTTGTCCAGGCGAGGAGGTTAGGCATGATATATTGCAGATTCTTAATACCGTAGGTACTTGCAATCATCGCATTGTCACCGAGATCTTCGTTTTGTGATCTTGGATCATCCGGATTACTTTCTGTGCCAAACCAGAATTTTTTATCCTTCAGTTTTTCTACGGTCCACTTGTTCAGGATCGGTGTTTCTGCTTCAGGGGATTTAGCCTGTGGCAGCAGCTTATAGCCCCATTGGATGGCCCATTTATCGTAGTAGTTAATACGGGGGTAGAGATCTGCGCCGCTGATGCCATCACCAGGTTGTGCTACGTAGTTGAAGCGTGCATAGTCCATGATAGAGGCAGCGTGTCCGTTTTGTTTTACCCATTCTTTATCACGGAGTTTTTCCACAGGATAAGCAGAGCTGGAGCCGAAGTTATGGCGCAGACCGAGGGTATGACCAACTTCGTGGGAAGATACGAAGCGGATCAGTTCTCCCATCAGTTCATCGCTGAATTGCATGTTGCGGGCGCGTGGATCGTTAGGGGAAGCCTGTACAAAATACCAGTTACGCAGTAAGCGCATTACGTTGTGGTACCAGTTGATATGGCTTTCGATGATTTCGCCGGAGCGTGGATCGTGGATATGCGGACCACTGGCGTTAGGCACATCGGAAGGTTTATAAACGATAGCAGAGAAGCGGGCATCTTCGATAGACCAGGTAGAATCTTCCTGTGGCGTAGGTGCCATTTTAGCGATGATAGCATTTTTAAATCCTGCTTCTTCGAATGCTTTTTGCCAATCGTTTACCCCGAGGATCAGGTATTTGCGCCATTTTTCCGGGGTAGCAGGATCGATGTAAAACACAATGGGTTTCACTGGTTCTACCAGTTCGCCGCGTTTGTATTTTTCCATGTCCTGTGGTTTTGGTTCCAGGCGCCAGCGGGTGATCATCTGGAGTTTTTTAACGCCTTGTGGATCTGCATCGAAATCAGTTACGCTGGTGGTGAAGTAGCCTACACGGGGATCGAAGTAGCGTGGCTGCATAGGAACGGCAGGCAGTAATACCATAGAGCTGTTCAGTTCCACGGTAGCATTACCACCTGGTGAAGGAGGCATGCCCGGGCCGGCAGAGCCACCACTTTTGCTATATGTTTTTACGGTTTTAATTTCTGTGTTCAGCGGATAAGATTTTACATCAGAGATGTAAGATTTATCGGGTTGAACGCCACCGAGTTTGAGTGCATTTTTTACCTGGCCGTCGAAGAACAGGATATCGTTGTCGCCGCTGATGAATTCGGTCATATCGATCACCGAGCCATCATTATTTTTAGAGAATGTTCTAATATCGAAAGCGGCTACAATTGGCTGCAGGTTAGAATTCCTTACAGAGGTAAACATCGGTTGAGTAGAGTCCTTGGATACTTCTGAGTAGGAGATATTTTTCAGGAAGATGCGATTGTTAGGACCTTTCTCAAACCGGATTACATTTTCGTTGATGATATCTCCGCTGAATCCCATCATCATGGCGCGGAGGCCTGCTGCGGATTTGGAAATTCTGTTTACTACGAGTACGTCTCTGCCGAGGAGTGTATCAGGGATTTCGAAGAAGAATCGGTCGTCCTGCTTGTAGATATTGAACAAGCCGGAGTCGGATTTTGCTTTATCGGTGATTACTTCTGCAAAAGGTTTAGGGCCAGGTTTAGGACCTGGTTTGATCATGGGTGGTTTTCCGGTTGAATCTTTAGCAGGTGCAGGAGTAGTTGGCGTAGCATTTTTGGAATGTTTTTTCCGTTGTGCTGAGGCGGGTTGTAAAACTGCGGTACCGAGGCAGAAGGCTCCTGCCATGGCTAGTATCAGTTTGTTGTGAAGTGGTTTGCTCATTACAGTTTTGATAAGTGGTTTTTGATTTACTTGTTATGTTTTTTTAAAAACCTTTGCAAGTAAGTATATTAAGTATTAACTTATCAGGAAAATCCATAAGCGCAGTAAAGACTGTAGGAATGGAAAAAAAGAAGTAAAATTGAAAAGTAAATGTTAAAACAGTAGTTGCGGGGGCAACTTTTTTTATGTAAGTATTTATTATTATAGCAGATAATAATTTTATATGGAGAAGGAGAGTAGTAGAAGATGATGCCCGCTGTGCTATTGAATTTGGGGAAGGGGAAAGTAAAAATATTCTATGTTCTGGTGCTAAATGCTATTAGCTTAGGCTGAAAGTGTTTACTGGCGCGGGAATAAATAAGTTATCAGAATTGTAAGATTTCTGTTGGAACATTTGAATTTTTTCTTAAATTGTGCGTCCAACTTTGAAAAAAATCAAACTATTTCAAGAATTGGGACAGTAACAATCGGTTGTGAAAACTGCAATATTGGTTTATTCGCTTATGTAAGTGTTTGCTCTAAAAAAATGAGTGGTCTAAAAGCCCTGTGGTGGGGCTTTTGCGTGTGAAAGTTAATTTTTGTGGGTTTTTTTGAGCTGCACTTGTTTTTTTGGACCAACCTTATAACTTTGCGAATCACTGATAAAAAACAGTAAATTGAGTGCGGAAGGGCATTCCACAATAATGGGGTATCGTAATCGTAATTAGTAACTTCTAACAAACAATAGTTTAATTTTTAACACTAAAATTTCAATCAACATGGCTGAGACTAAAACAACTGTGACTGCAGCTACAGCTAAGGCTTCTTCTCATCAACCTAAAAAGTCATCCAACCTGTTCGCGGCGTTGGCTGTGCCTATCTGTTTAGTGATAGGATTTCTGTTTTACTTTTTTGTATTAGGTAACCCAGCCAACTTCGTGGGTAACAATCCAGAAAGTCACCCAGTTGATTCTGGTATTGGTAAATGGTTTGGTACAGTTTACAAAGGTGGTCTGATCGTACCTATCCTGATTTCTGTGTTACTGGTTTGTCTGACTTTCGTAATTGAGCGTTTCCTTTACCTGTCTAAAGCGAAAGGTAAATTCAGCGGTTCTGAGCTGGTACGTAAAGTGCAATATCACCTGGCTAACCGCAATATAGATGCAGCACTGGCAGAGTGTGACAAACAGAAAGGTTCTGTAGGTAACGTTCTGAAAGCTGGTCTGAAAAAGTACAAAGAAATGGTTACTAATACTGAGCTGGATACAGAGCAGAAGATTCTGACCATTAAAAATGAAATTGAAGAAACAACTGCACTGGAACTGCCAATGATGGAAAAGAACCTGGTGTTCTTATCTACTATTGCTTCCGTAGCTACCCTGTTAGGTCTGTTCGGTACAGTATTGGGTATGATCCGTGCGTTCGCAGCGATGTCTTCCGGTGGTGCACCAGACTCTGCACAGCTGGCAGGTGGTATCTCTGAAGCGTTGATCAACACTGCACTCGGTATCGGTACTTCCGCTGTAGCGATCATCATGTACAACTACTTTACTACCAACATCGATAGCATCACTTACGCTATTGACGAATCTGGCTTTACTTTAACACAGAGCTTTGCTGCTAATCACAAATAATCTGAGATTATTTTGTGGAAAGTAAGCGGTTTTGAATCTATTTAAAGTAAACCATAAAACAGAGTAAAGATGCCTAAAGTTAAAATGCCAAGGAAAAGCACCAACATTGACATGACAGCAATGTGTGATGTGGCTTTCCTGCTATTAACTTTCTTTATGCTGGCAACGAAGTTCAAACCGGATGAACCGGTAACAGTAGTTACCCCATCCTCTATCAACACCACCCTTTTGCCTGATTCTGATGTGTTATTGTTCACAGTAGATAAGGATGGTAGAGTGTTTTTCAGCATGGATGGCCAGCCTAAAAGAAGGAAACTGATAGAAGATCTGAATACGCAGTATAAATTGGGTCTGGATGAGAAAGAAATTAAAAACTTTGTCACCGGAGCCAGCGTAGGAGCACCTATCAAAGATCTGAAAGCTTACCTGGCCCTCAGCGAGGAACAGCGTAAAACTTCCGGTCTGGATAAAGGAATCCCTACAGATTCTGCCAGTGGAGAATTAGGAGCGTGGATTGAATATGGTAACGCAGCCCAGGGTACAAACCTCAATAAAGTGAAGTATTGTATTAAGGCGGATAACCAAACTCCTTATCCTAAGATCAAAGAAATCCTGGATACTTTCAAAAGAAAGAAAATTCAGAAGCTGAACCTGGTAACTAACCTGGAAGAAGCACCGAAAGGTACTGCTGCCTGGGAAGAACAACAGGCCGGAGCTAAACATAAGTAAACGACAGCAATTGCTTCCTGACCTGGAAGGCTGTTGATTTAAGTAACTAAAAAAATTGGCTACTATGGCAGAAATGGATACCAGTAGTAGTGGTGGGAAAGGGAAGAAACACGGTGGGACGAAATCCAAGAAACAGTCTACCCGTGTAGATATGACGCCCATGGTGGATTTAGGTTTTCTGTTGATTACCTTCTTCATGCTTACCACTACCATGTCCAAGCCCAAAACAATGGACTTGATCATGCCAAAAGATACCGAGAATGAGAAAGATCAGAACAAAGTAAAAGAAAGTACTGCTCTTACCATTTTACTCGGAAAAGATAATCGAGTTTACTATTACGAAGGTTTGGCGCAAGACCCTAATGCTTCTGCTAATCCTGAATTCTTCAAAGCAACAACTTTTGCTAATACCGGAGGAATCAGAGATGAGATCATCAAGAAGCGGGATGAAGTTGCCAAACTGCGGAATGCAAAAGGTGAACCAGAAGACGTTGTAGTGATTATAAAGGCTGATGATCAGGCCAATTATAAGAACTTCGTTGATATCCTCGACGAAATGGCGATCAATAGAATTCAGCGTTACGCAACTGTAGACATCAGCGACCAGGATAAAAAATGGATCCAGTCTACCGAAGCAGCTAACGGTGTAGCTTCTCCAACGCCAGCTAAATAGTTTTGTGGAATAATTATTTTTTTGCATCCATAATAAAACAACAACAATGGATTCTGCTAAAGTCTTAAAGTCCGATTTTCTTGATATCCTGTTTGACGGCAGGAATAAGGAATATGGGGCGTACGATTTGCGGAGACAGTATAATAAGCGTGTGCGGAATGCCATTTTGGGAACCGCGTCATTGTTTGTAATATTCTTTGCAACGTACATGATATCACAGTGGGTAAAAGCTTCTGAAGGAGATAACGCGAAGAAGCCGGTGATACAGGAAATTAAGATGGAGGATGTGAAGTTACCGGATGATCCGAAAACACCACCTCCGCCTCCACCACCGCCTGCGCCACCGCCACCGGTAAAACCGTCAGTACAATTTACTCCTCCGGTTATTAAGAAAGATAACGAAGTACCACCGGATGAGGAACCTCCAAAGCATGAGGACATCAAGGACAAAGCCATCAGTACTAAAACTGTGGAAGGTGATCCAAACGGTATCGATCCGGGATTGCTGGAAGATAGCAAAGGTACCGGTGTAGTAACCGCTCCGGCTGCTCCTGCCAAAGAGGAAATCTTCACCTTCGTAGAACAACCTCCAACCTTCCCAGGTGGTGAGGAAGCACTGGCGAAGTACCTGAGCAAAAACATCCGTTACCCTCGCGTTGCGCAGGAAAATGGTATCTCCGGTACAGTATTCGTTCAGTTCGTAGTAGACTCTGAAGGAAACATTAAAGACGTTAAAACAGTAGGTGCCGCAAAAGGTGGTGGCCTGGAAGAAGAAGCTGTTCGCGTGGTGAAAACCATGCCTAAATGGAAAGCAGGTAAGCAAAATGGCCGCCAGGTTTCTGTACAGTTCAACCTCCCTATCCGCTTTACTTTGCAGGAGTAGTACTGTCTCAACATAATTTGCAAAAAGTCCCGTTTCAACATCGTTGGAACGGGACTTTTGCTTTATAGCCCCCATTTATCGTAAATTTGTGCCCTTTGGGAATAATCATAAACTAACAGGTATGCTGGGTAAACTAACCGGATTTGACGATACTATTGTGGCAGTGGCTACTGCACCAGGCCTGGGCGCCATTGCAGTAATAAGGTTGAGCGGCCCCGGTACCTATGCTATCTGTAACAGCTTATTCCCCGCCAAAGACCTGACCCAGCAAGCCAGCCATACCCTCCATTTCGGCAGCATCGTTTCAGACGGACGGATTATAGATGAAGTAGTCATCAGCTTGTATAAAGGCCCACGGTCTTATACCGGTGAAGATGTGATCGAGATATCCTGTCATGGATCTCCCTATATCCAACAACAAATTATTGACGCCACCATAAAAGCAGGTGCACGACTGGCCAAGCCAGGAGAGTTCACCCAGCGGGCATTCCTTAACGGGAAACTGGATCTCACACAGGCAGAATCTGTAGCCGACCTCATCGCCAGCAACTCTGCCGCCTCCCATCAAACTGCTATGCAACAAATGCGCGGTGGCTTCTCCAGGGAATTACATGCCCTCCGTGAGCAATTAATCACCTTTTCCGCCCTTATTGAGCTCGAGTTGGACTTCAGCCAGGAAGATGTTGAGTTCGCCGATCGTACGGGCTTATATAGCCTTGTTTCGAATGCTACCGGTACCCTGCAGCACCTGATCGATTCCTTCCGCATGGGCAATGTGATCAAAAACGGGGTGAATACCGCTATTGTTGGAAAACCCAACGCCGGCAAATCTACCCTGCTCAACACCCTCCTCAATGAAAACCGCGCCATCGTCAGCGATATCGCCGGCACTACCCGCGATACCATCGAAGAAGTCCTTAATATCGACGGTATCCTTTTCCGCCTCATTGATACCGCAGGTATCCGCGAAAGCCTGGACACCATCGAAAGTATCGGCGTGCAAAAAACGATGGAGAAGATCAAAGAGGCCGGTGTAGTAGTTTACCTGTTTGATGTGAATGGACTAACTACTACGGATATACGTCATCAGATCGATACTTTCGAAGCTGATAACATCAACTATCTTCTTGTAGGAAATAAAACAGATATCACCGGCGAAGCCGCCATCCGCACTAAGTTTGCTGACATCCCCGGAATTCTCTTTATCTCTGCAAAAAATCATGCACACATCCAGGAACTGAAAGATGCCCTGGTACATAAAGTGATTGCAGGAGACGTAAACACAGAAGATACTATCGTTACCAATGCCAGACATTATGCAGCGTTGAAAGAAGTCCTGAAGTCCTTACAGGATGTAAAGGACGGTATGGATAATGGATTGCCGGGAGACTTACTGGCACTGGATATCCGGCTTTGTTTGCATTACCTGGGAGAGATAACAGGAGAGGTGACGAATGAGGATAGGCTGGATTATATTTTTAGTAAGTTTTGTATCGGGAAATAGAAAGCCTCTTTATTTCACCTCTTCAATTGGTACCTGATTGGATGAGTGGCGTATTAAAACAGCATAGTCAAGGAAATTTGTAGTGTTCTTTCCACTGATATTTTTTCTATTACCTTTTTTCAGGAAAAGTTCTATTTCTACCAGGTCTGTGCCTTTGTTGTAAGGAGAGTGCTCATGATTAAGTTTAAATAAAGTGATATCTGACAACGTTGCTTTCTTAAGTTTCCTGATACCTTTAAAGTGCTCTTTCCAATAATCACCGATTCCGTAACCTTTTCTGGTTGTATAACTCCTGTAATTGCCTTGTTTATCATATATTTTGTTCCACAACACTTTGCTACCGGCCAGGTATCCGATGATTGTAATCACCCTGTTCCGTTTATAAATATTTTGTTCGATCAACCGGGTAAAAAACGAAGGATAATTGCCGTCCCGATCTTTTTCAATATGAAAAAATCCGTATTTGACAAATTGCTTTTTAGTCGCAAGCTGATAAATATCTTTTAGAGAAGTATAATTATCGAGGATGATTTTTTCTCTGTCTCTTCTTTCGTTGAAATTATAGGCAATATTTTTCAGAACATGATGAAAGCTAAAAGTATCTTTAATTTGATTGGTGTATAGGGATTTGTTGGACTCGTAATCTTTTATGAACCTTTGTAACAAAGTAGACAATTTTTTATTACCTATACTGAAATCGATATCTTTCTCTATGATGGCGGATTTTAGCTCATCTTTAAGTTGCCAGCCCTGAATATTTTCGGTGAGGTAAAGGATATGTTTAATTGGAAATTTGTATTCGTTTACAATATCTAAACCAATTACTTTTATTGGATTGTCTTTGAACGATTGGTTCAGTTGTCTCAGTTTTTTCCAGTGTTCAAACGTTTCAATAGTCCCTTCCTGGGCTACAATTGTTTGAAAGAGTGACACCAGCTCTTTCAGAAGATTTTCATCTCCTGTTTCCAGGTATTGTTGAAAGAAAAAAGCCTGACTGAAATTGGTTTCTGGAATGTAGTAGTCCAGCGCATCCTGTTTCTTCAAACTTTGGATAATGGAGAATTCCGCTTCATAGGTTTTAGCACTCCCATGATATGCACCAAAGCCGAGTATATTAAAGTCTGTTTGTGGGAATGTGAAATCCGGTTGCGTTATATCAAAGCGATTTTTGTTTAGGTATTCTTGTTTGTTTTGAGCCCCAATATTTAAAGAGGTCAATAGCAGTAAGATTGCAAATATTTTGTTCATAATGTTAGATTTAAAATCATGCTACACAATGCTTAGGCAGTAATCAGGACCGTCGGGCATTCAAATATACTTACTACAACAAATAAAAAATTATAATAGCAATAGAGATTATGCTATTGAATGTATCCTCCTTCAACTTGTGATTGTACTTGAAAATTTGGCGATGATGTCGCGTGACGCTGCCGGCTTTTCTGAGTTTGAGATAATGCTTTTTCTGACAAGATCTCTATTTGCCCAACCTGGATAAGAGCAGTTTTTCCCAACCCGGATTTTTAGATTTTGTAAAGTACTTCCGGATTGCTTCCGTTGATATCGCTAATTATTGTCATTTCGACATTATATTAAACGGAATTAGTATGTTGTGTGGTCATTTTAAAAAAACAGACTTAATACTTTATTAATATCCCGCTATCGTTGCCTACACGAACTATGATTAGTTTTGAAAATAAAAAGATAATAGCCATATCAGGACCGATGTCGTAAAATATTGATTAGTTGAAAAAAATAAAATTTATTTACGCCCAGGCGCTGATTCAACGTACTATCTGTTAAGAAGGGGAAAATTTTTTTTAAAGAGATCCTTATCTTAAGGGGTATCTGTAATTCGTAACGTGGCTAATGGACGACCAAAATCTTATTTGTGAAAGCTGTAGATTATCAAACATATTGCGATAAAGATCTGCTTGGACTCCTGCTGGAAGACGATCATTTGGCGTACCTGGAAATATACAACAGACATGCCAAAGGGCTGTATGTAAAAGGAAGAAAGAAGCTGGATGATAATGATGAAGTCAAAGATCTATTACAGGATGTATTTGTTGCATTATGGCAGAATCGTTATTCGCTGACGGCAGATACCCCGTTGGCGGGCTATTTACATGCCACCCTGCGATATATGGTCATAAAACGTATTGTTCACAAAAAGGTGCAAACTACCTATTTAGAGTCACTCAAATTTTCGACACCTATAAAAAGCAGTGCAGCAGATTATTTAGCCAGGGAAAATGAACTTAAGCGAATCATTGAAAGCGAAATTTCTTTGTTACCCGAAAAGATGCAGGAAGTTTTTCGCATGAGCAGGGAGCATCACCTTTCTCATAAGGAGATAGCCATGCAATTAGGCCTTTCCGAAGCTACGGTTAAGAAGCATGTCAATAATGCTTTAAAGTCGTTGCGGGTTAAATTGGGACCTTTATTAATATTATCGACCATCTGCCTGACGGAACATTTTTTTTAATTTCCTTACGCCCACCGGTATACTAGTGGTACTATACTTATACAAACAGCAATATTGTGATAAGTATGGAACAAAATAATATGCAGGATCTGTTGAAACGCTATCTGGCAGGAGATTGTACTCCGGAAGAGCGTGTGCAGGTAGAACAGTGGTACGAGCTGTTGGAATCAAAGAAAGCAGCAATTAATGAGGAAGAGTTGGAAGAAGATGTTGCAGAAGTTCGAACCCGATTAGTAAAGTCTTTCAGAAAAGATAGAAAACTATTTAGATATCCGGCAGTAGCAGCAGCTGCTGTTTTGATTATTATCTCTATTGGAACTTATTTTCAGTTTCGTCACAGGCCCTCCGGGGAAGTACTCAACGCCAATAAGCTGCTCTCTAATGCACCAGATATTGCGCCCGGTAGAAATATAGCCATACTGCAGCTTAGTGACGGAACTGAAATAGCTTTGGATGAACAAGCCAACGGAGCTATTGCCAAAGCTGGAAGTAATACCATCTATAAAAATGCGAACGGCCAGTTGACTTATGTGGCCAATGAATCGAAGGAAAAGGAGGAAGAAGCCCTCGTGTCCAACACCTTGAAAACCCCACGTGGTGGACAATTTCAGCTTACATTACCAGATGGTTCAAAAGTCTGGCTAAACGCGGCTTCAACGCTTACTTATAAAATCAGCAGAACATCCCGCGAACGCCTGGTTGAATTAAAGGGAGAAGCATACTTTGAAGTAGCCAGGGATGCCAACAGACCATTTAAAGTACTCTCCAAAGGTCAGGTGATAGAAGTATTGGGAACACATTTTAATGTTAGCAGTTATGATGATGAACCCAGTGTAAAAACGACGTTGGCAGAGGGAGCCGTCAAAATAGTTGAGACAAACAAACACCGGGATGTTGTGTTGGAACCAGGGCAACAGGCCACGCTCGATAGTGGCAATACATTGTCTGTGGCGCAGGTAGATGTATCAGATGCTATTGCCTGGAAAAATGGAAAACTTAACTTCAATCAATCTGATATATATGCCGTTGCACGGCAACTTTCCCGCTGGTATAATGTAGACGTGGTATTTAAAGGTAAGGCTTCTAAGGTACGCTTATCCGGAGAAGTGTATCGTAATACCAATGCTTCCAAAGTCCTGGAGATTTTATCGTTTTATAATTTGAACTGTAGGATTGAGACAGATAACGGCGTTAAACGTATTGTCATCGAATAAAGTAATAACATCTATCACCTAAAAATCATTCAGCTTATGGAACGAGCAACTTAAAAACTGTCCTAAGCTCAATAAAAAACGTCTTCTGACTGCAATCAGAAGACGTAAGCGTATGAGCGATTATTCAAAAGATTAGCGTACTAATTAAATATCAACTCAAACAATACAAAGTTAATGAAATTCAGATTTCATACCGCGACCATCCGGTCGGGATGGTTGTTTTTTGGCAAACACCTTCATCGGAAATTTATGATGAGATTTCAGGTAATAGCAGGCCTTCTTTTAGCGATGTTGATGCAGGTAAGTGCTAAAAGTCTGGCGCAGAATGTGTCTATCCAGGTAAGTAATACACCTTTGGAAAAGGTATTTAAGATCATTGAGCAGCAAACAGGCTACGTGTTTCTCTACAACGATGTGGAATTAAAGAAGCAAAAAGTCAGTTTGTCTTTTCAGAATGCGCCTATCGAAAAAGTATTGGAAGGTTGTTTGGAAGGCCTGCCGATCACCTATAAAATAGTAGACAAGAACATACTTATTAAAAAAATCCTTGAACCCGCGTTGCCACCTGTAACACTAACATCTGATCAACAGCATGTGATTTCGGGAGTGATTAAAGATAGTGCGGGCGGCTATCTTCCCGGTGTACAGGTAGTGGTGAAAGGCACCAGTCGTGCTGTTGTAAGCGATGCTTCCGGCAGATACCAGATTGATGCCTCTCCCGGAGAAATTTTGATATTCAATTTGTTGGGATATAGGAAACAGGAGATTACTGTGACCAATAATGTTCGGGTGGATATTGTGCTCCAGTTAATTGTAACGGACCTGGAAGGAGTTGTTGTAGTGGGTTATGGCACTCAGAAAAAAATTAACCTGACAGGTGCTGTATCCCAGGTATCAGGCAAAAGACTGGAGAACAGATCTGTGCTAACACTCGGACATGCTTTACAGGGAGTTGTTTCCAATCTTAATATCAGTTCCGCCAGTGGTGGTGCTCCCGGGCAGGCTCCATCATTTAACGTACGCGGATATACTGGTTTTTCCTCCAATGGATCTACTTCCTCCCAGGCGCCGTTATTTGTGGTGGATGGGGTGCCAGGAGTTGATATTAACACTATTAACATGAATGATGTAGAGAGTGTGAGCGTATTGAAAGATGCGGCTTCCGCTTCCATATACGGTTCCAGTGCACCTTACGGAGTAGTCATTATTACAACAAAGCAAGGAAAGGTTGGGCAAAAGCCTACCATCACGTACAACAATAACCTGATGTTAATGGAGCCTATCAACCTGCCTAAGTATATGAAGTCCATTGATTTTGCCAATTTATACAATGAAGCCGCAGCTAACGCAGGAGTGACCAAACCATTTAATGATGATGCTCTCAGGCGTATCCAGGATTACCTGGATGGTAAAATCACTGATGAAACAATTGCCAATCCTACTCCTGGCAGTGATGCCTGGTTCGAATGGGGCAACGCCAATGCCAACAATGATTGGTTTGATATCCTGTTCAAAAAAAGGCAGTTTAGTCAGCAGCATAATATCGGTGTATCCGGGGGAACAGACAAAACACGTTACTATGTAGGCCTGGGATATATTCAGCAAAATGGGATGTACAACTATGCAACTGACAAGTATGCGCAATATAATGTTCGCGCTAACCTTTCTTCTGTGATCACAAGCTGGATGAACTTCAATTTCAGAGGAGCTTTTTCCAGAGGTGTTACGGAATCGCCCACAGCAGAAAGTAACTGGATGCAGACTTTGGCCGCACGCAACTGGCCTACTGAGCCGTTATATACTCCAAGCGGCACTTTTGCTGCTGAAAACCGAATGGAGGGGCTTGTAAATGGCGCCCGCACCAGGTCGAATAATGATAAAGCACTTATTACAGGTGAATTGGTAATCACTCCACTACGGGGCTGGAATATTACCGCTAATTATACCTTTGATGGCGCGTATGCTGACCTGAGCCGACATAACAAAACAGTGTATGTGACCCGTCCAAGTGGCGCCCAGCAAGCACTCTATGCTCCCAACAGTTTAGAAAGGCAAAATAACAGGAACCACCATTATACGGTCAATACATTTACATCTTATGAAAATGAGTGGAGCGGACATACGGTGAAAGGTCTGATCGGTTTCACACAGGAGCTGTATGATAACCTGTATATGGGAGGCCGCAACCAGTACTTGTTTTCCAATGATATTCCCTCTTTATCCCTCACCTACGGAACATCGCCTTCCCTGACAGACAATGCCTCACAACTAGCCATCCGTGGTGGGTTTGGGCGCATTAATTACAATTATAAAGAGAAATATCTTGTTGAATTTGATGGACGATATGATGGTACATCCCGTTTTTTAAAAGACCGGCGGTTTAAATTTTACCCGGGTGTATCAGCAGGATGGGTACTATCAAATGAACCGTTCTGGAAACCAATAGCACGGATAGCCAATTCTTTTAAATTACGTGCATCATATGGAGAACTCGGCGATCAGAGTTTTACCAGCAATTATTATCCTTTTTATCCGGCACTCAATAGTGTAGTTCCTACCAGCAGCCAGTATTTGTTTTCCGGTGGCAGAGAAGCATTCATCACGCAGCCGCCATTGATCGATGGATCACTGACGTGGGTAACGGTGAAGTCGTTGGATTTTGGGGCAGATATCACCGCATTATCCAACCGGTTGACGGCAGCTTTCGACTGGTACCAGCGTACGGCAGATGACTTCGTAGGCCCTGCAGATGCCTTACCTGCAGTATTGGGCACGGCGGCCCCACAGGTCAATAACGCGGCGATGCGGACCAGGGGTATCGATGTTACTATCGGCTGGAAAGACCGGGTTGGAAATGTAAAATACGGTGTAGATGTTGTGTTCAGCGATTACCAGAGTGAAGTTCTTCGCTATCCCAATCCGACAGGTTTAAACACTACCTGGTATAAAGGGCGTAAGTTTGGAGATGTTTGGGGATACCAGACAGAAGGATTTTTCCAATCCAAAGATGAGATTGCCACTGCACCGAAACAGACCAGTATCTATAGCCGCTGGAGCCAGGGAGACATCCGCTATGCAGACCTTAACGGTGATGGCGTCATCAACTGGGGCAACAATACATTACAAAATCCAGGCGACCGTCGTGTGATAGCCAATACAACTCCCCGTTATTCTTTTGGGTTGAACTTAAACGCACAATACAAATCATTTGACATCACTGTTTTCCTGCAGGGTGTTGGTAAGCGGGATGCTATCTTTTCCAATGCCAGCGTATGGGATGGTGCTTATTTCTGGGGTATCACCGGCGATCTGTATACAGGAATGCTAACTACTGCACAATATGACCGCTGGACACCCGAAACGCCAAATGGCTACTATCCCAAGTTCTATATGGGAGGTGAAATGCAAAAGAATTCACAGCCACAGACACGATATGTCCAAAGCGCGGCTTATGTGAGGCTCAAAAACCTTCAATTGGGCTATTCTATGCCGCAGCATATACTTCGTGCTATAAGCAGTCAAAAAGTGCGCTTTTTCCTGAATATTGAAAACCTGGTCACGTTCACTAAGCTGTTACACACCATGGATCCGGAATTTTCGTCCACAGATGGCCGCGTTTATCCATTGCAGAGAGTTTGGGCAATGGGAGTCAATGTGACATTCTAGCCATTTCTTAATTATTCCAACGATATAGTATGAAACAATTTATATACGCATGGGCAAGCTTAATACTATTGTTAGTTGCCTGTAACGACAAGTTTTTAGAACGCATGCCATTGGCTAATATCAGCGACGCTGACTATTGGAAATCCCCCAATGACTTAAAGCTGTATGTGAACAATTTTTATAACCAGGATGCGCTGTTACCCTCACGCAGGGCCTGGGGATCCGGCCCTTATACCATTGATGCCAGCGATGGCAGCGAAACCAATATAGGGATCAATTACAACAGACGAATGAATGGTGAGATGACGGTTCCTTCTTCCGGTGGTGGCTGGGCTGCGGATGACTGGGCCCCACTGCGTAATATCAACTACTTTATGGATCATTATAAAAAGGTGAATGCTCCCTGGGATAAAGTGAAGGAATATGTGGGCGAAGCATTATTTTTCCGAGCCATCTTCTACTTTGATAAGCTGAAGAAATTCGGAAATCTGCCATGGTCGTCTACCACATTGTCTCCGGCATCAGATCAGCTTTATGCAGGACGACTACCCCGCAACCAGGTGGTGGACTCTATCTTACTAGACCTGGACAATGCCATCAATTATCTTCCCGTGAGGGGAGGAGGCGTCTGGACGGGACATGTCACCAAAGAAGTAGCATTAGCTTTGCAGGCCAGGATTGCACTGTATGAAGGTACCTGGGAAAAATACCATGGTCAGAAAGGAACACCCTTCAAAGTAGATGGTTCCAATGGTACCAAATTTATTCAGAAAGCAGCCGATGCTGCCGGAGCTCTGATCCGTATGTCTGAAGCCAGTGGCTTCCCGGCGCTGGACAATGTTGGGGTGCAAGATGGCTACTGGTTGTTATTTAACAGAAAAGATTATGCTGCCAGCAAGGAAATACTCTTGTGGCACAAATATTCGGTGGCTGACCAGGTGACGCACACCTGGACGCGTTATTCCATAAACGGTGCAGGAATGGGGCTTTCTAAAAGCATGGTTGATTCCTACCTCTGTCTGGATGGTCTTCCTATTGCAAGCAGCCCGTTATATGCAGGAGATCACTCTTTAAAAGATGTTGTCACTAATCGTGATCCCCGGTTGAGACAAACGATTTGTGTGGATGATGGTAAACATGTGAAATGGTATGAAACCAATCTCTTTTTTACAACGCCCACTTTCGAGATCAATGGTGCTAATAACACCTCCACCGGTTATCAGGTGTATAAAGGACATACCGGAGATTATACAGAATTCAATGCCTCTCAAAGTACACAGGGATACATATACATACGCTATGCAGAAATTTTGTTGGCATATGCAGAAGCCCAGGCGGAACTGGGAATCATCTCCCAATCTGACATAGACAAAACGATTAATGCCTTACGCATGCGGGTAGGTATGACTAACGGCTTGTTACAATTAGCGAATATTCCATCTGATCCTAACCGGGAGTTTGCTACGTTATCGCCTATATTAAATGAAATTCGCAGGGAGCGCAAAATTGAGCTGGCGGCAGAGTGGTACAGGATGGATGACATTTTCCGTTGGGCAGCAGCAGATGAGTTACTTGTTGGTAAACGTCCTTTGGGAGCATACAAGAAACAATGGGACAACTATCCCGGTGCCACAGCCGATTTTCTCAGGGCGCAGGCTGCACTACCTGTCAATGCACAAGGATATATTGATCCTTATAAGCCTTATGCGGCCATGGATCAGGGATATAAATTTAATCTGAACCGGGATTACCTATTGCCTATCCCGACAAATGAAACCACGTTAAATACAAAATTGGGTCAGAATCCAGGATGGTAATCGTTTAACCTCCCTTCCGCTAAAAGTCCGGCAAATGGGGTAGGATCGCTTTTGATGAGTACGAGGTGCTTCAAAAATGGACATTAAACAATGGGCGGTTCTTTTGGGCCGCCCGGTTATTTCCCTGCCCCAATAGCCATCTTATAAGCCGCTGTTGTCTCCGCCACCGGCATCATCGCTTCCAATAAAATTTCACTTGTTCCCTGGTTCAAAATTTCATCCGCTGCCTTTTTAATCAACGCCAGTGTAGCTTTCATTAAGCTTGAACCGAGGCTTAACCTGGCCACACCCATATCTTGTAATTCGCGGATGGATGGAGGTACACCATCTCCAATGGTGGGGTTGAACAGAATGTTAACAGGCGCATGAATTTCCTTTACCAGTGTGGCAATGGAGGGTTTGTCCCATACGGGTTGAACAAATATACAGTCAGCGCCGGCTTCGCGGTATTTATTACCTCGCCTGATGGATTCAGATAATTTTTCTTTTTGCGAGGCAGATGAAGTATAAAAAGCATCTGTTCTGGCATTAATGACCAGGTGAAAACCCAGTGAGTCCGATAAAGCGCGGATAGCAGCTATTCTTTCACAAAATTCTGTTTCGTCAATAAGAGCGGGACTTAAATTGATGCTGTCCTCGATGTTAACGCCGACTATTCCTGTGGCAATGATCTTTTTAACCGATTCAATTATTTCATCTGAATTATTTCCGTATCCCGCTTCTATGTCCACGGTAACCGGCGCTTGTACTGCTTTTACGATACCGGAAATAATCTGGATCAGCTCAGGCAATTGCATCACCTGGCAGTCGGGATATCCAAGAGAGGCAGCCATTCCCATACTTGTTGTTGCGATGGCTTTATAACCACATGCTTCTATTAACCTGGAGCTGCCAATATCCCAGGAATTTAGCAGTACCAATATTTCTTCGTCATGATGGAATTTGAGAAATTTTTCAGCTTTCTCTTTTTGAATATTAGAGACCATAATCCTGATATGCTGAGATGAGAAAAACTAACTTCTTCTTGTGTAGACACCACGTTTAGGAGACCTTAAGTTAAGGTATTCTGTTATACCGGAAAAATATTGTTGTGAAAGAGGGGAGGGGTAAAAATCCCCGTGCTGAAACGCTTTCAGCACGGGATAACAGTTATATTTTCTTAATCATCATCTTCTTCCGACTTAGGATCTGCTTTCAGACCAAGCGCTTTCAAGCCCTTTTGATGTGCGCCGAAGTATGCTTTGGGAAAGGGCTTGTCGCCATGTATGGTAGACCAAACATATTCGCTGAATAGCAAAGCGTCCCTATCGATCAGATCTGGTTTAGAGAAATCCATTTTTTGTGTCAGCGGTGCTAACCGGGCAGTGGTTTTACTCTTGATCTGGTTTTTGGGAGGGTTCAGTTCATTGATGGCAACTGTTGGTACCAGGGCATTATAGCCGGTATAGTCAGGCGTTTGATTAAAGCAGTCGGTCATTAACGGCGCCACTGCAACCAGTTGATTCATGGGTGGCACACCGAATATCTGACAGATGGTATGTAATACAGATGATTGGTTATAAAAGTGGCTGATGACGGTATCACGTTTAACAAGTGGGCCTGCCACCAGGCAAAAGGAGCGGTGCCCGTCCACGTGGTCGGTGCCGCTTTGCGGATCATCTTCATTGATAAAGATGGCCATGTCCTTCCAGAAGGAACTTTTTGAAAGTGCTTCTACTACGCGGCCGGTGGCCCAGTCGTTGTCTGTTACATAGGCACGGGGAGTAGGTGATTGTTCGCCGTAACCACTGGTATGATCATTAGGTAAATAAACAATTATAAATTCAGGGAGGTTGCCTGCTGTTTCGTATTCTTTCAGGGCTTCAATAAATACGTCGGCCCTGACCTGGTCGGTAATATTCATGTTCCAGCCGGGATAACGCAGGTCGCTGTATTTCTCCAGGCTTTTCATCGCATAGGAGCATTTATACTGTGCAGAGTCATTTTTATTTTTCCAGGCATTATATACATCGGTCCAGGTTTTTCCTTTGGTTATTTCAGCGAGGTCTGTTTCTCCAAAGTTCCTGAATGAAATGCCTTTGCGTAGTAAGTGGTTCCAGATGAATCCACAGCCGGCATAAGACAATGGATCTGTTCCAAAATCATAGGCACAATGCCCGTTAGAGAAATCTTTTTCGTGGTAGGGAGTCGTAATACCTTGTATAGCCCATTGGTGTCCATCGCTTGAGTTAACGCCATTGCAATAGTAGTTGTCCAGCAGCACAAATTGTTGGGCAATGGCGTGTGTGTTGGGAGTTATTTCTTTCCCAAATTCCACCAGTTTGGGATCGCAGTTTCCTTTTCCGATATCACCGAGTACCTGGTCAAATTTTTTATTCTCTTTGATAATATATACCACGTGTTTGATGGAGGAAGGTTCTCCAACATGGTCTGGTACTGGTTTAGGGGTAGTTTTAGCATTACTTATGGCCTGTGCTCTAAGAAGATCTATAAAGTGAAATCCTTTGCTGGCTTCGGCCGTATAGGCCTTTAATTCAGCAGGGGTGGCGGGAAGTGCTACTTTCTGGATCTCTCCTTTTACGGCCGTTACGTTTCCGATGAATAAATTATTTCCGGCAATGTTAATCGTGCCGGGAAAGCCTCCTGCAGCAATAAAGCCATAAGGAGCTTTCTGTGGATGCCTGGGATCTATGAGTGCAATAGCGTTATTGCCGGCATTGGCGGCGAAAAGTGTTTTTCCATCGGCGCTGAATGCCAGGGCGGTAGTCAGGCTACCATAGGGAAGAGAGGGATCCGGTTTGGTGTTAATGGTATGTACTACTTTCAGCGTCTTGGTATCTATTACGCTGATGCCATCGCCACTGTCGTCTGTAACATACAGGGATTTGCCGTCCGGAGACAGTGTCATTGATTCCGGGTGTATACGGGTGGTAATCTCTGTTATCTTTTTCCTGGATGCAATATCAATAACTGCCACGGAGCCCCGCAGCGCTACGGATCTTTCATCTACGGCAACATCTGTTCCGGCTGATTGCTCTGTTCTGTCTCCCTTTCGGGCATGTGGACCTCCGAAGTTGCTGACGAATGCAAGTTTTTTGTCTTTACTGATGATGATAGCATAAGGACAAACACCTACCGGAATCCTGCTTAGTACTTTGTCTTTGGAAAGATCAACAACCGCGATTTCGTTAGGAATGGCGAGGGCTACAAAGGCAATATTATTGCCGCATAGCCCTATTCCCAGTGGGTTGGTCTTTTTATTATTTGCGGATAGATCGATCTTTTTTGTCAGGGTAAAGGTGCCGGATGGGTTTACATTTCCCACATATAGCTGCTTTTCCAACCCGGTAAAATAAATAGTAGAGTCGTTGTCGTCAACAGCCAGGCCATTCATGGAGCCTGATTCTTTATCGGGATAGTCGATTTTACTGAGCGTGTTAAAATCATTTGCATCAATAACAGCTAACTGGTTATTGGTTTTGGCGATGAGGATATGCTGATGCTGCACGAACTCCAGGTTAAGTACCCTGGTGCCTTTTGCCAGATTGAGACTTTGTCCTGCCGGATTAAGTAACTGGGCATTCGCCAACAGTTTGTCGCCTGCCAAAGAATGGCTCCAGGCGGTATCTACAGGCTTTCTGACGTCCTTATGAGGTGTCGCCACCTGTGCCTGTGTATCTGGTGTGGCCAGTAAAAGCCCGGCGAAAAAGATTTTTGGAAAAAAAGAAGATCCGGTCCTGATCATGTTTTAGTAATTGTTGAAATGTTCACTAACTGCGCATCCCTTATTGGGTGCGGATTTACAAATATAGCGGCAGGCTCAGCTCAGATGAGTAAGTTGTTGCAAAGATAATTTTAGGAATGAAAAGATGCCGGTTAATTTGTGGTTATACTTTCGGTGTTAGCCAGGGTTGAATTGATCCTCTATCGTACCTGTCAACCCTCCTTTATCTTAATAATTTTTCTTATTAAGACAGGTGAATTGGAGATAATAATGATTCTATTTTAATAAAAAATAATTCAATCTTAACTTTTTTGTAAAAAAGTTGTTAAAAAATTGCGTCACTTGGAAAACTTTACATAGGTTTGAGAAAGAAGAAAAAGGGCATTCGGAGCAAAGGAAAAGGCGATACACTTCTTTATTTTATGAGTAGCTAAAACGTTTAATCAAAAAGTTACCAACATATTTCGTCCAGCGCTTATCAACCTGCAATATTTATTTCTTAACTGTAAATTCAATCAGGAGCAGCAATAATTAGATTTACCGTTAAAACACTCAGCCAGAATTTCACTAAATAACCAGAATTTTTTATAAATCACTTTGTTATTAATAAGCAGATGCACGTTAAAATAAATGCTATCATCAAGTAGCGTTGATGAACGATAAGCGATGTCTTTCAGGAGGGACACCTTTATCCGGTTTTATTAAATTCAAGCTTACTAAACATTGCTAATTGGCACTAAGCGATAGTGTAGTAGCTGCTGCCTTGCCAAAACGTATCAATCAGGAGAATGAGTAGGGAACAAAAAAAATGGTACCCATATAAATTCAATCATTATCAACTGATGGGATGGAAGCTGCGAGGAAGAACGATTAATGATGTTACAGGTTATAGTACAGAAACCATGAACAAAGCCAGGTATCTTTTGTCATTTGATGAGAATGTTGCATACAGTACCATATACAATCCACGTCATATTGTATGTGTCAAATTTTTATGCGCTGGCCGACAACAAATAGTTTAACTGGAATGTATTAGTAGAATATCTCCATCAACAAAATTCCAATCAAAATACTATACCAAAAATCAGTTCTATTCAATTTTAAAAACAACAAAAAGATGCAGTCAACCAAAAGATGTCTATTACTCTTTATGCTCTTTTGCATAGGAAGTATGTTTGCCTATGGGCAGGGAAAAATGACGGTTACAGGTGTCATCAAGGACGCCACAGGTGCCGTTCTTGAAGGAGCTACTGTGGGCGAAAAAGGTACCGTCAACGGTGTGTTGAGCGGCAAACAAGGTACATTTACCATTAATGTAAAGCCAGATGCAAGGCTGATCATTTCTTACATTGGATTTGTAACACAGGAACTGCCGGCTACGGCTACAATGAACATAACGTTAGTGTCTAGTGTACGCACTGCTGATGAAGTAGTAGTGACGGCGTTGGGTATCAAAAAGCAGGCGAAAGCTTTAGGTTATGCGGTATCCAAAATAGATGCTGACAGGATTATGATTGCCGGTACACCTACCAATCCTTTACAGGCACTCTACGGCGCCGCACCAGGTGTACAGGTGGCTGCAACAGCAGCTGGTCCTTCAGCTGGTATGAAAATCAACATTCGTAACGCAGTATCTTTTGACCAAAATTCTTCTACGCGTCCATTGATTGTGATAGATGGGGTACCCATCCACGACCAGAATACGCAGATGGGTTTTGCTGCCACAGATCGTGATAATGGAACAGGAATTAACGATATCAACCCTGACGACATTGCTTCTATGGAAATACTGAAAGGAGCGAAAGCATCTGTACTATATGGTAGTGAAGGTGCGAATGGCGTGTTGTTGATTACCACCAAAAGCGGTACTAAAGGACAAGGACTCGGCGTAGCAGCTTCTTTCACCACCTCATGGGATCGTGCTGCATTCATGCCTAAACTTCAAAATGAATATGGTTCAGGTTCCAGCCCCAGCAATCCAAAGAATGATGCGGATGGATTTTACCTGGTGAATGGAAAAAGAACATTGGCTACTACATTGGGAGATGGTACTGGTGCCCAGGCATTCGGTCCAAAATTTGACCCAAGCGTAAAAGTAATGTGGTGGGACGGTGTAGAAAGACCATGGCAGGCACAGACCAAAAATATTTACAATGATCTTTACCACACCGGACATCAAAATACTTCCAATGTGGCAGTAAGTGGTGGAAACGAGCAAGGACAGTACCGTTTCTCCTATACTAATTTAAATATGACGCCGATCAGACCAGGTTCAAATTTTAACAAAAATACTTTTAGCCTTAACTCGTCATACAAAATAAACAATAACATTACCCTTAAATATACCGGCAACTTTTTCATCTCTAAGAACGTGAATGCTGCCAACCTGAGCACCATGAACGGGGAAGGTCAGCAGGCTGAGATCGGCGCGTTTAGTGCGGATATCAATGTGGGCTTGTTAAAGGAACATTTGCTGACACCTGATGGATATAATTTCTTTGCCAGCCCAAGCAATAGGAATCTGATCTCAAATGGTAGAAAAGGAGTGGTAGGATTTCTTTGGGATCAGTACCAGAATAAATCCAATTTCACCAGGTTGCATAATATCCAGTCTTTATCTGCTGATGTAAAGCTCACTGATATCTTTAGTGCCACATTAATGGGAGGAATAGATTATAGCACAGAGCGGAACGAATATAAAGGTAAATTATTAGATCCGCAGTTACTGGGACCTAATAGTGGTTTCATGTATAGCGATGTAACAAATATCTACAAAACTACCTACGGCCAGGGAATGTTGAACTTCGACACTAAAATAAATAGTGATTTTAATTTATCTGGTTTTGTAGGTGGAGTAATCAGGAAAAACAGCGCAGAAGGAAAAGGAGCATCTGTGAATGGTTATGGACAACTCGTTATTCCTAACTACTTCTCATTTAACAACTTGCCATTAGGTGTACAGCCTCAGTACCAGTTTACAAACGGTGAGGATATATTGTACAGCTTAATCGGATCCGCACAATTGTCATGGAAAAACCAGGTGTATATTGAAGCGCAGGGCAGACAGGACTGGTCTTCTATTTTGCCTCCGGGTAATAACAGCTATTTCTATCCAGGTGTGAGTGCATCATGGATTTTAAGCGAAAGCTTCAAATTACCGACAGTATTTAACTATGCCAAATTAAGAGCATCATGGGCTAACGTAGGTCGTCCGGGTCCACGCTATTTCAGTAACGTTAACTATGCTACCTCTCAAACCGGTGGTGGTTATGTGTTGACTCCTCCCGCTGATCTTCCTCCAATGGATGCCAACGGAAATCCAAACTTAAAGCCAGAGCGTAAACGTGAATTTGAATTAGGAGCTGAAACTTATTTGCTCGAAAACAGAAGAATTGGTGTAGACTTCTCTTTCTACAGATCTCATATCTACGACCAGATCATGGCAGTAGCAGCGCCTCCGGGAATGGGTGTTAAAAATGTTCGTATGAACGCCGGTGATGTGATGAGCACAGGATGGGAATTGGCTATTAAAACCAAACCAGTTCTCACGAAAGACTTCCAGTGGGATCTGACCTTCAACTTTGCACACGGTAAAACGATCGTAGAGAAACTGGACGGTAAATTACAATCACTCACTTTATGGACTGCATTCGGCGCCGTAAACTCCGTAGCGAATGTTGGCCAGGAATATGGTCAGCTTTACCTGACTAAGTCTACTTACACTTATGATAAGCCAGGCGATCCAAACAATGGACAAAAAGTGGTGAACGCCGCTGGTTCTGCTTACGACTATAAGAGCACTGCCAAATTGATTGGTAAAACAATCCCTGATATCTCAGGTGGTATCCTCAACTCTTTTTCTTACAAGAATTTCCGCCTTATTGCAAATATCGACTACCAGTTTGGCGCTACTTTCCTGTCAGGTACAGAAACTTACATGATGGCTGCCGGTGCATTGAACGAAACTTTGAAATATAGAGATGCTGCACACGGTGGAGTTGCTTATTATCTGGATGCAAATTCCAAAAAAGTAGCAGGTAACAACCCTAATGGCGGACCTACTTTCCACGACGGTGT
Source organism: Chitinophaga sp. (assembly GCF_017745275.1). Taxonomy (GTDB): domain Bacteria; phylum Bacteroidota; class Bacteroidia; order Chitinophagales; family Chitinophagaceae; genus Chitinophaga. The sequence goes on along the minus strand of NZ_JAGHZS010000001.1, from coordinate 1,414,081 downwards.
GATATTGCCAGGTGTTGACGTGGATGGTAAACCAAATACCAAAGTGGTTTCTGCAGATAACTACTATTACGATTCTTACTTCTCAAATGGTTTCTTCCCTGAAGACAGAATCTTCAAAAGCGACTACATCGCACTGCGTAACGTAGCCATCGATTACACTTTGAGTAAGAGAATTGCTCAAAAGATTCGTATGAGCAACCTGGTATTATCTGTGTTTGCAAACAATGTGGCTTACCTTTATAAAGCTGCACCGAATTCAATACCAGAATCAACTAACGGAACCGGCTGGGGTGTTGGCTCTTATGGAACAACTGCATTACCTGCACAACGTTCAATAGGTATTTCTATCAAAACTAAATTCTAAAAACAACTAAGATGAAATACATACATTTAAAATCACTTTTCTTACTTACGTTGTTAATATCCTCCGTAGGGTGTAAGAAGACACTGGAAGATTTGTATCAGAACCCGGATGGATATTCGAAGGATATGGCGGATAAGTCAGGAGTAAGCGTTATCGCCGGCTTCTTCACATCTCAGCTAACCCAGGGTTTCTTTTTAAGTGGAGATTACGGTTCTGTTTATCACCAGGTAAGAAGTGGAGGAAGGACTACAGCCAGCGGCATTCAAATTTATAATGTAATGGCAGAAGGTACCGGATACACACTGGCTGATGTTGAACATGACTGGGGTACTGGTGGGTTCAACGAATCTATCTTCAACTTTGTGAATACCCAGTGGATGACGTCAGTACTTTGGGCGCAACGTGAATACAACAACACGCCACAAGCGAAGCGTACCAATTTAGATAGCCTGTATATCACTTTATTGCATGCACTGAAAGGTTACGCCTATGAAAGAGCTACTGACATGTATGATAAGGTGCCATACATAGAAACAGGTTCAGCAGGTGGCCTTGACGGCCTTAAGGCCAAATACCTGGGCCAGTCTGAGATCTATCCTAAAATCATCAATGATTTTAAGGTGGCCGATGATGCATTGGCGAATCTGACACTCACTTCTACCCAGCAGGCATCTTTTAGTCAACAGGATATCCTTTTTGGCGGAAGTATTTTGAAATGGCGTAAGTACATTAATTCATTAAGATTACGCTGTGCGATGAACGTAAGCGAGGTAACCCCTGCGTTGACGAAGCAAGTGCTGACAGAGCTGCAGGGCAAGCCTTTAATGACCGACTATAACGATGTAGCTGGTATAGCCGACATCGCTGTTATTGCACTGAATCGCATCTGTAATGAATTAGGTATTACACGTTCTTTCAGGGAAAGAGGTGCTGATTTCACCGCAGGGAAAAAATTCCTGCAGGACGTGATGTATTGCCAACCGGTTGAAGGTAGCAAAGTGGTAAACGGAAAAACATTATACTATTTTACCGGCGATAATTCTGCAACCGGTTTGTTGAATGGTACTGTTGATCCGCGTGTTTCTTATATCTTCTCTCCAGACTGTATTGGCAGATACCTGGGTGTAGAAACAAAATGGGATGGCAATAAAGATGAAAATAGCTATTTAAATAAGGTGCTGCGTGGCTACTACATCAACGATCCTATTTTGACTGATATTACAAAGACCACCTTTTATTATGGTCCTAACAAAAGCCTGTCAATTGAACTGGACGCAGCATCAAAGGCAGATCTGAGCAAACGTGAATCATTCCTGTTAAATGCACTTCGCAGCAGACTCGCTAATTCCGAGGATACTGATGGAAACGTGGGTACTGAAAAAAATCTGGTTGCCGCATATAATGTACGTCCGGAATTCAACTTCGCACTGAAATATCCAACTATTCATGCGGTTGAAACAGAGCTTTCATTGGCGGAAGCAGCAGTAAGAGGTTTTGGTACACTGAATGGTAGCGCGCGTGAGCACTATAAGAATGCGATTATCTTGTCCTGCAAATATTGGTATGAGCTGAATAACTCAAATCAATACTCCAAAACAACCATGCCGGCAATGCCAACCACCATGGATGATTCCAGGATCAATGCAAAACCTGCCATGGAATATAATGCAAGCACTTTTGCTGAGAACGCCGCCCAGAAATTTGATGCAATGTCAAGCCAGCAACAAGTACAGGCAATATTTAATCAACTGCAGTTGCATTACAATATGCTGAACTTTGAAGTGCCATACACCGCTGCCCGCAGATTGATTAAATATGTGGGTACAAACCCGGCTTCCATGTTTGACAGATACAAATGGAAAGAAAGAATGACTTATCCAAGTAGTGTTCAGGCTTCCGATCCGGAAAGCTGGTCAATTATCAGCCCAAATAACAATCCGGACCTGCCATTATGGTTTACCGGTCGTACCACCAAATGGAAAAACGTGTTGGAATAAACATAAAATACCTTTTCTGGCAGGTGGAGTAGACACCGCCAGACGGTTTAATAGCAACGTGAAGAAACCAATAAGGCCGCCATCGTGCGGCCTTATTGGTTTTTATAGAAGGCCCTGAATTAGCTCGTCCGGATTTTAGCCTATCTTGAGGTATAATACGTGGGCTATGCAACAAATGCATGAATTATTACGAAAACAGGTAGATATCTCCGACGAAGACTGGCAGCTTTTTTCTTCACGGTTTGAACAGAAAATTTATCCCCCTAAAACTTTTTACCTGAAAGCAGGAGAAACGGAAAACTACCTCACCTTTGTTGATAGCGGGTTGCTACGCTTTTATGTAGAAGATAAAGAAGGCAATGAAACCACCATCGGCTTTTCTTTTGAAGGCTGGTTTATGAGTATTTTCAGCTCTTTTTATACGCGTAAACCTTCCATGTGTTATGGAGAAACGCTCACAGAAACCCATACCTGGCGCATGCATTACGACGACCTGCAGGAAATGTACCGCCGGTTAAGTATTGTGGAGAGAATAGGAAGATTGGCTACTGAACAGCTATTGCTGTTAAAGTCAGAAAGAGAACTGTCTTTTCTCCTGAAATCTGCGGAAGAACGCTACCTGGACCTCTTCCAGAAAGCGCCTTACCTATTGCAGCAGGTACCCCTGAAATACCTGGCTTCCTATATCGGCGTTACGCCGCAGGCACTCAGCCGGATTCGGAAACGCATTTCTTAACCCAGGTTCATTTACTCCGAAAGGTTTGTCCGCTAATTTTGCAGGGAACAAACCACAACATGAGCTATTCCGGTAAATTTAAAGTCGCCGCCCAGGGCATTTATTCTTCCCTGGAAAATATCGGCGGTGCCAAATATGATAGCAAGGCAAAGTACTATGAGCGCCTGGTTGGCACCGAAACATTCAACTGTATCTTCTGGGCCTGTAGCCGGAAAGAACTGCAAAAGTTCGCGGCTACTGCCATCCTGCATTCTACAGGCACGTTGCTGGACGTGGGTTGCGGCGGACTGGCGCAAACAAGTGATCTATACCAGGCCACCACGAATGATTGCACCCTTTTCGACAGGTCGCTTGAAATGCTGAAGATTGCCCAGGGCCGGCTACTGGAAAAAACGGGTACCCTGCCTTCTAATATCCACTTATTGCAGGGGAACGCTTTTGACATCCCCTTCCCCGACAATACTTTCGACAACATCTGCAGTTTTGGTACGATTCATCTTTTTGATAACAAGCAGGACTTTGTCAATGAGCTGCTGCGCGTATTAAAGAAAGGCGGCCGCTTTTACTTTTATACTATGACGGGAGAGCTGACCGTCGGCAGGATTTTTATGAAGTTGCTGCGTATGAACCATGAATTCGGGGAGGTTTGGTCGGAAAAGCAAAATCTGTCCTTGTTTAATAGTGCACACCTGGAAGTACAAAGCTATAGAGTAGGAAGCGTGTTATTTATTTACGGACAAAAAATAGGATAATCTATGATGGCTCAATATCTCTGGACAACGGGTTCCGGCATTATTGCATTAATGGGATTGCTGCATCTCCGCATTACGCTGGGGACTAATAAGCTCTTTCCCCGCAATGAAAAACTGATCACTGACATGGAAAGCACTTCATTGCAGATGACTCCCAGGCTCACGATGTGGAAATCATGGATCGGCTTTAATGCTACACATGGTAGTGGCGCCGCTTTTATCGGGATCACGAATTTTTACCTGGCACTGAATCATTTTGCTTTTTTGAAGTCCAGCCAGTTCCTGTTGCTGCTAACCCTGCTGGCCGTAGGGTTTTATGCCTGGGTAGCGTGGAAGTATTGGTTTAAAGTGGTGACGATATTACTACTAATAGCATGGGCCTGTTTTATAGGCGCATATGTGCTGGCTATAAATGGCGGTTTATAACTTGAGGCTGCTCCGGATGTAAGAGACATATTGGGGCAGTCCTTTTTTTGAATCGTACTCGTTACAATTCCCGGATGATCATTTGTAGTGCTACTACCAGCTTTTGCCGGGAAGTTTTTTACAGAAATCATATTAAAACTGCCTACTTATACTAAACTATTTAGTTATTTTGTCAGAATTTCAGTTGGGAGAAGCGACTGAATCGATCATTCATCAACATTTAAATAGTCCTATGAGTGAAGCAAGGGAAGCCGGTATAGTAAAGCTGCGTCCAGGTATCTTTAATACGAGGAGATATGCACTGATCCAACTGAGAAAGCAGATGGAAACGGTACTGGAACAGTTTGTAAAGCCAATGACAGACCAGGTGGTGATTGCAGATTACGGATGCGGCAATATGCCATATGCTCCACTGGTAGAGCCGTACACAAAGCGATACGTAGGGATTGATCTGGTGGAAAACCCAAGGGCGGATATTCATATTGACCGCGAAGGAAGAATTGCGCTGGAAGATAATGAAGTAGATTTTGTATTATCTACCCAGGTCCTGGAACATGTGGAAAATCCTGTATTCTACCTGGAGGAAGCCATGCGTATCCTGAAACCGGGTGGAAAATTGATCATCACCACACATGGCTACTGGATGTTTCATCCAGACCCTACTGATTACTGGCGGTGGACTTCCCTGGGATTGAAAAAAATCATTACGGAACGGGGATTTGAAATAAAATATTTCCGTGGTATGTTAGGCCGGTCGGCCATCGGCATGCAGTTGCTGCAGGATGGTTTTGTATTTAAAGCGCCTAATGCTCTGCGTGCTGTGCTGGCGCTCATTTGTCAGCCGCTGGTTTATCTCCTGGATAAAACAACCAGTCAATCTACACGGGATAAAGACGCGGGGACATTCATGATTGTGGCAGAGAAAAAAGCCTGATGATAAGAAAGGCGCCCACTGCTTTTTGTAGTGGGCGCCTTTCCTATTTTATATCTCACTACTGTCTTCCCTATCAGGTATAGGATAATTACATCCCCGCTCTTTTTTCTTCATCGTTTTTGCTTTCCCCTTTACTGGTGTGGGTCGATTTTCCAAAACTATAGCTTAGTGTTAATGCCAGCTTATGGTTGCCATACCAGTGCTGTAGCTGGTTATTGATGATTGTTTTCTCCCGGAATGTCAGTTGGTAACGATAGGTATCAAATACATCATAAAAGTTGAACCTGGAATTGACTTTTCCCTTTCCCCAACTTTTCTGGATACCTAAATCCAGGCTTCCCATCGGTTTGAAAGTATATAAACCATTGCCGGTAGCAGAACGATAGAGATAAGAAATATCGAACGTGATTGCTTTCGGTAAACTGAACACCTGGCTGCCCGACAACGTATAATCAAATATGGGGATAGCATAGGTCACCTCATGATAAGGCGTTACTTCTTTTTTATAGTTTCCCCGTAGGTTGGTATTCATCTTCCACCAGCGGTTAATTGTCAATGGAAAGCCCACTTCAATACCTCCAAAATCATTATAAGGCAGGTTACGGCCCAGGTATTCCAGTACGTTGGTCACCGGGTCGTATTCGGGATAGCGACCCATAGGATCGGTTTCCCGGCCAACAAATAACGTAACACTAAGCGACCGGCGGCTATAGGCAATATTCAGCATATCCGTTTTAGAAGGCTGCAGGTACGGGTTGCCTACGAAATAATTAAGCGGACTATTATAGAACCGGAAAGGATTTAGCTGGGCAAAGTTGGGTCGTGTAATCCGGCGGCTATAGGATACATGCAGTTGCTGTCCCTGTTCAAACGGAAATGTAAAACCAAGGGCAGGCAGCCAGGTCAGGTAGTTCCTGGTGGTGAGCAGTTGCTGGGAAATGGCATGGCCGGTACTATGCGTATGCTCTGCGCGTAAGCTGGCGCTATAGCTCCATTTATTCACTTTTCTTTCGTAGGCAACATACGCTGCGGTAATATATTCGTCATATTGAAAATTGTTGGAACGGCCGCTATCCGGTACAAAAACCAACGACGTATTAAGTGTATCGTAACGTAGTTGATTCCTGGTGGTAGTAAAGGCAAACCTGGCGCCGGCACTCCATTTCCCTTTCCCCAGGTTACCGGAAAGATCCGCTTGTACAGCGCGTATCAGGATATCGTTTTTCAGGTCTGTTTTCCAGTAGTCGAGGAGCTGATGTTCATCCCCGTTTTTCGTTTGTATGTCCTCCTTTTGCCGGTTGCTTATTTTTAGGAATGAGGAAAGTATTTCCAGTTGGCTGCCGCCCAGTTGCCCGTTATAATTAAGATGAACAGCATAAGTGCGTTGCCGGGGAGTGGCGTTATTAAACGTATAGATATCTGATATCAACCGCTGCGCAGTAGCGTCTGTAGTGTGAAGCAGGCTAAGGGAATTAAGGCGGCGGTCCGACTGATAAGCGCGTCCTGTAATTTCTATATGATGTGTTTTTGAGAAGTTATAGTCTGCCCCAAGCTGATAACTAAAGTTATTATTGCTGGTGGGAACACTGTTTTTAGTGCTCATAATATTTGTATTGGCGAGATGTTGTAACGCCGAGTACCGGTAAATGCTTGTTCCTGTTGTATATCCCAGCCGGGCGGTGTAGGAAAGTTTTTTGGTTTTATAAGTCAGTAGTAAATTATTATCTGCCAGTGTATAGGCATTTTGCTGGATATTACTACTGATATTGCCTTTCCACCCCAGGGTAAGATCCCGTTTCAACCGTATATCGATAATGCTTTTATGTTCGCCATTATATTTGGAAGAAGGATTATTGATGATTTCGATAGATGCTATCATATCAGGCGAAAGGCTGGCAAGATAATTTTGTAATTCTTCCGGACTCATTGGCACTTGTTTCCCGTCAATGAATATGCCGGGGGCGCTGCCGCCGGTCATCTGCATTGTACCGTCGGCATTGATTTGCAATCCTGGTACTTTCCGGAGGATATCGAACGTGTTGGCCGCCGCTGCAAATAATGGATTGCCGGATACGTTTAGTACCAGTTTATCTGCATGTCGCTGTAAAACGGGTTTCTCTCCATTTACAATTACTTCGTTTAATTGGCTGGATACCGCTGTCAGTGTTATTGTTCCCAGGTCCTGGTGGCTTCCGCCGGCATTGTCCAGTATCACATCTCTATATAATTTACCATGTCCAAAAGAAGAAAATAATAAAATATACCGGCCAGACTGCAAATCGGGCAACTGAAAAATGCCGGCGGTATCCGTTAGCCGCCCCCGGATAAAAGAGGAGTCTAAGGGAGAGAGTAAACTAACCGAAACAAACCCCAGCGGTTGACTGGTATGGTGATCCAGTACCTTTCCTTTAATTGTTTTTTGGGCAGCAGCAAAAAATGATAAGCATGTCAGCAAACAGAACGCCAGGCTAAATTTTGTCATCAGTAACAGTTTCCTGCAAACCTAAAAAGAAGGTAAACTGTCGCGGTCTGATATGGGTAAATCAGGTGTTCGGATTTATAAAACCGTACCGTGGACTATTGATTATCAAACACTTTCTCTTTGTAAAGCGCAGGGGTAGTATCCGTTACTTTCCTGAAAGCAGCGTAGAATGTTGACTTGGAATTATAGCCTACTTCGTATCCGATGGCTTCAAAAGTAAGATGTGTGTTGGTGGTAATTAATTTACAGGCTTCCTGAATCCGGTATTCATTGATGTAGGTAGAAAAACTTTTGCCCAGGTTATCATTCAGTAATTGCGAGAGTTGATGTGGTGTTATATTGATCTGTTTTGCCACATCATGTAATTTAATATTGGGGTCCTGGTACAACTTCTTATCATGTATTGCCTTTTCCAGTTTTTCTATCCATGTATTAGCATCTGTATCCGCTATCTTCTTTTTTTCAGTTTTGACGGCCAGGCGAATAGGATCCTTTTTTTTGCCGCGGATATAGAAAAAAATAATCACGTAGAGTAAAACCGATAACAACACCGGCCCGGTGATGTACAGGTAGGTCGCAATCCTGGCCCAGGATAGCTGGAAAAGGAGGCAAATAGCGCAATTACTGCCATAAAGTAATAACCAGAATTTCTCGGTTTCCGTTAGTACACCCGGATTTACAAACAGCGTTTTCAGTACATCTTTTAATACAAATCCTGCTGCCACCACGTAGATCATCCATTGGCAGTATATCACGGTAACAATGGGGCCTTTCCAGATGACAGGATAAGTTTGATAGGGGATAAGTATGCCGGTTATTAATAAACTCCCAAGGAGTCCTCCCCATACCCATTTCCAGGAAGCGGGAAGCACATTTATATTTTGCAGCGCTGACCGGAAGAAGTAATATAGCGCAGGGCCTATCAGGAAACAGGCCGACAAGCCTATCTGTACATAGATTTTAGGCAGCGAATGATCGAAATAATAAAAAACCGCTTTTATAACCCGAAGACTCAGCGCCAGCAATAGTATACTAAGGAATATGGTAGGCAATGTTTTTTTTCTTCTGCTAAAGAAAAGATAAAGGCTGATCACCAACCCATTGAAAGCCCCCAGGGAACTGACAAAAAATAATATTTGCTGACCAATATTCATAGGGAACAATACAGAATTTATAAGTGAAATATAAGCGAATTTTTAATAGTCCCGATAGGGGATTCCATGGAAATATTATTAGCGGTAGTATGATGTCAGTCCTAACATGTGTAACTTGTATTTACTTATTTATTCAACCTATGTTAAAGAATATTTTGCTGGCTTGCGTATATAGCATGTTGTTACCCCTGATGCTCTTAGCTCAATCCCCGAAGGTGGCACGTAGCCAGGCTTTCAGGAAGCCCGACGGTGCCAGCAGGTTATTACTAATGAAAAATGGGAATACCTTGTATTTTCATTTTACCCGCAAAAATGGGATAGATGTGGTGGTGTATGATAATAAACACCAGGGGGCTCCAATCGTGAATAGTCAGCTAAAGTCCTGGCAGCCTAAAAACATGGACGATATAAGCTTTAAGGGATTATATGAAATGAATGGTCAGGCGGTGGCCTTTCTGGTACATTATAAAGGGATGAAGCCCTGTCTTTACCGGCTTGTTTTTGATGGTAATACAGGTAAGCTTCTCAGGGAAGACGCAGTCAGTGAAGATTTTACGGGTAACCATCCTGATATGAATACAGGATTCTATGTACAGAAAGATCCGGAGTCTGAATATTATGCGGTGGTGGCATCTAATAAGTTGCCGCGTGGCGGGCCAGGCGAGCGTATTCAAATCACTCACTATAGTCCTGATCATACCAAATTGAATGAAGCTTTTTATGAGTCCCCAAAGGGAACATATCGGTCCCATTTTCTTGCAGACATCTATGTTCACCGGGATGATTTTGTGTTTCTTGCTTTTTATGCCTGTGATACTTCCTGGGCCGATGGAAAAGATTCTAAAATGATGGTCGCCCGCTTAAGTAAGGGGGCCAAAGTGTTTGATTACAAATTTCTGGATTATATGGCAGATCTTCCGGAACCTGTTGTTTCGCTCAGGTATAATAGTACCAATAAAACATTGTATTTGCTCTCCGCGGTAAGTGCTAAAGGTGTTAATAAGCCTTATACCATGTATTACTGGATGAGAAACCTGGTGTTGCAGATGAGCATAATTGATCCTTATTCGTTAATAGTAAAAAATAATTATTTTATTGATCATCCATTACTGTCTGAATATGCACATACACACTTAAAGTATCAGACGCCTTACTACGGAGTCATCCAGGATTTCCAGATCAATGCCGATAATTCTATTTCCCTGATGTATGAAGAGTTGGCGCAGATCACTTCCAGGGCTACCACTGTCAGATTGGGCGATATTGGTATTGCCCGCATTGATGAATCAGGTAAAGAAATGCCCGGAAGTTATGCAATTGCCAAAGAACAGATAATGAGAGGATACATAGATCCCTATTTTATTGATCGGCGTTACAGAAGACGTTGGAGTTTTTTTAGTGGATTTTTGGGAGATAAGGATATGGTTAATAATGCCGTTTTCTCCTATGATTATATGTTTGCGAATGACAAAACTTATGTCATTTATAATGATTTTCCGGAGAATATAGATGACAAAAATGAGGACTCCCGGGGTAAGGTAAGAATGCGAAGAGTTAGCGATGCCAATACTGTATTAGCTTATCATGATGGGAATGCGGTGAAGAGAATATACCTGTTTGGAGAGCCGGAAAATAAAAACGTTTCCCGGTTTAGCTTTCTGGAAATGAATGCGCATAGTAATGACAATAAATCCTATGCCACAATGATGATTGAACGGCATGGAAAATCCAAACAAGCCTATATAGTTTGGATTACTTTCTAACTATGGCCCACCAAAAAAAGCCAGGGTATTTTATCCTGGCTTTTTTGTCTAAATTCACCTGCAGAATCCGGTTGGCGTGGAAATATTCGGGACATCCAAACATATGATCATTCATGGTGATGCCTTAGAGGCATTGCAAACTGTGGTGCCCGATAATTCGGTGGATCTCATTTTCGCTGACCCGCCGTATAATATTGGTAAGCGTTTTAACGGACGTATTTTTAAATGGGATTCAGAAGATGCCTACCTTCACTGGTGTTATCAATGGCTGGATCTTTGTCTGCGAAAGCTCAAACCTACCGGCAGCTTATATGTGATGACAGCCACACAGTTCATGCCCTACTTGGATATTTACCTGCGACAGAAAATAAATATCCTCTCCCGGATTGTATGGAGCTATGATAGCTCTGGTGTACAGGCCAGGAAGTACTTTGGGTCTATGTATGAGCCTATCTTGTTTGCTGTAAAGGATAAAAGCAATTACACTTTCAACGCAGGAGATATCCTCATAGAAGCTAAAACCGGCGCCAGGAGAAAATTGATAGACTACCGCAAATCTATACCCACGGCTTATAATACAGAGAAAGTACCAGGTAACGTATGGAACTTTGCCCGCGTGAGATACCGTATGGATGAATATGAAAATCATCCTACACAAAAGCCGGTAGCCCTGTTGGAACGCATTATCAAAGCCAGCTCCAATGAAGGCGACCTGGTACTGGATCCGTTTTCCGGGACCTTTACCACCTGTGAGGTAGCGAAGAACCTGGGCAGAAATTGTGTTGGTATTGAGTTACAGGAAGAATATATCAAGATAGGATTACGCAGGCTGAACCTCGCTGTGGATTATAAAGGAGAACCCTTGAAGCGGGCTACCCGTTCTTTCGAAAATGAGAAGTGATAAATTAGTAAGGCATTATTGAATAATAATTTTTATGAGACAAATAAAAACGGCGTTGCTCCTCTTCGGATGTTTGATCCTGCTGGCAGCTAAAGGAATGGCAAAAGACATACGTTTATCTGTGCTACAGCTCAACATCTGGCAGGAAGGCACTATGGTGCCCGGAGGATATGATGGCATTGTAGACCAGATCACCAGTATTGATCCTGATTTTGTGACCTTAAGTGAAGTCAGGAATTATAATAATACCCGGTTATGTGACCGGCTGCTGGCTTCTCTGGCAGCAAAAGGCAAAAAGTATTATTCCTTTTTCAGCCAGGGATCAGGGCTGCTGAGTCGTTATCCGGTTACCGACAGCGCCGTTATATTCAGCGAAAGTGGGGCTATTTATAAACTGGTAGCCAACGTAAAGGGCAGGGAAGTAGCGGTATATTCCGCTCATCTGGATTACCTGAATTATGCAGTATACCTGCCAAGAGGCTATGATGGCGTTACCTGGAAGAAGATGGCAGCGCCTTGCACTAACCTGGATTCCATTATGGCATCTAACCTGGCGTCTAAAAGGGATGAAGGCATCGCGGCATTTTTACGGGCAGCCGGAGAAGATATCAAGGCAAAAAGACTGGTATTCCTGGGCGGCGACTTTAACGAAGCCAGTCATCTCGACTGGACGCCCGCCACTAAAAATCTATTTGATCATCATGGCATGGTTGTACCCTGGACCTGTTCCGTAATGCTGCAGGGCAAAGGATATAAAGACAGCTATCGCGTACTTTTCCCATCTCCCGAAAAAAATCCAGGGTTCACCTTTCCGGCAGATAATAAAGCAGTAGACGTAAAAAAACTGGCCTGGGCGCCGGATGCAGACGAGCGGGAACGGATAGACTACATCTATTTTTATCCCGATAAAAAATTAAAACTGCAAAAAAGTATGGTAGTGGGCCCATCAGGAAGTATTGTGAGAAATCAACGGGTAGAAGAGACCGGGAAGGATCAGTTCCTACTGCCTGCCGGCACCTGGCCCACAGACCATAAGGGACTGCTCAGTGTATTTAAACTGGAGATATAATGGGGAAATAAAATAATCCATCCTATTTTTGTTAAAGTACAGCTCTCCGCTGTACTTTGACTTTTTAATACGGATACATGCAAATACAGGATCAAAAGATTATCGCAGCCATAGAAGGGATCTGGGAAGAAGCAGAAGTATTATTTGACAAAAGTGATCTGGCCAGGTATGCCCAAAAGCTGGAAGAAGCCTGGGAGCTGTTACCCCAGCCCAAACAAAGTTATGAAGATAGTTTCCCGTTAGCGGGCGCTATCACCGCTACCTATCTTGAACTAAAGGATTTTCCTGCCATGCTCAGATGGGCGAAAATTCTGCAGGAGTGTGACCCTGAGCGACAAGACGACGGCGAGAAGGAATTTATGCTGGGCCAGGCGTTGTTTGAAAATGGGGCTATGGAAGAAGCTACGAAATACTTGCATGTAGCTATGCAGAAGTCCGGTGGTCGTGTGTTTGAAGGTGCTGATGAAAAATACCTTCATGTATTTCAGGGACTGGCATCCATGGTAGAAGAAGCACTGCCGGATGATGTATACGAGCAAATAGAAATATTATCAGAAGCAGGCAATGCGCTGGCCGACGAAGAAAATTATGATGCGGCGCTGGAAAAATTTAAGACGGCGCTTGAGCTGTTGCCGGCACCCCGGCATGAATGGGAAGCCAGTACCTGGCTGAATGCCAGCATCGGTGATATGCTGTTCTTTAAGGGTGATTTTGCGGCTGCAGCCCCCGCCTTTTATGAAGCGCTGAATGGCCCTGATGCCCATGCTATTGGCTTTGTACAGCTTCGTTTGGGAGAATGCCTGTATGAATTAAAAGACGAAACAAAGGCCCTTGAACATTTAATGCGGGCATATATGCTGGAAGGAGTAGAGATTTTTGCAGAGGAAGACAGCCGGTATTTTGATTTTTTAAAGACCAAGGTAGAATTGTAAGCATTTCTTCTATTCCTGCTCTTCTGCTGTATCTCCCCGTGCTGCAAACTCATTGATCAGTCGCAACTGATCGCCCAGGGAATAAACGGCATCGATCAGCGGTGCATATTTAAGCTGAAAGTTTTTAAGCAACAATTGGTTGGCGGCCTCTTTCCCGGTTGGATGGAAAATGCCGGCATCTTCAAAGAGGGAGCCATCCGTTTGTGTGTGGCCGCAGGAAGGGCAGTGATTTAACCAATAAGGCCCTTCCGCCGCCGGTTTATAGTGAGGGTAGTAGTCTCTCAGGAAAGTTTGAAGATTGCCTGAAATGGCAGATATCTGTTGAAATAACGTAAAGAAATCCTGTTCCATCCACACCGGCTCATCCCGGTCGTTCATATCTTTCTCAAAAAAATAATTCCCCGCAATCGCAATCACCTGGCTATCGTGCTGACAATTCCAGCAAGACGTATGTGCATGTGCGATAGTTATTTCGGTAGGTAGAATAATAGATGGTTGCCTTTCAGGAATCCACTGATCTACTTCCATGAGCCGGTCGTATCGGTCTTCCGGCAGAAACCAGGTTTGGGCGATCTGATCCCATTGGGCGCCTTTGGCTATAGCATGCTCTTTTTCCGCTAAGGGAACATTCAGTTGTAATGACATAAAGCAGGGTATGACTGGTAGACTCTCTTCCCTGAATGTAAGAAAAAATCAGCGGATTAGGGCATGCAGGAGCGGACTTTATAATTTCATCATATAGGCGTGTAAGAAGGAATCAGCTACGGATAGATTTCTTTCGTGTAAAATACCATCCGGCGATGGTCGCAGGAATTAATAACAGGGCCCAATACCAATAATGCCTGGGAGCCTGTAATACTACGGCCTTTGTATTCCCCTGGAAGCTCAATGCTGCCCAATAATAGGGGAGTTTATGCAGATCGCTGACAGCCGGGTCGTTCAGCCAGTTAATTTTAGCCTGCTGTAACGCTACCGCCGCATTATTTTGTTTCAACAGTTGGGTATAAAACGACTGCATCAGCAACGGGGCTGTGGCATCGTTTACATTCCAGCCGGCAGCTACTACGGCAGGTGTACCGCCAGCCATAAAGGCGTGGGCCATACTTTGTATGCCCTCACCGGTTACGAGGCGTCCGTCGCCTGTTTTGCAGGCACTTAGTACCACCAGTGAAGGATGTTGTGATAGACCACTTAATTCAAACAGGTAAAACGGGGCGTCGTACAACATAATATGTGGCGCGGCGGAGCTGTCTTTTTGAGTGAACGCATGTGTACTGATATGCACTACAGCTGATTGTCCCAATGCCTGCCGGAATGCAGTGGTGTGCGCTTGTTCGTTCACATACCAACGACCGTTGGAAATGATAGGTTGCAGGCTTTCCTGTTCTTTTTTTACGCCTTGCAGGTTTGCCAGCCCGGCTTGTTGCTGTGAAATGAAAAAGCCGCTGAATCCTTTCGGATGGGCTGTTGCCTGCATTTGTAGCCACCACGTACGTAATGAATACGCATAGGAAATAGTGGCCTGTTTTACCAGGAAGGGCCACTTCCCGATGGCGGGTGTATAGCGGGCATTGCTCACCAGTGCGTCTATTGGCAATGTGCTCAGCGCTCCATCGGGCATCAGCAGGTAAGTATAGCCTGCTTGCAGCGGATGCGGTGCAAACAGTTGCGTATACAACTGGTAGGCGGCGTTATAATAGGCCTTAGGATTATTCAGCATGGCCTGTGGCCCGGTTTCAAAGTATTGTTGCGAAAAACGCAGGATGTTGTTGCCGTCAATAGCGCTGCTATCGATATACCGAATGCCGTGTTGGTCTAGCTCCACGGTATAAAGCGTCTGCTGGCCAGTAAAAAATGTGCGGATCAGTTGCTGGGGGGCAAGTATGCGAAGGATGCTATCTAACGGGAATACGTCGGTATCTGTACCGGGAGCCGGGTGTATTTTTTTTCGCAGGGTGGCGAGGTCCCAGGAGATCCGCTGTTCCCGCTGTTGCAGTAAGCTATCCGGGTGTCCCGTTTGCAGGGCTTCTTTGCGATAGTATAGCTGTGCCTGTTCCAGCAGACGAATGCGTTTATGCAAGGTGTCATTGCCGGCGTAATGTGTTTGCTGCTGCATTTCCTCCCAGAGTAATTGCGACTTACTGTTTTCCATGAACTGCAGCATGGCCTGCTGGTATTGCGGGTCGTGCGTAGTTTGCCAGCAGCGCCATGCCAGGTGGATCGCTGTTTCATAACGATAACGGCTATCCGAAATAGCAGTTTCTTTTGCCGCGGCAGAAACGTATTGATGCCGCAGCTCCCGTTCAGTAGCAAAGCATAGCCGGTAAAGTGTTAATGCGGTAGTAGGTTCCTGCAGGGATTGATAAGCACCGGCGGTAGTAAATAAAAGGTCCAGCAATGTATATTCTCCGTAGATATCCCGGTTACTCAGGCGGCGTATATCCTTTCCCGGTAGTAGTATGTGTGCGCAGCTATCTAACAGTGCGAGGGCTTGCCGTGGTTGCTGCAGTAGCAACTGTAATTTGCCCATGCGTAAAAACAGGCGGGCCTGTTCCCGTTGGCGTAAGGTGCGTTTGCTTTCCGGCATCGCGGCGGCCTGCCGGTAATATTGTGCTGCGATAGCAGGTGTAGAGAGATAGATATCGCCGGCTTGCTGATAGGCCATGAACAGCCAGTGTGCAGCTTCCGTGTTGGCCGCAGGCTGTTGCCGTAGTATGGTGATGCTTTGCTGAATACTTTTTTTGGCGGCGCTGTATTGTTGTAACTGCTGACAGGCATCGGCCTGTTCTGACAGCAGTAGCCCATAGGTTGCGCTGTGTTTGTCGGCCAGTTGCAGCCCTTTCCGGCAATATACCAGCGACTGTGGTAAATCGCCCATATTAGCGGCTGTATTGGCCAGGTTGCTGTAAGTAGCTGCCATGGCCTGCCGGTCGTCCAGTTCGCGGGCAAACTCCAGTGCTATGCGGTGAATAAACAGGGCCTGTTCGTAGTCGCCCAGCCGGGTGTAGTTGTTCCCCAGTGGTTTAAGGATATATTCCAGTACGAGGCTGGGATCTGTTACTGCGTTATGTTGCCGTGCCCATTCAAAGGCTTGCTGGTAGGCATCTGTGGAAGAAATGATATCTCCGCTCTGGAGGAAGGCGTATCCCAGGTTAATGAGCAGATCCTGCCAGGCTTGTATGTCTTCGGTGCTGGAGGGAGTACGGCCTGCGTTGTTAATGGCTTGTTTGAGCTGTTGTGCTTTGGCGGTGGGAGTTGCTGCCGGGAGCTGAATTTGCGCATAAATCCAGGCGGCCAGCGGACGTTTGGTGGTATCAGGCGTTTGCCAACAGATGAAAAGGCCCGCTGCTGCCAATAATAGCAGCAGGTGTTTGGTCAGGGGAGCGTATGATTTTACTTCAGCCATTTATGATAGCTGAAGATAGTATTAATTATAATTTGTAGATGGCATACAGGAAGAATCGATCTTTGGTGTCGCCACTTACCTGGTGGAGATAGCGGAAGCCAATAGCAGGACCGCTTTTTATTTTTCCCACCTGTATATCGGCAAATGGAGCGGCGTTTAAGTCGGCGAACCATTTGGGATTATCTTTTAGCGTACTACTGACTGTTTTGGCAAGTACGTTCGGCGTTTGTATATGCGCCAGATATACTTTCGCTTCAGTAGAAGTGCTGTTGTGAATATTGATTTGTGCCATAGCGCCTACCCCAATACCAAT
This sequence comes from Chitinophaga sp., assembly GCF_017745275.1. Taxonomy (GTDB): domain Bacteria; phylum Bacteroidota; class Bacteroidia; order Chitinophagales; family Chitinophagaceae; genus Chitinophaga. Next base: position 1,396,852 of record NZ_JAGHZS010000001.1, on the reverse strand, counting down.
CCAGTTGTTGATATTGTACCGGAAATGAAGTGGAACCAGTTGCAGTGATTGACGCGAATGAGTGATAATGCTGTTCCGGCCGCCGATTAAATAAGTTTCCCCGCCAACCAGCGTATCGCGTTTTTCACGTGTAATGGGTGTTTCTGTGGTTTCTTTTTCCATAATACCGGCATAGGCTTCTACCTGGAAATACGGGCGGTCCGGCGCATAAGGAGCCAGTACAGCACCCAGCTGCAGCGGGCCTTTTAGCGTATAGTCTTTGCTGTTAGTTAAAATCGTATAACCTGCAACGATACCTGGTGAAATACCTTTGATAAACCTGGCGGTAGCGCGGTTGGTATAAATAGGTTCGTTTTTGTCGAATATGATAGCAGCCCTGCTGCTGAACGGAATCTTTTTAGGCTTCTTCTTAAATAAAATCGAGTAGCGTACAAAGCCTTTGGTAGAGTCTTCATCTGTAACACCTTCCTGCTGTAACCCCGGCAGATAAATATTCCGGAATACAAAGTATACACTGTCTTTCGTGCGCACGGTGTCAATACAGCTTTGTTGTGCATAGGCAGAGTCGCAGGAAATGCAGGCGGGACTGATTTCCTTTAGCTGTATGGTTTCGGTGTTCAACTGCCTGGGTATAGCAATACCTATCGCCACTCTTTTGGCGGGTCCGGGCCCGGTATTTTGAAATTGTATTTTATAGGTCAGTTCTTTTTTCTTCCCCATAAAACGATAGTTGATACGGTGCTTTTTTAATTGCAGCCGGTTAGGGTCGTGAGAGTTTACCACGGCCATTTCCAGGGCATATGATTCTGGTGCCATCAATGGGTTGTCGGGCACCAGCATGGCTGTCATGGTAACGGTGGCATTGGTATCCTGTACCATTTCCGGCAGGGTATGCATATTGAGGAACAGAAACTGTTCTGCGGCTTTGTCTATGTTGCTGTAATGCAATACAGTGTGATGACTATACGTTTCCTGCATCGCCTGTAGCATAGCCTTGGTGGCGGCGTTGCTGCCAGCCAGCGGAGGGGCGGCATAGGGACCTTTGGCAAAAGCGATGTCCGGTTGGGCGGGTGTTTCCAATTGTGCCAGCAAGGCATTGAGTGAGCTGCTGTCTTCTCCGTGATAGCTTCTTTTTTCAGCGAGGTTGAAAGCCGCGTGTCCAAACTCTTTTTCATTATAGAATAAAAGCAGGGTACCGCTGCCCACATCACCGCCAATATTGCGGTAGCCGATTAAAGCCATAAAGTCTTCTCCCGGCTTGGGATTGCGGTTGATCTTCATTTCTATGTTACCGCCACCATGAAAAAAATGAGAAGCCCAGGCGCTGTTTTTTACCGGCTTCCTGATTTTTATAGGCCGGGGTTTGGTAGGCGGTGCTTTCCCGTCATCATAGTTGTTAGTAGCGTATAGCCGTACCTGGTAGGTGCCAGTGTCTTTGTAATGCAGCTCCGGTGTTTTGTTGAAGCTGAAAGTGCCATCTCCCAGTTCCCAGAAGTAAGTGTAAAAAGAAGTGGGAGCTCCGGCTATTTGCCGCAGTGGGCGTAGCTGTGCTACCAGTTGCAGACTATCATCTGTACCCTGTATTATAATTCCGGCGGGAACAGTATCCAGTGGAAATGTGGGGGTAGCGGGCGTTTGCGCCATGCAAATGCTGCTAAGTAACAGTAATAGTGTCAGGACAGGGACGGCGTATCGCATATGTCATAAATATAAATAAAGATTATACAAAATGCGCAATAAGTCAACCGTGTTGATCGACTTATTGCGTTTCTTTTTTGGGAGTAAGTGTAAACGGATAACAGGCCGTTATTTGGCGTTCATACTTGTAATCAGTGTAAGCAAATCTGTAGCACTTACTGGTTGTAGGTTAAAGCTTACGGTTGTATAGTTGTCTCCTGCGGCGGGAGTGCCGATGGTCGTTGTTTTTTGCTCTGCATATAATTGTCCGCCTACAGCGCTGATGGCGAGGAAGGTACCTTCCAGTCCTACCGGGATAGAAGTCTGATAGCTATGGAAACCTTCTTTACCAGCTGGTGCGTTGAGGATCACGTTGTAGAATTTCACAATTGTATTAAAGTTTTTAGGTTTGAAAAACAACATGCTGGGTTGTTCACCTCCATAACTGGAGGAAGTTACGGGGTTGAAATTGTTAGTGAAATAAGCCATCACGGTGGTTTTCGGATTCGGCATGTTGGCGAGTCCATCGCAGTTAATCCAGCGGATCAGGCTATCCAGGCGGAAGTTCATGGTACCGTTTGTACTGTTGAATATCGCGTAGCTGCTTTGTACCTGGTTCCATAGCACTCCCTGTTGTACTCTTTGTTGAGACGTGATAGTAACCGGCTGATTAATATAATTGAAGCCATGTTGTGTAAAGGTAACAGTGGTGTCGCCGCTCCACATAGGCACTTCTTTCACGCCGTTGGCCACATTGTCGCGGGGTTTGGCAGGTACCTGTACGCGGATTCCCTTGCCGGTGTCATTCTTCGGTCGCAGGGAAAGATCCTGGTTGTTCTGTGCCGCTTTTACAAAGAACTCTCCAAAAGATACCAGCAACTGTCCATTCGATGTCATCGTAGGTTTGTCCGCCAGGATCATTTCGCTCACATTGGTCATCTCCTTGATACTGATATCTACGGGACCATATACCAGTCCGCCATTGGCCGTCATAAAAGCGTTGGCAGGAATATTATATTTGGTGCCTTTGCTGGTGGTAATGGTACCACCAGCGGCACCATCTATGGTGAAGTGCTCAAATTTCGGCGCGTTTTTGCTGAATAGTTCGGCCAGCATTTTTCCGTCGAGGCCTTTATCAGGCGCTACTTCATGGCTGTCATTTTTTCTACAGGAAGAAAACATCATAGTGGCTGCAGCCAGACAGGTAATTGTTTTTAAAGAGATAGGTTTCATAAAAATATTTTTTTGTTGAATAATTTTTTGCCTGTTTGATAGTAGATCAACCACCCTTTTATTTTGTTACCCCCCTTTTGATAATTTTTTTTTAGAAAGATGTATTTTTAGACATGGGATGTTCCTATCAACCAATGCAAATCAAGCGCAGATGAGTATTCACCCCGATCAGCGATATCTCGACGGCCTCTTAAGAAATGATACCTTATTAGTACAGGAGATCTACCAGCGCTTTGCCGGAAAAATCAAACACCATATTCTGCAGCACCAGGGTACGGAAGATGATGCGGCAGATATTTTCCAGGAAGCTATTATAGATGTATATAACCAGGCGAAGTATAAGCAACTGCAACTGACTTGCCCGTTTGAACCTTTCTTTTTATTGATCTGTAAACGGAAATGGCTCAACGAAATAAAAAAAAGAGGCCGGCAACCGGTAACAAAACGGCTGGATGATGTATATGAAGTAGGAGAAGATGTATTTGCTGCGGCAGAGCAGGTGTTAAAGAATGAAGCGCAGGCAGGCATGATATTGACCCAGTTCGAAAGACTGGGGGAGAAGTGCCGGGAAATACTCCGCTTGTCGCTCACAGGTGAGGCCCAGGAAAAAATTGCAGCAGCAATGGGAGTTACTTATGGCTATCTCCGGAAAAAAAAATCCGAGTGCATGGCTACGCTGTTATCATATATTCAGGCTCAGAAAATTTAAGGTATGGCTGCTTATAATCATGAAGATATTATCCGTTATGAAGACGGAGACATGCTGCCGGAAGAACGGCAGCAGTTTGAGCTGGCATTACAGCAGGATGCTACGCTGGCAGCAGCATTGGCACAGTACCGGGAGGTAAAAACTACCTTGTCTGCGCGGCTGCAGCCTGACCCACAGCTGGATGCACTGAAGCAAACCTTGCAGGAGCAACGCCCCGGGCATTTTGGCCGTACCGGCAAAGTGGTGTCGATAAAGAAATACCTGACGGCTGTTGGTGCAGTTGCAGCCATACTGGCGGGTGTATTGCTATTCCGCTTTTATACCAGGGATACCAACTACATGGAAACCTACGGTAATATTGAAATGCAGGTAGCCGTAGAACGGGGAAATAATGCAGACAGCCTGTTACAGTCTGCCGCCCTGTATTTTAACGAGAAGGACTATACGAAAGTGATCCCGTTGCTGGATACTTATCTCAAAACCGACAGCAGCAGCCAGATGGCACTTTACTACCGGGGGATAGCCGCCACGCATACCGGTCAAACTGCCAGTGGCCTGGAAGATCTGAAGAAAGTATTTGAAGGAGAATCGATTTTTAAATATGATGCCGCATTTTATATAGCGTTATACTACGCACAGCAGCAAAACAGGAAGGAAGCGCGGGTATGGCTGAAATTAATTCCGGCTGATGCAGCGGCAGCGGCCAAAGCCGCCGCCCTGGAAAAGGATTTGAAATAAATCTAGTATTTATCGTCGTTGATTTCCAGCCAGTAGCCGTCCGGATCACGCAGGTAGATCTGTTGTACGCCGTCTACTCTTTTGTTGATAGCGCCCACTTTACCTGGCCAGTCTTCAAATGCAACGTTATTGGCTTGTAATACTTTTATAAAGTCAGCCATAGAAGGCACGCTGAAGCAGAGGTGCGTATTTTTATCGTGGGTAGTAGCTTGTGTGGCCCCGGAAATAATATGTACCTGTGCATGGTCTCCCACTTTAAACCAGCTATGACGGCCATCTTTGAATGGTTCCGGCATAGATTCCAACCCAATAATATCGCGGTAGAAAATAGTACTGCGCTCCAGGTTCACCACGTACAGCGCCATGTGGTTCAACGAGGGATATCGCTTCGTTTGTCCGTTCATGTTAATAGAAATACCAACCAGTGCGAGGAAAAGCAGACATCCGGATAATACAAATTGTTTCATTACAACAAGATAATTATCCGGATCGACAAGTGCAACTAGTTAGCGGCTTTAAATGCTACAGATTCAATAATTACGTCCAGTTTCTTTAAGGCAGGCATGTCCGAGCGGATAGTTTTATCGCCGGTTACCTGGTCGTATTGTTTGGGATCGCCAGTATTGTTGGCTTTCAGCACAATAACAACGCCTTTGCCTTCCAGCGCGCCACCGTTCCAACTGGAAACCATGCCGCCGTTGGTCCATTCAAAAGCATTTATTTTAAAAGGACGGCCATTTACTTTGATGAGTTTATCCAGGGGATCGCCGGCTTTGATGCCATATGGTGATTTCCATTTGGAAGGATAATGGGAAAAGGTCAGGATATTTCCATTATCGCCGTCAAACTGTACTTCCAGCTCATTGTCTGTATCAGGATAGATCAGGTAAGCTTCTCCGTCTTTGTCGCCTGCCAGGTTAATAGCGTCGTGTTGGGTAACGTTGTTGGCGCCATACATTTCCAGCAATTGTTCTGGTTTACGTACCTGGAACAGGGGACGTACTTCCCAGTTGCGGGTATCTGCGGCCGGTGCTGCTGCGGCAGTGGCGGTAGTATTACCTGCTTCGGCAACACTATTGCTGGCGGCGGATTCGCTGGTGTTATCCACACTGGTATGTGCCGGTGCACTGGTTGCGGCCTGGTTGGCAGCAGCTACTTCTGCAATGGTGGCAGGTGGCTTTTTGCCGGTAACAGGGCCGGTATAGGTGGTCAGAAAATCTTTTTTATCGTCCATCAGGGCCTTTACATCTCCCTTAAATTTATTGGCAGTATAGGTGGCGATGGGAAACACGCTGTTGGTTTGCAGCTCCATACTACGCAGGTTGGCAATAAACCGCTGGCGGTTACAGTCGCTGTACTGGTACAGGTATTTCAGGGCTGCATCAAAAGCCGTAGGATCTTTTTTCAGATCAAAAACAGTAGAATCTATATCCAGACCGGCATTACCGCTGCGGGTGAGCTGTTCTGCAATGTAGCCGGTAATGGAATCATGGGGTAATTGGTAGTGGGCGGCTACCCGGTTGGAGAAGTCGTCTATCACGGTTTGGCTGAGTTTCGCCTGCGCGTTCAGCAATACCGGAACGAAGAGGGCAACCAGTATGGAAAACCTTTTCATGAGAGCTGTATTGATCATCTTTAAAACTAATAACAACGTTAAAGGGTTTGAGATCACTAATTTATGTAATCTTATCAACACCTTTACTATACTGCCCGGTTAGGACAGTAATTAGTAAAACGTAAGGACATGGAAATATAGTATTTTTTAGCCGCAGCCCGCATGAAAGAAATGAATTTATGGTTGAGTTGGCAGGCTGTCGCGGGTTTTCAGGAATGCCTCGTATTGCTTTTTGATCTCTACATACAGGTCATAATCAGAGGCGTCCTTTATAAATGAATAGGCAGGAGTATAGTATTGCATGAAAAGTTGGAGGCTGTCGCTGTCCAGCTTTGTTACTTTGTTAACCAGGGAGGGGGTATAGGTGCGGCTCACGAACATTTCCTGCTCTTTATTCAGTAGGAAGTGTTTAAGCGCGATTTTCTTATTATTCTTCTTAAACTGTGTCACCTTGTACAGGTTATTGATATTTAACGCCATCCCGGTATATACTTCATACCACTTAGGACGCCTGAAAGTGAGCTCCCGCCCGTATTCTTTCCGGAATGCCAACGAATCTTTAAAGAAATGATACTGGACGATATGTACTGTTTTGAGCTGTACCGGCGGTTTAACGGCCGTGTCTTTGGGCTTCTCCTGCGCCAGGCAGTGGGTAACCACAAAGCAGAATAGTAGTGTGAGGATGGCGAAAACGGGCTTCATCGTGGAATTAAAATACTCGTTTCTGTTTAAATGAAAAGTTAAATAAACATATCTTAGGGGCAGAATGTATCCCAAATGAAGCAACCACCATATTTTTTGAAGAGTGTATTGTTAGCATGGCTGTTTATATTTTTTGTTTCATGTGACCAGAGCAAACAACAGAAGTATACCGTAGCAGATGTGCCGGACCCCAAGAAAACGGGCGGCGGCTATGTCAGTAATCCGGACCATTTGATTACTGATGCAACAGTGAACGAATTAAATGCGAAACTCGCGTTACTGGATAATGCCGGTAAAGTGCAGGTGGGCGTGGTAGTATTGCGTAGCATCGGCAACAATGATACCCGCGATTTCGTTCATCAATTATTCAACTATTGGAAAATAGGAGATAAAGAGAAGAATAACGGCTTACTGATCCTGATGGTAGAAGATGCCCGTAAGCTGGAATTTGAGACGGGTAAAGGGATAGAAGCAGATATGCCCGACCTTATTTGTTTTCGTATCCAGCAGGAATATATGATTCCACGTATCAAGGAGCATAACTATGATGCCGCTTTTACAGATGGTATTCAATCAGTAGCATCTTTGTTTAACAACGGAAACTACGCCTACACGCAGTTACCAGACATGCCGGCGGCAGATGGTTCGTTAATGCCATCGGTAACTGGCCCGGTAGTGGATATTTCTCCTAACATGCCGGCCACTGATGACGCTGCGGCCGATAGTGCCGTTGCCAACGCCGATGCTGGCGACAGTGATAACGTGACCTATGCAGAGCCGCAACCTTATGCAGGTACTTATACCTCCTCCGGTGATCCTTCTTCATCTTCCGGTAATTCCTATTCCTACACCGGCGATTTTTCCTTTATTGGGATCGTTTTCTGGATCATTGTATCCGCGTTAATGATGTACATTTTCTTTGGTAAGAAGCGCAAAAATAGGGCAGTTGACGCGGAGCCTATCCTTGTATCGGAATACCAGAACGAATTTCTCCGCCCGGGATGGATAGGGCAGGTATTACTGCATCTGACAGCTTTTGGTATTATCTATTACGTGGCGCATCAGCGGCATACGGACGTAGGATTTATCAAAACCCTTGTAATTTACTACGTTACCTGGGTAGTGTTTATACACGTAGCGGCATTGATTATTTCCATGCGTGCAGCCATTATGCTGAGGGGGAAAGATCGTCATGAAAAGTGGTTGCAGCTGGCCGTACTGTACCGGGATTTCAGTCGCGCCAAATATCCTTTCCCGCTGCCTTTCCTCTGGTTATACGTGGCTTTGCTGCAGCGGCGCATGGCGCATTTACGCAATGATCCGTACGACTGCCACCACTGCCTGAAGCCTATGCATAAACTGGATGAAGAGGCAGACGATCAATTCCTGGATAAAAAGCAGGTGATCGAAGAAGGACTGCATTCGGTAGATTACGATGTATGGGGCTGTGATACCTGTGGTAATAAAACAATATTGAATTATACCAATATGCGTTCACAAGTGGCGCAATGCCCTTCCTGTGCGCATATAAGCTATCAGAAAGGGGCGGTGTTAACGAAAAAGTCCGCTACCTACACTTCCGAAGGCTGGGGAATTATTCCTTATACCTGTGCGGCCTGTGGGTTTAAACATGACTACCGGTTTACAATTGCCAAACTGGTAGAATCTTCTTCCTCCTCCTCCTCATCTTCTTCCTCCAGTAGTTTTTCCAGTTCTTCCTCGTCTTCAGATTGGGGAGGTGGATCATCCGGCGGTGGAGGAGCCAGCAGCAGCTGGTAACTGATATAAATGAAAAGAGCCGGTTGAAAAACCGGCTCTTTTGTTAAACTGAATAACAACTATCGTTTTAATTATCGGCATTCATTTTACCCACTACTTTATACCCTGCGATGGAATTATCGCTGTTTAAAACAGACTGATAATACATGCCGTCTGGTGATAAAAAGTATTGCTGACCGTTGATATTTACGGTGCGGCAATTATCCGGCAATTGTGAAATCATGCCATTATCTGTATTATTGCCGGCTTCATTATCCGGGGTGTTATTGTTACCCTGATCAGTAACTGTTACTGTTTTGTCGCCGATCTTACCATTTTTACCTACTACAATATAACGTCTGCCGTTATCTGTCATGGTTTCCTGGTAATAGGTACCGTTCAATTCATAATAGGTGTTTCCATCTACTGTTATTTCCTGTGCACCATCCGGTAAGTCTGGTACAGCCGCACCTATAGGCGCTTCTACCACTTTGTAGCCTCTGTTATCGCCGGTAGATTGATAGTAGGAACCTCCGTAATAGTACATCGGACCAAAGGCTGCTCCCAGGGAGAAATAACCAAAAGGCAAGGTGGATACATATATACCTAAACGGGGAAAGAACGGATTATAATACGGTCTGTAGTACCGGTAGTAAGGCCTTCCATAGAAACCGTGGCCATAGTAGTAACCCGGGCGGTAGCCGTGGTAATAGCCTCTGTTGATGGGCGCCGTCATTCTCGGGGATGAGATCCGTTGTGAAGAATAGACTCTTCCGCTGAAATGACCGCCTCCGCCGAAGTGACTGCCGCCTATGTGGGCGCCACCTCCGAAATGGCCACCGCCGCCACCATGCCGTTGTGCGTCAGCGCTGCTTACTGTAAATGTGCCCAGGAGGCCGATCAGCACAAACAGTATATAAAATCTGTTTTTCATTTTCTTAACATTAAGTTGTAATCCTCTTAACAAATCCACTATTTCCAGTCATCTATTGGACGGTAAAAGGGACGAAAAGTTTAACTGAACAACTATTATGTGCAAAAATGCGGCCGGTTTTAAACCCCTGTATTTACAGGGGACTGGTGGTATTAATGACGACTGCGAAACGGCTGGCTAATTGTTCGATTTCTGCACTTTTTGCCACCTGGTTAATCCATTCCGGGGAAATATTATTTATTCCGTAATGTAATCCGGCCACAGCGCCAGCTACGGCTGCGGTAGTATCCGTATCGCCGCCCAGGTTCACTGCGCGCAATACGCAGGAGGTATAATCGCTGGTGTTCAGCAGGCACCAGAGCGCGCTTTCCAGCGTATGCACTACATAACCGGAGCTATTTATCTGTTGTTCAGAAAAGCCGGCGATCTGCTGTTGTAAAATTCGCTCGTAATGTTTTAGTTCAGCAGTACTAAAGGATTGTTGGGCTACATAGGCATTTACGGATCGTTGCATCTGCAGGTAGGCTTCCTGCATATCTCCACCCAGCAGCAGTGTACGAACAAATTCCACATAAATAAAGCAACCTAGTACGGAGCGGAAATGTTGATGCGTGATACCAGATACTTCTTTAATCACCTGGTAACGCAAATGGATATCCGCTTCTTTCAGCAGGAAAAAAGCGATGGGTATCATGCGCATCAGGGAGCCGTTGCCGTTTTCAAATTCTTCAAACCCACCGCTCACCCGCGGAGAGGTCCCGGTGGCTACTCTTTGCAATGCCCGGCGGGTAGTATGCCCGATGTCGAACACTTCATTGTGTGCACCCCAATAGCCCTGTTGCGCCCAGCGGACAAAGGTTTGTGCCATATGGGAAATATCGTATCCGGTGAGCAGGCTTTCCGCTGTGCAAAACGTCAAGGAAGAGTCGTCTGAAAAGGTGCCCGGTGGCTGATTCCAGCAACCATAGCCGGTAAGAGTGAGGATAGGATTTTGGGAGAGATAGCTACGCGTTTTGAATTCCACTGGTACGCCCAGGGCATCGCCAATAGCTATACCATAAAAGGCCCCTGTTATTTGTGCTTGCATGGATGACGGTACTAACGTTAAAGTATGTATGAAATATGCTAATTGAATATACACCTCATTTATCAATTCTGATCAATTCACCAATTTTTATACGTTAATTTTTTGACTTACAGGCGTTTCTTTTTATTCAATAATTTTCTAGTCTGTTCATTCTCATTCATTCGGAAAATGGGGGTAAAAGGTGTTTTTTGTATGGTGTAGTGCCATACCTTTGCATTGTAACGATCGATATCGTTGAGAGATTATACCCTGAATGCTTTTTTTTAGTTTGTCTGCGCCAGATTGATAAACCTTTAAGTAACAGTTAACCCAACTGGAAAAACCTAAGATTAACCATATCATACAATGAAATGCTTAACCCTTCATTGTAGATAAAACTAAAATTGAAACCTAACTCATATGCAATCTTTTTTGTTCAACAGGAAATATCAGACCTGTACTTTTCTTGGTAATTATCATTATCATCTATTCCTTTTTGTATTGAATTAAACAAGGTATTGAATGTACTGGTGGTAGTGAATGTAGTGGTAAAAGCCTGCTCTGTATCTGCTTTAAAATCCGGACACCATCCGGGGTACCGGTACTTTGCCTGGAATAGAAAAATCATTACCTCTCATAAAAAATAACTACGCAGTCGTGTGCGGCATCAACGGAATTTTTCGGCAATCTGCCGGGGTGGGAGTGATATATCATCTATTCAGTCAGCAATTTTATCATTGTTTGTTACCTGCTTAGTTAACCATAACAGCTCATCACAAAGGGTGATAGTTTAAACGGGGGACTGTTTATCCAGACAGTCCGTTTTTTCCTGATAAAAAGGATGATCATAGTTATCGTCTTTGCAACAAGTACAACGGGACCACTTATTCAGGTAGTCCCCCCTGTTTGTAGTGAGCATAAGCCGGAAATGAATGATGACAGCGAATGATGATAAGCGCGAAAAGCGCAGATGACAGCGACAAATGAAGGGATTTACAAGGGAATTGGAGTGCAACATACACGATGGAAGCTTTAAGCACAGGACCGTTTGTCTAAGCGGTCCCCATATGAAACTTATCAATAGGCGGATACCTATCGGCTTATTGTACCTATAAAAATGTAGTAAACGCCATATGTTAAAACCCTCACAGTGTAAATAATGCAAGGTCATTTATGCTGCGATTGATTCGGAATCCAGGGACTGTTTATCCAGGCGGTCCCTTTATTTAAAAAACAGGCCGCTAAAACGGTCTTCTATATATAACGTGTTCTTTACAACGGGTATTTAGATTTGGGAAGGTAAGGGGCCATCTTTCCAGGTGGTTCCTTTATACACCTTACCAGGTCAGGAGTGATGAATATACAATGGATCGGACATACTAAAAAAAGGGGCTGTTTTTCCAGGCGGCCCTATTATTTCACAGACATGGTAATTGCTGCCAATAGTAGCGGTTAGTACAACGTGACTCAATGAGGTGGACGCAAATTTACAACAGGGGCTGTTTATCAAAGCAAACCCCTTTATTTTAATACCGGATTTATATGAAAAATGGAAGATTTGGCTATAACTTCGTTTAAACGGCCTTCCCTGGAAGCGCTCATCATGAACATTGTAAAACCCGGTTATCATGCAATATCGTTTCCTCGGAAAATCAGACCTGGCCATCAGTGAAATTGGATTTGGCTGTATGTCGCTCGGTAAAGACGATGCAGACACCACACGCCTGCTCCATCACGCTGTGGATCAGGGTATTAACTTCTTTGATACCGCCGACCTGTACGAGCACGGACAAAACGAAATTACCGTAGGCAAAGCATTACGGCAGAAAAGAGCCGACGTGATCATTGCCTCCAAAGTAGGAAATCAATGGAATGAAGATGGAAGCAGTTGGAGCTGGAACCCACGGAAAGAGTATATTTTAGCCACCGTTGAAGGCAGCCTGAAGCGACTGCAAACTGATTACATCGATTTGTACCAGTTGCATGGCGGTACCCTGGAAGATCCGATAGACGACAGTATTGCAGCTTTTGAACTGTTAAAACAACAGGGCAAAATCAGGCATTATGGGATCTCTTCTATCCGGCCGAATGTCATCCGGGAATACGTGAAACGCTCACACATCGTTAGTGTGATGATGCAATACAGCTTGCTGGATCGCCGCCCGGAAGAAACCTGTTTCCCGTTGCTGCAGGACAACCATATCGGCGTACTGGCAAGAGGAAGCGTAGCCAAAGGGTTGCTGGTAAATAAACCTGCAGCACCTTATCTCAACTATACAACGGAGGACGTAGCCGCCGCTGCTGCTGCCATCAGGGCACACAGTAATACCGCCCGTGATACGGCGCAAACGGCCCTGCGCTTCGTATTACAGCAACCAGTTGTCAGCAGCGCTGTAGTAGGGATACGCACCGTAGCGCAACTGGAAGATGCACTGCGTGCAGTGCAGGCGCCTGCACTGCTGCCGGAAGAAATAGCGGCATTGCAGCAAGCCGTACCTGCGAATACGTATGACCAGCACCGTTAGTGTAGCTGCCCGGGCAACACTTCGCAGCCGTACCAGTTGTATTTCGGCCATTATAGAAACCTTTCAGGACATTATCGCTTGCAGGAATAATAATTGTTCTGCTCTCTGTTTACAGCCCGCTGCATTATTATTGTAGGGCATTTAAAGCTCCATGTATGCAAAAATTAAAAGTAGGGATGTTACTATTCCCTGAGTTAACAATCCTCGATTTTACAGGCCCCTATGATGTATTTATCAAAGCGCCCTGTTTTGAAGTATTGATTATCGGCGCTACCAGGGCGCCCATTCGTGCGGAAGGAGGGTTAACCCTGCAACCGGATATTGCGATGGCGGATTGTCCACAGCTGGATATCATTTTTGTACCCGGTGGGAGGGGAATTAATGCGTTGCTGACAGATCAGCCGGTGCTGCAATTTCTGCGTGAACAGGCGGTGAAGGCAAAGTATATCACTTCCGTATGTACCGGTGCGCTGGTGCTGGCGGCTGCCGGATTACTGGATGGCTATAAGGCAACCACACACTGGCGTTCGCTGGAGCTACTGCGGATGTTTGGTGTGGAAACGATCGAAGAACGGGTGGTGCGCGACAGGAATCGCATCACCGGCGGCGGGGTAACCGCCGGTATTGATTTCGGGCTGCAGCTTACCGCCATCATAGGAGGTGAGGAGCTGGCAAAAGTAGTGCAACTGCAACTGGAATATAATCCCGAACCTCCATTCAGAGCGGGTTCTCCCAATACAGCCGGATTGCCCGTACTGCAAAAAGCAAAAGAAATTACCCAGCTGACACTGGAAACGAGAAAACGAATTATCCGGCAACTATTACAGGATCGGGCTTCGTCATCAATTGAGCTGACCTGATAGCGCGAACTTCCGCCAGGCTGATCATCCTGTCCTGTTCCGGATCCCAAACCTTCAACAGGAAGCAGGCGCGTATATCGCGCAGGCTCAGCGTAGTGGTTTTGGCATTTTGTAAGGCGGGTATCGCCTTCATTACTTCCGGCAAACGATAGAAAGGAATACGAGCATTAAGGTGATGAATATGATGATAGCCGATGTTACCGGTAAACCATGTCATTACCGGGTTCATGAGCATGTGGCTGGAAGATAGTAATGCGGCCTTATCATAGCACCATTCCTGGTTAACGTTGAAAGTTACACCCGGAAAATTATGCTGCGCATAAAAGAGGTACGCGCCTATTCCGCAGGCAATGGTAAACGGAATAAGGATAAAAAGCATCCAGCTTTGCCATCCCAGGAAATATATCACTGCAGCGCTGCCTCCAATGTGGATGATAAGCGCTAATAAGGAATCCAGGTGTTTACGCGGACTGCTCAAAAATGATTGTACACACATCCCGAGCATAAACATGGAGAGGTATCCTCCTGCAATAGTCAATGGGTGACGGCTGAACAAATAAGTGCGTCTTTCGGCTGGTGTAATGGATTCAAATTTTTTGCGGGTGATGATGGGATAAGATCCGATACTGGCGCTGAAAAGTTTGGAATTATGTTTATGATGATAGTCGTGCGAACGTTTCCAGATACTGGAAGGTGCCAATACGTAGATGCCAAAAGTGAGCATAATGGCTTCTGCTATCCTGGAATTATGCAGGATGGCGTGGTGCTGGTGATCATGATAAATTACAAACATCCTGACGATCAGCAATCCTGACAGGATGCTGGCCAGCAGTTGTAATGCCAGGTGTGGTAATAGCAGGGTACCGGTTAGTGATAAAACCAACAGTGATAATGTTGACAAGGTGCAGCGCCAGCTTTTGGCCCTGTCTTCGCGCGCATATGGCTTGGTAGCCAGGATCAGTTCTTTTCCTTCCAGCATACAGTTAGTTAGGTAAGCTTTTCTAAAGTTGTTCTTGATGTACGATTAAATAACGGCAGGACGTTTATGTTTCCACCGTTTATGTGACCACAGCCAGGTAGCTGGCTGTGAAACGATATCTTCTTCCAGTTTACGTGTATGCGCCGCCGTGATAGCCCCGTCTTTTTCTTCTGCGGGAGTGGCGGTGAGCAGTTCTGCGCTAACAGTATAATATCCTCTTTTTAAACGTTGTACGGTAACATATACTACCGGGTAGTTCATTTTCTGCGCTATTTTCTCCGTACCCTTGAACACAGGGGTGTCCTGGTGGAGGAAATTGAGCCATTGGGCTGTTTTAGGCTGTGGAGCCTGATCTGCGATGAAAGCCGTAGCATTTACTTCGCCACGGTTTTGCACCATATCGCGGAAGGTATCCTGCATGGCAATCAGTTTAGTGCCAAAGCGGGTACGCATGCGGTACATTAAACCATTGAAATGTTTGTTGGCCAGCGGATGGTAAATAACATACAACTGCTGACGGCACAGGATGCTGAAGGTATTGCCTGCCCATTCCCAGTTCCCTTTATGCCCCATCACGAGCACAACACTTTTTTTCTCCGCTTCCAGGCGGTTAAACAACTCCACTGTAGCCGGTGTGAAGCTGCAATGCTTTACCATAGCGGATTTGCTGATGGTGAGTGTTTTAAATGTTTCCAGGAAAAGATCGCACAGATAATGATAGAAATCTTTACAGATGCGGTTAATTTCCGCATCGCTCTTTTCCGGAAAGGAATTACGCAAGTTCTGGAGCACTACTTTTTTACGGTAGCCCAGCACATAAAACAACAGCACATATACTGCGTCAGACACCAGGTAAAGTACACGGAATGGCAATAGCGATAACGCGTAAATCAGCGGTAACAGTAAGTTGTAGGCAATAAACGACAATGTAGCACAGGTTTTTGATACTCCGAAAAGTATTATTGAAAACGTAAATATATATTTTAAAGAACACTTTTCATAGTATCCGTGAAAAAAACGACGGATCGGTTCATTTAGTATCTTTATCTGGTAGTCTTGTGTAAACTTTAACAGATACCGATGAAGACCATATCTCTTTTTATAAAATATAGTTGCCTGATAGCCGTAATTGGTGGCTTTGCATATTGCGCGCGTAACCCGTATGCCGGCACCAATAAGGTGTACCGGCAGCATGCGAAGTCCTATGCGAAAACGCTGCGGCAACAACCCGGAGAGCTGGCCGGCGCCAATGGCGTAGCTGCCCCATCCTGGGTAGGCACCATTAATTTCAATATGCGTAAACCTAATCTCGTTATCATTCATCATACAGCTCAGAATTCGTGTGAACAAACACTGAAAACGTTTACCATGGAGAAAACCCAGGTAAGCGCTCACTACGTTATATGCCGCAATGGTGCCATCCACCATATGCTCAATGACTATCTCCGGGCCTGGCACGGAGGCATCGCCAAATGGGGCAACCTGACCGATATTAACTCTTCTTCCATTGGTATAGAATTGGACAATAACGGACACGAACCCTTTGACTCTGCGCAAATCAGCAGCCTGCTTGTATTACTGGATACCCTGCAGCACCGCTATAATATTCCTGCTGCTAACTTCGTAGGCCATGGTGATATTGCTCCCGGTAGAAAAGTAGATCCAAGCGCATTCTTTCCCTGGCAACAATTGTCTGAAAAAGGTTTCGGCCTCTGGTATAAAGACACCAGCGCCACCGTAGTGCCTGAATCTTTTAACCCATTACTGGCCCTTCGTATTATCGGTTACGATGTAAAAGATTCGTCCGCCGCCATCATGGCCTTTAAACGCCATTTTATGCCAACGGATAGCCTGACGGGCCTGAGCGATGCAGGGAGAAAAATCCTCCTGAATCTGCAGCAGCAATATCAATGACCTGTTAGGAAGACACCCCATCTTACTTTTACCCCTACGATCCCCCGCATTTATTTTGTGGAGTGAGATAAATATGTTATTTTAATAATGAGTTAGTACCAGCAACCAAAATCTAAGAAAGCATCTTACGGACTTGTTATATACCTATTCTCCAACGTTCCCTTAATCTATACTTGTTATGAAACCTATTATTAAATTCCCGTTACTGCTGCTCGCAGCCAGTGCTGTTTTGCTATGTATCTCACGTCAACAGGCGAGCGCCTCCCATCAGACACCAGCCAGGAAAGATTCTACCTGCCTCGTGAAAACAGAGGTCAGCTACGATTTTGCAGAGAACATGCGAAAAAAAGTAAATGCTGTTATAGAAGACAAACTCGCCGGTGGCATTGAAGAAGGCGGAAAAATTACCTGGGAAAACTCTCCCGATGCACCCGAATATTACCAGGTGATTTTGCGCAAAACCAAAGTGTCTATTAAGTATAAAGGTACGGTATGCCAGGACAGACAAATCTGGCAAAACATCGAAGACTGTAAAGCAGAGCTGAAGAAATTGCTGAATCTATAGCGTATGGTCGCGATCTTTTGTCTTTGGCAGGATGATACTGATTTTTATTTTTTTGATTTTGTAAGATAAATAAAGCAGAGATATAAGCAGATATTATTCATTACTATCTTTCTTCTCTCCCTAAATCAAAAATAAAAATCAGTATCATCCTGCCACAGACAATATTCGCTTTATTAAATCTATTTAGTCTATAAATTTTGTAGATTAATATTTGTGCCTTAATTTTGCCCCTGATATCATACCAAACCATCATACGCCAACAAATAAATGCCAAAATCGGAACGGTGTAACGGGACAACCATGCTCCGCAAAGATCTAAATCAACTAATAAACTAAGTACTAAGCATGAACTACGTAAAAAGGCTATTATGCCTGCTGCCAGGGCTACTGTGGCTGCAGCAGAGTATTGCCCAGGAAGTCAGGGTGAGTGGGGTAGTTACCTCCCGTTCCGATGCACAACGCATACCCGGCGCTGTTATACAGTTGAAAGGAAAAAGTCATGGTACACAAACCGATCCGGATGGGAAATATACCATCAGCGCAAACGTAAATGACACACTACAAATTTCTTCAATTGGTTTCCAGACTACGCTTGCAGTGGTCGGCAGCAACAAGGTGATTAATATCTCCCTCGAAAATAATAACCGGAAACTGGATGAAGTGGTGGTGACTGCACTTGGTATTTCCCGCGAAAAGAAATCACTCGGATACGCCGTGCAGGAACTGAAATCCAAAGATATTTCTGAAGCCAAAGAAACGAACCTGGTCAACGCATTGTCCGGAAAGATAGCAGGGGTACAGGTAACGAACAGCCAGGGTAACCTCGGTTCTTCCCGTATTGTGATCCGCGGCGAAACCTCTATCGCTGGTAATAACCAACCCCTGTTTGTACTGGACGGGATGCCGGTAGATAACAGCCAGCTCGGAATCGGTACCGGCCGCGACTTTGCCAACGCTATCTCTGATGTAAACCCGGACGATATCGCTTCCATCAGCGTATTGAAAGGCCCTAACGCCGCAGCATTGTACGGCTCCCGCGCTTCCAGCGGTGTAATCGTCATCAAAACAAAAACCGGTAAAGATACTAAAGGAGGCCTGGGTATCACCGTGAACTCCGGCGTTACCATGGATAAAGTGCTGATCCTGCCCGACTTTCAGAATAGCTACGGTCAAGGTACCGGCGGACAATTTTCTTATAAAGACGGTAAAGGCGGCGGTATCAACGATGGCGTGGATGAAAGCTGGGGCCCTAAAATGGATGGCCGCCTGATTCCCCAGTTTTTCTCCAACGGGGAAGCTGTGCCCTTTGTACCGCATCCAAACAATGTGAAAGATTTCTACGTTACCGGCTATACGCTGAATAACGGTTTATCGGTAGGTGGTACAAACGAGAAACTGGATTATCGCTTCTCTTATAATAACACCAAGCAGGAAGGCATTCTGCCGAACACCGGTATCACGCGGAATACATTTACCGCCAGCAATACTTTCCGTATTACACCCAAACTCACACTCAGCACTTACGCTGACTATATACGCAGCGCAGCTGATAACCTGCCCGGTGTAGACGGCAGACGTGGTAACAGCGTTACCTTACAGTTCATCTGGTTTGGCCGCCAGGTAGATGTAAGCAAGCTGAAAAATTATAAGAATCCGGATGGCACCGACTACAACTGGAACCATAGCTACTACAGCAACCCATACTGGATTCAAAATGAAAATACCGTAGGACTCCTGCGTAACCGTTTCCTCGGAAACGCCCGGTTATCATACCAGGTGCTCGACTGGCTCACCGCCAACTTCCGCCTGGGTACTGATTATTATACAGACAGGCGCAAGTATAAAATAGCTTACTATACCAACGGTACGCCATTTGGTTCCTATACCGAAGACGCCTATACGGTGAGTGAAACCAATGGTGAATTCACCCTGAATGCAAAGAAGAAAGTAGGCAGCGACTTTGATTTCGATGTATTGGCCGGCGCTAACCTGCGCACCAATCAGTTGGAACAAAACTACCAACAGGCGCCTAAACTGGCGGTGAAAGGTGTGTATACACTCAACAACTCACGCGATCCGTTTATATCCAACAGCCTGCTCAACCGCCAAAAAGTATACAGCGGTTTTGCCTCTGCACAAATAGGTTTCCGCAACTATGCATTCCTGAACTTAACAGCGCGTAACGACTGGTCTTCCACGTTGCCATCAGGAAGCAACTCTTATTTCTACCCTTCTGCCAATGCCAGCGTGGTGTTATCAGAAGCTCTGCATATACAAAGCAACACACTGTCGTTGTTGAAAGTACGCGGAGGTTGGGCACAGGTAGGAAAGGATACTGATCCTTACCAATTGATCAATACCTATCCCTTTAGCCAACCCTTTGGCTCTTTCCCGCTGCAAACAGTGTCCGATAAATTCTTGAATAAAAACCTCAAACCGGAAATCACCACCTCTACAGAATTTGGCGTGGAAGCAGGATTTGTGGATAATCGCATCCGGCTGGATCTGACTTACTACAATTCTCATAGCCGCAACCAGATACTGCTGGCGGATGTAAGTCCCACTACCGGTTACCTGAAAAAATTACTGAACACCGGGGAAATCAGCAACCAGGGCGTGGAAGTGATGTTGGGACTGACACCCATCTCTACCCGCTCCGGGTTTCGTTGGGACGTGAACGTGAATTATGCACGTAACGTGAGTAAAGTACTAGCACTTGATGCAGACGGATTTTTGCAGAACTATGTATTAGGCAGCTCCGGTAATATCCAGGTGTTAGCCACTACCGGCCAGCGTTATGGCGCACTTTATGGCACGGCTTACAAAAGAGATAGCGAGAACCGGATCCTGGTGAACGCAGATGGTACACCATCCGTAGATCCTAATAAAAAGATATTGGGCTACTATACCCCGAAATGGACGGGTAGTGTGAATAATAATTTCAGCTTCAAAGGCTTTAACCTGAGTGTGCTGATTGATACCAAACAAGGAGGCTCCATCTGGTCGGGTACTAACTCAACCGGTATGGGAACAGGTGTGCTGGCAGCTACTATGCCGGGTCGCGACCAGGAACACGGCGGCCTGCCTTATTACACAAATGCCACCGGACAAAACATCCAGTTGCCGGATCATAACGCCACCGCACCTGGCGGCGCTACCGTGAAGCACGACGGGATTATATTTGATGGTTACACAGCCGATGGGAAAAAGAATACTGCTATTCTGGGCGCACAAACTTATTACAAAGCAGTGTACAGCAGCAATCTCAATGAAAGCGCCGTATACGATGGCTCCTTTGTGAAGCTGCGTGAAATTAAACTGGGTTATACTTTGCCGGCGTCTATCGTAGGAAGATGGGGCTTGCAGGCCGTGAAAGTTGCACTGGTAGCCAGAAACCTTGGATACCTGAACAAGCATACTCCCAATATTGATCCGGAAACCGCCTTTAATACCGGCAATGGACAAGGATTGGAAACACTGCAGATACCTACTACGCGCAGCTTTGGCATTAACCTGAATGTTTCATTTTAACTATTGACCGATCATGAAAAAGTTGCTGATACCTTTCTATATCATATTTGCTGCCACCTTACTGGCTAGTTGCCAGAAAGACCTGGAGCGTACCAATATCAATCCAAACGAGCCAACTACCGTTGAGCCAGACTACCTGTTGAGCAATGGTATTAAGGCGAACGTAGATACCTACTGGGGAACGGATGCCGCCATGGAAACTTCCCTGTTGTATATTCAGTACTGGGCTAAAATTCAATACCCTGACCCGGACCGTTATATCCCGGCATCTACCAATATTCAATCCGTTTGGAGTAATTTCTATGCACAGGGAATACAGGATTTTACCACACTGTCACAGCTTGGAGATAGCCTGCATAACCCTAACTATAAGGCAGCAGGCATTATTATGCGCAGCTGGATCTTTCAGTTGCTAACAGATCTGTACGGAGATATTCCTTATTCTCAGTCGGCCAATATTGAGAAATACCTCACGCCGGTATACGATAGCCAGAAGACCGTATACAGAGGCTTGTTGGCGGAGTTAAAAGGCGCCGCTCAAATTATTACACCCGGCACTAATCCTATCCAGGGCGACTCTTTATTTGCCGGCGATATGAATGGCTGGAAACGATTTGCTAATGGATTACGCAGCCGCATCGCTTTACGTATTGCCGACCGTGATCCTGAAGCAGCCAAAGCTGTATTCGCCGAACTGGCAGCAGAAGGCAACTTCCTGCTGGGACCTTCTGATCGGGAAGCAAGGTTGATTTATCTCACCTCGCCTAACCAGAACCCGGTAGGCAGAAACAGGGAAACGAGGAACGATTACCGGATCAGTAAAACAGTGATCGACAGGTTAAAAGCATTGAAGGACCCACGGTTAAGCATATACGCAGCATTGCCTAAAGAACCGGGTTCCACTGATTACGTAGGAGTAACTAATGGTTTGCCCTCGGATTCCGCAGCCCGGTTGGGTTTCAGCAAAACATCCGATGTAGGCGCGGCATTTACTGCCACCCAGGCGCCTGCGTGGATATTTACCTATGCTGAGCAATTATTCATCCTGGCAGAAGCTGCGCAACGTGGCCTGATCAACGGTGATGCGGCAGGTCTTTATCAACAGGCTATCCGTGCTTCTTTCAAACAGTATGGTATTACAGGTAAACTGGTAGACGATTACCTGGCACAACCCTCCGTTACTTACGATCCCAATAACTATAAAAAATCCATTGGAGATCAAAAGTGGCTGGCATTGTTCAGCGAAGGCCTGGAAGCTTTTGCAGAGTGGAGAAGACTGGATTATCCCCAGCTCACGCCAGCTTATACCGGTGCACTGCAAGGCAAAATGCCCCTGCGTTTAACCTATCCTTCGAGCGAGCAGGCACTGAACGGCAAAAACTATAAAGCGGCTGTAGCCCGTCAGGGAGCGGATCTGCTTACGACTAAGGTGTGGTTTGATGTGTATTAAGCAGAAAGCATAAAGCATAAAGCATAAAGCTATTGAAGCGATTGATAAAAGCGAGTATTGAATTACTCATTTGCTTTTATCAATCGCTTCAATAGCTTTATGCTTTATGCTTTCGGCTCTACCGATTACTTCTTTGCTCTATACCGTATAATCTCCAGACCTGCTTCTATAACGGGTCCTATGCCGTGAAAGTCGTTTAACTCCGTGGGACGATTGTAATAGAAAGAAAGATCGGCAGAAGTATTGGTGCCAATGCATACATCTTTCAGTTGTCCATCTTCCTGTATTTTTTCCTTTACCAGTCCTTCCCATCCGCGTTCGGCAATGGTGATATAACGTTTGTCGAGCCAGCCTTCATTAACGGCTCTGGCAATGGAGTAAACAAACATGGCGGTGCAGGATGTTTCTGTATACGAGTCGGTGCGATCCAATACCTGGTGAAACAGGCCATTAGCGCCCTGGTACTTTGCTACGCCGAGAATTTGTTGTGTGAGATCGTCGATTACTTTTTGTCTGCCAGGATGGTTGGCGGGCAGAAAGTTCAGCAGTTGTACTTTGGCGAGCATGATCCAGCCGTTGGCGCGTCCCCAGTGAGCTACGCCCTGTTTTTGCAGATCCTGGTAATAATAGTGAACATATAGTTCTGTACGGGGATCCCAGAGATAGTATGTGAAATGTTGCACCTGTGCTACGGCATCATCAAAATAGTTATTGTTGTTGGTCAGCTTTCCCATCCGGGCGAGAAAGGGAACGCTCATGTAAAGATCATCTCCCCATAGGGTCCATTTATAGGGATTGGGGCGGCATAGGGTCCCGTCTGGCAGTCGTTCCTGCACCTTACTGATATGATGTGCCGCTTTGTCGATATAAGCCCTGTAATCGTTTCTTTTTACGGTATTGTATACATCCAGCAGGCTGGCTCCCATGGCGCCGCAGTCGTCCAGTACCCGGGTGTTAATAAGTTGATTAAACGGGAAGTTCTTATACTTAACACCTTTTTTGCTGAGGGCTTCGAAGTATGCGTAGTTGTCGAAGGCAAACGCTACATGCCTTTGCGCGAAGGCGTTGTATTTATCATCTTTGAGGTAGTTGCCCAGGTCCACCATGGCAATGTTGAGTACGCCGTTTGGATAATGCCATTCGCTCAGGTGGTCGGAGATGAGCGCATTGGTGCCGGCAGGAATTTCTTTACTGGTGTTCCAGGTTTGCTGGTTGTCTCCTTTGAATTGAAAGGCCGCATGTGCAATGGCGTAGTCGGCTACTTTTTTTACTACCGCCAGATCAGCGGAATTGTCCTGGGTACGGCCGGTGAGGGGGATGGCCAATCCCAGGTATAACAGGAATTGTAGCTTTTTCATAAATAATACGTGGGTTTTATACTAACAATATAATGCGCTTTGCCGATTAATGCAAACGATTGCATAAAAATAACTTGGCTATTAATATAATTTATTTTAATTATGTGTTTAAGAAGGATAGTTTTAGTTTACCGGCCTATGAATTACCAACGTTATTGGCCTGAGAAGAAGTAACGATCATGAATAGAATAGTTTTATTGCTAACAGTAATTACGTTGGCTGCCTGCCATCAGCCAAAACAGGAAGAACCAGATACGCTGGCAGTAGCAGCCGCAGCTACCACCATTCAGCCCCTCACTGCCGCAGATGACTCTATGCAGGAGCCGCACCGCCGTCATAACATTTCCTGGGATAAAGTGGAAGTGTTTGAATTTTCGAAAGCACTGATCAATGGCAAAGTACCGTTGTTTACCAACCGGCAGCGCCTGGAAAGCAGCATCGCAGCGGCAGACAGCATTATTTCTACTGCTAATGAAGATATCTGCGGATCACAGTTTGACGACGACTTTAGCTATTTTTATATTAAAGGTTCCACCTTCGAGCTTTGTAAAGATTCTGTTGCCTGCGAGGAATTTGTATTCTCTCCGGACAATGAACTCAAACTGGGCAAAATAACGCTCACCGGAAACACTACCTGGGAAGAGGTGAGCAAACTTTTCCCTAATGCCGCATTGCAGGCAGAAAATGAAGGGAAAACAGATATGATCACGCTCCGCGATTCCTATAGTATGGAAAGCGACAGTAGTGTACAGTTGTATTTCGAAAACGGGAAACTGGTACGTGTAGTGAATTTTAATCCCTGCTGAGGATGACAACAGGTATACATGTTTGTGATAACAGTAACGGGTATACGAAATATTTATACGAGAGATAACTATCTGAATTAGCCGGTAGTACCGTTGGGTGCTACCGGCTTTTTAGTTACAACAAATTACATCACGGGTGTTTTCCCACCATCTACTGCAGTGCTGGTGCCGGTAATATAAGCGGCGGCAGGCGAAGCGAGGAAAGCGGCCAGGGCAGCTATCTCCCGGGCTTCCCCGAAACGCTGCATGGGTATTTCTTTCAGCCACTCGGCCGCCACTACTTCCGGCGACACATTCCTGGCAGCCGCACTACTGCGGAATAAGCCTTCCAACCGCGCCGTACTGGTTGATCCCGGCAATACATTATTGACCGTAATACCATGTGGGGCCAGCTCTGTAGCCAGCGTTTTAGACCATGCAGCTACTGCCCAGCGGGTAGTATTAGATACCCCCAGGTTTTTAAGCGGCGTTTTTACAGAAGTAGAAATAATATTGATAATGCGACCAAAACCTGCGGCGATCATGCCTGGCACCAGGGCTTGTGCCAATGCCTGGTTACAGAGCAGGTGCTGCGAAAACGCGTCAGTGAATGCAGTAGCATCGGCAGATAAAATAGGGCCGGCAGCGGGTCCGCCGGTATTGTTGACCAGGATATGCACAGGACCCTGTGCTGCAATACCCGTCGCCACCGCAGTTACCTGCGCCACTTCCGAAAAATCAGCCACTACATACCGGTGTTGTTGTCCCTGGTTTGTACTCAGGCCAGGGAGCACGCTTTTCAGACGATCTTCATTCCTGGCCAACAAAATGCAGGTGGCGCCCAATAATGCCAGTTCTTCTGCTGTAGCTAATCCTATTCCCTGTGAGCTGCCACATACCAGGGCTGTTTTTCCATTCAGTGAGAGGTCCATTGGATTTGTTTTGGTTACAATATAGGAAAAAGCAGAAAGCGGAAAGCAGAAAGCAAAAAGCTATTAAAGCGAACCACCAAAGCGAGTATTTAAATTACTTATCCGCTTTGGTGGTTCGCTTTAATAGCTTTTTGCTTTCTGCTTTCCGCTTTCTGCTCTTCCTATACCCGCACGTAAATTTTACGTTTATCCAAAATGTATCCTACCAGCCAGCAGGTAAGCATGAATGCCAGCGAGAATAACAGTGACCCGAACTTGCCCGGCGACAGCGGCTGAAAAATAGTATCGTTGATCCACTTATACAAAGAGTCGCCTCCTACATGTGCGGTCCAGAATATGATAGCCAGGATCTCCGACAACAGGTAAAGGAATAGTGGGTTTTTTCCGAATACGGTAAAAAATCCGGTGCCTTTGGTAAATCCGGCGATATCAATGATAAAGATGAGCAGTGATAAGAGGAACAGGTCTATGCTAATGGTCAGCAGCACATAAGAGCTGGTCCACAGTTTTTTGTTGATAGGGAATACGGTATTCCAGGCATAAGCCAGTGCAAAAAGCACAATACCTACCATCACCATGCGCATGAGGCCTTGTTTGGTTCTGCCTTGTTGCTGTATAAATAAACCAGCATAGTAACCGGCTACTACGTTTACTACTGCGGGAATGGTACTGAGTATACCTTCCGGATCAAACGCAATGCCTTCGCCGTGGTACATATGGCCTTCGCCCAGTATCGCTTTATCGAGGAAGATGCCGGCGTTGCCGGTCATGCTGTATTGATCACCCGGTGTACCGCAATACCATAGGATAGCCCAGTAGCCCAGCAGAAACAGGGCACTGACACCCCATACCACTTTTTTAGAGCAGTAATGGATTAACAGCGAAGCTATACCATAACAAAGAGCGATACGTTGTAATACGCCCAGTACGCGGGTTTCACTAAATGGTTTGAACACGATGCCATGATCGGTTTGTTCAAAAAACGGGAACCAGTACATCAGGTAGCCCAGGAGGAAAATAATCAGGGTGCGCTTGAAAATCTTTCCGAGCACCGCTGAATTTCCCAGTTGTTCATATTTTCTCATGCTGAAGCTCATAGCATTGCCAACAGCAAAAAGAAACGAAGGAAATACAAGGTCGGTGGGCGTCCATCCATGCCAGGCGGCATGATCGAGTGGCCAGTATGTTCCACCTGTACCGCCTGTGTTCACTATGATCATGAAACAAACGGTCATGCCGCGGAATACATCCAGCGGTAAAAAGCGTTGAGAGCTTTGTGTCATTTCCCTTTAATTATGGTTGATAAGACGGTAAGGAATGAAAAGAGCGTTGAGCGACTACAATATATACATCTAAAATTCAAAAACCAAATATGAAATGTCGAAGAAAAAGATATGGGGATCACAAATCCCTGCGGGAGATCTCAAAATTGATTATTTTTAGATACCCCTTAATCCTTGCCCCTATGCTCAACAAATTAATGGCAGTATGTGGGATAACCCTCCTGGTAACTGCCTGTAAACAAGCTCCTGCTGATACCTGGCCCATCGAAAAAGCACAGCAATGGTATGCCGGCAAAGGCTGGCTCCGCGGATGTAATTTTATTCCCAGCACCGCAGTAAACCAACTGGAAATGTGGCAGGCCGCTACTTTCGACTCTGCTACTATCGATCGGGAACTGGGATATGCCGAAGGGATTGGCCTCAATTCTATGCGGGTATACCTGCATCATGTTCCCTGGGTGGAAGATGCGCATGGCTTTAAACGGCGTATCGATACTTACCTGGGGATTGCTGCACACCACCATCTCTCTACTGCATTCGTATTCTTCGACGACTGCTGGAACAATGTATATACGGCAGGTCCGCAGCCACCACCCATCCCAGGTGTGCACAATTCGCGCTGGGTGCAGGATCCCGGAAGCGCCATCTTTGATCATCCTGCGTTGAAGGATACTTTGGAGAGATATGTAAAAGATATACTCCAAACCTTTGGTAAAGATCCACGTGTCGTGTTTTGGGACCTTTATAATGAGCCAGGCAGCTTTGGAGCTGGCAACAGAAGTATGTCCCTGCTGGAGGACGTGTTTCGCTGGAGCCGGGCAGCAAAGCCTTCACAGCCTTTAACCGTAGGTGTCTGGAACCCGGATTTAGAGGAGCTGAGTGAGTATGGGGTAGCACATTCCGACATCATTACGTATCACAACTATCTGCCGCCGGATATGCACCGGCAGGATATTCAGCAGTTGCGCCCATTTAATCGTCCGTTGCTTTGTACAGAATATATGGCGCGCACCCTGGGAAGCCGTTTCGATAATATTATGCCGTTGTTGCAGCAGGAAAATATTGGCGCCTATAGCTGGGGATTGGTGGCTGGTAAAACCAATACGATGTATGCGCAGGGTATGCCGGTGACGGATGGAAGTGAGCCTGCACTTTGGTACCATGATATTTTCCGGAAAGATGGAACGCCGTATAATGCAGCGGAGGTAAAGTTAATACGGGCGTTAACAGGGACGCAGGCTTTCGGACCGCGATAGCCGCGGTCCGAAAGCGGCAATTTTATTTGGAGAAGCCCCTGCCAAATACTTCATGTACTTCGTGTATCACGAAAAAAGCTTCAGGATCTGTTTCCTGTACCAAAGCTTTCAGGCGCATCAGCTCCTGTTTACCGATGATCACATACAGCACTTCTTTGGGAGATTTTGTATAGGCACCGTGTCCATGCAATACGGTAGCACCGCGTTTCATGTCGTCCAGTATTTTCTTCGCGATGGCGTCAGTGTGATTGGTGATGATGGTGATGGCACGCTTGGTGTTCAAACCATCTACGATATAGTCTACCGTTCTGGCGCCGATGTATACCGCAATAAAGGTGTACATGGTTTTTTCTATACCAATGATAAAGGAAGATGCCAGTATTACTACAATATCAAAAATGAGCATGGCGTTGCCCAGGCTCCATCCCAGGTATTTATTGAACAGGCGGGCCACAATGGCGGAACCGCCGGTAGTACCACCGGAAAGGAATACCAGCCCGATGCCGATACCTACCAGTAATCCGGCGAAGATAGCTGCCAGCAAAGGGTTACTGGTAACCGGGATCAGGGGCTTTTCGGTAAGGTAGAGGAATAGTGAGCAAAAGAAGATGCCCAGCAGGGTATACAGCATCCCTCGTTTGTCCAGCAGCTTATAGCCGGTAACAATAAGGACGGCGTTAATAACCAGGTTGGTGATACCGGGTGACCACCCCCAGTAGTAATAAGTCACGATGGTAATACCAATTACGCCCCCTTCAGATAATTTGTTAGGGATAGCCAGGTAGTTGATGCCTACTGCGAAGATGAGGGCACCGGCCACAATGAGTAAAATATTTTTCAAATGCTCTTTCATGGCGCAAAAATACGCTTTTGTTGTAGTCTCCATCACAGCCACCCCTGCGGTGAAAGAAAAATAACAAAAAAGTCTTTCAATAATTTGGAATTAATAAAACCCCATCCTATATTTGTCTACCAATTCAGTAGACTAATATCGTCTGCTACGATAAGGGAAGCAATCGGCAAAACGCTTCCGGCATCCTTTGATCCACCAGCAAGGTGTTGCAGCCATCATTATAAAAAACGTGTAAATAAAAATACACTATGAAAAGGCACACGCTGACAAGTGGAATGCGTTCCCACACGCATCAATTCGTGGAGAATATCACCTGTTCCCGTTACATACAAACGGCTGCGTGTTGCAGTTGTTGATGAAAGATCTTGCGTTCTGTAAGCTGTAAATAGAATGCCTGGTGTGGCGTGCGGGGACAGTATATTGCAAAAATTTATTGGTGGTAAATTATCCGCAACATACTTACCCGCATCCTCCTGGCATTTAAAACTAACACCTTCGTTGTTACCTTACTCAGTTTAATATGAAAACAATGCTATTTAATTTTTACCAACCATTAATAGATATAATATAACGTTGACGCATACACGTTTTGTGTGCGCAGCCAAACAAGACTTGTTACTATCCAATGAAATTAAACGATCGACTTCAGTTCAAAGGGGCGTTGCCTCAAACAATTCTGGTGGGATTTGTTGGTAACTGCCCCGAAAAACTGAAGCATGTAAACACATTCATCGCCACTTACCAACCATTACATGAAGATATTATCCGGAAGTGGTGACTACATATAACGTGTACGACTATACCTTTTTCGGAAAGCCTGATTGAATAAAAGGAGCCACTTGTTTCCAGGTAAGGTCCCCAGTGCCAGCAAGTCCCGACAACCGTCGGGACTTCTATTTTTATATAACCGCCAGGGTTATATCATTATTATATACCCGCATCCGCGATCGCGCTATCCTGTAGCCTCACAGCGCTCCCCATCTCCGGGAAAAAATATTTTCAATAACCGTATGGAAAATATTTCTGCCGCACATCTAATTAAAAAACAAATTACCATGGACTCAACTAAGATCCCGGGGAATGAATTCCTCGACATTCTCTTCGACGGAAGGAATAAAGATTACGGAGCTTATGAGCTCCGCAGCCGCTACGACAAACGTGTTCGTAACGCCATAGTAGGTACCGCTTCTATTGTGTTGGTAATGATTGGCGGCTATGTATTGAACAACACATTAATGGCTGCGGACAATGTGCATCGGCCTGTGTTGGTAAAACCAGTAGCCATCTTGGATGACATTAAAATTCCAGATCCTGATCCGGTAATTCCGCCACCACCGCCTGTTCAGAGCGCGCCACCACCGGTAGCAGCTACTGTTGCTTTTGTGAAACCAGAGATTGTAGCAGGAGAAGTGCCTGAAGAGTCATTGCCTCCCAAGATGAATGAAATCGGTAACAAAGCCATTGGTATAGAGAATGCAGAAGGCCCGGATGATGGCGTTGCTGCAGAATTATCCAAAGGCCCCGGTACAGGTGTGATACAAGTGGAAGCCGCACCAGCAGCCGATCATGCAGGCCCACTTACTTTTGTAGAAATGATGCCGGAGTTTCCCGGAGGAGAAGTTGCATTGGGGAAATATCTCAATAAGAGTATAAAATATCCCCACGTAGCACAGGAAAATGATATTCAAGGTACCGTTTTCATCCAGTTTGTTGTGAACCGCGATGGCAGCATCACAGATGTAAAAACCGTAGGCGCTGCAAAAGGTGGTGGTCTTGAAGAAGAAGCCAAACGTGTGGTAAGCAACATGCCGAAGTGGAAACCCGGTCGTCAGAACGGACAAAATGTAGCTGTATTCTTTAACCTGCCTATCCGGTTCGTACTGGGCCAATAGTCAACTCAAACCATCATTAATTGTTTCACCCATCAAATTCGTCTGTCCTGTTTATCCGGCCTGCATCCATTTGGCTTACCATTTAACCTGCGCATTCTAATCCTGATACCAGTCCCGGCACACATGAAGTGGCCGGGATTGTTTTTTTAAGTTGTTTTATTTGATAATATTCAAACTTTCTGTATGTATGTCAAACAAAAATCAAAAAATTTAAAAATTACCGCAATAATTATTAATTTAACGGCCGCTTAGTCTTCTTCTTTAGCACTATAAACGGATAATTAGTATGGAAGCGCCGGTAAATAACTCGCTGCAACAGTTTAAGAACCTCGTTGGTACCAAGTTCCAGCTGTATAATAGCCTTTTCACCTCATTACCTTTCCACCGCGTGGAAAAGACAGGTGTGTTCCTGTCGCTTTTCCTGCTGCATTGCGAGGAAGGTTATGCCAAAGGCAACAGCCCCCAGGAAATCATGGATTCCTTTTTTAAACAGTATACCACTTATACAGAGGAGAAACAGCGAACAGACCTGCTATTCCGCTTTGTGCAATACGCTGAAAGACAAGTCGTATTATTTGACGCACTCGAAGATGCTGCATTCCGCAATATCCGCGACCTGCAAGGGGCCGGTACCCTCCGTCACCTGCAATCGGAAGTAATCCAGGAGCAGGCACAGGAGCAACTGAAGGAAAAGCTGAAAGACTTTTCCGTGCGGCTGGTTCTCACCGCACACCCTACCCAGTTTTATCCAGGCGAAGTATTAGGTATTATTAATGACCTGTCTAAAGCCCTGATCGATGAAAATACCAGCCAGGTAAATATGTACCTGCAACAGCTGGGTAAAACACCTTTTTTCAAAAAAGAGAAACCTACCCCGTATGATGAAGCCATCAGCCTGGTGTGGTTCCTGGAAAATATATTCTATCAGTCTGCCGGCCGCATCCTGTCGTCTATCCGGGCACAATTCCCCGGCGCTATCAGCAGCGATAATTCCCTTATCCGCATGGGCTTCTGGCCTGGTGGCGACCGCGACGGCAATCCTTTCGTAAATGCACCAACCACCCTGGAAGTGGCCGCAGCCCTGCGTTCTTCCGTGATGAAATGCTATTTCCGCGAAGTACGTAACCTGCGCCGTCGCCTTACCTTTAAAGGGGTGGAAAATGTGGTGGCTGCCCTGGAACAAAAGCTGTCCCGCAATCTCTTCGTTCCCGGTCATAAAGCAGATATCAGCCGCAAAGAAATCCTGGCCACGTTGTCGGATATACGTAGCACGATCCTCGCCGATCACAACGGCCTGTTCGTTCACCTGGTAGATAACCTGATCAGCAAAGTGGAAGTATTTGGATTGTTCTTTGCCTCCCTCGATATCCGCCAGGACAGCTCCGTACACGAAGCCGTACTGGAGGCCGTGGCAGCGCAGGCCAAGGCGCTGCCGGATAACTATACTTCCCTGCCTGACGAGGAAAAAATTGCAGCATTGCTCAACGTCTCCGGTGCCATTGATCCGATGACGCTGGAAAACTCCCTGCACCAGGATACCCTGCAAACTATTGCCGGCATCAAACAAATACAGGCCGCCAATGGAGAAGAAGGATGTAACCGCTATATTATCAGTCACAGCACCAGCGTGCTCAATGTGATGGAAGTATATGGCCTGTTCCTGCTGAGTGGATGGAAGAAAGAAGACATGACCGTAGACATTGTACCGCTCTTCGAAACCATCGATGACCTGCGTCACGCAGGCCAGGTGATGAAGTTGCTGTATGAAAATAAAGACTACCGCGAACACCTGCGTCGCCGCCAGTGTAAGCAAACCATTATGCTCGGCTTCTCCGACGGCACCAAAGACGGCGGCTACCTGATGGCCAACTGGAGCATCTATAAGGCAAAAGAAGAGCTGACCAAGATCTCTAAAGAATATGGTATCAGCGTGGTGTTTTTCGATGGCAGGGGAGGTCCTCCGGCACGTGGTGGTGGAAAAACGCACCAGTTCTACGCTTCCATGGGTAGAAATATTGCCAACCAGGAAATTCAACAAACCATACAGGGGCAAACTATCAGCTCTAACTTTGGTACCGTTGATGCTGCGCAATTCAACATGGAACAACTGATTCACGCAGGCATCAGTAATGAATTGTTTTCTTCCCGCGATGTTACACTCACCAAATCAGAAGAAGATTTGCTGCAGTTGCTGGCCGATGAAGGATATAAATCTTACAATAAATTAAAAACACACCCGCATTTCCTCGCCTACCTGGATCATGCCAGCCCACTGCGCTATTATGCAGAAGCCAATATCGGCAGCCGTCCCAGTAAACGTAATGCCTCTGCTAAACTCAATCTCAACGACCTGAGAGCAGTACCTTACGTAGGCGCCTGGAGCCAGCTGAAACAGAATGTACCCGGATATTATGGTGTGGGCAGTGCGCTGGAACAGCTGGATAAACAAGGTAAATGGGAAGAAGTAACGGCGTTGTATAAACATTCACTGTTTTTCCGCACACTGCTGGACAACTGCGAAATGGCGATGAAGAAAAGCTATTTCCCGCTGACAGCCTACCTGGCCAAACATCCGCAATACGGTGAAGTATGGCAGATGATCTATGCTGAATTTGAATTGACCCGCAAATATTTGTTGCAGCTGACAAACGAAACTGAATTGATGGGAGGTAGTCCGATTGACTTATTGTCTATACAAATGCGTGAAAGAGTGGTGCTGCCGTTGCTAACTACGCAGCAATATGCGCTGACCCGTATCCGGGAACTGGATTCACACCCGGACAATGGCCATGGCAGGGAAACGTACGAGAAACTCATTATGCGTTGTTCATTCGGTATTATCAACGCAGGTAGAAACTCTGCATAATCCATCATTTTGATATCATGGAGATAATGATAAACAGTGAGCCTTTGGAGATATCCAAAGGCTCATGCGCTTTATATGGGCATGACCTCTGTGATACAATCGTCACAAAAAATACCCTGACTGCAATATTTCGTAATTCTTCCATACTTTTACACCTCCTTAAGTAACTTCTCTATATATGGCAAACAGCTTATATGACTTTGGAATGATTGGCCTCGGCGTAATGGGTAGAAACCTGTTGCTGAATATGGCGGATCATGGCTTTTCCGTTATCGGCTTTGATAAAGACGCTGCCAAGAACAGCGCACTGGAATCAGCCGCTACTCCCGGTACTACTGTTAAAGGCGTAGCAGAACTGGCTACGATGGTACAATTGCTGGAGCGTCCGCGCAAACTGATGATGCTGGTACCGGCGGGTCAACCGGTAGATGACGTGATTGCTTCTCTGTTGCCGCTGCTGGAGCAGGGCGACGTAGTAATAGATGGTGGTAACTCCCACTATACAGACACTTTACGCCGCGTGCAGGAACTTCGTCCGAAAGGCATCCATTTTATGGGTATGGGCGTTTCCGGTGGTGAACAGGGTGCCCGTACAGGCCCCAGTATCATGCCTGGGGGCGACCTCGATGCATATGCCAAGGTAAAACCTATGCTGGAAGCCATTGCTGCCAAAGTAAAGGATGTACCTTGCGTTGCTTACCTCGGTAAAGAAGGCGCCGGCCACTACGTAAAAATGGTACACAATGGTATCGAATATGCCATCATGCAATTGATCAGTGAAAGCTATGCGTTACTGCAAAAAGGCGCAGGACTCAATAATGATCAGTTACATGAAGTGTTCAAAAGCTGGAACCAGGGCGCGTTACAATCTTTCCTCGTAGAAATCACCGCAGATATTTTCCTGCAGAACGATGATAAAACGGATCAACGCCTGGTAGATGTGATTTCCGATAAAGCAGGTTCCAAAGGTACCGGCAAATGGACTTCACAGGATGCGATGGAATTACCCGTAGCAGTACCGGTAATTGATACCGCGGTAGCTATGCGCACACTCTCTGCTTATAAAGAGCAGCGTTTGCAGGCGGAAGCACTGTACAAAGCACCGGAAAATACCCTGCATGTTCCTGCTGACATGTGGATCAAACAGGTGCACGACGCCTTGTATTTCGCTACCATCCTGAGCTACGCGCAGGGATTGGCTATGTTGCGTGAAGCATCTGCCGATCTTAAGATGGAAATTCCATTACCGGAAGTAGTGAAAGTATGGAGAGGCGGATGTATTATCCGTTCTACCCTGCTGGAAGTATTTACACAAGCTTACCAGAAAAACGCTGACCTGGGCAATATCCTGTTGGATGAAGGCGTAGCCTACCTGGTGCAGTCAGTAGAAAGTAACACCCGCGCTGTCGTAGCACAAGCTGCTGCTGCCGGTGTACCTGTTGCTGGCTTTATGTCTGCATTGTCTTATTTCGATGCATTCCGTACCGGCCGTATGCCTACTAACCTGATACAGGCACAACGTGATTATTTTGGTGCGCATACTTATCAGCGTATTGATATGCCTGGCACTTTTCACACAGAGTGGCAGCAACACTAAAAAATGTTCATCTTCAATTAAATTTATGCAGATCCATAAACGCCCACCTGCTTCCATTCTCTTTATTTTCGGAGGCAGTGGCGATTTAAACTACCGGAAACTAACGCCTGCGTTATATAACCTGTTTTTAGATGACTGGATGCCCGAGCAGTTTGCTATTGCTGGCCTGGGCCGCAGCCCTTACTCCAACGAAGATTATAACAACCACCTGTTGGAAGGGATCAGTAAATTTTCCCGTCGGAAGGGAGAGCAGAATGGTCACTGGAAAGATTTCAGCAACCACGTTTCTTACCTGCAGATGGACGCCGAAGATCCGGCTGCCTATAGCAAAATCACTGATTTTGTTACACAGAAAGAAGCTGAGTGGGGCGTACATCCTACCGTTATTTTTTACCTGGCAGTTGCGCCGCAGCTGGTTCCCAATATCGCTACCCGCCTGGGTGAGCTGAACCTCTGCTCCGATAAACATTGCACCCGTATTGTGGTGGAAAAGCCATTTGGTCATGACCTGCAAAGCGCACATGAACTGAATGAGCTGCTGGCAAAGAAATTTACGGAAGAACAGATTTATCGTATCGATCACTACCTCGGTAAAGAAACCATCCAGAATATCCTGGCTTTCCGTTTTGCCAACGCATTATTTGAACCGGTATGGAACCGCAATTACATCGATAATATCCAGATTACTGCTGCTGAAAGCGTGGGCCTGGAAGGTAGGGGCGGTTACTACGAAAGAGCAGGCGCCCTGCGTGATATGGTACAGAACCATATCCTGCAGATCATGTGCATCCTCGCCATGGAAGCTCCCGTATCTTTCGATGCCAACGAAGTGCGTAACAAGAAAGTGGATGTATTGAACGCTATCCGTCGCATTACACCTGATAAGGTGCATGAACATGCGGTACGTGGTCAATACTCTGCCGGATGGATGAAAGGCAGCCAGGTAGTAGGTTATCGCCAGGAGAAAGGGGTAGATCCCAAATCCAACATCGATACCTATGCTGCGGTGAAATTTTATATCGATAACTGGCGCTGGCAGGGTGTTCCGATCTATGTACGTACCGGAAAATACCTGCACCAGAAAGCTACCAATATCATTATCACCTTCAAGGAGGCACCTCCTTATTCCTTCCCGATAGAAGCTGCACAAACATGGCGCCCTAACAGGCTCACCATCAGCATTCAACCGGAAATGGATATCAGGATCCGCTTCCAGGCAAAACGCCCCGGCCAGACCATGACACTGGACCCGGTAGATATGACCTTCAACTACGACGCCGCCAATGGCGAACATGCACCGGAAGCATATGAAACATTGCTGCTGGATGTAATGGAAGGTGATGCTACCCTGTTCATGCGTGGCGACCAGGTAGATGCAGCCTGGAAAGTAATCATGCCTATCCTGGAAACATGGGAAAACCGCACCCCGCAGGACTTCCCGAACTATGCACCGGATTCATGGGGCCCCGATGATGCAGATGCACTCGTAGCCCGTGATGGTCATACCTGGATTAATTTACCGACTAAATAAGAATTACGAATTACGAATTACGAATTACGGATTTGTGTGGAGATTGTAGCAGGAATATTCGCGTTTACTATCTACCCACAAATCCGTAATTCGTAATTCGTAATTCGTAATTCCATTCTTCTTATGGAACTACATATCGCCAAAGATCCTGCGCAACTGAGTGAAAACGTAGCTGCATGGATCAGCAACTACATCCTCGAAGTATTACAAACACAGGAGCGTTTTACGTTCGTATTATCCGGAGGCAATACGCCTAAGCAATTATATAGCCTGCTGGCAAAAGCGCCCTATAACATGGTGATTCCATGGGAGAAAATCCATTTTTTCTGGGGAGATGAAAGAGATGTACCGTTTGATGATGAACGGAACAACGCCCGCATGGCTTACCTCGAACTGCTGGATAAAGTAGGGGTAAATCCGGAAAATATCCACGTAATGCGTACCGATATTGGACCGGAAGCATCCGCTGAAGAATATGAAAAAATACTGAAATCATATTTTGGGAAAGAAGATACCACCTTTGACCTGGTATTATTAGGTATGGGAGATGATGGACATACCCTGTCCCTGTTTCCCGGTACAGCCGTAGTACACGAGCAAAAGGCCTGGGTAAAGGCTTTCTTCCTGGAAGCACAGAATATGTATCGCATTACCTTAACAGCTCCTGTAGTCAACCGGGCTGCCTGCGTATTATTTCTCACCACCGGCGCTAACAAAGCGATCACCCTGAAAAATGTCATTGAAGGTACCTTTGATGCCGAAAAGTTCCCTTCTCAACTGATCAGACCAGAAGAAGGTGAATTACACTGGTTTGTGGATGAAGCAGCAGCCGGCGCGATGGAAATATAACCAGGAGCAGAAAGCAGAAGGCATAAAGCAAAAAAACACCGAAGCGGAGATTCGAGCGAATAAAGTTAAATTTTGTCGCTTATGTCTCCGCTTCGGTGGTTTTTTGCTTTATACCTTCTGCTTTCTGCTCTCCTTTTTCAGCTATTTTCAGTAGCTTGTGTACTGTAACAACAACGATGAGATTATGTTTGATAAGCCCGTATTTGATGCACACCTACATATTATTGATCACCGGTTCCCCTTGCAACCTAATGAGGGATTTTTACCGGCCGACTTTTCCGTAGCAGATTACCAGCAACAGGTGAAAACACTGAATGTACAAGGCGGAGCGGTGGTATCCGGTTCTTTCCAGGGATTTGATCAATCGTATTTGCTGGAAGCACTGAAACAATTAGGCCCCGCTTATGTGGGCGTTACACAGATCCCCGCCAGCACAACAGATGAAGAAATTATAGCCCTCCACGATGCCGGCGTACGCGCCGTGCGCTTTAATGTACAGCGTGGTGGCTCCGAAAGCGTAAAGCACCTGGAAACGCTCGGCTTACGTGTATATGACCTCGTAAAATGGCATGTGGAATTATATGTGGATTCCCGGCAGCTGCCAGGAATCTCCACCACTTTGCATAAACTCCCCGCTGTAGTCATCGACCACCTGGGACTGTCTAAAGCAGGATTCAAATATTTATTGCCGCTGGTAGAAAAAGGCGCGAGGGTAAAAGCAACGGGTTTCAGTCGCTGCGACTTTGATGTACTCACTGCCATGCGACAGATCAGCGCTATTAACGCCGGCGCATTATTGTTTGGTACTGATTTGCCATCTACCCGTGCACCACGCCCATTTGCGGCTTCAGACCTGCAACTGATCCTGGATAGTTTTCCTGCTGATATTGCAGCGAAGATATGCAGGGAAAATGCATTGGCGCTGTATAAGCCGAAAGCATAAGCGCCTAATAACAAGTTGAAAGCAAAAAGCCATTGAGGCGATTGATCTTCGCGAATATGAATCCGCTTCGATCAATCGCCTCAATGGCTTTTTGCTTTCAGCTTTATGCTTTCAGCTCTTTACCAGTTATCTATCCCCACTGTATCCATTTCTTTTTTCAGTTGTTCCGGCATCTGACCATTGAGCAAAGCGCCAGGTAGGGTACTGGGGTAAATGTCTTCAAAAGTTTTTACGGTATTCATAAATACACGGCGGAAAATATGCCGGCGGGTAATGTCGTGTGGTTTCTGTAAGCCTGCGGCACCAGCGAGTTCTATGGCGCTTTCTATCGTGTCGCGGTGATAATTGGCTACACGATGTTTTTTATCATCTACTACCAGACCTGCCGACAGCCATTTGTCTTGCGTAGCAACACCGGTAGGACATTTGTTGGTGTTACATACCAATGCCTGTATACAGCCCAGTGCCATCATCATGGCGCGTGCACTATTGCAGGTATCGGCGCCCAGCGCCATTGCCCGGAGTATATGATAGCCGGTGAGGATTTTGCCGGAAGCAATGAGCTTCATATGATGACGGATATTGAAACCAGTGAGGGTATCATGCACAAAGGAGAGTCCATCCATCAGTGGCATCCCCACGGAATTGGAGAATTCCGGTGGTGCGGCACCAGTACCGCCTTCTCCACCATCTACGGTGATAAAATCAGGGAAGATGTTCGTTTCTACCATCGCTTTACAAATGGCGTAAAATTCCCGTGGCTGGCCTATACATAGTTTGAAGCCTACGGGTTTGCCATTGCTGAGATCACGCAAACGCTGAATAAACAACATCATTTCCCGCGGACTACCAAACGCCTTATGATAAGGAGGAGAGAACACGGTAGTATGTGGTTTCACATGACGGATAGCTGCAATTTCCGGTGTGTTTTTAGCCGCCGGTAATATCCCCCCATGGCCAGGTTTAGCACCCTGTGAAATTTTCAGCTCTATCATTTTAATCTGTGGAAGAGCCGTTTTTTCTGCAAAAAGACTATCCGAGAAATTGCCATCTTCTGTGCGGCAACCAAAATAGCCGGTGCCTATTTGCCAGATAATATCACCGCCCTGCTTCAGGTGAAAATCACTGATACCGCCTTCACCGGTGTTATGGGCGAAGTTCCCGATTTTAGCACCACCATTTAAAGCCTGCACAGCGTTGGAACTCAGCGAACCGTAACTCATGGCGCTTACATTGAGAATGCTGGCAGAATAAGGCTGTTTACAGTCTTTCCCACCAAAAACTACCCGGGGATCCTTCTCCAGGTTATCAAAATTCTGCGGTTGAATGGAATGTGCCATCCACTCATAACCTTCTGCATACACGTTAAACTGGGTACCAAACGGCTGGGAGTCCAGCTCACGCTTGGCCCGCTGGTAAATGGTGGAGCGGTCTACCCGGTTAATCGGGCTGCCATCTATATCACTTTCTACAAAATACTGGTAAATTTTGGGGCGCAATGCTTCCATCCAGTAACGCGCACGGCCTACAATGGGGTAGTTGCGGATAATGGCGTGTTTCGTTTGTAACATATCCAGTATACCCATAATAACAATAGGTACTACCAGGATCAGCAGCCAATACACCCAGGGGAAAAATAAGCCGAGCACAATGATCGCTGCCAGGCTCACTACTGAAAATCCGATAAATGCTTTAACCATGGACTTTGATTTTTGTAATTTTTTGATGCTCCCTGTTAGGGGAGATAGTTGAATACTTCCTTACCTGTTTTTCTTCATTCCCATAAATCTACTTAACGCAGGTCAGATAAATTTGTTAAATATATCTGCGTCAAAACATTTTCTATCT
The DNA here is from genome assembly GCF_017745275.1 of Chitinophaga sp. Lineage (GTDB taxonomy): Bacteria > Bacteroidota > Bacteroidia > Chitinophagales > Chitinophagaceae > Chitinophaga. The sequence continues at coordinate 1,356,603 of NZ_JAGHZS010000001.1, read as the reverse complement.
CTCCGCTCATCCCAAAATTCAGCATATCAAATGAATCAACTGCTAGTTTTTAAATTTATTTATTATCTTTCAACCTAAGCCAATTCTTTAATTAATCCACAACATGAAAAGATACAACTATCTTGGTAAGCTGGTAGCAACTGGTTTGCTGTTATTCAATACCGTAGCAGGTGTGCAGGCCCAACAAACTCCCTACGACGTTGCCCGTTTGAAAACCAGTTGGGAAGTGGTAGAAAACCACTACCAGGGAAAGGACAACTTCCTGTCGGCCTTTACACTGGTGAATACTGCCAACAAGCCATTCCCTGCCAAAGGGTGGCAGCTATATTTCAACTTTATCAGAACAGTGGCTGCCACTGAATTACCCGGCCACGTGAAAGTAGAACACATCAACGGTGACCTGTACCGTTTTGTACCTGCTGAAGGCTTCAATGGTATTGCTCCCGGTGACTCACTGAAACTGGCGATTGCCGGTGACGCCTGGGCCGTAAACTTTACAGATGCACCTACCGGTTTATATATCGTTTGGGAAAACCAACCGGAGAAAGGACTGCTGATTAAAGATTATAGTATCCGACCTTCTACTACTGCCAAACAACTGATGCGTTATCCCGGCGACAAAACCGCCGTAGTAACCCCAACGGATATATTTAAACAGAATGCTGCTGTAAAAGATATACCAGCTTCGCAATTGCCACTGGTATTTCCTACACCGGTAACTTATAACGCTACCGGCAATAACCTGGTACTGAATGCATTGCCCATCATTACTGCCGATCCGCAGTTGTCTGCCAGCGCAGATGTGCTGAAAGAAGAACTGCAGGCGTTATTGGGTAAACGCGCTACTCCCGGCACGCTCTCCGCTACATTGACCTATGATGCTTCCGTTGCAGGTAAACACAACGAAGGATATAGCTTGAAAGTAAGCCCCCAGGGCATTGTTATTAAAGCAGGATCTGAAGCCGGCGCTTTCTATGCCATTCAATCACTGAAAACACTGATTGCACCTGCCGCCTGGTCTGCCGTACAGAAATCGGTTACCATCCCTGGTGTGGAAGTAACCGATGAACCGCGTTTTGGGTATCGTGCCTTCATGATCGATGTGGCACGCAACTTCCACAACAAGCGGGATATGTTGCGTATCCTTGATCTGATGGCGTTATATAAGCTGAATGTATTACACTTCCACTTCAGCGATGATGAAGGCTGGCGCGTGGAAATACCTTCTCTGCCTGAGTTGACACAAGTAGGTGCCAAACGCGGACATAGTACCACCTGGAGAGATATATTACCACCTTCTTATGGCTCCGGTCCCGATACCACCAACACCGCTGGTACCGGTCATTTCTCCCGCAACGACTTTATCGAAATATTACGCTATGCAACGGCAAGGCATATACGCGTACTGCCTGAAATTGAAAGTCCCGGTCACGCACGCGCTGCCGTTAAATCAATGGAATCCCGCTACTATCGGCTGAAAGCAGCCGGTAAAGAACAGGAAGCTACCGAATATTTACTGACCGATTTGCAGGATAAATCTGAATACCAATCCGTGCAAGCCTGGAGCGACAACGTGATGAATGTTGCTTTACCTTCTACTTATCGTTTCCTGGATAAAGTACTGGAAGAATTACAGGCCATGTATAAAGAAGCAGGCGCACCACTCACGCAGGTGCATATGGGTGGCGATGAAGTGCCTGGTGGCGTGTTTGAAAAATCACCTGCCTGCATTGCACTGATGCAGCAAGACAAATCCATTACCGGTGTGAATGATCTGTGGTACTATTACTACCGCAAAGTGAATGACTTGCTGAAAGCCCGCGGCCTCACCGTTGCAGGCTGGGAAGAAGCCGGTATGCGTAAAACGTCGCTGGCCGGAGAAGCACAGAGCATCCCGAATCCTGATTTCGTGAACGATAACTTCCAGTTGAATGTATGGAATAATGTGATCGGTGGCGGACAGGAAGACTTATCTTATCGCCTGGCCAACGCTGGTTACAAAGTAGTGTTGTCTGGTGTGAGCAACTTCTATTTCGATATGGCTTACATGAAATCTTTTGATGAACCAGGCTATTACTGGGGCGGTTTCGTAGATGTGGATAAGCCATTTTATTTCATTCCTTTCGACTACTACAAAAATCAAAAAGTGGATGGTAAAGGTAACCCGGTAACACAAGACATGTTTGTAGGAAAAGATCGGCTCACTGGTTTCGGTGCTTCCAATATTCCTGGTATACAAGGCTTGTTATGGAGCGAAACGGTGACCAGCTCTGACCGCATGGAATATATGATGTTACCGAAATTACTGGGCCTGTCGGAACGGGCGTGGGCACAGGATCCGGCGTGGGCTACCGAGAAGGATCCGGCCAAAGCAGAAGCATTGTATGCCCAGGCCTGGAGCGTATTCAGCAACGTAATGGGTAAACGTGAAATGCCCCGGCTGGATTACTACGGAGGTGGCTTTAACTGGCGTATTCCAACTGCTGGAGTAGCTGTGGAAAATGGTGTGTTTAACGCCAACGTGCAGATGCCCGGTTTACAGATCCGTTATACTACTAACGGTGAAGAACCTACGCTGAAAAGCCCGTTATACACTACACCGGTAGCCGCTGGTGGAAAAGTGGTGAAACTGAAAGTATTCAGTCCCCGCGGACGCAGCAGCAGAACCACTACCGTGAAGGTGCCGGTAGCGGATACACAAATGAAGAATAATAAACTTTAGAGCAGTTAGCTTTTAGCAAAAATGCAGCGGAGATATCTTCTTCGCTGCATTTTTGCTAAAAGCTAATGGCTAAAGGCTAGCGGCTATCTCCACTCATCCCTTTTTCCTTTCTCCCTTTTTTCATTTTTGTATTTTGTTTGCTAAACCCATAACAACCTGATGTTTCGTACAATTCCACTGATACTTTGTTGTAGCTTGTTAGGCATTTCCGTAGTAGCACAAAAGAAAAACGAATCCTATCAATTGCAGATGCGTAAAGCGATTTCGCCGGTAACGATAGATGGTGTGATCGATGAGGCTGCCTGGCAACAGGCGGATGTAACGACGCAATTTCACATGGTGTTGCCTATGGATACCAGTTTGGCGCGACTGCGTACAGATGTACGGATGACTTACGATGATAAAAATATTTACCTGTTGGTAGAGAATTATACCATGGGAGATGGGCCTTATATGGTGGAATCATTACGCAGGGATTTTGCTTTTTTAAAGAATGACAACTTCCTGTTGTTTATGGATCCTTTCGACGACCAGACTAATGGCTTTACCTTCGGCGCCAATGCCGCCGGTGCGCAGTGGGATGGGCTGATGTATGATGGAGGAAAAGTGGATCTGAGCTGGGATAATAAGTGGACTTCTGTAGTGAAAAATTATCCGGATAAATGGGTGTTCGAAGCATCGATTCCTTTTAAAACCATTCGTTATAAAAAAGGGATCACGAGGTGGGGGATTAACTTTAGCCGCAACGACCTGAAAACAACGGAGAAGTCGGCCTGGGCACCAGTACCACGGCAGTTTGCCACCGCCTCACTGGCCTATACGGGTAACCTGGTATGGGATGCCGCACCGCCGGAAGCCGGCGCCAATGTATCGTTGATCCCTTATTTACTGGGAGGCATTTCCAAAGACTATGAAAAGGGAACATCTGAAAAATGGCGCCGTGATGCCGGGCTGGATGCGAAAGTAGCGGTTACTTCCTCCCTGAACCTCGACTTAACCGTAAACCCTGATTTCTCGCAGGTAGACGTGGATAAGCAGGTGACAAACCTGGACAGGTTTGAATTATTTTATCCGGAGAAGCGGCAGTTCTTCCTGGAGAATGGCGACCAGATGTCTAATTTTGGTTATTCTACCATACGTCCTTTCTTTTCCCGCCGCATTGGTTTGGGAGGCGTACCTATTCGTTTTGGCGCCAGGCTGAGTGGAAAGATCAATAAGGACTGGCGCTTGGGGGTAATGAATATGCAAACGGGCAGACAGGAAGAAACAGGGCTACCCGCGCAGAACTTTACGGTAGCGGCTTTGCAGCGCCGTGTGTTTTCCCGCTCCAACCTTGGATTTATTTTTATCAATAAAGAATCGGTGAATTATGATCCGTCGAAAGTGACCGATCAGCCGGTATACAATAAGTATAACCGGAATATGGGGCTGGAGTATAACCTGGCTTCCTCCAATAACTTTTGGACCGGCAAAGCCATGTTCCTGAAATCGTATAGCCCTGGCAAAAGCGGGCACGACGTGGCCCACGCCGCCAACCTGCAATACACCAGCAAGGAATGGAATATTAGCTGGCAGCACGAGTATGTAGGAAAAAATTATAATGCAGAAGTAGGATATGTACCCCGGCAGGGCTATGTGAAAATAGTGCCGCAGATCACTCACTTGTTTTTCCCTTTATCCGGAAAGGTGCTGAGTCATGGACCACAGGTTACAAGTACCTGGTTTTTTGATGAAAAGGACCTGCATCGTACAGACAATGAAACGATCCTGAACTATGGAATTGTATTCCGTAAGCGGAATACACTGAATGTATGGGCCTCCAACACCTACATTCAGTTATTACAACCTTTTGATCCTACCAATACCCGCAAGGATAGCCTGCTCACCGGCTCTCAGCATAACTGGAATACCGTGGGAGTGGATTATGTATCCAAGCCGCAGTCGTTGTTTACCTATGCGTTATCGGCTCGTTATGGTGGTTATTACGCCGACGGAACCCGGCTGATGACAAATACAGAGCTGGGATACCGTTTCCAGCCTTATGTGAGCATTGCGCTGAGTGCTAACTATAACTATATCAACCTGCCAAAGCCATGGGGTACTAATTCGTTTTGGCTGGTGGGGCCCCGCCTGGATGTCACCATGACCAATACCCTGTTTTTTACCGGGTTTATGCAGTACAACGGGCAGCAGAAGAACATGAACCTGAATACCCGCTTTCAATGGCGTTACAGGCCCGCTTCTGACCTTTTTATTGTGTATACGGACAATTACCTCCCGGAGCCATTTTACGTAAAAAACAGGGCGCTGGTGCTCAAACTGGTGTATTGGTTTAACATTTAGTGCGGACACCGTATTAACTGTTTAGAATCTATTAACACTTCAGTCTTTTATTCCCCTTAACATTGCTGCACAGAGTTGGTGTATGAGACGACTATACCCGTCGATATATACATCATGTTTTCATTTACTATCGTTGTGAATCATATCTCCCTATGGTGTTTACCATGGGGATTTTACCATTTTAAAATCCTTTTTATGCATTTTTTTATACCAGGGCAGCTACTGCGTATATGCTGCGTATTTATAGGGCTGGCAGGATCTGCAGCCGCACAGTCGCCCACTGTGATTGCAGGCAAGGTGGTGGACCGGCCGGTGCGTAATGTATCGTTATCCTGGTGGTACGACCCGGGTGTTTCCCTTGCATTTACGCAGGATACCTTATTAAAGAAAGATTCTTTTTATTTCCGTTTGCCGCTGTCTGTTGGCAGGCAGGTGTTTTTTTATGCAGATGCCGGTAGCGGATACCAGTTCTATGGCCTGATCCGGGAAGGTGATAGTATACATATCACCATGCAGGGTGACAGTATGGTATTTACCGGCAGGGGAGCGGTAGTGAACCGGGGGGTGTATAAAGCAAGACGGGAACAGGCACAGATCCCGCTACCGCTGCAAGCTACCGCAACGGCGCTGGCAACGGTGTACCGGCAGCAGTTGCAGGCAGGTGACCGGGTATTGGCAGCCTACCGCGATAGTATACCCGCAGTTACCTGGGCGTTGGCGCAGGCGCACGTACAGGGAGAAGTAGCCGCCAAACTGGTGAGTACTTTATGGAAGTTACCCCCATCGCCGGATAGTACACTGGAAGAACGGCAGGTACGGTTTTATCAGCAGGATATTCTACCGGCATTGCCATCGGTTACCCAGTTGGATACAACGGCCATGTCTATACGTTATTTAAGTTACCTGCTGCAAAAAGCAGAAGCTGATTATTTTATACAACACCGGTATGAATGTAATAACCGGGCCATCTATGAATGGATTAAAATGCATTACAGTGGCCGGTTTCGGGATAAGCTGCTGGCACATGCACTCACGCTCGGTTTTGCGGCAGGTAATCAACAGGAAGAGCAGGAGTGGTGTGTGAAAGATTACCTGTCCATTGCACAGGATGATGCCTGCAGGCAGGCCATAGGAAAGCTTTACGGGCGATCAAGGAAAGGCATCAGCAAGGGTAGCATTGCGCCGCCGTTTAGTTTCCCTGATCAGCAGGGAAAGATGATAAGCCTGCAGCAATTCAGCGGAAAGGTAGTGCTGTTGCACTTTTACAATGGTAGTGATTCATTGGAAAAGATATTATCAGAGATGAAAAACTGCTTCACAGAAGGTACTGTTTCATTTGTGAATATATGCTGTAATGGAGCCACCATAAAGGAATTGCCGGGGTGGTTACTCTCTCTGGATGCACAACATCAGGAGGTATTAACGCAGTATAATATCAGTAGGTATCCTGCATTAATTGTAGTAGGAAAGAATGGAAAAATATATGCTACCAGGCCGCCGGATCCCGCTATGGACTACGGAACGGCGCTTACCAACATTATCTATGACGCATTATTGCAGTGAGTAATTTTTTGGGGTCTAACGCCAATAAAACAATGTGGGAAACGTTTAATAAAATGTCCGCAGATAGATCGCATCAGCGCCATTGCCATGCAGCCGGATTTTGAAAAACCCGTTTAAACCAGACTCTTAATATTTACATTTAAATATATATATGAGAATGCTGGTTTAATCAAGACACATTCCGTAAATTCAGTAAATAACCGTTAAGACCCCTCTATGCCACATGCCAAAGCGTTATTTTGACAGACTACAGACCATTGATTACCTCATCAGGATCAAAGGGACCGGTAAGCCCGCTCAGTTAGCCAAGCGGCTTCGTATTTCCGAAAGAACACTCTATGAATTCCTCAAAATGATGAAGGAGTTAGGTGCTCCCATTGAGTACGACCGGTACAAAGAAAGTTACTACTACTCTGAAAAAGGTGGATTTAATGTCAGGTTCTCGAAAAATCTGATCACCGTGAGTACGATGTTACTTTTATTCCTGCACATCTGGTAAACATGGTCCGCGCACCGGCCAGTTAACCGGCCTTCCCGTTAGCTCCCCTGCGCCCACGACACGCCCGCCTTCGGGCCTTAGATCTGTTCATACAGTTGCTGAGACAACTGCGAAAAGATCTTTTATGTAAGCCTCCCTGAAGTGGTGGACAGGAAAGTTATTGCCCCTTGCGACAATCACTTTAACTGTCCACCTTCTTTTTCCATAATACTTAACATTGGATTAACGGTTCCCTCCTGAAATAAATCCAATTTTATCGGAAAGTATTGTCAGCTTTTGATAAAGTATTATGCGAACCATATTTCTTTTTTCATAACGCGGTTTAGATTAGATTTTAGATAATACGCGGGTCTCTATTCAGTCACCTGCTTTAACTTTAATCTTCTGTGCCCGCGGGCAACTGACTGGAGAGTATTTTCGTAGCCGTAATGAATCAAAATCAGCGCTATGGTACTAAACTGTATTATTTTAGGCAATGACCCGGAAGGATTCGGGGAGCTGGAGACTTTTTTGTCTGCAATCCCATACGTTTACTTCGCAGGACGTTACCAAACTATGAAGGAAGCCCGCATATGGCTGGATGCCCAGGTGATAGACGTGCTGCTGGTTGGATGCTACGACGATCCACTTCCACCTCCGCCTGGCCAACAGGATGTATTACCGGTAATGGTCATGACCTACTCCGACCCGCCAGGCAGCTTTGATTACCTGCCGGTAGAACTCTTGCAATTGCCCCTTACTCAAACAGCATTGACCGAAGTATTTACCAAAATATATAACCTCATAGACATGGAAGGAATAGCCCGCCCCTCAAAGTATGCAGCTGAGTATTTTGTGCTTAAAACAGCACATCGCCTCGAAAAAGTATTTTACAAGGACCTGCAGTACATAGAAGTCATGGATGACCATATTACCCTGCACCTGGAAGATCAAAAGCTGGTGACCACGGAAACGCTGGACTGGATCATATCCCAGTTGCCCGCCAATGCATTTATGCGGGTACATCGCTGGTTTGTAATAAGTCTCCGGCATATTACAGAACTAAACCACGACCATGTAATGATAGGCGCCGCGCGGATTTCGCTGACCAGCAGCATCCGGAATGAATTGGAAAAGCGGTATAAACTACCGATGTAAGCAGATAAAAAATCAGGGATGTAAAGCGGTCAGTATTTTCCCCGCTACGCCATTGGCATCTTCGTCATAAGCATGCCCGCCCGGAAGTATCAGCTTCTGGTAAGGAATACTCAGCGCAGAAAAATTAAACTCCTTTTCTTCTGCCCCAAAAACCAATAACAAGGGTTTTCCGGAAATTTTGTTCATTTCCGCAATGACACTCATGCCCTTATTGTTGGATTTCCCCAGCATATCAGATACATGTACTTCCAGGTCGGTGGTTAAAGAAGGAGACAGCAACACCATATGCTTTACCTCCGCCGCCACTTCTACCGGCAAGCTGGTGTAAATAAAAGGCATAACATCTGCCCCTAATGAATAACCAATCAACACAACACCGTTATTGCTGGACCATTGCGATTGGTAACTTTTAATCAGGGCGGCAACATCTTTGCCGGCCTGCTGCGGCGTTTTCTTATTCCAGAAATACTTCAGGGCATTTAACGCCACCACCGGATAATTTTTCTGATGGAAAGACTCTATCACATTGGCGGAAAATTTTTTCATACCCCCATCTCCGGTGATATAGAGGATCAGGGGAGCAGTAGTAACTGCTGCGGGGGCTTTGGTTACCACCGGCAGATTACTGATGTTTTGTGCAGGCGCCTGCGTTGCCGCCAACAATAATACCCCGATGAACAACTTCCTTGTCTTTGATAACATTCCTGATAATATCATATGGTCTTCTGCTTGCAATGGTGAATGAGGACGGGTAGAGCCCCCACTGCTAAATTAGCACATGCTGATGAAACAATATCCCTCCGGCAATTGTTCGTTCGCAAATGGTTACGGTTGCATTACCTTACTCAGTGCAGAAGGCAGTTGTATCAGGTCGAAATCGTGTTCGTATACCAGGTATTTGTTGGTCCACTCCGTTGCATATTTTTCTTTGAATTCCCGTAAACCCTGGTAATGACGGAAGAAACGCAATTTTTCATAGGCATACTTTACCATTTTTTCTGCAGTGTTTTCGGGTTGAATAATGCCCGACATCGGCACCATACCAAGGTTCAGGAATTGCAATTCCTTTTGCTGTGCATCCTGGATTAAAGCAATGATCAGCGCATCCATTACACCACCCGGTGCATCAGAACGCTTGCGGATCAGGTCATAAGTACACTCTCCCGGCGCATAGTCAGGGATGATATTCAGGAAAGCCACTACCAGGCCTTCACTATTTGTTACAGTAATCACATCCTGCTCGCGGATACTATCTGCATCAAAAAGGCCCTGTGAAAAAGTAAGTTCTTTCACCTCGTATTGTTGCAGCCATTCATCACTCACCTGCTTCAAGGTTTGTAACATCGCCGGTGTTTGCGGCGCCGCATGGAAGGTAGTTACATAGCCTTTGTTGGCTAAACTGTTCAACCCGTTACGGAGCGATTTTTTATCTTTCCCACTCAGGGTAAAATTGCGTATATCCATGATCGCTTCCTGGCCTATCAGCATCTTTTTCTTTTTAAGATGACTGAAATAATAGGTACTGTCTTCATCTACACGATAAAACGCAGGACGCAATCCCATCTTCTTACATTGTTGTTCAAATTCCAGTAACACATTCAGTTTGTTACTTTCACTGCATACCGGTTCTTCTAACACAATGGCAAAGCTGCCAGCTACCCGGTAAGCAATAAACCCTTCGTACTGATCAGATACAAACAGCAACTTATCCTGCCCTATTTTAAAATAATCCATCGGGGAATCACCATACTGGCTCAGGTAAAAGCGTGCTTTTTCAAGACTGGTATTCGTTTGCTGCGTGATATGAAGGTAAGGACGGATAATGGTGTAGAAGAGGAAAGCCCAGGCACTCACACCCAATACCCGGATGGCCGACATAAACTCTTTCCCAAAGCGGGTCACTGGTTTTAATCCATCATCTTCCAACAACATAAAACAGTGAAAAGCATGGCGGATAGATTGTTGCCATGTAAAGTCAATACCAAAATGACGCACATTCAGGAAGTAAAATCCAATGGTACCAAAAACCAGCACCAGGAAGAAGGTGGCCAAAGCCGTTACCACGCCGATATTCACCAGTTGTGGATTACTTTTTACCCGGTAATGCCGCGAAGTGATCAATAATATAACGCTGGTAACCAGCGCCAGGGAAGCTTCTTCATAATCCAGCGCTTTCCCGATATGCCCAAATACCGATAGCACAGATACTGCCAGCGCTACAATCCACGCGCTGCGCAGGCCGCGGAACAGGAAAGTGGCCGTTACCAATAATACCAGTCCCAGGAATACCACCAGTAAGTTGGTGGCATGTATAGAAGTGCCGGGAATATATGCACGCAGTAAATGCATACGATTGGCCAGCGGTGGCGTGAGCACTGAAAAGATATTGACCATACCCAGCAGGAAAATCAGGATAGGGGGTAATAACCGCAGTACCAGCTCTTTGCCTTTTAATGCAAAGGCAAACATACCTGCTATCAACGGCAGCCAGAATTCAAATAAACGGAACAACAACGTGATTTCCAGTGCCTGTAAAGTGGTGAATCCATAGTTACTAAGCAGGTATGCCAGCGATAATTCAATAGCACCCAGTCCACGTAAAAAAGGGGAAATAATCAGGAAGATGGTAGCCACAATATAGCCTACACAAGCCGCTTCCAGCGACGGGGTAACGCCCACGGCCAGCATACTCAGGTATAAATGTGCCACGCCCGCCACTTCAATCAGCACAGAAGCTAATACGGTATTCATAAATGCAGGCACCGATAACTGGAAGGTGAAAATTTCATCTACCTGTTGTGCTGCGCCCGGAAAATATTTTACCAGTAATTGATAGGCTTTGCCCTTGGATTGCATAGAACGCACCAGCAGCACCACTCCCAGCAGCAGAACACAGATAGCCACCAGTCCCCATATCGCATCACGCATAGAACCGTTATGTAACATCGAGTAAGCTACTACGGGAATGCCTACCAGGAAAACTGACAGGATGCCTACGAAGCCGTAAATGCCGGAAGCCTGATGTATCTGTTGTTTGTGCAAGCCGGTGCGACGCAAACTCTGCGGGAGGTAAGCCAGGGAACTGATACCTCCCGCGGGCAGAAATACGGATAACAGGTTGCGTTTCAGGAAAAGCTCTGTACTCTTTATGAGATCCAGCCGCGCTCCAACCGCACGGAAGCTGAATACATACATTGCTGCCTGTAGTAAAATATATACCCCGGTAATGATCACCCCGGTGGTCACCCAATTGATGTTGGCCCGTTTGATGGCAGGCACTAAAGCATATAATTCATGACGTTGTGAACGGAAAAAGTAGATGGCCAGTAAGATAAATAACACCGCCAGCAGCTCTTTTAAATGGAGCTTGCGCAGAAATGCTGCAGTAAAAAATTTCTTTCCCAAAGGTTTGTAGGTTTCGTGAAATTGTTGTTCGCTATAGCGGACAAAGTTAGGGTAACTTTCATTTTAATTCCTTAACCGTGCGGAGTTTAAGCGGATTTTAATCATCAGGATTAGTTTTCCTGCAGGCAACAATTCATTCTTCTATCCTGATGAATAATTGCTTTGGAGAGACGGGTGAGATAAAAAAATCCCGGCGAAATCCGCCGGGATCGGGCAACAGGTCGGACTGTTGCTATAAACTGTTGAGTGTTAATCGGAAACCGCTAGTGTTTGTCCTGGTTGTAAGGCACTACCAATACCGGGATCCTGGAATGGCGGATAATATATTCGGCGTTACTGCCCAGCAGCATATGATCCAGCCCCGTTCTGCCATGGGTGCCTACCACCAGCATAGAGGTGTTGCCTGCATGTGCCTGTTCCAGTGTTTCATGTTTCGGATTACCTGCGGAAACGAGTATCTTGATACGGTCGTTGTCCGGGTAATTTTGCCTGTAAGCTTCCAGTCTTTCTTCTACTTCCTTTATCTGTGCCGGGATGTCTGTAAATACGGGGCCCCCTTCCGGTAAACCTAATCCGATTCCAATTTCCACTACAGAAAAGAGCGTAACGGATGCATTCATCTTATCGGCCAGTGATATGCCTGTGCTGATCAGGTGTTCTGAAAAGCTGCTCAGGTCTACTGCGATCATAATGTCTGACATATGCAGTGATATTTATTTGTGAATAATTATTCATTTTTATTTATGCCTTCAGGGCATCCCAGCAAAGGTCAAAAGCGGTATTAATCCGGCTTCTGCTGAGAGGGATGCCGCTGTAATGTGTTTGCCGGATCAATTCGTTCATGGTGCCCATTACAAAGGTAAGTAGTAAGCCGCTATCCACAGATTTGACCAGCTGTTCCTGCTGTCCTCGTTTCATCAGTTCATAGAAGGGAGCGGCGAGTTGCAGCGCCTTTTCCCGGGTAGCTGCGGTGATAAAAGGGGAGTGGTAACACTGTTCGAGGAAGACGGTTTCTTCAAAATTCTGTAGCTTATATCGTAAGATGTTAAGCCAGATTTGCCGGAATCCTAATTTGAAAGGTCGGTTCGGCTGGTATCCTTTAAAAGATACCTGTACCGAATTTTCCCGGCAGGCAGCAAACAGGGCATTGATCAGCTCATCTTTACTTTTGAAATAAACGTATAACGTACCGGTGGCAATCCCGGCTTCTTTGGAAATGTCGCCCATGGTGATACCAGACAGGCCTTTCCTGGCTACCAGCTTAACTGTCGCCTGGAAAATCTGGGTTACTTTTTTATCATCTTTCAGTTTCACCATACAAATATAAGCGAATAAATATTCACTTTAGCATTTAGCTGTTAGCTTTTAGCTTTTAGTAAAATGCAGCGGATTATTTACGCAAATGATCTTCGCTGCATTTACTAGAAGCTAAAGGCTAACGGCTAACAGCTAAAAAAAAACCTTCGCAGTAGAAACTGCAAAGGCGCTATAGCTAGATGATGATTAAATCAAAAACCCATGGGTCGTTAAACCTATGGGTTCCCATTCATCAAAAAATATCCCCGTCGGCCTGGAGAAGCCAACAGGTACAGCTCAGATATTTGTTAGTTGTATGCATTTTCAGTTATCTACAACTGTAGCACTTCAAACCCAACGATGATGAAGCGTTAGCACAATATTAAGCGGATGCCCGGCAAAGAGCGTTAATTGAACCCAAACAAGAATTGAAATAACGAGTGGTAAAACAGGAAGGACTAAAAAAAAACAAACCTCTGCTGATGACATACAGCAGAGGCGCTTTAAAACATTCACATGGCACCTTGGTATTGTACCAGATGCTAATAACACATTATAGCCTGTTAATGAGCTAAATAAGTTGTTGACAAACGGGTGAAGTTATATACACAGAGACAGATATAACTTATTCTGCAATCGAAATTAGTTATTCGCCCCGGTAAAATTCGTTAACCGTTAGTTAATGGCGCGAATGCACGTTTAATTGTATCATTTTCCCTTTCCCTGATACCATTTTCCATGCATTTGCATATGCCAGTGGTTATGTATAATTTTTACCGTTGGTTTACTAAATTTCTCAGCGCTATGTTCCACCGGGTTCCATGTTTATTATTACTATGCCTGTTCCTGCACACGAAAGTCGCCGCACAGGAGATGCCCGACATGTGGAACAAAGGAGCCAGCAGCAATACGGTACACCCCGGCCTAAAATGGTTCCGGCAGGCAAAATTCGGATTGTTTATACACTGGGGACTGTATTCTAAACTGGCAGGTCGCTGGCACGACAGCGCCTACTACGGTAGCGGGGAATGGATCATGCAACGCGCCAAAGCACCGGCCGCCGAATATGCCAAAGTAGCCCAAACCTTTAATCCTATTGGCTTTGATGCCAGCGAATGGGCAGCCACCGCCAAAGAAGCCGGCATCAAATACCTTGTCATCACCGCCAAACACCACGAAGGCTTCAGCATGTTCGATTCTAAAGTTACCGACTTCGATATCGTAGATGCTTCTCCATATAAGAAGGACCCCATGCAAGCACTGGCTGCCGCCTGTAAAACACAAGGCATTCCTTTCGGGTTTTATTACTCCCAGTTCCTCGATTGGCACGAACCCAACGGTGGCGGCAACAACTGGGATTTCAACAACAAAGAGAAAGACTACCAGCAATATTATCGCACTAAATCTATCCCGCAATTAAAAGAACTGCTCACCAACTATGGTCCCCTGGGCCTCGTATGGTTTGATATGCCCGGCGGGTTAACAGTAGACCAGACCAAAGCAATGATCGATAGCCTGCGGTTGCTGCAACCCGGTTGCCTGTTCAGCAGCAGGGTAGGGCATGACCTCGGCGACTACCGCGATTTCGGCGATTCTGAAGTGCCTCCGGTACCCATTGCCGGCGCCTGGGAATCTATTTATACGCACAACGATTCCTGGGGATATATCCAACATGATCTTAACTTCAAATCACCGGAAGAAATTATTCACCTGCTATCTAATGTAGCCTCCAAAGGCGGCAACCTGATGTTGAACGTAGGCCCGGATGGCAACGGCCAATGGCCCGCCTATTCCGTTGCCTACCTGAAAGCTGTTGGCAAATGGCTGAAGATTTACGGTGAGAGCATCTATGGTACCACCTGGGGCCTCATTCCTGCACAGCCCTGGGGCGTTACTACCAGCAAGCCCGGGAAACTATTCCTGCACGTATGGAGAATGCCCGCCAACAGGCAATTACGTGTACCCGGCGTAACAGCAAAAATCAAATCAGTTAAAATACCCGGTACTTCATCTGCCCTTACCTTTAAACAACTACCGGAAGAAACCATTATCCAGTTGCCGGGAACGCTGCCGGATACACGAAATACGGTGCTGGTAGTGGAGTATAGCGGTCAGCAAGCGGACTTGTCACAACTACGTACACAAACCGTTAGCAGCCAATATCCACAGGCGGAAATACCGGCCGTATGGGCGGTGTTTAACGGTAACGCGAAAAGTAAACTGTTTACTTACTCGCATTATTTCGGCGACTGGAAACACGATAATTGCATCACCAACATGTTGCAACCGGATGATGCCGTTATATTTCCGCTCGATATACAGGACGCCGGCGATTATAAAGTAATACTCGATTATGCCTGCGAGCCGGCCAGCGCTTCCCAGCAGGGCCTCGTCACTGTTGGCGGGCAGCAATTACCTTTCCTCACGCTGACTACAGGTACCTATAACAGCCATCTGCCTATGCAGTTCATTCAACATGCTGTTGGTATTGTACATATTGATAAAGCAGGTAAACAAAACCTGACCGTTAAGCCGGTTTCTGGTAACAAAAATGAGCTATGTTGGTTGCGTAAGGTGATCTTACAGCCCGTGAAATAATTATATAAGAAAAGTATGAACATGAAAAGAACGAATCTCCTGGCAGGAATGCTGGCTTGTTTGTATGCCGGTACTTTATCGGCGCAAGTGAAGTCGCCTGCCAGCGACTGGTTAATTCAACCACAGTCGTATACGGCTGCTATTACAGAAAAAGGCAAAGACATCACATTGAGTAATGGCCTATTGAGCCGGAGTTTTCGTATAACCCCCAACGTGATATGCACCGATTACCGTAACCTGGTAAGCGGAGAGCAACTACTGCGTGCCGTAAAACCGGAAGCCCGGATCGTAGTAAACGGCCGCGATTACATGATTGGTGGTGCCAAAGGACAATCACAACAAGCCTATCTGCTACCTGCCTGGCTGGATCAGCTCCAGGCCGGCCAATCAGATTTTATGTATACAGGTCACCAGGTAACCACTATACAGCCTTACCTGAAATGGACAGCCCACGGCTGGTGCAGCAACCCCAAACAAGCCACCGGCAAAGCGCTCATCTTCTCCTACGAAGCACAGGCACCGGAAGTGAAAGGACTGCAGATAAAAGTACACTACGAAATATTTGACGGCATTCCACTGATATCCAAATGGCTGGAAATTACCAATCAAACCGGGCAGCCCGTGAAATTGAACCAGGTAGTGAATGAAATACTCGCTACCCCTGAAGAAGAATCTGCGGTAGTAGGGGCCGTGGATAAAATGCAGGTACCTCACGGCATTTACATTGAAAGTAACTACGCTTTCAACAATTCCATGAAAGCCAATCTCAGTGATCAAACCACTCACTGGAAAACAGACAGCACCTACACTTCACAGGTGAACTACGATTTTCAAACGCCCTGCCTGCTGGAAGTACATCCTAAAGTGCCGGTAGGTATTACCATGGTTGCCGGAGAACATTTTGAATCTATCCGCACCTATGAACTGCTGTTTGATAGTTATGACCGCGAACGTAACGGGCTGGCTAAACGAAAATTCTATCGCACCATTGCACCATGGACTACGGAGAATCCAATTTTCATGCACCTGGTAAGCACGGATCCTGAAAAGGTGAAGGCTATCATCGACCAATGTGCGGCAACCGGTTATGAAGGCGTGATTCTGAGCTTTGGCAGTGGATTGAATATGGAAGATACCAGCGCCACCAATATCGCCAAATTTAAAGCGCTCACAGACTACGCCCACAGCAAAAAAATATTGCTGGGAGGCTACTCCCTGTTTTCGAGCCGGCGCATCAGTGAGGAAGATGATGTGATCAGTCCTGTTACCGGTAAAACCGGCAACGCTTTCTTCGGCAACGCTCCCTGCCTGGGTAGCAAATGGGGATTGGGCTACCTGCAAAAGATCAAACATTTTATTGCCGCCACCGGCTTCGATATTTTCGAGAACGATGGACCTTATCCCGGCGATGTTTGTGCCTCTGCCACGCATCCCGGACATACCGGTGCAGATGACTCCCAATGGAAGCAGATGCAGTTGCAGAAGGCGCTTTATCACTGGTGCAATGAGAGAGGCGTGTATGTAAATGCGCCCGACTGGTATTTCCTGGATGGTACTAATAAAATAGCATTGGGCTATCGCGAAGTGAATTTCTCATTGCCAAGAGCAGAACAACTGATCCTGAACAGGCAAAATATTTTTGATGGTACCTGGGAGAAAACATCTTCTATGGGCTGGGGTTTTGTGCCACTCAGCGAATACCAGGGCGGTGGCGCTGCTGCTACGCTGGAGCCGCTGAAAGACCATCTCGATTCCTATGACCAGCTCATGGCGCAATACTACGGTGCCGGCGTACAAGCCTGCTATCGTGGTCCACGGTTATACGACACTGACGCCACCAAAGCAGTAGTGACCAACATGATCACCTGGTATAAAAAATATCGTCACATTCTGAACGCCGATATGATACACCTGCGCCGCGCCGACGGCCGCGATTGGGATGGTGTGATGCATGTTAGCCCCACATTGCCGCAAAAAGCGCTGGTGATGCTGTATAATCCAACTGCACAGCCTATTACCAGGGAATTTGTGCTGCCGATGTATTATACAGGCGCTACACAAAGTGTGCGCGTACGCGAAAAAGAAGGAGTTGCAAAAGCGTATAGCCTTGACCGTAACTACCAGGCTCATGTAAAAGTAACCATCCCTGCAGCCGGCTATACCTGGCTGGTGGCGGAATAAAAAAGTATTAAACCAAATCAGCATAATTTATCAGTTATGAAAAAACTATCACTCTGTGCCGTTGCTTTTCTCCTGTTCCTGTTGCAGGTACATGCGCAGGACAAGAAAATCCTGAACGAAACACCTGAGCAAAAAGAGCAAAGATTGGCGTGGTGGGTAAATGACCGTTTTGGTATGTTTATTCACTGGGGGCTTTACTCTATGCCTTCCCGCCACGAATGGGTAAAAAGTAATGAGCATCTTACCGATGCGGATTACCAGAAATACTTCGACCTGTACAACCCTGACCTGTATAATCCCAAAGAATGGGCACGTC
The DNA here is from genome assembly GCF_017745275.1 of Chitinophaga sp. Lineage (GTDB taxonomy): Bacteria > Bacteroidota > Bacteroidia > Chitinophagales > Chitinophagaceae > Chitinophaga. The sequence continues at coordinate 1,338,543 of NZ_JAGHZS010000001.1, read as the reverse complement.
AGGCCAAAGCTGCCGGGATGAAGTATGCAGTGATCACCACCAAACACCATGAAGGTTTTTGTTTGTTTGATTCAAAGTATACCGATTATAAAGCCACTAATACAGCGGCGAAGAGAGACCTGATCAAAGAATGGGTAGATGCTTTCCGGGCAGAAGGGCTGAAAGTAGGATTCTATTACTCCCTGATCGACTGGCATCATCCTGATTATACCATTGATCGCGTACATCCGCAGCGCCCTGCCGATCCAAAGGCTTACGAACAATTGAACAAAGGACGTGATATGGAAAAATACCGCGCTTACCTGAAAAATCAGCTGAAAGAATTGCTGACCAATTATGGTAAAATCGATATCCTGTGGACGGACTTTTCTTTCCCTGGCGAACACGGAAAAGATCATAACGACTGGAATTCGCTGGACCTGATTAAGATGATCCGCAAATTGCAACCCGGCATTATTGTGAACGATCGCCTCGATTTAGGAGAATATGAAGATGGTGGTGATTTTGCAACACCTGAACAGTATAAAGTATCAGAGTGGCCTACCCGCAATGGTAAGCGTATTCACTGGGAAACCTGCCAGACTTTCTCTGGTTCCTGGGGGTATTACAGGGATGAAACATCCTGGAAAGACAATAAACAATTACTGGTATTACTGATAGAAACAGTGAGCAAAGGTGGTAACCTGTTGCTGAACGTAGGACCTACTTCCCGTGGTACTTTCGATAGCCGGGCACAGGACAGGCTGAAAGGTATGGGTGCCTGGATGGAAGTAAATGGTCGTTCTATTTATGGTTGTACCGAAGCACCGGCGGAGTTTAAACGTCCGGAAAACAGCCTGCTGACCTACAATCCCACCACCAAACGTTTATACGTACACTTACTGGATTACCCGTTGCAACGTTTTGAACTGCCTGGTATGAAGGGGAAAGTGAAATATGCCCAGTTGCTGAATGATGGTTCTGAAATAAAAATGCGTGGCACTGATAAAGGTGACCTGGCGCTGGATCTGCCTGTGCGTAAGCCAGACGTAGAGATTCCGGTGATAGAGCTGGTGCTGGAATAGCGGAAAGCAAAAGCAAAAAGCAAAAAAGCTATTATAGCGGATGATTATCCGCTATAATAGCTTTTTTGCTTTTTGCTTTTTTTCAAAAAAATGTCAGGAAGATGTATAATTTTATGTGTACCATTTTTTTATTGTCAAACATCCCGGATGAAGAGAGTTTATTTTAGCCTGACTATGTGTCTGGCGGCCATATCATTCAGTTTTATCAAGCCTTTGCCGGAAGTTAAGTCACCTAATGTGGTGATCATCTTTATGGATGATATGGGGTATGGTGACCTGGAGTGCTTTGCTGGTACGCCCTGGCACACGCCTAACTTAAATCGTATGGCAGCGCAGGGGATGCGATTCACTTATTTTTATGCCGCGCAGGCAGTTTGTTCTGCTTCGCGTGCGGGGTTGCTCACGGGTTGTTATCCCAACCGGGTAGGCATCAACGGGGCATTGTGGCCTACGGCGCCAATTGCGTTGGATACGGCAGAACAGACCATTGCCACCGTATTAAAAAAACAGGGATATCGTACAGGCATGGTGGGCAAGTGGCACCTGGGCTGCAAAGAGCCATGGTTGCCTTTACAGCATGGATTTGATGAGTACCTGGGGTTGCCTTATTCCAACGACATGTGGCCGGTGCATTATGATGGTAAACCCTATGCAGACACTTCTACCAATCCCCGCCGGAAATATCCGCCCTTGCCACTGATAGAAGGAAATAAGCCGGTGAAATATATCAGGACACTGGACGATCAGGCGCAACTCACAACGCTGTATACTGACCGGGCTTGCCGTTTTATCAGGCAAAATAAGCAGCATCCGTTTTTCCTTTACCTGGCGCACAGTATGCCACATGTGCCTATTGCTGTATCAGAAAAACATAAAGGAAAGAGCAAGGATGGTTTATTTGGAGATGTGATAGAAGAAATTGACTGGTCGGTAGGACAGGTGATGAAAACGTTGGAAGAAAATGGGCTGTCAGAAAATACCCTGGTAATATTTACGAGCGATAACGGACCCTGGCTGTCTTATGGTAACCATGCAGGTAATACGGGCGGCCTGAGAGAAGGGAAGGGAACTTCCTGGGAAGGTGGATTACGGGTGCCCTGTATTATGCGGTGGCCGGGCAAGATCCCTGCTGGTACAGTGTGTAATAAAATGGCGGCTACGATTGACCTGTTGCCAACCATCGCTAATTTTTGTGGGGCAGCGTTGCCGGTACGGAAAATTGATGGGGTGGATTTGAAGTCATTATTATTTAATGATCCGGATGCAAACCCCAGAGACGAGTTGGCCGTATATTACCAGGTGAATAGCTTAGAGGCTATCCGTAAAGGCCCCTGGAAACTGGTATTGCCACACCGGAGCAGGACCTACAAATTAAATCTGCCGGGTTATGATGGATTCCCGGGAGCACAACCAGAAGTAGAGGTACCGTTGGCATTATATGATATGCGCCGCGATCCTGGTGAAACATTAGATGTACAAAAGCAATTTCCGGAGGTAGTAAAAATGCTGACGGCGATCGCAGAAAAGTACCGGAATGATTTGGGAGATGATCTTACAAATAATAAAGGAACCGGACGAAGAATGGCGGGAAAGGTACAGATGTAATATATATGTTTAAATATAATTTGTTTTAAATGAACGATGGGCCAACTTTTAAAGAGCTGATTTTTAGAGTATTATATAGGCGTTAATCCAGCAAAGATTTATAAATTACCACGTTATACTATTGTTTTATAAGTAATATAAAACAAATTGTATATTAATATTTATTGAAAAACCATATACGTATCCGATTGACTACTGCATGTAATTGTTTCAAATTTGTTACGGGTATGGAAACCGTGTCAGCTTTCCATTTATAATTTTTATCAACCATACCAGCTTCCGAGAACTTGCAGTTATCAATGGGAAATTTCATATGAATATACATAACCCAAAAGGAATATTATGAAAAGAGTGCGGCCTATAAGTCCTGGCAATTGGGGAGAAGCGCGTGGATTAGAAGTTTCCGGACTGCACAGCGAATCAACAGAAGTGTTACAACAATTAGCAAAAGATATCTGCAACCTGGTTTTTATGGATATAGAGGTACCTGGATTGACTGCGATAGAAGCCGCCAGCATAGTAAAAGCAGCATACCCTGATATAAATGTGTTGTTGCTTACCCTGAATGAAAAAGAACAGGGTTTGACACAGCTACCGGCGGTAACAAAAGGATATGAACCGGAACATGTGCCACCGGTATCCTTGTCGGAATTTATTGCACAGGTGTATGAAACGGCGCTGCAGTCGAACTTAGTGGCGGTGAATAAAGTGCTGGCGTTTTTCCGCAAGGAAAAGCAGGTCCATCAGGATCCCTATGGAATATCACCCAGGGAGAAAGAAGTTTTGCGTTGCCTGGTGAATGGAGACACGTATAAGCAAATCGCTGATACCTGTCATATCAGTGTGGGAACGGTACGCTCCCATATCATGAATATTTATCGCAAGCTTGATGTAAATTCCCGCTCCAACGCCATAGTGAAGGCAATGAAAGAACACCTGGTCTGAGTACGCAATATTTTAGCCCCAGAAACCTACTGCCTTAACTTGTCCACCTTGCTGACGCAGTGATTTACGCACCTGTACCACCATTCTTTGATTACCGGCTACATAGAAAGTAGTATCTGTTACAGGAAAATTGTGGCTATACAACCATTCGTGCAGATCCACGAAATAGTGTTCGTTATTGGAAAGTGGTTGTACCGGCATTTGCATAATCTGCCGGGTGGCCGGATTATCGAGTTGCAGGAAGCAATGGAATTGCTGGGTAGCTGCTTTGCACTGATACAGCGAGCAGAAATGGCCAGTGGCGCTGGCATCACCTATACATACCAGGTGTTGGGAGTTGGTAGGTTGATGACTACCGCCACCAGGTCCCGCATAATACACTTCCTGCCCGGGCTGCAGGTCCAGTGCCCAGTAGCTGCCAACACCATCGTGCCCGCAGTCAATCAACAAGGTAGCGGTTTGTGTGGCGGCGTCCCAATTGGCCACTGTATAGTCACGATAAGTATAAGGAGCTACTTCACATTTAAGGTGTTGCGTGCTGCGCTCAGGCAGTAATTGAGGCAATTGGAGTTCTACCTGCATCAGGAAATTACCGATACGACGTACGTGATTAACGGACGCAGTTTTCCCTATGCGCGACATCAGTAAACTGGTCGCCCTGTCTTTAATTGAAGGCATGTAAAGTTTATTTTTTTGGGTTATAATTGATCTGCCATCCGGCAGGCTATAGGTAAATATTTAATGCAAAACTAGCGGACGGGCTATTATCCGTTATTATACTATTCCGGGGTATAATTATACATTTCCCGGCTGGCAATACGAAATGCTACTGGTGTTTGTCCGGTGTGTTGCTTGAAAAACCGGTTGAAATACGTCACCTCGTTGAAGTGCAGGTGCCAGGCAATTTCTTTAATGCCCTGGGTAGAATGCAGCAACATACGTTTGGCTTCCAGGATACGCCGGGCGGCCAGTAATGCGGATGCGGTTTGCCCTGTTTCCTGTTTCACTACCTCATTTAAATGATCCGTTGTTACATGCAGGGCCCGTGCATAATCGCCGGAGCTGCTCCAGCTCAGCACATGCGTTTCCATCAGCTCCTGGTACCGGGTCAGTAATTCAGGTTGTAAAGACCTCACCGTATTGTTTTCCGGCAGGTAGCGCATAAAAAGGGTCAGCAATAATGCCACGTAATGTTGCAACACTGGCTGCAATAATGCTTTGCGTTGAGTGTACTCCCGGTATAACTGTTCACAGAGATGCCATATTTCTTTGAAACTTTCCGCATCAGGTGTTACCGGGTTTTCCATACAAATGGGCAACGAAGGCATTCCTGCCGGTAAAAAATCAGGCATAAAGGAAATGAGATACACATCATCTGCACTCCTGGCCCAATCCGTAGGCATATGCACCTGCCATGGCGACAATAAGAACATACTGTAAGGAGGCATGTCTATGTGCCGGAAATCTACCATATGCACACCGGGCTTTGCACCAGAAATACCCAGTGTATAAAACTCATGCCGGTGAGCCTCAATGTGACCGGAATGTGGCCCAATACCACCTCTTATGCCGTAACGTACGTCCAGCTTCAATCCTGGCTCCACTAATAACTCATCAAGACTATGCCAGGGAATGCCGCATGTTTTATCTCTTTTCATAAGTCCAAATTAAGGGGATCTGCTTTATCCCCGACACCTATCTTAACAGACGATCCGGATTCATAATTATTGTATGCTGCTGCCTGAAAAAGATATCTGAAATAGGTAAAATTGCATACATTTAACTACAATCGATTGCATAAATTCGGATTTTATTGGCATAATGTATCAACCAATAGGAATAGAATATTGCTATAGCATTGACTTATAGATCTGGAAATATATTGCAAACGTTTGCTGTTAAACAGTTTAAATTCCATGAAAAGAAATAGCATCTCTTATAAAAAGACAGTCATTCCACGGACAAAGCAAGGCGAACAACAGGATATCGCTTTCCGGTTATGAAAAAACAGTAGAACATGTTGATCAGAAAAATAACCACCACAACAGGCTATTCCATCAACAGGGGTAATAAACCGTCACAGGCAAAGAACTGGAAACTCAATTAAAAAATAATGCATTCATGATAAAGTATCTGTTAGCATCCGTATCCGCTGTAATACTATTTACCCATATTAGCTATGCGGCCTCACCTGCTGATTCATTGCTGAAGCTCTGGTACCGGCAGCCCGCACAACAGTGGGTAGAAGCCCTGCCCGTGGGCAACGGCCGCATCGGCGCCATGGTATTTGGTGGTGTACAGCAGGAAGAGCTGCAACTGAACGAAGCCTATCTCTGGTCCGGCGTTCCCCGTGATGGCAATAATCCATTGGCCAAAGAAACACTGCCGCAAATACGCAAGCTGCTGTTCGAAGAAAAGTACGCGGAAGCGCATGTGCTGGCGAAAAAGATGATGGGCACCTACAGCGCCCGCTATCTTACCCTCGGCAGCCTGTTGATAGACAACGATATTCCGCAGAATGCCACGCAATATAAACGTGAACTGGATCTGAACAACGGCATTGCCCGCGTAAGATACACAGCTAACGGTGTAGACTATACGAGAGAAGTATTTGCCAGCTATCCGCAACAATTACTGGTAGTGCGCTATACCGCCAGCAAAGCCGCGCAACTGCATTTTAGCACCCGTTTCGCTAACGCCATGCCACATACCAACGAAGTAGTGAATAACCACTACCTCGTGATGAAGGGCCGGTGCCCGGAATACGTTGCCGCCAGGCCTTATGAAGCAAACCAGGTAGTATATGGTGATAAAGGCATCAATTACGAAGTACACCTGGATGCCCGTGTAAACGGCGGACAAGTCACCACAGATACCGCCGGTGTACATGTGAAAGGTGCTACAGAAGCCTTGTTGCTACTATCAGTAGGCACCAGCTTTAAAGATGGACAACCTAATGGAAAAGATCCACACTCTGCTGCCGTTGCTCCATTGTTACACACCGGTAATTATGCCACGTTATTGCGTGATCACCTAAATGACTATACGAAATTGTTTAACCGCGTATCTCTCTACCTGGGTGTAGATGGAGATGCCGGCTTGCCGACAGATGAGCGCCTCAAGGTTTACACGGAGCATGGTGGTAACCGGGATCCGCAGTTAACCACTCTGCTTTATCAATACGGCCGCTACCTGATGATATCGGGTTCCCGTAAAGGCGGACCAGCCATGAACCTACAGGGATTATGGAACAAGGAAATGCAACCGCCATGGGGTTCTAACTATACCATCAACATCAATACAGAGATGAACTACTGGCCGTCGGAGTCCGCCAACCTGTCGGATTGTGGTACACCGCTGTTTGAATTCATTCACCGCCTGTCGGAAAAAGGGCGTGTAACCGCCACCGTTAATTACGGCGCCAAAGGCTGGACTGCCCACCATAATTCGGATATCTGGAACATGACCAATCCTGCCGGAGGCTTTGATTTTAAAGATCCCAACGGCAAACCTACCTGGGCCATCTGGCCAATGGGCGGGGCCTGGCTCACCCGTCACCTGTGGGAGCATTACCTGTATACAGGGGATAAAAAAGCCCTGCAACAAATGTATCCCGACCTGAAAGGGGCTGCTGAATTTATGCTGGACTGGCTCATCAAAAATGAAGCGGGGCAATGGGTGACCAATCCTTCTACTTCCCCGGAAAATGATTTTCGTATTGATGGTAAACGTACCGGCAGCGTGAGCATCGCTACCACTATGGACTTGTCCATTATCCATGACCTGTTTAACAATACCATACAGGCCGCTACCGTGTTACAGCTGGATGCGCCGCTGGTAGCACGTTTACGGAAGACCATGGAAGATATTTATCCTTTCCATACCGGGCAATACGGACAGCTGCAGGAGTGGTATAAAGACTGGGATGATCCGGAAGATACACACCGCCACGTATCACATTTATACGGGTTGTTCCCGGGTAGTTTCATTTCGCCCAGGAGAGACACTGTTCTCGCGGCAGCGGCTACACGTAGTTTGCTGTTGCGCGGTGATGGTGGTACCGGCTGGTCTAAATCGTGGAAAATTAACTGGTGGGCGCGCCTCGAAGATGGCAATCACGCATATACGATGCTGAATAAACAATTGTTCCTCGCCGGTGGTCAATCGGTAAGTGTAGCCAATAATAGTAGCGGAGGTTCTTATCCCAACCTGTTTGACGCACACCCGCCGTTCCAGATAGACGGGAACTTCGGTGTTACTTCCGGGATTACCGAAATGCTGCTACAGAGCCATGATGGCGTATTATACCTATTGCCGGCGTTGCCGGACGCCTGGCCTTCCGGAAGCGTAAAAGGACTGAAGGCAAGAGGAGGTTTTGAAGTAGATATAGAATGGCAGAACGGACAGCTGACGCATGCGGTGGTCAGATCCTCCTTAGGTGGAAACTGCCGTATTCGTACACGCGTTGCCGTGAAGGTAAATGGTAAGGCCGTAAAAATAGCAACTGGCACCAATCCCAATATGTTCTACCAGTTACAGACACCCGGTAAAACAGTGGTAAAAGATCCAACAAAATTGCCGGTGTTGCAGCTGGGAAAAGTATTTGAGTATGATGTTCCCACTGCAGCCGGCAAAACTTATCATATTCAATGAATACCAGGAGCCAATGTGTAGCGTATATTTGAAGACGTTAAATAATTTCCACGATGAAAAAGTACACCCTGTTTTTACTGTGTTGTTTACTGGGCGGCGCTATCGCCGCCAGCGCCGGTGATCCCGAACAATTTGCCCAGGCACTGAAAAATAGCACGCCGGTAGCCTATACCGCCGACGGCAGCCCGGCCCCGGCATTTATAAAAGTAATTCGTAGCTGGAAAGATGAACTGTGCGAAGTACGTGTTGTCAATACCGGTAGTACAGCGGTTCGTTTGAAAGAAGTGGTAACCGGCACGGTAGGAAAGGTATTACCTGCCACCACCCCTTTTTATGCGGAAGGTTTCCAGATGCTCACGCAAACTGCTGGCACGCTGGCCAAGCCGGAAACATTGGGTAACTATACAGATGCCGGGCACTATAAAATACCGCAACCCGCCGGCTACCTGGCGGTGTATAACCTGCTGCGGCTTTATCCGGCAGGCGACGTACAGTTGTTGCTGGGCTATACTTCCAGCCAACGATTTGTAGGAAAGTTTTATTTATCTGCCGATACTATTAAAGTGGTAACAGATCTCGAAAACCTGGAGCTGGCGCCGGGCGAGGCTTTCCAGTTGGAAGAGCTGATGCTGGCCACCGGGAAAGATGGCAATCAATTACTGGATCGTTTCGCAGATCGTATTCATCATTTCCATCCCCGCCTGGAGTTTAAGCAACCACCCACCGGCTGGTGTTCCTGGTATTGCTTTGGCCCTAAAGTAACGGCGCAGAATATTTATGATAACCTGGATTATATCAAAGACCACATTCCTGCATTAAAGTATATACAGATAGATGATGGGTATCAACCCCATATGGGCGACTGGCTGGAAGTAGGGAACTCATTTGGAGGAAACGTACAACAGGTATTACGCAGTATCCGTGACAAAGGATTTGAGCCGGCTATTTGGGTGGCGCCGTTTATTTGTGACAGTAACTCCATCATTTATAAAAATCATAAGGACTGGCTGGTGAAAGACGCCACCGGCGCACCACTGCGCAGCGACCTCGTTACATTTGGTGGCTGGCGTTTGAAACCCTGGTATGCGCTGGATGGTACCCACCCCGCGGTGCAACAGCACCTGGAGCAGTTATTCCGTACCATGCGCAATGAATGGGGCGTTACTTATTTTAAACTGGATGCCAATTTCTGGGGAGCTATTCACGGTGGCTATTTTTATGATAAGAAAGCTACCCGCGTAGAAGCGTATCGTCGTGGTATGGAAGCGATTATCCGTGGCAGTAAAGACGCCTTTTTGCTGGGTTGTAATCATCCGCTGTGGCCTTCTTTGGGCCTGGTGCATGGCAGCCGTAGTTCTATGGATATTAAGCGTAGCTGGAGTGTGTTTGAGCGCTCCGGGCGTGAAAATTTATATCGTGCCTGGCAGAACGGCCGCCTGTGGTGGAATGATCCGGACTGTTTGGTACTTACCGGCAATATGCCTGACAACGAGTTTAATTTCCATGCGGCGCTGTTATACGCTACCGGCGGGATGTTGCTCAGTGGAGATGACCTGACGAAGATATCACCCGAACGGCTAAACGTTTTGCGTAAGGCAGTACCACCAACAGCGCGCGCAGCCGCTTTTGATAATATAAATTTTGAAGCAGGCAGGGTCACTGCTGCCAGCGGTGAACAGTTGATTTTGCTTAACTGGCAGTCATCTCCCAAAACAATATCCGTAAAACTGGATAAAACCTATGAGGTGGCGGATTACTGGACAGGTAAGGTATTGGGACGTTTTAAAGGCCAGTTCTCACTGCAGCTACGCGGACATGACGGGAGGGTTTTGTCATTAACACCAAAGCAATAACATGTGTAAACGTATTGGTTTACTGGCACTGCTCTGCTGCATGATGTATGTAGTACATGCACAATCACCTTTCCTGCAGCAGTTGATCAAAGATACACGGCGCGACATTGCGAAACGCGCCAACTGGGCTTTGCAGCAGGAGCCGCAAACTATTACGGCGTTTCATTGTGATAGGAGCGCCGGTGGTATACACGATTTTTATTCTGAAGGCGACTACTGGTGGCCGGATCCGGCGCATCCGGATAGTCCTTATATTCAGCGCGACGGGCAATCTAACCCGGATAACTTCGTGGCACACCGGCAGGTGATGATCCGGCTGAGTCGTGTGATGGGAGCGCTGGCAGCGGGATACGTGGCTACCCGCGACCGTATTTATTTACAGCATGCTTTGTTGCATGCAAAGGCCTGGTTTGAAGAAGAAGCAACCCGTATGAACCCGTCGCTGTTGTATGCGCAGGCTATAAAAGGCCGGGCAACGGGCCGTGGAATTGGTATTATTGATACCATTCACCTGATGGAAGTAGTACAGGCACTGCGTATCATGGAAAAGGCGGGCGCTATTCCGCCGGCAGATCTGGCGGCATTTAAGCAGTGGTTTAGCACTTACCTGCAATGGCTTACCACACATCCTTACGGCAAGGACGAAATGAATGCGGCCAATAATCATGGCACCTGTTGGGTGATGCAGGTAGCGGCATTTGCCCGTTTTGTGGAAGATAAAACAATACTGGATTTTTGCGCGGATCGTTATAAGACCGTGTTGCTGCCTTCGCAAATGGCCGATGACGGCAGCTTTCCAAGAGAATTAAAACGTACTAAACCATACGGCTACTCGCTGTTTAACCTGGATGCGATGAGTACGTTGTGCCAGTTGCTGAGTACGAAAGACAATAACCTGTGGCAGTACACCACGGAAAATGGACGTAGTATCAGCAAAGGCATTGCGTTCCTGTCTCCCTATGTAAAAAACAAAAATAACTGGCCCTATGCCCATGACGTGATGTACTGGAATAACTGGCCGGTGGCCCAGCCTTTCCTGCTTTTTGGTGCGGCCGCTTTACAGCATATGGATTATTATCGTTTATGGCGCTCACTGGACGCAGATCCTACCAACGAAGAAGTACTACGGAACCTGCCGGTTAGAAACCCAGCCATCTGGTTTTGAGAGGATTAGAATTTACAATTTATTAAGATTCGGATGGTTATTTTTATTAATATAATTGATTAACTTTAGGGGACTATACACTATGTTTAAACTTTAGAGATATGAGTTGGATGGACGACTTGTATGTAATTTACCAGAAACTGGATGCCACCGGTTGTGAAGAGGTAAAACATAACATTTTAAAAGCCCAGATTGCCGGCTGTAGTAATAAGGGCGAAATTTACTTCCTGGTATTACAACAATTGATACGTATTAAAACAGATAAGGCGCCTGTGTATGAATTGATTAAAGGAGAAGTGGAAAGCATTATTCATTGTAGTAAAGGACAATACCTGAATTAGTTATTTTAATTCTTCTATCAGTTTCTGCACTTTCGGATAATTGGGGGCTCCGGGTGGAATTTTTAATAACCACTCCCGGCACTGCTGTTTGCGCCCTTCTTTCAGATAACTTAACGCCAGGTAAAAGCTGGCTTCATTGCGCAGCTCGTTGCTGTTGTTATATACAGCAAGCAGGTCTTTGCGTGCATCTTCCAGCCGGTTCTGATCAATTAAAGCCACACCGCGGTAATAGCGGGCGTACAGGTTGCCCGGATTGGTGGTCAGCGTATGATCCAGCAATACAACGGCTTCGTTGAAATGGCCCCGGTTAAATTGTTTAATCGCTTCTTCGGGCACACGAACACTATCGATATCCGGTATCTGCATTTCTGTAGAGGCGAATTGCCGGTAGATATTTTTTCTCCACGGGCTTATATACAGTAAAATGGCCATCCCTGCGGCAATCAGCGCGGTAAGAATTACGTAATTGCGGATAGGAGTGGTGTAATTATCTTTTAGGGTATACCACGCATTGCGATGTGTAAACAATAAATGCTGCAGTTCATCCCGGTTGGTATCAATGCATATTTTTTGAGCGAGCAGTTGTCGTATTGCATCAAATCTTTTTACCTGCTGGTTCAGTACCGCCTCTGTTTGCAGCCGGCTGGTAAAGGCTTTGCGATCTGCTTCATTCATTTGTCCGCTCAGGAAACGATCGGTATCCAGCAGGTCATTTTCCGACAGGCTGTTGGCTTTTAATTTGGTGTCGATATCTCTGAACAGGCTGCGGTAGCAGGCTGCTCTGTGTTCCGGTAAATCACCAACGGGAATATGTGTTTCGGCGGCAATGTCTTCCTGCAGGCATCCTTCGGTGAGAGACCACCGGAGTAGTTCTTTACACTCGTCTGATAAGGCGAGGTAGTAGTGATACGCCATTCTTCTTTTTTCTCCTTCTTTCAGCACATCTTCCACATCCTGTATATCATCGCGGCTCATGGTAGAGAGTTCTTCGGCTTCCAGTCCGGGGATGCGTTGTCCGCGTCTTTCCAGTTCCTGTTCCCAGATACGTTTGCAGAGGAGTTGAAGAAAGGGTTCGAAGTCGGTTACTTTGAGCGGGTGACGTCTGGCGAAGTAATAGATATCCATCAGGGCCTCTTCAAAGATATGTGCGGCATCTTTTACGTGGCCGCTTTTCTGGAGGATAAACCGCTTTTCCTTGGAGGCAAACCGCTGGTAGATACTTTCTATTACTGCTGGTTTATGGTGAAGCAATCCCTCAATATATTCCTGGTCGTTATGAATTAAAGGTTCAGGTGACATACATATCGTTTTTGCCTTGTTCGTCTTTACTAAAATATTAAACCTTGCGCAAGTGACCTAATTATTTATTCTGTATACAAATGCAGTGCCTATGCGGTGAAATTTGTGAGGAAGTTAAGTATCTTGCCGGATGTACCAGCTATAGCGATAGTATCCATTTAACATGTATCAACCGCCGTCCGATGTCAGTGACCTGATATCACGATATATACAATCTCCGCAAGATCCGTTTTTACAGGAGCAGGTGGCTGCGTTGGCAGCGGCCGGACCTGAACAGGCAGCCTATGTGGAAGGCCGGTTAACCGCGTGGTTAAAGGATGGGGCACCTGTGCCGGTAGCTAACGTAGAGCGGATGGTACCTGTTGTAAAGGAGCCGCCGCGTCGTAGGTGGCCGCTTAAATGGGTAGCACTTATTATTGCCGGGGTACTGTGTGCAGGTGGCATTATTTTTTATTGGTGGCAACCGACATCCCGGATGTTGCAATATGTCAATCACACAAATGGGATTGACACCCTTCAGTTGGCGAAGAGCAGCCGGGCTATTACCAAGAGAGAAACTACTATGGCCTATGCCGCAAAATTCGATATAACGCCGGAGCTGCAGGTACTTAACGGTGACGCCTATTTCGAAATTCACCAGCCGGAACGTATCCGGATGCTATTGGATGAGCACACTGTTTTATATACCGCCAACGCGGTATTTGGTGTGCATAAAACAGCCACGTCGTTCCAGGTACTGGTAGTAAAGGGAAAGGTAACGCTGGTACCGGATAAGGGCAAGAAAGTGCAGTTAACGGCCAACATGCAGGCAAAGCGGGAGTTGCATCACGCATTGCAAAAGAAAACGGTGAAAAGTCTGTCGCAACTGGCGTGGAAGACCGGGCTGCTGAAGTTTCACAATATTCCTTTAGAAGAGGTGCTGGAGGCGGTAAATAGTTATTACAGCCTGGAAATACTGGTGCCACCGTCTGCGGATAACCTGTATAAACGTCGGCTCACGGCAGATTTCGAACACCGGTCGGCAGATGAAATCCTGGAGATGTTGCGTAAAATGCTGCGTGTGCCGATCGTAAAAGACAGCGCTAACCGTTACTATGTTAGTATGAAATAGCGGTAAAGGATTAGTCTATTTTTAAGCCTGCATTTAATTTTTTCAGGATGGTTTTCAATTCCGCCACGCCATCTACGCCAATAATTTCTTCGTATAAAGCCTGTATTTCGTCAACCCCGTCATACACGTCGATCATAAATTCTTTTCCTTTTTCTGTGAGGAAAATGATGCTGGCGCGGTTGTCTGTATCATGTTTACGGGTACCGATATAGTTTCCTGCCACCAGGTTTTTTACCACTTTACTCATGGCTTGTTTGCTGATACGTGCTTTTCTGGCGAGGTCATTGTTGATGGTGCCTTGTGGATCGATATGCACGAGCAGCGACATATCGCCCAGTTTAAAACTCTGGTAGCCCCGTTGCTGAATTCTGTTGGTAATGCGCGTGTCGATATCTTTTTTGAAGAGGTTGATCAGTCGGGCAAGGCTATCTGGTCTTTTGGCCAGGCATGCCTCATATCTCGCATCAATAGTTGCGTTCATCGTATTGTAGGTTTGGTAAAGTGTACAGTTGATAAAATGTTATCCTGATGCAATGCTACAAAAAAGCATTGATTTTTCGTGATTATAAAACGTGTTATAAAAAGAAAGACCCACCAGCAAGGTGGGTCCTTAATATTTTAATGGGTCAGTGTGATTTGTACGCGTAATCAGCCATTACGGTATGTGTTCAAATACGCTTTCTGACCTGGTGTAGCATCTCAGTCCGACGATGGTATTGCTTATCCCCACCTTTACTCTTTGTGCAGACCTGATACTGGTAGACGTCAGTCAATCAGAGCCTAAAGCCCCCGCGATGCCCATTTCCAGGCCACGAAGCTCTGCCAGGCCGCGTAAACGGCCAATGGCGCTGTAGCCAGGATTGGTTTTTTTATGGAGGTCATCCAGCATCTGGTGTCCATGATCCGGGCGCATTGGAATAGATACGTTGCGGCGTTTCATGGTGATGAGGATGTTTTTTACTACGGCAAACATATCTACGTCACCTTCCAGGTGGTTGGCTTCGTGGAAGTTGCCCAACGCATCCCGCTGTGTGCTGCGCAGGTGGATAAAGTGGATATGATCGCCGAGGCGCTCTATCATACCGGGTAAGTCGTTGTCGGCCCGTACGCCATAGGAGCCGGTGCAGAAGCAAAGGCCGTTGGCTGCATAAGGAGCGGCAATGAGCAGTTCCCGGGCATCCTGTTCGGTGCTCACAATACGTGGCAGTCCAAAAATCGGGAAGGGAGGATCATCCGGATGAATGGCCAGTTTTACACCCGCTTCATCTGCTACCGGCGCTATTTGCTGTAAGAAATAGAACAGGTGTAGTTTTAGTTGGGTGGCATCAATGCCTTTGTATTTGTCGAGGGCTTCCTGGAACTGTTGCAGTGTAAAGCTTTCTTCAGATCCGGGAAGGCCGGCAATAATATTTTTCTGTAACAGGGCGCGTGCCTCATTACTCATGCTGTCGAAATGTTCTTTCGCGCGGGCAATGTCTTCGTCGCTGTAATCTTTAGCTGCATCTGGTCTTTGCAGCATGAACAAATCAAATGCAATGAAAGCGGCTTTTTCAAAGCGCAGTGCTTTGGAGCCGTCTTCCACGGTATAGGAAAGATCGGTGCGGGTCCAGTCCAGTACCGGCATAAAGTTGTACGTCACCGTACGAATATCGCAGGCTGCCAGGTTACGCAGGGTTTGCTGGTAGTTGTTGATATATTCTCTGAAATTCCCTCGTTGTGTTTTAATATCTTCATGCACCGGCGCACTTTCTACCACTGACCAGGTAAGACCTGCCGCTTCGATGATGGCCTTTCGCTTTAATATCTCTTCTCTCGTCCATACCGCGCCATTAGGTACATGGTGCAATGCTGTTACGATGCCGGTAGCGCCAGCCTGTTTTATATCAGACAAGCTAACCGGATCATTGGGCCCGTACCATCGCCATGTCTGTTCCATTCTCAGCATAATGCAAATACGTTTAGTAAATACAGAATTTCTAATTCCAAACCCCAAAAATATAATCTATCTACATAGATACAAACTTTGATTTTAAATTTCAGGAGTATCTGCGGTGATAAGGAGGATCATGAGGTCCATGACATTCGTTTGGGTAGGACCTGTAACCAGTAGCCCGCCTGCTTTTGAGAAGAAATGCAACGCATCGTTGTTGCGTAAAAAACTATTTGCATCCAGTTGCCTGTTTCGGGCATTTTTCATCGTAGAGGCATCTACGATAGCGCCGGCTGCATCTGTGGGACCATCGCTGCCATCAGTACCTCCGCTTAAAAAAGTGATATGCGGATGCTCCGCCAACGCAATACCGGCAGCCAGTGCTAACTGCTGATTGCGGCCACCAAGGCCGTTTCCAGTAATTGTTACAGTTGTTTCTCCACCTGCTAATAAACAGGCAGGAAGTGGTCCGTGGTAATTGAGTGCAGTTTGTACCAGTTGCTCCGCCACGGCATGCACATCTCCCGTAATAGTATCAGATAACAGCACCGGGTAATACCCCAGTTCTCCAGCCTTTGAGGCAGCGGCTTCCAGCGCAATATGGTTCGTGCCCACCAGGTAGTTATGGGTATGTTTGAAGTGATGATCTCCGGGTTTGGGGGTTTCAGGTACTTTTCCGGCTACCCCGTTTTCAATATGTTGCCATAATGCCGGCGCTATCTTGCCCGGTAAATGATACTGTTGCAGTAGCTGTAAAGTATCTGCAAAGGTAGACGGGTCGGGCACAGTAGGGCCGGAGCCTATCACACTGAGGTCATCACCCACTACGTCGCTCAGGATAAGGGTGCATAACGTAGCCGGATATATGTTTTTGGCCAGTTGCCCGCCTTTGATGGCCGACAAATGTTTACGGACCACATTCATTTCGCGGATGTCTGCACCACTATTAAGCAGGACGGTAAACAACTGTTGTACTTCCGGCAGGGTACTGCCAGCCGGAACATCCGCCAGCAGCGCGGAAGCACCGCCAGACAGGAGAAAAATCACCAGGTCTTCCGGTTGCACCTGCGCCGCAATGGCCTGCAGTTTAACGGAAGCGGATACACTATTTTCATCAGGCACGGGATGCCCGGCCTCCAGCAAGGTTAGGTGCTGTAACGGCAACGCATGTCCGTATTTGGTGATCACCAAGCCCTGTAGCGGAAAGTGGGGAAGGAGCAGTTGTTCCAGTTCCTGTGCCATCGCGGCAGCAGCTTTGCCCGCTCCCAGGACCCAAACACGGGCATGTTCAGGGACCCTGTATTCATCTCCCGAAATATTTATTATACGGGCAGCCGGCAGCACCTGCACATTTTTCCGCATCAGCTCCTGCGGATGTACGGCTGCCACAGCGTGTAAAAATATGTTCCGGATATCGGTAGTCGTCATATGCCTGAAAAATAAAAAAGCAGTGAGAAGACTCACTGCTTTTCCATTTAAAAATAAGTTATTTATTGTTGCTGGGTGGCATTTCTCGTTTGTTTTTTCAGCCGCTTCTTTTCCATTTTCTGTTCAAGATGCTCTTTTTTATTCATCTCCCAGTCGTTCCACTTCTTATACTGAGTAGCTGTGAACACGGTTTTAAAGCGCTGGCTACGTTCGGAATCCAATGCTTTAAACTGCGTCATCCGCTCTTTTTGCGTGAGGGAAGGATTACTTTTTACCGCATCTCTGCGGCGCACAATGTCTTCATTGATCACATACGTTTTTTTCGCCTGCTCTTTGTTCAGGCCAATTTTATGGGAAATTTTATCAGTGATTTTATCGGCCCTTCCTTCCACACTCCAGCGGCCTTTTATATCAGTAGTGTCCTTTGTTTGCGCAAAAGCGGTGGTAGTTATCACTGCCAGTAAACAGATGCGCAGTAACTGTGTATAGATGGAAAAAAATTGCATAATCAGCAAGTATTATCGATTTAAAACAAACTTAGGATCTAATCCATTGTCAAATTATCCCTTTTTCGTGTGAATCCAAAATTTTAGAACCGGCTACCACTCATAAAAAATATCGTGTTTTGTTAACGTCCGCCTTAATGATTTATTACATTTAGCGGATCAACTAAATCTGTACCGAAAAATTAAAGATTTACATGAAAAGAGCTTTTGAGAAACCCGCGATGGCCTTGCTATCCCGATGTCTTACCCATGCCCTGAACCGGTATCGCAGCCAGGTGGTTTTGCTGGCCCTGCTGGGGTGCGGCACTTACGCCAGCGCGCAGGAAACTTTTCCTGTAAACGGCATTGCAGATCCCCGCGAAGGATGTTTCGCATTCACACATGCTACCATTGTAAAAGATGCGCAAACCACCCTGCAAAATGCCACCCTCGTTATCCGTGATGGAAAAATTATTGCCGCGGATCCCGGGGCCGTTATTCCCAAAGATGCGGTAGTACTGGATTGTAAAGGGAAATATATCTATCCTTCCTTTGTGGATATTTTTAGCAGCTACGGGCTGTCCGAAGCCAAAAGAGGCGGTTCTTCCTGGAATGCTCCGCCCCAGTTTCTGTCTAACACCAAAGGGGCATATGGCTGGAACCAGGCTATCCGGAGTGAGGTAAATGCAGTGGATTTGTTTACGGGAGATGATAATAAAGCAGCGCCATTACGGGAAGCCGGTTTTGGAACGGTGCTCACCCAGCAACCGGATGGCATCGCCCGTGGTACGGCGGCCCTGGTAACGTTGGCTACCGTGAAAGAGAATAAAGCGATCCTCCGCGAAAAAGCGGCTGCCGTTTATTCTTTCGATAAAGGTACTTCCACCCAAAATTATCCTAATTCCCTGATGGGCTGTATTGCCCTGCTACGGCAAACTTACCTGGATGCCCAGTGGTATAAATCACAACCGGCAAAAGAAGGCGTAAACCTCAGCCTGCAGGCCTGGAACGCCAATCAGCAACTGCCACAGGTATTTGAAGCGGCAGATAAATGGGACGTACTCCGCGCCGATAAAATAGGAGATGAATTTGGTGTACAATATATTATCAAAGCCGGTGGCAACGAATACCAGCGTATCCCTGAAATGGCCGCCACCAAAGCCACGTTTATTTTGCCGCTGAACTTCCCCGGTGCTATCGACATGGAAGATCCTGCCGATGCCCGCTTTGTATCACTGGCAGACATGAAACACTGGGAAATGGCTCCCGCTGAAGCCGGCGCTTTCGAAAAAGCAAATATCCCTTTCTGTTTAACAGCTGCTGATTTGAAAGATGTGAAACAGTTTATGGCTAATGTCCGCAGAGCAATTGCCTATGGCCTCAGCGAACAAAAAGCCCTCGAAGCATTAACCAAAACACCGGCTACCATATTGAAAGCATACGACAAAGTTGGTAGCCTGGAAGCCGGTAAACTCGCTAACTTCCTCATTGCCTCCGGTCCTATCTTCAGCGATAAAACTGTCCTGTATCAAAACTGGATACAAGGCAACCGCTACATTATCAAAAGCGATGGTTGGAATGATATCCGCGGTATTTATACCGTTACACTCACGCCAGGAAACAGTTATAGCGTAGAGGTAAGAGGTACTGCCAGCGCTCCGCTGTTGTCTGTGCTGCAAAAAGATACCCTGCCCGGACGTATCGACGTAAACGGTAAACTGGTGTCAATATCTTTACCACTGGCCAAAAACAGCAAAAGCAGCATTCGACTCAGCGGTATCATCAGCGGCAACAGCTGGGCCGGTACGGGCGCTGATACCAGCGGTAACCTCGTTAAATGGTCGGCTGTGTTTGTGAGTAATACCACAGAAAAAGCAGAACCTATTAAGAAAGAACCTGCGCCAGTGATGGGAGCACTCTTATATCCATTTAATGGCTATGGCTGGGAGAAACTGCCTAAACAGGAAGACCTGCTCATCAAAAATGCAACCGTTTGGACCAACGAAAAAGAAGGCAAACTTGAAAATACGGATGTGTTATTACGCAATGGTAAAATTGCACAGATCGGAAAAAACCTCTCCGCCGGCAATGCCCGCGTAATTGATGGTACCGGCAAACACTTGTCTGCCGGCATTATCGACGAACACTCGCATATCGCTATCAGCAAGGGCGTCAATGAATCATCGCAATCTGTTACCGCCGAAGTACGGATTGCCGACGTATTGAATCCTGATGACGTAAATATCTATCGTCAACTTAGCGGTGGTGTCACTGCTTCCCATTTATTACATGGCAGCGCCAATGCTATTGGTGGCCAGTCGCAATTGATCAAACTGCGCAGGGGCCAGAATGCAGAAGACCTGAAAGTTGCTAACTGGGATCCTTTCATCAAATTTGCCCTCGGCGAAAACGTGAAGCAATCCAACTGGGGCGAGCGTAATACGGTACGTTTCCCACAAACCAGGATGGGCGTAGAGCAGATTTATACAGATGCGTTTACCCGTGCCCGTGACTATGAAAAGCAAGGACCCGGCAAGCGCCGCGATCTTGAACTGGACGCACTGGTAGAGATTTTACACCAGCAACGCTTCATTACCTGTCACTCGTATGTACAGAGTGAAATCAATATGCTCATGCATGTGGCAGATAGTTTTCACTTCCGCGTGAATACCTTCACCCACATCCTTGAAGGATATAAGGTAGCCGATAAAATGAAAGCCCATGGCGCCGGCGCAGGTACCTTCGCCGACTGGTGGGCCTATAAAATGGAAGTACAGGATGCCATTCCCTACAACGCCGCCATTATGCACAAGGTAGGTGTAGTCACCGCCATCAACTCTGATGATGCCGAGATGGCCCGCCGCCTGAACCAGGAAGCCGCTAAAACCATCCGCTACGGCGGCGTGAGCGAGGAAGAAGCCCTGAAAATGGTGACCATTAATCCCGCTAAACTGCTGCACGTGGATAACCGCATGGGCAGTATCAAAGTAGGAAAAGATGCCGACGTAGTACTGTGGAGCGATAATCCGCTAAGCATTTACGCCAAAGCGGAAAAGACCATTGTAGATGGTATCGTGGAATTTGACCGCGACAATGATCTGCTGTTACGCAAACGCATCGCCGCAGAACGTAATCGTCTTACCCAACTGCTGTTGTCGGAAAAGAAGAAAGGTACTCCTACCCAAAAAGCTGCCTTTGTGGCGGATGAAATGTACCACTGTGAAGACTTACAGGGAGGACACCAGCAAGCCATTGGCTATTAATTATTAAAAGCTACACGCAAAATGCAAACAGCGATGAAACGACATTTGATTTTATTAGGCCTGGCCATAGGAGTACATACCGCCTATGCACAGGAAACTATATCACCGGCACTGCCACAGGACAAGCCGGTATTTCTTACCAATGCCACCATTCATGTAGGCAATGGGGAAGTGATTAACAATGGCACTATTGCCTTCAGCAAAGGGAAAATTACAGCTGTGGGAAACAGTGTTCCTGCAGCCGGTAGCGACGCTACTATCCTGGATCTGAAAGGGCAGCATGTATATCCTGGTATTATTGCACCGGAATCCAAACTGGGGCTGGTGGAATTTGAAAGCGTCCGCGCCACGATTGATGCACGGGAAGTAGGTGAAGTGAATCCGTCAGTACGCTCCATCATTGCTTATAATGCCGATTCAAAAGTGATCAACACACTGCGTTCCAATGGTATATTGTTGGCACAGGTAACGCCGGAAGGTGGATTGATCAGCGGTACCTCATCCGTAGTACAACTGGACGCCTGGAACTGGGAAGATGCGGCGTATAAAACCGATAATGCGCTGCATTTTTATATGCCCAGCCTGTTGCCCGTGGCCAGTAGCGGCCGTGGTGGCGCTTCTTCCACAGACCGGTTGAAGGTAGCCATGGACCAGGTAGAACAGGTGAGAACGTTCTTCCGCGAGGCACATGCCTATCAGCAGGAGTCAAAACATGCGGCCACGAACCTGAAATTTGAGGCCATGCGCAAACTGTTTACCCGGGAGCAAAAGCTGTTTATTCACTGCGACCTGGTAAAGGAAATGCTGATCGCCATTGATTTTGCAAAAGAATTTAACCTGGATATCGCCATTGTAGGAGGTAGTGATGCCTGGCTCATTGCTGATATCCTGAAGCAAAATAATGTGCCGGTGATATTAACGCAACCGCATAGCCTGCCTGTTATGCAGGATGATGATGTGGATCAACCTTACAAAACTGCTGCCCAACTGCAGAAAGCCGGCGTACTGTTTTGCCTGAGCAACGACGGTTTCTGGCAGCAGCGTAACCTGGGCTATGAAGCAGGAACTACGGCCACTTACGGTCTTAGCAAAGAAGAAGCACTTACTGCGGTGACGTTGAATGCTGCTAAAATATTAGGCATCGACAAAACCACCGGCTCCCTGGAAGCAGGCAAAGATGCTAATATTGCTATTAGTGCGGGTGATATCATGGATATGAAGTCCAGTGTTATCAACAAAGCATTTATCCAGGGGAGGGAAATTAACCTGGATAATAAGCAGAAGCAGTTGTATGAGAAATATGAAAAGAAGTATGGATTAAAATAATGGGGTGTAAGTATAAAAAAGAAAAGGCCTCCGCGGATGCGGGGGCCTTTCTTTTTATGCGTATGGTTTATACCGTTTGAACAACGATATATGTTTTTCCTTTTTGCAACAGGATATATTTATCTCTCAGCAAAGATTCGGTATTTACCACCATGTCGATGCCGGGAACTTTTACTTTGTTAACGCTTACGCCGCCACCCTGCACCATTTTACGTGCTTCGCTTTTGCTGGGGAGTAAACCACTTTCTGCGGCCAGGCTCACAATGTCTTTACCTGCTTCAATATCCGCCCTGGAAATCTCATACTTTGGAATGTTGTTGAGCAAATCCATGAGGTCCTCTTCAGAGAGGGACGATAATATAGCAGCAGTATCTTTATTGAATAACACCGAAGATGCTTCTACAGCGAAGTTGTAGCTTTCTTCACCATGAATGAAAGTAGTCACTTCTTTGGCCAGACGTTTTTGCAACAGTCGTTGCCCTGCGTCTTTTCTATGTTCTGTAATCAGGTCTTCTATTTCCTGTTGCTCCATAAAGGTGAAGATCTTAATGTAGCTTTCGGCGTCCTCATCAGATGTTCTGAACCAGAACTGGTAGAACGCGTAAGGGGACGTACGTTTAGGATCCAGCCATACCGTACCGGATTCGGTTTTTCCGAATTTGGTACCATCTGCTTTTTTGATCAGCGGGCAGGTGAAAGCGAAAGCTTCACCGCGGGCTTTCCGGCGTACCAGCTCAGTACCGGTAACAATGTTACCCCACTGATCGGAGCCACCCATCTGCAGTTTGCAGTTTTTGGCTGTATATAAATGATAGAAATCGTAACCCTGTATCAGTTGATAGGTGAATTCAGTGAAAGACATCCCGTTTTCGCCTTCGATTCTTTTTTTCACAGAATCTTTGGCCATCATATAGTTGACAGTGATGTGTTTACCGGTATCGCGAATAAAATCGAGGAAGGAAATGTGTTGGAACCAGTCGAAGTTATTCACCATTTCTGCCGCATTGGGTTTGGCAGGATCAAAGTCGAGGAAGCGTTCCAACTGAGCTTTGATACCATTGACATTTTTTTGCAGGGTATCCAGGTCCAGCATTTTTCTTTCTTCCGCTTTAAAGGAGGGGTCGCCTACCATGCCGGTAGCGCCGCCCACCAGCGCGAGGGGCTTATGTCCTGCCTTTTGCAGGTGCACCAGCAGCAGAATAGGCACCAGGCTTCCGATGTGCAACGACTCCGCAGTAGGGTCAAAACCAATATAAGCAGTGGTCATTTCCTTTTGCAGTTGCTCTTCCGTGCCAGGCATCATATCCTGTAGCATACCCCGCCAGCGCAGTTCTTCTATCAGATTCATGATTTTAATAACAATTTTTGCAAACCTACATAAAATTCACAGGATTCACCCATTTAAAGGCCATCCCGTCAGATCTGGGGATATCTGCGTAACTTTATAACAACAGCCCGGCGGCTGATTCATCCATCCGGCGTTAATCCATCCGGTAACTATTCCTCATCTTCCCCAAAACTCCTTGTTTTATGAAAAGCTTATTACTGATGGTCATGGTTTGCGGTGGTATTACGCCGGCGCTGGCCCAGGATTGCAAAGGTTTTTATTACCTGCTTAATAATGCCGAAATAGAAATGACGGTGTACGATGCCAGTGGTGCCGCCACGGGCAAAACTATCTACAAAGTGAATAATGTACATAAAGATGGAGATGCTGTTAGCTCTGATTTCTCCAACACGTATTATGATAAAAACAACAAGCCGGTTAACACTGGCGCCGGGCATTTTAAATGTAGTGGCAACACGGCGGCGATAGATATGAAAATGAGTGTACCGGCCGCACCCAATATGAGCGATACTAAAATAGAAGGAAAAAGTAATGTGGCATTTCTTGATTATCCTTCTCATATGGCCGTAGGGCAGGAGCTACCCGGAGGTTCTTACGAAATGACTAATAAGGTGAAAGGCATGGATATGGTACTGAAGTATACGATCAGTAACCGGAAGGTGACAGGCCGGGAAACCGTTACCACCGCGGCCGGTAGCTGGAACTGCTATGTGATTAACTACGATCTGAATTTCCAGATGACGATGATGAACAAGATAGTGCCAATGAAATTCAGTGCAACGGAATGGTTTGCACCGGGTTTTGGTCCGGTTAAGACAGCCTCTTTCAGGGAGGGGAAAAAGACGGGTGGTACGTTGATTACAGGGCTGAAGAAATAATTTGCAAGCTCGAAAAAGGCTGATTAAAAAGAAAGCGCCGCGCAGGTAGCCATCTCTTTAATCAGCCTTTCTGCTATTGTATTATATATTTTTCAGGCATTTCGCTAAACTGTCTCTCCAATATGGAACAGTAATACCGAATGTGCTTTTAATTTTTTCCTTGTTTAATACGCTGTATGCCGGGCGTTTTGCAGCAGTTTTGTATTTGTCTGATGTAACCGGTAAAATGGTGGTATTGGCGTTGATCATTTCTTTAATGGCCACGGAAAAATCGTACCAGCTGGCCACTCCTTCGTTACTATAATGATATACACCGCCAATGGCCGTATCCTGGTGAAGTACTTTATATTGGAGGATATCCAGGATGGTGGTAGCCAGATCGCCGGCGTAAGTAGGAGTGCCTATCTGATCAAATACTACGTTTAATTCCGGTCTTTCCTGCATCAGCTCTTTCATACGTTTGGCGAAATTGACGCCATATTCGGAGTAGAGCCAGGAGGTACGGATAACGATGGTATTTTCATTGTAGCCCATTGCTGCTGCTTCTCCACGTACTTTGGAGGCACCATAAATGCTTTGTGGATCAGTGTCGTCCGCTTCTGAATACGGCAGGTACTGTTTTCCGCTGAATACATAGTCGGTAGAAATATGTACCAGTTGGGCATTATGTTGTGCGCAGATTTCCGCCAGGTTTAGTACGGCCTGGAAGTTTAGCAGAAAAGCATTGTCTTCATCTTCTTCTGCCTTATCTACCGCGGTATAAGCTGCACAGTTAATACAGGCATCAATTTGTTGAGCAGAGAAAAAGGCTGCAAGTGCATCTGCATTGGTAATGTCCAGGTCCTGGTAATCAGTAAATAGCAGGTTAAATTGTGGGTATGCACCTGCAATTTTTTGCAGGGATTGTCCCAATTGACCTTTTCCGCCGGTAACAAGAATGTTTTTCATGGCAAATGATCGGCTGTTAAAAAATGAAATTATGTTGTATGTCCGCCAGTGGGGGAAGTATCAGATCTTTTTCTGAAACGATAGCATCTTTAAGATCAATGCCCCAGTCGATATTCAATGCCGGATCATTGTAAATAATACCTCCTTCGCTACCTTTTTGGTAGAAGTTATCACATTTATACATTACTTCTGCGGTTTCGCTGATAACAGCATAACCATGTGCAAATCCTTTTGGAACCAGTAATTGCAGCTTGTTGGCAGCAGTTAATTCGATGGCAAAAGATTTACCGTAAGTAGGAGATCCTTTGCGGATATCTACTACTGCGTCAATAATAGCGCCTTCCAGTACACGTATTAGCTTGGTTTGTGCATATGGTTCCAGCTGATAGTGTAATCCTCTTAATACACCGTAGGTAGAGCGTGCCTGGTTATCCTGCACAAATTGATAAGTAATACCTTCTGCGTTGAAAGTATTGGCGTTATAGCTCTCGAAAAAATAGCCACGATGATCGCCGTGTACTTTAGGTTCGTAAATTAAAAGTCCTGGTATTCCGGTTTGTTGAAAGCCCATAGAGAGTGATATATGCTGGTAGCTTTTAGCTTTTAGCCACCAACCAATAATAGGTTGATAGCTAAAAGCTAATGACTAAAAGCTATCTTTTTTGATATTGTTCGTTATAATATTTCTGGTATTCTCCGCTGGTGACGTTGTTCAACCAGCTTTCATTTTCCAGGTACCAATCTACTGTTTTTTCCAGCCCTTCTTCGAATTGGAGAGAGGGCTCCCAGCCCAATTCCTTATTGAGTTTGGTGGCATCTATTGCATAGCGGAGATCATGTCCTGCACGGTCTTTCACGTAGGTAATCAATTGTGCAGAAGTACCTTCAGGACGTCCCAGCTTTTGGTCCATGATCTTACACAACAGTTGGATAAGGTCAATGTTTTTCCATTCGTTGAAGCCGCCTACATTGTAGGTTTCCCCGATTTTGCCATGATGGAAGATAGTATCGATAGCTCTGGCATGATCATTTACGTATAGCCAGTCGCGTACATTTTCTCCTTTGCCATAAACCGGCACTGGCTTATTATTTTTAATATTATGTATCGCCAGTGGAATTAGTTTCTCCGGAAAATGATGAGAGCCATAATTATTAGAGCAGTTGGAAATCACTGCTGGTAAGTGATACGTGTGATGATAAGCCATCACAAAGTGATCTGAACTGGCTTTTGAAGCGGAATATGGCGAACGGGGATCATATGCAGTTGTTTCCAGGAAAAATCCTTCTTCTCCCAGAGAACCATATACTTCATCAGTAGATACATGGTAGAAAAGCTTTCCTTCCATGTTGTCTTTCCAATGTTTCCGGGCATTATTCAACAATACAGCTGTGCCTAATACATTTGTCTTAATAAATGCCAGCGGGTCCATGATAGAACGATCCACATGACTTTCTGCTGCGAGGTGAATAACACCATCAAACTGATATTTCGTAAAGAGTGAATCGATAAAAGATTCATCTGTGATATCCCCCTTCTCGAAAGTGTAGTTAGGTTTATCTTTTATGTCAGTCAGGTTCTCCAGATTCCCGGCGTACGTAAGTGCATCCAGGTTTACGATCTGGTAGTCCGGGTATTTATTTACGAACAACCGTACTACATGTGAACCAATGAATCCGGCCCCGCCGGTAATCAATAGTTTCCGCTTCATTCCAGATAAGATTTAGTTTATTTTAATAACGCCTCTTTAAAATACTCATAAGTGATCTTTAAACCTTCCTGCCGGCTTACTTTAGGTTCCCATCCCAGGAGGGTGCGGGCTTTAGTAATGTCTGGCTGGCGTTGCTTAGGATCATCTTTTGGTAATGGATGATAAACAATCTTCTGTTTAGATCCGGTTAAGGCAATGATTTCTTCTGCAAACTGGTTCAGGGTAATTTCCTGAGGATTACCAATGTTTACAGGCAGATGGTAATCGCTTAATAATAAGCGGTAGATACCTTCTACCAGGTCATCCACATAACAGAAAGAACGCGTTTGGCTGCCATCGCCAAATACGGTCAGATCCTGTCCATTCAGTGCCTGGCTCATAAATGCCGGCAAGGCACGACCGTCATCGAGTCGCATGCGCGGACCATAAGTATTAAAAATACGTATGATACGAGTATCTACGCCATGGAAGTTATGATATGCCATGGTAATAGATTCCAGGAATCTTTTGGCTTCGTCATATACGCCTCTTGGGCCTACCGGGTTTACGTTACCCCAGTATTCTTCCGTTTGAGGGTGCACATTAGGATCGCCATACACTTCGGAAGTAGAAGCCACGAGGATACGGGCTTTCTTCTCTTTAGCCAAACCGAGCAGGTTGTGCGTACCTAAGGAGCCTACTTTCAATGTTTGAATAGGCATCTTCAGATAGTCAATCGGGCTGGCCGGAGAAGCAAAGTTTAATATATAATCCAGTTTCCCCGGAATATGTACGAACTTGGTAACATCATGGTGGTAATACTCAAAATCGGGCAGCGGAAAAAGATGCTCGATGTTTTTGATATTGCCCGTGAGCAGGTTATCCATGGCTATTACATGGTAACCTTCTTTTATAAAGCGGTCGCAAAGGTGGGAACCCAGAAAACCAGCCGCACCAGCAATGAGAATTCTTTTCTTTTCCATATTTGGGTGTAAGTTATTAAAGAGTAACAGGCATACGTCCAACGCTTTCGTAATGATAGCCCAATTCTTTCATACGCGTTACTTCAAAAAGATTTCTACCATCAAAGATAGCATGGTGCTTTAAGCTGGCAGAAATTTTATGGAAGTCCGGTGTTCTGAATACGCTCCATTCGGTAGCAATAATCAGGGCATCTGCATTTTCCAGGCAGGTGTACTGATGTTCTGCATAGGTGATTTTATCTCCCATTACCTGTTTAACATTATTCATAGCTTCCGGATCAAAAACGCTTACTGTAGCACCTGCCGCCAGCAACGCATCAATGATATATAAAGCCGGAGCTTCCCGGATATCATCTGTATTAGGCTTGAATGCAAGCCCCCACAGTGCAAAATGCTTTCCGGTAAGGTCGTTGTTAAAGAATGCCTTTATTTTAGGCAGTAAAAAGAGTTTTTGCTTCTCGTTTACATCCATTACAGCATTCAGTATTTTAAACTCATATTGTGCATCCTCAGATGATTTCACCAGCGCCTGCACATCTTTAGGGAAACAGCTACCACCATAGCCTATGCCAGGGAATAAAAAGCGTTTACCAATACGATCATCGCTACCTATTCCTCTGCGCACCATGTCTACGTCTGCACCCAGTTTTTCGCACAGCACCGCAATTTCATTCATAAAGGAAATTTTGGTCGCCAGGAAGGAGTTGGCTGCGTACTTGGTGAGTTCTGCAGACTTTTCATCCATGAATAATATTGGATTCCCCTGTCTTACAAATGGTGCATACAATTCTCCCATTACTTTACGTGCTCTTTCAGAGGTAGTTCCGATTACCACTCTGTCTGGTTTCATAAAGTCATCTACAGCAACCCCTTCACGTAAAAATTCCGGATTGGATACTACGTCAAATGGCGTACTGCAATTTTGTGCAATGGCAGCAATCACTTTTTCAGCTGTGCCAACAGGTACAGTACTTTTGTCTACAATTACTTTGTAGTCAGTCATGATTTTACCTAAATGGGTAGCTACATTGAGTACAAAGGAAAGGTCTGCCGCACCATCAGCTCCGGGAGGAGTAGGTAGTGCAAGGAAAATTACTTCTGCATCTTTAATCCCTTCTTCCAGGTTGGTAGTGAAAGACAGACGTTCTTCTTTCAGGTTTCTTTCAAATAATTTTTCCAGCCCTGGCTCATAGATAGTAATTTGACCAGCGGAAAGCTTTTTTACCTTGTTAGCATCAATGTCTACACATGTGACGTCATTTCCTGTTTCTGCGAAACAAGTGCCGGTTACGAGTCCTACATAACCGGTTCCTACTACTGTAATCTTCATGCGGGGGTGTTGTTTAAAAATGATTTAACGGACTGGATAATGTGTTCCAGTTGATCGGCATCCATTTCAGTGTGTATTGGCAAGGAAATCACCTTGGTGGTTAGATTATCGGTTACAGGGAGATTAAAGGACGCGCCACCGAAATGCTCGAACATCTTTTGACGGTGACCCGGAACAGGATAGTAAATCATGGCTGGTACTCCTTTGGTAGACAGGTACTGTTGTAATTCATTTCTATCAGCTCCGTCTATCTGAAGGGTATATTGGTGAAATACGTGATAACTGTTTGCTGCGCGGTAAGGCGTTGTAATTTGAGGTACGTCGGCAAATGCTGCGTCATAGGCATCAGCTACAGCACGACGGGCACTGATGTATTCATCGAGTAACGGTAATTTGATATTTAATACAGCTGCCTGTACAGAATCCAGCCGGGAGTTACAGCCTACTACATCATGGTAGTAGCGGGCAGACTGGCCGTGATTGGCTACCATACGGAGTTGTGCAGCGATAGCGTCATCGTTGGTGAAGATCGCACCACCATCACCGTAGCAGCCCAGGTTTTTGGAAGGGAAGAAAGAAGTACAGCCAATATGGCCAATAGTACCGGCTTTCTTTTTAGTGCCATCTGCAAATGTATAATCGGCACCGATTGCCTGCGCATTATCTTCTACCACAAACAGGTTGTGTTTAGCTGCCAGCGCCATCAGTGGTTCCATATCTGCCACATGGCCATACAAATGCACGGGTACAATGGCCTTGGTTTTAGGCGTAATGGCTTTTTCTACCGCCGCTACGTCCAGGCAATATGTTTTTGGGTCTACATCCACAAAAACAGGTTTCAGATGTAAGAGGGCAATCACTTCTGCGGTAGCAATAAAAGTAAAAGAAGGGGTGATTACTTCATCGCCGGGTTGCAGGCCAAGTGCCATCATGGCAATTTGAAGCGCATCAGTTCCGTTGGCGCAGGGAATCACATGCTTCGCCCCCAGGTACGATTGTAAAGCTCCCGCAAATTGTTGCACAGCACCGCCATTAATAAAAGCAGTGCTTTCCAGTACTTCTCCGATGGCAGCATCTACCTGTGATTTAATCTTCGTATACTGGCGTTTCAAGTCCACCATCTGAATAGGAACCATATGATCGTATATTTTTATTTTGTTTAAAGTGTGCAAATTTACAAATTTTGGGAATGGCTGGGGATTATCTTTGCATTTAGTTGAAAATTAGGTAAAAGTACGCAGGCGAATGATAGCAAAAGGAATTTATAACGCAGGGCTTCAATTATATAAGGCAGGAGTACACCTGGCGGCTATGGCCGGTAAAACCAAAGCACAGCACTGGCTCCGGGGCCGTCAGTATTGGGCAGCCTGTATGCGCCAGGCCGGTGTGGGTAACCAGCCCGTGGTTTGGATCCATGCAGCTTCCCTGGGCGAATTTGAGCAGGGAAGACCCGTGCTGGAAGCTATTCGCGCCAACTGGCCGGCCTATAAAATACTATTGACATTCTTTTCCCCCTCTGGCTACGAAGTCCGGAAAGACTATAAAGGCGCCGATTTTGTATTTTATCTGCCCCTGGATACTCGGCGCAATGCCCGGGAATTTCTGGATATTGTGCAGCCCGCGCTGACCATCTTCATAAAATATGAATTCTGGTATCACTACCTCACCACCTTGCATACACGAAATATCCCTACTTTACTGGTATCTGGTATTTTCCGCCAGGACCAGGTGTTTTTTAAAGGCTATGGTGGCATGTTTCGCAGTTTATTACAACAGTTGACCCATATCTTCGTACAAAATGATAATTCCCTCCGGCTACTGCAGGGCATTGGCTTACATAACAGCAGCATTAGCGGGGATACCCGTTTCGACCGGGTTTCAGCGCTCCTGCTGGAACAAACCAACCTTCCGGCCATCGCAGCCTTTGCAGAGGGGAAAAGATTAGTAGTAGCCGGAAGCACCTGGCCAGAAGATGAAAAGATGCTGAGTGAGTGGTGGAAAGAAAACGAGGTGCCTGATGTGAAACTGGTTATAGCTCCCCATGAAATTCATGAATCACATATACAAGCTATCCTTGCGCTGTTTCCCGACGCTGCCAGGTATTCCACCCTGCAACAGCCTGCCACGGCCAATGTCATAATAATTGATAATATCGGCATGTTAACCGCTTTATATCGCTATGCCAGCATTGCGTACGTGGGCGGGGGCCTTGGAAAAGGCGGCATTCACAATATCCTGGAACCAGCCGTATACAGTAAACCCGTATTAATGGGCCCGGAGTTCAGCAAATATTTTGAAGCCGTTGAACTGGTGAAAGCAGGAGGGGCTCTGGTGGTGAGCAATGATCAGCAACTTCATACCTATATGGACCGGCTGCTGACAGATCCTACGGAATATAACAGGATAGCTGCCATTGCAGGGGCCTATGTAGCCGCCAATACCGGCGCTACACAAAAAATCCTGCATTATATTCAGGAGAACCGCTTCTTAAGCAGGGAATAGAAGTGCTGTACCAGGTGATGGTCGTCCTGCCAGCCTTGTATGATTTTTATTTCACGCTGTATCCAGTAATCAGCTTCCTGCAGGTTACCGCATTCGTTGATGGTTTTAATGGACCGTTCGTAGAGGTCTCTGTCTCCGCGGAACAGCTCCTGGATAAACTGGTATTTGTCGTTGATACCAATGGCCGCGCGGAGATCCTGTATAGGCATGTCTCCCAGCTTCTGGGCAACTTCTACCTGTTGCTGACGCAAACGATCATTTATTGACTGTCCATTATTACCGGCCAGTTCGTTCAGGTCTTTTCTCAGTTCGCGGGTAGGCGTGTCCGTATGTCCGTTTGTAGCGGGAATATCATCGAAGAGCGTGGCAGGCCTGGGTTTTTCCGCGGCTGGTTGTGACGCTGCCAATGTAGGAATTGGCTGTGCAGTAACTACCGGTGTTGGTTTGGGCGGTACCAGGTCAGTCGCCGGTGGAACCGCTGCAGCTACCGGTTCAGGAGTGGCAGGCGGAACAGGATCTATTGCCGCTGGCTGAGGCGTAGTATCTTGTGCTTTAGCCGCACGCGTATTAATATCTTCTGAAGAAATAATATTATTGATGGTGTTAGCCGTAGAGAGCCTGGCAGCGCGGGTATTGATATCTTCCTCTTCGTTAGCCGGAGCAGGAGTGGCTATAACGGGATTTCCCGCTTTGGCGGCTATTTCCGGAGCAATGGGCAGTGGTTTTTCTGCTACTGGAGGCTCCGGCGTTTTATTTGATGGTAATGTTGTAGTTTGCGCCGCGGTTGTTACTGGTACGGTGTTCGTAACCATTGATTGTTGCGGCATGATAACGGCGATGTTGCCCTGGGTCGCCTGCACCCGTTGCTGATGTTGCCGGTTGCGTTCATGCAACACCTCCGCCTGCAGCAATTGTACATAATAGGACAATGCAGACAGGTCTGCGCCGGAATTCTTTAATTCCTGTAGTTTTTCAATTAATGCATTAATTTTTTCCATGCCTTAATTGTTAACGGGTGAATGATAGAAATTATTTTATTTTCATAAAATTAGAATATTTTAATTAATTAATAATCAAATTAGTATAATATGTTTATTGAACCTTCTCTTGCAGGAGGACGGAGGGGCTGGATTGAAGTAATTTGCGGCTCTATGTTTTCGGGAAAAACCGAAGAACTGATCCGCCGCCTAAAACG
Organism: Chitinophaga sp.; assembly: GCF_017745275.1. Lineage (GTDB taxonomy): Bacteria > Bacteroidota > Bacteroidia > Chitinophagales > Chitinophagaceae > Chitinophaga. The sequence goes on along the minus strand of NZ_JAGHZS010000001.1, from coordinate 1,305,203 downwards.
GGTACGTATCGCCAATCTGAAAGTGGAGATTTTTAAACCAGCGGTAGATACCCGTTATGATGAAGGCAGTATTACTTCTCATGATGAAAATAAAATAGTATCCACCCCGATAGAAAACTCCCAGCAAATATTGCTGTTGGCACAGGATGTAGATGTAGTGGGCATTGACGAGGCACAATTCTTCGATGATGAATTACCTAATGTTTGTGATCAGCTGGCATTACGTGGTGTACGCGTGATCATAGCCGGGCTGGACATGGATTATACCGGAAAGCCTTTCGGGCAGATGCCTTTCCTCCTCGCCAAGGCGGATTATATTACCAAGCTCCATGCAATTTGTGTAAAGTGTGGGCATATTGCCAACTATTCTTATCGTAAGTCCGCTTCCAAAGAAACGTTGTTGCTGGGAGAAAAAGATTTGTACGAGCCAAGGTGCAGGCATTGTTATTATGAAGATCATCAGGCGTAGAAATAAAGCATAAAGCTGAAAGCAGAAAGCATAAAGCTATTGAGGCGAATGGTCAAAGCGAACAATAATCGCTAAGGTCATTCGCCTCAATAGCTTTATGCTTTGTGCTTTCAGCTTTATGCTTTATGCTTTGTTTACGGTGCTTTAGCACCTATGCTTTCCGCACCTTAAATGTAAATTTCTTCTGTGTAAGATAGCTGAAGATCACTACCAGGGCGGTGGTACATATTTTTCCTATGGTAGGATAGAAATGCAACTGATCCACAAACAGCTTCATCAGCACATAGTTCAGTACAATACATATGCCCACCAGTACGAAATAGCGGAACAACTGTACCCGTCCGCGGAGGTTAGAATCTGAAAACACCACGTATTTGCTCAACAGGAAGCCCGTAGGAAATGTAACCGCCATAGACATAAACAGGGCGGCGATGTGCGCACTCATATTGAAAAACACCAAATGCACCATCTGCTGGTGTAAAACAAAATTGTAACAAACAAAATACAGGAAGATGTCCAGTGCGGTATTTCCCCCACCACAGGCCAGATAACGGAAGGTTTGCCAGGGCAATACCTTTGAAAAGGGCTGGTAGAAGAATTCCAGGATTTGTAGAATGATGTTACGTAGCATATTAAAAATTGGCGCAAAGTTATACGTTTTCCGGTTTTTCGGAAATACTTTAACGAAAGTTAACAACTGTTACAGCTTATCTTAACATATTTCTTTTTTTCCATCCGGAAGCCGACGTGGTATTGCTGATAGCTGCCTGTTGTAAATTTATATTGTTTTGCTGCCACACATACGCAGCCAGTATAGCCGCTAATTTATTTAATTCGGCAGATTCCGTTTGTAACACCTGTGGTGTGAAGTATTTGCCAATAAAATTGGTATCAAAATTTCCTTCAATAAATGCAGGCTGTTGTAATGCCCAGTATCCAAAGGGCAGGGTTGTTTTAATCCCTTTGACCTGGTATTCTGCAATGGCCCGCATCAGGCGAAGGCGGGCTTCTTCGCGGGTACTGCCCCAGGCAATGAGCTTTGCTATCATCGGATCATAGTAGATAGGGATGTCCATGCCCTGCTCATAACCGTCGTCTACGCGTACACCATAGCCTTGCGGACGGATATACGTTTCCAGCCGGCCGGTATCCGGGAGGAAGTTATTGGCAGGATCTTCTGCGCAAATACGTAATTCTATGGCGTGCCCATTGATTTTGAGATCCTCCTGGGTAAAGGAGAGTTGCTCGCCTCTGGCTATTTTGATTTGTTCTTTAACCAGGTCCAGCCCGGTGATCAGCTCTGTTACAGGGTGCTCCACCTGTAAGCGGGTATTCATTTCCAGGAAGTAGAAATTCAATTGTTCATCTACCAGGAATTCTACTGTACCAGCGCCATAATAGTTACAGGCTTTGGCCACATCTACAGCACATTGGCCCATGGCGGCGCGGATGGCAGGTGTAAGGCAGGAAGAAGGTGCTTCTTCTATCAGCTTCTGGTGACGGCGCTGTATGGAGCACTCTCTTTCAAATAAATATACACAGTGGCCATGGCGATCGCCCAGGATCTGTATTTCTATATGTCGTGGGGAACCCACATATTTTTCGATAAATACGGCATCGTCGCCAAAAGCGCTCAGGGCTTCACTTTTCGCCATCCTGATCTGCTCGTCGAGTTCTTCCGGGGAATTCACCACGCGCATCCCTTTACCACCACCACCGGCAGAGGCTTTAATGAGAATAGGGAAACCTGTTTTCTTCACTACTTCCCTGGCTTCTTCTACGCTACGTAACGGTGTTTCTGTACCGGGAACCATGGGCACGCCAAACTTTTGGGCCGCCTGCTTGGCGGCCAGCTTGCTCCCCATCACTTCAATTGACGCGGCCGACGGACCAATAAAGGTAATACCAGCATCAGTCACCTGTTGGGCAAAGCGGGCATTTTCACTTAAGAAGCCATAACCCGGATGTATGCCATCCGCGCCTTTTTCTTTCGCCACGGCAATGATTTTTTCACCCAGCAAATAGGATTGATTGGAAGGTGCAGGACCTATACAAACCGCTTCATCCGCATATTGTACAAATGGCATGGTACGATCCGCTTCGGAGTATACCGCTACCGTTTTAATGCCCATTTCCCTTGCTGAACGCATAATGCGTAAAGCTATTTCTCCCCGATTGGCAACCAGAATTTTATTCATCGCTACTTTTTATGGAGGGGCTAATATAGTTCTTTAGAAGCATAAAGCTGAAGGCGAAAAGCAAAAAGCTATGGAAGCGGATGACCGAAGCGGATTTGCTTTTCGCTTCCATGGCTTTTTGCTTTTCGCTTTCTGCTTTATGCTATCTTTGCGGCGATCATGAAACAAAACAGCCCAATCCACCAGACATTTACCCTTGTAAAAAAGGATCTTAAGCTGGAATTACGCCAGCAGTATGCTTTTTATGGGGTATTACTCTATATTGTTTCCACTGTGTTCGTTATCAACCTGATGATGGGCCGGCCGGAGGATAAGGTGTGGAATGCCCTTTTTTGGGTAATACAGTTGTTTGTAGCGGTAAACGCCGTGGCTAAAAGCTTCATGCAGGAAAGCAGGGGCCGCCTGTTGTATTTCTATTCATTGGTTAATCCCCGGGTATTTATTGCGGCTAAGTTGATTTACAATGTGATATTGATGACCCTGATGAGCCTTATTGCGCTGGTATGCAGTATTGCTTTCCTGGGAAATCCCATCATTAACCCTTTTTATTTCATCGGAATGGTACTGCTGGGAGGGGTGAGCTTATCCCTGCTGTTTACCATGCTGGCGGCGATTGCGGCTCAGGCCAACCACAATGCCGCCCTGATGGCGGTGATGGGGTTTCCGCTGATTATGCCGGTGCTGATGTTGCTGGCTAATATTTCCTTGTCGGCCTTTGTGACTGTATTCCAGCCAGAGCTGCCCAAAATGTTCCTGTTGCTGGGAGGAATGGATATCCTCGTAATAGCCCTGACAATGATCCTTTTCCCGTTTCTGTGGAAAGACTGATATTAGAAATATCAAAGAAAAACGCTACTTCTGTAAACGATATTTAACAGGGATTTACTGCCGTTTGATAAACTTAAAATCCCTGAAAAGCTTTGCGGTTAGGTTTAAAACCTGTAGGTTTGCCCCCGAATATAGCTGTTAAAAATGGCCAGACATTGGTGGAAAGCATTAGCGATACTGCTTCTTATATATGTAATTATCGCCGGGTTCACTGTTAAAATACCTATAATAGGAACCAATGGACAATCATCCCGCGGATTGTTCTTTCACGTACCGATGTGGATATGTATGTATACCATGTTCACTATCTCGATTGTCAACTCCCTGCTTTACCTGTCAAAATATGATCTGAAGAAAGATGTGATCGCTTCCAGCGCAGCCGGAGTAGGTACCTTCTTTGGCGTATTGGGTTTTGCTACCGGTACACTTTGGGCTACTTATACCTGGGGAGGTACACTGACGGATGATCCGAAACAAATGTGTACGGCTATTGCTATATTGATTTATATGGCTTACCTGGTATTGCGGATGTCTATCCATGACCTCGACAAACGGGCACGCATATCCGCAGTTTTCAACGTTTTTGCATTTGCCTTATTAATACCACTGACCTATATCATTCCCCGCATGGTGGACTCCTTACATCCCGGAAGCGCTTCCACACCAGGCTTCGCCTCTAAAGATACAGACGGGACCATGAAAACAGTATTGTATCCGGCGTTTATTGGCTGGACTTTACTAAGTGTGTGGATATTTACACTGGTCGTACGTTATAAGAAATTACAGCTTAAAAATATTTTTAAATGATCAACAAAGCGTTTTCATTTTGCCTGAGCCTGGCCTTGCTGTTAATATCAGTATTGGCAAATGCCCAGCAGCAGAATACAGAGAAAGGACCTGTTAACGAATTCTTTCGCAGCAATGATAAGATATATGTGATAGTAGGCGTTTTAGTGATCATTTTTATAGGAATCGTGTTATTTATGATCAGACTGGACCGGAAGATCGGCAAGCTCGAAGAAAGAGAAAAGAATAACCCATAATTGCTTAAAATCTAATCGTTATACCAAAACAATAATTTATGTCGCAAGATCAGCATTATAGCTTTTTCCAAAGCGTGGAAAGAAGCTTCGACAAAGCAGCTGCGTTCACCAAATGGGACAAAGGTATCCTGGAGCAGATCAAAGCCTGCAACGCCGTTTACCAGATTAAATTCCCGGTGAGAATAGGCGATTCTGTACAGGTAATTGAAGCTTACCGTGTACAACATTCCCATCATAAACTCCCTTGTAAGGGTGGTATCCGCTTCAGTGATGAAGTAAACCAGGACGAAGTAATGGCACTGGCATCCCTGATGACCTACAAATGTGCTATTGTGAATGTACCGTTTGGTGGTGCTAAAGGTGGTTTGAAAATCAATCCCCGCAATTATACTCCCTTCCAGCTGGAAGCGATTACCCGTCGTTACACAGCTGAACTGGTAAAGAAAAACTTTATCGGTCCCGGTACAGATGTTCCGGCTCCTGACTATGGAACAGGTGAAAGAGAGATGAGCTGGATCCTGGATACATACATGAGCTTACGTCCGGGTGAAATTGACGGTTATGGCTGTGTTACCGGTAAACCCGTATCACAGGGCGGTGTACGTGGTCGTACAGAAGCTACCGGTTTAGGTGTTTTCTACGGTTTACGTGAACTGTGCAATATCAAGGAAGATATGGACCGCCTGGGCCTGACTACCAGTATTGAAGGTAAAAGAGTAATTGTACAGGGTATGGGTAACGTGGGCTACCACGCTGCTAAATACTTCCACGAAGCAGGCGCCAAAGTAATCTGCCTGATCGAGTGGGATGGTGCCATCTTCAACGAACAGGGCCTGAATCCTGACGAAGTGCTGATGCACAAAAAAGCTACCGGCTCTATCGTCAACTTCGCTGGTGCTACTAACCTGAATAAAAATACAGACGGTCTGGAACTGGATTGCGAAATCCTGATCCCTGCGGCCCTGGAAAATGTAATTGATAAACATAACGCGCCTAACGTTAAGGCTAAAATTATCGGGGAAGCGGCTAATGGTCCGTTAACTCCGGAAGCAGATGAAATCCTGAATAAGAAAGGTGTGATCGTTGTTCCGGACATGTTCCTGAATGCCGGCGGTGTAACCGTTTCTTACTTTGAGTGGTTGAAAAACCTGAGCCACGTGCGTTATGGCCGTTTAGGAAAACGCTTTGATGAGAATATGAATATTCATATCCTGCAAACCATCGAAGATCTGACCGGTAAAAAAGTATCTGAGAAAGAAAGAAAATTCATTGCACACGGTGCGGATGAAGTGGACCTGGTATATTCCGGACTGGAAGAAACCATGCACGCTGCACTCCATGAAGTACGTGACGTGATGATGGCAAATCCGCAGATTCATGATATGCGTACTGCTGCTTATGTAGTAGCTATCAACAAGGTAGGTGCTGCTTACGAGCAACTGGGTATTTTCCCTTGATGATAAGCGGAAAGCTGAAAGCATAAAGCAAAAAGCTATTATAGCGAATGATCAAAGCGTATTTACATCCGCAATGGTTATTCGCTATAATAGCTTTTTGCTTTATGCTTTCAGCTTTCTGCTCTTTAAACAAATGCCGGCAAGGCATGCAAAAACCGCCACTTGCCTTTGGTAGCGATATAATTGCCGCAAAAAGTATGGGTACCATTGGTGATCACCAGGAAAGTAGCCGGTATCACCATATTGTAGCGAATCACCTGCTGCATGGTTTGCTCTGTAAGCGGTACGTTCATTTCTTTACATTCCACCAGCATCCAGGGTTGCATCGCACGATTGTAGATCACGATATCATACCGCTTCTTCATCTCTCCTAAAAAAATTTCTCTTTCAATACCTATCAGTGAAGCAGGGTATTGCAGTACCTGTACCAGGTAGTTGAGAAAGTTTTGCCGCACCCATTCTTCCGGGGTTAATACCACATACTTTTTCCGATGGCGGTCAAAGATCATTTCTTTGTTGCCTTCTCTCACAATTTTAAAATCCGGCGGTGGAAAGCTGATAGCGATCAAGATGCGACGATGTTTAATACACCCGCGAAGATAGTCACATTAGGATAATATTGCCGTTAGCGAACAAAACCTTATATTTGCTTGTCAAAAGGCTATGAAGACAAAAGAAGAAATTGTAGCTAATTGGCTGCCTCGCTACACGGGTGAGAAACTGGACCGCTTCGGGTCCCACATCCTCCTCACCAATTTCAGTAACTATGTGACTATGTTTGCCGAATGGAACAACGTTGAAATCGTTGGCGCCGGTAAACCTATGCAATGCGCTACTGCAGGAGATATTACCATCATTAACTTCGGGATGGGAAGTCCCGGCGCGGCTACCGTGATGGACCTCTTATCTGCCATCTCTCCCAAAGCAGTATTATTCCTCGGAAAATGCGGCGGGTTGAAAAAGAAAAATAACATCGGCGACCTGATACTGCCTATCGCAGCCATTCGGGGGGAAGGTACCAGCAACGACTATTTCCCGCCGGAAGTACCTGCACTGCCCGCATTTGCCCTGCAGAAGGCTATTTCCACCACTATCCGTGACTCCGGTTACGATTATTGGACAGGTACCTGCTATACCACTAACCGCCGCGTATGGGAACATGATGCAGAATTTAAGCAATACCTGGAAAAAATCAGGGCGATGGCGGTGGATATGGAAACCGCCACTATTTTCTCAGTAGGCTTCTATAATAAAATTCCTACCGGCGCTTTATTGCTCGTATCTGACCAACCCATGGTGCCGGAAGGCGTGAAAACGGAAGAAAGCGACAAAAAGGTAACCACCAAATATGTGGAACGTCACCTGAAAGTGGGGATCGACTCTTTGCAGAAGCTGATCGATAGTCACCAAACCGTGAAGCACCTGCGTTTTTAGAATTGTTGTATCTTCCCGCTATGCTTTCCACGCGGGTAGAGATACAGGACCTGGCCGTTACTTTTCGGTCAGGCCCCACAACAACAACAGCTGTTAATCAGATTTCCCTTTCCATTGGTAAAGGAGAAATCGTGGGCGTAGTAGGAGAATCCGGTTCCGGTAAATCCGTAACCGCACTTTCGCTCATGCGACTGATAGAATTGCCAGGCGTCATCTCCGGAGGAAAAATCCTGTACCAGGCAACAGGGGAAGTAGCAGTAGACCTGCTACAACTGCCTGCTGCAGACATGCGCAGCTACCGGGGCAATGAAATTGCCATGATATTCCAGGAGCCAATGACGGCCCTTAACCCGCTACATACCTGCGGCGACCAGGTGGCGGAAGCCATTCGCCTGCACAACCATCCCACCCGTGCCGCTACCCGTGAACAGGTGATAGCCCTTTTCGAAAAAGTTAAACTACCGGATCCTGCCGGCATCATGAATCGTTATCCGCATGAGTTGTCCGGTGGACAAAAACAACGGGTCATGATTGCGATGGCTATTTCCTGTCACCCCCGCCTGCTGATAGCTGATGAACCTACTACCGCCCTGGATGTAACGGTGCAGAAGGCAATCCTGGAATTACTCCGGGAGCTACAGCAACAAATGGATATGAGCGTGATCTTCATTACGCACGACCTGGGTGTAGTGGCTGAAATTGCCAGCAGGGTAGTGGTGATGTATAAAGGAAATATTGTAGAAACGGGAGATGTGAAAGCGGTGTTTCAGCATCCTCAACACCCTTATACCAAAGGACTCCTGGCTTGCAGGCCTCCATTGGATAAGCGTTTGGTGCGGCTTCCGGTGATTCGTGACTTCATGGAAACAGACTCACAGGGACAGATATACGAAAAAGCCGGCGCTATACAGGAATTAGTACGTTCCCTGGTGATTCCTCCTGCAGTATTGCAACAACGGGAGCAACAACTGGCGGCGGCCCCGCCATTGTTGCAGGTAACCGGACTTAAAACCTGGTTCCCGGTGAAGAAAAGCATTACCGGCAAGGTGTTGCAATGGTCAAAGGCGGTAGATGATGTGAGCTTTGAAGTGAAAACCGGTGAAACCCTGGGACTGGTGGGAGAATCAGGCTGTGGTAAAACTACTTTGGGCAGGTCTTTGCTCAGATTAATTCCTCCCACTGCCGGACAAATTATTTATAAAGGACAGGACATCGGCAGCTTGTCGCCGGGAGAAATGCGGGCATTGCGCAAGGATATGCAATTGATTTTCCAGGACCCATATGCTTCGCTGAATCCGCGTCAAACTATTGGTACAGCTATCCTGGAGCCCATGCAGGTACATGGCTTGTATGGAAATGAACGTACCCGGAAGGAAAGAGTAGTAGCCTTACTGGAGAAGGTGAACTTGCCGGCGGATTATTATCAGCGTTATCCACACGAGTTTTCAGGTGGGCAACGGCAGCGGATTGTGATTGCCCGGGCATTGGCAGTAGAGCCATCCTTTATTATCTGTGATGAATCGGTAGCAGCGCTGGACGTGAGTATACAGGCGCAGGTGCTGAATTTGCTGATCCGTTTACGGGAGGAGCTGGGCTTCACTTGTATTTTTATTTCCCATGATTTGTCGGTGGTACGGTTTATCAGCGACCGGATGATGGTGATGCAGCGGGGGAAAATAGTAGAAATGGGGGCGGCAGATGCGGTTTATAATCATCCGCAGGATCCTTATACGCGACAACTGATTGCGGCTATTCCGAAAGGAATGTAATGTATAATTACCTGATTAATATGTGTTTTATATCATTTTTTGATGATGTTGATATTAATCGGTAGCTTTGCACCTCTAAAAATTCATTCATACCGTAATATGAAACTATCACAGTTCAAATTCGATCTTCCTTTAAATCTGATCGCCCAGCACCCAAGCAAGACAAGAGATGAATCACGTTTAATGGTGGTACATCGTAATACCGGCAAAATTGAGCACAAAGTATTCAAAGACATCCTCGGTTATTTCAACGACAAGGACGTAATGATTGTGAACAATACGAAGGTATTCCCTGCGAGATTGTATGGTCGTAAAGAAAAGACAGGAGCAAAAATTGAGGTATTCCTGCTGCGTGAGCTGAACAAGCAAAACCGCCTGTGGGATGTAATTGTTGACCCGGCCCGTAAAATTCGTGTAGGCAACAAATTGTATTTTGGCGATGACGAAACGTTGGTGGCAGAAGTAATTGATAACACTACTTCCAGAGGCCGTACTATTCGTTTTTTATTTGAGGGTAATGATGATGAGTTCAAACAGGTGTTAGATCAGCTGGGTGAAACGCCGTTGCCTAAGTATATTAAACGTAAGCCGGAAGATGAAGATAAAGAGCGTTATCAAACGGTGTATGCCAAATACGAAGGCGCTGTAGCTGCACCTACTGCCGGTTTGCACTTCAGCCGCGAGTTGATCAAGCGTTTGGAAATCAAAGGTGTTAAGTTTGCAGAAGTAACGCTGCACACTGGTTTAGGTACTTTCCGTCCTATCGAGGTAGAAGACCTGAGCAAGCACAAAATGGATGCGGAGTATTTCCACATTGAAGATCATGCTGTGAAAGTGGTGAACAAAGCGAAGGAAGAGAACCGCAAAATCTGCGCGATCGGTACTACCTCTGTTCGTGCGGTGGAATCTTCTGTGACTGCGCAAAACCACCTGAAGGCTGCTGAAGGATGGACAAACACGTTCATTCATCCGCCTTACGAATTTGCTATTCCAAATGCAATGGTAACTAACTTCCACCTGCCTAAGACCAGCTTACTGATCATGACCTGCGCTTTTGCAGGATATGACCTGGTAATGGAAGCTTATCAACAGGCGATTAAGGAAAAATACCGTTTCTTCAGCTATGGCGATGCCATGTTGATCGTTTAAAAAAATTACGAATTTCAAATTACGAATTACGGATTTGTTGGTAGACAGTAAACGCGAATACAATCTTCGCTGCTATCTACTCACAAATCCGTAATTCGTAATTTGAAATTCGTAATTCCTTCTTATATGGAATATAAAAAAGTAGCCATCATTGTTGCCGGAGGCTCCGGTACCCGGATGCAGAGCGCTGTCCCAAAACAGTTTCTGAACCTGTCAGGAAAACCTGTACTATACCACACTATTGCTGCTTTCGCCACTGCTTTTCCGGATATGGAAATTGTATTGGTACTACCGGAAGCCCATTTCACTTTTGCCAACGATATATTATCCGCCTTTGAACACCGGCCAGCTGTTACTCTTGTAAAGGGAGGCGAAACCCGTTTCCATTCTGTAAAAAACGGCTTGCAGCAAGTCACCACACCATCGGTGGTGTTTGTGCATGACGGCGTTCGCCCGTTGGTGTCTCCTACGTTGATCCGTCACTGTTATGACACTGCTATCAGCCATGGTAGCGCTATTCCGGTAGTGGATATGAAAGATAGTATCCGGGAAATAGCAGGCAGCAATAATGCCGCTGTGGACCGTGATCGTTTTAAAATCATTCAAACCCCTCAAACCTTTCTCTCGGAATTAATTCTGCCTGCTTTTGAACTGCCTTATGATCCGTTGTTTACGGATGAAGCCACGGTAGTGGAGCGACTGGGACATCCTGTGTACCTGGTGGCAGGAGAGGAGTCTAATATTAAAATTACCAAACCACTGGATCTCACGATTGCGGAAGCGTTGTTGAAAGACAGGCAGGCCATTGCGTAAGATTATTTTGACTTAGCGACTTCTGAAGCCTGCTGCCGTTGCTTTTGTGGTGTCAGCATACAGAATATGGGCACTAATCAAACGGTTGGTGAAGGTGTCGCATTTTGTAACATTGGCTGCACCCTGGAATATTTCTCCCTGGATGGTAACGTATTCAAATTTGATATTTTGTTTGGTGAGCCAGGCAGCTACGGTGTCACTTTTGGTGGTTAATGCTTTGCCCCATGGGTCGTTACAAAGTGTTTCTTTGTACCACATATAGGCGGATACAGTAGGTGGATCTTTAAAGCAGGAAGATAAAACCAGGGCCGCCGTCAGCACAAAGAATATACGTTTCATAATTATTGGTTGAGCTATGAAAACGGGCAGACGGCGGCTTTTGTTACAATCACTAATTATTTGGCGGCGGCTGTTTCAGACAGTCCTTTATTTATTTTCGCTAAAATCTGGTGGGCAACATCCATTGCCTGCAGCCCATCGATCGCATTTACGGCTACTGGTTTATTTTGCAGGATGCTGTCGCGGAACATTTCCAGTTCCATGCGGATAGCGTTGGACTGTTTAATTTCCGGGTTATCGATCGCAATGGTTTTTTTGCCATTGTTGGTTTCGATATCCAGGGTAAACAGGCCTTCATCTTCCGGTGTTTTGAGTTTGATGATCTCTGCTTTTTTATCGAGGAAGTCAATGCCGATATAAGCGTCTTTCTGGAAGAGGCGCATTTTGCGCATTTTCTTCAGCGAGATGCGGCTGGAGGTAAGATTAGCTACGCAACCATTATGGAATTCGATGCGTACGTTGGCGATATCCGGTGTGTCGCTCATTACGGCTACGCCGCTGGCAGAAATACGGCTCACGGTAGATTTCACGATGCTCAGGATGATGTCGATATCATGGATCATCAGATCAAGGATGACACTTACATCGGTGCCGCGTGGATTGAATTCAGCCAGGCGATGTACTTCAATAAACATGGGTTTAAGATCGTACCCTTTGAGTGCCAGGAAGGCGGGGTTGAATCTTTCCACATGGCCCACCTGGAATTTGATATTGGCTTCATCCACCAGTTTTACCAGTGTTTTAGCTTCATCCATGGTGTTGGTCATGGGTTTTTCCACAAATATGTGTTTGCCGTTCCGGATGGCTTGTTCACATAATTTAAAGTGCAGGGTGGTAGGGGCCACAATATCGATGGCATCTACCAACTGTATGAGTTCTTCCGCCACGGTGAAGCGCGGAATATTATATTGCTCGGAGATACTGGCTGCATTTGCATTGTTTGGATCATAGAAGCCGATCACTTCTACGTCTTTCATAGTGGCTAGTTGAGAGAGGTGTATTTTACCTAAGTGTCCTACGCCGAAGAGTCCTATTTTGAGCATATGGAAATGAATAAATATTCGCGAAAGTAAACAAATATCATCATCTCATATCATTCCTTCTTCCACAAGGCTGCAATAGCCGGTTTCAGAAACAATGATATGGTCCATTACATCAATATCGAAGAGGCCTCCCACGTCTTTTATTTTGCGCGTAATGTGGATATCTGCCTGGCTGGGGCGGAGGCTACCGGATGGGTGGTTATGGCAGAGTAATAACTTGGTAGCGTTGGTGTCGAGGGCTTCGCGGAAAATGATGCGGGTATCTACTACGGTGCTGGTCATGCCGCCACTGCTCATACAGCGGTGTTTCAGCACTTTATTGGCGTGGTTGAGAAACATCACATGAAAAGATTCATGACATTGATCGGCGAGCAGGGGTTTAAAATACAGGGCGGCGTCTGCACCGCATCTGATAATGCTTTTCTTATGGATGGCGCCGGCTTGCCGTCTGCGGGCCAGTTCCATGGCTGCTAAAACAGTGACTGCTTTGGCGTGGCCCATTCCACGGAGCTTTTGCAGCTGTTTCACATTGATTTTTCCCAGTTCAGCGAGATTGTTATGTACCAGGCGTAGTATTTCTGTGGCTAATTCCAGGGCAGATTTGTGCTTATGGCCGGTATGCAATAGAATGGCCAGTAGCTCTGCATCGCTGAGGGTGGCAGCACCGGTATTCATTAATTTTTCTCTGGGCTTTTCATTTTCCGGCCAATGACGAATGGCCAGATGGGGGGCTGGTTCGAGGGTTACAAACATGACTTATTCCATTTACTCAAATATACTTCTCTTCCCCCGGTTTTTTCCTGCCACACCCCCATTTTTTTATTCTATATTCTTCTGATCGTTATAAAATTGTTATATTGGGTACCGATCGTTATGAGAATTTTTCGGGAGCTTTTACCTTTCCGATCCAATTGAAAGAATGCATGTTATAGTTGTTTTAAAATAACTATATGATAGTTGTTTTAAAAAAAATCAGGCTGGTACACCCAAAAATCATAGTTTTGCAACCTCTTTTCCACTAGTATCTAGTATGCAACCTTCAGTAAAAATTTTCACAGGCAACAGTAATCCGGCATTGGCCGAGAAAATTGCCAAGAAATATGGCAAGGGTCTTAATGGCGGTCTTGGCAAAGTAAAAATCCAGAAATTCAGTGATGGCGAAATTCAGCCGGTATTCCTGGAAAGTATCCGTGGCGACTATGTTTTTCTCATCCAGGGCACCAGTGCTCCATCAGATAACCTGCTGGAACTATTACTGATGATTGATGCCGCCAAACGTGCTTCCGCCGGCTACATTACCGCCGTAATTCCTTATTTCGGATATGCCCGCCAGGATAGAAAGGACAAACCCCGTGTAGCCATCGGCTCTAAACTGGTCGCTAATTTGCTGACCTCTGCAGGTGCTAACAGAGTGATAACCATGGATTTACATGCTCCGCAGATCCAGGGTTTCTTCGATATCCCGGTGGACCACCTCGATAGTTCCGCTATTTTTATTCCTTATATAGAGAATTTAAGGCTGGAAAACCTTACCTTTGCGTCCCCTGACGTAGGAAGTACTAACAGAGTACGTGAAGTAGCCTCTTACTTTAATGCGGAAATGGTGATTTGCGACAAACATCGTAAGCGTGCCAATGAAATCGCATCCATGGTAGTAATTGGAGACGTAACAAACAGGGACATTGTGCTCATTGACGATATCTGTGATACTGCAGGTACCCTTTCCAAAGCCGCTAACCTGTTAAAGGAAAAAGGCGCCAGAAGTGTACGTGCATTTTGTACGCACCCCGTATTTAGCGGAAATGCGTACGAAAATATCCAGAACTCAGTACTGCAGGAGATAGTGGTATGTGATACCATTCCTATCAAACCGCAGGGGCCCGATTCCAAGATAAAGGTGATTTCAGTAGCAGAGCTGTTTGCGGTAGCTATTCGTAACATGCACGAAAACAAGTCTATCACCAGCCTGTTTATTCACAGTCATCGCCGGGGAGAATAAGAAGTATTTTTAATCATCAATATAAATTGTCTAAACAATGAAAACAATAACCATCGAAGGACAACTCAGGAGCGAATTCGGCAAAAAAGCCACCCGCCAGATCCGTTCTGAGGAAAAAGTGCCTTGCGTTATTTACGGGGGTGCAGAAACTGTTAATTTTTCAGCTCCTGCAAAAGCATTCAAAAACCTGGTTTACACTGCTGCTTTCCAGATCGCAGAAATTAAACTGGGCGCTAAAACTTACAGATGCGTATTGAAAGATATGCAGTTTGACGTAGTTACTGACGCACTCGCTCACATCGATTTCATGGAGCTGGTAGAAGACAAACAAGTGAATGTAACTATTCCAATTAAACTGGTAGGTTCTTCTGTAGGTGTTAAAGCTGGTGGTAAACTGGTGAGCAAACTGAAAGCACTGAAAGTTAAAACTTTGCCTAAGCACCTGGTAGAAAACATCGAAGTTAACATCGAGAACCTGGAGCTGAACGGTAACATCCGCGTTGAAGACGTGAAACTGGAAGGTGTTGAAATCACTAACTCTCCACGTATTCCTATCGCTTCTGTGGTAATGACCCGTCAGCTGCGTCAGGAAGAAGCTACTGCTGAAAAAGACGCTAAAAAGAAATAATCTTTTAGAAATATTTTTCCAAAAAGCCTCTCTACTTTTAGAGGGGCTTTTTAGTTTAGAATTACGAATTACAAATTACGAATTACGGATTTTCGGGAAGATCTTCCGTAATTATCTTCTCTCAACTCCGTAATTCGTAATTTGTAATTCGTAATTTTTCTCAAATGAAATACTTAATTGCAGGATTAGGCAATATCGGAGACGAATACAAACATACCCGCCATAATATTGGGTTTGATGTAGCAGATGCATTTGCTGCCAAGCATAACGCAGTTTTCAATAATGATCGCCTGGCGGATGTAGCGGAATGTAAATGGAAAGGCAAAACCTTTATTGTGATTAAACCTACTACTTACATGAACCTCAGCGGCCGTGCGGTGAAATACTGGATGGATAAGGAGAAAATTCCTATTGAAAACCTGTTGGTGATTCTCGATGACCTGGCACTTCCAATAGAAGTGATCCGGTTGCGCCCCGGTGGCAGCGATGCCGGGCATAACGGTTTGAAAAGTATCCAGGAATCATTGGGCACCAACCAGTATCCGCGACTGCGTTTTGGCGTAGGTAACAACTATCCCAAAGGCCGTCAGGTAGATTTCGTACTCAGCAAATGGAAAAATGTGGAAGAAGCGGTAGTACAGGAGAAAATTAATAAAAGCACAGAAATTATAGAGAGTTTCGCCAGTATCGGTATTGCCCGTACTATGAATGAGTGCAATAAACTCACTTTCCAGTTGTAGTTACATCACCGATACCTGGTTGTTTTTTTATCTTTAAAAAAAAGCGCATTATGAAAATTATTTGCGTAGGCAGGAATTATGCCGACCATGCCAAAGAGTTAAAGAACGAAGTGCCTGATGAACCCGTATTGTTCATGAAGCCAAAGAATGCATTACTGCAGAATGGTCATCCTTTCTACTACCCTGAATTTACAACCAACCTTCATTATGAATGTGAGCTGGTGTTGAGAGTCAGCAAAAATGGTAAGCATATACAGGAGAAGTTTGCTGATAAATACTATGATCACATTTCTGTAGGAATCGATTTTACCGCCCGTGATCTGCAGGAAAAGCAGAAAGCCAAAGGCTTACCCTGGGAAATTGCCAAAGCTTTCGACAACTCCGCCGTGGTAGGCAATTTTATTCCCATTACCCCGGAAATGGACAAAAAAGATATCAACTTCTGTTTATACAAAAACAAAACATTGGCCCAGTCAGGTAATACCCAGGACCTCTTGTTTTCTTTCGACTACCTGGTCGCTTATATTTCCCGGTTCTTTACCCTCAATATTGGTGACCTGATCTTTACCGGTACCCCTGCCGGCGTAGGACCTACTCAAATTGGAGATGGGTTTGAAGCTTTTATAGAAGATGACAGCCTGCTGGAGTTTTCTGTGAAGTAAACTTTTCCCGTTTTTACCAACATAAGAATTGGCGAAGAAATGCAGTTTTTACCCTGCATTCTTCGCCAATTCTTTTGGTGAAATGTTGAAATATATCTTTTAAACGGAAAATTCAGTCGAAAATCAGCCTTTTTAAAGGCTTTTAGTGTTAAGAAGGAATGTTGGCGTAAATAGTATCCAGGATCCGGGTCAGCTCCGAATAATCGGCTTCTGTGAGTGTTTTCCAGCCAATTTTCCGCATATCATATACCAGCGATTTCACGTCTTTATATTTATCCACACCTTCCGGCGTTAGCTGTAAATACACCTTGCGGCGGTCCAGCGCATCGGTTTCCCTTTTTACCAGTCCTTTTTTTACCAGTAATTCTATAATGCGGGAGATGGTGGTAATATCCTTGGAAGTATTACGCGCCAGTTCGTTATGAGTAGTTTTTTTATGCTTATAGAGGTTCTCTATTAGCAGCCATTGATCCACTGTGATGTCCTTCTGTTGGGCATCGAACGTTTTTTGCCAGTAGTTGCGCAATTTTTTAAGCGTAGCATCCAACTTAAAAAAAGAGGGATTACTGACGAAAGTATCAGTCATATTAATTATGTTTGCATTAGCAACTGTTGCTATGGCAACTATTGCTTTTAAATCACCATCATCACCAAAACAGTCTTATTGTGTTTAAAGATAGCACAAGCGTTTCAACTTTAAAAGCGCCCGCTGTTAATCAGGAGCGTAACAGTGGCGAACTGGCTGAATTATTAACCGCCTGGCGTCTGATGTGTGAAGCAGGTCAAATGGCCGCCACCTATGAAGCCAACCGGGCCACCTGCAAATATGTTCACTCCACCTCCCGCGGTCATGAAGCTATACAAATTGCCACAGGCCTGCAATTGCGGCCATGGGACTTTGTAAGCCCTTACTACCGGGATGAGAGCATGTTATTGGCCATGGGGTTTACCCCCTATGAGCTGATGTTACAATTGTTGGCCAAAGCAGATGATCCCTTTTCAGCCGGAAGATCTTATTACAGCCATCCTAACAGCCGCGAGGCCAATAAGCCGCAAATCCCCCACCAAAGCAGCGCCACTGGCATGCAGGTGATTCCAACCACCGGTATGGCACAAGGCATACAATACCTGGAACAAATTCATTCGGAACTGCTGAAAGCCGGACCCGACAAAGAATTGCCGGTAGTATTGTGTTCACTGGGAGATGGCAGCGTAACAGAAGGAGAGGTAAGCGAAGCCTTTCAGTTTGCTGTATTGAAACAATTACCCATTATATACCTGGTACAGGACAACGACTGGGGCATTTCTGCTACTGCAGCGGAAGTACGCACCATGGATGCCTATGAATACGCCGCTGGTTTTAATGGGCTGGAGCGTATGCGGGTAGACGGTAGTGACTTTACCGCCAGCTATGCCGCTATGGAAACGGCTATCCACTATGTGCGTCATGAACGTCGCCCTATATTGGTACAAGCCAATGTGCCTTTGTTGGGCCACCATACCTCCGGGGTAAGGAAAGAATGGTATCGTACAGCGGAAGACCTGGAAAAACATGCAGCCAATGATCCGCTGCCTAAATTAAAAGCACTGTTGCAAAAGCATGGTGTTACTGATGAAGAACTGGATCGCATTGCTCAGCAGGCTGCTACCGATATAAAAATCGCTTTTGATAAAGCAGTGGCTGCACCCGAACCTTCGCCTGAAACGGTGCAGGAACACGTATTTGCACCTGCTGCTATTACGGAAGAAAGTGGTACCCGCACTCCCGACAATAAAACAAAGGTAGTGATGGTAGATGCCGCCTTACACGCGGTAGAAGAAATTATGCAACAATACCCGGAAGCCATATTTTTTGGACAGGACGTAGGACGCAGACTGGGAGGCGTTTTCCGCGAAGCAGCTACCCTTGGTGATAAATTCGGCAGCCATCGTGTGTATAACACCGCGATACAGGAAGCGTATATTATAGGCGCTACTGCAGGGCTTTCTGCCGTAGGCGTAAAGCCTATTGTGGAAGTACAGTTTGCGGATTACATCTATCCCGGATTCAATCAACTGGTAACCGAAATATCCAAATCATGCTATTTAAGTAATGGTAAATATCCGGTACAAACGCTGATCCGTGTGCCTATTGGCGCCTACGGCGGCGGTGGACCTTATCATTCCGGCAGCGTGGAATCTACTTTACTGACTATTAAAGGTATTAAGGTGGTATATCCTTCCAATGTTGCCGACATGAAAGGTTTAATGAAGGCCGCTTTCCTTGATCCCAACCCGGTGGTGATGCTGGAACACAAAGGTCTTTACTGGAGCAAGGTACCAGGCACGCTGGACGCCATGATGGTAGAACCTGCCGCCGATTATGTATTGCCGATGGGGAAAGGAAATGTAGTATTACATGCGCATCCTAAAGATATTGCACAGGGCAACGCCATCTGTATCATTACTTATGGCATGGGTGTATATTGGGCAAAAGCCGCTGCCAAAGCATATCCGGGTAATGTTACCATTGTAGACCTGCGTACCCTGTTCCCATTGGATGAAGCACTGGTATTTGATATGGTGCAACAACATGGAAAGTGTTTGATCCTTACAGAAGAACAACTCAATAACTCCTTTGCACAGGCACTTGCCGGACGGATTCAAAAAGCCTGCTTCCGTTACCTGGATGCTCCCATATTTACCATGGGCGCTATGGACCTGCCAGCCGTACCTTTGAACACCGGCCTGGAAGCAGCTATGCTGCCTACTGCAGAAAAAGTGGAAGCAGCTATCAAAGAATTATTAGCCTATTAAGAAAAATTAGGAATTACGGATTTGTGAGGAGATATAAACGAAAGTTATCAATCGCGTTTATCATCTTCCCTATAAATTCGTAATTCTCATCCAAGAAAAACAACTACTTCCCTTATTTGGTACTGCCGGTAATATCAGCGCCCGCGGGGCATTGATAAATGTATTGGCAGAATTGCCCGTTACACAGGCAGAGGTGTACGAACGGCAACAACTCATTCAATCGGTAGTTACTAACGATTACGTATATACGTAAATTACATGTCCCTATCAGAATTGCTGAAAAGAAGAGCTTCCAGCCTTGTTACAGGGAAACCAGGCGTAATTATTTTACGGGTTTAGGAGTAGTGCCCAGGGTGAAGTTTACCGTAGCAGTTAAGCGTTTCATGGCAATGGCCAGTTGATTTTCCACTGTTTTAACGGAGAGGTTTAATACTGTGGCCACCTCTTTGTATTTCATCCCGTTTTGCTTAATCAACGTAAATACCATTTTGCATTTGGGAGGAAGTTGTTGAATGGCAAATTCCATTTTACGTACCATCTCTGCGGAAATCATCAGTTGTTCCGGATTGCTGTCGAACGCGATTTCCATTTTTTCTTCTTCTTCAAAAACTACCTGCCGGGAGGAAGCCTGTTTACGGAGGTGATCGATCGATTTGTTTTTAGCGATGACAAATAAATAGACCTGCGGATTTTTGATGTGAGAAAGCGAGGTACGTTTTTCCCAGCAATGCATGAAAACATCGTTGGTAATTTCTTCGGCTGTTTCTTTGGAATGTGTGAGCGTGTAGGAGAAACGGAGTAAGGTCACGAAGAAATGATTGTAGAAAGCCCGGAAGGCTGCCTGATCATTGTTCGCTGTGATATTATTGAATAGTTCACTTATTGTAGACTCATCCATTCCTTTGTCCGCTGATAATGGTTGCAAATTATATAACGTAGATTACGCTAAAGTTAACAAAAATAATTATCACGTTATCTTTTCAAAACTGATGTTATTTCATGATAAATTGATAGTATTCTCGCCTGATGCCTGCTGGTAGCCCCTGTTAAATGAACCCAAAATTATTTTTAAAATTCTTTTGGGGGTTTTTCAATTTCTTTTCGTCCTTCTGTTGTAACTCGAAAAAATTAGATGAAGGAAGAACACCGGATAAATATTTTACTGGCCAGGAAACTTGCAGGGGAGGCTTCTCCGGAGGAGTTGACAGAACTGGAAGCACTGCTGCTGGAATTTCCCGGACTTCATTACGCGTATACCATTGTAGAAGATATCCAGGTATTAAGAGAAGGGAATGGCTTTACTGCTGCTGAAGAACAGCATTTATTGCAGGAAGGATTGTCTAATATAGACCGCCTGATGGCAACAGCTGAGCCGGCAAAAGAAAGACGGATGTTCCCATGGAAGAAAGTGATGGGAGTAGCAGCCTGCATTGCAGTGCTGGTAACAGCTTACAGTGTTTGGCAACATCCGCGGAACCAGAATCTGCGCAACGAGGTGGTCACTAAAAATGGTTCGAAAACGGCCGTGGTATTGCCGGATGGCACCAGCGTAGTATTGAATGCATGCAGTCATTTACGTTATGATGTAACGAAATTCCTGAATGGCGACCGGGAAGTAAACCTGGTGGGAGAAGCGTTTTTTGATGTGAAACATGATCCGCAACATCCTTTTATCATTCAAACAGAACATGCCAATATCAAAGTATTGGGAACTGTATTTAATGTAAAGGCATATGCCGAAGATGCCACGGTGGAAGCCACTTTGCTGAGTGGAAAAGTAGAAGTTAGTTTTCCTGAAAAGTCAGCTTCCGGCGGACATAAGGTGGTGGTATTACAACCGGAACAAAAACTAATCATCGATAAAAATAATAACACTGCTTTACCTGTAAAAGCAGCCAATGCCAACAACAATAGCAATTACACCATTACGCCTGTAAAGGTAATCCAGGAGGGAGATGCAGCAATTAACAGCCCCACCACCGCCTGGATGAATGATCGTTTTGATTTTGATAAAATCACTTTTGAACAGCTGTCGCACGACCTGGAGCGCTGGTACAATGTAACTATACGGTTTAAAAATGACCGGTATAAAAATGAAGTATTTAGTGGCGCCTTCCGCAAACAAAGCATAGACGGCATTCTGCAGGCATTGCAGTTAACGTCTGGATTTCATTATGAAGTGAATAGTAAGGAAAATGTTATTGACATATGGTAAACATCTTTTAGACACATAAATCATATTACTTTTTTTATGGCGGTCTGCAAATAAAAAAAGGGAAATGCTCGAACATTCCCCTTTCAAATTTGCCGGCTAAAACAACTAAACCGATCCACACAATCTGGTAATGGCCTAATTATTTAACCTAACGAAACAAATTTATGAAAAAAAGTCATTGGTGGCCTTCTCATATTCCCCGTCGGCGTATGAGGAAATTGTTACTAAGTATGAAATTAACTTCTGTATTGCTTTGTGCAGGTTTTCTGCAATTGAGCGCACATGGATTTTCCCAGGAGAAGATCAGTGTTGATTATAAGAATATCAACATTGCCAAACTCCTGACGATCATCGGAAAGCAGAGCGATTATACTTTCCTGTATAAGAACGCCATCATTCCGGATAAGAAGATATCCATCAGCATGAAGGATGCGCCTGTACGGGAAATCCTGGATAATGCACTGGCAGGTACTTCGTTAGACTATAAAGTAATGAAGGACAACCTGGTTGTGATTGTGGAGGCAGGAGATAAAGTGCTGAATGTTAACATAAAAGGTAGGGTGACCGATGATGCCGGTAATCCGCTGATTGGTGTAACCGTATTGGTAAAAGGTACCACCCATGGCGCACATACCGACGAAAATGGCCGCTTCTCCCTGGAAGCGCCGGAAAACGCCATACTGGAGTTCTCCTATGTAGGCTACGAAACCGTACAGCTGACCGCCAAAGCAGATCAACATTACAACATCTCCATGAAAGCCAATTCCAGTGGTTTAAATGAAGTAGTGGTAGTGGGTTATGGTAAGCAAAAAAGAATTAACCTCAGTGGTGCGGTAGATGCTATCTCTGGTAAAGAACTGGAAAGCCGCCCTATCACCAATGTGGGCAGCGGTTTGCAGGGATTGATCCCGAACCTGAACATCACCAACTCCGATGGCCGGGCTTCTTCTGCGCAGAAGTTTAACCTGCGTGGTATGACCTCTATCAATGGTGGTGATCCGTTTATCCTGGTAGATAATATTCCATTCACCAGTGAAGAAGTATCCCGGATTAACCCTGCGGATATTCAAAGCGTAACCGTACTGAAAGACGCGGCGGCTGCTGCCATTTACGGTGCCCGTGCCGCTTTCGGGGTGGTGTTGATTACCACTAAATCAGGTAAAGACGGCCGCATTGCCGTAACTGCCAATACCAACTATGCCGTACGTACACTGGGCCTGGTTCCTAAAATGACCACCGATCCACTCACGGTTATGCAGTATAAACATGATGCAGCTACGCCATTGTATAATCTCTATCCACAGTCTGACAGGGATTATGCGGCGAAATTGCAGAAAGATCCCTCTCTTCCAAGAGTGATTGTTAATCCAAATGATCCCAAAGCATGGAGCTATTATGGAGAAACAGACTGGCTGCATGAAGTATATAACAAGTCAGCACCTGCCTATACCGCTAATTTCAGCGTGTCCCGCGGCGATGAAAAATTGAATTATTATTTATCCGGAGAATATTATTCGCAAGATGGTATGCTGCGTAATAATCCCGATAAATACGAACGTTACAACCTGCGTGCTAAAGCTACCTATACTTTTAATGACCGCTTTAAGCTGGGTACCAATACTATGTATACCAATACAAAGTATGACCAGCCTTTTGCTACCAGTACTGCAGATAACGCACCTTATACCGGTGCAGGTACGAATAACTCTTTTTTCCACCAGGCAAACCGTACGCCTTCTTTATCAGTACCACATAACCCGGACGGCACCTGGACATCAGACGGCGCTAACCTGCTGGGCGTATTACAGAGTGGTGGCCGCAAAATGGATACCTGGAGCGAGTTTATGACCACCCTGAACGCAGAGCTGGGATTGATTAAAGATGTATGGACCCTGAAAGCTGATGCCACCTGGAGACGCGGTAATAACGTAGGTAAAGGATTCAGTGTTCCGGTAGCTTATCGCACCGGTCCTAATCAACCTTTCAGCTATACCAGTAATAACCTGTCTTCCGCGTCTAATAGCAGCAATGACGTGAAGTATAACGTATATAACGTGTATACTGATTTTCATAAAACATTCAATAAGAAACATGCTGTAGGCGCCCTGGTTGGGTTTAACCAGGAATATCACTACTATAATAACTTCTTCCTGACAGCAAATGGATTAATCAGCTCGAGCCTGCCTACATCACAGTTAACTACTGGCCTGATTAAACAGGAACAGCATATTGCCGACTGGGCAGTGAGAGGTGTTTACTATCGCCTGAACTATACGTTTGATGATAAGTATATCCTGGAGCTGAATGCCCGTAACGACGGATCTTCCCGCTTCCGCACAGATAACCGCTGGGGCTTCTTCCCATCAGCATCTGCCGCCTGGGTAGTTTCGAAAGAGAGATTTTTTGAGGGGGTAAAACAAGCAGCAGGACTGGATTTCCTGAAACTTCGTGGTTCTTATGGTACCCTGGGAGATCAGCAATGGTCTGAATATGGTTACATGTCATTGATGAAACCAGGTAACATCACCACTATTCTGGATGGTAAACAACCAATAGCAGTATATGATCCTACCCCTGTAACTGCTACTTATACCTGGCAGACGGTGAAAACCATTAATGGAGGTATCGACCTGAGTTTCCTGAAAGAAAGATTGTCGTTTAGCTATGACCGTTATACCCGTTATACCAATGGCATGTTTGCGAAAAGCCAGGAATTACCAGGCGTATATGGTGCCAAACCACCCAGGACTAACTCAGCAGACCTGAAAACACGTGGTTGGGAAATGACCTTATCCTGGAGAGATCAGTTTAACATTGGTAAGGATCCTTTCAACTATAGTGTGAAATTATTGGTGGCCGACAGCCGCTCTTTCATTACCCGTTACGCCAATCCAACCGGATCGCTGATAAATTATGACGCCGGCAATCCTGCAGACAGGAACTATTATGTAGGACAGGAAGTTGGTGATATCTGGGGACTTGTAACAGAAGGATTCTTCCAAAGCCAGGATGAAATTGATAAACATGCTAAACAAACAGAGGTGGGCTCCGATGATCAGAACTACCTGTTTTATGTAGGTGACCTGAAGTTTAAAGATCTTAATAATGACGGCAAGATCAATTATGGCGATAAGACGGTTTCTAACCCTGGCGACAGAAAGATTATTGGTAACAATGCGCCACGTTTCCCTTACAGCGTAGACCTGGCCGCTTCTTTCAAAGGGTTTGATATCCGTGCGCTGATCCAGGGTATTGGTAAAAGAGACTGGTATCCTAATGCAAGCAATCACTATTTCTGGGGGGTATATGCGCAGCCATGGACCAACGTGCAATTGCACAACCTGGATCGCTGGACACCAGATAATCCAAATGGTTATTTCCCACGCCTGAAGTCCTACATCGCGGAAGATGCTACAGAGTTGGGCGCGCCACAGACCCGCTACTTACAGAATGCTGCTTATACCCGTTTAAAGAACGTAACGGTAGGTTATACACTGCCTAAGCAACTGACAGAACGGATCAAGCTTACCCGTGTTCGTTTCTACTTCAGTGCGGAGAACATCTTTACCATCTCTCACCTGAAAGCGAATATTGATCCGGAAGGCCTGGATGGATCATTGTATCCTTATCAGAAAACCTATTCATGTGGTCTGAACCTGAACTTTTAATGAATTCTAAAATGTGCAACATGAAAAATAAGTGGCTTTTATTATCACTCTCTATATTAGGGATTACCGCAGCTTCCTGTAGCAAGGATTTCCTGCAGCGTAATCCACAAACGGAAATTTCTCCGGAGCAATTCTTTAAAACGCCGGCGGATCTGGCTACCTATGTAAATGGGTTTTATGATAAACAGATCTCTTCTCCATATGATGACGCCAATTCCGATAACATTTCCAGCTATACCGGCAGCGAAATGGATAAACTGGTACGCGGTGCTATCACACCTAATACAATTGGGGGCTGGGATGATTGGAATCAACTCCGTCGTGTGAATTTCATGCTCGATAACGTGTACAAAACACAGGGGGATCCCGTGGAAATTGCGCATTACGTGGCAGTTGCCCGTTATTTCCGCGCGAAGTTTTACTTTGCTAAAATAGCCACCTATTCTGATGTACCCTGGTATGGTCACGCCTTGTCAGACACAGATAGTTCTATGTATAAAGCCCGTGATCCACGTGCTGCGGTAGCGGATTCTGTACTGGACGATCTGCAGTATGCAGCAGACCATCTGAAAGAAAAAGATGGTAATGGTACCCGCGTAAACAAGTATGCAGCGCTGGCGCTGATGTCGAGATTTGGTTTGTTTGAAGGTACTTTCCGTAAATACCATCCTGAACTGAAGCTGGAAGGAAGTGCAGATAAATTCCTGAATGTGGCGGTAACAGCGGCGGAGAAGATCATGAACAGCAATAAATTCAGTATATATAAAAGTGGTGATGGTGCCGCTTCTTACCGCGCATTATTTGTAAGCACTTCCCTGGAGAATAATCCTGAAATCCTTCAGTGGCGCGATTACCAGGCTTCACTGGGTGTAGGTAATAATACGCATACTGTATTGGGTTGGGTGTGGTCGCTGAGCCAGAGCCTGGCGAATAGTTACCTGATGAAAGATGGAACTGCTTTTACAGCGATCGCAGGTTATGATAAAATAGGTTTCGTGGGTAGCTTTGCCAACCGCGATCCCCGTATGGCGGAAACTATTGCATATCCGGGTTTTTCTACTACCATGAATGATGTGTTGTATGTAGCGAAACCCAACCTCGGCGGCTATGATCAGTTGAAATTCTATCCCCGCGATCCCGCATTACGCAAAGGCTGGGAGCTGAACTACACAGCTTTACCCATCTATCGTTTTGCAGAGGTATTGCTGAACTATGCAGAGGCAAAAGCCGAACAGGGCAAGCTGACCCAATCTGATATTGACCAAACCATTAATAAATTGCGTAGCCGTGTAGACATGCCTGCTATGAATATGGCTACGGCTAACAGCCAGATTGATCCTGTACTGGATGATGCCTATAAAAATGTAACAGGCGCCAATAGAGGTGTGATCCTGGAAATCAGGAGAGAGAGGAGGGTGGAAACTGCCTGCGAAGGGTTACGTGCTAATGATGTGAACAGGTGGGCTGCCGGTAAATTATTGAATGAACCACCTAAAGGAATGTATGTTCCTGCCATAGGAGCCATCGATATGACAGGTGACGACGTACCGGATATTGCTATTTTACCGTCTCCTACAGACACCTCGTCTATTGCAAATATTCCGTGGGATAAGAAGAAAAATATGGGCCGTTATTACCTGACGGAGAATTTCTACCTGGAGAATGGAACCAGCGGCCATATTATGTTTGTGGCGGATCGTGCCGGCCGTGAATTTAAAATGCCTCAGTATTATTATCGTCCGATACCGCAAGATCAAATTGTGTTGAATCGTAAACTGGAACAGATTTTAGGCTGGGAAAAGTAAGTGATGAATAAGTTAAAGGGGAAGACTACGGTCTTCCCCTTTGCTATTTATATCCAGACAAGGCAAAAAACAATGGAGATGTATAAAAGTATCATGCGCACGGCTTTGTTGCTGCTGTGCACGCAGACAGTGATGGCCCAGGGCTTTTCCGGGAAAGTATTTACAGACAGCAACGGCAACAATATTTGTGATGCCGGAGAGGCAGGAATGGCAGGGGTAAAGGTTTCTAACGGTGTAGCCGTTACCGTTACAGATGGCGACGGCAGGTTTCATTTGCCGTCATCGCCTAAAACCAGGTTTGTGTTTATTACCACACCTGCCGGCTACCGGTTTACCAAATCGTTTTATCTCAAAGCAGACAGCAGCAAAACCACTTATGATTTTGCCCTGATGCCGGTAAAATCCGCTACAACTACCGCGGCGAAGTTTGTACGGTTAACGGATACAGAAACCACGATGTATAATAACTGGATCACTGAAGCCAAAGATTATGCAAAGAATGAGCAGGCAGATTTTATGGTTCATACCGGCGACATCTGTTATGAAGATGGTATGAAATTCCATGCAAAGCAGGTGAATACCGCCACCATGGGGGTGCCGGTATATTATTGCATCGGTAACCACGACCTGGTGAAAGGTCCTTACGGTGAAGCATTATATGAGTCGTTGTTCGGGCCGGTATTTTACTCGTTCGAAGCGGGGCCGGCACATTTTATTGTAACGCCCATGTGGTATGGCGACTATGCACCCTCTTACACGGCAGATGATGTATTGCAATGGATAAAGAACGACCTGGCAGCTACTGACCCGGCTAAACCGGTGATTATTTTTAATCATGATCTGCTCACGTATGATACCCTGTTTACCATCCGTACGGATAAAGACAGCATTAACCTGAATGATCATCGCCTGAAAGCCTGGATCTACGGGCACTGGCATATTAACTTTGCCAAACAGCATGGTAATACCGGTATTCGCTCGCTTTGCTCTGCCCCGGCAGCCGATGGTGGCATCGATAATTCCGCCAGCAATTTTGATGTGA
Source organism: Chitinophaga sp. (assembly GCF_017745275.1). Classification (GTDB taxonomy): domain Bacteria; phylum Bacteroidota; class Bacteroidia; order Chitinophagales; family Chitinophagaceae; genus Chitinophaga. Next base: position 1,277,106 of record NZ_JAGHZS010000001.1, on the reverse strand, counting down.
TAGGTGTTGATAAAAATGGAATTTCGTCGGTGCAAAGACGTTATACTTATGTAGATAACCAGCTTACACAGGTTTCGCCGGCGGCTACCGGTGTGGCATTTGAGGGCGACAAATTGCTGGTAAGTGTGAATGCGTATCATACTGCCGCTAACATCCGGCAGGTACTGTTTAGCCTGTATAATAAGCAAGGGCAGTTACTGAAGCAGTTACCCCTGCAACCCCGTACGGATTGGAACTGGGCTATTACTACCGCGGTTCCTGCTGCATGGTTAAAGAACGTATATACTTCTACGGTAGAAGCGACTACCAGCACGGGACAAATTTTCTTCAGAAGGGATACCTTCTCCCTGGAGAAAACTAATATACCTGCCATTACCGGACCTGTATGGCCGGAAGTATTACAGAATGCACAGCGTTTAGGGGTGGTGCCGGGTGTAAGCAATAACAGTAAAGGATTCCACCTGTTATGGTCTGCCAACACCGGTGGTAATATCTGGAAATCATCTCCCATATGTGCCGAAGGCAAAATATTTGTGGGTACCCTGGATGATGAAGGTAATCATCACAGCGGCATTACTGCGATGGATGCCCGCACGGGTAAAATTGTGTGGCAGTTTCCTACTAAAAATTCCATTAAACATAGTATTAGCTATGCCAGTCACCTGTTGCTGGCTACCGACGCGGAAGGAATTACGTATGCGCTGGAAGCAGCCACCGGTAAGCTGCGCTGGCAGCATGCCGGTGATATGAAAAGCCTGGCGTCTTATAACTCCGGGGGAGTAGTACAAAATGGTATCTACTACACTGGTGCCGGAAAATACATGCAGGCATTGGATATCCTGACCGGAGCGGTAAAATGGACGAACCAGGATTGGAGTGGGGGAGAAGGAACCCCCGCGGCTATGGCAGTGCAAGGCGATTGCCTGGTCACTTCTTCCAACTGGAATCACCTGTTTGCACATAACCTCCATACCGGTAAATTGCGCTGGAAACGCAGCGATGAAGGAATTCGTTTCCGCAGTGGTACACCGGCATTTTATGATGGTAAGCTCTATGTGCATGGACTGAACAGGCTGCATATTATTGATCCTGCAAACGGCCGCACGGTAGATAGTATTGCAGTGGAGGATGCGTTGAAAACAATGACGGCGCCCGTGGTAACGGATCAGTTGATATTAATATCTACTGCTACCAATGGTTTGGCCGCATATGACAGGCATACCAAACAACTGGTGTGGCGCTTTGTACCGGGAGAAGCACTGTTTTATACGGCGCCGTATACGCAACCTTCTTCAGCTACCATTGAATCTACGCCATTGTGCGTTGGCAATCGCGTATACATTGGTGCTTCTGATGGGTACGTGTATATGGCAGATCTGAAAACCGGTAAGGCGGTGTCCCGTTTTCGTACAGGCGCTCCCGTATTTGCAGAGATGGCAATTGCTAACGGATTGCTGTATGTAGCAGATTTTTCCGGGAATGTGAATGCATTTGCTTTATAGTCAACACTGGCAGGAAAGAGAACGCCCCCCGCAATTAGCGGGGGGCGTTTCTGTTTTTCCGCATATTGAATACTTGTCGTTTACCACAACTATTCACTTCCGTTTATCAGTAGCCTGGATTCTGTACCAGGTTAGGATTGATACTGGTTTGTTTGAATGGAATCGGGAACAATTTGTATTTATCTGATGATGGTTGGTGATCCCACCAGGCAGCGGTGGTGAACTTCCCAAAGCGGATCAGATCTGTACGGCGCTTGCCCTCAAAAATGAATTCCCGGCCTCTTTCTGCGAGTAACTCGTCCATGGTGAGGGTAGAGGTGGTGTAAGCTTCCTTAGACCAATCTTCCGCCTTAAAAGCGCGTTTTTTGCAGGTATTGATCAGGTCTACTGCTTCCTGGGAAGCAGTACCGCCGGCTTTGCGCATCATGGCTTCGGCCTTGTTGAAATAAATTTCGGTGAGGCGGTATAGCACAAAATCGTTGCCCCAGTAGTTGGCGTCGCTTTGTTTGCCGGGCAGGTATTTGGCGAAACGTGCGCCACTGTTTTCCTCTCCCTGTGTCATACCACCAGGACCGGTTTCGCCGGCAGCATTTTTACGGATTTCTTTTACAAAAACGAGTGGTTTATCTGAGTATTCTTCAGTGCCTAATACGAGACTGTCACCCACGCTGGTGCGCAGGGCAGGATCTTTTTTCTGTGGCCCGATGAGCATCCAGTTTTGTTTGCGGAGGTCATTGTCTTTGAAGGCGTCGTAGGCAGAAGGAATGACTACAATGCTGTTGTTGCCGTCCACATCTGCGTTGTAGATCTGGCGTTGGCGGTAGTGCCAGAAATCGCCTTGCCATCCGAAGCGGGAGTTACCGGCTCTCAGATCGTAGGTAAGCTGGAACAGGTCTTCCGGGGAAGTACTGTTGTTGTTGGCAAATGCGCGGAAAATATCAGGTTCCAGTGCGGGCACGGTACCACTGAGGGAGCCACCTTCCCCTGCAATAATTTTATTGCAGTACGTAATGCAATCGTCCCAGCGTGGGGTACCGGTCCATTCCTGTGCATTGAGGTATAATTCTACCAGCATGGCATAAGCGGCTGCTTTGGTAGCACGGCCTACCATGGCCGGTGATAACGGCTGCAGGCCGTCGATGTTGTCTTTGATTTCTTTTTCCACGAACGCAAATACTTCTTTACGGGATTTGGTAGCAGGAGAAGCGGAATTGGCTACTTCTGTTACGATGGGAATGTTTCCGTAGAGGTCCATCAGCTTCAGGTAATGCCAGGCGCGGAGTACTTTGGTTTCTGCGAGTAGCGTAGTTTTTTCTGCTTCCGTCATACCTATCTTAGTAAAATCCAGTGGTGTCAGGTCTTTGATGGTATTATTACAGAAGCCCATGCCCCAGAACATGAGTCGCCATGGATTCCAGGCATTGTCTTCGTTGGCAATCCAGGTGTGGTAGTGCAGGCGTATCCAGTTACCACCATCGTAGCCATGGCGGCCTTTCTGCGGCCATGCCAGTTGGTCGGCGGAGAGTTCCTGCAGGCGCCAGTAGCCGGTTTGACCAGTAGGTGCAGCCCAGGCGCCGGCATGTGTGAAGGGGCGGAGTACTGCGGACATTACTTCCTGGCGGTTGTTGTAAAACTGGTCCGAAATGATTTCGCTATATGGTTTTTCATCGAGCTTGGTACAGGCGCTCATACCGAGGGCCAGCAAGGCTGCGCTGATATATACTTTACTTTTTTTCATACGTTACAATTTTGCTGCTTTTAGAATCCGAGGTTCAGGCCAATAGTATAAGAGCGGGTACGTGGATAAAATCCTCTGCCGTCGATACCGGAATCCAGGGCGGTATCCTGCAGTTCAGGATCCAGGCCGGTGTATTTGGTGAAGGTGGCGATGTTACGTCCGCTGGCATATACCCGCAGGTTACGGATATATTTGGTGTGAAGCCGGAAGTTGTAACCCAGGGTGATGTTATCCAGTTTTACGAAATTTCCTTTTTCCAGGTAGTAGTCGGAGAACTGTGGATCTGCATTCAGTTTGGCATTTTTACCGATGGCCGAAGTGAGCATGTTATTCGGTGTCCATTTTTTGTTACCGAAGTACATATCCTGCAGGTTCAGGATATCGAATCCAAATTTGCCCCGGAAGAAAATGCTCAGATCGAAGTTTTTATAACGGAAGCTATTATTCCAGGAAGCCATGTATTTAGGAATACCGTTTCCAATAACGGTTTTGTCGTCCGGGTTCATGGTTTCAATAGTGCCGATGCTGCCATCTTTTTTGTAGAACTGCCATTTACCATCTTCGGTAAGTCCTGCATAGCGATAGCCATAGAAGGTACCCAAAGGACCGCCTTCTACTACGCGGATAGCAGATCCCAGGTTACCGGGAGAAGGAAGATCGCCATAGTATTGTTCGGTAGTTTTAAAGATCTGGTTGGAGAAAGACACCATTTTATTCCGTTGGGAATTAAAGGTGAGGTCACTGCGCCAGGTGAAATCTTTCCCTTGTACAGGTACTGCATTGATCACTACTTCCACGCCATTATTGGAGATGGCGCCTACGTTGGTAAAGATGTTGTCCAGGATGTTGGAAGGCAGCTGCGCAGTGTAGTTGAACAGCAGGTCTTCTGTTTTGCGGCTGTATACGTCGATGGAACCGCCTAACCTGTTTTTCAGCAGGGAGAAATCCAGCCCTATGTTAAACTCTTTTTTCTTTTCCCATCTCAGGTCCGGGTTAGGATTTTTGTTGGGGCCATAGGTTTGTATCCATTGTCCGTATTGGATATAAGGACCACCAGTGCCAAGTGTGATGATGGACTGATAGCTGGGTATCCCCTGGTTACCGGTAACGCCATAGCCTGCACGTAGTTTCAGGTTATTGATCACGGTAATGTCCTGCATGAAGGCTTCTTTTGAAATCACCCATCCGCCGGAAACAGCGGGGAAATTACCCCATTTGTAGTTGGCGCCGAAACGGGAAGAGCCTTCATGGCGCAGGATAGCCTGCAGCATGTATTTCTGTTTATAGTTATAATTGATCCTGCCAAAGAAAGCGATCAGCGTGTTGTCTATCTTATTGCTGCTTTGTTTAGGCCGTGGTAATGTTTGATCGTTTAAGGCATTACCGGCGGAGATATTCCAGTCCTGGAAAGCATCGGTCAGGAAGCCATTATTATCCATCGAGTACTTTTCCAGGGTGCTGTATTGGTAGCTGTAACCGCCGAGTACGTTGATGGTATGATCGGAATGGACGGTCCGGGTATAGTCAGCAGTGGCTTCAAAGGTTTTGTCCATGGCTGCGGAGTTGGCTTTGTAAGCGTATCCACCGCCTTTGTAGTCCTGTACAGAGGAGCGGGAGCTTTTGAGTTTATACTGGCGGTCGTTGTACTCATCGCGTACAATGGCGCCGAAAGCCGACAGCTTCAAATCACGTATAGGCTCTAACGTTATACGTGCGTCCCCGGAATATGTTTTCTGATCTCTGTCATACAGTTCCTGCTGGAGACGGGCCAGGGGATTGTAGTTGTTGTAGCCGTTGGTTTCAATGAATTTGCCGTCTGGTCCGTAGATGGGAGCGGTGGGATTGCGTTGCACAGCTTGTTCAAAGTCGGCGCCGGCATTACCGGCTTTGTTATCACCGCCACCGCTGTTGCCGCCGTTGAGGTTGGCTTTGTTGAAGTTGGCAGCGAGATTGAACTGCATGGTGAGCAGGCCCTGTAAGCCGGTTTGGTTCACGTTTACACGGCCGCCGTATTGTTTGCGTCCGTTTTGTTTGGCAATGCCGTTTGCGTCGTTATAGTAAAGGGATGCGCGGTAGTTGCTGTTGACCGTTCCACCGGAGGCTGCGAAGTTGTGATAATGACTCAGGTTGTCTTTGTCGAGCAGCATATCATACATATCCACATCACCGCCTTTGTTGTCGGCGCCTGGTATTTTGGCATATTCGGCGGCGCTGAGTATGCTGGGTCTTTTGGCTACTGCTTCCCGTTGCAGGTAGGTGGAGTAGGTGTATTGCGGTTCGCCGGCTTTTCCTTTTTTAGTGGTGATGAGGATGACGCCGTTGTTACCACGGGTACCGTAAATAGCGGCGGCGGAGCCGTCTTTCAATACATCGAAGGTAGCGATGTCGTCCTGTTGCAGCAGGTCGAGGTTACCACCGGGAATACCATCGATAACGATGAGCGGGTTTTTGTCGCCCGACAGGGAGCTGATGCCCCTGATTTGTATAGAGGCGCCGCTGTTAGGGTTGTTACCTTGTGTTCTGGTAACGGAGAGGCCGGCTACTTTACCCTGGATGAGGTCCATGGGAGAGCGCGAGCCGCCCTGGTTAAAATTTTCCGCTTTTACGGTAGCTACGGAGGTGGTTACTTCGTTTCTTTTTTGTGTACCGTATCCTACTACTACGATGTCTTGCAGGGATTTTACACCTGCCGTCATTTTTACATCGAGTGGTGTGCCGTTGCCAATGGGTACTTCCTGCTGCTGGTATCCGATAAATGAAAATACCAGTGTGGCATTTGCCGGTGCCTGCAGGCTGAAGGAGCCGTCTGATTTGGTGATGGTACCGGTGCTGGTATTTTTGATCTGTACAGATACGCCTGGTATCGGTGTGTGATCATTGGCATCCGTCACCTTGCCGGAAATTGTTTTGCCTTGTGAAAAGGCGAATAGCGAGATAAGCAGCAGGAAAGTACTGGCAATACTTACCTGAGCCCAAAACGTGGATCGTTTGTGCATATACATTTATTGATAGTGGTTAAATAAGAAAGCGTTGTGGTGTAAGTATTTATAAAATCGATTTAGCAATACAGCCACAGGCTATTTCGTTTAAAATTCAGATACGATTTAAATGGTTTTAGAAATAGAAAAATATCTCCCTGCGGAGAGGACACCTGGCTTCCGGTCAGGTTTGGCAATGGTTTCCCTAATAATGTAGCATAAGCAAAATACCCGATACTTACAGTACTGTTTACTCAGTAGAATATCGATTTAGCTAACAATTAGAATAACAAGTTTCAACAAAAAACATCACCGGAATATGCCCGGAACAATAAGATTTAGCTTAATAATTTCTTTCATATACGCAGGTTTTTTCCCTACCCGACTTTTTATGGATGATAGGATTCATCTTACAAAAATCGATTTAGCAACGGTTTCCAAAAAAAGATTCCGGAGAATCTGATTATTAATAACAAGTTTCGATAAACGTAGACACTTTTTCTCTGCTTCGGGAATAAAAGTAATACTTATTTGTATTAAATGAAATCATTTTTAACATTTTTTTTCATCGTGACAAAAACGTAATAATAGGACAGGCAAGCGGCAACACATCATTTGGGAATGATTCCATCTCGTGATCATCTTCAGTATTAAATAGCATAAAGCCTCCCAACCGGTAGGAAGGAGACTTTATGCCAGGTGTTAGCGAAGGGAATTAAAGGATAGATTAGAATTTAATACCGGCAGATATGCGGCCCGGTTCTGCCTGCCAATAGTAGTAAGTATCGTAAAGCGCGCCGGAATATAAATAAGCATTCAGCAGGTTGTTGATATTTAGCGCCAGGGAGTATTGGCCATTTTGCCGGGAGATACGTCCATCCATCCGGAAATAATCGGGCATAACCGACGTCAATAAAAAAGTTTGTAACGGATACGATTTAGTTGAGGTACAAAATTAGCGGGAGTGAGATGGAGGAGTAAGGCGAATCAGGAAAAGTATTTATGTATTCCGGAAAAAGCGCAGGGGCAAAAAACAACCGCGTCGTTGTTGGACGCGGTTGCAACCAGTTAAAAGTTGGTAGAAGCATTTTCTTTAACAACAGGCGCATCGTCTTTTGCAGCCTGACTATCGCGGGTATTTTTTTGTACGGCAATAGCGCCAAAAACACTGAGTAAAAATGCAAACGCGTAGAACCCTTTTTCACTGGGTGCCAGTGTAGCATTCCATAAACCTACTGTCAGCAATACGATAGTAAGCAACATAGATACCCAGGCAAGGGAATAGTAAATGTCGGTAACAGGGATGCCTTCGAGTCTGTCGCGTACACATTTTTGCACAGATACTGCAGAGAAGAGGCCATACATTAATACCGTGAAGTAGTAACCTTTTTCGTTTAGTTGCATAGTGTTGGCATTCCAGAGACCAATGACGAAGCCCAGTACACCTGCAAAAACTGCTACCCAGGAGGCGGCAATAAATGCCGTGGAAGGTTTTTGTTTCATTGAATGAATTAAATTTTAATAATGGGATTAGGTTAATGGCTAACAAAATTGCTATCAGCATATTGAAGGCCTGCTGTAATAATACTATTTATTTTAGATAAAAGAGAGCAGCATGGATGTTTAAGATCTTTTTTGCATGAATTTTTAATAAAAAAACATGCAAAAAAGAATTGGCTGATCTGTTATTTTTTAAAAGATATCTTATATTTGTAATAACAGAACTCGCCACGCTTCCCTTTAGATCAGCGCACCCAGGCGGGTCTTTTTTTTGCCATTATCTTTATGACACCATATACTAAGCCTTCTACCTCTATAGAAGAGCAAATTACATTGTTAACAACCCGGAAATTAGTCATTGATGATATTCCAAAAGCAAAATACTACCTGAATCATATTGGTTATTATCGCTTAACCGGATACTGGTTGCATTACCAGGAAGATAAGGTAAACCATATCTTTTGTGATAACACTAAGTTTGAGCAGATAATTGAGCTATACAATTTTGATCGGAAACTCCGGCTTATCCTATTTGATGCGATAGAAAGGATTGAAGTTTCTTTCAGATCTGTTTTGATAAATGAGATGTGCCAGGCCTATGGTGCTAGTTGGTATGCCAATAGAAATCTTTCTTTCAATGATAAAAATTATGAGGAAAACCTGGGAGTAGTAATGCAGGAGTTTGGCCATGCTAAAGAGGATTTCATAGGGCATCACGAACGTAACTATGGTAGTGAAGAAGTGCCACCCGCCTGGAAAGCTATGCAGGTAGTATCTTTTGGCACTTTGTCTAAGATTTACAGTAATATAGATAACAATGTTCCTGAGCGGAAAAGGATTGCAAACATTTTTGGATTTAAAGGTGGTGCTGAATGGATAGAAAGTTTTTTACAAGTGGTAGCAGTGTTGAGAAACTATTGCGCACATCATTCGCGACTGTGTTATCGTAGGTTTACATCTACTCCGAAGACTATGGGAAGGCCTGCATATCCATGGATCCAGCCACTTGCAGCACCAGGCGGATTACTAAGCAAGCAACTTTATTACCAGATTTGTGTGGTTAGATACTTGTTGTTTACAGCTTACCCTGAAACAGATTTTAATGAAATGCTTAGGAAGATAGTTGGCAGATTTTCAGGGGTAAAAATTTCTCAAATGGGCTTTCCTGATGAATGGGAGAAAGAACCTCTTTGGGCTTGTAAGTAAATAGTATTGTAGGTTTAGAGATAGTTCTATTCGATAATTATCGCATTGCATAAAATAAAAAAGCTTTTAAGTAATCTACTTAAAAGCTTTTTCTTGTAGCGAGGAGCGGATTCGAACCACTGACCTTCGGGTTATGAGCCCGACGAGCTACCTCTGCTCTACCTCGCAATGTGGAGTGCAAATGTAGGTAATTAATTCAAACTGCAAAATTTAAATGTACTTTTTTACCCGCACAGCACTGCATTTGAAGAGATTGCGTTTTTTGATACGGTTGGACGTGTAGTGTGTAATCCTTTGTGGTATTGGGTTGTGTAGGATTTTAGTCTGTGGTTTTTTAACTGGCTGTGCCTGAAAAATATTTTTTGTAAGATGATGAAACGACAAGATGTCCGCAGTAAATCAGGCAATTTACCATTCCATCATCTTACTAAAATATTTAAATCCGGCTCCTGCGTAAGCGCAATAAAGTATTTACGAGGGTGTCAATATCAGCGCAGGTATTATAAAAAGCCAGTGATGGCCTCACGGTACTTTCTACTCCAAACCTGCGTAGAATGGGTTGCGCACAATGGTGTCCGGACCGTACCGCAATGCCTTCCTCATTCAGCGCCGCACCTACCTGTTCGGTGGTGAAGTCTTTGAATACAAAAGAAAGAACACTGGTTTTGTCTGGTGCTGTTCCTATTAAGCGCAGCCCGGGTACATCTTTTAATAATTGCGTAGCATATGTGAGCAGGTAATGTTCATATTGATATATAACATCAATGCCTATATGATTTACGTAGTCGATAGCAGCACCCAGTCCTACGGCATCAGCGATGTTGCCGGTACCGGCTTCAAAGCGGCCGGGAGCTGCATGATACTGGGTATGCTCAAACGTAACGTCTTTAATCATATTGCCGCCGCCTTGCCAGGGGGCTGTTTCATTAAGCAATGCTTCTTTGCCATATAACACGCCGATACCGGTGGGGCCAAATACCTTATGCCCGGAGAATACGTACCAGTCGCAGTTAAGCCGCTGTACATCCGCACGCATATGAGATACTGCCTGCGCACCATCTACCAATACTTTGGCGCCGGCCTGGTGGGCGAGGTCTACGATCTGTTGCGCCGGTGTTACGGTACCAAGCGCATTGGATACCTGTGTAAACGACACCAGCTTTGTTTTAGTAGTGAGCAGCTTTTGGTATTCTGCCAATATCACCTGCCCGTCGTCATCTACCGGGATCACTTTAATCAGCAGGCCTTTTTTGTTGGCCAACTGCTGCCAGGGTACAATATTGGCGTGGTGTTCGAGGTGGCTGAGAATAATTTCATCGCCTGCCTGCAGGAATTGTTCGCCCCAGCTTTTGGCTACAAGATTAATGGCTTCTGTGGCGCCGCGAACAAAAATGATTTCATTCACGGAAGCAGCGTTGAGAAAGGCCCTTACTTTTTCACGGGCGCCTTCGTAGGCATCCGTGGCTCTCGCTGCCAGCTCGTGTGCTGCCCGGTGGATGTTGGAATTTTCGTGCTCGTAAAAACTGCTGATGCGATCAATAACAGACCTGGGTTTTTGTGTGGTGGCGGCGTTATCCAGCCATATCAAGCGGCGTCCGTTTACGTGTTCCTGCAGAATGGGGAAGTCGGCCCGTACGCGATTGATGTCGAGCGAGGGCGGTATAACACCGGTAATCCCGGCGGTTTGCGCTGGCAGAAAATAATACGAGGGCGTTGTTGACGGCAGTTGTGCCGTATACGTTGACACCGGAATACTTTGCAGGGCGCGCTGCAACTCCTTTTCAAAAGGGGAGTCGTATGCAGCGGGTTGTTGTTGCACGGCGGAAGGGGAAATGCCACTACCCGCTACAGAGGCGGGGATACCGCCATTACCGGAAAAATGAGGATCCGGTAAGCTGGTTGGTGCCTGCGTTACATCGCTTACGCTGCCTTGTTGCAGCAGCGGGTCGGGAGCAGCAGTGGCGTATGCCGGCGACAGGGGCTCGTTACCGGATTGCAGCGAAGAAAATAGCTGGTTGGCCAGCTTTTCCAGGGCGGCAATATCCGGGAGTCCATCGCTATGAAAATTATTTGTATTCATGGTATTTGCCTATTTCAACATCATCTAATACTGCAATAGCATCATCCACCAACACTGCCAGTGAGCAGTAAAGGGAAACCAGGTAAGAAGCAATGGCCTGGTGGTTGATACCCATGAAGCGCACCGATAGTCCGGGAGATTGTTCTCCGGGCAGGTTAGGCTGGTAGAGCCCAACAACGCCTTGCCTGGCTTCGCCGGTACGTAATAAGATGATTTTTGATTTACCGTTTTCTATTGGCAATTTATCTGACGGGATCAGTGGGATGCCGCGCCAGGTAATGAATTGAGAGCCGAATAAAGAAACGGTAGGCGGTGGTACGCCCCGGCGGGTACATTCCCGGCCAAAGGCAGCAATGGTAAGGGGATGCAGTAAAAAGAAGCCGGGCTCCTTCCATACTTTGGTGATCAGTTCGTCCAGGTCGTCGGGGGTAGGCGCGCCGGTGCGGGTTTTAATGCGTTGGGCAGGTACTACGCTGTGCAGCAATCCGTACTCTTTGTTGTTAATTAATTCGCTTTCCTGCCTTTCTTTGATCGTTTCTATGATCAGTCGCAGCTGTTCGCTGATCTGGTTGTAAGGCTTGCTGTAGAGGTCTGATACGCGGGTATGCACATCCAGTACGGTGTTCACCGCACTCAGGTTATACTCCCGGGGATTATCGATGTAATCTACATAGGTTTGTGGCAATTCCCGCTCATCCCTGCCGGAACAATCTACGGCCACATTGCTTTCATCTTTTACTTTGTTGAGCCGGTATACGCCCGATTCTACCGGTATCCAGCTCATTAGCCGCGTAAGCCAGCGTGGGGTGATGGTGGACATCTGCGGCACTGTACGGGTGGCGATGGCCAATTGTCTTGCAGCTACGTCGCCGAGTGCTGTCTGAACCTTGTGTTGAATTTCATCTGCCATGGGAAGTCAGTTTTTGAAATTTTAAAAATGAAGTTTTGGAAACAGGAGGCAAAATGTGTGGTGGCTCATTTCTTATCCTGTCGGAGGGTATAGTGAGCCTTAAATTAAGGCATTTTCAGGAAATTCCACATTAATACTTCGTGATTAACAGGGCAGGTGTTGGCTACTACCCGCAACAGGGTAGCAGCCAAAGATATTTACAGATCTGAATAGTTGGTGGGTCTCAGGAAAGTGATCTCTGATTTGGAAACGTTATGGGCGTATTCTTCCAGGGCCGACAGGCTTTTCCACTTTGGGTCGGCGCCAAAGGCTTTCCAGTGGGCGTCGCGGTCTTCCTTATTATTGAAGGTGGTCATATACATTAGGTTGGGCATGCGTGGACCGGATATCACCGATGCATAGAATACGGCATTAAAGTGCAGATTTTTGAAAATGCCAATTTCATCACCGGTATTAAACATCTTTACTTTATTCACATGGTATTTTTCAGAAGGACTTTCATAGCTGCGTAGCTCATATACCCTTTCGCTTTTGGGTGATTGCAGCGAAGGAGCTTCCAATACAGGCATACCGGGAAATGCCTGTAGCAGGATGGATTCGATACGGGTATACGGAATATTGTTCCATGGTGCATCCGTATATTCGGCACCGTTAGCGGCCAGCGTTTTATCAGTTAGTAATGTTTGATGGAGCGTTGCAAATTGTTCCAGCGATTGATAAGGAATCAATACATAGATCCGGATATCTGCGGTATCCGTTACCACAGGCTTAAATACGCCGACCTGTTTGATGCCCGCCCGGTGTAAAGCGGGCAGCCAGGCCTTTTCAAGGTAGTTGTCTACCAGCGTTTCCTGGGCGGCTGTTTTCAGGTGATAAATTTTAATCTGGTAAAATTGTCGCTCTTTCGCCGACAAGTTAACAGCGCATAGCAGTAGCAGTGCCAATAACAAAGTGGAATTTCTCATCATAAAATAATTGTATACTCAACAAAATACAGCAAATAAATCAGGATTTATAGTCCTGTTTGAATGCATTACTTTTGGGTAATATTAAAAATGTAGTTATGTCAGAACCGGTAATGTTGATAGAACAGCCTAATAACCGAGGAACGTTATATGCCGTGGTAGAGCAGGACGACAGGGTAGCTTACTTCTACCTGTATCCATCAGAATTATTACAATCTAAATATGATCCGCGTCCCTGCTGGTTACGTAACCTGAAAGCCGCCCCGGAAAAAAGAGATACAGACGCCATGAAGGAAGGCATGGCACCTATGTTGCAGGCCGAATATTGTAATCACCCTCAGGGTAAGGAGCCCCTGGAAAAAGAGCGGATTAGTATTGTATGGATGGAAGAAGGAGATGGGGCGGCAGTATTATATGACGGCGAAATCCTTGGTGTAATTCCAGGATGGAGTTTATATAATAAAGAATACGCGGTAGCCTATGCAGCTGACTGTATCGGTGCAGATGATAGTGACCGGCAGATGCCACTGGGTAAACGGGGTGTTAATGTGATGTATGATAAGGTAGATCAGGCAATGGCTTTCTGGCAGGAATGGTCCGATGAAACTTCCCAGGCATGGAGCATCTTACAAGATCAGTATATAAAGGCTTATGAGGCGGCATATGGTCCTATGGTGCAATATTACGCTATAGATGGCGGGCAATGGCCGCCTATGGCATTGGGTAAATTTGAAAAGGATGAAGTGGTATACCTGTGTACCATGGGCGTGAGTATACGACCTATGCCCTGGGTAGAACTGTTATATAATGACCGTTCACCCGGTTTTCGCCGTATGGAACTGGCGATGGCTATCAGCAAAGCCGATTATACCGATAAGGAAATTATGGCAATGGCCGGCCTGATGTCTGGTCTGGCAGACCGCCCCTGGAAACAGGTCACCTGGCTGGGAGAAGGGCATACTATTAGCTCAGACGAGTTGCCCAAACCTTATGAGAGCGTAGTAGTGTCTACTGCGTTATATAATGGTCCTGCAGTATCGCTGCCGGAGGTATACGGCGATAAAGTCAATCTCTACTGGTTGACTCCTATTACCAAACTGGAGCGGGAGTTTGCCCATATTGAACGTAATGCAGGATATGTTTTGCTGGAGAAAATGATTCACAACGGGCTGAATCATATTGTTAACAAACGGGCAGAATTGCCTTTTGAATAAAAAACGATATTTTTAAATATAGAAAGGCTCCGCATTATCGGGGCCTTTTCCTTATCTGCGGCTGGTTTGGGGAATTTTTAAAAAAAAGTAGCGAAAATCTGTAACGAAAAGATTTCATCACCTACTAATGATGAAAAGAAACTTCAAAGCATATGAAAAAGACCCTTCGTAATATCGTTTCCGTTGTCATCCTCGCTTGTTTATCTGTAAGTAGTGCAGAGGCTCAAACATCTTCATTAGAAAATTCGCTCCTGTGGGAAGTGAGTGGCAATGGCCTCAAGCAGCCATCTTATCTATATGGCACTATTCACATGATTTGTGAAAACGATTTTAAGATCACTGATAAGGTGACAAAAGCATTTAATAGCAGCGCGGCATTAGTATTGGAAGCAGATGTATTTAATCCGGCGCTCGTAAGCCAGATAAGGACAGAAATGGCATCGGATGTACCATTGAGTAAAAAACTGGCCACTGCCGATTATGCTGCAGTAGACTCTGTTTTGCAGCTCAAATGTGGCATGCCGCTAAAAACATTCGACAATTTTAAACTCTCCATGGTAATGTCGCTGGTGGCAGTTAAGACCTTTCCCTGCGCTACGCCGAAATCCTATGAAATGGCGTTAAATAAGATGGCAACAGAACGTAATATGCATAGAGACTACATGGAAGACGTGATAGCACAAATGCGACTCCTGAATAAAGCCTATACCGACTCACAGATTGTAGCACAGGTAAAAGACTTTGATAGTGCTGTAGCAGGATCTGTCAAACTGGCCAACCTATACAAAGCAGAAGATATTAACGGCTTATATACCTTAATGACCTCACCTGAATTAATGGATGAAAATACCATGAAATACATGCTGCTGGTGAGAAACAGCGCCTGGGCAGAGAAGATGCCGGGCATGATGCAGAAAGAAAGCTGCTTCTTTGCAGTAGGTGCGGGCCACCTCCCAGGTCCAGGTGGAGTGATTGCATTGTTAAAGGCAAAAGGATATACTGTTAAGCCTGTTATGAACTAAAGCCCGCTGTTTTGAAAAGCAAGGAAAAGGAATTTCTGGATTTGATAGCCACCCACAAAGGGATCATCCATAAAATTTCCAAAATGTACATGGATACCGAAGATGATCAGCAGGACTTAACACAGGAGATCATTTATCAATTGTGGAAATCCTTTGATTCCTTCCAGCAACAAAGCCGCTTCTCTACCTGGATGTACCGGGTGGCACTGAATACCGCCCTCGTATTCTTCAAAAAAGAAAAAAAGAAAATGCCGGTTACGGATATGATGCCGGAAGATATAGCGATGGAAGAAAGTGCAACTGCTACCAAAGAACTGCAACTGGCACATTTCTACAAGGCCGTACAAAAATTGGAAAGATTGGAAAAAGCATTGGTATTCCTGCATCTCGAAAATTATTCTCATAAAGAAATAGGTGACAACCTGGGAATATCGGAAGGGAATGCAAGAATAAAGCTCAGCAGGGCCAAAGACAAATTAAAAGAACTTATTAAACAACAAGGCTATGAATTTTGATGATATAAAATCTATGTGGAATAATGATGAGGGAGAAGGTGCAGTGGTCCCCAATAGTGTGGATCAGTTGAAAACGTTGTCACTACCCATAGAGAAGATTCGTAAGAATATGCGGCTGGAGTTTTATATACAGTTGATTACAATGGTGCTGATAGGATTTTTGCCGACGTTCGGTTACATTGGACAGTTGGCGGTGGTGCCTTTTTTTATCATCTATTTTGTGGCAGTTATTATTACCATTTATTATTTTTCCAGGTTTCATATTTTTTACAAGCAGCTTAACACCAACCTGCTTCGTTCGAAGGATCATTTATACGAGTTATACTACGAAGGGAAATTGAACGTGGAGATGTATAAATCCTTTGCTTATACGTTAATTCCGTTATTTTTTATGGGGGAGGGGCTACATTTAATGAGTATATACGGTGCCAGGACAAGGGAACTGCTTCAGATGGCTCAAACCCACCAGTGGAAAGCGGCGCTATTGATAGGTACATTTCTGTTCCTGGTATTGGTAACAATGCTTGGTACTAATCTTTGGGCGAAAGCATATTATGGAAGACACCTGGATCAAATAAAGATGGTGTTGAACGAGTTTAAGGAGAATGCCTGATTTTTATAAAAGAAAAAAGGTTGGTCATGGAGAGATGACCAACCTTTTTTCTTTTATTGCTGGTAGCTACCTGCTACTTTGATCAGCTTATCCGGTGCATTGGTAATAATCCCATCCACCCCATCTGCTATTAATTTTTTAAAATCACTTTCTTCATCTACAGTCCATGGCAGTACTGCTACTTTTTTAGCATGCGCTTCTTTTACCAGGTCGGCGTTAACCAGCAGGTAGTATGGGCTGTAGATATCCGGCGTGAATCCCAGCTTTTCCAGGTTGGTGCTAAAGCTATCTTTATTACCAATGAGTAAAGCTGTTTTTTGCTTAGGGAAAGATTGATGTAATACCTGTAAGGTACGTACATCAAAAGATTGGATGATTACCCGGCTGGCAATCTTCTTTTCTTTGATCACCTGCATCAGGAGGGCTACAAATTCCTTAGGTGCAGGATTATAGGTACCATCGCCATCAGGGGAGCTTTTGGTTTCCATATTGTAATACACCGGCTTCAGGTGATGTGCTTTTACATAGGCTTCCACACTGTCGATCAGCACAGATAACAATGGCTTATGCACCATCATTTTCTCCTGCTGTGGAAAGCGGGGATGCGGTTTGGTGCCTGCATCATATTTTTGGATGCTGTCGTAGGTCATTTTATACAGCGCCAGGCTTTTCTCTTCTGCTTTGGTAATATCGGATCCATCCGGTTTACGCATAAATTCTGCCGACATATACGCATCGTGAGATACGGCCACTTTATTATCAGCCGTAATGATGCAATCCAGCTCCAGTGTTCTGGCGCCCAGTTTCACGGCATTGAGCATAGCAGGAATGGTATTTTCCGGCATCAGCGCCATACCGCCCCGGTGGGCCTGTACATCAATAGATTGCTGTGCGAAGGCGCTGCCACAAAGTAGCGCACCACAGAAAGATAATATTATACGATTCATATCAACGTGTTTTTAACATTATTTCAATAACCACATTTGCCCGTTAATATCATCAACGTTGTTGTATTGGGCAATAGCAGCGTTATAGTTGGCGGTGTTGGCAGATTGTTCTGCTGTAGGGTATTTATACCGGATCGCAATTTTACCGTTGTTGCCGGTACCTACCCCTGTGGTAAATACGGGAACGCCTGTACGACGCCAGTTGTAATAAGGCTCTAACCCGCTGTTCAGGAAGAACGCCAGGTATTTCTGTTGCAGGATCTGGGTAAGACCCGTCGCGTTGTTGCCAGCATATTTCACCGTCGACTGTGCATAGTAAGTATCGTAATCCACACTTACCGGTGTGGCCACAAATGGATTAGGATCCGTTAACTTGGCACCAGAGGGCAGGGAATAGGCTGTGATAGTGCCTTTTAGCGGAATGTTGTAGAAAGCCAGCGACGCTTTGATACCTGCATTGTAATAGGCTTCTGCATTGCCTTTAGGGCCTGCGGCTAACCAGCCCCTGTTGATAGCTTCTGCAATATTAAAGCACATTTCGGTATAGCCGATGATGGGTGTTGGCTCACCGGTGTAGCCAAGGAAGTAACGGTACCTGTTTATATAACTTAAGTTACCACCACCATTCTGGCTGGCCAGTACGCCCATGTCCAGGCCCGGATCACCGCCCTGGAAGGCTGCAAATGTGCCCGGGTTGGTACCTGCGGCTACAATACCCGGCGCCGGATCTGCAGTAATAAATACGCGGGGATCCTTCAGCGTGGTTAATAAGCTCACGTAGGTAGCAGAAATATTGTTCAACGCACCATCTGCAAATGTTTCCCGGTTCATGGGATATTTATTGGTAGGGTTGAGCCAGATATACTGCAGGTTGTCTGCCGGACTTTCCATGATAGGATACTTTGCTGGATTATTCACAATATCGGCAAATTGTCCGGGTATATTGAGATCAGCTTCACCTGCCGCTTTCTTGCTGAGATGTATCAACAACCGCAGACGAAAAGTATTCACTACCTTTTGCCAGCTTTTCAGGTTATTGGAGAAGTACATATCACCGGATAAGGATTGGTCGTTATTGCTGATTAACTGCGCGAGGTCGGTGTTGGCGCTATCCAGCCAGGCCAACGCTTGCTTAAACACCAGCTTCTGCGGATCGTATTTTGGCTTCAGGTTATTCAATCCGTTCAGTGCTTCTGACATGGGGATATCGCCCATCTGGAGGCTCATTCTCGAAAACAAATAAGCCCGGAAGAACTTGCCCATGGCGCGATAAGGATTCTGATCCCTGGCGCCAAATACTTTCGCCTGGCTTTCCATGTTGATGACGTTGGTTAACGTAGCATAGAGATTGTCGCCGGCGCCAAACAGGTATTGGTTATTCCCGAAATAAGAATTGTTCTGTAGCTGAAACTGGTTAGTTCTGTCCATTTGCCCACCTGGTGCATCTATCATACTGCTGAGGATACCGTTAAACAGCAGGGAGGCTGGCACAGACAGCGGTTTGTTTTTATTCACATAAAGCTCATCAAAGCTTTTTTTACAGCTTCCGGTAAGCAGTAATGCGGTACCGGCAATGAATATATTTTTAAATACTGATTTCATAAAATGATGCATGGTTTAGAATAAGACATTAACGTTAAAGCCGAATCTGCGGGTGGTAGGCGTTTGCAAACCAGAAGAAGCGGTAGCGGTATTATACTGTTCCACATCGATCCCCTTGTATTTGTTGTCTTTATAGAAGTACAGCAGGTTTCTGCCTACCAGCGATAAAGTTGCGCGACTGATGAAAGTGCGGCTTAACCATTGCTGTGGCAGATTGTAGCCAATCACTACTTCTCTCAGTTTTGCGTAGGTTTTGCTGGTGAGCATCCCTTCCTGTATTTGTCCGTAGTATTGGGTAGCCCAGCTTTGTACGGTACTGGTAGATTGGTTGGGGGCAAATTGCAGGTCTTTGTAGTTGGTGATGTTACCATAGTTGTCGTACTTAATAGGTACGCCGTTAGATACCTGTACGCCATCGCCAATATAAGTACCTTTATAAGATGCTACGCCTGCATTGGCATCATCATCCAATCGTGACTTACCGATGGCACCTTCTACGGTGGCGATATTAGCACCACCCTGCATAGTGAGGGAATAAAGACGGTTGCTGATCACACCACCCACACTACCATCAAACTGGAAGCTGAAATTGAAATCTTTATAACGGAAATTATTACTGAAAGACCACATGTAGTCCGCATTCATGTATCCCAGGAATTGTGGATAAGGATTTTTCAAGGGCTTACCACCGGCATCATACACAATCTTTCCATCCTGGGTTTTTACGAAACCGGTAGAATATAATTTATCGGTTCTGTCGCCTTTCTGGAAGTAGGTGTTATAGTTGGTTTGTCCGGGAGGTAATTCGTTATATACTTCTTTGAAAGTAGACCAGTTCACCAGTACATCCCAACTGAAATCTTTTGCTTTTATAGCAGTACCGGTCAGCGACAGCTCATATCCTGTTTTCTTTGTTTTCAGGGCATTGATGTAGTAGGTAGTATATCCTGTAGATGGTGAAATCGGGTTTGGCAAGATCTGTGGTCCATCAATATATTGGAAAGCGGTAGCACTCAATCCCAGCCTGTTTTTCAGCACTTTTACATCAAACCCTTCTTCAAAGTTCACCCGGTTAAATGTTTTGATATTGGGATCGAAGATGCTGTTGGTAG
This sequence comes from Chitinophaga sp., assembly GCF_017745275.1. Classification (GTDB taxonomy): domain Bacteria; phylum Bacteroidota; class Bacteroidia; order Chitinophagales; family Chitinophagaceae; genus Chitinophaga. The sequence goes on along the minus strand of NZ_JAGHZS010000001.1, from coordinate 1,257,202 downwards.
AAAATGCGGCGGTAACGTTGTTATATTTTTTAGCCGTAGAGAAAGCCGACTGCAGGGAATAATCCGGACCGCCATAAGGACTTAAATAGTTATTACCATATTGGGAAAAGTTGGTGTTTAAGCTATTGGCAGTAGAACCATTCAGTTGGCTCCATACGTTGTAAGGGGTAGCACCGATGTACGTAGCAGTAGCATCTCCGTGCACGGTAGCAAAGGAACCACGTACTTTCAGGAAGGAGATCACTGATGGCAGGTTTACATAATCGGAGATCACAGACGCCAGTGATACGCTTGGATAGAAGTACACATTACTTCCTTTAGGCAAGGCCGATGACTTATCTACTCTGCCGGTAGCTGACAGCGTGGCATATCTCCCGAAAGACGCATCCATAGAAGCATAGGCGCTCAGTACCCGCATGTCGGAACTAAAGTTGTTCGTCATCAGGGTATTGAGGGAGTTACTGAAATTATATACTGTTGGTACTACCAGGTAGTCGGTAGAGGTGAAATTGGAGTTATAGGTAAACGACCTTAAACTGGCGCCTGCCAGGCCTGAAACGTTGATCAGGCGGTTCACCTTGTAATTATAGTTTAACTGTACATCGGTATTGTTCTCGAACATATTGCGGCGATCTTCGCGATAGTCGCCCTGGCCCAGTGTTCTGGCGTAGGTATACGCGCCCCATGGCATTTTTTCAGAACGGAACAGGCTATATGTACTCACCTGTGTACGTCCGGTAACATCGAGGTGATCGTTGAGTTTATAGTTCAGGGATAAATAGCCATTGATATCTGTTTTGTAATGTCCTCTGAGCCAGTCTTCCACCATCATCCAGGGGTTGTTGTAGTGTACGTGTTCCGGGAATACAATTTTTACATCTTTCTGGCCTGCTTGCCATTTGCCGCGGATGTCCGGTGCATCCACGTTCCACTCGTCGCCGGTCCATACGGAAAGGTTATAAATAAGGCTGTTCGGACCGTAGGTCACGTCAGGAATATTAGGCGTATAGGTTCTGCTGAAGTTCACATCAGAGTTGAACGTCAGGCGTGGTGTGATTTTGTAGGTAGCGGTGGTATTGAAGTTGGCTACATCTACGCCGGTGTTAGGCACAATGCCGGTTTGGTGCGATTGTGATACGGAAAAGCGCAGGGCATATTTATCGCCGGTGGCGGATAAAGCAAGGTTGTTGGTGGACTGGAAGCCAGGTTTCAGGAATCTTTCCAGGTTGCTTTTACCGTTTACATAACCACGGTTTACGTAAGGTGTTGGCTTGATATGTCCATTGTATATCCGATCCCCGAAGATGGTGGTGTAGGTTTGGTTAGGATCGTATTCTCCATCGTATTGGGGAAGCAGCTGTCCACGGAACTTAGGCCCCCAGAGCTGGTACTGGGCATCCTGAACGCCACTGCCAAATCCATCTGCATAGGCATACTGGCCATACATACCACCTCCATATTCGTGCTGGGTGTGTGGCATTGCAATAAAGCCTTTATCCACAGAGTTGGTTGAATTTAATTCCACGCTCATGCCTTTTTTGTTACCGGCTTTTTTAGTGGTAATGAGGATGGCGCCATATTGTGCGCGGCTACCGTACAAAGCTGCGGCAGCAGGTCCTTTCAGAACGCTATAGCTTTCAATATCATCCGGGCTGATGTTCCAGGTATCGGAGCTGATGGGCACACCATCTACTACGAACAGGGTGATCTGGTTACCTCTCATCACGAGGGAGGGAGTACCAAGCATTTCCGCGTTGGCGGCTACGGAGAGGCCGGCTACTTTACCGGTTAAGCCGGTAACAGGATTGGCATCCCGGGCTTTTACCAGGTCAGCACCTTTTACTTCCTGTACGGCGTAACCGATTTTTTTGATTTCTTTTTTAACACCCAGTGCGGTGACTACTACTTCGCTAAGCGCTTTGGTATCTTCCTGTAGGCGCATGAGCAGGTTGTTGGTAGCCGTGCTTACTTCAAAGCCTTTATAGTTGCCGGGCAGATAGCCCATGAAAGTAAAATTCAGATCATATTTATTACCGGGTATTAATTTTTTGAAGATGAAAATACCTGATCCGTCTGTAACGGTGGAAAAATGCTGATGGGTATGTTGATCAGTGGCGGTAACACTTACGCCTGGCAGTGTTTCACCTTTTTCACTCATAACAGTACCTGTGAGCTCAGCCAGTTTTTCCTGCGACAAGGCAACCTGTCCAAACAGCAATAAAAAAAGGCAGGTAAGTAGTCCGGTTTTTTCCCGGCGTAGTTTGCTTTTAAAATGCATAAAATGTAAAGTGATGTTAATGAATACGCATAGAATGCCCATGTGCAGGCGTTTCCCTGCATTGGTATTTTATTGGGTGACGTGATTAAATTATTTCGGTACGGCCGTTTTTTTAATGATGAATGCGTTGTTTTGTTGATCTGTTTCCAGGCCATTCATTTTGCCGATGATATGTAATATCAGGGGTAATGAATCGTTCTTCATGACGTTGCCGGTAAACGAGATGCCATTGATTTCTTTTTTATTATAAAGGATAGTGACTTTATATTTTACGGATAGCTGATCGAATACCTTATCTATTGGTTCATTATTGAATGACAAGGTGGTTGTTGGCGATACTTCCTCATGAGCGTTTTTTTGAATAAAGGCGGATATAGTCGTAGATGATTTTGCAATGTTGTACTGTAGCTGTTCTCCGGGCAACAGGTAAATGGTGCTGTCCCATCCCTTTGCCGTTTTGGTGATGGGCTGGATTTTTACTTTTCCATTGAACAGTTGGATGGTAATATTCTTTTGTTGCATATGGATGCGGAAGGCGGTACCCAATGCTGTAGTAGCAGTGTTGCCGGCATACACGGTAAAAGGCTTCGATTGATCTTTATGTACCGAAAAATATACCTGTCCGTTCATGTGGATATCTCTTTTGTGGGCCGGAAAAGGCTGCTGGTAGCTTATCCGGCTGTTCCCTGACAGCACGGCAATGCTGCCATCAGGGAGGTTGATTTTTTTCTTTTGTACGCCGTTGTTCTCGCATACGACCCATGTGGTGGCTGTTGCTGCAGGAATGATAGCTGCAGTGGTTTGCGTTACTGTTGTAGCTGGTTGTTTGTGAGCGTTATAAAAGGTTGCCACTACCAGGCATAACAGGGAAGCCGCCGCCACCAGTCCCATTTTTTTTATAGTGAAAATGGATGATTTTTTCAGCGATAACTGTTGCAATAACTGTTGGTACATGGCTTTGCTCTCTTCCTGCGATAATTGGCCTTCGTCAGCAGCAGTGTGCCAGTCCTGTTCCAGGTAGCCGTTCAATACTTCCGGGTGCTTCTTCAGCCACGCAGCTATTTCTTCAGCTTCCGCCGCTGTACATCCGCCACCTAGAAATTGCTGAATCTTTTCTTTTGTTACTTGCATGAATAGCTACTGAAAAATAAATAGTTACTTATTGTTTACGTATAGCCGGTGGGGTAACCCCTGCTCTTAACATTTAGTTAATATTACAGGAACAGGCGTAATGTTTTAATAGTGCGTACAGCCTTGGTGATATGGTCTTCTACCGTTTTTACCGCCATACTTAATTGGTGGGCGATTTCTTTGTTGGAATATCCGTGCACCAGTTTTAGTTCAATTACTTTTTTTCTTACAGGAGGAAGTTGTGAGATATAGGTATGGATATAATTATTTTTTTCAAAAGTCTGTACCTGGGGAGCGGCTTCGTGGTCGGGGAGTTCAGGGGTATACACGGAGATCTGCGCCTGCCGCGCTTCCATGCGGATATGATCTATTAAAACGGAGTTGGCGGTGGTAAATACCTGGGTATCGATGCTGCACGATTCCGTTAATGAAAGGCGGTATTGCCAGATCTTAATAAAGGTACATTGTGTCAGCTCCCGGGCGATGTGGTGGGGTTGTTTCCGTTTGAGGAAGTAATGAAATAATTTGACGTGAAAAAGGTCATATAGTTGTTTAAACGCTTTTTCGTTTCCATCTTTTATTAGTGAAATGTTGAGCATTTAAATATAAATATTGCGGCAGTTTTTTATGGATCAGGATCCTGCAAAGTGAATTATAAATGATTAATCAACAAGGTTATTTTAATGTTAAGCGGTGCAGTGAGCGTGTATAATCTTGTCAAGCGGGATATTACGCAATCATGGTATTGGGAATCAATAAATTAACATATTCTCAATATTAAATTTATATTTAACTGTTGTTGGACTATTATTCAACCATACCTGTCATAAAAATATGTACGAAGCTGTCGTTTTCTTGTTATTGGTGGCCATTTTCGTTGTTTTGTTAATTTTCAAAAATGAAACATCAGGCACTATACTTATTTTAAGGAACCAGATATTGGATCTGCAGAAGCGGCTGGAGGAATTGCAGTCGGCGCGCAGGCCCGAACCCTGGGCCGACAAAACCCCTGAAGTGCCGGTGAGATCATCGCCGCCACCGCCGCCGGTAAGGGTACCGGAGCCGGTAGTGCCTCCTCCTTTGCCCGTAGAAGCTTCTCTTCCACCCGTAGTAATACCTGAGCCTGAGCTGGTACGGGAGCCAGAGCCGGAACCAGTAACCCCACCTGTAGCGGCCAGCGAGGCTAACAGCTGGACAATATCGCCGGAAGTGCTGTACCATACGGAGGCGCCACCGCCAATACCACCAACACCTCCTAAACCTCCACAACCTACATTCTGGGAAAAGAACCCGGATATTGAGAAGTTCATTGGAGAAAACCTGTTTAATAAGATAGGTATCGCTGTGTTGGTGCTGGGCATCGGTTTTTTCCTGAAGTATGCTATTGATAAAGACTGGATCAATGAAATAGGCCGTACGTTTATAGGCATTGTTTGTGGCGGATTACTCATTGGGCTGTCTTATAGAATGCGGAAAACCTTTGCAGCGTTCAGCTCTGTGCTGGTAGGCGGCGGGGTGTCTGTGCTTTATTTTACGATCACTATTGCATTTCAGCAGTATCATTTGATTAGTCAAACCCTGGCTTTCCTGCTCACCATTTTTATTACAGCATTTACAGTGTTACTGTCGCTGAACTACGATCGGAAGGAACTGGCCGTGATTGCAATTGTAGGCGGTTTTGCGGCGCCATTTATGGTAAGTACCGGTGAAGGCAATGTAGTGGTGCTGTTTACCTATATCCTGATCCTGGATATCGGCATGTTGATTTTAGCCTATTTCAAGAAATGGAATATTGTTAATATTATCTGCTACCTGGCTACTATCCTGCTTTTCGGCGGCTGGTTGTCGTATCACCTCACAGAAACACATCCTGCCAAACCTACGCCTTATGGCACCGGGCTGGTATATGCTACCTTGTATTACTTTGTATTTTTTGCGATGAACGTGATCAATAATGTGCGTAATAAAAGGAAGTTCGACTTTTTCGATATTGCCATATTGCTGAGTAATACGTTCCTGTATTATGCGGCGGGTATGCTGATCCTGCATCAGTTAAGCGGCGATACCTGGCAGGGTTTATTCACGGCACTGATGGCAGTGTTTAACTTTGTATTTGCGTATAGCCTGTACCGTAATAAGAGCGCTGACCGCACCCTGATATTCCTATTGATAGGATTGGTATTAAGCTTTGTGAGCCTGACCGCTCCCATACAATTGCACGGGAATTATATTACTTTATTCTGGGCAGCAGAAACGGTGTTGTTATTATGGTTATGGCAGAAGTCAGGTATTACCCTGATGAAGTATGTGTCTGTACTGGTATTGGCGCTGATGATGATCAGCCTGATGCTGGACTGGACCCAGTTGTATGATGGTGCTAAAACGCTGTTCCTGCCGTTTATTAATAAAGCCTTCATCACCGGGGCGGTATCTGTAACGGCGGTGTTTTTACTGCGCAGATTGTGTAAAAATGAAGACCCGGAGAAGCCGTTTATTATTGACTTATCCCTTTCCATTTATAGTACGGGGCTGCTGATATTAGGCGTGCTGCTGACTTACGTGGTATTGTTGCTGGAAATTTTATACCAGAGCAATCGTCACTTCGTGTTATTAACACCGGTATGGGCAGGTGCTTATAATTACTTGTTCATCGGCGTGTTGTTGTACCTGAGCCGCCGGAAATTTGAAGCAGTACGTTTGCCGCTGTTGTTGCTGACATTATGTTTCGTGGTAGCATTCCCATTATATTATAACCCGGCTATCATTGATGTAAGAATAGAAGTACTGGCAGGTAAGGCGCCGGTAGCGTACTTCTATGTGCAATACCTGTTGATAGTATTGTTGCTGGGCGTAATTTACCAGGCCTGGAAAACGGTTAGCTCTTTGAAAGGAGGGGAGTTTGTCGTTATTTATCAATGGGTCAGCTCTGCGGCCATTCTTTATATTGTGAGTGCCAGCCTGGATCACCTGGTGGCTTTCAGTGGTCACGACCAGGACCTGTACAATACGCACCGGGTAGGGTATGCGATCCTTTGGGGAGCATTTGCCTTTGTATTGATTTACCTGGGCTTGCGCTGGAAGTCAAAGACTATACGTATTATTTCCATTTCGCTGTTTGGCCTTACCTTGCTGAAGCTGTTCCTGTTTGATTTTGCAGGTTTGGGAGAAGGAGGAAAAATTGCGGCTTTCATTTCGCTGGGCGTTATTCTGCTGATTATTTCGTTTATGTATCAGCGTTTGAAAAAAATATTGTTTGCAGATGATCAACAAAAAGATGTTCCGGAAAATAACGCATAAATGGCCAATGCTCCTGTTGCTGTTGGCAGCAGGGGCTGTAAATGCCCAGAATCCGCCACCGCAATACACATGGCAGGCGGCCTTGCCGCCAGTGCCGGCTACCGGATTTTACCATATTACAATGACACCTGCCGTAGCAGCCCGGGTGGGCGGCAGGCCTAACTTTAGAATCTACCAGGCTGATAAGGAAGTACCCTATCTCCTGCAGGAACAGGTGGGAGGTTATACTACTGCTGGCTTTGAGCCATTTGAGATCACGGATAAAGTCAGCGTACCCGGAAAACATTCTACCCTTGTATTTCATAACGCCAATCACTACACGCTGGACCATTTTGAAATGGTGCTTAAAAATGCGCGGGTCATTAAAACAATGCGTATCAGCGGCAGCGATGATAAAACGAACTGGTATGGCGTTACCGATACCTTTGTATTTGATCCGGCCAGTGCGGCGCCTGATGCTTCCGGTACAGAGGTGGTAAAAACAATTGATATCCCTTCTTCCAAATATACCTGGTACCAACTGGAGATTAATGACTCTACCAGCGCACCTGTGTTTATTGAGAAGATTGGCCGTTATAAGTCTGATAGCCGTGCTACGGAATATACCCCGGTACCGGCGCCGGTGCTTAGTACACCTGATGCCGCCAAATATCCACGTGATACCCGCCTGCATCTGAGGTTTGATCAGGCTTACCTGGTCAATAAATTATCATTCACCATTACTGCACCCTCCCTGTACCGTCGCAGTGCAGAGATAATTGCGCTGGCAGCATCTGAGTCCAGTGTCGGAAAAGGACCCGTTGTTCATGCTATTCCGGTAGCGGAATTCAACCTCTCGTCCGACCAGTCAGCGCAGGTAGTGTTAAGTAGTCCTGGTAATTATAAAGAGCTCATTGTGGTGGTGCATAATGATGATAACCCACCGTTACAGATCAGCGCGGTGAATGCCTGGCAGCAAACCATCTGGCTAACGGCCAACCTGCAGCAAGGCGCTTCTTACGTGATCAAAGGCGGAGATGCTATGCAGCCATTGCCGGTATACGACCTGGCATATTTCAAAGACAGCGTACCCGCTGGTATTCCCGTGATTCAGCCGCAGGCACCCGTGAATATTGTGGCAGCGGTGGCCGATAATAAAAACAGCCCGGTAACTGTGTTCGGCAGCAAGTGGTGGATATGGGCGGCCCTGATTGTCATTGCCGCCTTCCTGGTGTTCCTTGCTACGAAGATGCTAAAGGAAATGCAGGGGAAACAATGATAGCTCTCCAAAGTAAATAATGCTTATTTATCTTTGCCCGCAAAAACGTTGCTATGTCTGATGCTTCCAATTATTATGAGATGATCCTTGATCATTTGACTGCCCGGATCAACTTAACGGAAGAGGAGCAGCAACGTTTTTGCGATGCATTAACGCTCCGGCGTTTACTGCCCAAACAATACCTGCTACAGCAGGGAGATATTTGCAGGCATGAAAGCTATGTATGTAAAGGGTTTCTCCGGTCTTTTTATGTAGATGACCAGGGTGATGAACATACCCTGCATTTTGCCATGGAAGACTGGTGGATTACCGATCTGCGAAGCCTGATCAGGCAGGAAGCTGCTACCCGTAATATTGTGGCCATGGAACCGGTAACGGTATTGCAGATAGAAAAGCATAAAAGAGATGAGTTGCTGAAAGAGATTCCCGTGCTGGAACGCTTCTGGCGTATCCTCAATGAAAATGCCTGTGCCGCGCAGGATGAACGTATTCTCGATAACATCGCTATCACCGGGGCCGAACGATATGCCCGTTTGTTGAAAAAATATCCTTCCATAGATCAGCGTATGCCCCTAAAGCATATTGCCTCTTACCTGGGCATCACGCCCGTTTTCCTCAGTCAGATCCGAAAGAAGCAACTAAAAAATTAAATTAGTTTAAGCCTATTTGTTATACTAATTATACGTGCAGCCGTAACGGCTGAAATACTTTTGTGTTCATAATCATTAAGCATATGAACACAAATAATCACCCTATATTCCAACCCTTGCAATGGTTGGAGCACCCACTGAAAAACAGGTTGGCCGTAGCGCCGATGTCGCGGGTAAGCGCTTCCGCCGATGGGTTGGCCACTGCTGATATGGTGGACTACTATACCCAATTTGCAAAAGGTGGTTTCAGTATGGTTATCACCGAAGGTAATTACACCGATGAAATAGCAAGTAAAGGTTATTGTCATCAGCCCGGTCTTATTTCCCCGGCACATGCAGCGGCGTGGCAGCCGGCAGTAACACAGGTAAAGGCAAATGGTGCGCTGATCATTGCGCAATTGATGCATGCAGGAGCATTATCGCAGTACGCCGGTGAAACACTGGCTCCTTCTGCCGTACAACCCACCGGCGTAAAAATGGTACAATATGGTGGTACCGGTGCCTATCCTTTTCCGCAGGCCATGAGCCAGGAAGATATTGATATCGCTAAAAACGGATTTGTAAGCGCTGCTAAAATGGCCGTACTGGCAGGCTTTGACGGGGTAGAGCTACACGCTGCCAATGGCTACCTGCTGGATCAGTTCCTGACCCCTGAGTTAAACGTCCGCAACGATCAATACGGAGGTAATACCCACAACCGTTTCCGCATTATTGCAGAGATCATGCAGGCCATCAGGGCTATAGTACCCGCGCATTTCCTGGTGGGCATCAGACTGTCAGAAGGAAAAGTAAATGACCTCAAATATCGCTGGACAGCAGGCGCCACTATGGCAATCGAGATTTTAGAGGAAGTCCGTAACACAGCCCCCGACTTTATTCATATTGCGGTACAAAGCGGAGAGTGGGAGCGCGATAGCTTTTACGCTGATGGAACCAACTATGCCGCCCTGGCCAAACAAATCACTGGTGCGATAGTTATCGCTAACGGCGGCATGCACCAGTTAACAAGAGCAGCCAGGGTAATCAGTGAATCACATGCCGACCTGCTGGCGATCGGAAAGGCAGCCCTCGCAGATCCTGCATGGCCGCTGCACGCACTGAACGGAACCACCGCACTGCCTTTCCATCCTGATATGCTCTGGCCGGAGGCCACCATTCAGCATACTCAAAAAGTTATTCAATCAAATACACTCATCAGTTTATGAAAACACTCTTAGTAATACTCCTCAATTTTTACAGCGTACACGCTTTCGCACAAAAAAATAATTCAACTCATCAATTAAAAAATAATAAAATGAAAATTTCACAAATAAAAATCACGCCAGATCCTTATCAACCCTTTCACCTTGCCCAGGGCCATCGGGTGGGCGACTTGTTATTCATCTCCGGACAAACTGCTATTGATGATAATGGTCAGTTAACAGGGATCGGTGATTTCGACAAACAAGCTGCCAAAGCTTTTGAGAACCTGGAGAAAGTATTGAAGGCCGGCGGTTCCAGTTTTAAAAACGTAGTGAAGGTAACTATCCTATTAAAAGATATGGGCAACTTCAACAAGATTGTGGCCCTAAGAGCGAAGTATTTCAAAGCACCTTATCCGGCAGATACAATCCTGGAAGTTTCTTCCCTGTATTCTCCCGATGCGCTGATTGAGATAGAAGCCGTAGCGGTGGCAGATGAAGCGGCTGAATGGCAGTAATCATTTGTTGTTAACAGGAATAGCCACTCCTTCCCGGGGTGGCTATTTTATTTTATCAGGCACATCGGAAGGGGCGGATGCATGCTACCGCTGGAATATGGGTGCTGGAAACTATAATTTATTTTTCCTACTTTAGTCAGGTGTTGACATAAAACATTCCACAGGCCTACCAACGCATGCATGACCACCTATACAGTGATAGAGAATTATTTCAGTTGATTGCTGAGGGCGATGAGGCTGCCTTCAAACAACTGTTTTATACGTATGGTCCACAGTTTCAGCCTTTGGTGATTCACCTGACGAAAGTACCTGCGGTAACAGAAGATATTATACAGGAAACTTTCTTACGGGTGTGGATGAGTCGTGATAAATTGCCGGGTATTGAAAATCCAAGGTCCTGGTTGCTACGCATACTATTCCATCAGTCGTTCTCCTATCTGCGCCGCCAGGCCGTACACCAGAAGGCCATGAACCTGCTGGCAGCAGATGCGGACCTGCAATTCACCACAGAGGAGGCCGTGGCTTTTACAGCTACCCTGCGCCTCATTAATGAAGCTGTGCTGGCGTTGCCGCCGCAGGCCAGGCGTATTTATTTGTTAAGCCGGGAAAAAGGAAAGAAGATTCCGGAAATCGCAGCGGAACTATCACTTTCTCCCAATACCGTAAAAAATTCTCTCGTCAGATCGCTGCATGCCATCCGGAAATACCTGGAAACTGCCGGGTATGTACTACCTTTCTGGCTGCTGTGGCTGTTTTACGGGCAGTGAAATTTTTTTTTAAATCATTAGGTCCTAAACGTTCCATTGCGCGTCTGTTATACCAGGAATGACCACGTTAAACTGAAAAACGATACCAATTGACTATCCACGAACGCCTGGTGTACCTCGTTCACCAGGTTGAAAAACAAGCTGCTACTCCGGAAGAGTTGCAGGAGCTGTGTGATCTTTTGCTGGAAGATAATACGGGCGCTCTCGCTGCCCGGGTAGAACAACTGTTGGCTGCACCTGTTGCTCCTGTAAATGATACCATCAATTGGGAATTACTAGCCAATAACATTCTGCAGGCAGACCGGCCTAAAGTAGTGCGTATGCGGCCATGGACCCGTGTTGCCGCTGCAGCCGCCATACTGCTGTTACTGGGTGTTGGTGGTTACTTCTTCCTGCAACACCAGGCGGCTCCGCCCGCGAAGGTAGTGGCTGCGAAAACACCTGCAGATATTTTGCCAGGTGGTAATAAAGCGATGCTGACTTTGGGAGATGGAAGCGTGATATCGTTGGATAGCGCCGCTAATGGAACGTTGGCACAACAAGGGAATACAGCGGTCATTAAATCTGCCGGCGGACAATTATTGTATCGCTCTTCCAATCATAATACGGCCAACACTGCAGCACTGTTCAATAAAATAGCTACACCCAGGGGCGGTCAATACCAGCTTACCCTGCCCGACAGTACCCGTGTTTGGCTGAATGCCGCCAGTAGCCTGCGTTATCCGGCTGCCTTTACCGGGAATAACCGCACCGTACAATTAACAGGAGAAGCCTATTTTGAAGTCGCCAAAAACGCCGCCCAACCGTTTATTGTACAAGTAGATCAAATGGAAGTACAGGTACTAGGCACACACTTTAATATCATGGCCTATGACGACGAAGCACAAATCAACACCACGTTGCTGGAAGGCGCTGTGAAAGTAAATAACGGCCATTACAATCAAAAACTGTCACCCGGAGAGGGCGCACACCTCAATCGTAGCACAGGACTCATTAAAGTGCTGAAAGAAGCAGATGCAGCAGATGCGATTGCCTGGAAAAATGGATTTATCCAACTGGAAGGAAACGACCTCCCTGCAGTAATGCGGCAGATAGCCCGCTGGTACAATGTGGAGGTGATATACAAAAAAGAAGTGCCTGCGCATTTCCGCGGAATTATCCCGAGAAACGTACCTATCTCACAAGTATTAAAAATGATGGAATTAACCGGCGAAGTACATTTTGATATACGCGAACACCAAATTATCGTATCACCATAAAAACAACCAAAGACTAAAAAACCGGAAGTGGTTCGAAGCACTCCCGGTCAATATGGGTCTATAAACCATAATCGTTTCAGCAATTATTTTTCATTTACCCAAACCATACAAATGTATGTATTTAAGGCTTTTTTTCCAAGGCAGGGCTTCCCGTGCAATGTGGCATGCCATGCATTTTTCACGATTGTCAGTAAAAATTTTCCGGATCATGAAATTGACAGTGCTTTTAATGACGTTAGCCCTCATGCAGGGATATGCGACAGGATATGCACAAACGGTATCCATTTCAGCTGACCATGTTTCGCTGGAGAAAATCTTCCGTGAAATCAGGAAGCAAACAGGATATGCTTTCCTCTGTACCAGTGAACAAATGGAACAGGCACAGGAGGTAACGCTGCAGGTGAAAAATGTTTCCCTGAAAACAGCGCTGGATCTCTGTTTCGAGAACCAGGCACTGACCTACGTGATCGCCGATAAAACAATTATCGTTAAAAGAAAAGTCGTAAGCACCGCCCCTTTGCGTATAGCAGAAATTATAGTGAAAGGAAAGGTACTCAGCGATAAAGGGGAACCGCTTTCGGGTGTTACTATCCAGGTGAAAGGAACGGCGAAAGGTGTAGTCACGAATGAACAAGGTATTTATGAAATAAGCGTACCTGATAGAGATGCCGTATTACTCATTTCCTATATTGGGTTTGACCGGCAGGAGATTGGTGTAAATGGCCGGCAACAAATAAACATCACCTTACAGGCCGCCGCTTCCAAAATGACGGAGCTGGTAGTGATAGGATATGGTGAACAGAAAAAGGGTTCACTCACCAGCGCTATCTCTTCTATTTCTGCGAAAGATTTCGCGGAACAGCCCGTGAACCGGCTGGACCAGGTGTTACAGGGAAGGGTGTCTGGCGTACAGGTAACTAACGCTGCCGGATCACCGGGAGGAAGTGTACGTATCCGTATCCGTGGTGCCAACTCCATCAATGGCGATAACAGCCCGTTGTATGTGGTAGATGGCTTTATCGGCGCGGAATTATTTGCCATCAACCCGGATGATATAGAATCCATACAGGTGCTGAAAGATGCTTCTGCTACCGCTATTTTCGGAAGCAGGGGATCCAATGGTGTTATCATTGTTACCACCAAAAAAGGAACGAAAGGCGGGTTAAAAGTGAATTTCTCCACCCGCTTATCCTCTTCAGAAGTAATTAAAAAAATGGATCTGCTGGATGCAGCTACCTTTGCGCAAACTGCCAATGCCCACGCCGCAGCCATTGGTACGGCAGCGCCTTTCACAGAATCGCAGGTGAAAGACCTGGCAGCGAAAGGTGGCACCAACTGGCAGGATGAAATATTCCGCCGCGCTTTTGCACAGGAATATATGCTGAGTCTTTCCGGTGGAAACGATAAAACCGGCTACTTTATCTCCGGTAATTATCTCAACCAGGATGGGATTATCAATAATTCATCTTTCAAAAGATATACGGTCCGCTCCAACATCAATTCAAAACTAACCAATAAGATTTCGGCGATATTCAACATCACCGGCTCTTATAGCGATGGACTGAACCTGGATATTCCTGCTGATGGTCCGCATAGTCCGCTGGCACAGGCAATTACCTGGTCGCCTACGGTGCCGGTACGCAAAGCCGATGGTACCTATACGGCCAGCGATCCTATTGGCTCTGTATTTTTTAACCCGGTAGCATTGACCACAGAGCAACTGGCAGAACGGGAACGTATGCTGGCGAATATAATCGGAGGATTTAAGTTTGATGATATCCTGGTTCCAGGCTTGTCGCTGAATTTGCAGTTTGGCGCTAATTACCTGAGTTACGATGATAAAAGTTTTACCGGGAAAGTGGTGAATTCCGGCACGGCTACTGCCGGTATCCGGTCTAACAAAGAAGCCAGGTTACAGAATACCAATACGCTGAACTATAAAAAGATTTTTGGGAAGCATAGCCTGGATATTACCGGGGTGGCAGAATACCAGCAAGGTACTTATAACTATGTATCTGCCGGCGCTTCCAACCTGACCTATGAAAACTTTCAATGGAATAACCTGTCGCAGGGAACGGCCAGCAGCCCGGGTTCCGGCTATTCCAAATGGAGTATCTTTTCTTTGGTGGGCCGCGTGAACTATGCGTACGCCGGGAAATACCTTATCTCCAGCGCCTTGCGCAGAGACGGATCTTCCAAGTTTGTGGACAAAAATAAGTTCAGTTACTTCCCTTCTACCTCTGTTGGCTGGATCATTTCTGAAGAATCCTTTATGAAAAACCAGCGCTTATTCAGCAACCTGAAATTACGCGGTAGCTGGGGAAACACCGGTAGCGAAGGGGTAGGACCTTACAGTACTTTCTCTGCTTACTCGAACAGGATTGCATCCTTTACCAACAGTACTTTTCTGAATGGTATTGTGCTGGGTAATATTGGCAACCCGGATTTAAAGTGGGAAACCACGGAGCAGCAGAACGTAGGCCTGGATATGGGTTTCTTAAATGAACGCTTCAGTGTGAGCGCCGATTATTTTGTGAAAAATACGCGCGACCTGTTACTGAATGAAACCCTGCCTATTTACCTGGGTGGTAATACCATTACGCGCAACGTAGGTACGGTACAGAATAAAGGCTGGGAAATATCTGTGGATGCAGCGGTGATTGATAAAGGACCCTTGAAGTGGAATACTAACTTCAACGTATCCTTTGTGAAAAATAAAGTGGTGTCTATTGGCGCTAAAACCATATTATTTGATCCCAATACCCGTAAGATAGGTTCTGGCATGTCGCCTCAATCTGAATTTGTAGTAATACCGGGACAGTCATTGAGCGCCATTTGGGGCCTTACTTACCTGGGTACATGGAAGCCTTCGGAAGCAACAGAAGCCGCCAAATTTGGGGCTAAACCGGGCGATTCCAGGTACCTGGATCTTAAAGCAGATGGTGTGATTGATGCCGGTGACTACGGCGTAATTGGCAGTGGTATCCCTACAACTTCCGCCGGATGGAATAACACGGTGAGCTATAGAAATTTCACGCTGAATGTATTCCTGCAGGGCATGTTCGGCTTCGACCGGCTGAATTATAATAATGCCGCTACGATGTACTATGGTGGCGACGCGCGCGAAGCAACGCTGCACCAGATCGTGAACCGCTATATTCCGGGCGTGAATGAAACTTCCAATATTCCGGCTTTCAGCACTACCAACAGGAACTTCACACAATCTACCCGCTTCCTCGAAAAAGGAGATTTTGTGCGATTGAAAAATATTAGCCTGTCCTACGAATTCCCTAAATCGGCCATCCGGAATATTGCAGCCATCAAAGTGTTCATTGGTGCCACCAACCTGTTGACTTTTACGAATTACAGCGGTATAGATCCGGAGGCAAATTCCTCTGCAGGCGATTTCAGGCAGGGTATTGACTATGGTGCTTATCCTAATGCAAAAACAATTACAGGCGGCTTCTCGCTTAGTTTTTAATTTCTCAAACGGTTCCACATGAAAAAGATATATTCACTCGCACTCATCATCATATTGGCATCTTGCAGCAAGTCGCTGGAAGAAAACCCCCGCGGGCTGATTGCCGGCAACGCGGGACTTAGCAGCCAGGCCGGGCTGGAAGCAGCCCTCACAGGCGCTTATGGTAGCCTGATGGTTCCCTGGGAAAGTGGTTTTACTACCGTGTCGCAAATTGCAATGTGTATGGGTGCTGATGATCTTACTACGCATCCCGGCTCCAACAAAGAAGAGTTCAGGGAGTTCGACCGCTTCAATGTTTCTTCGCTTAACAGCCGTATGACGCCCATCTGGCGCGGTTGTTATAAAACTATACAATCTACCACCAACATCATCAATAACTATGGAGAAGCAAAAGACGGCACCGAAGCCACTGTGCATGCCATTGTAGGAGAAGCATACTTTTTACGGGCGCTTTGCTATTATTGGTTGACGAGATATTGGGGAGAAGTACCGGTTATTCCTTCTGAAAAATATACACCCGACTTACTAACGCTGAAGAAAAGTACGCCGGCAGTAGTGTATAAACTGGTGGAAGAGGATCTGCTGAAAGCGGAAGATTGGGTACCCAATAATAAACGTGATCCGGGCAGACCAAACAAAGGTTCCGTGAAAGCGTTGCTGGCAGAAGTATACCTGACAGAAGGCGGATGGCCGCTGAAAGATGTTTCCAAATATGCGCTGGCAGCGGCGAAAGCAAAGGAAGTCATCGATAACAAAGCCACCTATAAATTTGACCTTTACCAGGATGATTACCTGAAAATTTTTGCAGGAGGTACGGTAGAAGATGTATTTACTTTGTTCACACGTGGGCAATGGTCTACTTACAATTCTTTCTATGGCTTGTCCACCATGCCGGAAAATGAAGGCGGCTGGTCCGACTTCTTCCCGGAAATTAACTTCTTTAATAACTTCCCGGCCGGCCGTCGTAAAGACGCGACATTTTCCACGGAGTTTGTGGTAAAGGGGCAAACGATTACCTGGCAGAATGTAACCACTAAACATCCTTACTATAAAAAATTCACCATCCAGAGTGGACAAAAAGATACGTATATGTCCAATAACCCCGTGATCATGCTGCGGTATGCGCAGGTGTTGCTTACCTATGCCGAAGCACAGGCGCGGGCTACAGGCACACCCAGTACAGAAGCTTATGCAGCTGTTGATGCCGTGCGGTTGCGCGCTGGTTTAACTAAACTGCCGGCTAATTTATCGGGCGCTGATTTTGCGGACGCGGTAGTGAACGAAAGAGCCTGGGAGCTGGCGGGCGAATGGAGCCGTTGGTTTGACCTGGTGCGCTTAGAGAAAGTAGAAGCGGCTAATGCCAACAAAAATCCGGACGACTTACCCGTTAACGGACCTATTACGAAACAAAAATATTGGATGCCTATTCCGGGTGCAGATGCAGTGATGAATCCAAATCTGTAATGCTTTTTATTCCACGATAAAAAATACCCGTTATGAAAAAAATGTTACTGCTCTTTTGGTGCAGCATATTGCTGTGCCAGACCCTCCATGCCCAGTACCTGTTGCTGGATGACATGGAAGGACATGGTCCCTGTTCCGGCCGTTGGTCGTATTATGCCGGCGCCGGGGCCACCGGATCGGTGCTTTTTCATGTTGCCAATCCTGCTCCATCTACCGTAAATCCCAGCCCCTATGTGGCAAAGTTCACGAAAGATACCAGCTGTTTTGAGTACATGAGTGCTACCTGTCCTTTGAATACGCCTTTCGATCTGTCTGTCAACAGTACCTTCAAAATGTTGGTGTACAGTAATGTGCAAGAGGAAGTGATGTTTAAGCTGCAACCCGGTAGCGACTATACGAAAGCAGTTTATTTTACATACAAAATCAAAAATATTAACCAGTGGGAAGAAGCCACCTTCAACTTTCAAAGTGTAAAAAACCGCACCGACCTGAATAATATCGCCGTACAATTTATCGATGGCAGAAAGGCCAATGGTATTTTGTATTTCGACCTGGTACAGGCACCTAACCCTATTGGTATCACGTTAACGAGTACACGGATATTAATGGGGCAGGAGAATGGTGCCATCATTCCTGCCAAACTCAATGGCGCAGCGTTTAAAGCGCAACTGGATAAGTTATCATGGACCGCGGCCAATCTTCCTCCCGGCGTGCGGATAGACAGCATTCAACGTATCAGCGACACCCTGGCGAATATTGTGCTGGGTGGTAATTCCCCCGCCAACTATTCCCGGAGAACGTTGCAGTTAACCGTGGCAGGCACGGAGCTGGACTCCGCCAATCTGCCTTACTATGTGGCAAAAGGTAACGCAGTATTCGACGGAAACCCTGCATGGACAATGGTATACAACGACGAGTTTAATACAGATGGCTTGCCGGATCGCAGCAAATGGACTGTGGATGCAAAACCCAAAGGATGGATCAATGGAGAACAACAGGTATATACCGATACCACGCACGATAATATCCGTGTACGCAACGGTGACCTTGTCATCACCGGGAAAAAGGATTATCCCAACGGCAACACTACCGAGCCATGGTCTTCCGGCAGGCTAATTTCACAGGGCAAGATGGATATCCTTTACGGCAAAGTAGAAGTACGGGCTAAACTACCCAAAGCCAAAGGATCATGGCCGGCTATCTGGCTGATGCCTACCTACAGTGTATATGGCGGATGGCCCGCCAGTGGGGAGCTGGATATCATGGAAGAAGTAGGGAATAACCTCGGCAATGTGATGTCTACCGTACATACGAAGAATAGTAACTGGACAAATGGCGGGCATCTTACCGGCTCAAAAATTATCCCGGATGTAAATACGGCCTATCACGTGTATGCGATGGAGTGGTCTGCCGATTCCCTCATTTTCACCTATGATAGCAGTCGCATATATGCGTATGCTAATCCGCAAACAGACTGGAAAGACTGGCCCTTCGATCAGCAATTTCATGTGATCCTGAACCTCGCTATTGGTGGTGGTATGGGTGGAAATATTACGGATTCCAACTGGCCCGATAGCATGAACGTAGACTATGTGAGAATCTACCAGAAAGGCCTGGGAACACCAATGCTGGATACCATTATGATATCGCCGGGCAACCAGGTATTGCTGCCTGGTAAAGTGATTCAGTACACCGCCACCGCGAACGACCAGAACGGCCGTCCTATTGCCATCAACCCGGTATGGAGTATTACCGGTGCCGGCAACACTATTACTGCCAGCGGTAAAGCTACTTTTCAATCGTCGGGCACTATAACGGCAACGGCTACTGTAGATACCATTACCCGTTCTGCTACCACCTACGCCAATATCCGCGCTACCAACTACAAACCTGTACCGGCAAGGATAGAGGCAGAGGCATTTGATAACAGCAATACCTGTTGCACAGAACCGGTGTCGGATACCAGTGGTAACCTAAATATTAGCTATATCGGCAAAGGTACCTGGATGGAATACGATCTGAGTGTTCCGGACAGCGGATTATATCGCATACAGTTCCGGGTGGCGGCGAATACATTATCCAGCCTGTCTGTCCAGCTGGATAGCGCTAACCTGGCTACTATGAGCCTGCCTGTTTCCGGCGGCTGGCAGAACTGGTATACCATCACTTCGCCCGCTTTTACATTAAAGCAGGGTACGCAAACCATCCGTATCCTGTCTAACAGCTCCGGATGGAATTTTAACTGGCTGAAGATCATCCCGGCCCAGGCGGTAACGCTGAACAGGATTAAAGTGACGCCTGATTCCGTGTCTGTAGTAGCGTTGGCTACACAGCAATACATTGCCACCGGGTTTGACCAGGATAGTGTGAAGATGGCTATTACACCGGAATGGATGGTGAATAACAGTCACCAGATGATCAGTCAAACCGGCTTATTCACTGCCGCGGATACCTCCGGGTACTTTACGGTGCAGGCGAAAGACAACAGCGTCATTGGTGCTGCTATCGTTAAAGTGTTGCCATTGCCGGTGCTGACACGGATCCGGATCACTCCGGACACCGTGACGATCCCGGTAGGATCTACCTATACCTTTACGGCTAAAGGCTATGATCAAACCGATAGCGTGATGCCATTACCTGCTTCCAAAGTGTGGGCGGTAACCGGCGCTGGTAACAGCATCCAGGCCAATGGCGTGCTCACCGCAGGTAATACTACCGGCAATTACCAGGTTACCTTAACTGCCGGTGCTATTACAGATACGGCTATTGTTACACTTGCCTATGGTTGTACTATAAACGGGAAATATGAAGCAGAATCGGCGTCGTCATTATCTTCCGGCCCGGTGCTGGAAACTTGTACTGATGTGGGCGGCGGACAGGATTATAAGAATTTGTACGCCGGTCACTGGTTTGCTTATAACACCCTGAATGTGCCCGTGGCCCGCAGGTATAACATCAGCTTACGTGTGTTGTCTACTGCAGCAGCACAGGTGTCGGTAGGTCATGGTGGCCAGACCTTTGGCACCATTAACATTCCGTCTACCGGTGGGGTGTGGAAAACGATTAGGGATACCATCACATTACCAGCGCTGACTTATACAGGTATACACGTGGTATCAGGTACGTTTAAATTCAATTGGTTCTCGATAGATGATTGCGTGGCGCCGCCACCGGCCAGGATTGAAATCACGCCTGCGGATGTAACGCTGCCGGCTGGTACAGCACAACAGTTTACCGCTACCGGGTACGATGCCGCCAACAATGTAATAGACATGGCCGGCCTTACGTGGACCGTCACCGGCACAGGCAACAGTATTAGTCCGGCTGGATTGTTTACCGCAGACAGCACCGTGGGTAATTTTAGTGTAACCGCTACCGTGAGTGGGGTGAGTCAATCTACCAATGTACGTGTTGCCGCATATAACTGCGCCGTGAATAACCGGTATGAAGCAGAAAGCGCTTCTTCTTATATCTCCGGACCAGTGAAGGAAACCTGCACAGATATAGGCGGTGGGCAAAACTTTACCAATTTGAAACTAAGCGATTGGTTTGCGTATAACAACCTGGTAGTGCCCACAGCGGGTAAATACAATGTACGTTTGCGGGTGTTAACTACTGCGGCAGCACAGGCCGGCGTAGGCAGTGGAGGTGTGCTTTATGGCGTCATTAATATTCCGAATACCGGTGGTACCTGGCAAACTATCAGCGACACCATCACGTTGCCGGCATTGACGTATACCGGCATTCATGTGAGAGCCGGTACCTTTAAATTCAATTGGTTTAACATCGACAACTGTACACCTATACAGCCGTTATCTGCTATGCAGTCATCCGCAATGACGCAACCTAAAACCATTACGCTGACTAAAACACGGGTCTATCCTAATCCCTTTACCGAACAACTCAACATCGTATTCCAGGAAGCTTATGAAAGAGCTACTTTGGTAGATGCTGCAGGCATCGTGGTATTCCGTTGGAAGATCACGCCAGGAACACGCCGGATCAGTGAAAGCCTTGGTCGTTTGAAGAATGGCATGTATTTATTGACTTTGGAAGGACGAGGAAAGTCGGAAGTGATACGGCTGATTAAATTGTAGATGTAGAAAGGCCATCTCAGAGATTACTGAGATGGCCTTTTTTATTGCAGTATGTTTTTTACGTTTAGTAACGCCGGTAGTAACGGGAAACGGTATTGTCACTCCAGGTGATGTCTACATGATCCCAACCGTTGGTATAGCGGTGCGTGGCGTATTTTATTTTCATTGCTTCTCTGGGTAGTTCTTTGTCGTAGTTCAGGCCGGGATCACTCACACTATGGTATTTATTCCGGTAAATAGTAGGATGTAGCATAATATCGTTTCCATTTTGTTCAGCGGTACCTTTCATATAAAAGAATGCATATGATTTCAGGCCACCCATACCAGAGTTGGTAAAGCGACAAATCTCAAAGTCACCATTTGCACTGAAACGGATGCCATTGCCCGGACGGGGTACCATATCCCATGGTGTAGGTGCATTGTTAAACCAGATACCGGTTGTTGGATTATATACTGTAAGACTGAAATGTTGATCAGGGTCCATGTTTGTTTCATCCAGGCCAAACCAGGAGACGCCGGAAACATCCGCGGTAATGTCTGTACGGGGAGTAACAGGTATGCTGTTGTCGTCCTTATTTTTTTTGCAGGCGATATTCATGCTTAACAGCAGGCAGGCCAGGCCAGTTCCTGCTATGGAACGGAGTAATTTATAGGTCATGTTAACCAATGTTTAATAGATGTTAGGAATGGAGTTATTCTACTCTTCTGATCACACGGAAGCTTCCTTTTATATTTTTCTGGCGTACAACCAGGTGTGGGCATAAGCCTTCTTCTTTATATACAGTAGCATTAAAGGAGCCTTCTACATATTCCACGTCTCCGGACTTTTCCTTTTTTTGTATGGATATTCCGCCGGGAGAGGCAATAGCGTCCGACTCACAGGGGGTATATTCATGTACATATCCGATGCCGGGCCCGCCGTTATATACTGCAATGCCGGTGCCACCATTTTCCTCTGTAGCAAAGGGATAGAAGCCGGTGTTGGTACCGATGGTCACCAACATAATATTTGATCCGGCAGACAGATTGCCATTGATCACCAGCCTTCCATCTTCCATGGTATATAAAATGCCGCTAAGGTTATAGGGAATGCCATCTACTTCTGCGATGAAATAGGTTTCATCTACAATATAGATATTAGACATCAGTATGGCTTTGCCGGTAGCGCCCGGACGTACATATCCCGGCGGAATGAAGTTGTATATTTCCACGGTAACCTGCACCGGGTTATGAGGAGGGATCTGATCCGGGGCGGTATAAAGCGCGCGCTTGTTATTGGATTCAACAGTGAGCTTACCTGCCTGGAATATTTGCCAGTTCTTTATGTTTTTTGGATTGTCTTCCGCATGGGTATCGGCTATTTCCATGGGATCACCCTTCACCAGTGGTTCCAGCAGGAAAGGGGAGGAGATATCTACGGTGGTGGAGCCTTTGGGCTTCAGTTCGTGTTTGTCTACATTTAACCAAAATTCTGCAAAGGGCGCCCAATCGCTGAAATGCGTGGTATTTACGGTGAGTGTATGAGCTGCTTCATCCAGTGCTGTTTGTGGCATACATCTCCATATACCGTCGGCGCTCTGAAAGGCCAGGAATAGTACCTGTGCAGCGGTACCTTCCAGGTCATTGTTGTTGTAGTGAAAAGTGAGCGTTACCGGTTTGGTAAAAGTTTGTCCTTCCGGTAACAAGCGATAAGCGTTACCGGGGCTGCCTGGCAGGGTATTGGTAACCGGTTGGATAATAAAATCAGTTTCTTTTGTCACTGCGCCTGCTGGTACATTTAGTTTCATCCGTCCATCGGTAGTGGTTAATGTTCCGCCGGCAGGGCCTATTTTAGCCGTTACCGCTTCTCCTGCCGGAGTGCCTTTTTCGTGTATGGTACCACGTTGGGGTGTGGGCACAGGTTGATTATCATTCTTTTTACAGCTGTACATACTAATCAGCATAATGCTCATTAGCAGCACCGTTTTGGAGTTTTTTAAAAATGAATACATGAATCTTATTTTATGACAATTTGAAAAATACATATGGGGTAGTTCATCATTGAGAAGTACGCAGGTAAATGAAGCCTGCTGTAAATAGTAAGCAATGAATTGTATTTAATTTTTTGGGTACGTTTTATTAGTGCAAAGGCTGGTGACGGGGCCAGTCGGTGAGGCATCCCAGTTGGTGTATTAAACGGGAGATATCTTCAGGCTGAATAATAGCGTCAATAGCGGCTAATTTCTTTCCAATTTCTGTATAGTAATAGTTTATAATTTTTTTATGATCATCAAAAGATGAATAATAAGCCCTGATCAGCTTAATATATGCTATCAATACTTCTCCCGCTGCTGTTGTCAACAGCAATAAATGCTCATTGACGTTAGCAGTGAATAACCCTTTCGGTTGGTGCCAGGTAAAGGTTACTCCTGGAGCGATATATGTATTGTGTTTGGCTGGCAAGAGGCAGTTTTTACAGTAACAATACCTTAATATTTTTTGAATAAAGGTTGAGGTATATTGGCAGTAATAACTGCAAGTGGGGGCCCGATGGGGATACAGGCAATTGGGGTAATGATGTTGATATTCATTTTTGAAGGTTATTTAATAATGCAAAGATGCGATGATTGTAATTAATAAACTTGTATAAATCCGACCTGTATTAATGAAAGGAGTCCTTATAAAAATAGAAAGCCACATCTTTTGATGTGGCTTATCATTTATTTGGGGCTATAAATCGATGGATTTATATAAAGCATTTACCATTGGTGACAAAAAGCTCGGTAGCACTTTCCGATAAAAGTTTGGAGGGAGCCACGCCAGCTATGCTTTTGAAGTCCCTTGAAAAGTGCGACTGATCATAATAACCGGCATCGTGCGATACGGCACATAAAGAAATATCTGCTTCCTTTAACCGGCTTAAAGCAAAATTAAGACGCATAATTTTACCCAGCTCTTTAGGAGAAAGCCCTATTCTTGTACGGAATAGTCTTTCCAGGTGCCTGCTGCTAATACCAAGTTGATCTTCCAACTGTTGGACCGCCACATTGCCCTTATTCTTCCGGAGTTGCTGAATAGAAAAATCTACATAATCAATCAAACCGGAAGCAGGATATAAACGCGCCTCTAAGAATTGATTCATTAATGCTACACGTTGCTCATCACTCGTAGCCTCAAAGAGCTGCTCCAGGAGGAGGTTGACGGTGTATCCCCATACAGCCTCCAGGTCTACACTGGGAACATTGGTGAATTCCTGCATATTTACCGGTAGCAGTTGATGTATGCCGCCAGGTTTAAATTGTACTTTCACCAGCCTGGTATGATCTGAAAATTTCAGCCAGATAGGTTTGGTCAATTGACCTACCATAAACGCACGCCGTGTTTGCAACATGTCAAACTGCGCTCCCTCCATGTTGTACTGATGCAGATCTCCATACAGAAACAACATGGAAGTCTGCCCGAAAGGGATCAGCCGCCAAACAGCATATTCCTGATTGACAGCTTTCCAGTCGATATCAACAATCATATAATTGTCGATATACCTGCTTAATGGGAGGCTTGGCTGGTAAATGTCTGCTTTCATATCAGGGCTGTCCTGTTTTTTTTACAAAATTAGTGCTTCGCTGTGAAATGTTCTTGTATAGATCCGACATGAAACTATGCCAAACTTGCGTTGCTGGCGCTAAAACCTTTCATTTAGACAACCAGGATTACTTGTGAGGAGGTGTTATTTTCTCACTATTCTCGCTGCCCATCCACCGCCCATGCTCATCACTACGGGCACTTTGGAATTCCTGTCTATAGTAATTTCCTCCATCTTATAATCCTGGGCATTTCTATCTGCATTGATACCATCTTTCCAGGTATGCATCGTGTAAGTGCCTGCCGGCAGGAAGCTGCAATCCAATGTTAGCGTACGTGCGGTGAAGTTAGTCATGCCGCCCACGTACCAGTCGCCGTTAGTGGCTTTACGGGCAGTGAGGATATAATTCCCTACACTGGCCTGTTGTACAATGGTGGTATCCCATACGGTAGGAACGGCCTGCAGGAACTGCATACATTCCGGTTCTTTGTAATAGTGGGTAGGATTATCCGCCAGCATTTGCAGCGGACTTTCATATACCACATACATCGCCAGTTGATGACAGCGTGTACCCATGCTCATGGGGTTGGTCCAATGTGGGGCCCAGTCGTCTTTTTGTGCATTCAGCATGGCACCGGGGGTATAGTCTGCCGGGCCAGCCGCCATGCGGATAAAAGGAAACGTCACGTTATGTTCGGGAGAAATAGATTTGCTTTCATCGCCTTTGCTTTGCTCCAGGCCGTATACGCCTTCAAAGGAAATTACGTTGGGGTATGTACGTTGTAGCCCTGCAGGTTTATGTGCGCCGTGGAAGTCTACCAGCATTTTGCGTGCAGCAGCAGCTTTGGCCACTCTTTCGTAGAAATTGACCATTTGCTGATCGTCGCGTTGCATAAAGTCAACTTTGATACCTTTCACGCCCCATCTGGCGAAGAGGTTGAGCGAAGCATCCAGTTCCTGGTCCAGCGCCAGCCAGTTTGCCCATAGCACGATGCCTACTTTTTTAGCAGCAGCGTAGCGGGAGAGTTCTTCCATATCCATTTCTGGCGCTACTTTCAACAGGCTCCGGGTATCGCTCCAGCCTTCGTCGAATACTACGTATTCAAGGCCGTATTTAGCGGCAAAATCAATATAATATTTGTAGGTGGCGGTATTAACGCCGGCGCGGAAATCTACGCCGTATACATTGTTATTGTTCCACCAGTCCCAGATGGTTTTGCCGGGTTTCACCCAGCTATAGTCGCCGGCAGAAGGCGCTGCCAGTTGATAAGGCAGCTCATTTACAAGCAAGTCTTTATCTTCCGGTGCAATCATTACAATACGCCACGGGAGTTCTGCGGGGCCTTCTTTTTTGGCGATGAAGTTTTCGCGGGTTTCTACGTGTTCGTCCCGGTCGGAGGTCGCCACTTTTTTGATGGGATAGTTGGGAAATACTGCGTGGATGGTATTATCACCTGCTCCGTTCAGCCACATGCCGGCATGATTGAGCAGGGCCGTTTCCGTAACAAGGAGCTTTACGCCGTCTACACTAAACAAGGCAGGCAAGCTGGCCAGGCTTTGTTTTTCTTTGATCTGGCTAATGGCCAGGTGGTGATAAAGGCGCTCATTGTGGGAAAAGAAACCATCTTCTACAGGGTACCACGCACTGTCTTTAGGCTGGAAGGAGAAGTTAGCGGTTTCATTGGTTACCTGCCATGCACCTTTGGCGTTCACGAGCCAGCGCCAGGCGATACCATTGTTGTAGGCACGCCATTGCAGGGTAAAACGATTTTTAAAGTTGAGCTGCAACTGATCGTAATGATCTTCGATGGAGGCAAACTTCTGTTGAACTACCGGATGCAGTAATTGGGAGACGGTACTGGTTTTAGTATTCGCCACTTTCCACGGGCCATCCTGTGCAAGAGAGGTAGACAACCCAACGGTAGCCGGTTGTAGCAGCATTTTCCCGTTAAACGATACGGTATATCGTATACTATCTTTTACGGTTATACGTAATTCCGTTTTGCCATCCGGCGAATGTAATGTGTACTCCTGTGCTACCGCAGCCATGCTGCCGGTGGAGGCTATCCATGCAAGCAGCCATCCTTTTAATTTCATCATCCCTTAAAGTTGTATAAGGGTTGAAATTACTCGTTATTTTATATAAAAGCAACGGATGGCTGCCTGCGGCCGCTGTTACCGGTCTACCGGCGTAGCGTTTTTAATGAAGAATAGTCCGTCTAACACTTCCGGCCATATGGTGGTTCCGGGAATGTAGTCCATGAGCATACCTGTTGCCCGCTTGCCTTTTAATGCCCGGTAGTTAGTAAAGCTATACTTGTAGCCGGTGTTGGAAAGTATGGCTTCTACGCTGTTAGGATCCAATGGTGAAATAGTTTGCAGTTTGCCATTATTGAAGTCGATGAAGGTGCCCGTTGCGGCAGTAAAGCCTATGGTATAAGCGGCTTTGCCAAAATGTTGGTGCACTGTTACTCCCAGTGGTGTATAAGTAGAGAAGAAACTGTTCACCGGATCTATAGCTGTTTTGATGCTTTGTGTACCTTTAGATACGTGAACGTTATGCGCCCATACAATGATCTTTTTCCCGGGATATACTTTTTCCGCCAGCCAGATAATATTTTCCGCCATCTGCAGATCCCGGACCGCCATTTCATTACCTGTTACCATTCCCCAGTAGCGCAGTGCTTCTGATTCAATGCTGGCTACTACGCGGTACCAGAATCCACCGGAGTTGATGAAATGATTGTCAGGGGTTACATCGTTGGGAGATAAGGATTTCTTTAGCGCCGCCAGTTCACGGAAGAAAGCTTTCTTCTCATCATCCGCCGGGCGATAGGACCTGGAAGCCATTGTAGCTACGGAGAGCCTCCTGAAAATTTCCCAGTCGGCACCTAACAGGGAAGGATTCCTTTCTTTCAGGAAATTTTCAAAGTCAGGGAACAGCAGTGTTTTTGCTTTTTCTCCGGAATGTTGACTCTCAAAACCAGTCACGGTCAATTCATCCGGCTGATGTACTTTGGATTGTATATAGTCGAACAAAGGAAACATCTGTTTACTCTGCGCATACATGTAAAATAAACTGCCGGGAATTTCTTTTTGAATAGGGCTGCCGTGAAGCGTGTTTTCCCAGATGCGGGCCATGTCATAGAAGCCGCTTTCAAAAGCCAGCACACTGAATCCCAGCTGTTCATGAAGGTATTTAATGAGCCTTGTTTTGGCTAGATAAGTTGATCCTTCGCCATGCGTTTGTTCTCCCAATAAGAGAATGCGGGTGTCGCCGATGGCGGTCTTGATACTTTCAAGATCAGAAAAGTTGGTGTCGGCAGGATCAATAGACCGGATCTCCGCGATATTTTTTTTAGGAATTTGTTGCTGGCTGCTACAAGGTAAGGCTAGCAGCAAGAAGCCAGCCAGTAGCCGGTTTATACGGGTAGGGGACATAGTAGTAATTTTGAGCTTGTAAACTTAATTGTTCATCCGGACATTTTTACAATGGCTGAGCTCTTTTGCAGATTAAATTTGATGGATGGTATTTTTTGAGCCCGGTTGCTGGAAATTCTACCACATGTTGTATATTAGTTGCAGATTATTAGGAACCATATCTATCTGCTGTGTTGAGTGTTCAACCCGTGTATTTCAACCAGCAGCTCCTGGATAATTTCATGTTGAAGTAATGGCCCATATCATTTTTCAGGCGCCGGAAACGGCCGCTGACAAAGGATATATTGTTTATAACCATATTTAAAACTGTAAAAGCTGCGAAATGTCATTGTATACGCACACCTCATTTTCTATTGGTGATCACCAGTTCACCTCTTTTCATTCCCTGGAACTACAACAAACCATTAATGGACACCATGCCTTTGAAATTATGATTGGCTACGACTGGCTTACCAGGCTGGGGAAAGGCCTGTTCAGCGCCAGTAAAGAATTTTTGGGCAAGGAAATTTCCATCTCCATAAAACCAGTAGAAACTAACGGTGTATATAAACCACTAATTTTTAATGGCCTTGTAAGCGGCATCAGCATGGGTAAAGCCAGCGACGGCACCCATGGCTTTTGTATTATCAAAGGACATAGTGTTACTATGCTGTTGGAAGATGATGAACACATTGCCTGTTTCGAACAAAAAACATTATCAGCCATTGTAACGGAAGCGTTGAAGGGATGCGGACCTTATGCTAAATCCCCTGTGATAGATCCGGCTACCACTGATGCACTCAAATACATTGTGCAGTACAAGGAAACCACCTACCAATTTATATCACGACTGGCCGCCCGCTTCGGTGAATGGTTTTTCTATGATGGAGAGAAAGTAGTGTTTGGCAACTATCGCCCACAAAGAACAACCCTCACGCACCAGGTAGACCTGATTGACTTTCACCTCGACCTCACCGTGAAGTCCAATAACAGCCGGCTGCATGCGTTTGAATACCGCCAGAACCAGGCGGTCAGCAATGATACCAATTCAGCGGCATCAGGTAACCTCGACGTATATACGAGCCATATGAAAGAAGTGAGTGAACGACTCTATAAGAAAACTTCTCTTTATAACGTGAACCAGGCTGTGGCCAGCGGCGCTAAATTACAACTGGATAAATATACTACCCTGCAGAAGAAAGGAAAGCTTTCGCAGATGGCTGTACTGAAAGGTACCAGCCAGCAAAGCGCCCTGCGCATCGGGGATATTATTGCTGTAAATGAATCGGTGCTGTCGCAGGAACATCACGGCGAATTTGTGATTACCCGGCTGGTACATCATTGCACAGAAAACGGGTTGTATAAAAATACCTTTGAAGCTATTCCGGCCGCTGCGGCAATGCCTGCAGTCAACGTTGGACTGGTCCCTCTTTGCGAGCCACAAAGCGCCATTGTAACAGACAACAACGATCCTAAAGGCCTGGGCCGCGTACGGGTGAAATTCCAATGGCAGCAACAAGGGAGTACACCTTGGCTGCGCATTGTATCACCACATGGCGGAGCCGACAAAGGCTTTTACTTCATCCCCGAAACAGGAGAGGAGGTATGGGTGGACTTTGAAGCCGGCAACGCCGAAGCACCGCTGGTGATGGGAACAGTATATAACGGTAACGCCAAAACGAGTTTCGGCGATGCACAGAATAACCTGAAAGTAATTAAAACCCGCAGCGGCCATATCATCCGCCTCGATGATACCGATGGTGCTGAAAGTATCACCATCACTGATAAATCCGGGAACATCGTTACGCTGGATACCAGCGCTCAAAGCATCAATATCAGCGCGCCGGAAAATATTACTGTCAACGCAAAAAATATCAGCTTTACCGCAAAAGAAAATATACAGGTGAGCGCCGGCAAAAATATTTCACAAACCGCCACCAAAGATTTCAGCCTGCTGGCAGCTAATATTAAAGAAGTGGCTGATGATACCCTGCAGCGCACCGCTAAAAGTATCGAGAAAACTGCCGAAAAAGTAAGCATGAACAGTACAAAGGAAAATATTGAAATGCACAGCGCTAAACAAATTGTGAATAAAAGCGGCGACAAAGCAAAAATGTTTTAACCCCTATATACTGATCACATGGGAAGTATAATTTCTGTAGCAAAAACAATTGTAGAGCATTCAGAACAATCTGTTACCTACGCCACCAACGGCGATATCAGCCTGAATGCCGCCAACCAGGTGAAATTGAAAAGCACCGACAAAATTGTTTACGATAAGTATAAAGCACCTGAACAAAAGGAAAAAGAACTCAAAAAATTCCTGGTGCATGTCAGAAGACCTGCCGGCTACAAAGGCGAATACGGTTTCGACTGGATCAGGGATGAGTACATCTACCCGCTTTTCTTTATAGAACGTGATAATAATGGTAGCTCCTGTATGAGTACCCTGCCCCTGGCGGATAACGTGGAGGCCGTGAAAAGCACCTACCTGAAAGATGTGAAGAACCCGGTAAAGCCTTATGGGAAAGACTATTACCCGGCATGGCTATCGCTTTTTCCACATACTACGGAAGCACAGTTTAAGCATGGTTCATCGATGAACAAAAACGGCGCTCAACTGGATGTGGAACTGGAGGAAATTGAAGAAGTCATTAACGATGGCACGGAAATCATCTTCGAAAGCAAAAATCCACACCTGAAAGTAAGCCCGCAGAAAATAAGTATCGGGGCATTGATTGGAGCAGGTAAGAAAAAGAAATTTTTACCTAATGGAGTGAAGGTAATGTACTATACCCTGAAAGCCGCCATCAACGTGGTAAATAACGATGCCCCGCTATCGCAGCATGAAGAAATAAAGATTTTTGCGAAGTTAGGTAGTAAGAAAACCGAAATAGGTAAACTGATGGTATACCAGAACAATGAGATTCCTAAAATGGAACTGGTGCTGGTGCGGGTAGGCTACCAGGGTACCAGCATGACTACCATAGAGCAAAAACATGTAAAGGACTTTGAATACCAGTTTAAAAGAAACTCTTTTAACCAGGCCCTTATCAGGGCAGAACTAAAGACAGACACTTCTTTTGATATCAGTACACTTCCACAAACCGACAGGGATGTTGTTTTCTGCCTGGATAATCTGAGTGCTACCAACCGGCCCTTCTCAACCGATGCATACCTCCATGACATCATCAAACTATACGAGAAATACGGTACCCACAAGCCTGCCGGCGGGAGCATTGACGGCGACGCCAACAAACGTACTTATATATTCCTGACAGATGCGCCGGCTAATTCCCTTTACGGCCTGACCTCCGGCGATGGCAGCGTTGCAAAAGAGTTTCAATGGGGCAATGCATATGTGATATTCCTGAACGGATTGAATCACCGGCATACACTGTTGCATGAAGCCGGCCACTCGCTGGGGTTGCAACATACCTTTAGTGCAGGCGAGCCACTGGCAGGCCTCACGCCACCACCGTTTACCTTCTTCCAGGGCCATACGGATAATATCATGGACTACACCTGGCAGAAGAACGGCAACCGTAACCCGTTTGAATCAGGAGATAAAATGTGCTCGTTTTTCAAGTGGCAATGGGATATCATGCGAAAAGACAGAAGTTTAACTACAAATTATTAGTATGGGCAAGTATTTGTACCTCCTTGTATTCCTGCTACAGGTAAGCGTTTGCGTACCGGCACAAACGGTTACTTCCAATAATTCCCTTAGCTGGGTGAAGTTTGGGGTAAGTTCCATGGCCGTACGTGCGAAATATAAAATTACTGCCCACGCACTGGAACGTACCTGGCTGGATTTCAACGGCCCTAAGGTAGATTCTGCCGTGGTAAAACAATCAGCCGAACAGTGGCAGCAAAGCCGGTTTATCATGGACTCCGTTCCTGCATTGTTATTCACTGCCGGTAATACGGCGAAATGGGGATGCGTGTATTGTCACGATCAACCGGCATTGATGGTAGAGCTGGGATTTACCAACCGCCCGCCATTGTATTATGAGATCGATACTGATACCAGCGCCATACCGGTATCCATCCGGAAATATGTGAATGATGTGTTGGTACAAACCACCCGTTTGGTTTTAACAGGTGTTCACATAAATAAGTACTAGTGATATGAATTATTCATCCACAGCGGCGAATGCTTTCCGCTTTAACCCAATACATCTGAACAGGACCTACGGAGTTACGTATACCTTTGAAACCGCTGGTGTGCTGCAAACCATCAGCTATGAAATAACGGTATGCTGTATACGAAAACAACCGGGTCCACAGTTTCTCTTTGAAATCAATAAAGGACAAGTATATATTAACGACCAGGCGCCGGAGAAAATGATCGATAAGCTGGCAGAAAGCTGTGGGCGCGTATTGTATCCATTGCAGATCACGGTGAATGACGCCGGACAGTTTATCGCTGTGGCTAACCAGGAGCAGATTGCCGCCGCCTGGGAAGCGGCTAAGCCTAAAATCACGCAGTATTATACCGGCAACGTAACAGACGATATTGTGGAATACATGGACCTTGCGGTAAGCAGCCCTGCACATATTTACCAGTCGCTTTGCCGCGATTGGTTTATGTCGCTTTATTTTTCCAATGTATACCAGGGGAGTGATATCATAGAGCGACCTATCACTGCGGCATTGCCGGTGATGCCATATACGGCGCCGGTGAGCTTTGCCGTAACGCAAAAGCCGGTACAGCATCATACCGATAGCGGCTGTCTTATTCTCCAGCAAAAAGGTTACTGCAATGATCCGCGCAGTGTGGAAGACCTGCTACAGGAAAAGGACCTGCCATTGTCGCAGCATATGGAGGGCGTACATACACCGTTGAAAGGCAACATGGATATGGTGTATAAGCTATATCATCACGACTATTCCATCAACGCTATTATAGGCCACTGTCACATGGAATCAGGTCCAGGCCTGGAGAAGAAAATCAGTTTCTCTGTTTATCACCTGCGGGAAAAGGACAAAGCACCGGCGCCCACAATGCAGGTGGTGATGCCCGATACACCATCCGAAACAAACGAAAAAAAGAAAAGCTTCTTTTCATCATTATTCAAGCGTGGATAAAATCAGGATATGAGCGAAAAACATTTGGTATGCCAGGGTGCCATCTGCCAGTGCAAGTTTGGTACTACCCCCGATAAACTAAAAGTAAAGAGCCAACAGGTACACTATATCAATGATAAGGATGGTGCGGAAAAGCCGTTGGCCAACACCAAAGATATTGGTCAGCCTTTCGAAGCCAATACCTTCGGTAGCTGCAAAAAAATGAATAATAACCCGTGTAAAGTGGCTATCACAGCCTGGAGCGGGTTTTATGATAAGGTGGTATTGCCGGGAGGTAGTAATATTTTATTGGAAGATAGCAAAGGCACCTGTGCTATTGGTGGTAAAGACTGTATCGACATTACCTTCCATGGGCAAACCGCCGACATGACAAAGAAAGATGCAGAAAAAGCCGATAAAGAAGTACAATCACATCTTAACCCCATGGTAGATGTGCAAAAAGTAGAAGAAGATTTATTCCTGATTAAACTGCCACAGGGGCAGCCATTCTAAAATAGCAGCCATGTCTGATAATAAAAAACTTGTTGTTACCATTCCGGCTACCAAAGGAACCGTTGACTCCAAAAGATCTACTGCCGTATTAAATGAAGCGGGATCCATACGTGCAGAGATGACGAGTATCACCACGATGGTGGAAAAGATACCTGCACCCACAAAAATTACCATTCCCATGAAGGCGCCGGCGGCGGATAAACCCGCCTATCGCTGGATCTGGTCTATGTTGCGTACGCTCACTTTCAAAAAAACAGATGTGAATGACGCACTAAAAGGCCCACTCGTATATGCCAACTTCCCTAAAATAGTGGAAGGCGGCGGCCTGGCCTGGCTGGAGCCTATATTAGGGGAACAGGAACCTACCAACTCTGCCACACATGGCTATTTTGTTGCGGCCAAGGGTAAACCGGCGTTCCTCTCCGCCGAATGGCGGGAGTATTCGCCCAACAACGATGGTGCTATCATCACCGGCAGCGCCAGGAAATTCCGTGAAAGCGTACAACTGCATATCTATACCCAGGCCATGTATGGTCACGAAATCAAGATATTCCTGATGGACCATGACACCACCTCCGCTGATGATGACCTCCCGCCA
Source organism: Chitinophaga sp. (assembly GCF_017745275.1). GTDB lineage: Bacteria > Bacteroidota > Bacteroidia > Chitinophagales > Chitinophagaceae > Chitinophaga. The sequence goes on along the minus strand of NZ_JAGHZS010000001.1, from coordinate 1,222,658 downwards.
TGGGAACGTACTGATGGCAAAGCAGACATTGAAAAAGGCAAGCAAACTCCCAACGATGCTATCAAACACTTTACCCGGCAGGTGAAAATCACCAAGATATTAAATGATGAAACCACCCGTGGCGCAAAGCAGGTTACCGACTATGTGTTAAAAGATAAAGACGGTAAGAAAACCGCTAAAATTGCCGCTGATGGCATCATTACCTACGAGGCTTTTGTGCAAAAAGTAATCATCGATGTATTTATTGATGACCTCTGGAAGCCTGGCGCTGGCGAAAGTTTGAAGATATACCCGGTGTTGAAATCGAAAAATGGTAAGATTTCCAAGTCTTTGGCGAATGCTTTTATCACCGTAACAGAAGACGAAAAAGTAAAAGAATCTCCCCTGATGTATGGTGGTAATAAACCCGTGATAGTAGGAGATATTCCCACCAATTCGCAACGCTTTCAGCCCTGCAAATACAGCATGATCACGGTGGAAGGTAAAGATGATGGATTGCAAACCATCTTCAATGAAAATATTCTTGACTTCAAGCCGCCAGAAAATCTAACGTTTAATATCGTAGCCGGCGGAGGCCCTGCGAAAAAAACGATCAAGCTAAAGGTGGAAAGCCTGGTTACACATGCAGAAGAATGTACTGCTACCCCTAAGCACAAAGATCATGTGATAGACCTGAGCAGCTTCCTGGCAAAAGGATATAAAAAGGAAGATGAAAAGGCCGGCGTAAAACGGCCGGGTGACAGCGACAGTGCTGCCAAAGGAAAGGTGGAGGTAAAACTGAATAACTACAAGTATAAACGGGATACGGGCAGTTCTTTTTCGGGCGTGATTAAATCGTCTGATACAGAGCTGGAATTTGATGCCGAATATAAATATATGCCGGAGGGGCTCGACAAAGTAGAACTGGCCAAAAGAGTATTGGGCTATATCTGGATTCCGGCGGCCCAGGTGGATCATTTCCCGGTGACAATACAAACCTGTCGCTGGAAACACCTCATCAACTTTGCCATCTATCCTGATATCAAATGGACGGCGGCACTGGCGTTCAATATGAAGGAAGAAGACTTCAAACAGCTGAAAGAAAAGTTTGCCAACGATAACAAAGGGAAAGGGATCACCGGAAAAATGCAGCGCTTTGTGCTGAACAGGATGGAGAGTGTGGAGAAGATAGGAGATAAGGTGAAAGACAAATACAGCAAACCAACTCCTGTACTGGATCATTATAACGAATCCAATGCCCGCGAAATTGGGCAGATGATGGCACTGCCTGAAAGTAAAGACGCGCCGCCGGCAGATGTAAAAACAAAGGGGAAATTCGCTGAATTACTGGAAGTGCTCCGGAAGTTCCAGTTTTCCATCAAAGTGGAATGGAATAACGACAAGGAGAGCATAGAACCCATCCAGGAGCTGGTGCAGAAGTACTGCGGAATGATCAGGAAGGTATGGGAACTGGCTCAGGGAGCGAAAGATATACTGGAGGGAAAATATACTGCCAAAGCAGATGTAGAAGGAGATGGAAAAGATCCGGACGCCTTCATTACTAAGAATAAGGATAGTGCCGATAAGAATATACAGGGGCTGATCAGTAAGATGCAACGTAAGCCGGTGGATTATGAGTTGCAGTTCCCGAAAGTGGGGCTGGCTGCATCCTGGTATTATGAAACCATGCCGCCGGTGGATAAATCGTCGGAGCTGTGGGGAGCCGGAAAAACAGTGCTGATAAAGCTGGAGGCAAAACCGTTGATTGGACTGGAAGTTAAATGGGATTTCCTGGAGCTGCTTTGCCGCCGTCATCCACTCGCCTACGCGATCCTGAAAACAGTGGATGCTTTATTGTACCTGCTGGCAGACGATGAAAGTAAGGTGGTGCTGAATGTGTCGATTACCGGTAAGATAGATATGGAGGCCACATTCAAACATAATACCGTAGGAGGTAATGTGTTTACGAGAGAGGCCGGCCACTCCGATAAAAAAGAAGAGCTGATTAAAGGTGGTGCATTTATTTCAGTGAAAGTGGAATGTAAACTGAACCTGGCGAAAACGACTACCTTCCTGACAACCAAAGTGGTAGTGTCATTCGGAATGGGGCTGGAAGGCTCATCCGGCCTGGGACTGCAGGGTATCTTTGGCTCCGATGAAGAAGGGCTTTACCTCGGCCTGGATCTTGTTTTTGAAGGCATAAAAATTGAGGGAATGGTGGAAGGCAAAATAAGCGTTTCAGAGAAAGTAAGGGAGAAGAAAAAGAAGGATGCTACGTCACCGGAAGTAGCGGGAAAACCAGCGAAGTATAATTCAATATTTGATTATAATCCAAAGGCTTCTTTTGAAATTGGAATTGATGAGAAAAGATTATCATTGCCCAAGTTATATTTAACCAAAAAAGAATCGGACGGATGAGAAAATCAATAATAACCGTTATTGTTTTTATTTTGATGGCTACACTGCAAAGTTGTGGTCAGGGATCAAATGCCAAAAAAGAAAACATGAATCAGAACATCAAGGAAAAATACCTGAACAGCTATAAGTTAATTAAAAAATATGACTACAATCCCCGGTTCCTGCTGGATTTTGAGAGTTATAACTGTACCTACGAAATACTGGTGAATGATATGCCTGCGCTGGTAAGTTTTACAAGCGGAAACCAGGGTGGAGCTATTGTGCCTGTTTCCTCCAATATACTCAAAAGCGGTAAACAGGATATTACTATCCGGGTGTATCCGCGTGTAGATGATAACGACAAAATGGACACCTTCCTGCTGGCTCACAACAGTGGCCTGAATATTAAAATTAAAGCAGGAGATTATGACAAAGAAAAACAACAGGAGTATAAGCAGCTTTTTCAGTATAAAATGCCGGAAGTACAAAATGGTAATATTCCCTATGTAGAATTTAAAGGCAGCTTTGAGGCTACTGTTCCTTACCAGTTGAAGGGCTGGAGCCAGAGTCAGGACCTGAGAAAGGAAAATAGGGAACAGTTGACAAAAGAAGTAGTGGCATTTTATCAGCATTACCGCGAGCTGCTGGCGAAGGGTGATATGGATGCTATTGCAGGCCTGCTCTACAACCGGGAGGTAGAAATAGAACAGGCATTCTTTTTCAATAAACCAACCGATGCAGAAGATACCTGGAAACGGTTTAATGAGATCCGGAATTATCACCTGGAGATGGAGCCGCTGGAACATTATGAACTCAGATTTTATGGAGATGGAAAAGCAGTGGGGCTGGTGCGTACCGACGATGAATTAAGAGGTGAATCGGCTATGGTGGGTACATCTTCGGATGGTAAATACAGAATTTATAACCTGATACTACATAAGCCGGCCGGAAGTAACCAACTGCAGGTAATACGATAAAGTATTTTTTTGCACCAGGGCCAGTATCCTCAGGGATACTGGCCTTTTGTTTTGCGGGTGTATTTTAAAATCAAAATGTTTTAAGTAACGTTGTACTCCAGCCTGATGGAAGTGTGTGGTATTCAGGCAAGCCTCTTTATTGGACTTTAAACACTCACTGATATGAATCTACGATCAACGGCTGTCATAGGAATGATAGCATTTGCCCTTGCCTCCTGCGGAGAAAAAAAAGTAGCTGAAACGCCTGCTGCTGAAGTATCACCCATCACCGGTACCTGGAAGTTAGCCTATAGTAAACTGATTAAAAACGGAGACACCTCCACCACGTACCCTGTACCGGGAAAGTCTGAGGAAATGATTAAAATGTTCAATGGTTCTCACTTTGCTTTCTTTAAGCATGATCTGGCCAAAGGAAAAGATACCGCGAATGTGTCTTATGGCTCCGGCGCGGGTACTTATACGCTGGCTGGTGATAAGTATGAAGAACATCTGCAGTATTGTACTTACCGGGATTGGGAAGACAAACATTTTTCTTTTACGCTTTCTCTGAAGAATGATACCTTAATACAAAAAGGAATAGAGAAAATTGAAAGCATTGGAGTAGATCATCAGACAATAGAAGCGTATATCCGTTTACGTTAAAACATGTTATATGAGCACCGCTATTCCTTTTCAGACAATTGACTGGTCGGCAATTCCGGTTACTATTCATCCGGGCGAAAGTGGTACTGCCCGTTGGCAAACATTGCAGTTCCCCGGCCTGAGAATAAGGATAGTAGAGTATTCGCCCGGTTATCTGGCAGATCATTGGTGTCAGAAAGGTCATATTGTTCATTGCCTGCAGGGCGCTTTTGTGAGTGAACTGGAAAATGGAGAAAGTGTGGAGTTGTCGGCGGGGATGAGTTATGTAGTGTCTGATCAGTTAAGTTCACATCGATCATTGTCGGAGGCAGGTGTAAAACTATTAATAGTGGATGGTGATTTTTTGAAACCATAAACATTTTTTAAGTACATAAAGAGCGGAGATAGGTAGGGGTACTACTTATCTCCGCTTTTTTATTTGGGGTCATTTTTGGGGCTAAAAACGCCCCTTTTTTAATGTAACCATTTGGTTACATTAATTCTGTTTGTTAATAAGCGTATTCTTGTCCTTAATAGCCGTGGTGGCTAATCTGCACACTTTTTAAACATTCCTGCTTAACAAATGCTTAACCAGTTGTAATGTTTTATAGCGTTACTTTTAAGTTAAGTTTTAAAAAAGGGGCTACAGATAAACCAATTTCAACCTAAGTGTTAAACCAGTAGAAAAGCAATTTTCTAGCACCGTACAACTAAAAAAATGTGAATTAATTTTTCCTAAACCAATCTCTTCAAAAAGGAAACGAGAAATGCAACAAAACAACCAGGATGCAGTCCTTTTGGAACTGCTAAAGGATGGTAGTGCCGAAGCTTTTACCACCGTGTACAATAAGTACCACCGTATTTTGATGTCACTTGCCACAGACATGCTGAAGGATGACAATAAGGCGGAAGACCTTATCCAGGAGTTTTTTATTGATTTCTGGCAGAAGAAATCCTTTCTTAAAATTGATGTAAATTATCAGAACCGGGACAGGGCTTCTATCATGAAGTGCTATCTGTATGCCAGCGTGCGTAATCGCTGCCTGAACAAGATTACCCGTGAAAAGAAATTTACCAGCGTAATTCCGGATGAGCCATTTCTGCCAAATGATCCACTGGAAAGCAAAGAGATTTATACCCAGGTGAATACCGCCCTGAAAAGTAAGGTGCCGCCTAAATCCTCCACTGCCTTCCGTTTGAGACATTACGATCAGAAAAGCCATAAGGAAATAGCGGAAGAAATGAATACCAGCATCCAAACAGTAAAGAACCAGATCGGAACTGCAGTGAAAATTTTACGCGGTTATTTTAGTCCAGCCCACCTGTAAACCTCTCATCGTATTTAGCAAAAAGTATAAAGCTGAAAGCAAAAAGCTATTATAGCGGATGATCATTCGCTATAATAGCTTTTTGCTTTCAGCTTTATGCTTTCTGCTTATTAATATCCCAGGTAGGTATCAATTGTTTTTGGTGCAACAACCTATTTCTTGTCCGTCGCCATGCGCTTCCGCATAATCATTGCCCCATTTATTCATCATGTTAATGATTGCGATGGCCCGGCTGCCCCATTCTGTCAGGTGGTATTCCACGCGGAGTGGTACTTCTGCATATATCTTCTTATATACAATATTGGTTTCTTCCATTTCCTTTAATTGCTGACTCAATACCCGCAGGGTAGACCCGGGGATGGCACGCCACATTTCACTCGGCCGATGAATGCCCAGCTGGATGCAGTCGAGTAAACATGGCTTCCACTTGCCACCCAGTGTTTTGATGGTAATATTTACACCGTATTCAATTTCGGGGAGCTTTTTAACATACATACAGTACCATTTTATTAGACCAAATATATTCCATTTCGTGGAAGCCGCCAGCAGCCCATAGTGATTAATTTATCCGTTAGAGATTCTTTCATCCTGTATTGCTTACTGAATCAATTAAAAAGACATTTGTACTGCGAATAACAGTTATATACACACGGAGCGGCCGCCCGGAATTGATAAACAGAATAATGTATGTTGAAAAGAATAATTGACCGTCCAGTCACGGCCACTGTGGTATCTATTATCCTGGTGATACTGGGACTATTAGCCTTGAAAGGGCTGCCTATGGAAACATTCCCTGATGTAGCCCCTCCTTCTGTGGTAGTCACCGCCAGGTATCCCGGCGCCAACGCCGAAACCATTGCACGCGCTATTGCTACCCCATTGGAACAGGCCGTGAATGGGGTGGAGAATATGACTTATATGTCTTCCTCCTCTGCCAATGATGGCACATTAAACCTGACTGTTTTCTTCAAACAAGGCACTAATGCAGATCAGGCGGCAGTAAATGTGCAAAACCGCGTAGCACAGGCCATGAACCAGTTGCCCAAAGAAGCGGTGCAGGCGGGTGTTATCACGGCCAAGCAGCAAAATGGTATGATCATGTACATGGACCTGTACGCAATTGATGGCCGCTATGATGGAGAATTTATTAACAACTATGCATTGATCAACATCATCCCCAAAATACAGCGGATATCAGGGGTCGGTAAAGTGGCATTATACGGCAGTAAAGACTACGCCATGCGTATTTGGCTCAACCCTGCACAACTGGCAGCTTACCACCTTACACCGGATGAAGTGATCGCCGCTATCAATCACCAGAACCTGGAAGCCGCCCCCGGCCGGCTTGGAGAAGGCAGTGAGTCGTCTTATGAATACGCTATCAAATACAAAGGCAAGATGAACCAGGAAGTGGATTACGAAAACATTGTGATCCGCGCCGATTCCAGGGGCAGGGTGATGCGCCTGAAAGATGTAGCCCGTGTAGAGCTGGGATCCCTTGATCACGTATATGCGTCGGCGGTAAGCACCCGGGGGAAACCAGATGTGGGACTATTTGTATACCAGGTGCCCGGCTCCAATGCCAACGAAATACAAACGGCCATTTATGAACTGATGAAAAAACAGGCGAAGTCGCTTCCTGACGGCATTAAGTATAACCTGAGTTACAGTACCAAAGACTTCCTCGATGAAGCCATTGAGCAGGTAACGCATACGTTGGTGGAAGCGTTTATACTGGTATTTGTGGTAGTATTTCTTTTCCTGCAGGACTGGCGTTCTACCCTGATCCCAGCACTGGCCGTACCGGTATCCATTATTGGGACCTTCTTTTTCATGCAGTTATTTGGCATTACCATCAACCTGCTGACACTCTTTGCATTGGTGCTGGCCATTGGTATCGTGGTAGATGATGCCGTGGTGGTAGTAGAGGCAGTGCACAGTAAACTGGCCCATGGAATGTCGCCACGAACAGCCACCATTACCGCGATGAGTGAAATTACCGGCGCCATCTTTTCCATTACGCTGGTAATGGCGGCAGTGTTTTTACCGATAGGGCTGACGGATGGCCCTGTGGGCGTGTTTTACCGGCAGTTTGCTTTTACACTGGCGATTGCTATTGTACTTTCTGCCGTGAATGCATTGACCCTCAGTCCTGCGCTATCAGCTATCCTGCTAAAAACATCGAATGTGGGAGATAAAAAAACTGGCCGTCGCTTTTTTGAATTGTTCAATGCCGGCTTTGCCGCTACCACGAACAAGTACGCCAAAGCTGCGCATTTCCTGGTGCGGAAAAAATGGTGGGCTTTCGGCGGACTGGCACTAATAACGGCGGCCGCTTTTATCCTGGTACAAAATACGTCCAAAGGATTTATTCCTACGGAAGATCAGCGTAACCTGATATCGACGGTGAGTCTCCCGCCAGGCGCAGGCTACATGCGTACGAAGAAACTACTGGACAGTGTGGAAAGCCGCATCAGTAAAATAGCCGCCGTAGATTTCACCGTAGTGGTAGTAGGAGAGAACCTGATGTCTGCTACGGTGTCTCCTTCCTACGGTTCCGTATATACGGTGCTGAAAGCAAAAAAGGAACGGGGTGATTTTTCAGATATCAACCAGGTTGCAGACTCTATCAACAAGATTTTTGCCGCCTTCGCGGAAGGCTATGCTTTTACCTTCACCATGCCCACCGTGCCTGGCTTTGGGGCGATAGATGGATTGGATGTAGTGCTGAAAGACAATACCGGCGGCAATATCAACAAGCTGGCAAAGCAGGCCGACGAGTTTATTGCCAGCCTGTTGGCCCGTAAAGAAATTGGGGGCGCCTACACCTCTTTCAGTGCTAACTACCCGCAATACCAGCTGGAGGTAGATGAGGTGAGGGCCAGGCAATTTGGATTGGAGGTCAGTGATGTATTAAATACCATGCAGGCATATTATGGCAGCGTATATGCTTCTGATTTTAATCGCTTTGGTAAATATTACCGGGTGGTGGTACAGGCGGATGTTCCCTATCGCAAAGATGAAGGCAGCCTCGATTATATATATGTGAAAAACGAGTATGGAGAGATGGTGCCTGTGAAATCCGTTGCCCGCCTGAAACGTGTGTTTGGTCCGGAAGTAATTAATCACCTCAACCAGGCCAATGCCATCACCATCAGTGTGCAGGCGAACAAAGGTTTTTCTACCGGAGACGCCATGAAAGCTGTTAATGAAGTGGCGTCGGTATTGCCGGTGGATTTTTCCCATGAATATATTGGTTTGGCTCGTGAAGAGCAGGCATCCGGCTCGCAAACGGTTTTCATTTTCGGGCTATGTATCATATTTGTATACTTCCTGTTGTCAGCACAATATGAAAGTTATATCCTCCCCCTGGCAATTATGTTATCCCTGCCTACCGGTATCCTCGGCGTATTTGTGTTTATCCGGATGATGGATGTGACCAATAATATTTATGTGCAGATAGGGCTGATTATGTTGATTGGGTTACTCGCAAAGAATGCTATCCTCATCGTGGAATTTGCCATACAACGTCGTCGTGCAGGTAAATCGCTGGTGGAAGCGGCATTGGAAGCAGCTACGCTTCGGCTGCGTCCCATCCTGATGACATCCCTGGCATTTATTGCAGGCCTGTTGCCTTTGATGTTTGCCCAAGGCGCATCTGAGCAGGGAAACCGCGCCATCGCCTCCGGAGCGGTAGGAGGAATGTTGTTCGGGGTGATATTAGGACTGTTTATTATCCCCGTATTGTTTGTGGTATTTCAGGGATTGCATGAAAAATTCTTCGGAGTGCCGGCTAAAGCGTAAACGGAACTATTGCTTTTTAGGTATCGAGTCCTTGTTGACATCCAGCCGGTAGTCATCGGGCTTAATACCTTTTACGCCTTTGGGCCTTTTGCGGACGGGCATCTGGTAAATACTGTCAAACACCCGTTCCGGTGTTTTCTGATGAGAAGAAACAAAAGAATCTATTTTTTCCGGTGTTAGCGGCGGTGTGGCAATAGAATCTACACGAACACTGTCTGGTACATGAACAGGGGAAAATGCGCTATTCTTCTTTATAATAACAGGAAGGAGGGGCGCATTTTTCTTTCCTGTATTATGGTCATTAACAGCAGCACTATCAATAGCAGGTGCTGTTTTTTCTATAGCTGGTGGTGCTTTGGGCGTAGTGGTGTTAGCAGGTGTTTGATGTTTGGTATGATAATACCAGTATATTAATGCAGCAATAATGATGGCGCCTATGATTCCAAACCCGGCTTTACCCCCGTATTTAGGCTTAGGCGTAGGTTTGGCTTCCGGGATATCCACACCGGCATCCAATTGCATGGCAATGTTGTCCCAGATCGCGTCTGCCATATCAGGCACAGGCATCTGTTCCAGCTTTGCTGCTATTAAATCTTCGTATGGTGTGGTTTTATTCACTATGTTTTTGTTGCTGTTAATTTTTGCTGAAGAATTTTTCTTGCCTCACTCAAATGCCATTTACTGGTGCCTTCGCTGATATTCAGTTGTGCGGCAATTTCTTTGTGCGTATAGCCGTCGATGGCATATAGTACAAATACCGCGTGGGTAGCGCGTGGCAGCTGTCGGACCAGCTGCAATATAGCTGCCGCATCTGTTTTTTCAATAACGCTGTTGTTGACGAAAAGCTCTTCTGCTGTATGTAATTCCAGGCTGGTAAACCGGCTGCGTTGTTTAATATGATCTAATGACTCGTTGATAACGATCTTCTTCAACCATCCATGAAAGTTTCCTTTGTTTGTATCAAAGGTGTGGAGGCTCCGGAACATTTTCACAAAAGCATGCCCCAAAATATCAGCGGCTTCATGTTCATCCGTGGCATAGCGCATGGCAATAGCCATAGCAAAGCCATACAGCTGCCGGTACAGTTGCTCCTGCGCTTTTCTATTGCCATTGCGGCAATCAAGGATGATATTGCTTAAATCTTGTTCCAGGAATTAATGAGCCCTTAATTTTTTATATGCATGTTTAGGGAGATGTTACCATTTGGCATCATTCACCCGCCTCGCAAAAATAGCGGTGGCAATAGCACTGACAGGTAACTTTTCCGTAGCATTTAATTCATTATAGAACCAGACATTCCGGTCTATCAGGTCAATAATGGCAATCACCCCGTCATGCGTGCTTAGCTCGTAACCCGACAATAATTTAAATGGCAACTGCCCGGTTTTACCGTTGGATAAGGATGTTTTTTTGATACTCAACGGCTTTATAAAAATAGTATCAACGCCGTTGGTAGCCAGTCCATTATCTTCCTGTTTAATAAAAGTAAAAGGGTTATTGTCGTGCTCGGCTTCCCGGTCGTAGATGTTCGTCATCAACAGTTCCCAGTTTTTATTATTACTCCGGGTGGTATCTGCCACAATCATTGCAGAAAATATATATTGGTGCGCCATCAATACGGAAAAGCCATTAAGGATGCTATTATCGTTGTTGATGCTTTCGTATCCCCGTGTTTTGGTTAACTCCTTTTCACGTGCGTATATGTCTACCTGGTCTCTTCCATCTGATAACGTGTAACGGAATTTTGTTTTTTCCTGGGTAACGAGTTCAGATTTCCGGATACCATACTTCTGGAGGAATAAGTTTTCCAGGAAAAAGCCATTCCCACCCCAAAACCATGGCGCATTGCTGATATGCATCCCTCTCTTAATTTTAGACGTGCTGAAATTGGCAAACGACATCTTATTGCCCCTGGCACCGTCCACATGCTGCATCACTGCCTGTTGTTTAAACTGCTCCGGAATAGCCAGTTTTATAGACGTCCGGCAGCTCATTAAGCCCGCGATACCCAATACTAATACAATGTTTTTCATCTTGTTTTACCGGCTATTTTAATACGATACTTCATATATGCAGCCCGATCTCCGTTACTAATACCCCGGATTTTAAAGAAGGGTTGGGTATTCCCTAAAAAAAATATTTTTTCAATTTTCCCAACCATTTGGGTTAATAGGGAGGTACTACTGGCAAACACTTATTTCTATTCAAATCAAATGTATGAATACAATTACAAAAAAATGGGCTTTAATAGCAATGACAGCAGGTACTATCCTTTTTTCCTGTAAGAAAGAGAAAAGCATTGATCCACCGGCATGTGCGGTTAATGTGGCCAACATCTCCGGGGCATATAAACTGACCGCCCTGCAATACAAAGCCAGTGCTACCGCCGCTCCGGTAGATTACTACGCTTATACAGAGGACTGTGAGAAAGACGATATCGTCACCTTTAAAAGTGATGGCAGTTATGACTACAACGATGCCGGAACTACCTGTAGCCCCGATAAGACCGAGCATGGTACCTGGCAGTTGAAAGGAAATATTTTAAGCAAAGATGGAGAGTTGGATGCTACTATCGAAAGCTACGATTGTAAAAGTAAGACCATGGTGTATTATGTGGAAAATGCGCTGAAGCAGGGGGATAGGTTAACGTTTACATGGGTGAAGCAGTAGGAAATGTTTGCTTGCTGGTAAAAAACAGTTATTAGCATAAAAAAAGAAGGCGTTTCCCATCCGGAAAACGCCTTCTTTTTTATGCTATATCGCTTAATGCCACATTCCTTCTACTTCTTCCAATGACTTACCCTTCGTTTCCGGCACCAATTTATATACCGTCACAAACGCAAGGAAACAACAAACCGCAAAGAAACAAAATGTAACAGCAGCCCCCGCACGACCTAATAATATCGGTGTTAGCTGTCCTACAATGGTATCTGATACCCACATGGCCATAATACTTACTGCCATGGCCCTCCCCCTGATTTTAGTAGAGAAAATCTCTGCTGCAATCACAAATTTCAACGGCCCCAGCGAGAACGCGAAACATGCCAGGAACAGGATGATGGAGATGACCAGCGCAATATTATTCGTAGCCCCGGTATAAAAACAAACGCTGGTGAAAAGCAGGCTGACAGTACCACCAATGGCTCCGGCAATATAAAGTGGACGGCGGCCCATGGTGTCCACTTTCCAGATGGCAATGAGTGTGAATATAAAATTCGCCAGACCAAAGATCACCTGGCTAAGAAAGGCGTTGGAAATATTGATTCCTGCATCACTCAGTATCCGTGGTCCATAATAGATTACGGCGTTGATCCCGCTGAATTGCGAGAATACTGGCAGTAATATCCCGATCAGCAAAGGCTTGCGCATAGCGGGCGACAACAACTCCCTGTAAATGCTGGTAGAAGAAGCTTCGGCAGCAGGAACTTCGTGATCTGTATCTATAGCCGTACCCGTTAGACTTTTAATAATGTCCAATCCTTCTTCGCGTCGGTTGTTTTGTATCAGCCAACGCGGACTTTCCGGCACAAAAAATAATCCGATCAGGAACAGGATAGATGGGATGGCGCCAATACCAATCATACCACGCCATACATCTTTCGCAAAAAGCAGGTGCATAAATGACGTAGATGGAGCATCCACCTGGCTGATGGCATATTGCAGTAACAGGAAGTTGGTGGCATAAGCAATCAGGATACCCGCAGTAATAGCCAGTTGATAAAAGGTGACCAACCGTCCGCGGATATTGGAGGGCGCTATTTCTGAAATATATAACGGTGCTACCATAGAAGCCACACCCACGCCAACTCCGCCTGAAATACGTGCCAGTACCAGCATGGTAAAATCGAGCGATAATGCAGAACCCACCGCTGATAACAGGAACAGCAACGCAGATGCCATCAGCATCTTTTTGCGGCCTAACCGGTCGCTAAGGCCACCGGAGAATGCCACACCTGCCACACAACCCATTAAGGCAGAAGATACAAACCAACCCTGTGCAGAATCCGACAAGTGGAACTGATCTGTTACAAAGGGTAATGCGCCGGAAATAACTGCCATATCAAAACCAAAGAGCAGTCCTCCCAGTGTGGCGATGAGTGTGATGAGCAACAATGAAGATGAAGCGCGGTTCATGAATGTATTTTTTATTTCGGTTGATAAAATAGAAAGGAAATGGTTAGCAACATTCTTCTTTCATAAACGACCTTACTACTTTCACCGGTTCGTTTTCACTCACCAGCGTGTAACTACCGGTAGCAGCGGGTATGATGAATGTTTCCGCGTAATGTACGGTTTGTTCCCGGCCATTGGTAATGACTTTGATAGTACTACCTTCCACGAGGCTTAAGATATGACATTGCCCGGCTGTAGTCAATTCCATCACGGAATTAAATTCGAGGCGTTCAATGCGATAGAAATGTTGTGGATGAGTAGGCAGGTACACAATTTGCCAATCGTGCCCGGTTTGTATCGTCATTGGTTGAGACAGTAAAGTATTTTTCACCACTTCTCCCTTTCTCTCAAAATCAAGGTTAGCAAAGGCGCGGTCGATGTTCAGTGTGCGGGGTTGTCCGCTCAGGTCTGCCCGTAGCCAGTCGTACATCTTGAAAGTGAAAATATAAGGTGTAGCGCTGATCTCCAGTACCAGGTTGTTTTTCCCGGAGCTGTGTACTGTACCGTTAGGTATCAGGAACAGGTCATGTTTGTGAGATGGAAAAACCTGTACATATTTTTCGATATCCACGGGTTGATGCTCCTGGAAACTGTTGTGCAGTACCTGTTCAAATTCAGCGGCGTTAATATTTTCCTGGAACCCGAGGTAAACTTTAGCGTCGGGCTTTGCATCCAGGATGTAGTAGGTTTCATCCTGTGTGAAATCTTCGCCAAAATTTTCTTTGGTATAAGCTACTGATGGGTGACATTGTACAGAAAGATTACCACCGTCGAAGGTATCGAGGAAGTCGAACCGGATGGGGAAGGTTTCGGGGAACCGTGCTGCTGCTTTTCCCAGCAGTGCCTCGTTGTTCAACATCTGCAGGGTATCGAAGGTGACTTCCAGGAGTACGTCATCAGACTCCAGTAATACGCCGTTTTCGGGGGCAATGAGTTCAAAAGACCAGGCATAATTTACCACGTCCGGGTTGAGTGCAGGAATTTGTTCTTTGATCCATTGTCCGCCCCATACGCCTGGTTCGAACCAGGGACGGGCCCTGAAGCTGTTACGTGTCATATTGCCAAGTGTGTCACGGAGTGTGGCGCCGGTACACCAGCTGATGTCGTTGATACGCTGCTCATCAATGATGATATCGATTTGTGGCAGCAATTGTTTTTTATGGCGGTTGAGTGCCGGCCAGTCTACGAAATAAAATTGTTTGTATTGAAGTTTCGGATTGTTACCTGGTGCAGATTGGCCAAGGTTGCAGACTTTACCTGCCCTGGAGCGGAATTGAATTTCATTTTTAGGAACATCAATGTAGAAGATAGGGGCTGACCAGCCGGCCAGTGAGGCGCCGCAGCCATATACAATATTGAGTTTCCCTGGTATGGGTTGTAGTTGCTGCAGTTTATCAGGGGCAAAGAAGTCAGATAATGTTCCGGTAAAACGTTTACCAAACAAAGGATCTTCACCACCGATGCTGGAGGCAATGAGGGAGTTGATATCTGAGGAAGGTAGCAATGCATCTGTGATGGCAACAAAATGTGTGTCGATGTTTAATACAGCCAGTGCTGCCTGCAGCTTTTCGATGAATGATTCCCAGAGTACGCCGCCATAGCCATCCAGGACTATATTGGATGATTGTTGTGCGATCTGGTGAGCTAATGTGTCAAAGCCTGTATAGATAGGACCCGTTGCAGGAAAGCTCGGGTAGATGTCGTATCCTGTATGCTGTTTATCTTTCGTCAGTGGGATCAGGTATTGTGCTGTGGCCCGTGACGCTGTCATCTGTTGTGCTTGAGTGGATGATAACATGTTTGCCATTTAATCATTATGTAAATATGTACAAACATATTGTTTGTATCCAAGAAAAGCAAGTTTTCTTTTAAGCCACCGCGGAAAGATCAGGGGGTGCGCCTGCTTTCCACGGTATACACGAAGCTTTCAGCCTTATAATAGCCCAGGTTGTATTCTATTGGTCGTTCTGCCTGGTCAAAAACATATCTTTTCCGGAATAGGATAGGGCTGTCCACGTCTACTTCCAGTTTGCCCGCAATGAACTTATCGGCAGTCCTGGCGCTGATTTCCTCTTTGGATACGGTGGCCGTTACGTAGTGGTCCTGCTCCAGCATTTCATACAGGGGCCGCTTAAAATCTTCGTCGCCCGTGAGGCCGATCCGGGGATGAAAGTAGGAAACGAAATAAACAAATGGCTCCTGTGGATTACCCCGCAAACGTTCCAGCTTCATGACTTTCTTCTCGGGTTTGATATCGAAGAAATTGGCTACCTGTTCATCCGGGTGTACCCAACTGATATGTAATTCATAATTCCTGATAGTAATGCCCCTGGCTTGCATTTCCTGTGTAAAGCTCAGCCAGTTCATCGACTTGGAGCTCATCTTCTGGTGGGCCACTTTGGTTCCCAGTCTTTTCTTCCTTACCAGTAATTCTTCATATACCAGTTTATTAATAGCCTGACGCAGTGTTGGCCGCGAAATGGCCAGCTTCTTTGCGAGCTCTACTTCATTGGGCAACAGTTTTCCTGCCTGGTACTCGGGTTGTTTTATCAGCTCCCTTAGCAGGTTTTCTGCCTGTATATGCAGTGGAGTGCCGCTTTGATGGTCAATTGATAAGTTCATATATGTAATAACATAGAAAGCTGGCTGCAAGTTAACAAATAGCCTAAATCCATGGCCATTTTTGACGAATACCGTTGTCTTCAGCAGGGTCAAAATAACGTATGTCTTTGAGAAGATCTAATACATTTATACGGATAAAAATGTATAAATTATTGATTAATAATACAAATAGCTCAAGAGAAAATTTTTCTTTTCAAAAAGCTTTGACGTTAACTTTTTAATATGTACTTATGTATGTACAAACCAACATCTAATTATTCATTTGTCTGCTCTGTTATGAAAAAACGCATCCCAACCTCTCTGCGACAGAAATGCCTATACTGTCTCTTGCTGCTATTTATCGGGAATGCTTCCTTTGCCCAATCTATTACCGTAATAGGTAAAGTAGTAGACGCAAAAGGACAAGCGATGCCCGGCGTAACTGTAAAGGTGAAGCATCGTAATACCGGCGCTGTCACCAGTACCATCGGCGAATTTGCCATCAAACTGGAGAAAGCCTCTGATACCTTACTCATCAGCTCCATGGGGTATGTACCACAGGAAATCCCTGTAAACGCGCGACGTACCTTACTCGTCACATTAGAAGAGAACCGTAATGACCTGAACGATGTAGTTGTCGTGGCTTACGGCCAACAAAAGAAACAAAGCATGGTCAGTTCCATCACGACCATCAATCCAAAAGAAATCAAAGGACCAACCAGTAACCTTACTACTATGCTCGCCGGACGTATCTCCGGATTGATATCTTACCAACGCAGCGGTGAGCCGGGAGCAGATAATGCTTCCTTCTTTATCCGCGGTATTACCACTTTCGGCTCCGGTAAGCAAGACCCCCTGATATTAATTGATGGAATGGAATCTACCAATACAGAACTGGCCCGTCTGCAACCAGATGATATTTCCGGCTTCTCTGTGCTCAAAGATGCCGCCGCCTCTTCTTTATATGGTGCCCGTGGCGCCAACGGCGTTATCCTTATTGCTACCAAAAGTGGTAAATCCGGTGTAACGAAAATGAATATACGTTTTGAGAACGCCTTCTCTTCCAATACCCGTAATATAGAACTGGCAGATAACATTTCCTATATGGAGCTGGCCAATGAAGCAGCCGTTACCCGCGACAGGCTGGCACCGTTGCCTTATAGCCAAAACAAAATCGACCACACCAAAGCAGGCGATAATCCATATCTGTATCCTAGTAATGACTGGCTCGGAACCTTGATCAAAAAATCAACGAATAACCAGCGGTTGAATGTCAATCTCTCTGGTGGTGGCCAGAAGGCGCAATACTATGTAGGGGCCACCATGAACCAGGATAACGGGATACTAAAAACACAGAAGGGAAATAACTTCAATAATAATATCAAGTTGAGAAGTTATGAGGTGCGTTCTAACATCAACATGAAGCTGACGTCCACCACAGAAGCCATCATCAGAACTACTGGTAATTTCGATGATTATAATGGTCCCATAGGAGGAGGTGCTGCTATCTTCCAGGGAGCTCTGAAGGCCAACCCTGTATTGTTCCCAGCTATCTACCCAGCCAGCGCGCTGCCAAAAGTGAACCACCCACTATTCGGAAATGCTGCACGTGGCTCCAATGGTGAAGTGTATAATAATCCTTATGCATGGATGGTATCAGGATTCAGCCAATACAATACCTCCATATTGAATGTACAACTGGAAATAAAACAAGATCTCAATTTTGTTATACCTGGTCTTTCTGCCAGAGTAATGGCATACACCAAACGTCTTTCTTACTTCGACCTGAGCCGGCAATACAATGCATTCTTTTATGCCGCTAATCCCGTTATAAAGGCGCCGGGCGATTATACACTTACACTGTTAAATGAAAAAACAGCCACGGAATATCTTAATTACAATGGTGGTGGAAAAATGGTGAATACTACTACTTATATGGAAGCGGCTGTGAACTATAACCGTACATTCAACCGAGTTCATAATATCAGTGGATTGTTAATCGGTATTCGCCGGAACTATCTGAATGGAAACGCCGGTGACCTGCAATCATCGCTCCCATTCCGCAACCAGGGAATTTCCGGCCGCTTTACTTATGGCTACGATAATCGCTATCTGGTGGAAGGTAACTTTGGTTACAATGGGTCGGAACGCTTTGCAAAAGATAATCGATATGGCTTCTTCCCATCCATTGGGATGGCATGGAATGCGGGCAATGAGCAATTCCTGGAGAGTTATAAAAATACGATCACACAACTGAAGTTACGCGCTACCTATGGCCTGGTAGGTAATGACCAGATAGGAAGCGCAAATGATCGTTTCTTTTACCTGTCAAATGTTAACCTGAACAATAATGGGTACGGATCATATTTTGGTCAGAATTATGAATATAACAGGCCAGGTGTAACCATTTCCCGCTACGCCAACAACGCCATCACCTGGGAGAAGTCCCAAAAAGCCAATATCGGGTTGGACCTGGGACTCTGGAGTGCACTCAATCTGACTATAGATGCCTATAAGGAACGCAGAAGTAATATTCTGATGCAAAGGGCTTATATCCCAAGTACTATGGGGCTTTCAGCACCTATCAGCTCCAACGTGGGCATAGCAGAAGGCCGAGGGATAGACGTAGCCCTGGATTATAATAAGAACTTCGGTAAAACATGGCTGCAGGCAAGGGGAACATTTACCTATGCCGCCAGCAAACTATTGGCCAATGAGGAGCCAGATTATCCAGCCAGCATGAAATACCTTTCCCGCGTAGGACATTCCTTAGGCCAGGTATACGGATTGGTAGCAGAAAGATTATTTGTAGATGATGAAGAAGTAAAGAACTCTCCCCGTCAGAATTTTGGAGAAGTGAGAGGCGGAGATATCAAATACCGCGACCTGAACGGCGATGGACAAATCACTAACCTCGATATGGTGAATGCCATGGGATACCCTGTTACACCGGAAATTATTTATGGATTCGGTTTCTCTTTCGGATATAAAAACTTTGATATCAGTACCTTCTTCCAGGGTTCGGCCAGATCTTCATTCTTAATAGATCCTGCCTCTATTTCTCCCTTCGTACAGGATGGTAGTAATCAAAACGGATTATTGGATGTTATCGCCAAAAATCACTGGTCAGAAGACAATCGCAATCTGTATGCCTTCTGGCCCAGACTTGGTTCTACACAGAATAAAAATAACAATCAGCTCTCTAACTGGTGGTTACGCAATGGCGCTTTCCTTCGGATGAAGAGTGCGGAAATTGGTTATAATATCGGTGAGAAGGGGATGAAAAAATATCATATCTCCGGCCTGAGAATTTATCTCAATGGTACCAACCTGTTCCTGATCAGTGCCTTTAAATTATGGGATCCTGAACAGGGAAGTAACGCATTGGGATATCCTGTTCAACGTGTGTTTAACGTAGGCGTTAATGTTAGTTTATAGTGTATCGCCAAAATCAATTGTTATGCAACCATTACATACATATCAGACATCAATAAAATCTTTACGTAGCAGATATTTCACTATCATTCTGCTATGCGCTGCTGCCGCCTTTTTTGCAGGCTGTAAAAAAGGATTCCTGGATATCATACCAGACAACCTGCCTACACTGGATCATGCTTTTGCTAACCGGCAGGAAGCAGAAAAATTTTTATTTACCTGTTACGCTTACCTGCCGAGAGAAGGAAATCCGGATATGAATCCAGGGTTCAGTGCTGGTGATGAAGCATGGACCTATTGGCCCATGAATGAGGATTATTTTAATCTCGACCCTTACAACATTGCCCGTGGTACCCAAAGCAGTGCAGAACCATACATGAACTATTGGGATGGATATGATGGAAGACCACTATGGCAGGGGATTCGTAACTGTAATATTTTTCTCGAAAATGTGAATAAAGTAATCGATCTGCAGCCTTATGAAAAAGAGCGCTGGATT
Source organism: Chitinophaga sp. (assembly GCF_017745275.1). GTDB lineage: Bacteria > Bacteroidota > Bacteroidia > Chitinophagales > Chitinophagaceae > Chitinophaga. The sequence continues at coordinate 1,202,844 of NZ_JAGHZS010000001.1, read as the reverse complement.
GCTGAGGTGAAATTCCTGAAAGCCTATTTTCACTGGTATTTATTCAGAATGTATGGCCCCATTCCCGTTGTGGATAAAAATTTACCTACTACCGCAACGCCGGATGAAGTACGGATATTCAGGCAACCTGTTGACTCCGTCGTTAATTATATTGCCAGCCTTTTGGATGAGGCTGCCGCTGGTGAGAACACCGGACTACCACTGTCTATTACCAGCTCTACTACAGAACTCGGACGCATCACAAAAGTAGCAGCACTGGCTATCAAAGCCCGTGTACTGGTAACGGCCGCAAGCCCTTTGTTCAATGGTAACGGTGACTTTGCCGGTATGAAGAATAAAAACGGACAGATACTTTTTAATCCACAGTATGATGCTACCAAATGGGTAAGGGCAAAGGATGCCTGTAAAAAAGCTATCGATCTGGCTAAGGCCGCCGGAGTGAGATTATATCACTTCTCCTCTCCACTCACAACAGTAGATCACGCTACACAAATAGAAATGAATATCCGCAATGCCGTGTGTGAGAAATGGAACAGTGAACTAATATTTGGATTAACATCAGACGGAGACCCTACCTACTGGCTGCAAACATTTGCCTGCCCTCAGTTGGATCCTGAAGAGTTTAACCTCAACCTGAAAGGAAAGCTGGCACCTCCTATGAAAATGGCCGAAATGTTCTATACCCAAAATGGCGTACCTATTGAAGAAGATAAGACCTGGGATTATGGTAACCGCTATAAGCTGCGGACAGTAACAGCGCAAGATACCGGTATGCAGGAAGGGTATAAAACAGTTGGATTACATTTTGAAAGAGAGCCAAGATTTTATGCAGATATAGCATTTGATGGTTCCAAATGGTTCATGAAAAACCAGAATTATAATATTCAAAGTAAAGCGGATCAATATTCAGGTAAAAAGCAAATCCGCTTATATTCTGTCACCGGTTATTATACTAAGAAAGTAGTGAGCTGGAACCTGAATTTTACCGCTACTTCGCTGAAAACAGAATCATATCCATGGCCGGTAATGCGTTTGGCAGATCTTTATCTTTTATACGCAGAGGCGTTGAATGAAACCGGTGCCTCCGCAGAAGCGTTGCCCTATCTGAACCAGATCCGCGAAAGAGCCGGACTACCATCGATAGAAACTTCCTGGTCTACTTATTCTACCAACCCAACAAAGTATACATCTGTAGCCGGACTACGTAGTATTATCTGGCAGGAGCGCGGTATAGAAATGGCGTTTGAAGCTAGTCGTTTCTGGGATCTGCGTAGATGGAAAACAGCACCACAGGTATTAAATGGTCCTATTTATGGGTGGGATATTCAGCAAACGACCTATGAAGGTTATAATCGTAAAGTATTTATATACAACACACAATTTGTTGCTCCCCGCGATTATTTCTGGCCCATAAAGGAATATGATCTCCAGATCAATACCAACCTGCAACAAAATCCAGGGTGGTAACAGCTGGCTATTTGCTTAAAAACATTTATACCTGCTTAAATGCACTGATATGAACAAACGAATTTATCTCCACATAGTATTAATATCCCTGCTGGTGATCTCCTCCTGTAAAAGAGAAGAACCCAGACCTGTAATAGAAGATCATACGGCTCCTGGCGTGGTGACAAATGTATCTGTTATCAATCTCAATGGCTCCGCAAGAATCAGCTATATCTTACCGAAGGATGCTGATCTGTTATGTATAAAAGCAGTATATAAAACCACTAAGGGAGTGCAAAGTGAAACGAAAGTAAGTCGCTATAACAGTAGCCTCCTGGTAGAAGGGTTTGGGGATACCAGTAACTACAAAATAACCTTGTATGCAGTAGATAAAAGCGAGAATGTCTCTGCGCCAGTAGAAGTAACCGTAAAACCATTGGAACCAATCATCTGGATTGTTAGAAGAACGATTAGTGTGGTGCCTGATTTTGGCGGCGTGAATGTGAAATTTGACAATGCGAAAGAATCAGATCTGGCGGTGGTGGTATTGGCTACGGATTCTCTTGGTGCATTTTCTCCGTATATGACGAAGTATACCAATTTACCAGTGGGTGACTTTTCAACCAGGAATATGAAAGATGTCCCCACCGACTTTGGCGTATATGTGCGTGATAGATGGGGGAATATGTCCGATACCTTCCATATAAAAATAACACCACTATACGAAGAGCTGCTGGATCGTAAGAAAATGAAGGGGCTAATACTGCCTACGGATGCGCCTTTGGGTTATGGAGGAGATATCTCAGGAATTTTTGATGGCAGCACCACCACCGGTTTTTATCACTCTGGAGATGCCGCCAGAATGCCGCAATGGCTTACTTATGATATGGGCGTAACCGCCAAATTAAGCCGTATTGTATGGTTCATGAGGCCTGATTACTTATATGGCCTTCATAGTCCCAGAAAAGTGGAAATATGGGGCTCTAACAAACCTAATCCAGATGGAAGTTTTGATGATAGTTGGATACTGCTCACTGAACATACCCAGATAAAACCATCGGGCTTGCCTCCGGGAAAACTTTCCCAGGCAGATATGGATGCAGCAGCAGAGGGAGAAACTGTCACTTTCCCATTGAATACACCTAAAGTGCGTTATATACGGTTTAAAACACTGAGTAACTGGACCAATGGGACTTATTGTCAGTTTCACGAACTCATGACCTGGGGAGATACAAAATAAATTATCTGTCAACCAAGAAATTAACCACATGAAAGATATCAGGCTTTTCATTTTTTTAGGGACACTGGCTATTACCGCCTTCATTATGTCCTGTACCAAAACCAAAGGCGATGCTTACAGAAAGTTTATGGAGGGTGGTGAAATCACCTATCCGGGCAGAGCAGACACAGTACTGGTAGGTGCGGCCGGCCTTAATACCCTTCAACTGTATGTTATTTTAGGTAACGATCCTTTAGTAACGCGGGTAAAGATTCTCTGGAATAATAACAACGATTCAGTAGATATTCCGGTAAAAAGAACAGCGGGAAGAGATACTATTATCCAAATGATAACTAACCTGAATGAAGGAGATTACAACTTTATCATTTATACTTATGATAAGGAAAGTCATCGCTCTGTAATGGTGAATGCTTTCGGAGCAGCCGTTGGCGAAAGTTATGTAAGCACACTCGTTAACAGAAACCTGCAGTCCGTAACGCAGAATGTTGATGGTAATGTGGTGTTAAACTGGGCAGCAGCTGCTACCGGAGAGCAAGGGGTTGAACTAAATTATATCGGCTATGATGGAAAGACATGTACCAGGATTGTACCTGCTACAGAAACCCAAACAGTACTGACTGATTATAAAGGAGCTTCAACATTAAGCTATATTTCCAGATGTAAGCCGGACACCAGCTCTTTTGTATTTTTTTATCCTAAAGAAGGTGCGCTTACCATTACATTACCGCAGTTTGAAAGACAACTACCCAAATCTGGCTTTAGTGTACTGGAACTACCAACCGATGTAAAAGATGGCGGTTATCTATGGTTCATTAATTATCTCTGGGACGACAATTACAATCCTCCGGGTTTTGCTACACAATCTATCATCCCCTGCTGGTTCACGATAGATTGCGCCAAAGCAGCAGCCCTCAGCCGTTTCAAAGTATGGCAGGCTAATGACCGCTTATATGTAGGCGAAAGTGTTAAGACCTTTGAATTATATGGTAGTAATCAGCCTGCGGCAGATGGTAGCTGGGGGAGCTGGACAAAGATCGGCTCATATGAATCTGTCAAGCCTTCTGGTTTGCCTGTTGGTCAAAATTCAGACGATGATGTTGCTTATGCCAAAGCCGGCGAAGAATTCAGTGTGCCTGCAGGAACAGCACCTTTCAGGTATTATCGCTTTAAATTGCTGACCAACTGGGGCAATGCAGGGTTTATGACAATAGAAGAAATTACATTTTATACACACGATAAGTAACGACAGATGAAACGATTATTCATACTGCCATGCCTTATTCTGGCAATGGCAGCACACGCACAGCAAGGAGAGTTGAAGTTGTTATCCTATCCGGGCCGGGTGGAAACAGCTAATATCAGCAAAGCTACATTGGCTAAACAGATACTGGCCGACCATCGTTTAGACACCGTACAGGCATGGGCGTTAAAAGTATTAACCGGTTTCAACGCAGGCACAGGTTATGGTGAAATCTGGATCAGGGACTTTAATACCTTTATCAAAGGCTCGTTAAAAGTACGTAGCAGCCAGGATGTGAAAGAGGCGCTGCTCCTGTTTTTCAAACTACAAGGCGCTGATGGCAATATTCCCGATGGCGCTATCAATGAAAAGCAAGCCAACATCGGTTATAAATATGGACACTCAGAACTGGCGCCAGGTTGGGCCAGCCACAAAAACACCGTGGAAACAGACCAGGAGTCATCCCTGATACAGGCCGTAAAACAATATATAGATGTAACAGGTGATAAAACTATTCTCCAGGAAAAAGTCGGGGATCAAACCGTGCTGCAAAGAATGGAAGCCGCTATGCGTTTCATTTTGAATGATCGTTGGGCAAAAGAATATGGCCTGGTGAAAGGCGCTACCACCATAGATTGGGGAGATGTTCAACCAGAAACCGGATGGGGCGTAGCCTTGAACGACAAAACAAAATGGTCGGTTGACATCTACGATAACGCCATGTTCCTTCTGGCCATCAATGATTTCATGGCTGTCAAACCAGCTACCCATGCCGCTAAGGATAACTGGAAAAATATTGCTGCTACGCTCCGGAAAAATATCCAGAAACATCTCTGGGATGCGAAAGCTAACAAGTACATTCCGCATCTCTACCTGAATGGAAGTCCATTCCCGGCCTCCTTCGATGAACGCAGCATTCTTTACACCGGAGGTACCGCCTGTGCTATACTGGCCGGTTTACACGATCAGAAAGAGATCCGTGCGATCAACCAGCAATTCCTGGCCGCCGCCGAAAAAGAGCAATTCGCTACCATTGGTATGACTGTTTATCCTCCATACCCGGTGGAAGTATTTCCCAACATGGCCGCCTATCTCTACCAGAATGCCGGCGACTGGACCTGGTTCGGCGGGCGTATGATCACCGCATTAGCTAACAATGGTATGCCACTGGAAGCCTATGCGGAAATGAGCCCCATGCTGGATCGTGTAATCAAGAATAAAGGATTCAATGAATGGTATGATGTGCGTACTGGCAAAGCATCCGGATCAGGCGACTTCAGAGGAGAAGCCGGGGTGTTGTTTGATGCTATTAATCAGTTGAAAGCGTGGGCTGGAAAAGTGAAGTAATAAGTGTTGAATGTTAGATGCGAAAATCCCATGGAACGATTGTTCTATGGGATTTTTTATGATTGATTTTTATGTTGCTCAGATAGCGCATTTAAGCCTTTTTAACGCGTTTTTTTGTTTAGAATTTGATAGTAACCTTATCAAAGATGGCAGAAAAGCCAAAAATTAATAGAATTAAAGCTGTACTGGCAGAGAAAGATATTCTGCAAAAACCTTGCTGCTATGGTGGGAAAAACGCCTGGTGCTATTACGCGGATTTGTAATAATGATTTTTAATCAACATTAAACTATTAAGAGATCTTGCTCTTGCTTTGGATGTAAGTATATGCGAACTATTAGTTGATCCCAGGAAGAATAAATAATAATATTAGGAAGGTTTTCTTTTTGCCTGCCAGTTCAAAATTTCGCACCTTAGCGTAAAGAAAAAAACAGGCGCCGAAATAGCCAACATTGCTACTCCTATAAAAAGCGCAATGTATATAAGACACCCATCGCCACTACATGGCTGCGTTCCTTCTATGATCAAGGCAATAGAAGTAATGAGCCCTACGAAGGAAATAAAGCAGCCTAATAAACGAAGAATTCGGATCATCGGTATGATTTAATGTTTGTGTGGGTATTTCCCGTGCGTCTATATAAGAAAAGAGAATTCCCGAAGTTATTCTGGATAGTTCTGCTGTCCGATTTTAAATATACTCACTTTTTTATCTGCACCAAAATCAACTTATTTATTCTTTCCGGTTGTTCTTCCTTTACATAATGCTCGCAGATATCTATTCTCTTGCGTCCGCCACAGCTGTAATTGCGGCATTATTTTGAAGTGTGCAGCGATATCGTTATACACTTCTTTTTAATCAAATGTGATGGTAAATGTCTATCTTGAAATAAACTATCCACTGCTATGAGAAAAGAAATTATTTTAGGTATTATAGCCTTGTTGTTTGTTGTATCAATTGCCGAAGCCCAGTCAGACAAGTCCTCCGTCCAGTTTATGAATCCTGCTGAAGTAGCTAAACCTAATGGATACTCACAAGCCGCCGTTATTGACCTGGGAGCTAACAAAATGATCATACTCTCGGGGCAGGTACCATTAAATGCTAAAGGAGACCTTGTTGGGAAGGATAATTTTGAACAACAGGCAGAGCAGGTTTTTACTAATATTCAGAAAGTGATAGCGGCCGCAGGAGGAAAGATGTCTGACCTCGTAAAACTATCTTATTTTATACGGGATACAAAAAATCTGAAAACACTCCGGGCAGTAAGGGATCAATATATAGATATTCAACATCCGCCAGCCAGTACGCTGGTACAGGTAAGTAGTTTGTTTAGGGAGGATGTTTTACTGGAGATAGAAGCGACCGCAGTCATTCCTTCTCATAAATAACTGGTAGGAGTTGTGGATGATTTGAATGAGATCTTTGTATAAAGATAGATAAGCTTCACATCAACAAGTATGTCATTTCTCGTGTCTGTTACAAACAGCATCCGCAGACCGTTTTCATATTCTCCGGTTTGTTGCGTGTATACTTTATTGAATTGATAAGGTAGCGTAAAGGTTTAGGGTTTACTTGTTTTTCATAAGTGCATACCACTCTCGGAGCTCCTTCATCAGGTCTAAGCTAAATTCAGCTTCCAGCTCCTTATTCGTCTTATTATGATGCCATTGATAGGCTGACCATTCTAATTCTTCAATTTCAAGAAGTGAAGCATATATGTTTTCAAAGCTAATACTATCATAAACACGATGTTTACTCTCTTCATAAAATGGATAAGCGTCAATAACGGTATTTTTTATTCCCCGGACACCCTCGATAAGCTGTCTTCTATTATCAAATATTTCATCCGCTATTGAAAGCGCTATTTCAATAGCTGCGTCACGTTTATCTGGCAATATAATGCCTAATTCATCTAATGCGTTATGGTAATAATGAAGAATGTCATAAACGTCGTCGTGCTTAGAAAACCCAGCCAAAATCCAGAGAGAGGGAGAATCATATCCTTCCTGCAATGCCTGTAACGCGGCACTGGGCACGGTTCTTATGCTTTCAATATTTAACAGGATTTTTAAAGCCAGCAATCGGAAGTTCAATTCTTAATGTTTTATAGGTAATCAGATTAGTATAGGGCAGTATTAATTTGGGTATTGTGCCTAAGATAGTATGTTTTGGGTGACAAATGGAGATTGTTTATTTTATTATGTTACTTTAACATTAACAACATATTGCTTCTATGCTTGATGATCAGCATGAATACGAAAAGATACTATTCAGATTTTACAGCGAAGTACTCGGAAAGGAAACGGTGGAAACAATGTGGGCATTAACTATTGACAAAGAGAAAGGATATTACAAAATGGACAATATTCCTTTTTACGCACCAATGATAGCCAGCGACGACATTGTTTTTGCCGAATATGATGAGACGGAGGGCCGAATAACATATCGTCGAACCATAGAGGCCTCGGGGAACTCTACTATTCAGGTGGTTGTAACGGATGAGACACAAGATGTAGCAACACTTCGTGCAACGTTCAAGGAAGTAGGGTGTGAGAGTGAAGGAACAGGTGCAGGGTATTTTGTAGTAGAAATTCCTGCACAGTTAGATTATTCTCCGATAAGGGCAAAATTGGAGCAACTTAAATATGCGGGAATTATTGATTACGGAGAACCCTATTTATCATGTAATCATCAATATTAGAGGAAGAAAGGATAGGCATTGCGGCAACTCATCCATCTAGCGTCCGTCCTTTTACAATATCCGCCAGCGATTGTCTTTTCATTCCCTTTAAACCAACGTACTAAAAGCCATAGACCGAAGCGCGGAGCCCGGAGCAATTGGTTCCACAGGCACTATTTTTGGGCGGTCTTTGACCGGAAATAGCAGACAGCATCAGCTATTTCAGTGTACCTCATTTTATCACTGAAACATAATACTATTATTTTATGTCATCAGAAATGAATTGGATAGGGAGATGGAAAAACCAATATGGTTCCATTCTGGAAATTACCCATCAGGAAGATGGGATGCTGCAAGGTTATTTCGAATCCGCTGTAGATGAAACTACGAAGGGCGAGCAGTTGCTGCTAACAGGTGTATGTCGCAGAAACCTGATAGCGCTAACCTGCGCTGGTGGAGATCATGTTGTCACCTATGCAGGAATGTTTTATGAAGGAAAAATGCAAACGATGTGGCAGGTGGTGACCGATGAGGTCATCGGAGCCAGTAAAGGAGGTGCGCTTGCAATAAAAAAGCCACTTGCCTGGTGGCAGTCTGTAAAAACGAATGCAGATACCTTTGAGAGAATGTAAATAGGCCACTATTAACTGTGTGAAATTTTTAATAACATTGTGGCTAATTCGAATCAATCAACTTATTAATTGTCAGGTATTAATCATAATAGTGACCGCCAACTGCTGTTGCAGATCTCTGAGGGGGATGAGCAGGCGTTTGCTATGCTTGTGAAAGCGTATTCCGGCCTTCTTTTTACATACCTGGTCAAAATTACCAAAGATCAGGACATAGCTTCCGATGTGGTGCAGGAAATTTTCACCCAGCTATGGCTAACAAGGGAATCTCTGAGAGAAGTGGAAAGTTTTCGTTCCTGGCTATTTGTAATATCGAGGCATCATGCGGTCAGGATGCTGAAGAACATTGACAAAGAGTACAAAAAACGAGAGGAGTGGCATCAGATTACACAAACTGTGGCCGACGGCATGGAGGCACAGGACGAGGCCTCTTTAAAGGACGCGTACGATATATTAGTAAAAAGTGCAGTAGATCGGCTCCCGCCGCAGCAAAAGAAGGTTTGGATGCTTGCCCGGTTAGAAGGGAAAAAATATGCCGAAATAGCAGAGGAAATGCAGATTAGCCGGGAAACCGTAAAAAAATACCTCCAGATTGCCTCTTCATCTATCGTCGATTACATCAGGAATAATGGCCTGCCAATCATAATTTCGTTCCTGATTATAAAGTTGTAAAATTTTTTTCCATTGGAATACCCCCTTTTTTACAAAAGCCTTCTCCTAAGATAAAGATAGATCATATCCATTGAGATAAAATTGATTGACTGTGAATAGCAGACTAAAACACCTACTGGAGCGGTGGTCAAATGACCAGTTTACCGATGCAGAAAGACAGGAGCTTATTGATATGTTGCAATCGGCTTCTACTGAACAGGAAATCATTCCTGTACTGGAGGATATGTGGGAAAAAATACAGGATGAAGGTCTCTTTAGTGAAGCCCGGCAGCAAACAATGATCAAAAATATCCTGGATCGCTATCCAGGCAGGAAGCTTCCTGCTGATAAGGAGGCAGGGAAGGGTATGTATGTTGGTCACCGGAATCCGCTCATACGGAAATGGAGTTGGGCGGTAGCGTCTTCGGTGGCATTGATAATTGGTATTGGTGCTTATTACCTGTATTACAAAAAGCAGGCAGCAACACCATCTGGAATTGTGCAGTCGGTAACAAATGAACAACAAGGGAAAAGTAGCGTTTTACTTACCTTATCGGACGGATCACAGGTACTTTTAGATACTGTCAAAAATGGCCGGATAACATTGCAGGGAGGGACAGTTGCCAAAGTCACCAATGGAGTATTTGAATACGAGAGAACCGGTTCAGAAGTTCAATATAATACGGTATCTACCCCGAAAGGCAAGCAGTTTCAACTTAGGTTATCAGATGGAACCAACGTGTGGCTGAATGCGGAAAGTTCCATTCATTACCCGGTAGCTTTTACGGGTAAGGAAAGACTTATTAGTGTTACAGGAGAGGTTTATATGGAAGTTGCTCAAAATCCTTCTGTTCCTTTCAGGGTTGCAGTTAACGGCGGAACTTCTGTTGAAGTACTGGGAACAAGTTTTAACGTGAATGCATATGACAATGAGCAATCCGTTCGAACCACGCTGCTGGATGGAGCGATACGGGTTGCAATGAAAGGATCGGAAAGAGCAGCCTACAAACTACTTAAGCCCGGACAACAGGCACTTACTACCACCGGAAACAAGCCTATCCAGGTGTTTGACGATGTAAATGCAGCTTCGGTTGTTGCCTGGAAAAATGGCGTCTTTGATTTTAATGATGTTCCGCTGGAAGAGGCCATGCGGCAACTTGCAAGATGGTATGATGTTAAAATAATTTATCAGCAAACAATTCCGAAAGTACAGCTGGGCGGCACTATTAAAAGGAGCCTTCCCTTTACCGATGTGCTGTATTTTCTGAGCAACGTAGGACTTCACTACAAACTGGAAGACAACAGGACATTAATTATACTTCCCTGATGGCTATTGATGAGTCATTCATCAGGTGTTATTGATAACGCATTGGGCAGGCCGCTTAATAAAAACAGGCATGCCGGGATATCTCCGGAATGATCTGGTATGTAAATAAAGCACTTTGTTCAGGATCAACTACAAAAACCAACCAAAACTATTTAGAAAGTATGCATTTTTCTGCTTTAAACCTGCCGTGGAGGCTCAGGTTAGCTTGGTGTGGCTTCTTCGGCCGTCCAGTATCAACCAAAATACCGTTCAGGATGAAACTAACATTTGTTTTACTAACTGTTTTCTTAGTTCAGGTGCAAGCCATAGGACTGGCGCAATCTATTACTGCCAAACTAAACAAAGAACCTTTGCATAATGTGTTTAAAATTATTGAGAAACAGACGGGAGTAACTGTTTTTTATAATGATGAGCATATTAAGAACGCGCACCCCGTGACTATAGACGCACAGCAGATGCCATTGAATGATTTTTTGACCGCTGTTTTAAAGCCAGAGAAACTTGCTTTCGAGATAAAGCAGGGTAATATAGTAGTGATGCGCAGAGATGTTGGTGTACCTGATAAAAATGGAAATTTATCCGCTGCTGAGGAGCCTAAAACGAAAGTATCGGGATTGATCACGGACTCTGATAAAAATCCTCTGCCTGGGGCTACCATCCGTATTAAAGGCAGCCAGGTAGTAGCCGTGAGCGATGAAAAGGGAACGTTTCATATAGAAGCAGAAAAAGGCGCAGTGCTGATAATAAGCTTCATAGGATTCAATGAAAAAGAGGTGAAAGTGAACGGTTCAGAAATGATTTCGGTTATTCTGGTGCCTTCGGAACAAAAACTGGAAGCTATTCAAATTGTTTCCACGGGTTATCAGAATATTACCAGGGAACGAAATACAGGGGCAGTAGCAAAAGTGGACATGGGCACTGTTGCCAGCAGATCCAGCAGTACCAATATTCTTCAAAGGCTGGATGGGCTGGTACCCGGCCTGGCGATAAACAATGCACCGGGTGGAGAGCCGTTGCTGGTTCGGGGTTTGACTTCCCTCAATGCTACCAGGTCGCCATTGATCGTGGTAGACGGCGTGGAATTACCAGGTGATAATACTAGTGATGCATCCCGTAATAATATTATGAACACCGCTAATCCCATCGCTAACATCAATCCGCAGGATATTGCGGATATAACTGTTCTGAAAGATGCCTCCGCGGCTTCTATCTGGGGCGCAAAAGCGGCGAACGGGGTAATTGTTATTACTACCAAAAAGGGTAAGACAGGACAGAAATTACGGGTCGATTACGATGGTTATTATAATTTCCAGGGTAAACCGGATCGATCCTATATCCCGAAAATGAACAGCAGGGATTTTATTGCTACTGCAAAAGAAATCTTCCCTCAATTTGCGCCTTATTATAACTGGAGTGCAGTACAGGCCCTTGCTCCGGTTCCTCCGCACCTGCAAATTCAATATGATGAGTACAGAGGGCTAATCACCGGTGCTCAGGCGAATAAGGCGCTGGATAGTTTGGCAGCCATCGATAACAGGAGTGAAATTTCCAGTATTTTTTACAGAAATGCAGCCTCAACTAACCATACAGTCTCGCTTTCTGGAGGCGGCGACATTTACAGCTTTTATGGATCATTGAGCTATACCGGTATTCAAAGCAGCACACGTGGTGAAAGGAACAATTCGTATAAATTGAATGTCAGACAGGATTTCAATTTCAATAAAAGATTGCAGTTATCCGTAGTCACTGATCTTACCAATACCCTGGCAAGTACTTCAAATCTGGGTATAGGAGTGCTGGCCCCGGATGTTTCTATGGTGCCTTATCAGCGGTTCCGTGATAAGGCAGGAAATCCGCTGGCAGTGAATTTCCTGGGAAATTACAGCGATTCTCTCAGGCTTGATTATGCTGCCAGGAGCCGTGTTAACCTGGACTACGTTCCGCTTGATGAGTTTAACAGGGGATATTCAAAGAGCAGCAGTTTATCCGGAAGAGTAGTGGGAAGCATGAAATTACAATTGCTGAAAGGACTTCGCTTTGAGGGTACTTATGGCTACCAGACGTTTGTAAGAAACAACCGGACAGTTCAGTACCAGGAAAGTTACGCGGTAAGGGACCAGCTGGTAAGTTTTACACAGGCGCCAACTGTAAACAGCACCCCCAGGTATTGGTTGCCAAAGGATGGAGGGATGCTCAATGTAAGTAATGCATCTCAGAAAAACTGGACGGTAAGAAATCAGCTGATATTTGATCGGAACTGGGATCCGCATCAGCTGACTGTTATGGCAGGACAGGAAGCTACAAGCTCCACACCGTTGACATCATCTGCTACCTATTATGGCTGGGATGAACAGTTGCAGGTTTCCCGCCCGGTAAATATTGATACACTCATGAAAGGGATTACAGGAACGGTATCAGGTCTGCTGGGAAGAGTGTTACCATCAAATAATGTGGGTGGAGGAGAAGGGGCTATCGCAAGAACTACCTCTTACTATTCTACATTGGGATACATGTATCAGTGGAAGTATGCACTGAATGCAAGTTGGAGGATTGATGAGAGCAATTTATTTGGTCTTGCCAAATCTGCTCAAAACAGGCCCGTGTATAGCATAGGCGGTAAATGGTTGCTGAACAGGGAAGATTTCATGAAATCGTTTACATGGCTGGACCGGCTCCACCTGAGATTCACCTATGGCATAACAGGTAATGCACCCAAGCCTGCGCAGGCTGCATCATTCGATATCCTGCAATCCTCATCGAACGTAAACTATGTAACAGGAGTTGGTTTGGTTATCGGTACTCCCGGCAACGACAAACTGACCTGGGAGGGAACCAAGGTCTATAACGGAGGACTGGATTTTACAGTGCTGGGTGGCAGACTAGGCGGTTCGATAGACGGATATATAAAAAAGACCAGTAACCTGATCGGCTCATTGATGACAGCGCCGTTGACTGGATATGCAACTGTTATCGGTAATTACGGAGACCTTGAAAATAAAGGGTTTGAATTTAGTTTGACCTCACTGAATATCATTTCCCGGGATTTCAACTGGAATACTGTCCTGAACCTGTCGTACAACAAAAATAAGATAACGAGGATGGCAACAGCAACCGCCATCACAACCGGTACAGGAATGATTGGAACTCCCTTCGTGGAAGGGAAACCTGCATACGCTGTATTTGAATTCATCAATGGCGGACTTAACGCGGTGGGAGACCCACAGATCATCCAGGCCAATGGAAAAATACTGTCTGATAAAAATGGCTCCAAGCCAGAAGATGTTCATTTGGCAGGAACTTCTCAACCGATCATGACAGGTGGATTATTCAATACATTTTATTACAGGCGATTTCAACTGGGAATTAACATCAGCTTTAACTTAGGACATGTGTTGTTCCGTGATTTTAATAATTTTTGGCAAGACCCTCTTTATCAGAACACACTTCAACCCGAATTTGCTAATCGCTGGAAGACGCCGGGAGATGAAAATAAAACCAATATCCCCAGGTATGCCTATAATACTACCATCGACAACGGCAGAAATATGTTTTACTACACCTACTCCAACCTGAATTCATTTGATGCGTCTTATGCAAAGATCAGGGAGATCACGCTTTCCTATGATGTAGGTAAGACGTTGGTTCGGAGGCTGCATGCGGAAGGATTAACTTTCAGGGCACAGGTATCCAATCTCATGCTCTGGAAGAAGAACCACTTCGGGATCGATCCGGAGTTTCAATCGCCGGCAGGTGTCAGAAATATCCGTATAGGACAAGGCACATTCACAGTTGGCGCACACATTACTCTTTAATTAAACCTGCTTAAGATGATGAAATCCATTCATAGGGTACTATTACCCATTCTGTTTATATCGCTGATGCTTCAGACTTCATGCTCCAAAGACTTTTTGGAAATTGAGCCTAAAGGCTCCCGAGTGGCCAAAAATACGGTGGACTATGAGCAATTAATGAATGCAGTGAGCCTGCAGGTTTCCTATCCGCCATCTTTATACATGGGCGATGAAATGGCTGCCCAGGCTACCTATATGGATGCTGCCCAAATCAGAACCCAAAGACTGTTCAGGTTTGAAGCAAGGGTATACGACGAAGATCAGCTGCCTAATGAAACCTGGCCACTAACCAACATTTATACCTTTAATAAAGTTATAAATGAGGTAATGCAATCAGAGGGAGGAACCGATCAGCAAAAACGTGCTATCCTCGCAGAGGCTAAAGTCGGACGGGCGCTTTGCCATCTTTATTTTCTGAATGACTTTTCCTTACCCTATAATGCTGCCACTGCTGCTACGGATTTGGGAGTGCCACTGCTTACAAAGGCAGACGTAACCCAAACAACATTTGTACGGGCCTCTGTACAGGAATGTTATGACTTTATCATAAAGGATTTAACAGAAGCCTTGCCAGACCTTGGCCCATTAACACACAGGCGGAAATTTTCCAGGTTGGCGGCAGAATTTATATTGGCCCGTGTTTATCTGTATATGGCAAAATTCAGTGAGGCCAGCACACATGTGGATGCCGCATTCGCGGAGCTTAGTAAAGCTGCAGTGCCCCTCGCGTTATACGATTATAACATAGTACTTGATCCTGATAGCGATAATTCATGGTTTCCAGATTTCGGTTTCGGACTTTCAAATTATCCGTTGGCTGCCAATAATGCACAGGTGATATACAATCTCAGTATGATTAATTTTCAGCTGCAACAAGCCAATACCTATGTGTTTTCCCCGGAAACGGCTGCCTTATATGATCCGGCAGATAAGCGCCTGGAACTATACTCAGGAATGGAAATGTTCAATCCCGACAAAACTTTTCCGGGTGGAATGAGACGCTACTCCGCATCACTTTTTTCCGGGTTGGAAATCGGTCCGTCATTACCTGATCTCTACCTGATGCGTGCAGAGCTTAAAGCAAGGGCAGGTGATCTTACAGGGGCAAAGAGCGCTCTTGAAATGCTGCGGTCCAAAAGAATGCCTGCCAATATCTCTACTGTACCTGCAAATATAGCGGGAAACAAAGAGGCATTGGTTCGCTATATCCTTGAGGAACGTATTCGTGAATTCGCCACTTCCGGCATGCGCTGGTGGGATATGCGCCGGCTTTCAGTGGACCCGGTTTATAGCAATACGGTTAAGTACACACATAAACTTTATGATGACGCCGGCAACGTAGTGGCAACCTATACGCTCAAGCCCGCAAGATTTGCCCTGAAGTTCGGGGAAAGGATGTTGGCCGCGAACAAGGGATTAGTAGAAAATGAATAGAGCTGGTAAGTCAAGGGCAGCCTGCAGTTGTACCACATTTACCTGGCAGGAAATTTCAATCGTAATAATTAAAAATTTCAATACCGTTTAATCCGAATCTGATGAAAATGAAAAAGTTAATCTTGCTATTGCTGATTTCCGGTTCTGTCTTCGCGCAGCAATCGCCATCCGCGAAGTATAACTTTCAGGATTTTACTTCAATAGTAAACGTGGAAGACCAGGAGAAGCAATACAATGAAATGTTGAAAGCAGATCCGATAGACCCTGCCAAACCATCCATGTATGAGGAATACCGTGCGCAGTTGGCGATGGGATGGCTTACCAAAGGAAACTTTGAACGTTACTGGTATTATAAAAACACCAGGCCAAAATTCAATGTACTTCAATTCCTGTATCTGACTTATGCACTGGACAACCTCTTTGATGCAAATACTAATCCGGGCGAAGTGGAAAAGGTGTCAGCCGGGCTATTGGAAGATTTGAACACAGGAGCATTGAAAGATGGAATTGGCAGAACGCAGGCTGTTTTGGAAGTAAATGCTGCAACTAATGCTCAACTGGGAAATACAGATAAGGCATTGCAGTTATTGGCGAAATCATCCGAAGTAAAAGACGGTATGCGCGAAATGCATTATTTCAAAGATGCAAAATCCAATTACCTGAACCGGTATGGCGTAGTGATGTTTGCTGCCGGTAAGTACCAGGTGGCATTCGATACCTTAAGTAAAGCATTCAGGGAGGCGGAGTCAAACCCGGTGATGGTTAATACATTCAGGTTGATATATAAAAAGGTAAAAGGTACCGAAAATGGATTTGAGAAATATCTTAAATCCCTGAAGGATGAAGCATACCATCACTGTTATAAGGAACTGGAAAAGTTATACATAGCGTCACCGAAAACAACACTCGATGGTGCAGTACCAACCCCGGGAGCGGATGGTAAAATGTTTACACTTTTTCACGCCACGAGACCTGTAAAAGAGGTATCGCTGCCGGACCTGGACGGAAAAATTGTTCATCTGAAGGATTATAAGAACAAGGTGCTGGCCCTTGATTTCTGGTCTACTGGATGTACTCCATGCGTGGCCGCCTTCAGCGGATTTGAGCGCGTGGTGGCAGATTATAAAAAAGATGTATTTCAAATGTTTGTGGTAAGCCTGTTTGAAGATAGCGCTACTGTAAAATCTTTCGTGAAGAAAAAAGGAATTACCCTCGATGTTTTACAGGATGAAGAAAACAAGTTCTTTGATGTACAGGGAACGCCCACTAAAATCATATTTGACCCATTGGGTAATATAAGATTCTTTAGTTCTGGTTACGCTGGTTCCACAGACAGGGAGTATTATAAACTGAAGTCTATGGTAGAGATTACAAAATCGAGGTATAAAGGGTAATGCAATTTGCACCTGTTAGATGATAATAACTGAATTTAAATGAATGTGGCTTTTGCCGTGCAAAAAGTATTTATGAGAAGAGTGATTTTTTTGATATTGACCAGTCTGGCAGCTTTGTCCGGCATTGCGCAGGACAGCCAACCGGTTTCGTGGAAATTCCGCAGCGACTCAATAGCGCCACTCACTTTTAAGATTTCCTTTGTAGCGTCTATTAACGAACCGTTTCATATTTATCCACAGTCTTACGATGGCGGAATGGGAATGCCCACTACTATTACATGGAGAGAAAATCCGAATGTTCAGTTGATAGGAGAGATGGAAGAAAAAGGAGCTGTATCTTCTGCCGGTGAAACAGTGGCTTTTTATGCGAAGGGAGTTACGTTTTCACAAACTATCAAACTCCGGGCAGATGAGAAGACAGTATTGCATTTCCGGATCAGGTATATGGCATGCAATAATCAAATGTGTCTTCCTCCTTCATCAAAGGAGTATGCGCTGATTGTAAATGATGCTGGCGGTATTACTGTTACTGCTGAAAATGAAAAAAATATACAGGCGCCGGGTACGCAGGAAGCCGTACAGTATGAGGACTTTGCGCTGCCGGATGTAAAAGGGAAAAAAATATACACCAAAACAATCATCTCCAATAACAGGTATACATTTATTGATTTCTGGGCCAGTTGGTGTTCGCCATGCAGAAAGCAGGCAAAAGAACTTATGCCGCTTTATGCCAGGTATAAGACCAAAGGGCTGGGGGTAATTGGCGTTTCTCTCGATACGGATGCAGCTGCCTGGAAAAAGGCAATAGAGAAGGATGGTTATACCTGGACAAACCTGGCAGACCTGAAAGGATTTGATTCTCCTGTTACTAAAAAATATCAGATTAAAGCTATTCCCAGGAATCTTTTGATCGATAACAAAGGGGTAATTGTTGCCAGGGATCTCCATGGAAAAGAGTTGGAAGCAAAGCTGATAGAACTGTTTAACTAAATAAGAGACGCTTTTTTTCATGGTAATGTATTTATCACCTCTTATTATAATTCGATTTCTGAATCCAAATTAATCCTACTTAAATTGAGAAAGTTAATTATAGCCGGCTTGTCAATAATGTCTTTGACAGCTTTCGCCCAGGGTAATAATAAATTTACAATCAATGGAAAATATGGTACAGGCAACGCTCCTGAAAAGGCATACCTGGAGTATACCATGAATGGTAAGTCCATCATTGATTCCGTTAGGTTAAAGAACGGTGTTTTCAAATTTTCCGGTGCGGTGACCACTTCGCCGGTAGCTGCTACACTAACCTTTGATACGAAAGGTGTTGGAAGAGCAAACAGCCTTGAACAGGTACCCGTTTATCTTGAGCCGGGTAGCATTCATGTTAAAACGAATGGAGCTACAGTAGAAGGAGTGCAGGTAACCGGAACGCCCAGGAATAATGATTATACGGATCTTAATCACCTGGTTGATGCCGGCCTTTCACAAATGACCGATGAAGACAGGCAATTCATGGAAGGGAAGTTGTCGCCACAGGCCACGCAGGATTACGAGGCCAAACTGGAAGGCTTTCGGAAGCGGTTTAGTGACATCACCAAAGATGCCTACATTAAGTTCATCCAGTCCCATCCTGCGTCAATGCTTAGCCTGGAATTGTTTCCCAAAATCGCTTACGAGCAACGCTATGATGTAGTGAAGCCCTTGTTCGACGGGTTATCATTGAAAATTCAAAATAGTAAGGAAGGTAAAAAAGTGGCCGCTAACCTGGATAAAATGAAAGTAACTGCAATAGGGCAACCAGCGCCGGACTTTGAAGTACCCGATGCAGAAGGGAAGCCGGTTAAACTTTCGTCATTTCGTGGTAAGTATGTATTGGTCGACTTTTGGGCTTCCTGGTGCGGACCATGCAGGGCAGAGAACCCCAACCTGGTTAAAGTCTACAATAAATTCAAAGACCAGAACTTCACAATTGTCGGTATTTCTCTCGATAAGTCTGACAGCAAGGCGTTGTGGCTGGCGGCAGTTAAAAACGACGGACTTTCATGGCTTCAGCTTTCTGATCTGAAATTTTGGGATAGCGGGGCTGCGAAATCTTATGGTGTCCAGGCAATTCCTCAGAATTTTTTGATCGATCCTAATGGAATTATAGTGGGAAAAACACTGTCGGGAAAAGCATTGGATGAAACATTAAGCGGAATATTTCATTCAACGCATACAGCTAACTGACGCCGGGGTATTGCGTATTGCTGAATTAAGTGTAATTATATGAATGTAAATAAGAAAGGGCTGCTCTTTGTAGAGCAGCCCTTAAGCAATTTGGGAGAACCTCCTGTTTGTAGCGAGATCGGGAGTTGAACCCGAGACCTTTGGGTTATGAATCCAACGCTCTAACCACCTGAGCTACCTCGCCATTACCTTTTTAAAACTCGCTGTAACTACTATCTGTAGCGACTACTCGTCCAAAACGGGAGTGCAAAGATAACGGCTTATAAATGAAAATTCAAAATGTATCAGCCGTTTTTTTATAAATTTTTTTAAACAGCGTCATCAGAACGAGGTTTATCCCACTTCTTCAGTAAGGTTTCATCAATGGATTTTACATGTAAATCCTGCTGTGGATAAGGTAATTCAATGCCCGCCTTGTTCAGCGCCTCGTAAATAAAGGCCAGTACATCACTTTGCTGGGTCCCGGCCGTATCCAGGTCGGCTACCCAGAAGTAGACACGGAAATTAATGGAGCTGGCACCAAATTCATAGAGTTGCACGGCGGGAGCAGGACTGCCGAGCACTCCTTGTCGCTCCGTAAACGACGATTTTATAATATCCATCACTTGTTTCACATCGCTGCCGTAGCCAACGCCGATGGTGAAGGTAACGCGGCGGATACGGTTGGTTCTTGTCCAGTTGATGAGCTGCTGGGAGATGAGCTCGCCGTTGGGAACGATGATTTCAGAGCCATCGGGTGCGCTGATTTTACTGGAGCGAATACCTATTTCTTTTACTACGCCGGAACGGGCGCCTATTTCTATCACATCGCCTACTTCCAGTGGTTTTTCAAAGGCGAGGATAATTCCTGATACCAGGTTGTTAACAACATTCTGCAACCCAAAGCCAATACCAACGCCTAAGGCACCTATTACGATGGTTAATTTATCCATTGGAATACCGGAGGCGGCAAAGGCCAGCAGCACGCCACCGGCTAGCACTGCAAGCCGCAGCAACAGCAGGGCAGAACCAAATTTTGTTTTCCGCGAAGGACTCGAGCTGGTGCCGGTGCTGCCAAACATATAGGCAATCAGCTGGGAAGCCACCGTAGATACCCATATCACCAGGATGAAAATAATAATGCTGCTGAAAGTAAAGTCAGAGTTGCCAATTTGATGGCGGGAGGAGAGGAATTCCGTGATGGCATCATAAATGGCATCGTATAAATACAGGTTGCGGGCTACAACCATCAGCCAGCCGATGCCGGCAAGTATGCTAAGAAACGTTCTCAGCTTGCGTTGTACATCCTGGTAGTCCATGAAGGAAATAAAAGTGCTGGAGTCTTTATTGGCTTCTACCTGCAGGTAAACGGCTTCCATGAGTATCTTCACCAATGCAAAGAGACTGAGGGCCATAACAGTATTCACAACAGCGCTGGAGCCCATTATTTTGGCCGTGCCCACTCTGGCAAAAACAACGAGCAACAATGAAAAAATGCTGGTGGCAAGAAAAAAGAGCAACAGCGGCCGCGTGTATTTGGGTTGTGCGAAAGTGGTTAATGCGTTTTCTTTCAGGAAGCGCCGGGCCAGTATAATAGACAGGATGGCGCCAATCAACAGCCCCCACTGTTCTGCATAGGTAATCTCTATGAGCAGGTTATTCAGGCTGTAAAGAAATAATAATCCTATCAGGAATAACCAGTTCCGGTATAATGTTTTAGGAAAGTGTTCCCGGAAGATAATGGATAATGCTGCCACGGCCAGCCCCCACGTAATTTCTGTAAACAGGATCGGGTAACGGACAGAGAGTACTGCCGACAACGTAGTAATGAATACCACGATACTGGCTACAGGAAAGCGGTATACGTATTTCGCATGTTGCAATATGGTTTCGCCTTCTGCCTCCGTATGATTTTGCCGGATCCTCCGGATGTTATTATATACCCACCAGGAGAGGAGTACAGCCAATAATAGCCAGATAAAGAATACCGGCCATTGTATAGAGAAAAAGATGAGTACTACTTTAGTGCTTTTATGCAGCGAGCTTTTTAGCACAGGAAAAAAATCCAGCGGGTTGATACTGTCGCGGTGAGGTTTCCATAGATAGCGGTAATCCCGCGCAAACATATTCAGGGAATATTGTTCCAGGCGGTAATCCATATCTTCATATAAGTTTGATACCTCAATATACCGGTTCGCTACCTTGTTTTGCAGCAGCCCCATTTTAATGAGATGATGTTTGTTGGCGCTGTCTACTGCATGAAATTTGAGCACCAGGTTAGTAATTTGACCAAGATAAAAACCGTATAGCTCATCTTCTGCAGGGATATTCCGCATGGTGGTATCGGTTCGCATGCTATGGATAGTATCGTTGATGGCAATCAGTTTGCCGTAATAGTTGGAAAGTGTGCCCTGCCAGGAGTTAAGTTTCCGTTGCAACTGTTCCAGCATTACTTTATTGGTGTAAATGTCATTGATATTAGGAGTACGACCCAGGCTGGCAATATTATACTTCACCAGTCCAATAGAAGTATCTATCAGGGGGAGGCCACTGCTGATGTTGGTGGTATCAAAGCCGCGTTTGAGTGAACTCATAAGTTCATTCAGCATCAGGGTATAGTTTTCAATGCGGTTGATCAGGAGGGCAACGGAGGTATCTGATTTCCTGATCCGGTTACTATCTTTTTGCAGTGCGGCAATGCTTTTCCGGATAGTAGCGCTGTCTATGGCTACCATATGAACGGTGTCCTGCTTTTTTTTCTGCGCAGTGCCGGAAAAATTGCTGGCAAGCATGGGTAGCAGCAACAGGAGGTGTAGCAAGAATGGTTTAGCCTTCATGAACATATGAAACAGCATATATTTTTTGAATACCCACCAGCGGTGGGGCGTCCTGATGGAGGAACATTTTTTCCGCGTAAATGTTCCTGAATTTAAAACTTTTACTCCGCTTGTCCGTTAAGTTTTCTGTAATGGATGGGGTAACTTTTGCCCGGTACTTAATTCCGCCGTACTTTGTAAGTAATTGCCATACCAAGAAAACTAACTTATGAACAGAGAAATGCTCGTTACCGCATTAAGAAAGGATCTCGAACCCTGGGACATAGTAGTAATTGGAGGCGGGGCCACTGGCCTGGGAGCTGCCCTGGAGGCAGTTACAAGAGGGTATAGGACGCTGTTGCTGGAACAGGTCGATTTTGCGAAGTCAACTTCCAGCAAAAGCACAAAGCTGGTGCATGGAGGGGTGCGCTACCTGGCGCAGGGAGATGTATCGCTGGTGCGGGAAGCCAGCGTAGAACGCGGGTTGCTGGCTGCCAATGCGCCACATCTCGTACGTAACCTGGCTTTTGTAATTCCTACTTTTAATTTCTGGGAGAATTTAAAATACACTATTGGCCTCAAAATGTACGATTGGCTGGCCGGCCGTCTCAGTCTGGGTAAGTCAGAACATATTTCCCGCTCAGAAACATTACAGCGACTGTCAACACTAAAAGAAGATAAGCTCGCCGGCGGCGTATTATACCACGACGGCCAGTTTGATGATAGCCGCCTCGCTATTAACCTGGTACAAACCATCAGCGATAAAGGAGGTACGGCGCTGAATTATATGCGGGTAACCAGCCTGCGTAAGGATGGAGAGGGGAAAATCAGCGGTCTAACGGTAAGGGATACACTCAATGGTGGAGAAGATATTTACATCAATACCCAGGCGGTAATTAATGCTACTGGTGTTTTTGCAGATGATATTCTGGAGATGGATAACCCGCAGGCACCTAAGTCTATTGCGGCCAGTCAGGGCGTGCATGTGGTATTGGACAGTGAATTCCTGCCAGGTCACAATGCCTTGATGATTCCTTCCACCAGTGATGGCAGGGTATTGTTTGTGGTGCCCTGGCATAATAAAGTGGTAGTAGGCACTACTGATACGCCGGTCAATCATATCAGCCTGGAACCCCGGGCGCTGGAAAACGAAATTTCATTTATCCTCAGTACAGCCGGACAGTATTTGTCCAGGCCACCCCAGCGGGCAGACGTACGCAGCGTATGGGCCGGCCTCCGGCCATTAGCCGCTGCCAAAGCAGAAGGACATAAAACAAAAGAGATCTCGCGCAGCCATAAAATTATTGTGGCTAAATCGGGGCTTATCACCATCATCGGGGGCAAGTGGACTACCTACCGCCGCATGGCGGAAGATGTAGTTCATAAGCTGGAGGAAGTACTCCGCTGGAAAGAAACAACTACGGCCACTACGCATCTTAAAATTCATGGAGCTACCAATAATGTCAACTGGGAAGATCCCTGGTATTTCTATGGTAGCGATGCGCTGCACATTCATCAGATGGTTGCCCGGCAGCCCGATCTGCAGGAGGAACTGAGCCGGGAATACCACATCATTAAAGCGCAGGTAGTATGGGCTGTGAAAGAAGAAATGGCCCGCAATGTAGAAGACTTTCTAGCCCGTCGTACCCGCCTGCTCTTCCTGGATGCAAAGGAAGCAATACGTATAGCCCCGGCCGTAGCCAGGATTATGGCAGCCGAATTACATAAAGATGAACATTGGGTAGCTACACAGATCAGTAGCTTTGAAGCGGAAGCAAACGGATATTTGTTAAAGTAGCAGAAAGCAGAAGGCATAAAGCAAAAAGCTATTGAAGCGTATGACCTAAGCGGATAAAATCCGTAATGATCATACGCTTCAATAGCTTTTTGCTTTATGCCTTCTGCTTTCTGCTACATCCAAACAAACTTTTGATCAAAAGGCTTCAGCCTTCTGCCAGGTTGCGCAGGCTCATCGGTATAACCGAGGTAAAAGAAACCCAGTACCTGGTCTTCATCTCCCAAACCCAGGTAATCCTGCATGGCAGGGTGGTAGGTCATCCCGCCGGAACCCCAGTAGGCAGCGAGATTAAGGGCAGCAGCACCAAGCCAGATATTTTCCACTGCACAGGATACGGCGGCAATTTCTTCTATGGCCGGAATCTTAGGATTATTACCTCTTTTCATACAAATCGCCAGCACATGTGAGGCCAGGTTGCCCTGGTTCTTCAGCTTTTCGTAATTGCCGGCAATGTATTTATCTGTGGGAGTAAATTGCTTGTAGAGGTTCGCATGATCCAAACAAAACCGGGACACTTTATCACCGCTGTATACCATAAAGTACCAGGGCTCTGTATGGCCATGGGTGGGCGCCCAGTCGGCCAGTTGTAATAATTGTTGTACCGTTTCGTCGGGTATTTTCCGGCCATTCATACTGGTGGGTTTCACCGTGCGACGGGCAGTGATCACCTGCTCTACGGCGGAGGCTAATGTGTTGGTATCTATCATAATTATAACGGTATTTGTTTTCCTGTTTCCAGGCTGGCCTTCAGGTGGGCCGGTAATTTCGCTATTTTGCGAAGTTTGTAATCAAAGCAGATCATGCCGGTTTTTGCTTCGGCAATGGTGATCGTTTGTGCATTCCTGTTAGTAGTGATGCGATAAAATAATTCAAAGCCAAAGGCATTGAATTCTCCCGCTGCAATGGCTACTTCAAAAATATCTCCATGAAATCCTTCTCCTTTGTAGGCTACAGCTACGTCTGCCATGATAAAACCACTGCCGGCTTCATGATCCAGCTCTTTATAGCCAATGCTGCTCAGGAATTGTATCCTGGCTTCATGCATAATCGACAGAATAGCATCATTGCCTACATGGTTGCCATAATTAACATCCTGGATGCGTACAGGAATTTGTATACTAAAAGGGAATGTTTCCGGTAAATCTATCTTAATCCTTGCCATTATTATTTTTTAGGAAGATGCTAAACATTTGTTGTTTGTTTCAGGAAAGCCACAAATTTCGCGAAGGCCCTGGCGCGGTGGCTATACTGATTTTTTTCTGCCAGGTTCATTTCTGCAAAAGCCCTGGTTTCACCTTCCGGTACAAAAATAGGATCATAGCCAAATCCCTGGCCCCCTTGTGGTGCTGTGGTGATATGTCCTTTACTCACACCTTCAAACTGGTATTCTTTGCCATCCAGGATCAGGGAAATCACCGTACGGAACTGGGCGCTGCGGTCAGTTTGACCTTCCATTTCATGCAATACCTTCACAATATTATCGGCCGCTTCCTTCTGTTCCCCGGCATAACGGGCAGATAACACACCTGGTGCACCATTGAGGGCATTAATTTCCAGGCCGGTATCTTCTGCAAAACAGTTTTCTCCGGTCATCCGGTGAATGGTAGCAGATTTCTCTGTGGCATTGGCTTCCAGCGTATCGTGTGGTTCCGGGATATCGATGTCTATTCCGGCTTCCAGCAGGGTGATGATCTCAAACTGGTCGCCCAGCAGGGAACGGAACTCTTTTACTTTGTTTTGATTGTTGGTAGCAAATATCAATTTCATATAGTCGGATGAAAAAGCGTTTTATTGTATTAAATACCTAATAATTGTTTTAATCCTGCCCAAAGGCGCGCTTTCAGCACTTTATCGCTGCCTATGAGTGATAACTCGTCAGAGAAAAGCAGGGTAGTGCCATTTACGGTGACCAACTGGTATAAAGGAATATCACTGAGTCCAAGTTGTTCCGGTGCAATGCCAAATACAACGCTTCTCTCTATCTTCACGGCTGCCTGCCAGTCAGGAAATGCCAGGGAACGGTAGTGCGATACATTTACAAGCGATACATCCTGCATGCCTAGTTTACAGGCATTTAATATATTGGTGAGGAGGTTGAATAATTCGTCGTTTAAGTACGCTTCCTTTTCGTTTTCTATGAAGAGCGCGATGTTTTTTTGATTTTCTCCTAAATATTTGACTTTAGGTACCACTTTTTCTGCAGCCACAGCCGGCGCGCTTTTCCCCGGAATGATTGGCTGGGTAAAGATTTTAGCCAGAAAATAAGGATCCAGTTGGAATTGATCAAGCGACATGTTTATTATTATTTAATTTAATATGAAAACCCCGGCTGGGGAAAAATCTGTTTATTTGCACTGCCGGAGCGGCAAGGCTTCGGCGGCACAACGATTGAAATGTAAAAATATTGAGATAAAATCGATTAACCATGATGGTAGAAAAATCAACAGTTAAGGAAGAGGCGCTAAAGAAGATCAAAGTCACCGGAACTACGCATAGCAGGCTGAGTGAAGTGGATTTCAATAACCTGGCATTTGGTAAAATGTATGCCGACCATATGCTGGTAGCCGATTTTAATGGTAAAGAGTGGGTAAATGCTGAAATCCTGCCTTTTCAAAATCTGTCTGTAAGCCCTTCAAATGCTGCCTGGCACTATGGACAGGCCATCTTTGAAGGTATCAAAGCCTATAAAGATCCACAGGGTAACCCGATGATCTTCCGGCCATATGATAACTACAAACGCTTTAATACCTCTGCAGAGAGAATGGGAATGCCGCAGGTACCTGAATGGTTGTTTATCGGCGGTATGGATATATTAATAGATATGGACCGTAACTGGGTACCTACCGGGGCAGGCTGCTCCCTGTACCTGCGTCCTTTTATGATTGCCGCAGATGAGTTTATTGGCGTTCGTCCTTCTGATACATATAAATTCGCTATCATCAATTCCCCTTCAGGAGCATATTTTAATAAACCGATTAAATTACTGGTACAGGACAAATATGTACGTGCCTTCCCGGGAGGCGTAGGTTATGCCAAAGCTGCCGGAAACTATGGTGGTACCATGTATCCTACCATGCAGGCCAGGAAACAGGGGTATGACCAGATTTTATGGGTAGATGGATACGAGCATAAATACCTCCAGGAATGCGGTACCATGAACGTTTTTGCCATCATAGGCAATACCGCCATCACCCCGGACCTCACACAGGGAACTATCCTGGAAGGGGTGACCAGGGCCAGTGTCATGGACATCCTGACAGATATGGGCCTCCAGGTGGAAGAAAGACCTATTTCTATCGACGAAGTAGTAGCTGCCTATAAAGCAGGCACCCTCCGCGAAGTATTTGGAACTGGTACCGCTTCCAGCGTGGCCTACGTGGAAGAGCTCGATTATCTCGACACCCATATCAAACTGGATACAACTAAATATACTATTGGCGCTGAAGTGATCCAACGCCTGGATGCTATCCGCACCGGACGGGCTGCAGATACCCGCGGTTGGAACTATATTATTAAGTAAGCCGAAAGCATAAAGCTGAAAGCAAAAAGCTATTGAAGCGGATCATATGCCCTTCAATAGCTTTTCTTTTGAATATCAATATATTATCCCAGATAATCATCCGCTTCAATAGCTTTTTGCTTTCAGCTTTATGCTTTATGCCTCTTTGTCTCAAAGCCATCCAATATTTTTTATGGTTGTTTCTCAGGGAAAGCATACATTTGCACTCCGGTTTTTGGTAATCCTGAGCTGCTACCAGAATAATTAAGACCTTTCCCTGTTTAAACAGAAGATCATCCGGGCAAAAATATTTTCGAAACAATTTTGTTATTCACACATATAGTTTTACCTTTGCCGTCCCAAAATCCCTATATGGGGAATTTGGATGTCATTGTAAACCGACATAAAAAACTAGGTAAAGAATGCCTACTATACAACAATTAGTAAGAAAAGGAAGAGAAATTATCCGGGCTAAGTCTAAGTCCAGGGCATTAGATAGCTGCCCTCAGCGTCGTGGCGTTTGTACTCGTGTATACACTACCACGCCTAAGAAACCGAACTCCGCTCTGCGTAAAGTAGCGAAAGTGCGTTTAACCAACAAAGTTGAGGTGATTGCCTATATCCCTGGTGAAGGTCACAACTTGCAGGAGCACTCTATCGTACTGATCCGTGGTGGAAGGGTAAAAGATTTACCAGGTGTTCGTTACCACATCGTTCGCGGTTCCCTGGATACTGCAGGTGTGAAAGACAGAAAGCAGAGCCGTTCCAAATATGGTACTAAGAAGGAAAAGGCTAAAAAATAATAATTATAAATAGTCGTAATTTTCAATAAATGAGAAAGCAAGCTGCAAAGAAATTGCCTCTGGCTCCAGATCCTAGGTTTAATGACAAGCTGGTAACCCGCTTCGTTAATAACGTTATGGAACAAGGAAAAAAGAGCATTGCCTATAAAATTTTCTACGATGCTGTGGATAAAGTAAGCCAAATGACCGGTGAAAACGGTTACGAGGTTTGGAGAAAAGCATTGGCTAATGTTACACCTGGTGTAGAAGTTAGAAGCCGCCGTATTGGTGGTGCTACCTTCCAGATCCCTGCGGAAGTACGTCCTGATAGAAAGATCTCTCTGAGCATCAAATGGTTAGTACGTTTTGCTGGTGAAAGAAACGGTAAGAGCATGGCTGATAAGCTGGCGAATGAAATCGTAGCAGCAAGTAAAGGTGAAGGCGCAGCGTTCAAGAAGAAAGAAGATACGCACCGTATGGCAGAAGCGAACAAAGCTTTCTCTCACTTCAGAATCTAGTTATAGCCCTTACAGGCAACTCAATATATTTGGCAAACAGTTCCTTTGGAGCTGTTTGCCTTTTTGTGTGCCTGCATCCTGCTGCCATTGAACGCTTAATCCCCTTGGAACGAACTGTTGATATCTCATTTCACCGATAACATAAAAAAAGCAGGTATCCGAAGATACCTGCTCAGAAAGCTCATCAACTATTTTAACCTGACAACTTACTTCACATTCACCAATACCTTGATCACCCCGGTATTATCAGTCAACTCCTGTAACGCCTTTCCTATTACCTGTCCAGGCTTTACTTTATCCACATCTGCTTTCATGGCATATCCCGGTTTGCTGGAAGTAACGAGTAAATCTCCCCGGTGAATAACACCATTCTCATTACATACCTTCGTAGGAATTACCCCTACTACTCCCATTGGTACTTCGTCCGCAAGATCTGTTGCTATATTATGTTCTGTTAACAATACCCCTGGTTTGGTAGCAAATACCCCCGCCACTAATGAGGAATAAGGTTCAGATGATTTTTCTACGGTCCTGTCGGCATGTGTGGCTATTACCAGTACATCCCCGGGTTCATACGCATTCCGTTGTCCTGATACCGCAAACGATTCTGCCATGTCAGCCCCGGAGTTCTGTGTACCACCATCAAAAAAGCCCCTGCCTGTTCTGTCAATCCTGGTCCTATTGAAACCCCCGGTTTGAAATAGGGCCAAATCGCCGGAAGAACCCTCATGATCCACTACAAAAGCACTACCCTGATCATTGGTCACTACCTGTAACGTAATGCCAAATCCAGTGGTTTCTTTATGTTCGAAGTAACCAGCATATCCCCCCGTACCGGAAGCAACACCATATATGCCTGCGGCTCCTCCATTTCCGAAAATAGTATTCACTTCGCCTCGTACACCCGCACCTACGCTGGTCGTATTGTTCACGAAAAAGTTGCCGGCATTACCAAGGGAGTGATCGGCAATTACGCCTGGGCCTCCGGTGGTTACCTGCAAAGTATTATCTGTATTGGTATTATTAAGGTTTTGAATCAATACGGCATTGCCGCTGGGGCCATTGTGGTCCAATTCCGTGGCGGTACCCTGGCCCTGAGAGGTAACAAATAAAGCCCGTCCAAAACCTGTTGTACTGCTATGCTCAAAATATCCACCATAACCTCCTGTGCCGGAAGCTACTCCATAAACACCCGCTGTACCACTATTCCCAAAAATACTGTTCACTTCCCCCCGTACACCCGCACCTACGCTGGTTGTATTGTTCACAACAAAGTTGCCGGCATTACCAAGAGAATGATCTGCAATAACGCCAGCTCCGGTAGACCTTACCTGGAGTACATTGTCAGTATTAGAAGCATTATCTGTATGAATGAATGCCGCATTACCACTCGGGCCAGCATGGGTTAGTTCTGTGGCAGTACCCTGGCCTACACTGGTAACATATAAGGCACGCCCAAAACCGCTTGTATTGGTATGGTCAAAATAACCACCATATCCCCCGGTGCCGGAAGCGCTACCATAAACGCCCGCTGTACCACTATTCCCAAAAATACTGTTTACTTCCCCACGTACACCAGCGCCCACGCCATTTATGTTGTTAGCGAAGAAATTAGCTACATTTCCCTGGCTGTGATCTGCAATCACGCCTGGTCCATTGCTTACCGCTTCCAGCGTATTATTAGTATTGGTGTTGTTGATATTTTCAAAGAACCCAGCCCTGCCAGTGCTGGAACCGCCACCTATCCTGCCATAAACACCGATGCCATTGCCACTGACATCAGTGTTTACAAATCCGTATACACCATAGCCGGCGCCGTCATTTCGACCAACTACCGCACCAGTTGCAGCTCCTGAGCTTTTGGTACGTCCGGTAACAGCTTCGCCACCACCGGTATTATCTCCCAGCACACCAGCACCCGTTATAACAGCCGTGGTACCATGTACTGCTGTGTTGCTGGAACTGGAGGCGGAAATAGCTTCATTTGTTCCTGTGGTTATAGCCTTTACTGCTACTCCGCTACCCGCTGTACTGGCATCTATC
The DNA here is from genome assembly GCF_017745275.1 of Chitinophaga sp. Lineage (GTDB taxonomy): Bacteria > Bacteroidota > Bacteroidia > Chitinophagales > Chitinophagaceae > Chitinophaga. The sequence continues at coordinate 1,171,951 of NZ_JAGHZS010000001.1, read as the reverse complement.
ACATTACCACCACCAGCAGTGTTTACCTGTAGGGCAATTGAATTATTAGTATTGTTGGAGATAGACACTACTGCGGCCCCTCCATTAGTACTGGTGGCATATAAGCCATTTCCGTTGTTACTGTTGGCGTATACACCCATACCCGTCCCGGAAGAGTTACCATATACACCAAGTCCGTTGGGGGTTACACCGTATACTCCCCAACCAGCTCCGTTCTGTGATCCCCATACACCTATACCTAATCCTCCGGTGCCGTTATTAATTCCCCTTACTGCAGTAGAAAAGCCTCCGGGAGTGGCGGAAGAAACAGTTCCACGTAATGCGGAAATACTGGCGGAAGTACTGTTACTAATTCCATCCAATACGGTACCATCACCCTGGTTGGTGATAGCAAATACGCTACCTGCTAAATTCACGGTATTGCTATAAGGCAGTACCAGCCCACCGGCAGCCGCTGCTGGCGACCATTTGGTACCATCATATGTCAGCACTTGTCCGGCTACAGGCGCCACTGTATTTACACTAATGCCCTGCAATTTTGCTACTCCCGGATTGGGATAGGTCCCCTGCAAATCCCCGCCAGCAGGTCCATTGGGCGGAAGTGTGGTGGGTATTACCCCGGCCGCAATTTTCGCCGCAGTTACTTTACCATTGCCTATTAACGGATTGGGATAAGTACCACTCAAATCTCCTCCAGCAGCAACGCCACTAATGGTGCCTGGAATACCTTGTGGCCCTTGTGGTCCTATGGGTCCAACAGGTCCAACTGGCCCTTGTGGTCCGGTAGCACCAACTGGTCCCTGTGGTCCGGCCGGTCCGGTGGCGCCTATTGGCCCAATAGGCCCTATTGCACCTGTTGCGCCGGTAGCTCCTGGGTCCCCTTTTGCACCCTGTGGTCCAGCCGGTCCGGTAGCACCCATAGGCCCGATGGGTCCTATTGCACCTGTTGCGCCGGTAGCTCCTGGGTCCCCTTTTGCACCCTGTGGTCCGGCCGGTCCGGTAGCACCCATGGGCCCTATTGCACCTGTTGCGCCAGCTGCACCGGGATCCCCTTTTGCACCCTGTGGTCCAACCGGTCCGGTAGCACCTGTTGCGCCGGTAACACCGGGATCACCTTTAGCGCCTTGTGGTCCTGCAGCTCCGGTTGCACCTACAGGTCCGATGGGCCCAATAGGCCCAACTGCACCAGGATCACCTTTAGCACCCTGCGGTCCAACAGCTCCTGTGGGGCCAATCGGGCCTACAGGACCCACAGGTCCGGTAGCACCGGGATCACCTTTAACACCCTGTGGTCCGGGGTCACCTTTTACCCCCTGTGGGCCTGCAGGCCCAGGCTGACTATTAGCGGCATATATGGCAAAAGGCACACTCATAAGTTGAGAAGTACCTAATTCTGCAAAATTGCTTCCTCCGGAAGAAATCTCTACCCGCAGATATTGATTGGCCTGCGACCAGGGAACATTGGCGAAAGTACCAGATACCGGATCTCCCTTACCAATTTGCACGGTGAAAAGCCCGAGCTGATTAGTGGTTACATCATGTGTTTCCTGGTATTGTACGTTGCCGGCAGCTGATCCTCCCAGGATACTAAATCTGATTTTCAATGCCTGGTTCGATAAAGTAGTGCCATTGGCATTCCTGGCAACAGCCTGGTAGTTGATACCAGTTAACCCGCTTTGAGCATGCAATTGTAACAGTACTGCAAATAAGGCAACAACGGTTAGGAATAGAATTCGTTTCATAAGGAAATCAGATTTAATTTTTTACAGCTTTTTTGATACCAGTAGTTGTTTTGGGAGGCTGTATAGGTGGAGGAGGAGTTCCCTGTTGCTCTATTACGGGAGGAACTACTGCCTTAGATTCCGGTTTGGAAACTGGAATATCCTGGGAAGAAGGACCCTTACCGTTGCCCTGAGGGGCAGTAGCCCGACGATTGATATTAGATGTCTGCGCACCGGCACCGCCTGTCTGCACAGGTACTTTGTTATCTACCGCCGCTATACGGGACAGGTTATTCTTTGCCTCCGCATCTCCAGCCTTCACCGGCACCTGACCTTTCGCGGATGATAACTGTTGGGGTTGAATAATAGAAGCGCCTGGAGGCGGATCGCTTTTCCTCATGGGAACTTTCCCCGTTTGCGCATGTGCAATGACTGTTATCAACAGGCAAAGCGCAGTGTAGAATAGTTTCATCTGTTATTATATTTAAGAAAAAGGTGAATGATATGATGGATAGTGTTTATTGTTGAATGGGTTCATCCCGCGTTCCGCCGATATTATATACCAGCGAGAACTTCAATGTCCTTTTCTGCACCAGGCTTTCACCGGTAGGTACCTGGTACGCAATGTCCAGCGACAGGTTCGATACCCGTACCCCTACGCCTGCCGAAAAGTGTTGCCGGTAGCCTTTGTCGGGATGCTCATAGAAATAGCCCGCCCGTAGAAATAAAGCCTGCCGGTAAGCGTATTCTATTCCGGAACCTATCGTGAACTCTCTTAATTCTTCATGAAACCCGCCAGGGGCATCTCCAAACGACGAAAAGATGGCGTTTACCACACCCCGGTTAGGATCTTTACCCTTTAAGATCTGATTGGTTTCGATGCCATTGGAATCCAGTGCATACAAGGGAGGAGTAGGAACCAGCAGCTTATTAATGTCTAAAGACAGGGTAAACTCATGATCAGCGGTATGAACAAACGTATAGCCGCCACCGATACGAAGATTCATCGGTAAAAAACTCTTACGTGTGTTATCATCGGTGTACTGCAATTTGGTGCCGATATTGGTAATACTTACTCCAAAGCAGTAACGGTTGCCAAAATCCAGTTTGTCTTTACTGTTTTGGTAGTAATAACTAATATCACCCGCAACAGCGGATGCCGGTTTCTGTTGCAAATTATTGTAGGAGCCTTGTCCCAGCTGACTGCGTATGTAGCGGATACTAACTGCCAACGACATGTGTTTGCCAAGCTTCTTGGCATAAGCCCCATCCACTGCAAATTCTCTTGGATTATAATCCTGCAGTACAGTACCATTATCATCCCGGAAAGTCACAGCACCGTAATTGAAGTATTTCATGGAAAATCCTATGCCTTCAGATCCATTCCAGGTTTTGTAGCCAGATACATAAGCCATATTTGACTTGTTATTATTCAACTCCCACATCCACGGCGAGTAGCTGGCGCTAACACCCCAATCTCCCGCAAATATTATTTTAGCAGCATTGGAAAACAGGGAATTAGCATCGGGAACCAGCCCGGTGGTGGCATCACCTACACCACTGCTGCGGGCATCTGGATTCACTAACAGAAAACTGCCGCCAATACTAGGAGGCTTCTGTACTGCTTTCTGCGCTGATAAAGGAATACCAGCTGTCAATACACCCATAAGAAGTATGATTGTAAAACTGTATTTCATAATTTCATCGGTTAAGTAGTCATCAGAGAAGTGCTATTGCACAATGAGTTTATCGAAAGTCACGTTCCCGTTTACATTCAGCATCACTGTATAGATGCCGGCTGCAAAGTGATTAACTGGCAATACCACCGTACTCCTGCCAGCACCTAGTTCGAGGAACTGGTGGTAAATAGTTTGCCCCGCAGGATTGATCAACTCAAGGGTAAGCGTTGCGTTAGATAACAGGTCAAACTGAATTTTGGTATTGGTAACAGCAGGGTTTGGAAACAGTATGTAGCTCTTGACAGGATTTGTCAACGGGGGAAGTTTTGGCAGTTCTTCCGGTTGCTGAAAGCCCTGTGTTAAAAAAAACTTGCCATTGGTTACTGGTTGTATCACTGCTTCTCCAACGGTGTACTGAATCATCATTTTTTGAACTGTTGCTGCACCTCCGGTACTTGCAACAACCTGCCGGTTTAGAATAATCTGGGCCTGGGAAGATAGGTTAATACATGTCAATAAAAATAACGCACACGCGCTGGTGAGTATAAATGTTTTCATATCACGTTGTTAATCAATAAGAGGGTGGGGATACTGCAATTGCGCAGTGGGTTTACATGTGAGATAGGCGATGTACTATCGCAGCAAGTAAAACTTTAGTCCATTAAATAGTCGTTTTTAGGGTGTTACTTCTCTTTTTGCTCCAACTTTTTGCTTCTTTCTTTGGGGGAATCGTATTTGACCAGTTATAATCAATCACTAATTTGAACGAAATCGGTTAGCCGGAAAACCTACATTTATCTTTTGGCAGAAATTGGAAAAAAAATGGTAGTTATAACGGTAAAATTGGTTTCTTATAAATTAGTTATTATTAATAGTATTAATGTATTAGTGGGCGGCGCCTGATATCCGCTGCCATCGAGCGTTTACCAGTAGCTGGAAATTTCCTTATAATAAAAAGCAGGTATCCTGAGATACCTGCTTTTGTAAATTATTTAATACTGAATAAATGCTGTTAACAGCCTATTTCACGTTTACCATTACTTTGATAACACCTGCCTCACTGTTCAACTCCTGCAATGCCTTCCCGATAACCTGTCCTGGTTTTACTTTATCTAAATCTGCCTTCATCGCATATCCGGGTTTGCTGGAAGTAACAAGTAAATCTCCCCGGTGAATAATGCCATTTTCATTACATACTTTGGTAGGAATTACCCCTACTACACCCATGGGTACTTCTTCGGAAAGATCTGTTTCAACGTCATGCTCTGTCAGTAGCACCCCGGGCCTTGTAGCAAATACACCGACTACCAGTGTGGAATACGGTTCTGATGATTTTTCAACGGTACGATCGGCGTGTGTGGCAATGACCAGCACATCTCCCGCCTCGTAAGCATTTCGTTGTCCTGACACTGCAAAAGATTCTGCGAGGTCAGCCCCGGAGTTTTGTGTACCTCCATTGAAGAAGCCGCGGCCAGCTTTATTGATACGGGCTACGTTTGCACTGGCACTTTGGAATACGGCAATGTTGCCGGATGGCCCCTGATGGTTAATAAGCATTGTGCTACCGGTACCTGTGGTGGTAATGTGAACCACTGGCTGTCCGTTGGCATTATTAAAATTAGCAAATCTGCCGGCCTTACCGGTTCCGAAGTTGGGTATAAAACCGGAAATAGCATTTCCTCCACCATCGCAGGAAGCTTCTACACCATCTCCGTTACCCCCGGCATTGGCGGTGATACCATTGCCATTACCCTCTGAAAGCGCTACCACTGCAGGGCCATTACCCGCTGGATTGGAAGAATGAAATAACCCTGCGTATCCACCGGTACCGGAAGAAACACCATAAATCCCCGCAGTCCCGAAATTGGCGAACTGAGAATTTACTTCGCCTTTTACGGCGGGAGAAGTACCAGTAGTTTTATCTACCAGGAAATTACCCGCTATTCCATTACCTACGGTGGTCACTGTGATCACATCGCCGGTATTACTTTCATTAAAAATGTCAAACCTACCTGCTCTGCCGGTAGAAAAGGAAGGAACCCAAGCGTATAGTGCATTACCAGCGCCATCTATATTTGCTTCTACAGCATTACCGTCCTTACCAGCGTTAGCAGTAATAGCATTACCATTACCGTCGGTTAAAGCAATTAATGATGCTCCGTTACCTGAAGGATTGGAAGCATAGAATAAACCCGCACGTCCACCCGTGCCGGAGGAAACGCCAAACACACCAGCCGCTCCGAAATTGCCGAAAATAGTATTTACCTCGGCCCGTACAGCAGCGCCAACGCTATTGGTATTGTCTAACAGGAAGGAGGAGGCGTTGCCCAGTGTGTTGTCAGGAATATTTCCATTTGCGTTGCTGACTACCTCGAGGATATTGGCATCTATATTAGTAGTATTGAAGTTTTCAAAACGTCCTGCGCGGCCGGTACTGCCATTCAAACCCACCTGGCCGTATACACCGATACCAGTATTGGCTGTATTGGTAGCAACAAAGCCCCTTACGCCATAGCCGCCGCCATCATTACGACCTACCACAGCGCCGGCTATATCACTGGTGGTACGTCCTACTACAGCTTCACCACCACCGTTATTATCACCCACTACTCCTGCAGAGGATGTCGCGGAGGTAATGCCATGTATACCAAAACCGGCTCCTGTACTACTGAGTACACCTGCGCCATTTCCAGTGGAGGTCACATTAACAACAGTACCATTACCAACAGTATTAACAACTAACGCATTGTTGTTATTGGAATTATTATAGATAGAAATATTGGCTGGTATACCGTTATTACTGGTGGCATTTAACCCGGTACCAGTATTACTATTGGCATATACACCGTAACCGTTGGCAGAAGCATTACCATATACACCTAAACCATTCGGTGTAACGCCATATACACCCCATCCGGAGCCGTTCTGCAACCCATACACACCTATGCCAAGTCCGCCCGTACCATTGTTGATACCTCGTACTGCAGCAGAAAATCCTCCTGGTGAAGTAGAAGATACAATTCCCCTGACAGCAGAAATGTTGCTGGTAGCTGTGTTATTTACTCCCTCTACAGAAGTACCATCTCCATCATTCGTGATGCTGAAAAGTGTACCTGCGTTATTTTCTACTGCCACGAAAGGTAGGGTTAAGCCACCTCCCGGAGGTGCACCGGCTACCCATTGTGCGCCATCGTATTTAAGTATTTGTCCCGCTGCAGGCACCACATTGCTTACTGGCTGTCCTTGCAAACCTTTTACAACCGGATTAGGATAAGTGCCAGTCAAATCACCACCCGCCGGTCCATTCGGAGGCAAGCTGGTTGGAATAACACCAGGCGCAATTTTAGCCAGCGTCACTTTTCCGTTACCAATTAATGGATTAGGATAAGTGCCTGTCAGATCACCTCCTGCAGCAACACCATTAATGTCGCCAGCCGGACCTTGTGGTCCTACCGGCCCAGCCGGTCCAATAGGCCCAACGGGTCCCGCTGGTCCAACCGGTCCTGCTACGCCTGGATCACCCTGCACTCCCTGAGGTCCTGCTGGTCCTACGGCTCCTACGGGGCCGACAGGTCCGACAGGTCCGACAGGTCCAACCGGACCCGCTACTCCCGGGTCACCTTTAGCACCTTGTGGTCCTACAGCTCCCATTGGTCCGACAGGTCCAACCGGACCCGCTACACCAGGATCGCCTTTGGCTCCTTGTGGCCCTACTGCACCTGCAGGTCCAACTGGCCCCACTGGCCCAACCGGACCCGCTACACCAGGATCGCCTTTGGCTCCTTGTGGTCCTACTGCGCCTGCAGGTCCAACCGGTCCCACTGGTCCTGCTACTCCCGGGTCGCCTTTAGCACCCTGGGGGCCCACTGCACCTGCAGGTCCTACTGGCCCAACCGGCCCAACCGGACCTGCTACCCCAGGATCACCTTTTGCGCCTTGTGGTCCTACAGCTCCCATTGGTCCAACTGGCCCCACGGGTCCAACCGGGCCAACCGGGCCAGTTGCACCGGGATCGCCCTTGGCTCCCTGTGGTCCTGCTGCACCTGCAGGACCCACTGGGCCAACCGGACCAGGATCACCTTTGGCGCCTGCAGGTCCGGCAGGGCCCGGATTACCGTTAGCAGCAAACAATGCATAGGGCACACTCATTAACTGAGAGGTGCCTAATTCGCTGAAATTATTGCCATTCACAGAAATTTCAACCTTTAGGTATTGATTGGCATTAGCCCATGGAACGCTGCTATAGGTACCGGTTAAAGGGGTTCCCTTACCAATTTGCAGCGTGAATAAACCAAGGTTATTGGTAGTGGCATTATGCGTTTCCTGGTATTGAACAGGACCCGCGGCAGATCCGCCTAATATAGAAAAACGTACTGTTACTGATTGATTGCCGAGTACAGTACCATTGGCGTTTCGGGCTACCGCCTGGTAATTAGTTCCGGTAAGCCCGCTTTGTGCCTTTGCAGCTTGAAATGATATCAATAGCACTATAGCCAGGTAGTATATCTTTTTCATAAGAATCATTTTAAAAGTTTATAGTGCTCTTAATTTTTTTTATGAGGAGCAGAAGCACCACCTCCATCCTGGTTGGGTACCGAATGTGTAGCTGGTTGTAAAGATTTGTCTTGTTTTAAGTTATTGGCAGACTCTTTTGCACTGATATCAGATGGTATAGTCGCTGCCTTTTGCTGGGCGGCAGCCTTATTCAGCGTACCTGTGCTACGAGTAGGTTGATAATTGGTAAAAAGCCGTCTTTTGGTGGAGGTTGATACAACGGAAAGATCAGGCTTTGTTCGTACAGACTTGGACTGCAGATTAGCAATGTCTTTCTTAAAATCTGGAAATAAGGCATCCCTCATCTTGCCGGTTCCTCCGCCTATTTGCCCCGGCTTTATTTGTTCTGGCCTTGTTTGTTCAGGCGGCGTTTGTGCATTCGCGTAAGTAAGTCCTGACAGTAGGAAAGAGAGGAGTAGAATCAGTGATTTCATATGAATGAGAGTTATAGATACATGAAAGAATAATTGTTTTTATAGGTCGCAATAGTTTGTTTTTTGGTTTCATCCGGCTCCGCTTATCTAATAATCAGCTGGTTGCTTCCACAGTTTTAAGGTTGAACGGTTTCATCTCTTGTGCCGCCAATATTGTAAACCAGCGAAAATTTCAACGTTCTTTTCTGAACAAGGCTCTCGCCAGTGGGCAACTGGTAGGCGAGATCCAATGCCAGGTTGGATACCCGTACACCCATACCTGCCGAAAAATGTTGCCGGTAGCCTTTATTTGGATGTTCATAAAAGTATCCGGCCCGTACAAAAAATACCTGCCGGTAAGCATATTCCACACCAGAGCCAATGGTAAATTCTCTCAGCTCCTCGTTAAAGCCGCCGGGAGCATCTCCAAAAGAGGAAAAGATGGCTGATACCAGGCCGCGGTTAGGGTCTTTCCCTTTTAAAATCTGGCTGGTTTCTATACCGTTTGAGTCCAGGGCATAAATAGGAGGAGTAGGAACCAGTAATTTATTGATGTCGAGAGAAAGCGTGAATTCATGGTCGGCTGTGTGAACAAACGTATAGCCGCCACCGATACGAAGATTCATCGGCAGAAAACTCTTTCTCGTATTATCATCTGTGTATTGCAATTTGCTGCCGATGTTGGTAATGCTGACACCAAAGCAGTACCGGTTGCCAAAATCCAGCAGGTCTTTAGTGTTCTGATAATAATAACTGATATCTCCTGCTACTGCGGATGCAGGCTTTTGTTGCAGGCTGTTGTAGGAGCCTTGTCCCAGTTGACTGCGAATATATCTTACACCTATTGCCAGCGACATATGTTTGCCCAGTTTTCGGGAGTAGGCTCCATCAATCGCAAATTCTTTGGGGTTATAATCCTGAAGCACCGTTCCATTGTCATCTCTGAAAGTGACGGAACCATAGTTAAAGTATTTTAAGGAAACGCCCAGTCCTTCAGATTGATTCCAGTTTTTATAGGCAGCCACATAAGCCATATTCGATTTATTATTGTTCAACTCCCACATCCAGGGTGAGTAGTTGGCGCTGACGCCCCAGTCGCCTGCAAATACTATTTTGGCTGCATTGGAAAACAGCGAATTGGCGTCTGGGGTTAATCCGGTGGTGGCATCGCCGGTACCGCTGCTGCGGGCGTCGGGGTTTACCAGCAGGAAACTGGCGCCAATGTTGGGTGGTTTCTGGCTGCCCTTTTGTGCGGATAACCGGCTACTGGTAGCCAAAGTACCAGCAAGAAGCAGGATGATATAACCATGTTTCATGTGTTATCAATTAAGTGTGATCGGGATGGCAGGTAACGTGTTACTGCACAATGAGTTTCTCAAAAAATACGTTCCCGTTAACGGTCAGCATAACAGTGTATATGCCCGCTGCGAAATGGTTGACAGGCAATACCACCAGGTTCCGTCCTGTACCCAGTTGCAGGAACTGGTGGTAAACATTTTGTCCTGCCGGATTAATTACTTCAATCGTAATACTGGCGTTGGTTAGCAGGTCAAATTGGATTTTGGTATTGGTGACCGCGGGGTTGGGGAATATGACATAATTCTTCACCGGAGTTGCGCCGGGAGGTAGTTTAGGAAGTTCCTCCGGTTGCTGAAAACCTTGCGTTAGCAAGGTTTTACCATTAGTAATAGGTAGCACTACTGCTTCTCCTATGGTGTATTGAATGTGGATGTTTTGTACAACTCCCTGGCCGCCTGAAACGGCGTTTACCTGTCGGTTAAGTATTACCTGGGCTTGGGATGATGTACAGACACAGTGCAGCAACAGCAGTGCACAAATGCTACTGAGTACAAATGTTCGCATATTAAATGGGTATATCGGTAAATAAATTGTCAAATAAGGCTATCGCGCTACATCAGATCTGTTATTGCCGTACATAAATGACGTGACAACCTGTAGAACAGGGAATGGTGTACAGTTTTTCATTCATAAATACATGTTTGTTTAAGGGGAATTATGTAATGACCGCTCTTGCTTCTTAAACTTTCCGATCCTGGGGGATTACAACTACTAACAATTCGCTACAAAAATGGTTGAAATGGGGTAACAGGAGAACTGCCATTTAACTTTTGGTGGGATTTTCCCAAAAGATGGTTGATACCGTCTAAAAACTGGTTTTCGAGCTTCTACTTATTGTATAGAATTATAATGTGATAAAATGCTTGTACTCGTTAAAAAGAAATAACAATTTGGAAAAGCTAGTCATTTTATTTATTGTCAAAAATAAATTACCTTTGCCCCCCAAATTGCATTATTTAGTCACTTTAATATTATGGCAGACTTAAAATTTCAAAGGAACTTTGGTATTGCGGCGCACATTGATGCGGGTAAAACCACTACCACAGAACGTATCCTGTATTATACAGGTAAATCCCACAAAATTGGAGAGGTGCACGAGGGTGCTGCTACAATGGACTGGATGGCACAGGAGCAGGAAAGAGGTATTACCATCACATCTGCGGCAACCACTTGTTTCTGGAATTTTCCAACCTTACAAGGTAAAGCCTTACCTGATACCAAACAATATAAATTCAATATCATCGATACCCCAGGTCACGTGGACTTTACCGTAGAGGTAGAGCGTTCCCTGCGTGTACTGGATGGTCTGGTGGCATTGTTCTGCGCTGTATCCGGTGTTGAACCTCAGTCTGAAACCGTTTGGCGTCAGGCTAACCGCTACCGTGTACCCCGTATCGGTTTCGTTAATAAAATGGACCGTTCTGGTGCTGACTTCCTGAACGTGGTAAAACAGGTAAAAGAAATGCTGGGTGCTAACCCCGTTCCTTTAACCCTGCCAATCGGTGCTGAAGATTCCTTCAAAGGGGTTGTTGACCTGATTACCATGAAAGGTATCATCTGGGACGAAGAAGGTAAAGGTGCTACCTACCAGGAAATTCCTATTCCGGAAGATATGGTGGCAGAAGCGGAAGAATGGAGAGCTAAACTCGTAGAAGCAGTTGCTGAATACGATGATACCCTGATGGAGAAATTCTTCGAAGATCCTAATTCAATCTCCGAAGCTGAAATCCACGAAGCTATCCGTAAAGCTACCATCGACATCGCTATCATCCCTATGATGTGCGGTTCCTCTTTCAAAAACAAAGGTGTACAGAAGATGCTGGATGCGGTTTGCCGCTACCTGCCTTCTCCAATGGATGTGGAAGCAGTAAAAGGTACTGATCCTGAAACTGGTGACGAAATTGAGCGTAAACCAGATGCTAAAGAACCACTGTCTGCACTGGCGTTCAAAATTGCAACCGATCCTTTCGTAGGTCGTCTGGCGTTCTTCCGGGTTTATTCCGGTCACCTGGATGCAGGTTCTTATGTACTGAACACCCGTACCGGTAAAAACGAGCGTATCAGCCGTATCATGCAGATGCACGCTAACAAGCAGAATCCTATCGATTTCATCGAAGCTGGTGATATCGGTGCTGCTGTTGGTTTTAAAGATATCAAAACCGGGGATACCCTGTGTGATGAAAAATCACCAATTATCCTGGAATCTATGACCTTCCCAGAACCAGTTATCAGCATCGCTATCGAGCCTAAAACTCAGGCAGACGTTGATAAAATGGGTATGGCACTGGCTAAACTGGTAGAAGAAGATCCTACCTTGAAAGCTAAAACTGACGAAGAAACCGGCCAAACCGTACTGAGCGGTATGGGTGAGCTTCACCTGGAAATCATCGTTGACCGTATGCGTCGCGAGTTCAAGGTAGAAGTTAACCAGGGTGCTCCTCAGGTAGCATACAAAGAAGCCCTGACTACCAAAGTTGAACACCGTGAGGTATTCAAGAAACAAACCGGTGGTCGTGGTAAATTTGCTGATATCCAGGTTGAAATCGGACCTGCTGATGCAGAATGGCTGAAAGAAAACGAAGGTAAATCCTTACAGTTCATCAATGATATCTTTGGTGGTGCGATCCCTAAAGAGTTCATTCCGGCTGTACAGAAAGGCTTCGAACAATCTCTCAACCAGGGTGTTCTCGCTAACTTCCCGCTGACCAGCTTAAGAATTCGTCTGTTTGATGGTTCTTACCACCAGGTGGATTCCGATGCAATGTCATTCGAATTGTGCGCTAAACAAGCTTTCCGTGAAGCTGCCCGCAAAGCTAAACCAGTATTGCTGGAGCCAATCATGAAAGTAGAAGTTCAAACTCCAGACCAATACATGGGTGATGTTACAGGTGACCTGAACCGTCGTCGTGGTATGCTGGAAGGTATGGACGCCAAAAACGGTGTTCAGGTAATCAAAGCTAAAGTGCCACTGAGCGAAATGTTCGGTTACGTAACTCAGCTGCGTTCCCTGTCTTCCGGTCGCGCAAGCTCCATCATGGAGTTCTCTCACTATGCTCCAGCTCCAAACAACGTAGCTGAAGAAGTGATTGCTAAAGTGAAAGGCAAAGTAAACGCTTAATCACAGCTTTTTATACGCAAAGGGTTGTTCTGCGCAAGCGGAACAACCCTTTCTGCTTTCCGGGCCCAACTGACATGAACATGCTATTGCCAGGATAAGAATATTCGATATTTTCGGTGTAATAACCTACAACTGAAATTTACTTTTTGCTAACTGCCAGGGTCCTGATCTACAGGACCTTTTTTATTTTTTTTCCCTCCATAGAGGGAAGTGTCATTTCAAGCGTCTAGTTCATAGAATGTATTCCACTTCACCTATATTTTTTTAGACCGTCTTGAAATTATGTCAATAGATTTATTGCAAGCACCTCCTACAACTGTGGTTTCTACATCGGGAGAAATGATTACACTAACTTCCGGCCTGGACTTGATTCTGCCCTGCTGGAACCCTTCGGGCCCCTGGGTGGAATCACTTATCAGGCATTATCATGAAGTAACGACCATCATGGGAAAAGTGCCGGTTCAGCTGATTCTGGTGAATGACGGATCATTGCGGAATTTCACTGCACAGCATATTGCCTGGCTGGAAGCAGCCATCCCCAATATTATTATTGTTAGCTATACCCGCAATCGTGGTAAAGGATATGCGGTGAGAGAAGGTGTAAAACGTTCCCAACATGCTTTCCAGGTATACACAGACCTGGATTTTCCATTCGGTGTATATGCCGTGAAAGAAGCATACGACCGCCTCTCCCAGGGGTTGGACGTAGTGGCTGGAGAAAGAGGTGCTGCCTATCTCAGGGAATTACCACGTAAGCGTCGTATTATTACCCGCATTAGCCGTGCATTGAATAGGGTAGTGTTGGATCTGAAAGTCGACGATGCACAGGCGGGGTTGAAAGGCTTTAATGCCTATGGCAGGAATATACTGCTGAAAACCCGCGTTGATGGCTTCCTGTATGACAGCGAATTTTTGTACCATGCCGGCAAGCGCCCTCATATTAAAATTGGCGCAATCGCAGTATCTTGCCGCCCCGGTATTCAGTTTTCTTCTTTCCGCATGAAACTTTTAATGAAAGAACTGCTGAATTATTGCCGGATTATCATGGGCTCAAAAGCCGCTTAGACTTTTTATGGAACAAACGAACAGGATATTGATCAGCGTTGACGTAGAGGAATTTGATATCCCGGAAGAATTTGGTCAACAGGTATCATTACAGGAGAAGCTGGAAGTTTCCAGAAGTGGTTTACAGGCTACCCTGGCATTATTTGACAAATATAACGTACGTGCTACTTTTTTTGTGACGGCTTACTGGGCCCAACATTATCCTGAATTAATCAGGCAAATGGCGGCCAAACACGAAATAGCCTCTCACGCATATTACCATAGCTCATTCTCTGAAGCAGACCTGGAAGGTTCCAGGTTAGCCCTGCAGGAAATCAGCGGTCAACAAATACAGGGCTTTCGCATGCCCCGTCTCCGTAAAGTAAACATGGAGGCTTTAAAGGCCGCAGGATATGTATATGATGCCTCGGTGAATCCCACCTGGCTGCCGGGGAGATATAATAACTGGCATCTGCCGAGAACTCTTTTTAAAGAGAATGATACGTGGATTATCCCATCTTCCGTATCCCCCCTTATCAGGTATCCCATATTCTGGTTAAGTATCAAAAACATGCCGCTGTGGGTGACCCGCCATTTTAGTAAAAGGGTTTTAAAGAAAGATAATTACCTGTCTTTTTATTTCCATCCCTGGGAACTGATGGATATTAATTCGTATACGTTGCCGGCTTATATCAGACGCGTTTCGGGAGAAAAAATGCAACGTAAAATGGATGGATTCCTAAGTTTCTTACAGCAACAGGGAACTTTCTGTACACACACCGACCTGCTAAAATCACGCTAGTGCCGACTTTATAATATACATCTTTCGCTGCCGGACTACCTGGTTGCGAAAGATGTTTTTTATGCAACAACATTTAAGTTATAAATGTTATAGTAATAATGAATAACGATAAGTATTCATGTTCAGAGAATTTCCGAACTGTACGATAACATTTTTTTTTGAAGAACAAGCGCTTAGTATATTCATTTTCAGTAGTTTTGTAAGAACAGATGATATCTGTTGTCATGTGATGTTTGTTGAACGATGCTGAAGACTACCCCCATTATCCCCCTGCCTTTTATATTTTTTTTGATGGCTGACTATTGACAGCTTAGATGCAAATGGATGCGTTTGCCTGGAATTTTCTTATTCATTCAACACGTTAATTGTTAAAACAAAAAATCAGACTATGAAAAGAATTCGTCTCTTGACCCTTGCACTTTCAGCTGTATTGTTTGGTTCTGCTGCTAATGCCCAGATTCAGAAAGGAAATATTATGGTGGGCGCGGATCTCACCAACCTGAGTGTTACCTTCCAAAAAGAAAGTACTGCTTTTAGCTTTAACCTGTCCCCAAAAGTAGGCTGGTTTATCAAGGATGGGCTGGCCATTGGTGGTTACGTTGATTTTGGTGCCAATACCACTAAGAACAAAACAACGGATACCAGGGCGTCCAATACCAATTATGGGGTAGGTGCATTTGCCCGTTATTTTGTAGAGGATAAAAATGTAAGAAAACTCGAATTTTCGAAGAGAACCCGGTTCTTTGTAGAAGCGAACGCTGGTTTTGCTGGGCAAAACCCCGCCAGTGGAGCTTCTACCAATGGTTTTAATGTAGGTATCGGACCTGGCATTTCTTATTTTATTACACCAAATATTGGTCTGGAAGGTTTATTTAAATATGATCTTACTGTAGGTGGTGGTAACTCTACTACTGCTAACCGTCTTAGCCTGGGCGTAGGCTTCCAGATTTATCTGCCTTCTGCCAAAGCAAAAGCTATTTATAAAGAAGAAAGAAGCGGAAAATAATTGTGTACAAACACCTATTGGGTTACGGAAACAGGTATGTTTTCCGTAACCTTTTTTATTTGCAGTCCTAACAGGAGTAAGGGTTGAACAAAATGAACAACAGGGGTAAGAATGAATTAAGTGAACGATGGCTTTTTAGCAGGAACCTGTTATTTTAGTAACCTGTCTGCGATGATGCGGGCAGGGGGATTGCCGAAAACCCGTAATAGAGTAGGCGTTACGTCCATAAATACCTCAGTATGATAAACACTATTCTCGCTGCAGTGCTTAAGTTTTGGCAAACCGTAATCGGAGCACTGTAATTTCTGCGTTGTTACAAAAGGATATTCTCCTGATGGGATTGCCGAAAACCATACAATAGAGTAGGCATAAAAGAAAAACAACCTACTTATGATCCTCGATGCGTTAAACACATTTCTGAAAGGCCTGCTGGCATTACTGGTATCTGCGCTCGGTGGTCTTTAATGATGCCGTTAGCACACGCCCCTGACCTGGCAATAGTGTTTCAGCTAATGTTAAGGTAGTGCACGAAAATCATTCGTCTTTTTTAGTGTATTTCACAATCTAATTTTACAAATGAGTAAAGGTTTCCATAATCATATGGAAGCCTTTTTTATTTAGAATAATGTGTTGTGATTTATAGTGCCTGTGGTAGCGGATTGAACAGGATTGTTTCAGGAATCCGAACTGAATAAAATGAACGAAGGATTTTTTGTGAATAGACTTTAATTTCGGCGAACACTTAAAAAGAGAGTGTACCTGGGATTGCCGAAAACCAAATCAAAAGAGTAGGTATCACCCCGTAGTAAAAACTATCTTATGGCTTTACTGACTCAACTGCTGGCAACCATCGTTGCACTGCTGAAATCTCTGCTGGGTGGTCTGTAATCAGATGCCCCCGCTAAGGGATACAGTATTTAAGCGATGCTATTTCCCTTACGCACATCATCCGAAGGCTGTTCATATATGAACAGCCTTTTTTTATTAGTCAGTAATCCTTTCTAATTCATGCTGATAGCTGAATGAACAGGATCAGTTCATTTTGTTACGAATGAACAAAATGAACGATTACATATTGAATGATTGCTTTTAATTTTAGGACTGTTAACTGAATAACAACTGGGAATGCCGAAAACCAGGCAATAGAGTAGGCAATATCTTATAAAAACCTTTTTCCCATGGATTTACTGAATCAACTGCTGGCATTAATCTTAGGATTAGTAAGATCATTACTGGGTGGTTTAGGTGGTGGCTTACCACTTTAATCGGGTAGCCATTCGGCTATAGACGTACCCCAATCACGTTAATTATTTAACAAAGGGTTGTTCCGGGAAAGCTGGAACAACCTTTTGTATTGAAAGATGAGGCTATAGAAAGTTTGCAATCCTTCCGTTGTGTTTCCTGGTTGTAATAACAGGATTTTCTATTTTAAAGAGATTAGATATAATTTGGTGAATACCTGGTAACTGAAATTCACCAGGGATGCTCTTAGGGAATCCGGGGAGGGGAGCGGAGCGTATTTTGGGCATCAGGGTATCATTGGCAGGTTCATGCGATATTCAGGTCCGGATCCTGGTCTCTAAAACCTCATTAAAGTTCTGGAAGCCCACTGGGCGGAATTTCTCGCCTGCCAGGTACTGGTTTAATCCCATCTCCCGAAAAAAATATAAAGAAATCCACCTTTTTTGGGTTTTGAAATTTGTTTTCCTATATTTGTCAAAACGAGCATGTGAAGTTACCTTAAGGCTTAACGCACACACAATGAATGTTTTCTGAAGCCTTAATGCCAATTAATTTTGTTTTCCTCCCCTTCCAACTACTACCGGAGCTGGCTTTTTGCCCCGGAACTTTCATTTTTTTCTGAGATTTATTTGCCAAATAGAAAAAACGGGTTACCTTTGCCCTCCCAAATTGTATTGGGAAAAAACTAGAAGAAGTTCATTGCATATGTCTCAGAGAATAAGAATCAAGCTGAAGTCCTACGATCATAACCTGGTAGACAAGTCTGCTGAGAAGATCGTTAAAACCGTGCGTAACACGGGTGCCGTGGTAACAGGTCCAATTCCTTTACCTACCGAGAAGAAAATATTTACAGTATTACGTTCTCCGCACGTAAATAAGAAAGCGCGCGAGCAGTTCCAACTGTGTACACACAAACGTTTACTGGATATTTACACGTCTTCTTCCAGAACTGTAGATGCGCTGAGTAAGCTCGATCTGCCATCTGGAGTAGAAGTTGAAATTAAAGCATAGGACAACAGCAAGGCGGGCGAAAGGCCGGCCTTTTATTGATTTATGGTTATCCTGTTGATTTTCAACAAGATAACAATTTTAACAACAAACATAGGTTGCGCCTTCTGGGCAACCACCCAATAAATGTATTTAAACCGCCCATCCTGGGGATAGCACGAAATCCCCCAGGCGCTGGGTAAAATCATATAAAAAATGAAAGGTATTATTGGCAAAAAGATTGGTATGACCAGTATCTTCGAAGCTAATGGTAAGCAAACTGCTGTAACCATTATCGAAGCGGGTCCCAACGTTGTAACCCAGGTAAAAACCCTGGAAACAGATGGTTACAATGCAATTCAGGTTTCTTTCGGTGAGAAGAAAGAAAAGCACACCACAAAAGCAGAAAGCAGTCACTTCGCGAAAGCAAGCACCTCTCCCAAACGTTTCGTAAAAGAACTCCGCAACCCGGATGTACAGAAAGCCCTCGGTGAATCTATCACCTGCGAAATCTTCGCAGAAGGTGAGACAATTGACGTTGTAGGCACTTCCAAAGGTAAAGGTTTCCAGGGTGTTGTAAAACGCCACGGATTCAGTGGTGTGGGTGAAGCTACCCACGGTCAACACGATAGAAGCAGAGCTCCTGGTTCTGTTGGTGGATCATCTTATCCTTCCCGCGTATTCAAAGGTATGCGTATGGCCGGCCAGACAGGTAATGAAAGAGTGAAAGTGAAAGGTCTGAAGATCGTGAAAATATTCCCTGAAAAGAATTATATCCTGGTAAGTGGTTCCGTTCCCGGCCACAATGGTTCAATCGTTTTAATCCAGAAGTAACATGCAAGTAGATATTTTAAATATACAAGGAAAGAAAACCGGAAGATCCATTGAACTTCCTGAGGAGATCTTTGGTGTTGAACCTAACAACCACGTAATCTACCTGGCTGTTAAGCAATACCTGGCTGCTCAGCGTCAGGGTACCCACAAGGTAAAAACCAGAGCTGAAGTAAAAGGTGCTTCCCGTAAACTGCACAAACAAAAAGGTACTGGTGGTGCCCGTAAAGGTAACATCCGTAACCCACTCTATAAAGGTGGTGGTACCATCTTTGGACCAAAACCACACGGTTGGGGTTTCAAACTGAACAGAAAAGTAAAAGATCTCGCTAAGATCTCTGCCCTGTCAGTAAAAGCTAAAGAGAACAGCATCATCATTGTTGAAGATCTGCAACTCGAAGCACCTAAAACCAAACAATTCGTTGGTTTCCTGAAGAACCTGAACATCAATGTAGAAGGCAGAAAAACTATGTTTATCACGCCTGAATACAATGACAACGTTTATCTGTCTTTGAGAAACATTCCTACTGTAGACGGTACCGTTCTGAGCGACGTAAACACTTACGACATCATGAACAGCAACTATATCGTGTTCACAGAAAGCGCTGCTAAGATCTTCACTGAAGAGCCTGCTGAAGCGTAAGGATAACAATTAACAAAACAAGCTAAGCGCTGAACGCGGATAGCTAAAAGATATAAAGAAAATGAAACTTTCTGACGTTTTAATCAAACCGGTGGTATCCGAAAAGGTTAACAAAGCAACCGAAAAATTCAACCGCTACTACTTCATCGTTGACAAAAAAGCCAACAAACTGGAGATCAAAAAAGCAGTAGAAGAATTTTACGGCGTAACCGTAGCAGATGTAAATACTGCTGTAATGCCAGGTAAAGCTAAATTCCGCTTTACTAAAGCCGGTTTCATCGCAGGTAAAAAACCGTCTTACAAAAAGGCGATCATTACCATTGCAGCTGGTGAAACTATAGATCTGTATGCTAACATGTAGTGCCTTTCCGGCCTGAACAGCCGGGATGTGGATGTATATGCAGATCACTTTTATATTAATTAACATTTAACTTTTTAGGAAGTAATGGCACTGAAGAAGTTCAAACCAATGACGGCCGGTACCCGCTGGAAAATAGGCAACGCTTACGCTGAGCTGACATCGGATACCCCTGAAAAAAGCCTGCTGGAACCAATCAAAAGGACCGGTGGTAGAAATGCGCAAGGAAGAATGTCCATGCGTTACATAGGTGGTGGTCACAAGAAACAATACCGCGTAATTGATTTCAAACGTGATAAAGAGAATGTACCAGCTACAGTTAAAACGATCGAGTACGATCCAAACCGTAGCGCATTCATCGCACTGGTAAGCTATGCAGATGGTGAAAAACGTTACATCATCGCTCCACAGGGCCTGCAAGTTGGCGGTACTGTAATCAGCGGTACTGACGTTGCACCTGAAGTAGGTAATGCTTTACCTCTGAAAAATATGCCACTGGGTACTGTAGTACACAACATTGAGCTGCAACCTGGTAAAGGTGGTGCGATCGCAAGAAGCGCCGGCGCTTATGCACAGTTATCCAACAAGGAAGAAAAATATGCCGTACTGAAAATGCCTTCTGGTGAGCTCCGCAAAGTATTGAATACTTGTAAAGCAACTGTAGGTACTGTTTCTAACTCTGACCACGCACTGCAATCCATCGGTAAAGCAGGTGCTAACCGTTGGAGAGGTATCCGCCCCCGCAACCGTGGTGTGGCTATGAACCCTGTGGATCACCCAATGGGTGGTGGTGAAGGTAAATCTTCCGGAGGCCATCCAAGATCAAGAACTGGTAAATATGCGAAAGGTCTGAAAACCAGAAAACCGCATAAGAGTTCTGATAAGCTGATCATTAGCAGAAAAAACGGTAAAAAATTATAATTTCTGAATTCGGGCTCCGGTAGCAGTATCGGATCCCGGGTTTGAAAAATCATAAATCAGTAAGACATGGCTCGTTCCATAAAAAAAGGTCCTTACGTAGACCAGAAATTAGAAACTAAAGTTGAGAAAATGAATACCGGCACCAAAAGGACTGTTATCAAGACCTGGAGCCGTCGTTCTACTATCACTCCTGATTTCGTAGGTCACACTTTCGCAGTTCACAATGGCAACAAATTTATTCCTGTTTATGTAACGGAATTCATGGTAGGTCATAAACTGGGCGAATTTGCTCCAACACGTAACTTCAGAGGACACGTTAACAAGAAAATGTAAATTATAGTCTGAGGTTTGAGGTTTGAAGTATCAGTTTCAAACCTGCAACATCAAACATCAGGCATCAGACACTTAATAATAAAAGAAATTAATTACAATGGAAGCAGTAGCTAAGCTGAATAATAATCCTACATCTCCCCGCAAAATGCGTTTGCTGGCGGACTTAATCCGTGGTCTGGATGTAGAAAAGGCTTTGAATATTTTGAAATTCCATCCGAAACACCCAAGCGTACCTTTAGAGAAACTGCTGGTATCTGCAATCGCTAACTGGAAAGTTAAGAACGAAGGTGCAAGGGTAGAAGATGCTAACCTGATCGTAAAAACCGTTTTTGTTGATGGTGGCCGCACACTGAAAAGAATGCGTCCAGCTCCACAGGGAAGGGGTTACCGTATTCGTAAGAGAAGTAACCACGTAACGATTGTAGTGGACGGTAAAGCACAATAATTCGTGCAAATCGGAAACGAGATAGAAACAAAACTATTTAAACTAATAGACAAATAACCAGAACATGGGTCAGAAAACAAATCCTATTGGTAACAGGTTAGGTATCATCAGAGGATGGGACTCTAATTGGTATGGCAGCAAAAAAGATTTTGCTACCAAACTGATCGAAGATAACAAGATCAGAACTTATCTGAATGCCCGTATCAACAAAGGTGGCATCTCAAGAGTTGTGATCGAAAGAACTTTAGGTAAGTTAATCATCACTGTTCATACTTCTAAGCCTGGTATCATCATCGGTAAAGGCGGTAACGAAGTTGATCGCATCAAAGAAGAACTGAAGAAGCTGACAGGTAAAGAAGATGTTCAGATCAACATCCTCGAAATCCGTCGTCCTGAAATGGATGCTAACATCGTTGCTGAAACAATTGCTAAACAAATCGAAAGCCGTATTAACTACAAACGCGCTATCAAAATGGCAATTGCTACTGCTCTGAGAATGGGTGCAGAAGGTATCAAGGTTAAAATCAGCGGCCGTTTAGGTGGTGCTGAAATTGCCCGCTCGGAAGAAATGAAACAAGGTCGTACTCCATTACATACTTTCCGTATGGACATCGATTACGCTTCCCTGTTCGCTTTAACCGTTTATGGTAAAATCGGTATCAAAGTATGGATCTGTAAAGGTGAAGTACTGGGTAAACGCGATCTTAACCCGAACGTTTTAACCGGTAAAGAAGGCGATAACCGTGGCACTGGTCATGGTGGTGAAAGAAGAGAACATCACGGTGAACGTAGAGACAACCGCGGTGGTGGCGAAAGAAGAGGCGGTGGAGAAAACCGTGGCGGCGGCCGCAGATAATATCTGGCGGTAGAGCAGACATTAACAATTACTATTAACATTAACAACATAGACGATGTTACAGCCAAAAAGAACGAAACACAGGAAGATGCACAAAGGCCGCATCAAAGGGAACGCTAAAAGAGGCGCTACCCTCTCCTTTGGTACTTTCGGTCTTAAAGCATTAGAACCTAAGTGGATCACCGACAGGCAGATTGAAGCTGCTCGTGTGGCGCTCACCAGACACATGAAACGTGAAGGTAACGTGTGGATCCGCATATTCCCTGACAAACCTATCACTGCTAAGCCTTTGGAAGTGAGGATGGGTAAAGGTAAAGGTGCTCCTGACCATTGGGCAGCAGTAGTAAAACCAGGTAGAATTTTATTTGAAGCAGACGGCGTTTCCTTACAGGTAGCGAAAGAAGCAATGGAACTCGCAGCTCAAAAACTGCCCATCAAAGTAAAATTTGTTACCAGCCGCGACTACGTAGCTTAATAACAGGTACACAATAACTAAAAATCCGGTAAACCTGCCCCGGCAGCTAACCGAATCAAACTCAATACAATGGCAAAAGAAAAGCTGGAACTGAAAGGCCTGAGCGAACAAGAGCTTAAAGAGAAGATCTCTGCTGAGGAACTCCGCTTGAAAAAAATGACCTTTGGTCACGCAATTACGCCGATCGAAAATCCAATGAGCATCCGCGCCGTAAGACGCGATATCGCCCGGATGAATACCGAACTGCGTAGAAGACAACTGGGCTTCTAAATCTTCAGTCCCGGTAACACCGGGGCTGCTGAATAGCATTAGTATAACAATTTATGACCTCCTCACGGAGGGTTAAATACTTTCAACAATGACGACCGAAAGAAAATTAAGAAAAACCAGGATTGGTGTGGTTGCCAGCAACAAAATGGATAAAACCATCACTGTTAAGGTGGAGCGTAAGGTAAAGCACCCGATCTATGGTAAATTCGTGAAAAAAACTACCAAGTTCATGGCACACGACGATAAGAACGAGTGCAGCATTGGCGATACCGTGAAAATCGCGGAAACTCGTCCTTTGAGCAAGAACAAGTGCTGGAGACTGGTAGAAGTAATCGCTAAAGTAAAATAATTCACTATTTGTTTCAAGCTGTATCCGGCAATCCCGGTTACAGCCGCTGACTAAACAATATCAAATCTCATTTCGATGATACAACAAGAATCAAGACTGAGTGTAGCTGACAACAGCGGTGCGAAAGAAGTACTTTGCATCCGCGTGTTAGGTAACTCCGGTCAGGACTACGCTGGCGTAGGTGATAAAATTGTAGTAACCGTTAAGGATGCAATGCCGGGCGGTGGTGTAAAGAAAGGTATGGTTACCAAAGCGGTAATCGTAAGAACTAAGAACAAATTACGTCGTAAAGACGGTTCTTATATCCGTTTCGATGATAACGCAGTAGTACTGCTGAATAACTCAGACGAACCTCGCGGTACCCGTATTTTCGGTCCGGTTGCACGTGAGCTGAGAGACAAGGGTTATATGAAAATTATCTCCCTCGCTCCTGAGGTATTATAAGATATTATCGATGATGGGATTCAGGATTTTTGACAAAAATTTCCTGAATCCCAAAATTCATAAATATTTCTTATCTTTGCAGCCCGTTTGCAAAACGAGAAAAAACATTAATCAAGCGAAACAACTGTTTCGCTTGGCGTTTATAAATAAATCAAAGTAATGAAAACTAGATTTAAGCCTAAATTCAACATTAAGAAGGGCGACCTGGTTGCGGTTATTGCCGGTGATGACAAGGACAGAACTAAAGCACGTAAAGTGCTGGAAGTACAGCCTGACAAAGCCCGCATTCTTGTAGAAGGCGTTAACATTATTACCAAGCACACGAAGCCTACTGCTCAGAATACCAAAGGTGGTATTGTTAAGCAGGAAGCTCCTATTGCTATCTCTAACGTAATGCTGTGGGATGCTAAAACTGGCAAACCAACTAAAATTAACAGAAAGAGAGAAAACGGGAAATTAATTCGTATCGCTAAAAAATCAGGGGAGGAAATTAAATAATGTCAAACGCAAAATATACTCCGAGACTGCAGAAAAAATACCAGGATGAGGTAAAATCTGCTCTGATGAAGAAATTCAACTACAAAAGCGTAATGCAGGTTCCCCGTTTGGTAAAAATCTGCCTGAACCAAGGTATTAACGGCGCTGTAGGTGATAAGAAACTGGTAGACATCGCAGTAGACGAAATGACCCGTATTTCCGGTCAGAAAGCTATTGCTACCCTGTCTAAAAAGGATATCTCCAACTTCAAACTCAGAAAGAACATGCCTATCGGTGCACGTGTAACTTTACGCAGCACTAATATGTACGACTTCCTGGATCGTTTGATCTCTGTATCCCTGCCACGTGTACGTGACTTCAAAGGTGTGAACGAAAAAGCTTTTGACGGTCGTGGTAACTACACAATGGGTATCACCGAACAAATCATCTTCCCTGAAATCGACATCGATAAGGTAACTAAAATGTCCGGTATGGATATTACCTTCGTTACCACTGCTACCACTAACGAAGAAGCTTACGAGCTCCTGAAGGAAATGGGTATGCCGTTTAAGGGTATGAAAAAAGATAATCAGTAAATCGAAACGATAATATAATTATGGCAAAAGAATCCGTAAAAGCCAGACAAAGGAAAAGAGAAGCTATGGTAGCAAAGTTCGCAGAAAAGCGTGCTGCCCTGAAAGCTGCCGGTGACTACGCTGCACTGGATCAACTTCCAAAAAATGCTTCTCCTGTTCGTCTGAAAAACAGATGCCAGCTGACCGGTCGTCCTAAAGGATACATGCGTCACTTCGGTCTCTGCAGGAACATGTTCCGTGACCTGGCTCTGGCAGGTAAAATCCCTGGCGTTAGAAAAGCCAGCTGGTAATTAAAAAGATTGACGCATTTGGTTATTTATTCCATGAAGCAATAATCAAATCCGTATATCTCTGAATGTAAGTTATTTGATTCCCATCTTATTACGATTGGATATCGCATTGTAAACATTATCAAACTATTTCAACAATGGTTACTGATCCAATAGCAGACTTCCTGACACGTATCCGGAACGCGCAAATGGCCACCCACAGGATTGTGGAAATTCCGGCTTCCAAGCTGAAAAAACGCATTACAGAAATTCTGTACGACAAAGGTTATATCCTCAAGTACAAATTCGAAGAGGATAACAAACAAGGCGTTATCAAAATCGCTTTGAAATACGATCCAATCTCCAAAGAGCCCGCTATCAAAGAAATACAACGTATTAGCCGTCCAGGTCTGCGTCAGTATGCTAAACCAGATGAGTTTAGACGTGTGAAAAACGGTTTAGGCGTGGCGATCATCTCTACTTCTAAAGGTGTAATGACCGATAAAGAAGCAAAAGCTCAAAACGTAGGTGGCGAAGTAGTTTGCTACGTATATTAATATATTGATTGATTGGTTGTTGCTCAACCAATCAATCACTTAAGTTATCTGACAATTAAGCTCTCTATACGGCGCTGAACACGGATAACCGGTACAATAATATCAAACAACTTTTTAAATTAAAGTTATGTCTCGTATAGGTAAAAGTCCTATCAAGTTGGCCAGCGGCGTTACAGTTACTGTATCTGCTACCAATGAAGTAACCGTAAAAGGCCCTAAAGGTGAACTGAAAAGGAACATCGACAGGGATATGAAAGTAGAAGTGAAGGATGGCGTGTTGACTATCATCCGCCCTACTGAACAGATCCGTCACAAAGCGCTGCACGGTTTATACCGCGCTTTGCTGGCAAACATGGTTACTGGTGTAACTGATGGCTTTAAAAAACAACTGGAACTGGTGGGTGTGGGTTATAAAGCTGCAAACAACGGTCAGTTGCTCGATCTCGCATTAGGTTATTCTCACAATATCATCTTCGAAATTCCAAAAGAACTGAAGGTAGCTACCCTGACTGAAAAAGGTCAGAACCCTAAGATCATGCTGGAAGGTATCGATAATCAATTACTGGGTCAGGTGGCTGCTAAAATCCGTAGCCTGCGTAAACCAGAGCCTTACAAAGGTAAAGGTGTTCGCTACAGTGATGAAGTGGTACGTAAGAAAGCTGGTAAATCAGCTGGTAAATAAAATTTTTAATTGGCTAATCAGCTTTTTAAGCTGGTTAGCCGATTTTAACAGATATCCCGGCAGCATCGGGGTAATAAAATAAAACTCAAAATGAGCACAAAAGTTAACAGGAGACAGAAAATCCGCTACCGCATCCGCAAGAAAATCTCCGGTACTGCAAAAGCACCAAGATTATCTGTATTTCGTAGCAACAGTGATATCTATGTGCAATTGATAGATGATACCAATGGCACTACCCTGGCTTCAGCTTCTTCCCGTGATAAGGATATCAAAGCCCAGCAAGGAACTAAATCTGAAAAATCTGTAATGGTAGGAAAAGCGCTGGCTGCTAAAGCATTGGCACTGGGTCTGACCAACTGCATTTTCGACAGAAGTGGTTATTTATATCATGGCCGCGTTAAAAGCGTAGCTGACGGAGCAAGAGAAGGCGGTCTTCAGTTTTAATCACGAGGTCCGAATCTTATAATTCTGAACAAGTAATTCTTATAAAATAAAATGGCAAAGAATTCATTCAATAAAGTAAAGGCTGGTGATCTGGAGCTGAAAGAAAAAGTGGTGGCGATCAACCGTGTTACTAAAACCACAAAAGGCGGTCGTACATTTAGTTTCTCCGCACTGGTAGTAGTAGGTAACGAAAACGGTGTTGTTGGTCACGGTCTTGGTAAAGCGAAAGAAGTACAGCAAGCGATCACTAAAGGTATAGACGATGCGAAGAAGAATCTGATCAAGGTTCCTGTTATGCACGGTACCATTCCTCACGATCAGTTTGCTAAAGAAGGCGCTGCCAAAGTGTTAATCAAACCAGCTGCTCATGGTACTGGTGTGATCGCGGGAGGTTCTATGCGTGCAGTGCTGGAAAGCGCTGGTGTAACCGACGTATTGGCTAAGTCTTTAGGTTCTGCTAACCCCCACAACGTGGTAAAAGCTACCTTCAAAGCACTGGGTCTGTTACGTGAACCTATTAGCATCGCTAAAACCAGAGGCGTTGCCCTGAAGAAAGTTTTCAACGGATAATTATTACCCCACTCTCCCCGGAGAGTACCGGTACTTTCCTCCGTGGAAATTTTGAAAATAATTCATTAACAATTAAATTACTCCGCCTTTAAAAGCGGATAGGGGTTTATGGCAAAGATTAAGATCACTCAAGTGAAAAGTGGTATTGACCGTCCGGAAAGGCAGAAACTGACCTTGAAGGCACTGGGCCTGACGAAGATGCACGCTACTGTTGAAGTAGAAGCAACTCCTCAGATCCTGGGTATGGTCCGCAAAGTAAATCACCTCGTATCGGTAGAAACAGTAAACGCTTAATTTAAGTAACACTGCTGTGGGATTGTCTGCTGATAATCTTACCTTTACATTTGTGACTTTACCATTTTTATTTTAGAATAAGCGAGCGGTTAATTTCCGCGCAAGTAAAACAATTAAACATGAATCTGCATTCATTACAGCCTGCACAAGGCGCTGTACATAAAGAAAAACGTCTTGGACGTGGTGAGGCTTCCGGTAAAGGTGGTACCTCTACAAAAGGTAACAAAGGTATCCAGCAACGTGCTGGTTACGCGAGCAAAAGAGGCTTCGAAGGTGGCCAGATGCCGATCCAACGCCGTATGCCTAAACGCGGTTTCATCAATAATAACCGTGAAGAGTACAAAATCTTCAACCTGGGCCAAATTGATCAATTAGTTGAGAAATACGGTCTCCAGGAGTTCAATCTGGAAAACCTGTTCATGAACGGTCTGATTAACAGAACAGCTAAAGTTAAGATCCTCGCTAACGGAGAAATCAAAACCAAGGTTACTGTTAAAGTAAACGCTATCAGCGAAAAAGCTAAACAGGCCATCGAATCAGCAGGTGGAACAGTAGAACTGGTATAAGACTTTACGACTGAGGAGACGCCTACGGAGTAGTGCGTCTTTTCATATTTAATAGCGCTATTAAACCTTTATCTTCCTGTGAAGAAATTTATCGAAACGATTAAGAATATTTGGAGTATTGAGGATTTGCGTAACCGCATCCTGACCACCCTGCTCCTGGTCCTCATCTACCGTGTAGGATCCTATATCGCTTTGCCTGGCATTGATGCAAACGCGCTGACCAACTTTGAGAAAAATTCTAATCAGGGTATCTTAGGTTTGGTAAACATGTTTGCGGGCGGATCGTTTTCAAGGGCCTCCATATTTGCATTGGGTATTATGCCTTACATCTCTGCGTCAATTGCTATTCAGCTGTTGACGATAGCAGTTCCTTATTTTCAGAAACTGCAGAAAGAAGGTGAAAGCGGCCGTAAAAAGATTAACCAGTACACCCGTTATCTCACAGTAATAGTAACAGGTTTCCAGGCGAGCGCTTACGTAGCTTATCTGCGTAATCAATCCGGTGGCGCTATTATCCCTGAGTATGGCTCCTTTTTCTTCTGGCTCTCTACCACCGTTGTACTTACAGCAGGTACCCTGTTCGTAATGTGGCTCGGTGAAAAGATCACAGACAAAGGTATTGGTAATGGTACTTCCATCATTATCATGATGGGTATCCTCGCCCGTTTGCCACAGGCACTGGTCGCTGAGTTCTCCAGTAAGGTGGCAGGTGAAGCGGGTGGCCCGATCCTGTTCCTCATTGAAATTGCAATCTTCATCCTGATTACTGTTGGTCTGATCCTCCTGGTACAGGGTACAAGAAAAATACCGGTAAACTACGCAAAACGTATTGTAGGCAACAAACAATATGGTGGTGTACGTCAGTTCATTCCACTGAAAGTGAATGCAGCTGGTGTAATGCCTATCATCTTTGCCCAGGCAATCATGTTTATCCCGGCAACTGCGATAGGCTTTGCTACTTCTTCTGAAAGTGCATCCGGCTTTATCCGCATCTTTAGTGACCACACTAATGGCTGGTATAACCTGATTTACGCGGTACTGGTGATCGTATTTACTTACTTCTACACTGCGTTGATTTTCAATCCAACCCAAATGGCGGATGAAATGAAACGTAACAACGGTTTCATTCCAGGTATTAAACCTGGTAAAGCTACCGCTGATTACATCGGTGCTGTAATGGATCGTATCACATTGCCTGGTGCATTCTTCCTGGCATTGGTAGGTATCCTCCCAGGTGTAGCTGCTGCCTTCAAGATCAACAGCAACTTTGCTACCTTCTTCGGTGGTACATCTCTGCTGATCATGGTAGGTGTTATCCTGGATACACTGCAACAGATTGAAAGCCAACTCCTTATGCGCCATTACGATGGCCTGATGAGCACCGGCAGAATCAAAGGCAGAACTGCGCCGGCTAATGCATAAGTGTTTGAACACGAAAGTGTTATGATAACAATAAAATAGCCACAGAAGCTTCTACGCTTTAGTGGCTATATTATTTAACAGCTGTTAGGAGTTAGCCGTTAGCTTTTAGCCAGATGTGATTGGCTAAAAGCTTGATTATTATCAGATAACTGCCTCAGCTCGCTTTTATGGTATTATCATTGCCATTAGAAGTTCCAATATTAGTAGCAAAATAGCATTAGTCTAACCGCTAATAGCTAACAGCTAAAAGCTCAATGTATGATTCACTATAAGACGAAGGAAGAAATAGAGCTGATGCGCAAAAGTGCTTTGCTCCTGAGTGCGGCACTGGCTGAAGTAGCCAAAAACCTGAAACCAGGAATGAGCACACTGGAAGTAGACGCTATTGCAGATAAGTTTATTGTGGAAAACGGCGGTACTCCTTCTTTCAAAAATTACAAAGGATTTCCTAACGCCTGCTGTATTTCTGTGAATGAAGAAGTAGTGCACGGTATTCCTAATGATTACGTGCTGAAAGATGGTGATATCCTGACAGTAGACGTTGGTGTTTATATGAATGGTTATCATTCAGACAGCGCGTATACTTTTGCCATCGGTAATGTTCCTGAAAATGTACTCCGCCTGATGACAGCTACCAAAGCAGCCCTTTACAAAGGCATCGAAAAAGCAGTGATAGGGAACAGGATAGGAGATATTTCCTACGCCATACAGGAATATACTGAAAAGGAACGTGGTTATGGGGTAGTAAGGGAATTGGTAGGACATGGCCTCGGCCGTAACCTGCATGAGGACCCACAGGTACCTAACTATGGTAAAAGAGGAAGCGGGCCGGTGATGAAAGAAGGTTTGGTGATTGCCATTGAACCAATGATCAACCTCCGCTCCAAAGACGTAGAATACCTGGAAGATGGCTGGACAGTAGCTACCCGTGATGGTAGCCCTTCAGTACACTTCGAACACACCGTAGCTGTTGGCAAAGGCAAGGCAGATGTGCTGTCTACCTACGTGGATATAGAAAGAGAAGAGAAGAACAATCCTGCATTGAACTCAAATTATTGATTTGGGCATTTGCAATTGTCTAAAATAAGCGCGTTTAAACGACTCGTCAGACAGGATTTGGCACAAAAACCGGCAATAATAATAAAAATAAGGGTAAATTTTTCTATTTCAAAAGATAAATGCTATCTTTGCAGTCCTAAAAATTTTTATGGCAAAACAGGCACTCATTAAACAGGATGGAATTATATTAGAAGCCTTGTCGAACGCTATGTTCCGTGTAAAGTTGGAAAATGGGCATGAGATCCTGGCCACCATTTCTGGAAAAATGAGAATGCACTACATCCGCATTCTGCCAGGAGATAAGGTTGGCGTAGAGATGAGCCCATACGATTTGTCAAGAGGCCGTATAATATTCAGATACAAATAAGCCGGAACGGGTAGAGGCGATTGGGAGAATAATTTAATAAATATCATAACCTTTTATAAAGTATTAATCATGAAGGTAAGAGCTGCAATCAAAAAAAGAAGTGCGGATTGTAAAATAGTTCGTAGAAAAGGTGTTTTGTTGGTAATCAACAAAAAGAATCCTCGTTTTAAACAACGCCAGGGTTAATCGGTTCCCATAACGGAATTTGATTTTTTAATCAGAATCATAAAATCTAAAATAGAAATATGGCACGTATAGCCGGTATAGATCTTCCTAAAAATAAAAGAGGAGAAATTGGCCTCACCTATATCTTTGGTATAGGCCGTTCTACCGCCCAATATATCCTGAACAAGGCGGAAATTGATTTCAATAAAAAAGTGCGGGAATGGAATGACGATGAACAAGCTGCCATCCGTAACATTATCAACGGTGAGTTTAAGGTAGAGGGTCAATTGCGTTCTGAAGTACAAATGAATATCAAGCGCTTGCTGGATATCGCTTGCTACCGCGGTCTGCGTCACAGGAAAGGCTTACCGGTAAGAGGTCAGCGTACACGTACCAACAGCCGTACCCGTAAAGGTAAGCGTAAGACAGTGGCTGGTAAGAAAAAAGCAACTAAGAAATAATAAATAAAATCCCAGGTTGAAATCCCAATTCCGAATCGAGGGGTTTCAATGACCGTGAGTCGTGTAAATTTGGGATCTGGAATTTCATATTTGGAATTTAAATCATTATGGCAAAAGCAAATAATTCAAAAACTGCTGCTAGTAAAAAGAGGGTAGTAAAAGTAGATAACTACGGAGATGTTCATATCTCTGCTAGCTTTAACAACATCATTGTTAGCATCACCAACAAGCATGGTCAGGTTATTTCCTGGTCTTCTGCTGGTAAAATGGGCTTCAGAGGTTCTAAAAAGAACACTCCATATGCAGCTCAGCTGGCTGCACAGGATGCTGCTAAAGTAGCTATGGACTCAGGTCTGAAAAGAGCAGATGTTTTTGTGAAAGGCCCTGGAGCTGGTCGTGAAAGCGCTATCCGTGCGATCGCCAACTCTGGAATCGAAGTGAACATGATTAAAGACGTTACGCCTTTACCTCACAACGGTTGCCGTCCTCCTAAGAAGAGAAGAGTATAGTAATATATATTTACGATATCCAGAAGCCAAATTTCAACAGAAGTTTGGTTTCTGGACATTGTAATTTACTATTAAATAAATGGGTGTATGATCAGGTTTTCAGATTTTTTGAAGAGCATACATCATTAACTAAAAAATCTAAAGTATATTTAAAACATGGCAAGGTACACAGGACCAAAGACCAAAATTTCCAGAATTTTTGGTGAACCCATTCTCGGCAATGGTAAGTATTTAAGTAAGAACAGCAACCCTCCGGGTCAGCATGGTGCTAACCGTAAACGCAAACAATTAGGCGAATACGCACTGCAGCTGAGAGAAAAACAAAAAGCAAAGTACACTTACGGTTTGCTGGAGCGCCAGTTCCGTAACCTGTTCGACGAAGCTACCCGTAGAAAAGGTGTTGCCGGTGAAGTATTGATCAAATTGCTCGAAGCCCGTCTGGATAACACCGTTTTCCGTCTGGGTATCGCTCCTTCCCGTCCTGCTGCACGTCAGCTGGTTTCTCACAAACACGTTACCGTTAACGGTATCGTTGTAAACACTCCTTCTTTCCAACTGAAACCAGGAGATGTGATCAGCCTGAAAAATAAAACTGCAAACAATTCTGCATTAACCAGCGTTATCCGTGGTAAAAATCCTAAATTCAGCTGGTTGGATTGGAATGAGAAAGAAATGAAAGGTGTATTCATTGCTTATCCTGAGAGAGAGAGCGTTCCTGAAAATATCAAGGAACAACTGATCGTAGAATTGTACTCTAAGTAATAAATAATTAGTCCATGGCCAGAAGGTCATGGACTAACCTCATATTTAACAAATAAATCTATCACATCAATGGCAATTTTAAATTTCCAGAAACCTGATAAGATCGTATTGCAGAAGTCTACCGACTTTGAAGCTCAATTCGAATTCCGTCCATTAGAACCAGGTTATGCTGTGACAGTCGGTAATGCGTTACGTCGCGTACTGTTGTCTTCTTTGGAGGGCTATGCCATTGTGGGTATTAAAATTGAAGGAGCAGATCACGAGTTCGCTACGCTGAAAGGTGTTACTGAAGACGTTACTGAGATCATTTTGAACCTGAAACAAGTACGTTTCAAAAGAATCTCTGAAAGTGATGTAACGAACGAAAAGATCACGCTGTCCATCAAAGGTAAAACAGAATTCCGCGCAGACATGATCGAAAAAGCCACCAGCGCTTTCCAGATCATGAACCCTGAGCTGTTAATCTGCACCCTGGACCCTTCTGCCAAGCTGGATATCGAACTGACTATCGGTAAAGGCCGTGGTTATGTTCCAGCTGAGGAAAATAAACCCAAAGATGCTGTATTTGGCTACATCGCAATCGACTCTATCTTTACGCCGATTAAAAACGTAAAGTATAGCATAGAAAATACCCGTGTGGAGCAAAAAACTGACTATGAGAAACTCGTAATGGAGGTTGTCACAGACGGTACTATCCATCCGGAAGAAGCAGTGAAACAAGCTTCCCGCATCCTGATTCAACACCTGATGATCATTACTGATGAAAACATCAGCTTTGATACTAAAGACACTGAAAAAGAAGATGTAGTGGACGAACAAACACTGCAACTGCGTAAGATACTGAAAACACCTCTCGAAGATCTCGATCTGAGCGTACGTGCATTCAACTGTCTGAAAGCAGCTAAAATCAATTCCCTCAGTGAACTGGTACAATACGAACAGGAAGAACTGATGAAGTTCAGAAACTTCGGCCAGAAATCACTCAGCGAAATTGAACAGGTATTAGGCGAAAGAGGTCTGCACTTCGGTATGGATCTGTCTAAACTGAAATTAGAAGAAGAATAGTTCAAATAACTTTTAGCCTTTAGTCCTTCGCCCTCCGGCAAGGGATTAAAGGCTAAAAATTTTATATCCAAAGGCTCTTAGCCAACCGCTATCAGCTTATATTTAAACAGACCTTACAATTCCTGACACGGTGTAAGGGTAAAAACAAAATGTCATGCGTCACGGAGTTAAATTAAACAAATTAAGCAGAACTGCTTCCCACCGTAAAGCCCTGATGTCCAATCTGGCTTGCGAACTGATCAGCCACAAACGTATCACCACTACCCTCGCTAAAGCGAAAGCACTGCGCGTGTATGTTGAGCCGCTGCTGACAAGAGGTAAAAACGATTCTACCCACAACCGTAGAATTGTGTTCAGCTACCTGCAGGATAAAGAAGCTATCAAGGAACTGTTCGGTACGATCAGTGAGAAAATAGCTACCCGTCCTGGTGGTTACACCCGTATCATTAAACTGGGTAAACGTCATGGGGATAACGCAGAAGTTGCGCTGATTGAACTGGTAGACTTCAACGAAATCTACGGTAAAACAGAAGAAAAAGCTGCTGCTAAGAAAACCCGTCGTGCCGGTGGTGCTAAGAAGAAAGCAGAAGAAGCAACTGAAACTAAAGCTGCTGATACTGCAACAGAAGAAAAATCTGCTGAGTAATCTTATATCTTACGATACGAAAAAAGAGGGTGTCATGTTGAATGACACCCTCTTTCCGTTTTATGGTAAGTCGTTTATCTGCCCACTTTCATTACAGTAACATCATCTATCACGATCGGATGCTTACCCGTATTCTTAAAATAAATACGCACTGTTTTCATATTATCGCCATACTCTTTACCCGTACGAAAGCGCAAGGCATGCCTGCCAAATGATTCACCACCCGCAGTAGTTTGTGATACCGCTTTTTCCATTTCTCCCGTAACCAACTTCACATTATCAACAGCCGCATACAGGTTACCCTGCCCGTTAGCCCAATAAGTGAGTTCATAAGGCACATCATTATTCAGATATACATATTGCGCTATTTCCTGACCAGGTGCCAGTAACAAAGCCTGTTTACCACTCCGCCTGATATCAGTAGAAAGGGTCACATCACCTTCCCAGGGTAATCCCTGCTGGTTGGCTTCAAAACCGGGATTAGGCAATTCATTTCCACCTTCCAGGGGCCATTGATAACCCCGGATATAATCTACTTCCATGTCTACAGATCCTCCGGCGCCATAGCTTCCCAGGAATACATTCATAAAGTGATTGGGTGAATATACCTGGTGCTTGTCTGTATAAGCTTTGATCAGCTTACCATTGATGTAATGTTTGATGCTGGTGGGCGTCCAGAGAATACCATGCACCACCCAGTTATTTTCATGAGTAAAGCCCTCAGCAATATGTGTCGCCAGGTTATGTACAAAGTTACCTTTCTCATCCACATGGCCATGCAGCACAAACTGCGCATCCAGGTTTTCAAATACATCTATTTCAAATACCTGCCCTTTAGGCCGGATACCGGTGGTCCCTTCCAGGGTAGTTCCTTCCTGCAGGTAGTACTTCAGGTCTGGTCCCGGAGAATCGAACCAGAAGGCCGTATTAAGCCCTTTAGGATGCCCGGTATAGCTTCTCTTTACTCTTACCTCAAAGTACCCTCCGCGGCTGTTATCGAGCTTATTTTCATTGGTTCTCCAATCATAGGTCTGAATAGACGAAATCTTTCTGTTATTACCAGGGTAAAAGGGTTTAACGGGAAGGGTGTCGTTCGTAAACAGGTGAATGGAATGACCGGTGAAAGAATAAGCCGCCTGTGGAAGACTGTCGTCCCGCATGGCCTGCAGGTTGTCCTTCTTCAGAAAGTCAATATTGGAATAATAGACAGTAAACCATTTACTCCTATCCAGTACGGTATCATTGAATTCATCATGCCAGAAAAGCTTCATGCCTTCTGGTACAGCCGCGGAACTGGAAATGTCAGGCGCTGTTGTGTCGAATGTTGATTTCACACTGCCTTTTACAGACGTTATGGGCGCAGCTGGTTGCTGCGCCCATAAGTTGGATGATATTAATAAAAACAGGCCAAACAGTTGTTTCATAATCACTAGTTATATCCTTCGTTTTGTTTGATAACACCATTGCTTTGATTCACCACGGATCTTGGTAAAGGCAACAGCACTTTATAAGACTGGGCAGTGGTGGAACCATCGTTTACAGCGCGTTGGATATAGAGATTCCAGCGAATGAGGTCATCTTTTCTCCAACCTTCTCCCCATAATTCAAATAATCTTTCATCCTGTAGTTTAGCCAGGAATTGACTTTTAGATAAGCCTGTTGGTAAATCGCCTAAGCCAGCTCTTTTTCTGACTGCATTAATTGCATCATAGGCTTCCTGGTTAGGTGCGCCATTGGCTTCGTTGATGCTTTCTGCCAGCATCAACAGCACATCTGCATAGCGGTAAATAGGAAAATCTACAGCGCTGTTTTGGGAGTTCGCTTTGGATGGATCCGGTCCAAACTTCATTGCCACCGCGCCCAGATCACCATTGGTTCTGGCATTCTTATAGATCACTTTACCATCAGCAGTTTTGCCTACCGGATAGCTTTCCAGTACTACTTTCAGGCGTTTGTCTTTTTTATCGAATTTATCATAGGTAGCCCATGGCATTTTATAGCCACCCCATGCTGTCAATGGAATGCCGGTTGAATCCTGGTAATCGCCGGGAAGTGAGTGAGCCAGCCACATATTGGAATACTGATCGCCTCCGGTAGCAGAGCATACTACTGCTAAAATTATTTCAGTAGAATTACCACCTTTGTTATTGATGTTGAAGTTATCCTCGTAGTTATTCACCAGGGAATATCCCATGCCGGTAATTGTTTTCCCGATTGTGACTGCATCATTCCATCTTTTTTCATGCATATACAACTTCATCAATCCGGTGAGGGCAGCGGCTTTGGAAAAGCGTCCATAGTCTTGTCCGGTGAATTTATCTGGTAACGCATCAGCAGCTTCTTTGAAATCCTTTTCAATTTGTGCTACTGTTTGAGCGATTGTAGGTCTTGGAACATAAGGTGCTTTTGGATCTGCTGCTACTTTGGCATCTGTTACAATGGTAAAAGGGCCATAGTTGAAATACAACATTTCTGCATAGTGGGCTCTCAGTCCTTTTAATTCACCCAGGTATCTCTTTTTCACTGTTTCGTCGATAGTGAGATTTGATATATCATTTAAAGAGATAGTGATCCGGGAGATATAAGGAGTATACCTGTTGTAGTTGTGTGTTACCCAGTCGAAATCCGGGTTATAGTTCAGTGCGCGGAGTGGGAGCCAGTTTCCTCCCCAGGCGCAAACGCCTTCGTCAGTAGTCATCATGGCTTGTGTACGCCATGCATAAGTACCGGCATCCCAGCCTCCCTGCCAATCGGCTCCACCAGCTAAGCCGGTGTAGGCAGCGTTTACATTTGCTGCGGCTCCCTGTGGAGTGGTAACAACAGAAGATAAGTCGCCATAACTTTTATAGTCAAGCCCCTTTTCACATGCGGTTAAAGCGACGGTACCTGCCAGCAGCGCTAATTTGAGTTGATTATATATACATTTCATGATTTCTCTGTTAATTGTTAGAAGGATACGTTAACGCCAAAAACATAGCTTTTCACCAACGGATACAAGTTGTCTGGATTCAGCTCCGGATCCAGTCCCGGATACTTCGTAATGGTGAATGGATTCTGTACATCAAAGGAGAAGCGTACTGCAGAAAATGTATGTTGCTTAGACAACATTTTTGCAGGAAGCGCATAACCCAGTGTGATATTTCTGCAACGTAAGAAAGATGCATCGATGAACCAGTAGCTGGCGGCATTCTGATACTGTGAATAAGATCCATCTGTTAAAGACGTTGGGAAATTTCCGGTTGGGTTCTGGAAGCTCCAGCGGCTGGAAGATACCGGCATCGCGTTAAAACCAAAACTGTTGGTAGTGCTTTCCTGTACTCTGCCTGACAGGTATGGTGACCATTTCTTTTGTACCAGTCCTGACATGAAAATGGTCAGGTCAAAACCTTTGTAGGAGAAGGTATTTCCTATACCGAAGTTAAACCGGGGATCCAGGTTACCGAGTAAGGTTTTATCAGCAGCACTGATAGCACCGTCCGGACTTGTTAAATTTCCATTGGCATCAAATCCATGAATATCTTTAATTATAAGACCACCGGGAAGCATGCCTGGCATATAGGATGGTATACTTGCTTTATCGCCTTTATAAAGACCGGTGGATTCATAACCATATGCGCCATTGTACAAGGCGTTTTTGCCGGTAGGAGCCTCCCATCTGTCCAGGCGGGCCTGCATTTCGGGGCTTCTCTTTACCCAGTAATTGAGATAGTGGGAGAAGTTGACACTGGTTGACCAGTTAAAACCGTTCGGTGAAACGATATTTCTGCTTTGTAAAGCAATCTCATAACCGGTAGAACGGGTTTGACCGGAATTGCTATAAACCCCGTCAATAATGAATCCTGATGGGTAAGGAACGAAGTAGATAAGATTCCTGATATTCTTGTTGAAGTAATCTACTGATCCACTTAGCCTGTTATTAAAAAAGGCAAAGTCCAGTCCGGCGTTAAACTCGCCGGCAGTTTCCCACGTAAGATTTGGATTAGCAGCACGTTTGAGTACCAATGCGGAATTAACAGTACCAGTTCCGAAGTAAGGGCTTAAACTGGAGTTGTAAAGCGCGAATGCTGCGGCCATTTCACTCACTGTTCCGGTTTTACCGAAATAGCTGTTACCAGTTTCGCCATATCCTGCTCTCAGTTTCAGGTACGATAAAGCTTTCAGATTTTGTAGAAAGGACTCATCTGAAATAACCCAGCCTGCTGAAACACCTGGGAAGTTACCCCAT
Organism: Chitinophaga sp.; assembly: GCF_017745275.1. Classification (GTDB taxonomy): domain Bacteria; phylum Bacteroidota; class Bacteroidia; order Chitinophagales; family Chitinophagaceae; genus Chitinophaga. Next base: position 1,132,965 of record NZ_JAGHZS010000001.1, on the reverse strand, counting down.
TTGATGTTTTGTGCAAAAACGGAGGAACCATCACGGCGAATGGAGGCTTGTAAAGTAACATTCCCTTTGAATACATAGATGGCCCTTGCAAAATACGACGCCCAGGTGGTTTGTGATTTAGAGGAACCAACTGATGGAGACAGTGCCTGACCTGACTGTAAGCTGTAATATTGAGATATATCAGAGAGAAAATTCTGATTGGCAGCGTTGAAACCTTCCCAGTCAGTTTTCTGATAACTATAGCCAGCCACCGCACTGATGGAATGTTTAGGCGACAGGGTTTTGTTATACGACAATGTATACTCCACCAATTTCACTTTCGCATCAGACTCAGAAATACCTGCCGAGCCATTTACTTTTGCGCCATAGCTAAAAGTAGTAGGGAAATACGATGATCTTTTAGAGTTAGAGTTATCCAGGCTGAAACGCGCGTTGGCTTTCAGGTCCGGGATAATAGTCCATTCCGCATATGCACTGCTCAACGCGCGGTTGGTAACTGTCAGGTCGGTAACTGTGCCATATGATAATGGGTTAGGAATATTGGAATAATATGGGTTGAGTGGATAGCTGCCATCAGCCTTTTGCAGGGGCTGTACCGGTGCCCAGTAAATTGCTGAAGTAATAATACCACCATTCTCATTTGCACCACCCGTAATGGTATTATTGGCAGAAGAATTAGAAAGGATAATATTAGCGCCTACTTTAATTTTGTCGGAAACTACCTGGTCAAGGCTCAAACGACCGTTATAACGTTTGTAATCCGTTCCGATGATCACCCCTTTCTGGTCGAAATAGTTACCAGAAGCAAAGTAGGTGGTTTTACCATTGCCGCCGGAGATAGAAAGGTTATGTTGTGTGGTAAAGCCTGCTCTGGTAATAGCGTCGGTGGCTTTTTCTGTATTGTTGCGGGCGGAATCGATCTGCCCTTTGGAATAAATTGGACTAAAAGGCGAAACAGTAGATGGATCAACGGTTCCATAATATGGTGCCAGTTTATTGTCACGGTACCACATTTCTTCTTTCAGCAAATTCCGTTGGTTCATGTAGTCGGCTGCACCATATACAGGATACATTTTATCAACGCGTTGTATGCCATAACTGCCGGTGTAATCCACCCTTGGTTTACCTGAGGTACCTTTTTTGGTAGTAATCAATACTACGCCGGATCCCGCTCTGGCACCGTAAATGGAGGCAGCACTTGCGTCTTTTAATATTTCGATGGAGGCAATATCGTTAGGGTTGATAAAGTTTAACGGCGATTTATCCACACCACCAATACCATATTTTGATCCGCCTACATTGCCACTGAGTTGAGGTTGATCCGCCGCGTCATTTACGGGAATACCATCTACTACATATAACACGCCACCATCTGCATTGGAAGGGTTACTTCTGATCTGTACTTTCACACCGGCACCGGGTTGGCCAGTGGCTTGTGTCACCTGCACGCCAGCAGCTTTACCCTGTAACGCAGATTGAAAAGTAGTGGTAGTACTTACATCCAGGTCTTTGCCTTTTACCGTTGTTACTGCACCAGTCAGGTTCTTTTTAGTAACGGTACCATAACCGATCACCACCACGTCTGTTAAGCTGCTGGTAGATTTTTTCAGCGTGACATCGATAGTAGTTTGACCCGTATAAGGAATTTCTTTAGGTTCAAATCCTACACTGGTCACCAACAGGATATCACCTTTGGTTACCTGCAGCTTGAAACTACCGTCGGTAGCGGAAATAGCACCTTTAGTACTTCCTTTAATAACCACGCTGACGAAGGGTATGGGATGCCCTTCCTCATCAACTACTCTACCCGTTACTTCAGCAAAGCTGCTGATAGTGGTGGCAGGGCTTTCTTTCTTTTTAATAGTGATTTCTTTGTCTTCTATGGCATAGGTCAGTGGCTGATCAGCAAAAACTGCTTTCAGGGCCTCTGCCAATGGCGCATTAGACAGGTTTACGTTAACCGGCTTTGCTGTGTTCAGGTAATCCTTTACATAAAAGAAGTTGTAGCCGGTTTGTGTCCGTATTTTACGGAGCACGGAATACAGTGAACTGTTCTTTTCGGAAAGTGTGACGTTCTGCGCACTGGCCGCAGCGCTGAGGCTGACGAAAAGAGCAAGTAATACCGGAGTGGCGAGTCGCATAAAAAAGATGATTTTTGAAGACAGGCAATAATGAGCCCTGCCCTCCTTGTCAAGAAGGCTTAATTTCATACCTTTACTTAGTTTGGTTTTGAATTAGATGTTGATCTTTCTACTGACGAAATTCAATGCTGATTTGGCCTTACAGCTAACGTGGAAGTGCTTCCTCACTTTCACGTTTTTTTTATTCAGCAAAGGAAAATTTTGGCTGTTTGTTTACTTCATAATTGTTTGGAATTTTAAATGGTGTTTTTTCAAAAATTGTTCACTTCGTGGTATCAATATTTGCTCACATAAATTTTCTTTTGTGCTATTCTGAATCTGAGCAGTCCTGTTTTTTGTATGGTGTTTAAAACTTTGGTAACGTCCTCGAACCTGGAGATGGTACCCTCCATGGCGTTCATGGGAATATCGCCCTCATAAATTACTTCTACATTATACCAGCGCGATACCTTGCGCATGATTTCATAAATGTCTTCGTCGTTGAATTCGAAATAGCCGTTCTTCCAGGCAATGGTGGCTTCTGTGGCTACGTTGGCAATCTTCATAGCGCCATCTTTGGCGCTGATGGCCTGTTGTCCTGGCGTTAAAGTTTTTCCATTGTTTATTTTAATAGCACCCTGAATCAGGGTTGTTTTCGCAAGTGGTTCATCCGCGTAATTATTGATGTTGAAACTGGTGCCCAATACTTTCACTTCCTGTTGGGTGGTACGCACAATAAATGGATGTGCGGCATCTGGTGTTACTTCGAAATATGCTTCGCCGGTGACGTCTACTTTCCGGGAAGGCAGGTTGGCGAAGGAAGTGGGGAAAGTAAGGGTGGTAGCAGCATTCAGCCATACTTTGGTGCCATCAGGCAATGTAATCTGGTATTGTTCTCCCCGTGCGGTGCTTAATTTATTGTATTGAATATCAATAGCGGCTCCGGTAGCAACAGGATGATATTCCAGGGAGCCATCTGTTGTTTTGGTAATTTCGGATCCTGCCTGGTTGGTCAGTTTGCCGTCGTGGCTATCCGCCAGTACAATTGTTTTCCCGTTGGCCAGTGTTAAGGTAGCGGTATTTTTTCCGGCGGTAATCGGGTGATCTGTAGTAACAGCGGCGATTGGCGCGGGAGTTACCCGGTGGTTGGCATATTTATAAATATACAAGCTGCCGGCCAGGATACCTGTTACAGCGGCTGCAGCGGCAATGCGACGGATCATCATCCATTTTCTGGTTGACAGTCCGGTTCTACGTTGTATTTGACGGAAGGTGAATGCTTCTATATCTGACAGGTCATTCAACTCCTGCGCCTGTTCCTGTTGGGCATCACACCAGGCACTGTAAACGGAGATGTCTTCGTCTGTAGCGGTGTTGTTGGCAATGCGCTCAATAATAGCAGTGAGTTGTTCCTGGTTCATGTAGTGCTTTTTATATCCCGTTGTATAGTAAGAGACATAAAGGGAGGCCAGCCCCCAAGCATCAGAAAAAAAAGTTAAAGAAATAAGAGGGAGAGCATCCGTTTGGTTAAATCGGAACGTAATTTTTTCAGGGCGATGGTGATTTGATTTTCTACTGTTTTTTCGGAAATGCCCAACTGCAGAGCTATTTCTTTGTTGCTAAGATGTTGTTCCCGGCTGAGCTGGAATATTTGCCTGGCGCGCGGGGGAAGGGTTTCTGTCCAGTCGCTGATTACTTTTTTCAGCTCCCTGGCTTCTATATCGTCTTCTATAACGGTGAAAGCAGCTACAGGAATATTGGCTGCGATAATTTCCGCATGACGGCGGGATGTTTGTATCACCCTGGCCAGCCGGTATTTAACAGAAGCAATAAGATAATTTTTGAGAGAAGTGATATCCAGTTTTTCTCTATTCTCCCAAATCCATACAAATATTTCCTGTATGGCGTCGCTGCATTCCTCTTCGTTTTTGAGAATATTATAGGCAAAGCGGTAAAGGGTAGTAAAATGGCGGAAGTATATTTCGTTGAACGCATGTACTTCTCCTTTCTTTATTAAAAGAAGTAATTCGTCATCGTTTAATAGTTTATAATTCCTCATATACGCTTTAGCCTTCAGCAGCCACTTATCCTTCGGCGCAAATTTGTTTTGCGCGCCCGATTCAAATTTGCTACTTTTTTATGAATAGCGCAATAATTCACTGCGGTAATTTCCGTGTGAAATGCTTTCTTTGCCCCCCGGAATGTGAGGACCTGTTTTTTTGGATAAAATCTCCGGGATATTAAATAAATATATTTCGTAATATTACACCTGTTCGCATTTAACGATACTCCTATGAAATACCTGCACTGTGATAGTTGTGGACATGCCAACCCACTGAAATCGGAATACCTGACTTTTTGTGATACCTGTGGTAAGAAGTTACCAAAGACATTTGCCGATTGGCAGAAACATCGTCCTATGGGCTCATTTACAGAATACACCCAGGAAGTAGGCATCTCCCTGAAAATTAATAAACCCAACTTTATGGTGTCCTGGATGAAAGCGCAATTACAGCCGGGCAACAGGGGAAAGGTGATCCTGTTTTTTTCGGTATTCCTGGTACTTATTGCGGTGACCGGCACTTTATTCGGAAAAAGGGCGGTGTTTACTTTTATTTATCCGAAAGTACCGGCGAGTTCGTTGTACAATAGCTGGCAAACCGCCACCATTGGCCGTCAGGCGCTTGAAATAAGCACACCGGTGAAGTTATGGGTGCATGATCAGCCATTGGAAGGAGAGGAGGCTAAGATGATAGAATATGCCAAGAGCTATAGAAATGAAGATGGTGGCGGTATCCGGATTGCTGTAAATATGTATAACTACCAGGCTAATGCGGCAAACGACCTGGAAACAGCCATGGCCGCCTCACACAACGATATGCAGCTCAGTGAAACTGCCACCGATATGAATTGCAAATCAGTGCCAGTGCTTATTTCAGGAATGAAGGGAATTTTGGAAGAAGGGAATTATTTATATAAAGGAGGTATCCGTTTGGTTTTTTGTAACCTGGTGATGATAAAGGGTAGTGCCCGTTGGCAGATACTAATTAACTACAGGGATGATGACCAGGTGGGGTACCAGGTAGCGCAAAGAATACTGAAATCTGTAAAAATTAAGTAACATATTCATTTCTGGTAAAAAAAATCGATAATTAACTGTTGCATTTCATACCTTTGCACGGTTTTTTATCCGAACCTTCAGGGCTGATTGTACCCTTGAAGGTTTTTTTTAAAATATAAAACAAGACAGATACCAGAAATGCCTCAGACAAGAACCATCCAACCTGCCATACTGCTGTTAGACGACGGTACGGTTTTTCAGGGAAAAGCTTTTGGAAAAATTGGCACTGCTGCCGGTGAATTAGCTTTCAATACCGGTATGACGGGTTACCAGGAAGTGTTTACAGACCCTTCTTACAAAGGACAGGTGTTGATAATGAACAACTGCTATATTGGAAACTACGGCACTAAAAAAGATGACGTAGAAAGCAGCAGTGTGAAGATCAACGGTTTGATCGCTAAAAATATCGCGTATAACTATTCCAGGAAAATGGCAGATGCTTCCCTGGAAACGTTCCTGACTGATAATGAGCTGGTAGCCATTTATGATGTAGACACCCGTGCGCTTGTATCCCACATTCGCAGTAAAGGTGCTATGAACTGTATCATTTCCTCTTCTATCCTGGATGTAGAGCAACTGAAAGCAGAGTTGGCTAAAGTTCCTTCTATGGAAGGTTTGGCGCTGTGCAAAGAAGTAACTACACCGGAAGTATACAATGTGGGTGATCCGGCAGCGGACATTCGTATTGCAGTACTGGATAATGGTGTAAAGAGAAACATGTTGAAATGCCTGTCTGAAAAGGGTGCTTATCTGCAGGTATTCCCTACAGATACTCCGTTTGAAGTATGTGAAGCATTTAAACCACATGCCTACTTTATTTCCAATGGCCCTGGTGATCCGGCTCCATTGACTTATGCAGTTGATACGGTGAAACAGATTCTGGCAGCAGAAAGACCGATGTTTGGTATTTGCCTGGGACATCAGTTACTGGCGCTGGCCAATGGTATCCCAACTTATAAAATGCACCACGGTCACCGTGGATTAAATCATCCGGTGAAGAACCTGCAAACAGGTTTGTGCGAAATCACTACCCAGAACCACGGTTTTGCAGTAGATCCTAAAGCAGTGGCCGCCAGCGAACATGTGGAAGTAACCCACATTAACCTGAACGATAACTCTGTAGAAGGTATCCGTATTAAAAATAAGCCGGCATTCAGTGTACAGTATCACCCGGAATCCACACCCGGACCGTTCGATAGCCGTTACCTGTTTGATGATTTCTTTACAATGATTAAGAAGCATAAGGCGTAAGCTAAAAGCATAAAGCATAAAGCATAAAGCAGAAAGCAAAAAGCTATAAAAGCGAATGACCGAAGCGTAGATTATTTTATTAATCGCTTCGGTCATTCGCTTTTATAGCTTTTTGCTTTCTGCTTTCTGCTTTTAGCTTTTTTAAAACAGAGACGGTCCCGAAGAATCGGGACCGTTGCATTTTAAAATTCCACGTTATGAAAACAAACGAAATACAGTAACACGTTGTGTTAGTTATTCCGCCCGTTTTATTACATAACAATATTATAGAAAAAAGGTAAAGCAGAAGGGGGAATTTTTGGGAATATTTATTCGAAACATGGCCTTTTTGCGTGTTTTAGGAAGAAATCGGCAAAAAAGGGCAAAAAAATACGGCTCTGTGATCAGAGCCGTTTGCCTTTATAAATTCCACGTTATGAAAAACTGATACAAAAATACGATATTATGCTAAAACGTTTTAGTAATTCTTTGAGTTTTACAGAAGAGTGATAATTCTTTCTTCGTAATAACAATTCAAAGGTCGGACCAAATAAACGTTATAAGAAATAATGCAGGTTAAATTTTTCTTAAACAAGTTTAGATTTTGCCGTCTATCGTATTTGTAAATATTTTTATAATTTGATTTTTTTTGTCGTTGTTGTTATTTCTACATCAAATATACAAAACAAAACACGAGAATTCCAAGTGTTGTGTGTTAAAAAATCGTGTTTTTGCATAAAAAAACAAATATAAAATTATTCATAATATGTTTATTTGGTAACTTAGTGTACTTTATACACGATTTCCAAAGAAAATTATTTGGAAGTTTTTCCCGGATATATTTCAAGTGCTTTTTCCAGGCAGACCATCGCATGACTAATGTCGGTTGTATTTAATACATAAGCCAGGCGAACTTCATTTTTACCCAACCCAGGAGTCGCATAAAATCCGGTAGCAGGCGCCATCATCACGGTTTGTCCTTCATGAGAAAAAGATTCCAGCATCCATTGGCAGAACTTATCCGAATCATCGATTGGTAATTTAGCCATAGCATAGAATGCGCCGCCCGGATTAGGGCAGTATACGCCAGGAATTTCGTTCAGCATTTTTACCAGGATATCTCTGCGGCTCTGGTATTCAGCTTTGATACCGTCGAAATAGTTCACCGGCAGGTCCACTGCAGCTTCACCGGCAATTTGCGCGAAGGAGGGAGGACTCAGACGCGCTTGTGCAAACTTCATTGCTGCATCCAGCACCGATTGGTTTTTGGTGACAAAAGCCCCGATACGGCCGCCACAGGCGCTATATCTTTTGGAAATGGTATCCATCAGGATCACATTATCTTCCATACCTTCCAGGTTCATGGCAGAGAAATGCTCACCCGTATAGCAAAACTCGCGGTAAGCCTCATCAGAAAACAGGAACAGGTTATATTTCAGGCACAATTGCTTCAGCACTTCCATTTCTTCCTTACTATACAGGTAACCGGTTGGGTTATTAGGGTTACAGATCAGGATCGCTTTAGTACGCGGTGTAATGGCTTTTTCAAAATCAGCCATTGCCGGTAACGCAAAACCGGTGTCAATACTGGCAGTAATGGTTTTAATTTTTACTTCCGCTTCCACGGCAAAGCCGTTGTAGTTGGCATAAAATGGTTCAGGTACAATTACTTCATCTCCCGGATCCAGGCAGGCCATGAATGCAAACACGATGGCTTCGGAGCCTCCTGTAGTAACGATAATCTGGTTGGGATTAAGAGAGATGTTGAATCTTTCATAATAGGTAACCAGCTTCTTACGGTAGCTTTCATTGCCGGCACTGTGGCTGTATTCAAGGATTTTGAAATCGGAATGACGCACCGCATCCAGTACTGGTTTCGGCGTTTCGATGTCCGGCTGACCGATGTTCAGGTGGTATACCTTCACACCTCTTTTCTTGGCTGCTTCTGCGAATGGTACGAGCTTTCTGATGGGAGATGGTGGCATTTGCACACCTCTCTGGCTAATGGTAGGCATAAAATTGTTTTGATTCTTTTGCTGTGCAAAGATAGGGGATCGTATGGGCAACAAAAAACCTTACAGTACATTGTACTGTAAGGTCTTAGTATGTTTAAAGTTGTGGACGATTACTTGTTGTTGGAACCAACTGTACCGGTCAGGTGCAGTTCTTTATCCTGATCCACGCCTCTGAACTTCACCCAGATGGTTTTGTTCTGTTGACCTACACCGTTAGCGCTGTAAGTGGCGGTAACTTTTCCTTTTTTACCAGGAAGAATAGGTTCCTGTGTCCATTTTGGTGTAGTGCAACCGCAACTTGCGCGGGCAGCTTCGATTAAAATTGGTTCTTTGGAAATGTTGGTAAATTCGAAATCAGCAGTTACCGGTTTGTTTAGTTCAGTTTTGCCAAAATCAACAGTTTCCTTTACGAATTTTACTTTTGTATCAGCAGGATTCTGAGTAGATGTGGTTTGAGCCCACAGCGCTGTAGTCAGCAGCATGCTTGCAAACAGGGATAAGATAAACTTTTTCATTTTCATATGATGGTTTTAAAACGACCGGTTAAAAAATATTGATATCTTTTCTGGTAAGAACAAATTTACGGCCAAAAAGCATTACAAACCTTACAATTTATTAAATTCTTATTAAAAAAAATCAGATTATTTTAAATGTAGGTTTCCGTGCGTTTTTCTACTGTATAATTAACCTTACTTTTGTACTTTAACCATGAGGCATGATAGAAAATAACGAACTAGCTATGAATTTAGAAAGCCGGTTGTCATTCGAAGAATTTCGTAAGGAAGTGCTAAATGATTACAGGTTGGCCTGTGATAGCAGGGAAATTAGTCTGCTGGCCCGTAAGGAAGTGCTTACCGGGAAGGCAAAGTTTGGCATTTTTGGCGATGGAAAGGAAGTGGCGCAGATAGCAATGTCAAAATACTTTCAGCCAGGGGACTTCCGTTCCGGTTATTATCGCGACCAAACTGTTGCATTTGCCACAGGTATCGCTACTCCTGAACAATTTTTTTCGCAGTTATATGCTGATCCCGACCTGAAAAACGATCCGTTTTCCGGCGGCCGCCAGATGAATTCCCATTTTGCTACCCCCAATCTTGATAAGGATGGCAATTGGCTTAACCTGGTGGAAACGAAAAATTCCGCAGCGGACATGGCGCCTACTGCCGGTCAGATGCCCCGTGCACTCGGCCTGGCTTATGCGTCCAAAATGTTCCGGGATGTAGAAGCCTTACACGATCTTAAAGGACTTTCTAATAATGGTAGCGAAATCTGTTTTGCTACTATCGGTGACGCCTCAACGTCGGAAGGACATTTCTGGGAAACCATCAATGCTGCAGGCGTACTACAGGTACCTCTCGCCGTATTTGTGTGGGATGATGGTTACGGTATTTCCGTACCCCGTAAATATCAGACAACGAAAAACTCTATCAGCGCCGCCCTGGAAGGATTCCGTAAAACAGAAGATTCTAATGGCTTTGATATCTATAATGTAAAAGGCTGGGACTATGCCGGCATGTGTGAGGTATTTGAAGCGGCTATCCGCAAAATCCGCGAAACACATATTCCTGCTATCTTCCACGTTGAAGAAATCACACAGCCTCAGGGCCACTCCACCAGCGGTTCCCACGAGCGCTACAAAAGTAAGGAACGTCTTTCCTGGGAAAGGGAATTTGACTGCAACCTTAAAATGCGCTCCTGGATCATCGAAAACGCATTATGCACTGAAGATGAACTGCAGGCAGTAGAAGCAGAAGCCAAAGTAAAAGCACAGGAAGCCCGCAAAAGCGCCTGGGAAAAATATATCGCACCTATTAAAGCACATGTACAATCGTTCGTGACCCTGGCTGCCCCTATTGCGGAAGTAGCAGGAGCCGATGTAAACATGGTCAACCTGGCGATCCGTGATCTGCAAAATAACCGCGAACCACTTCGCCGGGATATTTTAAAAGCAGCTGCTACCATCCTGCTGAAGCACAAACATCTGAAATCAGCTGCCGCTATCCAGGCACTGCAACAGTATTATGATGCCTATCTGCAGGAAGAAAAAGAAAACTATAATTCTTATTTACATGCCACCGGTGTAAACTCAGCACTGAATGTACCAGCAATACCCGCTGCATACGAAGCAGACAGTATTACTGTTAATGGCTACGAAATACTGAATAAATATTTTGATCAACTGTTTACCAACAACCCTAAAGTATTTGCTTTCGGAGAAGATGTAGGTAAAATAGGAGACGTAAACCAGGGCTTTGCCGGTTTACAACAGAAGCATGGAAAAAATCGTATAGCCGATACCGGTATACGTGAGCTGACCATCATGGGACAAGGTATTGGGATGGCATTACGTGGCCTTCGCCCGATAGCGGAAATACAGTATCTCGACTATCTGCTGTATGGTTTACAACCACTCAGTGACGATGTGGCTTCCCTGCAATATCGTACCAAGGGTAGTATGGCCTGTCCCATTATTGTACGTACCCGCGGCCATCGCCTGGAAGGTATCTGGCACAGCGGCTCTCCAATGGGAATGATTATTAACGCCCTTCGCGGTATGTATGTTTGTGTACCCCGCAACATGGTACAGGCAGCAGGGATGTATAATACCCTCCTGCAAGCCAATGAACCAGCCCTGGTGATAGAATCGTTGAACGGCTACCGTTTAAAGGAAAAATTACCTGCTAACCTGGAGTCATTCACAGTGCCAATGGGTATTCCGGAAGTATTGCACGAAGGAACAGATGTTACTATCGTTACATACGGCTCTATGACCCGCATCATTGAAGAAGCAATTACTACCTTGAATGAAGTAGGTGTTTCCTGTGAGCTGATAGATGTGCAAACCTTATTGCCCTTCGATATTAATCACAGCATTGTGGAGTCATTGAAGAAAACCAACCGTATTCTTTTTGTGGATGAAGATGTACCTGGTGGAGGCACCGCGTATATGTTCCAGGAAGTGATAGAAAATCAGGGTGGTTACCGTTTCCTCGATGTGGCACCACGCACGTTGAGTGCTCAGGCACACCGTCCGGCCTATGGTTCCGACGGGGATTATTTCTCTAAGCCTAATACGGAAGATGTAGTAAAGATAGTGATGGAGATGATGCAGGAATAGCATCTGCTCTGATTAAAATATCCCGAAGCCGGTTTCTTAACAGGAACCGGCTTTTTATTTTATATAATTACCGGAATTGGCGAAGCCATCATAACAGCATGCATCTGCTGAAATGACGGCCTCTTTTAAAATTAAGCAGTTGATAGGCTTAGTAGTATGTTGCTATTATGGCGCAGCAAAGGTGTGGGGATTTTTTGAATGTAAGAAGCGATAGGCGCGGAGTTAATGATTATTTCATGTTGATGTCAGATAAGAAAATAAATAAGAAAGATGTACCTGGCATTATCATCCGGCCGGCAACAAGTAATTCACAGTGTGCCTATACTGAAAAGTGACTTGCAGGACGGTGATTTTTAATATGGAGATGCGGGAATTGTGAATGATCTACTAATGGTAGGATTCCTATCTATATAAATTATTAAAAAAAACACCAACAATCATATCCGATAGTTGGTGTTGGAAGGCCGGCAACCGCAAGACTACTCTCTTACTTTTATCTCTCCCAGTCTCTCCTGCAGTTCCTCCTCAAATTTCTTACAACAACAATCCACTGTTTTAAATGTCAGCTGTTTTTCTCCCAGGCCAAGGTAGTCAACCATCACGGTAACTGCTGCGTCTCTGTGATCGCTGCATTTCACTTTACTATAGTGTTTATTCAGTGTGTCTACAAGGTTGTTCAATACAGGACTGCTGATGCGGGCATCAAGGTTATCAATGAAGTCGCCCAGAGAGTTGGCATCCAGTATAGATGCGTGGTTTTTGGAAATGAATTTCAGCATAGTGTAGCAATATGAAAAATAAATATAATTGATTATTTGGAAGATGTACACCATCAAATTTGATATCTTCGCTGGTCACTATTGGATCGCAATTTTATGAAAACGGTTTTCCCGTAGTCATGTAAACACGGATCATTACCTGATAGTGCAATGCGACTACCTGATAGCGCCTCCGGATATTTTATGATGTGGGCCAGCCTTATGAGAGAGAAGCCCGTTTATCCTAAGGAGAATCCGGTGGGAAAAATGATATTGGATAAGTTCCAGGTTTTCTTGTTTTAAACAACTACCGTCATGATGAATATAATTGTACTGGATGGCCATACTTTAAATCCTGGCGACCTTGATTGGACTGCCTTACAGGCATTGGGGAATGTAACGGTATATGAGCGTACACCAGAAGCAATGGTAGCCGAAAGAATCGCAACAGCAGATGTGGTGTTGACCAATAAAGCTATTGTGAATGCCGCTGCTATTGAGCAGGCGAAACAGTTGAAGTATATCGGGGTTACTGCTACCGGGTTTAACGTGGTGGATATTGCGGCCGCCCGTGCGAGACATATTCCGGTCACGAATGTACCGGCTTATAGTACTGCATCGGTAGCGCAACTGACCTTTGCACTGATACTGGAGTTATGCCATCATACTGGTTTACATGCAGCAAGTGTGCGGGCAGGGGAGTGGAGTAGCAGTATTGATTTCAGTTATTGGAAAACGCCTTTGACAGAGCTGTCTGGCAGCACTTTGGGAATAGTAGGATTAGGGCAGATAGGGCAGGCGGTGGCGCGTATTGCGCTGGCATTTGGCATGAAGGTAATAGCTAACCATAAACACCCCGACCGGGATGCGATGGAGGGTGTTACGTTTGTGGACCTGGCCACCTGTTTCCGGGATGCGGATATTATTTCCCTGCATTGTCCGCTAAATGCAGGAAACAAAGAGTTTGTGCAAATGGATTTATTACGTACCATGAAGCCTTCTGCTTTTTTGATTAATACCAGTCGCGGGCCATTGATCCGGGAGACTGACCTGGCGGAGGCGTTAAAAGAAGGGATCATTGCCGGTGCGGCATTGGATGTATTGTCTGCCGAGCCACCTTCGGCCGGTAATCCGTTAATTTCTTCTCCTAATATTATTATCACTCCTCATATTGCCTGGGCTACACAGGCAGCCAGAAAACGGCTGATGCATACGGTGGTGGAAAATTTAAAAGCCTTCCAGGGTGGGGTGCCTCAAAATATTATCAACTAGTGAATACCCCGTGAAGCAAGAAAATATGTTTTTATAGTTGTAAGGAATGCTAAACCGAAAATAATAACAACAGGGGTATTACGCCGGCCATAATGGTTAAAATGAACGTCCAGCTCAGAATTGAACAAGGATGAACGAACAGGGTTATGGTTATGTTATTTATTTTTGAATAAACGTACCGGATACGCTCATTAATTCAGATTCTACAACTAAAATCTCATATTCACTCGCTTTAAAACCAACGTACATGCAACCAAGCATTCTTTTGGCGGAGGACGATATCTTTTTTGCCAAGGTGGTAAAAAGACAACTGGAACGCGCCGGTTATAATGTTACCCTGTGTGAAAATGGCCTTGAAGGCTGGGAAAAATTTCAAAAACACGTTTTCGATCTTTGTTTACTGGATGTGGTGATGCCTAAAAAAGATGGCTTCGCGCTGGCAGAGGATATCCGCACGATGGATGTAAACGTGCCTATCATTTTTACGACCTCCCGCTATATGGAGCAAGACCGGCTACAGGGCTTTGAATCCGGTGCAGATGACTATATTATAAAACCATTTAATATGCAGGAGCTGCTATGCCGCGTCAAAGTTTATATGCAACGCAGCCGCCTCCTGAAAAGTGAACGCCGTATTGTATACACCATCAGTAACCTGGTATTTGACTATTCCCAATATCATATTAGGCATAAATCAGCCGATTCCCATGTTCGTATGGCCCCAAAAGAAGCGGAGCTGCTTCGCTTTCTGTGTGAAAACTCTAACAAAAAACTGAAGAAAGATGATATCCTGTCCTGTATCTGGGGACAGGAAGATTTCTTTGCTTCACGTGTAATGGACGTTTACCTGACACGTCTCCGTAAACATATTGCACAGGATCCTGCCGTTAAACTCGAAACCTACCATGGCAAAGGACTCATGTTCATAGCGGATGACCTGGATCGTTCACACACCATTGCTAAAGTTTAGCTGTTTTTGGTTTGGAAAGTTAACCGTATCCAATGAAAAACGTCCCGCATACATGCGGGACGTTCTTTTTTATAAGCTGTCAGGGCCGTATTCCACGGCTCCTTTCGTTATTTCAGGTTGTAAAATACCGCCTGTACGTCGTCATCCTGTTCCAGACGATCTACCAGTTCCAGTACTTCTTTGGCTTGCTCATCATTCAGCTCCACTGTAGTAGTCGGAATACGTTTCAGCTCTGAGCTGATCACTTCAATGCCTTTATCATCCAGGGCTTTTGCCATGTTGCCGAATTCGTTGAACGCAGCACGGATAATCACATTGCCTTCGCTATCTTCCCCAATTTCTTCCAAACCAAAATCAATCAGCTCCAGTTCCAGGTCTTCCAGATTCTGTCCGCTATTCTTGATTTTAAACTCACCCACACGATTAAATAAAAATCCTACAGAACCACTGTTTCCCAGGCTGCCTCCACCTTTAGTGAAGTGCATACGCAGGTTGGCTACAGTTCGGGTAGTATTATCGGTAGCAGTGTCAATGATCACCGCTACGCCATGAGGCGCATAGCCTTCGTATACAACTTCTTCGTAATCAGTCTTGTCTTTACCCATAGCACGCTTGATGGCAGCATCTACGCGGTCTTTAGGCATGTTCACACTCTTGGCGTTGAGGATGCAGCGACGGAGTGCCGGGTTGTTGTCAGGATCAGGGCCGGAAGCCTTTACAGCTATCGCTATTTCCTTTCCGATTCTTGAAAATGCTTTCGCCATCTTATCCCAGCGGGCAAACATGGTCGATTTCCTTACTTCAAATATTCTTCCCATTAGAGTGATATGTAATTATAGTTACTTGTAAAAATTGAACGCAAAAATAAGGATTTTCAGATTTAGGCGTAGCGGGATTTACTTTTTAACGAAAGCGGAGAACAAAAACGAACCGTTTCCCGGCGTCGCTTTGTTCTCCGCTTTGAATACCTTGTATAAATAAGGACTAATTATCCAGTGCTTTACGGGCTTTACTGTGTTTTACACTGTAACCGAAGTAAATAATGAATCCAATACCCAGCCATACAAACAGACGTGCCCAGTTTTCTATACCAAGACTGATAATCATGGTTAAACAGAAAGCCGCTCCTAATAAAGGAACAAACGGTACCATCGGTGTTTTGAAGGCTCTTGGTAAATCAGGATTGCTTTTACGCATCACAATTACCCCGATACATACCAGTACAAAGGCAAACAGGGTACCGATGCTGGTCATATCACCTACTACGTTGTCCGGAATGAACGCCGCAAACAGGGTGGTAAATCCGAAGAACATCCACTGTGAGCGGTATGGAGTGCGGTATTTAGGATGCAGTTTAGCAAATACGGAAGGTACCAGGCCGTCGTTACTCATAGAGTAGAATACCCTTGTCTGGCCCAGCAGCATCACGAGGATTACTGAGGAGAACCCAGCCAGGATAGCCACTGTAATGAAGGTAGATAACCAACCATAGCCAGGCATGTAGGTATCAATAGCATAAGCTACAGATGCTTCACCACCTGCTTTCAGGAAGTCCTGGAAAGGTGCAATACCTGTCAGTACAAAAGAAAACAGGATATACAACAGGGTACAGATAGCCAGCGATACCAGGATACCGATCGGCATATTTTTCTTGGGATTCTTGGTTTCCTGGGCAGCAGTAGATACGGCATCAAACCCAATGAAAGCGAAGAATACTACCCCAGCACCCCGTAGCACGCCAGCCCATCCATGGTTCCAGAAGTTGGAATAATCAACGATCTGGCCGTTATGCATTTTCACCGTACCAGCAGTAGCAGGTATGGTAAATGGCGTATGGTTAACAGGATTGATGAACTTCCATCCCAGGAAGATGAATAACAGTACGATAGCCACTTTGGTGATAACAATGATGTTATTAACAATAGCGGAACCTTGTGTACCCCTGATCAGTAACATGGTAAGCGCCAGGAGAATAAACACAGAAGGGAGGTTCATAATACCTGTTACACCAGCATCTGATGTTTCAAAAGGGCTGTGACACCACTCATAAGGAATGGTAATCCCAAATACATTGGTGAGTAGTTTATTGAGGTACTGTGACCAGCCAATGGCTACAGTGGCAGCTCCCAATGCATATTCCAGCACCAGGTCCCAGCCAATGATCCAGGCAATAAATTCTCCTAAAGTAGCATAAGAATAAGTGTAGGCGCTTCCGGCAATAGGGATCATGGAAGCAAATTCGGCATAGCATAAACCCGCCAGCGCACAGCCAATAGCGGCAATAATGAAGGAAATGGTTACAGCAGGTCCGGCATGTTGGCCAGCAGCTGCAGCTGTTCTTACGAAAAGGCCCGCACCAATAATGGCGCCAATCCCAAGGGCGATCAGAGAACCTGCCCCAAGTGTCCTTTTCAGACCCTTTTCGGATTCTCCAGCTTCCGCCAATAAAACAGACAGTTGTTTTTTAGCAAAGAGTTTGCTCATACGCAGTCGTATTGTGGTTGATGTTTTAAGGTAGTTTAGTTATGTTGTTGTTTTGTAGTCGCCAAATATAATATCTAAAATTAAGAACAGATACTTTTATTTTGCCCGCTAACGCGCATCTTTAGCAGCTTAACCTTATTTTTGGGAAATTTTCCTGGTTACAACTTTTAATTATTATAAGATAAACATTCGCGCTGCATGAAGAAATCATCGAACCTGCTTACGTTATACATATTCCTTGCCATGGTAATCGGGATAGGTACTGGTTATATTGTATTCCTTACCTATGGCAGTACAACACCCGCTCCGGCAGGTGTGAAGGATACACCGCAGGTCTTCGCCGATAATATTTCTATCCTGACAGACATTTTTTTACGGCTGGTTAAAATGATCATCGCTCCACTGGTATTCTCTACCCTGGTGGTGGGTGTGGCTAAACTGGGCGATATCAAGGCGGTAGGACGTATTGGTGGCAAAACGATGCTGTGGTTTATCAGTGCAACCTTTGTATCATTGTTTCTCGGTTTGGTATTGGTAAACCTGATGAAGCCGGGAGTATCCCTGCAGTTGCCGCTGCCGGATGAACATGCTGCTACCGGCATCGCCAAAGCAGATATGACGTTAAGAGGTTTCTTCCAGCACGTGGTGCCTGATAGTGTGGTGAATGCCATGGCGCACAATGAAATATTACAAATCGTGGTTTTTGCCATTTTCTTTGGAGTGGCCGCCGCCGCAATTGGTGAAAAAGCACAACCGGTGGTAAAGCTCCTGGACAGCGTGGCTTATATCATGCTGAAAGTAACAGGCTTTGTAATGAATTTTGCTCCGTTCGCCGTATTTGGCGCGATGGCAGGTATCATTGCTTTAAAAGGCCCTGTTGTATTGGTGACCTATGGTAAATTTATCTTACAGTTCTATGCCGGACTTCTGTCTTTATGGGTAGTCATCGCACTGGTAGGCTGGATGATTCTTGGCAAACCCGTATTCCGCTTGCTCGGGTTAATCAAAGATCCGTTATTACTGGCCTTTGGTACCGCCAGCAGCGAAGCGGCTTATCCCAAAACCATGGAAGAACTGGAAAGATTTGGCTGCGATAATCGCATTGTAAGCTTTGTATTACCCCTGGGCTATTCTTTTAACCTGGATGGCTCCATGATGTATATGACCTTTGCCAGTTTATTTATTGCCCAGGCGTATGGTATGCACCTGAGCATTGATCAGCAGATTACGATGTTATTGGTATTAATGATTACCAGTAAAGGTATTGCGGGTGTACCGCGTGCCTCCCTGGTGGTGATTGCAGGTACCCTGTCTATGTTCCATATTCCGGAAGCAGGTCTGATCCTGTTGCTGGGGGTAGATCACCTGCTGGATATGGGCCGCTCTGCTACCAACGTAATCGGGAATGCGATGGCTACTGCTGTTGTGTCCAAATGGGAGAATAAACTTACGCCCGGAAATGCCAACAATGCCTAACTTAACAAATGCGTAACAGTTTAATGTTTATTTTACCACTTCAGAAATAGAAATAGCGTACTAGCATGGACCAGATTATTGAGTTTTTTAAACACCTCATTAATCCCTCGTGGATTATTGAACATGGTGGCCTTTACCTGTTACTGGCAATTATTTTTGCAGAAACAGGTTTATTTATTGGTTTCTTTCTGCCGGGAGATTCCCTGCTCTTTGTGGCTGGTATCTACAGTGAGGACCTCTGCCACAGCTTTTTTAACATGCCATTTGTAGTCATTATGTTCCTGATAGCTACTGCTGGTGTGCTGGGGAACATGGTGGGTTTTTGGTTTGGTAAAAAGTCTGGCCCTTTGTTATTTAAGAAGAAAGACACTTTCTTTTTCAAGAAGAAACACTTACACCAGGCCCATGAATTTTTCGTGAAGTATGGCGGCGGTGCTATCTTCTTTGCCCGCTTCCTGCCTATCATCCGTACTTTTGCTCCAATTGTGGCAGGTATAGTAGGAATGGAAGGCAAGAAGTTCATGTTCTTTAATATCATCGGTTCTTTTGCGTGGGTATTTTCCATGATGTTGGCCGGCCATTACCTGGATAAATTATTCCCTAACCTGAAAGAGCACCTGGAATTGATTATCCTGGTCATCATCCTGATCACCACTTTACCGGTACTGATCAAAGTAATCTTCGGGAAGGTAAAACACCAGCATGAACATGAACATTCCGAAAAGGTAGAAAAAACAGATTCTCCATTATAATTTTTTATATCTTTAAAAGGGCCTTTTTGCGAGGCCCTTTTTTTTATTTATTCCCGTTATAAAAGCTCGTCAACCAAACTAAAATGAAAACCGAGAATCGTTCCGTTTCAATTTTCAATATCGCTGTGATAGTGGCCTCATTGGGCTATTTCGTGGATATTTATGATCTCCTGCTGTTTACGATTGTAAGAGTACCAAGTTTAAAATCGCTGGGACTACCGCAAAGCGAAATCGATGCCGGCGCGGGGATGTTATTGATTAATGTGCAGATGATTGGTCTGCTGATTGGAGGTATTTTCTGGGGTATTATTGGCGACAAAAAAGGACGCCTGAGTGTGTTGTTTGGTTCTATCCTGATTTATTCAGTAGCCAATATAGCCAATGGGTTTGTACACGGTATCAATGGTTATGTATTATGGCGCTTCGTGGCAGGCTTTGGCCTGGCGGGCGAGTTGGGGGCCGGTATTACCCTGGTGTCTGAAATATTACCGAAGGAGAAGCGGGGATATGGTACGATGATAGTGGCCACAGTAGGGGTTTCGGGTGCTGTAGCTGCGAACCTCATCGCTAAACTGGTGGGCGACTGGCGCATTTGCTATTTCATAGGTGGTGGACTGGGATTGGCTTTGCTGATTCTCCGGGTGAGCGTAATGGAGTCGCACTTGTTCAATGCAGTACGGGAATCATCCGCATCAAGGGGAAGTTTTATCGCCTTGTTTACCAATAAAGAACGGTTTCTCAAATACCTGAAATGTATGCTGCTGGGTACTCCTACCTGGTTTGTTGTGGGTATACTCATTGCCTTTTCCAACAAGTTTGCAGCAGTGATGAATGTAAAAGGAGCCATTAGTCCGGGCGATGCGGTAGCATTTTGTTATGCAGGGCTGGTATTGGGCGACTTTACCACAGGCCTTGTAAGCCAGTTATGGCAAAGCCGCCGCAAGGTAATGCTGTTGTTCCTGGTACTCACCGGTGTGATGGTAACTGTATATTTGAACCTGCATGGAGCGGAAACCTGGGTATTTTATACCGTATGTTTTATCCTGGGATTTAGTGTGGGTTTCTGGGCCATTTTTGTGACGATAGCGGCGGAAAGTTTTGGTACCAATTTACGGGCAACAGTGGCTACTACGGTTCCCAACTTCGCCAGGGGCATGCTTCCTTTAATATCTTTACTATTTATAAAAGTGCAAAACTATTATACTTTCCTGCAAAGCGGGGCTATTGTGGCAGTTGTCTGCATTGGTATCGCACTGATTACTGCATGGAAAGTAGAGGAAACGTTTGGTAAGGACCTGAACTACCTGGAAGAAATTTAGTGATAGCTATCCAGCATTTTATCCAGTAATTTATTCAATTGTATTACTTCTTTTTCGTTCAATGATTTAAGGGTATTGTTGAGCTGTCCGATTTCACCGTCAATAACGGCGAGCAGCTGCAAGCCCTTGTCGTTGATGCGGACATCTACTGCGCGCCGGTCCATTTCACTGCTTTTACGTTCTACCAGTTCGGCTTTGCGGAGTCTTTCCACGAGGCGTGATACATCGCTCATTTTGTCCAGCATTCTTTCTTTAAGGATGTTGATATTCGCTGCTTTGGGGTGTTGCCCGCGCAGTATCCGCAATATGTTATACTGCTGCATGGTAATACCATATTGCTTAAAAAATTGCTGGTGACGGGACGTTACCCAGTTACCGATAAAAATAAGGCTGACCAGGCCCCGTTGATTTTCATTTTCAAATGCTTTCTGTGTAATCAGCTTTTCCAGGTTAGACATACATTGAGAGTTAAACCAAATTTGATGAAACAATTTAGAAGTGTTTCATTTATATTGTTTTAGCCGTGATAAAAGGCTTAGTAAAATTACGAATAAAAACAGAATTGCGGATTTTGTCCGCTGTTGATTTTGGTGATTTTCCTGAGGGAGATAAAAAAGATTAGCGGTGATAGATGAGGTTATCCACATCGGTCCACCGCTAATCTTTAAATATTGTGTTGGTTAAAATGAGCAATAGCCTAAGCTGTGGCCGACTGCATATTATCCAGTACGTCCATTACTTCTTTAACGTGTTTGGCAGAGGTATTCAGTAATTCCTTTTCTGCGGCGTTCAACTGCAGTTCGATGATTTTTTCTATACCGTTTTTACCCAATACCACAGGTACGCCCAGGTAGATGTCTTTCAGGCCATATTGACCGGATAACCAGGCGCATACAGGGAAAATACGTTTTTCATCTTTCACGATGGCTTCTACCATTTGAGCGGCAGCAGCGCCAGGTGCGTACCAGGCAGAAGTTCCAAGCAGGTTTACAATTTCGCCGCCACCTACTTTAGTACGTTGAATAATGGCTTCCAGTTTATCGTTGGCTACCAGTTCTGTTACGGGAATACCGCCTACAGTGGTATAACGAGGCAATGGCACCATGGTATCACCATGACCACCCATGAGTATAGCTTGTATATCTTTTGGAGAGCAGCCAATTTCATCGGCCAGGAAAGCGCGGTAACGGGCAGTATCCAGGATACCAGCCATACCGAACACCTTACTGCTGTCTTTTTTAGCGGTCAGATAACTGCAATACGTCATTACATCCAATGGGTTGCTCACAATAATGATGATAGCATCCGGAGAATGTTTGGTAATATTTTCAGTAACTGATTTCACAATGTTGGCATTGGTAGAAATCAGGTCATCCCTGCTCATTCCAGGTTTACGGGGCAGGCCGGAAGTAATAACTACCACATCGCTGTTAGCGGTTTTCGTGTAGTCATTGGTGACACCCGTAATTTTAGTACTGTAATAATCAATCGGAGCCTGTTGCCATGTATCCAGGGCTTTACCCTCAGCCGTTCCTTCTTTGATATCCAATAAAACCACCTCCTGCAGAAAATCTTTGTGGGCCAGCACATTGGCACACGTTGCGCCTACATTCCCGGCTCCTACTACTGTAACTTTCATTTTGTCTATAGCTTTAAAAGTGAAGAATGATTGTGATTAAACAAATGTAATGATTCGACGGTAGAATAAACGGCCGGACAGGCACATTTTCGCAGGATTATTTATTCAGGTAAAACAGCAAAGAATCGAGCTTGGCTGTTCCTTCAAAACCCTTTACAAACTGTTGTTTCTTATCATATATGTATAGACCGGGGAAGTAGTGCAGGTCATAGAAGTACATGATTTGCCGGGTTGGTTCGCTGGCCATCACAATGTTAGGGTAGTTCTGAATCTTATAGTGATCGTAATATTCTTTCATTTGCTCCACTTTGAATGGAGTAACCATCAGGATTTGTGTTTTTTTGAACTTGTCGATGTTTTTCAACACTTCTTCTGTCAGGTGTTTACAGTGATCACAATCTACACTGAATATAAATACCATGGTTTTTTCGTTACGCTTCAGGTCGCTTTTGGTGATAGAATGACCATCAACAAGGGTAAGCGGGAAAGCCGGAATAATCGGGTATTGTAAATAAGCAGGTTTGGACGGAGGAGTAGCTGCTTTTTGAGCCTTCAAAAACACGGGTAAACAGCCTAAAATTAACAAAAACACGTAGCGCATACTTATAAAAGTTTCTTGATTTGAGTTTAAATTTACCGGATAAATGTCATTTATTGAATAAAAAAGACGAAAATTGGGCCGAAAAGGGACTAATCTCGCTAATTTTGGGAATTAGTTGCTTGTTCATATGCGAAAATTTTTACTTTTGCAATCCGTATAAATTTTTAACTTAAAATCAGTAACCTATTTATGGCTACCACCGCAGATATCAGAACAGGATTAATCATCAAGCTGGAGAACAGTTTGTATTCTGTTGTAGAGTTTGGTCAGAACAAAACAGCCCGTGCAGCCGCAAAGGTTTGGGCAAAATTGAAAGGCGTTGACAATAGCCGTTCTATAGAGCACACCTGGAACTCAGGAGATACTATCTTTCCTGTCCGCATTGAAAAGAAAGCTTTCCAGTATTTATATAAAGATGACACCGGCTATAACTTCATGGATAATGAAACGTTTGAGCAGATTGCTATGCCGGAAAATGCCATTGATGCGCCTCAGTTCCTGAAAGAAGGTCAGGAGGTGAGTGTACAGATCAATACTGAAACTGACCAGTACATGGCAGTAGAGTTACCAGACAAAATCGTAGTACTGGTTACTTATTCTGAGCCTGGCGTGAAAGGTGATACCGCTACCCGTACCCTGAAACCAGCTACTGTTGAAACAGGAGCTACTGTAATGGTGCCGCTGTTTGTGGATGAAGGAGAATTGATCCGCGTAAACACCAAGAATGGTGAGTATATCGAGAGAGTAAAAGCATAAATCATTTGGCGTGCTGATTTTCGTGATAGGAGTTTGGTTTCTGAGAGCCTCTTTCTGAAACCAAATTCCTGGCTCCGTGAATCAGCGTCCATCATATTCTATATTTCTAAACCAAAAACTGTCTACATGGACTTTAAACAGATTCAGGAACTGGTAAAAATGATCAACAAATCAAATATCAGTGAACTGAGCATTGAACAGGACAAGTTTAAGATTACAATAAAGCAGAAGGATAACGAAGTACAACAAGTAATCACCGTTCCTGCAACCATGGCATCCGTACCGGCAGCAGCCCCTGTAGCTCCTGCAGCAGCGCCGGTTACCGCAGCTCCAGCCGCAGCTGCGCCTGCTGTTACCAAAACAGACAACCTGGTTACCATCAAATCTCCAATGATCGGTACCTTCTACCGCAGCGCCGGACCAGATAAAGCTCCTTTCATCAACGTAGGTGATGAAGTAGCTCCGGGCAAAGTGGTGTGCATCATCGAAGCAATGAAGTTATTCAACGAAATCGAGAGTGAAGTAAGTGGTAAAATCGTGAAAGTACTGGTAGATGACGCATCTCCGGTAGAATATGATCAACCTTTATTCTTAGTTGAACCGTAATAATAGCCTTTAGCTTTCAGCTGTTAGCCTTTAGCCTTCCGGAGTGCGTATTGTCAAGCCGGAATACTAAAGGCTAATAGCTGAAAGCTAACTGCTAATCGCTAAAAGCTATTATTAACTTATTAAGGAAAACAATGTTCAAAAAAATATTAATTGCCAATCGTGGTGAAATTGCCCTTCGGATTATCCGTACCTGTAAGGAAATGGGTATCAAAACGGTGGCAGTTTATTCTACAGCAGATAAGGACAGCCTGCATGTGAAATTTGCCGATGAAGCAGTATGCATAGGCAAACCACAAAGCACCGAGTCTTATCTGAACATCCCTCACCTGATGGCGGCAGCTGAGATTACCAATGCAGACGCTATCCACCCCGGATACGGCTTCCTGGCTGAAAATGCCCGCTTCGCTGAAATCTGTGGTGAACACGGTATTAAATTTATCGGCCCTACTCCGGAAATGATCCGCAAAATGGGTGATAAAATGACTGCCAAGGAAACCATGATTGCCGCTGGTGTACCGGTTATTCCAGGATCTGAAGGTTTGCTTCAGAGCGTGGAAGAAGCCAAAACTATTGCAAAAGGCATGGGGCTTCCGGTAATCATCAAAGCAACTGCTGGTGGTGGTGGTAAAGGTATGCGTGTAGTATGGGAAGAAAGTGAGTTGGAGAATGCCTACAACATGGCTAAAAATGAAGCTCGCGCCGCTTTCAGTAATGATGGTATCTACATGGAGAAATTCGTGGAAGAACCTCGTCACATTGAAATCCAGGTAGCGGGTGATCAATATGGTAAAGTATGTCACCTCAGCGAAAGAGATTGCTCTATCCAGCGTCGTCACCAGAAGCTGGTAGAAGAATCTCCCTCTCCGTTTATGACGCCTGAACTGCGCGAAAAAATGGGTGAAGCTGCTATCAGAGCTGCCAGTGCTATCAACTACGAAAGCGTTGGTACCATTGAGTTCCTGGTAGATAAACATCGCAATTTCTACTTCATGGAAATGAACACTCGTATCCAGGTAGAACACGGCGTAACAGAAGAAGTGATCAACTTTGACCTGGTAAAAGAACAGATCAAGATTGCTGCAGGTATTCCTATCTCCGGAAAAAATTATACTCCACAGATGCATGCCATCGAGTGCCGTATTAATGCCGAAGATCCTTATAACGATTTCCGTCCTTCTCCGGGTAAAATCACTACCCTGCACATTCCTGGCGGTCACGGTGTAAGAGTTGACTCTCACATCTATGCTGGGTATGTAATACCTCCTTACTATGATTCCATGGTAGCGAAAATTATTACCATGGCACAAACCCGCGAAGAGGCGATCAATACCATGGAACGCGCACTGAGCGAATTTGTGATTGAAGGCGTTAAAACTACTATTCCATTCCATCAGCAACTGATGCGCGATGAAAACTTCCGTAAGGGGAACTTTACTACCAAGTTTACAGAAACATTTAAGCTGGTATAACGGAAACGGATATACTATTGAAAAAAGTCCTCCCGCTTTGGGAGGACTTTTTTTTATGTCATTAACAGTATCTGTATATAAGAGAAAAGCAAAACAGGTTTGAGAAGTAGCACTTATCCTGCTAATGGAAGTTACAAGAAAAACAAAGCCCCGGATGAAAATCCGGGGCTAATCATACACCAAAACAATCTTACGGTTTTATCGCAAGAAAAGCAGTTCTCTGTATTTAGGCAGTGCCCATTTTTTGTCGTCCACGAGGAACTCCAGTTTATCGGAGTGGTAGCGGATAACATCAAAGTAAGGCTTGATTTTTTCGCAATAGTCGATTGCTTTCTGGCGGCTGTCAGTAAGCTTGTTAGCTACTTTACGCGCCTCAATCATTGCCTGTACATTTTCGCTGATTACGTTAATATGTTCAGCTATTTTAGCAGCAATTTGTTTTTGTGCTTTCACGCTTTCGTCGCCTAATCCGATTGCTTTCAGGCCATTGATGTTAGCGATCAGTTCATTTAAGTAGCTGACAGCAGATGGCAGGATAGTGTTGGTTGCGAGGTCGCCGATAACGCGGGCTTCGATCTGCACTTTCTTCACATAGTCTTCCAGCAATATTTCGTGGCGTGCGTGCAGTTCTTTTTCGTTGTAAACACCGGTTTCTGTATAAAGCTTGGTAGCTTTAGGCGTAATCATTGCATCCAGCGCTTTAGGAGTGGTTTTTACGTTAGGTAAACCTCTTTTTTCCGCTTCTTTTTCCCATTCTTCACTGTATCCGTCGCCTTCGAACAGTATTTTTTCCGAATCTACAATATATTTCCGAAGAGTTTGCATAATTGCAATCTCTTTTTTCTCGCCTTTCTCGATCAGACCGTCTACTTCAGTTTTAAAGTCCACCAGGGTTTTAGCCATGATGGTGTTCAATACTGTCATAGCAGAAGCACAGTTCGCAGAAGAACCTACCGCGCGGAACTCAAATTTATTGCCGGTGAAAGCAAAAGGAGAGGTACGGTTACGGTCGGTGTTATCCAGCATCAGTTCAGGAATATGACGGTGCAGGTCCATTTTCAGGATAGCTTCATCTTGTTCGTCGAACTTGTTGTTTACGCGGTTTTTAACTTCCTGCAGTACATCAAACAGGTATTTACCGGTAAATACAGAGATGATAGCAGGAGGCGCTTCGTTGGCACCCAGACGGAAGTCGTTGCTTGGAGAAGCAATAGCAGCTCTCATCAGATCAGCGTAATCATGTACCGCTTTGATGGTGTTCACAAAGAAAGTGAGGAACATCAGGTTGGTCTTTGGAGTTTTACCGGGAGCCAGCAGGTTAACGCCGGTGTCGGTAGACATGCTCCAGTTGTTGTGTTTACCGGAACCGTTGATGCCTGCAAAAGGTTTCTCGTGCAGTAACACTTTCAGTTTGTGACGTTTAGCCACTTTATTCATTACATCCATCAGCAGAGAGTTGTGGTCTACTGCGATGTTGATTTCTTCAAAGATAGGAGCGCACTCGAACTGGGAAGGAGCTACCTCGTTGTGACGGGTTCTTAAAGGAATACCCAGTTTGTAAGATTCTACTTCGAAGTCGCGCATGTAAGCGTATGCACGCTCAGGGATAGCACCGAAGTAGTGGTCTTCCAGTTGCTGGCCTTTGGAAGGTGCGTGACCTACCACAGTACGACCAGTCATGATCAGGTCGGGACGGGCGTTAGCCATTGCTTCGTCTACCAGGAAATATTCCTGTTCCCAACCGAGGGTACCAGTTACTTTGGTAACGTTTTTATCGAAATAATTGCATACGTCTACTGCAGCTTTGTCCATTGCAGCCAGTGCTTTCAGCAGTGGTGCCTTGTAATCCAGGGATTCGCCGGTGTAGGCCACAAAGATAGTAGGGATGCAGAGTGTTTTACCATAACCCTGTTCCAGGATAAATGCAGGAGAAGAAGGATCCCAGGCAGTGTAACCACGTGCTTCGAAAGTAGCTCTTAAACCACCGTTAGGGAAGCTGGAGGCATCTGGTTCCTGTTGTACCAGTGCATCACCGTCAAAAGTTTCCAGTGCAGTACCGTCACCTTTCAGGGTAAAGAAAGAGTCATGCTTTTCAGCGGTAGTACCGGTTAATGGTTGGAACCAGTGGGTGTAGTGAGTTACACCTTTCTTCATAGCCCACGCTTTCATGCCGGAAGCAATCTGCTCGGACATCTTACGTTCCAGCTTGGTGCCATTTTTAACAGAGTTCATCAGGCTTTTATAAGCCTCATCGCTCAAATATTCCCGAACAACTTTGCCGGTAAAAACGTTGCTGCCAAATACGTCGGTGATTTTACCGTCATGTTCGGTGAGAGTGGAGTCTACGCCAGCTAATCCTTCCAGCGCTTTGAAACGTAACGATTGCATGCTGTAAATTATTTTACACAAAAGAACACAACACTCGCTGAAAATGCAAATAAATTGTTCATTTTAACTGAAAAATTACATTTGGGTCTTTTAAAAGGGGGCTTTTTTGCTATTTGGCTAAAATAATTATCCCGGTATGTCTAAAAACTGATAAATTAAAAAATTAGTAATATGATTGTTGCTGATAAAATTTACTCCATATAAGCTACCGGGTTACCTCTTGGGATTTGCAGGAAAATCATGTACTTTTGCGACTTCTTTTAAATTACTCGTTTTTTATACTTAAATACATGCAAACCACCGTAGAAATTGCTGAACAGCTAGGACTTACCGCTGACGAGTTTGAACGAATTATATCTATTTTAGGCCGTACCCCCAACTTTACAGAATTAAGTATGTATTCTGTAATGTGGAGTGAGCACTGTTCCTACAAAAACTCAATCGTTTGGCTGAAATCCCTGCCACGCGACGGAGAAAGACTGCTGGTAAAAGCAGGTGAAGAAAATGCCGGTCTGGTAGATATTGGCGATGGCTATGCAGTGGTATTTAAAATTGAATCGCATAACCACCCTTCCGCTATCGAACCTTTCCAGGGCGCTGCTACAGGCGTAGGTGGTATTCACCGCGATATCTTCACCATGGGCGCAAGACCAATTGCTGCCCTGAACTCCCTGCGCTTCGGTAATATTAATGATAAGAAAACCCAGCACCTCGTAAAAGGTGTGGTGCATGGTATTGGCCACTATGGTAACTGCTTCGGCGTTCCTACCGTAGGTGGCGAAGTATATTTCGAAGACTGCTATGGTACCAACCCTCTGGTAAACGCATTCAGCGCCGGTATCGTAAAAGTAGGTCAAACTGTTTCCGCTACTTCCCACGGTGAAGGCAACCCTGTTTTCATTGTAGGTTCTGCTACCGGAAAAGATGGTATTGGTGGCGCCTCCTTTGCTTCTGCCAATATCACAGAAGACAGCGTGGAAGACTTACCAGCAGTACAGGTAGGTGATCCATTCCAGGAAAAGAAATTACTGGAAGCCTGCCTGGAAATCATCAAAACCAACGCTATCGTTGGTATGCAGGATATGGGCGCTGCCGGTATCACCTGCTCTACTGCGGAAATGAGCGCTAAAGGTGAACATGGTATGCATATCTGGTTAGATAAAGTACCTACCCGCCAGAAAGATATGAAAGGCTGGGAAATGCTGCTGAGCGAAAGCCAGGAGCGTATGCTGATCGTAGTAAAGAAGGGTGAAGAAAAAGCAGTACTGGATATCTTCGAAAAATGGGATCTGCACTGCGTACAAATCGGTGAAGTAACCAAAGATAAAAACCTGAAGTTCTATATGAACGGCGAGCTGGAAGCAGACGTTCCTGCTGAAAGCCTGGTACTGGGTGGCGGCGCTCCCCAATATCACCGCGCTTACACTGAACCAGCTTACTTCGCTAAAGTAAAAGCATTCGACATTCAGAATATTCCTGATACAGACAACCCACAGTTTGTAGCAGAAAGAATGGTAGCACTGCCTAACATCGCTTCCAAACGCTGGATCTACAACCAATACGATAGCATGGTAGGTACGGCTAACGCCAGCACAAATGCTCCAAGCGATGCGGCTGTTGTGCTTGTAAAACCAACTAAAAAAGCATTGGCAATGACAACCGACTGTAACGGTCGTTATGTATTTGCTGATCCTCATAAAGGCGGACAAATCGCGGTAGCAGAAGCTGCCCGTAACATCGTTTGCTCTGGTGGTGAACCAGTGGCTATCACCAACTGCCTGAACTTCGGTAACCCTTACGATCCGGAAGTATACTACCAGTTCGTACACGCGGTACAAGGTATGGGTGAAGCCTGCCGTAAGTTCAACACACCTGTTACCGGTGGTAACGTGAGCTTCTACAATCAGTCGCCAGACGGACCGGTATATCCAACCCCAACCATCGGTATGGTGGGTATCCTGGATAGCATGGACCAACGCATTACCCTCGATTTCAAAGAAGAAGGTCACCTGGTATATCTCATCGGCCGTAGCCGCAACGACATCGGCAGCTCTGAATACCTGCACAAAATCATCGGTATAGAATATAGCCCTGCACCGCATTTCAACCTCGAAGAAGAACTGCAGCTGCACAAGGCTATTGCTAAACTGAACAAAGCCGGACTGATCCGCTCTGCACATGATGTAAGCGATGGCGGTTTATTCATTACCCTGCTGGAAAGCGCTATGCCACAAGGCCTGGGCTTTGAACTGACAACCAACAATAAATTCCGTAAAGATGCTTACCTGTTCGGTGAAAGCCAGAGCCGTGTAGTAGTAACCGTTAGACCGGAAGATAAAGAGAAGTTCGAAGCGCTGATGCATAGCCTGGTAGACGCTTCAGATAACTCTGTTCGTCATGAAAAACTGGGGGTTGTTACCGGCAGTCACATCAAAGTAAATGGTGAAGACTGGGGTACCGTAGCTACCTGGAAACATACTTACGATACAGCTATTGAAGAAATTATGAAGAAAGCATAAAGCATAAAGCTGAAAGCATAAAGCTATAAAAGCGAATGACCTGAGCGTATGAGTTTAAATACTCGCTCAGGTCATTCGCTTTTATAGCTTTATGCTTCCCTAAAATGAATACTTAAATCCTATGTTAAACCTGGCACCACTGCCTTTAATATAAGAATCCGTGCGTACCCTGCCTTGCGACATTACCGGGTAGTAGTCGGCATTCAGCAGGTTATCCACACCCAAACGAATAGCCATGGCCTTATTGAAACGCCAGGCGGTATACAAATTAACGAGAGAGAAATCACTGACTGGTCCGTTACCGAGATCATATTGCTTTGTAGTAGGATTAACGTCAAAGCGTTTACGTACGCCGGAGTAGATATAGTATACACCCAGGTCCCATTGTTTCAGCGGAGTGTAATTAACATTCACCGTCATCTTATCCGGAGAAATACGGGTAGTAGGTAGCCAGGTATGCACACCGTTTACATCTTTTTTGCCTTCCACATGCGCGTAGGAAGCATTGGCCGACAACTTTGACAGGAACTGGTAACCGGCCGTTAATTCAAAGCCTTCCACTCTTTCAGGAGCACGTTCCGGCACAGCTACCCCGTTTACATCTTTCAAACTGGTACCCAGGTTGGAAGTACTGATAAAATAAGCACCGGAAGCGTTGAATTTGCCAATGTTACTGTTGAAACCTGCTTCATAGTTGTTGGTAATAATGGCTTCTGTTTCAATCGTTTTAATGCTGGTAGCCCCGTT
Organism: Chitinophaga sp.; assembly: GCF_017745275.1. Classification (GTDB taxonomy): domain Bacteria; phylum Bacteroidota; class Bacteroidia; order Chitinophagales; family Chitinophagaceae; genus Chitinophaga. The sequence goes on along the minus strand of NZ_JAGHZS010000001.1, from coordinate 1,101,602 downwards.
AGATACGGCTTTGGCCAGGCGCAGGGTACGGCCCAGGTCATACAGTGAAAAGCTCTGTGAATAACTTACGAATGGGTTAAATACCGGGAATTTCGTATAACGCAGGCCGGCATTAAATACCAGCGCTTCATAAGGCAGGTTGCCGCCTTTTACAAATACACCGCCGGCATAGTTGCCGAATTTAATGGTGGTATAATCAGGAATGTTCAGGGAAATATTTTCATACCGTACTCCTGCTTTTACCAGGAAATCTTTAAAGAGATAGGTTTTTAACTGTGCATATGGAGCATAGTTCTTCATATTCATCTCCGGCACAAACCCACGGCCATCAGTGAGGGGCTGGGAGGTTTTGTCGTTCAGGATGTCCACACCCCAGGTTACATCACCGAATACATTGGGATGGAAATTGAATACAGTATTAAAGTTTACCCTTGCCCCCATTTTTTTGGAAACAATCGCTGAGTTGCCAGGGGGCGCATAGAAATCAGAATATTCAAAAACGGTATAAAAGCTTTGGTAGTAAAGGTTTACGTTCAGTGATGTGTTTTTGAAAATGTCTTTGTTGGTATAATTAATATAGGCGTTATGGTTATAGGGAGTACCTTGTCTGTCGCCCGGATTACTACCTTTTACGCCAATAATGGGGGCTTCTCCAAATTTGCCGGTCGAAGAGTCTACGTAGCTGCTGTATTGCATGGTACGGTAGTAGTTATACATTACTTCTATGCGACTGCTGGCATTGATATCATAACCGAGTTTTGCGAAGAGGTTGATGTTTTTATTTTGTGCGAGCGACTGGAAAGGAGCTATAACCATCCCATCCGCATCTTTTACTACGCCGGTTTGTTCATAGGCGCCGCTGGCTACATAATCGAATTTGTTGAGTTTGCCGGTAAAGTTTTGTGAGATGCGCCCACCAATGGTGTTGGAGGGATGCAGGAGGGAACCGGCGCTGCTCACATCGGTAGTACCGCTGAAACGCTTGTTAGGATTAGCTTTAATGGTAATGAAGTTAACGATACCACCATCAGCGCCGTTGCCGTAAATGGCGGTGGACCCTTTAATTACTTCTACTCTTTCAATAACGGAAACGTCTATACTACGCATGTCTTTATCGCCGTTGCGCAGCGGGGTAGATTGTGGAATACCGTCAATCATAATGAGCATGCCGCGTCCACGCAGGGTTTGACCTTTGTTGGTGGAAGTATTGGTACCCAATGTCAGACCAGGTACATTCATGCTGAGCAACTGGTTGATGTCTGTAGTGATGGCGCTTTGTTCGCGTAGTTGTTTCCCGGAAATAATCGTAATCGAGGAAGGCACGGTACCCAGTGTTTCCTTGTTACGGCTGGCGGTGACTACTACTTCGTTGAGACCCACATCCGAAGGTTGAATAGTGAGCTGCAGGGAATTGGTACCTTCTTTTACGGTAACGGTTTGTTCCAGTGTCTGGAAGCCAATGCCGGCTGCGAGTAAAGTATAAGTACCTGGTTTTACGTCGTTGATGGTAAACTGACCATTGGCGCCGGTTACCGCGTGTTTTTGTGTGCCGGAAAGATAAATCCTCAGCAGTGGAACTGCTGTTTGTGCGGTATCTTTTATAGTGCCTTGTATGCTTTGTGCAGCTAATTGTAAAGTAGCCATTATAAACACCATCCCCAAAACAAAAATCTTCTTCATATCTGTCTATATCCTGTTGTGTATTTTAATAATATATTTTCTGCGGTACCAGATCAGGAAACCTGAAATGGAGAGTACGCCGGGCGTTAAGGCAAGGAGTGAATAGATGATTTTCAGTAAGATGCCACCGTAGTTGCCGAAATGGAGTGGAGCTATGCATGCATTGAATTTATCTCCAAAGGAAGCTTTGCTGAAGTTCACCGTTTTTTTAACAGTGCCGTCGGCATTGATAAATACAGAGGAAGCATACTCGCCAAAGAAGGCAGACTCCCGGGCATGTCCCAGTATCCGGATCGGGTCTCCTGCTTTTTTGGGAGGACGAACCCCCATGATTTTGAAGCCGGGTATGCTGGCCTGTGCTTTTATCAGCAGGGGTTCATAATCGCCGGAGAAAGGAGCGGAGGTCAACACGGCTTTGGAATTTTTCTGGCTGTCCACCACTTTTAGTTCTATCATAAAGCCGGTGAAGGAGATGAGGAGGTTAAATAGCAAGGCCCACACACCTACGATGCGGTGGAGGTTGCGCCAGCGCCGGGTACGGTTATGCCATTCCAGCTTTACCCGGAAAGTCAGCACTTTTATCACGGCGTTCCGGTAAATAAACAGGCCGGTTAATACAGAAAGAAATAGCCCTATTCCTGTTATAAGTATGATAATAGCCCCTGTTTTGCCATTCAGCAGGGTGAAGTGCAGGTATAGCACATAACCCGTAAAATGGTCGGTATTGGTATATTGCTGTAATATTTTACCGGTATATGGATTTAGGAAGATGTATACCTTGTGGTTGGCTGTATACTCCGCTCTCATCACGATGCTTTCATCCGGGGCTTGTGGTAGCCGGATAACGAGGAGATAAGGATTACCGGAAAGCGATTTATGGGCGTTCTGCATCAGCTCCTGCAGAGGTTTTGGGGTAGTACCGGGTGTAACATGATAGGCTTCGGCGTAGAGTGCATGGTCTATTTCATCACTGAAAACAAGCATGCTGCCGGTGATGCTTAGCATCAATAGCAGGATACCGGCTATCAGGCCGGTGATCCGGTGTACCCGGAAAAATTGCTTACTCCATTGAATTTTCAATACAAATCCGTTTAATAAATCCTTATCAGTTGATAATGTCCAGTTGGCGGAACAACGAATGTGCTATAAACGTTGCATTCCGCTTTGCTTTTTACCTGCCGTGACGGTTAAAAGCCTGAATATGTTTTGCTTCCGCCGCAAAGTTATCACGGAGTGCGGGGGAAGTTGTTACGCAAAAGGGAAAATTTTTAATCAGATTAGGAAAAAAGAGCCCTTTTTACATTTGAGTGATATATTACCGCAGTGTTAATCTTTAACAACCCGTTAACAAAATCCAACGGATGTGTTATAAAAAATGCTAAAATCTCACCTATTTTTGATAAGCATCAATGAAAAGAAATACTGAATTAAAATAAAACCTATTTTATAAAATATTTGGAATCACTTGGTTATTCCAATTTCTATGAAAACCATTTGTTCTCTACCATGTCCTGATGAAATCTTAATGAAAAATTACACCTAGTGAAAGAACGATTTGAAGTAAGGGCTGATTAACATCAGCCCTTTTGTTTTCCCTCAAAGGAATGAGCAGCAAAGATTTTTCGCTCCTTATTTACGTTCCTTTGAATATTTGGCTGCCTTTACTACCTTTTGCTCTGCCTTTTCCCGTTTTAAATAGAAAAGCCTTCCTGACGAGCAGGAAGGCTTTTAATATGTTGAAAAAGTGACGGTTATACTACCGGGATTTCGGCTACCTGATAAACTTTTTCATCCAGTTTAGCCTTGGTTTCGCTGAACGCTTTGAGGGTCAGTTCAATATCCTCATCGTTGTGAGCAGCGGTTGGGATCAGGCGGTAAATGATTTGTCCTTTAGGGATGACCGGGTATACCACGATAGAGCAGAAAATGTTATAGTTTTCACGCAGATCGAGGCACATCGCTGTTGCTTCCGGAATATCGCCCTGCAGGTAAATCGGAGTTACCGGGGAATTTGTTCTGCCGATATTGAAACCGCGTTCTTTCAAACCATTCTGCAGTTTATTCACATTATCCCACAGTTTCGCTTTCATTTCAGGATGCTGGCGCATCAGCTGTACACGTTTCAGGTGTCCGATAACGATTGGTAATGGAATAGATTTAGCGAAAATCTGTGAGCGCATGTTGTAGCGCAGGTAGTTGATGATTGCTTTCTCACCGCTGATGAAAGCACCGATAGACGCGCCGGATTTCGCGAAGGTATTGAACAGGAGGTCAATCTTGTCCTGTACACCTTGCTCTTCACCAGTACCGGCACCGGTTTTACCCATGGTACCGAAGCCGTGGGCATCATCTACCAGCAGGCGGAATTCATATTTATCTTTAAAAGCAGCAATTTCTTTCAGTTTACCCTGGTCTCCGGCCATACCAAATACGCCTTCTGTTACCACGAGAATACCACCACCCTGGGTTTTAGCCAGTTCAGTAGCGCGTTTCATCTGCTTGTCGAAATCTTCCATGTCGTTATGCTTGAATACATAACGTTTGCCCGGGTGCAGGCGTAAACCATCCAGGATGCTGGCGTGGCATTCTGCATCGTATACAATTACATCTCTACGGCCCACTATAGCATCAATCGCACTCATGATACCCTGGTAGCCATAGTTTAATAAAGTAGTAGCTTCTTTGCCCATGTAGTCGGACAATTCATTTTCCAGCTGCTCGTGGTAGTTGGTGTTACCACTCATCATACGCGCTCCCATGGGAGACGCCATGCCGTAATCAGCGGCGGCTTTCGCATCAGTAGCCCGTACTTCCGGGTGGTTGGCTAACCCCAGGTAGTTGTTAAGGCTCCACACAATTTTTTCATTGCCCCGGAATTTCATGCGGGGACCTATTTCTCCTTCCAGTTTAGGAAATGCGAAATAGCCATGGGCTCTGTCTGAATGTTCCCCAATAGGGCCCAGATGTTTCAGCAGTTTCTCGAAAATATCCATACGATATATTATGTAATGGTTAATTCATTCCATTTAAAATGGACACAAAGGTATTAAAATATTAGTTTTTGTAATCTTGGTTTACATTTGGCATCTGGCTGCAAACAACTTATTTGTTACTAAACAGCACCTTATCTCGTTGTATTTCAGATACTTTTAAATATTTACAATCTAATGAAATTTACACATTTCCTGACAGGTGTCCTGCTGTTCTCCACTTCAGTGGTACATGCGCAAAAAGCAACCTCACCAAAACCATTTAACCACCACGCGGCTGCTAAATCTTCCAAAATGTCTGCCAAACCAAAGCTGGTAGTAGGCGTAGTGGTAGATCAGATGCGCTGGGATTATCTTTACCGCTATGGTAACCGCTATGGCGCCGGTGGATTTAAACGCCTGTTACAGGAAGGTTTTTCCTGTGAAAATACCCTTATTAATTATACCCCTACTATTACTGCCTGCGGCCATACCTGCGTGTATACCGGCTCTGTGCCGGCCATTCATGGTATTATCGGGAATTCCTGGTATAGTCCGGAGTTGGGTCGCACGGTATATTGTGCTGAAGATACCACTGTTACTACTGTTGGCAGTACTTCTGCCGCCGGTAAAATGAGTCCGCGCAACATGCTGGTGACCACCATCGGCGATGAACTCCGCTTATCCAACAATTTCCAGAGTAAAGTAGTAGGCGTGGCTATTAAAGACCGCGGCGCTATTCTGCCGGCTGGTCACAGTGCCAATGCGGCTTTCTGGTACGATGGCAGCACCGGTAACTGGGTAACCAGCACCTGGTATATGAAAGAATTACCAGCATGGGCACAGGAATTCAACCAACAACAGTATCCTAAGCAATACCTGAGCAAACCGTGGACTACCCTGTACCCGGTTTCCACCTATACCCTCAGCACCGCCGACGAAAAACCTTATGAAGGCAGGTATAAAAACGCTACCAATACGGCTTTCCCACATACTCTCGCCGATATTTCCAATACCGCTATTTCCGCTTCTCCATTTGGAAATACTATGACACTGGAATTTGCTAAAAAGGCCATGGAAGCTTATGATATGGGCAAAGGAGATGTAACGGATTTTATGGCAATCAGCCTTTCTTCTACAGACTACGTGGGGCATCAGTTTGGACCTAACTCTATAGAAGTAGAAGATACATACCTGCGACTGGATCAGGACCTGGCCACGTTGTTCAAATACCTGGACGCCCGCGTGGGTAAAGGCCAGTATCTTTTCTTTATCACCGCAGATCATGGCGTGGCCCACGTACCCGGTTTCCTGGAAGAAAATAAACTGCCTGGTGGCACCTGGGATGAGCAGGCAGCAGTAAAAGATCTGAACGAGCAGGTGGCGGCTAAGTTTGGCGTGAAAGGCATTGTGAAAGGATCTGATAACTACCAGTTATGGCTGGATCACGATGCGGTTGCAGCAGCAGGCAAGAATGAAAATGAGATCCGGCAGTTTATGATAGCCCGTTTGTTGAAATCGCCGGCTATTGCCAAAGCTTTCCCGGTAGAAAACCTGATGGTCACCAATTTACCGGAGCCGATGCGTACAATGATGAATAACGGATTTAATACCAAAAGAAGCGGAGATATCCAGGTGGTATTGACTCCTGGCTATATTGACGGCGGTAAAACCGGTACCACACACGGTTTATGGTATCCGTATGATGCACATATTCCGCTGGTATGGATGGGATGGGGGATTCAACCCGGTAAAACCAATCGTACTGTTGGTATGACAGACATTACACCAACGCTGGCAGCATTATTACGTATTCAGATGCCCAGTGGTAACGTAGGGCAGGTAATACAAGAGATTACCCATTAAATTTTTTTTGCTTAGATTGCCATAAGGAAAATTACGAATTACGAATTACGAATTACGGAGTTGTGGGAAGACGGAATGATTATCTTCTTACAGATCTCCTTACAGGTCCGTAATTCGTAATTCGTAATTCGTAATTCTTTCTTTATGGCATTTTCTTTTTTAGAATATTCAGTTACTGAGCGTGTGGCTACCATTGCCCTGAACCGGCCGGAGAAGCGCAATGCGCTGAATGGTCAGCTGGTAGAGGAGCTAAGGGAAGCTTTTCGTGCTGCGGAAGCCGACGAAGCAGTCAAAGTAGTAGTATTGAAAGGAAATGGTGAAGCATTTTGTGCAGGTGCCGACCTGGAATACCTGCAACAGCTGCAAAAAAATACTTACGATGAAAATCTCGCTGATTCCCGCGAATTGATGCAGCTATTCCGGGAGATCTACCATCTTGACAAGATTGTAATTGCCCAGGTGGAAGGACACGCCATAGCAGGAGGCTGCGGGCTGGTAACACTCTGCGACCTGAGTTATGCCGTACCGGAGGCCTTAATGGGTTACTCAGAAGTGAAGATTGGATTTATTCCCGCCCTGGTAGCGGTTTTCCTGGTTAGGAAAATAGGGGAGGGGCGGTCCAGGGAATTGTTATTAACCGGGAAACTGGTAACCGCTGAAAAAGCCGCTTCCGATGGCCTGATTACCGCGGTAGTACCAGCAGCAGAAATAAGTACCTATGTAGCTAAAATAGCCAGCAGCCTGTGTAAGGACGCCTCGGCCAACTCTCTGAAAGTAACCAAAAAATTGATTGGCACAGTGTTGGACTTACCATTAACGGATGGGTTGCAGCTTGCTGCAGAATTGAATGCTGCTACCCGTGGGCATGACGACTGTAAACGCGGTATCGCCGCTTTTTTAAACAAAGAAAAGTTTACCTGGTAGTTAGTTTATCCGCCTTAACTATACCACCATTCAACTAATACACCACACTATGTTCTACCGGTTGTTATTCACTTTTATCCTGACCTGCTGTGCGGGTTCATTACTGGCGCAACGCATAGTTTCAGACGCGAAAATTGTATACAAGATGGAGTTGCCGCCGGAGCAGTTGCAAATGGATGCTATGCTGGAAGGCAGCACCTTTACGCAATATCTGCGCGGACCACTGAGCAGAATAGACATGAATTTTAACATTGTTCACTATACTTATCTCATTAACAGCAAAACAGAAAGTATGACCACGCTGATTGACCAGCATGGGAACAAATACCTGATCAGGGCCGGAAAAGAGCAGTACAACAAGGATTTAAAGCAGTATGAGAATATACAATTCAAAGACCAGGCGGAAACAAAGGACATCGCCGGGTATACCTGCAGAAGAGCAATAGGCACTATGCCGGATGGGCAAACATTTGAAGTGTTTTACGCAGTAGACCTGGTGCCGGAAAACCGGCAATATAATCGTCGTTTTGTGAACCTGAAAGGGATACCGCTGGAATTTGAAATCCTGACTAAAACAGGTGCTAAAACCAGGGTGATTGCCACCAAAATAGATTTATATCCAATTCCTGCTTCTTATTTCGATGTGCCTAAAACGGGATATAAAGAGGTGAGCCAGGAGGAGTTGAAAAATATGTAATTGTTGATTTTTCGGAAGATATGATAATTTTCGGAGGCTTAACGGGGCATCAATGGATGCCAGGAGTGCGTTGTCCGGTTTGATATCTTCCGAAAAAATATCGGACCAAGCAGGTATGATGTATCCCTATTCGGTTATTGTTAGATTGGTTTTCCCGTCTTTTTTGGAAGATTTAATCGTTTTTTGACCCAATGCTGCCAACCAAGCTGTTCTCCTTCACATGAATGAAAAAGAAGGCCAAATAGCGCCGGTTCATATCTTCGGGTGTAAGTGTCCCTTCTCTTGGCGGATCGCTGTAAAAAAGGGTTTTAAATGCGTATAGTGGCCATTGGGGTAAATTGAGGCATAAGTAATATCTGTGCGTGTCACTTCTCCCGAAAAATATAAAAAACGGAAAATAAGGGCAAAAAAAGAGCCGGTTATTAACCGGCCCATATTGTAATTGAAGAAACGTAGAATTTATTATCCCTTTTTGAGTGGCAGAATGATCTGCAACTTCTGGAAGTTCATATTACCTGGCGGTTGTGACTGCACCTGGACATTGGTAGGCACCACATAGGTGACATTGCCCTTGGTGTAGGTACTCACCGCTTTCAGATTAATTACATTATTGTAGTTATTAACAACATTATTGGTATTAAACTTAAAGGCAGAGCTGAACGTTCCGGAATAACGGTAGCCTGCATCCAGGCTTAAACTCGTCTTCGGAATGGCGGTAGTCAACTCAAAATGAGGACTATCGGCCGTTTTTTTCGTTTTGTCTTTATTATTATCGGAGGGCAAAAAGCTATTATTTGCCAGCGCATTGAGAGCAAAAAACGCCAAAGCGCCCGCTAACAAGCAAGACAATGAAAAAGTGCGTGATATGTATGTTTTCGCTTTCATTGTAACACAAATGTACAAACTTTTTGATATATTATATAACAAATTCTTAACGCAAGATACGATTAAATCACAAAGAATTGTTAAAAAATATTTAAAAGGTTGTAAAGCCCCCGGATTTGGGCACAAATAAAAGTACTATATTTACATTAATGAGTAAAGACTTTTCCTTTTTAAACGAAGATTTTGATGATCTGAGAGACTTGTTGCAGCAGTTTGAAAACCTCAGGGCTGGTAAGTCTCATTCTTTTTTGGACGAAGATTCATTTGAGCAGATCATAGACTATTATGACGAGCATGACGAAATGCCGATCGCATTGCAGGCCGCCGAAATAGCCATCGAACAATTTCCCTACTCTTCCACCTTACTGCTAAAAAAAGCCAACTTACTGATAGAAACCAAAAAGTATAAGGAAGCCCTGGATTTACTGGAAAAAGCAGAAGTACTCGACCGCACTGATATTAATCTTTATATACTTCAAACGGATGTTTACCTGGCGCTGAATCAGCACCAGAAAGCCGCCAGTGTGCTGGAAGAACAGATAGAGCAATTTTCAGGGGAAGACAGGACCGAATTATTACTGGAGCTGGCGGATGTGTATGACGACTGGGAAGAATTTGAAAAAGTGTTTGATTGCCTGAAAATGGCCCTGGAATACGATCCCAACAGCGAGGAGGCCCTGCATAAGATCTGCTTCTGGACGGAGTTTACCGGGCGCAATGAAGAAAGTATCCGCCTGCATACCGCTATCATAGATGAACATCCTTTTAATCAGCTGGCCTGGTTCAACCTGGGTACGGCGTTTCAGGGATTGAAGTTGTATGAAAAAGCGATAGACGCCTACCAATATGCGGTAGCTATCGATGAAAAATTCGATTATGCCTACCGGAATATGGGGGATGCGTATATCCGCCTCCGTAAGTATGCTGACGCTATAGAAGTGCTGCAGAAACACCTGGAAATAGCCAAACCGGAGGATGTGATCTATGAGGCGATTGGCCATTGCTACGAAAGACAACGCAAATTTACACAGGCCCGGTATTACTACCGTAAGGCATCGCATCTGAGCCCTAACGACGATAAATTGTATTACAAGATCGCCGTGGCATACATGATGGAAGCTAACTGGGAAAATGCGGTGAAATCATTGCTGAGCGCCCTGAAAATCAACAAAACCAACGCAGAATATAATATGAGCCTGGGTGAGTGCTACCTGGAGCTGGGTAAAAATAAAGATGCACTGGTTCATTTTATGAATGCAGTACGTACCCGGCCCAAGAGCGCCGTTACCTGGCAGGAGCTGTTAAAAGGATTATATGTGTCCGGATTCCTGGAAGAAGCCCTGGTACAGTTGTCTATAGCGGAGGAAAAGGCCGGCCGCAAGCCCATATTTGTCTATTACCGGGCCGCCATCCTGATTGCTATGGGGAAAACCAAAGAAGGACTGTTGCACCTGGAAACTGCCCTGCAACAGGCGCCTAAAATTGTTAAAAAGCTCGTAGAGCTTGACCCTGCTGTGTTACAGCATGTGAGTGTGGTCGATTTGATTGCGCAATATCGCCGCAAACGTTAACCAGTGTTATTTACTTTAATAAAATAAAGTATACTTCTTATTTTTGCGCCGGCTTTTAATTGTCATGGACAAAAGTCAACAGTATTTCCGGTTACTAAAATTGCATCTACGCTATCCCGAAGTGCCTGGCGAAAATTAGTATGTGTTTTACTGACCAAATAAGAAGATAAAAATATTTCAAATGAATTTTAATCTGACACAAATCCCGGAAAGGACAAAGAAGCCCCGCACGCATGGATTGACCATGGTAATGGATAAGGGGCTGAGTTTGGAAGAAGCACGAAATTTTTTATCCGCAGCAGGTCCGCACATTGATATCCTGAAACTGGGTTTTGGCACTGCCTTCGTAACGCCTAACCTGCGCGCAAAAATTGAACTTTACCAGGCGGCAAATATTCCCGTATACTTTGGTGGTACTTTGTTTGAAGCCTTCGTTATCCGTAACCAGTTTGATGAATATATCAAGGTAGTAAAGGATTTCGGCATCAACTACATGGAAGTATCTGATGGCTCTATCACCATCCCGCATGCAGAAAAATGCGGTTACATTGAAAAATTGTCCAAAATTGGATTGGTACTGAGTGAGGTAGGATCTAAAGATGCTGAACACATCATCCCTCCTTATAAATGGATTGAACTGATGCGTGCTGAACTGGCTGCCGGCGCTACCTATGTAATCGCTGAAGCCCGTGAAAGCGGCAACGTGGGTATTTATCGCGGTAGCGGTGAAGTACGTGAAGGCCTGGTACAGGAAATCCTGACCCAGATCCCTGCTGAGAAAATTATCTGGGAAGCGCCTCAGAAAGCCCAACAGCTTTACTTCCTGGAACTGGTAGGATGCAATGCCAACCTCGGTAACCTCGCACCCAATGAAGTGATTTCCCTGGAAGCCATGCGTATCGGCTTAAGAGGAGATACGTTTAACCTGTTTTTAGATAGAGAATAGTTATTACAAATAATTACGAATTACGAATTACGAATTACGGATTTGTGGGAAGATGGTAAACGCGAATATTATCCGCTATTATCTTCTCACAAATCCGTAATTCGTAATCCGTCATTCGTAATGCTAATCATGGCTTCATGAAGATTTACGGACTCATTGGCTACCCGCTTAGCCACTCTTTTTCCAAAGGATTCTTTAAAGAGAAGTTTGAAAAAGAACAGATCACTGATTGTGTGTACGAAAACTTCCCGATTCCCGGTATTTCCGGGTTTACGGCCCTATGGGAACAACATCCGCAATTACATGGACTCAATGTAACTATACCATACAAAGAAGTTGTAATCCCTTTCCTGGATGACCTGAGTAAAGCAGCCGCGCAAATAGGTGCTGTGAATTGTATTCATTTAAAAGATGGCAAGAAAACCGGCTATAATACGGATGTAATTGGGTTTACCAAATCGCTGCAACCCTTGCTGCAACCGCATCACACGCAGGCGCTTGTACTTGGTACCGGTGGCGCGGCCAAAGCCATTATGTACGCGCTGGAGCAACTTAATATTACCTATACTGTTGTAAGCCGGCAGGCAGGTAACGGTACTATTACTTATGATGCCCTGGATGAGGCCACCATGGCTGCACATACCATTATTGTAAATACTACCCCTTTAGGGATGTATCCTAAAACAGATACCTTCCCTGAAATACCTTATCAATACCTCACTGCCCGTCATCTGCTGTATGACCTGGTTTACAATCCGGCAGAAACTGCCTTTTTACAACGTGGCGCTGCACAGGGAGCGGCCATTAAGAATGGCCATGAAATGCTGATCCTGCAGGCAGAAGCCTCGTGGGAGATATGGACGGAGCAGAAAGCATAAAGCAGAAAGCAAAAAGCTATTGCAGCGGATGATTAAAGCGTATAAATATTCGCAATGATCATCCGCTGCAATAGCTTTTTGCTTTCTGCTTTATGCTTTCTGCTTCCCCGCTTTATTGGGGTTTAATCATATAATACATACAGGTGGTAACGAAATTCCTGAAGAAAGGAATCGCTGCAATTGGCTTCCACTGCACTCTGGCGCTTACCCCGAATTTATATTTGTAAATAGGGTTGATCAGGTAGAAACGACGCTGTGTAATTTTATACTGCTGCCGCTTTACAATGCGTTCAAATCGTTCAATGGAAATACCAGTAGATTTTACGTCCATGAGATCCACAACTACATCGTCGCCTTCACCAAACATGCGCAATACACCTTTGTACAAGGGTTTGGGCAGGAGGTGAATATAGGGAACCATGCTGAGGAATTTGTTTTTACAAATCTGCTGATGCCCTCCGTGAGGCATGTACCAGGGTGGGAACCCGAAATATACCTGCCCGCGCGGCGTGAGTAATTGTTTCAGGTGTCCAATAATTTTTTCCTGGTCAGGAATGTGTTCAATGGCATCTTTCAAAATAATTACATCAAAAGAATGCTGGAATTCTCCCAGGAAGTCGAGGTCATAAATGTTTTGGGCGATCAGCTTTAATTGTCCGCCATCCAGGTATTTTTGAAGGAAGTTTTTCGCCAGTTCGATACGGTCAGGTGCAAGATCCACGCCTACACAATTACAGCCTTTTTCCAGGAACGGGATCAATACGCCGCCTTCTCCACATCCTACCTCCATTACCCGCAGGCCCTCCAGTTGGGGGAATTCCTGCTGAATGAATGGCAGTACGTAGTCGCGCGAATTATCTACCTGTTGCTTGTGCCGTAGTGTTGCGTCTAAGTGATGTTCTAATGCCATGTATTTGAAAATTGCGTGAATTTAATAAAAAGCTGCTAGCTTTTAGCATTTGCTCACAGCCGCTGCCTGATTCACTAAAGCCAGGCGCTAATGGCTAACAGCTATTTCCTATCTTTGCGGCATGCAAACGAACGAAAATATTAATTACCAGGAAGGAGCAGTGATATTGATCAATAAGCCACTGACATGGACTTCTTTCGATGTAGTGCGTAAAATAAGGAACACCACCAAAGCTAAAATAGGTCATGCCGGCACACTGGACCCGCTTGCTACCGGTTTGCTTATTTGCTGCACCGGGAAAATGACTAAAAAAATTAATGAATACCAGGCGCAGGAAAAAGAATATACCGGCACTTTTACTTTAGGAGCTACTACACCTACTTTCGATAAAGAATCTGAACCGGAGAATTTTAAAGATATCAGTCATCTCGATGAAGCCGCTATATTAGCAGCCACACAGCCTTTTATTGGAGAAATTATGCAGTTCCCTCCCATACATTCTGCCATCAAACAAAATGGTAAGCCTATTTATTTGCTGGCCAGAAAAGGGGTAGATGTAAAAGTGGAGCCACGCAAATTGACGATCACCGAATTTGAAATCACCAAAATAGCACTGCCGGAAGTACACTTCAGGGTAGTATGCAGCACGGGGACGTATATACGTTCTTTGGCAAATGATTATGGCGCTACCTTGGGTTGTGGCGCTTACCTGAGCAGCTTGTGCAGAACCAGGATCGGTAATTTTAAATTGTCGGATGCTACTGATATGGCCGATTTCATTGCTGCCAACACGGCACCTAAAACGGATAACCAATAGCGATATTCCAGATAATATTATCTCTCCGCCATTTACCATCTTTCAAATCCCATTGACCTACATACCAGCCGTTTTTATTACCGGTAAAGTAAGGTACTTTCAATGGAATACCCCAATCCAGGCGGATGAGGAAGAAAGAGAAGTCTAACCGCAGGCCCGCACCGGTTCCTATTGCCAGGTCGTGATATAACTGGTTGAATTGGAATTCAGAGCCGGGCCTGGTGGAATCTTTCCGGATCATCCAGATATTTCCCATATCCAGGAAGGTGGCGCCTTTCAGGTTTACGCTACCTCCAAACATTCTCAACAGGTCGAAACGATATTCTATATTGCCTTCCAGCTTCATATCGCCGGTTTGGTCGGGGAAAGTTTGTGCGTTGGCGGAAGTGTCTTTATAAGCGCCGGGACCCAGTGTACGCAAGCGGAATGCCCGGATACTATTGGGGCCGCCGGAAGTAAATTGTCGTACATAAGGTAATACCTGTGAATAACTGTACGGTATGCCAATACCAGCATAAGCGCGGGTAGCCAAACCACTATGCAGGCCAAGTTTCCAGAAATGGCGATAGTCGGCTTCTACTTTTACGAAGTTGGAGATATTTACACTGGTCAGCGTTTCCAGGTTGGTTTTATGACTGGTAATGCTGTTCATAAGACTATTGATACCACTCAACCACAGACCGGATTCTTCTACATTTATCCTGAAATAGCTGTAGTGGCGCGGATGCAGCAGGTCCTGGTTGTTAAAAATGAAGGACACGCTTTCTCCACCAATTAATGCCGGCTCAAAGCTACGTCTCAGGTATGGGTTGGTATTTACGATACTGTCGCGGAAAGTAGGATTCAGGCTTACTCCCACATAGTTGAGGGTGATAGGCCGGATAATCCAGCGTTTGTAAGCTGTTTCATTCCAGTCGTAGCCATAAGAGGCATTAATGCTCTTTACGTCAAATTTTTCTATGCGCGACAGGTAGTTGGCACCCAGTGTTAACCGGGTTTTTACGTTCGACCTCGCAGATTGTTTAATATGAAATGGCAGGGCGAAACGTGGCCAGGTAAGGCTAACCTCTCCGCCAAATTGTTTGGCCTGGAGGTCCCATCCACCAGATTGAGGTTTTACCAGTTCTATACCAGTATTGAGGCTCATCCCAAACTGGGTAGCTGTTCTGTTTAAATTAATATGCCGGTAATTAAGTGTAATACCTGATCCCAGCGTA
This sequence comes from Chitinophaga sp., assembly GCF_017745275.1. Lineage (GTDB taxonomy): Bacteria > Bacteroidota > Bacteroidia > Chitinophagales > Chitinophagaceae > Chitinophaga. The sequence continues at coordinate 1,086,242 of NZ_JAGHZS010000001.1, read as the reverse complement.
TAGTCGGAGCTGTTACTTAACTCAAAACTAACCCCCAGTTCCTGTTTGCGGCGTGGAGTCAGGAATACATATGCATCCAGGGTTTTAGCGGAATCTTTAGGCTCTTTATATTGGAGGGTTACAAATTGCCAGATACCGATATCGTATAATTTATTGATGGTATTATTGTATTGCTGTATGGAATACGTTTCTCCCGGCCGCAGCAATATTGATTTGGAAAGAATTTTAGGTCGCAGAATTTCCTGGTGATAACGGATGTTAATATACTTGCGGTTGTCGTGTTTCAGCGTACTGTCGTCCGGGTTACTATTCAGTGAGAAGTCCGGGTACGCATATATCTTACCAATGTGGTATTGTTGCCAGGTGGTGAGGCTATCTTCCGGATTTTTGATGTGGATTTCCACGTCCATGGTTAGCTTTTCCCTTCCTTTATTTTCATTGAATATATTCACAAATCCCTCGAAAGGGTTGAGGCTATTGCGAAACAACGCCTTATTGAGGGTATCTACACTGTATTCAATAGCATCCCGGTTAAATTTATAGTAGCCGGCATCCCTGATGAGGCGGGTGAGCCTTTCCCTTTCACTGCCCAGTGTGGCGGATTTGAACACAACGCCTTTGCGTACCAGGGACAAGTTTTCATTGGCCTTTACGATATTTAAAATGGCGGTATCCGGAATAACATAGGTCACTTTGTCGATCACGAAGTTTCTGCCAGTGTTCACATGGTAAGTGACGCTGGTTTTTCTGCGTTTGATGTCGGACTCATAATTTACCGTAGCGTAGAAAAATCCCTGGTTACGGAGATAGCTGGTCATGCGGGTGACTGATTCCACGGACTTAGTAGAATCGTATACCACCGGTTCTTCGAGATTTCTTTTTGCCAGTACGAGGTTCCAGAACCAGTTTGATTTTTTCTCGTTATACTTCTGGTTATAGAGCCAAACTTTTATGCGGGTGGTCAGTAATTTTTTGTTGGGTTGCTGTGTCATCAGCGATTTGGAGGAGAGGGAACTGCGAAGGTCCTGTTTTTCAGCGTTGAGTATTTCTCCCTGTACATCTACTTTACTATTGGTGTAGAGTGTTTGATCTTTCTGGAGGTATTTGGTGTTGGAGCATGCTGCCAACGTGAATATTACCGCCAATAGCAGCCATTTTTTCAGCAGTAAAATTCTGGACTTGGGAAGCAGCTGCATCACGGGTGAAAACGTTATTAGTAGTTTTAAAAGCAATGTTGAACAAACCGGAAACCATGCCGCTACTTGGCTGATTAAAAGAAAACGTGTAGGTTTGGTCCCATGTTGTCAAAGGCGCAAATTAAATATATTCAATCATTACAGCACAAAAAAAACAGGCAAAAATCCAGCCAGTATGTAGCCGAGGGTGATAAGATCGTACAGGAGCTACTACAGGCGGGCATGCCCGTGAAAGGAGTATTTGCAACAGCCGATTGGCTGGAGCAGCATACCGCGTTGCTGGACCGGTTGCCTGCGGGTGCGGTAGTAGCAGTGGATACAACAGTACTGAAACAATTATCGTCGCTCACCACGCCTAACAGGGCCATGGCCTTACTGGATATGCCAGCACCGGTAGATCCGTTACCGGCTGCCGGTACAGTGGTACTGGCGCTGGAAGCTATACAGGATCCGGGAAATATGGGTACACTGATTCGTATTGCCGACTGGTTTGGAATCTCCCAGATTATTTGTTCCCCGGATTGTGTGGACGTATATAATCCTAAAACTATTCAGGCTACCATGGGTAGCATCATACGGGTACGTATAGCCGAATACGATATCCGGGAATTATTACAGCAAACTTCCCTGCCTTCTTATGCGGCCACCTTACATGGTAAGAACATTGCCGATTTTCCTGTTATGAAAGAAGGGATTATCCTGATTGGTAATGAAGGAAGGGGATTAACGGAAGAAGTGATTCGCCTGGCTACCCACCAGATCACCATCCCCCGCCTCGGCGGAGCTGAATCATTGAATGCTGCGGTAGCTGCAGGTATTATTTGTGGCCGGCTGCTTATTTAATTTGTCATGATACCCCGCATCTGTTTTATTACCTTGTTATTATTAATGGCTGCCTGTCATCAACCTGTGGATCATGGGAAGATAACGCCTGCCTTTTATTACTGGAAACAAACCTGGACGGGTAACAGCCAGGAACAGCGGTACCTGGACCAATTACCCGCAAAGCGTTTATACATTAAGTTATTTGATGTAGACCTCGATGAGGTGACCAAAGCCCCGGTACCGGTGGCGATTTTCAGGAAAACGGCCCCCCTGCCTGCGAATGTGGATATCGTTCCCGTGGTATTCCTGATGAATGAAGTATGGGCAAAGGCGGACAGTACATTGGCCGGCAATGTGGCCCGGTTAGTAGAAGGACTATGCGATAGTATCCCCGGGGCGCGGATCCCGGAAATACAGTTGGACTGCGACTGGACCCAGGGTACCCGCGAAGCTTACTTCTCTTTTATCAGGCAAATTAAACAAACACCTTTCTTTCGGCAGCGACGTATTTCCGCTACCATCCGCATGTACCAGGTGAAGTATACTACCCGTGCCGGTATTCCGCCAGTGGATAAAGGATTGCTGATGTGCTATAACATGGGTGACCTGCGTAAGCCAGGCACACATAACTCTATTCTTGATCCGGAAGTGATGGACTCCTACCTGGGAGATAGCAGGGTTGCGGAATATCCCTTACCTTTGGATATCGCATTGCCGCTTTTCGAGTGGAGTGTTTTATTCCGCCGCGATGTTGGGTATGCAGGAATTTTAAGGAACGTTGGCGCACCGGAATTGAAAAATACAAAGCTTTTTGCCCCAGGCCCCTCTAACCTATACACCGTACTGCAAGACACCATACTGAATGGCTATTCACTCACGAAAGGAAGTGTTATCCGGAGAGAAACCAGCGACCCGGCTGCATTGACAGCAGCGGCCAAAATGGTGGCCAGACAACTGCAAACAAAAGATCCTTTTATTATATTTTATCATCTTGACTCGTTGACGCTTGAAAAATATCCATTGAATGAACTACAAGAAATTATCCGTCTTTTTAATTAGCTTTTTTGCTGTTTTCTTCGGGAATGTGATCTATACGCTGTCCTGTGGTCCCGACCCAGACCCTTACGATTATTACATTTCCTTCTTTAGCCCACTGACCAAAGGCGGCGGCTATGAGCCATTTTATTACACCTCGATGTCGCAGTTTTATGCGGACCCGACGCCTTCAGAGGAAACAGCGAATGTGGCCGACTGGCAAGGTTATGCAGGTAGCAAGGTAACGGCAAAGGATATACGTGAATGTATTTATACCTATACGCCGGAACAGCTATCGGCCATTGCGGCTGGTAACAACGCACTGCCGGATAGTGTGAAGCAAAATACCTTCGCACAGTTTTTATTAAAAGATAAGAACCGGGAAGCAGCCCAATATTTATCATTTGCCAAAACCTGCGAACCTGCTGTGATTAACGCGGATCCATGGTCTGTGCCTGAACGGAATAACGTTTTACTGGGTCAATTATATAAAACCGGAGAAGACCTCCTGGATAAAACAAAAGACAAAGATATACGCGACCGGTATGCGTTTCAACTGATTCGTCTGAAACATTACCGCAAAGACTATCGTGATGCGATCGCTTCTTTTGATCATTTTTTTGAAGGAAAGGAATTGTCTTCCCTGGTATATTTCAAGGCATTGGCGCTGAAAGCAGGTGCCCTGCTGCGTTTGAAAGACTCCGTACAAAGTGCCTACCTGTTTTCGCGTGTGTTTGAAAAAGCACCTTCGCTGCGTATTTCCTGCTATACCAGCCTGATGTGGTGCAATACCACCCGGAAGCAGGTGTATCCGCTGTGTAAGGATGACCACGAAAAGGCAATGGTAGCAGCCGTTTATGGCTTCGCCAGCAGCGATCCGGATATTGATGCATTAAGGCAGGTATACGCACTGGACCCGGCTTCTCCTGCTTTAAATATATTGCTGGCCAGGGAAATTAATAAGATAGAAAGCGATTACCTGAGCCCTGCGCTGGAAGAGGCGCAGCCGGGATATGTGAGCTACCGTAGCTCTTCTGCTGAAGAGAAGAAAGCGTTAGTTAACCGTACCAAAGCACTACAAACTGTGGTAGATAGCCTCGTGAGCAAGGGCCAGTTAAAAGATATGGACCTGTGGCGGGTATCATCTGCCTATATTTCCTATATCCGCAGAGATTACCCGGCGGCACAAGCGAAGCTGGAGGAAGTAAAAGCCAAAGATCCTGCTGTAAAAGACCAATGGGAAATAGTTCGCCTGCTGGTGAATATCAATCAGCAAAAAACTATTGACAATGCTTTCGAATCCAGCCTGCTGGCTTCTTTAAAGTGGCTGGACAGTAAAACACCGCCAAATCCCAAAACGAATGAGTGGTGGAATGGCACTGATAAATCATATATTTTCCGGAAAACATATCGTAACCTCTTATTTGCTGTGCTGGCGCCCCGCTACCATCAGCAAGGCGACCTGGTGAAAGAAGCTCTGGTAAGAGGCCGCTGCGATTCCCTGAATATGAACGGCTGGGGTGTTTCCGGTCAAACCGCTATCGGCCAGGTAACAGATGATATGAAGTCGGCCGACTTACTCAAGCTCAACGACTTCCTGCACCAACCTGTGAAAACACCGTATGAAACGTACCTGGTGGGCTTCTTCCCAAAATCACTCAATATAAATAAAGTGATTGGAGAAAGCTATATGCGGGTACATGACTTTGCCAATGCGCGCGACTGGTTCAAAAAAGTACCGGCAGCCGCGCAGGCGGTTTCGTACCAGGTATTCCGTGAACAACTGAAGGATTTTGGAGAAGACACTGCCAGGGCCGGTTTCACTAAACCGATTACCCAGCAACAGTTTTGTGAGCGCATGGTGCAATTGGAAGAAAAAATGAAGATCACACCAGTACCTTCCAATGTGTATTACGAGTATGCGTCCGGGTTATTCAGCATTTCTTACTATGGTAAAACCTGGTTTTTCGTAAAAGACTATCGTCCATCTACCATCTGGTATGAATCCAAATGTGATAAAGATCCTTTTGAAAAACAGTATTTCGGATGCTATAATGCAGAAAGCTACTATTTAAAAGCAGCGCAGGCCAGCACCGACAGGGAATACAGGGCCAGGTGTGCGTTTATGGCTGCCCGTTGTTCGCAGAAACATACCGCTGAAAACATGGATCAGGATAAATACGTTTCTGCGTTGATACATAACCGTTATTTCCCCTTATTGAAGGATAATTTTGGCCAGACTAAGTTCTATCAACAGGTATATAACCAGTGCAGTTACCTGCGCGATTACGTAAAAAGTACCCGTAAGAAATAGTTACTTGAACTGAATAGCCTTTACCGGCGTGATACGTTTTATGATAAGAGAAGGTAGCAGCAAAATCAAAGTACAAATGAGGAAGGTGCCAATGTTGATCAACAGGATATCTACCCAATGTATGGAGATGGCTGCTACCGACATATAGTAAGACTCTTCTGGTAATTTAAATATGCCGGTGCTCTGTTGCAGGAAAGCAATGCCTAATCCAAAGAAGTCACCAATCAGGATACCCAGGAGGATAATATAGGCGGCCTGGAAAATAAATACCTGTTGAATATCCCAGTTGCGCATCCCCAGTGCTTTGGTAATGCCCACCATGTTGGTACGTTCCAGTATCAGGATGAGTATAGCTGTAATCATGTTAATGATAGCCACTATCGTCATAATGATAATGATGATCAATTCGTTTTGGTTTTGTAATTGCAGCCAGTCAAATATATTGGGATAGATGTCTCTCACTGTACGGGTAAACAACTCTTCCGGTAACAGGTTATGGTACAAATAGATGGCTGTAGAATCCATGTTATGGTAGTTGTTCAGCGTTATTTCGTAGCCGCCTACCTGTGTGGGTTCCCAGTCGTTAAGTTTACGTACCAGGTTCAGGTCACCAATGATATATGTTTTATCGTATTCTTCGATGCCGGTTTTATAGATACCCGTTACCGTTAGTTTGCGGGCACGGGGAGGTAATCCACCGCCCTGGATAAAGTATATAATGGCTTTATCATTTACTTTCAGTTGCAGTTCTCTGGCCATATATTCGGAAATCATAATTTCCGGAGAGTACGCGGAATCACTGAATTGCAGCAGCTTGCCGGATTGCAGGAAACGCTTTAACTGTGGCCAGTCGTAGCTTCTATCCACTCCTTTGAAGATAACGCCGTCTATTTCTTTTTCTGATTTGATGATGGCCGACTTGGTAGCATAGCTACTGATGGTTTTGATGCCAGGGGCCAGTTTTATGCTGTCTACCAGGCTATTTCTTCCGGTAAAAGGAATTTCTTCTGTCAGTGGCCCTGCATTGGGTTGGTATTGATTCACATGGATATGTCCCCAGAAGCTGAATATTTTTTCCTGGATCACTTGTTGAAAGCCGTTTACCAATGCTGTAGCCAGTATCATTACCGCAACGCTGATTGCCGTGGCGGCAACTGCAATATTGATAATGAATTTGGAAAAAGTAGACCCCTTATTGAAAGCGATTCTTTTAGCAATAAAAAATGATAAACGCATGGGACAAATATATAGGGAAAAGCCGAAAGCATAAAGCTCAAAGCAAAAAGCTATTTTAGCGGATCACAAGAGTGAATAAATAATTAAAGCATCCGCTCTTGTGATCCGCTAAAATAGCTTTTTGCTTTGAGCTTTATGCTTTCCACTAATTGTAGTAACTTCAATATTATCAATTCCTTCATATGCGTACAGCAGCATTTTTTTTAATAGCCATTACTGTTTGTTTGTTGAGTGAGAAGATGGCAGCACAGGTGAGTGCTATTACCCCGGATCATGTGTATTACAACAATATTAAATCGGTGAAATTTAACCAGGCAGGTGATCCCCTGAGTATGCCCATGTATACTATTGGCGGCGGAGATAAGCTGGTATTATCTTTTGACGATATGGACAACGATGTGAAGAACTATTATTATTCTTTTGTGCTTTGCAACGCTGACTGGACGCCGGCGCAGGTGAATCAGCTCGACTATCTGCGTGGTTTTTCAGAAACGAGGATCATGAATTATAAGATGTCGAGCGTGGCGCTGGAACGTTATACGCACTACACAGTGCAGTTACCGGGCACCAATAGCTACCCGGTAAAATCGGGGAATTACCTGCTAAAGGTATACCTGGACAGTGACACGTCACAGCTGGCATTTACCCGCAGGATGTATGTAGTGGAGAATAAAGCAGGTATTTCCGGTTTTATTCAGCAACCTATTGCTCCTAAATTATTCCGCACGTATCAGAAGATTAATTTCGAAGTCAATACAGGTTCGTTGAATATCCAGAACCCATTTGACCAGATTAAGATAGTTGTGTTGCAAAATTATCGTTGGGATAATGCGATTACCGGGCTCAAACCACAATTTATCAACGGCAATATATTGAAGTATAATGCAGAGCAGGATTGTGTGATGCCGGCAGGGAAGGAGTACCGGTGGATTGACTTACGCAGCTTCCGCCTGCAAACAGAGCGGGTGCAGCGGTCGGAATATCATAGTAGCAGTACAGATGTATTTGCAGTACCTGATGTTGAACGGGCCGATAAGGTATACCAGTTTATTAAAGATGTCAATGGGCGGTACTACCTGGCCACGCTGGATGATTACGATCCTGATTTTGAAGGCGATTATGCATCCGTGCACTTCTCCTTCTTATCGCCTGAACCTTATGCAGGTTATGATATGTACCTTTTTGGAGAGCTTACCAATTATGAATGTAATAATACCAATAAGCTTACTTATAACGGTGCTACCCGTGCTTATGAAGGCACTTTCTTATTGAAGCAGGGCTACTACAATTATATTTATGGCCTGGTAGATAAAACCCAGCCTAATCCTAAGTTTGATACATCACTGACAGAAGGCGACTGGTGGGAAACAGAAAATAACTATACTATCCTGTTGTACTACCGGGCATTAGGAGGCAGGTCTGATGAGTTGGTATCTTCTATTACATTGAACTCTATCTTAAACAGGAAATAGGGAAAGAAGCGAATAAAAGTAATGGGAGATGAGGTACTCATCTCCCATTACTTTTATATAGCTAATTGATACTCTGTCTTAGTTTCACAATGTTGGCGGCGCCGCGTTTAATGATAATACGGGTACCTCTTTCATAAGTAAAGTAGCGGTAAAACCAGTTAATGAATACTACCAGTTTATTTCTGAAGCCGAGTAAACTCATCAGGTGTACTACCATCCACACTACCCATGCGGGATAACCACTCATGCGAATACCGGCAATTTCCGCTACGGCTCTGTTACGACCAATGGTGGCCATACTGCCCAGATCCTTATAGGTAAAGCCTTTCATGGGTTTATTATTGAGAGATTGGCGGAGGTTATGCGCCAGGTTTTTACCTTGTTGTATGGCCACCTGTGCTACCATCGGATATCCTTTAGGGAAGCGGGGATCGTTGGTCATTTGTGCCAGATCGCCGATAGCGTATACATTGGCCAGGCTTTTTACCTGGTTCAGTTCATTCACAATAATGCGGCCATTAGGAAGTATGATATCCGGAGGAATACCTTTTACAGGGATGCCTTTTACGCCGGCAGACCATAGCAGGGACTGTGTTTGTATCATTTCACCGGTGCTGAGGGTAACGGTTTTACCATCATATTCTTTTACACCTGTATTGGTCAATACGCGAACGCCCAGGTCCTGTAAGGCTTCCAGTGTTTTTTGAGAAGTAGTTTCACTGAAAGAGGCCAGCAATTTAGGGCCTGCTTCAATGAGGTATACATTCATAAGTGACTGCGGTATAGTAGGATAATCTTTGGGCATAATGTACTTGCGCAATTCCGCGAAGGCACCTGCCAGTTCTACGCCGGTAGGGCCGCCACCTACCATTACGAAGTTGAGTTTAGGCTTGATATCTTCCGGGTTTTGCAGCAGCAGGCTTTCTTCAAACTGTTTTACTACATAGTTCCTGATTTGCACGGCTTCAATCAGTGATTTCATGCCGATGGCATTATCTTCTATGCCTTTATTCCCGAAGAAGTTGGTGTTGCTGCCGGTAGCGAAAACGAGGTAGTCGTAATGAATTTCACCAATACCTGTTTCCAGTATATTTTCAGATGTCCGGAGGCCGGTTACTTCTGCCATGCGGAACACCAGGTTTTTTTGTTTCCGGAAAATACCGCGGAGTGGAAATGCGATGCTATCTGGTTCCAGGCCGGCCGTAGATACCTGGTATAGCAGGGGTTGAAAAAGATGATAATTATTCCTGTCTAATAGTACAACCTGTACAGGCACATGTTTCAGTGCTTTGGCAAGGTTGACGCCACCGAATCCACCGCCTACAATTACTACGCGGGGTAGTGTGCTGTCCGGTATGTTGGGCTGAATCATAATTCATCAGTTTATATGGTGCAGTAATTTGATGATATGGTATTTAACGGATAGTACGTCATTAGGCCTCAAATGGCATACCAGTGCTAAATTTTATCAAAGTTACTAAACTTTCAGAAAAAAATGAAAGTTTATTTTGATTTTTTGCCTTTGACCGGGATTAAACTGATGATACTGATTTTATTTTTTGATTTTATAAGATGATAAAGAAGAAGAGCGAAGAAGAACGTAGGTATGACGTTCTTCTTCGCTCTTAATCAAAAAATAAAATCAGTCAGAAAAAATCCGCTATTGCAGGCAATACTTAAAGATAAAAGCTGCTGCGGCCGCACCTGTTAGTGGGCCGAGAATGGGAATCCAGGCATAGCTCCAATCGCTGTCTCGTTTTCCGGGAATGGGGAGAAGGAAGTGCATCAACCGTGGACCGAAGTCGCGAGCGGGGTTGATAGCATAACCTGTTGGTCCGCCGAGTGACAGGCCAATGGCCAATACCACGAGGGCTACCGGTAAGGCATCCAGCGAGCCGATGCCGGCAGTGGGACCTGTGATAAAGCAAATAGCCAGTATAAATACCATGGTAGCAAGGAACTCGGTCAGGAAGTTGTATTTGTTGCTGCGAATGGCGGGGATGGTACAAAACACGCCCAGCTTGGTGTTAGCGTCTGGTGTTTCATCAAAATGTTGTTTATAGCAAAGCCATACGATGAGTGCACCCAACATGGCACCAGCCACCTGTGCCGCTATATATCCGGGCACCTGTCCCCAGGCAAATTTTCCCTGTAACGCCTGTGCAAAAGTAACAGCTGGATTCAGGTGTGCGCCACTGTATTTTCCCGTTGCATATACGCCTACAAATACTGCCATGGCCCATCCCATAGTGATGACCATCCAGCCACCGAGATTGCCTTTGGATTTATTCAGTATAACGCTTGCGACTACACCGTCTCCCAGCACGATAAGAAATGCGGTTCCGAGAACCTCTGCTAAATAAGGTGACATAAGTTGCGTGAAATGTTAGGTAATGTAGATAAATTATTCCTCTGTCCATGCCTGTGCTGCCCTGATTGCGCGTTTCCAGTCGCCACACAACCTGTTGCTCTCTGCCATTTCCATAGCGGCATCAAAGGTGGCGTCTATCTTCCATTGTTGTGCTATGGTTTCGATGCTGTCCCAATAGCCTACGGCAAGCCCGGCGAGATAAGCGGCGCCCAGTGCGGTGGTTTCAGTAATCGTGGGACGTACTACCCGGAGATGGGTGATGTCTGCCTGAAACTGCATGAGCATATTGTTTTTGGTAGCACCGCCATCCACACGTATTTCCGTGATAGGCATGCCTGCATCTGCTTCCATGGCTTTCAGGACATCCATCGTTTGGTAGGCGATGCTATCGAGCGCTGCACGGGCGATGTGGGCAGCAGTAGAGCCCCTGGTCAATCCTACCATAGTGCCGCGGGCGTGTTGATTCCAATAGGGAGCGCCTAATCCGGCGAAAGCAGGTACCAGGTATACGCCATCACTGTGAGGCACAGTAGCCGCGAGCTTTTCTATATCGGCAGAGTGGCGGATAATGCCCAGTCCATCGCGCAGCCATTGTACCACGGCACCACCAATAAAAATGCTGCCTTCCAATGCGTAGCTGGTTTTACCATTAATTTGCCAGGCTACGGTGGTGAGCAGATTATTTTTAGAAGGAATGGGTTTGTCGCCGGTATTTAATACGAGGAAACAGCCGGTGCCATAGGTATTTTTGATCATCCCTGGTTGAGTACACAACTGCCCAAATAAAGCAGCCTGCTGATCGCCGGCAATACCGGCAATAGGAATGCGATAGGGGGTGAGCACGGCTTCTGAATAGCCGTATACTTCGCTGGATTGTTTTACTTCCGGCAGCATAGAAGCTGGAATATCAAAAAGGGCAAGTAATTCGGAATCCCATTTCATGTCGTGGATATTAAACAACAAGGTGCGGGAGGCATTACTCACATCTGTGATATGGAGCTGTCCTTTGGAGAAGTTCCAGGCCAGCCAGCTGTCAACGGTGCCGAATGCCAGCTCACCATTTTCTGCGCGTTTACGGGCATCGGGAATATTATCTAATATCCATTGTACTTTAGTACCGGAGAAATAAGCATCCAGGCGAAGGCCTGTTTTATCTTTTACGAATTGTTCTTTTCCTGCTTTGATTAATGAATCGCAATAGGCAGCAGTGCGGCGATCCTGCCATACAATGGCGTTATGAATTGGTTTGCCGGTTTTTCTATCCCAAACGATGGTGGTTTCGCGTTGATTGGTGATACCCATGGCAGCAATATCTTCTCCGGTTACTCTTGCTTTGAGGATGGCCTCTGCAGCTACGCTGGCCTGGGAGGTCCATATTTCCATTGCGTCATGTTCTACCCATCCGGGCTGTGGAAATATTTGTTTGAATTCTTTCTGGGCTACTGCTTTGATGCTGCCATCATGATCAAAGATGATGGCGCGTGAGCTGGTAGTACCCTGATCCAGTGAAAGGATATATTTTCCCATTAGGTTTTCAGTTTATTGTGGGTATGCGTGGATATTATATTTGAATTTAACTAAATTCTTCCATATAACATTTTTTCACGCAAAGGGGCAAGAGAGCAAAGAAAATAAGGAGCGAAGATCATTTCATGTTACATGAATTACTTTGTTTTTTTTCTTCGCTCCTTATTTTTCTTTGCGTGCAAAAAAAATCCCCGGCGCAATTACTGCACCGGGGATACACCATCTAAAAAAATATCTGACAATTACATTTTCTTCGCGTCTTCGAGGAATTTCGCCAGACCGATATCCGTTAATGGGTGCTTCAGCAGGCCCAGGATAGAGTCTAACGGGCAAGTACATACGTCAGCACCAACTTCTGCACATTTCACGATGTGGAGTGCACTACGGATAGAAGCAGCGAGGATTTCAGTTTTGTAACCCTGTAAGCTGTAGATCTGTGCAATTTGTGCAATCAGTTCAACACCATCCCAATTGGTATCATCAATACGACCAATGAACGGAGAAACATAAGCAGCACCTGCTTTTGCAGCCAGGATAGCCTGACCGGCAGAAAATACGAGGGTGCAATTTGTTCTGATACCGTTATCAGTAAACCATTTGATGGCTTTTACACCGTCTTTTATCATTGGCACTTTCACCACGATGTTGGGATGAATAGCGGCCAGTTTCTTACCTTCTTCAATTATAGATTTGAAATCTGTGGAAAGCACTTCAGCACTTACATCACCGTCTACTATTTCGCAGATATCTTCGTAATGTTTAATGATTGCTGCTTCACCTTTAATACCTTCTTTTGCCATCAGGGATGGGTTAGTAGTTACTCCATCGAGAACGCCGAGGTCGTGAGCTTCCTGTATTTGGGCCAGATTAGCTGTATCAATAAAGAATTTCATACTATGATAAATTAGTTGTCAGGAAATGAACCATTTGTGGAAGATGCTGTCATTAGTGAAAGAGGAGGAGAAAATAGCAACCAGATACTATTGACAAGCAACTAATGACAATAAAAAAAGAAAAAAAAGGCAAGTTACTTATATCGCACCGCTACAACCACCTACCCTTGCTACATTCCTGTCCTGGGGGAGTTCAGTAGGAGCTGGTCGTATAAGACTTGCCGGTTGCAAAGGTAATATAATGTGTTGAATCTCCAAATATTAGCGGAGAAAAAATTGAATTTTTTTTTCATAGCGTACTTATACGCATTCTTTGCTTGTTAATAATGTAGTAACTATGTATATAGCGAGAAAATATATATATTTGACGTATGGGTTTTAGCCCGCTGTTTAAACACTATTAAATTTAACCTCTTATGCAAATTCTTCAAACAAATCCTTATGAAGGCGGTAGCGCATTCGGCGCATTGTTTACCGGTACGTTCCTTGTTGTGATGCTGGTCATCATTGTTTTCTTTGTATTCTGTATGTGGAAAATCTTTGAAAAGGCCGGACAGGAAGGCTGGAAAGCCATTATTCCTATCTACAACATTTATGTTCTCACACAGATTATTGGTAAGCCATGGTGGTGGCTGATCCTGATGTGCATTCCGTACATCGGCGTTATCTGGGGTATCTGGGCTACCAACCTGCTCAGTAAAAGCTTTGGTAAATCAGAAGGCTTTACAGTAGGTCTGATCCTCCTGGGTATCGTGTTTTATCCTATCCTGGCATTTGACCGTACTATTGTATACAAAGGCCCGGCAGGCGATCCTACCCGCTTCAATAACGTTAATGATGATCTGAATTCGATCGGTAAAAATATTTAACTGGCAGAAAGCAGAAAGCAGAAAGCAGAAAGCAGAAAGCAGAAAGCAGAAAGCAGAAAGCATAAAGCTATTAAAGCGAATGACCAGCGCAAGTATTTTATTACTCATTCGCGCTGGTCATTCGCTTTAATAGCTTTATGCTTTCTGCTTTCAGCTTTCTGCTTTATGCTAGTTCCTGGTAGTATAATAGTTGTAATCGTTCAGTACCGTTTCCAGGAAATGAGTATGCGACATCTCACTGTCAATATGCAATACATCCTTTACCCGGTAAGCCACCCGCGCGGCGAGTTCGTCATCTTTTGCCATCAGCGCACGATCCAGTAATTCCTTTACTTTGTTCATATCCCTGTCGGATAATTTCATGATCTGCGGAAAATGCGGTTTATAATCGCTGTGGGAAAGATCCCGGAAAATAGTTTCTTCAATACTGCCTTTTCGTTTCGTGCTGATAACGATAGTACCTGCAATCAAATCGCCCAAACGCTGATTATAAGGGGTTCTTACAATGGAAACGAGGGGAATCAGCACGGGTATAACCACCATAAAATAAATGGGTGTTTCAATCAGCCGGAAAATCCATCTTATCAGGTGCTGACTGATACTGGGTGCATTTCCCATCATACTCACCACCCGGATATGCAACAGCTTTTTCCCCGGCGTAGATCCCTGCATGGCGATTTCTGTAACCGGGAAATAGAACATGATAGGGAGAAATACCAGGAATATATAGATAACAACATTGGTATCCATATCCATCCGGAAAGAAGTTAATACAGATAGCATCACCAGGAAATATGCCACCCGTATGGCAAAATCAATCAGCCAGGCCAGAAACCGTTTTACAATATCGGCCGACTCAAATTCGAGGTCTATATTAAAAGAAGTTGGTATTTTTATATCTGCCATACTCAAATTTACATATTTGTTTATATATTGTTAAACGATTTAGTAAGTTTGCCGGTATTCCCCCATTAGTAACCCATTACTGTAGTGTAGGTAATATCTGTATTTAAAAGGGAAAGAAGAACTCATTATGAGAGAATCGCTGTTTATCAAAAAGAATTTGTCCCGCTGGAAACAATACCAGGAGGAGCCCACAGATGACCCTGATGAAATGGCGGAAAGATTTGTATCAGTACTGGATGATCTGTCTTACGCTAAAACATTTTATAGCTTTAGTAAAGTAACCCGTTATATTAATGGGCTGGCCGCTGGTATTTATCATCGCATTTATCAGAACCGTAAAGAAGAAGTAGGCCGTTTTCAACTGTTTTTTAAATACGAATTGCCCTTACTGTTTCGCAGATACCACCGGCTGTTACTTTTTACCTTATGCTTTTTCCTCTTGTTCTGTTTGATAGGAGCTTTCTCCTCCGCCCATGATGAAACCTTTGTGCGTGGTGTACTGGGAGATGAATACGTGAATATGACTGAACGGAACATTGCTAACGGAGATCCTTTTGGTGTGTATAAAGATGGTAACCCCGTATTAATGTTTTTTAGTATCGCCGTCAACAATATACAGGTGGCTTTCTTTTGCTACGTGGGAGGTATTTTCTTCGGTATAGGATCCCTGTACCTGCTGGTACGTAATGGTGTGATGCTGGGTGTTTTCCAGTACCTGTTTTTTACGCATGGACTTGGCTGGAAGTCAATACTGGTCATCTGGATACATGGTACATTGGAAATTTCGAGTATTGTAATTGCTGCCTGCGCCGGTGTGATTTTAGGGAAAAGCATACTTTTTCCCGGTACCCGCAAAAGGATTGATTCTCTTCGTAAGGGTGCAAAAGATGGTATTAAAATTATGGTAACGCTGGTGCCTGTATTTATTGTGGCTGCTATACTGGAAAGCTTTGTTACCCGGCATACAGAGATGCCATTGGTATTAAGTCTTTTTATCTTGTTGTCATCATTGAGTTTTATATTGGGCTACTTTATTTTTTATCCTATCTATCTGCATAAAAAAGGATATCATATAAGTGCGGAAGGGAAAGTAGTGATCCCATTTACCCTTTCAAAGCAGTAACATGATAAAATATTTTTGGTTAAAGAGCAGTGTACTGTTATTGTTTTGCTGGCTTCCCTTAAAAATTGCAGGCCAAACAGTAACGCCGGATACAGCCATTGCAATGCAAACAGACAGCATTTCAGCAGTGGCGAATGACGAGGAAGAAGTATACCAGGAAGATATGGCTTACTATGATATGCGGCATATTTCGGACTCGTTGATAAATGATCTGAAAGCCAATAAAAAGCTTCAATACCACGATGTAAAGGAGAAACCCCCGCAAGAGTTTCGCTGGCTGGACAGATTCCTGGTAGCACTGGGCAGATCTATTCATACCATCCGCTATATATTAATGGGATTATTACTGGCTGGATTGGGTTTCCTGGTGTACCGGTATATGAAAGCCAATGGCATGGCTTTGTTTCGTAAACCGGTGACAATTGATGGCTTAACAGAAATACAAACAGAAGAACTCCATAGCGGGGAAGAATATGAGGAAAAAATAAAAGCAGCCATCGCAGCGGGCGATACCCGGCAAGCTATCCGCTGGTGGTATCTCTATACATTATATCAGTTGGCAGGCAAGCAAATGATTGTAGCTGGCAGGGAAAAAACAAACAACGACTACCTGCGTAATATGCGTAGTTCCCCTTACTATAAAAAGTTTGCTGCACTTACACTGGATTATGAATATAGCTGGTATGGCGGATTTGAGGTTAGTGAAGAGAATTTTAGAAATATTAACCAGCAATTCCGGGATTTTAATAACGCAATAGGAAAAACTTCGTGAATACTAAACCCATTTATATCATCGGATCGGTAATACTTGTACTGGTATTAGTGATGGTCATTGGAGGCAACCTCGGTTCCAACCAGGAAGAACAAAGCACCAAGATGTACCGGTCTTCTTTTTCCAGCAAGGATAAGAAAGCCGGAGGGGCCTATGCTGCCTTTAAAATGCTGCCACAACTGTTTTACAAGCATTCCATACAGGTAGTGACCAAACCATTTGTCCGCACCTACGAGAAAGATGCTGAGATGAAGAAAGCCGGCAATACTTATATCCTGGTGGCCGACCAAATGTATACTACTGAAAAAGACGTGGACGCCATGCTGGAATATGTGTCCGGTGGAAATGATTTGTTTATTGCAGTGAATAACCCGGACCCCTATCTTGCCAAACAACTTAATCTTAAGGTAGACGGTGGTGGTAAAGAACAATTCTTTAAAGAACGAATTGCACAATATTACCAGGACACCATTGTTCCAATAGATACCAGCTTCGCTTATGAGGGAATGATCAGCGGCGGCAGCTTCTCTGCCGTAGATAGTACTACCACTACTATCTTAGGTAGCAATGGGCAACACAAGCCTAACTTTGTCCGCATCGCATACAGCAACGGATATGTTTATTTATTACTGAATCCTTACACTTTTACCAACTATTTTTTATTGCATAAACGTAATGTAGCAGCCCTGGAAACACAAATATCATATTTACCAGACCTCCGTGGCAGCGTATATTGGGATGACTTTTACAATGCACAGCACAGCGCGCAATCCGGCGATTTCAGCGAATGGCAGGTGCTCATGCGCTATCCGGCTATGCGGTGGGCATTATGGCTGGGAGTTGCTTTGCTGTTGGTATATGTGATATTTGAAAGTAAGCGCCGGCAACGGATTATTCCTGACAAGCCGGTGTTTAACAATACTTCTGTGGAGTTTGTGGGCGCTATCGGGCAACTGTATTATCAGCAACACAACAATGATAACCTGGCGCATAAAATGATCCTGCACCTGTTGGAGTATATACGTACCCGTTATTATCTTGATACCAACATACTCAATGAAGAATTTGTAGCTGCTTTATCACGTAAATCCGCCGTAGCGGAGGCTGATATCAGAACACTGTTACAAATGATGCATCATGTGCAGATAGAAGGAAATATAAGTGATGATTACCTGAGAGAATTTTATAAACGCATTCAACTATTTTATTTAAACACGAAATAAATAATGGATACCAATACATTTCAACCCAGAACTGATTTTTCTGCTTTACATGAAGGAGTGGAAGCCATCAGGGAGCAAATAGGAAAAGTAATTGTAGGGCAGCATCAGATGGTGGACCTCCTGGTTACAGGGTTACTGACACAGGGACATGTACTGATAGAAGGTGTTCCCGGCGTGGCTAAAACGTTAACTGCCAAACTGCTGGCACAGTGTGTGGACGCTAACTTCAGCCGTATACAGTTTACCCCGGATCTGATGCCGGCCGATGTATTGGGTACTTCTGTATTTAATCCGCAAACAAGAGAGTTTGAATATAAGAAAGGACCTGTTTTCAGTAACCTGGTATTGATCGATGAAATCAACCGTGCACCGGCCAAAACGCAATCCGCGCTCTTTGAGGTGATGGAAGAAAGACAGATTACCAACGACGGTACTACCTGGTTGCTCGACCGCCCGTTTATGGTAATTGCCACCCAGAACCCCATTGAACAGGAAGGTACTTATCGCCTGCCGGAAGCACAGCTGGACCGTTTCCTTTTTAAAATAGAAGTGAAATATCCTGACCTGCAGGAAGAAATAGCCGTGTTGCGCAGCATTCATCATTTTAATGGAGAAACAGATCTTACCAAAATGATCAGTAAGGTAGTGACTACCACACAGATTATCGCGTATCAGCAACAGGTAAGACAAGTATTAGTGGACGATAAATTGTTCCATTATATTGCAGCAATTGTAAATGAAACACGTATGAATTCGTCGTTGTACCTGGGCGCTTCTCCACGTGCTTCCATTGCCATTATGAACTGTGCCAAAGCCACTGCTGCTATGAAGAACAGGGACTTCGTTATTCCTGACGACGTAGTAGAAATGGTGCCACATGTATTGCGTCATCGTATTATCCTGACACCTGAAAAAGAAATGGAAGGCATTAAGACAGATGATGTGATTGCACAAATTATAAAAATGGTAGAGGTACCGAGATAGCCACCAGCTGTTAGCAGTTAGCTATTAGTTATTTACTGCCCATTGATCACTAAAAGCTAAAGGCTGAATGCTAAAAGCTCAGAGAATATGTCCGCAACTGTAAAGAATAATTTATACCAGATACTTTTTTTTACCAACAGGTTGTATCTCCTGCTGGGATTGAATAGCCTGTTGTTTGTTTTGGCATTCTTTTTCCCCGGTCTTTACAATGTGGCCATTGTAGTGTTCATTGTGTTGATAGGATTGGTACTGATGGATATGATATTGTTGCTCCTGCGGCCTTCAGGCATAATTTCGCTGGAACGTAAGGCCAGTAATCGTTTTAGTAATGGAGATGATAATGAAGTATTGCTTGGTTTTCATAACCGTTATCCTTTCCCGGTATTTGTAAATATAATAGATGAATTACCTTTTCAGTTCCAGGAACGGAACTTTCTGCTGAAAGCTAAAGTAGGAGCGGGTTCTTCACATGTTTTCCGATATGTACTTCGCCCGGTAGAAAGAGGTAACTATCATTTCGGCTACAGTAATGTGTTCGTGAAAAGTGCACTGGGAATTATCAGTCGCCGCTTTGTGTTTAATAATGAGCAGGAGATCAGTGTGTATCCAAGCTTTCATCAGTTGCGCCATTTTGAATTATACTCCTATATGAACAGGCTGAATGAACTGGGTGTTCATAAGCGCCGTGTCATAGGCCATAGCATGGAGTTTGATCATATTAAACCCTATACCAAAGGCGATGATGTACGCATGTTAAACTGGAAAGCATCTGCCCGTACCGGTAACCTGATGGTGAATAATTATGTGGAAGAAAGATCTCAGCAGGTATATTCTATCATTGATAAGGGGCGTACGATGAAGATGCCGTTTAATGGATTATCGTTGCTGGACTATGCCATCAATGCATCGTTGGTATTCAGCAATGTAGCTATTAACAAGGGTGACAAAGCCGGCCTGGTCACATTTACAGAGAATAAGTCGGAAGTGTTAGCGGCAAGCAATAAAAAAATCCAGGTGAACAAGATCCTGGAGATGCTATATGGCCAGGAAACGCAGTGGCAGGAAAGTGATTATGAAGCATTGAGTATACAATTGCGTAGCAGTGTATCTACCCGGTCGCTGTTAATGGTATATACCAATTTTGAGTCGATGTCCAGCTTACAGCGGCAGTTGCCTTTTCTCCGCCGTTTGGCCCGTTATCACCTGTTGCTGGTAGTGTTTTTTGAAAATACGGAGCTAAAGAAAATCACCGAGCATCCGGCGCATGATATAGAGGGAATTTACAAACAAACCATTGCACAAAAATTTGCGTACGATAAAAAGCTGATAGTAAAGGAGCTGGCCAAATATGGCATCATGTCGTTATTAAGTACGCCGGAGCACTTAACCCTGAATGTGGTGAATAAATACCTGGAGTTGAAATCCCGTATGCTGATATAATTACTGTCTTCTTTTTCTTTTATTCCCTTCGGGAGAAGGTTTTATGATCAGGGAATCATTGTCAGGGGCCTGTTTTACGGGGATAACAGACCGGAGGTACATGCGGTCGTTGTATTTGTACCAAGCTTCAACGGTCACAGTTTTAATGGTATCGTTTTTAGGCAATAGCAGATCTTGTCCGATGACAGTGCCGTCAGAGGCGGCGAACCGGATGGAGCTGGTATCCAGCGGAAACACTTTCCCACTATTAAATTTTCCTTCTACGTTCAGATAAAAGCGGATATCGCGTTTGATGCTGTCGGCATAGTGATTAAAACGGATGCCGGTAATATAAGGCAGTGTGATAGTGGTCTGTAATGGGTTGTTGTCGGCAGTTACAGTGAGTACCACGTGGTATTGATCTCTGATCAGTTGAGCCCTGTCGAAATAGAGTATGCCATTCCGGATGTTGCCGTTGCTGCTGCTGACATTTAATTTATTCCATCGGTAGTTGCCTTTCCCATAGCCGGTAGTGGCCTGGGTGGAGCTATCGCTGAAGAACAGCGTGATGGCGATGGGGGCGCTGTTGTACAATTCGGCTACTGCCGATGGATCATAGCTTCCCTGTATTCTTACTACGCGTGCCTGCTGGGCATTTGCCAACAGGGTAGAGAAAAGCAGGGCGCAGCAGAGAAAGTGTTTTAACATTCAGCTCTCAACTTTAGTCAATGATAGCAAGGAAGATTAGTTCCTTACTGCTAATTGCCGGGCCACATATTTACCAAGAATATCGAACTCCAGGTTGATGAGTGTACCTTTCTTTATTTTAGATACGTTGGTATGTTCGTAAGTGTATGGAATGATGGCGACAGAAAATTCGTTGCTGGTCACATCAAATACGGTGAGACTGATCCCATTCATACAGATGCTTCCTTTTTCCACGATGAGTGCCGCGAATTCAGAAGGGAAGCGGAAACGGTATAACCAGCTGCCATTCTGTTCTTCGCAGGAAATACATTCTCCTACACTGTCTACGTGACCCTGTACCAGGTGGCCATCTATGCGGCCATTGAATACCATGGCTCTTTCCAGGTTTACAAACTGGGTGGGAGATAGTTGTCCCAGGTTGGTTTTTTGGAGGGTTTCTGTTACGGCGATGGTTTCGTAGGTATCACCCTGTATGTTGGTAACGGTCAGGCATACGCCGTTATGTGCCACGCTCTGGTCTACTTTTAATTCGCGGGCCAGGGGTGTTTGTATCGTGATAACCAGGTTACCGCCGTCTTTCCTGGTAGATACTACTTCTGCTAGTGTTTCTATGATTCCTGTAAACATGAAGCTAATTTAAGAAAATTTCTATACCCGGGGTTTCCACGGAATTTCATCTACGCCCAGTTTGTGTCCTACCCAGCGGGCCAGCACAAAAAGGTAATCACTGAGGCGGTTAATATATTTGAGTACCAATGGTTCAATGAAGAGGTCGTGTTCCTGCATGCCTACACAGAGTCGTTCTGTACGGCGGCAAACACAGCGGGCGATATGGCAGGTAGATACTGCTACGTGGCCACCAGGCAGGATAAACGACTTCATGGCTGGAAGTTCTTCATTCATCTGGTCAATGCTTTTCTCCAGCAGTGTGATATCTGCTTCGTGGAGGTCGGGTATTTTCAATTTGGTTTCTTTGTCGGGATCGCAGGCCAGGGCGGCGCCGATGGTAAAGAGGCGGTCCTGTATTTCGCGGAGCAATAGTTTGGTATCCGGGTCTGCGATATGATCATTCACGAGGCCGATGTAGGAGTTGAGTTCATCAACGGTGCCGTAGGCGTCAATGCGGACATCGCTTTTAGGTACTTTGGTACCACCAATAAGGGATGTTTTTCCTTTGTCGCCTGTTTTAGTGTATATCTTGAATGACATGGCTGCTGTTTGGTGCAAATTACGAATTATACAGAGCTAAAAGCATAAGGCTAAAAGCAAAAAGCTATTGTAGCGAGTGATATACGCGACAATAGCTTTTTGCTTTTGGCCTTATGCTTTTGCCTTTTTAGGCTATAACTTTTTCATTAACCCGGTCTGATTCAATGACTCCGTCTCTTAACCGGATCACGCGTTTGGCGTGATCGGCAATATCTTCTTCGTGTGTAACCAGGACTACGGTATTGCCGGAGGTGTGGATACTACCGAAGATATCCATGATTTCCACGGATGTTTTGGAATCCAGGTTACCGGTAGGTTCATCAGCAAGGATGAGGGAGGGGTTGTTGACCAGGGCGCGGGCAATGGCTACACGTTGACATTGACCGCCGGAGAGTTCGTTGGGTTTGTGTTTATAGCGTTCGCCCAGCCCTACTTTTTCCAGCATGGCAATGGCTCTTTCTGTTCTCTCCTTTTTACCGATGCCGGCATAGATCAGTGGGATGGCCACGTTTTCTAGTGCGGTAAGCCGGGGCATCAGGTTAAATTGCTGGAAAACGAAGCCAATTTCTTTGCCACGCACGGTAGCGAGGTCATTGTCTTCCATTTTACTCACATCATGTCCGCTCAGTACATATTTACCGGAAGTAGGTGTATCGAGGCATCCCAGGATATTCATCAGGGTTGACTTTCCTGAACCGGAAGGTCCCATCAGTGCCACATATTCATTTTTAAAAATGTCTAGTGCGACTCCTTTGAGTACTGGTAGTTCATTTTTTCCGAGAAAATAACTTTTCCTGATTCCTTCGAGATGGATGACGGACTTTTGCATGTGGGTTATTTCTTTATAATTTTCGGCACTTTAAAGTATTCCTCAGTAGCGGAAGGTGCGTTCTGCAGGGCTTCTTCACGGCTGATACCGGGGATAACCTTATCTTCCCTGAAAACATTATAATCATCTGTCAGGTGAAGTAATGGTTTCACGTTGGAGGTATCCAGTTCATTCAGTTTCTCCACGAAGGTAATCATGCGTTGCAGTTCTCCGCGTATTTCTACCTTCTCCTGGTCATTAAATTCCAGTCTGGCCAGATCTGCCAGTTGTTGCACCAGCACGTCGTTCACTTCCATAATCAAATTAAATCAAAAGATAATGAAATATAAATGGTAAATATGATAGTATCTCAAAATTAGGGATAAACGGCCAGAAAAAGCAGAAAGCTGAAAGCAGAAAGCAAAAAGCTATTGTAGCGAATGATTAAAGCGCAGAAATATCCGTTCTGGTCTTTCGCTACAATAGCTTTTTGCTTTCTGCTTTCAGCTTTCGGCTTTTTCATTAAATTGCGCCCTGTTATGGCTACTCAAAAAGAAATTGTGGTAAGCGGCATACGCCCCACTGGTTATTTGCATTTAGGCAACTATTTTGGCGCAATCCGTAATTATATCCGGATGCAGGAAGAATTTAACTGCTACTTTTTTGTGGCAGACTGGCACTCATTAACAACCCATCCGGATCCTAAGGACCTGAAAGGTAATGTAATGAGGGTGCTGGCGGAGAATATCGCATCCGGGCTGGATCCGGAAAAAGTAGCACTGTATGCACAAAGCGATGTACCTGAAATTGCAGAACTGTATTTGCTGATGAACATGCTGGCTTATGTGGGTGAGTTGGAAAGGGTGCCTACGTTTAAAGATAAAGTACGTTTACAACCAGATAATGTAAATGCCGGTCTGTTGACTTATCCGGTACTCATGAGTGTGGATATCATCATTCAGCGTGCAGTAAAAGTACCGGTAGGTAAAGATCAGGGACAACACCTGGAAATGGCACGCAATTTTGCACAGCGTTTTAATCACCGTTATGGAGAACTGTTCCCTGAACCGGAAGCATTCAACTATGGTGATGGACTGGTACGTATTCCCAGTCTGGATGGTAAAGGCAAAATGAGTAAAAGTGAAAATGAAATGGCTACGCTTTATTTAGCAGATGAGGATAAGCAAATCATGGATAAGATAAAGAAAGCCAAGTCGGATACAGGTACTGGTGTTCCAGGTTCTGAAATGCCTGAATCTGTGCAAAACCTGCTGGATTTGATGAAGCTCGTGTCTGCACCCGAAACAGTAGCCTTCTTCGAGAATCAATGGAATACAACCGGTAATATCCGTTTCGGAGAATTGAAACCGCAGCTGGGAGAAGACATGGTGAAATTCATTGCACCTATCCGTGAAAGAGCAAAAGAACTACAAAGGGATACTAACTATCTGGAGAAAATCATGAAAGCCGGTGCAGAGAAAGCGAGAGCGAATGCGGCACAAACTTTGCAACAGGCGAGAAAACTTATTGGTTTAAATTACTATTGAAAAAGTCGCCAACTGTAGCTATTTTCAATATATACCTATCATCGCATGGCAAAACAGAATAAGATTAAGCATATCGCTATCGCCGGAAATATCGGAGCTGGCAAAACTACATTGACAGAAATGCTGTGTCGTCATTACAAATGGCATCCGCAATATGAAGATGTAGAGCACAATCCATATTTGAATGATTTTTATGAAGATATGCCCCGCTGGTCTTTTAACCTGCAGGTATATTTTCTGAACGGCAGGTTAAAGCAACTGCTGGAAGTGCAGAACGGGAAAGAAACGGTGATCCAGGATCGTACCATCTATGAGGATGCGCATATTTTTGCGCCCAACCTTTATGAAATGGGACTGATGACCAAGCGTGATTTTGATAATTATTTCAATTTCTTTGAAACGCTGAAAAGCATGGTGAAACCACCAGACCTGCTGATTTATCTGCAGGCTTCTGTTCCTACCCTGGTGGCACAAATCCAGAAAAGGGGAAGAGAGTATGAAGAGAATATTCGTTTGGACTACCTGAAACGCCTCAACGAATATTATAACAACTGGATCGAGAAGTATGATGAGGGTCCTTTATTGATTATTGATATCGATAAAAATAAATTCCCGGAAAGTGATGAGGATCTGGGAGAAATTATTTCAAAAATTGATTCTCAGTTGTACGGTTTGTTCTAGGAAGGAACCGTAAAACCAGGAGCAGAAAGCAGAAAGCAAAAAGCTATTGTCGCGTATATCACTCGCTGCAATAGCTTTTTGCTTTCTGCTTTTTGCTTTCTGCTTCATTTATGTTTCATTAACAGATTGCTATCAGGAGATATCTACCTTTGTTGCAGTGGATAGCCGTTAACCCAAGTACAGAAAGCTGTCTGCTGCATTTATTGTTAAACCCAAATTCCGGATGAAACATTTTATGTTAACCCTTGTATCCACGTGGTGGATCTCCCTGTTATCTGCGCAGTCGTTATTGCTGCCTATTGGAAAAAATAGCGGCATTGGCAGTTATAGCCGTCATTTTCAGCAGATCATGTCAGTATGGAATCATCCTGCCGGATTATCAGATTTGCCGGCATTTAGCGCTGGTATTTATTCCGAGAACAGATTTTTATTGAAGGCGGCATCGTTGTATGGCGTGATGCTGGCGGTGCCTTCACCGGCCGGTGCATTTGGTGGCAGCCTGGTGCGATTGGGTAACAGTGCCTGGCATCAGCAGCAATTGAGCGGTGCCTATGGGCGTAGCCTGGGGCGTTGTGCTGGCATAGGACTGCAGTTTAATTACGAATCCACTACTGCACAGGGAGCAGGTACTACCAGTGCTTTGAGCGTTGATGCAGGGATATTGTGGCATTGCAACGAGAAGGTACATACCGGCCTGCAGGTGCGTAAAGGGATGGGAAAAGAAATGAGCTATAGTGGTGGCGCCGGTTTTGAAGCCTCGCGGGACTGCCTGCTAACCGCCATGATTACCGGTACTGGCAGTACAACCAGTATAAAAGCAGGGGTGTATTACCGGCTGATCAACGCCCTGGCGCTGGAAATGGGTATCGCATCCGGACCAGCTTATCACAATGCGGCCGTTATTTTTTATCTGCGCTCCCTGCGTATAGATATTGCCGCCGGCTTTCATCCACAGTTAGGTATCACCCCTTCAACATCGCTGATATGGCAACCTGCTACAGCACCCGCTGCGGAATAATTTGTGGCATACTACTGCTATATGTATGCAAGGCCGCCATGGCACAACAGCCAGAGGAATCATTACCGGCAGTAATGGCCAATAACCTGGAACAAACTACCGCCGGCACAGACGCGGTATCAGAAGATGATGCGCAATGGCAACGCCTAAATGCCCTGGCGCGACACCGCATATCCCTGAATACAGCAGATGAGGCGACCCTGCAGTCGCTTGGCTTGTTAACACCACTACAGATCAGCCACTTCCTGCAGTACCGCCTGGTGCTCGGGGACCTGCTAAGTATCTACGAACTACAGGCAATACCAGGCTTTGAGCCGGAAGTGATCCGGCGCATACTGCCCTACGTGACCGTGGGAAATGATCTGGCGCCTCATTACACCATGCGGGACTACTTACACAAAGGAGATCATGCCGTGCTGCTACGTTATGCGCATCCGCTGGAAAAAGCAAAAGGATACCAGCATACTGATAGTACTCAACCTGCCTATATGGGAAGTCCTGATAAATTGTTTATACGTTACCGTTATAACTTTCCCCGCTACAGCAGTTGGGGAGTGGTGATGGAGAAAGACGCCGGAGAAGGACTTTTTAAAGGTGCGCAGCAACAGGGATTTGACTTTTACAGCGCTCATCTTTTTATCAGGAATGCTGGAAAGATAAAAGCACTGGCGTTGGGTGATTATACGGTTAATCTTGGACAAGGACTATTAAGCTGGCAGGGGCAGGCCTATGGCAAAGGAGCGTCTGTAATGCAGATAAAACGGGAAGGGGAAGTGTTGCGGCCTTATACGTCTCCGGGTGAGTTTTATTTTTTTAGAGGCGCGGCGGTCACCCTGCAGCAGCGTCATTGGGAAGTAACGGCATTTGGCTCCTGGCGTAAACAAGACGCCAGTACAGATACGTTGATGGAAGAGTTGATAGCGGAAAGTGTGAACAGCAGCGGTTATCATCGTACCTCGGCTGAAGTAAGCCGACGAGGAAAGGTGCAGGCAGGCACTGCCGGTGGAAATGTCCGGTATGTAACTCATCGCTGGCAGCTGGGCGGGAATGTGCTTTGGCAGCGATTTACACCCGCTTTACAGCAAAAGATCGCGCCTTACAACCAGTTTGATTTTCGCGGTCAGCAGTTAGTGGGTGGCAGTATAGACTATGCCGGAAGCTGGAAGAATGTGCATGTATTCGGTGAAGTGGCAGCCAGTGATAACGGCAAGCTGGCCATTGTGCAGGGATTGCTTACCAGCATAGCTCCTGCTGCAGATGCCGCATTGCTGTATCGCTATTATGATAAAGCCTATCAATCCTTTTTTGCAAAAGGTTTCGGTGATAGTTATCGCACCGGGAATGAACAGGGCATATACATGGGGCTTACACTGAAGATAAATAATAAATGTAAATTGGACACTTATGCGGATTTTTTTAAATTTCCATGGTTGAAATACCGTATTAATGCACCTGCTGCGGGGCAAGAGTTCTTCTTATCCGGCAGCTATGCATTAAATAAAAAAATGAGCTGGCAATGCCGGTATAATTATAGGCAGGGAGCTGAAAATATATTGCTGCCTGGTAACCCGGTTAAAGTGCCGGAAGTAGTAACGGCTACGCACCTACGTATGCAGTGGGACTGGCAACTGCGCAAGCAATTCAATACCGCGCTGCGGTTGGAAGGCAGCCGATATCGTACTACTGCCATTACGCAGCAGGGATGGATGATGTACCTGGATGCAGCGTATCATTTTAGTCGTTTGCCCTTTGCCATTAGTGGCCGCGTGTCGCGTTTTCAAACCAGCAGTTATGATGCGCGCATCTATGCAACGGAAAGCAGCGTGTTATACGAGAACGCTGTATCCCAGCTCTATGGCCGCGGATGGCAGTATTACGCAAATGTAAAATGGAAGGTGAATCGCCGGCTTTCAGGGTGGGGACGTTTTCATCAATCCATTTATCAGGATGCCGATCAAATAGGTAGTGGCAACGATAGAATCAACGGCAATAAAAAAACAATAGTGCAATTGCAGTGGCAATATCTGATAAGTAAATAGAAAAATTAGACGACTTAATCTCGCTGATTATCAAATCATTGAATCGTGATCTTTACAGCCAGTTAAAAAAATGTTAACGAGATGTAGTACGGAATTCTTTTTTTCTCTAAATTGTGATGGTCAACCGAAATCTAAATCTAAATCTAAATCTGATTTGTTTTGAAGGTAGAATCTCAATGATTAGTAGCTTGTGAGTCATCATAAATTACAGGCATTCAATATAAGATTCATTACCTGATTAGCCAACATCACGCGGGGATTCATCACATTAGCCTGGACTTCTACCAATACCTGAAATGTAATGCGTTTTAGTTTTTTCTGTAATTATATTAGAGCTGTCGTTAGTAATAATTTGAACCGTCGTCAGTAATAAGTTAGCTGTATTTCGCTTAGTATTCCCGGAATACACGATGAATATTTAAACAACCAAAATCTGAACTGTTTATGAAGAAAGGTACTTGTCCTTTTACATAGCCATACCGTAGGTATACGGTATATTATTCGCCCATATTTCCCATTGACCCGGGAACAAGATGTCTTATGGCATTTATTGGTCGCATCACCGGATGCGATACGGGGAAGATATGCTATTGCTTATGCGGACAGCATGATGAAGCATCAGGTAATACCTGGCGTAAGTGCCTGCTGTTGCCCAACAATAAAGCGTCTTGTATGACGCCATGTTTATTTCTTTTTCAACCAAAATTTGAATTATTTATGAAAAAGGTGTTACTCCTTTTTGCCGTGCTTATGGCAATTGTACACCAGCCTTGTTCGCAGAAACAAGTGACTGGCACTCCTACCGGTTTTACCGCTACACAGGCCAACAGTGTTGCTTCGGTAAGTATGATGAATAGTTTATCTGACAATGTGCCCGGCTGTTAACAGCCCTCCACTTCCCACGTCCACCTCGGACTATCTAACCTAAATCTAAAACAAAACAATTCGTTTTATGAGAAAACAATTCTTATTAACGATGATGTTGCTGCTATCTATTGCAACTGTCATCGGACAAGCAAAACTTGTTACAGGGAAAGTCACTGACACCGGCGGTGATCCTGTAGTTGGCGCCACCATTCAATTAAAGGGCCAGTCTAAAGGCACCGTTTCAGATCAACGTGGCGGCTTCAAACTGGAAGTAAATAATGGACAGGTGCTGGTAATTTCCGGCCTTGGCTATGAAACCAAAGAAGTAGCAGTGAGCGGATCTACGCTGAACATAAGCCTGATAAGAACAGAGAAAACCATCAATGAAGTAGTGGTAACTGCCCTGGGTATTAAAAGAGAAAAGAAAGCATTAGGATATGCGGTGCAGGAAGTAAAGGGAACCGAACTTACACAAACAAATGAAACGAATGTTTTAAACTCATTGTCTGGTAGAGCAGCAGGTGTACAGATCAATAACAACGGTGGTGCTGTGGGATCCAGTGTCAGCATTGTATTGCGCGGTTACAACTCATTTACTAATAATGCTCCGCTGATTGTTATAGACGGTATTCCCATCAATAACCCACAATCAGTGGTAATACCAGGAGCGCTTACAGCCAGTGCTACTGACCAGCAATCTGCTGTAGATTATGGTAATGGTATCAATGATATTGATCCGGAAAACATCGCTTCCGTTTCCATCCTGAAAGGCGCCAATGCCGCTGCTTTGTATGGTTACAGGGCTGGTAATGGCGTAATCCTGATCACCACCAAAAGTGGAAAGTCTGCCTTTAAAGGCATTGGAGTTTCGTATAGCGGTGGTGCTTCATTCGAAAAACAATACATCCTGCCTAAATACCAGAATAAATACGGACAGGGCTCCACCAGTAGTGAATACTGGTACAACCTGTATAAAGCGGAAACACCTAATAACCCGTTGTCATACCAGGACTGGGCATTACAAAACGGATATGCGTATGTTGATGGACAAGGAGGCGGAGTAAATGATGGTGTGGATGAAAGCTGGGGCCCGAGAATGGATATAGGACTAAAATTACCTCAGTACAATAGTCCGCTGGATGCTAACGGCAACAGGACAGCTACCCCCTGGATATCACATCCCGACAACGTGAAGCAATTCTTCAAAACAGGATTTTCACTCAATAACAACGTATCATTAACCAGTAACACTGCCAGGGGTAGTACCAGGCTTTCACTGAGTCATCAACGTCAGATGGGGACCGTTCCCAACACAGATCAAACCAGGTATTCGGCGATGTTGAGCACTGCACAAAACCTGACTGATAAGTTGAAAGTAGAAGCTATGGCTAACTACATACAAACACTTAATGACAACCTGGTAGGACAGGGGTATAACGAATTCAACCCAATGCAGTCAATAGGTAGCTGGTTCGGACGCCAGGTAGATATGAATGACCTGAAAAACAACTGGGATAAAATGATGCCTAATCCCGCATTTCCTGGTACTGGCGTTCCATACAACTGGAACCTGAACTATCACGATAACCCATACCTGAGTTTATATAGAAACTTAAACACCCGCACAAAAAATCGCATATTCGGTTATGCAAGCGTTTCTTACGAATTCAACAAATGGTTTAGCCTGATGGGGCGTATTGGTACCGATTGGTTTTCTGAGAGCAGAACTCAAAATACTTCCTCGCTGGCTACTGCTAACTTTTTATACGGCATAGGTGGTCAGTTTACTGATTGGAGCATTTACGGAAATGAAGTGAATGCAGATTTGATTGCAAGTGGTGGTGGTAAACTGGGTAAAGATTTCTCTTTGTCTTATACTGCTGGTGGAAACTACCGGGATGCAAAGACTAAAAATATTTCTATTACCGCGAACGATCTGACTGTTCCGGATCTATACACTATCGGTAACGCAAAAGGTGCTACTTCTAACACGATGTATATTTCGCAACTCCGTTCTAATAGCGTATTTGCGCAAGCTTCACTAGGATTCCGTAACTGGTTATACCTGGATCTTACAGCAAGGAATGACTGGAATTCTACTTTGCCTGTCAATAACCTTTCTTATTTCTATCCTTCCGCCAGCTTAAGCTGGATTTTCAGCGATGCATTAAAAATTAGTAACTCATCAGCCTTTACCTATGGTAAACTGCGTGTGAGCTATGCAGAAGTAGGTTCTGGAACAAAACCTTACATGATTCTAAGATCTTTTGTTCCTCAATCAAATACATTCAATGGCGTGACCCTCTATCATCAGTCATATAGACTCCCGCCGTTGGACCTGAAGCCAGAACGTGCCAAGAGTGTTGAAGTTGGTGCTGAATTACATTTCCTTGATAACAGGCTGAATCTCGATGCAACTTATTACGACAAGAGAACCATCAACCAGATCATGCCTATCTCTGTTTCCGCTGCGTCCGGAGCTACTACTGCGTTGATCAATGCTGGTGAAATTGTGAGTAAGGGTGTGGAACTACAACTGAATTTAGGTATTCTGCGCAACGACAATGGCTTTAACTGGGATATGACTATCAACTGGGCAAAAAATAACAGCAAGGTAACCAAACTGTATACTGATCCAAGAACTGGTCAGGAATTGCCATGGTTCCAGCTGGGACGCAACTGGGGAACTACTATCGGAGCTATTCCCGGCCAGGAGTATGGTATAATCAGGGGGGCAGATTATGTAACAGATCCTAAATCAGGTGCTATAGTAGTAGGAGCCAATGGATTACCTTCTTTCAAGAAAGACCAGGTAATTGGTAATATCGTACCCGATTGGATCGGTGGTGTTAGTAATACTTTCAGATATCGCAACTTCAATCTCAGCTTCCTGATCGACATGAAGAAAGGCGGCGATATATTCAGCGTAACACATATGTTCGGCGCCAATACCGGAGTATCGGATTTTACAGCAGCCGGCAACATTCGTGAAACAGGTGTGGTACTTGGTAAAGATATCCTAACCGATTATAAGTTTGTAGACGCAGGTGGTAGCCCCAATACCAAAGTGGTAGCTGCCGACAATGCCTTTAAGTATCTCTCTTACGACGGTGCTTCCTCTGGTACAAGATTCGATATCATCGATGGTACTTATATAAAACTTCGTACCATTCAGTTTGGTTACAACATTCCAGCTAATTTAATCAGCAGATGGGGATGGTTGAAAAGTGCCGGAGTATCTGTATTTGCACAGAACGTAGCACTCCTGTATACAGATAAAAGCAACAAAGCCCATATTGACCCCGAAACCGGATTTGGTAACGACGTTGCCCAACTGGGTTTTGAAGAATACCAGATCCCTTCAAACAGAAGCATCGGTTTGAAATTAAATCTGAATTTCTAATATAGTGTGGAAGCTGATTAATGATTTAATTAAAATTAGTATTATGAAACTGTATAATAAAAGATTATCAAAATATTTCCTGGTCGGGGCGTTGATAATGATGACTGGAGGGAGCTGTACAAAAAACTTTGAAAAAATAAATACAGACCCCAATACTCCACTGAAGGTACCAGGCAACAATACATTGGCTTACTCTCTTGTCTATTATGCACAAAACCTTTTTGATGCTACTGCGGACATGAATGAACCTGAATGTTTCGGGGGCCACCTGGGTAAGACACAATATATAGATGAGGCGCGTAATGTATTCAGACCGGCAGCTATAGAGAATTTTTGGGCTTATCATTACCATGTTTTAAATAATCTCCAGATCACCATCAATGATGCGATCGCCAGCAATAAAATAAATCAGCAGGCAGCGGCGCTCACATTCAAGTGTTACGTGGCGCAAATAGCGACAGATACGTGGGGCGATATACCTTACTCCGATGCTATAAAAGGTGGCAGTGGGGCCATTACACCGAAGTATGATAGTCAAAAGGATATTTATGCAGCGATATTGGCAGATCTGAAAACTGCTAATGATCTCTTTGCAAAGAACAGTGCTGATGTGCTGGGCGACGGAGATGTCCTGTTTCAAACAGATGTAGCCAAATGGCGCCAATTCTGCAATTCATTGCGGTTAAGGGTCGCTATACGTTTGAGCAAGAAAGATCCTGCAACAGCTAAGGCAAATATTGAAGAAATTGCAGGCAACCCAGCTAAATTCCCTGTCATGACTGGCAATGTTGATAATGCATTCCTGAATTGGCCTGGCGGTAAACCTTACAATGAACCCTGGTCTTCCAACAAGTACGACGATGGTCGTGACGACCACGCTGTTAGCGATGTACTGGTTAATAAACTCCTTGAGTTAAATGATCCGCGTCTTCCCGTATATGTTAAACCGGCTACAGGCGATGGCAAATATCGAGGTGTAGGAATTGGTATCAAGGATAGCGAAAAACTGCCTTCTCTTGCATTGTATTCCAGGATTGGCGCTCGCTTCAGGGACAATAGAACAGGGTTTACACCATTCATGCGCGCAGCAGAAGTGAAATTCATCCTGGCTGAAGCTGCGGCTAATGGTTGGAATGCAGGCGTAAGCGCAAAAGACGCTTATGAAGCTGGTATCGACCTGTCACTGGAAGAAAATGGCATATCCGAAGCCACCTATAAAACAAGTACTGGCGTAAAATGGGATGGCGACGTGAAAAAGATTTATATCCAGAAATGGCTTGCCCTGTTTAAAGACGGTCACGAAGCATGGGCCGAAACCAGAAGAACAGATGTACCTTTATTACCAGCAGCTTCAGGATCTCCTTATCCGGGTCATACCCGTACATCTTTCCGCCTGCCTTATCCTAACACGGAAACTACCCTGAATGGCGCCAACAGCGGTGCAGCGGTGGGTTCAGTAAAAGATAACTACTGGGGCGCACAAATGTATTGGGACACCCGCACAGGCGTTAATTAATGTTGCCAGCAAGCATATTGCATAGCAAATTTGACGAAGAGAACTATATATCAGTGGTCAATATACTGGTCAATAAAAAAAAGAGGACTCATTTGAGTCCTCTTTTTCTATTTTTGTACGGCAAAAACGTACAACATGGAAAATCAGGAAGAACAGAATCAGCTTAATATAGAGTTGAACGAAGAAATCGCCGAAGGGCAATATGCAAATCTTGCGATCATCACTCATTCCAACGCCGAATTTGTGGTAGACTTTGTGAATGTGATGCCAGGTCTGCCTAAGGCGAAGGTTAAATCCCGTATTATACTCACCCCTCAGCATGCCAAGCGTTTTATGAAAGCGATGCTGGATAATATTAAGAAATACGAGTCTATACATGGTCCCATTCAGGATCAGGAACAAGTTTCCGTTCCATTGAATTTTGGTGGTCCTACCGCTCAGGCTTAATTCTCATCAGATGGAACACATTTTTTCTTATCATCATTTGAGAGAATTCACCAAAGAGGTGTTTATCCATATGGGATGTAGCCTTGAGCATGCCGCCCTGGCCAGTGAAGTACTGGTATCGGCCGACTTGCGTGGTATCGATTCTCATGGAATAGCCCGTTTATCGGGCTATGTTCGTTTATGGGAGGCAAAGCGGATCAACGCTCGTCCCAATATTCGCGTAGTACATGAAACCCCCAGCACCGCTGTTATTGACGGTGATGCAGGCCTTGGACTGGTAGTGGCGCCCTTCGCAATGGAAATAGCCATGCAGAAAGCGGCGGCAGTAGGAACAGGTTGGGTGAGTGTGAAAAATTCCAATCACTTTGGGATTGCCGGTTATCACGCTATGATGGCGCTGGAGCGGGATATGATCGGCATGGCCATGACCAATGCCAGCCCTTTGGTAGCACCTACCTTTTCTATCGAACGCATGTTGGGAACCAATCCTATTGCTGTAGCGATTCCTGCCAAAGAGCAGCCGGCGTTTGTAGCTGACTTTGCTACTACCACCGCAGCTAATGGTAAGCTGGAAATACTGCAACGCAAAAATGAGGATGCACCTTATGGCTGGATACAGGATAAAGAAGGCAACCCCAGCAAAAATCCTCATGAACTCAAAAGTGGCGGAGCGTTGTTGCCATTAGGCGGCGACAGGGAACATGGAAGCCACAAAGGATATTGCCTGGGCGCCATCGTTGATATATTTTCGGCTGTTCTTTCCGGCGCCAATTATGGCCCGTGGGCGCCTCCATTTGTGAGCTTTCTGCCATTGGCACCTGACCCGGTAGGGGAAGGGCTGGGCCACTTCTTCGGTGCAATGCGGGTAGACGCCTTCCGCCCGGCAGATGAATTTAAGCAACACATGGATACCTGGATCAGCCGCTTCCGGGCAGCCGAGCCAGTAGCCGGAAAAAAAGTATTGATACCCGGAGATCCGGAAAGAGAAATGCAGCAGGAAAGACTGGAAAAGGGAATCCCTGTAATAGCCCCTGTGGTAAAGGATATGAAGGAAGTGGCTGCAAAGTTTAATTTGAATTTTTAAATCATAATCGTTCATAAAAAACACCGGGAATAAAGCCCATGCTGGATTTCAGGTAGCTAAAGCAAAAACAAAACATTCAGATGAAAGTGTTAAAATTTGGTGGAACCTCCGTGGGAAAACCAGAGCGTATGCAGTCGGTAGCACAACTGATCACAGTCGATAACGATCAGAAAATTGTGGTCCTGTCTGCACTGTCAGGCACCACAAATGCATTGGTGGAAATTAGTCAGTCACTATCAGAAGGTAAAAAAGAACAGGCGAAGCAGCAGATAGATAAGCTCGAAAGCCACTACCGCAGCTTTTGTGATGAACTGGTGAAGCAGGAAGCCGGCCGCGCCAATGCCAAAGCGATTGTTGATGAACACTTCGAATTTCTGAATATCATCCTGAAAATCTCTTTCAATGAAGCGCTGAACAAAGATATCCTGGCACAGGGAGAATTGTTATCTACCCGTTTATTCAGCGTTTACCTGGAGGAAGCAAACATTCCCGCAGTATTGTTACCTGCGCTGGACTTCATGAGTATCGATGAATACGAAGAACCAGAAATTCCTAAGATAAAAATTAAACTGGCTAACCTGATCAGCCAGCATAAAGACAAGCACATATTTATTACCCAGGGATACATTTGCCGCAATGCCCGTGGCGAAGTTGATAACCTGAAACGTGGTGGTAGCGACTATTCTGCTTCCCTCATCGGCGCCGCAATACAAGCCAGCGAAGTACAAATCTGGACAGATATTGATGGGATGCACAATAATGATCCACGGGTGGTGAAAAAAACATTCCCTATCGATCAGCTTTCCTTTGATGAAGCAGCAGAATTGGCTTACTTCGGTGCTAAAATTCTCCATCCGGCTTCTATCTGGCCTGCGCAGCATTTCAACATCCCGGTGAAATTGCTGAATACGATGCAACCAGACGCCAAAGGCACCATTATTACAGAGTTACCTAATGGCAATGGCGTAAAAGCCATCGCGGCAAAAGATGGTATTATCGCCATTAAAATCAAATCCAGCCGTATGTTGCTGGCATATGGTTTTCTCCGCAAGATTTTCGAAATATTCGAAAAATATCGCACGCCAATTGATATGATCACTACTTCTGAAGTTGCCGTATCTGTAACGATCGATAACCAGCAATACCTTGATCAGATTCTGAAAGAATTACAACCGTTTGGTACCGTGGAGCTGGATTACCATCAGACAATTGTATCTATTGTAGGTAACGAGGTTGCAGCAACACCATCTATTATCACCAGGTTATTTGATGCCATTGAAGAAATTCCTTTGCGCATGATTTCCTATGGTGGTAGCCGGCATAACATCTCTATCCTGATCAATGGTCAGTATAAAGAGAAAACATTGCAGGTGCTGAATAAAGGGCTGTTCGGCCTGGAATAAAAGAGAATTACGAATTTCAATTACGAATTACGGAGTTGTGTGTAGATATTCGCGAAGATCATCCGCTTTTATCTACACACAACTCCGTAATTCGTAATTGAAATTCGTAATTATTTTTTTAGTCGCTGATCAAAAACAAAGGGTTGTGTATTGGCAATAGTAATGGCTGGTGCATCCGGGTGAAGCGGATTTATCAGGTAATTATTTTCATCTGCAATAATAACGGAAGGAATTCTTAATACAGCATATTTAGCGGTATCGGCCCATTCGTCACCAATGGCCTGCAGCAATGGGTCTGGCGCAAGTGATTGCCAGCCGGAAGGCAGGTCATACTTGGTTAATACTTTAATAGCAATGTTGTCGGGGATATGAATAGTAGCAATGCAGAAATCCTGGATAATATTTTTCAGCGGAACGTGTACCAGTACTTCCAGGGCGGCCAATGCCCTGCTGCCGGCGGTATACACAATTGAATGCCCCGGACTGTTCCAGCGTCCGCCATATAAGCGCGCACCTGTTCCGCTCAGATCATTGATGTAAGCACACTTACTGATCCTGTATACTTCCATGTTGAAGGTTTCGTTAGTAAGTTTGATTATGCGAAGATGCCATGTTCAATCCGCCCCAGCTCATCCTGGATCAGTTGGAACCCGAAAGTGGTATCTAAAAGCGAAATAGGTGTTTGATAATTGAATGCTGGCAAAGGTGTTCTCATCCATTCCTTGAAATTCTCCAGCTGACCGAACACTTCGGTGCCTCGTTGGTAGAGCTGAGACAGCAATATGGCCCGCTCAGACGTATCGGCGGAGAGTTTCGCATCATCAGCATAACGCTGTAATGTTCTTTCAGACACATGTACTACCTGCGCCAGCTCTGATAAAGAAAAAGACAGTTGCCTGCTCAGGTTCAACAATGCCTGCTTAATAATTCCACTACGGGAAAGTTGTATAAAGTCAAAATAGCCGCTACCGGCATTGAAAGCCGCTCCAGGTGCTTCTACAATGAGCAACGCATTTTCCTGTACGCGGTATCCTTTTACGTGTTTCATAATACCCGACATTTGTCGCAAAAATACAACAATTTGTCGGTTTTAAGACTTTTTATCTTCAAAATACCCAATCTTCCACATTTTATTGATTTCCAGTGTCACTACATCATGTTCCTGGGCCACTTTTCCCTGTAAAACATAAAAACCACCTTTTTGAAATGGAAATTGCCGCAAGCTATCTGGAAAATGAACGGTATCTATGAAAGTACCTTCCCTGTCCAGGAATGTTCCAAAACACATAGGTTCCCCCTTGTTGCTGCGTAAAAACTTGGTGGTCACCAGGTAGCCCAGGGTAGTTACCGGCAATCCCACGTGTTTTCCGAATTCACGGGCAGGCATATACGTATTTTGCTGGTGTTGTAGTACGCTAAAAGGCGATTGCAATGGAAATCCCAACAGGTCAATCTCATCAAAAGCATCTTCATGCGCATGATAGGCCAGGGTTGGTAATTCGCAGTCAACAGTGGCAGGGCCAAACAAGGGTAACCCCGGGGCTTGCATCGTATTTTTGTTTTTCATGAGCAGGCTGCTTTTCCATAATAATTCTTTTTTGGTATGCCCGGTAAAATGGAAGCAGCCAATACGAATTAATATTTCCAGTTGTTCCGGACCCGGCGCAATGCGGTGGGTGAAGTCTTCCAGGTCGGCAAATGGTCCATACTTTTTCCGGTTGTCCAGTATACGCTCTGTGAGTAGTTGTTCCAGGCCTTCTATATGAATAAATCCTACATATACTTCCTGTACTTTGATATTGGTGTAATAGTCACTGTTGTTAATGCAGGGTGGATGCAGGTTTACACCGGTTTTCTGCAGTTCCCGGAAATAGAGTTCACGGTTATAAAAGCCGCCGAAGTTATTAATAACAGCTACCATAAATTCCGCCGGGAAATATGTTTTCAGGTACAAGCTCTGGTAGCTTTCTACGGCAAAACTGGCGGAGTGGGCTTTGGAGAAAGAGAAACTGGCGAAGCTGGAGATTTGCCGCCATACTTCTGCTGCTATATGGCGGGGATGCCCTCGTTCTTCACAATTATCCAGGAAACGTTTTTCTATTTGTTCAAATTGATCTGAGCCCCGGTATTTCCCTCCCATGGCGCGACGCAGCGTATCCGCATCAGCCAGTTCCAGTCCTGCAAACCGATGCGCTACTTTAATCACATCTTCCTGGTACACCATGATGCCAAAAGTTTCTTTCAATAATTCTTCAATCACCGGGTGCAGGTACACTACTTTCTCAGGATGACGATAGCGTTCTACATATTCTTTCATCATGCCCGATTGTGCTACACCCGGACGGATAATAGAGCTGGCTGCTACCAGCGAGAGGTAGTTGTCGCAACGTAATTTGAGCAACAGTTGCCGCATGGCAGGAGATTCTATATAAAAACAACCAATGGTATTAACGGTGGCCAGGTTATTTTTTACACGGGTATCTATCTGGAATGCTTTCACATTGTGGATGTCAATGTGTACACGGCGGTTTTCACGGATAATGTCGATGGCGTCCCTGATATGTCCCAGCCCGCGCTGGCTGAGGATATCAAACTTATAAAGCCCGATTCTTTCCGCCTGCCACATATCCAGTTGGGCTGTCACAAAACCTTTCGGAGGCAGATAAGTAGTGCAATAATGATGGATAGGAGCGTCACTGATTAAAATCCCGCCGGCATGAATGCTCAGGTGATTAGGGAAAGCAGGTTTTCTGTCCATCAGATCACAGTAATGGGCTATCTTCCGATGAATCTCTTCGTTGTCTAACTGCAGCTGGAAGCCATTCTCCAATATTTTATCGATCTCTTTCTTGGGCAGTCCATATACCTTGCCCAGCTCTCTTATGATAGCGTTGGTTTGAAAAGTAGTAACAGTACCAAGTAGGGCGGTATATTCTTTTCCGTAGGTGTCAAAAACATATTGAATCACCTGGTCGCGGTCGCGCCAGGAAAAGTCGATATCAAAATCCGGTGGAGAACTGCGGGAAGGGTTAAGAAATCGTTCAAAGTATAAATCCAGTTCTATAGGATCTACATCAGTAATTTTTATGCAGTAAGCGATAATGGAATTAGCGCCGCTGCCACGGCCAACATAGAAAAATCCCTGTTCCTGCGCGTACCGTACAATATCCCAGGTAATCAGGAAGTAGGCTTCAAATTCCATTTGTGCCACAATGGTTAATTCTTTTTCAATCCGTCGCAGGGCTTCTTCGTGATCATCGCCATAGCGGTAATACATGCCTGCCAGCGCCAGTTCTCGTAGTTTGGCGCGATCGCCTTCCACGCTTCCTGTAAAATGTTTTTTATTGCGGGTAAGGTGGGAAGAAAGCGCCATTTCAACCTTACAGTTTTCCATGACTTCCAGCGTATTCTGCACGATATGCGGATAGTCGGAAAAGTGCTCCACCAGTTTGGCTGGGTGCACAAATTGTTCTGCCGGATGCCCGGTCATAGCGGGTGTTAGCTGTGAAATCAGGATATTTTCATTTATGGCCCGTAGCAGGCGATGCAGTTCAAAATATTCTTCATCCTGGAAAGTTACCGGTTGCAGTATCACCAGTTTGTCGCGCAGGGCGGGTGTATTTGTTCTGAATAATTTATTTCTTTCCCAGGGTTTTACACCTATCAGCTCATGTGCGGCTAATGTGGCGGGGTCGCGGGTACCCCATGCATAAATGGCGTAGGTGTGGGGAATAACAGGGGCTTGCGCTGGAAATGGAATTTCCTGCGTAAGATGTTGAGATAAAAAATGGTGGATGCCGTACCAGCCTTCCTGGTTACGTGCAAGCAGCAGGTATTTGAAATCGTTTCCATTCCTGCATTCCAATCCCAGTATAGGTTTAATATCATGTTGCCGGCACAGTTCCACAAACTCCCAGGCGTCCGAAGTGATGTTGATGTTAGTCAGTGCCAGTGTGCGGATACCCAGCTCAAACGCTTTTTTTACCAGCATTTCCGCGTGCATAGTGCCATAGCGCAGGCTAAAAAAAGTTTTGCAGTTTAAGTACATAATCGAACGGCTTGGTTCATTTTGTTATTTTTTTTCGGAGATGTAATACGCGGTGAAGTGTTATTATTCACATCCTGTATCGTGGTTATCTCCTGATATATTGCATCTGAATGTGGTATGCACATGTCCGGGTATTTTTTCCGGAGATGTGATACGCGGTGGTGCGCTATACTATGCACATCTTGTGTCATGGCCATTTTCCGGTATGTTGCATCTGAATACTGTTTACACGTGTCCGGGTATTTTTTCCGGAGATGTGATACGCGTGGTGCGCTATACTATGCACATCCTGTGTCATGGCCATTTTCCGGTATGTTGCATCTGAATACTGTTTACACATGTCCTGGTATTTTTTCCGGAGATGTAATACGCAGTAAAATGTTGCATTATATACATGCAATACCATGGCCTTTATCCAGCTATTTTATTTCACTTTAAAATACGGCATGATGTCTTTTTCAGGTCGCCGCTGACTTCTTTTATCCGGAGGTACCACATTGGTGCCTTTCATTAAATATTCCCAGCCGAAGCGGTTTTTAATTTGATCAATTGCCTGGTAAAGTGCAATCATTTCCTGTTTATCGTCGAATAAACTGATCTGATAATTTCCTTGTACCAGGTGGCTGAAACGAACGCCAATCAAGCGTACCAACTGCCGGCGATCATATAGTTTTTTGAATAGTTCTTTTACATGTTGCAGCAGTACATGGTCTGCACAGCAGTAGGCAACGGTCATCTGTCTGGTAACGGTTTCAAAGTCGGAGTAACGTATTTTCAGGGTAACACAGCCGGTCAGTTTATTCTGTTGTCTTAATTCAAAGGCTATTTTTTCTGTCATACGTACTAACTCTGCATGTAGAAATTCCATGTCGATCGTATCGGCAGGGAAAGTACTTTCTGTAGAAATAGATTTTTGTTCATAAAAAGGCACTACCGGCGATTCATCGATACCATTGGCTTTTTTCCAGAGCGCTATCCCGGTTTTTCCCATCCATGCTTCCAGCAGGGAGATGGGCACTTCACTCAGTGTCTTCACGGTTTCTACGCCACGGCGCCTTAACTGGGCACCGGTTTCACGGCCTACCATTGGAATCTTTTCCACCGCCAGCGGTGCCAGAAAACTTTTTTCATTACCAAACAGTATTTCCAGTTGACCGTTGGGTTTTGCTTCATCTGTCGCTACTTTGGACACCAGTTTATTGGACGCCAGTCCAAATGAAATGGGCAGCCCGGATTCTTTCATAATCATTTTCCGTAGCTCAGTGGTCCATTTCAGCGATCCGAAAAATTTGTCCATGCCTGAAAGGTCCAGGTAGAATTCATCGATAGAGGACTTTTCATACAAGGGGGCTTTCCCGGCAATGATTTCCGTGATTTCCCTGGACTTGGCACTATACAGTTCTATGTCCCCACTGCGGACAATAGCATGTGGACAAAGGCGCAGCGCCGTTTTCATCGGCATAGCAGAATGAATACCATAACGCCTGGCTTCATAACTGCAGGCCGATACTACGGCCCGGTCGCTGCTGCCGCCAACCAGCAGCGGCTGTCCGGCTAACCGGCTATCCCGTTGGCATTCTACTGAAACAAAAAAACAGTCCAGGTCAAAATGCGCAATGGTCCTTTGTTGTAGCGTAATCATAAAACGTTGGTTTATGGGATAAACAAGGACGGAATTCCCGATATTATAAAAGCGATACGGATGGCGGGCCGGGCAAAGGGTGAGGATAGTAGAGCAGCAGGCCTGCCAGCCGGAATCACTTCTATCTGATTAATCTGGGACTGCTAAATTACTAATTATTTTAGTAATACTAATAAATTTAGCAAAATTTATTACAACTTCCCTACCGTTCAATTTTCGTAACTTTAATAAACAGAACTGGCATCCAATATGTAATAGATAAGAGAATGGAAATGAAGGAAAAGGGACGTATGTGAGTGGTTTAACCTTTAAACTGACCTCCAAATGAAACAGCCGGATTTTACCAAAGAATTGCTGATTCTTGCGTTACTGCTGGTACCCATGGCCTACCTTGCCATCATCTGGAATTCAATACCCGCAGTACTTTCTACCAACGCAAATGCTTTAGATATTACAGAAGTAAGCACAAAGCGGGATTTCCTGTTACTGATGATTTTCCTTTTTTTCACAAACGCACTGATCTATTTCCTGTTCCGCTATATTCCTGCTGCAGGGGAAAAGCAGATCACCCCTTCTGCTATAGAGTTGGAGCATAAAGAATATTATCGCATCCGCTTTCTCATACATGCTTATCAGGCCATTTTTACCTGCGTTATTATTTTCCTGGTTAGCCAGGGTAAATCATTTATCATGGAGCGTTGGGCTTTCATCGGTGTAGGATTGCTGATTACGGGTATCGGCTTTTACCTGCGTAAGTTGAAGCCCAATAATTACGTAGGAGTAAGAACGCCATGGACGTTGCAAAGCGCCAGTGTATGGACCGAAACTCATTTGATGGCCAGTAATTTATGGGTAAGTGCCGGGGTAGTGATTATTATAGCAGGATTTTTCCTTTCGCTGATTACCGGGGTATTTATTATTTTCTTCGTAGCCATTGTGCTGGCGGCATTGCCATACATTTATTCGTTCAGATTATATAACAAAGACAAAGGATAACCAGTGGTCAATCTATAAACCGGAAAAGAAAATGGCGTCCCTGACAAGGACGCCATTTCAGTAAATATCTGTAATGAATGGGTTATTAGAACCATCCTTTGCCTAATGCAGCACGGAAAGGCCATGGAATCAGCGCCAGTATCAACACCAGTGCCAGCCCGAAGAAGATCAGCCCCAGTTTATGTTTCTGCGCGTCAGAAGCGGCTTTCTTTATTTTAGATTTGCCAATGTGTACCAGTGCAATAGCAATGATAGCCATGGTTTCATGTTCTACTGTAAAAAATCTTAAAACAGGATCTTTCATAGCCCCCCCCATATTGGATATGCCAGCCTGTGATAACGGACTTACGAAGAAGAGAATAAGTCCTACCAACAACTGCAGGTCACAGAATATCATGAAAAAAAGCCCGGCTTTGCTGTCTGCTGCAGTAAACGGCGTTTTACCTGTTACGCCCTTTAAAGAACGGATAACGGCCCAGATCCCAGCGAGTAATAACGCCCATCTTAAAAAGGAGTGGATATAATTTAACATATCTAGTTGGATTTTACCGGGCAAAAATAAGCGAAGCGCCCCGAATATATTTGGTAATTCATAAAAATATTTGCTAATTTTGTTAGCAAGGTACTAAATTATTTAGGTTATGTCCGTAGTATGTCAGAATTTGAAATATCTGCGTAAGCAAAAAGCCTGGACGCAGCAAGAGTTTGCCGATAAACTCGGTATTAAGCGTTCCCTGCTGGGTGCATATGAGGAAGAGCGTGCAGAGCCCCGTACAGAAATCCTGGAACAGGTAAGTGATATGTTCCGGGTCTCCATCGATGATCTGCTTCGTCGTGATTTGGGTTCCCAAAAAGACAGCTTCCTGGAAAAGCGTCGTCAGC
Source organism: Chitinophaga sp. (assembly GCF_017745275.1). Lineage (GTDB taxonomy): Bacteria > Bacteroidota > Bacteroidia > Chitinophagales > Chitinophagaceae > Chitinophaga. The sequence continues at coordinate 1,041,779 of NZ_JAGHZS010000001.1, read as the reverse complement.
AAAAGCTGGGTAGTGCCCGGCAGGCGATACAATTTGTGCCGGTAAAAGCGGCCGCCGGTTATCTGGCCGGGTATAACGATGAAGAATTTATTGAGGAGCTGAATACGTTTACCTTGCCCATGCTGGGTGCCGGTGATTACCGTGCTTTTGAAATAACCGGGGATTCTATGCTGCCGGTTACTTCCGGTTCTGTAATCGTTTGCCATAAGGTAGAAGGGTGGGACGAAATTAAAAACAATGAAACCTATGTGGTGGTAACTGCCAGAGGAGGTATTGTGTTTAAAAGAGTCCAGAAGAACAACCGCTCCAAATCAAAAATTACCCTGGCATCTGACAACGAACAATTTGAGCCATATGGCGTGGATATGGAAGATGTGCTGGAATTATGGCAGTCTGATGTCGTGATCAGCAAAGCCGGTCAACAAAGCCGTATGAGTGTGAACCACCTGGCCGATATGGTGAGTAGTCTCCAGGACCAGGTAAGCTTGCTGAAGAAGAAGCTGAAAGATTAAGAAAACAATAAAGCCGAAGGCATACAGCTATTTTCGCGGATGATGATCAGGGGAATTATCTCCGGTATTGTCGTACGGGAAAATGGCTGCATGCCTTTCATTTTTGGCTCAAATTCACGTTTTCTTTCTTAAATTCGGGTTATCTCAGAATACGTTAAAATAGCCATAGTATGAGGTTCCATGTCTCTTTTGCAGAGTCTTTAAGACAATTACAGAAAAGCGACGATGATTTCGCAGTATTGTTTGAACACGGTTCCATGCGGGGGATTATTTTTGGTCCTGAGGAGATAGATGGACAGGAACCCCATATCCAGGATGAAATTTACCTGGTAATAAGAGGGAGTGGAGAATTTGAACTGGAGGATAAAAAAGTGCAGGTAGGGGTAGGAGATTTCCTGTTTGTGCCTGCCGGAGCCGCTCACCGGTTCCGGAATTTCACCCCGGATCTGCTGTTATGGGTCATATTCTATGGACCGGAAGGAGGAGAAGCAGAATAATTCTGATTGTCTTTTGTTTTTTAATAAATGTTGTGTTATCTTTGCGATCCTAAAAATAAGAGGCAAAAATTATGTTGATCATTGATTCTAAAGATTGCGAAAACATAGACAAGGCGCTTAAAAAATATAAAAAGAAATTTGAGAAAGCTCGCATTTTACTGCAGCTGAGATCGCGCCAGTCTTTTACTAAACCATCTGTTAAACGTCGTAACGAGGTTTTGAAAGCCGTTTACAAGCAACAGTTGGCTACCGGTAAATTTGAAGATTAATTTGTTTTCAGTGATAAGCTGAATGCAGCTCAAAATATTTGATGATTGTAAGGTTATTTAATAACTTTACAGTCATCAATCTTTTTGTGTTGAACGAACCATTATACTCCTTAGTAGAGCGCTTTATAGCCTATATCCAGCTCGAAAAGCGATACTCGGCGCATACCTGCACTGCCTATCGCAATGACCTCTTCCAATTCATCGATTACATTACGGCTACCTATAACAGCACTCCTGTGGAGGATCTTAGCCATGTAATGATCCGTAGCTGGCTGGCACGGCTCATGGAAGATGCTATGACCGCCAAAAGTGTTAACCGGAAAATCTCCACACTTAAATCCTTTTTTAAATACTGTCTGCGCCAGGGCCTTGTAAAACAATCGCCGATGGTCAAAGTCATAGCGCCCAAAATAAGCCGCCGTTTGCCTGGTTATATTGAGGAGAAGGGAATGCGTGCCCTGGAAGATAATATCAGTCCCGTTTCCCTGACTACCACGCAGATTTTTGCCAATGATTTCGAAGGGACTACCCACCGGCTCATTTTTGATATCTTTTATCAGACAGGTATTCGCTTGTCTGAATTAATTGCTTTGCAGGAATTTAAGGTGGATAAAGGCAACCTTTCTATTAAGGTGATGGGAAAGGGAGGTAAGGAGCGGATTATTCCTATTAGCAGGGGACTGTTAGAGCAGTTGGATCATTATATGCAGCAGAAGCGCAGTTGCCTGGAAGAATTTGAGGGTGGTGTATTGCTGGTGCACCCGTATAGCGGTCAGCGACTTTATCCCAAATACGTGTATCTGACAGTACGAAAATATCTCACTGAACATCAAATCACTACTTTAAAAAAGAAAAGTCCGCATATTCTTCGCCACACGTTTGCTACACATCTGGCAAATAATGGTGCAGATCTGAATGCCATAAAGGAGCTGTTAGGACACTCCAGCCTCGCTGCCACCCAGGTTTACACGCATAATACGATTGAACAACTGAAGAAGGTTTACCGGCAGGCGCACCCAAAGGCGTAGCAATTATTTTAGGCTTTTAACAAAATATTACGCTGCTATTCCGCATTGCATTGCAAAAGTGACTATATTAGTAATGAAGTTCATTATACTAAAAGAGAATGCCTATGACCGTCCTTTACTAATTAGAACCTAGATTGTTAAATATTTAAAAAATTAGTGCTATGAACGTACAAATTCAAACTGTGCATTTTGATGCGGATTCTAAGTTAATTGATCATGTGAACAAGAAACTCCAGAAATTAACCACGTTTTATGATCGTATTATCAGCGTGGATGTCTTTTTAAAAGTTGATAATTTAGCCCACCAGATTAAAGATAAAATAGCCGAGATCAGAGTCCGAATACCTCGCCAGGACTTATTTGTCAAGCACGAATCTAAATCTTTCGAAGAGTCCTTCGACCTTGCCTTCGAATCCCTTGTTGAGCAGGTGAAAAGAAAGAAGGAAAAGAAATTTCAATAATTTTCTGAAATAATTTTGGAAATATTAATCTCTTTGCTACCTTTGCCATCCCGATTCAAAAAGAGGGTCGGTAAAGGTAGCAAAGTTCTTTATGGTAGGGCGTTTTCAGGGAAGCAGATAAATTTTTAAATATTTGTAACAAACTGAAAAAAAGATTTTGAGAATTGAAAAATTCGTTTAATTTTGCGCTCTCTTTCAACGAGTTACTTTATTGAAAGAATGTTTTTTGAAAAGATGCCAGCATAGCTCAGTTGGCCAGAGCTACTGATTTGTAATCAGTGGGTCGGGGGTTCGAATCCCTCTGCTGGCTCATCGATTTTTATTTGGTTATTGCATAACCGGATGACAAAATCCAAAGGTGTTAGGGCAGGTTCCAGAGCGGCCAAATGGGGCGGACTGTAAATCCGCTGACTACGTCTTCATAGGTTCGAATCCTATCCTGCCCACCAATACAGCGTGTTCCGCTTTTGCCCGTGCAGAGGCGGAACATGGTTGTTGAGAGGAAGGTGATCAATTCAGAAGAAGTTGATCAGATTACCCTAAACCTGTGATACAACAGCTCTTAAGTTCTTTTGTTTATTCTTTAATTCTATAAGTGGAAAGTTGCAGTGTTGTTTGCCGGAAACTTAGTGAATTTAAAATGCGGGAGTAGCTCAGTTGGTAGAGCGACAGCCTTCCAAGCTGTAGGTCGCGGGTTCGAACCTCGTCTCCCGCTCGTATTTTAACACGCTTTGCGTGATGCAATTTTTTCAAGCTGTTGTAGCTCAGGGGTAGAGCACTTCCTTGGTAAGGAAGAGGTCGAGAGTTCAATTCTCTTCAACAGCTCAATGAATTTTAGAAGAATAGTTGTAGTGAAATTTCTGTCGCCTCAACAAACTCCATAAAATTCGAATTTCGGAATTCGAATTTGTAAATTCCGCACTCCGAAATTAAAACTTAGCGTTGTAGCTCAATGGAAGAGCAACCCATTTTTATTTAGGGAAGGCCATGAGTTCAATTCTCATCAACGGTACAAGTTTGTAAAACCGTTTTTTTAAAACAACAATCAATACAATCTTTACAAACCATCTAAAAAGAAAATACAATGGCAAAAGAAACCTTCAAGCGGGATAAACCCCACGTAAACATTGGTACCATCGGCCACGTGGATCATGGTAAAACTACTTTGACTGCTGCCATTACCACAATTTTGGCTAACAAAGGTCTGGCAGAGAAGAGAGGTTATGATGAGATCGATGCTGCTCCTGAAGAAAAAGAAAGAGGTATTACCATCAATACAGCTCACGTTGAGTATCAGACAGCTTCTCGTCACTACGCACACGTTGACTGTCCTGGTCACGCTGACTATGTGAAGAACATGATCACCGGTGCTGCTCAAATGGACGGTGCTATCCTCGTGGTGGCAGCTACAGATGGTCCTATGCCGCAAACAAGAGAGCACATCCTGCTGGCTCGCCAGGTAGGTGTACCTCGTATCGTAGTATTCATGAACAAAGTTGACCTGGTAGACGATCCAGAATTACTGGAACTGGTAGAGATCGAAATTCGTGATCTGCTGTCTTCTAACGGTTTCGACGGTGATAACGTTCCTGTAATCCAGGGTTCTGCAACCGGCGCTCTCGCTGGCGATGATAAATGGGTAGGTGCTATCGACCAACTGATGGAAGCAGTTGATACTTACATCCCACTGCCTCCACGTCCAGTTGATCAACCATTCCTGATGTCTGTTGAAGACGTATTCTCTATCACCGGTCGTGGTACCGTTGCTACAGGTCGTATCGAACGCGGTCGTATCAAAGTTGGTGAGAACGTTGAAATCGTAGGTCTGCAGGAAGAACCACTGAAATCTACTTGTACTGGTGTTGAGATGTTCAAAAAACTCCTCGACGAAGGTGAAGCAGGTGATAACGCTGGTCTGTTGCTCCGCGGTATTGAGAAAACTCAAATCCGTCGTGGTATGGTTATCTGCCAGCCAGGTACCATCACTCCACACACTGAATTCAAATGCGAAGTTTACGTACTGAGCAAAGAAGAAGGTGGCCGTCACACTCCGTTCTTCAACAAATACCGTCCTCAGTTCTACTTCCGTACTACTGACGTAACCGGTGAAGTTGAATTACCAGCAGGTGTTGAAATGGTTATGCCTGGTGATAACGTAACTCTGACTGTAAAACTGATCCAGCCTATCGCTATGGATAAAGGTCTGAAGTTCGCTATCCGTGAAGGTGGTCGTACAGTAGGTGCTGGTCAGGTTACTGAAATCCTGAAATAAGCAACTAATAATATTAAAAGCCATTAGCTTTGGCAATTAAATGTCAGAAAATTTATATAGATTTGCTGGCTGCTAAAAGCTCACTGCTAATGGCTTTATACACGGGTATGGTGCAACGGTAGCATACGGGTCTCCAAAACCTTTGATCTGGGTTCGAATCCTAGTACCCGTGCCAAGGTTTAAGAAAATATAACTAAATGGTTGAATTGTTGTTATTACAAAATAAGACAAGTCAACCATTTTTTAGGCTTTAAACAATTGACCATAAATAGTTAACTTTATAGAATGAATAAGATCAGAAATTATTTCCGCGAGTCTTATCATGAATTGGTTTACAAGGTGTCCTGGCCTACCTGGCAAGAGCTCCAGTCATCTACCATGATTGTCCTGATAGCAACAATATTTGTTACTGCGCTGGTATGGGGTATGGATGCCGCTTCCAATTTTGTGTTAACTCACTATTACGAAATTTTCAAAGCTAAATAAATGGATGCAGCCAATCTTCCTGCTCAGGAAACAAAGTGGTATGTACTCCGCGTTGTTAGTGGCAAGGAAAAAAAAGTGAAGGAATACCTGGATATCGAAGTACGTCGCTCCGACTGGGGTAACGTGATCAGCCAGATTTTCCTGCCGGTAGAAAAAGTGTATAAAGTGCAGGCTGGTAAAAAAGTAATGCGCGAAAAAAACTTCTATCCCGGATATGTGATGATCGAAGCTGTAGATGGTAAAATGACCGATGAAGTAATACAGGCTATACGCAATGTATCCGGTGTTATCCACTTCCTCGGAAAAGAAAAACCAATCGCACTCCGTAAAGCAGAAGTAAATAAAATGTTAGGTAAAGTGGATGAACTGAGCGATCAGGGATTAACCATGAGCGAACCTTTCATCGTTGGTGAAACCATTAAGATTATTGATGGTCCGTTCAACGACTTCAACGGTGTGATTGAAGAAGTAATCGAAGACAAGAAGAAACTGAAAGTAACCGTGAAAATCTTCGGTCGCGCTACACCAGTAGAACTGAATTTTATGCAGGTGGAAAAACTCGCATAATTCTATTATACAACTACTTTATTGAAAAGCGTTCTGGTTATCCAGAACGCTTTTCTCATTTACCTATAACACGATGAATATCAAATCCCTTGTTGTTGGAGTAACCTGCTTATCCCTGATGGGAAGCCTGACTGCCCAAACTGTAGCTAAAAAGCCCGTCAAACCCGTTGTAATCAATACCATTACTTTTGAACCCATACCGGATTCAGTAACTGCTACCTCCGCTACCATCGCTGCATACCTGAAAACTCACCGCAGCGACCAGGCAGCTATCCTGAAATCGCTCTATGGCTGGATGGGGAACAATATCAGCTATGATATGGTAAACACTTTTAAACCGGATTATTATACAGATACTGTTGATGCTATCAACAAAACCTTGAAAACCCGTACCGCCATCTGCCACGGATATGCCAGCCTGTTTATGGATGTTAGCCGCCGCGCAGGTATTCCTGCCTGGCTGGTGAGTGGATATCCCATCACTGCTGGTAAACCTGATAATGCCAGCCATATGTGGGTGGCTGTTTTCACAGCTAATAAGTGGCAACTGATTGACCCCACCTGGGGATCCGGTTATGCCAATAACAATAAATTTGTGCGTCATTTAAATTGGGAATACTTCCTGGTATCGCCAGCCGTATTTATTAAAACACATGTGCCATTTGATCCGCTGTTCCAATTCCAGGATCACCCGTTAAGACACGATGAAGTCCGCGATGGCAAATGGACAGCAGGTAGTGCCAGGCCCATATTTAATTACCTGGATACATTGGCCGCTTATACCACGATGTCGGAAAAAGACCGGGCACAAAATGCTGCTAACCGCATTGCGCAATACGGTATCAGTAACCAGTTAATATCTGTTGAATTAACCGACCTGCGTAATATCATTGCCAACGCTGAGCATAATGAACAGGTAGATGCGTATAATAAGCAGGTGGGCAAAATCAATAAGGCCAGCAGCCTGTATAATGAAGTAACGAACAGCTTTAATCAATATGTGGTGTTCAAAAACAACCAGTATACACCTGCTAAAACAGATAAGGAAATCCGCGAGTGGGTAGATGGAATGGCTACGCAGTTGGATGATATCGATAAATTATTGCAAACCGTGACAGCTACTGAGCCTTCCCACGTTAAAAGTGTGGGAGAGATAAAAACCGCCATTGGTGGATTAAGGCAACGGATTACTGAAGAACAGGCGTTTGTTACAAAATATATAAAGACCGGGAAGCTATTCCGGAAAGGCTTGTTTTATAAGATGAACTGGAAATAGGGAGAGAAAAGCCCTTTATTTTTATAATTTTAGCCTGTCATCCGGATGTTGCCCGGATAAATCAATATCGGTCCCTATATCTCATTATTGTATGAAATCAGTTATTTCTTTTCTGCTGGTAATGGTAGGTATATCTGCCAGCGCCCAAAGTGGTAAATCCGCAAAGCCCACTAAAGCCGTTAAGCCAATTGTAACTACTGCTATTCCCCAGATACCTGAGGCGGCTACTGCTTCTCCGGCAGCTATGGCCCAATGGCTAAAGGGGCACACCGGTAGCAGTACTGCACTGCAACAGGCATTATTCAATTGGGTTGCCACCAACATCGCTTACGATGTGCCCAATATGAATCATCCCAACAGTTACCGGGATTCAGCGGCTGCTATACAGCGGACCTTGCGTACCCGTAAGGGATTATGTACAGATTATGCAGTATTGTATGCACAGGTATGCCGGGAAGCCGGTATTAATGCTATTGTGGTGACGGGTTATGGCTTGCAGAATGATATTATGATTCCTACCGGGTCACACGATTGGGTATTAGTGAAAAACGGTACGCAGTGGACCATTACAGATCCTACCTGGGGAGCTGGAGCCGTGGATAACGGCCGGTTTATTCCCAAAATCAACTGGACCTGGTTCCAGGCGTTGCCGCAGCTGGCCGTAAAAACGCATATGCCATATGACCCTATGTGGCAAATGTTGTCTTTCCCGCTGCGTCATGATGAGCTGAACAGCCAGGGCTTTGCAGCGGCCACCAGGCGGCCGGTTTTTGCGTTCAATGATTCGCTGAATGCCTGGTTTAAGCAGTCCCGCCTGGAGCGGCTGCAACATGCGTCGGCCAGGATCCGGCAATTTGGCGGTGCTGCCAATCCTTTTATTATGTCGGAACTGGACTGGATGGATCAAACGATTAAGGTACTGGCTTCCAACCAGGAAATTGAAGCCCGGAACCGGAGGGTGGACCAGTTTAACGAAGTAAACCGGGATTATACGGAAGTGGTGAAGTTATATAATGAGTATGTTGCTTTTAAAAATAAGCAGTTTATGCCGGAGATGAAGGACGAGGCATTGAAAAAGATGATTGATGTTATTGCCGGCAGGTTGGAGGCAGCAGAAAAGTCGCTTTCGGGGCTTCGTATCCAGGATGATACGATCAAGCATAATATGGATGAGTTGCTGCAGGCGATTACGGAAATGAAGGGAAAGGTGAGTGGGGAGCAGGCTTTTGTGAATAAGTATATTAAAACGGAGAAGGGAAAGCGCAGGGAATTGTTTTATGTACAAGTGGCGGAGAAATCGTAACTTTGCACGCTTCGGATAATAGGGAAATTTTTCGGGTAATGCAATAGATTTGTAAAAAAAATCCTTTCCGAAGCAAAAAGGATGCCCAATTTCAATTACTTTTTGACAATTTCATAATAATATATACCTTTGCATCCCCTTTAAAAGGTTATTTTCAGTCCTTTTAGTTTTGGGAGTCTCCCCGTAAGGTGGGGGCGTTTAACCAAATTAAAACAAAAAACATGGCAAAAGAAATCGCAACGTACGTGAAATTGCAGGTTAAAGGCGGCCAGGCCAACCCTGCACCTCCAATTGGTCCCGCTTTGGGTTCCAAAGGTGTGAACATCATGGAGTTCTGCAAACAGTTCAATGCCCGTACCCAGGATAAAATGGGTAAAGTATTGCCTGTGTTGCTGACAGTTTACACTGACAAATCTTTCGACTTCGTAATTAAAACTCCTCCGGCACCTGTACAATTGCTGGAAGCTGCTAAATTGCAAAGTGGTTCTAAAGAACCTAACCGTAACAAGGTGGGTAAAGTTTCCTGGGCTCAGGTAGAAGCTATCGCTCAAGATAAGATGGCTGATCTGAACTGCTTTACGCTGAACAGCGCTATGAAAATGGTTGCTGGTACTGCACGTAGCATGGGTATTACTGTTGATGGTAAAGCTCCTTGGGAAAACTAATTGTTTCACCCTGTTGAGGCAGGATCTTAAAATCATTTTGACAAATGGCAACTAAAAAAAGAAAAGTAGCTGACGCGAAGCTGGAAAAAAATAAGGTTTATAGCCTGAAAGAAGCTTCTAGCTTGGTTAAAGATATTAACTGTACTAAATTCGACAGTTCTGTCGATTTACATATCCGCTTAGGCGTTGATCCTAAGAAAGCAGACCAGGCAATCCGTGGTTCCGTAACGCTTCCACACGGTACTGGTAAAACTAAAAGGGTGTTGGTACTTTGCACACCTGATAAAGAAGCTGCTGCAAAAGAAGCAGGTGCTGACTTCGTAGGTCTGGATGAATTCATTCAGAAGATCGAAGCTGGTTGGACTGAGGTTGATGTAATCGTAGCTACTCCTGCTGTAATGCCGAAAATCGGTAAACTGGGTAAGATTTTAGGTCCACGTAACCTGATGCCGAACCCTAAAACCGGTACTGTTACTAACGACGTTGCAGCTGCAGTAAACGATGTTAAAGGCGGTAAAATCACTTTCAAGGTTGATAAAGCTGGTATCATCCACGCTTCTATCGGTCGTGTATCTTTCGCATCTGATAAAATTGAGCAGAACTCCCTGGAGCTGATCAATGCTATCATCAAGCTGAAACCAGCTACTGCAAAAGGTACTTACCTGAAAGGTCTGTCTATGGCTAGCACCATGAGTCCTGGTATTGTTATCGATACTAAATCTGTTCAAAACTAATTGATCACGAGTTGTAGTCGTTATCTGTAAAGATGGGGCTTGCTACAAACGTTTTAATATGAATAAAGATCAAAAAAATGAAGTGATCGAACTGCTGAAAAGTAAGTTCTCTCAATACAGCAACTTTTACATCACCAATACCGAGTCTTTAACGGTAGCACAGGTGAATGACCTGAGGAAAGTGTGCTTCAACAAGCAGGTGGAAATGAAGGTGGCTAAAAACACCCTGATCCGCAAGGCATTGGAGTCTCTGGATAGCGAAAAATATGCAGGTGTATTTGACAGTCTGCATGGCGTAACTGCCCTGATGTTCTCTGACAGCCCGAAAGAGCCGGCTCTGATCATCTCTGATTTCCGTAAAGCTAACAACAAGCTGGAAAAACCAGTTCTGAAAGCTGCATTTGTTGCTGACGAAATCTTCGTAGGTGACAACCAACTGAAGGCACTGACCAACATCAAGACCAAGAACGAGCTCATTGGCGAAGTTATCGGTCTGTTGCAATCTCCTGCAAAACGCGTTATCGCTGCTTTGCTGGAAAAAGGCAAGAAAGAAGAAGCTGGGGTGGAAGCACCTGCAGCAGAATAGCTATCAGCTGTTAGCCATTAGCTGTTAGTTTGACTAACTGCTAAGAGCTAAAAGCTAGAAGCTCACAAAAACTGGCTTCCAAGTCACAATATAATTAACAACAACATTACAAACATTACATTAAAACATTATAAAATGGCAGACGTAAAAGCATTAGCTGAACAATTAGTAGGTTTAACTGTTAAGGAAGTACAAGAACTGGCAGACGTTCTGAAATCAGAATACGGTATCGAGCCAGCTGCTGCTGCAGTTGTAGTTGCTCCATCTGGTGATGGCGCTGCTGCTGTTGAAGAAAAAACTGCCTTCAACGTAGTCCTGAAATCTGCAGGTGCTAGCAAACTGAACGTTGTGAAGATCGTTAAAGATCTGACCGGCTTAGGTCTGAAAGAAGCGAAAGAACTGGTTGACGGTGCGCCTAAATCTGTAAAAGAAGGCGTAAGCAAAGCTGAGGCTGAAGACCTGAAAGCTAAGCTGACTGAAGCTGGTGCTGAAGTTGAAATTCAGTAATTCTTTGCTTAAGTATACATCTTTTAAAGGTCAAAAGTGCTTTTGCACTTTTGGCCTTATTCCCTTTGGGAAAGTGTCTTTTTCAGAGAGTCAAAACGGGGAATCACTTGAGGTGACTTTGACCACGTGTAGAAGGCATAAATAAATCGGGATGGTATTGGCAAAGAAATCTTAATTTCCCTAATTCTTACAAGTCATATAACTGCTAACTTCGAATATGTCTCTAAAAAAAGCCCAAACAAACGAAAGAGTAAATTTTGGAAAGATCAAACAAGTTACTGAGACACCGGATCTGTTGGCTATCCAAATCCAATCTTTCAAGGATTTCTTCCAATTAGAAACCACACCAGACAAGCGAAACAACGAAGGCCTTTTTAAAGTATTTAAAGAGAACTTCCCGATTACGGATACCAGAAATATCTTTAATCTGGAATTCCTCGATTATTTCGTGGATCCGCCGCGTTATACCATCGAGGAGTGTATTGAGCGTGGGCTTACTTATTCCGTACCGTTGAAAGCGAAACTCCGCCTCAGCTGTAATGATGAGGAGCATGTGGATTTCCAGACGATTGTTCAGGATGTGTTCTTAGGAAACATTCCGTACATGACTCCAAGAGGTACTTTCGTTATTAATGGTGCTGAGCGCGTAGTTGTATCCCAACTGCATCGTTCACCTGGTGTTTTCTTTGGTCAATCCGTACATCCGAACGGTACTAAAATCTACTCTGCAAGGGTGATTCCGTTCAAGGGCGCGTGGATGGAGTTTGCAACGGACATCAACAACGTGATGTACGCCTACATCGACCGTAAGAAGAAATTCCCGGTTACCACCCTGTTACGTGCCATCGGCTATGAAACAGATAAGGATATTCTGCAGCTGTTTGGCATGGCAGATGAAGTAAAAGCAGACAAAAAGAGTCTTGATAAATATGCCGGCAAAAAGCTGGCTGCCCGCGTTTTAAGAAGCTGGGTGGAAGACTTTGTGGATGAAGATACCGGTGAGGTGGTGAGCATCGAGCGTAATGAAATTATGCTGGAGCGTGATAGCATCCTGGATGAAGCGAATATCGAAACCATCGTAGACATGGGACTGAAAAGCGTTTTCGTTCAGAAGGAAGAGGTGAGCGGTGATTTCTCCATCATCTACAATACATTAAATAAGGATACATCTAACTCCGAGCTGGAAGCCGTTCAGCACATCTACCGCCAACTGCGCGGTGCTGATGCGCCGGATGATGAAACTGCAAGGGGCATCATCGATAAATTGTTCTTCTCCGACAAACGTTACGATTTAGGTGACGTAGGTCGTTACAAGATCAACAGAAAATTAGGTCTTCCTACTCCGTTAGACATGAAAGTGTTAACGAAGGATGACATCATCTCCATCATCAAGTACCTGGTACAGCTGACGAATGGTAAGGCGGAAATCGATGATATCGATCACCTGTCTAATCGTCGTGTGCGTACTGTAGGCGAGCAGTTATATGCTCAGTTTGGTGTTGGTCTGGCACGTATGGCGCGTACCATCCGTGAAAGAATGAACGTACGTGATAACGAGGTATTTACACCAGTAGATCTGATCAACGCGAGGACTTTGTCTTCCGTGATCAACTCCTTCTTCGGTACTTCCCAGTTATCCCAGTTCCTGGATCAAACAAACCCGTTATCTGAAATCACGCACAAACGTCGTATTTCCGCTCTCGGACCCGGTGGTTTGAGTCGTGAAAGAGCAGGCTTTGAGGTGCGTGACGTTCACTATAGCCACTACGGCCGTCTGTGTACCATTGAAACACCGGAAGGACCAAACATCGGTCTGATTTCTACACTTTGCGTTCACGCGAAAGTGAATGAAATGGGCTTCATTGAAACACCTTACCGTAAAGTAAGCAGCGGTAAAGTAGATATGCATAAAGTGGAGTTCCTGAGCGCAGAGGAAGAAGATTCTGTGAAGATTGCACAGGCAAACGCCCCACTGGATGATAAAGGTAATTTCATAAATGATAAGATTAAGTCCCGCGAAACCGGTGACTTCCCGATTCTTGAAAAAGATGAAGTGGAATTCATGGACGTGGCACCTAACCAGATCGTAGGTTTGAGTGCGTCGCTGATTCCGTTCCTGGAACATGATGATGCCAACCGTGCGTTGATGGGATCAAACATGCAACGTCAGGCAGTTCCATTGCTGAATCCTGAAGTACCTATCGTAGGTACTGGTCTGGAAGGCAAAGCTGCACGTGACTCCCGTCTGCAGATCACCGCAGATGGTAATGGTGTAATCGAATTTGTGGATGCAAATGAAATCCATGTTCGCTACGAACGTGATGAAATGCAGAAACTGGTGAGCTTTGAAGACGATCTGATCGTTTACACACTGACCAAATTCGTTAAAACCAACCAAAGCACCTGTATCAACCTCAGACCTTGCGTGAAGAAAGGTCAGCGCGTTAAGGATGGCGACTTCCTCACAGAAGGTTACGCTACCCGCGGTGGTGAACTGGCGCTGGGACGCAACCTGAAGGTAGCGTTCATGCCATGGAAAGGTTACAACTTTGAGGATGCGATCGTAATCTCTGAGCGTGTTGCACGTGAAGACCTCTTTACTTCCATCCACATTGATGAATATGAACTGGAAGTTCGTGATACCAAACTGGGTGAAGAAGAACTGACACCAGATATCCCTAACGTAAGTGAAGAGGCTACCAAAGACCTCGACCAGAACGGTATTATCCGTGTTGGTGCGCACATTAAAGAAGGTGATATCCTGATCGGTAAAATTACCCCACGTGGTGAGTCTGATCCTTCTCCGGAAGAAAAACTCTTAAGAGCGATCTTCGGTGACAAGGCTTCTGATGCGAAAGATGCTTCCCTGAAAGCACCTCCATCAACAGAAGGTGTGGTAATCGACAAGAAATTGTTTAGCCGCGCTAAGAAAGACAAGAACTCTAAAACCCGTGAAAAAGCAGCGATCGAGAAACTGGAGAAAATTCACCAGAAGAATGCGGAAGATCTGCTGGAAGTGTTGATGAGCAAGTTGCTGGTATTACTGAAGGATAAAACCTCTCAGGGTATTACCAACACTTACGGTGAAATACTGATTTCCAAAGGATCCAAGTTCTCTCCAAAGAACCTCGTGAATATTGACTTCATGAACGTAAACCCACTGGGCTGGACAACAGACGAAGTGGTGAACGATCAGATCAATACCCTGCTGCATAACTATAACATCAAGTTCAACGAAGAGCTGGGTCGTTACAAACGTGAGAAGTTCAACATCTCTATTGGTGATGAGCTGCCAGCGGGTGTACTGAAACTGGCGAAGGTTTACCTCGCCAGCAAGCGTAAGTTGAAAGTGGGTGATAAGATGGCGGGACGTCACGGTAACAAGGGTATTGTTGCCAAGATTGTGCGTGATGAAGATATGCCATTCCTGGAAGATGGTACACCACTGGATATCGTACTGAACCCACTCGGGGTACCTTCCCGTATGAACCTTGGACAGATCTACGAAACCGTATTAGGTTGGGCAGGTCTGAAACTGGGTGTACGTTTTGCGACTCCGATCTTTGATGGTGCTACTACAGAGGAAATTGCTTCCTACATCAACGAAGCTGGTTTACCAAGCTTTGGTCACGCTTACCTGCACGATGGTGAAACGGGCGACCGCTTCCACCAGAAAGCAACCGTGGGTGTTATCTATATGCTTAAACTGAGCCACATGGTGGATGATAAGATGCACGCCCGTTCTATCGGACCGTACAGTCTCATTACCCAACAACCACTGGGTGGTAAAGCCCAGTTTGGTGGTCAGCGTTTTGGTGAGATGGAGGTATGGGCACTGGAAGCATACGGTGCATCCAACATCCTGCAGGAACTGCTTACTATTAAATCAGATGATATCGTTGGTCGTGCCAAAGCATATGAATCTATCGTGAAAGGAGACAACATCCCTAAAGCGGGTGTACCTGAATCCTTCAATGTATTGATCCATGAATTGCGTGGTCTGGGTCTGGATCTGAAATTTGACTAAGAGCTTTTAGCTACCAGCCATTAGCAGTAAATGCTAATGGCTGATAGCTTGGATATTTCGCAGGAATAAAATTTTTGTCGCTGGCTTATCACCAACGGCTAACAGCTAAAAGCTAATAACAGATGGCTATCAAGAAAGAAAATCGTCCTAAATCAAATTTTAACAGCATTACCATTAGTCTGGCTTCTCCGGATGTTATCCTGGAGCGTTCATACGGTGAAGTGCTGAAACCTGAAACCATCAACTACCGTACTTACAAACCGGAACGTGATGGTTTATTCTGCGAAAGAATATTCGGACCTGTAAAGGATTACGAATGCTATTGCGGAAAATACAAACGTATCCGTTATAAGGGTATTGTGTGTGATCGTTGTGGTGTTGAGGTAACGGAGAAGAAAGTACGTCGTGAAAGAATGGGCCACATTCGTTTAGTGGTTCCCGTTGTACATATATGGTATTTCAAATCCCTGCCTAACAAGATTGGTTACCTGCTTGGAATGTCTTCCAAGAAACTGGAAACCATCGTGTACTACGAAAGATACGTGATTATCCAGGCGGGTATGAAACAGGAGAAAGGCATGAACTACGGTGATTTGCTCACTGAAGAAGAATACCTGGATATCCTGGACACCTTACCAAAAGACAATCAGCTGTTACCGGATGAAGATCCTAACAAGTTTATTGCTAAAATGGGTGCGGAAGCAGTAGAAATGATGCTGGCCCGTATTGATCTGGACAGCCTTTCTTACCAGCTGCGTAACCAGGCAGCCACTGAAACTTCCCAGCAACGTAAAGCGGAAGCGCTGAAACGTCTGAGCGTAGTGGAAGCTTTCCGTGAAGCCAATGGCCGTGTAGAAAACCGTCCTGAATGGATGGTGATGCAATATATCCCGGTAGTACCACCAGAACTGCGTCCGTTAGTTCCATTGGATGGTGGCCGTTTCGCGTCTTCCGACCTGAACGACCTTTACCGTCGGGTAATTATCCGTAACAACCGTCTGAAACGTTTGATCGAAATTAAGGCACCTGAGGTGATCCTTCGTAACGAAAAACGTATGCTGCAGGAAGCGGTGGATTCCCTGTTCGACAACTCCCGTAAATCCAATGCGGTAAAAGCGGAAGGTGGTCGTGCACTGAAATCACTGTCAGATGTACTGAAAGGTAAACAAGGTCGTTTCCGTCAGAACTTGCTCGGTAAACGTGTGGATTACTCCGGACGTTCTGTTATCGTGGTAGGTCCTGAACTGAAATTACACGAATGTGGTTTGCCTAAGGATATGGCGGCTGAGTTATTCAAACCGTTTATTATCCGTAAGCTGATTGAAAGAGGTATCGTTAAAACCGTGAAATCAGCTAAGAAGCTGGTAGATCGTAAAGAAGCGGTAGTTTGGGATATCCTGGAAAACGTACTGAAAGGTCACCCGGTGATGTTAAACCGTGCACCAACCCTGCACCGTTTGTCTATCCAGGCATTCCAGCCTAAACTGGTAGAAGGTAAAGCGATACAGTTGCACCCACTCGTGTGTTCTGCGTTCAACGCGGATTTCGATGGTGACCAGATGGCGGTACACGTGCCTTTGAGCAATGCTGCAATCCTGGAAGCCCAACTGCTGATGCTGTCTTCTCACAACATCCTCAACCCACAGAATGGTACGCCAATTACCCTGCCTTCACAGGACATGGTTCTCGGTCTGTATTACATTACCAAGGGTAAGAAAACAATGGGCGATGTAGTGGTAAGAGGTGAAGGTAAAGCCTTCTATTCTGCTGAAGAAGTAATCATCGCGCTGAATGAAGACCGCATTGACCTGCATGCTCACATTCGTGTAAAAGCGGACGTAAGAAATGCAAATGGTGAGCTGGAAAGAAAACTGATCGAAACTACCGTAGGTCGCGTACTGTTCAACCAGTTCGTACCGAAAGCAGCCGGTTATGTAAACGCCCTGCTGACCAAGAAATCACTGCGTGAAATCATCGGTGATATCATTAAAGCAACCAATATCCCTGCAACTGCGAAGTTCCTGGATGACATCAAACAATTAGGTTTCCGCATGGCGTTCCGCGGTGGTCTGTCATTTAACATCAATGACCTGATCATCCCAGACGTTAAGCAAGACATGATTGACGGTGCTTCCAGCGAAGTAGACGAAGTTTGGGATAACTATAACATGGGTCTGATTACCAACAACGAACGTTACAACCAGATCATTGATATCTGGTCACGTGTGGATACGAAGGTAACAGAAACCCTGATCCGTGAGCTGGCAACAGACAAGCAAGGTTTCAACTCAGTATACATGATGTTGGATTCCGGTGCGCGTGGTTCCAAGCAGCAGATCAAACAGCTGGCTGGTATCAGAGGTCTGATGGCCAAGCCGCGTAAGAGTGGATCTACCGGTTCTGAGATCATCGAAAACCCGGTATTGTCCAACTTTAAAGATGGTTTGAACGTATTGGAATACTTCATCTCTACGCACGGTGCCCGTAAGGGTCTTGCGGATACGGCGTTGAAAACGGCGGATGCGGGTTACCTGACCCGTCGTCTGGTAGACGTTGCGCAGGATGTTGTAATCAATGAAGAAGATTGCGGTACACTCCGTGGTATTGCTACTTCTGCATTGAAAGATAATGAAGAAGTGATCGAAACACTGTACGACCGTATCCTCGGACGTACTTCTCTGCACGATGTATTTGATCCTCATAACGACGAGGAACTGATTGTTGCAGCAGGTGCTGAAATCACTGAAGAAATTGCACACAGAATTGAAGAAAGTGCGATTGAAACCGTAGAAATCCGCTCCGTACTGACTTGCGAAAGCCGTCGTGGTGTGTGCGTGAAATGTTACGGTAAAAACCTGGCCAGCGGTTACACTGCGCAGAGAGGTGATGCAGTAGGTATCATCGCTGCTCAGTCCATCGGTGAGCCTGGTACCCAGTTGACACTGCGTACCTTCCACGTGGGTGGTGTGGCCGGTTCTACTTCCGTTGAATCCGGTTTACCAGCTAAATTTGAAGGTACTGTACAATTCGATGGCTTACGTACTACCACCTACGAAAACAACACAGGTGATAAAGTACAGATCGTTATCGGTCGTACCGGTGAGTTGCGTATCATGGACGTGAAAAATGATCGTCTGCTGGTAACCAACAACATCCCTTACGGTTCTACCTTACTGGTGAAAGACGGACAAAAAGTATCGAAAGGTGACATGCTCTGTACATGGGATCCGTTCAATGCCGTTATCGTGTCTGAAATTCCTGGTAGCATTCGTTTCGATAGCATCGTAGAAGGTATCACCTTCCGTGAAGAAGCGGATGAACAAACAGGTCACCGTGAGAAAGTGGTAATTGAAACCAAAGACAAGAATAAGATTCCGTCTATCCTCGTAGAAGGTAACAAAGAAGTGAAATCATATAACTTACCAGTAGGTTCCCACATCGTTATCTCTGAAGGAGATAAGGTGAGAGCGGGTCAGGTAATTGTGAAGATCCCACGTGTTATCGGTAAACTGAGAGATATCACGGGTGGTTTGCCACGTGTAACGGAGCTCTTCGAAGCACGTAACCCAAGTAACCCTGCTATCGTTTCTGAAATTGATGGTGTGGTAGCATTTGGTAACATCAAACGTGGTAACCGCGAAATCATCATCGAAAGCCGTGAAGGTCAGATCAAGAAATACCTGGTGCCATTGACACGTCACATCCTGGTACAGGACGGTGACTTCGTGAAGGCCGGTACTTCTCTCTCTGATGGTTCTACTACTCCTGCAGATATCCTGTCTATTAAAGGACCGTTTGCTGTACAGGAATACCTGGTAAATGAAATCCAGGAAGTATACCGTTTACAGGGTGTAAAGATCAATGACAAGCACATTGAGGTGATTGTTCGTCAAATGATGCGTAAAGTAAACATCGAAGATCCGGGTGATACCCGCTTCCTCGAAGGTGATACTGAAGATAGATTTGACTTCTTTGAAGAAAACGATATGATCTTCGATAAGAAGGTAGTAACTGATGCGGGTGAATCTACTAACCTGAAAGCAGGTCAGATTGTAACACTCCGTCAGGTTCGTGAAGAAAACTCTCTGTTACGTCGTGCAGATAAGAAACTGGTTGAGTATCGTGATGCACAGCCAGCTACTTCCAGCCCACTCCTGCAGGGTATTACCAAGGCATCCCTCGGTACCCGCAGCTGGATCTCTGCTGCTTCGTTCCAGGAAACCACCAAGGTACTGTCTCAGGCAGCTATCAACGGTAAAACCGATGATATGATGGGTCTGAAGGAGAATGTGATCACAGGTCACCTGATCCCTGCCGGTACTGGTTTACGTGAGTTCGAAAACATGATCGTAGGTTCTAAAGAAGAATACGATATCCTGGCTTCTTCTAAAGAAGTGTTCCAGTTCGACGAAGAAGAATAGTGCTGACAAGCATATTCAACATACGAAAGCGGGTGTTTCCAACAGGAGACACCCGCTTTTTTTTGTGGCAAATGAATGAATACGGAGGTATTCATCTCTCTAAATAAAGCAGGTAATGGCTGTGCGGGTATTTTTTATTGGAAGGCGCCTGGTTTCATTTGTAAAGAAAGCATGAATGCGAGGTATTCATCTTTCTAAATAAATGCCTGCTGCTCACTGGTAGGCCTGATCAGCGTGGAAAGCCGGTGTATTGAATCAAGAGATACCTGTAGCTTTTTGTGGATAATGAACAGATGAAGTGGTATTCATCTCTCTAAATGTACTAACCTTTGAAAGAGCTCTCTGTAATTAACAATACAGAAGCGGGTGCTTCCTACAGGAAACACCCGCCATATTTTTGAAGTAAACTAATGGATGTGTGGTATATATCTTCCTGTATGAATACCTATTGCTTGCCGGTATCACAAGGAGTTATACCTGGGGAAACGGATGAAAACGGGGCCAGGTCAATGAATGAGTTGAATAAATTTTTCAAATAAATAATTACTGTTTACCAACATCTTGTTGCAGATCTTTTTTATCGTGCTGCAAATCTTTTACATCATGTTTCTTATCTCTTCTTTCCCGGTTTAACTGACGTTTATCCTGCTCAATATCTTTCGTATCCTGGTTCCGGTCCCGGCGATCTTTATTCAGATCTTTATTATCCTGTTGCAGGTCTTTTTTATCGTGATGAATATCGTTGTAGTCATGTTTCAGATCTGCTTTATCTTTTGCGAGATCTTTGGTATCGCCGTTTTTGCGGTCTTGTGCGATATCTTTTCTGTCTTTGTTGACATCGTTACGGTCATGTTGTAAGTCTTTGCGGTTGGCATTGATATCTTTTTTGTCGTGACGGATATCGTTATTATCCTGCTTCACATCGTTGCGATCCCGTTTGATATCTTTTTGGGTATGGTTAATATCCCTGTTATCATGGCGGATGTCGTTACGGTCGTGGCGGATGTCCTGCCGGTCGCGGCCAACGTGTTTCTGGGCGCTGGTATTTAGAGAAACGAGACCTAAAATAAAGGCGGGTACGAGGATAGCTGGCATTTTCATGTAGTTGCAGGTTTTGGTTATATAATAAATAACTTGTTTGTGAGAAATAGACGGGGGAGAATAATATTTGTTTAAGCGGGGTCCATTAAAAACTAATTAAAACCTATTTTTGATTCCGTAAAAACGAAAGTGGATTTCATGAAATACCTGATTATACCCATTATCATAGGACTTACATTGTTGGGAGCATGTAAAAAGAACAGCGACAGCGCGGTGCCTGACACGCACGGAAATTTTATGGTGGTAGATGCATTGCCTAATGGTGTACAATATGATATCCGGCTGGATACAATTGCTTTTGCCAGCAATGTGGGCTATAAAACGGTGACTGGTTATAAGTCTTATCGTGCGCAAAAGTATAACCTGATTATTACACCAGCCGGACAGCCAGGTGTGATATTGTATAATAACGGGATCTTCCTGAGAAATAATCGCTACTATACAGCGTTCCTGGGAGGGGATAGTTTAAAGAACCCACTTTTAATTATTACGGAAGATGATCTGACTCCGGCACGTGGCGACAGTGCGAAGTTCAGGGTGATTGATCTCAGCCAGGGATTTAAACCTAACAGAACACCACTTGGTATGGACGTTTTATCAGGTGTGGGGCCTATCATTTTTAAAGGACTGGCTTTCCCATCGCAAACTGCTTTTGCGCCATTGGTGGGTGATAGCGCTTATGCCATCCGTTTCAAGTATGTAGATTCTTCACTGACATTGAGATACCATCCGCTGCCTACGCAGAAAGGGAAGGTATATACGCTGGTGACAGCTGGTTATCCGTTGGACTCCGCAAGGTTTAATATATTAACGATACAACATAATTAAGGGAGATCCTGTTGGAGAAGGGAATGCACTACTATTAGTTAAATCCTAGCTAAAAAAGTTGATCGGAATTTGAAAATCCGGTAAAAACCTTATTTTAGCCGTTCCATTTTAAAAATGTACTAAAGAAGCACAAATCCACCTATTAACATGCGCACTCGTAAACAATTAGTGACAAAAGGATTATTAGCGGCATTAGCAGCCGGATTATTGATGTCTTGCCAGGGAAATAAAGCTGGTAACAGCACACCAGCCACGCCAGCAGCAGGTACCGGTACTCCAGTAGCAGGAAGTTTCAAAATTGCGTATGTAGACCTGGATTCACTGGAAGCGCATTTCGAATATTTTAAAGAAAAGAGGGCGTTACTGGAGCAGAAGCAGGAGCAGATGGACAATCAGTTGAAAGGCAAGGCCCGGGCTTTACAGGCGGAATATGAAGATCTGCAGCGCAAAGCTTCTACGCTGACACAAGAGCAGGGTGAGGCCGCACAACGCAGCCTGATGGCTAAAAAGCAGCAGTTGGATCAGGAAGCGCAGAACCTGGGTGCTTCTTATACAGAGCAGCAAACCAAGTTTAATGAAGAACTGCAAAAAAGACTGGACGATTTCCTGAAGTCTTACAATGCAGACAAACGTTATGCTTATATATTCTCTTACCGCAGCAATGCGAGCAACATCCTGTATAAAGATCCGGCTTACGATGTAACACCGGATGTAATTAAAGGAATGAATGAGAATGGAGCGGGTGCGTCAAAATAAGCGCATAAAACCTTCGAAATTTTATCTACCTTATAGTCCCGGTTCCGTTATGAACCGGGATTTTTTATAAATAACAATATGGAAATCAACCAAACTCAATCTTTCAAGCCCTCCCTGGGATTGTTAGACGCCACCATGATCGTAGCCGGTTCCATGATTGGTTCAGGTATTTTTATTGTAACAGCCGAAATAGCCCGTAGTGTAGGCGGTGCTGGCTGGATCACTGCCATGTGGATATTGGCAGGGGTTGTCACCCTGATTGCCGCGCTCAGTTATGGAGAACTATCCGGCATGTTTCCTAAAGCCGGCGGGCAGTATGTTTATCTGCGGGAGGCTTACAATCCCTTTATTGCTTTCTTGTTTGGCTGGACCCAGTTCGGTGTAATTCAAACGGGAACTATTGCCGCGGTGGCAGTGGCTTTTGCCAAGTTTACCGCTTATCTTATTCCCGGGTTCAGTGAAAAGAATATTTTGTTAGATGCAGGTATTGTGCAGATTTCTGCTGCACAAATTGTGGCCATTGTGTCTATTATCTTACTAACGTTTATCAATACACGTGGTGTGCACCATGGTAAACTGATACAAACGGTGTTTACGCTGGCCAAGTTATTGTCTTTATTTGGCCTGATTATTTTCGGGTTTGCGGTAGGTGCTAAATCCGACATCTGGCAGGCTAACTGGCAGCATGCCTGGGATGCGGCGTCCGTTACTTCGCTGAATGGCGACGTGGTAACGGCGGGTTTATCCGGGCTGGCTTTAATGGGAGCGATTGCCGTTTCCATGAAAGGGTCGTTGTTTTCCAGTGATGCGTGGAATAACGTAACGTTCATTGCCGGGGAAATTAAGAATCCGGCTAAGAATATCGGGCGTTCTCTTTTCCTGGGTACATTGATTGTAACGATTATTTATGTGAGCTGCAACCTGATGTACCTGGCGGTACTGCCGCTGAATGAAATTGCTTTTGCTGCAAACGACCGTGTAGGTGTTGCTGCAGCGGCAAAGATTTTTGGTTCGAGTGGGGCAATAATTATTGCCGTGATGATTATGATTTCCACTTTTGGCTGCAACAATGGACTGATTTTATCAGGTGCCAGGATTTATTATACGATGGCACAAGATAAGTTGTTCTTCAAACAGGCCGGTGAATTAAACAAACATAGTGTACCTGCGCATGGCTTATGGATACAATGTGCCTGGGCATCTATGCTGTGTTTGACGGGCAGATACAATGATTTGCTGGCGCTGGTGATATTCGGGGTATTGATTTTTTATGTGCTGACCATCCTGGGTATTTTTATTTTAAGGCGTAAGCGTCCGGAGATAGAAAGGCCTTACAAAGCCTTTGGATACCCGGTACTGCCGCTGGTGTATATCATAGTGGCACTGTCGCTCGCGGCATTGTTGCTGGTGTTTGAGAGTAAGTTTACTTTACCTGGTCTCGGTATCATTTTATTGGGTATTCCGCTCTATTACATTGCCATGGCGCGTCAGCCGAAGGGTTGATACAGCTAAAATGGACAAGGAAACAGCATATTTACAACGAACGTTGTATAAAAAAGAGTGGCCACTGCAGTGCATACTGCAGTGGCCACTCTTAATTTGCACTAAGACAAACGGACAACGTGATGTCTGCCAACAGAACCCTAATAATTTAGAAAACCCATTTAGTATAGAGAATATTTAAACAAACGGAATTGTCAACATAAGCATAGGAGGTCCCATAAAGCTGGTGGTAAGAGACCACTTCCATTTATGATATTTAATGTCTGTGATCTGGCCCTGTAATTTTGTGATCTGGATTTTTGTTAACAATTGCAGCGATTAGTTATTTTTTATTTATACCCTCAAAAAAACGTATAGCCATTAGAGTGAGTGATATTTACTTCGTTCAAACAATATTCAAACAATATAAACAGTCAATAAAGATATTATTGCCAACAAGTGGTGTGTTACAGCATCATTTTAGGGTAAAAAGGAAATTAAGGTGGTATAACCTTGACGGCATCTCAACCCCAGGATAACCATTAAAAGCCTTCACGATTTGCATTCTCGAACATTCACATGACAATCTTTTACAATAAGCGTATGGTTTCTACCATGCGCTTCTTTTTTTGAGCAGAAAGCGGAAAGCAAAAAGCTATTGTAGCGAGTGAAGTGAGCGGATATTATGTTTTTCATCCGCTACAATAGCTTTTTGCTTTCCGCTTTCTGCTTTCAGCTATTGAAAATGCCTGTTTTTTGTACCTTCGCGGCATGTTTACACAATTGTGCAATAAGATATTTAACCAAAGTATCGCGGCCTACCACGAGCATAACGATGTGCATCAGGCCATTTCCAATCCTTATGAAAAGAGCAGCGTTGAGCACCTGCTTTACCTGAAAAACTGGATAGACACGGTGCAGTGGCACCTGGAAGATATTATCCGCGATCCGCAAATTAACCCGGTAGAAGCCCTGGGTATTAAGCGTTGGATAGATCGTTCCAACCAGGAACGCACTGATGTGGTGGAGTATATCGACAGCTATTTCCTGGAAAAATACAGCAAAGTAGTACCGGCGGCAACTGCCAGCATTAATACAGAAAGTCCGGCCTGGGCAATAGATCGTTTGTCTATCCTGGCGCTGAAAATTTATCATATGCAGGAGGAAGCCAACCGGGTGGATGCTACACCTGAGCACCGGGCAGCTTGTCAGAAGAAACTGGATATCCTGCTGGAACAGCAACAGGACCTGGGAACTGCTATAGAAGCGTTACTGGCAGATATTGAAGCAGGCAGGAAATTTATGAAGGTATATAAGCAGATGAAGATGTATAATGATCCTTCCCTGAACCCTGTTTTATACAAAACTGAAAAATAAATCTGCAATCATTGGGCACTGTTAAAACGATACTGGTTACCCGGTTGTCGGCTATGGGCGACGTAGCCATGACCATCCCTGTGATGAAGCAGGTGTTGGAGGATAATCCGGACACGGAGATTGTTTTTGTGACCAACCGGAACTGGGGCGCTTTGTGTGCCAATATTCCCAGGCTTACCTTTTTCCCAGCTGATGTAAAAGGCACTCATAAAGGTATAAAAGGGCTATACCGTTTATTCCGGGAAGTGAAAAAGGCACACCGTATTCATGCCGTAGCCGATTTGCACAATGTATTGCGGTCGAAGATAATACGCACCTTTTTCCGGCTCACGGGTACACCGGTAGCCACGATTGATAAAGGCCGTGCAGAGAAAAAGGCGTTGACAAGAAAGGAGAATAAAGTGCTGCAGCCACTTACCAGTACTATTGAGCGTTATGCCGTGGTTTTCCGGCAGCTAGGCCTACGCTGTGAAATGGGCCATAAACCCGTTTTTCCGCCCCGTGCTTTAACGGAATCCATCACAGCGGTTACTGGTACGAAAGGCGCTGAAAAGTGGATTGGAGTGGCTCCTTTTGCCACTTACCGCGAAAAGATGTATCCGCTGGAGAAAATGGCGGAGGTGTTGGAACTATTACTGCAGGAGCCGCATCACCGGGTATTGCTGATGGGCGGTGGGAAGCAGGAAGTAGCTTTATTAACGGAATTACAGGCTAAATACCCGCAAACTATATTGATAGCTGGTCGCTTTGCGCTGGCGGAAGAAATGGCAATTATCAGCCAGTTAGATGTCATGATCAGCATGGACTCCGCTAATATGCACCTGGCTTCCCTGTTTGGGGTGCCCGTAGTATCTGTTTGGGGCGCTACACACCCTTTTGCTGGCTTTATGGGGTATGCACAGTCAGCCGACAATGCTGTACAAATGAATGATCTTAATTGCCGGCCCTGCTCTGTTTTTGGGAATAAGCCCTGTTTCAGAGGAGATCACGCCTGTATGGAGTGGATAAAACCGGAACAAATAAGTGAAAAAGCGAATAAGTTAACAGGGGCAGTCAAAGAATAGCCCTTGGTGATGCTTGACTGTGGAGGATTGCAAAGGATATCTAAAAAATATTGCAAGTTTTTTTTGCAGAAATAAAAAAAGTTATACTTTTGCCATCCCAAACAACAAGGGTATTGCCCAATAGTATAATGGTAGTACGACAGATTTTGGTTCTGTTTGTCTTGGTTCGAATCCAGGTTGGGCAACTACAAAAAAAGAGATGGAAATTATTTCCATCTCTTTTTTTTATCCATCGGTCAAAAAAATCTGATACAACAATTTCAATGAAGTGCTTCCTTTGTTTTTTTTAAGACTTACGGAATCACCTTCATCTTCTTAAAATTGTCGAAGATTTCCATAAACATGGCTGCTGTATCCACGAACTCGTGGAAGCCTGCCCTGCGGGCTTTTGAGCCGTCGGCGAAGAAATCATAATCCCAGGAGAACACGAAGTCTCCAAATTTCCAGGAAGATACTTCTTCATAGCTGTGCTGTAGTCCATATTTCTCCATCATATTGTTCCAGAGCGGTGCTTTATCTGCCATTACTTCCGCCAGTGGTATGGGCAGTGGATCTGCTACTTCCATATCAAAATAGCGGGCAATGCGTGGCCAGAGATCTGACCAGCGAAACAGGTCGCCGTTGTTGATGTTGAAAGCACTGTTGGCGCCGGCATCGTTGGTAGCCGCCCAGGCAGTGGCTTTGGCCAGCAGGTTGGCATCCGTCATTTCCATCAGGGTATGGTAAGCGCCGGGCTTACCAGGGAAGCGGAGAGGTAGTCCCAGCTCTTTGGAAATAGCAGCGTATACCGCAATGACCATGGCGAGGTTCATCGGGTTGCCGAGTGCAAAGCCACCAACTACAGACGGGCGTATCGCTGACCAGGTCCAGGATTTGCCGCGCTGTTTGTGCTCCAGGAAATGTTGCTGCGACATGTTGAATTCCGGTGGCATAAAGGTGCCGGCATCTGATTCACGCGCAGGTGTTTTAAATGGTCCCAGGTGAGCGCCGTATACTTTATAGCCTTGCATCAGGCTGATGTGCTGCAGTTGCGTGGCAACAGGTTCTACTACATTGACTACATTTTGCAGCATGGTCATATTGGGTGCTACCAGCCCGGCCCAGGTGCCGGCATCCTGGTAGGCAGCATAAAATATATGCGTTACCGTGGTAAGATGACCAAGTTTTTTTTGAGTGTCAGCTTCGTTCATCAGGTCTACTGCGATGTGTTTTAGGTACGGCGTTTCTTCACCACCTCTTCTCGATAAACCGATGATGTCCCATTCCTGTTGCGCTTCCAGGTAAGCGGATAAATTACGTCCTATTACACCCTGTGCGCCTACTATCAGCGCCACTTTCCGATTATTATGCTGTTTCATATTACTGTTGTATTTTTAGTATTGATTTTGATAACACAAAGATCGCGTGCCGGGGATTCACCGGATTTGTACATTGCGGTGGATAATTGGTATATTTCAACGAATGAAGAGATACATACAACTGGAGTACCTGAAGGTGTCGCATTTTACGGCTACGGAGTGGCAGCATCCCGTGCATAACCATAATCATTTTGAATTAATATTTATTCATAGTGGAAGTGGTACCCATTGTATATCCGGTGTAGATTATCCTTATACGGGGCCTTGTCTTTTTCTGCTGGCACCCTGCGATGCCCATCACTTCAACATTACTACCGCTACTACTTTTACGTTCATCAAGTTTACCAATGTATACCTGCAGGGCAGCGGGCATATGCGGTTGGAGCAACAATGGAACCAGGAGCTGGACCGGTTATTACTGCAGGCAAGGGAGCAGCGGATATTTAGCGTGGCTGCTGCAGGTATGGAGCCATTGGTGCAGTTGATCAGCAGTGAATGGAAGGCGGCTAATGGTGAAAACAGTGAAACTATTTTCTTCCTGTTACAGGCATTATTTACCAAAATAAAAAAGGCCGCCGATGAAGCGTTACCGCAGGCGGCAACTGCTGGCGGAGCGCGGGTAACGGCTATTCTCCATCATATACATGAACATATTCACGAAACCGGTGAAGTGCAGATAGAGCAACTGGCGGCTATTTTCGGTTATTCCAAACATTATCTCGGTGCTTTCTTTAAAGAACAAACAGGTAGTTCCCTGCGGGAATATGTAAATCAATATAAGCTGCATTTACTGGAAAACAGGTTGCACTACAGTACGTTTTCCTTAAAAGAAATTAGCCATGAACTGGGCTTCAATGACCAGAGCCACCTGAATAAGTTTTTCCGGAAATACCATGGGATCAGTCCTTCTGCTTATCGCGGGCAGGTGCAGGCTTCGCCGGAAGTGCGGCATTAAAGCGGCCACGGCAGTTGAATTGTCTTATTAATTTCACTTTTATAAGAATACCAATTTACCCCCTGTTTTAAACGATTTACTCCCCCGGTGTACTATCGGAACACCCCTATATTGCCGGCGTTATTCCACAGAAAGCTGATATTATTAACCCTCCATTTTTCACGTTTAAAAGTAATTCATCATGAAACGATTACTATTCTATTTCCCGTTGGTGGTCCTCGTTGCTGGCTGTACAAAGAACATGAAAGAAAACCTGGTTACAAAAATGCCCGGAGAAAAAACCATGTTAGCCAACTCCGGGCTACTGGCAGCGACCTCCGATTTCAAGGGGATGAACTGGGCCGATCCGGCCGACAATTTCAAAGACGATTGGGTAGTACCGAGTGGTTTGAGTTCATCCGACAGCTACGCTACTACCGCCACCAAAGCGATTAATATTGTAAATGCCTTTAAGCAAAGAGGCGCCAATACTATTCGTATCCCTATCAATCCACCTACTGCTTCTCAAAGCTGGTGGAATAGTTATATAGGCGCTATTGATACGGCGGCTAACAGTGGCATGAAAGTCATCATCGCTTATTGGGAGGCAGCCAGCTCCCGCGATGGAGTAGTGGACAATTTAACTCAATTCTGGGCCATGTGGCAAACCGTGGTTAACAGATACAGTGGCAATGGTAACGTTTATTTTGAGGTGTTTAATGAACCTCATGGATATAGTTTGGCAAACCTGAATAACCTGTATGCAGACTGGCTCACACACTATCCAAACGTACCGAAAAACCGCATCCTGCTTGATGGGGCGGGATATGCAACAGATGTAAATGGTGTAGGCGCAGACAGCCGGTTTAGTAACTGCCTGTTGTCTTTCCATGATTATACCTGGTTTGATAATACCAAACATACCAGCGCCGACTGGGAAACCGCGATCTATGCACTGGCATACCCCGACAGAACAGTAGTTACCGAGTTTGGAATTCCCATGACCACCGGCACGGATTACCTGGCGGCACCGGGCACCAATGGTGATGCTACTTATTACCAGGGAATGACCAATGGCATCCGTAATAGTGGCATTGGCTGCGTATATTGGCCTGGGTTAAGAGATGGCGACTATTATGCCGTAACAGCACTCAGCGGTGGTACGGTAACTACTACCAATGCTTCCGGTCTTGCCCGTTTGCAGTATGCATGGGGACTCACCAACATTGCACAACCAGCTGCTACATTTGATGGCAGTGCATGGTATAAGATTATTTCTTCAAAAAGCGGTAAGGCTGTAGATGTGTACAACAGCTCCACCAGTAACGGCGGAACTATTGACCAGTGGAGTTATTGGGGTGGTAATAACCAGCAATGGAAGATGGGTAGCCTGGGCAGCGGACAATTTAGTATTACCAACCGTAACAGTAATAAATCCCTGGATACGCCCTCCAATAGTGGTGGTACTGGCATTATTCAGTGGGATTACTGGGGTGGTGCCAATCAACAATGGAACATCGTAGATATAGGTTTTGGCTATTACCAGGTGTTGAATGTAAGTAGTGGAATGGCGTTGGATGTAAATGGTGGTTCTACTGCCAATGGCGCTGCTGTGATTCAATGGTATTGGAACGCTGGTGGTAACCAGCAATGGCAGATTGTGAAATTATAAAAACGTATCAGTTTTCTGGAATAGCAGAAAGCATAAAGCCGAAAGCATAAAGCTATTATAGCGGATGATCACTCGCGAAAATAGCTTTATGCTTTCGGCTTTATGCTTTCTGCTATTAAAAAAGGAAGTATCTTACGGTTTGCACATGTAACAACCTATATATAACTGTCAATTATGGAACACCTGCTCACCATAGATGCGTTGATTAGTCTTTTGACCCTGACTGTACTGGAAATTGTATTGGGGATCGACAACATTGTATTTATTTCCATTTTGGCGGGGAAGCTGCCGTTGGAAAAGCAAAAGAAGGCCCGCCGCCTGGGATTGGGACTGGCGATGTTTGTCCGTATTTTATTACTGCTTTCCATTAGCTGGATCATGTCACTGACCAGGCCATTGTTTAACGTAGGAGAGTGGATAGGATTGCAAAATCCGGATTGGCTGGAGAAGGCTGCTATCTCCGGGAGGGATCTTATTTTGCTGATTGGAGGATTATTCCTGATTTATAAAAGTACAGCAGAAATTCACGAGAAGCTGGAGGGAGGAGAACATGGTAATGCAAATGCTAAAGCGCTGAAATTTGGACAGGTGATTGTACAGATCCTGTTACTGGATATTGTGTTTTCGCTGGACTCCGTGATTACTGCGGTAGGTATGGCTGACCACGTGGAAATTATGATTGCGGCGGTAGTGATTGCCGTAGGTGTAATGATGCTGGCATCTGAATCTATCAGCCATTTTGTGAACAAGCATCCTACTGTAAAAATGTTGGCGCTGTCGTTCCTGTTGCTGATTGGCGTTTCACTGATTGCAGAAAGCTTTGACCAGCATATCCCTAAAGGATATATTTATTTTGCGATGGCGTTTTCTGTATTCATAGAGGTACTCAACCTGAAAATGAGAGCACGTTCGGAAAATCCGGTAAAGCTGCATCAGCCTGAATTACCGGATAATGAACAATAAGGTATTTATCTTCCAAAAAATAAAATAACGGGAAAGGGTATACGGTTTATTTACGTATGCTACTTTCCCGGATAATTAATTTTCCGGGAGGATAATTTCTTCCGGGATAAAATTTTTCTTCTTAATATGTATTCGTCCTTCAGCTTATCGCATCGCAGGTGAGGGCTTCTCCGGAAATGGGCTACTGAAGCGATTCTGCAGTTAGATTGTCTTGTTAATTTCACTTTTACAAGTATACTAATTTACCCCCTGTTTTAAACGATTTACTCCCCCGGTGTACTATCGGAACACCTCTATATTGCCGGCGTTATTCCACAGAAAGCTGATTTTTTATTAACCCTCCATTTTTCACGTTTAAAAGTAATTCATCATGAAACGATTACTATTCTATTTGCCGTTGGTCGTCCTTTTTGCTGGCTGTACTAAGAACCTGAAAGAAAATATAGTCGCAAAAATACCCGGAGAGAAGACCATGTTAGCCAAATCGGAGCTCTTAACGGCTTCGTCGGACTTCAAGGGCATGAACTGGGCCGATCCGGCAAATAATTTCAATGACAATGCGTTGGTAATCAGCGGGCTGAATTCATCGGACAGCTACGCTACTACTGCCGCCAAAGCGATTAATATTGTGAATGCCTTTAAGCAAAGAGGCGCCAATACTATTCGTATCCCCATTAATCCACCTACTACCTCCAGCGCATGGTGGAATAGTTACGTAGGTGCTATTGATACCGCAGCCAATAGTGGTATGAAAGTCATCATCGCTTATTGGGAAGCGTACAGCTCCCAGGATGGAGTAGTGGACAATTTAACGCAATTCTGGGCCATGTGGCAAGCCGTGGTTAACAGATACAGTGGCAATGATAACGTTTATTTCGAGGTATTTAATGAACCTCATGGATATAGTTTGGCAAACCTGAATAACCTGTATGCAGACTGGCTCTCGCATTATCCGAATGTACCCAGAAACCGCATTATGCTGGATGGGGCGGGGTATGCAGGAGATGTTAACGGCGTAGGCGCAGACAGCAGGTTTAGTTCCTGTTTATTGTCTTTCCACGACTACACCTGGTTTGAACCGAATAAACACACGAGCGCCGAGTGGGAAACAGCCATCAATGCACTGGCTTACCCCGACAGAACCGTAGTCACCGAATTTGGTGTCCCTATGACCACCAGTGTGGATTACCTGGCAGCACCAGGCTCCAATGTTGATGCTACTTATTACCAGGGGATGACCAATGGTATCCGTAACCGTGGCATTGGCTGCGTGTATTGGCCAGGGTTATGTACCGGCGATTATTATTCGATAACAGCCGTTAATGGCGGTACCGTTACTACTACCAATATTTCCGGTTTGACCCGCCTGCAATATGCATGGGGACTGACAAACATTACCCAACCTGCTGCTACCTTTGATGGCAATGCCTGGTATAAGATGATTTCTTTGCTGAGCGGCAAAGCAGTGGATGTGTATAATAGTTCCACCAGTAACGGCGGAACCATTAACCAGTGGGCTTATTGGGGTGGTAATAACCAGCAGTGGAAAATGACTGACCTGGGCAGCGGAAAATTTGCGATTACTAACCGTAACAGTAATAAATCACTGGATACACCCTCCAATAGTGGCGGTACTGGTATTATTCAGTGGGATTACTGGGGTGGTGTAAATCAACAATGGAACATCATAGATATAGGTTTTGGCTATTACCAGGTGATGAATGTAAGTAGTGGAATGGCGTTGGATGTAAATGGCGGCTCTACTGCTAACGGCGCCAGTATTATTCAATGGTATTGGAATGCCGGTGGTAACCAGCAATGGCAAATTGTGAAGTTATAAAAGAACAATTTAGTTTTCTGGAATAACAAAGGGCATAAAGCCGAAAGCCAAAAAAGTATTGTAGCGGATAATCACTCGCGGCAATAGCTTTATGCTTTCGGCTTTATGCTTTCTGCTTTTGGAAAAGTTGTGTACGTATGTAAGAAATGGGATAGCTTTGCCCCAAATTAATTGTCATGAATTTTTACACCCGGAAATGGGTAAAGCCCGAAGACCTGAATGCGCACGGTACTTTATTTGGCGGCAGTTTGCTCCGCTGGATTGATGAGGAAGCGGCTATCTATTCTATTATTCAATTGGGCACTAATCGTTGTGTTACCAAGTATATGTCTGAAATCAACTTTATCAACTCTGCCCGGCAGGGAGATATTGTAGAATTGGGTATCAAAGCCACTCACTTTGGTCGTACTTCTTTAACGTTGACTTGCCAGGTGCGAAATAAGATTACACAGAAAACCATTCTGACCATCGATAAAATGGTGTTTGTAAGTGTGGATGAACAGGGTAAACCGGTGCCACACGGTCGTACAGAAATCACGTACACGGATGAACGACTGAGAGAAGAGTAGTTTTATATTTTCAGTCCGCCGAACATACTGAACAAAATAATTCCCAATACTATCGTGGTAATCACCACATACAGTTTATCTTTTTCCAATGCAAAAGCAATGAGTGAGAAAAAGATGCGGAGAATAGGAGTGGCCAGTAGTACGAGCACGCCCAGTTGTATAATTTCTGTGGCATTGCCGGTAGCTACGCCATGAAATATGCCGCGGAAAGAAGTATAATCTGCTCCTTCTCCTTTAAACGCACTATAATCCGGAACGCTGGCAGCGCCCTGCTGTACCAGGTATAACAGGCCGCCCAGTAAGGCTATGCTGCTGGCGGTGATGACGCCGGTTCTCAGTACCTGGCCAATAAATAATTCAATATCACGATCGCCTAATAATTTTTTTAATGGTGTCATATCACGGTGTTAAAACTGATGATGTAATCCGTTATAGATCATTTCTATGGCCACAAACGTAATGGCGATACCGAAGATAATCCGCAACGTAGTGGGGTTGATGTAAGTGAGTATCCTGGCTCCGGTAAAGGCGCCAGCCAGTACACCCAGTATTACGGGGAATGCAATACCCGGATCTATATAACCTCTCTGCAGGTATACCACGGCGCTGGCGGCAGCAGTAACGCCAATCATGAAATTGCTGGTAGTAGTACTTACTTTAAAAGGAATACGCATGGTACTATCCATAGCCAATACTTTTAAGGCGCCGGAACCTATGCCCAGTAAGCCGGAGAGGATGCCCGCCAGCAGCATGATAGAAAATCCGCCGCCTACATTTTTTAGTTTGTAGGCTACTACGCCATTGGGAGTAGGGTAGCTGCTATTTAATTTTAACAGGTAAGACAGTTTACTCCCTGTTTGTTCTGCATGTACGTGTTTTTTCCGGATAGTCATGGCAGCGGAAAAGATCAGTACAACGCCCAACAGAATAGCGATGGCATTGACCGGCATAAATATGGCGATAAGAGCGCCGCCTACGGCACCTGCGGTGGTGGCTATTTCCAGGAACATGCCCAAGCGGATGTTGGTGATCCCTTCTTTAATATAAGCGGTGGCCGCGCCGGAGGAATTGGCGATAGAGGCCAGCAGGGCGGTGCCAATGGCATAGCGGATATCCACATGAAATATAAGGGTGAGCAGGGGAATGAGGATCACACCGCCGCCCAGCCCGGTGATAGAGCCGAGTAGTCCTGCCATGTACGCGCTTCCCAATAGGATCACGCTAAAAATCAGAATATTCATCTCTCAAAAAATTTAATAATTGTTGTCCAGGATATCTTCCATCACCTGCCTGGCTTGTTTGGCGTTGCCGCTTTTGATGGCTTTATAAAGTGCCTCATGTAAATGATGGCTGATGGCAAAATGACTAATACTTTGGGTATCGCGTTTGGTGAAGAAGTCGCGGATCACTACGGTGAAGCTGCGGAACAGATCGGCCAGTACGTTGTTGCCGGATGCTTTGGCTACTGCGGTGTGAAAGGCGATATCAGCATCCAGGCATTGTTGGTACTGTTGTTCCAGGATGGCTTTTTTCCGTTGTTCCAGTTGGTGCTTGAGCTCATGGATGTCTTCTTTGGTGTGGTTTTCGGCGGCCAGCTTTACGATCTCATAGTCCAGCATGCGCCGTACCTGGTTAATTTCTTCGAAGTCGGCCCGGCGGAGGCGCTGGTCCAGCGATTCCGCTTTGATGGTTTCATTCACGAACGTGCCAGCTCCCTGCTGTACGCGGAGTATGCCAGACATGGCCAGCATTTTAATGGCTTCCCGGATGGTGGAGCGGCCAACCGCATATTGTACCATGAGTTCCGGTTCCGCCGGTATTTTTTGCCCGGGTTTATATTTCCCCTGGGAGATATCTTTCTGGATGGCGTTGATGACGCGATCGGATAATTTAGAGGTGGGTTCCATTTTCCTTGTTTTGCCATACAAAGGTATGATGTTTATTTAAACATCAGATGTTTAATTTTTAAACCCGGAAAAAATAAAAATGCAGCAAGCCGGAATAGACCCGGTTTGCTGCATTATCTTTTTTTATAAAGATGTAAAAAAAGAATTTGGGATAACTAACAAAAGAGGAAAGGCCGTATATATGCGATGTTAAGTTCAGGTGTAGGATGCCGGTTTTTCAATTATTCCATATGGCTCCTTTTTTTTGTTGAACTTGATGCAAAAATACAGTACAGTGGCGGATTACAGGTGTTTTGTAGATCTACAACGTGACTACAGGGGTGCAATTTTTATATCTACAAAACAACTACAAATAGTATTTTTGCCGGATGAACCATATCAGAAAGGGGCTGGTATTTTTGCTAGGTGCCATTGTTAGCCTGATAGCTACAACTACATTATCTGCCCAAACGGTGGCGGATTCATTGAAGCGGGTGTTAACTCAACCCGGGCTGACCGCAGAAGAGCAGGTATTAACAAGACTGAAATTAAGTCGTGCTTTACTGAGCTACGATCAGAAACAGGCGCTTGCTAACGCACAAGTTGCGTTATCGATGAGTCGTTCTATAAAGGATAGCAAATATGCTGCACAATGCCATTCATCGTTGGTGTCTCTGATGTTTGGCCAGGAAGAGGTGAAGAAAGTACAGCAGCAGCTGGACAGTGCTTTCCTGTTGGCAGAACAATCCGGTGATCCGTTTACCATGGAAAATGTATGGTACCGGAAAGGCTGGCTGGAGAACAGGATTGGCAAGCCACATGAGGCGGTGAAGAGTTTTCAGCAGGCATTGAAATATGGTGCAGGGCAGCCGGCAAACAGCCTGGAGACAAGTATCTTATATAATCTTTCTGCTGTTTATGCCGATTGGGATGACCTGGAGAACCAGTCGCGTTACGCATTTGCCACCCTGGAAGCAGCTAAGCGTTTTCCCGATCCGGATGATCAGTGTAATGCTTACCAGGCCGTAGCCAGTAGCTATGAACATCGCTTTACCAGCGATACCAGCGCCCGGCAGTTGCTGGATTCATCGTTATATTATAACCGTGCTGCCATCCAGTATTATCAGCAACATAAAAATCAGATCAGTTTTCCGAGCATATTGGGGTTGGTGGCGTTGAATACGGCGAACCTATATGCGGAATATTTTCCCCGTAGTTACCGGGATTCGGCGTTGAACTACCTGCACATTTCCCTGGAAATAGGTGTGGCCACCAATCAACAGGAAGTCATTGCCAGCAGCTATGGTATGATGAGTAACTTTGAAATGGAGGACGGGCATTATGACCGTGCATCCCATCTTTTAATGGGGGCGCTGGAAACCCTGCTGCGCTCTACTTCTCCCGATAATAATGTAATGGCGCATGTGATGGGCTCTTTATCGGAAGTATTTGAAAAGAAGGGAGATTTACGTGGAGCATTGGATTATTCGCGGGAGTATATTAAATATTATACGGCGGCTTTCAATGCAGAGAAAATGTCGATCGCTAAAAAGCTGGAAGCCCAGTATCAGTCGCAGCAAAGAGAGCAGGCACTAACCGCCTTACGGGAAAAAGCGGCCTTCAATAAAAAGCTGAATATCGTATATGTGATATTGATAGTTGCCTGTATACTGGCGCTGGTATTCCTTTTCCGCTCTTATCATTTCCGGTTGAAATCTACCATGCAACAGCAATCCTTGCTGGAAAAGGAAAAGCAGGATGCGGTGCTACAGGTGCGGTTGAAGGAAGAAGAAGCCAGGGCGCTGGCGTTGGAGAAGCAGGAAGCCGCGTTGCAGGCGCGTTTACAGGCGGAAGAAGCTGCGCGTTTACAGGCGGAACAGGAGCTGATGCAGGCGCAGAAAGAGCAACTGCAGAAAGACTTGCTGGCAGGGGCTTTACAGGTAGAGCAGAAAAATGAGCTGCTGCAAACCTTGCAGGAAAAGCTATCGGAGAAATCGGGTGACCGCAACCTGGTAGGGCAAATTACCCGCATGATAGATCAGCACCGTCGTATGGACGAAGATTTTGAAACGGCTAAAACAGAGCTGGAAAATATTCACCCGGAATTTTTCAGCCGCTTACAGGAGAAGGCCGGGAATAGCCTTACCAGGCTGGATTTGAAGCATTGTTCTTATATCTCTATGGGATTATCCACCAAAGAAATTTCTTCCAGGATGGGTGTGGCGCCTAAGAGTATCCTGATGTCGCGCTACCGGATTAAGCAAAAGCTGGGACTGGCCAAGGAAGAGGGGCTGGATGCTTACCTGATGAGTATTGTACATTAACATAAAAAGGAATGAGACTGGCTACAGTACAGCAGACAGTCTCATTCAAGGGGTTCACATCTGGGGCAGGTTTTTCATTAATCACGGAGGAAAACAAACTTGTTCTCAAACATTTTTCCTATCACAGGAATCGGTTGTTGTGCGTTGTTGTTGGCATTGATGATACCAAAGATCATGAACACCAGTGGCAATGCGCCTGCAATAGACAGTATTCCAGCCAGTGATGCCGGTAAAATTGAAATCACAATTCCTAATACCACTCCCCATGCGATGCTGGCAATGATCAGTCCCAGCGCCTGTTCCAGGTGATAATTAACCAGGGAACTTTTTTGCTCATTACGTTTTACATAAGCAATAATCCATCCTATCAGGGTGATATAAGCAATCATAGCCCATTGGTTTGCTTTCATAGTTGTTGTTGTTTTTGTGGTTTAACGATGTGGTGCAAATGTAGGAGGCGGAAATTGCAAAGACGGGAAACGGTGTACTACACGGTGTCTACACTACAGAAAATGGGCTACTACAAAATAACTACATCTCCTTTTATTTGTTATAAATCAATTGTTTACTTAGTTGTGATTTTTGTTATTTTATAAAGAAGCATACACAGCAGTCCCTCCCGGCGTGGCACAATGATTGATGCCCTGCTGGTATGAAAAAAGCAATTGTACCCTCCATGTTACAGGTAATTGGTTTAGGAATCGTGACCGGCATGCGTAGTGCCATGGGGCCCGCCTTCACCAGTTATGCCATGAACCAGCGCCCCTCCGACAAATTACGTCGGTCTCCTTTGGGCTTTATGCAGCAACCCACTACTGCGCGTGTATTGAAAACACTGGCTGCCGGTGAGCTGGTGGTGGATAAATCGCCGGGTGTCGGAAATCGTATAGCCGCCACCGGTATTGCCGGCAGAGCGTTGTCGGGTGCATTGGCAGGAGCAACTTTGTACCAGGCAAAAGGTGGCAAAGCATGGAAGGGCGGACTACTCGGCGCAGCGGTGGCTGTAGCAGCCGCCTATGCTTTTTTCTATTTGCGCCGGGAAGCAGGGCGTAAATTCAAGATAAAAGATGCAGCGTTAGGAGGCGTAGAAGACGCTATGGCATTAGGTATTGCGTCGGCATCGATTCGGAAATAATTATTTTTTGAGAGAAATATTTTTGCAGGTGTTGTTTTATTTAGGAAAAAAACTACATTTGCATCCCGTTGAAACGGTGCCTAATAGTATAATGGTAGTACGACAGATTTTGGTTCTGTTTGTCTTGGTTCGAATCCAGGTTGGGCAACAAAGAAAAGGACAAAGTGGAAGTGATTCCGTTTTGTCCTTTTTTGTTTGATGTATAATAATTGCAGGTATTTCTATTGTCTGCCGTCGCTGGTTATTAAAATCATGAAAAGATCATTCTGCATTAATTTTCATAGATTAATAAACTGAAACCTATTTAGTCCTAAAAACTCCTGTAATGCGACATACATGGCTTTTTTCCGTGTTTCTTTTTTTAGCAATCCCATTTGCACAAGCACAGCAAACTAACATCCAAATCCTTCCTGGGATCCGGATTCCTATTACTGATAGTGTGGTGAAAGCTCAACTGTTCAGCGATTTAAATGAGTTCCTCGCGCAGAAGAATAAACCGGTAGACAGCAACAGCCGCGTGGCGCCGGAATATGCACTGGAAACCGCCGTTTTACTCGATGAGTTGAAAGGCATTGAGAAAAGTGCTAAGTATAAGAACGATTATTTTTACCGTTGTTACCTGAACAATCTTACTACGCAAAGTGATGGCATTTTTTCTATCCAGTTTTCCTATAGAGCGGTGTATGACAGCATTCCTTTGCTGAAAGCTAGCTTTCACGTCCTGGCAAAGAAAATTGGAGATCACTATTACTTCCATTCACCACTATTACAACTGACAAAATCCTGGAAAACCAATAAAACAGGTAATGTTACTTTTCACTATAAGGACCGGCTAAATGAAAAACGAGCTACTGTGTACGTACAAAAGTTGAAATCTTTTGATGCAAAACTTGGACTTTCCGGCCATACCACGGAATTTTATAGTTGCGATGATTTCAATGAAGCACAGGCCATTACAGGACTGCAATACAAGGTCGATTACAGTGGCATCGCCTTCAACTCATTAAGCGCTTCTCATGGCAATAAAAGCATTTGCGTGGCAGGTGCAGATAACAAGGAAGGATTTAATGACGTTGATATTCATGATCTGTGGCACGACAGGTTACATAGCAAAGTATCAGCAGAGCGAATTAATCGCCCCGTGGATGAAGGATGCGCCTATTTATATGGTGGCAGCTGGGGCATTCCATGGCCAAAGATTATGGATATCATTAAACGTTATGCAGCGACACATCCGGACGCAAACTGGCTTAATATGTACAATGAATCATATAATTTTTCAGCAGATACCCAGCGTCCTTTGAGGGCTGATTTTGCGATCAATGCGTTGATCGTAAAAATGATTGAAGCGGAAAAAGGATTCCCGAAAGTCATGGAACTATTATGCTGTGGGAAGCTGGAAACAGGTAATGAAAACTATTTTCGCGCTTTGGTAAGAATAACCGGCATTACGAAAGAAAATTTTAACGCGAGCGTGAGGACGTTGATATTGAATGCCAAATAAAAGGAAGCATTAATAAGAAACCGCTACAAACATTGCCTGTAGCGGTTTCTTATTAAGCAGTAGTTTACCGGGAAACCTTGTTCTGAAGTCCGTCATTCAAAACAAAGTTTCCAGGCGGAATTAATGGGTTATTTTTTTTCTTCGTGATATTCCTGTTCTGTGTTAATAGACCAGATATTAGATTTGGTAACAATGCCGTTGGCAATATTGTCTACCGCTACCATGGCTGTTAACATTGAGTGATCGGAGTTATTGTATTTGTGCATACCATTGCGGCCTACCAGGAAAAGGTTTTCAAACGTATCAATATATGCTTTCAGTTCTTCGAAGCGTTCATAGGTACCCCAGTAGGCTGGATAGGTTTTTTCCATCCTGAGAACAGTGGCGTCCAGTACATCCGATTGCTGTGCCAGCCCGATTTTACAGAGTTCTGTGATGGCAGTTTGCCTGATTTGTTCGTCTGTCAGTTCCCAGAAATCATCGCCCTTATTACAGAAGTATTCCATCCCAACCCAGGTGGTATCGGGATCTTTCACCATGTAGGGACTCCAGTTGTTGAACAGTTGGAGGCGTCCTACTTTTACATCTTTTTCCTGTATATAAATCCAGGTATCTTTTAAAGATAATGGTTGATGCTGACCTGTTTTTTTATCTTCAAAGCTGAGGTTTTTTAGTAAGATACCGATGGTGATGAAGTCGCGGTAATGCAGTCCGGCCGCGATTTCCCGTACATTGGAAGGAACATTCGCTTCCAGGTCTGCTACCAGTTCTTTAATAGGCATGGTGGAGAAGAAGTAATCGCCTTCGAGGGTAACTACTTCGCCGGTGCTGCGGTCCAGCGCTTCAATAGAAACAATCTGATTGCCGGCTGTATGAATTTTCTTCACATCATGCTGCATGAGTACGGTGCCTCCTTTATTGATCACCTGGTGAGCCACTTCTTCCCAGAGTTGGCCAGGGCCATGTTTGGGATAGAGGAATTGTTCAATCAGGCTGGTTTCTACATTTTTTTGTTTGAGATCTTTCGGTTTACCTGCGTCGATAGCAGATTTCACGGCATGTGCAATGGCTTTACCGATGGAGATCCCTTTGATTCTTTGTGCCCCCCATTCTGCAGAAATAGCGCTGCAGGAAATACCCCATACTTTTTCTGTATAGTCTTTAAAGAAAAGGTGGTAGAGGGTTTTGCCGAAACGGTTGATCATGAAATCTTCGAGCGACTTTTCATTTTTCCTCGGGAATATTTGTGCCCACAGGTAAGAAAACATGATGCTGATGGTGGTGGCAAAGCCTAATTTTCTGAGGGTGTCAATGGAGAGTTGTATAGGGTACGTAAAAAATTTTTTCAGGAAATAGATACGTGACAGGCGTTGTCTCACCAGCATAATCAGGTCCGGGTCAGTAGCTACCAGCGTATCGGTGTTGTTATTGTTGTTGCGGGGCGCTTTTACTTCCCTGGTTTTCGATTGATAGCTGATAGAGAATATTTCCGCCGCTTCTTTGTCCAGCGGCATCATGTTCATCCACCAGTCCATTACGCGGTCGGATTTGGAGAAGAAACGGTGTCCTCCGATATCGATGCGATTACCTTTATAGTTGACTGTTTTGGAAATGCCACCGATATCTGTACTTTTTTCCAGTACTACCGGTATAATGCTGGTGCGCTGTAAGAGTTCATAGGCGGCGGTAAGCCCTGCAGGGCCGGCGCCGATGATGATAGCTTTCTTTTGCATGAGCGAATGAGGTTATTAAATAAGTGATTGCTGAGGTGAGCAGATGGTGGTAATCAGAATATTTGTCATAAAGCGTTGGAGAGGTATTCCCCGGATGTAAAAAAGGCGGTACCTATTGAACATTGGCATAGCAAAATGGTTTTATGCAGGTATTTCCGGTGAAGGAATTACCTGTTTTGAGGGTGTATATTTTTTGGGTTAGCAGCAGATGATGAGGGCTGCCTGCACTATACAAGTATAGGAGTAGTTACTGAAATGCGACAGCAGCATGGCTACTTTGGCAGCGGTTTAGAGCGCAGTGCCTATACGGTAAAGGATTTTATTTTTGTTAAATGAGTGGGCAGATGATCAGAACTTCCATTTGTAAAAATAGATGGGTGCATTTTTCCCTTCACTGATGGTAACATAACCATCATTAGCCGGTGTAATAGTGATGCCTTCTCCCTGTTTTTCCACTACATACGGCAGTATTTTCGCAGGTTTAGACATCGCTTCTTCTACACTTTCATTGGTGTTACGATGCCAGTAGTAGATAGTGGTTAATGTTTTGATAACAATGTGGTGGCCATCTTTAGAAATATCTCCCGAGGTAACCCAGGTATAAGGGAGCTTTATCAATTTTTCCAGCACAACTTTATCTCCGTCTTTAAAAAAGAGAGGACCGGCTTTATAAAGACTTACTTCTTTTTCCCTTTTGCTGATAATATAAATTTGTTTGCCGATAGGATCTATCATCAATGACTCCGCATCTCTGGCGCCATTCGGGAATTTCAGGGTGAGTACATCTGGTGTAACACTTTCTTTTTCTGCAGGCATTTTTCCCGGTTCAGGGAAACGATAAATGCGGATATGTTTGCGGATGCCGGAATTGTCGCCGATATCGCCTACGTATACATAATACTTTCCTTTTTCGGGCCCAATCCCTTCTGCAATATCTTCCCAGTCGCGGTTGCTTACTTCCTCCAGTTTGATGGTGCTGATCAGTGCACCTTTGTGATTGAGCAGATATACTTCCGGTTTATTCCCGCTATCATTATGCGTCCAATAGCAGCCCTTCAAAGGCACGCTGGAGGCAATACCTGACGCCTCCCGGATTTTATCTGTTTCAAGATGACCGAGTATATCGGGTGTTACTGTTTGGGCCGATGCAGTAGTAAACATTACACAAATTAGGGAAAGGAAAAGTAAACGCATATGTTAATTTACTGAAAACTGCGGGAATGGAAATTTTTTTTGGTGTTTTTCGTGGAGATGGGAAGGCAAGGGATAAATAGTCCGCTACGTTATAAGGAGACTTTATTCATCAGCAGTATACATTCCTTAAACGATATGGCGATAGGTTGCTGCTGATCTATATTCCTGAATATACCGGCTTTGTTTTTCAGGAAGCCGATGGTATGTCCGTTGTGCCGTGAGTCAGCAAAACCGATAAAGTGGCGGTCCCTGTTTTGGCGGTAAGCCTCCAGGATGCGATGAATGGGCCATATGACGTAAGTGTTGCCACTTATTGCCATATCGGAAAATCCATCCACCTGCAGATACAGTTCCATGAATTCTCCCGGGAACCGGAAATCCAACGCGTGTTCTGTTTCAATAATCATTTCTATCAGCGCACCTTTATTGAGTTCAATGCTATTGTTTTTCCATTGTTGAATAATGCTTTCTGTCCAACTATTCATAAACCCGGTTATTTTTTTTCTGTCACAACATACACTACTGATATAGGCGGCAATGTTACTTTAATGCCTCCGGAGATGGCTGCAGCACTGGCTTTGATGGCGTCATAGTTTTTTGGGCCACCGGCTGCACCTGTTGGGCCATTATCATTTACCAATACCTTACGACTAAACCCATTCACCGTTTCGCCGCCGGTGAGGGTGTACCAGTAGTACCTGTTACCGGGATTGAAGTTGCGATAGGCCAATTGCACATTCTTTGGTTCGCTGCCTTTATTCACCAGTACGGTGGCAATTTCTCCTGAGCTGAATGTGGAAGCGTAAGCGATGATACTGGTATCAGTAGCAGAGGCGTTGATAGCCCTGTCGCCCAACGTTTTTTGCAGGAAATACAGGTAATAGAAAGCTGGTCGGGGCTCCCAGCGTTGTTCACCGGAGGCCGTTTCGCCCTGGCTGAAAAGGCCGTGATCATTTCCATTATCCCAGGCATTGGCGAGGTTCCAGCGACTGGCCATACCGAATTTATTTTTAATCAGCTCTTCTAATACCAGTACGGCGTGTATGCCTGCTATCTGCGATACCATTTGTTGTGATCCGGTTGCAAAAATGTTCCATTCTGTCAGGGCCAGCGGTTTAGTGCTGACGCCGGCGGCTTGTGTGGATGCACTCACATGATCGGCCATTTTTTTTGTGACAGTAGCGGCAGTAGCCAGTATGTCCGGTGCTGTAGAATTGGTATTATACGGCGTATAATAGCTGTGTACAATATAAAAATCGGCTGCATTGGCTGCTTGTTGCAATACGCCACTGTTCCATGTTTTATCAGTAGTGGTGGCCCATGAAGCTGGCTCCGTTTCCAATAGTTGTACGCCGATGTAGATGGTTTTGCCAATATCGGCAGCGGCTTTGCGTAGTGAGTCGATGAATATTTTTGCGTGGCGCCCATAAAGGTCACCGGTT
This sequence comes from Chitinophaga sp., assembly GCF_017745275.1. Classification (GTDB taxonomy): domain Bacteria; phylum Bacteroidota; class Bacteroidia; order Chitinophagales; family Chitinophagaceae; genus Chitinophaga. Next base: position 997,006 of record NZ_JAGHZS010000001.1, on the reverse strand, counting down.
ATCAGCAGGGGTTGTCCATCTTTATTTTGAGATGGATCTATGCGGTAGCCGGCTTGCCAGTTGCCGTTATTTTCATTTCCTATTTCCCAGTATCGGGTGCGACCGTTGTCGTAGCGCACCCAATCGGCTGCCAGGTGAGCTGCTGCTGCCACAGGGTTGGCACTGGTGCCGTACCTGGCGTAACTATAATTCAGGGTGATGATACCTTCGTTATTGGTTTGTTGCAACAGGCGGTAGTAGTTGTCGAGTGAGAGCGTCCGAACGTTGTTGTTATTTCCGTACCAGTAGCCGGCATTGGCCATGGTACCGTTCTTATCAGGGAGGTTGGCGGGTGCATCTGCCGGAGGGCTGCCGGGGGCGGCATTCCAGAAGTAGATGCTACTGATGTTACCTCCCGGAAAACGGATAATACCCGGATGTAGTTTGGTGATATGTTCCATCAATGTTGGTTCGGTAACTATCTGGGTCATATAGGGGTTGCTGTTGTTACCAAATAAAGCGGGTGAAATTTTTGTGATCACCGTAGAGGCGTCTACGTTAACAATGGCATTAACTGTTGTTGGTGGAGCCACGTTATTATATGCCGGGGCAGTGAACTTTTTGGCGGTCCATCTATCTGCAAAAAATCCTTCTGTTGCCGCTGTTACCGGGTCTGACGGTGTAACCACCGTGATAGTGGTATCTGGTTTATTGTTATTGCCGGTGGGAGAAGATTTTTTGCCACATGCACTTGTGGAGAAAAGTAACAGGCAGCTAAATACGCTATAACTTGCTTTTTTCATGTTGTCAGATTGCCCGGTTGATAAAGTACCGGGCGTGCGTGGAGCAACGCCCGGCATTAGTCATTATTTTATCTTAATGATTCTGAAGTTATCGTACGCCGCATTATACATGGCAATACCGGTAGCTTCCGCCATGAGGTGGTACGTGAAGGCTACTTTGCCATCTGGTTTCAGCAGGTCGCCGAGGGTTACAGCGTTGGCGCCGGTGCCTTCCTGGCCGTCGGCAGTTAGCCTAAAGTCGGATAGTTTAATGGTGACTGTTTGCCATTTGTTTTTGGTATCGAAAGTTTTGTCGGCGGCTGTTAACCAGGGCAGGTAGCGGAAGCAGTATTTATCGTTGAAGCGTAATATATTCACGCCTTCCGTCCATGGAGACTTGGTGTTGATTTCGAATTTCAGTGCGTAGTTTGAGGCGGCTTCTGTAGCTGCAGCCGGGGTAAACATAGACACGTCGTTGAAGTTGCCGGAACGGTTGCTGGTCCACCATTCATAGTCCCCGGCACCCAGGCCGCCGAAAATATGTTGTACATAACCTCCTCTTGTACCGGGGAAAAGTGTGGGATCTGTGCTAACAATTGCGCCCCAGCTCCAGTTATATACAGATGGCTCTCCGGGTTTACCATATTCTGTGAGGTTACTGATTACATCACCGCTGGCATGGTCATTTAAAGGCCCGTCAGACATCACGGTGCCAAACTTGGCTTGTATGGTAATGCGACCGGTATCAGTGCCTAAATCAGGCATCAGAAAGGCTATCCTGGTGCCTCCTTTATCGGCTGTAAAGGATGTTATTTCCCGGCCTCCTGGTAAGGTTATTTTATTTATCAACAGTAAACTGGAGCCGTAGATAATCAATGAATCACCGGGTAGTGCATTCTCGTTGGAAATAGCAGCAATCGACGGGGGCGGTATATCTAACACAAACGAATATACGGCTTCACCATGGTTGGTAACCACCCTGATCTGGTTGGGTACTTTGGGATCGGTTCCTTCTGTAGGTGCATTCCCCGGAATGGTGAGAATGATATGTGTGTTGGTATTATAAGTGGGATTTACATATGCATTCATGCCATTAAAGGAGATGCTGGTAACACCACCCAGATTTTGCCCCGTGATCAGGATCATTGTACCTGGTAAGGCTTTGGTGAAAGCGCTATCCTGGTGTGCAGAATCCAGCAGGCTAACTTTAGTGATCAGGGGTGGGCCGGATACATCATTATTTTTGGAACAGGCGAACAGCAGGCAAATCAGCACTGCGAACATGCCTGTGAGTAATGCGGGATGCTTTTTATATTGATTTAGCATATACATACATTTTGAAGATTAATAGGAATAAGGCACCGGAGGTTTTCTGAGATTAGGCGCTGCCGTTAGTTCTGCTGCCGGGTACGGTAGCAGGAAGTTGCTTTCTGTTACCGGGTATTGGGCTGGCTGATCGGAAGTGATGGTCCAGCTGGTAGCATTGGTTTCGGTGTTAGGTACAATCTTGTAAGTACCTTTGTCCTGTGCATTCACGAGGTCAATCGCTTTTTTCGGATTATAGTAGTGAAGGCGAAGCAGATCGTTCCAGGCTTGTCCTTCCATGGCCAGTTCCCTTCTTCTTTCCTTATACAAATCATCCCAGGTGATGGTATTATTTTCTGTAACACCAGCGCGTTTACGAATGGCGTTGAAATATTTCAATGCCTCTCCGTCAGCTGTGCTGGCGGCATTGCCCAGGATGGCTTCTGCGTAGAGCAGGTAAACATCCGCAAGGCGCAGCATGTAGGTGCTAATTTCTGTATGCTGTTGGGTAACTTTGCCGTCATTATCTTCCGGACGACCAACCACATATTTTTTTACCCATGCCCTGGTATTGTATTTTCCATCGCTGTTGCTACGTAAGGGTACCTGTAGTTCCTGTATGATTTTTTTACCCAGGTTGTTGGGATCATCTACGGATTGATGGATGTAGGAGTAATGATCTCCCGGAAACATAAAGGTGGCTTTACGTCTTTTGTCATTGGGAGAATACAGGTTCAGCTGATCTAATGAAGCACCGATATCAGCTCCCCAGCCATCCTGGAAGCCGGTGATTTCAGATCCATAGGCAAAGAAGGCCTGTACGCTGTTTTGTGTACCCCAGTCACCATCGTATTTCCATTGGAGGGCAAAGAGGCTTTCGGAGTTGTTATTGTTTTTTGTGAGGAAGAGGTCTTCGTAATTGGTCATTAATGCAGCGCCGCTGTTGGCGATTACATCTTTGGCGAACCATTTGGCGCTATCCAGGTCAGTTTGTTTGCGAGTGCCGTTGCCACCTAATCCTGCACGGGTGAGGTATATTTTCGCCAGCATACCTTCTGCTGCCCATTTGGTGAGGCGTCCTTTCTGAACAGGCGTAGCGGGCAAATTGGCTGCTGCAAAACGCATTTCCCGGATAATGAATCCCCATACGGATTCCACGGTGTTGCGCGTTACGGAAGTATCTGTGACCAACTTATAGTTATCTTCTATGACTGGTACCGGTCCCCAGTTTTGTACGAGGTAGGTGTAAGCGAGTCCGCGCATAAACCGTCCTTCAGCAATGGCCGTATTTTTCACATTTTGCGACACCGTTGCCGCCGTGTATTTAGTGACGTTGTTAATGGCCATATTGGATTGTGCTATCACGTTGAAGAAGGCACTCCAGGCGCTGTATACTTCCGGTGTTACATCAGTTGTTTGCATGCGGATATTGGCTACCTGGTAGGAGCCCGACATGAGTACACCGGCTCTGCCATCGCCGATGCCATTGGCGGCCTTATCGTTGTATGCAAACCATACAAGTCCATACAATGGAGCCGTGCTGGCCATTACCTGGTCGGATGTCTGAAAGAAGTTAACATCGACAATATTATCTTCCGGAGGTCTGTTTAAGAAGCTTTTACTACAGCTACCCAGCGTAGATAATAAGGTAAAAGCCATCAGGTATCTTTTATAAAAACGATTGTTCATAGTAGTTTTTTTTCTGCATTAAAAATCAACACCTATACTGGCGGAGTACATCCGGGTTAAAGGATAACGACCGGCGTCCACGCCATAGAACTGGCTGTTCAGTTGTACTTCTTTACCGAGAGAAGCGCCTACCTCCGGATCATAACCTTTGTATTTCGTGAAGGTGGCCAGGTTTTGTACACCTACGGATAAGCGGACTGCTTTAATGACCGGTTGCTGTTTGATGAGTGATGCCGGCAACGTATAGCCGAGCTGAATATTTTTGATCCTGATATAGGAGCCATCTTCCACAAACAGGTTGGTGAAGCGCACGCCATTACCATTCACATCATTGCCTGTAATTCTTGGTACGGTAGTACCTGGATTCTGCAGGGTGGCTTTGGTACCGTCGCCGGCAACGCGGGCGTAATCAAATGCTTCTACCAACAGGTTACGCCCCAGGTTTACATTGTTGGGATTCAGGTTTTCAAAACGGAGGTAGTTGTAGATATCGTTGCCCTGTGTGCCGGTAATCAGGATGTTGAGATCAAAGCCTTTATAGGAAAAGGTATTGGAAAGCCCGAAGGTCAACTTTGGCCATGGATTACCGATATAAGTCTGGTCGCGGGAATCGATGATACCATCGTGATTGAGGTCTTTGTATTTGATATCGCCCACCCATACGCCGCCATCTTTGGATACGTCTAACCTGCTGCCATCGGCCTTTGCAGGAACGGCGCTGTTGTTGATTTCATCCACGGAAGTAAACAATCCATCTGCCACATAACCGTAGAATAACCAGGGCGCTTGTCCTACTGCTGCCTGTGCGGTGAAATTGTTCATATACCATGCGGAGCGGGTCACTACTGCAGCATCAGAATAGAACTTGGTGATTTTTGTTTTGAAAGAAGATATATTGAAATTGCTTCTCCATACAAACCCGCTACGGCTCTTAATATTTACGGTATTCAGGGTGATGCCGAAACCTTTGTTCTGTAATGAACCAATGTTTACGGTAGGTGGGGTAATGTTACCTTCTCCCTGTGTTCCCATATAAGCTGGCAGCGGGTTTAAGAGCAGCAGGTTATCTGTTTTTTTGATGTAGTAGTCGGCTTCCAGTTGTATCCTGCTATCCAGCACACTCACATTGACCCCGATGTTTTTAGTAGTGGTAGATTCCCATTTGATGTCGGAATTACCATACACACTGGCTTTGAAGCCCGTGCCCCAGGGAGTGGTAACCGGTGCAAGGCTGGAATATTGTCCACCGCTACCGGTGCTACCGGTAGTACCATATTCTGCTCGTATTTTCAGGTCGTTGATAAATGGCACACTTTTCATGAACGGTTCGTTACTAATCCGCCATGCCGCAGATACGGAAGGGAAGTACCCCCATTTGTTATTGGGTCCGAAGTTGGAAGAAGCATCAGCACGCCCTGCGAGCTGCAGGATGTATTTGTCGTTGTAGATATAGTTAACCCGACTGAGATAAGACTCCAGGGCGCCGGAGCCTTTACCGCTACCAGTAGTTTGCCCTTGTGCATTGCCGAGGTTAAGCGATGGGATATCGTTGCTGGAAAAGCCGGTGCGGGTGGCGTTGAAGCTCAGGTAATTCCAGGCCTGTGCTTCATGGCTGGCCATGACGCTGATGTTGTGTTTCTTAAATGTTTTATTGTATTGTAACAGCTCGTTGAGATTCCAGTAAAAGTTTTTGTTAGTGCTGATACTCAGGCTGGCATTGTCATTAGAATTATATCCCAGTTGATAGGTAGGCGTAAATTTGCTGCCATCTGCATATTCGAAGTTCCCGTTGAAGCTGGTGCGGAAGGTAAGCCCGGGGAGAATGGTTACTTCTGCGCTTACGCCGCCAAGACCGCCTGTTCTTTTATATTCGTTGCTTACCAGGTTGGCAATAGCCAAAGGATTCAGCGGAGCAAATTTAGCATTGGTGCCATATTCATTTTCTGTTGCGCCGCCCCAGGTACCATCCACATTTTTTACCGGCACATTGGGCGCCAGGTTGATGGCATTGCGGATAACATCTTCACTGGTGGACGCCAGCTTTTCTTTAGTTTGATAGAAGTTCAGCGAGGTGCTTAGCTTCAGCCAGTCGAAGGCCCGGTTATCGAGATTGAGCCGGAAAGAATACCGGTTAAAATTAGATCCCACCGCTACACCTTGCTGGCTGAAGTATTCACCTGCCATATAGTAGTTAGTGGTTTTATTGCCGTTACTCACGGTGACCTGGTGCTTTTGCAGCGGAGATACTTTAAAGAGCGCTTCCTGCCAGTTGGTGCCGGCGCCCAGTACAGAAGGGTTTTTAAATTCCGGGGTGGGCGTGCGATTCAACTGTGCTGCAATTTCATTGTTCATGATGGCAAATTGCTGCAGGCTCATGGTGTTGATTGCTTCCGGTTTTTCCTGGGCAGTATACAAATAGTTATAGCCTACTTTCAGTCCTTGCTGCCCTCTTTTAGTGGTGACCAGTATTACGCCATTGGTAGCACGGGAGCCATATACCGCGGTGGCAGAAGGGCCCTGTAATACCTCCATAGACTCAATATCAGATGGGTTGATACCAGCCAGTGGATTTACGGAGCTGGTAGCGCCATAAGAAACGGTAGCCGGTTGTATTTGTACACCATCTATTACATACAGGGGTTCATTGGTATTGCCGATGGTATTTACGCCACGGATATTTACAGAGATACCACCACCGGGTTGCCCGGAGTTTTGCGTAACATATACCCCGGCAGCACGGCCCTGAATGGCCTGATCCAGGGTGGTGTTGATGGTTTTATTAATATCGGCAGAAGAAATAGATACCTGTGCACTACTCTGATCTGTTTTTTTCATAGTACCATAACCGATCACCACTACATCCTGCAGCGAACTTTTGCTTTCGTTCAGCACTACGTTCAGGTTGGCGGCATCGCCTACTTTTATTTCTTTGGGACTAAACCCGATAGAGGTGAATACCAATACCTGGCCGGGATTGGCAGTGATGCTGAATTGACCATATTGGTCGGTAGCTACTCCGGTGTTGGTTCCTTTAAAAATGACGGAGGCGCCGGGTACCGGTTGTCCTGATTCATGTGCGGTAACAGTGCCGGTAATTTTTTTCCCGGAGGGAGGTGGATTTTGTGCTTTTGCGGTAATGGCAAAGGCGCAGTAAGTGATCGTTAACCATACCCATAGGAATGGCCTTCCAGTAATACTGGCTCTTTTCATACGTGGAGAAATTAAAATTTTTAAAAAAGAATCCTTGTCGATTTTGGTTTACTACTTCATAGTGTTCTTCATTCGTGGTAATGACATGAAGGTATAGCTATTGCAGGGAATGCAGGGTAGCAGGATGTTTATAATTCATGGACATTTTGTTGCATACCGGGGGTATTAAATGTAGCTTTCTAAGGGTGGTTTTGTTGCATTATGCTTTTTTCATGGCAGCAGCATATGCGGAGGGCAGCATGTTATAGGCCATTTTAAAATATTTAGTAAAGTACTTAGGATTATTAAAACCTACTTCGTAGGCTACTTCGGCCACATTCATTTCCGTTTGTGTGAGTAGCCGGGCAGCGTGTTGTAAGCGTACGCTCCGGATAAATTCAATAGGGGGCTGGCCGGTGATAGCATAAATGCGCCGGTAAACAGATACCCTGTTCATGAATAATTCGCGGCTTAGCTCTTCTACGGAAAAGTCGGCATTAGATAGATGTTTTTCTACAATCTCCAGGGCTTTCTGCATAAATTTTTCATCGGCGGATAATGTGGCGCTGGTATCAGCAGCAGGAGGAAGTATCATCATTTGCTTCACCGGTGCCTTGCGCATCAGCAGGTTACGTACCCTGGAGAGCATAATTTCAAATCTCACCGGTTTAACGATATAATCGTCTGCTCCTTTTTCGAAGCCACGGAGTTGTTGTTCTTCAGCAGAGAGGGCGGTTAGCAATATGACAGGAATTTGCCGGGTACGGGGATCATTTTTGATTTTTGTACATAGGTCGATGCCATTCATCACGGGCATATTCACGTCGCTCACAACCAGGTCGGGGTGGGAGGACAAGGCTTTTTGCCATCCGGTTAATCCGTCGGGTGCTTCAATAATGTGATAGAAAGCCTTCATGTTTTCTTTTAGGTAGAAGCGGAAGTCGTCGTTATCTTCTACCAGTAGTACGGTTTGTCTTTCTTCCTTTTTGCCGGTGGGCATTGGTTCGGCGGGGAGGGGGGCCGGAAGCGGTGTTGTGATGCTGCCGGCCACCTCTTCGATGGTTAAATCTTCCGGCGCTGGTGGTATGGTTTCCGGTAATTTATCAAAAGGAAGTTGCAAGGTAAAGCAGGTACCGTTATTGACTTCACTGCTAACGGTGATGGTGCCTTTACATAGCTTCACAAATTCTTTCGTAATGGCGAGGCCTATGCCACTGCCCTGGTTAACGAATCCACCGGGAGAATCGCTGTGGAAAAACTGTTCGAATATTTTTTCATGTCTTTCCGGTGGGATACCTATACCGGTATCTGTTACTTTAATTTCCAGCAGCACCTGATTTTCACCGGAACTGGTGACGCTGGTGGTTACTTTTACGGAGCCGCCTGCCAGTGTGAATTTGAAGGCATTGGAGAGCAGGTTGTAAAGAATACGTTCTATTTTATCGTGGTCGAAGCTGGTATATAAAGTTTCATTTTCTGCCTGGAAGAAGAAGGTGACTTGTTTACGTTCTGCCAGGTCTGTAAAAGAATATACCACTTCGCGGATAAAGCCGATGATATCACCGGCGGCCGGATTTAGCTTTAGCTCCTGCATTTCCATCTTCCTGAAATCCATCAACTGGTTGACTAAATACAGCATTCGTTTGGCATTGCGACGTATCAGGTATAGCTTATGCCGAAAGGTATGATCTTCTTCATGGGCAATGATTTCTTCCAGTGGCGACAGGATCAGCGATACCGGCGTTCTGAATTCGTGGCTCAGATTCGTGAAAAGTTTGATTTTCAGCATGTCGAGTTCGTGCAGTTGCCGTGCTTCCCTCCGTTCCTGTTGCAGCGCGAAGCGGCGCTGGGCGCGTTGCAATACTATCTTCCGTAATAATAACAGGACAGCAGCAATCAGTAACACGTAGCAAACATAGGCCAGTGGGGTGGCCCAAAATGGCGGCAATATGCGGATGCGCAGGGAAATACCTTTCCAGGGCTGCATGTTGTCATCGTTTACGGCTTTCAGCAGCAAGGTATAGTTACCGGGGTTGATGTTGGTATAGGTAATGCGGCGTGATTTTCCATCCGTGGTTTGCCATTCTTTATTAAAGCCTTCGAGTTTGTAAGTATAGGTGTACCTGTTTTTGTCAGTGTTGGTGAAGTCGAGTGCCGCGAAATCAACAGAGAAATCATTTTCATTGTGCCGGAGTACAATTTCATGTATTTCGGGCATCGCGGCCGGCAGGATCACATGGTTGTTTTGTTTTTCATTGACGGCAACAGCACGATTAAATAGCTGCAGGCTGGTAAACACAAGAGGAGGTTCCTGCCGGATTTGCTTTACGTTGGCAGGATTGAGGATGTTGAAGCCGTCGGCGCCCCCAAACAGCAGTTCACCCGTGGATAATTTCAGCGCCGCATTAATGTTGAAGGCGTTGCCCTGTAGTCCATCTTTTTCATCGTAGTTATGGCAGGTGATGCTGATTACGCCTTTATTTTGCTGTACCATTATTTTACTAAGGCCGTTGGATGTGCTGGCCCAGATGTGATGGTCATTGTCTTCCAGCAGGGCAATGATATTGTTATCCGGCAGCCCGTCTTTTATGCGAAAGGAGAGGAACTGTTGCTTAACGGGATCATAGGCACTGAGGCCATCACGGGTGCCTACCCACATAATGCCACGGCTGTCACAAAGCAGGGCGTTGGTATTGTCGTTGCTAAGCTGGTGTGTTTCCCGCAGGTAGTGGATAAATATACCTTTGGCTTTATCCAGTACATCGATACCGTAGGCGGTGCCTATCCAAAGATTACCTTTCGTATCTTCTGCGAGGTCTGTGATGAAATTGGAATGAACGGAGTTGGTGATGTTTACATTGTTATGGTAGAAGAGTTGGGCGTTGGGGTCAAATCTGTCGAGACCTCCGCCCAGTGTTCCCAGCCAGTAGTTATTTTGTTTGTCTTTTAATATTTTCCAGACTGATTTACTCCCGATACTGGTTCCGGCTGCACCGGGCTGGTAATGGGTGAAACGGCCATTGCGGTATTGATCGAGTCCGCCAAAGTAATAGCCGATCCACAGGCTGTTATCTTTATCTACATACAGGCTCAGGATAACATCGCTGCTGATGCTGTTGTTATTGAGCGGCTGATGTTTCATTTGTGTAAAGGTGTTGGTGTTGCGGTCGAAATAAATCAGGCCGCCGCCATTGGAGCCAATCCATACATTACCGTTCTGGTCTTCCGCGAAACAGTTGACGTCATTATAACTCAGGCTATGTGCATCGGCGTATTTATGTACATAGAGGGGAAATTTCATCATGTTTTCCGCATAGTAACTAACGCCTCTTTTGTATGTACCGCACCAGATGATGCCCTGGTCATCTTTATAGAGTGAGTAGATAGTATTTTCCGCAATACTTTTTATGTCTTCTTCTCTTCTCTGGAGATAGTAGATGTTGAAGGTGTTTTTGTTCAATACGTTGATGCCTCCGTGATCTGTTCCTATCCAGATTTGTCCTTTTTCATCTTGCACAATGCTGTTCACGATGTCGTTGTTAAGTGCACTGTTTTGGGACGATAACCGCCGGAGTGTACCGGTTTTATGGTTGATATATATAACGCCGAAATCGCTGGCCGGCATGTAAATCCAGGTATCCTGCTGGGCATCAGTGAAGAGCCGGAGTGACATGGGGTTATTGTCGATATAGTGCGTAACGGCATCCGAGTGAGATACCAGTCGTCCGTTGTTATCGAGTATATCCAGTTCTCCATTGAGATAAAGGATACTTATGCGATCGGCAGCGGTTTTAACAATGTCTGCCACCGGCAGGCTTTTGTGATAAACGAACCGGGTAACGGCCTGACTAGCGTTTATGCGGTATATGTTGCCATCCTGGTAGCCGATCCAGAAGTCTTTATCGATCAGTTGTGTACTGGCGATACCTGTCAGCGGCAGTCCTTTGCCTTTGAGCCAGGCACCTGCATCTGCAAATTGTTCTTTTACCGGGTCGTAAAATACATCACCATTGCGGGTACGGATATATAGTTGATTGCCGGGAGCAGCGGTAATCGCCAGCACATAGTCGTCGCTGATGGAGGCCGGGTCGGCGGCGTTATGCCGGAATATTCTGCAGGTAAAACCATCGTAACGATTGAGGCCACTCATGGTTCCAAACCACATAAAGCCACGACTGTCTTTGAATATACAGTTAACCTGGTTATTGGAAAGGCCGTTGTTGACGTTCAGTGCCGAAAACTCCTGGGCATTGGCATAGAGCAGGAACAACAGGAATAGTGGAATCAGTATTGTTTTTTTTAGCATAACGTGTTGCGGGCATTAGTATAAATATAAGGTATTGGGAGGAGAAAATGAGGGGTGATTAGTGTTATTTAGACGCTTAATTAACCTGCCTGTGATGAAAAGTAATATTTGATTGTTCAGTAAGCATCTTTGTTATCTAAATCCGATAGGTGATAAAAGTAATGTCAATATCCGTAAAATCAGATCAGGATGAGTAACCGGAAAATGACTATGGGTCGTAATTTTGTAGTGCTAAAGGAAAAATATCTGAGGTATTAATACTTTAAAAAAAATCTTTCATCAAAAAAAGACTATATATGACAGACGCTACTTATCAAATTATTTGTAATGCTTTAATCGAGCAAAGAAAGCGAGTTTCTCAATCTCCGGAAGAGGCAGCGAAGTTGATAGACGACTTAGGAATTCGACATCTTTTAATTCCAATGGATCCAAATACAAGAAAGAAGACTGTATCCAGGAAGGCCACCAGGAAATCGGTATCTAAAAAATAGTTTGTACCCAGTGATATTCGTTTGTTGACAGCCCCTGCATAGTAGTGAAGGTTTTATTTTCCCCGGTATATATTGTCTTTTTGTTAGGAAAGTTTTTAGAGAGATGTGGGTCATTTGTTTTTTACGTTATTTTAGGTCCAAACAAACGAGTCAATGAAAAATTACATAGTACAAAAAAGTCCGTTCGTGGTGCCTACAACAGATGGCAAGCTGATTGAAGAAATATGGGGCAACTCTACCGGTCATGGCAACATTTCAGTAGCACACATGGTAGCACCTGCGGGTTGGAGTGAACCTCATCAAACGCCTGAATTCGATGAATTCACCTATATCATTTCCGGAAAAAAAGAATTTGAAATTGATGGCGCCAGCGTGGTGCTGCAGAAAGGAGAAAGCATCCTGGTGAAAAAAGGTGCGAGAGTAAGATACAGCAATCCTTTTGAAGAGCCTTGTGAATACATGGCTATTTGTATGCCGGCGTTTTCTATTGACCTGGTTCACCGGGAAGGATAGTTTTTTTGGGAGAAAGTATAAACCGAAAGGCAGCGGATTCGCTGCCTTTCGGTGTTGTAGGGGATATAGTTACTACACTGCAAGTAAGCTCCCGTTAGTTATTCCTGAGATTTCAAATTTTTAGTTTTAAGAAAGCTTTTTTTAACATCTTCTCGTAGGGGTAAATATTCCGCTTCCCGTCGTATAGGTACATGCTTATATCACCATTGAAAAACCTATTATTATGAGAAACATCATTCCCATTCTTTTAGCCCTCTTATTTTGCGCCTGCCATAAAAATGATGACAAGCCTATCCCCGAAACACCGGACCAGGAAACGGGTACCTTTGAAGAGGCCAACATAGACGAGCAGAAAATCATCGCACTGGAAAATGAGATTAATAATGGCAAATACAATATCCATAGTCTTATTATCCTCCGAAAAAACAAACTCATCTACGAACATTACTTTGCGGGGGAAGATGCTGTTTTCCCCACGCCTGTAGGGAGAGTACCGCATACACGCGATAGTTTGCATGACTGCCGCAGCGTGACTAAAAGCATCGTGTCCGCCTGTGTAGGCATTGCGCTGGCACAAGGGAAGATCAAAAGCATAGACGATAAAATCTTCGACTATTTCCCGGATTATCAGCAATATGCTACCGGCGATAAAGCCGATATCACCATCCGGCATTTACTGACGATGAGCCCGGGACTCGACTGGAACGAACGAATATCCTATGACAATCCCGCTAACAGCGAACGACAAATGCTGGAAGCACAGGACCCTACCAGGTTTGTATTACAATGTAAAAGCATAGCGAAGCCAGGTACAGTCTTCAACTACAGCGGTGGTAACACCCACCTGCTTGGACGAATCGTTGAAAAAACTACGGGCATGAGCATACGTGATTTCGCCAACCGTTACCTTTTCCAGCCATTGGGTATCACCAACTTTCTTTGGAGTGCACGCGCTGATGGCATATACTGGATGCCTTCAGGGTTGCGTATGCGTCCCATCGATATGGCGCGCGTAGGACGCCTCTATATGCAGCAGGGGCAATGGAAAGGGCAACAACTACTTCCCGCCGCATGGATTACCCAATCCACCAAATGGACCGTGGATTCTGATGAACAAAACGTCGGCTACGGCTTCCAGTTCTGGTGCACCAAACAGCAGGTAGCCGGTCAACAGGTAGATATGGCGCAGGCGGAAGGCAACGGTGGCCAAACCATCGCTATGATACCTTCGCTGGATCTCGAAATAGTGATGACCGCCGGTTATTACAATGATGTAACAGACCAGGTAAATCAGGTGCTGGTGAGGGATGTATTAGGTGCGGTGAAAAAATAGAGAGCGTTGACCTCAAAGCCATTATCGGGGAAAATATAAATGATCAGGCCGGAGGCGCAGTGACTGAACAATCACCGGTAAAACAAGGTAGAACGATCGAAATCAACAATAAAAAAGCCGAAGCTTAGCTTCGGCTTTTTGTTGCCTGACCTGGATTCGAACCAAGACTGAGCGAGTCAGAGTCGCGAGTACTACCGTTATACTATCAGGCAATAGTAATTCAGGACGGCGAAATTAGGACTTTTCGCAAAAAGAACAAATTTTAAACCCGGTTTTTTTGAAAAAACCTTGAATTTTAATCGTTTGTAATGCAATAAAGGCAATACAGGCCTATTTCCTGGCTTAAAGGTGGCAGCCTCCGGGGTAGTACGTTGTATTAAGTTTAGTCATCAGGTATACATTAACCCGCTTCACTGAATTGCGGTTTCAGTTGTAGCCCTTATACTTGTACATGCAGTCAACCCTGAATAGAAACCCTCATTACCGCATAAAACCATAGATCCTGCCGGTTGGATCAATTAAAAGTATAACTATGCTATTATCACCTTTGCTGCCTGTTAATACACCTGCCCGGAGTTTCGGTGCTTTCGTTTTCACTGACCGCCAGAATCGCCTGTTGTTAGCGATAGCTATAGCTGTAGTCATCATCAGGATGGTGGTATTCAAGCATTTTTTTCCTTATATGGATTTTACTTCCGATACCGGCTCCTATATGACAACAGCATTACAAAACCTGGATCATAACCTTTGGCCACTTGGCTATTCTAAATTTTTGTGGCTGTTTCACCAGGTATCGCATTCGGAAACTGCGCTGGCCGTGCTGCAATTGACCTTGCTGGAATTGAGCGCCTGGTTCTTTTACTTTAGCATTGTGTATATTTTTCGTCCGGATGGTTACTTCAGGTATGGCTTCTATGCGTTTTTGCTGATCAACCCGTTGTTCCCTTTTCTCAGTAATTATTTCATTTCGGATGCCGTGTTTTTATCACTCGGACTTACCTGGATTACGCTGCTGCTCTGGATGCTGCATAGGCCTACTAATTTCATTCTTGTATTACATGCACTGGTGCTGGGTTTAGCCTTCACTATCCGTTATCACGCTATGTTTTATCCGTTGGTGGCGTTAATTCCGATATTGTTGTCGAAGTATAAAAAATGGCAGAAGGCGGCGGCTATTTTATTGCCGGTAATGTTGATTCTTTCCTTTATGGGATTTGTCAGGCAGCGTACTTATGAGTACACCGGTGTACGCGAGTTCTCTGTTTTCAGTGGCTGGCAGCTGATGAATAATTCGATGTACATGTTGCAATACCGGAAGCTGGATTCCACCGGGGTACCTGCACAGTTTGCGCACGTGCATAAGCTGGTGTATCATTACTGTGAAAATTTACGACAAAGTTCCAAAAAGAAACATGTATGGGATGGTGCAGTATTTATGTGGGATAATGCCGGCCCGCAAAAAACGATGTTGGGAGAGTATTCACAGGCACATAAGGACGCGGATGTTTATACTTGCTGGGCTAACCTGGCGCCGCTGTTCAGGAGTTACGGGGCATACACAATTAAAAAATACCCGGTAGATTTTGCGCGCCACTACCTGCGGGAAAATGCAATACTGTATTTATTGCCGGAGCCGGAGGTATTAGCAGCTTACAATCGCCCGTTTATGGTGTTTGATACTGCCAGTGTAACTGCCTTTTTTACGGATGGAAAAATACAGAAGCCCAGGAGCAAATACGATGAGCTGCAAAGTACGCTCATGGCCTTATTCCCTTCATTGATTGTTATTTGCCATTTATTGTTTTTGGAAGAAACTATTCGTTACCTGGTCAAAAAAGGTATCAGGAAATCCAGCCGTAAATTTAATATCGCGTTGCTATTGTGCTGGACATTTATTTTGATCAATTTTGGCTTTAGTGTGTTGGCAGCGCCTATTGTATTACGTTACCAGGTATTGCTGATCGTATTATTACTGGCTTATACGCTGTTGCTTACCGGGGAAATTGATCGCCCGGCCGTTTCAAAGGAGGAGGCAGAGCTGGAAGAAGAGCAGATTATGCTGGGCATCTGAATGAAATGCAGTAAAAAATAATTTTCGCAGTATCTTAACCCCAGGATGCGCGAAATCAGCGGATGATTACGGTAAACTATCCGGCATAGCAACTGGTATGTCTTATGAAGAAGACAATAACATTTTTTGGGAACGTCTGAGAAACGGCGATAAACAGGCGTTGTTTGCGCTGTATAACAACACTTATTCACATCTGCTGCGGTTTGGATTGAAAACAACCGGCAGCGATGAGCTGGTGAAAGACTGTATCACACAGTTGTTTTTGCAGTTGTGGAGCCGCCACCAAACCCTGCCTCCCGTAACGAACGTTCCTGCCTACCTGTTTACCGCCCTTAAACGCCAGCTGCTGGACCAGTTGGCCTACCAGCAGCGAATTCATACTGCTATTCACCGGATGACGGACAACGATGCGGAAAATGAATTATCTTATGAAGAGATCATCATCCAGGTGCAACAGGATGAAGAACTGAAGCAACGACTGCAACAAGCCCTGAAAGCCTTAACCCCCAGGCAGATTGAGCTGGTACGACTGAAATTCTTTGAAGGCCTTTCTTATGAACAAATAGCCGCACAAACCTCTCAAACCGTGAAAACGGCTTACAATACCATCTATGATGCCATCAAGTCCCTCCGGAAGATGCTGAAATAAGCAGGTATCTATCTCCCGAAAAAAAAATTTAAAAACGCTTAGGAAAAGTCATGCATTCTGCCGTCTGTATAATCAAAGGCATTACCTCCATGAATTTCCAGGAATACGAAGTCATCGATTTTGCATGTGATGAATCCTTTCAGCGCTATTGCCTGGAGGAACATGATAAGGATGTGTTGTTCTGGGAAGGCTGGCAACAGCAGCATCCTGAAAAAGCCGCTCTGATAGCGGAAGCACGTAGCCTTGTAAAGTTGTTATCTGCCGGGCAGGGTAATCGCCTGGAGCAGCTGAGGCATCTGGAAGATGGAATTGCCCGGTATGATCTGCTGCAACAGGCGGTAGACGAGGACTCCGGTCATGCCGGTTCCCGCTTCCGGGTATGGAAATATGCCGCCGCAATAGGTGGTATCGCATTGCTGGCGGGCAGTGCCTTCTTTTTTTACCGCCATTCCCCAACACCCGGAAAAGAAGTGGTGATCAATGCCGGTAAAGATCCCCGTAAAACCGTGGTATTGCCAGATGGGTCATCAATGGTATTACGGGAAAATAGTAGGGTAGAGTTATCTCCCGGATTTAACCGGCACAACAGGCAGCTCACGCTCACCGGGGAAGCTTTTTTTGATGTGACACAAAATGCGCAATATCCTTTTATAGTACATACGGCGGCGGTAGATATCAAAGTACTGGGCACTGTTTTTAATGTCAGCGCATACCCTGATCATGAAACAGAAACGGCACTGTTTAAAGGAAAAGTAGAAGTGACCGTGGCGGCACATCCCGGGCAAAAAATTGTATTGCAACCAAATCAAAAGTTAATCACCGCAGCAGCCAAACCATTTGCGGTAGCGCCACTGGATGCAGATCCGGTGAATCATAAAGCAAAAGAAATTGCCTGGGTACGCAACCGGCTTGAAATTGAAAATGAAACCCTGGAAGCCATTGCGGCGAAACTGGAGAAGTGGTACGGCATCCGGGTGGAGTTTGCAGATGATACCGTGAAAGAATACCGTTACTCCGGCACCTTCGAAAGTGAAACGATCATCAAAGCACTGGATGCTTTGCAGTTATCGTATCCTTTCAATTTCAAAATGGTGAATGGCGCCATTATTATCAGCAAATAACGTAGTGTAAGTCAACCAAAAATAAAGAAGGGGAAGTGGTGGCACACTTCCCCCGAAAAGTTCAGAAATGTCGGGATTGATCATTTACTAAACCAACATCAAAGGTATGTTAAAACTTGTATTCCTGGAATGGAAAGGGAAGCCTGTTCCCGCCGGCAAATTGCTGCTAACTATGAAATTGACAATTTTACTTTTTTTGACCTGCCTTCGGGTGCAGGCTATTTGTTTTGGGCAGGAAAATATAACCCTGCAGGTAAAGGAAACAAGTATCCGGCAATTGCTGAAAACGGTGGAGCAGCAAACGACTTATCGATTTGTGTTTCACGATAAAACACTTCCGGACAATAAGAAAGTGACCGTAGCCGCAACAGATGCTACCCTTGATGCAGTGCTGACACAGGCCTTTGCCGGTACCAACCTGGCTTACCGGCTGAAGGAAGACGGCCTCGTAGTAGTATATGCCCAAACCCCGGCTACTACGGCGGCCGACAATATCACCATTACCGGCACCGTGCGCGGCATGGATAACCTCCCCCTTCCCGGTGTGACAATAAGAGCCGTAGGGGCCACTGCCGGGGCGCTCACCCAGGCAGATGGTACTTATACCTTAACTATTCCCGACCAGGTGAAAACCCTGAGATTCTCACTGGTAGGCTATGTGCCACAGGAAGTACCAATTAACAACCGCCAGGTTATCAACATCAAACTCACCGAAGATATCAAGACCCTGAACGCAGTAACGGTTACCGGTTATACGAATTATGCCAGGGATAAATCTACCGCCGCTTCCGGTATTATAGGTGCTGATAAAATTACGCAGGTACCCATGGGTAGCTTCGACCAGATCCTCCAGGGCCGTGTGCCCGGCATGGTAGTAGCAGCCGGCTCCGGACAACCCGGTAGCAGTGCTACTGTAACCGTAAGAGGCGTGGGTACCATCAATGGTACGTCTGCACCGCTCTACGTAATGGATGGCATCCCCATTGAATCCGGCGCTTTTCAGGGCATCAACCCCGAAGATATTGCTTCCGTGACCGTGCTGAAAGATGCTTCTGCCAAAGCATTGTACGGTTCCCGTGGCTCCAACGGCGTAATCGTGATCACTACTAAAAAAGGCCAAACCGGTAGAGTAGCCATCAGCTATAAATCACAATACGGCTTCTCCAATATGACCACGCCGAAGTATGAGATGATGAACTCGAAAGAAGTGCTGCAATTCCAGGAAGAAGTGGGGCTGGAAACCGGTGAAAGTAATGGACCCGGCTGGGATTATTCTCCCAAAAATCCTGATTACGCTACCAAAACACCAGCAGAGCAAAAACAGGCAGATCATATCCTGGATAGCTTACGTGGCATGAATACCAACTGGAAGAAGTTTTTCCTGCAAACCGGGAAATTCCAGGAACAGCAGCTGAGCGCCAGCGGAGGAAATGATAATGTGAGATTTTATAGCTCTGTCAACTATTTTAATCAACAGGGTATTGCCCGACGTTCCGATTTAAAACGTTACAGCTTCAAGAATAATGTGGATTTCAATGCAGGTAGATTAACGGCCAACATCAATATCGGTCTCGGCTATACGGAGTCGTCTTTTATTCGCAATGAAGCCTCCAGCAGCGGGGAAAACACGCTGGCTGCTGTGTACTACGCCATGCCATATGAATATCCTTATGCCGCGGATGGTACATTGATGACCCGCTATAACCGCCATGAATATCCTACCCTCGATCCCCGTGAAGGCAGCAAAGCGTTAGAAGCAATGCTGAATACTTCCGCTAAAGAAAATCAGCTGAAAAGTATTATTGGTACTTCCCTGAATTATCAGCTGGCAAAGGGATTGGTGGCTAAAACGAGATTAGGACTGGATTTTAGAGAAACCACTGCTGAACAATATATCAACCCGGATTCTTATTCCGGTTATAAAGTAGACAATGGCGCCAAAGGCAGCTTCGGAGAAGGTACCACCCGAAACTTCACATTGGTAAGTACTTCCGGTTTAACCTACGGCAAAATTGTGGATAAGCACGATTTTGAAGTATCCGGTTACTATGAATATGTGAGCAACAACTATCGCTCTTTCGATTACACCGGATACTACCTGGATGGCCGTTTGCCTGCTACTCCGGCAGCTATCACGCCGGGTTCTCCTTATTCTCCTTTATTACATGGCGCCAGAACCAGGAGCGCACTGGCTTCTTACATCGCAGTAGGACGTTATACCTACAATGAAAAATATACCCTGAACGCCAGCTACCGCAGGGATGGCGCGTCTACCGTACCTGTTAATAACCGCTGGCATGGCTTCTATTCTGTTGGTTTCGGCTGGGAAGTGAAGCGCGAGAATTTCCTGAAAGATGTGGCGCTGGTGAATAACCTTCGCTTCAGGGCCAGCTACGGTACTTCTGCCAATCCATTTACCGGTACCGGGCCTTTCGCTTATTTCCGTACGTTTAAAACAATTCAGTATGGCGGCAACCCGGGTATTTATCCTTACCAGGCCGGTAACCCGGCGTACGACTGGGAATACGCCAAAGAACTGAATATTGGCTTTGACCTCGGTATGTTGGATAACCGTATCCGTATCGTGACCGATGTGTATAATAAAATTACCAACAACCTCTTTGTAGATCAGCCACAGTCCATTACTTCCGGGTTTTATACCTTGTCGCTTAACTCCGGTGCTATGCGCAACAGGGGAATAGAAATGGATGTACAGGGAGATGTGATCCGCCATAAAGATTTCACCTGGACGGTCGGCGTCAACTTTGCCTATAATAAAAACGTGATCACCGATTTAGGAACCGCTACAGAGTTTACACAGGGCCTCTCCCAGATTGTAAGAGTAGGGCTGCCCTATGGTTCACACTATGCGCCGAAGTGGGCAGGTGTAGATCCGGCCAATGGTAAACCATTGTATTACGATCGCGCCGGTAATAAAACCAGCAACTATAATGAAACCGCTTTGAGCGTAGCAGAATTTGGTACCTATATTCCACCATTGACCGGCGGATTTAATACTTCACTTACCTGGAAAGGATTTTACTTAAATGCGCTCTTCACCTTTGCCAATAAAGCCATGCGTTACCTGAATGAAGACTACTATAATGAAAATCCTTCTTTCGCCAGCAGTAATCAGTCGAAGCGTATGTTATACGATCGTTGGAAAAAGCCTGGTGATAACGCTATTCTGCCAGGCATTACATCGCCCCGTAACTATTCATCTAAAGACATACAGGACGCATCTTACCTGCGTTTGAGAAACCTGAGTGTCGGCTATAACGTTCCTAAAACATTTGTAGCCACGCATCTGAAATTTGTACAGGGCGTCCAGGTATTTGCGCAGGCGCAGAACCTGTACACCTGGACCAAATGGAAAAGCTTTGATCCGGAAAATAATAACGGAACCGGGATGTTCGATTATCCCAGTGCGCGGACTTACACTTTTGGCCTGAATGTTAATTTCTAAAACCAGCAACTCATGACGATCCGTTATATAAAATACCTGTTAATACTACTGCCTTTTGCATTGTTCTCCTGCAACAAGCAACTGGACCTGCAACCTACCGATAGTATTATTGATCCGGAAAGAACTTTCCGCAATGTGGCCGACCTGAATGGAGGCCTGATAGGCGCTTACGCTGCATTAACCTACAACACCATCTACAGTGTATCGCTGCTCTCCGATGAATGTACGTTGCCCAGTGAAAATAATTTGGGTAGGGGAGTGGCTTCCTACCGCTGGCAGATAGATCCGGGCAGTACAACTATCACTGGTTCTTTCGGGGAGTACTACATCACCATTGATCGCGTGAATCGCGTACTGGGTGCCGTGAACCGGGTGCCTGCCAAGGGAAATGATATAGCTTTGAAAGACAGGTACCGCGGCGAAGCCCTGGCGCTTCGTGCTTATTGCCATTTTCAACTATTACAGAGTTATGCGGAAGCCTACGAACCAGCCGCGATGGGTGTACCATTCATGGATACATCTGTCATCGGTTTTCCTGCCCGTAATACTTTTGGGGATGTAATGACTGCCATTGAGAAAGACCTGCAACTGGCCAGCACTCTCATTCCTGCAGATGCAGACGATAACTCCCGTATTACGTTGGCCGGTGTAGCCGCTATCCGTGCAAGAGCGGCCCTGTATGCTAAAAAATGGGATGACGCCATCACCTATGCTACTGCTGCTATTGATGCAGCTCCCCTGGCCAGTGCAGCTGATTTTCCTGCTATCTGGAAAGATACCAAACAATCAGAGGTAATCTGGAAACTGAAACAGGTGGCCGGGGTGAATGATCCTGTGGGTGCTGTTTACTACGATGGCGATGTAGTATACTATGCGCCGTCTTTTGAGCTAATTAACCTGTTTGATAAAGACAAAGACGTACGCTATCCTGCTTACATTCTCTATGATGATACCCGTGGCGATGGTACTTCCAAATACATCGTTAACAAATATTATGGTCCGGATGGTAACATCGGTCTGGCAGACATTAAGTTATTCAGAACCGGTGAGATGTACCTGATTCGTGCAGAGGCACTGGCAGAGAAGAACCGCGTAAGCGATGGCGCCAATGACCTGAACGCCTTGCGTGCAGCGCGCATCACTGGATATACAACGGAGAACTTCGCCGGTAAAGATGCCCTGATCACGGCTATTTACACTGAGCGGTTTAAAGAACTGGCCTTTGAAGGACAACGTTTATTTGACCTGAGAAGGAGAGGGCTCAATGTTACGCGTGAACCGGCGGATGCTATCAACTCCCTGGGTGCCGTATTGCTGAAACCCGGCCAGCGCGGATATGTATTCCCTATCCCCGATGCAGAAACCAAGGCCAACAAAAACATGCAACAAAACCCGGAATATAAATAGCCCGATTTGATAACCTATGCCGGCAACATATCCGGCAACTTGTAATGATGATCAGATGAAAAAAAATATTTTCTTATTGCCGGTGATAACGGCAACGGCTATCTGTTTTACGGCCTGTTATCAACGTGCCGCTAAAGTACCCACCATTCCCGGCCGGCCTGCATCCATTGGTATCATTGGCGATACAGCTGATGTGCTTACACCTGTACGCGGCGGCGTAGTTTTGATTGGCGGCGGCGGTAATGTAGACGGCGCTTTCCAATGGATGATATCACGCAGCGGCGGTGGCGATGTAGTGGTACTCACCGCTTCCGGCAATGGCAGCTATAACCATGATATCGATTCACTCGGAAAAGTGAATTCGGTAGAAACGCTCAATATTACTACCCGTGAACTGGCCAACAATGATACCGTTGCCAATATTATCCGCAACGCAGAAATGCTCTTCATCGCTGGTGGGGACCAGTCGCGCTACATGAATAACTGGAGAAACACTAAAGTGAATGCTGCTATCAACTACCTCCTAAACGAAAAGAAGGTGCCGGTAGGCGGTACCAGCGCAGGATGCGCTATACTGAGTGGTTTATACTACAGCGGAGAAGGCGGCAGCGCGGTATCTGACTCCGTGCTGGCCAATCCATATGATCCGTTGGTTACCTTGTACAACAACGACTTCCTGCATGCACCGTATCTCCAATCTGTGATCAGCGATCAGCATTACATGAAGCGGGGCCGCGAAGGACGCCACGTTACGTTTATGAGTCGTATTATCAAAGATCATGGTATCTTTCCAAGAGGTATTGCACCGGATGAAAAAACGGCGGTATGTATCGATGAGCATGGCATGGCGCAAGTGTTTGGCGTAAGCAAGGCCTGTTTTATCCTGACAGATAGTTTGAAAAAACCGGAACTTTGCGAAAAGGGTCAACCCCTGCAATGGAATGCCGGCGGCCAGGCACTGAAGGTATATGAAATAGCTGCCAGCGCCAGCGGCAACGGCAGTTTTTCTGTAGCCGACTTTGATCCCGCGAAAGCCAGTGGTGGCGCCTGGTATTGGTGGTGGGTAGAAAACGGACAACTGAAGAAAAAAGCAATTTGATAACGTTTTAATAAATGTACACATGAAAGGTTGGTTTGGTTATTTATTGATGGGAATACTGGGTATCTCCGCCTTTACACCGGCGGTAGCACAGCAGCGATCTTCCTATGTATTGGTAATTCACGGTGGCGCGGGTACTATTCTGCAGAAGAATATGACACCGGAAAAGGAAGCGGCCTACAAGGCTTCCCTGAAGCATGCGCTGGAAACAGGCTATGGTGTGCTGAAAGGTGGTGGCAGCAGTTTGGATGCGGTAGAAGCCACGGTGAGGGTACTGGAAGATGATTCACTTTTTAATGCAGGTAAGGGCGCTGTTTTTACACATGATGGCCGCAATGAGCTGGATGCAGCTATCATGAATGGAAAAACCAAAGCAGCTGGTGCGGTAGCGGGTGTTACTACAGTACGCAACCCGGTAAGTGCTGCACGGGCGGTGATGGAGAAGTCGGAACATGTGATGATGGTAGGCCCCGGTGCAGAAAAGTTTGCGAAAGAAGCAGGCCTGGAAATAGTGGACCCTGCTTATTTCAGAACAGAGTCGCGCTGGAGAGACCTGCAACGGGCATTGCGTGAAGACTCTATTGCTGCAGCTAAATCCAACGCCTATACGAATCCGGGAAAGCTGGGTATCAAAAACATAGACTATAAATTTGGCACCGTAGGTGCGGTGGCGTTAGATAAGCAGGGTAACCTCGCAGCCGCTACTTCAACTGGTGGTATGACCAACAAAAAATATGGTCGCATAGGGGATTCTCCAATTATTGGCGCCGGTACTTACGCTAATAATCAAACCGCAGCAATTTCGTGTACGGGTTGGGGTGAGTATTATATTCGCAATGTAGTAGCTTATGATCTCTCTGCCCTGATGGAATATAAAGGACTGACTGTACAGCAGGCAGGCAATACCGTGATCAAAAAAGTTGGCGATATGGGTGGCGACGGAGGCCTGATTGCATTGGATAAGCAAGGCAACATGACCATGTCTTTTAATACAGAAGGCATGTACAGAGGCGCTGTTACTAAAGATGGTAAAATTGAAATTGCTATTTATAAATAGCAGAAAGCTCTTGCAAAGAAGCAAAGGAGCAAAGACGCTAAGATATTTCTCCCTTAGCCTCTTTGCTCCTTTGCTTCTTTGCAAGAGCTTTTTGCTTTGTGCTTTCAGCTTTATGCTATATTTTTAATGGGCCTTTTTAAATATAAACCCTAACTATCCCATGACCAGATTGTTATTTGCCCTAACCCTGTTGTATCTGTTGTTACCTGCCTGTACCAATAAGCGCCAGCCTCAACCCTATGAAGGCAACTGGACCCAGGTAACCCGTATTAATAATGCTTATGTAATATACATTCCCTGCGCATTGGACTTGCGAAAAATGAAAGTAACTGATTCGGCAATTCATGAAGTGTTGCCGATGGAGGTGAACGACAGCCGTATTGTAAGCACCACCCCGGTAAATGGTGGTTACCGGCTGAAAGGAAAGGAATCAGTATATACCTTTAAATGGCTGGACCAGCAGAAGGGGACCGCCGAATGGACCATTCAATATTCTCCTTCTTCCCCGGAGGAAACGGTGGTTTTTGTAGATGATGATCATGAGAAGGATTTCGAAAAAGTACATCAGCCGGAAAGTGATTGCGCTAACAATGCGGATACCCGTTAACGTTATTTCATCAGTTGCTTTAAGATCTCCTCTTTCCTTTGCCGGGAAATAGGTACCTGGCTGCCATCTTCCATAGCAATGGCGCCTCCTTCTGATTTTATGAGGGCGGTAATTTTATGTCGGTTGATCAGATGTGACTGATGGGTACGGATAAAGTGTTTGTCGGCCAGCAGGTCATGATATTCCTTGAGTGTTTTGCAGACAATTAATTTTTTTTGTCCGGAGATGTATACATGCGTGTAATTTCCAGCGGCTTCGAGGCGTATAATATCTTCTGGCGCGGCGAAAACAATTTTGTCTGCCAGCGGAAACGCAATGCGGGCCTCTACGGCGGGTTTGCTGATGTTGGCGATGAGTTCCCGCAGCCGGTGGTTTTCCCGTTGAGGAATAATTTGCGCCATCGCCTTTTCAACGGCGGAGGAGAGTTCCAGCACATCAATAGGCTTTAGTACATAATCAATGGCGCAGGCTTTTACAGCAGCAATGCCATATTGATCATAAGCGGTTACAAAAATAACTTCGAAGTTGCGGTGGGTGGGGAGGGATTGTAGCAGTTGAAACCCGGAGCCACCTGGCATTTCAATGTCGAGAAAAAGCAGGTCGGGTTCCAGTTGTTTGATGAGCTTAAGCGCGGTGGCGGCGGAATCAGCTTCTCCCACAATTTCTACTGCCGGGCAATATTCGGTGAGCAATGCGCGCAGGTTATCGCGGCTTTTGTATTCATCATCTACCAGGATACTTTTTATTTTCATGCTGCTTCAATTGGAATCGTGAGTAATGCCGTAGTGCCGTGATGGTTAGTGATATCCAGCCGGGCGCTTTGTCCGGGTACTTTGAATAGTTCTAGTCTTTGCCTGACCAGTTTAAGTCCTACACCATTATGCTGGCCGTTATTAGCGGACGAAGGATGGTAGCCATTACCATTATCTCGTACTGTAATCAGAAGGGTAGCGTCTTCCTGTTTGGCGGTAATATGCAAAATACCAGCTTTACCTTTGGCTGCCAGGCCATGCAGGATGGCGTTTTCCACCAATGGTTGTAATATCATACCGGGTATCTCCACCAACTCAGTAGCTATATCTTCTGCAATAGCTATTTTAAAAGTAAAATCAAAGCGCAGTTGTTCCAGTTCACAGTACAGGCGGATGGTATTTAACTCTTCTTCCAGTGTCAGGGTATTTTTTTCGGCGTGTTGCAGCACATATCTCAATAACATCGAAAACTTCACCAGGTAAGTATTAGCGGCTTTATACTGGGAGGTATTGATAAGTGACTGGATAGAGTTGAGTGCATTGAAAATAAAGTGCGGATTCATCTGTGAGCGGATGGCTTTTATTTCCAGTTCCCGGATAGTGCTTTGAATGGCTGCGGCGGCGCGAATGCGGCGTATACGTGCGCGGTATATCCAGAAACCAACTAGCGCGGTAAACAGAATGGAGCCGAAGCTCCACCCTGCGATGTTCAGGATATTTGATTTTTGTAAGAAGGAAACACGGGGGACTTTAGCAGCTGCTTCTATTGCCTCATCCACTGTACTCCAGTTATTATCTATTGTTTGAATGTGGTCTGCTGTAATTTTGCCCCATTTATCCAGTATTACTATGTTTTTCTCACCATATCCCGAAAAGCCATAGGTGGCATAGTTATCTTTGTCTTTATTTTCCAGTTCCACGACGGTAACGTTAGAATATGGGCTGAGAATTGGAAGTTTTGATACCGGGAAAGATTCGTTGATCGCAGCGTATACAAAAGTCACATCCGGATGACGCTTAATGGTATTCACTAATACACTGTCGTCAATAGGACCGCCACCATTTAATATCAGGCAGGTGATTTTGCCTGGAGTTGTTTGGAAGTTGTAGGTTTTACCTTTAACAAGTGGAAGTTGCGTGAAGGGTAACACATTGCCTGGAGCCCAACGATTCATTGACTGCCAGTCGTTGATGATGGGAATGGTCATACTGCTATCTCCGCAATTGTGGATAAAGTCTTCCATATAAGGTTTCAGACGTTGATTATCCTGCCAGCTTCTTCTTTTCAATTCCTTCCGGATGCCTTCAGATAGCATATAATACAATGGATATCCTTTCAACGAGGAAAGCAGTGCAAAGTAATCCTTGTAAAATGAAAAGCCCACTATACTCCCACCTGCAGACATACTGATGCGTGACTGCTGGAAAAGTAACGCCCAGCCTAGGTAATAGCGGTAGAAGTAGTTTTCTTTGTAGGGGTTCAACAACACAGGCATATAATCAATGCCACTGGCTACAGCTTCGGGTAGCCGTTGAAAAGGTAGGGAAGCGCTGTCGGCCTGGTAATTATGACTATAAAGATACAGGAGCCAGTCGCTGGCGATATTGTAACGCCAGGCGGTTTTGTAATAATCCAGGGCTACCGGTGATGCCTTGTCTTCATAATTATGTAGCAATGTATTGAATTCTTTGGTGGCAGCGTTTTGCATGGCTAAAACACCGGAGAGACTGGTGGCGTTGTTGATGTTTACCCCACCGGCATAAAGGAGGCGACTGAGTTCCATACCCAGTTGAGTATTCATTGCTGCACTGCCGGTAAAGGTAATTGGCACGGCGCGGTTTCCGGCATTAACAGTAAGTGTATCGCCTGGCACCATGAAAAAATCACCTCCGGTTCCCCCTCCCTTAAAAAAGCCCAGGGTAGGTTCTGAAAGCTGCAAAAGGCAGGAGAATTCTCCTTTGCTATTAATGGGAGTCTGGATAGTAAGATTCGGCAGGGTAATCTTCATTGTTTTTTCTGACGGTGATGGTGCTATACCTTTTAGTAAGGTATTACCTGTCAGTGGAAAGGAAGCGGCAATGAGCAGTTGTGAATAGCTTTTTTTTTCACCCGCAATACGAATGGGTACTATTTTTTCGGAAGGGCGGTGTGCAAATAGCTGTTCCACTATGGTGCGCAATTCTACAGCCTGCATGGGAGTGTAGGTGTAAGTAACGTCAGCGGCTATACTTTTTTTGGGGCTGTAGGTAACCAGCTGAAGGGGAGGGGGTGGTTGGTCCTTGTCTGCCACAAGGGTTACTATTTGCCCGGTGGGAGTGATTTCCAGGTGGAAGGAACCGCCGGCGGGTTTTTTATCCAGTCCCTGTTTATAGGGAGGATAATAGCTGTCGTATCCTGCCCATCCATAATTATCATCCCGTTGTGGAAAATACCGGACAACTCTTTCCTGTGTGATTAGATATTGTTGATTGCCATTGGGGTACAGTGTTTGCAAATAATATCGCAATACATACCTGGAAGTAAATAGCATAGTGGGCTCCAAGTCACTATATGGGCCATTTTCTGTCCCCTGGGTTACTTGCATATCAAACCAGTCGCCGGGTTTTAATGCAAAATATCCCGTTTTATCCTGTGCCCGTAACAGTAGCGGCAGGATAAGCAGTAAGCATAAATAGGCTGTTTTTTTCATGATACAATAATTTTATTGTACCAAAGCTACCTGGATCAGCAGCCCGGGTTTTATCCAATGAGCAAACGGTAAGGCCGACTGAATATCCGGTGAATATATAACTGAAATCAGTATACACATAATTTTCATAGCACTCTTTTAGCTGACATAAAAGATTTATTTTTATAGGCTATGAGCCAGCAACTAATCCAGTCTATTAAATACCTGATCCATTTATCGGAAGAAGAGGAATTATTCATACCCACTTTGTTTAACCGGGTAAGCCTGAAGAAAAATGAATACTTTCTCCAGGAAGGGAAAGTCGCTAACCAGGTAGCATTTGTGGAGAAGGGATTAATACGCTATGTAATGACCCGCGATGGCGAAGAGATGCATACTTATTTCTCCTGCGAAAATGAATGGCTCGGCAATCATGAAAGTTTCCTGTCGCGGCAACCGGCCAACGTCAGTATTGTGGCGCTGGAGCCAAGTGTGTTGTTGGTTATTTCCCGCGAAAACCTGCAACTTATGTACGATACGCTGAAACAGGGAGATCGGCTGGGCCGGTTAATTATAGAAAGCGTATTTGTGGAATCCCTGAAGCAGGTAGCTTCTTTATATGCGGCTACACCGGAAGAACGTTACCAGGAATTTTTTGAGAAGTTCAGCAGGTTGCAACATCGCATACCCCAATACATGATTGCTTCTTATATAGGCGTAAAACCACAATCACTTAGCAGAATACGAGCGCGGATAGCTAAAGGAAATTAGTTAACCCAGGTGAACGAAATTGAGTCATCGAAGGAGGAAATTTGTGTTATAAAATCAAAACATATGAAACACTACAATTTCTTCAAGTACCTCACTATCGTATCTGGTTTAACATTGGTGTATATTGGTTGCAAGTTCCTGTTGCAGCCGGAAATAGCAGAACATGGCTTCGGCATTGATGTTAATACAGGAGGAGATTATTCCTTTCACTATATCAAAGGGATCCGTGATTTATTTTCCGGCGCCATCATTACCTTACTGGCAGCATTGAATATGCGGAAAGCACTGCTGGTGGTATTGCTGTCGGGTATTTTTGTTCCGATAGTAGACATGACCCTGGTGTTGCAGGCCACACACGGTAATGTAATGACCGCCATGCCGCATATCATCGCCATTGTATTGACAGCTATCGCCGCCGTTGGAATACAGTTTTACGGTCCCCGGGCTGAAAAGGCAAGCGCTTCGCTTGCCGCTGTGGGAACGCCGGCTATTCGTTAATCAGCCGGCTTTGGCGGAAAATGTTTCCCCAGGTTTTGGTATAGTCGGGAGATAAAACCGCAGCCTTTTTAGCTATGAAAACCGCGTGAAAAGAACGGGCGCCTTGCAGGATGTAATAAAGCTGGGATTCAGGAGCAGGCGTTCCCGTTACTGCCGGTGGTTCTATCTTGAACAAGGCCTCACGGTGACCTGGCAGGTTTTCTTTACGCAATACCGTTACTTTTGCTCCGGGCGACTTGCTCATCGCCGCATCAGCAAAGCTTTTAACGGCCTGGTCAATATTCGGCACCTTTACATTTTCCATGGTCATGGCATAAATCATCTGGCTCCAGTTTTCCGGTGTTTCATGATCTAACAGGTATTGACGGGTCACAAAATGATCGACTTCCGTATCTGCTACCATCTTCCACTTATCTGTTGCCGGAAACGCTATTTTAAGCCGCTCTTTTCGTATGGCCTTTCCTGTTTGGAATGATTCCCCGATCTGGTGAAATAAAGGAGCATAAACGCCGGAAAAAGGCAATAGGGTAGTGGCACTCAACAGGTACACTTTATTATCTGTATACGAGAGGAAAATACTGGTAAAGAAGGTGTCGGGACGGTTCGGCTCCAGGTGTATTTCATCCAGCCATATGGTGCGCCTGCCGTTGCTGATAATACTCCCTGAATCAATGAGCCGGAAGAAGGGGTTCCGGCCAGTATAGTTCAATAGTTTCTTTACAATCTTATCCGGGCTGGAAGCGGGTTCCGACAGGATACTTACATTAAAACTTTCCGGTGCTTTTTGCGTACTGTCCGCCAACAACCGTTGTGCAATAAATTTAATGGCGGGCGCCTGGGTACTTTTCCAGGTATCCCATCCTTTGGGTACGCCTACTGCAAAATTGTGTAATGTATCCCTGTAATTTACTAATTCCTGTGCCTGGGAAAAAAAGGGTATGAGCAGGATACAGCAACAAAATAAACGTTTCATCCATCGCTATTTACTACAAATAAACGGCTTTTTGTGTTATTCAGGATTATTCTGATTGGGCTGATTCTTTTTTATCTTCTAAAATCAAATAATAAAAATCAGTTCTAATCAGCATAATCCTGAACAAAACCTCAACCCGCGCTTTAGCTAATGAATATGGCCACCAGCAAAGCGCCAAGCGGATGAGCAGTTCTCAGCTCTCTGCGTAATACCTGCAATGCTTTACTCATATGCTTTTCCACTGTTTTTACAGAAATACCCATTTCCTGCGCAATGGCTTTATAACCCATATTACCGTAGTAGCTCAGCATAAATACTTCCCTGCATTTTTGTGGCAACGTATTAATACTTCGCGCAATTTGATTTTTTAATTCCGACTGCTCTAATTGTATTGGTTGCACCACCTCCTGCTGATAAGCCTGCCTGATTAATACCTGGTGATGATTTTCCTGCAGCAGTTTATTCCGCAGCAAATTTGACACTTTATATTTCACGGCATTGTTCAGGTAACCGCTGATATTCACATCTGCTGCTATTTCATCTCTCCGGAGGTATAAACTGGTAAATACATCCTGTATAATATCTTTTACCTGTTCGCGGTCTTTTAGTATCCGGTAAGCGTGGTTACTAAGGGTTACAACGGTAGCATCATACAATTGCTCAAATGCTTTTGTATCGCCGGTTCTGGCTTGCTGCCACAAGTGATCGCATATATGGTAAGTGCCGGAGTAGATAAGAATGTGGTTTTGCGGGCAAAGATATTTACTGTAACAAGCTTTGTATGTTAACTTATAGTAAACAACTGCTCCAATGTTAACTAAATATGAATTCCACTTTTTTAGTAAAAAAAGAATGGGGGTAAATGCGCGTTGATGTGATAAGTATAACAAACACACCTACCAATGACGCCTTCGCGCCTGCAATATTTACTGGAACAATATCTTAACGGAACAGCCACGGCGGCGGAGCTGGCGGAATATAACCATTGGTACGAACAGCAAAAGAACGACGGAGAGCCAGCATTTAATGCTGCCGAAAGAAAAGAGATGTACCGCGTAATTGCGGGGAACATAAAGGGGAAGTCCGCGGTGATCTCTCTTCGCTGGGCAGCAGCAGCGGTTATCCTGTTATTGGCAGGTGCGCTGTGGCTGTTTAAAACCACGCCATCGCCTGCACGAAAAACGATGGACAAATTAGTGGCGGCCAATACAGATAGTACCGTGATTCATAATGCTACGCAACAGCCGAAGACCCTGCGTTTGCCGGACGGATCAGAAGTGGTGCTATATAAAGATGCTACTATCCGCTATGCTACTCCTTTCGGAGAAAATAGCAGGTTGATATTGCTGGAAGGGAAAGGCTTTTTCAATGTCACTAAAAATGCCCCGCTGCCCTTCACCGTAGTCAGCAATGGTGTAGCTACTACCGCACTGGGCACTTCTTTTACCATTACCACGGTTCGTCGGGAAGTAAAAGTAGTACTACACACAGGTAAGGTAATGGTGAAAGCGCATGATCAAACACGTTACCTGCAACCGGGACAACAGCTGGTATGTAATACGCTTACCGGAACAGCTAGCCTGGTGGCTGCGGTGACTAAAACAATGCCAGCACCACCGGCAATCGCGTTTGGATCACTGCGTGGTGTAGCCGCTACTTTCGACCAGGTACCACTATCCGCCGTATTGGATACGATTGCCGGAAAATATCATGTTAACATCACGGGCAACAATACCGCTTTCAATGATATTGCTTTCTCTGGTGTGATCAGGGATACAGATTCACTGTCGCAGGTGCTGCATCGCATGGCGATGTTGCACGATTTAAAAATAATATCAACACGTACAGGTTACCGTATAGAAAAAAATCACTAACTAAATATTTGTGCATTATGACACATCGCTACCTGCTAGCGAAGGGCGGAGCTTTGTCCCTTCCTCAACAGCAGTCAACGTTTCACAAGGGCAGTAAATTTTTGGGCCTGCTGTTACTGATGGCTTTTATCAACCTGCTGCCTGCACAGGCGCAAAGGAAAACATGGATTAAAGGTTTAATTGAAGATGAAAAAGGCCAGCCGATACCGGGCGCTTCGGTACAGTTGAAAAGCGGACCAGATACACTGAAAAGCTTTGCAGTAACAGATCCCAAAGGCATTTTTACTTTTGACAACACCCGCCAGCAAGGCCCCTTTGTATTTACAGTGGCGTACGTTGGTTATGTTACACAGGTCATCACCAAGCTAAACCTGGACCCGCAAAAAGAACAATCTATTTATGTAGTGCTGAAAGAATCTTCTTCTGCATTAAGTGAAATAGTGGTGGTAGGTTATGGTACGCAGAAGAAAGTAAACCTCACTGGCGCGGTAGACCAGGTGGGCAAAGAAGTATTTGAAAACAGGCCTATGACCAGCGCCACCCGTGGATTACAAGGAGTGCTGCCCAACCTGAATATTCGTATGACCGATGGAAAACCTATCCGTGGTGCCACTTACAATGTAAGGGGTACCACTTCTATTGGTGCCGGCGGTAGCGCCCTGGTGCTGATAGACGGTGTGCCCGGTGATCCTAATTTGCTCAATCCTAACGATATTGAAAGCGTGTCAGTGCTGAAAGACGCCGCTTCTGCCGCGATCTACGGCGCCCGCGGTAGTTTTGGCGTAGTGTTGATCACTACCCGGAACCCGGCGAAAAACGGTACACAACTTACTTATTCCAGCAACTATTCCCTGAATGATCGTACCATTAAACCAAAGTTTGTAACAAATGGCTATGAATGGGCGAAAAATTTTGATGAAGCATACTACGCATGGAATGACTATAAATCACATCCCGCTAAAGCCAATAGCGTATTCCCTTTCTCACTCGATTATCTCGATGAACTGAAACGCCGCAACGATGATCCTTCGCTGCCCAAAGTAGTGACTGATCCTACCACCGGCAATTACGTTTACTATGGCAACACCGACTGGATGCAGGAGCTGTACGCCGACAGGAATCCATCTACCGAACAAACATTATCCGCTTCCGGCAGTAATGCTAAATCAGAATATTATCTCTCCGGAAGATATATGTCGCAGAATGGTATTTTCCGCTACAACCCGGATAAATTCAAAATGTATAATGTACGGGCAAAAGGAGCAGTAAGGCCTTTCGACTGGCTAAAACTGGAAAATAACTTCGATTTTTCCCAACGTACTTATTTCTTTCCCATCCTGAATCATCCCAGTAATACACCCGTATGGAGAAGGATTTCCGATGAAGCTTTCCCCGTGGCCATGCTGAAAAATCCGGATGGTTCGCTCACGGAAAATGCCGCTATTGTATTTGGTAGTTTCTTAACAGGCAACAACTATTCTGATCAAACACAGTTGTTACTGAGAAATACTTCCCGGTTCACCACCTCTTTTTTGCATGACAAACTACATGTAAACGGCGACTTCACCTACGCCTATACGTCCAACGTAGAAACCCGTTTATATACGCCGGTGCCCTATAGCAAAACGCCCGGCCAGACATTATTACGCGGGGAAAGTAAAATGAACGAACAAAACGACCGGACTACTTATACCGGTATGAACTTTTATGCCGACTATGAACAACGTTTTGCGAAACATACCTTTAAAGTACTGGTAGGTTATAACTATGAAAACACGTTGTTTAAGTCGAGGTATTATCAGCATGATGGCATGATCAACGCCAGTATGCCTGATTTTTCCCTGATGAATGGATTGAACTATACGTTGACAGGTGGCGGTTATGAATGGCGTACCATGGGCGGTTTCTTCCGCTTAAACTATAACTACGATGAGCGTTATTTGCTGGAAGTAAATGGCCGGTATGATGGTTCTTCCAAATTCCCGCAATCGCAGCAGTTCGGATTTTTTCCTTCTGCTTCTGCCGGCTGGCGTGTATCAAAGGAAAAGTTCTGGAATGTATCCAATAATTTCATCAGCGATTTAAAGTTGAGAGCATCTTATGGCGCACTGGGAAATGGAAATGTCAGTCCTTACCAGTTCCTGCAAATGATGTCGGTGAGCAAGCTGCAGATGTCTGTCAACGGTGTATTACCAGACTATACCCAACAGCCCAATGTGATTCCGGATGGCCTTACCTGGGAAAAGGCGACTACCTTAAATGGTGGTGTAGACATAGCTTTCCTGAAGAACCGCCTGAAGCTGAGTTTCGATAAATATACCCGCAATACCACCAACATGTTTACCACGGGATTGCCGGTGCCTGCAGTGTTTGGTACAACAGTACCCAAGGGCAATTATGCTGATCTGCAAACCAAAGGCTGGGAGTTATCTGTGAACTGGAGCGATCAGTTCAACGTGAGCAACAAACCGTTTAACTATGCAGTTGGTGTGGTGTTATCTGACTACCAGTCTTATATTACCCGCTTTAATAACCCCAGGGGGCTTATCAACACTTACTATAAGGGCATGCGGGTAGGTGATATGTGGGGCTTCGTGAATGATGGTTACTTCCAGACCCAGGATGAGGTGGCAAAAAGAACCGCAGATCAATCTTTTATTAAAGTATCTAATGCTAACCTGTTACTGCCTGGTGATATTCGTTTCAAAGACCTCGATGGCAATGGTAAAATAGATCAGGGAGAAGGTACGGTGGAGAAACCTGGCGACCAGGCGATCATTGGCAATACAGAACCCCGCTATGCATTTGGTATCACAGGTAGTGCCAACTGGAATAATTTCTTCTTCGATATTTTCTTCCAGGGTATCGGAAAGCGGGACTGGTGGCCCGGAACAGATGCTTCTCTTTTCTGGGGACAATATAATCGTCCTTATAGCTGGATGCCGGAAGATATTATGGATAAACGCTGGTCAGAAACCAACCGTGATGCATATTTCCCGCGCTTCAGAGGCTACACCGCACTCAATTCCAATGCAGAGTTGACAGTGCAGCAATCCAAATATGTGCAGAACGTTGCCTATATCCGCCTGAAAAACCTGACAGTAGGATACAACCTGCCACAGGCATGGTTATCAAAGGTAAAGATGAAAAATGCACGCGTTTTCTTTACCGGTCAGAATCTGTGGACATGGTCGCCTATGTATAAAATCATGAAAACGCTGGATCCTGAAGTGATTGAAGGATCTGATCCGGAGTTGAATAACAACGCAGGTGGTATTGGCGCCGGTAACGGTATGTCCTACCCCATGCTGAAAACATATACCGTTGGTTTGAGTGTAACTTTTTAATGTTTAATGCTTATTAAGATGAAAAAGAGTGTTTACCTGTTATTGATGCTGGCGATGGTGGCCTGTAAGACGGACCTTAACCTGAGACCATTTGATAAACTGAGCCCTGATAACGCGTTTAATACAGAGTCCGACCTGCAATTGTATGCCAATTCTTTTTATAAGATATTACCTGATGGGAATAGTATTATCAGGGGAGATGTGATGAGTGATGTGATGGCAGGAAAAGATGTGAACAATTTTCTGATAAAGGGGGGATACTCGGCAACCCAGTCCAGTGGCTGGACCTGGACAGATCTGCGCAATATCAATTATTTCCTGGCGCATTATGGGCAGGCAAAAATTCCAGACGAAGCGAAGAATCATTATGCCGGTATGGCCAGGTTTTTCAGAGCCATGTTTTACTTTGAAAAGGTGAAACGTTTCGGTGACGTACCCTGGTATTCAAAACCCCTGGAGATGAATGATCCTGCGCTGTATAAAGGCCGTGACCCACGCGCTGCAGTGATGGACAGCGTATTGGCAGACCTGGATTTCGCCTGTGCTAACATCCGTGCAAAGAAAGATGTAACCTGTTCTCAGATTACCAAATGGGTGGCGCTGGCTTATAAGTCGAGAGTATGCCTGTTTGAAGGTACTTTCCTCCGTTATCATTCTACCAACAACCAGCTTGCAGAGAAAAAATGGCTGCAAGCCTCTCTGGATGCCGCCGACGAGGTGATAAAAAGTGGACAATATACCCTCAATACCGCCGGCGATCCAACTATGAATTATCGCAACCTGTTTATCAATGAAACACCCAGCGCTAATGAAATAATACTGGCTTATGTATGTAATAAAAGCATGCGGGTATTCAATGATGCCAACTGGTATTTTACCAGTGCTACTTATGGTAACCGTATCAGTTTGGTGAAAACTTTTGCAGATACCTATCTGAATATTGATGGTAGCCGCTTTACAGACAAGCCGGGTTTTGATAACCTGCCTTTTAATGAGGAAGTAAAGAACCGCGATCTACGCCTGCAACAAACCATTCGCATGGGAAATTACAGCCGCGAAGGACAAGTGGCCGCACCGGATTTTACGTATACCTATACTGGTTACCAACCGGTGAAATTTACACTGGACTCGAAGGCCACGGATGGTGTGGCAGAGAATAATAATTCCATTCCTATTATCCGGTATGCAGAAGTATTATTGAATAAGGCGGAAGCCAAAGCGGAGCTGAATGGTGGCCTGTCAACAGATGATTGGAACGCAACTATTAAGCCCCTGAGACAACGGGCCGGTTTAAAAAATACCGACATGCCTTCAACAGTTGATCCGTACCTGGTAAGTCAATTCTATGGTAATCTGAAAGTGCCTGTGCTTTTGGAAGTTCGCCGTGAGCGCGCCATAGAGCTCATCATGGAAGGCTTCCGCTTTTATGACCTGATGCGTTGGGGTCTCGGTGGATTACTGACCAACCCCTATGTAGGTCTTTACGTACCAGCCATGGATGTATTAATGGATTTAAATGAAGATGGGAAACCGGATGTTTCTTTCGTGAAAAAAGTGCCTGCCACCAAGGTTCCCGGTGTGTATTATTTCCTCATTGATGGTGATCAGACCAGGTTGTCGGCGGGTACCAGTGGTAACCTGATCTGGCTGGGGAATATTGTAAGAACATGGGAAGATTATAAATACCTGTACCCGATCCCGTATAATGATTTGTCGTTGAACCCGGCATTAAAACAAAACCCATTTTGGAACTAACATTTTAAGTATTATCGCATGAGGAAAATAACAGGAATAGCGCTGTTGATGCTGGTAGGGTTCTCTTCTTTTGCCCAGCAGGCGCAGCATGTGGTGCTGATTACCATAGATGGTTTCCGTCCTGAGTTTTACACAGATCCTTCCTGGGGCATGGTGAACCTGCGGATGATGAAAGAGCAGGGTGCTTACGCAGATGGTGTGAATAGTGTATTCCCCACCGTTACCTATCCCAATCACACGTCCCTGATCACTGGCGTAACGCCGGCAAAACACGGCGTATACTACAATGCACCATTTGAGCCCAAAGGGGCCAGTGGGATATGGTATTTCAATTACGACAGTATCCGGGTACCAACCTTATACGATGTAGTGCGCCGGGCAGGAAAGAAGTCGGCCAACGTGATATGGCCGGTAACAGTAGGGGCGCCTGTTGACTATAACATTCCCGATGTATGGACGCCGGGGAAAAAGGACCGTCGCGATATCATGGTTAATTGGTGTACACCTGCCGGCTTGTGGCAGGAAGTGCAGGAAAATGCCACCGGTAAACTGGGCGCCAGAGACTTCACCATGGAAGGTGAAGAAATGATCTTCGACGAAAATGTGGCCCGGATGTCGGCTTACCTGATCACTACCTACAAGCCCGCGTTTACTACGCTGCACCTGGCCTGTACAGACCATTATGAACATGAACAGGGCCGTGACGGATTGCTGGTAAGAAGAGCAATTGCAGGGGCAGACCGGGCGCTGGGCACCATCATAGAAGCGCTCAAACGGGCAGGTATGTACGAAAACACTGCGGTTATTGTCACCGGTGATCATGGTTTTGTGGATATCAGCAAAACTTTTTCTCCGAATATCTTACTCGCTAAAAATGGCTTGTTAAATAATGCGTCTTCTGGCAATTGGAAAGCGCAGTTCCTGGCTTCGGGCGGCGCCGCTTTCCTGCATTTGAAAGATGAGAAAGATGTGGCCACCGCCAATAAAGTGTTGGCCATTCTAAAAAGCTTACCAGCGGCAGAGCAGCAGTTGTTTAAAATAATTAGTCATGCGCAACTGGAAACAGCAGGGGCAAACCCACATGCCGCATTTGCGCTGGCGGCGGCTCCTGGCGTGACCATAGGTGGCGCTGCTACCGGGGAACTGGTAAAGGCTGCCAAAGGAGGTACTCATGGATATTACCCTGATTTTAAAGAGATACAAACCGGCTTTGTAGCCTTTGGTGCCGGGATCAACAAAGGCGGTCATGTGAAAGAGATGAGTGTAACAGATGTAGCACCGGTAGTAGCAATGTTGCTGGGGGTATCACTGGAGCATACTGATGGGAAAGTACCGGTAGGGGTATTGGGAAAATAATAATAAGCGGTATAAAAAAAGGGGATGGTATCTGTAATAGATACCACCCCTCTTTTATTTATAGAAGGCGGAAGTTTATTCTTCGTGTTGTTTCAATGGATAATGCAGGTTGGAATTGTACTTTATCAACATGGTCAGCATATCTTCAGGAATATTATCCGGGATACTGGCCATCTGGAAATAACCGTTCCGTATAGCCATGCAGCGGGCGTTTCCGCGTATAGCAAACAGGCGGCGGAATTCGGATATATCTTTTGATTTCAAATGATATTGTGGTAATGTACCCGCAGTGGGTGTGCCTGGCTGCAGGTTAATTCCCATAAAAATGAAATTGGTATCTTTCTCAAATTGCTGAGCCAGGGCGCAGAAATTTTTGTAGATGCGCATGCTGGCAGTATCCGTAGGTACATACACCTGGATAACCCATTCTTTTTCATTTTTGGTATTGGTTATCAGTTGGCCGCCGTGATCATCATACAAAGTAAAAACAGGTACCAGTTCTCCCTGGCGTACATTGCGCCAGAGTTGTAACAGGGAGTCGTATTTATGCCGCTGGTGTGTAGGGACAACATTTGTGAGATCTCCATTGAGTGCGTTCAGCGTGGCATCTTCTTCAGTAAGCCCCGTTTGCTCGGTAGCCACACGTTTGTAGTAAGCCCATCTTACTTGGTCATTCTGTACGTTATATAACACATACTTTAACCGCATCACATTGTCGCTGTCGAAACCATTGGCTACTCCTGCGAGACTACGTATTTTAAAGAATCCATCGATGTAATTGTTGATGGCGTTGTCATTAGTTTTTGCAGAAAGGCTGTGTACCTGCGAAACACCATCAAC
The DNA here is from genome assembly GCF_017745275.1 of Chitinophaga sp. GTDB lineage: Bacteria > Bacteroidota > Bacteroidia > Chitinophagales > Chitinophagaceae > Chitinophaga. The sequence continues at coordinate 957,107 of NZ_JAGHZS010000001.1, read as the reverse complement.
GCGGGGGCTCGCATTATTATTACTTAAAGCCGCTAACGCCGGATTATCGAGGTCCAGTTGCGGTAATAACTGAATCGCTGCTTTGCTGGCGGCGACGCTATCGTTAGCGCCCTCGGCCACTATTTTTTGGATGGTTTTCAGTTGATCAGCTAAGCTGGTATGTTTTGGTACCTGCTGTGCGGTGGCAGAGATACTCCAGCACCCAAACAGCCCTAACAGGAAAGTATATTTCATGAATCTCTTTTTTATTTGGTTTGTGCCAATGCTTCATCCAGCAATTGTTCCAATGGTTTTCCGGTGCGGTCCCATACATTGTATACGGTGCCATCCGCGTTGATGATGACGGCAAAAGGAACGAAGCCGAACCCAAATACTTTGCGGAAACCATCTTCCTCAAATCCTCTGGGGTCGCGTGCCTGCGTCCATGGCATTTGTTCCTGGCCCAACGCTTTTTTCCAGGCAGCATCTACTGCATCTACAGAAATGCTGAGAATTTCCACGCCTTTTCCATGATAAGCCTCATATACTTTTTTGAGATGTGGTATTTCCATGCGGCAGGGATGACACCACGAAGCCCAGAAATCCAGCATCAGCACTTTGCCGCGGAAGCGGTTGTAATTAACGGTATCGCCGGTGTTTACGCCCAGGGCTTTGAAATCCGGTACTACACGACCGGGTTGTGATTTGGACATCACTTCTTCCCGTTGTGTCACTAATTTACCGTACCATGATTTACGGGCGTTAGGGCCCATGGCATCCAGCATGGACTTCACACGGGAATAAGGATATTTTCCCCAATAGTTAGCCAGGAAAGCACCTACTTCGGTATCGGGATATTTAGCCAGGAACTCCAGGGTGCGGTCGGGATTGGAAGGGTTGGTCATGTCCTGCAGGTAGTACTGGTACTGATCATTCAGCAGGCCGCCTTTTAATTGTTTGCCATTCAATCCGAAATAATTTGTTGCTATTTGATAGCGGGTATTCTGAAGGAAAACAAACGAAGAAATACCGTTGATGATGAGCTTCGCCGGTTGCGGATAATCCACTTTTCCCTTAATAATGAACTGATGACCTTTGATAGCGGCTTCCGCCAGTATCACTTTATCGTCTTCCAACGCCAGTAGCTGGACTTTGCCGTACTTAACATCCTTCACGGAGCCCTTGATTTCGAAGCCCTGTGCGAGGCCTGGCAGTCGTAGCAGGAGCAGTAGCAGTAAGCAACAGACGCTATTCGCTATTTTGATCATATTTGTGCGCTTTTATTACTAGACAACGCACTATGCATAAAGGGTGAAGCGCAACCGGAAATACTTTTAAAATAGCTGTTTTATTATGGGTAAACCAATCGGGTGATGGCCTGCCATCAAAGGGATAGGAGTTGTTTTAGCAGCAGGGTTAGTAGTGCATGGGGTTAATATGCCTGGAGGGCGGGTAACCCTTCATATACTGCGGGGGCAATAACAGACGCATCGTCGGGTTTCACTTTGCGCACGGAGTTTACCGGCCAGTAATCCAGTTCCCTGGCAGGCAATTCATATTGTAATATCTCACGTATACCCGTATCCGTAAGAGATGGCTGAATCCATTCCTGTGCAAGTTCGTTGGTCAGCATCATTGGCATTCTGCCTGCATTGTCGCCACCATTATGGATTTGCGCCATCAGTGGATTGGCATTTCGTGTTAGCAGCGTGAATGTGGGGATACGGGCGGGTTTATCCACATCCCAGGAGTTGGATAAGGCCCATAATCCGGCGATAAAAAAAACGTCCTGCTCTTTCGACTTGATATAATAGGCTACTTTATTCTTCCAGCCGCTGATTTGCCGGTATTCAAAGAAGCCGGTAGCAGGTACCAGGCAGCGCTGATGCCGGATGGCATTCCATAGTGTTCCATTTTCCAGTACTTTTTCACTACGGGCATTCAGGAATAATTGCCGCTGTCTTTTTACTTTATCAATAGTGTCCAGCATTTTAGGGATAGGACCCCAGGTATACTTCTCCAGCTTTAATCCATTGTGTTGTGTGATCACCGGCCATTGTGGGTACGACATCCCTATCTTATGCCAGGTGGTATCGAAGTCGATATCCAGGTTCCCGGCGGCCTGCAGTTGTGGCAAATATTTATAAATACTTTCTATGTTGGCAGTAAACGCGATATCGTAACACATAATGAATTAGTCGTAGTCTATCTCCGATAAAGGTACTTTTATTTCCTCATCTCCATACTTCAGGGTAAAATACAATTCGCCGTAATGCAGGAATAACTCCGCCTGTACGGCTTCTTCCTTGTCGGGCCGCCAGGTGGTTTTGCGGGAAATATATCTTCTTACCGCCGGATCCATTATCAGTGGCGGCTGCCATACTTCCTGCTGTAACAGGGATGCATATACTTTATAGCCGGCAGGCTGTGAGGCAGCCTTGTACAATTTTGCTATTTCTTCCGGATGATGCGCCTGGTAGATATATTTGCGGCTGTCAAAACGGATATGCTGAAAGTGCATATTGGCTTCGCCGATATCTTTATAAGGTGTGATCAGGAATACTTCCCGGATGTGAATATCCGTGTTTGTTCTGCCGGCGGCATAGCTTTGGCGGACAAACAGCGTAAAGCCGTTTTCCAGCAGGGCAGTAACCAGTTCTCCTGATAATAGTGCCAATGGATTGTGCATAACGATCAATTTTATTTACGCATGTCTACAATCACGGAGGTAACTACGCCCCACACCTGGAAATCGGCATCTTCCGTGATGATGATGGGTTTATAAAACGGATTTTCGGGATGTAATACCCAGTTACGGCCGGCTTTCACCAATCGTTTCACGGTATATTCTCCATTCAGTGCGGCCACTACAATATCGCCGGTACCGGGGCGGATAGAGCGGTCTACCACAGCCATGCAGCCATCGGGAATATTGGCTTCGGCCATGCTGTCTCCTTTTACCCGTATAATAAAGGAGGTGGCGGGGTTGGGTTGCAGAATACGGGAAAGATCAATTTCTTCTTCCTGGTAATCCAGGGCGGGGGCGGGGAACCCTGCGGGGATGCTGGTGTTAAAGAAGGGCAGGGTTATATTCAATCCGCTCATTTTCAATGCTTCCATATAACTATCGTTTTAATAAATACTAATAATATTAGCAAAATAAAGCTAAAATTATTAGTTTAAAAAATCAATTAACAGATCATTTACAAACGATGAAAATGGGCGTGGAACTAAGTTGCAGCAGATCAGTGAAGTAGGGGAAATGAGTGCTAAAACAGGCGCAGTGAGATTTTTTTGGAGAGGAAAGTTTAGTTGGTAATACGGCTGCAAAACATCTTCGTTTTCTTCCTGATATCGGCACTTATATCAGTCCTTATGTATAAGTGCTTATATTTAAATTTCCGCACTAATCCAAAAAAAACCTTTGATTTCTCGTTTTACTTCCTATTTTTGCACTCGAATTATGAACACAAACATACATATCCATCATCACCATCATTTCTTACCAACGCGGTAGGCTGGGATGATAATGTGTATATCACTATATTAAATCATCAACAGGGGCTTACCGAAGAGGTAAGCCCCTTTTTTATTTATTATCCAGGATGAAATTGAAAATTGCAATCCAGAAATCCGGCCGCCTGCACGATGACTCCATCAAACTATTGAAGGAATGCGGTATCGACATTAACAACGGCGTGAATAAGCTGAAAACAGAGGCGGCGAACTTTCCGCTGGAAGTATTCTTCCTGCGTGATGATGATATTCCTCAATACATTGAAGATGGCGTAGCAGATATAGGAATTGTAGGAGAAAATGTAGTGCTGGAAAAACAAAAGCAGGTGAACATTGTTCAGAAGCTGGGCTTCGGAAAATGCCGCCTTTCTATGGCCGTAGAAAAATCAGTGGATTACACCGGCGTGAAAGACCTGCAAAACAAAAGAATTGCTACCAGCTATCCCGTAATAGTGGAAGAATTCCTGCAACGCAACGGTATCACCGCAGAAATTCATGAAATCAGCGGATCTGTGGAAATTGCACCTGGTATTGGATTGGCAGATGCCATCTGTGACCTCGTCAGCAGCGGCTCTACCCTGTTCATGAATGGATTGAAAGAAGTAGAAACCGTCTTGAAGTCAGAAGCCGTACTGGCCGCTTGCCACGACCTGAAACCGGAACAGCAGCTGTTGCTCGACAAATTATTATTCCGTATTCAGGCAGTGAGAAAAGCGAAGAATAATAAATATGTGCTGCTCAATGCGCCTAATGATAAACTGAATGAAATCATCGGCTTACTGCCCGGTATGAAAAGCCCGACAGTATTGCCATTGGCAGAAGCAGGCTGGAGTTCTGTGCACTCTGTACTGAATGAGAATGAATTCTGGGATATCATCGAAAGCCTCAAAGCTGCCGGTGCACAAGGTATCCTGGTAGTGCCTATCGAAAAAATGGTGATCTGATGCAAACAACGAGATTCCCCGATAAAAGCACCTGGAGCACATTGTTGCAACGCCCTGTAATGGATACTTCTGCATTGGAAAAAAAAGTGAATGATATCCTGCAGGAAGTGCGTATCAACGGCGACCAGGCCATCAGAAAGTTTGCAGCGGAATTTGATAAAATCACGCTGGAAAATATACAGGTGCCAGCAACTGCTTTTGCACAGGCCGAAGCTACGCTGGAACCCGCGCTGAAAGCTGCTATTCAGCAGGCTGCAAAAAACATCACTACCTTCCATCGCGCACAGCAGGAAAAAGTACAGGTGATTGAAACGATGCCGGGGGTACAGTGCTGGCGTAAACCAGTGGCAATTCAAAAGGTAGGATTATATATCCCCGGTGGCTCCGCACCGCTGTTTTCTACCATCCTGATGCTCGGTATACCCGCTATGATAGCCGGTTGTAAGGAAATTGTACTCTGTACGCCTTCACTGCATCCTGCTATTTTATATACGGCGCAACTGGTAGGTATTGGAAAAGTATTTACTATTGGGGGTGTACAAGCCATTGGCGCTATGGCCTACGGTACGGAAACAGTGCCCCAGGTGTATAAAATATTTGGCCCCGGTAACCAATATGTAACCTGTGCCAAGCAACTGGTAAATAAAAGCGGTGTAGCGATTGATATGCCTGCTGGTCCTTCAGAAGTGGCCGTGCTGGCGGATGAGAACTGTGTGCCTGATTTTGTGGCAGCCGACCTCTTATCCCAGGCAGAGCATGGACCCGATAGCCAGGTAGTATTGGTCACCACCAGTGAAAAAGTATTGACGGATGTTACCAATGCGCTGAATGCACAGCTGGAGCAGTTACCCCGCAAAGGTATTGCTACTGCCGCGCTGGAAAATAGTAAAATGATCCTGGTGAAAGACATGGATACCGCTATGGATATGCTCAACGCCTATGCGCCGGAACACCTGATCCTGGCCTGCAACGGCGCAGAAAATATCGCGGATAAAGTCACTGATGCGGGATCCGTTTTCATGGGAAATTATACACCGGAAAGTGCGGGCGACTATGCTTCCGGTACTAACCATACGCTGCCTACAAATGGCTATGCGCGGGCATATAGCGGCGTGTCGCTGGATAGTTTTGTGAAGAAAATTACGTTCCAGCAAATTGCTCCGGAAGGACTGCAAAACATTGGCGCCACTATTGAAGCCATGGCGGCAGCAGAAGGATTGGAAGCACATAAAAATGCCGTTACCGTAAGATTGCAACAGCTGGAGAATACCGGCGTTTAAATAACAAGATAATATCACTGATATGTTTAATCTCGATACCCTCGTAAGGGCAAACATAAAAAGACTGGTACCTTATTCTACTGCCAGAGATGAGTTTAAAGGAGAGGCTACTATCTTCCTGGATGCAAATGAAAATAATTTCGGATCGCCGCTGCCGGTGAATTACAATCGTTACCCTGATCCATTGCAGTGGAAGCTAAAATATAAACTGGCCGACGTAAAAGGCGTACCGCCGCAAAATATTTTTATCGGTCACGGCAGTGATGAAGCCATCGACGTGCTTTACCGCTGTTTCGTAAACCCCGGTGTGGACAACGTAATACTTTGTCCGCCTACCTACGGCATGTACGAGGTAAGCGCACACATCAACGATGCAGTGATCCGCAAAGTAAGTCTCACACCTGATTTTCAACTGGACATCCCTGCGTTGCAACAGGCCATCGATGAAAATACCAAACTCATTTTCATCTGTTCTCCCAACAATCCCACTGGTAACTCTATTCACCGCGCAGACATAGAACTGCTGTTGAATAACTTCGATGGAATTGTAGTGATAGATGAGGCTTACATTAACTTCTCCCGTCAGAAAACATTTATACAGGAACTCACCGAATATCCTAATCTCGTGGTGTTGCAAACCATGTCCAAAGCATGGGGATTGGCAGGACTTCGTATCGGGATGGCTTTTGCCAGCGAGGATATTATCAACACTTTCAATAAAGTGAAGCCTCCGTATAATATCAGCCAGGCGACGAGTGAACTGGCCTTACAGGCACTCGATAATGTAGGACAGGTAAATGAATGGATCCGCGAAATCGTGATAGAACGCGATCTGCTCTCCGCGGCGCTGATACAGTTGCCGGAAGTACTGGAGATTTATCCCAGCGATGCCAGCTTTATCCTGGTGAAAACCACGGATGCAAAAGGTATTTACAATCACCTGATTGAACAGGGTATTGTGGTGCGCGACCGTTCCAAAGTTGAGCTTTGCATGGGCTGTTTGCGTATCACCATTGGTACACCGGCTGAAAACCTGCACCTGCTGGAGGTATTGAAATCCTTTAACCTGAAAAAAGAAACACCTGTATCTGCATGAAACGCGTACTCTTTATAGACCGGGATGGTACCCTGATCAAAGAAGTGCCACCCACCTACCAGATCGATAGCCTGGACAAAGTGGAATTTTATCCCAAAGTATTTGTGAACATGGCGCGGATAGCCGCTGAGCTGGACTATGAGCTGGCAATGGTGACCAACCAGGATGGACTGGGAACCACGTCTTTCCCGGAAGATACTTTCTGGCCTGCACAACAGATGATCATCAGGGCTTTTGAAAATGAAGGAGTGAAGTTTGATGAAGTATTCATCGACCGCTCTTTCCCGGCAGACAATGCGCCTACCCGCAAGCCACGCACGGGTATGCTCACCAAATACCTGGATGGCAGCTACGACCTGGCTAACTCCTTCGTGATCGGTGACCGGATTACAGACGTACAACTGGCTAAAAACCTGGGCGCCAAAGCCATCTGGATGAATGAAGGCGCTGGTTTGGGAAATGCAGAGATCAGTGATGATATAGCAGCGCTGCAGTCCGTGATAGCATTGGAATCGACCGACTGGAACCGGATCTATGAATTCCTGAAACTGGGGTTAAGAACGGTAACGCATGTACGAAAAACGAATGAAACAGATATCAGCATTGAACTGAACCTGGACGGCACCGGAAAGGCTAATATTCATACGGGGCTTGGCTTCTTTGATCACATGCTTGACCAGATTGCCCGTCATGGTGCGATGGACCTGAATATCACTGCCAAAGGCGATCTGCATATCGATGAACATCATACCATAGAAGACACTGGCATTGCCCTGGGCGAAGCCATGGCCAAAGCCCTGGCGGATAAACGCGGTATTGAAAGATATGGCTTCTATTTGCCGATGGACGACTGCCTGGCACAGGTGGGCATTGACTTTGGCGGCCGTAACTGGCTGGTATGGGATGCCACTTTCAAAAGGGAGAAGATAGGGGAGATGCCTACCGAAATGTTCTATCATTTCTTCAAATCCTTCTCAGATGGCGCTAAAGCCAACCTGAACATTAAAGCAGAAGGAGAAAATGAACATCATAAGATAGAAGCCATCTTCAAATCTTTTGCAAAAGCCATTAAAATGGCCGTGAAACGCAATCCGTATAATATGCAGTTGCCTTCTACCAAAGGAGTATTATAAGGAGCCGAAAGCATAAAGCAGAAAGCAGAAAGCAGAAAGCTATTTAAGCGAATGCTGGAAGCGAGTAGTAACAGGAATATCCGCTAAAATATCCGCTTAAATAGCTTTTTGCTTTCTGCTTTCTGCTTTCTGCTCAAAAAAATATTTGCATCTTCCAAAAAAATGTTTCATTTTTGTCCCGCTATGCAAAATATGATTACTATAAACAAACATTGGTGGTGGCACGGAATCAATTCCTGATCTGTGTTACAGTGCCATGTTTCGTTTAGAAATATATTTGGAAGGCCCGCTGTTACACAGCGGGCCTTCCGCTTTTTCAGCCCTTCCCCCTTTTTAAATAAAAAAACATTTCACCCAATACATCATGCGTACCATCCAAGTAAAAACGAGATCCAAACAAATGCTGGCGGACATCTACACGCCAGTGGGAATATATCTGCGGTTGCGCGATAAATTTCCGGGTTCTATCCTCCTCGAAAGCACCGACTACAGGGCCAGTGATAACAGCTATTCGTATATATGTGTGAAACCTATCGGAGGCATTGAAGTTACCTCAACTTCCCATTTTGAATTTAAATATCCCAACCTCCCGGTTGAAAGAAAAGAACTGAAGAACAAACAACAGGTACTGGATGAAATGGGGAAGTTTCTTGGTAATTTTTCTTTCTCCGGCAACAACCCGGTACCAACGGCACAGGGCCTCTTCGGCTATACTACCTTTGATGCCGTACAGTTTTTCGAAACCATTGAATTCAATAAAAAGAAGCAACAACCCGGTAACACCATTCCTTTGATGCGTTACCGCTACTATCAATATGTGATCGCTATCAATCACTTTAAAGATGAACTTTTTTTGATTGAGAACCAGATAGAAGGCGTGGACAGCGAGTTTGAACTGGTAGAGTCGATCATCCGGCACAAAGATTCCCCCGGGTATCCTTTTGCCACTACCGGAACAGAAGAAAGCAATATGACGGACGCGGAATATATGCAGATGGTAGAGAAAGGCAAACAACACTGCTTCCGGGGCGATGTGTTCCAGGTAGTACTCTCCAGGGCTTTCCAGCAATCCTTCACCGGCGATGAATTCAACGTATACCGCGCTCTCCGCTCCATCAACCCCTCTCCTTATCTTTTCTTCTTCGATTATGGCGATTACAAATTAATGGGCTCCTCACCGGAAGCACAAATTGTAATCAATAATGGCAAGGCTACTATTCACCCCATTGCGGGTACTTTCCGCCGTACAGGCGATGATGCACAGGATAGAGTCCTCGCTGATAAACTGCTGGAAGATCCAAAAGAAAATGCAGAGCATGTGATGCTGGTAGACCTTGCCCGTAACGACTTGAGCAGAAATGCTACCGAAGTGGCAGTAGCTTCATACAGGCAGGTACACTTCTATTCTCACGTAATTCACCTGGTGAGCGAAGTTACTGGAAAGGTAGATCCGAAAATGAATCCTTTTACCCTCCTGGCTTCTTCTTTCCCGGCAGGTACCTTGTCAGGCGCGCCTAAATACCGTGCGATGGAAATCATTGACCAGTACGAACCTACCGCGCGTGGCTTCTATGGCGGCTGCATCGGTATGGTAGGCTTCAATGGCAACTTTAACCACGCCATCATGATCCGGTCTATGCTCAGTAAAATGAACACGCTGTATTATCAGGCCGGCGCTGGTGTGGTAGCCAAATCAGTCGCTTCTTCCGAACTCGAAGAAGTAAACAACAAACTCAATGCGTTAAAACAAGCCATCCTGCTGGCACAAAAAATTTAGTCATGAACATTCTCGTTTTCGATAACTACGACTCTTTCACCTATAACCTCGTTCATCTCGTGGAAAAAATCATCAACGGTAAGGTAACCGTGGTACGTAATGATGAAATTCCATTAGAGAAAGTAAACGACTACGATAAAATTATTTTGTCACCCGGTCCTGGTATTCCGGAAGAAGCCGGATTATTACTGCCGCTCATCAAAGAATATGCGCCCACCAAATCCATTTTTGGTGTTTGCCTCGGGCAACAGGCCATCGGACAGGCTTTTGGCGCTTCGCTCATCAACCTGAAAGAAGTGTACCACGGCGTGGCTACCAAAGTAAATATCATTAAGGAAGATGGACGCCTGTTTAATCATTTACCTAAACAAATAATGGCAGGCCGTTATCACTCCTGGGTAGTAGATGAATCTACGCTCCCCGCGGAATTAACCATTACCGCAAAAGATGAGGAAGGTTTTATCATGGCTTTGCAGCACAATAAATACGATGTAAGCGGCGTACAGTTCCACCCGGAAAGTGTACTCACCCCGCAGGGAGAAACGATTTTGAGAAACTGGTTAAGCCTGTAGTAACAGCTAATCATCTGCATCAACAGCGAATTATCCATCTCACTAACAACTAACTGCTAAAAGCTAACAGCTTCAATAATAGCTATCATGAAAAAGATTCTTAATTATCTCTTCGAACATAAAACCTTTAGCCGCGAAGCTGCTAAAGATATCCTGATCAGCATCTCCAAAGGAATGTACAATGAAAGTGAACTGGCGGCTTTCATGACGGTATTCCTCATGCGCAGCATCACCATCGATGAGCTGCTGGGCTTCCGTGATGCCCTGCTGGAACTTTGCGTACCTGTAAATCTCAACGGTTATGATGTACTTGACATCGTAGGTACGGGCGGGGATGCAAAAAATACCTTTAATATTTCTACCTTGTCGTGCTTTGTGGTGGCAGGCGCCGGTGCTAAAGTGGCCAAACATGGCAACTATGGCGTGTCTTCCGTAAGCGGTGCTTCCAATGTCATGGAATTGCTGGGGTATAAATTCAAGAACAACGATGCGGCACTGAGAGCGGAACTGGAAGCGTCAGGCATTTGTTTCCTCCATGCGCCACTGTTTCATCCGGCCTTGAAAAATGTTGCCGGTATCCGCCGTCAGCTGGGTATCCGCACCTTTTTCAATATGCTCGGACCACTGGTGAACCCGGCTTTTGCCAAGCACCAGTTGATAGGCGTATATAGCCTGGAAATGGCCAGGGTGTATAATTACCTGTTCCAGCAAACAGATAAGCAGTTTGTGATTGTTCACAGCCTGGATGGATACGATGAAATATCACTGACTGCCGATACCAAAGTCATCACCAACAAAGGAGAGCAGGACTGGACGCCGGAGCAACTGGGTAAACGTAAAGTACACCAGGAAGATATTTATGGGGGAAATACGCCAGAGGAAGCCGCTAAGATCTTTATGAAGATCCTGAAAGGAGAAGGTACCTGGGCACAGAATTCCGTTGTATTCGCCAATGCGGCAATGGGACTGTACAGCCTCGGAAAATATAATTCGTATGAGGATTGCTTCGCCGCCGCAGTGGAATCACTGGAATCCGGCAAGGCACATACCGCATTTAAAAATCTGATTGCGTTGCAGTCGTAGGTATATTTTTATGAAGAATATCTTAGCAGAAATAGTTGCACATAAGCATATTGAAGTAGCTGCCCGTAAGCTGCAGCGTAGCACCGCCGACCTGGAACAGGCGCCCGGATTTGCCCGTGAAACATTATCGTTGCGGCATTTCCTGCAGCAGCCCGGAAAAACCGGTATCATTGCTGAGTTCAAACGCCGCTCCCCTTCCAAAGGGCTTATCAATGGTGATGTAACCGTGCAGCAGGTAACTACTGCGTATACACGTTACGGCGCTTCAGGGCTCTCTGTACTCACCGATGAAAAGTACTTCGGTGGCTCTTCAGACGACCTGCAACAGGCCCGCAGTTTTAACCAGATTCCTATTCTGCGTAAAGACTTTGTGATAGATGAATACCAGATCCTCGAAGCCAGGGCCATTGGCGCCGATGTGATCCTGCTGATTGCAGAATGCCTGGAAGCAGCGGAAGTAGCCCGTTTGGCTACCTTTGCACACAACCTCGGACTGGAAGTATTGCTGGAAGTACATAGTGAAGCACAACTGGAGAAAGTTACGGAACATACCCACCTCGTAGGTGTGAACAACCGCGACCTGATCACCTTCCAGGTGGATTTCAACCGCTCTTGTGAACTGGCACCGAAAATTCCGGCAGATAAAGTGAAAGTAGCAGAAAGTGGAATCAATGATCCGGCTGCTATTGTAACGCTGAAAGCTGCTGGCTTCCAGGGCTTCCTTATCGGAGAGCATTTCATGAAACAGGAAGACCCGGCACGTGCCTTCGAAAATTTTGTTCAAACACTCCACGACCTGGAAAACAAATAATTACCTATGCGTATTAAAGTTTGCGGCATCACTAAAATAAATGATTTGCAGGCGCTGGTAGCTAACAGCGTTGATTATGCAGGATTTATTTTTTATGAGAAATCACCCCGTTTTGCCGGCAATAAAATAGACGCAAGAACGGTACGTGAAACCACCGGCATCAAAAAGGTGGGCGTGTTTGTAAATGCTTCCCTGGAGCAGGTACAACGCACCATTGCCGACTATGCGCTGGACCTGGTACAATTGCATGGTGATGAAACACCGGCGTATTGTGCCACCATCCGGGAGCTGGTTCCTGTGATCAAAGCTTTTCGTATAGGTGATCACGTTAACTGGGAAGCAGACCTGGCGCCGTTTGTTCCCGTAACGGATTATTTCCTCTTTGATACCGCTTCTGTAAAAGGCTACGGCGGCACCGGGGAACGATTTAACTGGGAACTGCTGGCTACCTATCCATTTGATCATCCCTTCTTTTTGAGTGGAGGGATTGGCCCGGATCAGGCCGCGGATTTCAGTGAGATGCCTTTACCGGCGCTGTTTGCAGTGGATGTGAACAGTAAATTTGAAGACAGCCCCGGTGTGAAAAACATAGCACTGGTGGAATCTTTTGTAAAACAAATTCATTCATCAATCATAAAATAATCGGTCATGGATATTGCAATTAACACCGGCAACTCCAGGTATCAGGTAGATAAGAACGGCTATTATGGCAGGTTTGGTGGGGCATACATTCCCGAAATGTTGTACCCCAATGTAGAAGAGTTGCAATCCCAATACCTGGCTATACTGAGTGATCCTTCTTTCCAGCAGGAATTTGAAGCACTGCTAACAGACTACGTAGGCCGCCCTTCCCCGCTATATTTCGCGAAACGTTTGTCAGAAAAATATAAATCAAAAATTTATCTCAAACGGGAAGACCTTAATCATACCGGCGCGCATAAAATAAACAACACTATCGGGCAAATCCTGGTGGCGAAGCGTTTGGGTAAAACCCGTATCATAGCGGAAACCGGTGCCGGACAACACGGTGTGGCCACAGCTACCGTGTGTGCGCTCATGGGCCTGGAATGTGTGGTGTATATGGGAAGCATCGATATTGAAAGGCAAGCCCCCAACGTAGCGCGTATGAAAATGCTGGGTGCTACCGTGGTAGCAGCTACCAGTGGCAGCAAAACGCTGAAAGACGCTACCAACGAAGCAATCCGCGACTGGATCAACAACCCGGTAAATACACATTATATCCTCGGCACTGCTGCCGGCCCACATCCATATCCTGATATGGTGGCACGGCTTCAGTCGGTGATCAGCGAAGAAATTAAGAAACAATTGAAAGCCAAAACCGGTAGTGAAGATCCTAACTACGTAGTGGCCTGTATTGGTGGCGGTAGCAATGCTGCTGGTGCCTACTTCCATTACCTGGACCGGGAGAATGTGAAACTGGTGGCTGTTGAAGCTGCTGGTCATGGTGTACATAGCGGTCACTCTGCTGCCACCACCCAACTGGGTACCATTGGTATTATCCACGCCAGTAAAACCCTGCTCATGCAAACCGACGACGGACAGATTACAGAGCCTTACTCCATCTCTGCCGGACTGGATTATCCGGGCATTGGACCCATGCACGCACATCTGTATGAATCAGGCCGTGCGCAGTTCCTGTCAGCTACCGATGAGGAAGCATTGGCAGCAGCCTACGAACTGAGCCTGCTGGAAGGAATTATCCCGGCTATGGAATCCGCTCACGCGCTGGCGAAATTAAAAGACCTGCCGCTGAAAGAAGAAGATGTTGTGGTAGTATGCCTTTCCGGCCGTGGGGATAAAGACCTGGATACCTATATCCGTCACATGAAAAAATAAATGGATTATGCAAAATCGTATTGACCAACTGTTCGCTAAAAAGCAACACGGCGTTTTAAATATATATTGCACCGCGGGTTTTCCTGAGTTAAATGATACCCTGCCGGTAATGACCGCATTACAGCAATATGGTGCAGACCTTATTGAACTGGGGATGCCTTTCTCCGATCCACTCGCCGATGGCCCGGTTATCCAGGATAGCAGCACCAAAGCCCTGCAAAACGGTATGAGCCTGCATGTGTTGTTTGAGCAACTGGCTGGCTTCCGGGAAACCATACAGGTACCGGTAATCCTCATGGGATATTTCAACCCGGTGCTCACTTACGGTGTAGAAGCTTTTTGCGCCAAATGTGCAGCAGTAGGTGTAGACGGCATTATTGTACCGGACCTGCCGATGGCGGAATATGAGCATGAATACCGCCCGCTGTTTGAGAAATATAACCTGCACCTTATTTTCCTCGTTACACCGGAAACCAGTGAAGCCCGGATCCGCAAAATAGATAGCCTGAGCAAAGGATTTATCTATGCAGTATCTTCCTCTTCCACTACGGGAAAAGACAAGGATATGAAAGACCAGCAGGCTTATTTCGAGCGATTAAAAAATTTGAAGCTCAGTAATCCCGTATTAATTGGGTTTGGTATAAAAGATAAAGCTACTTTTGAGGCGGCTTCGGCTCATGCCAATGGCGCCATTATAGGAACTGCCTTTATCAAGGCCATTGAACATAGCCGGAATATTGATGAAACGGTGAAGACGTTTATCTCGGGAATAATTCAGTAATAACATGAAAACGGTTATCATAAAATACAACGCCGGTAATATCCGCTCTGTGCAGTTTGCATTGGAGCGTTTAGGCGTTAACGGTACTGTTACAGATGATCACGAAGAGATCATGTCGGCCGACAAGGTGATTTTCCCCGGTGTGGGAGAAGCCAGCTCGGCGATGCGGTACCTGAAAGAAAGAAAGCTGGACCAGGTGATTGCCAACCTGCAGCAGCCGGTATTAGGCATCTGCCTGGGTATGCAGTTATTGTGTAAACATTCGGAAGAAAATGACACCGACTGCATCGGCGTTTTTGATACTGCCGTGAAGCGCTTTCAGTCGCCGGTAGAAAACCTGCTTAAAATACCGCAGATTGGCTGGAACAATATCACCGGCTTACACAGTGTGATGTTTGAGCATGTACCGGAAAATGCCTACATGTACTTTGTACACAGCTACTATGCTGCATTAGGTACAGACACAGTAGCCATTACCAACTACGTGATCAACTACAGCGCCGCCCTGCAGAAAAATAATTTCTACGCAGTACAGTTTCACCCGGAGAAATCCGCAGAAGCCGGCGGCCGTATTATTGAAAACTTTTTGAACCTCTGAGATGAATATTCGTTCGATAAGTGCAGATGATACGTTGCAACTTCGCAGGGATGTATTATATCCCAATGAATCATTGTCGGCCGTAAAAGTAGATCATGATGCCGATGGCTTACACTTTGGCATGTTTGATCAAGGACAAATGGTGACCGTAGTGTCCCTGTTCCTGGGGCGCGACAGTGCGCAGTTCCGCAAGCTGGCTACCTTACCGGCGGCGCAGGGAAAAGGCTATGGAAAAGCCATCCTGGCACACCTGGTGAGCATCTGCAAAAAAGAGGGCATCAGGCTGCTCTGGTGCAACGCCCGCGATACGGCTGTTGGCTTTTATGATAAGCTGGGCTATACAAAAAAAGGCGATTATTTTATAAAGAACGGAATTTCATATGTAAGAATGGAATTGCCGCTGGACCTGCATAATATGACAGCTAAACGTTTCGAAATTATCCCTGCCATCGACATCATTGATGGCAAATGTGTAAGACTCACCCAGGGCGACTATAGCCAGCAGAAAGTATACAATGAACATCCGCTGGAGGTGGCAAAGGAATTTGAAGCCATCGGTGTAAAACGTTTGCACCTGGTAGACCTGGATGGCGCTAAAAAAGGCCAGGTAGTGAATTGGAAAGTGCTGGAAAGTATTGTGGGTAAAACCAGCCTGGTAACGGATTTTGGCGGCGGTATTAAAACCGGGAAAGACATTGATATTGTATTTGAATGCGGTGCTGCCCTGGCTACCATTGGTAGTGTGGCAGTGAAGCAACCGGAATTATTTTTCAGTTGGGTAAAACAGTATGGTGCCGGCAAAATATTTCTGGGTGCAGATGTGAAGGAAGAGAAAATCGCCGTAGGTGGCTGGCTGGAAACAACGGAGCTGTCTGTATTCGATTTCCTGGAGAGCAATATCGCGCAGGGCGTTACCAATATCTTTTGTACTGATATCGCTAAAGATGGCTTATTACAGGGCCCTTCTACGGAGTTGTACAAAAAAATCATTGCACGCTTCCCGGCGATTAACTTTGTGGCCAGTGGCGGCGTAAGTAATATTGGCGACGTGGCAGCCTTGCAGGAAATTGGCTGTAGCGGCGCTATTATTGGTAAAGCGATCTACGAGGGTAACATCTCCATGGATGAATTAAAAACATTCCTGTAAATTATTAGTACATGTTGACCAAACGCATCATACCATGCCTGGATATCAAAGACGGGCGTACCGTTAAAGGTATCAACTTCGAGAATATCCGCGATGCCGGTGATCCAATAGAACTGGGTGCATTATATGCTGCTCAGGGCGCTGATGAGCTGGTATTCCTGGATATAACAGCTACGAATGAACGAAGAAAAACATTGTCGGAACTGGTAACGCGTATTGCGCGTCACGTGAATATTCCATTTACGGTGGGTGGTGGCATTGCTTCTGTAGAAGACGTGAACGTATTACTGCAATCCGGCGCTGATAAAATCTCCGTTAATACCTCCGCATTCAAGGATCCGGAGCTGGTAGACCGCCTGGCCCGTGAATTCGGCAGCCAGTGCGTTGTATTGGCTATTGATACCCGTTTTGAAGACGGCGACTGGTACGTATACCTGAATGGTGGCCGCGTGAAAACGGACGTGAAAGCATTTGACTGGGCCAAAGAAGCGGTGAACCGCGGCGCTGGTGAAATATTGCTCACTTCCATGAACAACGATGGTACTAAAAAAGGATTTGCCCAGGATATAACCGGGCAACTGTCGCAGCACCTCAATGTGCCGGTAATTGCCTCTGGCGGCGCCGGTAATATGGAGCATTTTGTTGAAGTATTTCAAAACGCCCAGGCAGATGCCGCGCTTGCCGCCAGCATCTTCCACTACAAAGAAATAGAAATACCTGCGCTCAAAACCTTTCTTTACAACAAAGGTGTGAACGTAAGATTTTAGAGATACCTGAAATAAGTTAACATGCAGATAGATTTTCAAAAGTCGTCCGATGGCCTGGTGCCAGCTATTATACAGGATGCCGTGACTTGCAAAGTACTGATGCTGGGATACATGAACCGCGAAGCATTGGAAAAAACCATGGCAGAAAGTAAGGTGACTTTTTTCAGTCGCTCCAAAAACCGGCTGTGGACGAAAGGAGAAGAGAGTGGTAACTTCCTGATCGTAAAAGATCTGAAAGTGGACTGCGACCAGGATACCATCCTGATTAAAGCCAGCCCGCTGGGTCCTGTATGCCATACCGGCGCAGATACCTGCTGGGATGAGCAAAATATCAGCAATGATTTCCTTGCCACGCTGGAAGGCATCATTGCCGATAGGAAAAACAATCCTACTGATAAGTCGTATACTGCCAGCCTTTTTGCACGCGGCATTAATAAGATTGCACAGAAAGTAGGAGAGGAAGCGGTAGAAGTAGTGATCGAAGCAAAAGATAATAACGACGACCTGTTTCTCAATGAGTCAGCCGATCTCTTGTTTCACTACCTGATCCTTTTGCAGGCAAAAGGATTCCAGTTGTCAGATGTTATATCGGTGTTAAAACAACGCCACAATAAATAACCGGATCTTCCGGGTTAATAACGTTTTCAGATAGTGGTGATGCGGTTATCACCGGGCTTAATAATTATTATTCATCCCGTAACAGATGGCAATAAATTCATCATCATTATCTGAAATACGGATATCTTCTCCCCAAAATATGATCAGCGGTAAACAACCATGGTCCCTCCCTTAAAAATCTCTTCGTATATTACACCCCACTAACTAATTAAAATAATTCGTAATGAAACAATTTTTCCTGTTAGCCACTGTAGGGCTGTTTTCCACAGGAGTGTATGCCCAGCAGGTGTCAGGCATTGTGAAGAATGGGAACGGCAAAACCATATACCTTTTTGACGACCAGGATAATAACCCGGATGACTCTGTAGTCATTAAGAATGACCAGTTTAGTTTCAAGGTAAAAAGTGGTAAAGAGCCCGCTGTATATGCCTTGATTTTGAGGGATGTGAATTACCCGATGTTATTCGTAACAGGCGGTAGTGAGCCCGTGCATTTTACTACGTCTCTCGCTACTTTTCCCATTGCATCTGCAGTGAAAGGGAATGAGAATACGCAGGCTATGCAACAGTACCAGAAAGCATTTGAGCCGTTGATTAAACGGGCACAGGATTTAAACCTGATCGCTAAAAATGTTAACCCGGAAGATGAGCCGGCAAAGAATTCTTTTCGTAAAAAAGCGGATGAGTTCAGCCAGGATGTCATTAAAACCGGTACCGAATTTATCAAAGGCCATCCCGCCAGCATTGCCAGTATCTGGTTGCTGATGAACGAATTACGGACGCGGCTGGATGGAGAAGAATTCCAGCGCCTGTTCAATTCGCTGGATCCCGCTGTTAAAAACGGACAATACGGACAAAGCGTAACCGCCTATATAAAAAGTTTGAAAGTCAGTGCAGTCAACATTGCAGCAGATGACTTTTCCCAGACAGACACCAAAGGGCAACCCGTAAAACTTTCTTCTTTCAGGGGAAAATATGTGCTGGTGGACTTTTGGGCCAGCTGGTGCGGCCCTTGTCGCCAGGAAAATCCTAACGTGGTAAAAGCTTACAATAAATACAAGGATAAGAACTTTACCATCCTGGGTGTTTCGCTGGATGATAACCGGGATCGCTGGTTGAGGGCTATCAGCCAGGATAACCTCCACTGGACACAGGTATCTGACTTACGTGGATGGGGAAACGAAGTGGCAGTACAATACGGTATTCAGTCTATTCCTTCCAATTTCCTGGTGAGCCCTGATGGGAAGATCATCGCGCGCAACCTGCGTGGAGAGGAGCTGGAAGCCAAATTGGAGGAAGTACTGAAATAGCCGCTTATCAAAATCAGGTTGTGATTGATCAGCCGATTTTACAAATTTGTTGTTCGTAAAACAAAAACCAATGAAAAAAACGATTGTAGGGATCGCCCTTTTCGTACCGGCAGTAATATTTGCCCAGGATAAGAAAGGCTCGGCAGCAGGTAAAGCTTATACTATACAGGGAACTGTTTCTCAACAGCATAACCCCGCTACTGTTTACCTGAGAATGCGGAAAGGCGGAGAGAGCTTTATGGATAGCGCTCAGATCAAAGATGGTAAATTCACTTTTAACGGCACCCTGGAAGAACCCGCTATGGCCAGCCTGATGCTGGTACAGAAAGGTACTGAAAAGCCGGTATCTATGGGCCGCGATATGCTCGCAGTATTCCTGGATAAAGGGGTTGTCAATGTCACTACAACCGATTCTATCAGCAAAGCCGAAGTAACAGGCTCCAAGGCTAACGACGACTATAAAAAGCTGAATGAGTTATTAAAAGATGTGAACGAAAGAGGGGCTGCATTACAGAAGAAATATCGTGAACTGGCACAAAAGAAAGACGAAGAAGGCATTAAAAAGCTGGAAGCGGAGTACGATGCATTAGATGCAGAAGAAAAGAAAATTGAGAATGATTTTCTGTCTAAGAATACCAGTTCTCCTATCTCTATGTTCTTATTGAACCAGGTAGCAGGATATGATATTAAACCTGATGAGGTAACCCCGCTGTTTAAGAAATTAAGCAAGGAAGCAAGAAACTCCCCTTCCGGTAAGGAGTTCTCCAAACGCCTGGAATCAGCGCGTAAAACCGCTATCGGCCAACCCGCTATCGATTTTGCACAGGCAGATGCCAACGGCAAAAATATCAGCTTATCTTCCTTCCGTGGAAAATATGTACTGGTGGACTTCTGGGCTAGCTGGTGTGGTCCCTGCCGCGCAGAAAACCCGAACGTAGTAAAAGCCTACGACCAGTTTAAATCCAAAGGCTTCGAAATTCTCGGTGTTTCCCTGGATGATAAAAAAGAAAAATGGCTGGCAGCAATTGAGGCTGATAAACTGACCTGGTCACATGTTTCCGACCTCAAAGGCTGGAAGAATGCGGCAGCAGATCTTTACGGTGTACGCGCTATCCCACAGAATGTACTGATTGATCCTAAGGGAAAAATCGTAGCTAAAAACCTGCGTGGCGAAGAACTGGCCTCCAAGCTGGAAGAAATATTGAAATAAGCTTAAAGCATAAAGCGAAAAGCATAAAGCTATTGTAGCGAACGATTAAAGCGAAATATATGCTTTGGTCATTCGCTACAATAGCTTTATGCTTTTCGCTTTATGCTTTTCGCTAAAAAAAATTTTGTATTATCTACGATTCTTTCGTAGATTTACGAAAGAATCGTAATTGAACATAAAATAATATCATGGAAAAACTGACCCAGCAAGAAGAAACAGCCATGCTGGCTATCTGGAAGGTAGGGAAAGGTTTGGTAAAAGACTTCCTGGAAGCACATCCCGCGCCCGCGCCTCCCTATACAACCCTCGCCTCCACGATTAAAAACCTGGAGAAAAAAGGGTTCCTGGAAAGCCGGAAAATAGGTAACGTATATGAATATACGCCGGCTATAGAAGAAGCTGCCTATAAGCAAAAGTTTATGAACGGCTTTGTAAAAGACTATTTCGAAAACTCTTATAAAGAACTGGTGTCCTTCTTTGCAAAAGAAAAGAAGATCAGCCCGGATGAGTTGAAAGAAATTATCAAAATGATAGAAAAAGGCAAATAAAACTGCTGACTATGATACCTGCTATATTAATATATCTGTTAAAGGCGAACATTGCACTGACCATGTTCTTTCTCGCTTACCGCTTCGGTTTGCGCAGGCTCACCTTTTATACGTTGAACAGGTTATTTCTACTGACAGGCATCGCATTTTCTTCCTTGTTTCCCTTTATCCCTATCAACGCATTTGTGGATAAGCATGAAGTTATTGCCGGCAACGTGATGACCTACGTGCCTGACCTATCCGCATGGCAGTCGCCCGCGCCCGTATTTACCGTATGGACCGTATTAGTATACATCTTCTGGACAGGAGTATCGGTAATGGCTATACGCTTTTTTATACAATTGATTTCCCTGTGGAAAATTCACCGGCAATCGCAGCGGGGTAAAATCGATGATATCACCGTACAGCTATTACAGCAACCGGTAAATCCTTTTTCGTTCTTTCGTCATATTTATATCAATCCCTCCCTGCATCAGCCGGAAGAATTACCAGCCATCCTGCATCACGAGAAAGTGCATGTACAGCAGTGGCATACTGCGGATGCATTGCTGGGAGAAATTAACCAGGTATTTTATTGGTTCAATCCCGGCGCCTGGCTCATGAAAACAGCCATCCGCGAAAACCTGGAGTTCATTACCGACAGATACCTGTTACGGCAGGGCGTAGATAAAACCAGTTATCAGTATAATCTTATAAAAGTTAGTGGGATCCCTTATGCGACGGCCATCGCAAACAATTTCAATTTCTCACATCTTAAAAAACGAATTATCATGATGAACAGTAAAAAGTCGTCCCGCTATCAATTGGTACGTTACGTGATATTAGGAGTATTAGTAGGAGGGTTAGTTTTATCATTAAATTATACAAGAGCATCTGCCGCCTTGAATTTCATCCGGATAACAACAGATACGACTGTACCTGTTAAGAAATTTACTGTAACCCCCAGAGTTGTTCAACCAGATGCCAAAACAATCAAAGGAACACCTGTAAAAAAGGGATCCCCTGCTGTGAACACCATCACCGTACGGGGTAACGGGGATCCCGTGTATGTAGTGGATGGTGTGGCGGTAACAAAAGCTGTTTCAGATGCTTTAAACCCCAATAGTATTGCCCAGGTGGATGTGTTGAAAAACGTTAGTGGATTGGAAAAAGAATCGCTCATCTCCCTATATGGCGAAGGAGTGAATAACGGTATTGTGTTTATTGAGCTCAAGAACCCGACTCCCGCTGCCGCCCGTAAAAAATTAGCAATTCGGACGAGAGACGAAACTCTTATGGAGCCGCTCATTTTAGTAGACGGTAAGGAATTGCCTGATGGCCAATCCGTTAACGATATTTCGCCTGACAAAATTTCCTCTATGGAGGTTTTAAAAGACAATGCGGCTAAAGCACGCTATGGCAGTGCTGGCAACAACGGCGTGATTCTGATTAAAACCAAACCAGAGGGGCGCGTTACTTTGCAAGAGATTAAAATGGAAGTACGTAAAGAAGATTCCACCACTGTAAAATAATTATTCAAATCACTGATAAAGCTGAATGCCGTTATGGTGCCTGCTATGCTGATATATCTTCTGAAAGCGAATATTGCATTGACACTGTTTTTTCTTGCTTACCGCTTTGGTTTGCGCAAGCTCACCTTCTATACGCTGAACAGGATATTTCTATTGGCAGGTATTGCTTTTTCATCCTTGTTCCCCTTTATATCGGTAAATACATTTGTAAATAAGCATAAAGTAATTGCAGGAAGTGTCATTACCTATGTGCCCAATTTACAATCCTGGCAGGCGCCGGCGCCTGTATTCACGGTGTGGAATGTATTGGTATACATCTTCTGGACAGGAGTATCAGTAATGGCTATACGTTTTTTGGTACAACTTTTTTCCCTGTGGAAAATTCACCGGAAATCGCAAACGGGAAAGCTCTATGATATCACCGTACAATTGTTACAACAACCGGTGAATCCTTTTTCTTTTTTCCGTCACATCTACATTAATCCCTCCCTGCATCAGCCGGAAGAGCTGCCGGAAATTTTGCGCCATGAAAAAGTGCATGTGCAGCAATGGCATACCGCCGATACATTACTGGGAGAATTGAATAATATTTTTTACTGGTTTAATCCCGGCGCCTGGCTCATGAAAACAGCCATCCGTGAAAACCTGGAATTCATTACCGATCGTCACCTGCTGCAGCAGGGCGTTGATAAAATCAGTTACCAGTACAACCTGGTGAAAGTTAGTGGGATCCCTTATGCGACGGCCATCGCAAACAATTTCAATTTATCACACCTTAAAAAAAGAATTATGATGATGAACAGCAAAAAATCATCCCGCTACCACGTAATACGCTATATGGTATTAGGCTTGCTGGTTGGGGGAACCGTGCTGTCGTTGAATTATACCAGGGCTGCTGAAGTTATGCACATGAATAATGTAAAGGATACTTTGCCTGCTAAAACTTCTCATGGCACCAGGCACCAGGCCGCGCCTGTACCACCACCGCCGCCACCAGTAACTCCTGCTACAGCAGCACCACAGATCTCTACCCAGGTTACGTTTGTTTTGTGTGACTCAACCGGTAAGTCTTTTACCGTTACCAGTGGAGACGTGAAAAACGGGCAGGTTACCCAGCTTAAAGCGGCCGATACCGCTACAGTTTTCCTTACGCTCTGCAGTGATAACCTGACACAGCAAACAGCCACCACTACAGCCACCACCATTAATCCAGCTGATATCCAGGTAACAGTCAATGGTGTGAAAGTAAATACGCAGGAGCTGAAGTCAACACGGTCTCATGATGTAAAAACACAGACAATGGTGGGAAATGCTACAGTAACAGTATTACCAGGTCAGCCACAAACCTTTACCATCATCACCCAGCCACTCATAATGAAATGCGATGTACAGGAAAAGGTAAAAACGCAACTGGATACCATCTTCATTAAATAATCATCATATTGCCAATCACGAAAAGCCACGGTCCGCCACCGTGGCATTTTTGTTTCTATACAACATTATCTATCCGCGGCTGTTTATATAGGTGATTAATGCACCTGCTTATGCTACAAAAAGGCGACATCGCTCCTGACTTCACACTGAGTTCCACACCAGAAAAAACAGTTACCTTATCGGAACTGAAAGGCAAAAATGTGATCCTCGCTTTTTATCCGGCCGACTGGAGCCCGGTATGCAGCGATCAGATGGCATTGTACAATGAAATGTTGAAATACTTTGAAAAGTATAATGCTGTACTGCTGGGGATCTCCGTAGATGGCGCCTGGTGCCATGCTGCTTTCGCCAAAGCCCGTCAACTACACTTCGACCTGCTGGCTGATTTTGAACCCAAAGGCGCCGTGTCCCAATTGTATGGTGTGTATGAAAATGGCGTGAGTCAACGGGCACTTTTTGTAATAGATAGCCAAGGTGTTATTCAATGGAGTTACTTATCACCTATTGGTCAGAATCCAGGTGCAGATGGTATCCTGGCTGCATTGGAAAATATTAAAAACTAACGTGGATGCCTAACCTGAATCCTCCCGTGAATGCATTGGATCATATCCTGGGTGCGCCCAATGCTACCATAGAGCTGGTAGAATATGGCGACTTTCAATGTCCCTACTGCCGGGAAGCTTTTTATATAGTAAAACAATTACAGGAACGTTTTGCAGACAGGCTACGCTTCGTTTTTCGCAACTTCCCCCTGCAGGAGGCGCATGAATTTGCCATGGATGCAGCCCTGGCGGCAGAAGCGGCCGCCAGGCAAGATCGCTTCTGGGACATGCATGACGCTATTTACAACCGTCAGCCCGAACTCAACGAAGCATTATTGTTAAGACTGGCGGCTGATATGGAATTAGATCTCCGGCAATTCGCCGATGACATGGACTCCCCCAAACTATTAAGCAGGGTAGAAGCGGATTTCGAAAGTGGTGTACGTAGTGGTGTAAATGGCACGCCTACCTTTTATCTTAACGGTAAGCGGTATAATGGCGATTATCGTGTGTTATCCTCCTTCCTGGAAGAATGATGGCTAATTAGCAGAACGCACGCAACGGAAGCCCAGGTTAGATAAACCGGATTCAGGCGTACTTTTCATGCGGGCAGATACCCGGTATCCCCGGCAATATTCATCGCTGCACATATAAGAACCGCCACGGATCACTCTCTTAGCCTGTCCCGGGTCATCAGGATCCAAACCTTCTGCCGGACCAGCCGGATTTTTTACGCCTTTTTCTCCCTGTATATAGTAGTTGGCATCGTACCAGTCTTCACACCATTCCCATACATTCCCTGCCATATCATATAACTGATAACCATTAGGGCTATACGATTTTACGGGTGCAGTGCTATAGTAGCCATCTGTTTTGGTATTCTTATAAGGAAAATTTCCGTTCCAGGTATTCGCTTTGGCTTTACCGGTGGTCAGTGGTTCATTGCCCCAGGGGTATAATTGGCCGGAGAGACCGCCACGGGCGGCATATTCCCACTCTGCTTCTGTAGGCAGCCGTTTGCCGGCCCATTTGGCATAAGCCTGTGCATCCAGCCAGGATACCTGCGTAACCGGTTCATGGTCCCTGTTGGCGATATTACTGGATGGTCCTTCCGGATGCTTCCAACTGGTGCCGGGTACAAAAGACCACCACTGGGAAATATCATTAAAAGGAACGGCGTGATCCGGTGGGGTAAATACCAGTGCGCCCGGTGCCATCATGGTAGCCAGTGTGGCGCTGTCGGGCTCCGGCGTGCCTGGTGGCAGGCTGGCCATAAGCTCTGCTTTGCCGATAGGTTGCTCTGCTGTTGTTACGTAACCGGTAGCATCCACAAAGCGGGCAAATTCAGCTTTGGTCACTTCGTGTTCATCCATCCAGAAACTGGCAATGTCTACCCGGTGTTTGGGATATTCATCCGCCATACCGGTGCTGTCGTCAGCGCCCATCAGGAAGGAACCTGCAGGTATCAGTACCATCTTGTTCAAGGTGTCTCTCTCTTTGCCGGCAGTAGCCTGCTTACTGGGGTTGCCAGCGCAGGCGCTTAATAGTGCTAATCCAAGCACCAGGTTTATTTTCAACATATTGTAGTCAATCCGTTTAGTCGTTTCTCAAAAATAGTGTTTTACACGGATTTGCCTGTGAGCAGGATTACACTGATTTTATAGAATTTTGGAAGATATGAGACAAATTTATCCGCTGGTATCTTCCAAAATCTCTTAATCAAAAAATTAAAAATCAGTGCAATCAGTATAATCCTGTTGACAGGCAAAATCCGCGTTAACAATTATATAATCATTTTTCCGCAAAAACTGTTGTAAACTGCAGCCAGTTACGGGTGGCTATGCCCCTGTTTTATAGGTATCGCATATGCAAAAAACTGCAGTACCCTTTACACGCAAGGATTTTGGGGAAGACTTTCTTTGGGGCGTCACAATTTCAGCTTTTCAAAATGAGGGAGCCTTCGACACAGACGGCAAAGGACCTTCTATTTGGGATACTTTCTCCGGCCGCAAAGGCAAAATCAAAGATAAAAGTCACGCGCAGATAGCTACCGACTTCTATAACCGTTATACACAGGATATCCTGCTTGCAAAATTGCTGGGATTTTCTGTATTCCGTTTCTCGCTTTCCTGGTCACGCATTATGCCCAAAGGCACGGGGGCTGTCAATCCTGCCGGTATCGACTACTATCACCGTGTTATAGATGCCTGCCTGGAATTGGGGTTGGAACCTTATGTTACGTTGTATCACTGGGATTTGCCACAGGCGCTGGAACACAAAGGTGGCTGGGCTCACCGGGGAGTGGTATTCGCCTTCGAAGAATTTGTAAGGGTATGTACCCGTGAATATGGCAATAAAGTAAAAAACTGGATCGTATTGAATGAGCCCTTTGGCTTTACTGCCCTGGGATATATGCTGGGAGTGCATGCACCAGGTAAATTTGGGTTGTCCTGGTTTTTGCCGGCAGTGCATCATGCTGTATTAGCGCAGGCAGAAGCCGGGCGAGTGATTCGTGAAGAAGTAGCCGGCGCCAATATTGGCACTGCTTTATCCTGTTCCCAGATTATTCCTTATTCCGATAGTGCTGCCGATCAACAGGCGGCACGCCGTGCAGATGCGCTCTTTAACCGCCTGTTCCTGGAGCCTTCGCTGGGCATGGGTTACCCGGTGGCCGACTTCCCGCTGCTTCGTCGTATTGAGCGCCGTTATGCCCTATGGCGCGATTGGGACCGCCTGGCATTTGATTTTGATTTCATTGGTGTGCAGAACTATTTCCCGCTGGTAGTGAAATACAATTCTTTTATGCCCATCGTTAAAATTTCGGAGGTGAAGGCCAAATCCCGGAATGTACCCATGACAGGATTAGGTTGGGAGATTAACGGCAACGGCCTATACGAAGTGTTGAAACAATTTGCCGCCTACAAAAATATTAAGAAACTCATTGTGACAGAAGGCGGCGCCGCCTTTGCTGACGAGATCTCCGCTGATGGCCGCATCGAAGACCATGCACGTATTGCCTATTTCCAGGAATACCTGGCAGGTGTACTGAAAGCCCGCCAGGAAGGAGTGCCGGTAGACGGCTACTTCGCCTGGACACTCACCGATAACTTCGAATGGGCCGAAGGTTATCGCGCCCGCTTTGGCCTGGTGCATATCAATTTCGATACCCAGCAGCGTACCATTAAAGATTCAGGTTATTGGTTCCGGCAGTTGTTGGAGGCAGAAAGCATAAAGCAGAAAGCATAAAGCTATTATAGCGAATGATAGGAGCGAGTATATAAATGATTTACCCGCTTCTGTCATTCGCTATAATAGCTTTATGCTTTCTGCTATTGCGACAACCGTTTAAAGAACCAAATATCCCTCAGGCTGAAGTTAAACACTGCATTCACATATGTTTCTTTTATCAGCGCCGGACCGTTTTGTCCGCGTTGCCCGGCTTCAAGGCCGATGTAATATCTTAACGCCCCATTTTTACTGGGTAAAGAAAAGCCCAGTGAGCCTGAGATGTCTTTGATTTGTGTACTGCTCACTACCAGTGGAGACCTGTTATAAGCGAAACCAGCTTGTAATACAGTGCCCTCGTAAGTTTGATTATAGTACTGGCGTTTCAGCGTATATTCTATACCGGTAGAGAAGCGATCTCCATCCTGGTAGCTATAAGTGGCACCTTTTTCATTCAGACTATTCCAGAGCTGATGACGATAATCAGCTACCCAGGTGAAAGTACCATTGGTCAGGCTAAGACCAGCACCATAGGTAGCGGGTAAGGTAAAGTAAGAAGGATCTTCATCTCTGCTATACAGGGAAGTACCGTTCTGGTCTACAATATTGAGTTTGTCCTGCAGCTTCATTTTGGTCTGGAAGCGGTAAGTGGCGCCCAGTCCCAGTTGCCAGTCTTTACTGATCTTACCGGTATATTGCGCACCTGCCGTAAAGTTAGGCTTGAAGCCATACCGGTTATGTTGTGTTTGTAAGGAATCAGAACCAATGTATTGGGTGGTGTTCAGCGGACCAAAGAGAAACGCGGTAGATACACCCACTGAGAAATTTTTGTTCAGCTGGAAACCATTGGAGATATAAGCCCGGTTGAAACCACCGGTACCAGTGGTAGTAGCGGTAACCGGAGCCCCGGTGCCTGTCATGAATTGTTGGTTCAGCAATTTATAATCTACACTGCTGAAAGGGGTGATACCAGCACCTATGCCCCAGAATTTGGCGGCTTTAAAGCCAAGGGCCAGTCGCTTAAAGTTGATGTCGCCGGCACTTTGTGAAATGCCGCTGCCATTATAGTTAATTTGTTGTGCTTTCAGTGAAACATCGAACATAAAGTTTTGTGGAGGTAAAGCACTGTAAGAAGCCGGGTTGAGTTCATTGAGATAGCCGGAATGGCGACGGCCGATGCCAGTACTTCCCAGCCCGAAATTGCGACTGTAATCCCTTTCCTCCAGGTCGCCTATACCATAGGCAGAGTAAATGGAATTAAGGCCGTGTTGTGCTTTCGCTGCCGTACTGCACAACAGGAGTAAAATAAAACCGCTATATATTTTGATGCGCATGAGTATCCTTTATTTGTACAACAGATAGTATAACTGAATCTTCGCCTTGTTCGCCGTGTTCTGCTGATCGCCGATCACCAGCCTGTCCATGGTTGTTCTGCCATCTGTGGCACTGGGTGTGAGCAGAAGTCCCCGTGAATAAAAATCAGAGACGGTTTGCTCCTTAATAACATAGTTGGTGATGTCGAAGGTGTAGTTAGTGTTGACGTTAAACTGGTTATCCACCGTGAGCCGGCCATAAGTAAGCGTATCGGTTACATTGTTGTTCTTATCCACTTCGCAAAGGGCTACTCTTGGAGGTAGCTGGTCGTTTACATAGGTGCCGTTGACCGGTTTCAGGGTCATATATACTTTCATGATTTTGAAGAATTGCCCCAGGTACACGAGATTCTTGATATACGGAATATCAATACGTGTAGCCGTACCAGCTATAGGTTGACAAAAGCCCTGGTTGCCCGTGCTGGCAGTAGGTAACGTTTTTACGGTGCCATCAAATGGTGCCAGCGGCGTACCGGTGCGTACTGTTTTTACCTGGTTGAACTGCAGGTTAGAAGCCTGCATTTTAAAGTCCACATACCGGGCGGTAACAATCTGTTCATTGATATGATAGTACAACCGCATCACCAGGCTGGTATCGTTTGCCCGGAAACCGTTGATGGTTTTACTATCTGCAGCACCCCGTACATTCAGTCCCTTGAAGAAATCCAGCCAGGTGGGAGTAGTGGTGATATCACCACTTTGATCACGCAGCATATTGAATAACTGGGTACCCAACTGGTTCGACATATACGCCCTGATTTCTTTGTCGGTATTAGGCCGTATTACTCCCTGGAAACTGCCGATAGGCGTGCTTTCTGTTGAGAAGTTACTGTTGTTGTACAGGTAGTAAAAGTTAGTGGCCGTTTGTATGGTAGAAGTAACCCGGTATATCTGTAAATGTTGTACCTGGTTGGAATCGCCGGATACATAACTGTTGGGATGCATGATGAGTACCATGGAATCGTACCCGGAACCGTTCAGTGGGATGGTGACTGCAGCAGGTTTTGCAATCTGGAAAAAAGACTGGGCGGAAGAAGCGCCAAAGATGGGATCCGTTCTTTTCCCAGCCAGCATTACTTCCGATCCGGAGGTAGGCATGGAGTCTGTCAGGATGGTTTTCATTTGTATAGACAAGGTATCAGAGAGTACATAGTCTGTTTGCTGATTATTGTCTACAATATTGTTATAGGTAAAACCTGTTTTCTGACAGGAAGAGATGGCCGCCACCAATAAAAATGCCGGAAGATATCTCCATATGCTTCCGTTTATGCGCCTTAAAAATAAATGATACATGGTATTGTTCATGGTGCGCAATTTTAGACAGGATCAATACTTTCAGTTCCTTTAATATGCCAATGGCCAAAATTTATCGATGAATAACGTAATATATCCTTTATGCCGCCAGTAGCGCAGGAACAAGCATTTCCTGCCAAAGATTCCAACTGGTAGATGAAATAACGGTATCCGTCAGCTAAAATCAGGGGAATAGCTATTTCCTGTTTGCCGGAATGCTTCGGCGGATAATTTTGGCAGCAGTAAAAAGAACATGCTAATGCGATATTTAAAAGGTTATAGTTTATTATTGATGGCTTCCCTGGCAGCCTGTTCGAAAAGTTCAAACACCACTACACTGGTAGGAAACTGGATTAAACGGTCCGAGTTTGAAGGCGTTGCCAGAAATGCAGCTGCTTCTTTCGTAATTGATAATAAAGCCTATGTAGGAACCGGTTATGATGGACTTAACAGGTTAACAGACTTCTGGATGTACAATGTGGATCAAAATCAGTGGACACAGGTAACCACACCTTTCCCTGGCCCTGGCCGAAGCAATGCAGTGGGTATGAGCATCAATGGAAAGGGTTATGTGGGCACCGGTACTGATGGATTAACCAAGATGAACGACTTCTACGAATATGATCCCGTGCAGAATAAATGGACACCTAAGAAACCCTTCCCTGGCAGTGGCCGTTATGGCGCAGTGGCATTCGGACTGGGTACCAAAGGTTATATCGCCACCGGTTACGATGGTAACTGGTTAAAAGATAACTGGGCATATGATCCGGCTACAGACACCTGGACCCAGGCGCAAAGTTTGCCCAGCGGTAAAAGACAGGACGCTTCCGTTTTTGTGATCAATAACAAAGCATATGTATGTATGGGCACAGCCAACAGCACGGCCATCACCGACTTCTATGCGTTTGATGGTACCAACTGGGCTACCCTCAATTCTATTGCGAATGTAAGCGATGACAGCTTTGATGATTCCTACAACTTTGCAGGCAGCGGCGCTGCTTCCTTTGCAATGAAAGGTAAAGGATATGTGGTATCCGGTATCAAGGGTGGTTTGTCTGCAGCTACCTGGGAATATACCCCTGAAACCGATCGCTGGACACAGAAAACAGATTTCGAAGGTGCTGCCCGTCAGTATGCTACCGGCTTTGCAGTAAAAGATCGTGGCTTCGTAGTGCTGGGCGTAAGTAGTACCCTTCAATTGGATGATATGCGTGAATTTGATCCTACAGCAGAGTATAACAAAAATGACTAAGCGTAACCTTATTATAGCCGGTATAGCCGTGCTGGTGTTAACATGTATTGCCTGGTTAACTACACGTGAAAAGAAGGCCGCCGGCCATGGGGCTGATATGCTGGCAGTGGAGGTGGAACCGTTCGAAGTAAATGGTGGCTGGGGCTACAAAGTAAACGTAGATGGTCATACCTACATCTATCAGAACATGTTGCCGGGTGTAGAAGGACACCGTGTTTTTCGCAGCAGGGAAAACGCTTTGCGGGTGGGAAATGTGGTGGCAGATAAGTTAACACATCATAAAATTCCCGCCATGACACAGCAGGAATTGATCAACATGCACATTACCGAAGCGGAATAATATTAGCTATTGCAGCGGCTTTGCTGTGGGAGGATCTCTTGAAAAAGAATACGATACTCCCGCAGTAAAGCATTGCTGTGCCCCGGATTTTTAATCTGATTTTAATATCATTCTTAAATTTAACAATCCCTTATAAAGGATTAACGTTTTTTAACACAAGCCTAACCCTATCTGGTGTAAGTTTATCGCATCAAATAACAGGATGCTAAATTTTAAACGGATCATCAGGAGTCGTCCCTTCCTTATTTCACTGCACGTGCTCGGATGGGCATGTTTTTTATTTTTTCCGTTTTTCATTTATCGGATTCAGATTTTGCATACCGGTTTTTTTATCAAAGAATTGATAGATAACCTTTTCCTGATTGGTATTTTTTATCTGAATATCTATGTGCTGATTCCCCGGTTTTTTAATGGGAAGAAGATTGCGATATACCTTTGCAGTATCGCTTTACTCATCGTGTTTATTACCGCGCAACAAGCGGCGCTCAATTATTATTTCTTCAGAAAATACGGGCATCGTCCACCGTCGATGATGGCGTTACGGATGGATAAAAAATTTAACAATGCGGAAGTAACTTCTGGCCGCTTTCCGCCGTTTCACCACCGACGTTTGGATATGGTTGAGGAAAGCGGCGCCCGGGCAATGGCCATACCGGTATCGTCCGCAAGAGGAGGTGAATTACACATCGACAGTTTACGAGCTGCTACAGTGGCCTTTTCAGGGCTTCCGTTGATGGAACCAGATGCTCCCACTATCCTGGAATATCTCTTCTTTCCGGAGGTACTCCGTAGATCCGGATTTTTTGCGCTCCTGATGTTATTCATGAGCGGCTTTATAAAAATTGCACTGGAATGGTTTAAAAGTGAAAAACAGCGGGAAGAGTTGAAAGTGGAGAAGTTGAATGCGGAATTAAAATTTTTAAAATCACAGATTAATCCTCACTTCCTGTTTAACTGTCTAAATACTATTTACTCATTGGCGCATAAGCAGTCAACACAAACCGAGCACGCGATATTGAAGTTGTCAACCATTATGCGGTACATGATTTATGAGTCCAACGAAGCGAGGGTACTGCTGTCACAGGAATTAAGATACCTGCACGACTACATAGAAATACAACGACTACGGTTGCCAAAAGATATTGACATCAATTACCAGCTGAATGGCGATGCAGATCGCTTGCAGATAGAACCCATGTTGCTGGTGCCGTTTGTGGAAAATGCCTTCAAACATGGGATCAGTTATACAGAAGATTCCTTTATCGATATTGTTATTACTACAACGGAAAATATGATCAGGTTAATTGTCCGCAACAGTCACTTTAAAGAAAGGGTGGCAGAAAGGGGAGGCATAGGCCTGGATAATGTGTTGAAGCGATTGGAATTGCTCTATGAAAACGAGCACGAGATTAATATCAGGGAAACGGAAAACCAATTTATTGTAGATCTTAAAATTGTGTTGAAAAAATGATGAAGTGTATTGCAGTGGATGACGAGCCACTGGCGCTGGAAATCATGGAAGATTACATTCGTAAAGTTCCATTCCTGACACTGGCAGGCAAATTCGAAAATGCTGCGACCGCCTTACGATTCATCCAGGACGAACCGGTAGACCTGGTGTTCCTGGATATCAAAATGCCTGATATCACTGGCATTCAGTTCCTGAAATCGCTGAAGTATCCTCCTATGGTGGTATTTACTACTGCTTATGGTGAATACGCGCTGGATGGCTTTAATCTGGATGTGGTAGATTATCTCCTGAAGCCCGTACCCTTTGAACGCTTTCTGAAGGCGGCGGCCAAAGCCAGCGAAACCTGGTCGGTAAGCCAGCAAAAAAGCGGGAGCACCGGGAATAACGCCCTACCCATGGATGCCACCTGGGTAAATGACTACATCTTCATTAAAACAGAGTACAAGATTATTAAAATTAACCTGGAAGATATTCTTTTCATCGAAGCACTGAAAGACTATACGAAGATCTATACACATAACCTGCCCGTATTGACCCTGCGGAGCCTTAAATCATTCGAAACCCGCCTGCCGGCCGACAAATTCATACGGGTACACCGGTCCTACCTGGTTTCTCTCAATAAAATCAATTGCGTAGAAAAAAATACCGTTATGATCGCGAATCAGTCGATCCCGATTTCAGACGGCTACCGGGATCGGTTTTATGACGTTATTAACCGTAATTCCTAGGGAAGGAATTACGAATTACAAATTACGGATATATGGGTAGATAGCAGCGAATGACCTTCGCGTTGACTAGCTACCCATATATCCGTAATTTGTAATTCGTAATTCGTAATTCTTTCCGCTTTCTGCTTTTTTTCCGATCTTCGCTCTCTTTTTAAGACAACCATACCACCATTAATTATTATTCTTTTATCAAAAACCACCAACATTGGAAAGAATATATTTCGACAACGCAGCAACCACATCGCTGGACCCGGCAGTGCTAGAAGCAATGCTGCCATTTATGACAGAAAAATTCGGTAATCCATCCTCTATTTATTCTTACGGTAGGGAATCAAGACTGGGTATCGAAAATGCACGTAAATCAGTTGCCAAAACATTGAACGCTCATCCCGGAGAGATCTTCTTTACTTCCGGCGGTACAGAAAGCAGCAATACGGCTATCAACGCCGCTGTAAAGGACCTCGGCTGCAAACACATCATCTCTTCGCCTATTGAGCACCATGCTACATTGCACACCGTAGAATACCTGCACCATCACGATGGCATAGCGCTCTCTTTTGTGAATGTATTACCCAGCGGTCATATCGACATGGACCATCTGCGCGAACTGCTGCAGCAATCCACCGAAAGATGCCTGGTAACCCTCATGCATGCCAACAACGAAATTGGTAACCTGCTTGATATCCATGCCGTGGGGAATCTCTGCAAGGAATTTGACGCCATTTTCCACTCTGATACCGTACAAACCGTAGGTCACTATCCATTTGATCTCCGTAACACGCCTGTACACTTTATTACCGGCGCTGGTCATAAATTTCATGGTCCTAAAGGAGTAGGTATCCTTTATATCAACGAAAACGTAAAAATTAAGCCGTTTATCCAGGGTGGTAGCCAGGAACGCAATATGCGCGCCGGTACAGAAAACCTGTATGGCATTATCGGATTTGCCAAAGCACTGGAAATTGCCACTGCTGAACATGAAGCTCACAGCGCCCATATCAATGGCCTGCGTATGTACATGGCGGAGCAGTTGGAAAAACATATTCCAGGCATCGTTATTAACGGTGATCTGCGCGGTCGTAGCTTATATACCGTATTGAACGTAGGTTTCCCTAAGTCAGAGAAAAGCGAAATGATCCTGTTTAACCTGGATATTAACGGCATCTGCGCTTCTGGCGGCAGTGCGTGTACTTCCGGCGCCAATGCGGGTTCTCACGTTATTCGCGCCATCAACAGCAACCCTAACCTGATTGCGGTGCGCTTCTCTTTCTGCAAAAACAATACAAAAGAAGAAGTAGATAAAGTGGTAGCAAAACTGCAGGAACTGATTTAAGATAGCAGAAAGCAAAAAGCAAAAAGCTATAAAAGCGAATGACCAGAGTGTATGAGTAATTATAAATACTCGCTCTGGTCATTCGCTTTTATAGCTTTTTGCTTTCTGCTTTACGCTTTCTGCTTACCTCAATGCATGAACTCTTTAATATCCTGCATGATTCTTTTCGCGATATTATCCGCGGTGGTTTCATTCTGGCTTTCTGCGTAAATGCGGATAATTGGCTCTGTATTGGAAGTACGGAGATGTACCCAGTCTTTATCGAACTCAATTTTCAGCCCATCTTCTGTATTTAAAGGTTGATTTTTGTATTTCACCTTAATTTTTTCGAAGATAGTTTTTACATCTACCCCTTTATCCAGCTCAATTTTATTTTTAGAGATGAAATAATCAGGATAGCTGTTACGCAGGGCTTTGATGCTTTTTTTGCTGTGGGCGAGATGGCTCAGGAAAAGACCAATGCCAATCAGCGCATCGCGGCCATAGTGCAGGTCCGGAACAATGATACCGCCATTGCCTTCTCCGCCGATTACCGCGTGGGTATCTTTCATCTTCTTCACTACATTTACTTCACCTACCGCTGAAGGCGTGTATTGACCGCCATGTTTCAGGGTAACATCTTTCAATGCCTGGGTGGAAGACATATTGGAAACAGTGTTTCCTTTTCTTTTACTTAATACGTAATCTGCTACGGCTACCAGGGTGTATTCTTCTCCAAACATGCTACCATCTTCGCAAACAAAGCACAGGCGATCCACATCCGGATCTACCGCAATACCCAGGTCTGCTTTGGATTTATTCACTTCGTTGGAGAGGGCGGTCAGGTTTTCTGCCAGTGGTTCCGGATTGTGACTGAATTTACCATTCACCTCCGCAAACAATACTTCTACTTCTTCCACACCCAATGCTTTTAACAAAGGAGGAACAAATAAAGCACCGGTAGAATTTACCGCATCTACTACGATCTTGAAATTACGGGCCTTAATGGCTGGAACATCTACCAGTGGATAGTTTACCACCAGGTCTACATGTTTCTGTAAATAAGAGTCATCTAACGTGTAGGTGCCCAGCTTATTTACATCCGCGAAGTTGAAGTCTTCCCGTTCTGCAATGTCCAGCAGCGTTGCGCCATCATCTCCGGAAATAAATTCGCCTTTACTGTTCAGTAATTTCAGCGCATTCCATTCTTTCGGATTATGACTGGCAGTAAGAATAATACCGCCGGCAGCATTTTCCATGGTTACCGCCAGTTCTACGGTAGGAGTGGTAGAAAGACCAAGGTCTACTACATCAAAGCCCAATCCGTTCAGGGTGGATACCACCAGGTTTTTCACCATTTCGCCGGAAATACGACCATCACGGCCGATCACCACCTTACGGTTTTCTGTTGCACGGCTCAGCCAGGTGCCATATGCTGCCGTGAATTTTACCACATCTAATGGAGAAAGTCCCTCGCCGGGCTTACCGCCTATGGTTCCGCGTATGCCGGATATCGATTTGATCAGTGCCACAAGATTCTGTTTTAAAGGAAGGCAAATATAAAAAAATCCATTCCAGAAATCCTAATTATGAATAGAAGAACAAAGAGCCGAAAGCTGAAAGCAGAAAGCAAAAAGCCATTGTAGCGGAGATCTGTCCGGCTACATTAATTATAATCGCTTAAATCTCCGCTACAATGGCTTTTTGCTTTCTGCTTTCAGCTTTCGGCTTTTTCGATATATTTGCAGCTACGCTTTTAAAAAAACAGCTATACGTTACATGCAATACTCGTGGAAGAATATACCCCGGTATATTCGTTATGTGTTTGTTCAAACGCTTTACCTCTTCCTGCTGATGGTAATGTTCAGGGCGATTTTTTACCTGTTCTTCTTCAAAACTACCATCACGGACCACGCTGCAATCGTGAAAGCCTGGAACCTGGGATTACGCTTCGATATGAGGCTGACCCTTTACCTCATGATCCCCATACTGCTGCTGGCGCTGATTACACGTAACAAATTCTTTACGTCCAAGGCCATACGCAATACCAACTTTATATATTTCTTCCTCGTTTACCTGCTGCTTACCCTGTTGTATATCCTCGACCTGGGGCATTACGACTACCTCGGCCAGCGCCTGGATCCTTCTGTGTTAAGGTTCCTGGCCAAAGGCGAAAGAGCCGATAACGCCCGCATGGTATGGCAAAGTTACCCGGTGGTAAGAGGGGCTTTGGGCATTTTCATCTTCATGTTCCTCGTATATCGCCTGCAGAAGGCTACCTGGAAAAGATTTGCGGCACAACCGGTTATTTATCTCCGCAACTGGCCCTTCACCGGCTACACAATTGCGCTGGTACTGCTTTTTGCCGCCGGTATCTACGCCAATATCGCGTATTTTCCCCTGCGCTGGAGCCAGGCCATGTTCACCCGCGATAATGGGGTAACCAGCCTGGGACTCAATCCCATCCTGTATTTTGCGTCCAACTTATCCGTGAAAGGAGATACCTATAACCTGGAAGCCACTAAAAAATATTATCCAGCTATTGCCAGCTACCTGAAAGTAGACAATGCCAATGCGGATAGCCTGAACTACGTGCGCACCATCGCTGGAGATGCTACCAAACCTAAGCTCAACGTGGTGCTCGTTATGCTGGAATCCACCGGCGCTGCTGTTACCAGCATGTACGGCAATCCAATGCAGGCCACGCCTAATATGAAACGACTGGCCGACAGCGGAGTACTGTTTAAGAATTTTTATGTACCGGCCATCAGCACCGCCAAAACCGTATTTGGCGTGCATACCGGTTTACCAGATATTACTTCCGTGAAAACGGCCAGCCGTCACCCTAAAATGCTGGATCAGCGTATCGTAATGGACCAGTTTAAAGGGTATGATAAATTATACCTGCTGGGCGGAAATACTAATTGGGCCAATATCCGGGCGGTATTTACCAACAACGTGGAAGGCATCCGTATTTATGAAGAAGGCATGTATAAAGCGGCCAAGGCAGATGTATGGGGCGTTTCCGACTACGACCTGATCACCGAAGCCTCCTCCATCTTTAAAGAAGATAATGATAAGAAGCAACCCTTTGTAGCGTTCCTGCAACTGGCAGATAATCACCCGCCCTATACTACAACCAGCGGCGCCGGCGATTTTAAAAAGCTGACAGAGAAAGATATTGATAAGAACACATTCAAAAAATCGGGCTTTGTGTCAATCGATCAGTTCAACGCCCTGCGGTATGAAGACTATAACGTGGGACATCTGATTGATATGGCCCGCAAAGATGGGTATCTTGACAATACGATCTTTATGTTTTTTGGCGATCATAACTGCGTACTCAACCCTTATAGCTTCATGCCATTGCCGGAATATGAACTGGCTACGGGTGGGGTACACGTAACGGCATTCATGTATAGTCCTAAACACCTGGCGCCACAGCAAATCACTACCCCGGGTAGTTTATTGGATGTATATCCTACTATGGCCAAAATGGTGGGCATACCGTATAAAAATTATACACTGGGAGTAGATCTGTTCGATAGCACCCGTGTAAATGATAAATACGTGTTTATGCTGTATCTGCGTAACCAGATGCCTTATTACGCGTTGCTGGGGAATCATTACCTGTATGAGATCAACATGGTGAATAGCACCACCGCATTGTATGATCTGACGACGGACCCGTTGAAAAACATACAGGCACAGCAGCCGGATACCGCAAAAAGCCTCGATAATTTAACACGGAGCTTTTACGAAAGCACCCGATATTTGATGTTTAATAATAAAAAATAGCTTTTAGCTGTTAGCCATTAGCTGTCAGTGTTTCAGTGCTTAATCTGATGTTGAAACGCCAATAGCTATAAACTAACAGTTGGCAGCCAATAGCTAAATGCTTTATGGAAATAGATAAGCTTTGGTTTAAGGATTGGTTTAATTCTCCTTACTATCATTTGTTGTACAATAACCGCGATGATCGGGAAGCTGCTGCTTTTATCGATAAATTGCTGGCTTACCTGCAACCGGCTCCCGATGCTGAAATGCTGGATGTAGCCTGTGGCAGGGGACGACATGCCAAATACCTGGCTGATAAAGGATATTATGCCACTGGTATAGATCTTTCCATTGAAAGTATTAACGCCGCTAAAAAACTGGAAAACGATCACCTGAGCTTTTTTCAACACGATATGCGTTTACCTTTCCGGGTAAATTATTTTGATGTGGTGTTCAATTTCTTCACCAGCTTTGGTTACTTCGAATCACAACGCGATAACGACAACGCATTACGCACCCTCGCCAATGCCCTGAAGCCAGGAGGCAAACTGGTGCTGGACTATCTCAATAGTATTTATGTAGCTGCACACCTGGTACATAATGAAGTGAAAGAGAAGGAACAGGTAGTGTTCGACATCCACCGGGAAGTGAATGACCATAAATTCAGAAAGCAAATCGGTATCCTCGATAAAGAAAAAATGCGTCGCGCTACTTATACAGAAAGCGTAAATGCCTTTACCAGGGAGGATTTTGAGAAGATGTTTGCCAAACAGGGGCTTAAAATAACAGAAATATTCGGCGACTATCACTTTAACAGTTATGATGAGCAGCGTTCGCCACGGCTGATTCTCATTGCTACAAAATCATAGCCATGCTTGAATCGATACTAAAGGAAGATCTCAGGTTATTTCTTCATATAAACGCCCAGTGGCATAATGCTTTCCTCGATGTAGTACTGCCTTTTGTGCGGGAACCATATGTGTGGGCGCCTTTATACCTTTTTCTCGGGCTGTTTGTCACTATTAACTATGGCTGGAAAGGATTGTTCTGGATCCTTTTCTTCCTGTTATGTTTTGGTGTGGCAGATCAAAGCAGCCTGTTTCTGAAAGAAGCGATCGGAAGGGTGCGACCCTGCCGGGATCCGGTGGTGTCGCATTATGCGCGCGTGCTGGTAGTATACTGTCCCATGAGCGGTAGCTTTACTTCCAACCATGCCGCCAATCATTTTGCGCTGGCTACCTTTTGTTTCATAACTTTAAAATCAGCATTTCGCCGGTATGCCTGGTTATTCTTTGCATGGGCCGCTATTATCGGTTATGCACAGATATACGTAGGGGTACACTATCCGCTGGACGTACTGGGTGGTGCGTTGATCGGTATGTTAATCGGCCTGCTCAGCGGTAGTTTCTTTCAACGCCGCATAAGGCTGGAGCCTGAACTCACATCATGAACTGGAACTATCTGATATTAATACTGGCAGCGACTATGGTGGGTGGTATCATACCCATGACCGTAAAGCGTATTCATGCCAATTTCTCTATTTACCTGCTGGCCTTTACAGGGGCCTTCCTGTTTGGGGTGATCATTATGCACCTCCTGCCGGAAGTATACCATGAGCTGGGGCATCAGGCAGGTGTATACATCGTGGCCGGATTTTTCCTGCAGGTATTCCTGCAGCAATTGTCGCATGGCATGGAACATGGCCATACACATGTAGCTACGGAGCAACATCACCATCATATTGCTGTAGCACCGTTGCTGCTGGGGCTTTCCATCCATGCGTTCATGGAAGGGATTCCACTCGGCTTCAAATATGATGATCAGTCAGCACTCCCTTCACTGATGGCGGGTGTGGCGGCGCATAAAATACCGGAAGCATTAACATTGATTACGGTGATGATGCATGCGCATAAAAAGCGGTCGCAACTCTGGCAGATACTGGTGTTTTTTGCACTGGTAACGCCATTGGCGGCTATCCTGGCAGGATGGCTGGGCACCCGTTTTGAAATTGTACAGCATTACCTGTTGTACGTGGTAGCGCTGGTAGTGGGCGCATTTTTACATATTTCTACTACTATTTTTTATGAAAGCGGCACCAAACATCATGAACTCAGCAGGAAAAAGGTGATAGCAATTGCACTGGGGCTGCTTTTGGCATTTCTTACCCTGATATTTGAATAATTTTTTATTTTTAGGCTTTATATATGGAAGTCGTCATTATCCTCATCCTTATTTTATTGAATGGCCTGTTCTCGATGTCCGAGATTGCAATGGTCTCAGCCCGGAAGATCCGTTTGGAAAACCAGGCCAATAAGGGGGATGAAAAAGCAAAAGCCGCACTGAAGCTGGCCAATAATCCGGACACCTTTCTTTCTACCGTGCAAATCGGTATTACCCTGATTGGTATTTTAACGGGTATTTATTCAGGCGAAAACATCAAAACGGATGTGATGGCCTGGCTCAATACATTTCCTGTTATACAACCGTATAGCAGCATTGTAGCTACTGCTATCATTGTAGTGGCTATTACTTATTTCTCTATGGTACTCGGTGAACTGGTACCTAAACGTATTGGTCTGGCTAAACCAGAAGCGATTGCCAAAATTATGGCAAAGCCTATGCAGGTGATTTCCTGGCTTACCTTTCCTTTTATCTGGTTATTGTCCGCCTCCACAACGGTATTGGTAAAACTACTCAACCTGAAATCAGGGGAGTCGCACGTAACGGAAGAAGAAATCAAAGCGATTATCAACGAAGGCACCAATTCCGGCGCCATTGAAGAAACAGAGCAGGAAATCATCGAAAGAGTATTTCACCTCGGCGATCGTAACATCACGTCGTTGATGACTTACCGCAATGATATAACCTGGCTGGATATCAACGAACTGACCGACAACTATCACCAGAAGGTGCATGATAGTTTGCATTCGGTGTACCCCGTTTGCGACGGACAAATAGACAGTATCAAGGGAGTGATCACCATCAAGGATTTGTATTCAGTGGCTGGTAAATCAGTGGCCCTGGCAGATATTATCCGTAAACCGCTTTTTGTTCCGGAGAATAACACCGCTTACCAGGTACTTGAGAAGTTTAAGGAAACCCATTTCCATGCTGCATTTATTGTGGATGAGTATGGTACTTTCCTGGGAATGATTACCCTGAATGATATCCTGGAAGCGATTGTAGGAGACATGCCGGAAACTGCCGAAAGTGATGATTATGAAATGGTGCTGAGAGAAGATGGTACCTGGCTGGTAGATGCCCAGATCCCATTTTATGATTTCCTGGAAGAATTTGATAAAGAAGACTGGATGACCGAATTTGAGCAGGATTTTGATACCCTGGCCGGTTTCATTCTTCATCACCTGGAACATATTCCTCAAACCGGTGAGAAGTTCATCTGGCGCGACTTTACATTTGAAATAGTGGACATGGATGCACATCGTATAGATAAAGTACTGGTCACACCGCCAACACCACAGGAGGAAGAATAGAGCTACACACCCCCAAAAGAAAACCGTAATGACCGCATGCGTAATTACCCGTAATTCGTGCAGTAACGTTGTTATTTATTTGGATAAATCTAGCTTTATACTAATTTTGAGCACTTTTTTACATATACAAATAATTTAATTTAAGATAAAATGGTTGCAATAGGAAGTAAGGCACTGTCGCTGGATGAAGTGAACAGGGTTCTTTTGGGCGGCGAAGAGCTGACATTGGAAACAGCAGCGCTGCAGCAGGTGGAAGCTAGTTTTCTATTCCTTGAGAAATTTTCCGCAAAGAAACTGATATATGGTATTAATACTGGTTTTGGTCCGATGGCCCAGTATCGTATCAGTGATGAAGATACCTTCCAGTTGCAGTTTAACCTGATCCGCAGCCATAGCTCCGGCACCGGTAAATGTATGTCGCCTTTGCATACCAAGGCTTTGATGATTGCCCGTTTGAGCAGCTTTATGCAGGCCCATTCCGGTGTTCATCCGGAAGTAGTGCACCTGCTGAAAGACCTGATTAATAAAAACGTATATCCTTGTGTGTTTGAACATGGTGGCGTGGGTGCCAGCGGTGATCTTGTACAGTTGGCTCACCTGGCGCTGGTGTTGATTGGTGAAGGAGAAGTATGGTATGAAGATAAATTTCAACCTACCGCAGAAGTATTTGCCAAACTGAATCTAAAGCCGATCGGTATCCATGTGAGAGAAGGACTGGCCATTATCAATGGTACGTCTGCCATGACCGGTGTAGGCCTGGTGAACCTTATTGAAGCGAAAAAACTGCTGGGATGGTCTGTGGTATTGTCTGCCATGATCAATGAAATAGTAGAAGCTTTCGATGACCATCTTTCTGCAGAACTCAATGCCGTGAAAAAGCATGAAGGACAACAGCAGATTGCAGCTAAAATGCGTGAAATCCTGACGGGCAGCAAAATGGTGCGCCATCGTCCGGATCACTTATATAAAGAACTGGAAGAAGAAATTTTTAAAGATAAAGTACAGGAATATTATTCCCTGCGCTGCGTACCACAGATCCTGGGTCCCGTATATGATACGCTGGCACAGGCAGAAAAACTGGTAGTACAGGAATTGAATTCTGTAAGCGACAACCCGGTAGTAGATCATCACCTGGAAAATGTTTTCCATGGCGGAAACTTCCATGGTGATTATGTCTCACTGGAAATGGACAAAATAAAAATTGCCATTACCAAACTATCTATGCTGGCGGAAAGACAATTGAACTACCTGTTAAATGATAAATTGAATCACAAGTTCCCGCCGTTTATGAACCTGGGAAAACTTGGCTTCAATTTTGGAATGCAGGGCGTTCAGTTTACAGCTACATCAACAGTGGCGGAGAACCAGACATTATCATTCCCAATGTATGTGCATAGTATTCCGAATAACAATGACAACCAGGATATTGTGAGCATGGGATGTAATGCGGCTATCAT
Organism: Chitinophaga sp.; assembly: GCF_017745275.1. Lineage (GTDB taxonomy): Bacteria > Bacteroidota > Bacteroidia > Chitinophagales > Chitinophagaceae > Chitinophaga. Next base: position 912,872 of record NZ_JAGHZS010000001.1, on the reverse strand, counting down.
GACCAGCAAGGTGATAGAAAATACCTTCCAGGTATTGGCTATACAGGTAATGACGATGTTACAGGCGGTAGACTACCTGAATTGCCAGGATCGTTTGGCGGGCTTCTCTCATAAAGTATACGGGGAAGTAAGGGCGATATTCCCTAAATTTATTGAGGATAGCCCCCGTTATAAAGACCTGCAGAAAATTCAGACTTACCTGAAAAACAATATGCCCATAGCATTTTAAAACAGGTCTGTATTTGTAAACCGTAATTCGTAATTCAATGAAATGTGCATTAGTAACAGGTGGGTCCAGGGGAATAGGTAGGGCAGTTTGTATAAAAATGGCCGAAGCAGGTTATCACATCCTCATCAACTACAAAGGCAATGAAGCGGCCGCACTGGAAACGCTGGAGGCGATAAAAGCCAAAGGTGGTACCGGTGAACTGTTACCATTTAATGTGGGAGATGCCGCAGAAGTACAGCAGGTGCTCGGCGGATGGGTTGAAAATAATAAAGATCAGCAGATAGAAGTCCTGGTGAATAATGCAGGTATTCGCGAAGATTCCCTGATGTTCTGGATGAATGAAGCGCAGTGGGGAAATGTATTGAACATCAGTTTGAATGGCTTCTTTAATGTTACCAAGCAGGTGTTGAATAGCATGTTATTAAAACGTTATGGACGTATTATCAACATGGTATCTTTATCTGGTATTAAAGGGTTGCCGGGTCAAACCAATTATTCTGCTGCCAAAGCAGGCGTAATTGGCGCTACCAAAGCCCTGGCACAGGAAGTAGCCAAGAGAGGCGTTACCGTAAATGCGATTGCGCCGGGATTTATTAAAACAGATATGACAGCCGAACTCAATGAAAAAGAACTGGCTGCACAGGTACCGATGAATCGTTTTGGTACCCCGGAAGAGGTGGCGGAAGCCGTTGCCTTCCTTGCTTCCCGGGCAGCGGGTTATATTACGGGAGAGGTATTGAATATTAATGGAGGATTGCATACTTAGCTGTTAGTTATTAGCAGTTAGCTATCAGTAAATGCACCGAAGACCAACATATGACCACCTTCGCTGCATTTGCTGATAGCTAACTGCTAATAGCTAATAGCTAACAAAAGCTACAAGCTTATGAATAGAGTAGTGATCACTGGAATGGGAATCTACTCTTGCATTGGAAAAGATATGCAGGAAGTCAGAGATTCATTGTATCAGGGCAAATCTGGCATTGTGCTGGATCCGGAGAGAAAAACTTTTGGTTACCGGTCAGGATTAACCGGTTTTATAGAAAGACCTGAGCTCAAGGGGGTATTAGACCGCCGGGCCAGGCTCATGATGCCTGAGCAGGCCGAGTTTGCCTATATGGCCACCCGTGAAGCCCTGGCACAGTCAGGCATCACACCGGAATACATCGATGCTACGCCCATCGGGCTTTTATATGGTAACGACAGCTCTGCAAAACCAGTGGTGGAAGCCAATGACATTATGCGGGCTAAAAAAGATACGATGCTGGTAGGTTCCGGTTCTGTTTTTCAGACCATGAACTCTACCGTGAATATGAACCTGGCCACCATTTTCAAGCTCCGGGGGGTGAACTTTTCTGTGAGTGCGGCCTGTGCCAGCGGTTCTCATGCCATTGGTATGGGATATATGTTTATCCGCAACGGGATGCAGGATGCTGTGATCTGCGGTGGCGCCCAGGAAGTAAATGTGTATGCGATGGGAAACTTTGATGCTATTGCGGCATTTTCTATCCGGGAAAATGATCCTACAAAAGCATCAAGACCATTTGACCGTGATCGTGACGGCCTCGTGCCCAGCGGTGGCGCAGCTACCGTGATCCTCGAAAGCCTGGAATCAGCCCAACGCAGGGGAGCCACCATTTTAGGAGAAGTACTGGGATATGGTTTCTCTTCCAATGGCGCGCACATCTCCAACCCAACGGTAGACGGCCCTGTTCGGTCACTGGAAATAGCCCTCAAAGACGCCGGATTGCAACCCGGCGATATCGAATATATCAATGCACACGCCACCTCCACAGTGGCAGGGGATGCCAGCGAAGCCAAAGCGATTCATGAAGTATTTGGCGCGTCCAGACCCTATGTGAGCTCCACAAAATCTATGACCGGCCACGAATGCTGGATGGCAGGCGCCAGCGAAATTGTTTATTCCATGCTCATGATGCAGGACGGCTTTATTGCTCCCAACATCAACCTGGATAACCCCGATGAAGATGCTGCCAGGCTGAATATTGTAACCAGTACGATTAATAAAAATTTTAATATATTTTTGTCGAACTCTTTCGGTTTTGGAGGTACAAACTCATCTCTTATTGTAAGGAGGTGGAACGGACAGTAAATATTCTTAACTTTGGCACCTGGATCAGGATCGTTAGACCAACTAAGATGTAAAACCAAATTTTAAAACGAACCTATATCTGATTTCGCACTTTATGGACATTAATAAGATAATAGCTGTTACAAATACGTTTCTGGTGGAGGAGTTTGAAGCGACCCCTGAGTTAATCAAGCCCGAAGCAAATATGAAATCCACACTGGATCTTGACAGTCTGGACTATATCGATATGGTGGTAGTAATAGAAGATAACTTCGGGTTTAAAGTTAATCCGGAAGACTTCCAGGCTATCATCACTTTCCAGGACTTCTACGATTACGTAGCTGCGCGTGTTCAACAAAAAGAACTGGTGTAATGCCCTCCTGGCAAGGAAAGTCAAAAGGAAGCAAGTTTGGATATAGTTGTTTTGTTTTCCTGCTGAAGCATGGAGGAGTAATGCCGGCATATCTGTTGCTCAGGTTCGTGGCTTTCTATTTCTTCGCATTTTCCTGGAGTTCCTCAAAACCTCTCTACGAATATTTCCGTACAAAAATTGGATACGGCAGGTGGCGCACGCTATTGAGCCTTTATCGTAATTACCATGTGTTTGGGCAAACCCTGATCGACAAGGTAGTGGTAATGGCCGGTATCCGTAATAAATTCACCTTTGAATTTGAGGGTGAACACTACCTGCGTGAAATGATTGCCGGTGGTAAAGGCGGCATCTTGCTGAGTGCCCACCTGGGCAACTGGGAAGTAGCCGGACACCTGTTTAAACGCCTGCAAACCCGTATTAATATCGTAATGTTTGATGGCGAACACCAACGGATCAAGGATTACCTGTCTGGCGTTACCGGCGACCGCAACATGAATATAATCGTCATTAAAGACGACCTGTCACATATCTACGCTATTAATGAAGCGCTGAATAACCAGGAAATGGTATGCATGCACGCCGATCGTTTTCTGCCCGGCAATAAAACGACTACCACGTCTTTTTTAGGCCAGGATGCCCGTTTTCCTGTAGGCCCTTTCCTATTGGCCGCTACCTTCCGGGTACCGGTTTCTGTAGTGTTTGCCTTCAAAGAGTCCACAACCCATTACCATTTTTACGCCACCGAGCCCCGGCAATATCACGGTCGCCGCAACCAGGGAGTGGAAAGTTCGCTCCAGGATTTTGTGCGTGAGGTGGAAGAAAAAGTACAGCGCTATCCTGTACAATGGTTTAATTATTACGATTTTTGGGAATAATCCGTGTTTTTACTGTTCATAATTTCGTATAATTCTATTTATTTCGTGTTTCATATTTAATAATAACTTGTGCAGATGTTTATTCATACCGATGATATAACCGCATATATACCGCAGCGTACGCCTATTGTGATGATTAGTGGAATCCTGGAAGTCAATGGTCCGCTAACCCGCACGGGTCTTCATATTGCTCCGGATAATATTTTTGTGGAAAATGGTGTACTCACGGCTCCCGGTCTGATGGAAAATATCGCGCAAACCGCTGCGGCCCGCGTTGGCTATATCGCCAAACAGGAAAACAGCCCTGTTCCCCTGGGATTTATTGGCGCTGTGAAAGACCTGGAAATCCTGGAACTCCCGCCAGCAGGACAAATGATTGAAACCACCACGGAAATAGGTGGTGAAGTATTTAATGCTACCATGGTAACTGGCAAAGTGATGTTTGAAGGCCGTATCATGGCACAATGTGAAATGAAAATCTTTATCAATCCCATAATATAAATTAACATGAACTGTAGAAAATTTATCGTCCTTCCCCTGATGGTTTTAAGCATGTTCGCAACGGAAGCCCATGCGCAGAAACTGAAAAACTTTCTGGAAAATAAAGACTCATCGTTTACCTACCTGGGAGCGGACTTTACCCAGGCCAGGCTGATTGGCGATGCCGCAGCTAAAACGGATGCCATCGTGAGCCATGACCTGACCGCTATTAATCAGGCCATCGTGAACGAACAGAAGAAATATGATATCCCGGGCGCTTTTCATCGTGATAAGTATAATACCAGTATCACGGTAGTGAATAAACGTAATGAAGCTATTAACCCGGAAACGCTTAAGTCTGATGAATCTGCTGATTTTGAAAGACTGAAAGCTGAAGATATCACCAAATTGGTAAAAGGCTACGATTTATCCGGCAAACATGGTATTGGCTTCTTAATCGTAGTAGAAGCACTGAACAAAACTGCCAAAAGCGCGGCCATGTGGATAACCCTGATCGACATGGATCGTAAAAACGTGTTGATGACAGAACGTTATGTAGGTAAAGCCAACAAAATTTCCTTCGGATGGCGCAATTACTGGATGGCTACCTTTAAAGATGTACTCGACGACGTAAACGATGACTACAGCAAGCTGAAAACTAAATATGCGGATGCTAAAGACGCAGAAGAAGAAAAGCCTGTAGAAGTAAAGAAAGAAGCTAAAACCGGCGTAGCCGCTAAAGAAACAAAGAAACCAGCTAAGAAGAAAGGATAATGACAACACTCACTACATGCACCAACATACTGATCAGGTTTAATGAGGCAGATCCGCTGGGAATAGTATGGCACGGGCATTATGTGCAGTATTTCGAAGACGGTAGGGAAGCTTTCGGTGAAAAATACGGCTTACGTTACCTGGATATTTTTGAACAAGGATATACGGTACCGGTTGTAAACATACAATGCGATTACAAACGCTCCCTGCGTTACGGCGATAGGGTAGTAGTAGAAACCAGGTATGTGGATGATATGGCCGCCAAAATAAAATTTGAATACATTCTTACCAATCCGGCAACGGGTGAAATAGTGGCAAAAGGCTCTTCCGTTCAGGTATTCCTGGATAAAGAAACTTCTTCACTGCAACTGATCACCCCTCCTTTTTTCACGGAGTGGAAAAAAGCTAACGGATTGGTATCATGATGGGTAATATGCAACAGGTATATGTAGTAGCGGATAATATTGTGGGGCCTTTAGGCGGTACTACCCGGGAAAATTTTGACCAGGTGTTACAAGGCAACAGTGGCATAAGACTGCATGATGATGCAGCTTATGCCGCTGCTGCGTTTTACGGCGCTATGATGGCTCCTGGCCAGCTGGATACCTATACCGCTGCGTATAACGTAACCGGGTATACGACATTTGAAAAATTACTGGTCGCATCCATCCAGGATGCCCTGCAACAAACCGGTATTTCTTTGACAGATAGTCGTACCGGCCTGCTGGTATCCACTACCAAAGGAAATATAGCCTTGCTGGAACAACAGCCGGCAGGAGCATCGCTACCACTGGCCGACATGCAATTGTATGCTACTGCTGTAAAAGTAGCCGCTCATTTCAATGCCGCTAACCAGCCCCTGGTGATCAGCAGTGCCTGTATCTCCGGACTGGTGGCGATTTTAACCGGTAAACGACTCATTGAATCCGGACGCTACGACCATGTGGTAGTCACCGGTGCAGATGTACTGACCCGCTTTGTATTATCCGGGTTCCAGTCGTTCCAGGCAGTTAGTTCCCAACCCTGCAAACCCTTCGATGTCAACCGTAGTGGGGTCACACTGGGAGAAGGCGCTGCCACGGTTGTTCTCAGCAACCACCACCACAACGCTGCGTTTTCATTGGGCGCCGGTGCCATCAGCAACGATGCCAATCATATTTCAGGACCTTCCCGTACCGGTGAAGAACTGGCTGCAGTGATGCAACTGGCCATAAAAGGAAGCGGTTTGACCAACGCCGACATCGGATTTGTATCGGCCCACGGTACGGCTACCCTGTATAACGATGAAATGGAAGCAAAAGCATTGCATCATGCCGGTTTACAGCACACGCCGGTGAATAGCCTCAAAGGATATTACGGCCACACCCTTGGTGCCGCCGGACTCATTGAAGCCATCATCAGCATGCAGGCGATGAAAGCCGGCGTAATATTGCCAACAAAAGGATATGAAAACTCCGGCGTCAGTATGCCGGTTAATGTGAATAACACCCTGCTGCATATGCCATCTGCCCACTTACTGAAAACAGTATCAGGTTTTGGTGGATGTAATGCAGCCATGGTCTTTAATCTTAACAGCTAAACAAGTTATTGTCGTGTTTAATAAAGAAACAAAAACAGCACTGGAAGCAAAAGAAGCAGCACTGCGCCTGGCATTTGCCCCCGTTGCTTTCCAGGCTACCAGGGCATTGCGTGATATGGGTATTTTAACTGCAGTGAGTAATAGTCGCTCTGCAGGTATCACCATTGAAGAAATCATGGAGCAAACCAACATGTCGCGTTATGCAGTAAGAGTATTGCTGGAAGCAGGTTTAGGAATGGAACTGGTGATCGTAAATGATAAACGCTATACCCTTACCAAAACCGGCTACTTTATTTTACACGATCAGCTCACCCGTATTAACATGGACTTTTCACAGGATATCTGCTACAAAGGCATGAACCACCTGCAGGAAAGCCTGAGAGAAGGGAAACCGGCGGGGTTACGTGAACTCGGTCCCTGGGATACCATCTATCCCGGTTTGTCATTACTACCACCGGAAATAGGTAAAAGCTGGTTCGACTTCGACCACTACTATTCTGATCTGGCCACTCCGGAAGCGTTGAATATCGTTTTTGAAAAACATCCGAAGCGCCTGCTGGATATCGGTGGCAACACTGGTAAATGGGCGCTTGCCTGCACCGCCAAAGATCCGGATGTAGAAGTGACCATCTTTGACTTACCAGGTCAGGCCGGCCTGGCGCAACAAAAAATGAAAGATGCCGGTGTAGAGAACCGCGTACATTTTCATATTGCCAACATCCTGCATGAGGAAATCCCTTTCCCTAAAGGCTTTGATGCCATCTGGATGAGCCAGTTCCTCGACTGTTTCTCTGAAGCAGAAATTGTATCTATCCTGAAACGTTGCCGTGAAGCGCTCAACGAAGACGGTATTGTATATATCCTGGAACCTTTCTGGAACCGCCAGCAGTTTAAATCTGCCGCTTTCTGCCTGCAGCAGACGTCCCTTTATTTTACCGCGATGGCCAATGGTAACAGCCAGATGTATCATACCGATGATTTCTTCCAATGCATTGAAGATGCCGGTTTACAGATCATCGAAGAAAATAACCAGATGGGTATGAATTATACATTGCTGAAATGTAAAAAGAAGTAAAAGCTTTTAATCATATAATCTACAACTCCCAAAAATCGATCTTTTATGAAAACTGAGCAAGTTGATGTATTGGTAATAGGAGCAGGTCCGGCAGGAACAGTAGCTGCTTCTATTATTCATCAGGCAGGATACAAAGTTAAAATCGTGGAAAAGCAAAAATTTCCCCGTTTTGTCATTGGCGAAAGCCTGTTGCCCCGCAGTATGGACGCATTACAGGAAGCGGGTTTCATTGATGCCATCAAAGCAAAAGGTTTTCAGCAGAAGTTCGGTGCGAAATTCGTGAAAAACAACGCCGTGTGCGATTTCACTTTCGAGGAGCAATATACCCCCGGTTGGACCTGGACATGGCAGGTAACCCGTGCCGATTTCGATAAAACATTAGCCGATACTGTAGAAAGCATGGGCGTTCCCGTGGCATACGAAACAACGGTAACGGATATACGCTTTAATGGATCTGATTCTGTCACTACTGTAGAAGATAAGGACGGCAACAAATCTGAGATAGAAGCAAGGTTTATAGTGGATGGCAGTGGTTATGGCCGGGTGATTCCCAGGCTGTTTAACCTGGAGAAAAACTCCAATTTGCAGCCCCGTAAAGCGCTGTTTGCCCACACGGTGGATGTACGCCGTTCAATGGCGGATGAACCTAACCGTATTACTGCAGTAGTGCATAAAAAAGGTGTGTGGATCTGGATTATTCCTTTTGCTACCGGTGTTACCTCCCTCGGTTTTGTAGGAGATCCGGAATTTTTTGAACAATATCCTGGCAACGACGAAGAAAAGTATCGTGCCTTGCTGGAAGCAGAACCCTATACCAGGGAGCGTTTCCGCGATGTGGAACTGGTATTCGAGCCCCGCATATTACAGTCCTGGTCGGCTACCACCGATAAATTTTATGGAGATGGATTTGTGCTGACCGGCAACGTAACAGAATTTCTCGACCCGATTTTCTCTTCTGGCGTAACTTTGGCCTGTGTGTCGGCACAAACAGCCGCCAAACTGGTGATTAAAAAACTCAAAGGAGAAGCAGTAGACTGGGAGAAAGAATACATGGAACCTACTATGCAGGGCGTCAACACTTTCCGCTCTTATGTAATGGCCTGGTACGAAGGTACCCTGGATACCATTTTCTTTAAGAAAGATGCAGATCCGTTGATTAAAGGACAAATTTGCTCTGTATTGGCTGGTTATGTGTGGGATATGAGCAATCCATATGTAAAAAATCATGACACCGCTTTAAAGCGGCTGGCCAGAACAATAGAATTAACAGAAAAATTAAAAAGTAATTCACCCATTGAATAGGGAGTCGGCATACATTACAGGTAGTTGTATCATTCGCCAGCACCAGGTATTCCTGAATGGCGAATGTATATGGGAAGCAGGGCAGGAGCTGGAGTTACCGGATTTTCTGCGGGCAGGATACGACCATTTTTCCGGTCAGTATCCTAAATTTCATAAAATGGATGCCCTCAGCAAATTAGGCTGGTTAGCTGCAGAAGTATTACTGAAAGACACGGCAATATCGCAGTTGTCGCCGGAACAGGTAGGCATGGTATTGTCTAACCGCAGCAGTAGCCTGGACACAGATCTGCGCTATTACGCCACGGTGAAAGAATTTGCCAGCCCGGCACTGTTCGTGTATACGCTGCCTAACATTGTAATGGGGGAAATAGCGATACGGCACGGTTTTAAAGGAGAGAATACTTTTTTTGTATCAGATACTTTTGATACCGCACTGATGAGTACCTATCCGGCGCAGTTGCTGGCTACTACACCTTTGCAGGCCTGCATTTGTGGCTGGGTAGAGGTAATGGAACAACAATACGAGGTAGTTTTATTCCTCGTGGAAAATACACCGCATGACAAAGCGCAGCCCTTAACGGCTGCAGCTTTGCAGGCATTATATCAACAGAAAAACAGTTAATAACTTTAATCAAATTACAGTGGAAAAGTTGATGGCGGATCTGAAAGCGCAGATCATTGAACAATTGAACTTGCAGGAGATAACCCCGGAAAGCATCGGCGACGACCAGGTGCTGTTTTCTAAAGAAGGCCTGGGGCTGGATTCTATTGATGCGCTGGAACTGATTGTATTGCTGCAACAGCATTATAATATCCGCATTGCCAATCCGGAAGAAGGACCAAAAATCTTCCAGTCTGTTCGCACCATGGCAGCATACATTACTGCACAGCAAACCGTAAAGGCATGAGTGAAAAGGTGTGGATAGCAGGTGGTGGGGTGATCAGTGGTATAGGCCTGGATCTGAAGGCCTGTTTGCAATCGTTCCGGGATATGCAGCCTGGAATGGCAGCCATGCAATACCTGTCGTCTGCACATCGCGGCACCTTTCCGGTGGCGGAAGTGAAGGCAGATAATGCCACGCTGGCTGACATGGCCCGCATGCCTGAGCAGATCAGTCGTACCGCTTTGCTGAGCATGATTGCCGCCCGTGAGGCGTGGCAGTCCAGCGGATTGGGCGATATCTCCCGCTATCGCGTGGGATTTGTTTCCGGCAATACCGTTGGTGGTATGGATAAAACGGAAGATTTCTTCCCGGAATTCCTCGCTAATCCACGGGGTGGCCGCCTGCACCAGGTAGTGCACCATGAATGCGGCAGCATTACTGAACTGGTGGCCGATATGCTGGGTATCCGGCATCATGTGTCTACCATCAGTACGGCCTGCTCTTCCGGTGCCAACGCACTGATGTATGGCTCCCGCCTCATCCGCAATAACATGGTGGATGTAGTGATTGCCGGTGGTACAGATGCACTCACCCGCTTTACACTGAATGGATTTAATACACTGATGATCCTGGATCAGCAGCCTTGCCGCCCTTTTGATGATACCCGTACCGGGTTGAATCTTGGAGAAGGTGCGGGTTATGTGGTGCTGGTATCAGATAGCCTGGCTGCCCAGTTGCAGCCATGGTGCCGTTTGAGTGGCTTTGCCAACGCCAACGACGCATACCATCAAACAGCCTCCTCTCCTGATGGAACGGGTAACTACCTGGCCATGAAGGGAGCGCTGGATATGAGTGGTTTGCAACCACAGCAAATTGGTTATATCAATTTGCACGGCACTGGCACACAGAATAATGATGTATCCGAAGGGATTGCCATCAACCGGCTCTTTGCGCCACATTTTCCGGCCATGAGCTCCACCAAATCGTTCACCGGCCATACGCTGGGCGCCAGCGGTGGAATAGAAGCTGTTTTCTCTGCCCTCGCGGTAAAGGAAGGCATCATTTATCCCAACGCACGCTTTGAACACCAGATGAAGGAATTGCCTTTTGCGCCGGCTACCAGTTATTCCGCCGGGCACGACCTGCAACATGTAATGTCCAACTCTTTTGGTTTTGGTGGCAACTGCTCAAGCCTGATTTTTTCAAGAGCATAAAGCTAAAAGCATAAAGCAAAAAGCGTATGCTTTCAGAAATACCGGAAGCAAAAACACTACGGAGAACATAAATACTAACAGCTAACCGCTAAAAGCTAATAGCTACATGAATATCTACATAAACGGCACCGGTTGTATATCTCCGCAGGAAACTGCGCAGGGAGGCCCTTTGCTGGCTACTCCCCGGGAATACGAGCAGGTTCGCCTGTCTACCGTAGATCCGGATTATAAACAATGGATTGATGTGAAGCAGATCCGCCGCATGAGCCGTGTGGTGAAAATGGGTGTAGGTGCTGCAAATCTCAGCCTGGAAGCTGCCGGCGTTACTACTCCGGATGCCATCATCACGGGTACTGCCTATGGCTGCCTCGATGATACCGGCGTGTTTTTAACAAAGATGGTGAACCAGCAGGAAGAAATGCTGACACCTACTGCTTTTATACAGAGTACCCACAACACCGTAGCCGGACAAATAGCCCTGCTGCTGAGTTGCAATGGTTATAACAATACATTCGTGCATCGCGGCTTTTCATTTGAAAACGCATTGCAGGATGCCATCATGATTTTGAAAGAAGGCTCCGCCAAACATATCCTGGCGGGTGGTGTAGACGAAATTACCAACTATAGCCATGCCTTGTTATCGCGTTTTGGTCTGTATAAAAAGGCACCGGTGAAAACAATGGAAGTGCTTAACAGTCCCAGTACCGGTACCATTGCCGGCGAAGGTGCTGCCTTTTTTACACTGGGCATCACCAAAGATCCCGGTACTGTAGCAGAACTCACAGGTGTGAGCACCTTGTACAAACCGCTGTGGGAAGGAGAAGTGATTGGCCATATCATGAAATTCCTGGAAGAGCATTACTGTACCCCTGCAGATATTGACCTGATTGTTACCGGCAGAAACGGAGACATAGACCAGGATGAAATTTATGAAGAAGTAGCTGCAGCACTATTCCCGGACCATGCAGAAGCCTGTTTTAAGCACCTCTGTGGCGAATACCCAACAGCCGCAGGCTTTGGCGTATGGATGGCCAACGGCATCATTGCAGAACAAGCGGTACCCGAGGCGGCTGAGTTTTATGGAAAGGCGCCGAAAAAAATAAATAAAGTATTAGTGTATAACCATCATCAGGGAACACACCACTCATTGGTATTGCTCACGGCATGTTAAACAATAAAGTAATAAATATCGCCGCAATCTTTAGTCTCCTGGTACTCCTGTTCCTGGATAAGTACCTGGCGCTTCCCATTCCCTTCTGGGCATATGGATTGCCACTGCTTATTTTTCTGCCACCCACTATTCACGGCGCGATGAATATAGAAGCCGGATTTTTTATGAAAGTGTGGTGTAAGGCAGATACTACAGAAAAAGTGGTGGCGCTTTCTTTTGATGACGGACCTGATGCTATCTATACCCCGCAAATATTGGATATCCTGCAACAGCAGGAAGTGCCTGCGGCATTTTTTTGTATAGGGAAGAATATCAGGGGCAATGAGCACTTACTGAAACGAATATACGCAGATGGTCATGTAATCGGTAATCATACTTATTCTCATGATTTCTGGTTTGATATGAAACTATCGGGCAATATGCTCACGGATATGCAGCAGATGGATGCGGTAACGGTACACGCTACCGGCCTTACGCCGCGGCTGTTTCGCCCACCCTATGGGGTTACCAATCCGAACCTGGCAAGGGCGGTAAAAGCAGGTAATTATCTGCCGGTAGGCTGGAATATCCGCTCCCTGGACACCGTTGCCAAAGATGAAACAGAACTGCTGAACCGTATACTGGAACGGCTTACACCCGGCGCTGTTATTTTACTGCATGATACCCGTAAAATAACCGCCGATATATTACCACAGCTCATTCAAGGTATCCGTCAACAGGGATATCAATTGGAAAGAATCGATAAAATGTTAAAAGTGCGTGCATATGTGTAAATGGATATTAATTTTTATGTGTGCCGTTATCAGCCTGCAAGCACAGGCCCAAACCGGTTTTAAGCCAGTGGCAGACATCACGCCGCTGAAACAGCAGTTTGCAAAGGCGGCACAAAACACACAAAGCATCCAATGTGATTTTGTGCAGGAAAAAAACCTGAGCATGCTGTCGGATAAAATAGTGTCCAAAGGGAAATTCTGGTTTAAGAAAGATAATAAAGTAAGAATGGAATATCTCCAGCCTTCTTACTACCTGCTGGTCATCAACGGAAAAGATATCCGTATTAAAGATGCACAGAAGGAAAATAAAGTATCAGGGAAAAGTAATAAGCTGTTTGAGCAGATTAATAAAATTACGGTCGACTGCGTACGTGGCACCGTACTGGACAACGCCGACTTCACCACCAAAGCCACTGAAAACACCCAGTATTACCGCTTGGAACTGACACCGGTAAATAAAGTGATGAAAGAATATTTTAAGTCGATTGTGCTGCTGGTAGATAAACAGGATTATTCTGTATCGAAAATTACGATGGCTGAATCTTCCGGTGATGATACCACCATCAGCTTTTTACATAAACAATTGAACACAAACATCCTGGATGCGGTATTTTCTGCTAAGTAGCCTGTTGGGGCTTGCCCTGTTCACAAACGGATGCCGGTCGGTATATAAGGGGTTAAAGCCGGTAGCAGGCGATGTGAATTGTATCCGTCAGTTCAGCCCGCAGTTTAATGCTACGCTTTACAGCACACAGGTCGATATTTTAAAGCATCACCTGAGTGGGCTCCTGTTCTTCAAACAAATGCCGGACAGCAGCACCCGCGTGGTGTTTGCCAACGAAATGGGATTTAAGTTCTTTGATTTTGAATTTGATAAACAGGGCAATTTCACCAAACACTTTCTGCTGGCCAAAATGGACAAGAAAGCCGTGGTAAAAACGCTGAAGCAAGACTTTGCACTGGTGCTGTTGCACCCTGATTTACAGGCGGCACATATGGCAGCGGATAGCCGTTACCGTTATGTGGTAGTACCTACCGGAAAAGGGAACAACTACTATATTACCGATACCGCCTGTACCCAACTGGTACGCATAGAGAAATCTTCTAAACGCAAGCCGGCTGTAACCGTGTGGATGCAGCATTACAACAACGGTGTACCGGATACTATCAATATCCGTCATGAACATTTCAAATTCAATATCTCTTTACAGAAAGTGGAGAAATAACATACAAATCAATATAAGCACAGCATGTTAGCAGGTAATTTTTATACAGTAACAACGCACCACGAAGAACCCGGACAGGTAACCGTTACCATTGAACTGAATGCGGCCCATCCTGTTTTTCAGGGACATTTTCCTGAACAACCGGTAGTACCAGGTGTGTGTATGATGCAAACCATTACGGAAGTACTGGAAGGTGCCGTGAAGCAAAAAGTAATGCTGAAGAAAGCCACACAAATGAAATTTTTGCAGATGATAGATCCTGGGAAAGAGCCGCTGGTAGATGTTACTGTTAACTATAAAGCAGAAGAAACCGGTTGGAAAGTGAACGCTACCTTAAAGCGGGAAGATAAAACATTTATGAAGTTCCAGGGTATATTTAACTAAGTGACCACACAACCTACACATAACGCACACTTTGAACGTCACCGCGCTGCGGTGTTAATCCCTACGTACAATAACGCCGGCACACTTGGTGCCGTACTAAAGGACGCTCTCTCCTATACAGACCATGTCATTGTAGTAAATGATGGCGCCACCGATGAAACCCTCGCTGTGCTGGAACAGTTTCCTTCCCTGCAGTTAGTATCGTATAGCCCTAACCGTGGTAAAGGCATCGCCCTTCGCCGTGGATTTGCCTATGCAATGCAACAGGGGTATGATTACGTAATCACCATGGACGCAGACGGGCAGCATTTTGCTACCGACCTGCCGAACATGCTGCAACAGATTGATGAACGCCCCGGTGCGCTCATCATCGGTGCCCGTAACCTGCACCAGGAAAATATGCCGGGGAAAAATACATCTGCCAATAAAATATCGAATTTCTGGTTCACCGTTACCACCGGCCTTAAGGGGCCTGATACCCAATCCGGTTATCGCCTGTATCCCCTGCGCAAGATGGGCAACCTGCATTACTTCTGTACCAAATATGAATTTGAAATAGAAGTACTGGTACGTAGCGCATGGAAAGGGGTGAAGGTAGACTGGACACCTGTAAAGGTATATTACCCACCACCGGAAGAAAGGGTATCACATTTCCGCCCGGTACCGGATTTTATCCGCATCAGCATATTAAACACGGTATTAGTACTCGTGACCTTCCTCTATATCAAGCCCCGCGATTTTGTCCGCTTTTTGCTGAAGAAAGAGAACTGGAAAAAGATGTGGAAAGAAGAAGTACTGAGATCAGATGAGTCGAACATGCGCAAAGCTATTGCTATTGGTTTTGGCGTATTTATGGGCATTGTGCCTATCTGGGGATTTCAATTGCTGGTAGCGATACTGGTATCTATCAAACTAAAATTAAATAAGGCGCTGGTATTGCTTTCTGCACATATCAGTACGCCGCCACTTACACCGTTTGTACTCTTTGCCAGCTTCCTGGCTGGTAAGGTATGGATAGGACAAACTGCCGGTGACCTCATCTTTAAAGACGGTTTTAATTTCGATACCATCAAAGAAAATATGTTGCAGTATGTGTTAGGGGCTGTCACCCTGGCAATAGTAGCCGGTATAGTAGTATGGGGGGTGAGTTGGGGGATGTTGACAATATTTAGAAAAGAGAAAAAAAATGGGTAGCTTTTTTGTAGCGATATATAACTTTTTTGAAAAGCACAAAGGCTGGCTGTGGACTTGTACCATTGCCAGCTTTCTGCTGGTAGGGTACTTTGCCGCGCAAATAAAGCTGGAGGAGGATATCACAAAAATTTTACCACAAGATAAGAAACTGGACAAGCTGCAACAGGTGTTCCAGGACTCGCGTTTTGCGGACAAACTCATTGTTACCATCTCCCAAAAAGATACTACAAAAGAAGCACAGCCAGATAGTTTAACTGCCTATGCGGCGGACCTGGCTTCTACTGCCGGCGCCCAACTGGCACCTTATATCCGGGGTATTCAATCTCAGGCAGAAGATTCCATGGTGATGGGATTGATGCAGGTGATACAACAACATTTACCCATCTTCCTGGAAGAAAAAGATTACAAGAAGGTAGATAGCCTGCTGGAAACAGCCCAATTGCAAAAGTCGTTACAATACGATTATAATACCCTGATATCGCCCGCAGGACTGGTACTGAAGAAAATGATACAAGCCGATCCTGTTGGGATCTCCTGGATAGGTGTCAGGAAATTACAGCACCTGCAGTACGATGATCAGTTTGAATTGTATGATAACTATGTGATCACCAAAGATCACAAGCATGTGTTGATTTTTATCACCCCGGCAAATCCGCCGGGAGCTACGAAAATCAATGCGCAATTCCTGCAGGGACTGGATAAGCTGAAAGATAGCATAGACCGGCATTATCCAGGTGTAACCGCCTCTTATTTTGGAGGTACTGCCGTTTCTGTAGGTAACGCTACACAACTCCGGCAGGATACTTTCCTGACACAAGGCATTACCATCGTATTGCTGATTGTATTGATAGCGCTGTTTTTCAGGAAAAAACGCTCCCCCGTACTGGTAATGTTGCCGGTAGTATTCGGTGGCCTTTTTTCACTGGCATGGATATACGTACTAAAGGGACATATCTCTGTAATGGCCATGGGTGCAGGTGCGGTGGTATTAGGTATTGCCGTGAATTACTCGCTGCACGTGTTTAATCACTTCCGCCATTCAGAAGATATCCGCGAAGTGATTAACGATCTGGCCATGCCTATGACACTCGGTAGCTTTACTACAGTAGGAGGTTTCCTCTGCCTGCAGTTTGTGCATTCTCCCATGCTTAAGGATGTGGGCTTGTTTGCTGCCCTGAGCCTGGTAGGTGCTGCCCTGTTTTCCCTGGTATTTCTGCCTCATTGGATCGTTATCGGGCACAAACCACGTAAAGTATATACGCATAAAGAAAACTGGCTCGACAAGTTATCCGATTACCGGCCAGAGAAAAATAAATACCTGGTAGGCGGCATTTTTATCCTCACTATCGTATTCTTTTATACCGCCCGCAACGTATCCTTTGAAAGCGATATGATGCGGATGAACTATATGACCCCGCAGTTGAAAGCAGCGGAAGCCCGGCTGAATGCAGTTAATTCCTATATCGCCCAATCTGTGTATGTGGTATCTGATGGGCAAAACCTGGAAGGGGCGCTGGAAAGAGGGGAGCAACTGATGCCGGTAATAGCAGATTTACAGGCAAAAGGTATTGTGAAAAAATATGCCGGCGTACAGGCGTTACTGTTATCCAATAAAGAGCAGCAGGCACGGATTGACCGCTGGAATAAATACTGGACCGCAGAAAAAAAGCAACAACTGCTGCAATACCTGCGTAACGAAGGAACCGGGCTTGGCTTCAGCAATGCCGCCTTTAATCCTTTCGAAAATATGCTGAATACCGCTTATCAGCCTTTATCGCCTGATGCGCTGAAAATATTGCGCAGCGGAAATCTCGGCGACTTTATCATTCAAAAAAATAATACTACTTCCCTGGTAACCCTGTTAAAGGTAGATCCGGCGCATAAACAGGCCGTATACAATGCACTGGAAAATTTGCCCGGTACTACGGTGCTGGATAAACAATACGCTGCTAACCGGCTGGTGGAAGTGATTAAAGACGAATTCAACAGCATCGCCTGGATGACTTCCCTGCTCGTATTTACAGCCCTGTTATTGTCGTACGGCCGTATTGAACTGGCGCTGATCACCTTTATCCCGATGGCCATCAGCTGGATCTGGATACTGGGTATCATGGGACTGTTTGGCATTAAGTTTAACATCGTAAACATTATCCTTTCCACTTTTATTTTTGGTTTGGGAGATGACTACAGCATTTTTATGATGGACGGGCTGTTGCAGGAATATAAAACCGGCAAGAAAACCCTTTCTTCCTTCAAGTCGTCTATTTTCCTGTCGGCCATTACCACTATGCTGGGATTGGGCGTACTGATATTTGCACAGCATCCTTCGCTGAAATCCATTGCCTTGATCTCTATTATAGGCATAGGCACGGTGGTATTGATTTCGCAGGTAGTGATTCCATTCCTCTTTAACTGGCTGATCACCAATCGCGTGCGTAAAGGCTATGCCCCATGGACGTTTAAAGGCTGGACGCTCTCGGTATTTTCGTTTACTTACTTTACTATTGGCTGTTTACTGTTAACGGTCATCGGTACGCTGCTGATTCGTTTGAATCCTTTTAACAAAGAAAAAGGCAAGGT
Organism: Chitinophaga sp.; assembly: GCF_017745275.1. Classification (GTDB taxonomy): domain Bacteria; phylum Bacteroidota; class Bacteroidia; order Chitinophagales; family Chitinophagaceae; genus Chitinophaga. The sequence goes on along the minus strand of NZ_JAGHZS010000001.1, from coordinate 894,667 downwards.
GTTATATCATCGCATTCTTTCTGCCTATACCCATAGTGTATTGTATATTATGGGGAATGTGAAGAAGCGCATCATCAACCCCACCAACGAAAAACTGGCAAAGCCGGCAGTGATTATCAGTAATCATCAGTCTTTCCTGGATATCCTTGTTTCTACCATGCTGCATCCGAAGGTGATTTTACTCACTAACCAATGGGTATGGCGGTCGCCGGTTTTCGGCGCAGTGGTGCGCCTGGCGGATTACTACCCGGTGGCAGAAGGGGCAGAAGGAGCAATTGAGAAATTAAGAGAACGTGTGAAGCAAGGCTATTCGATTGTAGTATACCCGGAAGGCACCCGTTCTCCGGACCCTGCTATCAAGCGTTTTCATAAAGGTGCCTTCTATATTGCAGAGCAACTTGGACTGGATATATTACCACTGGTTATTCACGGTACCGCCTATACGATGAGTAAAGGCGACTTCCTGTTGAAAGATGGGACTGTAACGGTGAAATACCTGCCACGTATTACACCAGGTGATGCTTCCTGGGGGGATAACTACAGTGCACGTACGAAATCTATCAGCCGCTACTTTAAGCAGCAGTATGAGCTATTACGCGCGGAAACAGAAGTACCCAGGTATTTCCAGGAGCAGTTGAAGTATAACTTCATTTATAAAGGCCCGGTGCTGGAGTGGTACATGCGTATCAAAACACGGATGGAAGGCAGTTATGAGTTATTTCATCAACTGTTGCCAAAAGAAGGGCGTATACTGGACATCGGCTGTGGATACGGCTTTATGGACTATATGCTCACCTGGGCGGCGCCTGGCAGACAGATCACCGGAATCGATTATGACGAAGATAAAATAACCACTGCTGGTTACTGCTATAACAAACCGGAGCAGTTGCAATTCATACATGGTGATATTGCAGACACCCCTTTTGAACTATATGATGCCTTCATTTTGAGTGATATGCTGCACTATTTGTCGACGGAAGAACAGGAAACATTGCTGCAGCAATGTATTCATAAACTGATGCCAGGCGGAGTGATTATTGTACGCGATGGAGATAGTGATCTGTCTAAGAGACACGATGGGACTAAGTTTACAGAGTTTATGTCTACAAAGGTAATTGGGTTTAATAAAACGAAGAATAAGCAATTGTCGTTTTTCTCAGCTGCACATGTGCGTAGCCTGGTTAACAAATATGGTGCGGTAGCGGAGGAAATAGACAATACCCGGTACACATCCAATGTAATATTTGTTATAAAAAAACTTCCCCAGGAAAACTATGCACAACTATGATGTCATCATTATAGGCAGTGGCCTCGGCGGCCTTGTATGTGGCGCTATTCTCAGCCGCAACGGGTATCGTGTAGGCATTTACGAAAAAAACCGGCAAACCGGCGGTTGTTTACAGACTTATTCACGGGAAAAAGTCATCTTCGATTCAGGTGTGCACTATATCGGCGGCCTGGCACCGGGAGAAAATTTATATAAAGTATTTCAATACCTCGGCATCTACGATAAGCTCAGGCTGAAACGCATGGATATGAACGGTTTCGATCATATCAGCTTCGCCGGCGATGATAAAGTATATCGCCTGGCACAGGGAGAGGAGAACTTTATCCAGACCCTGTTGGAAGATTTTCCGGGAGAAGAGGCTGCATTACGTGCTTATTGTGATAAGATCACCGAAGTATGCAGCAAGTTTCCGCTTTATAACTTACGTACCGGCGACTATGAGGAGAAACGCAGCGTATTGCACCTCAATACGGCTGATTATCTGCGCAGCATCACGACTAACGAAAAACTGCAACAGGTGCTGGCTGGCAATAACCTGTTATACGCCGGTGTGGCCGAAAAAACACCTTTCTACGTACATGCGTTGGTGTTAAACAGCTATATGAAAAGCTCCTGGAAGTGTGTGGACGGCGGCTCACAGATCGGTAAACTGCTGTGCCGGCAAATCCGCGAACATGGTGGCGATATTATCCGCAATATGGCGGTTACCGCTATCCAGGGCATAGGTGATAAAGTGGACCATATTGTATTACAGGATGGGTCCATTGCACAGGCTACTCATTACATTTCCAACCTGCATCCCGCGCAAACCATGGCCATTACTCATAGTGATGCGCTGCGTAGCGCCTACCGCAACCGGGTACAAACCCTGGAAAACTCTGTGGGCGCCTTTGTGCTGAATGTAGTGTTGAAGCCGGGCACCTTCAAATACCTGAATTATAATCATTACTATCATGCTACCGATAATGCCTGGGCTGGTATTGACTATCAAGCCGATGCCTGGCCGCAAACGTACGCCATGTACGTATCTGCCAGTTCGCGGCATGAAACGTATGCGGATTGCCTGTCGGTGATGACCTATATGCGTTATGAAGAAATGGCTCCCTGGCAACATACCTTCAATACGGTATTAACACCAGGTAGCCGGGGCGCGGACTATGAGGCCTTTAAGGACCTCAAAGCCAACCAGTTGATAGATTGTGTGGAAAAGCAATTTCCTGGATTCCGCCAATGCGTGCAGTCGTATTACGTAGCTACCCCGTTGTCTTACCGCGATTACATCGGTACCAGCGACGGCAGCATGTACGGCATCGCAAAAGATTGTGCAGATCCGCTACGGACCATGGTTTCGGCCCGTACCAAGCTATCCAATTTGTATCTTACCGGTCAAAACCTGAACTTGCACGGAATTTTAGGGGTAACTATCAGCAGCGTTATCACCTCGGCGGAATTGCTGGGGATGGACTTCCTGGTAGATGAAATTAATCAGTCAATACATTCATAACAGTGAAAACAAAGAAACGAAGCGGCTGGAGAAAACTTGGACGCGTACTCTTATATATTGTTGGCATCTTCTTACTGCTCTTTATCGGGCTGGCTATTTACCTGGTACAGGTGAGCAAAATGAAGCCACCGGTGATTGCCGATCAGCGCGCCTTGCAATTGCAACGTACGCAGCTCGACAGCACCGCTTATACATTAGGTAACAACTGGTTCCGCAAAAGTAACAGCGGGTTGTACGAAATGTATGTGGAAGGTGCACCTTTCGAAAGAGGAGTGATTAACGGAAAGCTCTCCGGTGAGCTGATACGCCGGCAGGAGGATGTGTTTGTGGCACAGTTCAGTAAAATGGTGCCTTCTACTTTTTACCTGCATTTCCTCAAATATTTTATTGGCTGGTTTAACCGTGATTTGGCGGATCATGTACCAGCCGAGTTTAAGGAAGAAATCTATGGAGAATCATTTTCTGCTTCTCCGAATTACGATTATATAGGCACTAACTACGCGCGCTTAATGAATTACCACGCGGCACACGATATTGGTCATGCGCTGCAAGGTATGATGCTGGTGGGTTGTACGTCGTTTGGCACCTGGAATGATCAGTCGGCCGACAGTAACCTGATCATAGGCCGTAATTTTGATTTTTATATGGGAGATGCGTTTGCCGCCGACAAAATAGTGGTATTCTATCGCCCGGAGAAAGGCCACAAATTTATGTTTGTGACCTGGGGAGCATTTACCGGCGTTGTATCTGGTATGAATGATAAAGGCCTGACGGTAACCATCAATGCAGCTAAAACCTCTGTGCCTACTGGTGCAGCTACGCCTGTATCGCTGGTAGCCCGCGAAATTTTACAGTATGCAAAAAATATCCAGGAAGCCTGGGACATCGCGAAGAAGCGGAAGATGTTTGTGTCAGAGTCTTTCCTGATAGGCTCTGCGGAAGATAATAAAGCAGTGCTCATTGAAAAAACGCCGGAAGGTATGGACATGTATACCTCCGGCAAAAATTTTATCACCTGCACCAATCATTTCCAGGGCGATTCATTGGGTAGCCTGGCTTCCAACAAACTGCAGATCAAAGAAAGTGCTTCTGAATATCGTTACCAACGACTCACCGAGCTGATGAAACAAGAGGGACCGAATACAGTTGAAAAAACAGTACGGATCCTGCGGGACAGAGGTGGTTTGCACAATGCGGATATTGGTATGGGCAATGAGAAGGCCATCAATCAGCTGATTGCACATCACTCCATTGTATTTGAGCCGAAGAAGGGCCTGGTATGGGTGTCTACAGCACCGTGGCAACTCGGTCAGTATGTGGCCTACGATCTCAACAAAATTTTCAGCATGCACGGTCTTACCACTGATCATGAAGTATATGATAGTGCATTGAATATTCCTGCCGATAGCTTCCTGCTGTCAAAAGATTATCTTGCATTTAATACGTATCGTAAGCTGAGGGATCAGATCCACGAAGGACAAACGGTAGATATCAACGCGTTGGTAGCCGCTAATCCGCAGTATTACCATACCTACGTGCTGGCGGGCGATTATGAATACAAACGCAAAGCATATGTTGCGGCGAAGAAATATTATGAAACAGCGCTCACCAAGGTAATTGCTACCAAAGGAGAAGAAGATCATATTCGTAAGCAACTGGTACTTTGTAATAATAAATTGAAAAGCTAATGATCATCGGCATCGGAACAGACATCGTGGAAGTGCCTCGCATAGCGGCTAAGCTGGCGAAAGGAGATGGATTCCGTAACCTGGTGTTCACTCCTTTTGAAATCAGTTATTGTGAGCAGCAGGCCAATCCTGCGGAAAGTTATGCTGCCCGCTTTGCCGCCAAAGAAGCAGTGCTAAAGGCTTTTGGCACCGGCTGGGGAAATGGCGGCATCAATTTCGATGAAATTGAAGTACGCAATGATGCAGCAGGAAAGCCAGAAATTTTTTTAATAGGCAATGGCGCAGACAGGTATGCCTCCATGGGCATCAAAAAAATATGGGTGTCTTTATCCCATGAAAAAAGTGCAGCCGTTGCCATGGTGATACTACAAGGGTAGAATTACGAATTACAAATTACGAATTATGGATTTGTGGGTATTATCACATTTGTATTTCTAATTTGTAAGTCATAATTCTCAATCCGTAATTCGTAATTCGTAATTCTCAAAATATGTTCATCCCGGATATTGAACTACAGCCTAAAACAGCCATCAGGGCATACCAGGAAAAGGAAGTGATGCGCCTGTTGGGGTATCTGCGCGAATTTTCACCATTCTATAAATCATGGTTTAAAAAGCATGGTATTGCCGCAGATAAGGTTCAGTCGCTGGAAGCATTTTCATTGATCCCGCCTGTTACCAAAGAAGATCTGCAGGAACATAACTGGGAATTTCTTTGTGTAGATAAAAGTAAAATAGCGGAGTATACCACCACCTCCGGCACTTTGGGCCGGCCGGTGATTATTCCGTTAACAGAAAAAGACCTGCAACGTTTAAGTTACAACGAATACATTTCCTTTTGTTGCGCCGATGGCACCGACAGTGATATTTACCAACTGATGCTCACGCTGGACCGGCAGTTTATGGCGGGCATGGCTTATTACAACGGTATCCGTAAACTGGGTGCAGGCGTATTGCGTGTTGGTCCCGGTGTTCCAAGCATGCAATGGGAAAACATACAGCGTATTAAACCCACTACCATTGTAGGTGTACCTTCCTTCATTGTAAAGCTGATTGCTTACGCCAAAGAACACCAGATAGATATTAACCAGACATCTGTAAAGAAAGCGGTATGTATTGGTGAAAACATCCGTAATACAGACTTTTCACTGAATGTACTGGGTAAAAAAATTACAGAACAGTGGAACATCAAACTATATTCTACCTACGCCTCTACGGAGATGCAGACGGCCTTTACAGAGTGTTCGGCCGGTAAGGGCGGACATCATCACCCGGAGTTGCTGTATGTAGAGTTGCTGAACGACAACAATGAACCGGTAGCTCCCGGAGAAGAAGGAGAGGTGACCATCACCACATTAGGTGTAGAAGGGATGCCGCTGCTGCGTTATAAAACCGGCGATATCTGCCAGTATCATTACGATACCTGCAGTTGCGGCAGGCATACGCTTCGTTTATCTCCCGTAATTGGTCGTAAAAAACAAATGATCAAGTATAAAGGCACTACGCTCTATCCGCCGGCGCTCTTCGATTTGTTGAATGATATGGAAGATGTGAAAGAATTTGTGGTAGAAGTATTCTCCAATGAACTTGGCACGGACGAAATTTTGCTGCATCTCTGGCCGAAGGAAGAATCGGAGGAAATGGACCGCAAGATAAAATCATACCTGCAGGCAAAATTGCGTGTCATACCGCAGGTGAGATACACCAGCCAGCAGGATATTATGCGGATGCAGTTCCCGGAAAACAGCCGGAAACCTGTGAAATTCGTGGATAACAGGAATTAACCAGCTATCACACTAATGGTAAATCGCAATTAATTTCCACTTCATCAATTTGTGCACCACGGTGCTGATAAAAAGCAATGGCATCTTTATTCCAGTTGGATACCTGCCATCTTACTTTTTTGCATCCGGCTTCCCGTGCAATGTCAATCACGGCATCCATTAAACGGGTGCCGATATTTTTTCCGCGGTATTCCGGTTGCACATATAGGTCGTCCAGGTATACTGATTTACCCGACCATGAATAATAAGCAAAGAACCAGGTAGCGAAGCCAATCACTTTTTCACCGTCTATGGCTACAAAGCACTGGAAATAGTCTTTGTCACTCAGCATCTGTGGCAAAGTAATGGCCACTTTTTCCGGTGTTTTAATAAAGATGGCGAATTCTTTAATGAGGGCATAGACTTGTGGAAAATCTTGTTCGGTGGCTTTTTTGATGAGGATTTCCATAATAGAGTGATACTTTATACATGTTGTAAAATAAACTCGGCATCAATTTTTAATTTGTAATAAATCTTTTTCAGGAAATCTACATCCGGATCTCTTTTGCCATTCAATATCTGAGAGAATTTTGCTTCTCCTATATCCAACATAGTGGCCATCTCCTTTTGTTTGAGTTTCATTTCAAACATTTTCAATTCTATCATTCCTGCAAGTGTAGTAGGCTTGGGTATTGGATAACGGGCATCTTCAAACTTTTCAGCAGCTATGGAAAGCTGATGAAGTTCTTTTAACTCTGTTGCATTTAGGTTTGACTCCCCTTTTTTCATTAAAGTATGTATACGCTGCATTGCAGTGGTATACTCTTTTTCAGAAGAAATGGAAGGGCGCAGTAGCTTTTTCATAATAATTTTTTTTCTGTATGCACACATATCCATGTGCAGGGTTACACTTATCTTTTAAAGGGAGTCAGGCTTTATTTTATCATACTCTTTATGTGTGCCTATAAATCGTATATAAACCGTTCGGACACGAAAAAAAATTCTAGCAATTAGTCGATATTTATTTCCACCGATATCGAAGACATATAAGTCGTTACCAATATAATCAACAGTATTAAAGCTTTCCTTTACGTCAGAGAACTTTGACCATTCGGCCAGTTTACTGTAATAGTACCAGTGCAATAATGGGTCAACAGCATCTGGATGTAAATAGGAAAACTCATTGATTGCAGCTTTCGAAATGATCACCATGACATGAGTTTACTATCCAAAGATAAACGAAAATTTCAAAAAATGAAATAAAATTTCAAAAAATGAAATTTACAATAATTGGAATTAACACGTGTCATCCTAAAACCCCAGCACCGCCAGATCCTTCGGGTTATCCAGCTTCGCACTCTTTCTTTCTCCACCTACCAGCACATGCACCATATTGGTTTGCGTTGGATGCCGCTCATACAACAAATTATCGCGGACCTGCACTTTCTTTGGTGCCGGTACATTCTCGGCTTCGAGGAAGCTCCACACAGCATCTTCTTCTATTTTATAGCCAATAAAATGCAGGGGAACATTTTTACCATCCAGGGTAACGGTCAGGTGTTGTGAAAGATATTCCGCGATGTATCCTTCTACCTGTTTACGATTAGCCGGCCGGGTAATATCGAAAGAAGTTTTATACTGCGCTTTAAGGGTATTTTCCAGGTCGTCGGCGAAAATGCGGCAACTTACCTGCAGCTCCTTTTTATTGGTATCATGGGCAATTTCCGTTACACTGGCATAAAACGGGTGCAGTGCAGCCATCCATAAAGTTATCCACCATTTACATAATAATAAACCCACTAGACTAGAATTTTTTTTAAAATTAACTTTTAGGCTTTATACTTACCAAAATTATAGAAAAGCAGGCCAATGGACGAGTTGTATTTTCAGTTGGGGTGGCAACATATTATAAATTGGGAAGGTTACGACCATATTCTGTTTATAATTGCATTGAGTGCCATCTATCTGCTGCGTGATTGGAGAAAAGTGTTGGTACTGGTAACCGCGTTTACTATTGGACATTCCATTACGCTGGCGTTGAGTGTTTTACATATTATTCGCGTCCCTTCGGCGCTGGTGGAATTCCTGATACCGGTTACTATTTGTATAACGGCTATCTCTAATATCCTCCGCCGCGATGAGGAGCCGCAGCAGTTGCAACTCAACTATTTTTATGCCCTGTTTTTTGGATTAATCCACGGATTAGGATTTTCCAATTATCTGAAAAGTTTGCTGGGCAGCCAGGCAAACATCGTAAAGCCCCTCCTGGGATTCAATTTGGGACTGGAATTTGGGCAGATCATCATTGTAATGTGCATATTGCTGATATCAACCGGAATCGTGAAAATGCGGCATTTAAAACGCCGTGATTGGAATATGTTCCTTTCATCTGCAACTTTTGGAATCGCTTTTTTAATGGTCATACAAGGCGTGAGAAGCCTGTTTTTTTAATCTGTTTATGAGAAAATATCTTTACCTCGCCGGGGTATTGTGCAGTACTTTGTACGCACAGGCGCAAAATAATCCCGGCTCCAACCATGGCAACCGTTTCGAACAGCTGGGCACCATGCTGCAAACGCCTAACATGTACCGCTCCGCCTCCGGCGCTCCCGGTCCCAAGTACTGGCAGCAGCGCGCCGACTATGAAATAGATGCACAAATTGATGATGCCACACAAAAGCTCACCGGCGCAGAAACCATTACTTACTTCAACAATTCTCCCGACCCGCTCACCTATTTGTGGCTGCAACTCGATGAGAACGAACATGACCCCAACGGCGACAACCAACGTTTCAACGAAAGCCGCATGTCAGATAAAATGACATTGTCTGCGCTGAATAGCCTGTTGCCATCCACCAAAGACCTGGGCGTGAAAATCGTGAAAATCACCGATGCAGAAGGAAAGGCCCTGCCATACACGGTTAACCAGACCATGATGCGCATCGATCTGCCTAAACCTTTGATGCCGGGCGAAAAATATCGCTTTAAAGTATCCTGGTGGTACAACATCTCCGATCGTATGACTGTAGGCGGCCGTGGTGGATATGAATATTTTCCGGAAGATAAAAACTACCTGTATACCATTACCCAGTGGTATCCACGCCTCGCCGTATACTCCGATTTCCAGGGCTGGCAAAACAAACAGTTCACCGGCCGCGGTGAATTTGCCCTCACTTTCGGCAATTTCCGTGTACGCATGACCGTGCCCGCTGATCATACAGTAGGTGCTACCGGCGAATGCCAGAACTATAAAGAAGTATTGACTGCCGCACAATACCAACGCTGGCAGCAGGCGCAAAACAGCAAGGACCCCGTGGAAGTGGTAACACTCGACGAGGCAAAGAAAGCTATGCAGGGCAAGGCTTCCAATACTAAAACCTGGATATATGAAGCGCAGAACGTACGCGACTTTGCACTCGTATCTTCCCGACGCCTCGTATGGGATGCCATGGCTGCCAATGTAGAAGGCAACAAGGTAATGGCAATGTCGTACTATGGTCCGGAAGCTTACCCGCTGTATCGCCGCTATTCTACCAAGGTGGTAGCGCATACCGTTAAATCTTACTCTAAACATACGATCCCGTATCCTTACCCGGTAGCAATTTCCGTAGAAGCCGCCAACGGTATGGAATACCCGATGATCTGCTTCAACTACGGCCGGGCTGATAAGGACGGTACCTATTCTGAAGCTACCAAGAATGGTATGATCGGCGTAATTACCCACGAAGTAGGACACAACTTCTTCCCGATGATTGTGAACTCAGACGAAAGACAATGGACCTGGATGGATGAAGGACTGAACACCTTCTGCCAGTTTATGGCGGAACAGGAGTGGGACAGCAACTTCCCTTCCGGCCGTGGTCCTGCGCATAAGATCGTGGATTATATGAAGATGCCAAAGGATCAGCTGGAGCCGATTATGACAAACTCTGAGAACATTGTGCAATTTGGCCCGAATGCTTACGCAAAACCGGCTACTGCATTGAATATTCTCCGGGAAACGGTAATGGGCCGCGAACTGTTCGACTTCGCTTTCCGCGAATATGCCCGCCGCTGGGCCTTTAAACATCCTACGCCGGCAGATTTCTTCCGTACCATGGAAGATGCCTCCGCAGTTGACCTCGACTGGTTTTGGCGCGGATGGTTTTTTGGTACTGAACCGGTAGACATCTCCCTGGATGATGTTAAATGGTACCGCATGAACGGTAACCCGGAGGAAACAGCAAAAGCAGCGCAGGCAGCTTATGATAAGGGAATGGATCATGTAGCCAGGCAGAAAAATAAAGCTGCAGGCGTTAAATACGCAGTAGACCAGGATACCAGCCTGCAGGACTTCTACAGCAAATGGAACCGGTTTGAAGTAAGCCAGGAAGATAAAGCTGCCTATAACAGCTTCTATAATAGCCTCAGCCGCGAAGAAAAAGCGCTGTATGACAGCAAAAAGAATTTCTATCAGCTTACCTTCTCCAACAAAGGCGGCCTGGTAATGCCCCTGATCATTGAATGGACATTTGCCGATGGTACCCGGGAAACAGAGCGTATTTCCGCCTATATCTGGCGTAAAAACGAAAATGAGGTAACAAAGGTATTTGCCAAAGATAAACAGGTGGTAGCCGTAAAACTCGATCCTTTGCGTGAAACAGCCGATATCGACGAAAGCAATAACAGCTGGCCAAGAGAAGCGGCTCCGTCCAAATTTGAGCTGTTTAAAGCAGAAGGAGGGGTACGCGGCGCATCTACCGGTGACAATCCCATGAAAAGAGCAAATTCAAAATAAACCAGCTATTTTATATTTTGTGGCGGCTATCATACCAAATGATAGCCGCCTTTTTTGTCAGATATCATTAAAATGACTGCATGATGAAATTACTAGTCCGTCTTTTGTTGCTGATAGGTGTGGCGCAAACTGCCAGCGCCGCCAACGTGGATACCCTGGCTATTTTCAGCCAGAAAATGAAACGCGCCTATAAATGCGTGGTGATTACTCCAGATTCCTATAAAAGTGGTACCCAACGCTACCCGGTAGTATACCTGCTGCATGGCGCCAGCGGCGATTTTACCAACTGGGTAACGAAAGTTCCCGCCATAAAAGAGCTGGCAGATGCTTATCAACTGATGATTGTATGTCCTGATGGGACCTCTTCCAGCTGGTATTTCGATAGCCCCATAGATAGCACTATGCGCTTTGAAACTTATGTGGCTAAAGAAATTCCTGCCTACATAGACCAACACTACCAGACATTGCCGGAGCCAGCCCACCGCGCTATTACCGGCTTAAGCATGGGGGGCCATGGCGCTTTATACCTGGCTACCCGCCACCCGGATGTATTTGGTGCTGCCGGCAGCATCAGCGGTGGCGTGGATATTCGCCCGTTTCCTAAAAACTGGGATATCGCGAAGCGCCTGGGTCCTCCGGGGCCTGACGGGGCTAACTGGACCGACTATACGGTAATTAAACAGGTGGAAAAGCTGAAGCCGGGTACTTTATCGCTGATCATCGATTGCGGGGTGAAAGATTTCTTTATTGACGTAAACCGGGAGCTGCATAAAAAGTTATTAGTGCTGGGTATCGATCACGACTATACGGAGCGTCCGGGGCAGCACGACTGGCCTTATTGGAGCAATTCGATAAGATACCAGCTCCTGTACTTTCATCACTTCTTTCAATAGCTAAAAAAAGAAAGCCGGTCCTTAAAAAGACCGGCCATGTACGTTGTCCAATTCCTATGAAAAATTAAATATTTGTTCTCTTTAAAAAAGTCCGTCAGCAGGAATACTAACGGCTATAAATTTGAATGTGACCTATGTTGATTGAATGCTAAAAAGAAAATATGTTCATGAAACGCGCGGTTGTTATATAATGCCGGTCCTCAACAGGACCGGCCTTTTTTATGCACGCGATTCAAAATAAGAAGTTTTAATCAGATCAAGGCTCTGCAACATCCCACCACAGCGGTGTTCCAGGAGAGTCTTTCTTTTTTGACAGCAGCTGAATAGCTTTCTCTACTTCTGCCTTGTTGGAAGTATACTCATCAGCAGGGAATGGCAGCCTTCTGATCTGTATTTTGGTATCCACTTCACCATTGCTGTAGTTATTCACTACAGGGAACAGTTTGGGATAACCTGTTCTGCGGAATTCTGACCAGGCTTCCTGTCCTTCAGGGAAACCGGAGATCCATTTCTGTGTGATGATGCGTTCCAACTTCCTCTGGAAATTATCTGCCTCGTTCCATTTAATGGTCAGGTCGGTCATAGCAGCAATATTGTTGGCTGCATTCAGCGGATCTACGTAGTCAATCGGTTTGCTGGTGTTATCATTGATATAATTGGCAACAGCAATCGGATCTGCTTTCCACTGGCTTAAAGAAGCGGTGATACCTTTTTCATACAGTTGTTGTACGCTACCACCTGCATTGGCCCATCCTCTCAAAGCTGCTTCTGCACGCAGGAAGAAAACTTCTGAGCACACCATCAGCTGTATAGGCGTGTAGTTAGTGAACGTTTTGGTTTCTGCCACTGCCGGAACAGAAAAGGCGAGGTAATCCGGTTTAGGCTTAACAGCGGCACCTGTACGGATACCTTTGTACTTGCCCGGAAAACCTGAAGCATGATCAAAGTATTTTGGCAGGCGGGGATCATTATAACCTACCAGGAACGATTCCATAGAAGCGTTCATTGAACAGTCTGTCCAGGAAGTGATGATAGTGTATAATGGGTGTCTTAAACCAAATCCGGATACCTGTACGTTATCGTTGTTGTTTTCCATTAAACCACCGTTATTGGGATCCAGGGCTTTCTCACCTTCTGCTTTTGCACGAATCTTATCCACTCTGGCTATACGTATGGCTAAACGTAACCGTAAGGAGTTACAGAATTTAATCCACTCTTTGTAGTCGCCGCCATACACCATGTCAAATTTGGCAAATGGTGTTAAGCTGGGATTCGCTTTTACGAACGCCTGCAGCGTAGTATTAGCGGTATCCAGTTCTTTGAAGAAGCGATCGTAAATATCTGCCTGTGAGTCATAAGAAGAAGTAGTACCACCACTACCGTAGCTGCTGTAAGGAATTGGTCCGTATACGTCAGTTACCCGGTGCATAGCTTCTACTTTCAGGATCAGCGCAATGGCCCAGAAATCAGGGGCAATGACTTGTCCGCCTCTGCGTTTGATTTCATTGATGGGACCCATTACGTTGTTATAGGCCAGGTTGAAAGTAGAGTTATTCCAGCCGCTGATCATGGCGTACGACAGGTTATTCTGGTTGCCTACGAAATCGTGCGGAGGCATCAGGTAGCCGGAATAACCATCTGCGTTCAGATTTTGTTGTAGCTGGTAATCACCGGTGGTATTACCGAAGTTGAAATAAATGGAAGACTGAATCTGCGGAAAATAACCTCCGATGAAGTTAAAGTCTGCTTTCAGATCATCATCACTTAACCCGGTTTTATCTGTATTGAATTCTTTAAAGTTTTTGGTACAGGCACTCATGCCCATGATGCCAGCCGCTAAAAGCACAGCAGCCAACGGGGAATATAATTTGAATCTGATCTTTTTCATCTGCTTTGATTTAAAGGTGAACATCATTAGAATCCAACATTCAGGCTAAGGCCGTAGCTGCGGGTAGCAGGCAAACTGAATACGTCAACACCAGAAAGACCGTTACCGGTAGACATGGTGATTTCAGGATCGTATGGCGCTTTCTTGCTAATGTACCAGAGGTTTCTGCCGATCAGGCTCACACGGATACTTTTCACAAAGCCATGTCCCAGTGTGCTGGATGGAATAGTGTAAGCCAGGGAAGCTTCACGCAGTCTTACTACGGTAGCATCATACAGGTATTCACCACTTGCACCGTCACGTCCTGCAACAGTACCATACCAGGTAGCTGCATCAATTTTAGATACTGTTTCTTTGGTAGTTGGGTTATAGCCGTTAATTACTACGCCGCCGTTTTTACGTGCATCACCGGTGGCAGCAGATACACCGTATTTGTCCAGCATCGCTTGTGTCAGCGACATTACTTTACCACCAAATTTGCCGTCTACCAGGAAGTTCAGTGCGAAATTTTTGTAAGTCAGGTTGTTGCTCCATCCACCCTGCCATTTTGGATTGGGGTTACCAATGAATTCGTTGGCAGTTACCTGGGGCTTGCCATCTGCGCCAATCACGATACGTCCCTGTTCGTCGCGTACCAGTTTTTTACCGAAAATATCACCGTAAGAGCCACCTTTTACGAGGTTTGAACCAAAGCTGTTGGTGCCTACCTGGGTAAGTACGAACTGATCAATGTTTGGTGCCAGTTCTATGATTTTATTGGTGTTCTGAGAGTAGTTGAGGGTGGTATTCCAGCTGAATGTTTTAGTTTTAATGACATTATAACCTAACATAATTTCCACACCTGAGTTCTGGATATTACCCGCGTTGATGAAGCGGAAAGCGTAACCGGTTCCAGGTGGTACTGCGATACGGAAATATTGGTTCCGGGTATTTGTTTTATAGTAGGTGAAGTCAAAGCTTAATCTGTTCTGCAGGAAACGCCATTCTGTACCTATTTCCAGTGATTTCGTTCTTTCTGGTTTCAGGTCATAGAAAGGAGTTACGTTGTTGAAGGAGAATGTTCCACCTACAGTACCTAAACGGGTTACAGGATGCGTTACATACACCGGTACAGAGTTACCTACGTCAGCATATGAGAAACGCACTTTACCATAGCTAACCGGTTCTGGTAAGTTCAGTAACTGATGTACCATCACGGAAGCACCTACGGAAGGGTAGAAGTAAGACACATTCGGCGTAAATGACAGCTTGGAAGACCAGTCGTTACGACCAGAGAAGTCCAGGAATACCAGGTCTTTGAAAGACAGGTTTACGTTACCAAATACTGCCTGCAATTGTTCGTGATTTTCCGGCAGTGTATTGATCTGGCCACCTGGCTTCATGTTTTGCAGCACGAAGAAGTTAGCCACATACAGATCGCCGGCAAAAGAGTCGCCGGAAGTACCCCTGGTTTTGATATCGTTGATGCTGGTTCCCAGGAGGGCATTCAATTTAAACAGGCCGAAAGACTTGTTCATGTTTACGATCAGGTCACCATACATTTGTGTGGTTGTCTGATTGTTCATGATATAACGGCCGTTAGGGCCAGCCAATGTACCCTGAGTACCTGCATAGATGTTGGCATCATAGGTGTCGTTGGTACGGTCCATGTTACCACGCGCCTGTACATACAGCCAGTCGTTGATATCATATTTTCCTGTGATGCTGGCCAGTGTTCTGTTACGGGTAGAGAAGAGCGGATTTTTGTTGACGATCCACCATGGATTTTGTTGCAGATCTTCCAGGTATGGCCAGTTCTGCAAATCTAACTGACGGGTTTTATCAAACAAGGTATAGTTGTTTTTGTAAGGTGTGATATCCACCCCTCTTGGAAACAGGTATAAACCTGTCAGCGGGTTGAAGTACAAACCTGATACCGGACCATTGTCTAACTTTTGTGTAACGATATTCACATTTCCGTCCAATGTTAACTTATCGTTCAGGAATTTACCGGTTTCTCTGAACGTAAAGTTGTGACGTTTCAGGTCATTGCCAGGCATTACACCTTCTGCAGAAGTATTGGCATAGGAGATGAAAGTTTGTGCTCTTTCATTACCACCGGAGAAGTTGATGGAATTGATCCAGGTATTACCAGTGCGGAAGAAGTCTTTGGTATTATCATGTGCACTGTTAATGGCCGGTCCCCAGCTTTGCAATGCACCGTCTGAGGTAGGACCATAGGAGTTTTGAAACTTAGGTGTGTAAGCCACTTTGTCCAGGGTAAGACCACTGGAGAAATCAACTTTAGACAAACCTGCTTTACCTTTTTTGGTAGTGATCAGGATCACACCATTAGCTGCCTGGCTACCATACAAAGCCGCTGCAGAGGCACCTTTTAATACAGACATACTTTCAATGTCGTCAGGGTTCAGGTTAGAGATACCATCACCACCATCACGACCAGGAGCATAGTCAATATCACCATTACCACCCCAGGTATTGTTTGGTTGTTGTGTACTATAGTTGGTCATTGGAATACCATCTATTACATACAACGGTTGGTTGGAGCTTTGTGCTGATTTGCTACCGCGTAAAGTTACTTTTACGGAACCACCAACACCGGAGCTGCTTTTGCTGATAGTGATACCAGGTGCTTTACCATTGAGGGAGTTCATTACGTTTGCATCTTTAACGGTACTGATTTCTTCATTACCGATGCGTTGGGTGGCATAAGTGAGTGATTTGGCCGCTTTCTTAACACCAAGTGCGGTTACTACCAACTCATTCAAACCTTTTACATTATCGTTGAGCTTAATGTTCAGGGTAGTACTGCTACCTACTGGTGATTCTGTGGGCTCAAATCCGATAGAGCTGAATACCAGTACATCGCCGGATTTGGCGGCTATCTGGTATACACCCTGGTTATTTGTTTGGGTTCCTTTCGTGGTTCCTTTTATTTGTACGGAAACACCAGGAAGAGGGGTACCTTTGGCATCTCTTACAGTACCGCTGATTTCCTTTTCCTGATAAGCGCTACGAAATGAAGATGCGGGCGACCACGCATTGCCGGCTGCCTTCACATATGCGCTGTCTGCTAATATGGAAGTGAGCGCCAGACCGGTCATAGCACACACTTTCATAAGGCGTAGGTTTTTTTTCATACTTGCCTTTTTTTTGGTTAATAAATGGGATTTGTATAATTGATTTAAACTGACCATTATTCGATGACGTGCATTAGTTTAGAAAATACGGAGCCCTTAGCATGGCGTGCACCATCCTTTGAATCCAGATTTCGTATATGTGTTACTGTTAGCTACCCTTTTATAGGAGCGTGCAAAGCCTCATCGCCTATGGCAATGTATCATCCGGGTTTAGACACAGCAGTATTTTTTTGCGTTTTTCTTACATGAAATGTGTTTTTTATAACGTCCTGAATTTACAGGGTAGCATAGCTAATGAGCGCTGAAATGTTGCGCTACAGAGAAGGAGTCGTGTGTACTTATAAATAGTACTATCGTGTTTTAAAATTTTTTTAACTTTTTTTAAAATCTTACCGAATGTCCCACCACAGCGGCGTTCCGCCATTGTCTTCTCCCTTTAAAGTGGCAATCGCACGCTTCACTGCCAGGAGATTGGTACTGGTTTCCCGCTGCGGCATCGGCAAACGACGGATAAATTTATCACTGGGAATAGTACCATTACTATTGTTAATAACTACCGGGAATAATTTCGGATAACCTGTACGGCGAAATTCACTCCACGCTTCCACCCCTTCAGGAAATCCTGCAATCCATTTCTGGGTAATGATGCGTTCCCGCTTTCTCTCCGGGCTGTCGCCTTCATTCCATTTAATAGTGATAGTGCTTAAATATTTATCTCCCAAAGGAACATTGTTTTCCGCATTTTGAGGGTCTACATAAGGGGCCGGAACATTAGTAGTGTTGTTTGCATATACGCTGGCATTGGGGATATTATACTGTTTAAAAGAGGCCGCAATCCCTGCTTCATAATTAGCCTGGGCATTCCCCGCACCTTTCCAGCCATTTAATGCTGCTTCTGCTTTCAGGAAATACGCCTCCGCGGTGGTCATAAATAAAATCCGGTTGTCGAATCGTGCCAATGGCGAAAATCCGCTGTATTCTTCTTTTGCTGTAATCCTGATACCATTACGTATGCCATGATATACATTGGTGCCCTCATCTGTAGGCACAAAATAATGGGATAACCGCGGATCTTTATAACCAGTAAGATAAGATTCCATGGGGGCACTCATCCGCACATCCGCCCAGGTATAACACATAATATTTAAGGGATGGGTAACGGGGGAAATGTCTACCGCAAAGTTGTCCTCCGGGGCGGATTGTAATAAACCCAACGGGTGACTGAGCGCAGCTTCGCCCTCTTCCCGTGCTTTTTTAGGGTCTACGCCGGAGATGCGCATTGCCAGCCGCAGGCGCAACGTATTGGCAAATTTTACCCACTGGGTATAGTCGCCTTTATATACCAGGTCAAATGCTGCAAAGCGTTGCGGCGCTTTCCGGTTGATATAAGCGGTGAGGGTATCTATGCCCTGCGCTAAATCTTTAAAAAAGGCATAATAAGCCTGTTGCTGGGAGTCGAATTCAATTCCCATCTCTGCGTTCATTTCTCCATAGTGGGTATAAATAATGGGCCCATATAGATCACTGATCCGATGCATGCCCTCTACTTTGATGATCTGGGCCCAGGCATAAAAATCAGTGAACGTATCTTTGGATTTCGTTTGTGCAAAGTCTGTTGTCTTCATCACAAAATCATACGCCACTTCCCACGGGTGATTATTCCACAAGTACAACAATCCATAATTAGTGTTATTGATGTTGCCTTCAAAGGGAGTAGGCGTCATCATATAACCGGAGAATACATCTGCATTCAGGTTTTGTTGCAATTGGGCATTGGGAGGATCATTATAAATCAGCAGGTTTAGCTGCGCTTGTGATAAGGGTTCTCCCATCAACCGAAAATCAGCTCTCAGCTCGTCTTCATTAAAGTCGTACGGGTTGGTATTGATGTCGGCAAATTTTTTTGTACACGCGCTGACGAATACCAAAGTCAGCATGACGAATAAAGCAATGATGTTCCAGTTTTTCATTTGAGGGTATTTTAAATGCCTAATCTTAAATTAACACCTACACTCCGCATGGGCGGTAGTCCGAATACATCCACTCCCTGCAGGCCATTCCCGGTGCCCATCGATACTTCAGGATCAAAGGGAGCGTGCAGTTCAAAGAAGAAAAGGTTTCTGCCAATAATGCCGGCACGCATGTTACGGATCCATTTCCATTTTAGAGGAATGCGATAACTCAGGCTCAGTTCCCGCAAGCGGATGTTAGTGGCATCATACATATACATTTCTCCCACGCCGGCACGGCTGCCGATAGTGGTATAATAGGTTTGTGCATCAATTTTTCCGGGAAATGGCGTCCCGTTTTTGTAAACGGCTTTAATGTTTACACCACCATTATCACGGGCCAGGGCACTGACTTCACTGACGCCATACCAATCCAGCACCGCCTGGGTTACACTCATTACTTTGCCCCCAAAGCGACCATCTACCAGGAAACTCAGGTTAAGATTTTTATAATCTATACTGTTATTCCATCCCAGGGTGAAGTCGGGGTTGGGGTTGCCTACCCTTTTAAACGCATTGCGGGTTTGCAGCTTACCGGCAGCATCCAGCACATAATTGCCGCTGCCATCTTTTATGAGTTCTTTATTGGAATAAATATCACCCCAGGAACCGCCTTCCTGGATAAAGGATCCAAACATATTCACCCCGAAATCTGTCAGCACAAACATGCTGCTGCTGTCGGCTCCAATAATCCTGGAATTGGTGAGCGATACTATTTTATTTTGATTCGTGGCAAAATTAATGGTGCTGGTCCAGGATAACGCTTTATTGCGTATAGGCATTAGCGTTAGTGTGGCTTCCAGTCCCTGGTTCTGGATATTACCGAGGTTCAGGTAATACGTGTTATACTTGATCCCCAGCGGGGCGGGGACTTCCATGTACTGTTTGTAGTTATTATTTTTGTAGAAGGTAACATCCGCTGTAATCCTGTTTTTGAACAGGTGAGCTTCCAGTCCTATTTCAAACGCCCGGTTATCCTCCGGTTCAAGGGTAAGGCCCGGGTAAAGGATGCGTTGATTCAACACCACCCGGCTCACCCCTGCTACTGTTTGCAGGGAAAACTGCGCCGGCCGGGAAGCGTAAGCTGCAATATCATTGCCTACTTTGGCATAGGAAATCCGCGAGCGCAGGAAGTCTATGGGAGCCGGCATTTTAAATACATCGCTCCATACCGCCGATAATCCCGCTGAATAATAGAAGTAGCCTTTATTCATGGTAGATGTAAAAGCAAAGGTGCTGGACCAGTCGTTACGGCCGGTAAGATCGAGGAACAGGAAATTTTTAAATCCTGCCTGTACATTGGCAAACAATGCCTGCAGCTGTTTTTGATCTACGCTATGCTGTGCATCCATGGAGTTGCTGGTGATATTGGATACGGCAAATTTATTAGGATAAATCAGGCCTGGATTGGCATTGGGGTTGGAGCCATTGAATGCGCGTTCATGTGCTTTGGTATCGGTAATATTGGCGCCGATATTGCCGGCGAGATGCAGCCATTTATTGATTTTATGGCTGGCATTGACCATCAGGTCGCCATACAACTGCGTATTGAATTCTCTTTCCAGGGTATAGCGGCCGTTCACACCGGAAAGTACAATCTGTGTACCGGCATAGGCTTCCAGTTCATATTGATCCAGTGATTTGTCGAAGTTGGCGCGTCCTTTCACGGCCAGCCAGTCGTTCAGTTGCCAGGTCAGTGATAGCGTTGCCAGACCGCGGTAGCGGGTATCCAGGCGGATATTACGCTGTAATGCCCACATCGGGTTTTGCTGATCATCCTGGCCTATCCAGCCTTTATCGGCCCGTATATTCCACCAGTTCTGCAAATAAAGACTTCTGCCGGAGTCATAATATTCGAAATGATTTTTATAAAAGTCGAAGTCCTGCCCCCGTGGAAAAACATACAAGCCGGAAATAGGGCTGTAGTATAATCCGGAAGAAAGCCGGTTTTCGGTGTTTTGCGCAGTAAACGATACGTTGGCATCCATCAGCAGTTTTTCATTCAGCAGCTTTAATGTTTCGCGAAAGGCGACGGTATGCCTGTTAAACTTATTGGTAGGCAGTATGCCTTTGTTGGTGGTGTTGGCGTAGGAAAAATAACTTTGTGCTGTTTCGGTGCCGCCACTGAAGGCGATGGTATTGGTCCAGGTGGAACCGGTGTTATAGAAATGTTTTACGTGATCGGGTACCTGGGTAGGCTTTCCCCAGCTGCCAAGAGAGCCGGGTTGTTCGGTGCCTACACGGTCAGGACCGGGAGGATCTGTTTGTGCATAACGGTATTGCAGGGAGGGCAGTAGGGAAGGGCTTTCGAGCGTAAAGTCCGACGATACATCTATTTTACTTCTGCCTGCTTTACCTTTTTTGGTAGTAATAAGAATAACACCATTGGCTGCCTGGCTGCCGTATAAAGCGGCGGCGGAAGCGCCTTTCAGGATACTGATGCTTTCAATATTATCAGGATTGATATTGGAAATACCATCGCCGCCATCCCTGCCGCCGGCGCCAATGATGTTGTGGGATTGGCCCCATACATCAGCAGGTTGGGAAGGAGTATAGTTGGCGTATGGCACACCATCAACAATATATAGCGGTTGATTTTCGCGTGTTGATTTATTACCACGCAATACTACTCTAACCGAGCCGCCTATACCGGAAGCGCTGCGGGTAATGGTAGCGCCGGCGGTTTTTCCGCTCAGGCAGTTAATGACGTTAGCATCTTTTACGAGTTGCACATCGTCTCCATCCAGTTGTTGGGTGGAGTAGGGAAGCTCTTTTGCTCTTTTTTGCAGGCCTAAAGCGGTTACTACCAGTTCATTGAGCGCTTTCACATTTTCCTGCAGGCGTATATTCACGTCGCTTTCAGTACCCACGGGTACTTCGCGGGTAACATAGCCAACGCTGCTAAATACAAGCATATCGCCGGTGCTGGCTTTTATAGTAAAACCAGCATCGGCGTTTGTTTGGGTTCCTTTATTCGTATGTTTAATCTGTACAGTAACTCCAGGAAGGGGCGTGCCTTTATTGTCGCGTACTATTCCTGTTATATCTCTTTCCAGTGATACATGATTCAGCAGATCTACAGTGGGTGAGGTTTTGGTGTCACTTGCTGCGCCTACAATGATCTTATTGTTGATGCGGGTAAACTTTAATCCTGATTGGGCCGACATTAACAACAGCACTTCATCGATGGGTGTTTTGGTGCAATTTAACGTGATCTTTTTCTTCAGGTTCAGATCGGCCTTGTCGTAATGAAAGTTTAGCCCTGTTTTCGCCGAAATTTCGGTCATTACGTCTTCCAGGTTTTTATTTTTCACCTGGATGGTGACGACAGTCGGGGGCGGGTCGGGAGTTTGCCAAAAAGCACTAGTCGGTGTGAACAAGCCCCCCGCCAACAAAAGCGTCAGCATTAACCCCATGGATACAAACCATTTCATGGGGCACGGCCTTACCCTCATATGGACTAGTTTTTGTTTTGCAGATAAACGGTATCGTTTTTAATGGTATAAGAAAGTGATTTAGCCAGGCTGATAATATCCATTACTTCTTTCAGGTTTTCATTTTTGAAAGAGCCGGTATAATTCCATTCTTTTTTGTTGCTTTCGTTCATAACGGTGACACCATAACGATTTTCTATGCCTGTTACTAACTCACTGTAAGGAGCATCTCTGAATACGAGGTAACCTTGTTTCCAACCGGTGATTTCTTCTGGTTTATTGAAATTGCTTTTAATGAGACTGAGTGAAATACGGTCGTAGCTGAGCTGTTCGCTGGGGAGCAGGATCAGGGAGCCGTTTTTATTCAATTGATCTACTTTTACTTTTCCACTTACCAGGGCTACTATTACTTTATTTTCTATAGCATAGGCCCTGATATTGAAAGATGTCCCTAAAGCGGTGGTAGCCAGTTCTCCGGCATTTACCACGAAGCGTTTATGCGGGTCCGTGGCTACATTAAAAAAGGCTTCCCCTTCTTCCAGGAAAATAACACGGGTACTGTCGCTGAAATGTTCCGGGTAGCGGATTTTACTGCTGCCATTGAGCGTAACAGTGCTGCCATCTTCCAGGGTAATATCTTCTTTATGTGCTTTGGTGGTAGTAATTTCTACAAATCCATTGCGGATCACACGGTTCGACTGACTCACCGCCAGTGGGGCGGTAGTTGTATCCGGTGTGACACCGGTTTGTTTGGCTGGCCGATTAAACCAGAAAATGCCGGCAGCAATTACCACCGCCGCCGCGGCCGCTGCATACCAGTAACGGGCATTCATCCGCCGCACTTTAGGTGCCGGTGCAATGTGCTGGTTCAATTGCAGTTTTATCTGGTCCAGTTCCCGGTCAAGCTCTTTTTCTTCTATGTAGGTGGACTGATGACGATTAATATTCTCAAACCATTGTTCTACAATAGCCGCTTCCTCCGGTGAGCAACTCCCCTGATTATATCGCTCCAGCAATATTTTTATCTGTTCTGTGTCCACCTTGTTGGCGTTTTATGTGTTCTTAAGTCGTAATAACGTGGAAAAGGTACCATTGTACCCTTATTTTTTTTCGTAGTTAAACGTTTTTGCACCGTAGGCCGGCACAAAACCGGTTAAGCGGTGATAAAGTATGTGAAAAGCAGAATGATGATAAGGTCTGTTCTGGCGTAGTTAGCCCTTAATATCTTTAATGCTTTGGTAATCTGGTTTTTAACAGTTTGTTGAGACAGCCCTAAATGCGTGGATATCTGTTCTACGGTCAGATTCTCGAAGCGGCTGAGCATAAAAATTTCTTTCATGCGCTCCGGCAAATGGTTAATGGCTTCAAACAGTTCCTGGGTCCTGGCTTTATTGTCCACGGTTTCCGTAATAGAATGCGGTTGTGCATCGAAGTGTTCGATCAGTTGTTGCAGGTATTTGCGGTATGTGGCGTTTTTGCGGTAAATGTCGATGATTTTGTGACGGGCTACCTGGTACAGGTAGGCTTTGAGCGATTCTTTCAGCACTAAGGAGTGCCGTTTTTCCCATAAGGAAATGAAGAGCTCCTGCAGTACATCTTTGCTGATCTCTGCCGCATCGAGTTTACTATGTATGAATAGGTACAATAGCTTACTATAGCGGTCGTAGATGGCATTGAAGGCAGCGCAATCATCGCTTTTCAGGAGCGATACTAACTGGTTATCTGAATAACTGCTGTACATTGAATTACAGTAGTAATTAAGTGTTTTGGTTGATAATTACTAACCTTGAATGTAAGAAGAAAATTTTGATAAATGCATATTTGGGTACTTACTTTTTAAAATAACTAAATAACCAAATAATAAAATAATTATATTTTTATCATGCTTCCTTCAGGCGTAATTCGTTCTTATATTCTTTCGGCGTTTTACCTACTATTTCCTTGAAGAAACGATTGAAGTTGGAGAGGTTCTTAAACCCGCATGAATAAGCAATTTCAGCGATGGACCAGTCTTCTTCTGTTAAACGCTTACAGGCATGGCCTATGCGTACTTCATTCAAAAACTGTACGAAGGATTTTTTGGTGCGGTTCTTAAAGAAACGACAAAATGATTGTGGTGATAAATTGGTAATGCTGGCTACATCCTGCAGTGATATTTCTTTGGAGAAGTTATTCATTACATATTTGAATACTTCATCGATCTTATGGTTGTCCTTTACGTTGTAGGCATGTGAATAACCGGTACTGGCCAGGTAGTAGCAATCACGCGTTTCTGATAATGTTTTTAAAATGTGTAACAGGGAAATAATCCTGTCGAGCCCTTCTTTCCTGGGCAGGGCCAGGATTTCGGGCTTCAGCAATTCATGCGTGGCACCGGTGATCTTCATACCCCGCTGGGCACGATGGAATAGCTCCGTGAGCGCCTTCGTTTCCGGCAGTCCATAGAATTTCTCCCCGAAAATATCCTTGGGAAAATAAATCACCACAGACCTGGCTTTCAGGCTGTCGTCTCCCTTGTAATATTCCTCTTCATTATACCACACATGCGGTATATGCGGACCCAGGAACACCATGTCGCCTTCTTCAAAGCTCTCGATGCTGTCACCCACTATTCTCTTACCGTGGCTTTCCGTAACGTATACCAGCTCACATTCCGGGTGGAAGTGAAAAGGCGTATTAAAATAAGGATCACTTCTCTCTATAATCGTGATCTGGTTATCGGCAAAAGCCCCCACTTTAATAAGGATGGGTTTCATTCATGTATTAATTTAAGCTACTATATTACTGTGGCAGTCCTATACTTTATTACCATAACCATTATTCCCCCGAAGCGGAACCTGATTTGCGTAGGTGAGCAGTATTGAGATCGTCCTATGAATCATGCCAAATTAGTAAAAAGTGGTTAAAAAAATATCATTCTACCCAAAATAACCAATTTATGTGATACACGGCTGACAGAACCCTGCTGATAAGTTTTTAGCGGTTCCTTGGAATAATTAGTTCAACAACGTAATTTCCAACTTCATTTTGTAAATTAGGCGTGGCTAAATCGATATAGCATTTTTTTTCTATGAAAGGGATCTCTATTAAAGATATTGCAAAGCAAGCCGGAGTATCTCCTACCACGGTATCTTTTGTATTAAATGGAAAAGCAAAGGAGAAAAGAATCAGCGAACAGGTAAGTAAAAAAATACAAAAGATTGCAACCCGGCTCAAGTACAAGCCTAACCAGCTAGCACGTGGCCTGCGCACAGGAAAAACCAAAACTATCGGGTTGATAGTGGAAGATATTGCCAATAACTTCTTCGCTTCACTGGCTAAAATAGTGGAAGACGAAGCAGATAAATACGGCTATAAAGTGCTCTACGGCAGTACCGAAGATAATACAGAGAAAGCAAAGGGATTACTCGAAGTACTGAAGTACAGGCAGGTAGATGGTTATATCATCACCCCCACTAAAAACCTGGACAAAGAAATAGAACAGCTGCAAACAGCCGCCAAACCACTGGTACTCATGGACCGCTACTTCCCGCATGTAAGTAGTCATTATGTAGTGCTCGACAATTTCAAAGGTGCCTACGATGCCACTGCCCACCTGGCCAAACAAGGTTATAAGAAAATAGCCATCGTTACTATCGCCTCGGATCAAACACAGATGAAAGACCGCCTGGATGGATTTGCAGCTGCACTCAAAGACCACAAATTAACTTTCAGTAAATCACTCATAAAACGGCTTCCGTTCGACCTTGACCGGGAAAGCTTTAACAACGAAATAAAAAAATTCCTTACTTCCATAAAAGACATCGACGCCGTATTCTTTGCTACCAACTATTTAGGCATCTCCGGCATCGAAAGTATCCGCTCTCTCGGATGGAGAATAGGAAAAGAAATCGGGCTCGTAGGATTTGATGATCACGATCTGTTCCGCCTCCACAGCCCTTCTATTACCTGCGTTTCCCAACCCATACACGCCATCGGGAAAAATATTGTGGATGTACTCATGAAGGAATTAAACCACCCTTCTGCACATACGCAACAAATTGTACTGGCGCCGGAACTCATTGTCAGAGAGTCTTCCTCCCGCACATAAACATACTTCATAAAAGTTACTGATAGCGCCGGCACCACGCCGGCGTTTTTTTATCAGGTGACCTATAAAAACAATGAAAACAACGAGGCAAATCCCCGGCGTTTAGATTATCCCGGTAGTAACTATGATGTGAACAGAACGAATATAGAAAGCATCGAATGTGATACCGGGACCGGATTTTTTTATGACACCGGTTTGGTGGATAACCTATAAGTATTTTGAATCTGTCAGGCTTTTAATAAAAAAGCGAAAGGAGAGCAGACTTTTAGGATTGCCTGATAACGCTTTACAGTAAAGGTTTTTGGGAAAATAATTCCAGGCTTCTATTTTTCCTGTCCATAAAAGTAAGCATGAAAAAATGATCGAATAAAAGTACCAGCTACGTTTATTACGCATCATTTTTATAAAATTAATTCCGATGCTATTTTCATTTAGTGAGATAGTATTTTCACTTTCTTAACGAGTCATTAACTGAAAATAAAAAAATTGTTAAATCTTTTTTGCACTTCTGGTAAATATCCCTAAGTTTGAAACCGATATTCTGACTGAATGTAAAACTTGGTGTGAATAGAAAATGTGGGAGTGATGACACAAGTTTTTTTTTAAGGTATTTTGCTAAAACGTTTTACCTGTAATGTAATGTCAAAATAACAATTAATGCCAATGGAGTAATTCCATTTTAAATTTTGAGGCGGAAACCAAGTATTTATCAATAGGATTCCTGTGCAATGCAGGAACTATGGTAGCGGAACCTTCATGCCTTTTTTTGCTTATGTGTCTGATTCACTTGTTATAATTCATTAAACCAAAAGGAAGCTATGCGAAGATCACTTCTTCTCACCACGTTGCTTTTCTTATGCTGCTGTATCACTGCATGGGCGCAGGATAAGAAAGCTATTACGGGAACCGTAAAGGATGAAAAAGGAACATTTTTACCTGGTGTCACCGTAAAAGAGAAAAACAGTTCCAACGGAGCAACTACAGGCGCCGACGGAAGTTTTAAAATTCAGGTAGCACCCGGTGCCACCATCACTTTTTCCTATATAGGATTTATCAACCAGGAAGTAGCTGTTAACGGACAGTCTACCTTGAGCATTGTATTAAAAGAAGATAACAAAAACCTGAACGAAGTAGTAGTTACTGCGTTGGGTATTAAGCGCGAACAGCGTAAACTCGGTTATGCCGTAACTGAATTAAAAGGTGGTGAAATAGCGAAATCCAACGCTGTTAACCCCGTTGCTGCATTACAGGGTAAAGTACCAGGTGTGGATATCTCCGCTGCTGCCGGTGGTCCACAGGCGGCGCCAAGAATAGTATTACGTGGTGCTAAATCTTTAGGCGGTAATGACCAGCCTATTTTCGTGATTGATGGAGTAATCTTCGAAAACGAAGTATCCGCCAACGACGTAAACTTCGGTAACGTATTAAAGAACTTTAACCCGGATGATTATGAAACGGTATCCGTGTTAAAAGGCGCTGCTGCTACCGCTTTATACGGTTCCCGTGCACTCAACGGCGCTATCCTCATTACTACCAAGAAAGGTCTTCAGAGAAAAGGTATAGGTGTGAACGTTAGCCAGACCCTGCAAATGGAAAAGGTATACCGTGCGCCTATCGACTTACAGAATACATATGGTCAGGGTATAGATGGTGTATATGATAACACTGCCGGTGGTTACAGCTTCGGTCCTAAAATGGATGGTCGTGATGTGCAGTTGCTGGACGGTACCACCGCTAAGTTTGTTCCAAGACCCAATAACGTTACAGATCTTTACCAAACAGGTAAATACTATAATACCAACGTATCTATGGAAGGTGGAAGTGATAAAGGAACTTTCCGTTTATCATATTCTCACCTCGATAATAACAGCGTATCTCCTAACAATAGCTTCGGTAGAAATAGCTTTGCTTTCCGCGGATCTTCTGTAATCTCCAAGGTATTGAGCGCTGATGTTGGGATGACTTATGCTACCAGTAAAACACTGAATCCTGATCGCCAGGGCGGTGATTATACCGGTTACAATATTGGTCGTAAATGGGTATATGTATTCCCACGTAACTATGATCCAGGTTACTGGAATCAGGCGAAGAACTACGTTGGCCCTAATGGAGGTCGTGCTGACCTGGCTACTCATCCAGGTGCGGACTATTTCTTCCAGAATGCTTACAATAGCTGGACCAGGAAAGAAACATTGCTGATGGGTAACTTTGCCCTGAATGCTACTGCTACTGACTGGTTGAAGTTTATATTTAAAGGTAACTTCAGTAATGAGCAAAGCGCAGATGAGCGTAAAGAAGCCGGTACTGATGCTAACTTCGGTGGTAGCAATGGTTACTACTCACAAGCCGGCGTAAACAAATCTCAATATACTTTCACCGGTTTGGCTGTGATTACACCAAAGCTGGGTAAGAAATTTGATGGTAACTTAACGCTCGGTGCTGAAGCCTGGAACAGCGGAATCGGCAAACAATACAATAACTACACCGATGGTGGTTTACGTATGCCATTCCTGTACGATATCAGTAACAGTATGAACGCTGCAAGAGTAAGCAACGACCCATTATTACGCAAGCGTATTAATTCCCTGTTCTTCGCTGCCAGCATTTCTTACAATAATGAATTGTTCCTGGATGTAACCGGCCGTAACGACTGGTCCTCAGCGCTGACTTATCCTCCTGGAAGTTTGGGAAATACTACTAACTCTTACTTCTACCCATCTGTAAGTGGTGCGTGGGAATTTACACAAACCTTAAAAGAGGCGATGCCTTCCTGGTTAAGCTACGGTAAACTCCGTGCGTCTTATGCCAGCGTAGGAGGAGATACCGATCCATACAGCATCAACACCGGATATTACACCTCCGACTATTTCAGAGGAGCTGCTACCGGAAGTAACCTGCCGTTGATTAATATCTATAAGGGCGATGTTTTACCAAACATGAACCTGAAACCTTCTCTCGCTAAAACGATTGAAGTAGGTACAAATCTGCGTTTCCTGAATAACCGTATCGGTCTCGATTTTGCCTGGTATCGCACCAACGTTACCAATCAGATCCTGTCATTGGGAACTACACAGGAAACCGGTGTTACTTCCCGTAAAATCAATGCAGGTAGTATGATCAACAGAGGTATTGAAGTTGCTATCAATGCCACTGCTATTCAACACAAAAACTTTAGCTGGGATGTAACCCTGAACGGAAGCCGCAATAAAAACAAGATTGCCGCACTTGCACCAGGCGTAGCGCAATACACGATGGGTGAAGACCAGGGTGTGAAAGCAGTAGCTAACGTAGGAGGTTCTTATGGTGACCTGGTAACTGATTACGGTTTTACCCGCGATGCCAATGGAAGACCATTGATCAACTATGTACCTGGTGGATCCAACTATGTTCGTGGTTATTCAGTGGTAGGTAATATTATGCCCGACTTTAACCTCGGCCTGGTAAACAACTTTACCTATAAGAACTGGACCCTGGGCGTGCTGGTACAGGCTCGTATCGGTGGCGACTTCTTCTCTGCTTCTCACCAATATGGAACAGGACGTGGTACTACTGCTAATACAGAATTTGGTCGTGATGCGGCACATGGTGGTATTGCTTTCACAGATGCATCCGGTGTTAAACACGAAGATGGTATGATCCCGGATGGTGTATTCCGCCAGGGAACTACTATCAACAAAAATGGTCAGAACATCCAGCTGGATGGTATGTCTTACAGAGAAGCTTATGAGAAAGGCTATGTAGAGCCACTTACTCCTATTAATTACTATGCAATGCAAGGTGACTGGGGTATAGGTATCCGCGAAACTTCTGTATTTGACGCTTCTTATGTGGCTTTACGTGAAGTATCTATCGGATATTCTTTGCCAACAAAGATGATCGAACGTTGGAAATTGAACAGTCTCCGTGTATCACTGGTAGGCCGTAACCTGGGTTACCTGTTCAATAACCTGCCTAACCATATCAACCCGGAAGCGGTGCGTAACAACGCTACATTTGCATTCTCTGAGTATGGCGCGGTTCCTTTCATCCGCAATTTGGGTGCAACCATACATGTAGGATTCTAATCATGCTGTTTAACAACAAAAAAAATTAAGATGAAAGCTGTTAATAAATGGGGAATAGGAGCTGTGCTGGCTGGTATGATGCTGGGCTCCTGTACCAAAGGTTTTGAGGACCTTAACAAAAGTCCGAACGTTAGTGATAATACCGCTCCGGAACTGCTGATCACACAATCTGTAAAAAGTATAGTGGATCGCGACTTCGACTGGTTCTACGACAACTACCAATACGAAATGCAATGGATGCAGTTTGTAACAGCTGCACCTAACTCTTCTGTTGCTACTTTGTTTACGCCAACCAATACCAACGATTTTTATGGAGCACTCTATAAAAATATTGGTCGCAACCTGGTAGACATTGAAGAAATGGTAAAAAAGATGCCGGAAGAGCAGAAAGGAAAGTATGCACAACTGGTGGCCATTGCCAAGATTATTAAAGTGTATGCTTCCTGGCGTGTATCTGATGCCAATGGTAGCATTCCTTATACGCAAGCCTGGACTTCCCGTTATGGTGGTACCTTCACCCCGGTATATGACAACCAGGAAACCCTGTTTGCTACCTGGGATGCAGAGCTGAAAGCAGCATTGGCTACGCTCACACAAGGTTTACAGAACCAGGTGAGTTATGGCGCCGGTGATATTTTTTATAACGGTAATGCAGCCAACTGGGCAAAAGCGGGCAACGTTTTACGCCTGAAATTGGCCATGCGTCTGCTGAAAAGATCTCCTGAAAAAGTAGGCCCGATTGCAAAAGAAGTATTGGCAAGTACTGCAGGTATCTTCAGCGGACTGGATGATGAGTGGAAATTTATTTCTGCTGAAACCAATTTCGCTCGTGGTGGTAACTGGTCAATGGATAACAGCCCGATTGTAGCTGCCAAAAACATGGTGGATTACATGAATGCCAATAAAGATCCGCGTATTGGATTGTTCTTCGAAAAGAACACTTACACCCAGTCTGCTTTTGATAGCCTCAAAGCAGGTGGTGCGTTATCTGCCGGCGCAATCTATGATGGTCAGCGTTATGTAGGATTGCCTTCCAGCCCTGCTCAACGTACCAGTGCAACTTACGCAGCGTTGTTTGCTAAGAAAACATATGTACTGAATCTCAATGGTAAGCAGGTAACTGTGAACCACGATACGGTTTCCAATATTCAGAAACGTTTGTTTGACCTGAACCAGGAAGGTAACGGCCCGGGTAAATACACTCAGCCAATTCTGACTTATGCAGAAATGTGTTTCATGTTATCTGAACTGTCTGTACGTGGTATCATCGCGGAAGACGCAAAGGCCTGGTATGAAAAAGGTATTACTGCTTCAGTAAATGCTTACGATAAGATGGGATCATTGGCTAATATTAAGGATTATACCGCGGTAAATCCAGCCGCTATACAGGCTTATATCGCGATGCCGAATGTAGCCTTTACCGGTAGCACTGCAGTATTGCTGGAAAAAATCAATATCCAGAACTTCCTGAACCATTATAAATCTCCATGGGAAGCATGGGGCGCATGGAAAAGGGCGGATGTACCTAAAGTAGGCGGCATCCTGCCTTTCGAGCCTTTTGTTTCTGCACAGGGTACCAATATAGTAGTGCCTCGCCGTTGGGCATTACCTCAGCCAGGTACTAACGACAACATGCCTAACTGGAGAAATGCGATTGCTGAAATGCAGAAAACCGGTGAATATGGTAATGATGCCAACACCTTTACCGGCCGTGTTTGGTGGGATAAACAATAATTTAGCATAGTGAATAAACAAAAAGTCCCCCCGCTACTTAGCGGGGGGACTTTTTTTATGTCGTTATATGCAGTTATCCAATCATATTCTTAATCTCACTCAGTTTTAGCAACGCTTCCACTGGTGTTAACCGGTTAATATCCACATGATCCAGTTTCTCTCTTATCTGCTGGAAAGTATCACTATGCGCATCAAAAATATTTAACTGCAACTTCTGTGAAGGCGTATTGAGTTGCTTCACATTTTTCTGTAAAGGTGCGTCAATATGTTTTTCTTCAAGATTGGCCAGCACTTCGTTCGCACGGTTAATCAGCTCCGGCGGCATCCCTGCCATACGGGCCACGTGGATACCAAAGCTATGGCGACTCCCACCTGCTGCCAGTTTGCGTAGGAAAATAATTTTATTGCCGGATTCCATATTGGTGATATGGAAGTTCTTTACCCGGCCATGTTTATTTTCCAGCTCATTCAGTTCATGATAGTGCGTGGCAAATAATGTTTTCGGACGGTGTTGGGTCATATCATGGAGGTATTCCACGATACTCCAGGCAATAGAGATACCATCGTAGGTACTGGTGCCACGGCCTATTTCATCCAATATCACTAAGCTGCGGGGCGTGATGCTGTTAATAATACTGGCCGTTTCATTCATTTCCACCATGAAGGTAGATTCGCCGCCGCTAAGGTTATCGGAAGCGCCTACACGGGTGAAAATTTTATCCGTGAGCCCGATGTCTGCACTGTTGGCCGGTACAAAGCTACCCATGTGCGCCATCAGCGTGATAAGAGCGGTTTGACGCAACAGCGCCGATTTACCACTCATGTTAGGACCGGTCAGAATAATGATTTGCTGCTGTTCTTTGTCCAGTTGCAGATCATTGGATACATAAGTATCGCCGGCCGGCAATCCTCTTTCTATTACCGGGTGCCGTCCTTCCTTGATCACCAGGTCAAAGCCTTCGTTGATATTGGGACGACGATATTTGTATTGCATGGCGTTTTGCGCAAAGCAAAGGAGACAGTCGATCCGCGCAAATACCTGTGCATCTTCCTGTACAGGCTTAATAAATTCCTGCAGGGCCACTACCAGTTCTTCAAACAGCCTGGCTTCCAGCACCTGGATTTTATCTTCCGCACCTACGATCTTTTCTTCATATTCTTTCAGCTCCGGGGTAATGTAACGTTCCGCATTAGCGAGCGTTTGCTTACGCATCCAGCGCTCCGGTACTTTGTTTTTATGGGTGTTGGTAACTTCCAGGTAATAACCAAATACGTTGTTGAAGGCTATTTTCAGGGAAGGAATACCGGTTGCTTCTGATTCTTTCTGCTGTATTTGAAGGAGGTAGTCTTTGCCTTTGTTGGCGATATTGCGCAGTTCATCCAGTTCCGCATTGACACCCTCTTTAATACAACCGCCTTTATTCACCAGTACTGGTGGATTCTCTGCAATTTCGTTGAGGATCCGGTTCAGCAATGGTGTACAGGGATCCAATTTTTCGTTCAGGCGTTTGAGGTAGTCGTTATTGGTGTTGGCCAGCAATGCCTGTACATCTTTTACCTGCTCCAGGGAGCGGGCGAGTTGCATTACTTCCCGGGGATTGATCTTCCGCAGCGGGATTTTGGAGACCAGTCTTTCCAGGTCACCGGTTTGCTTCAGGTGATGCGTAAGTGATTTCGAAAGATCAGTTTCTTTGATGAAGTATTCTACGGTGTCCAATCGCTCGTTGATCGCCTTGATATCACGCAGGGGGAATACCATCCAGCGTTTAAGCAGACGGGCGCCCATCGGGGTTACGGTGTTATCCAGCACTTTCAGCAGGGTATGTCCGTTTTCCACACTGCTGTTCAGCAGTTCCAGGTTGCGTACAGTGAAACGGTCCATCCACAGAAAATCGTCCTGGCTGATACGCTGCATACGGGTGATGTGCTGCAGGTGCGGATGTTCGGTATCTTTCAGGTAGTGGAGGGTGGCGCCTGCGGCGATGATAGCGGCGGGGAGGCCATCTACTCCATATCCTTTCAGGGAATGTGTTTCAAAATGTTTGAGCAGTATTTCTTCCGCATAGGTGGTGGTAAATATCCACTCATCCATGGTGTAAGTATAGAAGCGGGTGCCAAAAGTGGCTTTAAAATGTTTCTGCTGTTGTTTGGCGAAGAGCACTTCTGCGGGGCGGAAGCTTTGCAGGAGTTTATCCACATATTCTATACTGCCTTCGGCGATAAAGAATTCGCCGGTAGAAATATCCAGGAAAGATACGCCGGTAACGTCCGTACCGAAATGTACGGCAGCCAGGAAGTTGTTGCTGGAATTTTCCAGCAGCTTATCATTCACGGCTACACCGGGGGTGACCATTTCGGTAACGCCACGTTTTACAATACCTTTTACTGTTTTAGGATCTTCCAGTTGATCGCATACGGCTACACGATAGCCGGCTTTTACCAGTTTATGCAGATAAGTATCTAACGAATGGTGGGGAAATCCGGCCAGGTCTACATAAGAAGCGGAGCCATTAGCCCGCTTGGTTAACACGATGCCCAATACCCGGGCAGCTATGACTGCATCCTCACTGAAGGTCTCATAAAAATCGCCAACACGGAACAACAGTACGGCATCAGGGTATTTCGCCTTGATGGCCTTATGTTGTTGCATGAGCGGGGTTTCTTCCGATTTACTTTTTGCCATGGCGCAAATATATAAAACTCATCCCATCCTATTATCTTTGCAGGTGATGAGAAAATTAAGCATGGATGAACTGGGCCGTAAAACGGTAGCTGAGTTCAAGGCGGCCGATAAAACGCCTATCGTACTGGTACTCGATAATATACGCAGCATGCACAATGTGGGCTCCGTATTCCGTACTGCAGATGCTTTTTTGGTGCAGGGTATCGTACTTTGCGGGTATACCCCCGTGCCACCTCACCGTGATATCAACAAAACGGCGTTGGGAGCTACGGAAACCGTGGAATGGCAGTATTTCGATACTACCGTAAACGCGGTGGAGGAACTGAAAGCAGCGGGTTATAAGGTACTGGCCATCGAACAGGCGGTGAACAGCCATATGCTGGATCGTTTCCAGCCACCTGCGGGGCAGCCACTGGCACTCGTTTTTGGGAACGAAGTCAGCGGGGTAGACGGGGAAGTGATGAAGCTGGTGGATGGCTGTATTGAAATCCCTCAGCTGGGCATGAAACACTCCCTGAATATTTCTGTGACCACCGGTATTGTAGTTTGGGATATCTTTGTAAAGCTGTCAGCTCTTAGCCGTTAGCTTTGGGCTGATGACCAACCTGGTACAACAAAATATTAATCATAAAAGCTTTTAGTCTTTATAAAAACACTAAAAGCCAACAGCTAAAACCTAAAAGCTAGAACATGATCTCAACGGTGAATAAATATCTGTCACTGGTAAAGTTTAGCCATACCATTTTTGCCATGCCTTTTGCATTGACGGGCTATTTCATGGCTACTACCAAGGGCGGTGGACATTTCAGCTGGGCTACCTTCGGCCTCGTGGTATTGTGTATGGTGTTTGCGAGGAGTGCCGCCATGGCGTTCAACCGCTGGCTCGATGTGGACATTGATAAATTGAACCCACGTACGGCGAAAAGAGAAATACCTGCAGGTATTATATCTCCCAAAAATGCTATG
Source organism: Chitinophaga sp. (assembly GCF_017745275.1). Classification (GTDB taxonomy): domain Bacteria; phylum Bacteroidota; class Bacteroidia; order Chitinophagales; family Chitinophagaceae; genus Chitinophaga. Next base: position 858,747 of record NZ_JAGHZS010000001.1, on the reverse strand, counting down.
TTTTTTATTATCGCCAATGTGGTATTGTTTATTATCACCACCTGGTTTATTAACCGCATCTGTTTCTTCCTGTCGCCGGTAGCGTTGCTGGTAGTGCTGGGATATAGCTATACCAAGCGTTTTACAGCCCTTTGTCACCTGGTATTGGGCGTAGGGCTATCATTGGCGCCTATAGGTGCCTACCTGGCGGTAACCGGCCAGTTTGCCGTGTTGCCGGTATTGGTATCTGTACTGGTGCTGTGCTGGGTATCCGGATTTGATATTATTTATTCCTTACAGGACGAAGATTTTGATAAGTCGCAACAACTGAACTCTATCCCGGCGTGGCTGGGACTTTCCGGTGCCCTTCGTTTTTCAGAGCTGTTACACGTAATAGCAGCGGCGCTGGTAGTGACCATCGGGCTTGCCGGCGGCTTCCACTGGCTGTTCTGGATAGGTGCCGCAGTTTTCGTAGTGATGCTGGTATCCCAGCATCTGTTGGTAAAACCAGACGACCTGAGTAAGGTGAATATTATGTTTATGACTACCAATGGTATTGCCAGCGTTGTTTTCGCAGTATTTACCATTGCAGATATGCTCATTTTTATATAAGCTTTTAGCCATTAGCTTTTAGCTGTTAGCAACAACTAACAGGCTATCACTAACGGCTAAAAGCTAACTGCTAACAGATAAAAGCTTTCTCATGCCCCGTTTAATGGCAATTGATTACGGAAAAAAAAGAACAGGACTGGCCGTAACAGATCCGATGCAATTGATTGCGAGCGGACTGACCACCATTCCTACGCACGAGTTGATTCCTTTCCTCAAGAAATATTTTGCCACAGAACCGGTAGAAACAATTGTGATCGGAGAACCTAAAAACCTGGATGGCAACGCTACCGACGCTACAGCGCTGGTGATCGAATGCATCCGGATTATTAAAAAGAATTTTCCTGATATCCCCGTAGTAAAGGTCGATGAACGGTTTACCTCCAAAATGGCTTTCCAGGCGATGATTGATAGTGGCCTGAAGAAAAAAGACCGCCGTAATAAGGCCCTGGTCGATGAAATCAGCGCTACGATCATATTACAGGAGTATCTGCAAAATAAGATATAATAAAAAATCAGTATAATCAGGCGGCTCACGCAATACAAAGAAGCTTAAAATGTCTATCTTTGCGGATTAAACCAATATTTGAACATGATTTTGCCAATAGTTGCTTACGGGCACCCGGTTTTGAGGAAAGTAGCAGAAGATATCACACCAGAATATCCAAACCTGAAGGAATTAATTGCTAATATGTGGGAAACCATGTATGGTTCAAACGGCGTGGGCATTGCTGCTCCACAGGTTAATAAAGCTATTCGCCTGTTTGTGGTAGATAGCAAACAAATTATAGATAATCTGGAAGAAGACGAGAAAAACGACTACCCTGGTGATGAAGGCGTAAAAGGCGTTTTTATCAATGCGCATATCGTAGAAACCGGTGGGAAAGACTGGGCCTATAATGAAGGCTGCCTGAGCATTCCAAAGGTACGGGAAGATGTAAACCGCGCAGAAACAGTTACGCTTAGCTATGTGGACGAAAACTTCACTCCACATGAGAGAACTTTTACAGGTGTGACAGCCCGCGTTATCCTGCACGAATATGATCACATCGACGGGGTTTTATTCATTGATCACCTGAAGCCACTGAAGCGCAGAATGTTGAAAAGTAAGCTCGACGATATCACCAAAGGTAAAATCAGGGTGGATTACAAAATGACGTTCCCTAAATAGGAAATAATTTTGTAATGTAAAGAAAACCTGTTATTTTGGTATCATAAAGTATCACATCCATATCCTCAAACTTGGGAGCGACCTTAACATACACTGAAGTTGAATTGATTCAGGGCCTTTTGGCCAGGGATGAAAAGATATTTACTTATTTGTATGACCATTACTCACCGGCGTTATATGGTGTTGCCCTCAAAGTAGTTGGAGAAGAAGCCGCAGCAGGGGACGTTTTACAGGAAGTTTTTGTAAAAATATGGCGTAATATAGACCGTTACGATGCTTCAAAAGGACGGTTGTTTACCTGGATGCTGAATATAACACGTAATACCGCCATCGATAGTCTCCGCTCAAAAAATCACAAACTGGATCAACGGGTACAAGATGTTAACAGCGTAGCGCTGATGTATGAGCCACAACTGGCAGTGCATCTGTCGGTAGATCATCTTGGCCTCAGCAAGGTGATTGAACGTTTGCAAAAAGATCAGCGTATAATTATAGACATGGCTTATTTCAAGGGACATACCCAGGAAGAAATAGCTAAGTCCCTTGAAATACCATTGGGCACTGTGAAAACTCGCATGCGCAATGCCATTATACAATTGAGAACACTCTTAAAACAATTGTAATCACATAACTGTGGACGTTCAACGTTACATATCATCAGGAATCCTCGAAAGTTACGTATTTGGTATGTTACCAGAAACGGAACAGACCGAGGTGGAAAAATTGGTGTCGCAATACCCTGATGTAAAAGCTGCGTTGGACCTGCTGCAGCAGGACAAAGAACGATTTGTACAACTCTATGCCGTGGCTCCTCCTACTGGCATTAAGAACCGGTTAACGGAAATCATCCGTCAGGAAAATACCGAAGATGGGAATAAGCTGTTGCCGGAAGAATTGCGTGCACCCATGAATGGTGCAAAACATAATGGCCACCAGGTGCCGGGTAAAAAAAAACCTGATATAGAAAAAGAAACACCCATAAAGTATTTAGCTACTCCCAAATCATCATCGGATCGCTTGTGGAAATACCTGACTGCAGCTATTGTAGTGTTGTTGATAGGAAGTGTGGTCATGAATTTCTTTTTCTTCCAGAAATCCACTGATTACAAGAGTCGCTATAAGTCGTTAATAGCCACCAAAGAAAAACTGGATGCAGAGAAAGAACATCAGGCACTGACCAGTTCTAAAGAAACAACTGCTATTCCCGTAGATCCTGACCCTTTGAGTAACCCTGATTTTAAGTGGACACAACTACAAGGTGGTGGTGCATATGCTGGTAAGTCTGTATCTGTAGGCTGGAATGCCCAAACACAGGCCGTTTACCTGCAGGCGAAAATAATGCCTCTCCCACCAGCCGGAAAACAGTTTCAGTTGTGGGCCATCGTGAATAAGAAACTAGTAGATGCAGGCGTTTTCGATACCGGTGCAGAACTGACACAGGAACTGCAGCATATGAAAGCAGTGGCAGTAGCGCAAGGCTTTGCCATTACGCTGGAAAAAAAGGGTGGTAGTACCGAACCTTCTATGAACCAGGTTTGCATGTCCGCTAAAGTGACGAAGTGAATTTTTACACGGTAGTAGTGTATCTATCGTTAGGAATCGTTATATCGCTTATAGCATAAGCCCCGTTAATTACAAAAAGACATATAGAACGTTATTGAGGAATATCCTGGAAGGCTGATGTCATGAAGATCATGTTTCGTTTTGTCGTGTGCTGGAATCAGCGCCACTATTAAACACCATTAATCATATCCGGTCCATTTTGGAATACACTCCAATATACACAGAAGCAGAGCTGGTACAGGGCCTGAAAGCCCGCGACCAGAAGGTGTTTAGTTACTTATATGATCAATATTCACCTGCCCTGTATGGGGTGATTGTAAAAGTACTGAACAACGACAGTTCCGCAGGGGACGTGTTGCAGGAAGTGTTTTTGAAAATCTGGCGAAATAACGATCGCTACAACGAAGAAAAAGGCCGCCTTTTTACCTGGATGCTCAACATTACCCGCAATGCTGCCATCGACATACTTCGTTCCAAATCCTACAAGCAGGAACAACGTATACAACATATAACAGATCACGTAAATATCCTCAACAGTGCCTTAACCGTTCAGTTATCTACCGACTATATTGGTTTTTCCCAAATATTGGAACAGTTGACAAAAGAGCAACGTACCCTCATCGACCTGGCTTATTATAAAGGTTGTACCCAGGAGGAAATAGCACGCGCACTGGAAATCCCGTTAGGTACTGTGAAAACTAGAATGCGCAACGCAATTATTCAACTAAGACACATTTTGAACAAGTAAATTTTTATAGTGGACTCACAAGATTTCATATCATCCGGAATTATTGAGCTGTATATGGCTGGCATTGCTACCGAACAAGAGGTACGCGAGCTGGAAGCCGCTATGGCACAGTTTCCGGAAGTGGCAGCCCAGGTAGAAACCTATCGCCGTAATATGGAAGCGTATATTGAGATGCAGGGGATAGATCCGCAACCAGGTATCAAAACAAGTTTATTCTCCAAAATCAATAATGAACCCAATCTGCAGGAGGAAGCATTTGCTTCCGATGAAGAACTGCAACCATCAAAAGTAGTGTCCATGCAAGAAACCAAAAGCCTATCCTGGAAATGGATTGCCACCGTGGCCGCCGTATTGCTGATCGGCAGCCTCATTTTAAATTATGTGTTCTTTAACCGGTACAAATTATTCCGGGAGTACAAAGACAAGTATGAATCTTTGTTGCTTTCTCAGAATTCCATTTTGTCCAAGAGCAACTTGTACAAAAGCCGCTTAGAACAAATGCAGGAATCTATGGAAATTATCCAGGATCCTAAAGTATTGAAAGTGCCAATGCCAGGTACCAAAGCATTCCCTGAAGCATTAGCTACCGTATTCTGGAACCCATCCAGTCAGCAGGTGTATCTGAAAGTAAACAAACTGCCAGAACCAGCCGCCGACAAACAGTATCAACTGTGGGCTATCGTAGATGGCAAACCAGTAGATATGGGTGTGTTCGAAATGGGTGATACCGCCAGCCTCCTCCAGAAAATGAAAGTGACCGGTAAAGCACAAATGTTTGCCGTTACCCTGGAGAAAAAAGGTGGTGCTGCATCGCCAACTATGGAACAAATGTATGTGGCCGGAAAAATACCGGGGTGAGATTGAGCTGAAAGCATAAAGCAGAAAGCATAAAGCGATTGTAGCGGATGATCTTTGCGAATATTATTCGCTTAGGTCTATCCGCTACAATCGCTTTATGCTTTATGCTTTACGCTTTCAGCTTCCATGCAATGCTGGAACTTTTCCCTAAATTGCACCCATGTCACATATTTGGAAAAGTATAGCCGGAACCGTAGTGCTATTTGGATTAACCTACCTGCAACTGACCGCCCAGGACACCGCCCGTTACAAAGGAATGACGGTAAACCTGGATGAGGTAATTGTTGCTGCTAAACGTATAGGCTTTGACGTTAATAGTTTTATCAAAAGAGTAGAAGACGACACCACCTTCTATCGTGCATTCAAAAACCTGCATGTAGTAGGCTTCGATGCCGTTAACGACATACGTGTACTGGATAAACAGGCCGCTATACAAGCGTCCCTTTACAATGAAACCCACCAGGAAGTAAAGGGGAAATGTATGACCATGAAAGTGGCCAATGAAAAAGTGACCGGCGACTTCTACACCCGCAAAGGCAATTACAATTATTATACAGCCGAATTATACGCTAACCTGTTTTTTGTAAAAGGAACTGTATGTGCAGATGATGCCGGTGAAACACCGGAGCGCTCCGGTGGCAGCCTGGCCCGGCATAAAGCACAACTGAAACAACTGATCTTTAATCCCGGCAAACCCGTGCGTGGCGTGCCTATCGTAGGACAAAAAGTAGCCATCTTCAATTACGAAGTGATGCGCTTTTACGACTTCTCTATTTCTGCCGAAAACTATGTAGATGGAACCCCTTGCTATGTATTTACAGCTAAAGCAAAGCCAGGGTTGAGTCGTATCGATAGGGCCGATGTAGTGATTGATGAGCTGATCACCTGGTTTAATAAAGATAATTTTGAAATTGTAGGCCGTAAATATGCACTTTCCTATAAAACCATGCTGTTTGACTTCAATGTGAAGATGAATGTACAGATGACAAAGTTCAATGGCCTGCTCATCCCCTCACTGGTCACTTATAACGGCACCTGGAATGTACCCTTTAAAAAACGGGAAACAGCCGTATTTGTGGCAAAATTCCTCAATTTTACGCCGCCACAGTAAGTGATCTAGTTGATTAACGTAATGGTACCGGTCTTATGCACCGGTATTTTTGTTTCCACTTCTTTGTAGTCTACAATCCATACATAAGTGGCTACGTCGGCCAGCTTGCCGTTCACGCGCCCCGTCCAGCCTATTTGTGGATCTGTGGTGTAAAACACCCGTTCTCCCCAGCGGTTATAGATGCTGATCGTATAATCGTATATGGGACACCGGTAGATAGGCCTGAAATAATCATTCCGGCCGTCTCCATTGGGCGTAAAGGCAGTAGGGAAGTACAGCTGACAGGCACAATCATGATACCTCACTACTATGGAATCGGCTGTTTTGCCACAGCTATTATACGCCACAATGGCATACAAACCAGGCCTGGTAACCGTATACATGGGCGTACTGGTACTGTCCTGCCATTTGTAATGGCCACCACCCGCACCCGTGGCACGTAATACAAATATTTCATTTCTGCACAGCAATGTATCCGGCCCCAGGTTTACCCGCAGCGTGTCATCAAAAGACACTGAAATACTATCGGTGGATTCGCAGCGGCCGATTTTTGCATCTACATAATAATAACCCGGTTTGGTTACATAATAGGTGGCCTGATCTGAACCATCCTGCCAGCGGTAGGTACCATTGCCAAAGTCGGCGGTCAGCACCAGGAAGTTGCCTTTACAAATGGTGGTATCATTGCCCAGGTTAAGTTTCTTAAGCCGGTTGTAGTTGATAAAAATGGTATCCACCACGCTACAGGTATGATTTATCTCCACCAATGCCCACAGGTTGGTAGTGGAGGTAATCGTTACGGCCGGTGTGGTGGCACCGGTGCTCCATTCCCATTTGGTAGCCTCGGGAATATTGGGCGCCATCCGGATACTTTCTCCCGGGCATAACAGCGTATCGGGTCCTAATGAAAAAGGGTAAGGGCTGCCGGTAAAGGTGATGGTCACCTCATCTGACATGGCAGGACAACCTTTTGGAAATATATCTACATGGTAGGTACCGGAAGTGGTGACATCCTGTGTAGGTGATGTATTTCCGGTATTCCATTTATAGGTGCAGTTTTGAGCAGTAGCATCTAAGGCAATATGCTCTCCCGTGCATAAAATAAGATCCTTACCCAGGTCTATTTTTGGAATAGGCGTGTAAAATACGTTGACGGAGTCCGGGTTGGGACAGCCGTTGATTTTTACTTTATAGGTAGCGGAAGTATCTACGAGGATACTGCTGCCGGTAGAGCTATCCTGCCAGAGGTAGGTAGCGCCGGGTATCACGGGTGCATTCAGCGTCATGGTAGATCCTTCACACAAGGTGATGTCCTGTGGCCCCAGGTCAAAAATAACCGGTGTTACAATTGTGATGGATTGTATGGTGGTATCCGGTACACCGGCGCGCCAGGCGATCAGCGTATCTGCATACGTGCCGGTATTATGATAAATATGATAAGCGCCACGAATGACTTTGGAAGAATCTTTATCGGCAGACAATGGATCTCCAAAGAACCATTTCACCGAATCAATGCCCGCGGGAGTAGTAATCTGGAAAAACGAGGTGTCATTTACACAGGTGGATGATACCGTAAAAGGTGTTTTACCTTGTGCTGTGGCTGTGTTAGCGAACAGGCAACCTACCAGTAACGCTGGCAGAAGATATAGGATGCGAAAGGATTTCGGTAGATGGCTTCTCATGTATTGACATGGTAATTGCCGCTAAGATAACTTAAAGTATGTAGAATATTTGTAATAATAAAAACAGAATTATTTGAGAAGGAGTTGAACGGCGCACTAACTGGTTGAAACTAAAAGGCGTCAGCCCGGTAAATCCGCTGCTGACGCCTTTTTTAATAACAGGAATATCATGTAGGGTCCTCTTCTTTCAAAGGCCTTGCCGCAATATATCTTTTCCATTTCTCCAGTACGCTGGTAAAATCAGCCGGCATGGCGCTTTCAAAATACATCTGCTCGCGGGTGCGTGGATGTATGAAACCCAGCTGTTGCGCATGCAGGGCATGACGGGGCATGATATCAAAACAGTTATCAATAAACTGTTTGTACTTGGTATACACCGTTCCCTTTACAATGCGGTTACCGCCATAGGTTTCATCATTAAACAGGGAGTGACCGATATGTTGCATATGTACGCGGATCTGGTGGGTACGGCCGGTTTCCAGGCGGCATTCTACCAGGCTGACGTAGTTATAGCGTTCCAGTACGCGGTAATGGGTAATCGCTTCTTTGCCATATTCCCCGTCGGGGTAGGCATCCATGATTTTGCGCAGGCGCTGGTGGCGGCCTACGTGGGCTACTACCGTGCCTTCCTCTTCTTCAAAATCGCCCCATACCAGCGCGATATAGCGACGATGTACGGTGTGATCAAAGAACTGTTTGGCGAGATCATTCATGGCTTTGGGCGATTTGGCAATCACCAGCAAACCACTGGTATTTTTATCGATACGGTGTACCAGGCCAAACCGTGGTATCTCCGGCTCAATGGGCTGGGTTTTATCACCCAGGTACCACGCCAAACCGTTTACCAGTGTGCCATCGCGGTTACCACAACCAGGATGCACTACCAGGCCGGCAGGCTTATCGATGACCATTACGTCCTCATCTTCAAATACAATATTCAGCGGTAGCTCTTGTGGAATAATGTCCGTACTCTCCGGGTTCCGGTTGGAAAACACAACAATCCTGTCCAGTGGCTTGATCTTGTAATTGGCCTTTACAGGCTTATCATTTACAATCACCATTTCACCATCCAGTGCTTGCTGTATCTTGTTGCGGGTGGCACCTTCTATGCGGGCGGTAAGAAATTTATCAATACGGATGGGTTCCTGACCTTTGTCCACCACCATATTGATTTTCTCATATATTTCCTCACTGCCATCACCGTTATCCAGCTCATCTTCCAGTTCCAGCAATTCTTCAGCCATTAATATAATTTTTTGCAAAGGTAAAGTTTAGTTGCCAGTTTAGCAGCCATCTGCGCAAATGTTATGTATCACCGCGAATTGGCGTACCTTTGCGCAGCTGAAAAGACCAAGTATGATCATGGAAAAAGTAAAACAACAGATTGTAGTAAAAGACCTCGGCGTAATTGATTACCAGGCAGCCTGGGATTACCAGGAGCAGTTGTTGAAAGAAAATGTGCAGTTAAAGTCACAGGCCGGCGATCAAACACCTAAGCCTACCACTAACTACCTGTTGTTTTGTGAGCACCCGCCTGTATACACGCTTGGTAAAAGCGGACATATAGAAAACCTGTTGATCTCTGAAGAACAGCTAAAAGAGCAGGGTATCGGCTTTGTGCCTACTAATCGCGGTGGTGATATTACTTTTCATGGCCCCGGCCAGGTAGTGGGGTATCCCATTATAGACCTGGAGAACTTTTTCACTGATATCGGGAAATACCTGCGCTGCCTGGAAGAAGTAATTATCCGTACCCTGGCGGATTATGGAGTAACCGGTGATCGCTCCAAAGGAGAAACCGGTGTATGGCTGGATCCTGATCAACCTGGAAAGGCACGTAAGATATGCGCGATGGGCGTACGGTGCAGCCGTTGGGTAACCATGCACGGCTTTGCCCTGAATGTAAATACGCTGATGGATTATTTCAATAATATTATCGCCTGTGGTATTGCAGATAAACAGGTAGCATCTCTTAACCGGGAATTGGGCAGAGAAGTGAATATGGAGGAAGTAAAAGCCCGGCTGAGCAAACACTTTGGGGAAGTGTTTGAAGCTGAAGTGATATAAGAGCGGAAAGCATAAAGCTATTAAAGCGAATGACCAGAGCGAATATTTAAATTATTCATACGCTCTGGTCATTCGCTTTAATAGCTTTATGCTTTATGCTTTTCGCTTTCTGCTACATTTTATAATTCAACGGAATAAACAAATTCCATTTCTCTTTCAGTTTGCCGTCTTCAAATATTTCAAAGTTAAACCAGCCTGCATGCAGGAAAATGGCTTTCTCTAAAATGAGGAAAGGTGCCTTTACTTGTTCAATATCGAAGAGGAAGGTGCCATTGGATTCATAGAATTTAACGGCATATTTTTTCTGCAGAGCCTCCGGCAATTTAATATTCACATTACCATCAGCGGTGGTATAAATATAGTTAGACGGATGCCACACCACTCTTTCTGGTTCTTTGTTTTCCTGCTCTTTGCCCCTGAGGCCTTTGGCGGCATCTTTAATGTCAGCATACTGTAGCTTCTGGTCAGCGCGGATAGTGCTGTCAGACAGCGCCAGCACAGTTTTACTGTACATAAACCGGCCATTGGTAAATAAAATAAACAGGCGGTAATAGTTGCTGCCAGGTAACGGTTTATTATCCAGGTAAGCGTTTCTGGTTTGTGTAGGATAGCTGGCATAGCCAATGGTATTGAAGTTCAGCACGCTATCCAGCGACCGCTGTATACCAATTTCTTTTACCTGGGTGAAGCCGGAAATCCAGTCCAGCTGTATTTTGCCGGTTTTAATGGAGGCCGCAAACTGAGGTAGTACCGGAGGAGTATATTCCTGGGCCCGGCCTGTATATGCGGTCAATAAAAACATTCCAATAACAAAAGTTATACGCACTATTTGCTTCATACTGATTATTCCCTGAGCTCTTTAAGTTGGCAAAAATACACTACCGTTCAAATATAATGAACAGTTTTTAAAAGGATAAAACGCCGGGGGGCAGTGAAAGATTGCCTTGCAGGCCACCGGTATGTATAAGCAATACGTGACTGTTCTCCGGAAAATAGCCCTGCTGCAATAACTCACGGAAAGCCATCACCAGTTTACCAGTGTAAATAATATCCGTAGGAATGCCTGTGTCGGTATAAAAAGTATTGATAAAATCTATAAGTGCGGGAGATTGCTTCGCATAACCGCCTCCATGATGATCATGTAATAATTCCCAGGGCGTGGTATTGCCGGCGTGCAACAAGTCGCGTACTTCCTGCTCCAGGTATTGTGCACCTTTTAAAACGGAGACGCCGGTTACCCGCTGATGTGGCTGCGCACTGTTGATAAGTCCTGCCAGTGTAGTACCGGTACCTGCCGCACAAAGTATATGTGTAAAGTGAGTAGTGGGGAAGATGGATATTATTTCCTCACAGCCTTTGGCGCCCAGCGCATTGTGTCCTCCCTCCGGAACGGCTAGGTATTGTGGATAAAGGGCTTCCCAATGCGCTTTTAAAGCAGGATTTCGGTAATCTTCCCGGGTAACGAATAAGAGTTCCATGCCAAGGCTGGCGGCCGTTTGAAGCGTGTGATTCAATTTTGCGCCATTTTCTTCTCCCCTGATAATCCCTGTAGCGGCCAGCCCCGCTTCTTTACAGGCCATAGCGGTAGCGGCAATATGATTGGAATAAGCGCCGCCATAGGTCAGCAGGCCAGTGCGGCCTTGTGCTATGGCAGCATTGATATTTTCTTTTAGCTTAAACCATTTGTTACCGGATATCTCCGGATGAATCTTGTCTAAACGCAGCATGGCTGCCTGGATAGAAGCAGGCAGCCATGCGGTATGAAAGGAATCAAGTGTAATAGAATCGTAACGCATTATTCATTCGTTAAAAATCCACCCTGGCCCCTGTACAGCTTCACTGGCTTGTCTAGCTTCAGTTTCAGCACGGTAATATATTTATCCTGTCCTGTGGCCGGAACGTCGATAAATACCAGCCCGGGTACAGCACTCCAGGAAATTTTGCCCACTACCTTGTGTTGCAGCTGTTGTCCGCTGCCCAGCATGGTGATGCTTTCAATTTTATTGGTCAGCCCTTTTACCATTACCTGGCCGCTGGTTTTAGCAGGGAGGAACAGGTACAGGGTGGTAGAATCTTTGGAGAGGGTGGTAGGACCATAGAAGTGTCCCTGTGGGATACCAGCAATGGTATTGAAAACAGCTTCTCCATTGCGTTGGTTCCAGGCGCCCAGTTCCTTCAGCATGGTTACTTCTTCTTCAGGGATGGTGCCATCTGCTTTAGGGCCAATGTCCAGCAGGAGGTTACCGCCATTGCTCACAGCATCTACGAAGATGGTAATGATTTCGAACGGTGTTTTCCAGTTAGTATCCTGTGGCTGCCATCCCCAGTTGTTGTTGATGGTCATGCAAAGTTCCCACCAGTGGAACTTTGGACGGGATACCGGGAAGTTTTGTTCAGGTGTTTCGTAATCGCCATAACCTTGTAAACGTCCGTTGATAATGGTGTTGGGGTTATGGGAGGTAAGCATGGTCCGCATTTTTTTTGCTTCCCATTCGTCTGCTGAGTGTTCCCAATCGCCGTCAAACCACCACAGATCGGGGTTAAACTGGTTCATCACTTCGGCCATCTGCCCCTCATAGAATTTCTGGAAGCGCTGCCATCTTTCCGGTTGTGCCTTGATCTCGTAGCGGTTGCTATCTTTCAAAAATTGCGGATAATCTTTGTAGCTCCAGTCTATCAGGGAAAAATAGGCACCACATTTGATACTATCGCGCCGCAAAGCTGCGAAGAAAGGCGTCAATACGTCTCTTTTAGCCGGTGTACTTGTAGCAACATTCAGTTTACCTAATTTACTGTTCCATAAAGCCACGCCATCGTGGTGTTTGGTGGTCATTACCGCATAGCGGGCACCGGATGCTTTAATCAGGTCGGCCCAGGCCTGCGGATCATAATTACTGGCAGTAAAGCCTTTCAGCTGCTGCATGTAATCAGGATAGGATATTTTTTTGTTGTGGAATGACCAGGATTCATCAATTCCGTTGACAGAATAAATGCCCCAGTGGATGAATATGCCCAGTTTGGCATCAGCAAACCATTGCATTTTTTTACTAATGTCTTCCGGATTCGTTTTTTGTTGCCCGTGTGCGTTTGTAAAAAACAACGTGGCAAAGGCTCCCAGCACTAAAAGTCTCTTCATTGTTCTGTTTAATTAATCTTTAAAAAAGGTATTCTCCACAAAAAGAAAGTGTGAAAATAGTTTTAATGATTAAATTTAACGCCGATATTTTTAGTAGAGAATTGAAAACTATAAAACTAATATCAAAAAAATGCAACCGACTTTATTGATTTTGGCGGCCGGTATGGCCAGTCGTTATGGCAGTTTAAAGCAAATCCAGGAATTTGGCCCCAGCGGTGAAACTATCATTGATTACTCTATTTACGACGCTATCAGCGCCGGTTTTGGAAAAATAGTGTTCATCATCCGCGAGAATTTTGCAGCGGAGTTCAAAGAAATCTTTGAACCTAAGCTCAAAGGCCGCGTGGCTGTTGATTATGTATACCAGGATATGAATTCATTTGTAGGTGACCATGCGGTTCCGGCCGACAGGACCAAGCCATGGGGTACCGCACATGCGATCCTTTGCGCTAAAAACGCTATCAATGAGCCATTTGCGGTAATTAACGCGGATGACTTCTATGGTACCGATTCTTTCGTGAAAATGGCAGAATTCCTGAATAATGGCTGCAAACCCAATGTTTACAGCGTTGTAGGCTATGAACTGGGCAAAACCGTAAGTGAACACGGTTCTGTATCCCGTGGAGTATGTGAAGTGAATGCAGCAGGTAACCTGGCAGCTATCAATGAAAGAACAAAAATATACCCGGAAAATGGCCAGATCGTTTATGAAGAAGCCGATGGCAGCAAGCACCCATTGCCTGCTAACACGCCGGTATCTATGAACTTCTGGGGATTCCATCCGAGTGTATTTGACCTGAGTCAAACCCTTTTCAACGAATTCCTGGATAAAAACCTCAGCAATCCTAAATCAGAATTCTTTATTCCGATTGTAGCTGATGAGTTTATCCGCCGTGGTAAAGGAGAAGTAAAAGTACTGCCTACCAGCGCTAAATGGTTTGGCGTTACTTACAAAGAAGATGCACCTGGCGTGCAGGCCAGCCTTTCAGCGCTGGTTGCCAATGGAGAATATCCAGACAATTTATGGAAATAAAGCCAAACACGAAGATCCTTCAGGCTTTCGGACTTGAGCCTGAAGGATTAAATGTCCGAAAATTTGGATCAGGACACATCAACAACACTTTTTTGCTGGAAAAAAAGCAGGACGGCAGTAGATACGTTTTACAAAAAATCAATGTAAACGTGTTTAAGGAACCAGGAGTGATCGCCGCCAATCAAAGAATGGCAGCAGATTACCTGGCAGCACATCATCCCGGCTATCTGTTTATTACGCCGATCCCCACGGTTAACGGGGAAGAGCTCTTTGTAATTGACAACGAATACTGGAGAATGATCCCTTTTATTGCGGATTCCGTAACGGTAGACCAGGCCGACAACCCAAAGCAGGCATTTGAAGCAGCCAGACAATTTGGCCGCCTTGCCAGTTACCTTTCGGGAATTGACCTGAAGCCGTTTAAAGCTTCTATTCCAAACTTTCACAACCTGACCTTACGGTACAGCGCCTTCCAGGAAGCTATCCGTACAGCTAAGGAAGACAGGAAAGCTGCAGCAGAAGAGATGATTGAAGAATTCCTCCGCTATTCTGACATCGCTGTAACGTATGAACAACTGAAAACAAATCCCGAATTCAGGGACCATCTGATGCACCACGATACCAAAATCAATAACGTATTGCTGAACAAGGATACTTATGAAGGTATATGTGTTTGCGACCTGGATACCCTGATGCCCGGAAAAATCATCTCAGATCTTGGGGACATGGTACGTACCTATGTTTGCCCCGTTTCTGAAGAAGAAATAGATTTCAGCCAGATCGTTATCCGCGAAGAATACTACGAAGCCCTTATGCAGGGGTATCTCGCAGAGATTGGCGGTACTTTAACCAAAGTAGAAAAAGAACAACTGTTCTTTGCCGGGAAGTTCATGATCTACATGCAGGGAATCAGGTTCCTCACTGACTACTTAAACGGTGATGTATACTATCCCATCAAGTATCCGACACACAATTACAACCGTGCTAAAAACCAATTGGTACTTTTACAACGGTTGATGGAAAAAGAAACGGTACTGCAGGAAATCATCGACAAATGCCTGCTGGTAAGCGTAACAAGTGAACAGTAAATGAAATCATTTTTTAGAACGTGAACAGTAAATGAAATGAAATCATTTGATCCCGGTGCTTCCTGCACCGGGATTTTTTTTGCTGTATGGCAAATCTAACCTGCACGGTGGAATATCAATGTATCGCCCATACGCCATTGGACGCTGTCTGTACTCATCTCATATGACATCTTAAAGCTGGCAGCCGACAGCTTCCTGTAAACAAATTGCTGATAAACTTTCTTATTGCCCGGGTATATTTGTGCGCTCACCAATACCAGCGCATCATTGGTATAATTACCGGTAAACTGCCGGTGTCCGCCGAAGTTATCAAAGATATATGCCAGTAAAGAACCATCGTTTCCTGCACCCCATAAAGCATGTGCTTTATATACATTGGGAGGTATATCCACATGTTCATATTGCAGCCAGCAACTGTCGAGCGATAAAGTAAAAGTGGCCGTAGCTGCGATGGGCTTGCCATTGGCAAAGGTGCCTGCTCCCTTCCAGGTGCCTGTAAAAAAATGTACCAGGCTGGAAGGTAACCTGGGAGGGGTTTGCTGGGCAGCACTATGAAGGAATAGTCCCAGGGCCAGTAATACGAAAATAGGTTTCATAATGAGGGTATTAATCATTTGTCAATCAATGTAAGCTATTTTTTGGCGCCTGCTGTTTCCTGCAACCCGTGCGCACCTGCTCCCAAAGTGGCTGATCCGCGTCTTTTGTACACAAAATCAGTAGATTAAATTATAAGGATCTGTTGGTTTATTTAGAAATAACCTAACTATCGACCTCTTTTTTTAAATATTTTCAAAAACACTTAATGTGATTAATTTTTTACGAAATATTGGGGAGGTTATTGTTTTTTATTTTTTTCACAAATACTTTTGTAGAAACGCTAAAGAAAATAAGTCCTCCCATGTGGGTAAATAAAGACAATATAAAACTTAATCACATCGTACCTCAGCTCAATTGGGCTATCACGAAGGTCGTGATTATCGTCGTTGTCATTATTAGCCACCAGTATGGAGGATAGGTAAACGTGCATATAATCACAAAATATAACGCCTTCCTCCGCAAAGAGGAAGGCTTTTTTTTGGACTGTATATTCCTTGTATAATTTCAATTTTATGTATAGCTATTACAACGACAACACTTTTCTTTACATCAACGGTGAGTACACCAAAGCAAACGCAGCGACCACTGACCTGTATGGCCAGTCACTCCACTATGGGTATGCAGTATTTGAAGGCATCCGCGCCTACAAAACGGCCAGTGGCGAAGTAAAAATCTTTAAAGCAAAAGAACACTTTGATCGCCTGAAGCGTTCTTGTGAACTGATCCACATCCCGTACAAGTTTGATAACGAAGCATTGATCGCTGCCTGTTACAAAGTACTGGAGATGAACAACATGGAAGAAGCCTACATCAGACCCCTGGTTTTCTGTCCACCTAACATGACACTGAAAGCCGCATCAGAATCTCAAATCCTGATCTGCGCATGGGAATGGGGAGCTTACCTGGGAGAAAAGCTGTTGCGCGTAATGACTTCCTCTTACGAACGACCTAATCCAAAAGCTTTCAAAATAGAATCCAAATCGGCAGGTCTTTATGTAAACTCCATACTGGCCTCGCAGGAAGCAAAAGAAAAAGGATACGATGAAGCACTGCTGCTGGATATGAATGGATACGTTGCAGAAGGCCCTGGTGCTAACATCTTCTTCGAAAAAGACGGCAAAATTTATACTCCCCCTGCCGGTAACATCCTCCCAGGCATCACCCGCGCCACTGTTATCGAACTTTGCCACGAACTGAATATCCCACTGGAAGAAAAATTATTCACCATCGCTGAACTCAAAGAAGCTGACGCTGCATTCTTCTGCGGTACCGCAGCAGAAGTCATTGGCCTCGACTCCCTCGATGGTCAGTCTTTTGGCAAACCATGGGCACAATCTCTCGGCAAATTGCTGCAACAGGCCTACAAAGCCAGAGTATTGGAAAAAGCATTTCAACGCGAAGCGCAATTAGCATAAGCCGAAAGCAGAAAGCAAAAAGCTATTGAAGCGAATATATAGTCTTAAATAGCTTTTTGCTTTCTGCCCCAAGCTTCCTCTCAAATGGTCTTCAGGATAACACAATCGCTTTTTGCCTTCTGCTTTCTGCTTTCAGCTCCCTTTGAAGACTGTAAATCGAAAAACTTACAATCCTTTCCCATAAAGGGTTTGAGCGCTGAAACCGCAGATTTGAATACCGGTAAATTGAAAATTGTTGGTTTGAATATCAAGACACGACCCGGTAATTTAGTAGCGAAGTTTTAAAATAGGGTTACTATAAACAAATGGTAAACTCCGGTAATAACTACAAGCAATGGAATTAAATAAGTATAGCAAAACGATCACGCAAGATCCTACACAACCTGCAGCGCAAGCGCAGTTGTACGGAATTGGATTGACAGAGGAAGACCTGAAGAAAGCACAGGTAGGCATCGTCAGCATGGGCTACGATGGCAACACCTGCAATATGCACCTGAATGATCTGGCACAGGACGTGAAAAAAGGCGTCTGGGCAAATGATCTGGTCGGACTTATTTTCCATACCATTGGCGTCAGTGATGGTATGAGCAACGGTACCCCAGGTATGCGTTATTCCCTCGTCAGCCGTGATCTGATTGCTGATTCCATTGAAACAGTAGCCGGCGCACAATATTATGATGCGCTCATTACTGTACCAGGCTGCGATAAAAATATGCCCGGTTCCCTGATGGCCATGGGTCGCCTCAATCGCCCATCTATCATGGTATACGGTGGAACCATCGCTCCCGGAAAATACAAAGGCCAGGATCTCAATATCATCTCAGCATTTGAAGCACTCGGTCAGAAAATGGCCGGTAAACTGGATGAAGGCGACTTTAAAGGCATCGTTCAAAATTCCTGCCCCGGTGCAGGTGCCTGTGGTGGTATGTATACCGCTAATACCATGTCTTCCGCTATCGAAGCACTCGGTATGAGCCTGCCCTACAGTTCCTCTAACCCCGCGTTGAGCAAGGAGAAAAAGGAAGAATGCCTCGCTGCAGGTAAATACATCCGCCTGCTCCTCGAAAAAGATATTAAACCAAGAGACATCATGACAAAAGAGGCATTCGAAAATGCACTCACCATCATCATGGCTTTAGGTGGCAGTACCAATGCTGTACTGCATTTCATCGCCATCGCAAAATCAGTTGGCGTTCCTATCAAACTGGAAGATTTCCAGCGTATCAGCGACAAAACACCATTGATCGCCGACCTCAAACCAAGTGGTAAATACCTGATGGAAGACCTGCACAACATCGGCGGCGTTCCATTAGTGATGAAATACCTCCTGAAGAAAGGTTATATACACGGCCACTGTATGACCGTTACCGGCAAAACAATTGCTGAGAACCTGGAAGACGTGGCAGACATCGATTTCGGTACACAAGACATCATTGTACCGCTCGAAAATCCGCTGAAACAAACCGCACACATACAAATCCTCTATGGTAACCTCGCTACTGAAGGTTCCGTAGCCAAAATCACCGGTAAAGAAGGCGAACGCTTCAAAGGCCCTGCCCGCGTATTCGACGGCGAATTTGAACTGATTGCCGGCATTACTTCCGGTAAAGTGAAATCCGGTGATGTGGTAGTGATCCGCCAGGTAGGCCCTAAAGGCGCACCTGGTATGCCTGAAATGCTGAAACCTACCAGCGCCATCATGGGCGTAGGATTAGGAAAAAGCGTGGCACTGATCACCGACGGCCGCTTCTCTGGTGGTACCCATGGATTTGTAGTAGGCCATATTACCCCCGAAGCTTTTGAAGGTGGTAACATCGCTCTCGTAAAAGACAACGATATTATCGAAATAGATGCCACCAAAAATTATATCAATGTAGAGATCAGTGATGAAGAGCTGGCAGCCCGCAGGGCACAGTGGATCCAGCCTGCATTGAAAGCATCCAATGGAATCTTATTTAAGTACGCAAAACTTGTTAAAAATGCAGCAGAAGGATGTGTTACAGATGAAGCCTGAGATAGCAGATAAGCAGTTAACTGCCAAACCTGTGATTACAGGGTCTGAAGCCGTGATCCGCTCCCTCATTGAAGAAGGAGTAGACACCATCTTCGGCTATCCCGGCGGGGCGATCATGCCTATTTATGATGCCCTCTACGATTTCCAGGATCAGGTTCGTCATATACTCGTCCGTCATGAGCAGGGTGCTACACACGCTGCTCAGGGATATGCACGCAGTTCCGGTAGAGTAGGAGTAGCATTTGCTACTTCAGGTCCCGGCGCTACCAACCTGGTAACTGGTTTGGCAGATGCCTACATGGATAGTACCCCTATGGTATGCGTAACCGGCCAGGTGGCCGCTTCCTTACTGGGTACAGACGCCTTCCAGGAAACAGACGTGATTGGTATCACCATGCCTATCACTAAATGGAATATACAGGTAACCCGCGCAGAAGATATTCCTGCTGCCATGGCGAAAGCATTTTATATCGCCCGCAGCGGCCGCCCAGGTCCTGTACTGGTAGATATTACCAAAAATGCACAATTCGGTGAATTCGAATATTCCTATAAGAAATGTGAATATATCCGCAGCTACCGCCCCGTTCCTGAATTAAACCAGGAAGCGATTACGGCAGCAGCAGCACTGATCAACAGCGCGAAGAAACCTTTCATTCTCTGTGGTCACGGTGTATTATTATCCGGAGCAGAAAAAGAATTGATTGCACTGGCAGAAAAAGCACAGATCCCTGTAGGATCCACACTGCTGGGACTTTCCGCTGTACCGGTAGATCATCCGATGTATGTAGGCCTGCTGGGTATGCACGGCAACTACGGTCCTAATATGCTCACCGGCGAAGCCGATGTAGTTATTGCCGTAGGTATGCGCTTCGACGACCGCGTTACCGGTGATGTAGAAAGCTATGTGCCTAATGCCAAAGTAATCCACATCGAAATCGATGCTGCTGAAATTAATAAAATCATCAAAGCGGATGTAGCCGTACATGCTGATGCCAAACAAGCCCTGGCAGCTTTGTTGCCACAGGTAAACCAGGCAGATCACACCGCATGGCTCCAGGAATTCCGCGATGCCGATAAAAAAGAATACGATAAAGTTCAACAGGCAGAACTGTACCCGACAGAAGGTGAACTGAAAATGGCAGAAGTAATCCGCCTCATCTCAGAAAAAACCAACCGCGAAGCAGTACTGGTAACAGACGTAGGTCAGCACCAGATGGTAGCTTCCCGCTACTATCGCTTTAAGAACCCTAATACCAACATCACCTCCGGTGGTATGGGTACCATGGGCTTCTCCCTGCCAGCGGCAATGGGCGCCAAAACAGGTACGCCTGAAAAAGAAGTGGTAGCCATCATCGGCGATGGTTGCTTCCAGATGACCTTGCAGGAACTGGGCACTATTCACCAGTCACAGATCGGTGTGAAAATAGTGATCCTGAACAACAACTTCCTCGGAATGGTAAGACAATGGCAGCAACTGTTCTTCGACAAACGCTATTCCTCTACTGAAATGGTCAATCCCGACTTTGTACAGATTGCCAAAGGATTTTATATCCCCGGTCAAAAAGTAACTGCAAGGGAAAATATATCTGCCGCAATCGACGAAATGCTGGCACACAAAGGTGCTTATCTGCTGGAAGTAGTAGTGGAAAAAGAAGACAACGTATTCCCTATGGTACCTGCCGGCGCACCGGTGAGCAGCATCCGGTTAGAGTAGTTTCCCGCAGGAAGGATTCATATTGATCATTTGTAATTCACAACAGGTATATGCAAAAAGAATATACAGTAACGGTATATACGGAAGATCGTATAGGTATAACCAACCGTATCACCATTATATTTACCCGACGGGGCATCAATATCACCAGTTTAACCACTGCTGAAACAGAAATCCCCGGCGTATATAAATTCATCATCACGGTGATGTCTACACGTGAAAAGCTGGATAAAGTGGTAGGCCAGATAGAAAGACTCATCGAAATACACCGCGCCTTCGTTCACGAGGAAGAAGAAGTGGTGTACCAGGAACTGGCTTTGTACAAGATCTCTACCAAAGCTTTACATACCGGTGATATAGAAAGACTGATCCGCGAAAATAACGCACGCATTCTGACCATCACCGCTGATTATTTTGTCATTGAAAAAACCGGTCACCAGGAAGAATTAACTGCTTTCATCAAGCAACTGGAACCATATGGTTTGATCGAGTATTCAAAGAGTGGACGTGTAGCCATTGTGAAATGGAGCCGCCGTTTCCACGAACACCTGAAAGAACTGCAACAGGCCGAAAGCATTAAGCAAAAAGCCGAAAGCATTCACTAACAGGTAACGCACGAGATGCAAACAGCATAAATTATAAATCATTATTCATTCAATCAATCCTCAGCTAATAGCTAACCGCTAGTAGCTAACAGCTAAAAAAAACTACACATGGCAACCATCAATTTTGGAGGGGTACTCGAACAAGTAGTAACCAGAGAAGAATTCCCTATGGAAAAAGCAAGGGAAGTGCTGAAAAACGAAGTGATTGCAGTAATTGGCTACGGCGTTCAAGGTCCTGGTCAGGCGCTTAACCTGAAAGACAATGGCTTTAACGTTATCGTAGGTCAGCGTAAAAATTCTAAAACCTGGGATAAAGCAGTAGCTGATGGCTGGGTTCCTGGTGAAACTTTATTCGATATCGAAGAAGCCGCTCAGAAAGGTACTATCATCCAGTTCCTGTTATCTGATGCTGGTCAAATCACCCTGTGGCCTACCTTAAAGCAATACCTGACTCCTGGTAAAGCATTATACTTCTCCCATGGTTTCGGTATCACTTATAAAGAACAAACTGGTATCATTCCTCCGGCTGATGTAGACGTAATCCTGGTTGCTCCAAAAGGCTCCGGTACTTCTCTGCGTCGCCTGTTCCTGGCTGGTCAGGGTCTGAACTCCAGCTTCGCTATCTTCCAGGATGCTACCGGCCGCGCTAAAGAACGCGTAGTAGCACTGGGTATCGGCGTTGGTTCCGGTTACCTGTTTGAAACAGATTTCAAAAAAGAAGTATTCTCCGACCTCACCGGCGAACGTGGTTCACTGATGGGCTGTATCCAGGGTATCTTCGCTGCTCAGTACGAAACACTGCGCAAAAATGGTCACTCTCCTTCTGAAGCGTTCAACGAAACAGTAGAAGAACTGACTCAATCCCTCATGCCACTGGTAGCAGAAAACGGTATGGACTGGATGTATGCTAACTGCTCTACTACTGCTCAGCGTGGTGCGCTCGACTGGTGGAAGAAGTTCAAAACAGCTACTCAGCCTGTATTCGATGAACTGTATGCCAGCGTTGCTGCAGGTAAAGAAGCTGCCCGCTCTATCGCTTCCAACAGCACTCCTGACTATCGTGAAAAACTGAACGAAGAACTGAGAGAACTGCGCGAAAGCGAAATGTGGCAGGCAGGTGCGGCTGTACGTAAGCTGCGTCCTAATAACGCGTAATAGCTAATATTATAAATTACAATGGCAAAGCATTTTCGAATTATTGAAATTATTGGTGCTGGTATTTAGTACAGAAGATTACATTTCTTTCTGATACTGAGTACAGGTTCCATGATTTCGATAATGCCGAAGATGCTTTGCCATTTGTATTAATTACATTTTATGTCTGAAGTAATGAGTAGTGTCAATTCGCTGAATATCCTCGATGCCGCGGTGAAGCTGAAGCCGGTGGTCACACGCACCCCGCTTATGTATAGCGCCAATCTCTCCCGGCGCTATAACTGTGATGTATATCTGAAAAGAGAGGACATGCAGATTGTACGCTCTTATAAATTAAGAGGCGCTTATAACCTGATCAGCAGCCTCTCTGCCGAAATCTTGGCTAAAGGCGTTACCTGTGCCAGCGCCGGAAACCACGCCCAGGGCTTCGCCTATGCCTGCAAAGCCATGAACATTAAAGGCGTGGTATTCATGCCCGTGATTACACCAAAACAAAAAGTTAACCAGGTAAATATGTTCGGCGGCGATAACATCGAAATCGTTCTCGTAGGAGATACCTTCGACGACTGCTCCGCAGAAGCACAGGCTTTCACCAAAGCCAATGGCATGACTTTTATCCCTCCCTTCGATAACCCAAAAATTATAGAAGGACAAGGTACCGTAGCCGTGGAAATCCTGGAAGATCAAACCGGCATCGATTACCTCTTTGTACCTGTTGGTGGCGGCGGACTCGCAGCCGGCTTAGGCACTTACTTTAAAACCTATAGCCCTAAAACCCGCATCATTGGCGTAGAACCCGAAGGTGCCCCCTCCATGCTCCGCGCCCTGGAAAATGGCGCTCCCGTTACCCTCGACGAAATTGAACGCTTTGTAGACGGCGCCGCTGTGAAAAGAGTAGGTACCCTCAACTACGATATCTGTAAAGAGGTATTGGAAAAAATGCACCTCGTACCGGAAGGAAAAGTATGCTCTACCATCCTTCGCCTGTATAATGAAGACGCCATTGTGGTAGAACCTGCCGGCGCCCTCTCTATTGCAGCACTGGACGATTTTGCAGAAGAAATAAAAGGAAAAAAAATAGTGTGCGTAGTCAGCGGCAGCAACAACGATATTGACCGCATGCAGGAAATAAAAGAACGCTCCCTGCTTTACGAAGGATTAAAGCACTACTTTATTGTACGCTTTGCCCAACGCCCGGGTGCCCTGAAAGAATTCCTGAATCATATCCTCGGCCCTAACGACGATATCACCCGCTTTGAATACATACAAAAACATAATAAAGAAATTGGACCTGCTTTGGTAGGAATAGAACTGAAGTACAAGGAGGATTACGACAAACTCATGGCCAATTTCAAAAAATATAATTTCCAGGTAACGGAACTGAATAAGAACGATACGCTCTTTGGATACCTGGTATAGAGCGGAAAGCAGAAAGCAGAAAGCAAAAAGCTATTGTAGCGATTGACCATTGCGAATATTTATACGCTTTGATCAATCGCTACAATAGCTTTTTGCTTTTTGCTTTCTGCTTTCCGCTATTTTTTCAACGACGCAATATCAATCACGAACCTATATTTCACATCTCCCTTCAGCATTCTTTCATACGCGGTATTGATATCTTTTATATCAATCACTTCTACATCACTGGTAATATTGTGTGCTGCACAATAATCCAGCATTTCCTGTGTTTCACGGATACCGCCAATTAAAGAACCTGCAATACTCCTGCGACCCATGATCAGGTTGAAAGCAGGTACTGGAGATGGTTCCGGAGGCACACCCAAACAAATCATGACGCCATCCAGGTTCAGTAAATTCAGATAAGTAGTATAATCATGCGGGGCGGAGATGGTGTTGATAATGAAGTCAAACTTATTCCGCAGTTTTTTTACCTGCTCTTTATCTGTCATCAGCGCAAAGTGATGCGCACCCAGTCTTTTTGCATCTGCTTCTTTGGAAGGAGAGGTACTCAGCATCGTGACTTCTGCCCCCATAGAGGCAGCCAGTTTCACAGCCATATGCCCTAAACCACCCAGGCCAACTACGCCCACTTTGTGCCCTTTGCCTACTTTCCAGTGGCGCAGGGGAGAGTAGGTGGTAATACCGGCGCATAACAACGGCGCTACTCCTTCCAGCGGTAATTTATCAGAAACTTTCAGGGTGTATTTTTCATCTGTTACAATCTGCGTGGAATAGCCGCCATACGTGGGCGTTTTACGATCCATTTCATACCCGTTATAGGTACTGGCACCACCGGTAACACAGTATTGTTCTTCGCCTGCCTTGCAGGGATCACATTCCCGGCAGGAATCTACAAAACAACCAATACCTGCCAGGTCGCCTACTTTGAAGCGGGTAACATGGTCGCCTACTTTGGTAATGCGCCCTACTATTTCATGGCCGGGTACCATTGGGTAAATGGAGCCACCCCATTCATTCCGTACCTGGTGTATATCGGAATGGCATACACCGCAATATAAAATTTCAATCTGTACATCGTGCGGACCGGGTTCTCTGCGTTCAAAATTCCATGGACCCAGCGGTGAAGCAGCATCCTGCACAGCATAAGCTTTTGTTGCAATCATGGTGTAGATTTTTAGGCCCCGAAGCTACGTAATTTGTACAATTGACGATAAGTTCACAGATATCCTCCTGTCTTTTTACCGTTTTTTCAATAACTTATACCATCATTCCCCGAACCGTATCTTTTATTTTTGGTATCAAATCATACAATCATGGAGCTTAACTTAAAAGGAAAGGTAGCCATCGTTACCGGTGGTAGCAAAGGCATTGGAAAAGGTATCGCTGCGGCGTTGCTAAAGGAAAATGCAACGGTGGTTATCACCGCCCGTAATGCCGATGAATTGGAAGACACTGCCGCCATGTTCCGGTTAGATGGTAAAGAAGTCCTTGCCGTAGTGGCGGATATGACCAAAGAAGCAGACCTGCAACGATTAGTCGACACCACCATTCAGCATTACGGACATATAGATATCCTCATCAACAACGCTGGTGGCATAGATACCTTCGGTCCCCTGGACACTATTACCATGGCGCAATGGCGGCAGGTATTTGAAGTCAACTTCTTCGGCCTCGTAGCCCTGACGAACCTGGTGATTCCCCACCTCAAAAAGCAGGGTGGTGGAAGGATTATTAATATCTCTTCGGAAAATGCAGAACAGCCGGATCCGAATATGGGACATTATAATGCTACCAAAGCCGCACTGAATAACTATTCCAAAACACTATCGCAGAATTATGGTAAGGATAACATACTGGTGAATACCGTATCTCCGGCCTTTATTAAAACACCATTGGTAGATGATATGTTGGAGGGCATTTCAAAAGAACGCGGCATATCCACTGCGGAAGCAGCCAGGCAGTTTTTGAAAGAGAACCGCCCTTACCAGGTGTTGGGCAGGCCAGGTCTGCCCGAGGAAACCGGCGGCATCGTTGCCTTCCTCGCTTCCGACCAGGCGGCTTTTATCACCGGATCTGTTTTCAGGGTAGATGGTGGATCGGTGGGAACGGTGTAACTTACAGCTATGCTCAGTTATTGGGAAAAACAAAGCCTCCTGCAATACGATTATATCATCATTGGTAGTGGTATCGTAGGACTGTCGGCAGCCATCAGCCTGAAGGAACGGGCGCCGCAAAGCCGGGTGATGGTCCTGGAAAGGGAAGTATTGCCCACCGGGGCCAGCACCAAGAATGCAGGTTTTGCCTGTATTGGCAGTTTAACGGAAATTCTGGCCGATTTGCAAACCATGGTGGTGGAGGATGTCCTCAACCTGGTAGATCTGCGCTTATCAGGTTTACGTTTGTTGAGAAAGCGTTTGGGAGATGACCGGATCGGATACCGGGAGCAGGGCAGCTTCGAATTAATCAGCACCCGCGAAGAATGGGCACTGCAACAGTTGCCGGAGGTGAATAATATTTTGGGCAACCTGTTTGATGGACAGCCCGCATTTACCCGGGCAGATCAGCAACTGCCTGCTTTTGGTTTTGAACCCCGGTATATTAAAGCCCTGGTCCGCAATAATTTTGAAGGGGAACTACATACCGGGAAAATGATGCGTGCCCTGATAGATAAAGCCATCAACAGTGGTATAGAAATAAAAACCGGTTGCCCTGTCAGCAGCATCGCTGATTTTCATACAGGGGTCAACGTGATAGTACCTCATCACACCCTGAAAGAAGATATCATATTCTCCGCCCGCAAAGTATTGATCTGTACCAACGCCTTTACCCGGCAACTGTTGCCGGAAGAAGAAGTAACACCGGGCAGGGGACAGGTACTGATCACAGAGCCTGTAAACGGTTTGCCTTTTAAAGGGATCTTCCATTTGGAAGAAGGATATTACTATTTCCGGGAGTTGGATGGCCGGGTGCTGCTGGGCGGCGGGCGCCAGCTGGACTTTAGCGGGGAAACCACTACTGCCTTTCAATACAACGACCGTATCCAGCATGAGCTGGAAGTATTGTTGCATACTACCATACTGCCAGGCCGGGATGTAGCCATCGCTGACCGGTGGACGGGCATCATGGCTTTCGGTAAAACGAAACAACCTTTGGTAAAAATGCACACGGAGAATGTAGTTATCGGTGTGCGCATGGGTGGCATGGGCGTAGCCATTGGTTCTATGATCGGTGATAAAATTGCAAGGATGGCCCTGAACAGCTAATGCCGGCTGTTGAATGGCAGCAGTCAAAAAAAAGAGCTTGCTTCCTGAATTTCTCTTTTCTATATTTAATTTTTTATTCCACGCTTAGCAGGCATTCAGTTGACCGTTCCCACCTTATAAAGAAAGGAAAACCAGCTGAAACTCATTTTTTAAAGATGTGTACAGGTACTTTTTGTATCTGTAAAGGGTATTAATTGTTTCATTTTTATAAATGAGCTACGACAGGAATTTTAAATGAATAGTTTTATCGGCCGAACTGCCAGGTAGACTACTTTTCATTAAAAAAAACATTGTAAGCGTATTTTTTACATTTATTCGTATATTGATCCGCCAAATTTTTTATAACCACGTTTGAACGTTATGCAAACAAAATCCTTACACATCTTTGACTACCTGGTATTCCTGGTATATTTTGTAATAGTGGCAGGCTACGGCTACTATATTTATCGCAAGAAAAAGAAGGCGACCACGGATTCGAAAGACTTCTTCCTGGCGGAAGGATCGCTTACCTGGTGGGCTATTGGCGCTTCGCTGATCGCATCCAATATTTCTGCGGAGCAATTTATCGGAATGTCCGGAAATGGCTTCAATATAGGATTGGCTATTTCTACCTACGAATGGATGGCGGCTGCTACGTTGATTGTGGTGGCAGTATTTTTCCTGCCTATTTACCTGAAAAACAAGATTTATACGATGCCCCAGTTCCTGGAGCGCAGGTATAATCAAACGGTAAGTACCATCATGGCCGTGTTCTGGCTGTTATTGTACGTGGTGGTAAACCTTACCTCTATCCTGTACCTGGGCGCCCTGGCGGTATCAACTATTTCCGGTATCAACTTCTACGCATGTATGGTGGCATTGGCGTTCTTCGCTATTCTCATTACACTGGGCGGTATGAAGGTGATTGGTTACACAGATGTGATCCAGGTGTTTTTCCTGATCCTCGGTGGGCTGGCAACTACTTACCTGGCATTACAATTGGTATCTGAGCATTTCGGCACCACTGGCGTACTGAAAGGCTTCTCCCTGATGACTCAACATGCCAGTGAGCATTTCCACATGATCCTGCATAAAGAGAACCCCAAATACCTGGATCTGCCGGGATTGAGTGTACTGGTGGGCGGTATGTGGATTGTAAACCTGAACTATTGGGGTTGTAACCAATATATCACACAACGTGCACTGGGCGCAGATCTGAAAACTGCCCGCAGTG
The DNA here is from genome assembly GCF_017745275.1 of Chitinophaga sp. Lineage (GTDB taxonomy): Bacteria > Bacteroidota > Bacteroidia > Chitinophagales > Chitinophagaceae > Chitinophaga. The sequence continues at coordinate 830,304 of NZ_JAGHZS010000001.1, read as the reverse complement.
GTTTGCTTTTCGCCGGTTTCCTGAAATTGCTGATGCCGGTGATTGTGGTATTACCTGGTATTGCTGCCTATGTGCTGTATTCCCAGAATCATGGTGATTTTGCACAATCCATGATGAAAGGCGGTTCCCTGAATGCAGATAATGCTTATCCTGTATTACTGAACCTGCTGCCTATTGGTCTGAAAGGACTGGCTTTCGCAGCATTAACAGCAGCGGTGGTAGCTTCTCTGGCAGGTAAAGCCAATAGTATTTCTACTATTTTCTCTTTAGATATTTATAAGAAGATATACAACAAAGAAGCCGACGAAAAGAAGATCGTGGGTGTAGGACGTACAGTAGTGGTAGTAACCATGATTATTGCTATTGTGATTTCCAACTTCCTGGGTATCGATAAAAAAGGTGGATTCCAGTTCATACAGGAATATACCGGTTTCGTTTCTCCGGGTGTATTCGCCATGTTTGCACTTGGATTTTTCTGGAAACGCACTACTTCCAGTGCAGCGATGTTCGCCATGATTGGTGGTTTGCTGTTGTCTTTCTTCCTGAAGTTTATGCCGGCATGGATCAACTTGGAACCATTAAACCAGATTGGATTTGCAGCGTTGAATCCGGACAGCGGTTTATGGGAAATGGCGTTTATTGATCGTATGGGCCTGGTGTTTGTGATTTGCGTAATCGGTATGGTGATCATCACCCTGAGCGATAAATCCAGCGCCAACAATCCGAAAGGACTGGCTATCGACAGCTCAATGTTTAAACCTAATACCGGTTTCGTAGTGGGCGCGTTGCTCATTATAGGTATACTGATTGCCCTGTATACTGTTTTCTGGTAAGAGAAATATTACAGTTGTCCCCCCGCTATAAGCGGGGGGAGGACAACTGCTTTTTGATGGTTAATTTTTCACGTTATGTACTTTATAGGTTATGATATTGGGTCGTCCTCTATCAAGGCAGCGTTGCTGAATGCAGATACCGGCGCCTGTGTGGCCACCGCCACCTGCCCTGAAAAAGAGATGGCAATTGAAGTGCCATATGCTAGTTGGGCCGAGCAACAACCAGAAAACTGGTGGCAGGAAATTATCAATGCTACCGGCATCTTATTAAGCCGCTTTCCCGTTGCCCCGGAACAAGTTAAAGGCATCGGTATCGCTTATCAGATGCATGGCCTCGTATGTGTGGATAAAAACCAGCAGGTATTAAGGCCCGCTATTATCTGGTGCGACAGCCGCGCTGTTGATATCGGTAACACCGCCTTTAAAACACTCGGAGAACAATATTGCCTGTCTCATCTGCTCAATTCTCCCGGTAACTTCACCGCCTCTAAACTGCGCTGGATACAGGAAAACGAACCTCACATTTACGAACGTATTCATAAAGTGATGTTACCCGGTGATTTCATTGCTATGAAATTAACGGGCGAAGCTGCCACCACTATTTCCGGTCTTTCTGAAGGCACCTTCTGGGACTTCGCAGAAAAAGGTGTTTCCAAGGCGTTGCTGAAGCATTATAACATTGACGAAGCGCTGCTATCGGCCATTGTGCCCACTTTCGGTGTACAGGGCCAGTTAACAGCCGCCGCTGCTGCCATACTCAAACTGGCGCCCGGCACACCGGTAACCTATCGCGCCGGCGATCAGCCGAACAATGCGTTTTCACTGAATGTACTGCAACCCGGCGAAGCAGCTACCACCGCTGGTACTTCCGGTGTGGTTTACGCTGTGCACAACAAAAATAGTTTCGATCGCCAGAGTCGTGTTAACACTTTCGTACATGTGAATAACGATGACGCACATACGAGAAATGGAGTGCTGATGTGTTTGAACGGCACTGGCATTGCCAACAGTTGGCTAAAGAACCTGGCAGGTGATATTACCTATCCTGAAATGAATGCCCTGGCTGCTCAGGCGCCTATTGGTGCAGATGGCCTGCAGGTATTTCCTTTCGGCAACGGTGCAGAACGTATCCTGGAAAACCGGAGTATAGGCGCTTCCGTTAGCCAGCTGAATTTCAATCGCCATCAGCGTGCGCACATGATGCGTGCCGTACAGGAAGGTATTGTATTCGGGCTTAACTACGGGATGGACATCATGGCGGAAATGGATTTGAACATTCACCGCGTAAGGGCCGGGCATGCCAACATGTTCCTCAGCCCCCTGTTCCGCGAGGCGTTTGCCAACACTGCTAATGTGGTCATCGAATTATATAATACAGATGGCGCCCAGGGTGCGGCACGAGGTGCAGCCATAGGAGCCGGTTACGTGAGCCAGGCAGATGCTTTCCGCGGGATGGAATGCCTGTCGGTTATAGAACCGGATGTAGCCCTGCAGGCGCAATACCGTGATGTATACGGTAGCTGGCTAAACGGATTACGGGCGGCCATTAAGTAATATCAACAATATTAACACAGGCATCTGTCTTCACCGGCAGATGCCTGTTGTTTTATGAAGCACTACAGGAGTGTGTTTAATCGTGTATCTCACTAAAAATTTATTATTTTGTCTGGAATTCTAAATATTGAACAATGAAATTTGGCATCCATTCTTTTAAAGAGGCAGGATTTGATATCATCGCACTCCAGGACCTGGCAACAGGCACACAGGTAGAAATCATTCCCGCTTTCGGCGCATTGTTGCATGCTTTCAAAGTAAAGCGTCAACAGGAAACCATTAACCTGATCGATAGCTACCAGGATTTGGCTGACCTCGAAGCAAATCTCCGCAGCAGTTTCAAAAGCGTAAAATTGAGCCCTTATGCCTGCCGCATTAAGGACGCAAAATATACCTGGGAAGGCTCTTCTCTCGAAATTCAAAAAACAATTGCACCTGGCAACGCCATCCATGGCTTGTTATACGACGTGCCTTTTGCCATCACCGCACAACAGGCAGATGATCAACAGGCATCCGTAACCCTGGCACATCATTTTAAAGCCACTGATGACGCGGGTTATCCCTTCGCTTATGATTGTGTGGCTACATTTACCTTGCATGCCGGCAATGAACTGCAGCTTAGCACCACCATTATCAATCAAAGTGGTAGCACTATCCCGGTAATGGATGGCTGGCATCCTTACTTCGCTACAGGCACACCGGTAGACGAGCTGGAACTGACCTTCGCATCTAAACAAATAGTAGAGTTCAATGAAAAATTACTGCCTACAGGTAACCTGCTCCCCTATACGGAGTTTACCGGCGGTAAATTGCTCAAAGGAGTAGAATTGGATAACTCTTTCATCCTGGATCAAAGCAAAGCACAACCGCTGGCCAACATCCACGATCCGAAGAAAAATATCAACATTGCTTTTTATCCTGGCAACAACTACCCGATATTGCAAATATATATTCCACCTCATCGCAACAGCATTGCAGTGGAGAACCTCAGCGGTGCGCCGGATGCCTTTAATAACGGGCTTGGACTGGTTCAGCTGGCTGCCGGGGAAAGCCGTGTTTTTGATACCCGCATTAAGATATCACTGTAGGTAATCAGCCCCATGGCATAGTTGTTGGCTTTCCTGTTTGTAAGTAACCAGAATTATTTCACCTTATAAATTGGAAAATTATGGACCAGTTACAACTAAAGGGAAAGTGGAATGAATTAAAAGGCACGCTCAAGCAAAAGTATGCTGATCTGACTGATGATGATCTGTTATATGAAGAAGGACAGGAAGATAAGTTGATCGGAAAACTGCAGCAGAAGCTGGGCAAAACCAGGGATGAAGTGATCAGCCTGCTGAAATCTGCCGGATAAGAACATAGGGAATATGCAAAAAGCAAAATCCTTCCGTTAGCGGAAGGATTTTGTTTTTTTAACACGCCTGCATTTCCTTTAATTTGTAACTTCAAATACGGATATGAACAATGTCTATATTGATCTGTTTGTAAAGGAGAGGAAAGGATTCAGCAGTTAAATTATTACACATTATATGAAGGTTTTCTTACGTATTATAGCATTGGGCTGTATTTTTAGTATGGTATTCGCATCCGGGGTGAGCGCGCAGGTAACGGTTACGGGGATGATTTCAGACAGTAACAACCTGGTATTACCCTACGCTACCATCAGCAATTTGAATAATGGTAAACGTTCTCTCTCTGATCAGGGCGGCTATTATAAAATAACGGGTAACCGCAACGACCGCATCGTTATTACATTTGTGGGGTATGTACCGGATACCTTAATTGTTACCCAAAGTACAGGTACCCAAACATCCAATGTAGTATTGATAGCAGCAGGTAAGTTTCTGAAAGGAGTAGAAATCACTTCTCAGTACACACCTTACCAGAAAGATTCCATTGAAAGACGCAACCAGTACGGGTATATTCTTGATCAGCCTAACAAGCCACTGGCAGGCGGTAATACACCTCAAGGCGCAGGTATTGTGATTAGTCCAATCACCCGTTTCTCCAAAAAGGAAAAACAGAAACGACAGTTTAAAGAAAACTATGAGAAGATGGAAAAAGAGAAATTCATCGACTCCCGTTTTACACCGTTGTTAGTAAACAAGGTAACCGGCCTCACTGGCGATTCCCTGCACCTGTTTATGCGGGATAACTATCCGGATTACAACACCATGCGTACCATCGCTAACAATGATCTGCTTTACTGGATCACCGATAAATACAAAGCCTGGAAGGCGAAAAAGAATTAAGCAGTTTGCTTCAATAAAAAAGCCGCTACGTCATGGCGTAGCGGCTTTTTGCTATAAGTTAGTGCCTAATGGCTGAAAGTTAATTTCAATTATACACCTTCACCATATACACAAAGTCTTCCAGTTTCTTAATCTGATCTACCCGGTTCATGCCATCCAGGTGGCTTTTATGGTTCAGATCTTTCCGGATTTGTTTGTCTTTTGGCATTTCATCCAGCAGGTGTTTCAGGTGTGCTGATTTCACAGCGAAAGCAATACCATCGGAGGTTGTTTGTTTGCCGGTAACAATACCTACTACATCGCCTTTGCTGTCGAGCAGTGGAGCGCCACTGTTGCCTGGGTTTACCGGGATAGACACCTGGTAAGCCGTAGTATCGCCATTGAAGCCTGTTTTGGCGCTGATATAACCTTTGCCATAAACAATTTCATCGCGGGGGAAGCCCATGGTAAATACTTCTTCACCCAGTTTTACACTTTGTGGTTTCAAAGCGTAAGGGAGTGGCTGGCTTTTGAAAGTGGAGTCGGCAATTTTTAATACGGCCAGGTCGCTGGAAATATCTTCAAATACGCTGACTGCTTTAAATGCTTCGCCTTTATTATTTTGAACATACACAGAGTCGGCGCCGGCTACTACATGATAGTTAGTAACAATGTAACCATTACCGGATACCGCAAAACCAGTACCGCCATAGGTGCCGGGATTTAACGGTGCTTTGCTTTTGCTGTTCATATCATTAATGAGTGCATTCTGGGAGCGTTGAATATTATTCAGCACCCTTCTTACATCTTCATATTGTGCGGTGGACTTGTTGCGGGCTACATTCTGTATTACGGCAATGGTAGAAAGGGAGGTAACCAGTGCAATACAGGCCGCTGCAGCCAGGTTGGTGATGGTTCTGCGACGGATAGATAACCGTTTTGCTGCCTGGTTGTCGTCCTGCGCCTGTTTGCGGAGGGTAGGCATATCCAGTTGCTGGTGTATCTTTTCCAGTTTTGCTTGTAAATGTTGACGCTGACCATAATTACCCAGGTGTTGGAGAAACAATTGGTGTTCTTCTACCTGCCGGTTAATCAGCGGGTTGGTACGGCGTAATTCGTCGAAAGCAGTTTTTTCCTGTTCGCTCATTTCCCCTTCCAGGTAACGCTCAATGTCACGCAATAAGATCATGTCCTCTTTCATGGCTGCTTTCTCCTTATATAGATGTGTTGTATTGATCAAAAAATAACTTCTTCAAACGCATCAGGCACTTATACTTCTGGTTTTTGGCGTTTTCGGCGTTGGTATATCCAAACTTCTCAGCTATTTCCTGCATAGATTTTTTATGCAGGTAATAATCTTCCAGGATGGTTTGGCAGGGTTGACCAATACTGCTCATAGCCCCTTCCATGATCCTGAATTCCTGGTCCTTCGCATAATGTTCTTCCAGTTCCTCGGTAGCCGGAATTACTTCTTCCAGCTCTGGAGACAGGGTATATAGTCCGTAAGTACGCTGAACTTTTTTAAGCCACAGATGGCGGCAAACCGAATAAAGGAAGGTTTTTAGCCTGCTGCTGAGGGTGAAGTCGTTTTTTTGTACTTTTTCATATAAGACTATAATAGCCTCCTGGAATACATCTTTGGCGTCATCTTCTGAGCCATTGTGCTGAAGGATCATCCTTAAAACCACTGGAAAATTTTCTGAATAGATGATTTCCAATGACTTATCCTCACCTTTTGCCAGTCCCAGCAATAATTCCCTATCTCTTGTTATGTCTTGATTTTGCTTCACTCTTAATACAGTTATTAGGCATTTGGTAACCCAAAGTACCGAAAAAAAATATTTTTAAAAGTTGGGTTACCTTTTAGGTGACCCTGGTATAAAGGTTAAATCATTCAAAAAACAACTTAAATAATTGTAACATGAAGAACGTAATTAAAATCGGTTTCTTAGCTCTGTCTTTCGGTATTTTCGCAGTTGCTTGCGGTGGTGGTGCTGCTAAAACTGAAGGTGATTCTACAGCAACTTCTGCTGCTTCTACTATCGATTCAGCTGCTAAAGCTGCTACTACTGCTGTTGATTCAGTAGCTGCTGCTGCAAAATCTACTGTTGATTCAGCTGCTAAAGCTATCGATACTGCTGCTGCAAAACACTAATTTAACTTTAGGTTTTATAAATAACCGTCCCGGCTTGGCCAGGACGGTTTTTTTGTGTCCGTTAGATTCATAAAGTCGATTTTATTGAAAGTTATTTAATAAATGGTGCTTGTTGTTGAAAAAAGTGTATTTTTTGATATTACCCCTTGGATAATTAAAATCGTGCCGTATTTTTGTTCTACACTCAAAAAGAGTACAACCAAGCACATGATACCACAAACGAACTTTGGATTTTTTGGCTTTTATTATTTCTGGTACCAGGAATAGGAAGGTCGTTTGTGTAAAATAAAAGATACTACAAAAAGGCCTTCCGAAACCGGAAGGCCTTTTTTAATGACATTAACAAACCGTAAGTATATGTTACAGCCAGCTTTAGGCAATTCCTTTTTTTATTACTTCTCTTACTTCTTTTATGCGAAGAAGCAGGGGACTCGTTTGCAATAACATACTTACCATAAAAAGTACAACGCAAAAAGGGTCCCGGACTGGGACCCTTTCTGTTTTTAATAGCTAGTTGCTACAGCAACTATAAATAAATAAAAATCAATCACACACACATGAAAATTGCCATACAGGGGTTTGAAGGATGTTTTCACCAGGTTGCGGCCCAGGAATATTTCGGTAAAAAAATCGAAATAGAGTGCTGTGGCTCCTTTGCAGAACTGGTTAAAAAAGCAAAACAGCAACCCGATGTGGATGCAGGTATCATGGCCATCGAAAATTCTATCGCCGGCAGCATCTTACCTAACTATACCCTCATCAAGAATTCCGGCCTGCACATCATCGGTGAAATCTACCTCCAGATCAATCAACACCTGATGGTATTACCCGGCCAAACGATGGAAGACCTCCGCGAGGTGCATTCCCATCCCATGGCGTTATTACAGTGCATGGACTTCCTGGAAAAATACCCGCATATCAAGCTGGTAGAAACGGAAGATACCGCCCTCAGCGCCCGGCACGTAAGACAAAAGAAACTGAAAAGTACCGCCGCTATTGCCGGTAAACTGGCCGCCGAAATCTTCGAATTGGATATCATCGCGCCAAATATTCATACCAATAAAAATAATTATACCCGCTTCCTCGCCGTATCCCGTACCCCGGTAGCTACTGCGGAAGATGCCAACAAAGCTTCAGTATATTTCCAAACCAGCCACGACAGAGGAAGCCTGGCCAAAGTGCTGACACAGATAGCAGTAGCAGGTATTAATCTCTCTAAACTGCAATCCTTTCCTATCCCGGCAAAAGAATGGAACTATTACTTCCACGCAGATATGGAATTCGATAATGCCGCTCACTTCGAAAAAGCACTCGACAAAATAGCGCCATTGACCGAACACCTGAAAGTTTTGGGTATTTATAAAAAAGGAAAAACACATTAATCAGTTTTATGCAGATACAGGTTGCTAAAAGATTACAAGGCACAGAAGAATACTACTTCTCCAAAAAACTCAGGGAAATAGAGGAAATGAATCAAACAGGTACCCGGGTCATTAACCTCGGTATCGGTAGCCCCGATTTACCTCCGCATCCTTCTGTGGTGGCTGCATTAAACGAAAATGCTGTGTTGCCCAATACCCACAACTACCAGGGCTATAAAGGGATTCCCGCCCTGCGTAAGGCAATGGCAGAATGGTATCAGCGCTACTACAACGTAACCCTGAACCCGGATACAGAAGTATTGCCACTGATAGGTTCCAAAGAAGGAATTATGCACATCTGCATGACCTACCTGCAGGAAGGCGATGAAGCGCTCATCCCCAACCCGGGCTATCCTACTTATCGCTCCGCGGTAAACCTCAGTGGCGCTACCGTAGTGGATTACGACCTGATTGAAGCAAATGGTTGGTTACCTGATCTGGACGCCCTGGCGAAAAGAGACCTGAGCCGCGTAAAACTGATGTGGGTAAACTACCCGCATATGCCTACCGGCGCTAAAGTGAATAAGGAATTTGCTGCAAAGCTGATTGCTTTCGCAAAACAACATGATATCCTCATCTGCCACGACAATCCGTATAGCTTCATTTTAAATGAGCAACCGGAAAGCCTGTTGCAGTTTGAAGGTGCCAAAGACGTGGTGCTGGAATTAAACTCCCTCAGCAAATCATCTAACATGGCAGGCTGGCGTATAGGCATGCTGGTTGGTAAAGCCGAATGGATCAGTGAAGTATTGCGTTTCAAATCCAATATGGATTCCGGTATGTTCCAACCTATGCAAATGGCCGCTGTAAAGGCGTTGCAACTGGGGAAAGACTGGTACGACAACCTGAATAAAATTTATCGCGGCCGCCGTGAAAAAGTATTCCAGTTGCTGGACCTGTTGCACTGCACCTACGATAAAAACCAGGTAGGAATGTTCGTATGGGCAAAAATTCCGGCTACTATCGATAACGGCTATACGTTAACAGATGAGATCCTGCAAAAAGCCCGTGTATTCATTACTCCCGGCGGCATATTCGGCAGCAATGGAAACGGATATATCAGGGTAAGTCTCTGCCAGGAAGAAAAAGTATTTGAAGAAGCGATAGCACGCATCAAAACAAGCATACAATGATCGTAACAATAATAGGTACGGGTTTAATAGGAGGCTCACTCGCCATTACGCTGAAAGAAAAAGGCGTGGCGGAACGGGTGATCGGGGTAGACAACAACCAGGAGCACCTGCAACGTGCACTGGACCTTCATATCATCGATGAAGGCGCTACCCTGGAAGCAGCCATGCAGCGCTCCGACCTGGTAATACTGGCCATTCCCGTGGATGGCGTATTACAGGCATTGCCCGGTATCATGGATCAGGCGCGCCCTGGCCAGGTAATTATGGACGTAGGTTCTACCAAAGAAAAAATACTGCAACTCGTTGCCGGTCATCCAAACAGAGGCCGCTTCGTGGCTGCCCACCCGATGGCCGGCACCGAGTATTCCGGCCCCGATGCAGCGATACGCAACCTGTTCGTCAACAAAACCATGGTATTATGCGATGTGAAAAACAGCGATGAAGATGCCCTGGAAGTAGTGGAAAATATGGTAGACCAACTGCAGATGCGCACCGTATATATGAATGCAGAAGAGCACGACCTGCACACAGCTTATGTATCGCATATCTCTCACATCACCTCTTTTGCACTGGCATTAACAGTGTTGAAAAAAGAGAAAGAGTCAGGCCGCATCTTTGAACTGGCCAGCGGTGGTTTCGAATCTACCGTGCGCCTGGCGAAAAGCTCGCCTGATATGTGGGTGCCGATCTTCAAGCATAACCGTAACAACGTGCTGGATGTACTGGATGAACATATCAGCCAGCTACAGCAAATGAAGTCATTACTCGAAACAGAAGACTACGATACTTTTTATAAACTGATTCAAAAATCCAATAAAATCAGGAAGATCCTGAAATAACTTTAATTCTGATAATCTACTTAACTTCAATACTATGGTACAGACAATGGAACAGATTTTATCTAAAACCAAATTCTCCGATCCGTCTTCCGATAAAAAGCCGTTGATCATTTCCGGACCCTGCAGTGCAGAAACCGAAGAGCAGGTATTAGCCACCGCATTGGCCCTGCAAAAAACTGGTAAAGTAGACGTGTTACGCGCTGGTATCTGGAAGCCACGTACCCGTCCCGGTTCCTTTGAAGGTATCGGTACCAAAGGCCTTGCATGGTTGCAGAAAGCCCGCGAAATCACCGGCTTACCACTGGCAGTGGAAGTAGCTACTGCTAAACAGGTAGAAGATGCATTGCATTTTGGTGTAGATATCCTGTGGGTAGGTGCACGTACCACGGTAAACCCTTTCTCCGTACAGGAAGTAGCCGACGCCCTGAAAGGTGTTGATACTACCGTTTTAATTAAGAATCCTATCAATCCGGACCTCGAACTGTGGCTCGGCGCTGTAGAAAGAATTCAGAAAGCAGGTATCACCAAAGTAGGTTTAATCCATCGTGGATTCTCCAGCTATGGTAACACCCAATACCGCAACGCGCCGATGTGGCACCTGGCTATTGAGCTGAAACGCCGTATGCCTGAACTGCCAATGATCTGCGATCCATCACACATCTCCGGCCGTCGCGATATCTTACAGGAAGTTTCACAGGAAGCCATTGACCTCGATTACGATGGTCTGATGCTGGAAACACACGTAGATCCGGACAACGCATGGAGCGATGCCAAACAACAGGTGACACCGGAAAAATTGGCAGAACTGCTGGATGGTATCGTTTGGAGAAGAGAACATACCGATAAAAAAGACTTCAACTCTGCCCTGGAAAAACTGCGTGCGCAAATCAACCAGGTAGATGATGAAATCATGCTGTTGCTCGGCAACCGTATGAAAATTGCTGAAAAAATCGGTACCTACAAGAAAGAAAACAACATCACCATCCTGCAAACAAACCGCTGGAACGAAATCCTGGAGCGCAACATCGCAAAAGGTGAGAAACTGGGCCTGACGAAAGAATTCATCCTGAAATATTTCGATGCAGTTCACCTGGAATCCATCAACCGCCAGAACAAAGTGATGAACGAAGAGAAATAGCGAGACAGCTGTTAGCTATTAGCTTTTAGCTTTTAGTAAATGCAGCGAAGACCAACATATAATCATCTTCGCTGCATTTACTAAAAGCTAAAAGCTAACAGCTAATAGCTATTTACATATCTTTCTAAAAGCTAACAGCTAAATGCTCAAACAACTCCACCAGTTTGCACAACAGGAAACTACCTATTTTTTGGGAGAAAGCCTGCTGCAGCTGGGCAATCATGTAGACCGTAACAGGGCCGTATTGGTAATAGATGAAAATGTGGAACGACATCATGGTCATCATTTGCACAATTGGAAAAAAATTGTAATCCCCGCCGGCGAAGAAGTAAAGAATATGGCCACCGTTGAAAAAATCATTGATGGCCTCATTGCTTACGAAGCCGACCGCAAAACCATGCTGGTAGGCATCGGTGGTGGTATGATGACGGATGTAGCCGGGTTTGCCGCCAGCATTTATATGCGGGGGATTCCTTTTGGATTTGTACCCACTACTTTGCTGGCACAGGTAGATGCCTCTATTGGCGGCAAGAATGGGGTAAGTCATGGTAAACATAAAAACCTGCTGGGTATTATCCGCCAGCCGCAGTTTATCCTGTTCGACTATACCTTACCACTCACCATGCCGGCAGAAGAATGGCATAACGGCTTTGCGGAAATCATTAAATATGCCTGCATCATGGATGCGGAATTATTTGATTTCCTGGAGCAAAACAAAGAGAAAGCATTGGCCCGTGATGTGGCAGTATTAGAATACCTGGTGGAAAAATCAGTGGCCGCAAAAACAAAGGTAGTATTGGAAGATGAGCTGGAAACGGGCCCCCGTCGCTGGCTGAATTTCGGTCATACCCTTGGCCATGCGGTAGAAAAGCTGGAACACATTGCACACGGTAAAGCTGTAGCAATTGGTATGGTAGCAGCTACCCGTTTTTCGGAAAAGCTGATGAACCTGCCTACTTCCGCCACCGTGCGATTGATAAAACTGATTAACGACTACCAACTGCCAGTCGCTTTTACATCAGATAAAGAGGCCGTGTTTGATATCTTTAAACTGGATAAAAAACGCGAGAAAGATGTGATCCATTTTGTGCTGCTGGAGGAAATAGGTAAAGCTACCACCATGCCGGTACCCATTGCAGAACTGAAATTGTTACTGCAGGAGTTGTAAAATTTTTTCTAATCAAATTAAAGGCGGACGAAAATATATATGCAAGTTACTGTATCACCAGCTACCATTGCCGGTACCGTTACGGCCAATCCTTCCAAAAGCGCTATGCAACGCGCTGTAGCAGCAGCTTTGCTGGCAAAGGGAACGACGATCATCCGTAATCCTGGCCTCAGCAATGACTGCCTGGCAGCACTGGAAGTAGCCGAAAATCTGGGTGCTAAGATCAAACGGGAATACGATTATTTTGAAATCACCAGCAATGGCGTAGCCCCGTTTTATGATGAAATTAACTGCGGCGAATCAGGCCTCGGTATCCGTATGTTTACACCTATCGCAGCATTGTCTTCCCTGCCTATTACCATTGAAGGACATGGTAGCTTAACTACCCGCCCAATGGACTTCTTCGAGCAGGTATTGCCACAATTGGAGGTGAAATGCACTACACAGGGTGGTAAGCTGCCGCTGCATATCCAGGGCCCGCTACAACCTAAAGATATTACGATCGATGGATCATTAAGCTCCCAGTTCCTCACTGGTTTGCTGATGGCATATGGCGCTACCGCTGAAAATGCGACGATCACAGTAACAGACCTGAAGAGCAAACCATACATTGCGTTAACCCTGCAACTGATGGCACATTTTGGTGTACAGGTAACAGAAAAGAATTTCGAAACATTCCATTTCGGCAGCAAACAGGCGTATAAAGCCGTAGATTATACGGTAGAAGGTGACTGGAGCGGCGCCGCATTCCTGCTGGTAGCAGCAGCAGTAGCGGGTAAAGCGGAAGTACAGCACCTGAATGTCGCCTCTGCACAGTCAGACAAGGCGATACTGGAAGCGCTGGAAAAAGCAGGTGCCCACCTGATGTCCGGAGTATTCACCGTAAACATAGAAAAAGGCGGACTCCAACCATTTGAAATAGATGCAACAGATTGCCCTGACCTGTTTCCTCCGCTGGTAGCACTGGCTGCTAACTGCCACGGCACTACGAAAATAAAAGGAGTGAGCCGCCTGGCACATAAAGAAAGTGACCGCGGATTAACTTTACAGGAGGAATTTGGTAAGATGGGTATTAAAATAGACCTGCAGGGCGATCTCATGCTGGTACACGGTGGCACCGGTATTAAAGGCGCCCACGTGCATTCGCATAATGATCACCGCATCGCGATGGCCTGCGCAGTGGCTGCGCTCACCGCCGATGGTCCTGTTACCATCGACAATGCAGAAGCCATCAATAAATCTTACCCGGAATTTTATGATCACCTGGCCTTGTTAGGTGGCAAAGTTGCGGTAAGCGTATAGCGTGCTGGCTGTTAGCTTTTAGCAGTCAGCTTTTAGCAAATGCAGCGAGACTATATAATATGTTAATCTCCGCTGCATTTGCTAAAAGCTGACTGCTAAAAGCTAACAGCTGTTTTTTCACTTTAAATTATCAGCGTGTGAACAGTTTTGGCAGATTATTCAGGGTCAACGTTTTTGGAGAATCACATGGCGCCAGTGTTGGCGTAAATATAGATGGCATTCCTGCCGGCCTGCCTTTAAAGCAGGAAGATTTCCTGGCAGACCTGGAACGCCGTAAAGGCGGCTCCAGGGGCACTACTCCCCGAAAAGAAGAAGATTTACCGTTCATTAAATCCGGTGTGTTTAATGATCATACAACCGGCGCACCCGTGACTATCTTGTTTGAAAATAACAATACCCGTAGCGCCGATTATGATAAATTACGAGAGTTCCCGCGTCCGGGTCATGCCGACTTTGTAGCCACCGAAAAATTCGGAGGCTTTGAAGACTACCGTGGTGGCGGGCATTTCAGCGGCAGGCTCACCCTCAATCTGGTAGCAGCCGGTGTTATTGCCAAGAAAATTTTAGGGAACGATATCCAGGTAAATGCTACCATCACAGAAGTGGGTGGCTATGCCAATGCGGAAGAAGGCCTGGAAGCAGCTATTGCGGCGAAAGATTCTGTAGGCGGTATCGTGGAATGTGTGGTAGACGGCCTGCCTATCGGATTGGGAGAACCCTTCTTTGATTCCCTGGAGTCAGCGCTGGCACATGCAGTATTTGCTATCCCCGCGGTGAAAGGTATTGAATTTGGCGCTGGCTTTGCCGCCGCCAAAATGAAAGGATTGGAACACAACGATGCCATCCTGGATAAAACCGGTAAAACAGCTACTAATCATGCCGGCGGCGTGGTAGGCGGTATCACCAACGGTAACCCGCTGGTATTCCGGATTGCAGTGAAGCCTACGTCCAGCACACCAAAGGAACAACAAACCCTGAATATCAAAAGCGGGGAAGTGGAAACATTCAGTGTGAAAGGGCGCCACGACTTATGTATTGCGCTCCGTGTACCCGTAGTACTGGAGGCAGTAACGGCTATGGTGCTGGCAGATTTTATGCTGCTGGAACAACGCAGGCCGAGGAAGCTGAAAGCATAAAGCACAAAGCATAAAGCTATTGAAGCGATTGATGAGAGCGAAGATTTTCGCTTTAATCAATCGCTTCAATAGCTTTATGCTTTGTGCTTTATGCTTTCAGCTCCATAAATTACTGCTCAATAGCCAGCAATTCCACATCAAACACCAGCGTACTGCCGGGGCCGATTTTCGGACCTGCGCCACGATCGCCATATGCCAGCTCAGATGGAATGAAAAGACGCCATTTAGAGCCTACAGGCATTAATTGCAGGGCTTCTGTCCATCCTTTTATCACACCACTCACCGGGAAGGAGATAGGCTGACCTCTGTCAACAGAGCTATCGAACACAGTACCATCAATTAAAGTACCGTGGTAGTGTGTTTTTACTTTGTCGTTGATAGTTGGTTTAGGACCATCTCCTGCTTTCAGGATTTCATATTGTAAACCATCAGGAAGGGTTACCACGCCTGGTTTTGATTTGTTTTCGGCGAGGAACTTCAGCCCTGCTTCACGGTTCTTGGCAGATTTGTCAGCTTTTAACTGCTGCAGATAATTACTTATGCTCATATCACATTGTTCTTTTGACAGTAATAAAGTTTGATTTTTAAGTGCATCCTGTATAGCCCTGGCTAATAAAGCGGTATTGATATTATCCAGTCCCTGGGCTTTCAGGTTTTCGGCAATGTTAGCGCCAATACCATAGCTCACGGAATCCAGGCGTGTTTTCATTACGGATGCTTTCGCGGCAGTTTTTACGGCCGGTTTGGCAGCTGGCTTAGGTGTAGGTTTGGTTTGACTGAAAGCTTGTGTAGACAAACATCCCAGTGCACCGATGAACAGGTATTTCTTGTACATAAAAGCGTTGTTGTCAGTAATATTATTTAAAATAAGGGTTTTATTAATGCCTGCAAGTTAATCAATAAAATATTTTAGCAGGCCGGCCTTTTATGGCATTGAACATTCGGCCATATTTCTTGTTTTTGCCATTGTTATGAAGCCATATGCCCTGTTTCTGTTATTATTATTTTTCGGGAGATGTTTGCCAGCACAGGATACCACTGATCTGTGGAAAAGAGCCAGGTTGAATCCTAACCTTGGCCAGCATAAATACCTGGAGCTAAAGTTCCACTCCGGCTCCCATTTATATAATGGGGAAGAGCTGAAAATTGCGCTGGATGATGGTTACCGGTCGGTAGAGCTGCGCATGGGCTGGCAATCCAGTGGCAACAAAACCTGGCAGCGCGTGTTTAATTATCCCAGCTATGGTCTCGGTTTTTACACCGGAGATATTGGCAATCCCACTATCCTGGGAAACCCCAGCGGGATATACGGTTTCTTTTTTGTGCCTTTTCATCGCCGGAAAATCAACGACTTTGAGCTGGGACTATCCCTGGGCCTGACTTATGACCTAAACCCCTATGACTCCAGCAAAAATCCTCTCAACGATGCCATTGGCTCCAAGGTGGATGTTTATTTTAATCTTAGCGCCAGTGGAGTGCTGAAAGTTTCGGACGCCATTGATTTCCTTTATGGAGCAGATATCACCCACTTTTCCAATGGCCGTACACATACGCCCAACCTGGGATTAAATATGGCCGGCCTGCATGTAGGAATACGCTACCATTACAATATTATCCGCGGTATTGTAATACAACAAATTGATCCTACATACAAGGCGCCACGAAGACCCACCTTTGTGAAACAACCGGTACCACCGCCGCGGTTGTATAATGAAGTCAGTGCTACCGCTGCCTTTGGCGTAGTACAAACTCCCAGCGATGAACACCTGCAAGCCTTTTATGGTACCGCTTCCCTGATATTTGACTATAACCGCCGTATCTCCCACATGAGCAGCATCGGCGGCGGACTCGATGGGTTTTATGATGGCTCCCTGGGCTGGACTTATCATAAGTTATATACCAACGTAAGCACCACGGATAAAATGCTGATGGGCTACCATGCCGGCTATACGTTGCATGTGAAAGACTTTGAAATGAAGGCCCAGTTGGGTTCCTATGCCTGGAAGCGTAATAATGAAAAAGGAAATTACTTTATGCGGATAGCCTTGCGTTATAATATAGGCAGGTATGGCTTTATACAGGTAGCACTTAAAACCATGGATGGTGGTGCAGCCGACTGGATTGAATGGGGTGGGGGCGGAAAGATGCGCTGGTAAATGATCCTGGCGCCCGCTGATATAGGGCGCCAGGAAAGATATTTATTTTACAATTGGCAATATCACACTGGAAGGGTGCTGTGCATCGTGATAGATGCGGATAGTTGCTTTTTTGAAGTCTTTATCTGTGGCTTTGTAAATATCCATGAACTGCTGCGGATTGCGGTCAACCAGTGGGAACCAGCTATTTTGTACCTGTATCATAATACGGTGGCCTTTCTGGAAGGTATGGGCCACGTCCGGTAACGTGAATTTCACGTTGGTAGGTTGATCAGGAACAAATGCTTCCGGTGTTTCGAGGCTATTGCGGAATTTGCCGCGCATAATTTCTCCGCGTACCAGCATCTGGTAACCACCCATTGGATAGGTAGAAGACGGAACACGGCGATGTTCCGTGCTGGCATCTTCTTCATATTTAAAATCGTTCGGGAATACATCAATCACCTTTACAATGAAGTCCGCATCGGTAGTGCTGATGCTGGCGATCAGGTCAGCTACCACCGGACCTGCCAGGGTAACATCGCTGGTAAGTTCTTCACTTTCAAATACGGCAACATCTGGTCTGCGGGAAGCAAAGCGCTGATCGTCGGTCATGTAGTTGATAGTACGGTTGAAATGTACATCCTCTGTATATGGAACAGGTTTCGCGGGATCGCTCACATATTCACTAAAGTTGTTGCTGCCGGCTGGTTTGGTGAAATCAAGCTTGCCATTATCCTGCAGGTAGATAGGTGTTGGCGACATATCTGCAGGAGGCCATTTAGGTAATTGTTTCCATTTGTTTTCGCCGGTGAAGAAGATGGTGGCTTCTGCTATGGCAGGTGCCTGTCCTTTACCTTTCAGGTAATAGTTGAAGAAAGGAATTTCGATGTTGCTGGTATAGTATTCAGCGGTATTGCTGCCGAAGCGTACGTTACCCAGGTGAGTACCATCATTGGATGCCCATTGACCATGATACCAGGGGCCCATTACAAGGCGGTTATTGGTAGCCGGACTTTTTTCTTCGATGGCTTTATAAGTGTTCCAGGCGCCGAAGCAATCTTCTGCGTCAAATACGCCGCCAACTACCAGCATGGCTGGTTTTACATTTTGCACGAAGTTGCGTACGTTACGCGCTTTCCACCAGCTATCGTAGGTAGGATGCGCATACATCTCCTGCCAGAAAGTAACGCTGTCACCGATAATTTTGGAGAAGTTAGGCAGTGCGCCGGTTTCCAGGTAATACTTATAATTATCGCGGGTGTAGTATTGGATGCCTTTAGGCCCTACTGTTGTTGGTTTCGGATGTGGATGATCGAAAACGGTGTAGAAAGAAAAGGCATCGGAGAGAAAGAACGCACCGTTGTGATGAAAGTCATCTCCTACAAACCAGTCAGTAACAGGAGCCTGTGGGCTCACTGCCTTTAAAGCAGGGTGGTTGCTCAGTGAAGCCATGGTAGAGTAGAAGCCGGGATAGGAAATACCCAGTACGCCTACATTACCGTTGTTGCCGGCGAGATTTTTCACCAGCCAGTCGATGGTATCATAAGTATCACTGGCTTCATCGATGTCAGTCTTCCCTTTCTTGGCCGGGTTAAAAGGACGTACATTCACAAACTTACCTTCACTCATCCAGGTACCTCTCACATCCTGTACTACCAGGATATAACCTTCTTTCATGTAGTTGTTGAAGTACGTATTGTAATACGGACGGAAATTTTTTTCGCCATAAGGAGCGCAGGAATACGGAGTGCGCGTCATCAGGATCGGATGTTTTTCTGATTGATCCTTGGGCAGGTAAACGGCGGTAAACAATTTTACGCCATCCCGCATAGGGATGTATACTTCTTTTTTGGTGTAGTGTTCATACATCCAAAGGGAGTCCTGGTTAACAGCTTTACACACAGCGGGTATCAGAAATAGCGCGGTGCAGGCCAGTAGCAGCCATTTTCTCATAAACGGTTTATTTAAGATTTAGATTGGGGGCTAAAATAATGCAAAAATATGGATGACTGGTGGGTTATATGGGGAACGGTTATTGGCCCAGTTTTTCCCGCTCTTTTTTAGGCAAGCTGGCAACTACCAGGTTGTAGGAATTTTTTATCCATTCCAGTATCAGCTTGTTGGAGATGCCGGAATGTACATCCACGGTATTCCAGTGTTTCTTATTCATGTGATAGCCGGGGATAACGCCTTCATAGCGTTCACGCAGTTCTATGGCTTCTTCCGGATCACATTTCAGGTTGATGGAATGGAAATCTTCTATGCCACTGAGGGCAAATACTTTACCACTTACTTTATATACCAGGGTTTGATCTCCGAAAGGAAATTCTTCTGTCACACCGGGAAGTGAAAGGCAATATTCCTGAAATTGGGCGAGGGTCATGATGAAAATGATTTACTGATTTTTGAATGCAGATTGGCTGCATACAAAAGTCTGTAAATTTTGGCATATCTGGTAAGATCTGTTACTACAGTTTGATGTACGTAAAGACGGTACTTGATCGTACGGTATCTCCGGGTAAAGTCTTATATTTCAAAGTTTGCTCTTCCAGCAAGTGGGTGGTAGCGTTGTATTTATTTTCAAAGAGCATTTCGGTGATATACGCGGGATCTCCTCCGGAGAGATAGTTGATGCTCATTTTAGTGATATTATGTTTGCTGGGTAACATAAAGTAGTCGGCTCGTTCTGAAAGTTCACTAACGTATGGGTTATGCAGAAACAGCCAATAGAAAGGGTTAGGCATAGAATCATATTCAAAAGTAGCTTCCGACTTGGAAAAAATATTATCTCTACCGGCAAACTTGGTCGTAATCCGCTTCACGAGGTCGCCATTTTCATAGATATACTCGAGATCAACGATAGGACGACTCCAGAAAATTGGAAGTCCGGTATTATTATACTCATATTGGGCGGTATCGTAAACCGTTGGGCCAGCTGAAATCCAGCGGGTATAGCGCATTGATTTTTGGCCAGCCCATACAATAGAGTCATAAGAAACAGGCGTGATGTTATCTCCCCGAAATCCGTTATTATAGATAATTCTTCCCTGCTCATCATAATGCTGTTGGTTAGACGCGTAAAGTCCTTTTTCATTGCCCATTCCAACAGATGTCAACTGGTATTTGTTGTTATAGTTGAAGGTCATACTCAGGATATATGGTGAGTTGGATACAAAGGTCGCGGTCTTTATCAGGTAGCCGTCATTTGGAACTGTTGGTTTAACAGGATCGTTTTTTTTTCGACAGGCGATCATAGACAGTAGCGATACAATTGCGAAACATTTTAGGGCACCATTTTTTTTAAATACAAACATAGGCTTACTTGTAAAAGTGTTATTTGGGATATAAAAGTCAGTTCAATACAAGATACGGGGCAGGTAGAGATTAACAAAATAAAATAGTCCTGTACGTTAGTAAACCAACGCACAGGACCCGGCACGTGAAAAACGATCAATTATTTCTTATTAATGCTGATGATTACACGGGAATAACGGGCATACGTAATCTCTACTTCCTGCCCGGCACGATAGCCTTCCAGTGCACCACGCATCCAGTAAAACAAACGTTTTTTCTTATTCTCCAGCAGGATCATAATGTTGGTTTGTGAATCATTGTTTTCCAGGTACACTGCTTCCATTGGCGCCTGCAAAGTACCTTTCTGTAAAGAAGTAAGATCCTTTTTAATTGCCCAGTAACGGATGTCAGTTACTTTAATGAGGGCAAATACAAGCGCTATCACAAAAGATAACAACCATACCCAGAACCAAAGGTTCTTGAACGACAGGAGCGAATCATCTGCATCACCCATCGTGTTGTGAGTATACAAATATATTTGCGGGATGATGGCTGCTACCAGTAATAAGCCAAAACCAATAAGGGCAAATTTGGTCAACTGTTGCTTGTTTCTCTTCAGCGCATCCTGTAGTAAAAAGTGTTCTTCAGTAGTAATAAAGGTGTAGTCGGACATAGTTATTGTATGGTTTTTCAGTAGGCTAATATAAAGATAAACAATTAATTAATTAATATTATATATATAATTTTTTCTTCAGTGATTATCATTTTGCTTATTTACAGCAGTTTGGGGATAATATGTGTTAAAATATTATTACATATTTAGGGAGATAGATACCTCCTCAGTTATTTATTTCTTCGGGCTTATTAACGTATTCATAATTTATTTATGTCGCGCAGAGTGAAAATAGTTACCTAATTTGCTCCCCTTATTATAACCCATCTGTTTTTCTACCCCATTGTATCATAAAACAACAATCGTGAAAAGGATTTTTTTATTCGCCGCCGCCCTGCTTTTGATCAGTATCAACAACTACGCACAGGACACGGCCCAGCTAATTGTAGAAGGAAGGAAAAACAGCGCTACACAACAAACCAGGCCTTATGTTATTATGATCTCCATTGATGGATTTCGCTATGACTACGCAGAAAAATATAACGCCACGCATCTGCTTCAGTTATCCGGGGCAGGCGTACGCGCTACCGCTATGCAGCCATCTTTTCCTTCGCTCACCTTTCCTAACCACTACTCACTGGCCACCGGCTTATATCCTGCGCATCACGGCCTGGTAGATAATCTATTTTACGATCGTAAACGCGATGCAGTATACAAAGTTGGTAACCGCGACGCCGTGGAAGATGGCACCTGGTACAACGGCGTACCATTATGGGTACTCGCCGAAAAACAGCAAATGCTGAGTGCCAGCTATTTCTGGGTAGGCACGGAAAGCGCCGTACAAAATATAAGACCTACTTATTACTTTAAATACCAGGAAAAAACAGGTATCGACCAACGTATTCAACAAGTGGTGAACTGGCTGCAGCTCCCGGAAGATCAACGCCCGCACCTTATCACTTTCTACTTCCCCGAAGTAGATCACATGGGACATAAATACGGCCCGGATTCTGACAGCGCACGCAACGCCGTTCAATTTGTAGATGCCGCCATTGGCAAAATGGTTGCCGCCGTGAATCAACTACAGCTGCCGGTAAATTTCATCGTGGTATCTGATCATGGTATGCTTGCAGTAGATACGGTAAATACCCTCAAAATCCCCGACGCGCCTGAACTACAACCGCTGAAAGTAATGCCGGGTATGGAAAAGGTAATGTACTACGGTAAAAGCGAAACCGAAATAAAAGCCGCTTATACCTATCTCAAAACACATGAAAATCATTATACCGCTTACCTGAAAAATGAAACGCCGGAAAGATGGCACTACGGCCAGGAAGATGTGTATAACCGCATCGGTGATATTATCCTGTTGGCAGAAGCGAATTACGCTTTCGATACCAACGGTAAAAAAATGCATCCCGGACATCACGGATACGATAACAACCTCACCAACATGAATGCCATATTCATGGCCTGGGGACCCGCTTTCAAAACCAATACCCGCATCGCCACTTTCGAAAACGTACATGTGTACCCGTTAGTAGCAAAAATATTGGGACTGGATATTACGCAGCCAATTGATGGTAAGCTGGAAGTATTGGAACAGCTGTTAGCCCCCAGCTTTTAGCTCAGCCAATGCAGTAAAGATCATATAACATTAAAAAAGCGGAGAGCATATTATATGCTCTCCGCTTTTACTAATAGCTAGTAGCTAAAAGCTAATAGCTGTTTCTTACACTGTTGCCTCCTCATATGCACTTGCAGGTTCGCAGGTACAAATCAGGTTCCTGTCACCGAACGTATTGTTGATACGGCTTACAGAAGGCCAGAATTTATTTGCTTTCACATATTCCAGTGGGAATGCTGCCTGTTGACGGCTGTATGGACGGGTCCATTCGTCAGCAGTGATCACCGCCTGGGTATGTGGTGCATTTTTCAGTACGTTGTTTTGTTTATCTACAGCGCCTTGTTCTACCGCAGCAATTTCAGCACGGATAGCCAGTAACGCATCGCAGAAGCGATCCAGTTCCCCTTTATCTTCACTTTCGGTAGGCTCAATCATGACAGTGCCTGGTACCGGGAAGCTCATAGTAGGAGCGTGGAAACCGTAGTCCATCAAACGTTTTGCTACATCTTCCGCTTCAATACCAGCAGATGCTTTAAACGGACGGAGGTCTACAATGAATTCGTGTGCGCAGGTGCCGTTAACACCAGTGTACAGGATATCATATGCTTTTTCCAGTCTTGCCTTCATGTAGTTGGCATTCAGGATCGCGTATTCAGAAGCTGCTTTTACACCATTGAATCCAAGCATACGGATGTAAGCGTAAGAGATGAGCAGGATGCTGGCAGAACCGAATGGTGCAGCAGATACTGCATTGGATGGTTTGCCATCATTCAGCGTAACGTGGCCTGGCAGGAATGGTGTCAGGTGTTTGGCTACGCAGATAGGGCCCATGCCGGGACCACCGCCGCCATGAGGAATAGCGAAGGTTTTGTGCAGGTTCAGGTGACATACGTCTGCTCCAATCAAACCAGGGGCAGTTAAGCCTACCTGTGCGTTCATATTGGCGCCGTCCATGTACACTTGTCCGCCGTGTTCGTGTATGGTAGCACAAATTTCTTTCACACTTTCTTCATACACACCGTAAGTAGATGGGTAAGTGATCATGATACCAGCCAGGTCTTTGCTATGAGCAGCAGCCTTTGCTTTCAGATCTTCCACATCGATATAACCGTTTTCCAGTGCTTTTACAATTACTACCTTGAAGCCCGCCATTACTGCAGATGCAGGGTTGGTACCGTGTGCACTGATCGGGATCAGTATGATGTTACGGTGGCCCTGGCCAATGCTCTTCTGGTATTCACGAATCACCAGCAAGCCGGCATATTCACCCTGTGCACCACTGTTAGGTTGCAGGCTGCAGGAATCAAAACCGGTAATTTTGCTCAGGTATTCACCCAGTTCGTTGGCCATTTGTAAATAGCCACCCACCTGGTTTTTAGGAGCAAAAGGATGCATTTTGCTCCAGTGTGCCCAGCTTAACGGAATCATCTCAGTAGCTGCATTCAGTTTCATGGTGCAGGAACCCAGGGAGATCATGGAAGTATTGAGCGACAGATCCTTATTTTCCAGCATCTTCAGGTAACGCATCATCAGTGATTCACTGTGATGACTGTTAAACACGATGTGTTGCAGGTAAGGAGAAGTACGCTGTAAATCTGCTGCAATACCGGTAGTACCGTTAGATACTTCTGCTGCGTCGGTTGTGCCGGCGCCAAATACATGCAGGATATCGTTGACATCAGCCAGTGTAACGGTTTCGTCCAGTGAGATACCTACATTACCATTGGCAAAATAGCGGAAGTTAATGCCTGCAGCTTCTGCGGCAGCTTTAATATCCACATTTTCCACCACGATGGTGTCAAAGAAGTTGTTAGCTACCAGTTTCAGTCCTTTCGCTTTCAGCTTGCCGGCCAGGGTATTGGTCAGCAGGGCAACGCGGGTAGCAATATTTTTCAGGCCTTCCGGACCGTGGTATACTGCATACATGGCAGCCATGTTAGCCAGCAATGCCTGTGCAGTACAGATGTTGGAAGTAGCTTTTTCACGTTTGATATGCTGCTCACGTGTTTGCAGCGCCATACGCAGTGCACGGCCACCATTGGCGTCAATGCTCACACCAATGATACGGCCCGGGATGGAACGTTTGAATTCATCTTTTACAGAGAAGAAAGCTGCATGCGGACCACCAAAGCCCAACGGAACGCCAAAGCGTTGCGCAGAACCAAAAGCAGCATCAGCACCCATCTCACCGGGAGAAGTCAGCAGGGTCAGTGCCAGCAGGTCTGTTGCCATACCTACAAATGCACCTACTGCATGTACGCTGTCTATGAAAGTACGGTAATCAGCAGTACCTCCTACGTTGTCAGGATACTGGATCAGCGCACCAAAGTAAGATTCATCGAAAGTGGCAGTTTTGTAGTCGCCCACTACTACCTCAATATGCAGTGGGGTAGCACGGGTATAGATAACATCCAGTGTTTGCGGATAAACGTTATTGTCTACAAAGAATTTAGGCCTGGTTACATGGTCATGATCTTTATTCAACGCGTTGAAGAACATGGTCATCGCTTCAGCAGCAGCAGTCGCTTCATCCAGCAGGGAGGCGTTGGCGATAGGTAAACCTGTCAGGTCAGCTACCATGGTCTGGTAGTTCAGCAAACTTTCCAGGCGACCCTGGGAAATCTCCGCCTGGTAAGGCGTGTACTGGGTATACCATCCTGGGTTCTCAAATACATTACGCAGAATAACACTGGGTGTAATGGTATCGAAGTAACCTTGTCCGATATAATTACGGTAAACCTTGTTTTTCAGTGAAACTTCCTTCAGGTGGCGGAGGTAATCACTCTCACTCATCGCAGCAGGAATAGCCAGCGGCTGTTGCATGCGGATGGTACCCGGAACTGTTTTGCTGATCAGCTGTTCCAGGTTGGAGGCCCCAATGGTTTCGAGCATCTGGTTGGTCTCCGCTTCATTCGGCCCTATGTGACGGTGCACGAATTCATTTTGTTGAATATCAAAAAGATTCATGATGTAAAGCAGGTAATTTGAAATAGAATGCGCAAAGCTATGCAGATTTTAAAGAACAGCCAAACAATCACTGTTGGCGGGGGAAAACAGTGATAAATGAGGAAAAGTTAAAGGATGTATATGTCATACTTTTGTCCAAGTACGAAATACCTATCTTTGCAACAAATGAGCAAAATATTAGAAGACTGGCAACAAAAAGCCCAGGAGAAGCAAAAGGCCAATAAACAGTTCCTGACCAAACTGCAAACCCGCCGTGGTAAAGGGGTGGAGAAACTGTTGCCAGACCTGCATGACGAAGCATTCAGTAAAATCGATTGCCTCGAATGTGGCAACTGCTGTAAAACCATCAGCCCCCGCTTCACCGGCCCCGATATACGGCGCATATCCAAATTCCTGGGCATGAAAGAAGGCGATTTCAAAGACACCTACCTCCGCGTGGATAAAGACGAGGACTATGTGCTGAAGTTCACGCCCTGCCCATTCCTCGGTGCCGACAACTACTGCAGCATCTATGATGCACGTCCCGGCGATTGCGCCAACTATCCCTACACAGATAGCTACGACTTCTTCAAACGCCCAAATATCACCTACGAAAACAGCACCACCTGCCCCGCAGTGTATTATGTGCTCGAACGGTTGAAAGAAGCCATGAAATTGTAGAAAAGCATAAAGCATAAAGCATAAAGCTATTGAGGCGAAAGACCATTGCGGATATTAATTCGCTTTGATCATTCGCCTCAATAGCTTTATGCTTTCTGCTTTCTGCTTTCTGCTCCTACGGTTTCAGATCCAGTTTCCGCATAGCCGGCGAAATCACATAAGTGGTAATCACCACACCCAATGTCACACATCCGCCAAATACTACTGAAGGCACCAAACCAATGGCCCTGGCCATAAAGCCACTCTCAAACGCTCCCAGCTCATTGGAAGAACCCACAAACATAGAGCTAACTGCTGCTACCCGTCCACGCATGTCGTCCGGCGTTTTCAGTTGCAGAATAGTTTGACGTATAATCACGCTGATACCATCCAATGCCCCACTGATCAGCAAAGCAAAGATAGACAGGTAAAAGCTGGTAGATAACCCAAATAATATAATTGTTAATCCGAAGCCGAAAATCGCCGCCAGCAGCTTAATGCCGGGTTTATTTACCAACGGCTTATGCGCCAGTATAAACATGGTGATCAACGCGCCTACCGCGGGAGCAGATCTTAATAATCCATAACCCAGTGATCCCACATGCAGTACATCAGTGGCAAATGCAGGTAACATGGCCACTGCACCACCAAACAGCACCGCAAACATATCCAGTGCCATAGCATTCAATACCACCTTGGTTTTCCATACAAACCGCATCCCCTCTGTTAATCCCGTTACAAAACTTTCTCCCCTCGATTTGTAATAGATAGGCTTGGGCTTTATGTTCAGCAAACTATATAACGGCGCCAGGAAGATGAACACCACAATCAACATAGACCAGTGAACACCAAACCAGTGAATAAATAATCCTCCCAACGCAGGGCCCAACACACCACCTACCTGCCACGCAGAACTACTCCAGGTAGAAGCGTTGGCGTATAACTCCCGCGGTACCAGCAAAGACATTAAGGTGAAATTAGACGGACTGGTAAATGCTCTCACAATACCACCCAGGAATACCAGCAGATAGATCAGGTTCAATACCCAATGCCTGGAAATGCCTGCTACGGCCTGATCCCAGGTTAGCAGAAATAATCCCGAACTGATAAAAAGATAGGCAATCACACATTTGAGCAACATGCCCCGTTTTTCTCGTTTGTCGACCATGTGTCCCGCAAATGGGGATAATAATACCGCCGGAATTACTTCCGACAAACCAATTAATCCCAATGAAAAAGGGTCTTTGGAAATTTCATATACTTTCCACTCAATAATCGCAAACTGCATGGCCAGCGCAAATACAAGCGCAAAGCGGATTACAAGGTAGTAATTGAATTCCGGAAAGCGTAGCGAAGCGTATGGGTCGTTCTTTTTCGGTGTCGTTGTGTCCAACCTGATGAGTTTTGTACGAAGATACAAAATAGCAGTTAGCGATTAGCTTCTAGCAGTTAGCTAAGGCATCCAGGACTACATATATAATTTCCGCTGCATTGCTAACTGCTAAAAGCTAATCGCTAATAGCTATCTTTATTCTGCATCAATACTGCAGCATCATGAAATATCTATTGCTCGCATTCTTCTTATTGGCTGCCTGCACCGGCAGTGACGCCAAACAAGAGCCAGCAGCCCCGGTTCATAAAGCGAAGCTACAGTTGGTAACAGATAAATTCCTGTCTCTCGTAAACATGGCAGTACCTGGTGATGGCTCCGGCAGGTTATTTTTTTGTCAGAAAGAAGGGAAAGTATGGATCGTACAGCAAAACAAAACGTTGCCCACTCCCTTCCTGGATGTTAGCCACGATATGGTGAGCATAAATCCAGGATATGATGAAAGAGGACTGCTGGGAATGGCCTTCCATCCTGAGTTTCGGAGCAATCATAAATTTTATGTGTACTATAGCGCGCCCACTGTGAAAAATGGGTTTAACCATACCAGCCGTTTGGTGGAGTTTACTACGGCGGCCGGCAATCCAAATATCGCTGATCCGGCTTCCCGCCGCATTTTGCTGGAGGTAGATGAACCTGAATCCAATCACAACGGAGGCCAGCTGCAATTCGGCCCCGATGGTTATCTCTACATCGGATTAGGCGACGGCGGCGGTGGTGGCGATAAACACGGCACTACCGGCAACGGTCAGGACCTGCACACCTTACTGGGCAAAATATTAAGAATAAATGTCGATGGTACACCTTATACTGTCCCGCCGGATAATCCTTTTGTCAACCACCCCGACGTACGCCCGGAAATATGGGCCTATGGCCTTCGCAATCCATGGCGGTTCTCTTTCGACCGGAAAAGTAAGCTGCTTTTCGCAGGAGATGTAGGACAAGATAAGTATGAAGAAGTGGATATTATCATTAAAGGTGGTAATTATGGCTGGCGGATACTGGAAGGGTATCACGACTATAACGTTCCTCCGGGTGCAGATAAATCCCAGTTCATCAAGCCTATCCATGAATACGACCACGATCTGGGGATAAGTATCACCGGTGGCTACGTGTACCGCGGCGCCGCCATTCCTTCCCTGCAGGGATTGTACGTTTTCGGAGACTATAATGGAAAAACTTTTGTGCTGGAATCAAAAGGGAATCAATGGGAACGGGCGCCACTACAGTTGTCAGGCCTTCCTAATGGCAATATGCAACTACTCAGTTGGGGAGAAGATGAACAGGGAGAGCTCTATGCCCTCACCAGCACTTCCGGCAACGATGGCTTCCACGGAGCAGTGTATAAACTGGTGAAAGAGTAGCACCAGCAACATTCCAGGTGTCTGCACCGTTATATAACGGGTACCGTATAAACGCGCCGGAGTGCGGAATTTCAGGTATTTTCCGCCGCATATCTCTCCCAGCACCCGTTTGGCCCAATTTTTTGTTAAAAGGAATAAATTACACCCCCAACGGGTGATTTTATTTTATATTTGA
Organism: Chitinophaga sp.; assembly: GCF_017745275.1. Taxonomy (GTDB): domain Bacteria; phylum Bacteroidota; class Bacteroidia; order Chitinophagales; family Chitinophagaceae; genus Chitinophaga. The sequence goes on along the minus strand of NZ_JAGHZS010000001.1, from coordinate 801,187 downwards.
TTTGATAACGTTTACGTTCAATTGAGATACATATGAGACTGAAAGTGATTATACCGGTAGTGCTGCTTAGCATCTCCGCAGGCGTGTTGGCTTTTAATAAGCTGGGCCATAACGAAGACCCTCCGGGCCGTTATGAGGTGATCATGAACCTCGTGGGACAAATGCTGAAAGAAGGACATTACCAGCCCAAAGCCATCGATGATAAATTTTCCACCGAAGTTTTTAATAAATACCTGCGTAGCCTGGACACGGAAAAGAAATTTTTCCTGAGAACAGATGTGGACAAATTATTACCCTTATCCACCCATATTGATGATGAACTGAAAGGAGCGCCCATCGATTGCTTCCGCAGCATCAACACCCTCATCAAACAACGGGTAGCAGAAGCCGCCACTATTTACCCGGAAATTCTGGCTAAACCATTTGACTTCACCGTAGATGAGAAGGTAACCCTCGATCCTGATAAGATTGACTATCCCGCAGATGAAAATGCAAGGAAAGAAGCCTGGCGCAAAGTGTTGAAATACCGCACGCTGGAGAAGCTGACCGACCTGCAGGAAATGCGTGAGAAAGATAAAGGAAAAGATACCGTGAAAGTGAAAACTGACGCCGAACTGGAGGCAGAAGCACGCGTAAAAGTAAAACAACTGTACGACCGCTATTTTGAACGTCTGAAAAACAGGCAAAATGATAACGATCGGTTTAACCTGTATGTAAATGCCATTACCACTACCATGGATCCACATACCGACTACTTCCCGCCTGATGAAAAACGCGCGTTCGAAGAACAAATGGCCGGTAAATTTTTTGGTATCGGGGCACAACTGAAGGAAGAAGGCGATAAAATCCGCGTGGTGAGTATCGTAACTGGTAGCCCAAGCTGGAAACAAGGCCAGTTAAAAGCCAACGATGTTATCCAGAAAGTAGCACAAGGTAACGCTGAACCGGTAGACATCACCGGCTACCCTGTAGAAGATGCCGTGAAACTGATTCGTGGTAAAAAAGGAACTCCTGTTAAACTGACGGTAAGAAGTGTAGATGGTACTACAAAAGATATTACCATCGTTCGTGATGAAATTGTAACGGAGGAAACTTTCGCTAAATCCGCTATCATCAACGGACAACATAAAATTGGTTACATCTACCTGCCTGAGTTTTATGCCGACTTCAACGACCGTAACGGCGCCCGCAGCGCAGAAGACGTTGCTAAAGAAGTAGCCAAACTGAAAGCGGAAAAAGTAGAAGGTATTATCCTGGATCTCCGCTTTAACGGCGGTGGCTCGCTGCAGGACGTTGTACAAATGGCCGGCCTGTTTATTCCGGAAGGCCCGGTTGTACAGGTGCGCTCCAGAGGCGGCGAAGCAGTGGTATTACGCGATCGTGATAAAAATGTACAGTACGAAGGCCCGCTGGCAATCATGGTAAATGAATACAGCGCTTCCGCATCTGAAATCATGGCCGCAGCTATGCAGGATTACAAACGCGCCGTTATCATCGGTAGCACACAAACTTTTGGTAAAGGTACCGTACAACGTCTCTTCAACCTGGACGACTTCTATCCGGTGAAAGATGGCGGCAGCCTCGGCGCCCTGAAACTGACCCAACAGAAATTCTATCGCGCTAATGGCGGTTCTACTCAACTGAAAGGTGTAGCTTCTGATATCGTATTACCAGATCCATATTATGAAGTAGCAGAACGTAAAGACTCAGATGCCCTGGCATACGATGAAATTCCACGCGCTCCATTCAATGCCTGGTATAACCCGGTAAATACAGAGTCGCTGAAAAGAAATAGTGAGAAGAGAATGGCTACCAGCCCCGCTTTCAAGCTGCTCAACGAAAACCTGAACACGCTGAAAAAGCTGGAAAAACAGGAAACTTACTCATTGAACCTGCAAACGTATAAATCAGAGCAAAAATCAAATACTGCTGCCCTGAAGAAATATGACGCGGTAAATGATAAAGTGAAAGAACTGAACATCATCAATATCAAATCTGATATGGATAAGTTTGGAGGAGATTCTTCTAAAATTGCCCGTAACAAAGACTGGCTGAAGATCAGAACAAAAGATATTTACCTCGATGAAGCTGTGAACGTAATGAATGACCTCATTGTACAGTCACTGCCTAAGATGCAACGTAAAAATCAGTAGTAACCACCGGTTAAAAGATAAAAGCGAAAGGAGATGTACACTACATCTCCTTTCGCTTTTATTATGCTCCTGAAGTAGTTTGGGGAGATGGGAATAACATCGTTATTCCCATCTCCCCAAACTATTTATAATGCCGGTCAAAACATTGAAATAATAACCGGGGAAACCGGCAGCATCTAATGAATGCCGTCTTTCCAAAATTCCTTAATTCTTCTCTTTTTCTACTACTTCCAATGCTTTCTTCACTACAGGATCCGCTGCATTGATAGCTTCATAATAGCCTTCTGTTCTGAACAACTGGCGGGCCAGCATCGCTTTGAGGCGATTGCGGATTTCCACTTCATCCTTTGCATTCAGGTGATCCAGGCCAGGTACGCTGTCTTTTTTAGCATAGGTTTTAAAATCATCCATCAGTGCAGGAGTGGTTTGGAAGTTTTTGGCAAAAGTGGCGGCGTCTTTATAAGGACCAAATACTTCTTTGTGGCTGGTGTAATACTGGTAGGCAAAGTTGCTGAACGTATTACGTGTATAAATGGCCGTGAGGGTAGGTGTAAAGCGGGAAGTATCAAACGGCATGAAAATATCCGGTGTAATACCGCCACCACCGTAAACGCGACGGCCGGAAGCTGTTTTATAAGGAACGGTATCTGTGATCTTGATACTGTCTTTATTCACCATTTCACCATGATGATAACGTTCTGCAATATCATCATCATAGTCCAGACCTTTACCATAAGGCTTTTGGATACTTCTGCCGGAAGGTATATAATAACGGGCAACAGTCAGGCGCAGTGCCCCACCATTGTCGAGGTCATATTGTTCCTGTACCAGGCCTTTACCGAAGGTACGGCGGCCAATGATAGTTCCGCGATCCCAGTCCTGTACGGCACCTGCAAGGATTTCGCTGGCAGAAGCAGAACCTTCATCGGTGAGGACAGCCAGGGCGCCCCTTTCAAACATGCCGGGGCGTTTGGTTTTATAATCTGTTCTTGGAAAGTCTTTCCCCTTGGTGTATACAATCAGTTTCTGATCTTCCAGCAGCTCATCGGCGATGCGGGTGGCTGCGTCCAGGTAACCGCCTGGATTTTGCCGGAGGTCGATCACCAGTTTCTTCATGCCCTGTTTTTCGAGGCCACGGATGGCCTTCATAAATTCATCGTAGGTGGTGGCGGAGAACTTGCTGATCTTGATATAGCCTACTCCCGGCGCAGCCATGTAGCTGGCATCTACGCTGTATAAAGGAATCACGCCCCTGGTAATAGGAACTTTCAGTTGTTGCTGTTGTCTTAATATGACCGTGTTCACGATGGAACCTGCCGGACCACGTAATAATTTGCGGATTTTATCCGGGGTGATGTTGTTGCCGGCAATGAGGCTATCGTTTACTTTCAGGATTTTATCGCCGGTTTGGAGGCCCGCACTTTCAGAAGGACCGCCACTCAGTACACTGATTACATTCACCGTATCTGCGGTGATATTGAATTCTACGCCGATACCCTGAAAGTTGCCTTCCATATCTTCATTTACCCGTTGCAGTTCTGCCGGTGGTATATAGATAGAGTGTGGATCCAGGTGAGCGAGGATGCCTTCTATAGCTTCCTGTTGTAAATCGTCGGTATTGAGAGAATCTACATATTTAGCTTTGATCAGGTCCATTACTTCCTGTAAGGGCCCCCGGTTAGGTTTGTTAAAAAATACAGTGGCGCCTCCATTGTTCGATCCCGGCATTTTGTGACCAAGGAACATGCCCAGGGCTAATACAACTGCAAAGAGAAGAGGTAAAAAAACATTCAACTTCCTGTTAGACATAATCAGATTATTATCCCGCTAATTTATATGACCAATCTTTATCCATGTAGTATTGGCACCTGGCGGAAAGCAAACTGCCGCATACATGTATCATCATCCTTTAAAGTTCAAAGGGGGCTATTTGTTTATATGATACCCTTTTGTTTAAATTGTGACAAAAATAGCATAAATCAGGTGCAAACTTTTAGGATTCTTTAATTTCATAAATAACCGGATATGGGTGCTGGAATAAAGTTGATAGCAGACAGCGGATCTACCAAGACAGAATGGGGGGTGCTCGGTGCAGATCAGCCGCTAACGTTGAATACACAGGGGGTAAGTCCCTATTTTCAAACAGCGGAACAGATAAAAGCCATCCTGGATACAGAGCTGGCGCCTCAGTTGCCTGCCGGCAGCCATGTGGATGCTGTGTATTTTTACGGAACGGGTTTGTCGCAGCCTAAAAATATCCAGCTCGTGTCCGACGCCATAAAAGCCGTATGGCCCGATGCCGTGGCGGATATACAGCATGATCTGATGGGGGCAGCACGTTCCTTATGCGGGCATGAAGCTGGCGTTGTCAGTATTTTAGGTACCGGTTCCAATTCCTGTTATTATGATGGAGAGAAGATAATAAAGAACAACCCCGGCCTGGGCTACGTACTGGGCGACGAGGGCAGTGGGGCCTACCTGGGCAGGAAAGTGCTGCAATACTACCTGTATCAGAGTTTTGATGAAGACCTGCTGGCGCGCTTTGATTATAAATACAATACCAACAAAGACGAGATCCTGGAAAACGTATACCGCAAACCGTTAGCGAACCGCTACCTGGCCGGATTCGCCACTTTCCTTTCTGAGAACCGTGAACACTTCATGATCCAGAACATCCTGGAAGATGGATTGAACGATTTCTTCTTTAATCATATTTACAAATACCGCGAAAGCTGGACTACCTCGCTGCATTTTACCGGGGGCATAGCCTGGCATTTCCGCGACATCCTCCGTGAGCTGTGTGAGCTGTATGAGCTGCCAATGGGAAAGGTGCTGCGCACCCCTATGGAAGGCCTGGTAGAGTATCATCGTTAATCATTTTCAACAAAATAAAATATGGCATTTATAAGAGTAACGGAACAAACATCCCACTATCGTCACCTGGAGAAAATGAGTGTAAACGAGTTGTTGGTAAATATGAACCAGGAAGACCAGACGGTTCCGTTGGCCGTAGCAAAAGCAATTCCGCAAATAGAAAAACTGGTCACTGCCGTGGCCGATAAAATGCTCGCCGGTGGACGCCTGTTCTATATGGGCGCAGGTACCAGCGGCCGTTTGGGTGTGGTGGATGCATCAGAATGCCCGCCTACCTTTGGCGTGCCACAAGGCCTGGTAGTAGGATTAATTGCCGGTGGCGACTCAGCTATCCGCAAGGCCGTGGAGTTTGCAGAAGATGACCGCCAGCAGGGCTGGGCTGATTTGCAGGCGTATAATATTACCGATAAAGACGTAGTAGTAGGCATCGCTGCCAGTGGCACCACACCTTATGTAATTGGTGCATTGAACGAATGTCGTCGTCATGGAATCGTTACCGGCAGCATCAGCTGTAACCCGGATACGCCGGTATCTGCAGCAGCAGATTTCCCGGTTGAAGTAGTAGTAGGTCCGGAATTTGTGACCGGAAGTACACGCCTGAAAAGCGGTACTGCACAGAAGCTGGTATTGAATATGCTTTCCACCGCTGTCATGATTCAACTGGGCAGAGTAGAAGATAATAAAATGGTGAACATGCAACTCAGCAACGAAAAGCTGGTAGACCGCGGCGTAAAAATGCTGATGGAACAGTTGTCGCTCACCGACTATCAACAGGCACAGGAACTGCTTCTAAAGGCTGGCAGTGTAAAAAAAGCGGTGGATGATTTTGAGAAAAAATGATTTAACCTGACCTTTGGTCATTGATAAACCAGGTATGCATAACATAGAGCCATATTACAATTGGCGGCACTTGTACGCTGCAGAGGAAGATGAGTATTCTCCTTTCTATGGAAGAGAATACAGTGAATTTGAATATTCCAACTCCGTATATAATTATTATATACATCCGCAATGGGATGAATTTGGTTCACGTAACCTGTATATGAAAATCCTGTACACGGATTACCAATTCAACTTTACTATCATAGAATTATTGGGAGAATGGAATGATGCCATTGATAATGATATCATGACCCTGAAGCGTAATATCATTGATACGCTGATTGCACAAGGGATCACGAAATTCATCCTTATTACGGAAAATGTGATGAATTTTCATTCTTCAGATGATTGCTATTACGAAGAATGGTGGGACGATATCCGCGATGAGGGCGGATGGATCGTTAGTTTGAATATGCCTATACAAACCCGTGAAGAGTTTGAAAAGGCGCGGCTGCATCATTATGTACATTTATTGGATGATGATAAATGGCGAACATATCAGCCAATGCATCTGTTTAATATGGTGGATAACATCATGCTGAAGCGCTTAGAATGATATTAAATTTTCAGTAAAAAATGAAAGATAATCATTCTGAATATATTGATTTTCATTTGATAATATATTTTATCAAATGTTTATGCATATGAAAACCTGATAAATATCATTTTTTTTTATTTTTCCTGCGTTAAATTTGCGCGACATTTCAATCATCTTTTTATACTAGGAAGCTTAGAATTTTACTTATGAAGTGGTCACAGTTCTTTAATACCTCTATCGGTAAGAAGTTATTGGTAGGTGCTACCGGCTTGTTTCTTTGCAGTTTCGTGATCGTACATCTGGCGGGAAATTTCCAGTTATTGTACAACGACGAAGGCAAGGCCTTTAACGCGTATGCCGCGTTCATGGGACATAACAGCCTGATTCAGTTTATTGCCTGGGGGCTGAAAATTGTGATCATACTGCACGCCTTTATTGCGTTACAGCTCACATTCAGCAACAGAGCTGCCCGTCCGGTGAAATATGCCATTAATCCGGGTAATCAAACATCTTCCTGGTTCAGCCGTCAGATGGCGATCATGGGAAGCATTCTCCTTGTTTTTATCGTTATTCACCTGGTGAATTTCTGGGGACAATTCCACTATGGTACTTTACCTACCCGTACTTACGAAGGAAGCGTGGAACCATTAAAGGATCTGTATGCCTTATCTTATGAAACCTTCAAAAATGGATGGTTGGTTGCATTGTATGTAATTGGTATGATCGGCTTATCCTTCCACCTGATCCATGGATTCAAAAGTGCCTGTCAGACCTTCGGTTTAAATCACAAGAAATACAACGGCTTACTCAGCTTTATCGGTATCTGGCTGTTTGGAATAGCAATCCCTGTTGGCTTTGCTATCATTCCCGTTTATATTTATTTCAAATAATTCTGTAAAGTAAGGATATATGTTTGACGCAAAAATTCCTGCCGGACCATTAAATTCCAAATGGGAAGACTACAAGGGACATTGTAAATTGGTAAACCCTGCCAATAAGCGTAATCTGGAAGTGATTATCATTGGTACTGGTTTGGCTGGTGCATCCGCAGCGGCTTCATTAGGCGAGTTGGGATATAAAGTAAAAGCATTCTGCTTTCAGGATAGTCCGCGCCGCGCACACAGTATTGCCGCTCAGGGTGGTATCAACGCGGCCAAGAATTATCAGAACGATGGTGACTCCGTTTTCCGTTTGTTCTACGACACAGTAAAAGGTGGTGACTACCGCGCACGTGAAGCAAACGTACACCGTTTGGCAGAAGTGAGTGGTAATATTATAGATCAGTGCGTGGCACAAGGTGTTCCCTTTGCACGTGAATACGGTGGACTGTTAAGTAACCGCTCTTTCGGTGGTACACAGGTACAACGTACTTTTTATGCTGCCGGCCAAACCGGTCAGCAGTTGCTCCTCGGCGCTTACTCCGCACTGGAACGCCAGGTAGCATTGGGTAACGTAACGATGTACAATCGCCACGAAATGCTTGACATCGTGAAAATTGATGGTAAAGCACGTGGTATCATTGCCCGTGACCTCATCACCGGTGAACTGGAGCGTCATTTCGGCCATGCAGTACTGATCTGCAGTGGTGGTTATGGTAACGTGTTCTTCCTGTCCACCAATGCAATGGGCTCTAACGTAACAGCCGCCTGGAAAGCAACCAAGAATGGTGCTTACTTCGCGAACCCTTGCTACACACAAATTCACCCTACCTGTATCCCCGTTTCCGGCGATCACCAGTCGAAACTGACCCTGATGTCAGAATCACTGCGTAACGATGGTCGTATCTGGGTGCCGAAGAAACAAAACGATACCCGCAAAGCCAGCGATATTCCTGAAGAAGAAAGGGATTATTACCTGGAAAGAAGATATCCTGCATTCGGTAACCTCGTTCCCCGTGACGTGGCTTCCCGTGCAGCAAAAGAAAGGTGCGACGCCGGCTATGGCGTAGGTACTTCCAAACAGGCCGTATACCTCGACTTCGCCGCTGCCATTGAACGCTATGGTAAAGTAGAAGTGGGTAAACGCCAGATGGGCAACGTATCCAAAGAAGAAATCATTAAGCTGGGTAAAGAAGTAGTAGCCGAGAAATATGGTAACCTGTTTGACATGTACGCCAAAATCACCGGTGAAAATCCTTACGAACAGCCAATGCGTATCTACCCTGCAGTACACTATACCATGGGTGGACTTTGGGTAGATTATGAACTCAGCACTACCGTTCCTGGTCTGTATTCTCTGGGAGAAGCCAACTTCTCTGATCACGGTGCTAACCGCTTAGGTGCATCTGCATTGATGCAGGGGCTGGCAGATGGTTACTTCGTTATCCCTTACACTGTAGGTAACTACCTGGCAGATGAAATCCGTACCAAAGCGATTCCTACTGACCATCCTGCTTTCGTGGAAGCAGAAAACAGGGTTAAAGAAACCATCAATAAATTATTCGCTGCCAAAGGCACCAAATCTGTTGATTTCTTCCATAAAAAACTGGGAAAAATCATGTGGGACAAATGCGGTATGGCACGTAACGAAAAAGGATTGCTGGAAGCCATCGAAGAAATCAAAGCACTGCGTGCTGAATTCTGGAAAGATGTACGTGTACCAGGTGAAGCCAACGAATTTAATCCTGAGCTGGAAAAAGCCGGCCGTGTAGCCGACTTCCTGGAACTGGGAGAATTAATGTGTATGGATGCACTCAATCGTCGCGAATCCTGCGGTGGCCACTTCCGTGAAGAATCTCAAACAGAAGATGGGGAAGCACAACGTGACGACGCAAACTTCAGCTATGTGGCTGCATGGGAATACAAAGGCGAAGGCAAGTATGAACTGCACAAAGAACCACTGGTATTCGAAGAATGTAAACCTACACAACGTAGCTACAAATAATGGTTATTGGCCGGCTGCGTAACAGCTGACCAGGATTATAAATCAAATAATTGTCCAAGGTATATGGAACATTATAACATGAACCTCACATTAAAAGTGTGGAGGCAGAAAAACAAAAACGATCAGGGTAGATTTGAAACTTTACAGGCTAAAAACATTTCTTCTGAAATGTCTTTCCTGGAAATGTTTGACGTGGTGAATGAAGAACTGATCAACGAAGGAAAAGAGCCCGTTGCTTTTGATCACGATTGCCGCGAAGGTATCTGTGGTATGTGCTCTATGCACATCAATGGCCGCGCACACGGTCCATGGGATGGTACTACTACCTGCCAGCTGCACATGCGCGCTTTCAAAGATGGTGATACCATTACCGTAGAACCATGGAGAGCAGGCGCTTTCCCGGTAGTAAAAGACCTGACTGTAGACAGATCTGCATTCGACCGCATTATTGAAGCAGGTGGTTATATCTCCGTGAACACCGGTAATGCCCAGGATGCTAACTGCATCCCGGTTGATAAAACCAAAGCAGACCTCGCATTTGCTGCTGCTGCCTGTATTGGTTGCGGTGCCTGCGTTGCCGCTTGTAAAAACTCTTCTGCGATGCTGTTTGTATCTGCAAAAGTATCTCAACTGGCATTGCTGCCACAGGGCCATCCTGAAAAACAATCCCGTGCACTCAACATGGTGGCGCAAATGGATAAGGAAGGTTTTGGTAGCTGTACCAATACCGGCGCCTGCGAAGCAGAATGCCCTAAAGAAATTTCCCTCACTAATATCGCCCGCCTAAACCGGGAGTTTATTAGCGCTGGTTTTTCTTCCGAAAAATAATATTCGTCGTATTCTCTATAAAAGCCTTTCCGGTAACGGGAAGGCTTTTTTTTACCTGCATTTTCCGCTTATCCTTTGAAATTTATCTTTTTAAAATTTTTAACTAATATGTGGGATCGATGAATCCCTTTTTAAAATAAAACCATATGTCTGAATCACGTAGGAAATTTATAAAACACGTAGGTAGCACCGCCGCACTGCTGGGGATTGGCCAGTTAGCAGCGATGGCAAAAACACCGGAACAAGTACAGTTGCTGCAGCCAGAAAAAAGAATCTCTCCAAATGATAAAATACGCATCGCCTGTGTGGGCATGGGCATCATGGGATTTGGCGATGTAGACGCCGCACTCAAAGTGCCCGGTGTTGAGTTTGTAGGTGCCGCCGATTTATATGACGGTCACCTGGCCCGCGTAAAAGAAGTATACGGTCCCAAAATATACACCACCCGCGATTACCGCGAACTACTGAAAAGAAAAGATATAGACGCTATCATTGTGGCCACCCCCGACCACTGGCATGATACTATTGCTATAGACGCTATGGAAGCCGGTAAGGCGGTATACTGCGAAAAACCGATGGTACAGCAGATTGAAGAAGGCCATAAAGTGATTGCTGCGCAACAGCGCACTAAAGCTGTTTTCCAGGTGGGTAGCCAGCGCGTTAGCAGCGTGGCCCTGGCGGAAGCCCGTAAACGTTACCAGGCCGGTGAAATCGGCCGGTTAAACGTGGTAGAAGCAAGGATGGACCGCCATAGTGCATTAGGTGCCTGGCAGTACTCTATTCCCACAGATGCGTCGCCTGCTACCATCGACTTTGATACCTTCCTGAAAGATACAGCCAAACTGCCTTTCGACCCGGTACGCTTTTTCCGCTGGCGCAACTACAAAGCCTATGGCACCGGCATCCCCGGCGATCTCTTTGTGCATTTGATTACCGGGCTGCATTTCATCACAGGCTCGCTGGGACCTACATCTATCTACGCCAGTGGCAACCTGGTACAATGGAAAGACGGCCGCGATGTTCCCGATACCGTTGTTGCTATTTTCGATTACCCGGAAACAAAGGAACATCCTTCTTTCCAGATGACGCTCCGCGTTAACTTCGCCGACGGTAGCGGCGGTGGCGAATACACCCGCCTCATTGGCACTGATGGGGTACTGGAAATGGGCTGGAATGATTTTAAAATCAAAAAACATAAGCTGCCTGAAGCTCCCGGCTACGGCGGATGGGATACCTTCAACACCTTTACCAAAGCACAACAGGCTGCTTATGTGGCGCAGTATAACGCCAAATACCCTGCCGATAAAAGAAACACCATCGAAACATCCAGCGCCTATGCAGCGCCCAAAGGATATGATGACAGGGTAGAACACTTTGCCAATTTCTTCGAATCTATGCGCACCGGTAAACCAGTAGTGGAAGATGCCGTATTCGGCTTACGCGCAGCAGGTCCTGCATTGCTGACCAATGAAAGCTATTTCAGCAAGAAACTGCTGAACTGGGATCCTGTAAACATGAAAATAGTGTAAAGAGAATTCGTAATTTGTAGAGCTGTTTGCATTTTACCATACTATTTAAAACTATTCCCTATGTTAAAGAACTTCCAGGGTAATATATTGTTGCTTTTGGGAACGGTCCTTTTGTCTTGTAATGAAAAGAAGCATACTATGAACGACCAGGCAGATATTAAACCTCCTGTTGCAGAAAAAATTCCCAAAGAATTCAATATCCACGGTGATAAGCGTATCGACAATTATTACTGGATGAACGAACGCGAAAATCCAAAGGTACTGGCATGGCTCAATGCAGAGAATGCCTATGTAGACACGATCTTGTCGCCACAGAAAAAATTGCAGGAGCAACTCTTTGATGAAATGAAATCACGCATCAAAGAAACAGATATGAGCGTACCCTATCTGAAAAATGGCTTTTATTATTACACCCGTTTTGAAACAGGCAGGGAATACCCGGTTTACTGTCGCAAAAAAGGAAGCCTGGAAGCGCCGGAGCAGGTGATCCTCAATGTAAACGATCTTGCAGCAGGACATGAATATTGCCAGGTTACCGGTGTAAGTATCAGTCCTGATGCTACGATGATGGCATATGGCTTGGATACAGTAAGTCGCAGACAATATGTGATCCACATTAAAAATCTCGAAACAAACGAAACGCTGACAGACGTTATCCGTCAAACAGATGGTACCAGCGTTTGGGCCGGTGATAACAAAACCCTGTTCTATACACGTAAAGATACAGTTACCCTGAGATCAGACCGTGTGTTGCGGCATACATTGGGTACACCCACCGACAAAGAAGTATTTCATGAAGCAGATGAAACCTTTGATGTAGACGTAACAAAAACAAAATCCGGAAAATACATTGTTATCAATAGCGGAAGTACGTTGTCGTCGGAAAGCCGTATACTCGATGCTTCCAAACCTAATGAAGCATTCCGGGTATTTCATCCCCGTGAGAAAAACATGTTGTATTCCATTGATCACCGCGATGATAAATTTTATATCGTTACCAACTGGGAGGCGCTCAACTTCCGTTTGATGGAATCTCCATTGGATAAAACTGCCCGCCAGAACTGGAAAGAACTGATCCCTAACCGCCCGGATGTGTTACTGGAAGGATTGGAGCTGTTCAAAGACTTTACCGTACTGGAAGAACGCAAAGGTGGTTTAACCATGATACGGGTGATCAATGATAAGACCCATGCAGACAAATACCTGCCTTTCGCAGAACCAGCTTACGATGCGTCTGTTGGCCAAAACCCGGAGATGGATAGTAAGGAATTGCGGTATAATTATACCTCCCTGATCACACCAAACTCCGTATACGACTACAACCTGGAAACCGGTAAAAGTGAATTGAAGCGGCAACAGGAAGTACTGGGTGGTTATGATCCTAAAGATTACACTTCAGAAAGATTGTTTGCTACTGCTTCAGATGGAACCAAAATTCCTGTTTCCATTGTGTATAAAAAAACATTTGAGAAAAATGGGAAAAGCCCGCTATTGCTGTATGGATATGGTTCTTATGGTGTCAGTACCAATTGCACTTTCCGTTCCAATATGTTAAGTCTGCTGGATCGTGGTTTTGCATTTGCCATTGCACATGTACGCGGAGGACAGGAAATGGGCCGGCAATGGTATGAAGACGGGAAAATGATGAAGAAGAAAAACACTTTCACCGACTTCATCTCCTGCGCAAATTTCCTGGTGGCATCACATTATACAGATTCCGCACACCTGTATGCGATGGGAGGCAGCGCCGGTGGCTTATTAATGGGTGCAGTGGCTAATATGGCACCACAGCTGTTTCATGGCATTATTGCGCAGGTGCCGTTTGTAGACGTGATTACCACCATGCTGGATGAAACTATTCCGTTAACCACCAGCGAATTTGATGAGTGGGGTAATCCTAAGAATAAAGATGCGTATGATTACATGAAGTCTTATTCACCTTATGACAATGTAACGGCAAAAGCTTATCCGAATATGTTAGTCACCACTGGGTTGCATGATTCACAGGTACAATACTTTGAGCCGGCAAAGTGGGTGGCTAAGCTGAGAGAATTAAAAACTGACCACAACTTACTATTGCTGCAAACCAATATGGATGGCGGTCATGGTGGGGCTTCCGGACGATTTAAGTCGTTGAAGCTGGTGGCGCTGGAGTATGCATTCCTGCTGAAGCTGGAAGGAAAATAAACAAACAGAAAATCACATAAAACAAAGGCCGTCACGCATAGCGCGTGACGGCCTTTGTTTTATTATGTAATAAAAAGATGATTATTTGGTTTGCATCTTTTTAGAAGTAACTGTTTTACCAAAAAATATTTCCGCCATTTTATCGAAAATAGCCGGATCATCTGTGGTGTAAAATTGTTGCTGCTGCTGCTTACTCAGGCGGCTTTCCATTTCCGGATGACGCTTGAGATAATCTTTTAGGCTATGGGCTACAATTTTACCTTGCGACAATAAGTTAATGCCGCCCGGTAAATACTGTTTGATTTTTTTCAGCAGTAATGGATAGTGGGTACAACCTAATACCAGTGTATCAATGTCGGTAGATATTGACAATATTTTATCCAGGTATTCTTTTACGAAGTAGTCGGCGCCATCGCTTTCATGTTCATTATTCTCTATCAGCGGAACCCACATCGGGCAGGCCAGCTGATAGGTTTTTACATGAGGAAAAAACTTATGAATTTCCAGTGGATAAGACTCGGAAGATACCGTGCCATTGGTGGCCAGGATACCTACTTCCCCGGTTTGCGTAAGGGTACCTACCATTTCTGACGTGGGACGGATAACGCCGAGCACACGGTTATCCGGTGCAATGCGTGGCAAGTCCTTTTGTTGAATAGTGCGGAGTGCCTTGGCAGAAGCGGTATTGCAGGCAATGATCACCAGGGGGCAGCCCAGGTCAAATAGCTTTTGCACACATTCCAGCGTATAGGCGTGAATGGTATCAAAGCCACGATTCCCGTAAGGGGCGCGGGCATTGTCTCCCAGGTAAATATAGTCGTATCCCGGAAGCTCGTTTACAATTTCCTTAAGTACGGTTAAGCCACCGTAGCCGGAGTCAAATACACCAATAGGACCCATGTTATTCACCATCTTTTAGCATCAGGCCGGAACCTGTGAGATCATAAATTTTTTGTATTTCGTGCAGTACACCTTCAAAATCTATTTGCAGATCTTTGAGGATACCGTTTTTTAAGTCATATACCCAACCATGCACAGTAGGGAAGCCATTGGCTACATAGGATTTCTGTACTGCAGCTGTTTTAATTACGTTGATACATTGCTCCTGTGTGTTCAGCTCTACCAGGCGGTTGTAACGTTCATGTTCATCTGTAATGGCATTGAGTTCGTCCATATGCAGACGGTAAACATCGCGGATGTTACGTAACCATGGATTCAGGATACCAAGGTCTTTAGCCTGCATAGCGGCTTTTACACCACCGCAGTTATAGTGTCCGCAAACAACAATATGTTTTACTTTCAGATGTACTACGGCATAATTGATGACGCTCATGACATTGAGATCAGTATTCGGTACCAGGTTAGCAATGTTGCGGTGTACAAATACTTCACCTGCTCCGAGTCCCATGATTTCATTAGTGGGTACCCGGCTGTCACTACAACCAATATAAAGGTAGTCGGGGCTTTGAGAATCAGCCATTTTATCGAAGAACTCTGCATCTGTGGCTAATTTGGAAGCGATCCATTGGCGGTTATTCTCGAATATCTGGTTGTAAGCTGTCATCGTATTAATTTTTGTGCGCTAAAGATACGGCAAGAAAGGTTATACATATCAAGCCGCTGAGTAATGAAATAGTGAACTCCCGGGAGGCTGGTTCCGGTCAGAGGTATAGATGCTACTGTAAATAGGGGATCAGGATTACTTGGGAGATGAAAAATATATAAATAAATATTAAGAAGATGATTAAGTATGATTTTAAATAGCCATATGAAGATCGCTGTCTGCTTGGAAAGCCCGCATAAAATCTGTATCTTTGCGGCTTCAAAATTTACATAGCCAGCATGATCAGTGTTAAAAACGTAACGCTCTCTTTTGGAAAGAGAGTATTGTTTGACGAAGTAAACCTCAATTTCACAAAAGGGAACTGTTATGGTGTGATTGGGGCCAATGGAGCAGGGAAGTCTACTTTTCTGAAGATATTGTCCGGTGAAATAGAACCGAATAAAGGTACTGTGGAAATCACTCCGGGTGAACGCATGAGCGTACTCTCGCAGAATCACTTTGGATTTGATGAGGTTACCGTACTGAATGCCGTATTAATGGGTAATAAGAAGCTTTGGCAAATAGCAGCCGAAAGAGATGCTATTTATGCCAAAGAAGATTTTACCGAAGAAGACGGTATGCGTGCAGGCGAACTGGAAGCAGAATATGGTGAAATGGGCGGTTATACCGCAGAAAGCGATGCAGGGGTACTGTTGAGCGATCTGGGTGTAAAAGAAGAGCTGCATAGCACCCTGATGAAGGATATTGCTGGTAGCCTGAAGGTGCGTGTTTTGCTGGCACAGGCCCTGTTTGGTAACCCGGACATCCTGTTACTGGATGAGCCTACGAATGACCTCGATGTGGAAACTATTGGCTGGTTGGAGAACTTCCTGGCCGATTATGAAAACATCGTGATCGTAGTATCGCACGACCGTCACTTCCTGGATGCCGTATGTACGCATGTGGCTGATGTGGATCGCGCAAAGATCCAGATCTTCAGCGGTAACTACACTTTCTGGTACGAATCATCCCAGTTGATGGCCCGCCAGATTGCGGATAAGAATAAGAAAATGGAAGATAAGCGTAAAGACCTCCTGGACTTTATCGCCCGATTCAGTGCAAACGCCTCCAAAAGTAAACAGGCTACTTCGCGTAAGAAAGCTTTGGAAAAACTGGTGGTGGAAGATATTCAGCCTTCTAACCGTAAGTATCCGGGTATCATCTTCAAGCAACAGCGTGAAGTAGGTAACCAGATCCTGAACGTAGAAAAGCTGGAAAAACTGGTAGATGGCCGCAAGCTCTTTACTGATGTAACCTTCTCTGTGAATAAAAACGATAAGATTGCATTCCTGTCTAAGGATCACCTGGCACTTACTACTTTCTTTGAAATTATTAACAACGAAGCACAGGCAGATAGTGGTAAATATGAGTGGGGGACCACCGTTACCAGCGCTTACCTGCCCAACGATAACGCCGCTTTCTTTACCAATAAAGACCTGAACCTGATGGATTGGTTACGTCAGTATGTGCCACCACATGTTACAGACGTGGATGAGCCATTCCTGCGTGGTTTCCTGGGTAAGATGTTATTTGGTGGAGATGAAATTATGAAGAAGACTTCCGTACTGAGTGGAGGGGAAAAAGTACGTTGCATGACCAGCCGCATGATGCTGCAGGATCCTAACGTATTGATACTCGATGAGCCTACCAACCACCTGGATCTGGAATCTATCCAGTCTTTCAACGAAAGCATGATCAACTATAAAGGCGTGGTATTGTTCACCACACATGACCATACCTTTATGCAGTCAGTAGCGAATCGTATTATCGAATTAACGCCTAAAGGTATCATTGATCGACTGATGACTTTTGATGAGTACCTGGCGGATGAGCGTGTGAAAGCACTGCGTGAAGAAATGTATGGCACTGCTGTATTAGCATAAAGCATAAAGCTGAAAGCAAAAAGCTATTAAAGCGATTGACCAGAGCAAGTATTAAGTAAATTACTTATCCGCTCTGGTCAATCGCTTTAATAGCTTTTTGCTTTCAGCTTTATGCTTTACGCTCCTATAAATATTCCTCAATTACTTTGAGTTTATTTTTATCCAATGGCTTCGTGATATATGCCATCAGCTCTGGTGTATGCTGCACTTTTTGCATATCCCTTACATCTACGGAGGAGGAACACATGATAATCGGGATGGTATTTTTGAGCGATGTTTTTAATCCTCTGTACGCTTCTATAAAATCCCATCCGTTCATCCGTTGCATATTCATATCAAGAATAATAAGAGAGGGCAATGTAGGCTGTGGATTCCTGGAAAGCTGTTCCAGGGCCTCTTCTGCACAAAGAAAAGAGGTTACTACAAGGTCACTGCTTTGCTGCCCCAACATTTTTTTGATAATGAAATGAAAAATTTCATCATCATCTACAACGTACACTATTTTACTCATGTCTTCCATGCTTCAGTTTTAATTGGGCTTCTTATCTAATCCATTAATAACAAAAGGCTGCGACAATAGACGATGGTTTGAGGGAAGAATCTATTACTTTGTTACCTTTTCAACAGCATATAAAACCGATGACTTCAGGATGCTACAAATGGACTGAAATCAGTTTTCATAACTGTAAAAAACGGGTTTAACTGGGCATATTAAATTGCCTGTCACATTCTTCTTCTCAAGCATTGGTCTGGGTACACAGTGGCCTCCGGCTATCTTTAATTATGCCAGCAAAGAACGTTAATTTAATTTTATTTTTATATATATCTTTTTGTCAATAACTAATCATTAACAAATTAGATAAGCGAAAAAAATATCAGGGAAAGTAGGTAGAAAGCTTAAAAATGAAGGATTGAAGCTATAAAACGGAAATTTTGAGCAAATATTATAAAAGCGAATGCCCGGAGCAGATCTGCTTCGGGCATTCGCTTTTATGTTTATAGCTAACAGCTACTGGCTATTAAAACAATCCGCCTTTTTTCAAGGTTACTTTACCCTGGCCAATTTTATAACCATTGTGATAGATCTCCACGGAGTAGTCACCTGGTTTGAAATCAGAATTCTGTTTCCAGTCCATAGTAACGGTTTGTTTCTGACCAGTTACATAGGAAACTGTTTTCTTCGCAGTGTATAATTTTTCCGTACCATCTTCCAGTGTGAAACGACCGGAGCCCAGTGCTTCAACTGCCAACGGCGCGCCATCCGGTGCAGTGATCGCAACAAAGATCTCTTTGTCGCCGGTTGGCGCAATACGGTTATCATCCAAGTCAAAAGTTACCCGCATCATATCAGCGCGTTTTGCTTTGCTGGTTTCTACTTCTTTGCCGTTGTGTTTAACACGGATAGGTTGCAGCTTAATATTGGATGCATGCAATACAGATCCGAGGTCCACTTTCTTATTCAAACTGTCTTTTACAGTAGATACAGAGTCGCGTTCTTTACGCGCTACATCTCTTTCACCGGCCAGTACAATCTTTTCACCTTCCAGGCGCTCAATGGTTTGCTGATAACCTTCGATATTGGATTTCAGTTGCTCAATCAAACGACGGGCTTCTGCCAGTTGCGCCTGTGTAGCATTTTTGTTGCTCAGGATGCTGGAGATCCTGGCTTTCATATCCTGTATTTCCTTATCTTTTGTTTTAACAAGACTATCCATACGGGTGTTCTGTGAAATCAGATCATCCAAACGGGCATTGGCTGCATTATATTCCTGTTGCAAAGCGTCACGTGAAGAAGAGATAGAATCTATCTGGGTGTTCTTTTGTACGAGTTGGTCGCTGGTTTTGTTCTTATCGTATAACATATATATCCACGTACCGGCTAATGCTGCGATTAAAATACCGTAAATTAGACCATTGCGGCTACGTGGTTTTTCTGGTCCGGGTGATCCCGGCGCAGGAGTATTAAATGTGTTCTCCGTCATAGTTGTGAGTTTTATGTTTAATTGTTATATGGTTAAAAATCGTTATTCAAAAGTAGTTATATTATTCATATTTTATAAATAGATATAAAACAGTTTTTCAATCGTGCTTCCAAATATTGCGTTAGATCAATTATTACTGTTAGACATAGAGACAACTCCGGCTGCTCCTTCGTTGGAACAATTACCTGATGACATGCAACAGCTCTGGCGTGACAAAATTGCAAAAACTGCGCCAGTTTCCGGAAATGAGGATGCTACATATGCTGACAGGGCTGGCATCTACGCAGAATTCGGGAAAATCGTCTGCATTTCTGCTGGCTTCTTTAGCCTGGAAAATAACCGCTATACTTTACGGCTGAAATCGTTTTATAATGATGATGAATCAGTTGTACTCAGCGGTTTTTTAGAATTAATCAATAAATTCTATGCGAAACACCCCCGCTTCCAGTTCGCAGGGCATAATATCAAAGAATTTGATATTCCTTTTATTTGCAGGAGGTCTGTTATCCATCAATTATCTTTGCCCCAGCCATTACAGTTGCACGGATTCAAACCCTGGGAAGTTCCCATGCTCGATACCCTGCATCTATGGCGCTTCGGGGACTTTAAACACTATATTTCCCTGAAACTCCTGACCGCCGTAATGGGTATTGAAACGCCCAAAGACGATATCGACGGCAGCATGGTAGCCAGCGTATACTGGGAACAAAAAGATCTCGAACGCATCGCCGCCTATTGCCAGAAAGATGTCCTTGCAGTAGCTCAGCTTATGCTGAAGTTTAAACGACTGCCGGCGCTCAAACAGGAAGACATCGTTATTGTAAAATAAATCGCTAAAAGCTGCCAATAGTTAACCGCTAAAGGCTAAAAGCTAATACATGGATTATCAGGATATCATCAGGGATTGGAAACAACAAAAATTTAAATCGTTATACTGGCTGGAAGGAGAGGAAGACTTTTTTATTGACCAGGTTACCAGCTACGCTGAACATGAACTGTTGCCAGAGGCCGAAAGAGGTTTTAACCTCACTGTGCTTTATGGCAAAGATACCGACTGGAGCACCGTGATCAACGCCTGCCGCCGATATCCTATGTTCGCAGAACGACAAGTGGTACTGCTCAAAGAAGCACAGGCCATGCGCGACCTGCTTAAATTGGAAGCTTATATCGACAACCCCCTGTCTTCCACTATATTCGTGGTAGCACATAAACAAGGCAAAATTGATGGCAGGAGCAAAATGGCGAAGCTCATTAAAGACAAAGGCGTACTCCTGTCTACCAAAAAATTATATGATAACCAGCTGCCTGCCTGGGCAGAATCATATGTA
Organism: Chitinophaga sp.; assembly: GCF_017745275.1. Classification (GTDB taxonomy): domain Bacteria; phylum Bacteroidota; class Bacteroidia; order Chitinophagales; family Chitinophagaceae; genus Chitinophaga. Next base: position 780,517 of record NZ_JAGHZS010000001.1, on the reverse strand, counting down.
AGTAGCCGAGGACTGGCCATTTCGCAGAAAGCAGCTATCCTGCTCGTAGATCATATCGGCAACGACCTTTCCCGTATCGCCAATGAAATAGATAAGTTGCTGGTAAACCTGCCGGCCCAGAAGAAAATTGACGAAGGAGATATTGAGAAATATGTAGGCATTAGTAAAGAATACAACGTATTTGAGCTGCAAAATGCGGTGGGGCAAAAGAATACGGCCAAAGTATTCAAGATCATCGCATACTTTGCCGCCAATCCTAAAGCAGCACCCATACAAATGACCCTGCCTGCCCTCTATAACTTTTTCGCAAAAGTAAATCTCATCTTCAGCGTAAAAGGTGCAGAAAAAGAAGTAGCTGCCGCATTGGGTGTACATCCCTTCTTTGTAAAAGATTATATGAACGCCGCCAGACAATACGGACCAGAAGGTACAGAAAAAGCGATCCTGCTGTTACATCAATATAACCTGCGGAGTATAGGCATTAACGATAGTGGGGTAGAAGACGGAGAACTTATGAAAGAATTGATGTACAAAGTGATGAATTAAAAGCTATTATTGCATTACAATTATTCCCTATGCAACGCCTGTATGCGGTACTGAAATGTATTGTAGCTTTCTTTTCTGTCACCACGGGTATTATCCTTGTAATCAGCGTGGCCAGACTCGTCTTTTTTACCGACAACATGCGCCAGTTGGGAGAGGTCGCGGGTGGGCGATTTGCAGGCATACTCGTGTTACTCATTTTTTTAGGCCTTGCTTATCTCATGTGCTGGTTGGGTTATCGTTTATTTATGCGTATTTGGGTATCCGGAGCATTGGCGCGTAAACAGCCGCTATCAACAGGATTCAGGAAATTTCTGGGCATATTGTACCTGCTTATCGGACCCACATTGTTGTTGAGCGTGTTGGGTAATTTGGGAAGAAATTTGTCAAACACCCCCGGCATCACTCCGGAAGAATCAGACCTCCGTTTCTGGATCTTACAAGCCCTGGTTGGTGCAGGCGCATTTTTCCTGATTAGAATCGGGTATGGAATGTTGAAGCCGTTAACTGGTGTGAAGGAGAAGAAAATTATTACTGGATAATTTAATTGTCTGTTATGTCATTGGAAGGAAGAAAGCTGTACAAAGTACTATTGGCGTGTTTGTGCTTTTTTTTGAGCGGCTTTTTTATGTTGGTATTGGTGTTGAATGTGGTCAGCGTACAGCCATTGGGGATTGTAAGACATATGCCACCACAGGCAATTGTAGCGGCAATAGTGATCCTGGTGATGGCTATTTTATTACTGTTAGGCGGTATCCGGTTAATGAAACGGTCTAAAAAGAAGCAACAGCCAGTGGAGTTACTGGGAGAAGAATTTTAATCCAATTCCGCCAATATTTCTCTCGCCTGCGCGGAATCCTTATCCATCTGTACTATCAGGGCATCAATCTTATCAAACTTCAGGTTGGAGCGGATATATGATTCAAAGTATACCGTCAGTTCCTGTCCGTATAAGTCTTCATTAAAATCAAACAGGTGCACTTCCAGTCGCAGATCCGTGCCGTTAAAAGTAGGACGGAAACCGATACTCATTACAGCTGGAAGCAGCGAACTATGGCCGCTTACACCCACGCGGACCGCATAAATGCCTTCTGCCGGAATCAGTTTCCTTTCATCGTTCAGGTGAAGATTGGCAGTGGGATAACCCAGCTGACGGCCCATTTTATCCCCATGTACTACAGTACCGGTCATAAAATAGGTGTAGTTCAACAATTCATTGGCGAGGCTGATATGGCCTTCCTGCAGGCTTTTACGGATTTTGGTAGAGCTTACGGTAAGGTCGTGCACTACCTGCTGTGGAATTTCAATCAGCTTAAATCCATATTGTTGTTGCTCTGCTTCCAATAGTTCCAGTCCGCCTTCCCGGTTATGGCCAAAACGGTGGTCATAGCCAATGATGATGGTATGCGGACGGAAACGGGCCACCAGGAAATCTTCCAGGTAGCTGCGGGCAGGCATTTCAGAAAACGATTTAGTAAAGGGTACTACCACGAGGTGATCAATGCCAGCGCGCTCCAGCAGGGCAATTTTTTCCGGCAAAGTGGTGAGTAACCGGATATTATTCGGGCTGGGTAATAATACTTCCCGGGGATGCGGGTCAAAAGTAACAATGACGGTTTCGCCGTTACAATCACGGGCAGCCTGCTCCAGTTGCTGGATAATGAAGCGATGGCCGGCATGTACGCCGTCGAAAGTGCCAATGGTAATAACAGCATTCCGAAATTCCGGTAAGTGGTCTAAGTCCCTGTGAACCTGCATAAAATTCAATACTATCAAAAACGCCGTGCAAATCTAACACATTCGGCGGGCATTCTGCGTGGAATCTGTTACTTTTGCAGCCTGAAGAGCATCTTTGTTCAGTTTATTTTTTATTTACATACTTATTTATTTCCCGGTGGATAATAATATTTACGCCAAGCGCGGTGTTTCAGCAGGTAAGGAAGATGTGCATAATGCCATTAAGAATATTGATAAGGGACTTTTCCCTAAAGCATTCTGCAAAATAGTCCCTGATATTTTAGGGGGTGATGATGCATATTGCAATATTATGCACGCAGATGGTGCCGGTACCAAATCCTCCCTGGCTTACATTTATTGGAAAGAAACCGGTGATCTGGGCGTTTGGAAAGGTATTGCCCAGGATGCCATTATCATGAACATGGACGACCTGCTTTGCGTAGGCGCCACTGATAATATCCTGTTATCTTCCACCATTGGCCGTAACAAACAATTGTTGCCAGGAGAAGTGATTGCCGCTATCATCAATGGCACAGAAGAAATTCTGGCTGAATTGCGCAGTCATGGTATCAGCATCTATTCTACCGGTGGCGAAACTGCTGATGTGGGCGACCTGGTGCGTACCATCATCGTGGACTCTACCGTTACCTGTCGCATGAAAAAATCAGATGTGATTTCAAATGATCGTATCCAGGCAGGTGATGTAGTGGTAGGACTGGCTTCTTACGGTCAGGCTACATACGAATCTGAATACAACGGCGGCATGGGCAGCAATGGTTTGACCAGCGCCCGTCACGATGTATTTAACAAAGCGGTGGCGGAAAAATTCCCGGAAAGCTTTGATCCAAATATTCCTTTTGAACTGGTGTTCAGCGGTAAAAAATCGCTGACGGATAAAATAGATATCGAAGGATTTGGTGCAGTAGATGCCGGCAAGCTGGTATTATCTCCTACCCGTACCTATGCACCTGTAATTAAAAAAGTGCTGGAGCAATTCCGTCCGCAAATACATGGCATGGTGCATTGCAGTGGTGGTGCACAAACCAAAGTGCTGCATTTTATTGAGCAGTTGCATGTGATTAAAGATAACCTGTTCCCGGTGCCACCGTTATTCAAACTGATCCAGGAACAATCCGGTACACCCTGGAAAGAAATGTACCAGGTATTTAACATGGGCCACAGAATGGAACTGTATGTACCTGCTGAAATTGCAGCTGATATTATTGCCATTTCCAAAAGCTTTAATATCGACGCACAAATTATCGGTAGAGTAGAAGCAGCGCCGGAAAAGAAAGTAACGGTGATAGCGCCTGCAGGTACGTTTGAGTATTAATATATCTTTTTAAAAAAGAATCCCGCCATGCTATATGTGTGGCGGGATTTTTTTATTGTCGAATCGAAAAACGAATAGGGAGCATAAACTCAACATTAACCGGTTTGCCCTGTTGCATACCAGGCTGCCACCGTTTCATTTTCTGCACTACCCGCGTGGCTTCTTCCTCCAATCCATATCCCAGGCTATCCAATGCTTGTACCTTCGTTACCTGTCCTGTGGAATCCAATATGAATTTCACTCTGACAATACCGCCTACATTTGCTTTCCAGGCGGCTTTGGGATAACGGATATTGTCAGCCAGGTACATGTCAATTTTTTCCCATCCTCCAGGATACACTGGAGGTCTTTCAACAAAGACGTATCCATTGTCATAAAAAGTGGTATCACCGCTTCTTCGTATTGGACGTGGATTGCTGTCGGCTGCCGCAGTGGATGAAACAGATACATTGCCGGATACAGGCGTTTGTGTGGCAGCTAATGCCACAATTGCTACTACAGGGAACAGATATTTAAAAGGCATGGGAGTTGGGTATATATGCCTGCAAAGATGTGATTAAAGCGAAAGAATAACAAATGGCCGGGTGCTAATGCACTAGTGGCGTATAACGTGGACTGATTTTTTTGTGCCTGTCTATTGGTTCAGTAAGGGTAAAGCGGACAGGCAGGTTAAATAGTACCTCCACTGCTTTGCCATCCCGCCTGGCCGGTTTCCATTTAGGCATGCTCTTCACCACACGTATAGCTTCTGCTTCCAGTCCATATCCCTTTGGTGACGCCCCAACAGGATGAACGTTGTGGATAATTCCTGTGGGCCCTATGGTGAATTGTATAAAAACAGTGCCGCTTATACTGGCTTTTAGAGCAGCGGTGGGGTATTTTATATTTTTCTCCAGGTACTTAACCAGTTGTTCTTCCCCACCAGGGAAAGAAGGCATTTCTTCTTCTAATCCACAAATGAAAGCATCTTCTTTTACCGCAATATTACGGTTAGCAACTGGTGTAAAATGAATCAGCAAACTATCATAAACGCTGACATGCCGCCCGCTGAAATTAGCAGGTTTCCATTTAGGCATATTGGTAACTACTCTTAAGGCCTCTTCTTCTAATCCATATCCTTTAGGAGTGCCTGCAACGTGTATATCTTTGAGAATTCCGGTCCTGTCAACAATGAATTTCACCAGTATATTTTCACTTATGCCAGCCCTTGCAGCGGCTTCCGGCAGTCTTATATTTTTCCTGAGATAGGTCTGCAGTGAATCTTCTCCTCCCGGGAAGTAAGGATATACTTCTACGAAAGTAAACACCTCTTCCCCGGGCTTAGAAATATTTGCCTTTGATTTAATTTTCTTTTGAGCTGGTGATACTGTGTCAGTGTCATAATGGTGATAAATGAAAATAGGGAAAGGTGCTGCTGCTATTGTGAAAAACGTGTAGAAAGCAGCTAACAGCAGCGGGTATTTGTGACGATCATAACGCACAGGCATAAATGATTTTAGATATAGATGAAGCCCTCACATAATTCCATAAAAAAGTCCCGGTAGAAACCGGGACATCTATCGATTGTTTTTTAGTGTTTGTTGTGCTGATAATTTTATTCTTGTAGTGTAAATCGTATTGGTAAATTATACTGTACAGCTACCAGGCGCCCGTTCTGTTTACCAGGCTTCCACTTAGGCATCGCTTTCACCACCCGGATGGCTTCATCTTCCAGCCCATTGCCTTTTTTAGCGCCTACTGTGGCTACGTCTTTGATGGTACCGTCACTGTTGATGATATATTGTACAAACACCGTTCCTTTCGTGCCATGTTCCTGGGCATCTCTTGGGTATTTGATATTTTTAGAGAGATATTTAGCCAGCGCTTCTTCGCCACCAGGGAAAATAGGAGGTTCTTCTACGAAGGTGAAAATTTCTTCGTGGCTGGTGGGTGGTGTGAATTGTACTTTGGCTGGTTCCAGCATAAAACGTATAGGTAAATTAAACTGTACTGCTACGTTTCTTCCGTTCTGGCGTCCGGGCTTCCATTTAGGCATACTTTTCACTACCCGTACCGCTTCTTCTTCGAGACCATCGCCATGTTTTTTTCCTACTGTTTTAACTTGTTTGATGGTCCCATCTTTATCTACCACGAACTGAACAAATATAGTACCTGCCGTATTTTTTACCTGGGCTGTCTTTGGATACCGGATGTTACGTGCTAAATAAGCGGCGAGTGAGTCTTCTCCACCTTTGAATACGGGTGGTTGTTCTACAAAGGTGAAGATTTCATTGGGGGATGGTGTGTTGACAGGCTTTGCCTTTTTAACGGGTGTTGTATCACCGGGTGTGGTGGTAGCGGCAAGTTTCGGATCAACTGGTTCATTGTTGCTGGTGGAGGTAAGCACCCGAATGGCGGATGGGTGCTTATCAGCCACGAAAGCGAGTGAACAGAAAATGAATGCGGCCAGCGGCAGTACCAGTATACGTCTGAGGTAACTGTACCTGGGCGTGTAAAATTGTGTAAGCATAAGGATTCTTCGTTTTATTGGCGGATGAAAAAAATCGTTTGTAAAACTGAATTGCTTGCTTTGAAAGGCCATCTGCAAAATGGTTTGGGCGTAGCCCGCTACTTCTTCTCCGGCTGCTTTTTTATCTGCCAGGAACTCATGTACCAGGGCGAGTTCCCGTTTGATCAGGTGAAAGAAGGGATTGATCCAGCAAACAGCCGTCACTATTTCCATGAAAAGCTTATCGGTGCTGTGTTTCTCCTGCAGGTGTACCAGTTCATGTTTCAGGATTTGTTGTCCCTCGGGACTATTCAGTGAAGTGTTGGATCCCCAGAATATATAGGTAAAGAAGGAAAAGGGAGCTTTAATGTCTTCATTTTCCACAAAGTGGTAGGGCGGTACCTGTTGTACCGTGCTGCGTTTGATCAGTTTTTTTATTTTCACCAGGCTTACGAGGATGCGGGTGATCAGTAATGCAATGATCAGCGAGTATCCGATGTTCATCAGCATGGCGGAGCTGATTACCGGGCTGGCGGGTGGGATTACTGATTCACGCAGGGTAATGATACGGGTTGTGTAAGTAAGCACAGTGGAGGGTGTTGGTGTTTCCTGGCCGGGAAGTGGGATCTGCAGCATAGGAGTGAGCAGTGATACAATGGTGATCAGTACCAGGTAATAGCGGTTCCATTGATGGAAGCGGTTATTACGCAATGCTATATAATAATATGCATACAATACAGCAGAGCATACAATCACTTTGGCGAGGTAGGTAAGCAGCACTGTCATGATTTTGGTTTTTGTGCGTCTTTAATACTTTGTACCAGTTTCTCCAGTTCAGAGATGCTTAATTCCTTTTCTTTCACAAAAAAAGACACCATATTACTGAAAGAGCCATCGAAATATCCTTTAACGATGTTGTTGACGGTTTTATGGCTATAGGCGTCTTTGGTGATCAGTGCAAAGTATTGGTGTGATTTACCATAGGCTTTAAAGTCAACAAATCCTTTTTCGATCAGGATTTTGATTAAAGTAGATACTGTGTTGTAATGGGGTTTGGGTTCCGGCATTACTTCAATAATGTCTTTTACGAAAGCGGGACCTGTTTCCCATAGTGCCTGCATAATCTGCTCTTCGGCTTTGGTAAGCTGTTTCATAACAAGTTGAAATTTGTAATTCTAAATTATAACTAATTTTTTAGTTTAACAACTATTTTTTTAGTTTTTGTGAGACAGGTACCTGCGGGGAATATTTGACACATTAACACAACGAGTTATTTTTTAATTAGTTATTTTTGTCCGCAACAGATGTAAAAACAGCAAGGACATGACGCCTGAACAACCTATCATACAATTAACCAACGCGAGCATATACCAGGGGCATTCATTGATTTTATCAGATGTGAATATCACGGTGAATAAAGGAGAATTTGTTTATCTCATCGGGAAAACCGGCACGGGGAAATCCAGTCTGCTTAAGACTTTGTATGGTGATCTGCCATTAAATGATGGTACGGGGCAGGTAGTTGGTTTCGATCTGAAGAAGATGGATTGGAAAAAAGTGCCGTATCTTCGCCGGAATCTGGGTGTGGTATTCCAGGATTTTCAGTTATTGACAGACCGCAACGTGCATGATAACTTAAAATTCGCTTTACGGGCTACTGGCTGGCAGGATCCGAAGGAAATGGAGAATAAGATTGCCGACGTACTGGAGAAGGTTGGATTGGGTACCAAGGGTTTTAAAATGCCTTATGAGCTTTCAGGTGGAGAGCAGCAGCGTATAGATATAGCGCGTGCCATGCTTAACTCGCCCAAGCTGATCCTGGCAGATGAGCCTACGGGTAACCTGGATCCGGAAACCTCCGATGGTATTATGCAGTTATTATTCCGTATTTGCCGGGAGGGAACTGCCATTGTAATGGCCACACATGATTATATTGTATTGCAAAAATTCCCGTCGAGAGTACTGCGTACTGAAAATGGGCATGTAACAGATAATGCAGCAGTGAATTTTTCTTCTTAGGAGTTGTTGAAGGAGAAATGTTTACAGATGTTTATTATCTCTCATTTATTATTAATTTCCTGTTAATTGGTAATTCCTATTTTTTAAATTACCTTTGCACCGGAAAAATAGCGACAAAAAACATTATTATTACTTATTATTTTTAAAGATGTCTTACTTAACTGTTGAAAAGAAAGCCAATATTTTTAAAGAATTTGGTGGAAGCGAAAAAAATACAGGCTCTGTAGAAGCACAAATCGCGCTGCTGACTGAGCGTATCAACAGCATTTCAGGTCACCTGAAACAAAACAAAAAGGATTTTTCTACCCACCGCGGTTTGATGAAAATGGTTGGCCAGAGAAAGCGTTTGCTCTCTTATTTGTCTAAAACCAACCTCACAGGCTATCGTGCCCTCATCGAGAAGTTAGGTATCAGAAAATAACCACGACTTATTTATAGCGCTATTCCCAACTTTTTGGTTGGGAATAGTTTTTTTGTATGTATACCTTTTGTTATTCCTTAGGGATCAAAAAAGGATAACTTTATTTTTAATCCTCACTTTATTATGAATCTGACACCTATTTCAGTGAAGTTCGATATAGGAGACGGTCGTATGGTGACCATCGAAACCGGTAAGTTGGCCCGTCAGGCTGATGGTGCGGTTACGGTGCGTTTAGGGAATGCTATTTTGCTGGCCACTGTGGTAGCAAATAAAGAACCCAAACCAGGCCAGTCATTCTTCCCCCTTACAGTTGATTACCAGGAAAAATTTGCTTCTGCCGGCCGCATACCCGGTTCCTTTTTCAAGCGTGAAGGCCGGTTGTCTGATTCTGAGGTATTGATTTCCCGTTTGATTGACCGCGCGCTGCGCCCCCTGTTCCCCGATAACTATTTTTGTGAAGTACAGGTACTTGTTACCCTGATATCTTCCGATCCTGAAGTAATGCCGGATGCACTCGCATGTTTGGCTGCTTCAGCTGCACTGGCTGTTTCTGACGTTCCTATCCAGGAAATTATTTCCGAAGTACGTGTGGCACGTATCGATGGTAAAATTGTCATCAACCCTAACCGTACAGAACTCGCCAAAGCTGACATGGACTTCATTATCGGTGCTACCGATAAGAACATCATGATGGTGGAAGGTGAAAGTAAAGAATGCCAGGAGGAAGACCTGATCAGCGCTATTGAGGCGGCACATGCTGCCATCAGAGTGCAGGTGAAAGCCCAGGAAGAGCTGCGCGACCTGAAAGGTGTGAAAGGCAAACGTGAATACGCACAACCTCACCAGAACGAAGAACTGAAAGCGAAAGTAGAAGCTTTTGCCAAAGATAAAATTTACCAGGTAGCTAAATCCGCTTCCGCCAAGCACGACCGCAGCGATGCGTTTGCAGCTATCGGCGATGAGCTGAAAGAACACCTGGGAGAATTGCCGGAAGAAGATCAACCGCTGGTAAAAGAATACCTGCATGATCTGGAAAAAGAAGTGATCCGTAACATGATCCTGGATGAATCCGTTCGTCTGGATGGCCGTGCACTGGATCAGGTTCGTCCACTGGCAATGGAAACAGATATCCTGCCTTCTCCGCACGGTTCTGCCCTGTTTACCCGTGGTGAAACACAGTCCCTGACTACTGTTACCCTCGGTACACCAGAAGATGAGCTGCTGATTGAATCGGCTGCTGTTTCCAATTATTCCAAATTCATCCTGCATTACAATTTCCCTCCATTCTCTACCGGTGAGGTGAAAATGATGCGCGGTCCCGGCCGTCGTGAAGTTGGACACGGTAACCTCGCGATGCGTTCCCTGAAGCAAATGATGCCAGGCAGCGACTACGCTTACACCGTGCGTGTAGTATCTGATATCCTCGAATCAAACGGTTCTTCCTCCATGGCTACCGTATGTGCCGGTTCACTGGCACTGATGGACGCAGGGGTACCTTTGCCTAAACACGTTTCCGGTGTGGCAATGGGTCTGATCTCCCGCGCCTCCGATGGCAAATGGGCGGTATTGACCGACATCCTGGGCGATGAAGATCACCTGGGTGATATGGACTTTAAAGTAACTGGTACCCGCGATGGTATTGTGGGTATCCAGATGGATATTAAAGTAGATGGTTTAAGCATGGATGTAATGCGCTCTGCACTGGCACAAGCCAAGAAAGGCCGCTTACATATCGTGGAAGCGATGTACGCAGTGGTTCCTGCTGCCCGTCCTGAACCTAAACCACATGCACCACGTATGGAGAAGATTATCATCGACCGTGAATTTATCGGCGCTGTAATCGGACCAGGTGGTAAAATTATCCAGGAAATTCAACGCGAAACCGGTACTACCATCAACATCGAAGAAGTTGGTGAAACTGGTGAAGTAAGCATCTTCTCTGCACAGAAAGAAGGTCTTGATAAAGCAGTTGCATGGGTAAAAGGCATCATTGCTGTACCTGAAGTAGGGGAAGTATATGAGTCTGTAGTAAAATCTATCATGCCTTATGGCGCCTTCGTTGAGTTCATGCCTGGTAAACAAGGCTTGCTCCACATCTCCGAAGTTTCCTGGAAACGCCTGGAAACCATGGAAGGTGTACTGACAGAAGGTGAAAAAGTGAAAGTGAAACTGACTGGTACTGATCCTAAAACCGGTAAGTTTAAGCTGAGCCGCAAAGTGCTGATGCCTAAACCAGAAGGTTATGTGGAAAGACCAGAACGCGAAGAGCGTGGCGAACGTGAGTATCGCGACGACAGACGCGGTGGTGATGACAGACGTGGTGGTGGCGACAGACGTGGTCCCCGTGACGACAGACGTGGCGGTGATGACAGACGCGGTGGTGGCGACAGACGTGATTTCAACCGTGATGGTAACCGTGGTGGCGGAAATTACAACTCCGGTAACGACAAACCACAGGAGCCAACTTTCGATGCTGAATAAGCACTGTTATAGCTAGCAGATAACTGAAATTAAATAAAAAAGAAAGCAGTCACTTTGGTGGCTGCTTTTTTTTAGCAGAAGGCATAAAGCTGAAAGCAAAAAGCTATTGAGGCGATTGATGAGAGCGAAGATTATTTTCCGCTTTAATCAATCGCCTCAATAGCTTTTTGCTTTCAGCTTTATGCCTTCTGCTATCTCTTAGTAAGTTGTTCTACCCGGAAAGTGCTTTCTCTGAAAATCTCTTTGCCACTGTTCATGCGGAATACGCGATAGTTGTTGCCCTGGATAGGTTCTGCAATCATTTTGTAGATGGGCTGCACCGCCTTTGTCATGCGGTCAATTACTCTCAACGAGCCCGCCGCCAGCAGATCGGGCAGTATTTCTTCCACATAAGGCAACATAATACCACCATCTTCTGCCCATAGCATATTCATTTTGCCGGTACTGTAGTTGAAGTCTTTGTTGGTACTGTCTTCCAGGTAGCAGTAGGCTTTCAGGAAGTGATTCCCCATATCAATGGCATTCAGGCGGGAAAGCTGTACGCTGTTGAATACTCTATTGCTGTACTTTGCATTCCGGAGCGTGGTGTCCATGGTAACCATATAGTCGCGGAGATGACTGCGGTCAAAAATCAGTATTACATTTTCGGTCTGATACACGATAGAGTCAGCGATGGGTTCCAGCGGTTGGCGAACTTTAATCACCTGGGCCATACCGGACAGGGATAATACCACGCCGGCCAGCAGGAGGAATAGTGCTTTCATAGGATATTTTATATTATTTATTAATCAAATATAAGAAGCAGAAAGGAGAAAGCAAAAAGCAGAAAGCTATTGAGGCGATTGATTAAAGCAGAAAATAATCTTCGCTCTCATCAATCGCCTCAATAGCTTTCTGCTTTTTGCTTTCTCCTTTCTGCTTACCTTTGTAAGCTATGTCTTATATTGCTATTACAATGCGTACAGGTGCAGAACAGTTTGACCTGTTGATTGCGCAGCTATCGGAATTGAATTATGAAGGTTTTGAAGAACAGACCGATCATTTGATTGCCTATATTCCTGAAGCTGATTTCGAGGAGGCTGCCTTGCAGGAAATCCTGGGTACTCACGGCGTCACCTATACGAAGGAAACGATTTTGCCGGTGAACTGGAATGCCGTGTGGGAAAGCAACTTCGAACCTGTTCAGGTAGATGATTTTTGTGGTATCCGGGCAGATTTTCATCCGCCTTTTACACCAGCGCCTACCTATGAAATAGTGATTACGCCCAAGATGGCCTTTGGCACCGGGCATCATGCCACCACGGCATCCATGATTAAGCTGATGCAGGATATCGATTTTTCCGGCAAGAAAGTGTTTGATTTTGGCACGGGAACCGGTATTTTAGCGATCCTGGCAGAAATGATGGGAGCCGCCACTGCAGATGCTATCGACTATGATGAATGGGCGGTTAACAATACCGAAGAAAACATTTCCGCCAACCAAATGCGTAAAGTAAAAGTTTGGCAGGCGGATCAACTTGATGCTATTACCGAAAAATATGATATATTGCTGGCGAATATCAACTGTAACATCTTATTACGGTTTATGGGAGATATGCATCGCCTGATTGTACCTGGAGGCAAATTACTGTTGAGTGGCATTTTACCAACTGATGAGCCCGTTATTGTAGCTGCGGCAGAGACCCAGGGCTTTAAAAAAGAACGCAAAATAGAAAAGGACAACTGGCTGGCCCTGCAATTTGCAGTCCCTGTATCATAATAGATTAAAAGTTACATATAAAAAGTGTTGATAATCCAACTTTTGTGTTACAATCTTTTCTAATATTGTCACTATTTTAACACAGAAATTGTTATCTTAGCATTCCTAACTTGTAGTGATGGTAGAAATTTTATTGCTTATTTGTGCTTATCTGATTGGATCTGTTCCCACAGCTGTCTGGGTAAGTAAAGGCGTTTTTGGTATGGATATCAGGGAGTATGGTAGCGGCAATGCCGGTGCTACCAATACTTTTAGGGTACTGGGCCCCAAGGCTGGTACATTTGTAATGGTCGTAGACATGCTGAAAGGTGTGTTAGCCGTGCGCTTAGCTTATCTGGCTCCTTATTACCACGATCCGGCGAACCTCACACAGCTGGTGAATCTTCAGATAGGACTTGGTCTGGCTGCCGTAGTTGGCCATATTTTCCCTATTTGGGCAAATTTCAAGGGTGGTAAAGGTATTGCCACTTTATTTGGTTTGGTACTGGCCATTCAGCCGCTGGTAGCGTTATGCTGTGTAGGAGTTTTCTTAATGATCCTGTTTTTAACAAGATATGTATCATTGAGTTCCATTATTGCCAGTATTGCCTTCCCGATATTGATTTTGTACATTTTTAATGAACCAGAGATATTTTATCGCATCTTTGCAATAGCGGTAGCGCTGATGGTGGTATTAACCCACCAGAAAAATATTACACGGTTATTGAAAGGAGTGGAAAGTAAAGTACCGTTGTTTAAGAATAAGAAAGATAAGAACTAGTAAATAGTTATATTAGAAAAAGCATCAAGCAAAAAGCCATGGCCAACAAAATTGTGCATGCTTTTTGCTTTTTGCTTTTTGCGTTTAACGCACTTTTAAATTAATGCTCCCATGAAAAAGTATGTTTTGTTCTTTACTGCTAGCCTTGCTATGGCGGCATGTACACGTGTCCCCATTACTGGTCGCAGTCAGCTAAATCTCCTGCCTGAAAGCACTATGCAGTCTATGGCGCTGCAGGAATACCAATCATTTTTATCCTCCAATAAGGTAGTGGCTCAATCAACCAGTAAAGACGCTGAAATGGTCAAAAGGGTAGGACAGCGTATTGCCAACGCCGTTACCCGGTATATGACCCAAAATAATATGGGTAGTGAAGTCGCTAGTTACAAATGGGAATTCAACCTCGTTGATAATAAAGAAGTGAACGCCTGGTGTATGCCTGGTGGTAAAGTAGTGGTATATACAGGTCTGTTGCCCGTTACACAAAATGAAACAGCACTGGCCTGTGTAATGGGACACGAAATAGCGCATGCTATTGCCCGCCATGGTAACGAGCGTATGAGCCAGGGATTGGTAGTACAAGGTATACAGGTGGCAGGCGCTGTAGCCCTGAACAAGAATCCTACTGCAGTCAACCTGTTTAACCAGGCTTTTGGTGTAGGGGGTAATTTAGGTATGCTGGCGTTTTCCCGCGGCAATGAGCTGGAAGCAGATCACCTGGGCGTGATTTTCATGGCCATGGCCGGATACAATCCACAGGAATCTATTCCTTTCTGGACCCGTATGGCGAATATGAGCAATGGACAAAAGCCACCAGAATTTTTAAGCACTCACCCAAGTGATGCTACCCGTGTACAGAAATTACAGCAACTGATGCCGGAAGCAATGAAATATTATACACCGGCTAAAAAAGCATAAAGCATAAAGCTGAAAGCACAAAGCTATTAAAGCGAATGACCAGAGCGTATGAGTAATTCAATACTCGCTCTGGTCATTCGCTTTAATAGCTTTAAGCTTTCTGCTTTACGCTTTATGCTCCTCCAATATTTCTATTATTTTTTTATTCTTCTGTGCCTTCATTTTATCCGGTACATGCACCAGGATTTCTTTCTTAAAGGCTTCTATCAGCGCCTGTTTAATGAAGTGGCGATGTGTTACCAGGCTGATTTCCCTTACCGGCTCAGGGGCCTTAAAATAACGTACCATATTCAACTGGCGGGTAGTTAGGTCCTGTAAGGACAGCTCCGGTAAAATGGTATAACCTTCGTTGAGATCTACCATTCTTTTCAGCGTTTCCACACTGCCGGTGTTGTATTCCAGGTTTTTGTTGTCTCCCATAGTGAATTTATCCTTACAGATATTCAGTACCTGGTTGCGCATGCAATGCCCTTCATTCAGTAACCACACTTCTTTAATATCCAGTTCTTCTGCCTTCACTATTTTTTTCTCAAATAATGGGCTGCTTTTCGAGGTGTATACCACAAACGATTCATAGAACAGCGGATGTTCTTCCAGGTGTGGATTATGCAGGGGAGTAGCCAGCAAACCGCAATCCAGCAATTCCTGTTTCAGTTGCTGCATAATCTGTTCCGTAGGATATTCCCAGATCTCCAGTTTTACCTTTGGGTATTTCTTCATAAATCCGGTGAGAATACGGGGTAGCAGGTATGGCGCCAAGGTAGGGATAATGCCTACTTTCAGGTTACCCTGTACTTCTTTTTTCTGGTCGGCAATGATTTCGCGGATGCGCGCATTTTCCTTGATGATAATCCTTGCCTGTGCGATTACCGACACACCAATTTCTGTAGGGACTACCGGTAATTTGCTACGATCAAACAATTTAATGCCTAGTTCATCCTCCAGTTTTTGTATCTGCATGCTGAGCGTTGGCTGAGTCACAAAGCACTTCTCCGCTGCCATGATAAAACTTCTGTAAGTATCTACCGCAACAATATACTCCAATTGAACTGTTGTCATGTTCCTCTAATTGATGGGGCAAAGGTATCAATAAAATCTATAGGAAAAACTTAAAGCAGAAAGCGCAAAGGAAAAAGCCATTGAGGCGGATAACTACTTCGCATACTAACACGCTTAGGTTACTCGCCTCAATGGCTTTTTGTGCTGTTTTAAGCTCTTTCCGGTGCCTTTCGCCGCCTAGAATATTCTGTATCTATACTTGATTTTTTCTGTATTGGTGTACAGCTCACGGATGTTGATAGACGCCTGTATTTCGCCTACTGCTTCCGTTTTCAGGTTTCTGAACTCTGCCTGTTTGGTATCGATAATACTTTTATCTGCCAAACCATTGTCCTGTGCAATTTTCAGCGAGCTGTTTACTTTGGTATAGTAAGAATCCAGCAGGGTGAAATACTCATTGTACAGATTTTCAAATCGTTTGGTTTGTAATACCAGGTCTTCCAGCTGGTTGTTTACTTCTTTCAGGGAAGAATTTTCGCGAAGCAGGGATTCATAATCGATCCGTTTGCCTTTGGAATATTTTTCTTCCAGTTTATTGAAGTAGTCTACTACTTTTTCTTTTTTGAAGTCAATGAAATATTCATTCATGGTTTGGCTCAGGCTCTGATTGCCTTTTTGCGGCGCCGGAAACTTCATGGAAGTAGCAGTGAACGACAGGTGATCAAACAGGTTGTCCTGCAGGAGACTCAATTGATCTTTGTTAAAGTTCAGGCCATATTCGAACTTCTGGTTGGCATCATTTAATGCAGTATAATATACAACGTATTTGTTGAGCTCCTTTTCGAATTCCTGTAATGACTTCTGATTAATCTGTTTGTTATTTACGCTCACACTATGCAGGAAGTTCATCACAGAATTGGCGATGGCCAGCGGTGGCGTAAGAGAGGTAAAGCTTTGGAAGATAGGACTGTTGATGATCGACTTGGTAGATTCAACAATCTTGGAATTCTTCTCACTTTTATCTCCTTTATTCTTGAGAATGATTTTTTCTACCAGTTCTACGATACGGTCGCTCAGGGAAAACCCGAGTGCTTTACTTTCCGGGTTGTTGAGGGAAGTAATGAACACATCCAGGTTGTTGGTAGTAGTACGTGACTTGAGATCTATTATTTTTTTATTCAGCAGGTAGTAAGTTTCGCTGGCATTGATAATATTATTCTTGATCAGGTCATATTTGGTCATATTATCGAAGTCCTTCCCCTGCAGTAACGCTTGAATAGCGTTAGAATTCTGCTTGTCATTATCTGTAATCCGTTGTACTTCTTCCAATAATTTACGAATGGTGGTATCCTGGGTTTTGATGACAGGGGCAACGGTTCCTTTCAGTTCCGGATCCTGTGCATACGCCGTCTGGAGTGTAAAAAGTAAAACAAGAGGTGCTGATATAAATTTAATCCATCCTGTAGCAAAGCATCTTAGGGCCAGATGTACTAACGGTAACGACTCATCGGGCTTGTGTGTCAAGCGTTTAGCATGCTTCATTTCCGTTGGTAGGTGTTTTAACATGTTGTTTTTGCTTTTTGTTAACAAAAATTTAAGAAAATATGATGCCAAAAACATCATCATGCAAAGATAAATAATTAATAACAGTTAAAATTAAATCATGATAGGTGGTGAAATAATGGTTTTCAATGATATATTTTTAATTATCGACAGGTGACTTACCTTTGCGTCCAAATTTGATCCGCTTTCATGCTGAATAATAAAAAGATTGTGGTTGTATTACCGGCCTACAACGCAGCGCTTACGCTGGAAAAAACATTCCGGGAAATTCCATTTGAAATAGTTGACGATGTGGTATTGGTAGATGATGCCAGTAAGGATGAAACCCTGGAAGTAGGGCGACAGCTGGGTATTAAGCATCTGATTCGTCACGACAAGAATAAGGGTTATGGCGGAAATCAGAAATCCTGTTACAACAAAGCGTTGGAATTAGGAGCTGATATTGTAGTGATGCTGCATCCCGACTACCAGTATACGCCTAAGCTGATTATGGCAATGTGCAGTATTATTGCCAACGATGTGTATCCGGTGGTATTTGGATCCAGAATCCTGGGCAAGGGCGCGCTGAAGGGTGGAATGCCGATGTATAAGTACATATTTAACCGTTGTTTAACATTGGCCCAGAATATTCTGATTGGCCAGAAGTTGAGTGAATATCATACCGGTTACCGTACTTTTTCGGCAGAAGTGTTACGTAATATCAACTATAATGTTGACAATGACGACTTTGTTTTTGACAATGAAATGGTGTCTCAGATATTTATGAAAGGATATGATATTGCAGAGGTAACTTGTCCTACTAAATATTTCGATGAGGCTTCCAGTATCAATTTCAAGCGCAGCGCTATTTATGGCCTGGGTGTATTAAGGGTATCCCTGCAGCATCGTTTGCATATGTGGGGTTTGATGAAAGGAAAGATTTACTAAAATTAAGATAGTCAGTGGGTTTAGCGCAACAGTATAATTTAGCGGGAAAGTATCTGAAGTATTTTTTTACTTCAGGCAATCGTCATGATGTACATTCACCTTTTGTGTATGCACTCATAGAGGATGTATTGCTGGACAAAAAGCAGCATGCTGCTTTCCGGGAGATAGAACAGTTGCGCAAACAATTACTGAAAAGTGAGGAAACACTCCAGGTAACCGACCTTGGCGCTGGTTCCCTGATATCAGCCGGTAACGAGCGCCGCGTCCGGGACATTACCCGTTACGCCGCCAAACAGCCTAAATTCGGGCAGTTGTTTTACCGGCTGATACAATACCTCCAACCAGGCAGAATCCTTGAATTAGGGACTTCTATGGGCCTTTCTACGGCGTATATGGCTAAAGCGGCCCCACATGCCCGCATTTACACCATCGAAGGTTGTCCTAATATTGCAGCCCGAGCCGCTAAAAATTTTGAAGCCCTGCATATCAAAAACATTGAGCAAATCACCGGCAACTTTGATACGGTACTGCCTGATGTATTAAAAAAAATGCAGTTACCCGACTGGGTTTATATAGACGGGAACCACCGCAGGGAGCCGACGCTGGCATATTTTGAACAATGCCTGCAGTTTGCCGACGAGTATTCCGTTTTTATATTTGATGATATCCACTGGACCCCAGATATGGAAGCCGCCTGGCATACCATTCAGGATCACCCGCAGGTGACCATGACTATTGACCTGTTTTTCATTGGGTTGGTATTTTTCAGGAAAGATTTTAAAGTCAAACAACACTTCACACTGAAATACTGATTTTCCGGTAGTATATTAGGTACAAAATTCTAATATGCGTTATCTGAAAAGCTTTCTCCTTGGCTGCCTGCTCCTGGCTGGTATAGTAGCGGCTGCACAGGATCTTCCACAGTATACTTATCAAACGTTTAGCCGTAAAGGTGATGTACTTCGCTACCGTTTGCTGTTACCGGCAAACTATGATACCAATAAAAAATATCCGCTGGTTATTTTTCTGCATGGGGCAGGGGAAAGGGGTACCGATAACAATGCACAGTTGCTGCATGGCGGCGATATGTTCCTGCGTGACAGTATCCGCGCCAAGTACCCGGCTTTTGTTCTTTTCCCGCAATGTCCGCCGGATCAGACCTGGGCGCCAATGAAGTTTGATCGCGACAGTAGCGGTAAAGTTATCCGTGGCGATTTCCCGCTCAATGAAGGCCCGACACCGCCTACTGCCCTGCTGAACTCTCTGCTGGATAGCTTACTGGCCAGTGGAAAAGTAGATACCAGGCGGGTGTATATAGGTGGTTTATCGCTTGGCGGTATGGGAACTTTTTATATGATCAGCACCCGGCCTAAAACATTTGCGGCAGCATTTCCGATTTGCGGCGCCGGCAATGTGGCCGAAGCCCACCGTTTTGCGAAGAAAGTGCCTGTATGGATTTTCCATGGAGGAGAAGATAAGGTAGTACCTACCGAAGCTTCACGTGCCTACGACGCGAAACTGAAAGCGCTGGGAGCAGAAGAGAAGTATACCGAATATGCCGGCGTAGGTCATAATAGCTGGGACAATGTTTTTGTAGAACCGGGGTTAATGACCTGGATATTTTCCCATAAGAAGAAATAACTGGAATTTTGGCTTGTCCGGGATTAAACTGGTTATACTGATTTTTATTTTTTGATTTTGAAAGAATTTGGATCTTTTTGGAAGATTTAAACGAATTTATCTTCTCATATCTTTTAAAATCGAAAAATAAAAATCAGTATAACCAGTTTAATCCCGGACAATACAAAAGCCTTAGCCCCCTCCAAGCGCCCGGTACAGGGAAACCATTCCCTGGTAAACGTTCCGGCGGGTAGTAACTAACGCCAATTCAGCCTCCAGTACATTTTTTTGTGCAGTAATCACTTCCAGGTAGTTGGCGTACCCGGTAGTGAATAATACATTGGCCGTTGACACGGCTTCCTGCAATACCAATACCTCCTTGTTTTTCAGCGCAAAGGCCTGTTGCTGGTTATCCACTTTATTCAGCGCAGAAGCAATTTCCTGGTATCCATTTACAATGGCCTGCTGATAATCGTAGAAAGCCGTAAATGCACCGGCGGTGCTGATATTATACTGTGCCTTTAGTTGTTTTTTATTGAAGACAGGGGCCATTAAGCTCCCTGCTGCGCCCCAGGCAATGGATGCGGGCGACTGAAACAGCAATCCTGCTTTAAACGCATTGAACCCTGCATAAGGCGTAATAGTAAAGGAAGGGAGGAAAGCTGCCCTTGCTGCTTTTACATCTGCTTTAGCGGCCTGTAATTCCAGTTCCGCCTGTTGTACATCCGGACGTTGCAGTAACAAATGGCCGGGAATACCCTGCTGGATAGCGCCGGGTAATGTTTGTAATTCTTTCGGATGACTGCGCGTAATCGTTTGTGGCAGGCGTCCCAATAAAGCATTGAGTTGGTTTTCCAGTGCAGCAATTTCCTGTTTTACCCCAAATTCCAATGCCTGTGTACTGAGCAGCTGTGCGGTAAATTGTTGTACTGCCAGTTCTGTAGCACGTCCGCCGTCTTTTTGAATATGTACAGTGGCAACAGCAGTTTCCTGCAGCTTGATGTTACGTTGTATGATAGCGAGTTCATTGTCCATCGCTACCAGTTCGTAGTAGAGGCCGGAAACACCCGCCACTATTTGTGTGGTGAGCAGTCGGCGTCCCTGCTGGCTACCCAGGAATCGGGCATAGGCTGCCTGGCGCTGGCTTTTGAGTTTGCCCCAGAGATCTATTTCCCAACTGCTTCTCAGGCCTGCGAAGTACTCGGGCGTAGGGCCCGGAATACGTTGATCTTTATTAATGTTAGGCGACAGGTTGGTATCAAAATTACCGACGCCATTGAGGGTATAATCCGCATATTTATCTACACCAGCAGACAAGGCTACGTTGAGCGTTGGCAGCCACGCATTTTTTGCCATCATCAGGTTGGCTTGCGCGGTAGTAACACGCTGCGCGGCAGACAGCAGGTCGAAGTTCCGATGCAGTGCAGTATCGATCAGTGCCCGTAAATGCGGATCACTGAATACCTGCGAAAAGTGTTGAAGAGAAAGGGTGTCTCCGGTGGAAGTGGAGCTAACGGGAACGGTAATACGTTCCGGTAGCTGCACTTCCTTTTGGGTGCTGCAAGCCATGGCCGTAGTGGCCAGGCAAGCGTATAATGTATATTGATAAATACGTTTATTCATTTGTGTAAACTTTAAGTGAAACCTTTTTCTGAGGGATCATAGATGCAAATAGTACATACAAGCCGGGGATGATGATGACCCCGAAAATGGTACCGATGAGCATACCTCCTGCGGCGGCAGTACCAATGGAACGGTTGCCCATGGCGCCTGCGCCTGAAGCAATGCAAAGTGGAATCAATCCCGCAATAAAAGCAAAGGAGGTCATGAGAATGGGACGTAAACGGGATACTGCGCCTTCTTTTGCCGCTGTTAGTACGGTTGCGCCATGTTTATTTTTCAGGATCGCAAATTCCACGATGAGGATAGCATTTTTCCCCAGCAATCCAATCAGCATCACCAGGGCTACCTGTGCATAGATGTTGTTTTCCAGTCCCAGTAATTTGAGCGATAAGAAGGCCCCGAAAATCCCGGCAGGCAGCGATAATAGTACCGGCAATGGCAACAGGAAGCTTTCATACTGTGCTGCCAGCAACAAGTACACGAATACGAGTACAATCATGAAAATATAAATCGCCTGGTTGCCGGAAAGAATCTGCTCCCTTGTCATACCACTCCACTCATAGCTATATCCACGGGGTAGTTCTTTGGCGGCTACTTCCTGTACGGCTGCAATGGCCTGGCTGCTACTGAAGCCAGGTTTGGCGTCACCATTGATCATAGCGGCGGTGTACATATTGTAGCGGGTCAGCTGCTCCGGTCCGTATACGCGTTCCAGTTTTACAAAGTCGGAGTAAGACACCATTTCGCCCCGGTCGTTTTTTACGTAGAGGCGTAGCAGGTCATCTGGTTTGGTGCGGTAATGCGGATCCGCCTGCACCATCACTTTATACATTTGTCCGAAACGGATGAAGTTAGAGGCGTAGAAGCTGCCCATTAAGGTTTGCAGGTTATTCATCGCATTTTCTATGCTCACGCCTTTCTTGGCTGCCATGGCCTGATCCACATGAATCAGGTATTGCGGAAATTCCGCGTCAAAACTGGTGAAAGCACTTCCTATTTCTGGTCGTTTTTTTAATGCATCGATGAACTGGTTAGTGATTTGGGCAGTTTGGCGTAAGTCGCCGCTACCGCTTTTATCCAGCAACCGTAATTCAAACCCGCTGGAGTTACCGAAGCCAGGAACGGTGGGCGGTGGGAAAAATTCAATGCTGGCGTCGGCAATATCAGCGGTGAGTTTTTGCAGTTGTTCGATAATGTCTTGTACGGATGCCTTACGCTGATCCCAGGTTTTGAGATTCACCATACCCATTCCATAGGAGGCGCCTGCTACTTCATTGACAAGGCTATAGCCGGCCAGTGTAGATACAGATTCTACTTCGCCCAGTTTGGCGGCGATGGCCTGTACCTGGTCCAGCACTTCTTCTGTACGCTCCACGGTAGCGCCGGGAGGCGTGGTTACGTTTACGTAGATCATTCCCTGGTCTTCCGTAGGAATGAAGCCCGAAGGCAGGATGGCGCTGATGCCCCAGGTAGCAGCGAAGAAAAATATAAGGCAGGCCAAAGTAATGAGTCTTCTGCCGGCGATGAAGCTGATCAACCTGGCATATTTATTTTCAGTGGCGTTGTAGCCTTTGTTGAAGCTGTTGAAAAACCGCTGCAGGAGATTCTTTTTGCGTGGTTTACCATGCGTATCCTTCAACATGATAGCGCAGAGTGCAGGCGTTAGCGTTACGGCATTGATACCGGAAATAACAATAGAAATGGCTAATGTGAGGGAAAATTGCCGGTAGAATACGCCCACCGGACCGGATAAAAATGCTACCGGAATAAATACCGCCGACATTACCAGTGTGATGGCTACCAATGCACCGCTAATTTCCTTCATTGCCGCCAGCGTGGCTTCCAGGGGCGGAAGATGCTCTTCACTCATTTTTACGTGTACGGCTTCTACTACTACAATGGCATTATCTACCACAATACCAATGGCCAGTACCAGTGCAAAGAGTGTGAGCAGGTTAATAGAGAAGCCCATCATCTGCATAAAGGCCAGGGTACCAATCAGGGCTACAGGCACGGCCAGCGCAGGAATGAGGGTAGAACGAAAATCCTGCAGGAATATAAATACTACAATGAATACCAGCAGGAATGCTTCAAACAGTGTGCGCACTACTTCATGAATAGATGCATCGAGGAAGCGGGATACGTCGTAGTTAAAGTTGAAGGTCATGCCGGGCGGGAAGGAAGTATTTTTCATTTCTTCCATTTTCGCCTTCACGTTGTTAATTACTTCGCGGGCATTGGAGCCGGGACGTTGTTTGAGCATGATAGACGCAGAAGGTTTTCCATCTGTTTTGGATACCATGCTATAAGTGAGTGAGCCAAACTCAACGTCGGCTACGTCTTTGAGGTGAAGTACAGAGCCATCTTGTCCGGCGCGGAGTACAATTTGCTGGTATTGTTCCGGTTCAAAAAATTTACCGGTGTATCGTAAAACGTACTGCAGCATCAGTGGATTTTTATCGGAGCTTTCGCCGGTTTTACCGGGGGCGGCTTCGATATTTTGTTTGCGGATAGACTGGATGACTTCATCGGCGGAAACGTTGTAAGCCAGCATACGATCGGGCTTCAGCCATACGCGCATGGCGTATTCCTTGGCCCCCATGATTTCTGCACGACCTACTCCGTCAATACGTTTCAGTTCCTGGAGTACGTTGATATCTGCAAAGTTGTAGATGAATTGTTCATTCAGCGTGGTGTCTTCACTCATAATATTGAGGTAGAGCAGCATGCTGTTTACCTCTTTTTCCGTTGTCACACCGGCTTTAATTACTTCTTCCGGTAATTCATCAATAATGGTGGCTACCCTGTTTTGTACGTTTACGGCTGCCTGATCGGGATCTGTTCCTACCTGGAAAAATACCTGGATTACGGTGATCCCGTCGTTACTGGATACAGACGACATATACGTCATACCGGGTACGCCGTTGATAGCTCTTTCCAGCGGGGTAGATACCGCCTTGGCCGATACTTCCGCGTTGGCGCCGGTATATTTGGCCGTTACTGTTACGGAAGGCGGCACAATATCCGGGAATTGTGTCACTGGAAGGGTGAACAGGGCCAATAAGCCTACCAGTGTGATAATAAGCGATATGACCAGTGATAGCACCGGTCGTTTTATAAAAGTGTCAAACATTGGTTCCTTGATTTCGGCTTAAAAGCGCGTGATTATAAAGTCAGTAAACTATCCATAGGCAGGCTGCGCGGGGCAATTTCGATGCCGTCGCGGATGTTGCGTACGCCTTCACAAACGATTCGTTCACCGGGTTGCAGACCGGATTTCACGATGTAGAAATGTGCAAAGCGGGCGGCCGGAATAAAGTTTTTCATCTTCACTTTATTGGCGGCATCTACTACAAATACGTAGTTTTTGTCCTGCATTTCGAATACTGCTTTTTGCGGAATAATTATGGCGCTATCCATTTCGGTGGTGAGCCGTACTTTACCGCTGGCGCCGTGTTTAAGGAGTTTGGATGGGTTGGGAAAGCGTGCCCTGAAGGCGATAGAGCCGGTGTTTTCTTCAAATTCTCCTTCTATGGTTTCTATGTGGCCCATGTGATGATAATCGGAGCCATCTGCCAGCACCAGTGCTACCTGGCGGTAGCTGTTATCGCCTTTGGCTAATGCTTTGTTGTATTGGAGATATTCTGTTTCTGATACGTTGAAGTAAGCATATATTTCACGTGTATCCGATACCGTAGTAAGCAGGGTACCTTCACTGATAAGGCTTCCTTTTTTCAGTGGGATGCGGTCAATGATCCCATCGAAAGGAGCGCGGATGCTGGTGTACGACAGGCGCATTTCGGCATTGTCGGCAGCAGACCGGGCTTCTTCGATTTTAGCCTGAGCCGCTGCCAGCTTGGCTTTGGCAACCTCCAGTTCAGAGGCGGCCACTACTTTTTTATCCACCAGCATGGTAACGCGGTCCAGTTCCAGTGCGGCCGCTTTGCTTTCTGCGATCATGCTGCTCAGTACTGCTTTTGCTTTAGTGAGTTCGGCGCGGTATTCGGCGTCGCTGATGCCGAAAAGCAATTGGCCTTTTTTAACTTCCTGGCCTTCATCGATGTATATTTTATCGAGGAAACCGTTTACACGTGCACGTATTTCCACGTTTTGCACTGCCTGTATATCTGTAACGTATGAGCGGTGCAGGATGGTATCTTTGGTAACCAGTACGGTAACTGGCAATGTCTTTAAATCTTCTTTATTAGTACTTTCTCCTTTGGTGGCACAACCAGCCATAAAAAGGGCGATCAGCGATGTAAGGATCCCTGTATATTGACGCATAGCAATAAAATATTGATCCCGGTTTTACCGGAATTTGTGAATACAACACAGTAAGATGCTATTCCGCGGTGATAGCAGAAAAGGCAGGCATCTCCCTAAAAAAAATTACAAATGAAAAATGGAAAAGGTAGTGTATTCAGAAAGGGGTAAACCGGAAGAGGAATGAGTAGTACGCTGGCAGAAAGGACTTCTGACGTTCGTATTCTCCGGTTTTGTTAATAGGAATATATATGCTGCGTGCAGTATTATCTGCATCGAGGTATACGATACGGGTGGCGGTACTTACCTGTGGCGCAGTGGAGGAAAGATACCAGCGGGTTTTACGCCGGTGTTTCGTAACCTGCCATACATCAGTGCCGTCATCATCTGCTTCCAGTTGTACCGGAAGTTTATGGATGAGATTTTCTAATTGGTCCTGCTGCGTTTGCTGGATGGCGATATCGCGCAGCATTAAATGGCGATGTGCTGAAAACACAGGCGTGACACCGGTTACCAGCTGTAGGCACAGCAGGAAACAAATGGTTGTCCAGCGTTTTAATATGTGCAGGCGTTCGCTCATTGAGCCACGAAAATAATCGTTTTAAATTTATTTGTCCGTTAGTTTATTGTAAAGGAAATATTTTTGGATAACCGGTAATGAGATTATTTTTCCTGATACCTGTTGATAAACCTTTCCAGTAAAAAAATGTGGAAAAGAAGTTATCATTATATTGAAATACTTTTTTAACTTGTAGCTATTGTTTGTGGAGATTGACTATTCTTAACCTTAACCCCATTATTCTTTTCCAGACTGCATTTTAACCCGAATCCTTAACCAATATTAATCCCTGTTTTGATGAAAAAATTTATTGTTAGTATCCAGTTAGTACTGGTAGCCTGTTTTGTTTTATTTGCCTGGCATTGTAAACGCGAAAATGCAGCAGGTAGTGTTAGCCCCCCGGCCCAGGTACAATTGGTGCCCAGAACCAATCCTTTTTCCCTTAGTAATATGAAAAAGGTGATGGCTAAACTGAAGGCGGAAGGTCCCAAAAGTGGAAATGCCCGCGCTACGTTTGATCTTACGGTGTATTCCCAATATGTTTATTATCGCATAGATCCTACCAATATGACGCCTGAGCAGCTTAAGTATTTTGAAAACAGCAGCGGCTCAAAAATGATGGATTTTCCATTTGGTAATGGTGCGGTATATGGTGATTCCTCACTGACAGAAGCTAATATTCAGCAATTGCGGGATGGCAAGTTATATGGGATCACTCCGGTAGGGGATACATTATTAAACAAGCTACCCACCTTTACCAGTTTGCAGTATCAGGCGCTGGATACCATTTTGTATGTCCCCGACAGCGATAGTGGCGTTGTTAGTATGGCAATGCGGGAAGCGGGTTTCAGTCCGCAGTTATTGGGCATCTGTTTGTTTAAAAAGCCGCATGGCCAGGTGCGTTACCAGGACACGGAACGTAACACCATGGAGCCGGTAAGGCGTGCAAGAGTGTGGGCACTTGTTTTTGGCATTCCTGTGTCTACGGAAACAGACGATAATGGGTATTATGAAATCCCCTACAGATTTAGTTTTGGTACCATAATGGGGGTCATGTTCAGTAATTACCGGGTGGATTTGAAGCCGCTCACTACCACCAGTACCACCGTTGGCAGTGTGTTGGCGATTCTGAAGGACTTCCTGATTGGTCCTAATTATATTTACGGAGGGGTGGGTAGTTGTGCGATGCGCGACAACAAAAATTTTGACTTTTACGGGCATACCAAACAACGTTATTGGTCGCAAATCCTGAACGCTTATTCATATCATGACCAGTATTGCGCACAGGAAAATATTCCGGCAGCGCCTGGCCATATGGTATGTTATGCTGTGTGGAGAAGCGGTGGTAGTGCATTTGGAAATATGAGCACGCCATTGTTTGGGCATGTTAATTTTG
The DNA here is from genome assembly GCF_017745275.1 of Chitinophaga sp. Taxonomy (GTDB): domain Bacteria; phylum Bacteroidota; class Bacteroidia; order Chitinophagales; family Chitinophagaceae; genus Chitinophaga. The sequence continues at coordinate 753,108 of NZ_JAGHZS010000001.1, read as the reverse complement.
GTACAGGTGTCGTAGAAAAAGTATTAAATGGCATGTGGGGCGGCAACGTTAATCTGGCTACCCAGTTTCCCAGCTTGCTTGGCTATATGAATGTACTTATCCCAGACATGATTATCAACGTTGGCAGTGATGCGGAACCATCTTATTATAGTTCACAATTATCACAAACGCTGTTTCATGAGCTTGGTCATGCGTCGCAGTTTAATCAGGTGGGTAGTTCCTGGTATCTGACTTTAATAAACGCCGAGATCGTGACCCAGCCGGCAAGCTCAAATCCATATGGCTCCGGCACCGGAACAGATGCGGGTGTAATGGCATTGGCTGAGTCATGGGCGCAATACATCGGAACTAATTTTGCCCTGCGCAGATATCCTGCAGGCTTTATGAAAGCAACTGATCCTTTTGCAGGCAATACTGTAGGTCAATTGTATTCCTTATCGACATTAATTGAGGGAGAGAAATACTTTTTTGGAGCTAAATGGATACCGTCCGGGATGTATCATGACCTGGCAGACGGGTCAAATGCTGCAGAGCCATGGGATAATGTATCAGGTATAACTATCCGGCAGATGTATATGGCCTTTCAACCAAATGTTCTAACCATTTGTGCCTATAAGAGCAAGTTTGCAAGTGATAACCCTACCGTTGGTTTATGGTCTGTTTTTGATCAATATGAACCTATTTGTGGCACCAGGTTTTTGAGTGCCGCTATTAATCAGAACTATACAAGGAATAACTGTAGTGTACAGCCGGGAGGCTCGGTATTGGTGAATTTGCCGGCAGGTGCTTTTTCATCAACAATATCTGTGGCAGATGCAAATGCGCAGGCACAGGCTTATGCGCAGGCATACGCCAATCAGAACGGTACCTGTCCATGCGTAACCTGTACCGGTCCTTCCAAAAAATGTATCAATGGTGTTTGCACGCTAGGTTCAAAAGAATATACAGCATCACAGTGGGTAGGGGGATCACCGGGAAGATATAAGTGTACGTACCATTATGAGTGGCCTGATGGTACCAGAAGTCAGGATTATACAGAATATAGCGAATGGCAATGTGCCCTTTAATTCTTTCGGGAAAATAATAAAAGGCTGTCTCAACAGATGAGACAGCCTTTTCCACTCAGCACAGGATTGAATTGTTAACTATTTGATAGCCTGCATAGCTGATTTAGCTGCGGCGATGGTTTTGTCGAGATCTTCGGTGGTGAGTGCATTACACATGAACCAGCTTTCAAAAGCAGAAGGTGGCAGGTATACTCCACGTTCCAGCATGGCGTGGAAGAAGCGTTTGAATAACTCATTATTGGCGGCAGAAGCAGCGGAGAAATCCACGATAGGATATTCCGTGAAATGTGCACTCAGCATAGATCCTATGTGGTTAATGCTGTGTACAATGCCTGCGGCGCCAAAGGCTTCTTTTAATCCATTTACCAGGTAGCTGGCTTTTTCTTCGAGTTGCTGATAGATAACAGGATTATTGTTGAGCGTTTGCAACAAGGTGTATCCGGCAATCATGGCAATCGGGTTACCACTCAGGGTGCCCGCCTGGTATACTTTACCGGCAGGGGCCAGGTTTTCCATGATAGCTTTCGGCCCTGCTACAGCGCCTACTGGCATACCGGCACCAATAATTTTTCCGAAGGTGACGAGGTCGGCTTTGATGCCCAGTAATTCCTGTGCACCACCACGAGCCAGCCTGAAGCCGGTCATTACTTCGTCAAATATGAGGAGGATATTGTTTGCATCGCAGATCTTGCGCAGTCCTTCCAGAAAGCCTGGTTGCGGCAGAATGCACCCCATGTTGCCTGCTACCGGTTCTATAATAATGGCGGCGATTTCAGCGCCTTGTTCAGCTACCAGTTGTTCTACTGCAGGTAAATTGTTGTAAGGGGCAGTGAGGGTATCTTCGGCTACGGTAGCGGTTACACCGGGAACAGATTGAATACCCAGCGTAGCTACGCCGCTGCCGGCGCTTACGAGGAACGCATCTGCGTGACCATGGTAGCAGCCTTCAAATTTGATGAATTTGTTACGGCCGGTATAGCCTCTTGCCAGTCTGAGGGCTGTCATACAAGCTTCTGTACCGGAGTTCACCATACGCACCATGTCAATATTAGGCACCATGGATACAATCAGCTCAGCGATCTTAATTTCCAGTTCAGTGGGTGCACCAAAAGAGGTAGAGTAGGTAGCATATTCCTGGATGGCTTTAACAACCGGCTCATAAGCATGGCCAAGGATCATAGGGCCCCAGGAATTGATATAATCGATATAAGTGTTGCCATCTACATCGTACATGTAGGCGCCCTTTGCGCGTTCCATAAAGATGGGTGTGCCGCCTACACTTTTAAATGCCCTTACGGGAGAGTTAACACCGCCGGGAATTACCTGCTTTGCTTTCCCGAATAACATTTCACTTTTGCTGTACATCTGTTGGTGGTTTATTATTTTATGCAAGATAGGAAATTATGCATTCAGCAGTCGTACCACGTCCTTTGCGAAGTAGGTGGCAATCAGGTCTGCACCTGCGCGTTTCATGCTGGTCATTGTTTCCAGGATGGCTTTGTTTTCATCGAGCCAGCCTCTTTCTGCTGCTGCTTTAATCATCGCATATTCTCCGCTCACATGGTAGGCACTAACGGGAACGGTAGTACGATCTTTAATGATGCGCATGATATCCAGGTAAGCCATTGCAGGTTTTACCATCACGATATCGGCGCCTTCTTCAATGTCCATCAGTGTTTCCTTGATGGCTTCGCGGGAATTGGCGTAGTCCATCTGGTATGTTTTTTTATCGCCGAATCCAGGAGCTGAATCCAGCGCATCACGGAAAGGACCATAGAAGCAGGATGCATATTTGGCGCTGTAAGCCATGATACCGGTTTTATCGAAACCATTTTCTTCCAGGATGTTACGGATGGCGAGAATACGGCCGTCCATCATATCGCTGGGCGCTACAAAGTCAGCGCCGGCCTGCGCATGGCTGAGGCTCATGCGTGCCAGTACTTCCACGGTACGATCGTTCACAATTTCAGTACCTTCCACAATGCCATCGTGACCGTAGGAAGAGTAAGGATCCAGGGCCACGTCAGTCATCACTACCATATCAGGAATGGCATTTTTGATGCCACGGATGGCGCGTTGCATTAATCCATCCGGATTAACGGCTTCCGTTCCTTTGTTATCTTTTACACTGTCCGGTGCTTTTACAAACAGCAACACACTTTTTATACCCAGGCTCCAGAGTTCTTTGGCTTCCTTAATGGTAAGGTCCAGAGAATACCTGAAATAACCTGGCATAGAGCTGATCTCTTCCTTCACATTTTCTCCTTCGGTAATGAATAGTGGTGCAATAAAATCGCTGGGCCTTACTATTGTTTCCGCTACCATTGCGCGAATGGCGGGAGATACTCTTAAGATTCTGTTTCTTCTGATCATCTTTATAAAAATTTTATAGTTTTTATATAGTGGGCTTAATCCAGTCGCGTGGTTTCAGGAATTCCTGTAGTTGTGCTTCCGGGCTGCCAGGTATTGTATGGAAATCATATTCCCAGCGGGCTACCGGTGGCAGGCTCATCAGGATTGATTCTGTACGGCCATTGGTTTTTAAGCCAAACAGGGTACCTCTGTCGTGGATAAGATTGAACTCTACGTAACGGCCACGTCTATACGCCTGCCAGCTTCTGTGTGCTTCGGTATAAGGCAGGTGTTTGTTCTTTTCCACGATAGGCAGATAGGCGTCCAGGAAAGCGTTTCCATTGGCTTTGGAGAAGGCCAGTCTTTCTTCCGCAGTGGTATTGGCATCGGGGCGAAGGTAGTCGTAAAAGATACCGCCTATGCCACGGGCTTCGTTATCGCGATGTTTATTCACAAAATATTCATCGCAGTGTTTTTTATATTTTGGATAGAGGTCTGTACCGAAAGGATCGCAGGCATTTTTGAAGGTCTGGTGAAAATGGATGCCATCCTTTTCTTCCAGGTAGTAAGGGGTAAGGTCAGCGCCGCCACCAAACCAGCTGTCTTTCAGTGTTCCATCCTGTTCGTATAATTCGAAATAGCGGAAGTTAGCATGTACGGTAGGCACAAAAGGGTTCACCGGGTGGATCACCAGGGAGATACCGCAGGCCATAAATTTGCTGTTGGTAACGCCAAACTGTTGTGCCATTACTTCGGGCAAATCACCATGCACGATAGAGGTGCTGACACCGCCTTTTTCAAATACGTTACCGTTGGCAATCACGCGTGATTTGCCACCACCGCCACCGGGGCGTTCCCAGAGGTCTTCCCGGAAGGTAGCTTTCCCATCCGCATTTTCCAGGGCGGTGCAGATTTGATCCTGCAGGCCGTGGATAAAGGTGATGAATTCGTTTTTAATGCTCATGGTATTTATCCGTGTGCTTTAACTGTTTCCACAAATGCTTTGGCGTGATCTACCGGTACATTTGGTAAGATACCATGTCCGAGGTTGGCGATGTAACGTTGTCTGCCAAACCCTTTCAACATCTCTTTCACGGCCTTTTCAATTTCAGGGATGGGAGCCAGCAATTTAGCCGGATCGAAGTTGCCCTGCAGGGTGATGTTTTCGCCGGCAAACTGACGCGCTAAATGCGGTTTAATACACCAGTCGATGCCCAGGCCATGAGCGCCGGTGGCAGCCATGTCTTCAAGCGCAAACCAGGCACCTTTGGCGAATACAATGGTAGGGCACACATCTTTCATGGCGGCTACGATCTGGCGGATATATTGTAAAGAGAATACTTCGAAATCCTGCGGACTGAGCAATCCACCCCAGGAGTCGAATACCTGTACGGTATCGGCGCCTGCGGCTACCTGTGCTTTCAGGTAGGCAATAGTGGTATCGGTAATCATCTGCAGCAGCTGGTGTGCTACGGCTGGTTGCTGGTAGCAGAATGCTTTTGCTTCATCAAATGTTTTGGAGCCTTTACCCTGTACCATGTAGCAGAGGAGGGTCCAGGGAGCGCCACCAAAGCCAATCAGGGGCACACGGCCATCCAGTGTTTTTTTGGTGAGCTTCAGGGCATCAAATACGTAGTGTAATCTTTCCTGTACATCGGGAACGCATAAACGCTGCAGGTCTTGTGCAGATTTAATGGGAGCAGGGAGCAGGGGGCCTACTTTTTCCACCAGCTGTACTTCCATGCCCATGGCTTGCGGTACAACGAGGATATCAGAAAAAATAATGGCGGCATCTACTCCTACCTGGTCTACCGGCATCACGGTTATTTCTGTGGCCAGTTCCGGGTTTTCGCAGCGTTCAAAAAAGGAATATTTATCACGCAGTTTAATATAATCCGGGAGATAGCGACCAGCCTGACGCATCATCCATACAGGCGTGCGGGAAACGGTTTCACCTTTAAGGGCCTTCAGCAATAAGTCGTTCTTCAATGCGCTCATTCGTAGCAGTTAATGTTGTTAAAATAAAATATAGCTGTTTGCACCATGCTTTCTTCATAAGTGCTGGTGCTCATAATAATCTTGTTGTCGGTATGCTCTTGTAGAGCAGCAGCCGTGGTACGACCTATCGCAAAGCACACTGTGCCTGGAGATAAGGTGTTCGCAGAAAAATAACTTTTAACTGCGCTTGGGCTGAAAAAAAACACGCCGTCGTAATCTTGCACAGTCACCTCGGGGGTGGGGATATTTTCGTAGATCACATATTCGGTAACAGCGATGTTTGCAGCTTTGAGCATGTCAGGTAATTCATTTCTGCGTTGACTGCCGCAGAAGAAATTTACTGCCTCAATATCGCCCCGTTGAATAATAGCGTTTGCCAGGTCTTTGCCATAGCTGGCTTCCGCCAGTATTTGGTACGGGTGAAATTTTTCTTCCACCAGTTTCCGGGTGTTGCCGGCAATGCAGCAAATTTTCATGTTGTTAATGACAAAGTAAGTACTGCCCTGGTGGAAGTAGTCATCAGCGAGGATTTTAACCGCATTAGCGCTGGTGAAAACCTGCACGGTGTCTTGTGCAAATACCTGCATGATATTATGTTCACCTATCAGCGCTTCATTGTATAAAGGTTTTATTTGTATAAAGTCTTTAACATCAATGAGCAAACCACCCTCTTCCGCTACAGCAATGGAGCTGGCAGCCAGTGGCCTGGTGCATAATATGCGGTATTTATCATTTGACATTTCTGATCTGTGCTACAATTTCGGCGCCGCCCTGCGCCATGATTTCCTCTGCTGCCGCCTGTCCCAGGTGTTGTGCCTGATCGAGGGGTACTTCTCTGGAAGTGCTGAAAAAGCTGCTGCCATCGAGGCTGCAGAGCTCACCGCTGAAATGTATGGTGTTGTCTTTTATGTAAGCGTAAGCGCTGATAGGCGTGGTGCAACCGCCCATCAGGGTACGTAAAAATTCGCGTTCAATATGTGTGGCGAGTGCGGTAGGTGCGTCGTTAAATGCGGCGCAGGCCTCGCGGCAGAAAGTATCGTCTTCCCGGCAAACGGCTACTACAGCGCCTTGTGCAGGAGCTGGCAACATCCAGTCGAGGTCAATGGAATTAGCAGGACGTACATTAATCCTTTCCAGCCCGGCTACAGCGAAGATGGCGCCATCCCAGTTTTCATTCGCCAGTTTTTGCAGGCGGGTGTTCACGTTACCGCGGAGGTTGTGCAACTGGTGTTGCGGATATTTCCGGAGCCATTGCGCTTTGCGGCGTACACTGCTGGTGGCAATGTTAGCGATATAGTTTGCCTGTTCCAGGAAATCAGTATTGTTTTTATATACGAGCAAATCTTTTACGGGGCCACGTTTGAGGATGGCACCGTGTACAATTTGCTGTGGTAATTGTGTGGGAACATCTTTGAAGGAGTGAACGGCAACGTCGATGCGGTTATTGAGCAGAGCGAGGTCCAGGCTTTTGGTGAAGATACCTTGTACGCCTATTTCGTATAGGGGAGTAACCAGGTCAATATCACCTTCGCTTTTAATGGGCACCAGTTCTGTGCGGTAACCTTGTGCGGTAAGCAAATCATTTACCTGGTGTGCCTGCCATAAGGCCAGCTGACTTTCTCTTGTGCCTATCCTGATAACTTTATCCATTGGTTTATTCCTGGTTAACACCGGTCTCAAAAATATCGTTGATCATAGCAATGTACTGGTCACTTTTATCAGTTTCCTTGCGTACTTTACCTGCCATGAGATTAATCATTTTCTGTATGATGCGGGAGGATACCAGTTCGATATCTTCTATGTTGTAGTGGCCTCCGTTTTTCTGCTGTTGTATTTCGCGGGTATGTATTTCATGCAGTTTATCTTTTACTGCTTTCAATACTACCGCGTGCTTGCGCATTTTATACCAGTAGAGGAATTCCTCCATGTGTTCATCAATGATGGCAATGGCCTTAGGAACCTCGCCGAGCCTGTTTTGCAGGGTTTCATCCTGTACTTTCGACAGTTCATCCACATTTACGAGGGTGATATGCGGCAGGTCACCTACGGCCGCTTCCACGTTAAATGGAATAGAAAGGTCTACGATGAGTTTGGGAGAAGTCTGGTGCAGGTGATGTGTTAATACCGTTGGATGTGGTGCATTGGAGGCCACCAGTATTACGTCTGCCGCCTGCATTTCACTGACCATGTTTTCGTAGGGTGCATATTTCAATCCGTGTTGATCGGCGAAATCTGCTGCTACCTGCATGGTGCGGTTAATGAGGGTGATTTCTTTTACTCCCAGGTATTCAATCATGTTTTTGCAGGTATTACGGCCTATTTTGCCCACACCTAACAACACAATTTTTTTATCTTTTATATCAGGGCAAATGCGTTCCAGCATCCTTACGGTGGCGAAAGCCACGGATACAGTGCCTTTGCTGAGTCCTGTTTCTGTTTTAATGAGTTTGGAAACCTGTAATACACTGTTCACCAATCTTTCGAGGAAGCTGCCGAGGCATTGCTGTGCTTTAGCGAATTTGGTAGCGTTACGTATCTGGCCGATGATTTCATAATCGCCGAGGATCTGGGAATCAAGGCCGGTGCCCACCTGGTATAAATGCCTTACGGCTTCTTCTCCTGATTTGATATAAGCTAATTCTTCGAGCTGGCTTCTATCGCCGTTAGATTCCCTGCATAGCAAGTCTATCAGCTGCCCGGGATTCGCAGCAAATCCGTATACTTCTGTTCTGTTACAAGTGGATAGTACAAAGAGATCGTCTAGTTGCACCGTCCTGGCATGCTCCAGGAGTTGTTGATACTGTGCCGGATTGATGGCGTATAATCCCCTGATAGCAGCGTCTGTTTTCTTATAGTTGATGCCAACGATATGAAAATTTGCTATTTCTTTTGAATGACTGACCTGCATGTTCTTATATAAGCTTCCGGATGCAAAAGTACTTTCATACGTTCCAAACAAATGGGTTTAGGCTGTCATTAGTGTGTCATTTCTACTACTGGTAATCAGTACGACGAAAAAATGATTTTTATCAGTTTTTATTCTTTACAATAGGATGACAAGGAACTGTAAAGCGCAGAAAGCATAAAGCATAAAGCAAAAAGCTATTGAAGCGAAGATCAGAGCGGGTTTGGAAAGCGTCATCCGCTTCATTCTCCGCTTCAATAGCTTTTTGCTTTATGCTTTATGCTTTCTGCTTTTTCCTTAGCTTTGCCACAATTTATAAAAGGAAATGGTAGCTAAATCTGATGTTGGAATAGTATTGATGAACCTTGGATCGCCTGATTCTACGGCTGTACCGGATGTAAAACGTTATCTGATAGAGTTTTTGATGGACAAGCGTGTCATCGACTATCCGTGGTTATTCCGTAAGATATTGATAGAGGGTATCATTGTACCGAAACGCGCGGAACAGTCTGCGAAGGCCTATGCATCTATCTGGTGGGAAGAAGGTTCTCCCCTGGTAGCATTGACGAAGCAGTTACAGATGGCAGTGCAGAACGATATGGAGATACCGGTGGAAATAGCCATGCGTTATGGAAATCCCAGCCCCGAAGTAGCTTTTAACAACCTGTTGAAGCAAAATCCTGATTTGAAGGAAGTGGTGTTGTTGCCATTGTATCCACATTATGCGATGTCTTCTTATGAAACCGCAGTGGAGTATGCGCAGGAAATTTACCGTAAGAAGAAATATAAATTTAAGTTATCTACTGTTCCGCCATTTTATGATGAGCCGGAATATATCAATGCATTGAGTGAAAGTATGCGTCCATATCTCCAGCAGGAGTATGATTACGTATTATTCAGTTACCATGGATTACCGGAAAGGCATATGCGTAAAGCAGATCCTACCGGGGCGCATTGTATGAAAGTGGCTGATTGTTGTCATGTGAAATCAGCCGCGTCACCTTTCTGTTATCGTCACCAGATCACGGTTACCACTGAGCTGGTAGCGGAGCAGTTGGGATTACCCCGTGAAAAATGGGGTATCTCTTTCCAGTCGCGGCTGGGGCGTGAAGAGTGGCTGAAGCCTTATACGGCCGGGTTGCTGGAAACATTGCCTGCAGAGGGAAAGAAGAAGCTGCTGATTGTATGTCCGGCTTTCGTATCCGACTGCCTGGAAACATTGGAGGAGATTGCTGTAGAAGGAAAGCATTCGTTCCTGAGCAGCGGAGGTGAAACGTTTACCATGATACCCTGTCTGAATATACATCCGATGTGGGTGAAAGCGGTAGTAAAATATTGTACGGAAATCATTGCCAAAGAACAAGTAGTTTAATCTTTCCATATGTCTGAACAACCCGTTTTGATCATTGGCGCCGGTATCGCCGGGCTGAGTATTGCATATGAATTGCAAAAGTTGCAGGTACCATACCTGGTACTGGAAGCAGCAGATCATTCGGGTGGTGTAATGCATTCTTTCAGGGAAAATGGATTTGAGCTGGATGCCGGCGCCAATACCATTGCTGCTACTCCCGAAGTATTGACATTCTTCAGGGAACTGGGGCTGGATGGGGATATCCTGGAAGCCAGTGCCGCCAGTAAACATCGGTTCCTCGTTAGAAACAATCAACTACATGGTGTTTCTCCTCATCCTTTTAAAATCATGGCTTCGGATTATCTGAGTCGTGGCAGCAAATGGCGCCTGTTTACGGAGCGTTTCCGGAAAGCAGCACCTGTTGAGGGAGAGGAGAGTGTGACTGATTTTGTAAGCAGAAGATTTAATAAAGAAATTGCGGATTATGTATTTGATCCGGTATTATCTGGTATTTATGCAGGTCATCCTGACCGCATGAGCATTGGCGAGGTATTACCTGCATTACCGCGCTGGGAGCAGGAATATGGCAGCGTTACCAAAGGACTGATGAAGAATAAAACCGCCATGGGAGGCCGGAAAATTATCAGTTTCAAGGGAGGCAACCAGGTACTCACGAATCGTTTGACACAGTTGCTGACCACACCGGTACGTTTTAATTGCGCCATTACCGCCATCAGCTCTTCTAATAACGGCTATCTGGTCAACGCGGTGGAAAACGGCGTATCTGCCAGCTTTACAGCCGCAAAAGTAGTGATTACAACGCCTGCCTACCGTACCGCTGATATCATCAGCTCTCTCGATACTACTACTGCCGCGCTTTTGCGGGAAGTGCCTTATCCCCGCATGGGCGTATTACACCTGGGGTTTGATGTTGCGGCGCTGCCACAGCCGTTGGAAGGTTTCGGCTTTTTGGTGCCACATGCAGAAAATAAACACTTCCTGGGAGCCATCTGCAATTCTGCTATTTTCCCGGAGAAGGCACCGGCAGGAAAAATATTGTTTACCGTATTCCTGGGTGGTGCCAGGCAGGAACAGTTGTTTGATCAACTGAGTCCTGAAGTATGGCAACAACAGGTGATCAAAGAAATTACGGAGATACTGCATTTAACGGCTCCTCCGGTGATGCAGCGATTTAGTACCTGGCCCAAAGCTATTCCGCAGTTGAATGTAGGGCACGCGAAATTGCGCGGTGCTGTTGACAATTTTGAAAAACAATATCCGGGTATATCTATCCAGGGAAATTACATGCGGGGCGTAGCTATCCCGGCTTTGTTGCAAAATGCAGCCACTTTTGCCGCTTCTCTCACTAAAAATTAATTCCGGAAAATAGTTCGTTGTTGGCGTTTTTTCTTTAAATTCCATTATAAATTTCCACCAGATGATTGCAGGAATTTTAAAAGAAAAAAACGGCGAAACCAGGGTGTCTCTTGTCCCTGAAGTAGTAAAGCAACTGCAGCAAATGTCGGTGACCGTGTGGGTGGAGCAGGGAGCCGGCAACAATGCCAGCTATAACGACGACGCCTATATGCAGGCGGGAGCATTGATTAAAACTGCAGCAGACATTCTTTCCGGCGCAGACATCATTTTTACCCTGCAGCCTCCTTCCCGGGAGCTGGCAGACCAGGTACCAGCCGGTAAAATCATAGTAGGTATTTTACAACCACTCTATCGTGTAAGCGAAGTGGAATACTGGGCTTCCCGCAACATTACTTCTTTCAGTTTAGATACTATTCCCCGCACTACCCGTGCACAGGCCATGGATGTGCTTAGTTCCCAGGCCAATATTGCCGGTTACAAAGCGGTATTGCTGGCAGCGTATAGCTATGGGCGTTATTTCCCTATGTTAATGACCGCAGCCGGCAGCATTGCGCCGGCGAAAGTACTGATACTGGGTGCAGGTGTAGCCGGCCTGCAGGCTATCGCTACGGCCCGTCGTTTAGGGGCAGTGGTAGAAGTGTTCGACACCCGTCCTGCCGTGAAAGAAGAGGTGATGAGCCTGGGGGCAAAATTTGTGGAAGTAGAAGGCGCAGCGGATGCTTCTGCAGCCGGTGGCTATGCAGTAGAACAAACAGACGACTACAAACAAAAACAACAACAACGGATTGCGGAAAGTATAGCCAAAGCAGATATTGTGATTACTACGGCGCAAATTCCGGGCAAAACAGCGCCGATACTGGTCAGCAATGAAATGCTGGACCGTATGCGTGTCGGCTCCGTGATCGTAGATCTGGCAGCAGCTACCGGCGGTAATACCAGTCAGACAAAGAACAATGAAACGGTGCATTATAACGGCGTTACCATTATCGGTGATTCCAACCTGCCAGCTACCATGCCAGCTGATGCCAGCAAGTTATATGCAAAGAATGTATTTAACTTTCTGAAGCTGATCCTTACCCGGGAAGGCGCTCTGCACCTGGATTTTGAAGATGATATTGTACGTGGTGCCTGTATCACACATAACAGAGAAATTGTGAATGATCGTGTGAAAAGCATGATGCAGCCGGCTTAACGGCCCTCGTTAGGATTGTAAATACCTGTTCAACATGGAATATATTTTTGCTTTTCTTCACCAGCATATCGACCTGATCTACATTGTTATTCTCTCCATTTTCCTGGGGGTGGAAGTTATTTCAAGAGTACCGTCTGTACTGCATACGCCGCTGATGAGTGGTGCCAACGCCATCCACGGGGTGGTGATCATAGGTGCCATTATTGTGATGGGGAAAGCAGAGCCGGATAATTATGTGGCGTTGATCATCGGCTTCCTGGCGGTAATACTGGGTACCATCAACGTAGTGGGCGGCTTTGTGGTAACAGACCGCATGCTGGAGATGTTTAAAGGTAAAAGGAAATGAACCAGTTTTTAGCTTTTAGCCGTTAGCTATTAGCTATTAGAAAATGCAGCGAAGATTAACCTTACGTGCGTTTATTAATAGCTAATAGCTAACGGCTAAAAGCTAAAAAGCTAAAAGCTACTCAATATGGGATCCAGCATTTTATCAATTATTTACCTGATTGGCTCTGTTACTTTTATCCTCGGACTAAAGATGTTAAGCAAGCCGGATACTGCCCGTAAAGGCAATCTGATAGCGGCTGGTGGAATGTCGCTGGCGATTGTGGGTACTATCTTTCTTTACCGGGTAAATGATGCACCACTGCATAATTATGGTTGGATATTCTCAGGATTGCTGATTGGAGGCGTGATTGGAGTGTTATCTGCTAAAAAAGTAAAGATGACCGCCATGCCGGAAATGGTGAGTATGTTCAATGGCATGGGAGGCGCTTGCGCCGCATTAATTTCCATCGTAGAATTTAATCATATTCATGCGCTGATCCGTAATTTATATGCGCCCGTTTCTGATGATCACCTGGTGTTGCAACTGCTGGAATCATCAGCATCACGGGGTACTGTACTGGTAATACTACTCAGCCTGGTGATTGGTGCAGTGTCCTGCGCGGGCAGCATCATTGCATGGGGCAAGCTGGCGGGTAAAGTGAAGGATTTTTCTTTCAAAGGACAACATCTGCTGAATTTAGGCGTGCTGGCGTTGCTCGTAGGATTGTCCGCCTGGTTGTTAATGATATTTGCCGTATCGCCCGGTACCGGTATCCTCGTTTTTTACATTATTTTCCTGCTGGCATTGTTCTACGGTGTATTATTTGTGCTTCCCATTGGTGGGGCAGATATGCCGGTAGTGATTTCTTTACTTAACTCCTTTACGGGTGTGGCGGCGGCCTGTGGCGGATTCTTATATAGTAACCCGGTGATGCTCACCGGTGGTATCCTTGTTGGTTCCGCGGGTACAATTCTGACGATCCTGATGTGCAAAGCCATGAATCGTTCTTTGAAGAATGTGCTGATTGGTTCCTTTGGTGGTGGTGGTGCAGTAGCGGCTGCTGGCGGAAAAGAGCAGGGTAGCTATAAAGAAATCAGTTTAAGCGATGCGGCGGTGGTAATGGCCTATGCCAATAAAGTGATCATTGTGCCGGGCTATGGATTGGCGGTAGCGCAGGCCCAGCATGTGTGTCATGAACTGGAAAAAATGTTGGAGGAAAAAGGGGTAGAAGTGAAATATGCCATTCACCCGGTGGCGGGTCGTATGCCGGGGCATATGAACGTGTTGCTGGCAGAGGCAGATGTACCTTATGAGAAATTGTTGGAAATGGAAGATGCCAATGCAGAGTTTTCCACAACAGATGCGGTCCTGATCCTCGGCGCCAATGACGTGGTAAACCCCGCTGCCAAAAATGATCCCGCCAGCCCTATTTATGGGATGCCTATACTGGAAGTGGAAAATGCGAAAGTGGTGATTGTGAATAAACGTAGCATGAAACCGGGATATGCCGGTATAGAAAACGACTTGTTCTTTCAACCTAAAACCTCCATGCTGTTTGGTGATGCCAAGAAAGTACTGCAGGACCTGCTGACTGCCGTTAAGGAGGTATAGTTTTCCCGCAAAGGAGCTATGAATTTCTTATTCTCTTTTGCTGCTTTGCCCTGTGCTGCTTTGCCGGAGAAAATATTATTTTTGCGGAAAAATTTCCTTTGTCCAGTCATTTACCAGTAGCGCTGCTTGATTCATTAGCAGGACTTCCGGGTTATAACCGGGAAACATTTGAACGTGTTCATGCTGCCGCAGAAAAAATTACATCCCTGCGGTTAAATCCCAATAAAATTACGTCACCGGAGAAAGCGCAGCAGGTGTTGCAATCCCTGTCTGCCGCGGGGCTGAATAAAGTACCGTGGAGTAGTGAGGGATACTATTTACCAGCCCGGCCATCTTTTACATTCGATCCATTTTTTCATGCGGGTGCGTATTATGTACAGGAAGCATCTTCAATGTTCCTGGAGCAGGCGGTGCGTGCTACCGTAGATGTATCGGCCGCTTTGAAGGTGTTGGATTTGTGTGCGGCGCCAGGGGGCAAGTCTACCTTACTGCAATCGGTGATCAGCCCTGATAGTTTACTGGTGGCCAATGAGGTGATTAAAGCGCGTGCGGCTTTGCTGGCGGATAATCTTACTAAGTGGGGCGCCGCCAACGTGGTGGTGACGAATAACGATCCGCGTGATTTTTCCAGGCTGCCGGGTTACTTCGACCTGGTAGTAGTAGATGCGCCTTGTTCCGGTTCGGGTTTGTTCCGCCGTGATCCGGAGTTGGTATCGGAATGGTCGCTGGAAAATGTAACGCTTTGCAGCCAGCGGCAGCAGCGTATCCTGGCAGATGTGTTGCCTGCTGTAAAAGAGGGCGGCGTAGTGATTTATTCTACCTGCTCTTTTTCTGCTGAAGAAGATGAGGCCATACTGGATTGGCTGGCTGATCATTTTGAGCTGGAGAATATCTCCATTCCGTTGGAAGAACAATGGGGAATTGTACCAACGGTAACGACTAAACGAAACTGCACTGGTTATCGTTTTTATCCCGACAGGTTGAAAGGGGAAGGCTTTTTTATTGCCTGTTTCCGCAAGCGTAGCGGGGAGTCAGTGCGTAATAAAGGCAAAGAAAAGGAGCCGAAGAAAGTCGCTTTAACAGCGCGGCAACGTGAGGTAATGATGCCCTGGTTAAACGTGCCGGCCAGCTATGAATATCTCCTGCACCAGGACGAAGTATTGATATTACCGCCTTTATTAGCTGCTGAAATGCCATTGTTGCAGCAACAATTGTATATTCGCAAGGCGGGTGTTAAAGCGGGGCAACCCGGACAGAAAGAATTAATTCCTGATCATCAGCTGGCGGCGAGTTTGCTGGTAGCTGACCAGATACCGGCGGTAGACCTTAACCTGCAGCAGGCATTACAATACCTGCGTAAAGAAGATCCCGGTGTGACTACGGCAGTAAGAGGCTGGGCGCTGGTACGGTATGAAGGAATGAATCTTGGCTGGGCAAAATTTTTACCTAACCGCATGAATAATTACTACCCGAAAGAGTTACGCATTCTGAAAGAAATTACAGGATTGTAAAAAAATAAGGTATCGCTATTTATCTCCCATAATGGCCAACTTGAAATGCAATGCCAACAGGTGTTTGCCGTGAGTATTTGACGAGAACGATCCCCGCAGCTCACCACAACAAAAGGCAGAATTTTTCGTTTGGTTTATTAAATAAAATTGTCAATTTTAACACATATATTCGTTGCCCGAAATAGCAAATAAAAAAAACAGATTTTTTGGTGCTGCAATGGTATAATTAGGTTGTCGTTGGGTACTACATACGAGAGCAGAAATATCCGGGGCAGCAGGCAGATCATCAATCATAAACAGAGTTAGTATGGTAAAATCGATTCTATCAATCGTCTTGTTTGGTTTTAGTGCAGGAGCGGTGCAGGCGCAGGACACGCTGCAGGTACAAGGTACTTCCCCCGCCCTTTACATATCCCATGTTGTTAAGAAAGGAGAAAATTTTTATAGCCTCAGCCGTGCATATGGTATACCGCCAAAAGAAATAGCTGCTGCCAATAAAGTATCCATGGAGCAGGGATTGCAACTGGGACATAATTTGCATATCCCGTTAACCGCAGCTAACTTTTCACAAAAAGCTGATGCTACCGGTAAGCCGGTATATCATAAAGTAACCGATAAGGAAACTTTGTACCGGGTAAGCGTGAACTATAACAAAGTGCCACTGGATAACATCCGCCAATGGAACAACTTTTCCGGCGATGGACTGAAGAAAGATAGTTATGTGATCATCGGCTTTATCAAAGCAGGTGGTGCAGCCGCGGAAGCAGCGCCTAAAGTGGAAAAGGTAAAAGAGAAAGCAGCAACGGTAGCGGAGCCTGTAGAAACAGCCGTTACACCAGCGCCAGCCCCGGCACCTGCTCCTGTAAAGGAAACAGTAAAGAAAGAGAAGGAAAAAGCAGCACCTGTTGTAGAACAACCGGTAGAAACAGTGGCTACACCCACTCCTCCTCCTGCAAGACCAGCCGCCGCTAACAGCAGCGCTGATTTTGAGCAACTGTATGCCGAACAAACCAATAACGGTAAAAAGACCACTTCTGAAAAAGGCCCTGGTACCTGGTTTAAGAGCAATGCCGTAGGAAAATATTATGCGCTGCATAATACTGCACCCCGTGGCACCATCATTAAAGTAACCAACCCATTAAATGGTAAGGCGGTATATGCTAAAGTACTGGATGTTATTCCGCAGATGAAAGCCAATGCGGGCCTCATCATTAAGCTGAGCGACAGTGCCATGCAAGCCCTTGGTAATAATGAAACCCGCTTCTATTGCGAGTTGAGTTATGAGAACTAAGGAAAGCAGAAAGCGGAAAGCAGAAAGCAAAAAGCTATAAAAGCGAATGACCTGAGCGAGTATTTAAACTCATACGCTCAGGTCATTCGCTTTTATAGCTTTTTGCTTTCTGCTTTTTGCTTTCTGCTTATTGAAAGCGATATCCCCGTAAGAATGCTTCAATATCCATTTTCTTCTTGCCTTCCAGTTGTATTTCATCGAGGTATAAATACCCGTCAGCAGCAGCAATTTTTACATAGGTTTTTTGATCGGTATCAAATTCTCCCGGTGCTTTGGAAGGGGTGGTCAGTTCTTTGTGAGCTTTGTATATCTTCAGATTTTTGCCCTGAAAAACGGTCCAGGCGGCCGGATACGGGCTTAATCCCCTCACATGGTTATAGATCTTATCCAATGGTTGTTGCCAGTTGATCTGGCAGGTTTCCTTGAATATTTTAGGCGCATGTTTAATATCGGCGGCGGGGATGTTGGCTTGTGGCGTTCCCACGGCATTACCGGCGGCAATGGCTTGTACTGTTTTTAGCAGCAATTGGGCGCCGGTGTGCATGAGTGCATCATGTAATTCGCCGGCAGTTTCATCTTCCCGGATGGCAACTTTGTCGCTGAACAGGATATCTCCGGTATCAATTTCGTGCTGCAGCTTAAAGGTAGTTACACCAGATACTTTTTCACCGTTGATGATGGCCCAGTTAATAGGCGCTGCACCGCGGTAATGAGGCAACAGCGACGCATGTACATTAATAGTGCCTTCCGGTGGCATATTCCATACTATTTCCGGCAACATACGAAATGCCACTACTACCTGCAGATCTGCTTTCAACTCCTTTAAAGTGGCAATGAAATCAGGGTTCTTCAGCTTTTCCGGTTGTAATACCGGTAGTCCTTTGCTCACGGCATATTGTTTCACGGCGCTTTCCTGTAGCTGTAATCCACGTCCCGCGGGCTTATCAGGTGCTGTGATCACCGCAACAATATTAAAGCCGTGTTGCACTAATATATCCAGGGATGCCACTGCGAAATCGGGCGTACCCATAAAAATTATACGGAGGTCTTTACTCATAGAGGGCAAAAATAAAGCTTTTAGCAAAATGCAGCGAAGAACATGTTATATGTTAATCTCCGCTGCATTTTGCTAAAAGCTAAAAGCCAATGGCTAAATGCTAATACAACAGGTACTTCGCCCGTATTACTTTAAACTTCGCTAAGCCGGGCTCCCAGCTTTTGCGGATATCTTCTTCCGAAACCCCTTTTACAATTTGTTGTTGCAGCTGTGTATTGCCGGCTACTTTAGAGAAGAAGGGAATGAAAAATTTGTCTTTGTCCGGGAATATTTTGTACGCATCTATCAGCCATTTCAATTCAATTCTGCGGCCTTTGTGAGGAACCGTTTCCGGTGCATTACTCAGGTCGTAGCCATAGCAGAGCTGATCTTTAAGTACCGGTGTAGGATTGATAGCGCTGGCGCGGGGTGTAAAAGAGAAGCCTTGTTTAGGAAACAGCGGA
This sequence comes from Chitinophaga sp., assembly GCF_017745275.1. Lineage (GTDB taxonomy): Bacteria > Bacteroidota > Bacteroidia > Chitinophagales > Chitinophagaceae > Chitinophaga. The sequence continues at coordinate 734,625 of NZ_JAGHZS010000001.1, read as the reverse complement.
GAGCCGTATACCTGGAAAGGTTTGTCGGTGCCGCGTCCCAGGCTGAGTACTGTTCCTTCAAAAAAGCAGAGCGAAGAATACAGGTTGATAGCGGCCATGTTAGGCAAGTTGGGAGAGGGTTTAATGGGAACGCGGTAAAACGTTTGATGGCTGTAGTTTTCGCAGGGAATCACTTTAATGTTGCATTGTACACCTTTGCTGAGCCAGTGTTCTCCGTTGAGCATGCGGGCATATTCACCTACTGTCATGCCATGCACAATGGGAATAGGCTGCATGCCGATAAAAGAGCGAAAAGCGGTATCGAGGATGGGACCGTCAACATAATCTCCATTAGGGTTTGGACGGTCCAGGATCACGAGGGTTTTATTGTTTTCAGCAGCAGATTCCATGAGTTCCTGCAGGGAGGAGATGTAAGTAAAGAAGCGGGTACCCACATCCTGTATATCGAAGAGGAGGATATCCACATCTTTCAGGTCTGCAGCGGTGGCTTTGCGGTGTTTGCCGTAGAGCGACACAATGGGAATACCAGTGGCAGAATCGATGCTGTTGGCGACTGTTTCGCCGTGGCCGGCATTGCCCCTGAAGCCATGTTCCGGGCTGAAGATCTTTTGGATTTTTACATGGAGCTTCAGTAGGGAATCTACCAGGTGGGTTTTCCCGATAGTAGCGGTTTGATTCACCATCATAGCTACCCGTTTATTTTTCAGCAATGGCAGATAGCGGCTGGTTTGTGTGGCACCTGGCAGTACGAGATCCGCGTATTGTGCGGAGGTTTCCATAAAGCATCCTACCAGGAGGATGCAAACAAGTAATATACGGTTCATACCGTTAAGATACAGCAAAGCTTTATTGGCTGCATCAAAAAACGCGGATTATAGCAGCTTTTTGTATCTTGCGCGTAATTATTAACACTAAACAATTAATTTTTATGCAAGCTGTTAAAAACGGGGATACAGTGAAGGTGCATTACCATGGCCGTTTAACGAATGGAACTACCTTTGATTCATCAGAGGGCAGACCTCCACTCGAATTCAAGGTAGGTGCCGGTATGGTTATCAAAGGATTTGAGAATGGTGTGCTGGACATGAAAGTTGGCGATAAGAAGACCATTCATATCCCTGTTGATCAGGCATATGGTCCTAAGAGCGATGAAATGATCATGGATTTTCCTAAAGCGAATATCCCGGCTGATCTGAATCCGGAAGTAGGCATGGAATTGCAGATGAGCAATCCTCAGGGCCAGGTATTTCAGGTGAAAGTAGCTGCTATTGGCGACGAGTTCATTACCCTGGATGCTAACCACGCTTTGGCTGGTGAAGATCTGGTGTTTGACCTGGAGCTGGTAGAAATCGTATAATGTTGTAGCTTTTAGCCATTAGCTATTAGCTTTTAGAAAAAAATGCAGCGGAGATTAACATATTACATGTTCTCCGCTGCATTTTTTCTAAGAACTAATGGCTAAAAGCTATTTATGCTCCTTCTTCAAAGGAGCAGGTGGCCCCGGAAAGCCGGATTTCAGCTCACGTAAACAATCAATACAAAGACAACCACTATATTGCTGTTGGATGAAGTGTCGTTCTTCCTCCGATAAGCTAATGTCCTGGCATTGACAGCGTAGAATGGTGCCTACACGGCATTCAAAGGTACGCTGGCAGCGCGGACAGGTAACGGTTTCATGACATGCCATATCATGAAAGTACGAAGGTTTTAGCAACTCACTGTCTGCTTTATCCTTGCATTTTTGGCGGCGGTAACCATATTCCGGAGTGCGGCTTCTGTTTCCGCCCATTTCCGCGTTTTCAGGCCACAGTCGGGGTTTACCCAGATATTACGGGCCGGCAGCAATTGGGCTGCTTTTTCCAGTAATGCTTCCATTTCTTTTACCGTAGGTACTCTTGGCGAATGGATATCGTATACGCCGGGCCCTGTTTCGTTGGGGTAACGGAAGTGAGCAAAGGCTTCCAGCAGTTCCATCTGGGAGCGGGAGGTTTCAATGGTAATCACATCTGCATCCATAGCGGCAATATGTTCGATGATGTCATTGAATTCTGCATAACACATATGTGTATGTACCTGGGTGGCGTCATCCACCGTGCAAACTGCCAGGCGGAAGGCTTTCACGGCGTCTTCCAGGTAGGCGGCACGCAGTGCTTTGCGGAGTGGCAGGCCTTCGCGCAGGGCAGGTTCATCTACCTGGATCACGGTAATACCGGCATCTTCGAGGTCTTTTACTTCATCGCGGATGGCGAGCGCCAACTGAAATGCAGTATCCATGCGGGGTTGATCATTTCTTACAAAAGACCATTGCAAAATAGTGATAGGTCCTGTGAGCATGCCTTTCACCGGTTTGTTGGTGAGTGATTGAGCATAGCGGCTCCAGGCTACCGTCATTGGCCGGGGACGTTGCACATCTCCAAAAATAACCGGTGGTTTTACGCAGCGGGTGCCGTAGCTTTGTACCCATCCATTTTGTGTGAAGGTGAATCCATCGAGTTGTTCACCAAAATATTCCACCATGTCATTCCGCTCAAACTCGCCATGAACCAATACATCCAGGCCCAGGTTTTCCTGGCGGTAAATGGTGTCGGTAATAGCACTACGGATTTCGGCATCATAGGTTTCCTGGGAAATCACACCTTTTTTCAGATCGGCGCGCAGTTGCCTGATCTCCGTCGTTTGTGGGAAAGAGCCGATAGTAGTAGTAGGGAATAAAGGCAATTGCAGCACTGCATGCTGTAACAACTGGCGATGAGCAAACGTGCTATGGCGCTGGGTATCGGCGGTAGTTACCTGTTTAAGCCTGTCCTTTACAGCCGGGAGATGTATGCTGGCGGAAGTCTTGCGGCTGTTCATAGCCTTTTCATTGTCTGCCAGCAAAGTGGTATCACCTGCAATAATGCGGTTCAATGCAACTACTTCGCCCACTTTTTGTTTGGCAAAGGCCATCCATTGTTTAATTTCCGGAGACAGGGCAGTTTCTGCATCCAGGTCGTATGGCACATGCAGTAATGAGCAAGAAGTGCCCAGCAGCAGGCGATCTTCACCGATCTGCGCAATGGCTTTCCGGATAAGCGCAAGAGATGCGTTATAGTCGTTTTTCCAAATATTACGTCCGTCTACTACACCGAGGGAGAGGAGTTTATTTGCAGGCAGGTCCGCCAGTATTGTATCCAGTTGCTCCGGCGCCCGTACCAGGTCAATGTGTAATGCGGATACCGGTAATTGTAAAGCCAATTCTGTATTGTCTTCCAGCCCGCCAAAGTAAGTAGCCAGTAAAATTTTCAGGTCAGGTAATGCAGCGCGGATAGCGGTATAAGCGGTGTCATATAGTGCTTTTGCAGCCGGTTCCAGGTCGGTTACCAGGGAAGGTTCGTCGAGTTGTACCCAGGTAGCGCCGGCTTCCTGTAAGGCGGTGAGGAGCTGGATATATACTGGCAACAGTTTTTCCAGTAAAGTGTCGTGGCTCAACTCCGCATCTTTTATTTTACCACTCAGGATAAACGTTACAGGGCCTATCAGCACAGGTTTGGTGGTAATGCCGTGGCTGAGTGCTTCTTTAAATTCCTGTACACATTTGGGATTATGCAGCGCATATTGTTGGCGGGACTCAAATTCCGGCACCAGGTAATGGTAATTGGTATCAAACCATTTCGTCATTTCCAGGGCGGTGATATCAAAATTATTTTTCTGGTAACCTCTTGCCAGCGCGAAATACAGCTCAGGGCAGTTAGGGTTGGCGAAGGTGTCCCGCAGCGCCTGGAAGCGGGAGGGAATCACACCTACGGTCATACTCATATCGAGTACCTGGTCGTAATAAGAGAAGTCGTTGGAAGAAATCAGGTCTATGCCTGCTTCCTGTAGTAATGTCCAGTTTTCTTTTCGTAGCTGCCTTGCCGTTAGTTCCAGTCTTTCCAGTGAAATTTTTCCGGCCCAGTAATTTTCGCAAGCCTTTTTCAGTTCCCGTTGGCTGCCTATTCTAGGGTAGCCCGCAATATTGGTGAGCATATGTAGGATATGTTTTATTCTTTGCAAACCTATTATTATTGTTTGTTTGTTCGTAGTTATTGTGAATATTTAGATTTTTGTCTTAAAAAATTATATTAAAACAGAATAAATTACTTTTTAGAGTATTGTGAGCGGTGGTAAAACAGAATAATTTACGGCAGGGGGTGTATAGGTGTTTTTCCTTAGGTTTGCAATATGTTTACAAATTACTCCTACACAGTCGACAAGCGCTTCATGCGCTATGCACAAATAGATACGCAATCAGATCCGATGAGCAACAGTTTTCCGACAACGGAAAAGCAAAAGGATTTATCACGCCTGCTGGTACAGGAATTACATGAGATGGGCATTACAGATGCAGAGCTGGATGAGCATGGCTATGTGTATGCTACTATTCCTGCAAATACCGACAAACAGGTACCAGTGATTTGTTTTTGTTCTCACGTGGATACCTCACCCGACAGCAGTGGCACCGGCGTGAAACCCATTGTGCATTACCAGTATGATGGAGGTGATATTGCATTGCCGGATGATGAAACCGTAGTGATCAGTGCGAAAGAACATCCTTACCTCGCCAGCAAAAAGGGAGATGATATTATTACTGCCAGCGGTACCACCCTGCTGGGTGCAGACGATAAAGCTGGTGTAGCTGAGATCATGGATGCTGCTCACTTCCTGGTGACTCACCCGGAAGTAAAACATGGTGCTATCCGTATCTTGTTTACACCAGATGAGGAAGTAGGACGCGGGGTAGAAAAAGTAAATATGAAGAAACTGGCTGCCAGCTTTGGTTATACCATGGATGGTGGTGAGCTGGGCTCTTTGGAAGATGAAAACTTTTCTGCTGACGGTGCCAGGATCACCGTTTATGGTGTGAGCGCACACCCCGGAGCCGCCAAAGATAAACTGATCAGCGCTATTAAGATTGCGGCAGAAATCGTAGATGCGTTACCGAAGGACAGCCTGTCTCCTGAAACGACCGACGACAGGGAAGGATTTATACACCCGGTGCGTGTACAGGGAAATGTGGAGAAAACGGAGATTGACTTTATCATCCGTGACTTTGAAACGGCGCACCTGGAGGCCCATGAAACTTATCTGCGTCGTATCATGGAAAAGGTGTTGGATAAGTACCATGGTGCAAAAGCTACGCTGAAGGTAACCGAGCAGTATCGCAATATGAAAGAGGTGCTGGTGCATCACCCGGAAGTGACAGCTTATGCAGCGGAGGCGATCCGTCGTGCCGGCGTACAGCCGCTGAGAATGAGTATCCGCGGTGGTACGGATGGTTCCCGTTTATCTTTTATGGGATTGCCCTGCCCGAATATTTTCACCGGGGAAATGGCCTTACATAGTAAGCATGAATATGTGAGCATACAGGATATGCAGAAAGCAGTGCAAACAATTGTATATCTGGCACAGCTTTGGGAAGAGAAGGCGTAAAAAATTGCACGCAAAGAAGCGAAGGAGCAAAGAGGTAAAGAAATGTAATAAGATAAAAATAATCTTAGCGTCTTTGCTCCTTTGTTCCTTTGCGTGAACTTTCGCAAATATTTTATTACTTTAACCGTTTATAGTAGTGTTCTACTTACGCACCCGTTAAAATATAGTTCATGTTGTTAGGTTTAATTACATTATTACAGGATTCTTTATTACGTCCCAAAGCAGATACCGTTGCACAGGGTATTTCTGCTGCTACTGCACCTCCTCCGGAGATTCATTTGATTGACATGCTGATGAAGGGTGGTGTGTTGATGATCCCATTGGGCATCTTGTCGCTGGTAGCAGTATATGTTTTTGTGGAGCGGGCCATTACTATTGCCAAAGCTGGTAAACTGCCTGATAACTTTATGCCGATGATCCGTGATCAGATCACCAGCGGTAATATGCAGTCGGCGCGTTCATTGGCTAAAAATACGCCAGGACCTATTGCCCGTATGATTGAGAAAGGGATACAGCGTATCGGCAAGCCGATCGATAATATTGAGAAATCCATGGAAAATGTGGGGAAACTGGAAATTTACCGGATGGAAAAGAACCTGGTGATCCTGTCTATTATCGCAGGTATTGCGCCTATGTTCGGGTTCCTGGGTACTATTGCAGGGATGATCCAAACCTTTTTCAACATCTCTATTACCTCAGATATTACACTGGGAACTATTGCAGGCGGTATCTATGTAAAGATGATTACCTCTGCATCGGGATTAATCATCGGTATCGTGGCATTTATCGGCTACAGTTACCTGAATGCACAAATTGATAAAGTAGTAAATAAGATGGAAGGCGCTTCTGCTGAATTCATCGATATCCTGCAGGAACCCACCCGCTAAAACCATCTATCATGAATTTACGCAGGCGAAATAAAAGGCAGGTGGAAATGCACAACTCGGCGCTGAATGACATCTTGTTCATTCTGCTGTTGTTTTTCCTGATTGTTTCCACACTGGCTAATCCGAATGTTATTAAACTGCTGTTGCCCAAAGCCAAGAGCAATACAAAAGCCAAGCAAACGGTGGTAGTGAGTATCAATGAAAAACGGGAGTTTTTTGTGGGTACCAACAAAGTGCCGTTTGATAACCTGAAACAGGCCCTGGCGCCTTCTATTGGCAATGAAAAGGTAGATCCTACCATTGTGATCAATGCAGAGAAATCTGTACCCGTAGAAGATGTGGTGAATGTAATGGAAGTAGCGAGGGAAATGGGAGCAAAGGTGGTGTTGGCCACAGCACATAAATAGTAGCAGAAAGCATAAAGCACAAAGCATAAAGCTATTGAGGCGATTGACCATTGCGGATATTAATTCGCTTTGATCAATCGCCTCAATAGCTTTATGCTTTGTGCTTTATGCTTTATATTTTATGCTTCCCCGCACCATCCTGTCTTTCCCAAACATATCCTGTTTCAACACCACATCTGCAAAGCCCAGTGACTCCATGAGTGCTACTACTTCTTTACCGAGTGCTTCGTTGATTTCAAAATAGAGGGAGCCTCCTGGAACGAGCTTATTTTTAGCCATGATGGAGATATGGCGGTAGAACAACAGGGCATCGTTATCAGGTACAAAGAGGGCAAGGGAGGGCTCAAAGCCCCACACCAGTTCCTGCATATTTTTTTGTTCGCTTTGTGTAATATAGGGGGGATTACTGACAATCATATCTGATTCCGGCAGGGAGGCTACCTGTGTGGGATTCAGCGCATCCAACTGCAGGAAGCTGATTTCCAGCCGTTGACGGGCAGCGTTGCTGCGGGCCACTTCCAGGGCGCCTTCACTTACATCTACGGCGGTTACTACAGCATCCGGCAATGATTTTTTCAGGGCCAGCGGGATACATCCGCTACCAGTGCCAATATCCAGCAGGTGCAGGCGATGCCGGTGGGCAGCATCCTGTACCATCCATTCTACCAGCTCTTCTGTTTCCGGGCGGGGAATCAGCACATTTTTATTCACCAGCAGTTCCATACCGTAAAACCAGCCCGTGCCTGTAATGTATTGCACCGGCTCGTGGCGCTGCAGTGCTTCTATAGCTTCTTTCAGACGTTGCTTCTGATCTGGCGACAGGATCTTTGTTTTGTGCACAATACGATCCAGTTTGCTCATACCGGTCAGGTATTCCATGATGATATGCGCTATGTTGGCGGCTTCCCGCTCATCATATAGTTCACTGATGGCACCTGTAATATAGGTAAAGGCCGTTTGTATAGTCAATATATAAAGTTTAAGGAATATAAGTGGGAAAATGCAAACCTGGGGAAGTGGCATTTTCCACTGGCTAAAAACGAATACATTTGCAAAAATATTACATCGGCCGGTATATATGAATAGCACGTTCAATGAATTTTTTATGCAACGCTGCCTGGAGCTCGCCCTGATGGGGGCAGGACAGGTAGCACCTAATCCAATGGTGGGTGCAGTATTGGTGCACCAGGGACGGATCATCGGAGAGGGTTATCATCAGCAGTATGGACAGGCTCACGCGGAGGTGAACTGTGTGAACAGCGTAGCACCGGAAGACCGCTCGCTGATCCCACTAGCCACTATGTATGTAAGCCTGGAGCCATGTGCGCATCACGGGAAAACCCCTCCATGTGCCGATTTGATCGTATCACAGGGTATTAGGGAAGTGGTGATTGGTTGCATAGATACCTTCTCTGCCGTGGCCGGGAAGGGCATTGAGAAGTTACAAAAGGCAGGCATTTATGTGCAAACAGGCATGCTGGAGGCCGAATGCCGCTATCTGAACCGCCGCTTTTTTACTTTTCATGAACAGCAACGACCGTATATTGTGTTGAAATGGGCACAGGGAAGTAATGGCATCATGGCTGCTGCGGATGGCGCTCCGGTAAAGATTTCCAATCCGTATAGCGACCGGCTGGTGCACAAATGGCGCAGTGAGGAAATGGGAATCCTGGTAGGCACCCGAACAGCGCTGCTGGATAACCCCCGCCTCAATAACCGCCTGTGGACAGGCAAAGATCCGGTACGACTGGTCATAGACCGGGAAAGTAAAGTGCCGCGTACCCATCACCTGTGGGACGGTAGCATTCCTACCATCTTCCTGACCACTGCTCCGGCAGAAACACACGGGCTCACCGAAACGATGCAGCTGGATTTTTCGGACATGTTGCCGGCACTGCTGAAACAACTGCATCAACGGCAAATACAGAGCATTTTAGTAGAAGGTGGTCCCCATTTATTACAGCAATTTATTGATGCCGGATTATGGGATGAAGCCCGCATTATAACGGGCACGGTTACACTGCCCAACGGACGGATGGCGCCCACGTTGACCAATGCTACCCGTGCGGACACGATGCTGGTAAATGGCGATAAGATTGATTTTTATAATCGGGCGTAGTTTTTTTGAGTACGCGTTTAAATGATATTGATGGAGGTTTATTTTACAATTGATAAAACAGCAGTAGCAGAATTTAAAGACAGGGGCAGCAAGTTTCTCGCATATGCCTTTCCTGTTAAAACTCCTGAGGAAGTAAAAGAAGCCCTCGGAGAAGTAAAGAAAGAACATCCCAAAGCCACGCATCATTGTTATGCATATCGCCTGGGTACGGCTGGCCTACAGTTCAGGGCCGCCGACGATGGTGAACCTTCCGGGTCTGCCGGCAAACCGATTCTCGGGCAAATAGACAGCAAGCAGATCACGGATGTGCTGATTGTAGTGGTCCGCTATTTTGGCGGTAGCCTGCTCGGTGTACCCGGTTTAATCAATGCCTACAAAATGAGCGCTGCCATGGTATTGCAGTTGATTCCGGTAATCCAGAAAAATATAGAAAGCAAATATCATCTCAGCTTTGACTATACCATCATGAATGATGTAATGATGGTAGTAAAACAAAATAACTGCACCGTTATTTCCCAGGAATTACAATTGTTTTGTGAGATGGAAATCGGCATACCCAAATCCGGCGAAGAACTGTGTCTCCTGCGGTTGGGGGATATTTACGGTCTCGTTATTAAGAAGGTGAAAGCATAAAGCACAAAGCATAAAGCTATTGAGGCGAATGATCATTGCGGATATTAATTCGCTTTGATCATTCGCCTCAATAGCTTTATGCTTTGTGCTTTATGCTTTCACCTCTTAAGAAAATCTTTCGCTGACTACCAGGTCTTTGCTACCGGCAGTATATTTATAAAATCCTTCTCCACTTTTCACGCCCAGGTAGCCGGCAGTTACCATATTTACCAACAGGGGGCAGGGGGCATACTTAGGGTTGCCAAATCCATCGTGCAATACCTGCAGGATAGAAAGACAAACATCCAGCCCGATGAAATCCGCCAACTGTAATGGTCCCATGGGATGCGCCATACCGAGTTTCATGACAGTATCAATTTCTGCTACACCGGCTACTCCTTCAAACAGGGAGCAGATAGCTTCATTGATCATTGGCATGAGGATGCGGTTAGCGATAAATCCCGGGTAGTCGTTTACAACGCAGGGTACTTTTTCCAGTTTTTCTGAGAGCGCCACAATGGTATCGGTGACAGCTTTATCAGTAGCATAGCCATTAATGATTTCCACCAGTTTCATAACTGGTACAGGATTCATGAAGTGCATGCCTATTACTTTTGCTGGTCGTTTGGTGGCAGCAGCAATTTTAGTAATGGAAATGGAAGAAGTATTGGTTGCGAGGATAGCGTCCGCCGGCGCGTGTTGATCGAGGTCCTGGAATATTTTCAGTTTCAGTGAAATATTTTCGGTGGCGGCTTCTACTACGAGGGAAACGTTTTTCACACCAGCGGCGAGATCCGTTTGCAGGGATATATTGCTGATGGTTTGTGTTTTTACGTCCTCTGTGATGGTGCCTTTGGCAACTTGTCTGTCGAGGTTTTTCGTAATGGTTTGCAGCGCCTTATCCAGTGCAGGAGCAGATACGTCTACTAAAGTAACGGCATAGCCGTGTTGAGCAAATACATGCGCAATACCATTTCCCATGGTACCGGCGCCGATGACCGCAATTTTTTGCATGGTGTAGTGATTTGTCTGAAATGAATCGGGCACTAATTTAAAGAATTACCCATTACAAACTAGTTATCTAGTTACCGTAACTTTCATCCTTACGTTTAAAGTCGCCACGCTTCCAGGCTTGTATGAATTGCGCCCATGCCAGCGGATTAAAGATATTCTGTGGTGGTGGCTGGCCTGCGTAGTAGAGATTTTGTGCCTGTTTATTGAAGTATTGATTTACGCCTTCCCGTCCATCAACAGGGGTGAAGCGGGCCATGGCACGGAGCCTGGCATTATTGGTGTTTTTACGGGCTACTTCGTAGGCATCGTCGGGTATGTCTGCATTAGCGAATGCCCTTTCAAATTCTTCTTTGGAAAGATAAGGTTTGATAATAGTTACCGGGAGATAGGTGGTATCTTCCACCATCAGTTGTATCAGGGAGAAGCTATTCCCCTTGATATCGGGTGGTATCCGGTAGTTTTTATGTTTGAAGCCCACTGCACTGAAGGAGAGGGTATCGCCTTTGAACGCAACGATAGAAAATATACCTGACCTGTTGGAGATAGTACCCCGTCCCTGACCTTTCACTAATATACTTACTGCAGGGATGGCCCGGAGGCTGTCTGCCGTCATGGTAATACCTGAAATCTGGATAACGCTGTCTTTGAATTCCGAAATCTGTGCTCTCAGTAGGAAGGGAGACAAAAGGAAAACAATGATGAGTGACAGTATGTAGGATCTTTTCTGATGCATGCCGGCCCTAAGATATAAAAATTTAATTACGTGTTTCCATGCAGTTGATCAGCTGCCCAGAGAAATTGTAAATTAAATCCCAATTGGGTTAACTTTGCTGTCTGGATTCAAAATTAACAACAATTTATGATCACGAAAGAGCAGGTTTTAAAGGCCCTGAGCAACGTAGAGGAACCAGATCTGGGGAAAGATCTCGTTACGCTGAACATGGTAAAAGATATAGAAATTGATGGCAATAAAGTAAAATTTACTGTCATATTAACCACGCCGGCATGTCCGTTAAAGGACCTGATCCGGAATGCCTGTGTAAACGCCATTCATATGATGGTGAGCAAAGAGGCGCAGGTAGAGGTAGTGATGACCGCCAACGTGAACACCAAAAGAGCCAATGGACAAGGTGTACTGTCTAATGTGAAAAATATTATCGTGGTGGCTTCCGGTAAAGGAGGCGTAGGTAAATCTACTGTGGCGGCTAACCTGGCGCTGGCACTGGGTAGAGATGGCGCTAAAGTAGGGTTGATGGATGCGGATATTTATGGTCCTTCTGTTCCTATCATGTTTGGTGTACGTGGCGAAAGACCAATGATGGTCGACGTAAACGGCAAAGGCATGATTCAGCCCATCGAAAAATTCGGCATCAAGGTAATGTCTATTGGGTTGCTGATCGATGAAAGACAGGCAGTTGTATGGCGTGGACCCATGGCCAGCAGTGCACTGAAACAGTTTATTACGGATGTATACTGGGATGAACTGGACTACCTGATCATTGACATGCCTCCAGGCACCGGTGATATCCACCTGACACTGGTACAAACCGTACCTGTTACTGGTGCGGTGATTGTTACCACTCCACAGGATGTGGCGCTGGCAGATGCTAAAAAAGGTATCTCCATGTTCCAGGGACAACAAATTAATGTGCCTATCATCGGTTTAGTGGAAAATATGGCCTATTTCACGCCAGCAGAGCTGCCCGAAAACAAATATTATATTTTCGGTAAAGAAGGTGGTAAACGCCTGGCGGAGGAGCTGGAAATACCATTCCTCGGTCAGATACCACTGGTACAAAGTATCCGCGAAGGTGGAGACGATGGCGTGCCTGCTATGGCCGGTGATGAAAAGCTGACCCGCAAAGCATTCCTGGATGTTGCCGGGGCCGCCGCCCGTTCTATTGCTATGCGTAATGCCAATATAGCACCAACTAAGATTGTAGATATTATTGTTTAACAGAAAGCATAAAGCGAAAAACAAAAAGCTATTATAGCGAATGATCAAAGCGGATATTTAATGTTTACGCTTTGATCATTCGCTATAATAGCTTTTTGCTTTTCGCTTTCATGAAAAAGATTATCTTTAATTACCGCCATAACAGGTAATCATAATATGTTTTAAGCAGCGCCAATACTTAAGTTTTACTTAACTTTGCGCCCCAAATTAACCGACTATGAATCGACAGGAATTGGTGAATCTGATTAAGGAAAAGCAGTCATACTTATGTGTAGGACTGGATACAGACATACAAAAGATTCCAAAACACCTGCTTTCACATGCAGATCCGGTGTTTGCCTTTAATAAGGCGATTATTGACGCTACCAAAGATCTTTGCGTAGCCTACAAAATTAATACGGCCTTTTACGAAAGTATGGGGATCCGTGGCTGGGAAAGTTTACAACGTACCATCGAGTATATCCCTTCCGGTATTTTCACTATTGCAGACGCAAAGCGCGGCGATATTGGCAATACTTCTACCCAGTACGCGAAAACTTTTTTCGACACTTATAAGTTCGACTCTGTTACAGTAGCGCCTTATATGGGAAAAGACAGTGTACTGCCGTTCTTACAGTTTCCTGAAAAATGGGCTATCATGCTTGGACTAACCTCCAATGAAGGCAGCCAGGATTTTCAGATGCAGCAGGTAGGCGATGAATTCCTGTTTGAAAAAGTATTGAAGGCTGGTATGGAATGGGGTACACCGGATAACCTGATGTTTGTGATAGGAGCTACGCAGTCTACACAACTGGGATATATTCGCAAACTGGTGCCGGATCACTTCTTCCTGGTACCCGGTGTAGGTGCACAGGGAGGTAGCCTGGAGGAAATTTCCACCCAGGCCATGAATAAGGATTGCGGGTTGCTGGTAAATGCAAGCCGCGCTATTATTTATGCCGGAAACGGAGAAGATTTTGCGACCGATGCCAGAAATGAAGCCCTGAAATATCAACAGGAAATGGCAGGGTACCTGAATAAGATTGCAGCGGCTGTTTAGCATAAAGCAGAAAGCAGAAAGCGTAAAGCAAAAAGCTATTATAGCGAATGATTAAAGCGTAACATTAAAAAATCCGCTTTAATCATTCGCTATAATAGCTTTTTGCTTTACGCTTTCTGCTTTATGCTATTACTTAAATACCGCATTTTTTACTGTCCACCACGGTTTAACCTCAAATACCAGCCTGCCGGCCTTTACCGCCGGATCTGCGTTTACCAGTGATACAACTTCGAGGCTGTCTTTACAATTCATAATAAAAATACCACGGAGGTCTTCATCATTGCCAAAAGGGCCCGCTACCAATAGTTTGCCGGCTTCGGCCATTTTGGTGATGTTGGAAAGATGGTCCTGTTGGATTTTTGCGGCTACCAGTGAATCCTGGTTGCGTTGTGGACCTTTTTTCAGAAAAACCATCCAGTATTTTTTAAATTCCGGAGTTGCGACAGATTTGACTTTTGGGGGTAGCACGTGGAGTGCAACGGATTGTAATGGTGTGGGGTGAAATGATAACATCACAATGACTAAAAATCCCAACAGCAAAAGCGCAGGTATAACTTTGCTTGCCATAGCTCTCTGATTTGATTGTAAGGTACTAACTTGCTGTGAAATAACCCGCGTTCAACGGCGAAGATTTTGCAGCAGCATGCATTATTTGTGCAGTCGTAGCGGGCCGGTCTGCGTTTTTCAAGCCTTCCCCCGTAATTCCTGCTTCGTAATTCCTAATTGCTTATATTCGGTAATAAACCTGTAGTTAATGCAACAAGATCTGTTTCAATCGCCCGATTACTTTAATGTAGACGCCCTGTTGAATGAAGAACACCTTTTGACCCGCGATGCGGTAAGGCAATGGGTGAAGAAGGAGATATCCCCTATCATTGAAGACTATTGTCAGCGGGCCACTTTCCCATCGCAAATTATCAGTGGATTAGGTGAACTGGGCTGTTTCGGTCCTACTATCCCGGTCACTTATGGCGGTGGAGGAATGGATTATATTTCATACGGACTGATGATGCAGGAGCTGGAACGTGGCGACAGCGGTATTCGTTCTACCGCTTCGGTACAGGGTTCACTGGTGATGTATCCTATCTTTATGTTCGGTAGCGAAGCCCAGAAACGGAAATATCTTCCCAAGCTGGCTACAGGAGAATTTATGGGCTGCTTTGGGCTTACTGAGCCGGATCATGGTTCTAATCCTGCCGGCATGATTACCAACTTCCGGGAAGACGGGGATCATGTGATCCTTAACGGCGCAAAGATGTGGATCTCTAATGCACCGTTTGCCGACATCGCGGTAGTATGGGCGAAAGATGAAGCGGGCGTGATCCGCGGTATCATTGTGGAACGAGGCATGCCTGGTTTTACCACTCCTGAAACAAAAGGAAAGTGGAGTTTACGTGCCAGCGCTACCGGTGAACTGGTGTTTGATAATGTACGTGTGCCGAAAGAAAATATATTGCCGGAGGCCAAAGGATTAAAAGGGCCTTTAACCTGTCTTTCTTCTGCGCGTTATGGCATTGCCTGGGGAGCCCTGGGTGCTGCCATGGATTGCTACGATACGGCACTTCGTTATGCGAAAGAACGTATCCAGTTTGGCCGCCCCATTGGTGGTTTTCAGCTTACACAGAAAAAGCTGGCAGAGATGATTACTGAAATTACAAAAGCGCAGTTGCTGAACTGGCGTTTAGGTGTGCTGAAAAATGAAGGTAAAGCTACTCCTGCACAGATATCTATGGCGAAGCGTAATTCCTGCGAAGTAGCGGCTAATATTGCCCGCAATGCCCGCACTATGTTAGGTGGTATGGGCATCACCGGCGAGTTTTCCGTTATGCGGCACATGATGAACCTGGAAAGTGTGATGACTTATGAGGGTACGCATGAAATACACCTGCTCATAACGGGCATGGATGTAACGGGATTAGACGCATTTAAATAAAGCATAAAGGATAAAGCCGAAAGCAAAAAGCTATTATAGCGGATAATAGGGCGGAAATTCTCGCTATTATTCACTATAATAGCTTTTGTTTTTATGAATAAACATAAGATGAATAAATTATTGTTAGCGGCTTTTCTGCTAGGAAGCATTGTAGCAAAAGCGCAGCAGGAGCCGGCCTTGAAGTTGGTGGCATGTGAAGGTAAAGCGCAGGGAACTTATTACATCGTAAAATATTTATCAGCAGATACCAGTACGCTGCAGCCGCAGATAGACTCTGTTTTTCGTGTTATTGACCAATCGCTTTCTTTGTATAGGCCCGGTTCTGTGATCAATCGTTTCAATGAAACAGGTGCAGTGCAGATGGATGAACACATGCAGGCGGTGATAAAAAAAGCATTGTTTACCAATAAGGCTACCAACGGATTATTTGATATTACGGTGAAGCCGCTGGTATATCTCTGGGGATTCGGCGTCAGCAAGCCTTCTTTCAAAGGAGTGCCTCCTGCGGATAGTATTAAAGCAGCCATGGCGTATATAGGTTCCCGTTATCTCCGGGTGAAAGGAGACCGGTTATATGCCACCAAAAAAGGAGTGGAAATAGATTGTAATGGTATTGCACAAGGATACACGGTAGATGTATTGGGCCAATTCCTGGCGTCCAGGGGGATAGAGAATTACTTGGTAGATGTGGGTGGGGAGTTATGTGCAAAAGGGCACAATCATCAGCATAAGGTATGGAGTATTGGAATAGAGCGGCCGTCGCCGGGAGATACCACATATGAGCCCGTGCAGGGCCTGGTACGGTTACCTGGTAAAGGTATTGCCACCAGTGGAAATTATCGCCGTTTTTTTGACCAGGGACGTACACGTTTTGCGCATACAATTCATCCGTTAACAGGCATTGCGTTGCATAACAATATCATCAGTGTTACGGTGATTGCAAAAGATTGTTTTACGGCAGATGCTTTTGATAATCCGCTTATTTTAATGGGGGTGGAGAAGGGGCTGGCTTTTATCGCTCAACACCCGGAATATGCACTGGAGGCGATTTATATTTATAAGGATAAAGACGGTACTATTAAAGAGGCTTTCAGCCAGGGATTTAAGCAATATATGGAGTTCTAAAAAAAATCCCATCCGCCATAAGCCGGATGGGATGTGCATTCACGCTTTCTTTCTTAGAATATGGACAAAAGAGGTATTAGTTCAGATGGAACTTAACCCCGATATTTCCCTGTACTGTATTGAAATTGGTAATATCCGCATATTTATATGGCGCATAGTTGTAGCGCACATTTGCATTGAACATTACGGGGGAGGCCTTGCCGAAAGGCACATTGACGCCTATTTCGGGGCTTACGAGGAACTGCCAGGTGTTATTCTTCTCCACAAACTCACCCCAGTATTTTTCATAATTCATATTCGCTGTACCTACACCCAAAGTAGCATATGGAATCACTGCTGATTCGGGTTTGGTAAATGCGTAGCTCACGGTGGCCTGAATAGGAATTACCTGCAGGGTACGTGACTGTACCGCGGATACATCGCCGGTTTTATCGGGATATACGGCGCGTGGCAGTCGTTGATAAAAGTCCTGGAACCCGGAACGGAGACCAACAGACAACTGGCCATTCAGCGAATATTGTAGTCCGGCACTCCATCCACGGAAGCTGGTTTTATCGGTATAATCTTTCAAAGAGCCCAGTGGCTGCGTAATAGAATAGTTGATATCCACTGACAACGGTGGACGAACCTGTGCAGATACTGTCTGCGCTGCAAAACATCCTGCAAAAATCAATATCCAGTTTATAATCTTTTTCATCTTCCTGTCATTTAAAAAGTTCAAATCAATTATTTAGTCAGGTAAGCGGATTGGGCAAAAGATGCCTGTACCATGGAGTCAATGTTATCAATGTTCCATACGCCTGAGCCACGCCACAGTGAATTCCATACTGCTGTGAACTTACCGTTTTTCGGATTTTTGAGGTCGAAGAGGTCAATAGCCACCTGTTTTTCGTTTACCCGGTATACGGTATAGTATGGAGGCCAGTACCAGCCGCCGCCTGGAAATCCCCAGTAACCAGGATCCCAGTAGCCACCGCCACCCCACCATCCTGGATTCCAGGAGATGCTGGAGTACGAGTTGTCGATACGGGTAAGATTCACTGCCAGATCAGGTTTGGAAGCCCTTGGTACTAACTGGTAGCCACGTTGTTTCATGGCAGCAGTAACAGATGCAATCAATTTCTTATCGTAGTCTGTTAATGCTTTCTTAGCGGTATCACTGTTTAATGTTAATACAGCCACAGAATCCACTATGCTAAAAGTTGAATAAGAGGTGAAATTTGCGGTACTGTCGTGATTGGTAATGTAGATCCTGGACTCTTCATTGGTCATATCTTTCAAAGGATCTTTCCGACAGCTGCTGAATGAAACCATCGCTACCACGGCGGCAGCGGCACTGAATAAAAACAATGTTTTTTTCATGTCCTAGCGTATTAATTTAAAAAATAATTTCTCACAGGTTAACGATAATGAAATCCAACAGGTTGGTATTCCTCACAATCATGTTTCCGTGTTCCTCTCTAGAACGTTTTAGATAGTTGATTGTTACAGAAAGTTTATCAGTGCAGTGTTAAGGAAATCCTAAAGTGATGTAAGGGTTAACAATTCAATTAATAATAAAATGGATTAAATATTAATAGATCTATTTTCTAATTCAATTTTTAACTGGTGTGGATCTTCAAACAGGATACTATCGATGCCAAATGCGCGTGCTGCCAATACATTCCGCTTGTTATCATCAATGAATAAAGCGTTGGCTGCTGTTACATGATATCGGTCTAATAATAACTGAAAGAAGGCCGGAGCCGGCTTCCGCATTTTCTCGCTACCAGATACTACTACACCGTCAAACCAATGCAGTGAAGGGTATAAGTTCAATGCAATGGGATAGGTTTCATCGGACCAGTTGGTGAGTGCATATAGCTTATATTTTCCGCTAGCTTTTAGTTGCTGCAATATATTTTTGGTGCCTTCAATTTCTCCGTTGAGCATCTCTGTCCATCTGCCGTAGTAGGCGCGGATATTACTTTCGTGTTGTGGAAACTGTGCTACCAGTAACTCGGTGCCGGCCGCGAGGGTTCTGCCTTCATCCTGTGTTTCATTCCATTCAGAAGTACAGATATCGCGCAGAAATATTTCCATTTCTTCTTCTGAAGAAAAAATTTTACGATAAAGGTGTCGCGGATTCCAGTCGATCAGTACAGCACCTAGGTCAAAGATGATGGTGTTAATAATTGCTGACATAGTATTGAAATAAAAGTTAGTCTAACAGGTCATCTGCTGCATCTTCGAGCAGTTGCAGGTCTACAGAGTCGCTGCCGGCAATGCCTTCAATAGATCCGCGTATATGCGCTGCGTTGAGCAACACTTTTTCCAATTGTTTTTCGCGTGATTTCCACAATTTTTCCATGGCATCACGTTCACGTTGGATAGATAGTTTCATGGACATAAATCCTTCACGGATGGCTTTCCATTGCTCTGCAAACTCGCCGCCAGTCAGGTATTCATAAAGCATGTGCATTTTGTCGCCTTTGTTTTCCTGGGAGCGTAGCTTGCCGGAGATTTTAACGATACCATCGCGGAGTACATAAGCGAGGGCTTTTACTTCAGCGAATGTACAGATCCAGATGCCGTCTTTTTCACCAAAACGTTCCATGTCTTTAGGCATGGTTTGGGTAACGAGTATGGCTATATCAACGCCCTGGCTGCGCATATCGGCTTTCAGCTTTTCTACCCAATCTTTGATAAACTCTTTGGTACGTTTGCTTTCATAGATGATGCGGCCGCATTCCTGTCCGTATTGGTTGCGGACCAGTTGTATACAATCCGCGCCACGTACGCCTTTTCCTACCGGTGTTACTTCATCGAAGGGGAAGTTGGCGCGCAGCATTTCTTCCAGCACCAGTTCCTGAACTTCTCCCTGCAGCTGCGTAGAGCCTTGTTCCACCCGGCGTTTCATTTCTTCTGCAAGGCGGCGCTGGTCTTCCAGTTGTTTCTCCAGCTCTTTCAGGCGCAACTGGTGTTCTGTATCTCTGAGGCTGTTGCGTTCTGCTTCTTCCTTACGTATTTTATCAGCCAGCTCTGAGCGGGCTTCCAGTAATTTCTTTTGGAGACTAATTTCCAGTTCCTGCTCGCGGTTATTCAGTTCCTGTTCTTTCCGCAGAAATTCCAGCTCCTGTTTACGGGCTTCTTTGAGTTTCTCTTCCTGTTCCTGGTTAGCTTCGCGCAATACGGCTATCTGGTTATCCATATCAGCTGTAATGGATTTACGGAGCTCCTGCTCCAGGGAGTCCTGGAGACGTTTTTTTTCCGCGAGCACGCGTTTATTAACTTCTTCTTCCTGTTGTTGCTTTAGTGTTTCGATCTGGCGCCGTTCCTGGGCCATTTTATTTTTTTCTGAGAGAAGGGTATCTTTTTCATCCTGGAGCGACTTAAGGCGCCGGCGCCATTCATCTTCCATTTTTCCTCTCATTTCCTTCTCGATGTCCGCAGCGAATGCATCCTCCATGACAAACTGATGTTTGCAGCTGGGGCAGGTGATTGATGTTCCCATAGTATTCTCTAAAAAATATTTCGTAAAGATAGGGGATTGGCGGCCGGAATAAAAAAAGGAAGGAGTTTCAGGTTCCTTCCTCCTCAATCAACATTAGTAGAACAAACAACAGGCAGGGCTTCCGAGGGTAGTAATGTAATCATGTAAGGGTATATCTAAGTTCCGGGAAGATTGTTAGGCAGGTGTTAAGGGCCGATTAGGAAATTGTTAAGGATGGAGAGTTTGTTAGAACAAAAGTTATCGTACGGAAAAAATCTCCCGGAAAAATAATAACCCGCACATGACTGGATTGTCTAAATTCTTTTTATCATGTCAATGAATCGGTTATCTATAAAAAATCTATTTATTTCTTGGTTTTGATATAAAATAGAAGCTAATAATTATGAAAAGTGATATTTTTTTTGTTTGTTTATGGTTGTAGCATATGGATAGACGAAAATATTGAACATTAAGAAAAAATATAATGTTTATGATGAGGCAGGCATCATTACCTTGTTAAAAGAGGGGGATATGAGTGTGTATGAAGCTATTTACCAGGAGTATTGGCCCCGCTTATATGGCTATGTGTACAACCGCTTAAAGAGTAAGGAAATTGCGGAAGAAATCATTCAGGAAGTATTTTTTTCGCTTTGGGTAAAGCACAAAGAATTGCAACTGACCCATTCACTCTCCGCCTATTTATTTACCGCTGTAAAATATCAGCTGCTGAATTATATTAAGTCGGATCGCATTCGTAAAACCTATGCCCACCAATTTGCGCAGTATCCCGAAAAAATGTCCGACAACTCCAATGAAGAAAACATGGCTGCTACAGACCTGAAAAACAGGATGGAGAAAGAAGTATCCCGCCTGCCGGAGAAATGTCAGCAGGTATTCAGAATGAGCCGTCATGAACATCTATCTGTTAGCGATATCGCCAGCACGCTGAACATCTCCCATAAAACAGTGGAAAATCATCTGACCAAAGCACTCCGGCAATTGAGAACAATGCTGGGACATCATCTGTGTATTGTGCTGCTGGTGCTGGAAACAAGCCCCTGGCAGTAGTTGCAGGCAGGTTGTGTTCCCTGCATCCTCATCTCCCGTAATGCCTGTCCCTGGCCGGATCTGCCTCATTTATATTCCCCCGCATTCCTATCTCCCATAACTTTTAAATTTTTTTTTAAAAGACATAGGTGTTACAACTTTCTCAGTGTACTTAACTATAGGGGATGTGATTAACTACCCGGTGAAATTTAAGCAGCACAAAAAAGAATGAACAACCAGGACTTTAAAAATTTAATCGGGAAATACCTGGATGGTACGCTGGATCCGGCGGAAGCGGAGAAATTGGAACAGTGGCTGGACGCTGTCGGAGATGAACATGCGTTTGATACATTAACGGAGGAAGAAAAACAAGATGCCCGCACCGGTGGATATGAAAAGTTAATGGCACGCATTCAACAAACGAAACAACGCAGCCTGGCACGACCGCTGTTCCGTTACTGGAAGGTAGCCGCCGGTGTTGCTATACTGATCACTTCCGGTACCCTGTTCCGCACCAGTATACTCAACCTGGTAGCACCACATCGCCTGGTGGCCGCAAAAAGTATTGTTGGTCATACCAAAAAGTATATCCTGTCCGATGGCTCTATCGTATGGTTGAAAGGGGAAAGCCGTTTAGTCTATCCTGTTAGCTTCGGCACAGGTAAAAGAGAAGTAATACTGGAAGGAGAAGCGCTGTTTGAAATCGCCCAGGACCCGACGCATCCTTTCCTGGTAAAGTGTGGATCCCTTACGACTACTGTGTTGGGAACCAGCTTTAATATCCGTGAGAAAGGAAAGGAAACAGAAGTAACGGTACTAACAGGAAAGATTGCACTCAGTGCACCAGCTTCACCGGGAATGGTGTTGTACCCGGAGCAACAGGCCATCTATTCTGCGCCGGCAGCCGCTATCACAAAACAGGAAACCGGTATGCCACCGATCAAGGAAATCATGGACGGTACAGAATATAATATGGCATTCAATGATGCCGCTATGCCATACGTTTTACAACGGATAGAAAAGAAATTTGAAGTAAATATTCAACTGCAGGATGCAGTTATCAACACCAATCTAATCACTGCTGATTTTACCGACCAGTCTTTACAACACACAATGAATATGATCTGCCAGGCGCTCTACCTGGATGTCGAGATCAGGGGAAAAACTATTTTACTCAAACAAAAAAAGTAAAAAATGAACTTGTTATCAACCACTATCGAATCGGGACAAACACAGAAAAACAACCCAATGGCTAACATCTCTGCCAACTAAAGCTGGAGGGGGGACAGTCCCCCCCAGCTTATGTGAATAGCCCATTTTATCACCGCGTGATAGCGCGGTAAGGGAATTCCTTTGTCAAATTCTTTCCGAAATCTAACAAAGTACAAGGTCTATGCTCATAAATTTAAAAACAAATGCCTTCCTGTACAAATGCAAGCAAGTAACAGCTATCTATGTCATAACAGGTGTGTTGCTCTTTAGCACCGCTACTCCCACATCCGGGTATGCACAGGGTATCCTCGACCGGAAAATATCGCTGCAGGCAGATGATATGAGTTTGAAAGGCGTATTGAACGAGATCCATAGTAAAGCAGACGTGAAGTTTGTGTATAGTTCCAGCCATATTTCGCTCGACAGAAAAGTAAGCGCCAGTGCCAACCAGGAAGCCCTGGGTAAAGTGCTGGACCGCCTGCTGGGCCGCATGGAAATTGGTTTCGTGGTGAATGATGGCTACATCGTGCTCACCGACAATGAAAAACGTTCCCTCCCCGCGGAGATGACAACCCTCCCGCTGGCAGACATCGTAGTAAAAGGAAAAATACTGAGCGAAACAGGTGAACCCTTTCCCGGCGCAACTATCATGGAAAAAGGAACCGCTAACGGCGTTACCTCCGCCGGCGATGGCACCTTCTCCTTAAAAGTAAAAGAAGGCGCCGTATTGGTGATCACCGCTGTGGGATACAGCATCACAGAAGTAAAAGCGTCAGATGTCAGTATTATCCGCTTAAAAGCCGCAGTAAAGCAATTGCAGGACTTTGTAGTCACTGCCGCTGGTATCGCCCGGCAAAAGAACAGCCTGGGCTATTCCGTAAGTACTATCACTTCCGATAAGCTGGCCCAGAAATCGGAACCAGACCCGGTAAGAGCGCTCACGGGTAAAGTAGCTGGTGTAAACGTACAATCGGCCGGTGGTGTGGCCGGTGGCGGTACCAATATCACTATTCGTGGCAACTCTTCCCTGAATGGCAACAACCAACCTTTATTTGTAGTGGATGGCGTGCCTTTTGATAACTCCAGCTTCGCCAATGTGGGGGCTACCACCGTAGGCGGCGCCGGTGTTACCAACCGCGCTTTCGACCTTGATCCTAACAATATCCAATCCATGACGGTGCTGAAAGGAGCTGCGGCAGCCGCCCTGTACGGCTCCCGCGCAGCTAATGGCGCCATTATCATTACTACCAAAGCCGGAAAAAAGAAAAGTCGGAAAGGTACCGAGATCACTTATAACACCGGCTACTCTGTTGAACAGGTATCCGGATTGCCGGACTATCAAACCAAATACGGTCAGGGTACCAACAACGACTACCGTCAAGGGGTATACGCTTCCTGGGGACAACCGTTCGAAGGCGTACCCAGCTTGCTGCCTACACGCAAAACCATCCCTCACCAGCTCACACGCCAGTTTAGCGCTGCGGTATTCCCGCAATTCTATGAAGCCGATGGCGTCACTCCCATACAGGTGCCTTATAAGTCATATGCAAAAGAGAATGCGAAGAATTTTTTCCGGCAGGGAAGTGTATATGAAAACGCTATCACCATTTCTTCCGGCAGTGAAAAAGGAAACTTTAACGCCGGTTTTTCCAATACCAATAACCAGGGCGTAGTACCCGGCAATGAAATCAAACGTACCTCCGTTAACATCGGCGGTAACATCCGGCTGGAGAATAAATTCTATGCCAGCGGTGCAATCAACTACGCGACTACCCGGCAGAAAACACCACCGGTGGGTGGACTTACCGGTTCTATCATGTCTACGCTGATGTATGTACCTACCAGCTACGACCTCACCAATTATCCTTTCGAAAACCCCATTGATGGTAGTAACGTATACGACTACACGGGGGTGGATAATCCTTACTGGTCCGTGAAACACAGTCCCTCTACCAGCGATGTAGACCGCTACTATGGTAACCTGGTACTGGGTTTTGATCCGCTGCCATGGCTAAATATACAGAATACCGTGGGCTTCAATGCCTACACCGACCGGAGAATGAGTGTACGCGGCAAAGGCAGTTCCTCCTATCCGAATGGAAGCATTACTTCGGATAATATCTACCGCCAGGAACTGGATAATACTTTGCTCGTTACCGCCACCAAACCACTTACGCCCGATATATCACTGCGCGCCATCCTGGGAAATAACGTCAACCAGCGGCTCACAGACCGGAAAGCTTTTTATGGAGATAACATTATTGTAGCTGATCTGATAGACATGAACAACACGAGTTCTGTTACACCGATACAGCTGATCAATAACCGGAATATCCTGAAACAGCGCTACTATGCCTTCTTTACAGATATCACCCTCGACTATAAAAACTATGCGTCGCTCAACTTTGTAGGACGAAACGATATCTCTTCCACCCTGCCTTCCAATAACAGCAGTTATTTCTACGGCGGTGTAAATGGATCACTGGTATTTACAGAAGCATTGCATCTGCCCAAAAATGTACTGAACTTTGGTAAGGTAAGGGCCGGCTATACGAAAGTAGGAAACGAAGCATCGCCATACCAGACGCAGAACTTTTACCAGGTCAATCCTATCCTGGGCGCCAGTACCACGCCCGCCAATGTGGGACTGCCTTTTACGCCATCAGGAGGAGCTGTATACAACGTGGTAACACAGGCCAACCTGCTCACCAATGCTAACCTGAAACCGGAGTTTATCACAGAACTGGAAATAGGAACAGAGTTACAATTCTTCCATAATCGTATAGGCGTTGACTTTACCTGGTACAATAAGAAAAGTACCTCGCAGATTTTTGAAGTAACCGCGGCGCCTTCTTCCGGGTATACCACACAGATCTTAAACCTGGGAGAGGCCACCAACAAGGGTGTGGAGATCGGAGTAACAGGTGTACCCTTCCAGAGCAACAACGGTTTCAACTGGGAAATATCAGCCAACTTTACCCGCAACCGTAACATCATCCAGGACCTCGGAGGATATGAACGCTTCAGCTATGGTGGTACTAACGGTACCAGCAGCGTGCATGTGGTAGGACAGCCCTACGGCTTGATCCAGGGCACCGCCTATGCACGGGACGATGAAGGCAACGTGCTCATAGATCCTAACACCGGCAAACCGCTGATATCGGGTTCGTTAAAAGCAATCGGTAATCCCAACCCGGATTTTATGGTAGGCATTACAAATACCTTCCGTTACCGCAGCTTTTCCGTCAATGTATTGTTCGATTGGAAACAGGGTGGACAGCTGTATTCGCGTACCGTAGCAGAGATGCTTTCCCGCGGTGTTACCCGCGATATGGAGAATCGGGAGTTTATGATTGTATCTCCCGGTATATTAGGCGATATCAATACACAAAAACCACTGCTGGATGAAAGGGGAAATAAGATCCCTAACAATGTGGCATTGTCTTTTGAAGATCATTTCTTCAGCGGTAGTATGGGCCCGGGCAATGGTGGTATCAATGAAGGATCGGTATTCGATGCAACAGTATTCCGTTTACGCGAAATAGCATTTGGCTATGAATTGCCCAAAAGCCTTTTGGGTAAAACGCCCTTTGGTGCTGCCTTCATTTCTGTAACGGGTCGTAACCTCTGGTACAGCGCTCCCAACTTTCCAAAATATACCAATTTCGATCCGGAGGTCAGCTCCCTGGGCGTAGGCAACTCGCAAGGATATGATAACCTGGCAGTGCCTACTACCCGGCGCTTTGGTGTGAACCTGAAATGTTCTTTCTGATCATTAAACCTGATATGATAATGGCACTTAAATATATCGCGTACACAATAGGACTGGCAGGTGTGTTAACCGTTTCCGGTTGCAAAAAATTTGTAGACATCAATACAGACCCGAATAATCCTACCACTGCCCAGTTGTCGTTATTACTGCCTTCTACGGAGGTATCTATGGCGGCGAATATGTACCAGCTGAATAGCGGTACCGCCACCTTTATGCAATACACGGTGTTCTCTTCCGGTTTGAGCCGGTTACAGCAACAAGGTACCAGTTTCAATGATTCCTGGGATGGCTTTTACACACAAACACTAAATGATCTTGCCGCTATTATAAAAGCCGGTGCCGCCCAGGAGCAATGGGGGTATGTGGCCGTTGCTAAACTCGAGAAGGCTTACCTGGCAAGCATGATGGTAGATATGTGGGGCGATATTCCTTACTCACAGTCGCAACAGGGCCAGGCCAACGTGAGCCCTGCATTTGAGAAAGGAACGGAGATTTATGAAGACGTACTGAAGATGGTAGACGAAGCGATAGCCGATGCTGCTAAAGTCACTGGGACCACGCTTGTCCCTGCCACCTCCGATCTCTTATACAGTGGTGTAAAAAGCTCCTGGCTGATGATGGCCAACTCGTTAAAGCTGAAACTATACAACCAGATCCGCCTGGTGAATCCGGCACGTTCTGCCACTGCCATCAAAGCACTGATAGCTGATCCGGCCACGCTGATAGGGGGGACCACCAATTCCAACGCAGGTGATTTTACTTTCCGTTTCGGCTCAGGGCAAAACCCCAACAACCGGCATCCCTGGCACCGCGTGGAGTACCAGGGCAGTAAAACATTTTACATGAGCCAGTCGTTGATCGACCTGTTGTTTAACAACGATGATCCCCGGTTGCGGTATTATATCTTCCGGCAGAATGCTACAGCAGGACTGAATAATTCCGCCAACAGCAATGGTTACTACGGCCGTAATCCCGGCGATGGTACGGCTGCACCGGCTGATCTGAACAGGCGTTCCACCTTTGGTATTTATCCTGCCGGTGGTTTGTACGACAATGCACCTGTGAATAATATCCCGGTCACCAACCGTTTCCTCACCAATAACGGCGCCACCGGTACACTGAAAGTAGTAGGTCCTACAGACGGCACCGGCGCCGGGATCATGCCGATGATCACCAATGCGATGGTGAAGTTTATCCGGGCAGAAGCGGCGCTCACGCTGAATACCGGCGATGATGCGCGGCAGGCTTTTAAAGACGGGATTACAGCGCATCTTAACAGTGTGAGCACCTTTGCTGCCGCCAACGGCGGCGCTGCTTTGCCGGCTGCTACGATCAATGATTTTGCAGCAGACCAATTGTTGAAATACGATGCCGCCACAGACGCCGGTAAGCTGGTACTGGTGATGACGCAGAAATACATTGCGCAATATGGTAACGGTATGGAAGCCTACAGCGATTACCGGAGAACCGGTTTGCCCTTGCTGCGCACACCACTGTCGCCGCTCAACACCTTCCCGCTGCGGCTCTATTATTCTGAAACAGAACTGACAGCCAATACCAGCCTGGGAGAAAATGCAGGTGCATTGCAGGTAGCACAACAAACAACACCGGTATTCTGGGATAAATAAGCTAACATATTTACGGGACTAAAATTATAATTATGAAGCATTTTATAGTGGCCATACTGGTTATTTCTTCGGTGGCGTTTTCCTGTAAAAAGGTAACCTACGAATGGCAGGATTATAACTATAGCGCTGTGCCAATAGTGACGATAGATACCACCAAAACAGCCCTGCCTACGCGGCAGGCGGGTAAGGTAGCTTTCTTTAACCTCACCGATCCCAACCTGGCGGCACAGGAGTTTGCGTTTACACTAACCTGGGAAGGTTTTGGCAAAGAAACGGTAACATCCATAGAAGTATACAACAGTTACAATAAAGCTGAAACAAGCGTACCTGCGTACCCGTTAGTGATATCGTCTCCCGGTAATCAATATACGAATATTGCCCAGTTTCCATTGCCCAGTATTGTAGGCACCAATGATCACCTGTTGGAAACCGTAACGGCCTTTCCCAAAACGTATTCCTTTACTGCGGCGCAATTGGCAGCGATGAATAATGTAAGCCTGGAAAATGTGAAAGTGAATGATTATTTTCTGTTTAAGTTTATATTAAACCTGGCTGATGGAAGACGCATTGTTACCTTCTTCAATAATATCTGTGATGAAGCCCGCGGAGAACCTGGTGATTGCCGTGTAGGCGTTAGGTTTAAAAAGCAATAGTCCGTCATTTGTTTATCTGAAATTCTTATGCGCTTATGAATAGCAAGTTTTACCGTTTGCTGATCCTGCTGCTGGCGACCGTCGCCATTGCATGGGCGCAGCAGATACCATCTCCCAAGGAACATTTTGGTTTTAATATAGGAGATGATTATAAGCTGGCCAACTATACACAAACAGAAGCCTATTTTAAAAAACTCGCTGCATCTCCCCGTACCAAACTGGTGGATATCGGTTTGACCGAAGAAGGCAGACATCAGTATATGCTGATTGTTTCTTCACCGGTCAATATACAGCGACTGGAACGATACAAGACTATCTCTCAACAACTGGCCCGCGCGGAAGGGCTCACGGCGCCACAAGCCCGTGAGCTGGCTGCGGAGGGCAAAGCCGTGATCTGGATAGATGGCGGACTACATGCCACGGAGGTAGTAGGCGCACATCAGCTGATAGAAACCATGTATCAGCTGGTTACCCGCACCGATCCGGAAACCATGTCTATACTGGATAATGATATCATCCTGCTCACACATGCCAATCCCGACGGACAGGAACTGGTGTCCGACTGGTACATGCGGACAGGCGATACCAGTAAAAGAGCCATGAATATACCACGGCTATACGAAAAATATGTGGGACATGATAATAACCGCGACTTCTACATGATGAACATGAAAGAGAGTCAGAATATCAGCCGGCAGCTGTTCGTAGAATGGATCCCGCAGATCATGTATAACCACCACCAGCGTGGCCCCGCTGGTTCTGTATTGGCAGGTCCGCCTTACCGTGATCCTTTTAACCATGTATATGATCCACTGATTGTAACCAGCATCGATGCGGTGGGCGCGGCCATGAACAACCGCCTGAATGCAGAAGGTAAACCGGGATACACCCAACGTGCCGGTTCACAATTCTCCACCTGGTGGAATGGTGGATTACGTACCACACCGTATTTTCATAATATGGTGGGTATCCTTACGGAAATCATCGGTAATCCTACGCCGGAGAATGTGCCACTGGTGCCCGACAGACTGGTACCTAACGGTGCCACTCCCAATCCTGTAACGCCGCAACGCTGGCATTTCCGGCAGTCGATAGATTATTCGGTATCGCTCAACTATGCCATCCTCGACTACGCCGCCCGCTACCGGAACGAACTGCTGTACAATATTTACCGCATGGGCAGCAACGCTATTGAAAGAGGCAACCGCGATAACTGGACATTTTATCCCAGCTATATCGATAGCATCAAAGTAGCCAATAAAAATAGTCGCCCGCAGGAAGCCGTTGCTGGTGGCGAAGGAGAAGGTGGGGGCGAATTTTCCTTTGGCCGGGAAGATACCATTGCCGTGAAGTTTTATGATGCCGTATTAAAAGATCCGGCGAGAAGAGATGCCCGGGGATATATTTTGCCTGCAGATCAGGCCGACTTTCCCACTGCTGTAAAATTTATCAATGCGCTGATACAATCCGGTATCGCTGTAGAAAAGGCGACTGCTACCTTTACTGTTGCAGGAAAAACTTATCCGGCGGGTTCCTATATAGTCAAAACCAGCCAGGCTTTCCGACCGCATGTAATAGATATGTTTGAACCACAGGATCACCCGAATGATTTCCAGTATGAAGGCGGTCCGCCGATCCGTCCCTACGATGCCGCCGGGTGGACGCTCGCTTTCCAGATGGGCATCACATTCGACCGGGTACTGGAAGCATTTGACGGACCCTTTGAAAGGCTACCCTATGGCCAGTTACAGTCGCCCCCAAAACAAGTGGTGGCCGCTGCGGCCAAAGGCTACCTGATCGATGCACGGGTGAACAATGCTTTCATCGCGGTGAATGATCTGCTGAAAGCGGGTGTAAAAGTATTTCGTTTACCCCCAGGCGTTAGCAATGCGGGTGCTTTCTATATTCCTTTTTCCGCAAAGGCGCAGACCATCCTTGTGAAAGATGCGGCTGAATTTGGTATACCCGTTGCCGTTAGTGAGCGGCGCCCCTCCGGTATGAAAGCCCTGGCGCCCATGCGGGTGGCACTCTGGAATAACTATGGAGGATCTATTCCGGCCGGTTGGCTCAGCTGGCTGATGGAGCAATATCATTTTCCGTATGAATTCGTATATACTTCCGCGATAGATAGTGGAAAATTGCGTAGTAAATACGACCTGATTATTTTTGCCACCGGCGCTATTCCTGATACCGGTAAACCAAAGAAGCCGCGTAACAATTTTGAGAGCAAACCACCCAGGCCGGAAGAGCTGCCGGCACAGTATCGTAGCTGGTTGGGTAAGATCACCGCCGATACGTCTGTTCCGCAGTTGAAGCAATTCCTCGAAGAAGGTGGACAGATTGTAACCATCGGCAGCAGCACTAACCTGGCTTATCACCTTCAGTTACCCGTTGTAAATGCACTGATGGAGAAGAATGCGAAAGGAGAGATGAAACCACTCAGCGGTACAAAGTATTATATTCCCGGTAGCCTGCTGCTGGCAGACATTGACACCTCGGTAGCGGAAACCTTTGGCATGCGGGCAAAAAATGATGTATACTTTGAAAGAAGCCCTGTTTTCAAATTGAGCGGAGCAGATACCTCCCGGATAAGAAAGCTGATATGGTTTTCTGATGCGGCACCGCTGCATAGTGGCTGGGCCTGGGGACAGCAATACCTGAAAGGTGGCATTGCTGCCTTTACAGCGCCGGTAGGCAAAGGAAAATTATATGCCTTCGGGCCGGAGATCACCTTCCGGGGGCAATCTCACAGCACCTTTAAATTACTGTTTAACCAACTGTATAAATAGCCCATGAAACCATTTATCATTTCCTGCGCGTTTTTTTGTTGCATGACAACAACTTTGCCGGCACAACAAAACAAGGAGAAAACCGCGATGATCAGTTACCTCGATCAACATACCGCTGCCTACGATACCATTGCCAAAAAGATCTGGAGCTATGCAGAACCCGGTTACCTGGAAGAAAAAAGTTCGGCGCTGTTACAATCCACCCTGCAGCAACAAGGGTTCCAGGTGAAGGCCGGTATTGCCGGTATTCCCACTGCCTTTGTAGCCAGCTATGGGAGCGGTGAGCCAGTGATAGCCATCCTTGCGGAATACGATGCGTTGCCGGGCTTGTCGCAGGAAGCCGTGCCGGAAAAACAACCCGTGAAGGAAGGCGGACCAGGACATGGTTGCGGGCATAACCTGTTTGGGACCGCCTCTGTTGCAGCAGCGATCAGCGTGAAGAACTGGCTACAAAGCAGTGGGGTGAAAGGCACGATCCGTTTGTATGGTTGTCCTGCGGAAGAAGGCGGTTCCGGCAAAGTATTTATGGTAAGGGAAGGATTATTTAAAGATGTGAATGCCGTATTACACTGGCATCCCGGCAATCTGAATTCAGCGGCTATTTCTCCCTGGCTGGCGAATAAGAACGCCAAATTCAGGTTCTATGGTACTGCAGCTCATGCCGCCGCATCGCCCGAAAAAGGCCGCTCTGCGCTCGATGGTGTCGAAGCAATGGACTATATGGTGAACATGATGCGGGAGCATGTGCCTTCCTCTACCCGCATCCACTACGTGATCACCAAGGGTGGCGATGCACCGAATGTAGTACCGGCATTTGCAGAAGTATATTATTATGTACGGCATCCGGACATGAAAGTAGTAAAAAGTGTATGGGAGCGACTGGTAAAGGCTGCTGAAGGCGCTGCTATGGGAACCGGTACCCGCATGGATTACGAAGTGATAGGTGGTGTTTATAACATGCTGCCCAACGTAACCTTATCGCAATTGATGGATAAGAACCTGCAACAGGTTGGTGGCTTCAGCTATACCCCCGCTGAAAAGGAATTTGCGAAAAAGATACAGGCCACTTTTGTGGAGAAGGATAACACGCCTGATCCGGATACGGTGACTTCCCGGGTAAGTCCTTTTACTATGATCAAAGACGGCGGCAGCGCCTCTTCCGATGTAGCTGATGTGAGCTGGGTAGCGCCTACAGCAGGTATTGTAACCGCTACCTTTGTACCGGGATCTTCCGGCCACAGCTGGCAGAACGTAGCCGCCGCAGGTAGCAGCATCGGCGTAAAAGGTATGATGGTGGCTGCCAAAACCATTGCACTCACCGCGTATGACCTGTTTAAAAGCCCGGAAAGCCTGAAGGCCGCCAAAGCAGAGTTAAACAAACGACAAGGCGCCGGATTCCAGTATGAAGCCATGCTGGGCGACCGCAAACCTGCATTAGATTACCGCAAATAACAACGCCATGAAAAATAAAATACTCGTTGCCATCACAGTTGCCGGATGGTTATATAGTCATTCCGTAGTGGCGCAAACCATCCCTTCACCGAAAGAACATTTCGGATTTAATATCGGGGATGATTATCAGCTGGCCAACTACACACAAACGGCAGCGTATTTTAAAAAGCTCGCGGCATCCGACCGGGTGAAGCTGGTAGACATCGGCAAAACAGAAGAAGGAAGGGACCAGTATATGCTGGTGATCTCTTCTCCAGCCAATCTGCAGCAGTTGGAAAAGTATAAAAAGATTTCACAGCAACTGGCCCGCGCGGAAGACCTTACCACCGGACAGGCGAAAGCGCTGGCCGCCGAAGGAAAGGCTGTGGTGTGGATCGATGGTGGATTACATGCTACAGAAGTAGTAGGTACGCACCAGCTCATAGAAACCGCGTGGCAGCTGGCAAGCCGCAAAGATCCGGAAACCATGCGCATCCTGGATAATGTGATCATCCTGATGACGCACGCCAACCCCGACGGACAGGAACTGGTGTCCAACTGGTATATGCGGAATGCGGATCCGTTGAAAAGATCGGTAGACCAGTTGCCGGTATTGTATCAGAAATATATCGGTCATGATAATAACCGCGATTTCTACATCATGAACATGAAAGAAAGCGTGAACATGGGAAAACAATTGTTTCTTGAATGGATGCCGCAGATCATGTACAATCACCACCAACGCGGTCCCGAAGGTTCTGTACTCGCAGGACCTCCCTACCGCGATCCGTTCAATTATTTCTTTGATCCGCTGATGATCACCGGTATCGATGCACTCGGGGCCGCTATGTACAACCGGTTGAACGCAGAAGATAAACCAGGTTATACCCGTTTGAACGGCTCCAGTTTCTCTACCTGGTATAACGGCGGATTGCGTACCACCACGCAGTATCATAATATGATTGGGTTGCTTACGGAAATTATTGGAAATCCCACACCAGAGAAAATCCCTGTGGTACCACAACGGTTAATTCCCAACGGCGCTACACCAAATCCCGTAAAGCCGCAGGACGACTGGCGTTTCAGACGCTCTATCGATTATTCTGTATCGCTGAACTACGCGGTATTGGATTACGCTGCCCGTCAGCGTGATGAAGTGCTCTACAATATTTACAAAATGGGTAAAAACGCGATCGACCGTGGCAACCAGGACTCCTGGACATTATCGCCGAAACGTTCCGAGGCCGTTACCGCCGCCTTTAAGAAAGACCATCCGGATTCCACCGATAAAAACGATGGGAGTGATCCTTATGGTTGGATGCGTCGGGGTAACAATATTCCCATGAAATATTACGACGCGGTATTCAAAGATCCTGCGGGAAGAGATCCACGGGGATATATCCTGCCGGCAGATCAGGCCGATTTTCCTACTGCGGTGAAATTTATCAATGCGCTGATCAAGGCGGGTATCCAGGTACAGAAAGCAGATGCCGCGTTTACGGTAAGCGGCAAATCCTATCCTGCCGGATCTTATATCGTAAAAACGAACCAGTCATTCCGGCCGCATGTGCTGGATATGTTTGAACCACAGGATCACCCCAACGATTTTCAATACCCGGGTGGGCCTCCTATCCGGCCATATGATGCAGCAGGCTGGACACTGGCTTTCCAGATGGGGGTTCAGTTTGACCGGGTGCTCGACGCATTCGACGGACCCTTTACGCGGCTGCCCTACGGTGAATTGCAGTCGCCTCCCAAAAACACGCTGGCAGGTGCCGGCGCGGGTTACCTGCTGAGTGCCCGCGAGAACAATGCTTTTATTGCGGTCAACGATCTCCTGAAAGCCGGTGTAAAAGTATACCGTCTCACCAAAGGAGTAGCGGGTAATAATAAAGCCGTAGCGGGCGCCTTCTTTGTACCTGCCAATGGCAAAGCAAAGGAGATCCTGCAACAATCGGCTACCACCCTGGGATTGAAAACTACGGGCATCAATAAGCGACCTGCGGGTACCGTAGCCCTGCGCCCGATGCGTATTGCGCTATGGGATACCTATGGCGGCTCTATGCCTTCCGGCTGGATGCGGTGGATCATGGAGCAATACCATTTTCCATTTGAAGTGATTTATCCGCAGGACATTGATACCGGAAACCTGCATAGCAGGTATGATGCGATCATCTTCGCTACCCGCGCCATTCCACCGGTGGGAGGTGCAGAGCCTAACAGGTACGGATACACGCAAAAAGATCCGGCTCCTGCGGAAATTCCGGAAAACTACCGGCATATGTTAGGTAAGATCTCTAAAGAAAAATCTATACCGGCATTAAAGCAATTCATGGAAGAAGGCGGTACGGTTATTACTATTGGCAGCAGTACCAATCTCGCTTACCATCTGGGATTGCCGGTACATAATGCTTTGGTGGAAACGGACAAAGCCGGGCAGGAAAAACCATTGCCCGGTACCAAATATTTTGTACCTGGCAGTATTCTCCAGGTATCGTTTGATAGTACACATCCGGCCGCATGGGGGCTGCCTTCTGTCGGCGATGTGAACTTTGACAACAGCCCGGTATTCCGCCTGGATGCCAACGCGGCGCAGGAAGGGATCAAACCGATTGCCTGGTTCGCTACCGCACAACCTTTACACAGCGGTTGGGCCTGGGGACAATCATACCTAAAAGACGGGGTAGCGGCTTTTTCAGCACCGGTAGGTGCTGGTATGCTCTATGCGTTCGGACCAGAAATTACTTTCCGCGGGCAGTCATTAGGTACGTTTAAACTGTTGTTTAACGACCTGTATGGTATGGAAGATAAAGAAGCCAAACTTATCAGAAAAAAAGAATAGGCCTGTGAATGGAAGTGGTATAACGGTCGGACTGTTTATTTACAGTCCGACCGTTTATGATTAATTACGGTAACGCATGTACGTTACGAACAATGATGTTAACAACAGCACGATATTCAGTGGCATCGATTTATATTCACCGCGGGTTGGCAACACCTGTTTTGATACTCACGCTGGACGTGGCTTTTGCCAAAAAAAACGAGACAAGCGAGGATTATCCTCATTTGTCTCGTTTGGTGCGAAGGAGGAGATTCGAACTCCCAAGCCCTTTCAGGCACTACCACCTCAAAGTAGCGCGTCTACCAATTTCGCCACCTTCGCATCTGGTAGAATGGGGTGCAAAAATAACGGCTTTTTTAAAATAAGCAAATTTATTTATTCATATTTTCTCAAAAAGGTCAATTATTTTCTCAACAGGATCCTGAAAGTGGTGCCTTTATTGATTTCAGACGACCTTACATACAGGCGTCCCCGGTGATATTCTTCTATGATCCGTTTGGCGAGTGAAAGGCCGAGGCCCCATCCGCGCTTCTTGGTGCTGAATCCGGGTTTGAACACTTTTTCGAAGCTCATTTTGGGAATCCCTTTCCCGGTATCTGCAACGTCTACTGTGATATAAGTAGAGTGATTTTCAATGGTGATATCGATCTTCCCTTTGCCTTCCATGGCGTCCAGCGCATTTTTTAATAAATTTTCCACTACCCAGTCGAAAAGTGGGGGAGATATCATCGCAGGCAGTTCTTCGTCGGCGCTATGAACGGTTAGTTGTACCTTCTGTGGCGCTCTTTTCCGGATATAGTTGGTCATGTTTTCTATCTGGGCCACGATGTTGGTTTCCTCCAGTTTGGGGATGCTACCTATTTTGGAGAAGCGATCCGTAATGAGTTTGAGGCGGTCTACGTCTTTCGATAGTTCTGCCACGATGGTGGTATTGGCTTCGTTTTCCCGTAGGATTTCAAGCCAGGCTTCCATGGATGAGAGAGGTGTTCCCAATTGGTGGGCAGTTTCTTTGGCCAGTCCTACCCATACCTGGTTTTGGGTGGCCCGGTTGGTGCTGGAAAGGGCAAAGAGTACGATGGCGATAAAGAGGGTGACTACAAACAGCTGAATGTAAGGATAGTATCGTACCTGCCGGAGAATGAGGGAGTCGCCGTAATAGAT
Organism: Chitinophaga sp.; assembly: GCF_017745275.1. Classification (GTDB taxonomy): domain Bacteria; phylum Bacteroidota; class Bacteroidia; order Chitinophagales; family Chitinophagaceae; genus Chitinophaga. Next base: position 698,077 of record NZ_JAGHZS010000001.1, on the reverse strand, counting down.
GAAATTATACATCTTTTGTTTGGCATCTACCTCCATGATAAAGGGAGGATGTTGTTTTTTGAAAGCCCGCAGTTGTTCGGAGAGGTACTTTGGATCCTTTGCGATGCGGAGGGAGTCGAGGTTGCGGCTGTCGAGTATATGGCCTTCCTCATCGGTGAGGATCAGGGGAATGGTGGTGTTGTTGGTCACAATACCGATGGCCAGGTTGAGATTGGCGTCGGCATCTGTACGCAGCAGCTCCCGGTTGGCTTCCACCCAGGTGGCTACTTTTTTTCGTTCTTCTTCCTGGATATTCTTCGATAAATTACTTACAAACCATATAGTGGTTCCAATAATGAGCACTGCTATGGAGGCCAGTACAAACTTCCATCCGATATACTGTTTAAACATACTTCTAATTTAAGCCATATTTGGCTTCCCTGATTCTGTAATGATTGGCAAATATTAGCATCGTTTGTTGCATATTTGCATCTCAAAAATAATTGTTCACGCATAAACGTAAGATCCATTGTCCGTATTGCCATCAGTAGCAGTTGTTATTTTAAATTGGAATGGGAAGTCTTTTCTGGAGAAGTTCCTGCCGTCTGTTTGCCGTTCTACTTACGGCAACCTGCAGCTGGTGCTGGCAGACAATGCCTCTACAGATGACAGCGTGGATTTTGTGGCGAAGCATTACCCGCAGATCCGGATTGTCCGGAATGCCCGCAACGACGGCTTCGCCGGTGGGTATAATGACGCTTTAGGGGAAGTGCAGGCCGATATTTACGTATTGCTGAACCAGGATGTGGAAGTAGAGGCCGGATGGATTGAGCCGGTAGTGGCCCTGATGCAGCAGGATACGCGTATTGCAGCCTGTCAGCCTAAATTGCGGGCTTATAACCAGCCAGATGAGTTTGAGTATGCCGGTGCCGCAGGTGGCTGGATGGATATCCTGGGTTATACTTTCTGCCGGGGACGTGTATTGTATACCGTAGAGAAAGACCAGGGGCAGTACGATGATGTACAGGACGTTTTTTGGGCAACCGGGGCCGCATTGTTTATCCGCTCGTCCTGTTTTCATGAGGTAGGTGGTTTTGACCACGATTTCTTTGCACATATGGAAGAAGTAGACCTTTGCTGGCGTTTACAGCGCGCAGGATACCGGATTTGTTATTGTCCGGCCTCCGTGGTGTTTCATGTGGGCGGAGGTAGTTTACCACAGGGAAATCCCCGTAAGTTATACCTGAACTTCCGGAACAACCTGATGATGTTGTGGAAAAACCTGCATAATGAAGACCGCTGGATTGTACTGGTACAGCGTTTCTTCCTGGATATCCTGGCTGGGGTTAAGAGCCTGGTGGCAGGTAAACCGAAGGATATGGCAGCGATTTACAGGGCTTATAAAGATTATTATCGCTGGCGCCGTAAATATACAGGGACTGATCATTTACCGAAAATAAAGCTGATGAAAATGACAGGCGTATTTCACGGGATCATGATCTGGCGGTATTATTTTTTAAAACATAAGAAATTCTCTGAGCTTATTTAATCGGTGAAAGTTTTCTTTCTCTCTCAAATAACTTCGAAAATTTCAAAATATTATGTAGGTTTGCAGCGGAAATAAACTGATTATGGAACAGAATACAGTAGAAAATAAATACGATATTACCTTAGATAAGGTTTCCCGCTCCCGCTGGTTATTTTACGTGCAGTTATTTTGCCTGGTAGCTTTCATCCTGGGACTCAGCTACGGCCTTTATACACATAAATATGCAGGTAAGCCAGATGTAAAAGTGCAGGGAAGCTCGCTGTACAATCCAAAATATAAGTAAGCAACTGCTTTCACATAATTATCCAGGCCTCCTCCGGTTTTTCCGGAGGAGGTTTTTTTGTGCCCCAACTTTCCCTTTTGCGTAAATGAAATTCCGGATACGATTAAACATCCTCGCGTTTTACGGACAACTTTGTATGATGGAGATTTATTCTCCAATGATACAATATGTTTAAGCGAACGGATAAATTAAAAAAGAAACAGCATAAATCGCTGTTCAGGATCATCGTAGAAAAGTTACACCTCTGGCTGGGCCTGGGGTCAGGCATTATTGTGCTGATAGTGAGTATCACCGGGTGTTTGTTTGTTTTTCAACAGGAGATCAATAATTACTACTACCGTAAACAACTATTTGTAACGCCGGAAAACCGGGCGTTGCTGCCTGTCAGCGAGCTGAAAAAGAAGGCGGAGGCGGTGCTTGGACCCGGAAAGCCTTTACTGAACATTACAACGTATCCTGCGCCGGACCGGGCCTGGGAGTTTATGACTTACAAAGGTAATGATACAGCGTTGACCTATTTTGGAGGGGTGGAGTACTACGAGTCTGTAATGATTAATCCTTATAGTGGAGCCGTAACCGGTATCATCGACTATAAACATAATTTCTTCTCTGTTATCAAATCCATTCACTGGAGTTTATTGCTGAATACGCCTTATGGGCAGCCGATTGTAGGTTGGAGTGTTTTCATTTTTGTGATACTGCTGATCACGGGATTGATTATGTGGTGGCCTAAGAAATGGAATAAGGGAAACCGGGACAAGAGCTTTAAAATTAAGTGGAAAGCAGGCTTTAAAAGGGTGAATTATGACCTGCATAATGTACTGGGTTTTTATGCCCTTACCTTGGCATTAGTGTTGGCGTTAACCGGCATGGTGTGGGCGTTTACGTGGTTTCAGGCAACAGTGTATGTGGTAGCTGCCGGTAGTACTACGCCGCCGGACAGATCACTGCATGAGTCAGTGAAAGGTACCGCTACCATCACCGGTAACCCGCTGGATAAGGCTTTTGCGCAAGCATTGCCGGTGCTGAAAGGATCGCGCCGCATCTACATTTATCCGGCCCGTGGGGAAAAGGGCGTGCATGTAATTGGTGGCTATAAGGGTAAGGAAACTTATTTTGGCGCAGATGAATTACAGTTTGACCAATACACTGCCCAACAATTAGGCAGGCGCAATGATAGCCATAAAAACCGGGGCGAGCGATTAATAGAAATGAACTACGATATTCATGTGGGAGCTATTGGCGGCATTGCAGGAAAAATAATTGCTTTCATCATCAGTTTTATTTGTGCTTCCTTGCCGGTAACGGGTTTTTATGTGTGGTGGGGTAAGCGGAAAAAGTCGAAAAAGAAGCCTTTGGTGGTTCGTACTGTTGCAGTTACAGATACGTTGTAAATAAAAAGTATTACTATTTTTATTGGTGAAAAGCTTTGCCCTTCTGTGTTTCAATGAGTTGTTGCATATATTCGTGCAAAATTTTTTTAGAAAAGTTTGAAAAAAAATTTTGTGTTTTCAGTCCGTTTCCTATCTTTGCAATCCCAACGAAAACGCCACGGGGCAAAGCAAACGAAAGAATGCACATCGAAGGGAAGAGTTCTTTAAACTAACAAAGTTTTTAATACCTGCGGAAGTAGCTCATTTGGTAGAGCACGACCTTGCCAAGGTCGGGGTGGCCGGTTCGAGCCCGGTCTTCCGCTCCAGTAAGGGATACAAAACGCATGCGTCACATGCGGAGTAATATCCTCCCAAAGTTCTTAATACCTCTGCGAAAGTAGCTCATTTGGTAGAGCACGACCTTGCCAAGGTCGGGGTGGCCGGTTCGAGCCCGGTCTTCCGCTCCAGTAAGGGATACAAAACGCATGCGTCACATGCGGAGTAATATCCTCCCAAAGTTCTTAATACCTCTGCGAAAGTAGCTCATTTGGTAGAGCACGACCTTGCCAAGGTCGGGGTGGCCGGTTCGAGCCCGGTCTTTCGCTCTTTAAGCCTGACTGATCATTCAGTCAGGCTTTTTTTATGCCCATTAGTTCCTGTTGATATTTTGATATAGGAAGATGTAAAAAACTACGGGGAGATGGTAACAGCAGCAGCTATTACCATCTCCCCGTAATTTTTTTATTACTATTAATAATTACCGCTGGCCCCGCCGCCGCCGCCACTGCCTCCACCGAAATCCATATCGGGTTTAGGCGCGCCCGGAACGTAGGTTTGCGCAATGATCAATGACTCCAGTTTTAATTTATCTGCCAGCGAAGGTTCGTCTGCTTCCATATAAGTGAAGCCATGACGGGGTGTTTGCAGGTAGCGGATCAATGCCCATGCACCTACGGTGAGTATCAGCCCGCCTGCTACCATGGCTGCTTCCAGCGGCATTACATGATGATAGTACCGTACCGTGAATACAATAGCCGCCAGCAGCACCAAACCTGTACGTAACAGGATAGCGTCCTTTTTACGAATGCCCAGGTAGCCGTAAGCAATCGGAATGATGATGGTACAAATCCAGAAGAATGCGGCACCCGGGATGGATTGTCCCTCTTGTAGCTGCAAGTCAAACATGGTATTACTTACTTCCCTTACCACAAAGTAATTGCCGGCCAGGTAGAAAGTGAGCAAAGCGAGTACCGCTGCCACCGTCAGACAACGATTGTAGTGACGGAGTAAGTGCTGCCGCATACCTCTTCTTACCATAAAATAAACCACCAATGAAAGCGCCATGATAACAAAAGGGACAATGGTTTTAGCCACGGGCCCCATTTCAACCAGCAGGCTGAAAGCAAGGCCCACAAAGGCGAGAAATGCAAAGCCTGCCATCACCATATCAGCAAAACGTAAGGTAGCCAGGAGGGTAGTTACTAAGGTAATTGCACACCAGGTGGTAGTACTGGTATCTTCATAAGTTGCCAGGCTGCAAATCAACAAGCCGGTAGCGCACCATAGCAGACCATCATCCAGCCCGGCGCGGAATAATTTTTTGCTCGCAATAAATAATTCCAGGACTGCATAACAGCCCAGTCCAACAAAAATGCAGAGACCTCTGATTACCCTTTCAGGATGATGGATATCCAGCGTCATTAAGGAGAACAGTCCCAGTGAGAAAGATACAATCACCACGGTGAGGATAAACAACCCGATTTTTATAACCGGGTTAGGCGTATAGAAGTTTACCGGGTGTGCCGCTTCAATAGCCCTGTAGGTGGTTACGTCGATACAGTCTTTCCGCAATGCTTTCGCTGCTTCTTCCTGTATATGAAGATTGTCGAGAGTTTGAGATTTATACGCCAGCATTTTTAATTCTTTTGTTGAGGTTAATCAATAGTAAAATTACGCCGATAGCAGAGCCAATCACGTAGAAGAAGCCGGTATACAGCTGCTCAATATTTGTAGCTTTGAATAATATGCGGAAAAATACAATGCTAAAGGCCAGGTAGATATACAGTACCGTGATGAGCACAAAATAAAAGGAGCGTTCGCGGAATGCCTGCCAGTAGATATAAGCAGCAATCACACACATAAAGAGGAACCACCACACATGGGCATCGTCAAATATGCAGATACCTGCAATGCAGGCGATGTAAAAGATATGCGCACCAAAGTTCTGGTAAGTAAAGGCAAAGTGTTTTTTCAGATTTTTTTGGGAAGATATCAGTGCAAATGCCAACAGGATTATACCCAGTATAACGCCCGTGTACACAATACGCGCATTGCCAAAGTCGTTGGCAGTCAGTATTTGAGCGGGTGTGAGGGCAATGCCCATCCAGGCGGCGAGGTTAGTAATGGCCATCGATAATACGCCGAGATGATCAAAGTAGTAAGCGCTGACAGAGAGTACAGCCAGCGGGATAAACGTAGCCAGGCCATAGGCGGTGCCGAAGGCCGTATACTGGAATTGCAGATAACCAATAAAGGTCACAAATGTGAGACAACCTAACAGTAACGCATAATCGAAAAATGCGTTGGGCGAGGGAACCTGTTGCCATGAAAAAGGTTTTTTTTGGCGGATGCAATAACTGAAACAACCCGCACAAATGACACCGATGATCAGCAGGATGACCTGGTGTCCAATGGTATCAATGTTTTTGTAAATCAGGATACCGAGGCCGCCGCTGAGTAGCAATACGCCCAGGTATAACAGCGTTTTGATTTCCCAGTGCAGAGAGAACAGTCGTTGTTGTTCAGAGGTTTTTACAGTGGTAAGGGAGCGCTCATCTATCAGGCCTTCCTGGTGAAGTTGCTCAAAAACTTTTATATCCATAGCAGGAGTTAAAGAACTGGAAATTAACAGTGATTAAGGCTGCAATATACAATATCAGTGCACAAAAGTATATATTGGGTGTTGGTAGTGAAGCCTCAACTATTAAAACATGTATTATGGAGATATATGAAGCAGTGTTATTATCGCCTTTAGCCAGTGAGTTAGGGGAGGGAGCCTGTTGGTGGCCGGAAAGAAATTGCTGGTGCTGGGTAGATATCATAGGACACACTATTTATATGAGAGATATAAATGGCCGGCAGCAGGCGTTTGAGGTGGGCACTTATGTATCTACGCTTGTACCTGTAGCAGGTCGCAATGAGTTGTTGGCAGGGCTGCAACATGGTGTAGCTTTCTTTTCCCCGGAGAAAGGTATAGGGCCATTACTGAGTGTACTGGATCAACGGGAGAATATAAGATGTAACGATGGTAAATGTGATCCGGCAGGGCGCTTATGGATAGGTACTATGCAGATGCCTGCCGATGAAGGTACCGGGACGTTGTATTGTATTACCGGGCAGGAAGCGCCGGTAGTGAAGCTGACCGGGGTCACTATTTCCAATGGATTGGTATGGAAGGGGAATAAGATGTATTACAACGACACCCACACCGGAACCGTGCAGGAGTTCAGTTACGATGCTGCCACCGGAAATATTGCCTTTACGCGCATCGCTATTCATATTCCGGCTGCCTTAGGTTGTCCGGATGGCATGGCGATGGATAGTCGAGGGATGTTGTGGATTGCGCAATGGGGTGGTGCAGGCGTATATTGTTGGGATCCCGAAACAGGGGAACTATTGGGGAAAGTATCGGTACCGGTACCGCATGTATCTTCCTGTGCTTTTGGGGGCGCCGGGATGGATGAGTTATTGATTACTACCGCGCGGGAGCATATGAGTGCGGAGCAAATAGGTGAATTTCCATTGAGTGGCAGTGTGTTTCACGTTAAGCTACCCTTTAAAGGCTTACCAGCCAATTACTTTAAGTATTAGTTATTTCTACATATTGATGTTTCACGATTTTCTGCTAAAATATTAGTATATTTGCAGGCGGAATGAACTTTTTTAGGGTATTTTAATACCATGCTATCTATCAACTTCCCCTTTTGCTTAAGATACTTTCCTTAGTATACCACTACTAGAAACATCGTGTAAAAATAATTATGATCATGAAGGATTTTAAAATTATTGACAACAAGGAAGCCAGACAGTTTGAGGCGCATATTGCCGGACAAATGGCGAAAGTGATTTATGAGAAAAATGGTAGCCGTATTTTCCTGACGGGTGCAGAAGTACCACCTGTGTTGGAAAAGCAGGGGGTATTACCAATGATGTTAGGAAAAGTAATGGAGGAAATTTCTGCACAGAATATTCGCATGGTTCCTTCCAGCAAAAAAGTTGCAGAATTTGTACGGAGCAACCCGCAGTGGAAAACATTGCTGGCGCACGGTTTACACATATAGTTCTTTACAACCACATTTGACATTTAGTTATTTAATTATTTGCCGGCCATAAATACTGCTATCAATTAGAATGGCGGAAGTGACATCAAATATTTATACCGGTCAAATAACTAAATAACTAAATAGCCAAATGCCTGTTTATTTGATGCCCATCTTCACTTTCACTGCCGGCATCAGATCATCGGATTCTGCGGATACTAACACCGCGTCTCTGGAGTTATCAATCACCAGCGTATAGCCTTTTTCGTTAGCTACCGCCTTTAATATCTTTTTAGCTTTATCTAATATCGGAGTTAATAATTCCTGTTCTCTGGCGGACATGGTTTGCTCAGACATTTGTCTGTACCGCTGTATGCTCGCTTGTGCAGCTTTAAGTTCTGCACTTTTTACTTCCACCATAGCCGGACTCATATTACCTACGCTGTCCAGCTCCTTTACTTTTTTAGTGTATTCATCCAGCAGTTGCTGGCCTTCACTGTTTAATTTTTCCTGAAGTACATTCAGGGTATCATTGGCCAGTTTACTTTCCGGCATCATACCAATCATTTGTTGAAAATTAATGTAGCCCGTTTTGGATTGGGCGAAAAGGACAGTGCTTCCAAACAGCAGCAGGCAAAGTGTACAGATAAATTTCATCGGGATAATTTTTACAATATTAATCGTCCAGTTGTGAAATATTCTTTAAAACGAATATAATATAATGTTAAAGTAACTAGGAAAGTTTAGAGATAAGTCAAACGATTGATAACCAGTTAAATCAGGGCGCTCCGGGCGTCTGGAAACCAGCATCCTCCCTTCTTTTTCAACAAATTCCCAAAAAAATGTCCTTTCTCGTAGGGGTATACCTTTCTCATGGTGTCGTATAATAAATCAGTTCAATTGGCAGAAGGAATTATATTTGACGTTAGATATCAAACCCTACGCATGGAATTTACAAGTCCGGGTACTGCAGTACCGGAAATCGAAAACTCATTAACTTTTGAACAGGTTTTTAAAACACATTTTAAAGGCTTGCATTCCTATGCCTGCACTTTATTAAAAGATGAAGTAATGGCGGAGGAAATGGTGCAGAACGTCTTTTGCAAATTATGGGAGAAATCAGGCGATATCAAAATAAAGCAATCTGTTTCAGGATACCTTTACAGGGCCGTATACCATGAATGCATTAATTATCTGCGACATCAGAAAGTGAAAGCTACACACCAGGCACATACCAAATACCAGATGAGCAATGATCAAAGTACCGGCAATGCATCCGGCAAAGTAATGTTACGTGAACTGGAAGAGAAGCTGGAAGCGGCATTGATGGCATTACCAGAAAAATGTCGCACCGTTTTTCAACTGAGCCGCTTCGAGGAATTGAAGTACCAGGAAATAGCGGATCGACTGGATATCTCTATAAAAACTGTGGAAAATCAGATGGGCAAAGCTTTGCGCTTGTTACGACTCAACCTGGTAGATTTTCTGCCCTTGTTATTAATTTTGCTCCACCTGTAAAAGTGCATAAGTGAAAAAACAATCTGAGCATATAAACGATGACCTCCTGGTAAAATACCTGCTGGATATTACCACTCCCGCTGAGAAGGCAGCTGTAGCTGCATGGCTCACAGAGAAAGAAGACCACCAGCGCTATTTTGAACATTTCCGCCTTATCTGGACGGAAAGTAAGAAACTGGCTGCCGTTAGCACTGTGAATGAAAATGAGGCCTGGACCCGATTTCAACAACGGGTAGGCAGCAACGAAACTACTGCCCGCATTGTACACCTGGATACCGGTGTTAACTGGAAACCTATTTTACGTATAGCCGCTGTATTTATTGTTTTGCTCGGCGCTGCGGGCTTCTGGTACCTGTCGAACCAGAGTACAACCCCCATGATCGTTAGCTCCGGTCAGCAAATAAAAGAGGAGGTATTACCTGATGGATCACAGGTAACACTGAATAAACAATCTACTATTGAATATGCTGCTATTTTCAGGAAAGAACGGCAGGTGAAACTGGAAGGGGAGGCATTTTTTAATGTAGCACAGGATCCGGGAAAACCTTTTGTACTCAAGGTAAATGATGTAACGGTGAAAGTGTTGGGCACTTCTTTCAATGTAAAAAGTGTGAATGGTAAAACCGAAGTAATTGTAGAAAGTGGTGCAGTGGAAGTGACTAAAAACAACAATAGTGTTCAGCTCCGGCAGCATGAGAAAGCGGTGATCACGGCAGATCAGACTGCTCCCAGCAAGCAAAATAATACCGATGAGTTGTATAGCTATTACCGCACAAAAACTTTTGTATGTAATAACACACCACTCTGGAAACTGGTGGAAATATTAAATGAAGCATACGGTGTGAACATCGTGATTGCCGATAATAAGAAACGGGATTTACAGATTAATTCTACCTTTACAAACAGTTCGCTGGATAGTACTTTACAGGTAATCGGGCTTACTTATGAGATCAATGTGGAGAAAAGTGGATCACAAATAATATTGAAATAAGCCTTCGTTCCGTATGTTACTATCTAAGCATTTGTTAGCTTTATTTTTAGGATGTATTTTTTCGCTGTCAGTAGCTGCACAAAACCTGTTGAATAAAACGGTGAGCATAGAAGTAAACCAGCAGCCACTTTCCACCGTACTTACATCGATCAGCAAACAAGGAGGTTTTTATTTCTCATATTTAACAACGATTCTTCCGCAAGACAGTTTAGTCACCATCTCCGCTAAACGAAAGACAGTCCGACAGGTATTGGATATGTTGTTCTCCGGAGATTATCAATATAAAGAATCTGGCAACTATATTATCCTGCTAAAGAAAAACTCCACACAATCGTATTACATGATTACGGGGTTTGTCACGGATGGGAAAACGGGACAACGGCTACCCAACGCCAGCGTCTATGAACGACAGCAACTCATTTCTACACTCACTAATAACGATGGTTATTTCAGGCTGCGGTTAAAGGATAGATATCCTACCGCAGCCATCAGCGTTAGTAAGGACCTGTATGCCGATACATCCCTGCTATTATTTACGGGCCAGGACCAGGAAATATCTGTCAGTATTTCCCCTACTACTTACCAGCTCAAGACTGTAGATATAACCGGGCATGCACAGGTAGAGAAAACCTGGTTTGCAAAAGTATTTTTATCCTCGCGGCAGAAATTAACCAGTTTGAATATCGGTTCTTTCTTTGCTGATAAGCCTTACCAGGTATCGCTGGCACCGGGTTTAGGTACTCACGGCCGTATGAGCGGGCAGGTAGTCAATAAATTTTCTGTCAACGTGGTAGGTGGTTATGCCGCCGGTGTAGATGGATTTGAAATGGGAACGGTTTTCAACATCGTGAAAAATGATATGCAGAGTTGCCAGATTGCCGGTGTAGTAAATATAGTGGGCGGAAAAACACGCGGGGCGCAGATTGCGGGGATACACAATAATGTGCTGGATTCCATGATAGGTTTGCAGGCAGCGGGTGTAAGCAATGTCACCGAAGGTAGTTTGAGAGGAATGCAGGTAAGTGGTGTTGTGGGCCAGGTATATGGTAATACAAACGGCGCACAGTTGACAGGAGTAGTATCTTCTATCCGTGGAGATATGGGAGGAGTGCAGGTAAGCGGTGTAGTGAATTATGCGGGAGGGAATATGGAAGGCTTGCAGGCAAGTGGTATCCTTAATTATACCAAAAAAGATGTGTCTGGTGCACAGATTTCCGATATAGGAAATATCAGTCATGGTACAATGAAGGGACTGCAGTTATCCTCGATTTTTAACTATGCGAAACGAATGGATGGTGTACAGATAGGGCTGGTGAATATTGCAGATACCTCCACAGGATATAGCATTGGTCTGTTCAACTTTGTACGTAAAGGATACAAGAAAATAACGTTGTACAGCACAGATGTACTGCCTTACAATATCGCCTGGAAGGCTGGCCGTACAGAATTATACAGCATTTTGCTGGGAGGATTTGGTACGGGAGAAAATAACAGTGCATGGTCTATTGGATACGGTATTGGAAAGATCATTCCGTTTAATAAAGTATGGTCAGTAATGGTAGAAGCTACCGGGCAAAATACGTTTGAAGGCACCTGGGATCACAATATGAAGATATTCCGGTTGCAGCCATCACTCAATGTAACATTGAATAAACACATTACCATATTTGCAGGTCCTGCATTATCTATAGGGATAGCTGATCCTGAAAATAAGATAACAGAGGGGCGTCGCTATATTGACTATGGTGCGCATTATCCTTCGTTCAATATGGGCGATGCCAGGGGCTGGCTGGGCTGGCAGGCAGGCATCAGTATTTTTTAATTTTCATTTTTTGCGTAGGGGTAGATGTTTCTCAACGTGTCGTAATACTATACGAAATAATTACGCAACATGAGAACAAACTACATCAACTATCGGATTATTGTAATAGTGATAGCTGTTATAACCTATGCCAATACTGTGTTTTCGCAGACTGCTCCTGCACATATCGGACTTATTTACCCGTTGAGCAGTAACGGTAAGAATGCGGCCAACTACACTAATCATTTCTCTTTAAATATCATTGCTGGTGTTTCTAAGGCAGAAACAGGAGTAGCCATTGCCGGTATCTCCAATATTATTAAAGACAGTGCTACCCGCCTGCAGGTGGCAGGGTTCTCCAATCACATTGGCAGTGCAAGCCATAGCGCACAGTTTGCAGGATTTATGAACCAGGTAAAAAACAGTACCAGTGGATCGCAGATTGCAGGATTTATGAATCTCGATGGAAGTATGAAAGGCTTTCAGGCGGCGGGTTATGCGAACTTTGTGAAGGGTGATGTTGACGGTACACAGATCGCTGGTTTTATGAATACGGCGCGCAGTAATACACAGGCGCAGGTGGCTGGATTTGGCAACTTTTCCGGCAGTGCAAAGGCACAGATAGCAGGCTTTATGAATAAGGCCACAGAAGTAAATACACAGATCGGTGGATTTATCAACATCGCCAAAAAAGTAAAAGGAGTGCAGGTAGGATTTATCAACATAGCGGATAGCAGCGCATGTCCTATTGGTGTCATCAATATTGTCAAGGGCGGAGAAAAGCAGGTAAGCCTGTCTATCGATGAATCGGCTACTATGATAGCTGCTTTTAAATCAGGTGGCCGCATCCTGTATGGTATCCTGGGAGTAGGATATAACCTGAAGGATAATCCCGATCCGTTATATGCAATACAAGCAGGTATCGGAGCGCATTCACCACAGCTTTTCCCTCACTTCAGAATAAATGTAGAAGCGAAGAACACCTTCATGACAAATTTAAAGAGCAGTGCATACTACAATCGCCAGTCGTTGGGTGCCTATGCAGCTTACAGCTTTGGCCGGTTTGAAATATACGCCGGTCCTACCTTCAACTACCTGGAAACAGAAGATGGTTTGGGCCAGGACCTGGTGGGGCATTACATCTGGTCAGAACATGTACGTTACAATCGTTTCCATGCGATCTATGTGGGTGCAGCAGGTGGTGTACAGGTGAGATTGTAAAGCAGTGTGTCACGACCTCAACAGGTGAAATATCGGCTGTTTGGTATTATGGCATTGTATTTGGATAATCATCACAAAATCATCTCATATGAAAACATGGTTATACCTTCCGTTGATATTACTGGTGTTTGTTTTCACTGGTTGTACCAAAACTACAAATGAGGTTGTGATACCTAATAAAACAATCTTTGTTGGAAATATAACTCCGGATAGCTGGAAGTATGACAACAGTGATCAAACTTATAACCTGGCGATTTCAGTACCAGAGCTGAAGGGCTTTACTCAATCAGATGGCGTAATAGTATCAATGGGACGTTATGGCTCCGGAGGTTCGGCTCCGACTGAATTTGAAATGTTACCGGAAGTCTTTGCAAAGCAGTCTTATAATGTGCTGCACAATGACCAGCAAGTATTTGTGCAGATCAAGGGAATCGATGGAGCAGCTTCGGCAGCACCTACCGGTACAGTAGCCATCAAGATTGTATTGATCCCTTCTGTTGTAAACGATTAAATCAGCTTTACCATTTCTCAACATATATATACAGGGGCTCCCCGCTTTTAGCGGGGGGCCTTTTTTATTGACCCAATAACAATAATATAACTACCATTCCTCACAGTTAGTTATGACTGGCCGCAGATTTTTACTATTTTCCGCTTTCCGCGGCAATCCTGGTTGTCAGTGTACATGAAAAAAAATCAACTATTAATGGATAACAGAAGAGATTTTATTAAGAAGGCAGCCTTATTATCGGGGGCTGCCGGCGTATTCAGCGCTTTGCCAGCATCCATTCAGCGGGCAATGGCTATTGATCCCAAGCCTGGTACTACCTTCCTGGATGCAGAGCATATTGTGGTGTTGATGCAGGAAAACCGTTCGTTTGACCACTGTTATGGCTCTTTACGGGGTGTTCGTGGATACAATGATCCACGGGCCATTCAACTGCCCAATAAGAACCTGGTTTGGCTGCAAAGCAATGCTAAAGGCGAAACTTTTGCACCATTCCGCCTGAACCTGAAAGACACCAAAGCCACCTGGATGAGCAGCCTGCCGCATTCATGGGGAAACCAGGTAGAAGCCCGCAACCATGGTAAATACGATAAATGGTTGCTGGTAAAACAATCCGGTAATAAAGACTGGGCGCCAATGCCGCTGACGCTGGGCTATTACAACCGTGAGGATATTCCATTTTACTATTCACTGGCAGACGCGTTTACCGTATGTGACCAAAACTTCTGTTCATCTCTCACAGGCACCACTCCCAACCGCCTTTACTTATGGACTGGTACCCTGCGTGATGAACAAAATGCCAACTCCAAAGCCAATGTGTGGAATGAAGATGTAGACTATGGCAGAGAAGCTCATTGGACCGCGTTTCCAGAGCGTTTGGAAGATAATGGTGTTTCCTGGAAAATATACCAGAACGAAATCAGTGCAGCCGGGTTAGAAGGAGAAAAGGACGGCATGCTGGCTAACTTTACAGATAATCCCATCGAATGGTTTGCTGCTTTCAACGTACGTTTTGCAGCAGGACATATCGGGTACCTGCAAAGAAGATTAAAGGAGATGCCTGCAGAGATCACCGACCTGGAAGCAGTGCTGGCAGCTACTACTGTTGCCAGGGAGAAGGAAAAAGTGCAGAAGAAACTGGAACAACTGAAGGCGTCGCTGGAGAAAACAAAAAACGACGCTGCGCAATTTACGGCAGCTAATTTCGCGAAATTATCACAACGCGCGCAGAACCTCCACAACAAAGCATTTACAAGTAATATCGCCGATCCCAACTATCATGAACTGGAGACGCTGACTTATAAAGACGGAGACACCGAAAGGACCGTACAGGTACCAAAGGGAGATATCTTACATCAGTTCAGAGCGGATGTAAACGAAGGTAAACTGCCTACTATTTCCTGGCTGGTAGCACCCGGCGAATTCTCTGATCACCCCGGATCGCCGTGGTATGGCGCCTGGTATGTATCGGAAGTACTGGATATATTGACGAATAAAGAAGAAGTATGGAAGAAAACTATTTTCATTCTTTGCTATGATGAAAACGATGGCTATTTCGACCACGTACCTCCTTTCACAGCACCGCATAAACCTGGTACAGGAAAAGTATCCGCGGGAATTGATACCGGTATTGAATATGTTACCAAAGAGGAAGAGCAAGCCAAGAAATACCTCAATGCCGATGAAATCCATGAAAGCCCGATTGGGTTGGGCTACCGGGTGCCATTGGTGATTGCTTCCCCCTGGAGCCGCGGTGGCTATGTGAATTCACAGGTATGTGATCACACCTCTATTTTGCAGTTGATGGAGAAATTCCTGCAGCATAAAGGTAAGGCGGTTAAGGAAACGAATATTTCCGAATGGCGCCGGACTGTATGCAGTGACTTAACCTCCGTATTCAGACCATTCAACGGAGAAAAGATCACCGTGCCTTTCCCCGAAAGAAACGAGTTTATTGAAATGGTATATAACGCCAAATTCAAGAAACTGCCTGATGGCTTTAAAGCATTGACCACTGATGAAATTGCGCAGATCAATAGTGATCCTGCCGCATCCAGCTGGATGGCGCAGCAGGAAAAAGGGGTACGTGTATCTAATGCTTTACCTTATGAGTTATATGTAGGCGGTAAGCTGAGTGCAGATAGAAAATCTTTTGAAATCACCTTTGAAGCAGGCAATAAAATATTTGGACAACAGGCAGCCGGTGCTCCTTTTAACGTATATGCGCCCGGAAAGTATTTACAGGAAGAAACCCAGGTGATGGAAGCCGTAAGAACCTGGTCTTACGCTGTGAAGCCGGCGGATAAACTGAAAGATACCTGGCCACTGTCTTCCTTTGAAGATGCACACTATCACCTTCGTGCATATGGACCTAATGGCTTCTACCGGGAGTTTAAAGGCGATGCCAATGATCCGCAGGTGGAAGTGCAATGTGGTTACCAACGCAGTATAACGAACGGCAGGAAACTCACTGGCAGTGTAGAATTGAAGCTGATTAACCGCGGTAGCAAAGCTGCCAATATCAGTATTGAAGATCTGGGTTATCACAAAGGAACCCTGAAGAAAACCGTGGCACCACGTACAGAAGCTACCCTGGTGATAGACCTGGCGAAAAGCCATGGTTGGTACGACTTCTCCGTGAAGGTAGCTGGCAGTGGTTCTTTTGAACAGCGGTATGCCGGCAGGGTAGAAACAGGAAAAGAAAGTTTCAGCGACCCGGTAATGGGCAGAGTATAGCAGAGAGCAGTTAGTCATTAGCTTTTAGCTATTAGCAAAATGCAGCGGAGATCGTATCATGTGGTCTTCGCTGCATTTTGCTAATAGCTAAAAGCTAATAGCTAACTGCTGATGAATAGCCAATTGAACTAAATTATTGGATTTTTGTTATTTGTTTTTTTGTATATTGACTATCGTGTTAATTGATCCCGTTTGCCTCGATTTACCTCAATTAATTAATCATATTAAATCATCCAAAATCTCTTCTTTTATGAAACGTAATTACTGTCGCTTGCCTTACCTGTTTGTATTGGCTGCCATTTTAGCTTTTGCTGCATGTTCTAAAGACGGCTCCCAGGGCCCCGCTGGTCCTGCCGGTCCTGCTGGTCCTGCCGGAGCCAATGGTCCCAAAGGGGATAATGGTCCAAAAGGAGATACCGGTGTTGCCAATGTGATTTATTCTGGCTGGCTGGATGTATCCTATCTGCCAGATACCATTCATAGCGCTGGCGGTGTAATAGATACGCTGGGATATTACGCTGACATTAACGCGCCTAAACTTACCAAAGATATTCTCTCCAAAGGGCTTGTATATGTATATGTGAACCTAAACGTTGCGGATAATCCCGTTATAGCATCTATTCCATATACTGAACCGACTGGATTGTATATTAAATTTGTTTCATTTGAAAACGGGATTGAACTATCTTCTAATGGTGATGTAAGTACCTACACCGTTAGTGGTAAGAAAAGAGCTCAATACCGTTATGTACTGGTACCTGGAGGGGTAGCTGCGCGTAGCGGCAGTGGTGTTGACTGGAAAGATTATAAATCTGTTCAGAAATACCTCAGTTTAAAAGATTAGTTTTTTATGATTCACAACAATAGTAATAAGCCCCTTCCATTTCTGGTGGGGGCTTTTTGTTGCCCTATATGCACAGTTTGTTCCTTCCCGGCCACGTTACCAGTTTCCCAACACAGCCGCAAGGCTGGTTATTCTTCCGGCTTTTCTTTTGATAGAAAGCAGGTATGAAAAGGTTATTAGGGATAGCGTTGGTGATTGGCGTGCTGTGGGGCTGTGGCAGCCCTTCTTCTCCGGTTAACTCCGGTAGCAGTAGTACTGTCAGCCCGCGTAACACCAGCATTAGGCCGGAAAACGCTTACAATGATTTATTCCTGGACAGTACAGCACTGGAGCAATTTATTGCTGCACAAAAGCTGGACGATACACTGGCTACGCGTATGCGTAGCTTTTATAATGCCCGCAATTTTGAATTTGCCTGGCTTGATAGCCATGGACCGGTAGAGCAGGCTGCAGCCTTCCGCAGTTTATATAACTACAGTAAAGACAGTACCAGTAACAAATCACTGGACCGGCGGCTGGATGATTTAATGGAAGAAGACAGCGGGACTATCAAGGCCACGGACCGGCAAATGATCAGTACGGAGTTACAGTTAACGTGGCGGCTGATCAATTACTTCCGGGAAAAGAACGGCAGCATTGCGCAGTTGGAGCATATGATCCCTACTCAAAACTATCCGGTGATGGCACTGGCAGATTCTATGCTGCAAACCAGCAGTCGCCTGTTTCCGGCGATAGCCGTGATGAAGGAGCCGCTCAAAACCTATAGGGAATATGTTAAGAATGGTGGATGGGCGCCGGTTCCCGAAGTGAAAAAGGGATTAAAGAAAGGTCAGTCATCTCCTGAAATTATACCCATCAAGAAACGCCTGTTTATTACCGGTGAATTGCAAACGAATGATAGCAGTGCACTGTTTACGGATGAACTGGAGACAGCTGTTAACCGCTTCCGTAACAGCAATGGTTATACGCAGAATGGTGTATTAAATGATACGGTGGTCAATGCCCTGAATATTCCGGCTGAGGCTCGTTTGAAGCAGCTACTGGTCAATATGGAGCGAATGAAATGGATGCCGGAAACACCTTCCGGAAAATTGATCGTAGTAAATATCCCGGCGTTCCGGCTGCACGTTACCAATGGAACGCAGCATTTGTTTGATATGGATATTGTGGTAGGGAAAGAAGGACATAGCACTACCATGTTTTCAGGCGAATTGAACCAGGTGGTATTCAGCCCTTACTGGAATATTCCCCGTAGTATCGTGCGGAAGGAAATATTGCCGGCTATCGCCAGGAATAAAAATTACCTGGTTTCCAAACATATGGAGGTAACGGGAACGGCTAACGGGTTACCGGTGATCCGGCAATTGCCGGGTGCGCACAATGCGCTGGGACGGGTAAAATTCCTGTTCCCGAACAGTTATCATATCTACTTCCATGATACCCCTGAGAAAGGGCTTTTTAACCGCGATAATCGTGCTTACAGTCATGGTTGTATCCGGCTGAAGGACCCGGTGAAAATGGCGCAGTTCGTATTGGAAGACTCACCCCAATGGACCAACGAAAAAATTGATAGTGCCATGAATAGTGGCAAGCAGAAATTTGTGGCGGTAAAACACCCGGTGCCGGTGATCATTACCTACTTTACCGCCTGGAGTACAGATGGGCAGCTTTATTTCGCGCCTGACGTATACGGGCACGATGCTGTTTTTATAGAAAAGCTCTTTAAATGAATCAGGATGCTGTGCTGTCTTTGCCCAGGATTTTTGTATGCAAAGAGTAATATTTATCGGGGCTGTACAAAAACAGGCAGGTGCCGTTCCTGATACGTTCAATCACTTTCCGGTGAATATTTTCAGGAATAGCGGGGCAACCCAGGCTGCGGCCAATGTAGCCCTGCGCTTTTGCGAGGCTTTCATTGACATAATCCGCGCTGTGCATTACAATGCCTCTGCTGAGAGCATTGTCGTTGATGCCTGCTTCTTCACCTTCCAGCCGCAATGAGTAGCCGTGTTCACCGGTGTAAGTATCGCCGGTGATGTAGAAGCCTAAGCTGCTTTTAAAGCTATTCATTTTGTTAGAGAAGGCGTTGGCTATATCTTTTCCGGAATTGCGGCCATGTGATACCAGGGTGTTGAAAAGTAATAGCTTGTTTTTAAGATCTATTACGAATAAACGTTTTTTGGTACTGGGCAGGGAAAAGTCGACGATAGAAATGATATCCGGGTTTTTAATCCGCCCCATTTCCTCCAGGTGCTGATAACCTATCAACGCATTGTCAAAGGCTTCACGGGAAAGACCTGCAGAGTCGAGCCGCATATTGTCGTACAAGCTTATTTCCCTCACGGAATCAGTAGTTACTACCGTTCCAATAGGTTGCGGCTTAGTGCCGGGATTTTCTGCTGTAAGAGAGGTAAATAAAAATGCAAAACTGCAAATCGTGACAATAAAAATTAACGGTTTAATCGCTTTCTTCCAATTCATGTTCACTCCGTAATATTTTTTGGTGTGTAAAAAATTATTGCAAAGGCATAGGTCACGAAATTAACGCTTTTACGGGTGAAAAAGTAGATAGGATGGAGGCCAGAGCCCGCTCTGTCCTTATTTTTAACAACCTGTTCACATACATAAAAAAAGTGTATAAGTGGCAAACATTGGTTAATGAATGGACAATATCAGCAAAGCAGGCTATACAGTGGGTTTTATCTTTGAAGTACTGTTTTGTAAGAAGAAAAACTGCCATAAAAAAATGGGTCGGTTACTGTTACCGGCCCTTTATTATTTGCACCATTATTGTTAATTTTTCAAAAAAGAAATCATTATGCCTGAGTTACCTGACCTGCAGGCTTTTCGCCATAACCTGGAAAAAGCACTATTGCAAAAAAAGTTGAAGTCGTTGACGGTTGTGAACGCCAAAAAGCTGCATACTACTCCTGAAGCGCTGCAGGAAGCGCTGGAAGGACAAACGTTGGAGCATATACGACGGGTGGGAAAGGAATTACATTTTGAGTTCAAAAATGGGCATGTATTAGGCATGCATTTAATGCTCCATGGTAAGTTATACTTCTTTCAAAAAAAGAATACGGAGAAATATACCATTGTAGAATTACTATTTGGGGATGGCACAGGCCTGGCGCTGACAGATTTCCAGGCGGCTGCCAATGTGTTCCTGGATCCGGAAGAAAAAGAGGCGCCGGATGCGATGTCAAAAGAATTTACGGAAAACTACCTGGAAACACAGTTAGGGAAGAAGAAAGTGACGATTAAAAAATACTTGTTGGATCAGCATAATGTGTTGGGCATCGGGAATGCTTATGCGGATGACATTTTATGGGATGCCCGTATTTCTCCTTTTTCTGTGTGTAATAAAATTCCTGCTAAAGCGGTGAAAGCATTGTTTAAGTCGATAAAGAAAATCCTGGAGGGTGCGGAGAAAAAGATCCTGAAAAGTAATCCTGACATCATCCATGGAGAGATCAGGGATTTTATGCTGGTGCATTCGTCGAAGCTAAAGGAAAGTCCCGGTGGTGCGGAGATCCTGAAAGATACAGGTGGAGGAAGAAAAACGTATTACACCGATGAACAGGTGTTGTATAAATAAATAAAAACCGGCATCGTAGGAGCAGAAAGCAGAAAGCATAAAGCATAAAGCTATTTTAGCGAATGATTAGCGTGAAGGGATAATTTTCGCTCCTTTCATTCGCTAAAATAGCTTTATGCTTTCTGCTTTCTGCTCCTACGATGCCGGTTTTTTTATGGCAAAACTATCATGTCGTTAGTGCGATGGCAGTTGTTGTTTTTTCTTTAGGGGCGTAAATACCGGCAGCAATTTTTTCCACGAATGCTTTGGGGAAAAATTTCGGTAAATAAGCATTTAGTTTATTGGTGAAGCCGGGGATGATTTCCGCCTTTCCTTTGAAAAGGCCATCTACCGCTATTTTAGCTACTGATTCCGCTGTCATGTTAAAGCGGTTGGCAACGTTGCGGGTATAATCGCCCATGCGCGCCCTGTTCACGAAATCCGTATCGGTGCTACCCGGGCTGAGAGCGCTGACGGATATTGGAGAATCTTTCAGCTCATGCCTTAATCCACGGGTAAACGACAGTGCAAAGGCTTTGGTAGCTGCGTAGATATTCAGGTAAGGCACGGTTTGATAAGCCGTAGTACTGGCCAGGTTCAGCAGGTATGCTTTAGGAAATTTCCGCAGCACAGGTATATACGCATATGATAAGCCTACCTGTGCTTTGATGTTTACGTCGATAATATTGAATTGTTCCGCCAGTGTCAGTTGTTCAAACGCGCCATTGATGCCATACCCGGCGTTATTCACTACTACCTGTAATTCATCGTGCCAGGCGCTGGTCCAGGCCGTGACGTTTTTCAATGCATCAGGATGTGAGAGGTCCTGGTGCAGCGTGTGTACGTTTACGTGATACTGTGCCGACAGTTCTGTAGCGGTATTAGTGAGTGCTTCAGCGTCCAGGTCGACCAGCAGCAATTGGTAGTTTCTTTCTGCCAGTTGCGCGGCAATGGCTTTTCCTATTCCTTTGGCTGCGCCGGTGATGAGTGCGTATGACATAATTATTTTTTTAGAGCGTTGGTGTGTTTACGCGGGTAAGTGTTTCTGTATGGGCTTTTGCGTGTGCCCATTGTGGTTTATTACCGTAGAGATGTGCCAGTTTATGATAAAACGGTGTAGGGCTATTCGCCGTTTTAGGCTGATAGGCGCCGGTGATAATGGGAATGTACATCACTCTTCTGCGGCTCTTTTCTCCGGTGAATGGCGACTGCTGCACGCGGTGCCACAACCTTCCATCATGTACGGTTAAATCGCCGGCTTCAATATCAAAGCCAACTTCTTTTTTATCCGGATTATTATCGATAAAATATTTTTTACGGAATAATAATTTGAGTAGTCCCTGTTCATGTGTGCCGGGAAGTACACGCAGCCCGCCGTTTTCCAATGGGCAATCGTCGAGATGTATGCCTACATTGAGCATGGGAAGAATGCGTGATCCGAGGAATAGATCCCGTGGGCTGTCGGTATGCCACCCCAGTTGTTTGAACTGGCTTTCTGCGGCATTGACATAGTGATTAATCACCAGTCCATCTTTTTCATTTTCTCCTATCCTGCCGTCGTATGGGCCGAGTAAAGCGATGAGTGATTGCAGGCGTTGGTCTTTCAGCAGGGAACGTAAGGTATTGCTATAATGAGAGGCGAAGGCAATACGTTGTATCAACGGGCTACCATCTACGTCTGTACCGAATTTCAACGGGATGCCATTCACCTTCTGAATGTTGTTGCGAAGTAGTAGTTCCTGTACCTGTTGTACTTCGGACAGAATAAATGCCAGTTTGGATTTATCCAGGAAACTTTTAAACTGGATAATACCGTGTTTACGGAAATAAGCCAGATGCGTGTTGGTGATCCCCTCATTGAGGTGGAAAATGGGTTGGTTGTTCGTTTCCATGACGGAATGTTTTTGAAATGACAGTAAAGAAACAGTTGGTGATATTAAGTATAGTTGCGGCATTGGTGGGGTGACCGCAGGCAGGAGTGGGGTATTAACAACAACAACGCGCGTAAGTGGCTACACGTAAGGGTAAGGCGACTATCGTTCGCTGATTTGGATGCTGGCTGGAATAATGATTGGTGTTCATGATTTATATGTTTTTTATTAGTCTACCAATTCTGTAGACAAATATACGGATATACTTTTAACGGCAAAATTTTTTTTGTTTTGCCAGTATTATACTGATTAAACTGATTTTGCGGGATTTTTTTTCGAAGACGATATACTGTTTACACTTTCGTGAGTAGCTGCTCATAGTCGCCGGAAGTATCGATATCGATAGCGCCCTGTGGAAAGTCGATGGTGGCTACCTGTTCGGGATGTTGCAACAGTATTTTCTTGGCGCCTTCCTGGCCGGTGAGCGACAATAATTGTGGAAAAATACTTTTATGAAACAGGGCTGGGGTACCGATGGTATTGCCATAGGTGCAGGCTACCATGGGCTTGCCGGTGGTGTTTTTAAGGGTAAACATCTCTTCCAGCAGGGAAGTGGTGATGAATGGCTGATCGCAGAGCAGGAGTAAGGCGTTGCTGATTTGTGGTGACAGTTGCAGGAGGTATTGCAGGCCTGTTTTGATAGAGCCGCCCATACCAGTAGGCCAGTGGGGATTTACCACGGTATGCACCATTTCTGAAATCAGTTGTTGTTTTACCTGGGTAGCGAAAGCGCCGAGTACCACTACAGTTGGCGTGGCGCCGGACTGGCTGGCGGTGTGTACTACGTTTTGTAACAGGCTTTTATTTTGGAAAGGCAACTGTTGTTTGGGGGTTCCTAATCGTTTTGAGGCGCCAGCGGCGAGGATGATGATACCGGTTGTTTCCATTATAGTTGTTGTTGAAGGATGATTTGTTGTTCGCGTGCATGGATGGAGGTTGTTTTTTCCCGCAGGGAAGTAGCTGCGGTGGCCGACAGCACGGATTTTATTTCGCTGATAATAGACAAGGCAATTTCTTCTGCTGTTTCGGCGCCGAGGTCGAGGCCTGCGGGGCCGTGTAGGCGTGCCCGTTGTTGCCATGAAATGGGAATACCATTTTCTGACAGTTCACCGAGCATGCGTTGCAGTTTTTTGGCGGGACCCAGTACGCCGATATAGCACAGGGGTAGTGGCAGCAGTTGTGCCAGCAGTGCCAGGTCGTAGTTATAGTTATGTGTCATGAGTACTACGGCAGTGTGAGGGTCTGTAGCTACCTGTGTGAGTACCTCTGCGGGCCTGGTGGTAAGCAGTTGTGTGGCTTCCGGGAAGCGGGCAGGGGTGGCGTATCCGGGGCGTCCGTCTACCACGATGGTTTGCCACCCGAGTATGGCGGCCATTTTTACCAGTGGCATTACATCGTTGCCGGCGCCGGCAACCAGTAGTTGTGGTGCCGGTGGCAGAAAGGCGATATGTGCCGTATAGTCGTTCCCGGTAGACAGGTATGTTTTGGTGCAGTTGCTTTGTGTTTGGAGGGCCACATGTGCTTCGGCGGTGAGCACATTTTGCAGGTGGCCGTCGGGGATGTCGTGCTGCATTAATCCGTTGGCTGTGAGCACCAGGCAGGTGCCGGGTTGTGGCGCTTTGCGGTTGCGCAGTGTAAACAGTGTTACCAGCACAGCAGGGGCCCGATGTCGTGTAATTTCCTGCAGCAGCGCAATCGGGTTGTGAGGATCGGAGGTGTTGACCGGTTCCAGCAATATATGAATGATACCATTGCAGCCCAGACCTACGCCCAGTGTAGTATCGTCTTCATCATTGGTATCGTAGGTTACCAGCATGGGTTGTTGCTGCAGCATCACCAACTGTGCTTTCCGGAGGGCATCCCCTTCCAGGCAGCCACCGCTGATGGCGCCGGTGAGCAAGCCATTTTCTGTTACCAGCATGCGGGCGCCCGGTTGACGGTAGGCAGAGCCTTCCACATGTACAACGGTAGCCAGGGCAGTTTTGAGCCCCTCCCGGCAGGCCGTATGGTATGCTTTTACGATATCGTTCAGTTCTTTCATGTCAAGTATTTAAACGGTTACCGGCGTATTCAATACTTTATCCGGTGTAATAGGTAAATCACGCACCCGCTTGCCGGTTGCATTGAATACGGCGTTGGAAATGGCTGCGGCAAAGCCTATCAGCGCTATTTCTCCCATCCCTTTAGCACCCATCGGGTTGATGTAGGGATCTTTTTTGTTGATGAAATACACGTCGGTAGGTGGTGTATCTGCGTTGACCGCTACATGGTAATCGGCCAGGTTGTTGTTCACAAATCTGCCGAAGCGATGATCCAGTATAGCCTCTTCCGTTAGTGCCATGCCAATACCGCCTACTACACCGCCAATCATCTGGCTGCGGGCTGTTTTGGAATTAACGATGGTGCCGGCATCAGCTACGCTGACAATATGTTGGATGCGTACCACGCCGGTAGCCGGATGTACCAGTACTTTAGCGAAGTGCACAGAAAAGGAATACATGGAATATTTTTTTCTTTCCGGTCCGCCCTGTGAAGTGGCCGTTACTTTTACTTCCGGCAGCTGCTGTTGTTGTAAGAGTGCTTCGGGCGTAATTTTGTTTTCCCGGTTTGGAGGCAGGAGGTATCCATCTTCATAAATAATTGTTTCCGGTGTACTTCCTTTAAACGCAGGTATGTGTGCAATGGCCATAGTGCCGAGTTGCTGCTGTAACGCTTTACAGGCATCAGTTACGGCGCTGCCTACCGTAGATACAGTAGAAGAACCGCCTTGCTCGGGCGCAAACGGGTATGCGGATTCTCCCAGCATGAACGTAATTTTTTCAGGTGGCATGCCGGTTACATCCGCCGCAATTTGTACCATGGCGGTAGCCGTACCCGGGCCAATATCAGCTGCCGCACTTTGCAATATCAAAGCACCATCTGCTTTTAGTGTAGCCGATACCGTAGCTTTACCCCGATACGCACCGAAAGTGCCACTGCTCATGCCATAGCCTACCAACATGCCGTTTTCCTCCGTACTGCGGGGCACAGGTTTCCTGGCAGACCACCCGATTTTTTCTGCTCCCAATGCGTATGCTTCTTTCAAATATTTACTGGAAAAAGGCAGGTTTCTTTCCGGGTCTATATCTGCGTGATTGAGTATACGAAGTTGCAACGGATCCATCTTTAATTTGTGTGCCAGTTCATCGAGGGCGGATTCCAGCGCAAAGGAGCCGGTAGCTTCGCCGGGGCCGCGCATCCACACGGGAGTACTTATATTGAGTGGCACCAATTGATATTTGGTATCAACATTAGGACAGGCATACATGAATTTACTCATGGCCACAATGCCTTCAGTAAAATCTTCGTAGGGAGAGGTGATGGCGACTGCCTGATGTGTGATACCAGTTAGTTTTCCTTCCGCCGTAGCGCCTATGCTGAGCTGCTGCGTAGCGCTGGGGCGATAGCCAACGAGGGTGAACATTTGTTCGCGGGTAATTACCAGTTTTACCGGCCGGCGTATTTTTTTAGCGGCCAATATGGTAGCTATTTCCAGGGGCCAGATGCGCAACGCCATACCAAAGCCACCACCTACAAATTGGGAGTGTACAGTGATATTTTGTTCCGGCAATTGGAAGAGTTCCTGGATGGTTTCCTGTACACTTTTTACGCCCTGTGTTTTAGCCCAGAGGGTAAGGGTATCCGGCGTTGTCCAGTGTGCGATGATGCCTGCCAGTTCCATGGGGTTGTGTACTTCCAGCGGAAGGGTGTAGGTAGCGCTGTGGGTCACGGCTGCTTTCTCCCATGCACCGGCTTCTCCGCGGAGGTAGTCTTTCATGCGGTTGTTCTGAAAGGCTTTGCCCATGCTGGCATTCATGTCTGTATAATGTGTTTCCTGGTTGTATTGTACAGCTACCAGTGAAGCGGCATGCACAGCACGTTCCAGCGTATTGGCTACTACAATGGCCACTGGCTGACCATTGGAATAGATGCGGTCATCTTTAAATATCTGCAGGCCGTTTTTATCGCCGGCTTTGGCCGATTGATACGCGGGTACCCGCGGTGCATTCAGGTGTGATACGATGTCTGCCACACCGGGTGCCCGTAGGGCTTTGGTAGTGTCGATACTTTTAATGGTACCGCTGCTGATCGGACTACAAACCAATGCAGCATACAACAGATCCTCCATGTGATGGTCCGCGAAATATTTTGCGCCACCGGTTACTTTTAGCCGGCCATCTACGCGGTCCATAGACTGTCCTGTTTGTTGTTTTCTCATACGGTAGTGGCTTTTAGTAAGGCGGTTTGAATACTGTTGGTGGCGAGGGCCGTTTTAAACGCGTTATGTTTATAAGTTTTGGCAGATTGTGTAGCGATGTTGGCCGCGATGCGGAAATTTTCCACCGTGGGTGCTTTGCCTGTCAATGCTTTCTCGGCATCGGGTAAGCGCCAGGGTTTATGTGCTACTCCGCCCATGGCGAGGCGGGCCTGTTGAATTACACCATCGCGGATATCCAGTGCAGCGGCAACGGATACCAGTGCAAATGCATAGGATGCACGATCGCGTAC
The DNA here is from genome assembly GCF_017745275.1 of Chitinophaga sp. Taxonomy (GTDB): domain Bacteria; phylum Bacteroidota; class Bacteroidia; order Chitinophagales; family Chitinophagaceae; genus Chitinophaga. The sequence goes on along the minus strand of NZ_JAGHZS010000001.1, from coordinate 670,899 downwards.
TTTCAGGTAGTATACATTTTTTGTAAAGTTATTGGCAGGAATTTCTACGGCAGTAATCAGTTCATTTTTGCCGAGGTTATTGTCCAGTTGTGGCGTATTGCCGGGCAGCCGGTGGAAGTCGGTGAATGGAATGTGGCGGTCGCCTTTAGGACCGCTTACCAGCACAGTAGCATCCAAAGCGGCCAGTGCCACGCACATATCGCTGGGGTGTACGGCAATGCAGTTATCGTTGGCGCCGAAGATGGCGTGCATGCGGTTGATGCCGCCGAGGGCGCCGCAGCCGCTGTTGGGACTACGTTTATTGCAGGGCATGGTGGTATCGTAGTAGTAAGAGCAGCGGGTTCGCTGCATCATGTTACCACCTACGGTAGCCATATTGCGTAATTGCTGGGAAGCTCCTGCCAGCAAGGCCTGCGACAGTAACGGGTGATGTGTTTTTACGAGCTCGTGTTCAGCCAGGTCACTATTAAGCACCAGGGAACCGATGTGCAGCACCCCGTTATCCAGTTGTATATCTTTTAGTGGAAGGCGATTAATATCTACCAGTTTGTCTGATATGATGACCCCGTTTTTCATAAGGTCCAGCAGGTTGGTACCGCCTGCAATAAAACGGGCATTGTTTTTAGCTACAGCCTCAATAGCTGCTTTCAGGCTGGTGGGCCTTACATAGGAGAATTGGTTCATACTGTTTTTCCTCCATTTTTTACATCAGTGATGGCATGTACGATGTTGTCGTAAGCACCGCAGCGACAGATATTTCCACTCATGAATTCGCGTATTTCTTCGGGGGAATTGGCATGGCCTTCCCGCAGGCAGGCAACAGCCGACATAATTTGACCGGGGGTACAGTAGCCGCACTGAAAGCCGTCGTGTTTGATAAAGGCTTCCTGTACGGGATGTAGCTGATCACCGTTTGCCAGTCCTTCGATGGTGGTAATTTTTTTGCCTTCCTGCATTACTGCGAGAGTCAGGCAGGCATTAATCCGGCGGCCATCCACATGTACGGTGCATGCGCCGCATTGGCCGTGGTCGCAACCTTTTTTGGTGCCGGTGAGATGCAGTTGTTCCCGCAGGAGGTCGAGCAGGGTGGTACGCGGTTCCACCGAGAGCTGCATTTTTTGACCATTGATGTCCATGTTAACGGGCATCTTTTCAAAGATGCCGGCGATGGTTTCATCATGTTGTGCGGCTTTCATCACCAGTGGCGGTGTGAGGGCCAGGGCCATCATCGCGGAAGATTGCTTTAGAAAGTCTCGGCGGGCTTCCTGTTTATCCTTTTTGTGCGAAGAAGATTGTGGGTCGTTTTCAGCAGCCATTTGAGTCTGTATTAATCACTAATAAGGTAGGAAAAATTATTGGTATTGCCAGTTTTAATTAGTCCTGTTTTATCCCGGATAGGCACCATTTTACGCCATTGAGGTTGTTTGCTTTTGAGTTATCAACAGCCTGCGAATTGATACGATACATCTTAATACTGGCGGCGCTTTGGCTGGGTATTCGGGCCAGTGCGGGAAAAAAAAGGGAGGGGGCTTTGAGTATGACAATAACCTTTTCAGGGTGGCAGCGGATGATGATATGATACTGCTGCGCTGTAGCTGATTGTGTTAACACCCGTGATATTAAGTGGCGAGCGTGGTTTGGGGGCTTGTTGCGGATGGCCAGGTAAAAGCCCTCCGCAACAATGCGGAAGGCTTTTTATTTAGTTGAAGGCTAAAGGCTTTTGAGGTGTCCCAGCCATTGCTGTGCAAATTCATTACCAGGATCGAGTTGCAGCAGTTTCTCGAAGGAGGCGATGGCGGCGGGGATTTGTTCCATATGATAAAACAGTACCGCGCGGTTCAGGTGTACATATGGATTTTCCGGCGCAATAGCGAGGGCTTTATCATATGTAGCGAGTGCTGCTTCATATTGTTCCAGCAGCATCAGGATAGAGCCTTTATTCATCAGCAGGCCAGGTTCGTCCGGAGATAGTTCCAGGCCCTTATCCGCGTATTGGAGTCCTTCCTGCAGGCGGTTGAATACTTGTTGCTGGCCGGTTTCATCTGCACCATGATCTTCCATGTGACTGATGACTTCATTGGCTTCCTGTAATATTTGTACAACCTGTTGTTCGTACCAGGCAGCGCTTTTCTCCACATTTTCTGTAAATGGAATTTTTTCCAGGTCTATTTCTTCTTCTTCTTTGGGTGATTCTGAGGGCCTCATTTTATCCGCCGCTGGTGCATACCACCACTGGCAGAATTTGCCCAGTTCACCACCTACCGGTAATTCATCTGCCGGAGGTAAGCCTTCTGCTTCAATGGCATCGTTGGCTACCACCAGGTCCAGTATAGATTCCAGGGCTTTATAGTGAATCGTTTCCCCTTCCTGTTCGGCCTGCATCACCATGAAAGGCAGGAGCAGGTACCAAAGTGAAAGGAGGGCTTTGTCTTTTTGCTCACCGGCTATTTCGCATATTTCCAGCGCCATGAGGAAGGTATCTATGGCTTCAGGGGCAACGGCATCTTCGCCGGTAATAGTACCATTAGCTACCATGGCTGCCCAGAGAGAGGAACCTGCATCGCAGTAGAGAATATATTTTTGTGTGGTTAAGTCGTAGTTGGCGTAACCGGCTACGGGGTTACTTTCCTCGTCCCACTCTGCTGTGGGTTGCTCGTAGATAAATTTAAATTTCTGACTGGCGGCCAATGCATCAAACCAGGCCTGATGGGTAGCATAGGCAGGGTGCGCGCTGACAGGAAACGTGTAAACGAAACGATGTTTAACCAGGATATCCATTACCCGGAAATGGGTAAAGCCAGTATCAAACTGGTTTTGTAATTTATAGAGATTGTAAAACAGACTTCTGCGATCCAGTCCTTCTTCCTGATTTTTGTCCAGGCTATAAACGGATAGCTCCACCAATGATTCTACTTCATGCATCGCCATATGTAACTTTTGGGCGAAATTACGAAATATGGATTAGCAGAAAGCAGAAAGCAAAAAGCAGAAAGCTATTGTCGCGAGTGAAAAGGTCGAGTGTTAATCCGATTTAATCACTCGCGACAATAGCTTTCTGCTTTTTGCTTTCTGCTTTCTGCTTTCTGCTAATCCATATTTCTTTACTTCAGCAGTACATTCTTCACATACTTGTAGCTGGTAGTAATGCTTTGGAATGGTTCTATCGTGATTTTATCCTGTTCAACAAACAGGTGTTTTACGCCTGCCAGTTTTGCCTGCGCAAATATTTTATGGAAGTCGATGCTGCCGGTGCCTACTTCTGCAAAGGTGACGCCGGAGAGGAGTTCCATAGAGGTTTTATTTTCAGTGCCGGCGGCAGTAAGGCTGGCAGTATTGTTTTTGTCCATGTCTTTCACATGCCAGGCTACGAATCTACCGGGGGCTTCTTTAAAGAGGGTGACTGGATCGCGGCCTGATTTTACGGCCCAGAAAAGATCCAGTTCGAAGGAAACGAGGGAAGGATCTGTTTCTTTCAGCATAATGTCGTAGCCGGTGCTGTCGGTGTCTGCCAGTTTTTTGAATTCCCAGTAGTGATTGTGATAACCGATGTGCAGGTTATGTTTTTTACAGATTTCACCGGCTTTATTCAGTTGGGCTGCCATGTATTTATAGTCGTCGGCTCCCAGCTTTTTATCCCAGAGGGAGAGTGGTAGTACGGGCACAATAAAATATTGCTGGCCGAGGGCGGCTGCCAGGTCTATTTGTGGCTGCAATGCCGCTGCGTCGCCATTGCCGCGGGTTAGGTAGTCGTTGAGCTGATAGTGGCCGGAGGGCGTAGTAAGGTGGTGTTGTTTCAGCAACGCGCTTAATGCCTTTGGCTTGAGGCCCCAGAATGTTCCTTTATCGGCGGCCCCTTCATAGCCATAAAAGGTTTCTACTTCATTGAAGCCAATCTTAGCCACTTTAGCGATGGTGCCTTTCACGTCTTTGGCCAGTTCGTCGCGAAGGGTATATAATTGCAGTCCTATTTTTTTAGGAAGGGCTTTGTTACCGGTCATGGCAGAGAGGCCACCGGGCAACATCAAGCTGGCAGCCAGGAGTCCTGTTTGTTGAATAAATGAACGTCTGGAAGTGTGCATGCGGATCATGTTTTTTGACGTGGATGAATATATAATCGGGTGACTATGTGCAGCAATTTAGCAAAACGATTGCATCTTGTTCAAAATTTTTAAAAAAGAAAACCAGGCTGGTACTTTTTTGTGGCAAAGGTTGAAATAACATCTCTTGTTCTAACCTGGTCGGGTATACGTATAAAGTAGCTTTTAATGCGTCGTGCAGGATAGGGTTTGATTTTATGAAATCCTTACTGCATCATAGTTGCAGCGGTTTTTGTTCGTGTATTTTTTAAGGGAATGTGCGTTTAATTCATTAAATTGTTTAGTAGTTACTTATCCAAAAACCGCGTCCAAATGAGTTTTTTTTTCACCAATGTAAGGCAGGCAGAAGAAGGCGTCCGGAAGAAATCTAAAGTAAGGGAATGGATAGAGGCAGTGATTTTTGCGGTGGTTGCTGCCACCCTCATCCGCACTTTCATTTTTGAAGCGTTTGTTATCCCCAGTGCTTCGATGGAGAAAACCTTGCTGGTGAATGATTTTATTTTTGTTACCAAAATCAGTTATGGCCCAAGAATCCCCAATACCCCGCTGGCGTGGCCTTTCACGCATCATACGATGCCCTTTACCAAAAATGTACCCCCTTTTTCCACCGCTATCAGCTGGCCCTATAAACGACTGCCGGGATTTAGCGGTATCCGGCGGAATGATGTGATTGTGTTTAATTATCCCTGTGGAGATAGTGTGTTAAAGAACCTGGCAGGGGAAGATGAAGATTATTATTCGCAGGTACGTTCTCTCGGATATGAGTATGTACACAAGAATTATCCACCGGTAGTAACGCGGCCGGTAGATAAGCGGGAGAACTGGATTAAGCGATGCGTGGCGGTAAGCGGCGACACGGTGCTGATCATTGATGGCATTGTTTATATCAATGGTGCACCTGGCAGGGTGCCACCTGATTTTGAGGCGAGGTACCTGGTAACGATGCCCAATCATAAGCCTATCGATAGTTTGCTGGAAAACAAATTTGGGACTGATCATATATTGAGGGCTACCAGGGATTCCACGACATTTATCTATAATCTTAGTGCACCTGCAGTTGATACACTCCGCGCCATGGGAGCTACAGTTATACGTAATACCATTTATTTTTATCCTGACGGCCGGGTATTTCCTTTTGATGTACAGCATTACGAATGGAATGAGGACTGCTTCGGCCCTTTATACATTCCTAAAAAAGGAGCCACCGTGAAACTGGATACGCTTACCTTGCCGCTCTATCGCCGTATTATTACAACGTATGAACACAATACATTGAGAATAGACAGCAGTAGTAATAAAATTTACATCAATGACCAGGAAACGAGTACCTATACTTTTAAGATGAACTACTACTGGATGATGGGCGATAACCGGAATGAATCAACGGATTCCCGCTTCTGGGGCTTTGTTCCGGAAGATCATATTGTAGGGAAGGCGTGGATGATCTGGATGAGTTTTCACAATAACCGTGTCCGGTGGAGCCGGTTGTTTTCGCTGATAAAATAGCGGATGTTGTCCGAGGGCATTTATTATTCAGTTAAAGCGGTTTTCTCTTTTTACTTCCCGTAGCAATTGATCCAGCGTACCGGAGACAGGTAGTGACCTGGAGTAAAATTACGAATTAAGGGCTACGAATTCGTAATTTCGCCGTTATGCCATTGATTCAACACTCAGATTACCGGGCGCCTTTTCTTTTACAGAATCGTCATATGCTGACGATTTATCCTTCTTTGTTTCGCAGTATTAAGCCGGCGAACTACCGGCGGGAGCAGATTCCGACGCCGGATCATGATTTCCTGGACCTGGATTTCAGTGAGCAGGGGCATGACCGTATTGTAGTGATTTTGCATGGTTTGGAAGGTAGTTCCACGCGCAAGTATGTGTTGGGGATGGTGCATATCTTTAATGGTACCGGGTTTGATACGGTGTCCATGAACTTCAGAGGATGTGGAGGAACACCAAATAAACAGCTCCGCTTTTATCATAGTGGAGAAACGGGAGACTTGCAAACCGTGATCACACACCTGGTATCGTTGAATAAATATAAGGCAATACACCTGGTAGGTTTTTCCCTGGGAGGAAATGTAACCTTGAAATACCTGGGGGAGCAAGGCACTGCAGCAGCGGGCGTAATTAAATCGGCCGTAGCTATTTCGGTGCCTTGTGATCTGCAGAGTGGGGCGGTGGAGTTGGAGAAGCGGCACAACATTATATATATGCAGCGATTTATCCGGGAGCTGGGGAATAAGTTGCGGGCAAAGGAGCAACAGTTTCCCGGCAGTATTCGTTTGGAGGGATATGAGGCGGTAAAGTCGTTCCGCCAGTTTGATGATCGCTATACCGCGCCTATGCATGGTTTTAAGGATGCTGTGACGTATTGGGAGCAATGCAGTTCCCGGTCGTTTTTACCTGATATTCGTATACCCGTATTAGTCATTAATGCCAAGGATGATCCTTTCCTGGGGCCGGCCTGTTATCCTTACGATGTGGCTGCAACCAGTCCGTATGTTTTCCTGGAAACGCCTCAACAGGGCGGACATGTTGGTTTTGTGCAGTTTGGACAGGATTTCTATTGGTCTGAGCAGCGGGCATTGGCTTTTATTCAGCAGGAGTAATCGGGGCCGTTGTGCGGGAGTTGTTATTATTATTACTTTTTTTATAATTTACAGCCGAACGGTGTGCATCATTTAAAAATTGTTATACTCAATGGAGCGAATGCCATCAGAAGAAGAGGTGTTGCGGCGGATGATAGGAGGTGATGAATTGGCTTTTTCCAGTATTTACCGGCACTACCATTCTTCGCTCTATATCTACCTGTTACGCTTTTGCAAAGTGCCTTCCCTGGCGGAGGACCTTGTCCATGATGTATTCCTGAAAATTTGGGAAATCCGGGATCGTATTAACCCACAGCTTTCTTTCAGCGGCTACCTGTACCGGATTGCGCGCAATCATGTTTTTAAAACCATCGCCAAATTATCTACCGATGAGCAAATGCGGGAGCAGTTGTTGCTGCAACTGGCTCACCAGGATGCAGGGCTTACAGACCTTACCGTCAGGGCAAGGGAGTATGAGCGGCTGTTGCAGGAAGCATTGAGCCAGATGACGACGCAGCGTTTAAATGTATTCCGGCTTTGTCGCCAGGAAGGTAAAACCTACGATGAAGCGGCCGCCATATTGGGAATATCCCGTGATACCGTTAAAAAGCATATGGTACTCAGTATGCGGTTTATCCAGGATTATATCTTCCGTCATGGGGATATTTTGGTAGCTACTTTTCTGCTCACCACCATCGTTTAAAAAAATATTTTTTCACAGGGGTACCCTCTTTCTTTATTTCCGGATATTATATACAGGGCCTGTATGCAAGTGGCCTTTGTTACCAGTATGCATCAACCGGAAGAAGCACTATTACAAAAATACCTGGACGGGCAATGCAGCCCGGAGGAGATAGCTGTTTTATATAGGTGGCTGCTTTCTTCTGACGCGCATAAGCCCTTGCTGACGGTGATGCAACAGGATTTTGAGCGGGTGATGAATGCGCAAGCTGTTGTGCCGGAAGAAATTAGTAACCGGATAGAAACCAGGCTGCTGGCCTCTATTGGGCAGGGTAAAGTGGTGCCTGTACGAACCACGCAGCGCTGGAAGTGGGTAGCCGCAGCATCCATTGCCGTGGTGCTGGCAACAGGTGCCGCATTGTTTTATCAGTGGCATAAACCCGCTGTACCGGTAGTGTTGGCAGCAAAGGCAGCAGATGTGAATCCAGGCGTTAATAAGGCGGTGTTAACGCTGGCAGATGGTTCGGTAGTTACATTGGACAGTGCCGGTAACCAGGTGATACAGCAAGGTAGCACCAAGGTGGAGCAAAAGAATGGCGCCTTACAGTATGCTGCCGGGGGCGATAAGAACGCTATTGGTTATAATACCCTGAAGGTGCCCCGTGGTGGCCAATTTACGGTTGTATTGCCAGATGGTACGCAGGTATGGTTGAACTCCGCTTCCAGCCTGCGTTATCCTACAGCATTTAACGGTGATAGCCGTACTGTGGAAATGCAGGGGCAGGGATATTTTGAAGTAAAGAAAAATGCCAGGCTGCCGTTTATTGTAAAAGTGAATAATATGGAGGTGCAGGTATTAGGTACCGGCTTTGATATTATGGCCTATGAAGATGAAGAAGAGCAGCGTACTACCCTGGTGAGTGGCGCGGTAAAAGTGAAGCAGGGTAGTGTGGAGAAATACCTGAAGCCCGGGCAGCAGGCGGCTATTGATAATACCACGGGTGTGATGCTGGTGCGCAGTACAGATGTACAGGAAGTGGTGGCCTGGAAAACGGGTTTCTTTGAATTTGATAATGCCAATATAAATGTTATCCTGCGGCAATTAGCCCGTTGGTATGATATTGAAGTAGATACAAAAACTGCTGACAACAGACTATTCGGTGGCCGGATCAGTAGAAATCTGCCGTTATCGGAGATGTTGGCCCTGTTGGGTAGCAGCGGTGCTAAATTTAAACTTGAAGGAAGAAAACTAACTGTTATAAGATAAAAGCTTAGAGAATTGCTGCTTCCACGTTGCGGCGCTATGTAGAATCAATAAAAACTGATAAAATTCAAACAAGATGGCAACAACCGAGACTAGCTAGTCAGGGAACGTATGCCCAAAAAAAACCGGAAGTGCTCGCAACACTGCCGGTATGAGCCTGGGCATCCCTTGAAAATCAATCCCTTATTCGAAGAACTATTTTACAAGAATTCCCAAACACTACAAAAGTATGCAATTAAACTTATGTGGTATAATTTCCTGTACCCGGAAATTAGTATCAACCAAAATGTTCTGCGTTATGAAAATGACCGCCTTTTTGCTACTCACAGCATGCCTGCATATCAGCGCAAAAGGATTGTCGCAGCAGATCACTCTCTCAGAAAAAAATGCTCCGTTAAAGAAAGTACTGAAGGAAGTGGCGCGACAAGCAGGGATCTCTGTGGTGTATGATGAAACCCTGTTATCTTCTTTCGCAAACGTGAATGTAAATGTTGCCAATGTATCGGTAAAGGAAGCATTAGACGTTTGCCTGAGAAATAAGCCATTGGCCTACGTAATAGAAGGCAACCGTATTACATTGGTGAATGTATTTCCGGAGAAAGGTGCTGCAGATTCCATTATCACCGTTACCGGTAAAGTGGTCAACGAATCAGGAGAACCTATTCCCGGCGCTACCATCCGGTTACAAAATTCCGGTGCCGGTACTGCAGCAGATGCTGAGGGAAGGTTTAGCCTCAGAGTACCCAATAACAAAAGTGTGTTGCTGATATCTTTTATTGGCTATGATACGAAAAGCGTATCTGCTTCCGGCAGCCCGCTGCATATACAGTTGAAGCCTGCTAACACAGCGCTCACAGAAACAGTGGTAGTAGGTTATGGTATTCAGAAAAAAAGCGTGGTGACGGGCGCTATCTCCAGTGTTCGTTCAGCGGATATAGAGTCACAGCCGGTAACCCGCATTGAGCAGGTGTTACAGGGCCGCACTTCCGGGTTAACCATTGCCGCCAGTTCCGGCCAGCCGGGCTCTAATTCAGCAGTGAGGGTAAGAGGTATCACTTCTTTCAATAATAACAATCCATTATGGGTAGTAGATGGTGTGGTAGTAGATAATGGAGGGATCGGTTACCTGAATCAATATGATATAGAATCCGTAGAAGTGTTAAAGGACGCGGCTTCACAGGCTATTTATGGTGCACGTGCAGCCGCTGGGGTTATCCTGGTGACTACCAAAAAAGGGAAGACAGGAAAAATTACGGTGAACTATAACGGTTACTATGGCACTTCTGCTCCGGCACATAAACTGAAACTGCTGGATGCCACACAATATGCTACACTGAGAAACGAAGCAGTTACCAACGATGGCGGTACGCCGGTGTTTGCGGACCCTAAAACATTTGGTAAGGGTACCGACTGGCAGGCGCAGATTTTTAACAATAATGCCGCCCGTCAAAATCATGAATTGAGTATCAGTGGTGGTAGTGAAAAATCTACTTTCTATACATCTTTCGGCTACCTGAAGCAGGAAGGTATTGTGGCTACCGCTATTTCCAAATATGAACGTGCCAACTTCCGGGTGAATACCACGCATAAAATTACGCCATGGCTGACCTGGGGCGAAAACGTAGGATATTCTTATGAAAAAACAATCGGCATCGGTAATACGAATAATGAGTTTGGCGGACCATTAAGTTCTGCTATTAACCTGGACCCTATTACGCCTGCTATTGTAACGGATCCGGCAGAAGCGGCACTGACCAAATATAAAAATGCGGGTGCCAGAAAAGATCCACAGGGACGCTTCTATGGCATCTCTGATATCGTAACACAGGAAATCACCAATCCACTGGCATATATTTCTACCAGGCTGGGTAATTATAACTGGGCACATAATGTGGTAGGTAATACCTACCTGGAAATGGAACCTGTGAAGGGTTTAAGATTCCGTTCTACCATCGGCGCAAAATTATCTTTCTCTGGAGATGAAACATTTACACCTATTTCTTTCCTGAATAGTGCCAGCGTTACCCCTCGTACCAGCTTTAAGCGTGGACAAAATCAGAACTACAACTTTAACCTGGAAAATACGGTGTCGTATACACGAAACTTTGGTCAGCACAATGTTACTTTGTTAGCTGGTCAGGGTGCGTATATGGAGAACCGCTCTAAATCTATCAACGTTACCTTCTACGATATTCCGGCAGAGACATTTGCGGATGCATCACTGAACTTTAAATCTTCTGCAGCCAACCGTATTTCAGATGGTAGCGAGGGAATAGAACATAAAGTATCCTCTCTCTTCGGCCGGTTGAATTATAACTACGGAGAGAAATACCTGGCGGAGGCGATTGTTCGCCGGGATGGTTCCACCCGTTTTGGCGCCAATAACCGTTATGGTATTTTCCCATCTTATTCCGTTGGTTGGGTAACTTCTAAAGAAGCATTCTGGCCAGAGAATAAAGTGGTAGACTTCCTGAAGTTCCGCGGTGGTTATGGTACTGTGGGTAGTGATGAAATTGGCGATATGGCCTACCTGGCTACTATTGGCAGTGGCAGGAACTATACTTTTGTTGGCGTAGATGGTAAGCCTAATTATGTAGTAGGCTACAGCCCTAATGCCCCTTCTAATCCCAATCTGAAATGGGAGTCTACCAGTCAGACCAACATTGGGTTTGAAGCTACTGTACTTCGTAATATTACCGTTGGATTTGATTGGTTTAATAAGAAAACCAAAGATATCCTGATGAAGCCCCGTATTCCTTTCTATATAGGCGCTATTGATAACCCTGCTGCCAATGTGGGTAGTATGGAAAACAGGGGCGTGGAGCTGGAACTGGGCTATCACGCTAAATTGGGTGAAGTAGATTTCTCTGCCAACGCTAATATTTCTCATCTGAAAAACAGGGTCACTTTCCTGGGTAATGGCGTAGATATATTGAGCGACAAAGTGCAGAATTTCCAGGGAATGAATGATATCGTGAGAACAACAGTGGGACAGGCTTTCAACTCCTTTTACGGATACCAGTCGTTAGGTATTTTCCAGAACCAGGGAGAAGTAGATGCATGGGTAAACAAAAGTGGTGGAAAAATCCAACCGGATGCCAAGCCAGGTGATTTCCGCTGGGAAGATCTGAATGGCGATGGTGTGATCACAGACAAGGACCGCAAGTTTATTGGTAACCCAACGCCTACCTGGACCTATGGTGCTACGGTAAGTGCAGCCTACAAGGGATTTGATGTGATTATATTCGGACAGGGTGCGGGTGGTAATAAAATTTTCCAGGGCCTGCGCCGCCTGGATATTTCTACAGCCAACTGGCAAACCAAGGCATTGGATCGCTGGACAGGCGAAGGTTCCAGCAACACCGTGCCACGTTTGAGTATAGCAGATAAAAATCATAACTATACCAATGCTTCCGCTTTCTACCTGGAAGATGGCAGCTACTTCAGAATTAAAACCCTGCAGATCGGTTACTCTCTGCCAGGTACTGTTACCAGGAAAATAGGCTTACAGAAAATACGGGTATACGTGATGAGCGAAAACCTGCTGACCATTACCAAATACACTGGTTATGATCCGGAGATAGGCGGTACTGATGCGTTGAGCATCGACCGTGGTATTTATCCACAGGCGCGTTCCTTCATGGGTGGTTTGAATGTTACTTTCTGATAATTTTAAAGCTGATCAAAAATGAAAAGAAAAAATTTCAAATATATAGTGGCAATTGCCACAGGCATGCAGTTAATGAGCGCATGTAGCAATAAATTCCTCGATGTATCACCAAAAGGAAGTTTCCTGGAAACTAACTATTACAAAAACCAGCAGGAAGCGTTTAACGGGCTGGTAGCGGTCTACGATGTAGTGGGCTGGCAGGCGGGCAACTACACCACTAAAGTAGGCGCCATGGATGCGGCTTCCGATGATCATTGGACTGGTGGAGGAAATGCCACGGATATCAATGTATTCCAGGTGTTAACACGTTTTACCGTTACCCCGGCGTTTGGGCCACAGGACGAATTATGGAAGAAAGGCTTTTCAGGTATATTCCGTGCCAATACATTGCTGGCGAAACTGCCAGGTGTACCGATGGATGATAACCTGAAGAAACGGTATGCCGCAGAAACAAAGATACTCCGCGCGCATTTTTATTTTGACCTGGTGCGCCTGTTTAAAGATCTTCCCCTATTTACAGCGCCGGTGCCGGCAGATCAGATGAACAATGTGGTACAGGTAGCGCCGGAAGAAGTGTATAAACAGATTGAACAGGATTTGAAAGACGCTATTGCAGAAAGCAATTTGCCGGATGTGCCTCCGCGTTTGGGAGAAGGTGGTCGTGTAGGCAAAGGGGTGGCACACGCGTTGTTGGGCAAGGTGTATTTATATGAGAAGAAATGGACAGAAGCCGCTGCTGAGTTCAAAGAAGTAAATGGAGAAACACCTGGTCAGCCCAGTGCAAAATATAATTACAACCTGGTGAAGGATTTTGCATCGCTGTGGAAATCAGATGATGCGAGCAAATTTAACAGTGAATCTATTTTCGAGGTATCCTTCAACTCTATTTCCGGTGGTAACTGGACAGACGGGGTGGCTAAAACAGAAGGTAATATCCTGAATATCCTGTGTGGGCCAAGGTCTTATGCCAAAACAGCACCGGATGCTCCTGATTATGTGTCAGGATGGGGATTCCTGCTTGTCAGCAAAGAGTTGTATGCGGCTATTCACTACGATCCCCGTTTTGCTGCCACCGTATTGGATATGGATAGCCTGGTGAAGGCAAAGAAAGTATCTTATTCTCCCAGTTTCGATAACACGGGTTACTTCCTGAATAAATTTGCCGGCAGAGAATCCAATGCCTCTACCAGTGGAGGAGAAATGGTATTGAATTTTCCGCAGAACCTGTATGAAATCCGTTTGGCAGATACTTACCTGATGGAAGCCGAAGCACGAGTGAATGCTGGTGAAGGCAGCGGTGCCGGTACCCGCGCTTATGTATTGCTGAATGCAGTAAGGGCGCGCGTTGGATTAGGACCTATTCCTGCCACCTTTGATAATATTTTCCTGGAAAGAAGACTTGAACTGGCTGGAGAAGGGCATCGTTTCTTTGACCTGGTGAGAACCGGCAAAGCGGCCGCCACTTTTGCACCTATTCAGCCTAAGCGGAACTTTGTTCAAGGCAAAAATGAGATATTACCTATTCCTCAACTGGAGCTGGTGAACACTAAGCTTAAACAAAGTAAAGAATGGGCATCCCAATAGGAAAGCATAAAGCATAAAGCTGAAAGCAAAAAGCTATTGTAGCGAATGAACAACGAAATTTAATCCTGTATACAGACATAAAATTTCGTTGTTCATTCGCTACAATAGCTTTTTGCTTTCAGCTTTGTGCTTTATGCTCTTGTATCCTGGTTCCTTTTTTACTACATTTATCCTGCAAAACCAACCAACCAGTGTATTCAGGATGTGGAGCCAGTCATGGAGGAACAGCAGGACATATTATTGTTACAGCAGTTAAATACGGGGGATAAATCGGCGTACGACGCTATTTTCCTGAAGTATTACCGGATGCTATGTACTAATGCGTATTTTCTTTTACAGGATGAACAGCAGGCCAAAGATTTGGTGCAGCAATTTTTCCTGGAAATGTGGGATAAGCAATTGTACCGGCAATTGCATGGGGAAATAAAGGGATATCTTTTCCGTGCAGTGCAGCACCGATGCCTTAATTTACTGAAGAAACAAGCTTATCAACAACGGGAGCTGGAAGCGTATGGACTGCAACTGGAGCGGGATATGATCCCGGAAACCCGCTCTCCCGAAATATATCAGCAGGTAATACATGTCATGCGTGAGCTGCCGGTACAACGGCAACAGGCTTTTCGTTTGGTATATCTGCAACAGAAAAAGTACCAGGAAGCAGCGGATGATATGAGTATTTCCGTTAATTCGTTAAAAACACATTTGAAGCTGGCATTAAAATTTTTGCGGGAAAAGATAAAAATTAGCGAAAAGGATTCACCCGATAGCAACATTTAATTGTAGTATAACTGTAATGGCCACGAGTAGCGAACACATACGGATTTTGTTCATGGAACAACTTACCGGCACCTTGTCCGAATCTGATTCGGAGGAGCTGGCCCACCTGTTGGCTACAAATGCCGCTGCGCGCGAGATATGGGCCTCTTTGGAGGAAGCAGCAGCAGTGTTGGATGCTACTACTTTTGCACAAGAGCTGGATCCTGCAGCTGAGCTGGCGCGTTTACATGCCATACAAGAAACGGCTGTACCAGTAGCCAGGGTATCCCTGCTGCACCGCTATCGTTGGCTGATCCGTGTGGCAGCAGCGGTGTTGTTGCTGCTGGCGGCAACGGGACTTTATCACCTGTTGAAGCCGGTGCGGGTAATGGTGCCACTGGCAGCGGAGCATCCCTATACGCCTGCAAAACCACAAGCCGTACAACTGCTGATAGCCGGCCAAACAGCCCTTGCTTTAACCGGCGATAGTGCCATTCAACAATTGCAGTCCGGTGGTGTGCAATTACAAAATAGTAAGAATGGACTGGCTTATACGGGCAATGGCAACGACGCCATGAATACCCTGTTAGTGCCTGCTGCAGCGGACTACCGGCTTACATTATCTGATGGTACGGAAGTATGGCTGAATGCAGCTACCCGCTTACGTTTTCCTTTTACATTTTCCGGAGGGCAGCGCGAAGTATACGTGGAAGGGGAGGCGTATTTTAAGGTCGCTAAAAACAGTGACCAGCCATTTGTAGTACACACGCCACATACAACGGTGCAGGTATTGGGAACAGCTTTTAATATCAACACTTATAGCACACATGAAACTACCTCGCTGGTGGAAGGCGCAGTGATTGTAACAGGCGCCGATCATAAAAAAGTACCGTTAAGACCCGGTACGGAGGCCGTGTCTAACGGCGATGCACCATTGACGATACAAGGATTTGATGAAGGAGAAGTACTGAGCTGGATGAAAGGAATCAGTTATTTTCATCATACTACATTACAGGATATGCAGCCATTACTGCAAAGATGGTTTGATATAAAAGTAGTGTTTGATCAGCCGGAGGTGGCCAATACATCGGTTACCGGCATGGTAGAAAAAAATAAGTTGCCTGAATTTTTACAGGACCTGCAAACATCTACGCACTTACATTATTATTTTAGTGGCAACCAGCTACATTTTAGCCGGCCTTAAAAAAAGTTTGTTACTACCGTTCACCCGAAGCATCTGTTCATTTGTAGTTAATCCGATGACGATTATTTCGGATTAAACCAAAATCTATTTTATGGGAAGAAACTCACTGCGGAGAAGGCTCCGGCAGTCGTTGGCAGTTGGTAGTATCACTGCACTGCTTTCCGTTTTAGTATGCACTTCCGTAAATGCACAAACGGGCGAAAAAGTAAGAAGGGTCCATGTTTCAGGACAACAGCTAACTTTGGAAAGTATTTTTAAAACGATCAAAAACCAAACAGGGCTCACCGTTTTTTACGATAGCCGGTTGCTGGATGACCAGGACAAAGTAACACTTGATTTTAAAAATGGTACACTGGAAGAAGTATTGAATTATGTACTGGCCAACAGGAACATCAGCTATGAAATCAGGAGAAACCAGGTGATTGTATTAAACAGGAAAGCAGCAGATAATCATGCAGGTGCTGCTGCTTTTAGCTTATCCGGTACTGTAACAGATACCGAGGGCACACCGCTACCGGGAGTGACCATTAAGGTGAGTAACAGTAATGCCGGCACCAGTACGGGATCACAAGGTGAATATGTATTAGCCGGGATTTCGGAAGATGCTGCACTGGATGTTACCTACCTGGGCTGCGTACCACAACATATTGCCATTGGTAAAAGACCGGTGATTCATATCAGGTTATCACGCGCTACCAGCGTGCTGGATGAAACCGTGATCATGGGATATGGCACTACCACGAAGCGTTATAATACCGGTACTATCAGTCGTATTAACAGCGCCGTGTTTGAAGAGCAACCGGTAGGTAATCCGTTGCTGGCCTTGCAGGGCCGGGCACCAGGACTGGTGGTGACAGCTACCAGCGGAAAAGCAGGCGCAAATGTGGTGGTGCAAATCCGCGGACAAAATTCCATCGGGGAAAACAGTCCGTATGTAACCCGCAACGAACCATTATACATTGTGGATGGTGTTCCTTTTTTCTCGGTACCACTGAACCAGTTCGATGCGCTGGGCACGCCGGTACAAGGCTCCAGGAGCCCACTCAACAGTATCAGCCCGGATGATATTGCCAGTATAGAAATTTTGAAAGATGGAGATGCTACCGCCATTTATGGCTCAAAAGGTGCTAACGGTGTTATTCTCATTACTACAAAGAGAGCCCAACGAAATGGTAAGCTGGCCGTGAATGCCAATGTGTATGCAGGTGCCGGAAAAGTAACGCATATGCTGGATATGCTGAATACGGATCAATACCTTGCACTCAGAAAAGAAGCTTTCGCCAACGATAACATCCAACCCACTGCCGCTAATGCGCCCGACCTGGTTACCTATGACCAACATGCCTATACCGACTGGCAAAAATATTTGATTGGTGGAACTGCGCATGTATCCGATGCACAGGTGAGTTTAAGTGGCGGCGACAGCAAAAATCGTTTTATGCTGGGCAGCAACTATCATAAGGAAACGACGGTGAATCCCGGGGATGGCCGTGATCAGCGTATTGCCTTCAATGCTTCTTACGACTTCACTTCAGAAGATGCAAAATTCAACCTCGCCTTCGCAGCCAATTATACCAACGACGATGATAAAAACTTTTCAGGTGATTTAGCAAATCTGTATAATCTGCCTCCCAACTTCCCGTTATATAAAGCAGATGGAAAAATGAACTGGGATATGGGAAATAATCCGGCAGCTAAGTTGCTGCAGCGGTATAATAATAAAGCGGCTTATCTGAACAGCAACGTTACCATGCGTTACGCTATCCTGGATAATTTGCAGTTAAAGCTGAATTTGGGCTACAATCAGAACAGCATGGACCAGTACCTCGCTAATCCATTATCTTCCCTGGATCCCCGTTATTATAAACAATCTGTTGCCTATTTCGGAAACACGCAGCGAAAAGGTTTTATCATTGAACCACAGGTAGATTATCAGCTTAAGCTGGGAAGTGGTACCCTGAAAGCATTGGTAGGAGCCACCTGGCAGAAACGTACTTCTGATGGCTACTACATAACAGCTTCGGGTTATTCTTCTGAGGCAACGATGGGGTCTATGCAGGGCGCTACTTCATTGGTGGCTTCTTCTTCTTATGGTAATCCTAATGTGGGATATAATGATTATCGTTATCAGTCTATCTTCGGTCGTTTAACATATAACCTGCTGGGTAAGTATGTGGTAAATGGAACGGTGCGCAGGGATGGTTCTTCACGTTTTGCACCGGAAAACCGTTACGGTAATTTTGGCGCATTGGGGGCCGCCTGGATCTTCAGTGAGGAATCATTTGTAAAAGATCATTTGCCATTTTTAAGTTTTGGTAAACTGAGATCCAGCTACGGTATTACCGGTAATGATATGATTGGCGATTATGGTTATATGTCCAGCTGGACGGTGAGTGGCAACAGTTATAACGGTGTGAATACATTGGTGCCTTCCCGGTTGGCAAATTCCGGTTTTGGCTGGGAAAAGGTAGCAAAAGCTGATGTAGCGCTGGAAACAGGCTTCCTGCAAGACAAACTCCTGCTCAATATCAATTTTTACAATAACAGGACTACTAACCAGCTGGTGGGTTACAACCTGCCATTTTCGGCCGGGTTTACCTCCGTGCAATATAATTTGCCTGCCGTAACCCGTAACCAGGGCTGGGAGTTTGAAGTGAGTAGCACTAATTTATCCCGTAAGTCATTTAAATGGACAACTTCCTTTAATCTCACTATCCCGCAAAATAAACTGGTAAGTTATCCCGGGTTGGAAAGTTCTTCCTATCGTTATAATTACGCTATTGGTCAACCTTTACAGGTGTCAAAAGGGTATGAATTTACAGGAGTGGATCCTAAAACAGGCGCACCGCAATTTACCAGTATGGACTTCAATAAGAGAATAGTATTGGGTACCAGAACACCGGCATATTATGGTGGGTTACAAAACACGCTGCGATATAAGGACTGGCAGCTGGATATATTTGTTCAGTATAGTAAACAATCCGGGTTTAACTATTTCAACAATGCCTGGAATAATATAGGTGCATTGGGCAATTTTGATGTAACGGTGCTGGACCGGTGGAAGAATCCCGGGGATGCTACTAATATTCCCCGTGCCACTACGTATTCGCCGGTATGGTTCAACTATATGAATGCTACCCAAAACTGGGGAGATGCTTCCTTTATCCGTTTGAAAAATGTGTACCTGGCGTATAATATACCATCGGCGTGGAGATCCAGGTTAAGGCTGAGTAACTGCCGGATCTATCTGCAGGGACAAAATCTGCTCACCATTACCAACTACCTGGGCTTTGATCCGGAAACACAGGGCATTTTCCAGCCACCGTTGAAAATGTATACTGCCGGTATCCAGTTATCCTTATAAATGATTAAAACATGCGAAACGTGAACGTATATACGAAAAAAAATAGCCTGTTGGCAGTATTGCTGTTATGTTGTGTAACGATGGTGTCGTGCAAAAAATTCCTGGAGGCTGATCCTCCGACGGATGTTGTGCCGGCGGATCGTTTGTTTGCCAACGATGCAAATGCCTTGTCAGCCGTGTCCGGTGTCTACCAGGATATGATGGGCACCAGCTCAGCCCGTATTGCCAATGGTACATTGAGTGTATATAGTGGTTTATTGGCGGATGAAATATATAGTTTTAACAGTGCAGACCAGGAGTTCTTTACTAACCAGATTACTTTTCAGTCGTATTCAGCGGCAGAATATTTATGGCAGTATGGTTATGCTTCGCTATACCGTGTTAATGCTATTTTAAAGGGTCTGCAGGCGCCTAACGGTGTAAGCGCGGCTATGAATACCCAGTTGTTGGGTGAGTCCTATTTTCTGCGTGCCTTTATCTATTTTCAGCTGACCAATCTCTATGGCAAAATTCCTTTAACGGAGGCTACTGATTATCAGGCTAACAGCAGCCTGCCACGTGCAGAAGTGGCGGTGGTATACGATACCATTATCGCTAACCTGAAGCTGGCGGAAGGTTTGCTGCAGGCTGCCTATCCTACTTCCGGGAAAGTACGGCCTAATCGCTTTACTGCATCCGCTTTGCTGGCACGTGCTTATCTGTACCGGGGAAAATATGCGGAAGCTGCCGCCAAAGCAGGTGAGGTAATTGCCGGGCCGTACACCTTAGTAACAGATCTGAATAAAGTATTTCTGAAAGAAAGCGGGGAAGCCATCTGGGAATTGATGCCGGTACTCAACCGCGGTGTCAATACTTTTACCGGTAGTATGTTTATTCCGGATACAAGCAGTTCCTCTGCGCCAAAGTACGCATTGGATTCTGTATTGTCAGCCGCTTTTGAAGTAACAGACAAGCGGCTCGCCAGTTGGGTAGGTATTAAGAAATACAATGGTAAAACGTATCAGTATCCCGCCAAATACAAGGTCAGGGTTGGTAGTTCTACTGTACCTGAGAACGCCACTGAATATGAAATTGTGTTCAGGCTGGGTGAGCAGTACCTGATTCGTGCAGAAGCTAATGCGCAATTGGGAAATATGACGCCTGCCATTGCAGATGCAGACAGCATCCGCTCCCGTGCGGGACTGTCCTTGTTATCGCCGGTTATTACCAAAGATGCATTACTCAAGGCGATTGCCCAGGAGCGGAGAATAGAACTGTTTGCAGAATGGGGGCATCGCTGGTTTGACCTGATCCGTACCAACAAGGCAGATGAAGTATTGCGCGTATTGAAACCGACGTGGAAATCTACTGCCATCCTCTGGCCAATACCTCAATACGAATTAAATACGAACACCGCTATCCAGCAGAATGCTGGTTACACAAACTAACCGCACATGAAAAATTTAATGACCGCTACAGCGGCACTTTTATCTTTATCTGCCGTAACCCAGGCCCAGTCTGTTATTCGTGGCACCATTAAAAATGGTGAAAATGGTAAGGTGTATATTGATTATGACTATCATCAGAAACAAGTCAGGGATTCTGCCGACATTAAAAGCGGGCAGTTCTCCTTTTCTGTGAAAACTACCGGTACCAACCTGTATTACCTGCACACTGCCGGCAGTTCCTCTTTTCTTTCCATCATGCTGGAGAAAGATAAGGTAGCTACCATTGTATCCGCAGATAAGCAGTTGGCAAACGCAGTTGTGACGGCAGGGCCGGCACAACAGGACTGGGCAGCCTTTGACGGCGCCCTGAAAACATTGTATCCTGTTGCCGGACAGTTGAATGAAATGTACGATGCTTCCCGGAAAGCAAATGGCGGCAAAGCTGATTCGGCCACGGAAGCAAAAGTGAGTGCCGGCTTCAAGGCATTGGATGTAAAGGGCGACAGCATTGTAAAACACTACCTCACCACTAAACCGAATACGGTGCTGGAAGCCTACCTGGTAGGACGTTTCCACAGTGGGCCAGGCAGAGATAAAGAAGCGAAAGAATGGTATGATAAGATGGGACCTGTAGCAAAAGCTTCTTTGTTTGGCGAAAATATCCAGTCGTTCCTGGCCGTAGCGGCCAAAACAGCAGAGGGAAAAACAGCGCCGGCGTTTTCTATGAAAGACATAAATGGAAAAATGGTTTCACTGGCAGACTTCAAGGGTAAATATGTACTCATTGATTTCTGGGCCAGCTGGTGTGGTCCTTGCCGCGCTGAAAACCCCAATGTGGTCAAAGCTTTTGAAGCTTATAAAGCCAAAGGATTTACTATACTCGGTGTATCACTGGATGATAACGCAGAAAAGTGGAAAGCAGCTATTGACAAAGATCACCTTACCTGGACGCATGTATCGGACCTGAGTGGCTGGAAAAATCCGGTGGCGAAATTATACGGTGTAAGCGCCGTGCCTACCAATTTCCTGGTGGATCCCAGTGGAAAGATTATCGCCAGGAACCTGAGGGGAGCGGCATTGGAACAGAAGTTGAAAGAGGTATTCTAGTCTTTTTTGCAGCTCATAAGAAAAGCGGCGTTCTGTTGAAGAACGCCGCTTTTCTATATGGTGATGATTTTTTCACATTTCGTGACGTTGGTTTAACATGGAGGTACAACGTGCCTAAAGGTTGCCTATATTGCTTGTCACGCTCGTTATGATCAGCACCTGGCAGAAAAATATAGCATTGAACAATGACAGTAACGCTTTCAAGGCGCTATACCTGCACTTAATGCCCGGCTTATCAAAGTTTGCTCATTCTTTTGTGAAAGATGCGCTGGCAGCGGAAGACATTGTAGCGGATATTTTCGCAGCATTGTGGAGTAACCGGGCAGAACTCCTGAAAATAGATAATCTCCGTGTATATCTTTTTACCAGCGTACGGAATGCCTGTATGAATTACCTGCAGAAGCGCGACAGGATTACCTTTTATGCTTTTGAAGAAATGGAAGTGTTGCTGGAACCGCTGGGAACTATTAACCCGGAGCAGCAGTTGATTGCCGGTGAAATGACACAGGCCATGCAGGAAGCCATTGATAAATTACCCCCCAAATGCCGGTTGATTTTTAAGCTGGCAAAAGAGGAACGTTTGAAATATAAAGAAATAGCCGCCATCCTCAGTATTTCTGTCCGCACCATTGATAGCCAGTTGGCTATTGCCTTTCAGCGGATTCATGCGGCAGTGGATGCACATCTTGTAAAATAATTTTCTAATTCTTTTAGGTGATTTCCCCGGTTGTTTTGTCTTATGATCAGGACGAAGCAATTATCAATGCCCATTGAACGATACTGGATATTAACCGCACGCAAACTAAATGGTGAAGCTACTCCCGGCGAACTGGAGGAGCTGGAAGCCTTGTCTGCCGAGCATCCGGAAATAACCCCCACTGTGAATGCGCTGGAGCGGGTATGGCACCAGGAAGTGCCTATCGTGAGCGCCGACGAACAACAGCGTTTACTGGCCCTGCTGGAACAGCGGGTGCCTGAAATTGCCCCTGTACCGGTAGTCGTTCCGGTTCAACGCAGGCATAGCCGTTTTGCCTGGGCCGCAGGATTCCTGTTGTTAGCAGCCATAGGCAGCGGGCTGTTGTTTTATACGCATCAGCCACATGTTGCCGTGCATGAAGTAGTGGCTAACCGTGGTACCCGTAGCCAGGTGCGGCTGCCGGATGGTTCCGTAGTATGGCTGAATGCGGGTAGTAAGCTGGTGTACGACGACGATTACGGCACCCATGACCGTTTATTGCAGTTGGAAGGTGAAGCCTATTTCGATGTAGCGCAACAGGCGAATGTTCCTTTCGAGGTAAAAGTAAAAGGTGCTACGGTGAAAGTATTAGGCACCTCCTTCAACTTACGTGCTTATACCGATGAAGCGATGGTAGAAACCGCATTGATCAGCGGGAGTGTACAATTACAATTCGAGGAAGATGCAAAACCCCGGCAGGCATTGTTGAAACCAGGACAAAAACTGATATTGACCCGTCAGCCAGGTAATGGTTTTATTGCCTCCTGGCAGTCACTCCGGAGTAATAAGAAAGAAGATGTGAAAGAGATTGCATGGAAAGATAATACCCTTTCATTTAACAAAGAATCCTTTTCCAGCCTGGCTACGCGGCTGGAACGATGGTATAATATCACCGTAATATTTGAACAACCACGACTGAAACAACTGGAATTTACAGGGAGTATAAAGGGAGAAAAAATTCAGGAAGTAATGGATGTATTAAGCCGTACTTCCGGGCAGTTTAATTACCGTTATGATCAGACCAACAGTGTATTAAAGATTAGCAGTAAATGAGTTTCACCACCAAAATCAGGTATGTTATGCCACTAGTATAACCAACACAGTAGAATAAAAAAGGGGAGAATGATTGCGGCATTCCCCCCGGAAATTGTTCATCAGAAACAGACGTTCCTTGCTTGTAAGGACAGGGCGTCTATTGCCTCCACAATTCAACACAAACTTATGAAAAATGACTACAGGAAACAAAGGGTATTATACCACCCTTGTTTCCGCAAGTGTTTGCGAATTATGAAAATTACAGCAGTATTGATGATAGCAGCCCTCCTGCAGGTGCATGCATCAGTTGCCTTCTCGCAAAAGAAACTAAATGTGAATGTGAAGAATGTATCCCTTAAAGAGGTATTACAACTGATCATGACACAGTCGGATTACCGTTTGTTTTATAATGATAACAAGTTGCCCGAAAATAAAACGGTGAGCCTGAAGGTAAAGGATGCGTCGCTGGAAGACGTACTCCGAACCGTATTGGCCGGTACCGGCTTCGGCTTTGAAATACGTCCATCCGGTCTGGTGCTTATAGAGCCGGGGCCACAGTTGCAGGGATTGATCACGGTAACCGGTAAGGTCACCGATGGACAAGGTTTGCCGCTACCCGGTGTAACCATACTCAATAAAAACACGGGCAAGGGGGCACTCACAGATGAAAAAGGAAACTACACCCTGAGTACCCCGGATGATGCGGTACTGACTTTTTCCCTGATAGGGTTTACACCACAGGAGGTATCCGTGAATCATCGTACCACCATTAACATCGTATTACAAACATCTACCAGTAAACTGGATGAGCTGGTGGTAGTGGCTTATGGTACCCAGAAGAAGGCCAACCTGACCGGCTCTGTAGGTACAGTGAATGTGGCACAAGCCTTTAAATCCAGGCCGGTGACCAATACACAGGAGTTGCTGGCAGGAACAGTACCAGGTTTAAATATCAGCAAAGGTACTGGTGCCGTAGGTTCCGGCGCTGCCATTAATATCCGCGGAACATCTACCATCGGTAGCAGTTCCGGCGTACTGGTGCTGATAGATGGTATTCCCGGTAATATTTATACCCTTAACCCTAACGACATTGCCAATGTATCGGTATTGAAAGATGCAGCCAGTGCGGCGATCTACGGATCACGCGCAGCAAATGGAGTGATCCTGATCACCACTAAAAAAGGCGGTGCCGGTAAAGAACCGGTGATAGATATCTCTTCCAGCGTAGGTGTACAGCAACCACAATTCCGGCTCGATTTCGTAGGCGCCGCAGATTACATGAAGCTGTGGGATGAAGCACTGGTGAATGATGGGAAAGCACCGGTATACGGACAAAAAGGACAAGACGATTTAAAAGCCGGGAAACTGCCCGATAACAGGTGGTATAAAGATATCTACAAAAAAAATACCCTGATCAACAACAACTATGCGTCGATCTCCGGACAAAAAGATAATATCAGTTACCGCGTGTCTGGTTCTTATGATTACCAGGACGGTACGTTGCCGAACAATGATTACCGCCGCTATACAGTTAGACCTGATCTCTCCATCAAATTGAGGGATAACCTGTCCGTGTCCACGAATATTCAATACACCGAAACACAGCTCACTACACCACAGGGCGGCACCGATCTTTGGCAATCGCAGGCGGCGCGCATTGCTCCTATCTCTCCTGTAACAGCTGCTATGGGACAGTATGGCATTGGATCGTCTATGGCCGGTAATCCTATTGCCGCTGTAAATGAAGGCGGCATCAATAAAACGAAAGTGAAGGAGCTGATGGCCATCTTCGGTATTACTTATACGCCGCTGAAGAACTGGAACATTACCGGTAATTATGCAAAGTACAGTTATGACGACTGGATATCCAGCCGCTTAAATACCTACTACCTGTATGATGATAACGGCAATATTGCCGCTACTAAAAACCAGGTGAACAGCTTAAAGAACAGTACCAACTCAAGTTATCGTAATACCCTGCAATTCACTACGGATTATACGTACAGCCTGGAGCGCCATCACTTTAAAGGATTGCTGGGTTATTCACAGGAGTTGTATAACAGCAATAATTTTTATGCATCCAGGGATGGAATGCCATTTGCCGGCATCGATGTACTTGACATGGGTACCCTGAATAAGCAGAATGGTGGTACCGCCAGCGATGTAGCGATACAATCTGTATTTGGCCGTATCAATTATGATTACGACGGCAAATACCTGGTGGAAGCCAATCTGCGTGGTGACGGATCTTCCAGGTTTGCACCCGGACATCGCTGGGGTGTTTTCCCTTCGTTTTCTGCCGGATGGAATATGCACCGGGAAAGCTTTATCGCTGATCATTTTAACTGGATCACCGCATTGAAATTAAGGGCTTCCTGGGGCGTGTTGGGAGATGCAGAAAAAGTGGGCAGCTATGCTACTGCATCGATCCTCAACTTTGTACCTAATATTTATGGATTCAGTAATGCTATTGTACCAGGCGCATTTGTAGATACTGCAGTGAATAAAAATCTTTCCTGGGAAGAAGCCAAACTCGGTAACATTGGATTGGACGCCAGCTTCCTGGAAAATAAAGTTGGATTCACGGTGGATTACTTCATCAACAACCGCGATAAAATTCTATATCGTGCACCAGTATCATTGGAGTTTGGCATGAAAGCGCCATATACCAACCTGCTGGCTATGCGCAACCGCGGATTGGATGCATCGGTGTTTTATAACGACAGGCAGGGCGACTGGAACTGGGGCGCAACTGCCAATGTAAGCTTCTCTAAAAATCAAATTACAAACCTGGCAGGCACAGGGCCGTGGATTGATAATAACACCTATACCGCAGAAAACGGGCAATACCAATTGCCTTACGGCTTACAGGCCATTGGATTATTCCAGAGCGTCGATGAAATTGCAAAAAGTCCTAACCAGGGACCGAATGTTTTCCCCGGAAATATTAAATACAAAGATCAGAATGGAGATAACATCATTGATGGAAACGACCGGGTGATATTAAACACCAAAGTACCGGTGATGTATGCGTTGAATCTCAACCTGGGTTGGAGAGATTTTGATTTTTCCGCAAACATGTATGGTACGCTGAACACTTACCGCTATATGAGTGGTTTTGAAGGCTGGGCTTTTTATTTGTCACAGAATGCCCGCCCCATGCACCTGGATGCCTGGAGACCTGATAATCCCAATGCCAGCTATCCACGCTTGTCTATTCAGTACACGTCCAATGATACCAGGTATTCGAGCTATTGGCTGCGTAAATCAAACTTCCTGAAATTACAGAATGTACAACTGGGTTATACGTTGCCTAAAACGGTGTTGAACCAGTTGCGGATAAAATACCTGCGGGTATTTGTATCTGGTCAGAACCTCGCTACTTTCAGCGGCTACAAAGGGTTTGATCCGGAGGGTGGATATTATCCGCTGTCGAGAACATGGGCATTTGGTGTGAATTTAAAATTCTGATGATTATGAAAAAGATTTGCTTATTTATACTTGTAATAGCAGCGATGCTGCAAAGCTGTTCTAAATTTTTAGACAGGGCACCATTGGCATCTGCCACTTCAGATGCTTTCTGGAAAACCGCTACCGATGCGGAGCAGGGCGTGAATGCTTTATATGCTACCTTACCGGATAGCCGTGATTTCTGGCGGGATTGCAGTAGTGATAATTCTGTGATGACCAATGCCTGGGGTGAGGGTGGTATGGGATATATCTGCCAGGGTAGCCAGGCTGCCACGGATGCTTATATCAAGGAAGAGTGGCGGTACGACTATATCAGCCGTGCTTTAACAGCCATTGATCAGCTCTCTCAAATGACTATTGAGCCCACGAAGAAAAAGCAATACCTCGGAGAAGCCCGCTTTATACTGGCGTTGCGTTATTTTCGTATGGCGCAGCTCTATGGCGATATTCCGCTGATTAAAGAAAAGCCGCTGACACTGGAAAATGCGAATGTGGCTAAAAGTCCAAAGCAGGACGTGCTGGATTACGTAGTGACCAATGTAGACAGTGCCATTTCCTTCTTACCAGACACTTATACAGGGGCTAACACCGGGCGTATTAATAAAGCGGCAGCCATGATGCTGAGGGCCAACGTATACCTTTATATGGCCAGCTATAAACAGTTTCACGGCGGAGTAACTGATCCTTTGTTATGGAAAGAAGCTGCCAAATCGGCCCGGGATGTGGTCAATACCGGCGCCTACGGCCTTGAAAAAGATTATTCCTACCTGTTTACACATGAAGCTAACAATGCCAATAAGGAAGTGATCCTGGCTTTCCAGTATATTCAGAATGAAATCACCAATATGCTGCCGGTGCTGGCATTGCCTACCGGTTGCTCTATTACCGGTGAAGGTTGGGCGAGTTTTTGTCCTACCCGTGACCTCGTAGATTCTTATGAATGTACTGATGGTAAAAGCATACAAGCTTCTGCGAAATACGACAAGAATAATCCCTGGGAAAATCGCGACAGTCGCCTGAAAAAGACGTTCCTGTTACCGGGCGTACCATGTTTACGTCCTAATGGTAGCTATGCGCCGTATGAGCCGCATCCGGCGTATAATAAACCGGAGAAGATGAACAATGAAGGAGGAGGTTTAACGGGTTTTATGTATCTCAAATTTGCAGAGCCGGAGAATCCGAACCCCGAAAATGCCTACATGAATTTCCCGTTATATCGCTATGCAGAAACATTGTTGATATTGGCGGAAGCGTTGAATGAATATGATCCGGGCAACCAAATGATTGTGACGGCCATGAACCAGGTACGTGCCCGTGCCGGCTTGCCTGGTGTGGATGCGTTGCTGGGCAACCAGGCAGCAATGCGTGATAAAATCCGCGAAGAGCGCCGTCATGAATTTGTGGCGGAGCATAAGAGGTACTTCGATATTTTACGTTGGAAGACGGCTGAAATAGTATTGAATAAACCGGCCTATGGTATTAACCAGGATGAGAAAGCGCCTATCGGCGACTGGACACAACCGGCATTCAAAGCACAGGACAGAACGTTTAATCCGGCGAAGCATTACACCTGGCCTATTCCACAGGAGGCTATTGATAAAAATAAGAACCTGGTGCAAACAAGTGCATGGAAATAGCAGTTAGCTTTTAGCTTCTAGCTTTTAGCTTTTAGTAAATGCAGCAAAGACCAACATATTATCCTCTCCGCTGCATTTACTAAAAGCTAAAAGCTAAAAGCTAAAAGCTAGCTGCTAACTGCTCAACTTTAAAAACTACATCTATGGGAATCGAACGGAGAAAATTCTTACGAAACATTGGATTGACGGTGGCTGGCGCATTGACCGTACGTCTTCCGGTGGTGGGGCGCGCAATTGCGGACACCCCTCATTACCTGCTGAGCACCCGTCAGCCGGATGCCGCCTGGATAGCGTCGTTATATGAACGGGGTACTGTTACCACTTATCGCAAAAGCAAAAATGAATTGCAATATATCGGGATGCCGGTAGGCGGCATTATGTGCGGTACGGTATATCTGGGCGGCGACGGCCGTTTATGGTTATGGGATATTTTCAACAAAAACCAGGAAGGTATTGAACCTAAAACGGTTGATTTCCATGCCGACGTACTCAATGGTGGCAAGAAAGTCCGTTCCCGCGATGGCGCCTGCTATATTGCTCCGTCGAAGAATATTCGCCCGCTGGACCAGGGATTTGCGCTGCAGCTTACCTACAACAATCAAACTGTAATCCGCAAATTTGATGAAGAAAGCTGGCCGGAAATCACTTTTGAAGCTACTTACCCGATGGCAGTGATCCGTTATATTGATCCGGCGTTGCCTGTAGAAGTAACGCTCGAGGCTTTTTCTCCGTTCATTCCATTAAATGAAGATGACTCTGGTTTACCAGTGACCATCCTATCTTACAAAATTATTAATAAAGGAACTACACCGGTTACCGCTACTGTGCTGGGCTGGCTGGAAAACAAAACCGCTATCTATAGCGCCGGGGCTGATCATGAGCGAACCAATACCGTGGTGAAGGAAAAAGGCTGGCAGGGCGTACACGCTACTGTACGTGTGAAAAACGGCAGCAATGAGGAGTTCAGTAAATCATACGACTACGGTAACCTTTGCCTGGCGGCTTTTGGCACCAATGTACAAGTAAATCCGCTGTTATCACCGGGTGAATTATCCGCGGCTGACTTTAAAGCAGCATCTGTACAACCGGTGGTGAAGCCCGTGAATGAGAAACTGACCGGTAGCGTAGCTATTCAAAATAAGATACTACCGGGTAAGTCTATACGAAATGATTTCGCTATCAGTTGGTATACCCCGAATCTCTGGTTTAATGTAATCAAAGACACAGGACGTTACTATACCAATCACTTCAGCGATGCCGCAGCTGTGATGCGCTACGTGCAAAAAAACTACACCCGCTTATACCGTGAAAGCCGCTTGTGGAAAGATACCTGGTATGACGCCACGCTGCCCTGGTGGTTCATGGAGCGTACTTTCATGAACATCTCCACGCTGGCTACTACCACTGCACATCGTTTCCGCTCCGGCCGCTTCTATGCCTGGGAAGGCGTGGGCGCCTGCGAAGGCACCTGTACACACGTATGGCAATATGCACAGGCAGTAGGCCGCATTTTCCCTGCGCTGGAAAGAGATACCCGGCAACGGGTAGACCTCGGCATCGGGCAAATGCCAGATGGTGGTATCCTGTTCAGGGGAGAAGCGGAAAAGCGCCCTGCTATTGACGGACAAGCCGGAACTGTATTACGCATTTACCGCGAGCACCAGATGAGTAAAGACAGCAGCTTCCTGCAACGCAACTGGGCAAATATTAAAAAAGCATCGCTGTTTATTATTCACCAGGATCGCAACGGCGACGGTATGGAAGATACCCCGATGGAAAATACCCTCGATGCAGTATGGGATGGAGAAATTGCATGGATTGTAGGCTTGTGTATTGCCGCCGTAAAAGCCGCTGCATTGATGGCTACAGAAGTGAAGGATACAGAGTTTGCCACCATGTGTAATGACTATGTGGAGAAAGGAAGGCGCAATATGGAATCCCAGTTGTTCAACGGTGAATACTTTATTCATCAGCCTGATAAAGTAAAAGGACGCTCTGTGATCGGTTCGTATAATACTTGTCATATCGACCAGGTATACGGTCAGAGCTGGGCATTCCAGGTCGGTATGGACCGGGTGATTGACAAAGAGAAAACGATGTCAGCTTTAAGGGCGTTGTACAAATACAACTACAAGGCGGATGTGGGGCCATATATCGCAGCGCATCCGGGTGGCCGGCCTTATGCGCTGGCAGGTGAAGGCGGTATGATCCTGAACACCAATCCGCACAACGAGCAATATCCTTTCGGTGTGAAAGATGCGTGGCAATTAGGTTACTTCAATGAGTGTATGACAGGTTTTGAACACCAGGTAGCGTCGCATATGATGGCAGAAGGGATGACCGATGAAGCACTCACCCTTACCCGCGCGGTACACGACCGTTACCATGCGTTTAAGCGTAATCCGTTTAATGAAATAGAATGCAGTGACCACTATGCACGCGCCATGGCCAGCTATGGTACTTTTATCACGGCTACCGGTTTCCAATACCATGGCCCCAAAGGATACATTGCTTTTGCCCCTGCCATGAATAAGGAAAATTTCAAATCGCCGTTTGTTACTGCAGAAGGATGGGGTACTTATACACAAAAGAATGGTCATCATACCCTGCAGTTAAAGTATGGCAGCTTGTCGCTGCAAACATTGCGGTTTGCACATGCCGGCGTAAAGAAAGTAAGTATAGCTGGTCAGAAAACCCCGGTTACCTTTACCGAAGATAATGGATGGGTAACCATACAACTATCGGCCCCGGTACATTTACATGCCGGACAATCACTTCAAATTACAATCGCCTGATCTATGAAATCATTAATTCAGATAGCCGTTGCTGTTATATGTTTATTTTCCTGCCAGCCGGGAAATACGCCGGCATCGGCTCCTTCTACTGCTACCACCTGGCAAACCCGGTTGGACAGCGTGTTGCCTTTGCTGGGACATCGTAACTGGATTATTATTGCCGACAAGGCATTTCCTTTTCAGTCGGCCCCCGGAATGGTGTATATCAACACCAACGCCACATTGCCGGAAGTTGCTGATTATACCATCCGGCAACTGGGTAAAGGCACGCATGTAAGTCCTATACTCTACCTGGATAAGGAATTGTCCTTTGTGCCAGGTGCCGCTGGTTACCGGGATACCCTGCAACAGATTTTTAAGGGCCAGTCGGTACAAACACTGCTGCATGATTCAGTTTTTGCAAAGATGGATAAAACTGCCGGGCTGTTTAAAGTAATCGTATTAAAAACCAATACTACGCTGGCTTACTCTTCTGTGTTTATTAACCTGGATTGTAAATACTGGAGTGCCGATAAAGAGCAGGCGATGCGGGAGGCAATGAAAACAAAATAAAATAATCTAACTTCCGCCCATAATCTATTATCATGGCGGAGTTAAAATTATTTATGGTGCTGCTGGGATGTACGCCTGAAGGGCGGCATACGGAGCAACACGATGTTTTTTTCGGTATCGGCAATCAACTGAGAGACCTGATCCCTGACATGCAGGCTTTTTGGCCGGAAGCAAAAGGAAAATTCCATATCGATGGCTGGAGGGAAGTGAATGCGGTAGATGGGCACCAGATCCGGGTTATAGAGAAGCCCGTAGCTGCTCAACAGGATATGCAATTATTCTTTTTGAACCTGGGTGGTTATAAGCCGAATGAGATGGAAGAGTTTCATTATAAAATGCTCAGTGTACAAAAGGATATCAGTGAAGCTATTCGCGCATCTAAACAAACCACATTTTTTAAGCATACCACATTTGGAACAGCTACTTCTCATGTGGATGATAAATATGGGGTAGATGTAGATGATGCCTATGTGGTAAAAGATATTTTGCCGGCTCATCTGAAAGAGAAGTATACGTTGGAAATAACCCCGGCGGCTGATACGGAAGAGGATGAGTTACACCTGGGATATTTCCAGCTGAGTAAAATATAATTACGAACGTATCATCGCTACCAACCTGCGGGAAGAAACGCGGGAAAAAGTATTGCATTAAATGATAATCTTCCATTTCCGGCATGGTATATGTCGCAATAAAACAATCGAAATTTTATTCGGTGAAATGGATGACAATGATCTCCCGTCCTGGTTTTCCGGGACGGGTTTTTTATGTGATAACTTTTAATACGTGTTATATTGACAATTAATTAATTGCGGGGTGAAGTTGATTAAAAGCTAACGTTCCAGGATAGCTACCACCCCCATACCGCCGGCGGTGCAGATAGATACCAGTGCTCGTCCACTGCCGCGTTCCTGCAATATTTTCGCAGCCTGTGCGAGAATACGGGTACCAGTAGCCGCAAAAGGATGACCGATAGCCACACTGCCGCCTTTGATATTTAGCTTAGTGCGGTCGATGCTGCCCAGTGGTGCATCCCAACCCAGTTTTTTGCAGTAGGCAACATCTTCCCAGGCTTTGAGCGTACAGAGTACTTGTCCGCAGAAAGCTTCATGAATTTCATAGATATCGAAGTCCTGCAACTTTAGGTGGTTGCGTTTCAGCATGCGTGCCACTGCATAGGTAGGCGCCATGAGTAGTCCTTCGCCGTTCACATAATCCACTGCGGCGCTTTCTGCGTCTACAAGGTGCGCCATCACCGGCCAGTTTTGTTGCTGCGCATATTCTTCCGAGGCCAGCAATAAGGCAGAGGCGCCGTCGGTATACAAGGTGCTGTTACCGGCAGTCAGGCTGCCATTGGGATCAAATGCGGGCTTCAACGCGGCGAGTTTGGCTGGTGTGGTATCGGCGCGTACAATGGTATCTTTTTTTACGCCTTTGAATTCCATCACCAGGTCATTGAAAAAGCCTTCTGCATAGGCTTTGGCTGCGTTCATATGGCTCTGGTATGCCAGTGCATCCTGTGCTTCCCGCGTGATGCCCCATTCGGCCACCATTTTCTCGGTGTGTTGTCCCATCGAGAGGCCCGTTCTGGGTTCTACGATAGAAGGATATACAGGTGTGAGATCTTTAAAGCGAATAGAGGTGAGTATTTTCAGTCGCGCCCCCAGTGTTTTAGCGGCGCGCAGGTCAGTTAGTTTCCAGGCCAGTTGCTGCTTAAACAGTAAGGGAATATCGCTGTTGGTATCGCTGCCGCCAGCGATGCCGGTATCTATTTGTCCGCACCCGATCCGCAGGCCCAGTTGTATGGCGGCATCCAGGCTGGTGCCGCAGGCACGCTGTAAATTGTAAGCCGGGGTATGAGGATCCAGGGCAGTGCCTAAAACGCATTCCCTGGCAAAGTTCCATTCTGTGGAACGGTTGAGTAAAGCACCCAATGCCACTTCGCCTATACGCTTGCCAGCCAGTTGGTAACGACTGACCAGTGCATTTAAAACGAAGGTTAGCATTTCCTGGTTACTGATGTGGTTATACTCTTTGAAAGACTTGACGAAAGGGATTCTTTGCCCGCCGATGATAGCGACTTTTTTCATAGCGTAGTGCTTTTACTAAAGTTACTGAAAAACCGGTAGGCGGAAAGTGAATAATAGCTACAGTGAATAAAGATGATTCACCGGGTTCGGTACCGGCCTGCCTTCCAAAGCAGCCAGCACATTTTCCGCGGCAATGCGCGACATAGCATTCCTTGTTTCTACCGTAGCGGAGCCTATATGCGGTAAGATAGCTACGGTAGGCATATTCAGCAAGGGGTTATCCGGCTGCATGGGTTCAGGATTGGTCACATCCAGTCCTGCGCCCCAGATCAGCCCGTCCTGTAAGGCAAACAATAAATCTGTTTCGTTGTGAATACCTCCCCTGGCGGCGTTGATGAAAATAGCGGTGGGCTTCATTTTACGGAAGGCTTCCAGGTTAAATTTGTCTTTGGTTTCGGGCGTAAGGCTGGTATGTACGCTGAGTACATCGCTTTGTGCCAGCAGTTCATCGAAAGACACAAAGGTGGCGCCCAGCTCTTTCTCAGCCGCTTTATTGCGATGGCGGTTGCAATAAAGGATTTTCATATCGAAAGCAGCTTTACAGCGTTTAGCCATTACCGTTCCTATATTGCCCAGCCCCCAGATGCCCAGCGTTTTTCCTTCTATATCAATACCCAGGTTAGCAGTTGGTGTGGAAAATCCCCAGTCCCCGTTTAATATTCTTTTATGTTGATAGAAAGCTTTCCGGGCTACTGCCTGCATTAACAAAAAGGCGGTATCGGCGGTGGCATTGCTTAGCACCCCGGGCGTATTGGTAATCTGAATGCCTAATTCTGTAGCGGCTTTCAGGTCTACATTATCGTAGCCTACGGATAATAAGCTGATCACTTTCAGGTGCCTGGCGTGCTCCATAAATGGGCGATCAATATGCCTGCCACCGGCATAGAATAATGCGTCCTGGTCTTTGCATTGCTCAATCATATCTTCCAGTGTCAGCTCTTTTCTCTCTGTCCACTGTTTAACGGTAACGCCTGCACGTTGAAGCAGTAGCAACCCTTCTTCCGGAATAACTCTTGTTGTGAATACTTTCATGGCTGTTTTTCTTTTTTTTGAGATGTTGATTATATACTACCTGCGCCCGCCGCGGACAATGTTTCCCGTTGTTGTTTGCCCGCAGAACGTGTGCTTCGCTTCCACCATTTCCAGATTTCAAACCATAATACCGCCACTGCGCCAATGCCAGCACATATCAATAGCTGTGGTAACTGTAACGCGTTGATGCTAAAAAATTGTGCTACCGGGGGAACGTATAGCATAACAGCCAGTAATATCAAAGTAATGATAATCACGCTTACCATTAGTTTGTTGCGATTGCGCATGCTGTGCAGGAAAGAGTAGTAAAACGAACGATTCACCAATGTAAGAAAAATGTTGGCCAGCACCAATGTGGTAAATACCATGCTGCGGGTATGTGTTTCATCGTAACCTTGCGCAACGCTCCATTGGTAGGCGCTGAGTACGCCGGCGGTAATCAGTAGTCCTTGTATGATACTGATATTCATTTCGCGGAAGGAGAGGAAAGTTTGCGTAATGGGCCTTGGTGGCTGTCGCATGGCATTTTCTTCCATGGGCTCATTTTCATATACAATAGAGCAGGTGGGCCCCATAATGATTTCGAGGAATATCACGTGTACCGGTGTGAAAATATTCGGATATATCCAGCCGAGAAAGAGCGGGAGTGATACCGTGAGGATAATGGGAATATGAATAGAGATAATATACTGTACCGCTTTTTTGATATTGGTATATATTCTCCTCCCAACAGCAATAGCGTCTACCATGCCGCTGAGGTCATCGTTGACGAGTATGAGTGCGGCGGCCTGCTTGGCGATCTCTGTCCCTTTTTTACCCATGGCAATGCCGATGTGTGCGGCTTTCAGGGCGGGACCGTCGTTTACACCATCTCCCGTCATCGCTACTACTTCCTTGTCGGCTTTCAGTGCGTTGATAGCGGCCAGTTTTGCTTCAGGGAACATGCGGGTGAAAATATTGACAGACACCAGGGTCCGTTGCATTTGCGCAGCATCCATTTGCATCAGTACTTCGCCATCAATGGCATTGTCGGCATTTTTCAGGCCTGCCTGCCTGGCAATGGCACAGGTGGTAACGGCGTTGTCGCCGGTAATAATTTTAACCGCAATACCTGCTTCATAAAATTGCCTGAATACCTCGCCTATATTGGCTTTGGGCGGATCGTAAAAAGCTAACAGTCCTACGAACGTAAAGGGCAGTTCCTGTTGTAGTTCAGGATAGTCGGTTCCGGTAAAGTTCGACGTTGCTACACCGAGTACCCGGTAGCCTTGTTGAGCCAGTGCACGCACCTGTTCTGTGATCTCACTTTTTGTTTTTTCCGGGAGATGGGAAACGGCAATGATCGCTTCCGGCGCTCCTTTCGCTGCCACGATGCGATGACCGGCATTGTTTTCAAATACATGTGTCATCATAGGCGGCTTGCCTGCTAACGGATACTCATGTACAATGGTATAACCAGGTCGTTCATCGGCGGATGTCATTTTTTCGTATAGCCGGTGCAGTGTTTTTTCCATGGGATCAAAGGGTACCGGCTCGCTGGCCCACATGGCCATGGTTATTACATCCAGCGGTAGCTGGTCTTCACCGTATAAAGTCTGATCCTCGCCGCGATAAATTGCCGGCAGGCTCATTTTATTCTCCGTGATGGTACCTGTTTTGTCTGTGCAAATGATGGTAGCGCTACCCAGTGCTTCCACCGTCCTGATTTTCTTTACGATGATACCCATTTGCATGAGTCGCCGGGAACCTAACGCCATAAAGGTGGCGAAGGCTACAGGGATTTCTTCCGGTAAAATAGACATGGCCAGTGTTAATCCTTTCAGCAGGCTATCGGTTAAGCTGCCGCTGCGGATAAAATTAATCAACCACACGGCCAGGAAAACGGCGATGCCCGCTACAGCCATCCATTTCACAAATTGTTCAATCTGTTGTTGCAGCGGTGTTGGCTCTTCTTTGATATTGAGAATAGCAGTGCCCAGTTGTCCTATTTTTGTTTGAGCGCCTACCTGTTGTACTTCACAGATCGCAAGACCGGATACCACGAGGGTACCGCTATACACCCGGTTATCTTCTCCGTCGGGTTGTTTAAAAACAGCAAAGGCTTCGCCGGTAAGGGCGGACTCATTCACGGAAAAATCGTTCGCATGTACAATGATGCCGTCGGCGTTGATGGTATTGCCTTCTGACACCAATAGCATATCACCGGTGACAATATCGCTGGTGGCAATGCTTTTCAGTTCACCGTTCCGGATCACTTTGCTCAGTGGTTCATTTATTTTTTCCAGCGCCTCCAATGCTTTGCGGCTGCGGCTGTCCTGGTAAAAAGAAATACCTGATACCAGGGCAATGGCTACCAGCATGAAGTAGGCTTCTCCCAGTTCGCCCATCACAAAATAAATCACTGTTACGGCTATTAACAATAGCAGCATGGGTTCTCCCAGTATTTCCTTTATCAGATGTAGAACAGGATTGGTAGCGGGGGCAGCAGGGGTGTTGCTGCCGTACTTTTCCCTGGAGGCGGCTACTTCCGCATCATTCAGTCCCTTAATATGTTCTGGTAAATTACTATTTCCTGCCATATAAGTTGTTTTGAAGGCCAGCGCGATACTAAATTTACGAATTAAGGTAATTGATCATTACATTTACCTTCTTTATATCATAACAGTGAAACTAATGAAAGGTAAAAATTTGCTGGCAGGGCTACTCCTATGCCTGTCTTCCGGCGTATTTGCACAAGACTTCCCTGCTGTGCAGCAACTGGCGCAACGCCGTGTTCCCTGGCTGGCCAAATCGCTGGTGTTGAAAAGAATACCGGCTGAAAATGGAAAAGATCAGTTTGAAATTGTAACACCAGGAAAGCAGGTGCAGATCAGTGCTTCCAGCCCCAGTGCTGCTGCTGCCGGGCTGAACTGGTACCTGAAATATTACTGTCATCGCTCGATGTCGCATATGGGCGACAACTTGTCGCCGGTAGCACCGTTGCCAGTAGTGAAAGCGCCGGTGCGTATCAACACCATGTATGATTACCGCTATGCGCTGAACTATTGTACCATCAGCTACACGATGAGCTATTACAACTGGAAAGACTGGGAACATGAACTGGACTGGATGGCGCTCAACGGCGTGAATGTAATGTTGGCTACTATGGGCACCGAAGCAGTATGGCAACATACGCTGGAACGCCTGGGCTACTCTGGTGAGGAAGCCCGTCGCTTTGTTGCAGGGCCGGGCTTTACCGCCTGGTGGCTCATGGGTAACCTCGAAGGCTGGGGTGGACCGGTAACACAACAAATGATTGACCAGCAAACGGCGCTGGAAAAACAAATCCTGGCACGTATGAGCGGATTAGGCATTGCGCCGGTGATGCAAGGCTTCTACGGCATGATACCAGTGAACCTGAAAGAAAAGATGCCTATAAAAGTAGTAGAGCAGGGCAAATGGGCCGGTGGCTTTCAACGCCCGGACTTCCTCATTCCCGGCGACAGCAACTTCACCAGGATTGCCGGCATCTACTATGAAGAGTTGAAAAAATTATATGGCAGCAACATTCATTTCTTTGCGGGCGATCCCTTTCACGAAGGTGGTATCAGCAAGGGCGTAGATGTAAGTGCCGCCGCTCGTGCAATTCAGCAAACCATGCAGCAACATTTTCCCGGCAGCACCTGGGTATTGCAGGGCTGGCAGGCAAACCCTTCCGGGGCCTTGTTAGCAGGACTTGATAAGTCTAAAGTGCTGGTACAGGAATTATTTGGGGAAAATACTGCTAACTGGGAAACCCGCAAAGGATATGAAGGCACACCATTCATCTGGTGCAGTGTGAATAACTTCGGAGAAAAGCTGGGATTGTATGGCAAGCTGCAACGCTTTGCAGATGAAACTTTCCGCGCGGCACATAGTCCTTACAGTTCCTTGTTTAAAGGTACAGGCATTATGCCGGAAGGTATTCACAACAACCCGGTTATTTATGACCTGATACTCGAGCTGGCCTGGCATGCAGATAAGGTGGAAGTGAAAGACTGGATAAAATCATATGTACGTTACCGTTATGGCAGTGATCATCCGCAGTTACAAGCGGCATGGCAGGGATTAGTGGCTACCGCATACAGTAGTTTTCCACAATACCAGGAAGGGCCTAATGAATCTGTATTCTGTGCTCGTCCTACCTTGAAGGATGTACCCGTATCTACCTGGGGTACCCGTAAACGTAACTATGATACCAAAGCATTTGCGGATGCTGTGGCTACTTTTCTGAAAGCCGCGCCGGCCATGAAGAATAACACTACCTACGAAATTGATGCGATCGATTTTCAACGACAGGTAAATGCAAATCGCGGAGAAGAAATTTATGCAGAGATGGTAGCTGCCTTTGAGAGAAAAGATCTTGCTGTATTCAAACAAACGTCCGCGCGTTTCCTGGCACTGATGCAGCAACAGGATTTACTGCTCAGTGGCAACAAACATTTCCGGTTGGATACCTGGGTGAATGCCGCACAAAACCTGGGACAAACACCTGCTGAAAAGAAACTGCTGGTGCGCAATGCTAAAACACAGATCGCATACTGGGGCCCGGATAATCCTGACACCGACCTGCATGAATATGCCAATAAGGAATGGGGTGGCCTGATGCGCAGCTATTACCTGCCTCGCTGGAAAATGTATATTGCTGCATTAATGGATCAACTGGAAGGTAAGAACACGCCGATGCCGGCGTTTTTCCAGTGGGAGAAGCAATGGACGGAGCAATAGAGCTTTTTTGTCTTGTCCGGGATCATCCCGGACAAGACAAAATTTGTGTGTTGGTCGCCGGTATGAGTAGCATTGTGGCATTGTTGTCAAAAGATTTCCTCATACTGGTGATTTTATCTGTTATAGTGGCTACGCCGGTGGCCAGGTACTGGCTGCGTGATGTAGCTTTTCATGCACAAGTCAGTTGATGGTAACTGGTTGTGGAAGCAATAGGCGCTTTGCTGATTGCCTTGCTGCCGCGGGTTTACATACCTTGCAGGCAGGCAGTGCAACCTGGTGTACTGCTTAAGGCAGATGAATGCAGACGGGCGCAGTGTTAAATATGGTTAAACAGTACCTGTCGGCTTATCAAGCGGCATGGAGATTGTGGGAAGTGGGACACTGTCATTCATATAACTGTCAGCGTTACATATGCGGGAATCAGCAGAGGGGAATCGGTTACCCACCTATATCACTACCCACAAATGGATGGCGTTCGCCATTGCAATAGTTGTTTTACTGAGGTTTTCTTTTATTGGAGCCATGGGGGCGATGCCGCAGGATGCGTATTACTATTTCTACGGGCAGCACTTCGCGCTTTCCTATTTTGATCATCCACCCGCCATCGCCTGGATTTTGAGGGCATTTACCGACCTGTTTGGGCGGCATGTATGGGTAATCAAGCTGGCGGATACATTGGTAACCATAGGTACCTTGCTGGCTTTCTACCATTTGTCGCGCTGCTTCCTTTCCCGGACAAGGGCCTGGAATAGCCTGTTGCTGCTGTATGCCACGCTGATGATTACCATCTTATCATTAGTCTCTACCCCGGATGTTCCCTTATTATTTTTCTGGTGTATTTCGCTGATAGCGGTATACCGCGCGGTATTTGAATCGCGCAGGGCGTACTGGATATACGCAGGTATCGCCATGGGGCTGGCTTTTGATAGTAAATACACTGCTATCATGTTGCCGGCAGGGGCGGTGTTGTTCCTGTTGCTGAGTAAGTCGCATCGCCGGTATCTGTGGTCGCCCTGGTTTTTCGCGAGTATCCTGGCGTTTGGCGTAACAATTTTACCCGTCGTGATCTGGAATGTGGATAACCAGTTTGCGTCTTTCCGTTTTCAGTCGTCCGAGAGAGTAGGGGGCGTGGAATTTCATCCGCTCGACTTCCTGGGGGTAATTGGGCATCAGGCAGCCATCCTCTTGCCAGTATTGTTAGGGGTGCTGCTGTACTACTGCTATAAATTTGCACGCAAATACAAGTGGCAGATCGCCCGTATCCCGGCGCCGCAGTTATTCCTGTTATGTTTTTTTGTGCCGCTTTTTGGGATCTTTTTATTGATATCCCCCGTTTACTGGATAAAAATCAACTGGATGATGCCGGCCTATATAACCGGGATTATCTGGGTCAGTACCTGGGTAACGATGAAGTATATCCGCTGGCAGTGGATCTGCTCACTGGTGGTACATCTGGCATTGGCGGTGGAAGTTATTTTTTACCCGGTACCTATTCATTCTGATGATACTATGATTGGTTGGAGCGGATTAGGCGCAGGGGTGAAGGAATTGTCGGCCACCTATCCCAACGATTTCATTTTTTCTGCAGATGATTATAAAACCAGTGCCATGCTTAATTTGTACCTGGGACGTATGGTGTATTCCAGGAATATTATCGGGGAAAATGCCTTGCAATTTGATTTTATAGGTACCGATATAAATACTTTGAAAGGAAAGAATGCTCTCTTTATTAACTCCCTAACAGATGTAAATGATGCCGTAGATGAACTGGCATTTGTAAAAAAATTGGCGCCTTATTTCAGCTCCGTGACGGAGTTACCACCTATTGTAGTACGGCAACAGGGCCGTGTGGTGCGGAAGTTCCTGGTATTCCGCTGCCTGGATTATCATCCGCCTTTGGCGAAACAATGATCATGGTCATCTCAAAAAATGATCAACATCAATGGGGCGGATAATGTCCGTCATTGTTCAGCAATACAAACGGAGGTAGTTTTACTGTAGCATTTGGACATCCACCTGGATCACCAAAGAATAATATTAATGAATGACGGAGATGTGCTGTTGATAAAGTATCACCGTTCACTGGCGGTGATACTCTTTATCCACACATAAAAAATGCAAATCATGTTTAGTGGACTAACACCTACTTCCCGGCAACGCAAATTTTGCGAAGGTTTTCTATTTTTTCCCATCAAGCACTTACGCAAATACGGGAATCATATTTTCAGGCAGTACAACCGGCAGTCGGGTGTGAAAAACCTGCTGGATATGAAGTTGAAGGTGTTGGACTATAATACAGGTCATGCTGAAGATGTAGATGATTATATAACACACCGGGCGATCCCACAGGCCGCGCAGGTGCTGGCCAAAATGGAAGATTTTTATACGAAGATGCAGGAAATGGCCAGCCCTACCCCGGGTGTTCTCCAGGATTTTAACGAACTGTTTATTCACTATTACCGTGAAGTATCGGTATATCATAGCGTAGTATTACGCAACCTGAAAGAAGAGTTAAAGCCGGTATTGAAACCAAAGAAAGGAGATGTGTTTCCAGAACAGGGATATGATCATATCAGCAAGGTATATAAACTGGTAAAGGAATTTGTTTTGCAAAGCAAGTCCATTGTGCATCTGATGGAGGAAGTAGTGGAAAAGGAATATGCGATTCCACAGGGACCGGCCGGGCAACTGGTCGCTTTGCAGGCAGAGATTAAGCAATTATATTTTATACAAAAAAACCTTTGTCAGTTGTTGAAGAGATGGGAGACCGACAAAAACCTGAATGGACTTCAAACCTATTACAACTAGCGAACAAAAATGTCTTACGAACTGCAGCGTGATCCACCCTATCTTGAGTACCAGGAAGTTTGCAGGACATGGATCCGGATACTGAAAACCTTGAGGGAAGACAATGCTACCCTGATTAATCGCCTGGCCGCCGCGCTGCGTGGAACCAGCCGTCGTTCCTTTATTGAAGAAGCCGAAGAATTTCAGCTCACCATGCTGGCGCGCGAGGAATCGATGATCCTGCTCCGGCATGAGATCGGGGAACAACTCAGCTGGCTGGAGCAACAGCCCGAAGGCATCGCTGCGCCGCATTCTTTTTCAGTATTGGAAAATGATGTAAAGGGCATGATGGCGGGCCATGAAAAAGTGAAAGTCGCCTTCCTCTTATTTATCGCCAAAGAGAATTAATTGATCATTTCGGAGAGTTTCTTCACCGACAACGCTGCTATTTGTCCCTCTTTCAATGCAATCAGTCTTTCATCCCTGAAATCACCCAGGGTACGGATGAGCGACTCCTTAGCAACGCCCGCTACTGCCGCCAGGTTCTCGCGACTGATATCTATCGTAAAATTTTTATTACCTGTTGTATTGTATTTTTTCTCCAGCATAATTAATGCTTCC
Source organism: Chitinophaga sp. (assembly GCF_017745275.1). Classification (GTDB taxonomy): domain Bacteria; phylum Bacteroidota; class Bacteroidia; order Chitinophagales; family Chitinophagaceae; genus Chitinophaga. Next base: position 627,652 of record NZ_JAGHZS010000001.1, on the reverse strand, counting down.
GCTACTTTTTTGCGCAGGGAATTATAAGCCAGGCCAATCAATTGCTGTTCTTTTTCTGCCATTTCACGGGAGAGCAGCCGGATAAATTTCCCCAGTACTTCCGGGTTGCTGCTGATGAGCTGCTCGAAATCCTGGTGAGGAATTAGCGCCAGGGTGGTGTCTTCCATGGCTTCCGCATTTTCCTGGTAATTACCGCCTTCCAGCAGCGCGTTATAACCGAGGAAATCGCCTTCATTATAGAGGCCGATGATGAGCTCTTTGCCCTCATCATTGCGTTTATAGGTTTTTACTTTTCCTTGTACGAGGTAGTATAAATATTCCGGGCGGTTGCCGGCGGCATAAATACTTTGTTTCTTTTTATAGTGATGGGTATTACGGTCTTCTTTCAGGAGCGATAGCTGGTCGGCGCCGCTGCTGGCTGCCAGCAGCATATTAAAGCCCTGCAGACCACTGGCAGGGGTGTGTTTTATTTCAGCGCAGCGTTTAAGGCGGCTTTCAATAGCACTGAGTAGTTCCGTGCCTTCAAACGGTTTGGTGATGTAATCATCGGCGCCCATTTCCATCCCTTTCCGCATATCTGTTCTTTCTGCTTTGGCGGTGAGGAAAATAAACGGTGTGGTTTGTAGGGCTTTGTTTTTATGGAGCATATGTAATACACCATATCCATCGAGTACCGGCATCATAATGTCGCATACAATGAGGTCCGGGAGATGTTCCAGGGCCATAGATACGCCTTCTTTTCCATTGGCGGCGGTGAGTACCTGGTAGTTTGCCAACTCCAGTATTTCAGCCACATTTTCACAGATAGTAGGATTGTCTTCTATCAGCAGTATTTTTTCCATGTTCATTGGTTTTGGGGGAGAGGAAGGGAAATGATAAACTCTGTACCATTTTCGGGTGTGCTGTTGCAGGATACGGTGCCATTCATCAGTTCTGCATACCTGGCTACAATGTGTAAACCCAGGCCGGTGCCCTGGATGTTAGCCACCTGCTGGCTACGGAAGAAGCGTTCAAACAGGTGTTGCCGGTCTTCTGCGGAAATGCCGATCCCCCGGTCTTTTACCGATAGCAGGAAGGAGTTGTCCGTACCTTGTGTACGAATAGAAATGATGCCTCCTTCCGGGGAAAATTTGATGGCGTTGGACACCAGGTTCATCACAATGTGTTTCAGCAGTGTAGGATCCAGGTTGGTTTGTGGCGTACCATGGTGTGCATAATAAATGTTTTGTCGTGGTTTTTTCAAGCCATCCATTTCACCGAGAATATTACCGATGTGTTTGGCCGTTTCAAAAGTGCTGTAGCGCACCTGGATTTTCCCTTCTTCTATTTTGCCTACGGAAAGGAAGTCGTTGAGGATGTCTGTCAGCATATTTACGGAAGATATGATCCGCTGGATATGCTTACTCCGCTTCGGTATATCTTCCGCGCTTTCGTACTTGGATACCAGGTATACGGAGGAAAGGATGGCGCTGAGCGGTGTCCGGAATTCGTGGGAGGCGAGCGATACAAACCTGGACTTCAGTTCATTCAGCTCTCTTTCTTTTTCCAGGGATACCCGTAATTCGGATTCGGCTTCTTTGATGCGTGACAGGTCGATGGCCACGCCGATATAGCCCGTAATTTCGCTGCCATTGCGGATAGCAGATACAGTCAGAGATACGGGTAAGGACGTGCCGTCTTTCCGGATATAACTCCACTCGTATTCATTTAGTATGTTGAGTTTCGCTTTGATAATGAGTGTTTCCATACCGGGTTCTACCGGTTGTTGCAATTGCCGGGAAAATTCTTCTGCCCGGAGAGCTACTTCATGTTGATTATGCAACATGAGAGGAGTACACACATCTATTACTTCGCTGGCTTTGTAACCGAGTATTCTTTCGGCAGCGGGATTGAACCACTTGATAAATCCATCGGGGTTGATCACTATGATCATGGCTCCGGCATTGCTCCAGAGGCTGTTGAGGAAGCTGTTCATCCGCTGGAGGGTACCATCTTTAATGGCGGCTTCCTTTTTTTGCTGATCGAGTTGTTGCCGGGTTTGTTCGGAAATTTTCCGGTCGGAAATATCGATGACGTAGGTAATGGTTAGTAATCCTTCCGGTGTGTTGTGTTCGCCATGGCTGATTTCTACCGGGAACCGGGTGCCATTCTTTCGCAGTGCGATATGTTCTTTTTCATCAGGAGGCAGCAGCAGGCTTACCTGGCGGCCGGTGATTTCTTCTTTCGTGTAGCCAAACTGGTTAAGAAGGAAGGGATTAGCCATCACGATTTCGTTATGGCTATCGGCTACCAGGATGCCAATGGTGGCATGATTAAAGAGCACTTCGAACCCTATATAATTATTTTGAGCCGTGTTAATCATACCATTATATGACCCTTTTCTTCGGTGCAATATAAATTTAATGATTCCCGTTGGAATAATATACAGGTTGTGAAAAAAGGAATGTTAACTGTTTCCTAACGCACAGCAGTAGCTCAAAATAATTTTGTTAGCCACCTTATTTTGGGGTTGACTGGCCACTACTTTTTTTTGTACACTGCGGTATCATCTCACTGATTTTTTTCATTCAATAGGTTGACCAATTTTCCGGATTTCGCAAATTTGTTTCCCGAACTCGTAAAGACTTTTTTTTGTGGCCCCTTACTTTTGCCTCACAATTTCAGATAAGCTTTAAGATGTATAAATATTTATTCCTGGTTACCTGCATCATGCGGGTAGGGACCCTTTTTGCCCAAACAGATACCACTAAAATATTGCCCGAAGTAGTGGTCTCCGCCACGCGCAACGAGCAGCTCATTGATCAGGTGCCGGTACCGGTTACGGTGATCAATAAACAGCAGTTGCAGTCGATGGGGGCCGTGTTGCTGCAGCAGGTGCTGGCCGAGCAAACAGGATTATTTATTACAGCTAATCATGGTACCGGTGTGCAAATGCAGGGTCTCGAAGCAGAATATACTTTAATACTACTGGACGGCGAACCGCTGATAGGCAGAACTGCCGGTACCTTCGACTTATCCCGTATAGTAGTAAGTAATATAGAAAGAATAGAGATCATCAAAGGCCCGGTGTCTTCCCTCTATGGTAGTGATGCGCTGGCCGGGGTGATTAATATTATTACCAGCAACAATAAGCAAACCGGTGTAACCAGCATTGGTGCAAGGTATGGTTCCAATAATACGTATACCCTGGATGGTAGCACCCGTATTCCGTATCAAAATGGTTCATTCACCGCGGGAGTAAGTACCTATAACAGCAACGGATATACGCTTGGTAACGCTACCGCACCTACGGTACCGCCTTTTAAAACGGCAACGTGGCAGTCGCGCTGGCAGCAGGACTGGTCACCCAAATGGCATACTACGCTTTCCGGCAGGTACTACGCGCAACGGTACAACAGCTATTTCCATGATGCCAAAGGCGTAGTAGATGATATCGGCAAAGAGAAAGATATGAATGCTTCTGCACAGATAAGTCATACGCCGGGAAAGGACTTCAGACAGGTATTACGATTGTACTACTCCCGGTATTCCACTAATGAAGAGATGCGCTATCAACAGGATAAATCGGTGTATGACCTGTCTTTCTTTAAACAACAATATTTAAAGCCGGAATACCAGGCAGACTGGCAATTGAATACGCAGCATCAGCTCACAGGAGGCATCGGCTATGTACATGAATCGCTGGAGGCCACCCGGTATGACGATCGCATGGCGTTTAACTCGGCTTATATCTTTCTGCAGGAAAACTGGAAACCATCCACAAAATGGAACATCCTGGCGGGAGGACGATTTGATACACATAACCAGTATCCTTCACAGTTGAGCCCGAAGGTATCTGTATCCTACCATATCAATTCCCGCTGGCGTATACTCGGCGCGGTGGGCCGTGGTTACCGCGCACCAGACTTCAGGCAGCTGTACCTGCATTTCAACAATGCTGCTGTTGGATATACCGTAGCAGGTACCAAACTGGCTGCAGATATCCTGAAGGAAATGCAGCAGCAGGGACAAATCAAAGAAGTGAAAATTGATCCCACACAGGTAAAAGACCTGGATGCGGAAAGCTCCTGGTCTTATAATATAGGAGTGGAAGGAAAGTTGTTTTCCAGCACGGGTGTTAAAGTTAACTTCTTTTACAATGATGTGAAAAACCTGATCGATACCCGGGTGATTGCTGTAAAAACCAATGACCTGGCGGTGTATAGTTATGTGAATCTGAAGCGTATTTCCACTTCCGGAGCGGAGATGTCTTTGTCGCAACAGATCGGGCGTTACTGGCAGTTGTCGGGTGGTTATCAATATCTCCGGTCCAGGGATAACGCGCTATATCAAAAAGTAAAGAATGGGGAAGTATATACCAAAGATGCCGGTACAGGTGAAACCCGCGCCCTGCGGAAAAGCGAGTATTTCGGATTGTTTAACCGCTCCCCGCATTCCGGTAACTTGAAAATTGCGTATATCCAACCCCGTTTGGATATCGATGCTAATGTCAGGGTGTTGTATCGCAGCAAGTACGGCTTTACAGATGAGAATGGCAATAACACACCTGATCTGAAAAGTGAATTTGTACCCGGCTATGCCACTATTAACCTGGCAGCCGCCAAAACCTTATTCCGTAAGCAATTGAGGTTACAGGCCACCCTGGGAAATCTTTTTAATTATACGGATGCACAACATATTGCTACCATGCCCGGACGGATTTATTCGCTGGGTGCTACCTGGAATTTTTTTCACACTAACCATAAATAACAAGTACCTGTATGAACAAGCAATTTTTTTCGGCAGGCGCCCTGCTACTCTCTTTCGTTGTCCTGTCGTCCTGTAGTAAAGATGATGATAAAAATACGCCTGCACCGGTGGTGACCCTGCAATCAAAAACAGTGGCCAATATCGACGGAGACGCGGCAGGAAAAGACCTGTATACTTTTTATAGCCTGGCAGATAATAAGGTGATCCCTAACAGCGATTCCGCCACCAGCAAATGGGATATCGGGTTTAAGTCTACCACCCTTATTATCAACGGTGGCAGCAGCGGTCCCGGTAAAGGGGAAGCACAGGTAATTACCGGGGTGTATAACAACCTGGTGGAAGCACCTGCAGCAGGCTACAAAACTGATGCGGCGGCTACCAAAGCTATTACAGGCTGGTATTCCTACAACATGACTACTCATATCATTACCCCTGTTGCTGGTACTATCATAGTGCTGAAAACTGCTACAGGCAAGTACGCCAAACTGGAAATCACCAGTTACTACAAAAATTCGCCGGCTACACCGGATGATAAATCTGAACGTCGCTATTATTCTTTCCGGTATGTATACCAGGCAGATGGCTCCCGCAATTTCAAATAGTATTAATTGTATAATATCATGAAACACATTACCAGATTAACCATTGCTGCCACTTGTTTAGCATGGAGCGCTACCGCCCAGCAGAAAAGTAACGATAAACTGGCTCAGGATAAAGCCGCTATTAAAAGCATGTGCGGTTGCCAGGAAGTTACCTTCGAATACACAGAAACATTTCCTGCTGATACCAGTTACAAGCCCAAAGGCTATCATAAAATTACCGATGCTGTGGAGTATGTTACCGTAGCGGCGGAAGATCGCAACCGTATTGTATTGCAACATTTGCTGATTGCAGACAGCATGGTGATTAAACACTGGACAGAAGACTGGCAATATGAAAATCAGCAGTTACTGGCCTATAACCAGGATAACGAATGGAAGAAAGTGACGCTGCCTGCTGCACAGGTAAAAGGGCAGTGGACACAAAAAGTATATGGAGTAGATGATGAACCCCGCTATGAAGGTGCTGCTTCCTGGGTACATGCAGATGGCCGCCACTACTGGGAATCTACCAGCGATGCACCGTTGCCGCGCCGGGAGTATACTACCCGCAAAGATTATAACGTGCTACGCCGTACCAATCATCATGAAATCACGGCTACAGGATCTGTACATGAACAGGACAATGCCAAGATCATTCGCACCAATGGAAAAGACCAGGTATTGGTAGGTGAAAAAGGATTGAATACGTATAACCGCACCGATGAAAAAAAATGTACACAAGCGAAAGCATGGTGGGAACAAAACAAGGCATTCTGGGCAGTGGTACGTAAAAGCTGGGATAAGGTGTATGGCGCTAACAGCGTGATTAACCTGCAGCACAAAGTGAATAATGAGCCGCTGTATAAAGTGATGATGACGCTGGAACAGAAAGCTTTCCGGAAGGAATTAACAGGCGAAGCGTTGGAGAAAGAGATTAGTGTAACGTTACAACAGTTCGCTACAAAAACGGAGTTGAGTTTACAACGATAAACGAGTGGATAAGAAAAGTACCGCAGCCAATCCTGGCTGCGGTTTTTTATATCATTAGTTAGTGAAGGTGTTATATCTTCCTATCATGGTATCGAGGGCGCCATCGAGGCTTTCCAGGTCACTGTCACCAAGCCTGCCTTTTTCTTTGGCATCACGCAATGTTTTCTTCGACAACAGCAGGAAGTCGTGGAAGCTATCGTAGAACGATTTATAGTACGGTGCTTTACCTTCTGCTTTGGCTGGATCTATCGCTGCATGTGCGGCCTGGTCTTTTTCCAGTGTTTCGTAGGCAGTTTGTGCAGCAGCGCTGATTTTGTTAAAATCCTCCCCGCCTTTTTCCAGTTGATCAATAAAGTTGCGGACAGATTGCATATCTGCTTTCATGGCCACGATATAATCTTTCAGCGGGCTATCTTTGAGAACGATGATTTCGCTAGCATCTGCCACTTCTCTTACCCTTTTCATCAGCACTTCTTTTATCTCAAAAAAGGCTTGTGCATCGTTACGGATAGAATCAGCCAGGGCAATACCTTTTGCACCTTTATCGTCTTTGTAGTCCTGGGCTTTCAGGTAGTCGTCCAGTTTGTCGTAGGTGGTTTTCAGCTTTTCAAAAGAACCGTTGAAAGCGGCTACTTTTTCTTTGAAGAAGGTTTGATCTTCTTTGTTCAGGGCATCTACGGGTTTATCCGCGGTAATTTTACCATGACGAATCATCGGTATCATGATAGGTTTAATGATGCCGGCCAGGGAAGCAAACGTAGGTTTTGTTTTGAACGCGTCCGCGGCACGGTCTGCATTTTTTACCAGGCGCACTACATAACCCGTGTTTTTGTTAGAGAGGTCTACGATGAGATTAGTGTATTCAATAACATCATTCGCCGAGGAAGCTGATTTCTCTTCATAGGCGGTGGTGGCTGGTTTCCCGGTATTGTTACATGACAGCACAGTAGTGAACAGCGCCAGGCTGAGTGGAATGTACAGAATGGGTCTTTTCATCATAAAAATGGTATTGGTTTAAGTCGGATTAATCAATTGCACAATAGCGTGCAGGGGCATTTCGGGGGCAAAGATATTTTTTCAGCTAAGAAAAACAAAAGAAATGTAAGGCGTACCAACAACGTCAACAGGGCTTCCTGCAAATTATTGGAACTAAATATTTAATTTCAATAGTACGTAAAAAGAATCCTATGGACATCAAAGCCATTATTACAGGCAGTACAGGTATGGTAGGGGAAGGGGTATTGCATGAATGTTTACAGCATCCGGATGTAAAGGAGGTGTTGGTGATTAACCGCCGGCCTTGCGGGGTGAGTCATCCGAAGCTGAAGGAAATTATTCATACGAACTTTTATGACATGTTACCCATAGCAGCGCAGTTGCACGATTACAATGCGTGTTACTTCTGTTTGGGTGTGTCGTCAATAGGGATGAAAGAAGCTGCTTATCGCCGTGTTACCTACGACCTGACCATGGAAGTGGCTAAAACGCTGGCTACCATGAACCCGGATATGACGTTCTGCTATGTATCAGGTGCGGGAACGGACGGACGTAGTATGTGGGCGAAGGTGAAGAAGCGTACGGAGCAGGACTTGCTGCGCCTGCCTTTTAAAGCTGCGTATATGTTTCGTCCCGGTTATATGCATCCTACTCCCGGGTTGCAACGTGCGCCAAAGGCTATTAAATACATCAGCTGGATGTACCCCTTTTTCAGGCGTTTTCTCCCGCAGATGGTCACTACGCTGGCGGAGGTGGGGCAAGCCATGATCAACGTTACCCTGCACGGTTATCCAAAGAAAGTAATTGAAATAAAGGATATTGTGGTATTGGCGCATACCAGATAATATTGGTAACCTTCGGGATACCAGGGCTATGTTATATCCCTTTATGCATGTAACTTTGCATCTTGTTACTTTAACAGTGTAACAGTTGTAGGTTATGAGATGACTGGAATATTCCTATCCCGGGTCCAAATAAAAAAGAGGGAGTCTCAAAATAAATGAGACTCCCTCTTCTATTTTAAGCCAATAACTAAATTGTTTATTTTTAGGCAGTACAAATAACTGCTTCATTTGCGTCATAAATACCTTGTAGCAAACCAACAGGATAAGCGTTGGGGCTTGTATGTTACTACTATTGGCCACCAGCCGGTAGCCGCCAATACGGTGTATCCGCCTCAGGGCCATCCTGCCGGTTACTGGTTCAATCCGATCTATGGCAGGATACTAACAGAATACCAGCTCCTTTATATCATACAGGGCGCAGGGAAATTCAGTTCTGCCAGCTGCTCGTCCTGCCGTATCAGCGCGGGGAATATTGTAATGATCTTTCCGGGGGAATGGCATACATACCAACCGGATCCGCAAACCGGGTGGGAAGTTTACTGGATTGGTTTCAACGGCGAAGGAATTGCAGGGCTGGAGCGGCATCAATTCTTTACAAAACAACATCCGGTGTTAGAGGTGGGATTTAATGAACAGTTGGTGGATACCTTCCAGCAGGCGCTCGCCATAGCGCAATCGCAGCAAACGGCCTTTCAGCCTATGCTGGCAGGATTAACGCACCTGATGTCCGGCATCATTTATTACGCAAGCCGGAATAATGCATGCAACGATACCACCATCATCGCAAAAGTAAACCAGGCAAAACTGCTGATGCGCGACGGCAAAGCCAACGTAGAAACGATTGCCGCTGATCTTCATATCAGCTATTCCTGGTTCAGACGGGTGTTCAAGCAATACACCGGTTTCTCTCCAGCGCAGTACCACAACGAAATGCGCATTAAAAAAGCGAAGGAGTTACTGACCAGCACAACAATGCCTGTGAAGGAAATCTGTTTTGTTCTGGATTTCGAGTCCACCAGCTACTTCACCACTTTTTTCAAATCCAGGGTAGGCCTCACGCCGGTGGAGTACCGTAACAATACCCGCATGTCAGGAAACTAAATACTTCGGTCATTTTACGAAATACTTCCACGGCCTGGCTGCCTAGCTTTAAGCCATGGAGCGAAAACACTATACCCTGAAAGCAGGGTTATTCGGTATTGGCCTGGAAGCCTACTGGGAACAGTTTGAAGGCTTGAAAGCCTCACTGGAAGCGAATATTGAGCTTGTCCGTACACGCATTGAAAATGCCGGTACGGAAGTGGTGAACCTGGGCCTCGTGGATTCACCGGAGAAAGCCATGGAGGCGGGCCATACCTTCCGGGAAAAAGATGTGGACCTGATCTTTCTCTACGTTACCACCTATGCACTCTCCGCTACTGTATTGCCGGTAGTGCAGCGGGCCAAGGTACCGGTAATCCTCCTCAATTTATCACCATCGGCGGCCATCGATTACACCTCGTTTAACGCGATGCCCAACCGTACTGCCATGACGGGCGAGTGGCTGAAATACTGCGCTGCCTGCCCTGTGCCGGAAATCGCCAATGTATTCAACCGCGCTAATATCCGTTTTCACCAGGTAACTGGTGTGCTGGATAGCAGGGATGAATGCTGGCATACCATCCAACAATGGGTGGAAGCAGCAAAGGTGGCGCACACCATGGCCCATAACCGCATGGGATTAATGGGGCATTACTATTCCGGCATGCTCGATATCTACACAGATAAAACCAAGCAGATCGCCACTTTCGGGGGACATATGGAAATAATAGAGGTAGATGAATTGACGGCTTTACGAAAAATCATCACGGAAAAACAAATCGATGAACGTGTAGCCTTGTTCTATGAATCATTTGAGGTTACACAGGATTGTGCTGTTGCTGAATTACGCAGGGCCGCCCGCGCGTCCGTAGCGCTGGATCAGTTGGTGATCCGCCATGGACTTGGTTCTTTGGCTTACTACTACAAAGGTAGCGACAATGAAAATGAAGATACCATGAGTTCTGTGATCCTGGGGAACTCCTTACTTACCGCCCGCCATATTCCCGTGGCAGGAGAGTACGAAATCAAAAATGTACAGGCCATGAAGATCATGGATACTTTCAATGCCGGCGGTTCATTTACGGAATATTATGCAATTGATTTTAAGGAAGACATTGTGCTCATGGGGCATGATGGCCCCGGCCACATTGCCATTGCGCAGGGCAAAACAAAAGTAAAGCCGCTGCAGGTGTATCACGGCAAAGTAGGGCAGGGCCTCTCCGTTGAAATGGCCGTGAAGCATGGCCCGGTAACGCTGCTCTCCGTTATTGAAACCCTGGATGGGAAAATTGAATTACTGGTAGCAGAAGGGGCTTCTGTGCCGGGACCTATCCTCGAGATCGGCAATACCAACAGCCGGTACAAATTTTCCATCGGCGCCAGGCAGTTTGTAAACAGCTGGAATAGCTATGGGCCTGCGCATCATTGTGCAGTGGGAGTGGGGCATATTGCGGATAAGCTTCATAAGCTGGGAGCGTTGCTGGATGTGACCGTACGGCAGGTATGTTAGGCAAACTTATGCCCCAAAAACATTTTAAGGTTATCTCGCTAAAAAACCGTTACTTCGCGTTAAACTGACGCAAACAAAAGTATGAAGGCTTTTCACGAGTATCAGAACCCCTCCCTCGCGGTAGACCTGGTGGTATTTGGTTACCACGACAATACCCTTTCTGTATTACTGCTGAATCGTAAGGAAGAACCGTTTAAAGACTGCTGGACCTTGCCGGGCGGTTTCGTACAGATGCAGGAAACTTTCCTGGATACCTGCTCCCGTATCCTGCAAACCAAACTGGGTATGAAGGAAGTATTCCTGGAACAGCTCTACTCCTTTGATGCGCCAGACAGGGATCCCAGGGGCCGCGTAATTGCCGTGGGATATTATGCCCTCATCAACCCCGCTAAATTCCAGGTAGTAGCCGGTAGTATGGCGAATGATGTAAAATGGTTCAACGTCAGAAAATTACCCACCCTGGGATTTGATCATAAACACATTTTCCGCCAGGCCCTGCAACGCCTGAAATCCAAGATACTGTACGATCCTGTCGGCTTTGAGTTGTTGGATGAATTATTCACCATTACAGAACTGCATGAACTCTATGAGTGCGTGCTGCAAACTACCCTCGACCGGCGCAATTTCCGCCGGAAAATATTAGATGCTGCCTATGTAATTAACACCGGCATGAAGCGGGAAGGCCTGAAAAACAGGCACCCGGAACTTTATAAATTCAATAAACAACTGAAGAAAAATAGTTTTCAGATACATATTCCAACGGAACCTTAACCCACTTTTGTATGGAAAAGCAAGTATATGCGCCCGGCATCTTTACATTAAAAAACTTTCTTTCCCGGGAAGAATGCGCCAGCCTTATTGAAAAAAGTGAAGCTATCGGATACGAAGAAGCCACGGTAGACGTAGGAAATGGTGTACAACGAATGGTAAAAGGTGTACGAAATAATGAGCGGGTATTGTATAAAGACCCTGCTTATGCTACCTTTATCTGGGAAAGGCTAAAGGATTTTGCGCCGGAAGGCGCGAATCAACGCGCTGCCATTGGCCTCAACGAATTGTTCCGGTTCTATAAATACAGCCCGGGACAACGCTTTAAAATGCACAAGGATGGTAGTTTTGAGCGGAATCGTTTTGAAGCCAGTCAATATACTTTTATGATTTATCTGAACGAAGCCTATACCAGCGGGGAAACTATTTTTGCCTCCGGAGAAGTGATTCGCCCGGAAACCGGCACCGCCCTGATCTTTCACCATCCACTACGGCATGAAGGAGCCTTGCTGACAGAAGGAGTGAAATATGTGCTGAGAACGGATATAATGTACAAACAGATTTAAACATGCCCGCAACCTACGTAATAGGTGATATACATGGTGCGTTGAAAGCACTGCAGCAGCTGATAACACGAATAGCGCCGAAAAAGGAAGATACCCTGATTTTTTTAGGAGATTATGTGGATGGTTGGTCAGAATCAGCAGAAGTGATTACCTACCTGATGGCATTGGAGCAACAGCATCACTGCATTTTTATAAAAGGAAATCATGACGCCTGGTGCGAATCCTGGCTGCACGGCATCATGCCTGAAGCGTCGTGGCTTCGCAACGGCGGACAAGCTACTGTTGCCAGTTTCAATAAGCTCAATCCTGCGGAGCGCCTGGGGCATACCATTTTCCTGGAGCAAATGAAGCTGTATCATATTGATGCACAGAACCGGTTATTTATTCATGCCGGCTTCACTTCCACGCATGGCCCGGCTTATGAGCGGTTTGAACCTTCGTTGTACTGGGACAGAAGTTTCTGGGAACTGGCGCTGGCAGTGGATCCGCGCATCCCGAAAGATTCGTTGCGCTATCCGAAACGCCTGGCGCTCTTCCACGAAGTATACATCGGGCATACGCCCAGTGTGAATTACGGGGAAGACAAGCCGATGATTGCCGCCAATGTACATAACATCGATACCGGCGCTGCCTTTATGGGGAAAATTTCTGCCATGAATATTGATACCAAACAGGTGTGGCAAAGCGACAGGGTGCAGGGGATGTACCCGGATGAAAAAGGCCGGAATCCCTGATGTATTTACCCACCTCTTAAATTACCTGTAAACATGCCGGCAACCTACGTCATCGGTGATATTCACGGCGCACTGAAAGCATTACAACAGTTGCTTACCCGTTTGGAATTGAAAAACGATGATCAATTGATTTTTTTGGGAGATTATGTAAATGGCTGGTCCGATTCCGTGGCAGTGATCACCCACCTCATGGCGTTATCGCAGCAGTATTCCTGTATTTTCATCAAAGGTAATCATGACGACTGGTGTGAATCCTGGCTGAAAGGAACATTGCCGCCCAATAGTACATTGAAAAATGGCCGAATAGCTACCATGGCCAGTTACAACGAATTGTCGGCTGAAGAACGGGCGCAGCATGCCGCTTTTTTTGCCGCGATGAAGGACTACTACGTGGACGATAAAAACCGCCTCTTTATCCATGCAGGTTACACGGTAACACCCGGTACAGTGCCTTTTGATCACGCGATGTATAAAGACAGAACCCTCTGGGAAATGGCTCTTACTATGGATAAAAGAGTGATCACTCATCCGGAGCTATATCCGAAAATATTACAGCAGTTTCATGAAATTTATATCGGGCACACCCCTACGCTGATTTATGGGGAAACGATGCCCATGAAAGCATGCAACGTATACAACCTCGATACGGGAGCCGCTTACCTGGGGCGGGTTTCAGCTATGAATCCAGACACGGGTGAAGTGTGGCAGAGTGACCTGGTGATGGAATTATACCCGAACGAAAAAGGCCGCAACGCATAACGCGTGGCGGCCTGTTAATTTAAGCAATTACTTACTGAATTACTTCCTGCATTCCCTGCATGCCCGCGCCCATATTCTTTCTCTTAAACAGGCTGGCATCTATTTTACCAAATCTGTAAGCAAAGTTCAGGCGGATCATTTGAGGATCTTTTATGCGGCTGTAATACTGTGTGAAATAAGCACTTTCAGAGTACTGGTCAGACCAGCGGGATCTGAAAATGTCGTTGATGCTTAAGGTTACAGAAGCAGCATTGTTTTTCAGGAAGCTCTTTTTGATGGCAGCGTCTACGCCCCAGAAAGAAGCAATATATCCCTGTGATGCGTTCTGCGACTGCTGCATCGGCGGACCCGCCTGCACGTTTTTGTTGTCATTTACCGGCAGGTTGGTTTTAGATTGATAAGTACCAGTCAACTGTAATTCAAAATTGGCCGGTAGCTTAAACTGGTTGTTCAGTTTTCCGAACCAGCTCCACAGGGCATCCTGCGACTGTGTAACGTTATCGGTATTGATTTTTGAATTGTAGATATTCACGTTGGTCGACATCGTCCACCATTTTGCAAGGGTGTTCATAGATGTGAGTTCCAAACCACCGGAATAGCTGGAATTGGCATTGATATACGTGTTTACCAATATCTGTGTTTCATCCACCGGGTTGGTTTCCTTGGTCAGGTAACGGGTGATGAGGTTGTTGGTATGTCTGTAATAGAGAGATGCCAAAAAGGTATTGTTACCCTTAAACGTTTTCAGGTACGACATTTCCAGTGAAGTGGTGAACTCTGGTACCAGGCCCGGATTACCTTTGGTGATATTCAACTTATCGGTAGAATCGGTGAATGGTATCAGCTGGAAGAAGTTTGGACGGTTAATACGGCGGGTATAGCTCACCTGCAGTTCCTGGTTCTTTTTCAGTTTTTGGCTTAAAAAGATAGATGGGAACAGGCTGATAGGGTAGCTGTTTTTAAAGTGCTGCCCGTTGTTCAGCAGATCGCCGGAGTAATCGGAGCTTTCCGCGCGCAAACCTGCCTTATATCCAAAATTACCGATGTTGTCGGATAAGCTGGCGTAAGCTGCGTATACGTTATCGTTGTTTTTGTAATTGTTGGAAGCGGCTGGAATCGGGATGTATTTACCGGATTGGTCGTCATACATCGAGTTCACAAAGTTGCTTTTTGTAGTACGTACAGCTGCCCTTAAACCGGTTTCCAGCTTCATTTTACCTTTAAATGGTTTCACGTAATCCGTTTGGATGGTCATGAAGCTCACTTTCCCGGTACCAGCAATTCTTTGGATATCGCTGCCGATGATGCTGTTATTGTTGCCGAAGCGGTCCGTTCTGTAATTGGTGTTGTTATCACCCTGGCCACCGAAATAGTTGAAGTCGGCAGTTAATTCTTCGCCTTCTTTAGGGAAGAGGTGTTTCATACCCAACACAATTCCATTTGCATTGAACTTGTTGTGGCCGTCGGAGTTACGCTGGCTGAGGCTTCTGATGCTGGGTCCTCCTTTTACAAGCGTATCGCTGATGATATCAATGTGTTCATCAGGGTTCATGGAACCATGTACTTTGATACCTGCGATAGAGAGCGTAGTGCGGTTGGTCATGAACCAGTCCAGTCCCAGTTTACCGAAAAGGAAGCCGCCATTGGTTTTGTTGGCGTTGTCCTGGGTAATGGCGGTAGCAGGTACGTCTCCGAAATTGCTGCGATCGGTGGTACCATTGGTACGGCCTTTCATCTGGTTGCCCATAGCGCTGGCGCTGATGTTTACTTTGTTCTGGCGCAGGTTGAAGTCGGCGCCGCCATTGAGTGCACCGCGTTTATCCACACCGGCCCGGAGGTTACCATTGTAGCCTGTTTTACGGTTCTTTTTCAGTACAATGTTCAGGATACCGGCGCTACCACCGGAAGCATCGTATTTAGCGGAAGGGTTGGTGATCACTTCCACGTTTTCGATAGCATCCGCTGGAATCTGCTCCAGGGTGAGGGTAGTGGGGCGTCCATCAATGTAGAGCTGTGGTGCAGCATTGCGCAGCGTCACATTTCCATCGATGTCCACATTTACGGAAGGAACATTTTTCATGACATCCAGGGCAGTCCCGCCTGCGCTGACGATGTTTTTTTCCACGTTAAATACCTTCTTGTCAACATCCATGGACATCAGCGGTTTGGTGCCTGCCACGGTAACGCCTTGCAGCTGGGTGGTGCTGACAGCCAGTTTGATGTTGCCCAGATCTTTATCAAATGGGGGAAAGCTAACAGCTTGTTCTACAGTTTTGTAGCCGGTAGCGGTAATGCGCAGTTTCAGGGGACCTCTGGCTGGCAGATCGTCCAGGCTGAATTCACCATTCCCTTTGGTGAGCGCGCCTTTCAGCAGTTTTTCTTTCATTTTTTTGGTGAGCGTATCCATACGATTCTGGAGTACAATCACGGAAGCATAATTGACGGGTTTCCCATCGGGGTCGATTACTTTCCCGTACACGTGCCCAGTCATTCCCATCGGCATTCTGCCACCGGGACCTCCTGGAGCCTGTGCCCAGGCACTCATTGAAAGCAAAAACAGGGTGATAAACAAATAAATCTTCTGCATTTTGGTATAATTCTAATCGTGCAAAAGTATATCGTCGTATCGGATATTATAAAATAAATGAGATGAGTGGGAGAAAAAACGCTACAAACAGCAGTTAATGTGTTACATCTTACCGGCAATGGCATATACCGAATCCCGGTAAGTGTCGCCCACCGGAAGTTCCAGGCTGTCCAGGGAAATACTGTTTTTCCGGATAGAAGAAATAGCGGCAACAGCCACAATATAGGATTTGTGGATACGAATGAATTTCGTGCCGGGCAACTGCTCTTCCATGCCCTTAATACTCATACGTGTTATAACAGGTTTTGAGGTGCTCCGGAGATGTATTTTGACATAATCTTTCAGTCCTTCAATCCATATGATATCTGCAAATACTACTTTATGCAAGCTGTAATCTACATTCACGAAGAAGAAATCCGCGGGTTCTTTGGTAGTTTTACCGGCTGTTCTCAACAGGAAAAGTTCCTGTGCTTTATTGCATGCTTTGATGAAACGCTCCAGTGACACCGGTTTTACCAGGTAGTCGGTAACGGCAAGATTAAAGCCTTCCAATGCATATTTTTCGTAGGCCGTAATGAGGATCACGATGGGCTTATGCGGCAGAGACTCCAGGAACTGCAGGCCGGTAAGCCCTGGCATCTGGATGTCCAGGAAAATAAGGTCTACGGGTTGTTGCCGCAGTATTTCCATGGCTTCAAAGGCATTGTTGCATTTTCCTATGAGCTGCAGGTAAGGCACCATGCCGATATTATCTTCCAGCAGGTCCAGCGCCAGGGGTTCATCATCTATGGCAATACACTTTATCATCAATGGAGATTTAATTGCAAGGATACTATAAACCAGTCATCTTTCCGGGAGATATTCAATACATAGTCATCTCCATATAATAAATTCAGTCGCCTTTTTACATTGGTGAGGCCAATGCCGCTGGTTTTATCTTTTATTTCGCAGGAAATTGGGTTGAACTTGTTACGTACCTCAAAAAATAATCTGCCGGGGCGTGTATACAGGCGGATATCTATACAGGCATCGGCAATCAGGCCGGTACCATGTTTAAAAGCATTTTCCACGAAAGGAATGAGCAGCATCGGCTCTATTTCATGGGTACTGTCCGTAGCTTGCAACGATACCCCGATCGCTACATTTTTTCCAAAACGCTGCTGCTGCAGGTCGATATAGCTTTGCAGGTACTCTATTTCCTTTTGCAGCGGTACTTTGTCTTCATCTGTCTCATATAGCATATAGCGCATCAACGAAGAAAGCTTTATCAGGGAAGGTTCCAGCACATCTGATTTTTTGCGGGCCAGCGCCACCATGTTGTTGAGCACATTGAACATGAAATGCGGACTCACCTGTGACCGCAACAGTGATAATTCCGTTTTCAAATTTTCGTTTTCTTTGGCGCTGGCTTGCCGTTCCATTCGCATCTTGTCTTCAATCATCTGGAAAGCTGTGCTGGCGCAGAGTACCAGGAAAAAGATAAAAAAGGTAATGAGAATGGTAGGCCTGATATCGCTGGGAGGATCCACCAGAAAACGATTGAAAAAAAGCCGGCTGGCTATCATCAGTGAAAATACCACCAGCATCAGCAATGCATATTTGGCGAATTTCTTTTTATAAACCATCCTGGGAATAAACACCCAGGCATTCACGTAAAAGAAGCCGATGAGTATTATGTCAGTATAATACTGGTAGATGGTCCAGGCCATTTTATCCTTGATATGATCCCGCTCCCAGGCATCAGTTGTAGGGTGCAACAGGTAAGGCAACGAAAAAAACAGCAGCCACGCTAATATATGCCTGGCCACGACCGCCCATTTTTGATGGTACCACTCTTCTTTCATCGTGGCAATTTAGAAATTTCGACGATTATCTGCTCATGGGTTGCGACCAACCCGAATAAATATACGACCAACCGATTATCATATTCAATAATGATTTAATTTTACACCCGAATTCCTTATCACCTCATCCTTCCTAAATTCTGGTATATGGCAGCTGCTGATATTACCCGTCAAATTGCCTGGAAAGACTTAACCCGCTTGTCTGTCCGGGAAATGCTCATCGAAAATAATATTTCTATTCCCTGGGCGCTTGGTTCCTGGGTACTAGCGTATTATGGATACTACATGTTGGCGATGCCTTTATCGGCCATTTTTTTCCTGACGGCATTGCGACAAGTACATAACGGTTTTCACCAATCACTCGGTACTAACAAGCAACTGACCTGGGTTACCCTGTTTCTCAACAGCATCCTGATGATGGCTTCTATTCATGCGGTGAAATTTAACCACATCCGTCATCACAAATATTGTTTGTCTGAAGAAGATTACGAAGGTAAGTCGGCCGGTATGAGCGCGCTGGGTGCCATTTGCTACGGACCTAAGCATATGTGGCTGATTCACCGGGTCACCTGGCAACTGGGCAATAAGAACTACCGCCGTAATATGTTGCTGGAGTTAGCTGCTATTGTGGTATTTACAGGACTGGTGTTTTATTTCCAGGTACATTTCCTGGTGTACCACATCATAGTGATGCTGATCGGGGAGTTGATGATGGCTTTTTTCGCTGTATGGAGTGTGCACCACGACTGTGACCATGACACTATTGCCAGAACGCAGCGTACAGGATGGAAGAACACGATTACTTTCAGTATGTTTTATCACCTGGAGCATCACTTGTTTCCTGCGGTGCCTACTATCAAATTACCAGAGTTATGTAAACGCATAGATGAAGCGTTGCCAGAGCTGGAGAAGAAAAAGACATTTTAATAAAGCATAAAGCAGAAAGCCTAAAGCAAAAAGCTATTGAGGCGAGTGATTATTGCGGATATTTATACGCTTTGATCACTCGCCTCAATAGCTTTTTGCTTTAGGCTTTCTGCTTTACGCTTTCTGCAACTCCTGTATTCTGCCGGGGCCTGTAATCACATTGGCTTTCAGGTCACTGAGAATGGAGTATAAGCCGAAATAAGTACGGTTAATGTAGAGGCTATGCCTGGAACCGCGGGCTACTTTGGAGTCGCGGATTTCTTTCATGTTGTATAACTCATCCATGTAGGCATATATTTCATTGAAATATGCTTCATTACCAAAGTCGAAGTGTTCCAGCGTAAATGGTAAGGTGAGTAAATCAATCATATGTTGAAAGAGGCCGGAAAAGAATTCCACTTCTTTAGGCGTATCTGTGGGGTGGATCATTTCCAGGTTGGTATAAATCTCATGTCGCCGTTTTTCATCTTTCAGTACTTCTTTATCTACCAACAGGAAATAGTTGATATAAAAATCTTCCGGAATTTCTTTCACACAGCCAAAGTCGAAGATGCCTACGGTGCCATCGGGGCGCATGAGGAAGTTGCCGGGATGTGGATCGGCATGTACCTGTTTAAGGCTATGCACCTGGAATTGGTAGAAATCCCACAGGGCTTGCCCGATTTTATCCCTGGCTTCCTGGCTGGGGTTGGTGAGCAAAAATTCTTTCAGGTGCTGCCCATCGAGCCAGTCCATGGTAATAATGCGGTCGGACGACATTTCCGGGTAGTAGCCGGGAAACCGCAGGTTAGGAATATGTGCGCAGGCCTGGGAAAGGTCCATGGAGCGGCGTAGTTCCAGTTTATAATCGGTTTCTTCCAGCAGCTTACTTTCTATTTCGTCGAAGTATTTATCCATATCTACTTCGTTCATACCCACAATGCGGATGGCAAAGGGTTTCACGATACGCAGATCAGATTTTACGCTGTTGGCTACGCCGGGGTATTGAATTTTTACAGCCAGCGGCTGACCATTTTTGGTGGCTTTGTGTACCTGGCCAATAGAGGCAGCGTTAGACGCCTGTAGGTCGAAGGTATCGTATAGTTGTGTGGGTGATTTACCCAGTGTTTTTACAAAAGTATTGACTACCAGCGGTCCACTCAATGGAGGCGCGCTGTATTGCGACATAGCAAATTTCTCAGTATAGGCTTTTGGAAGCATTCCTTTGTCCATACTCAGCATTTGCGCTACTTTCAGCGCACTGCCTTTCAGGTTGCTCAGGGTATCATAAATATCAGCGGCATTGTCCTGGTGTAACGCTTCTTTGGTGGTAGAAGGGTCCATCAGTTTGCGGGTGTAATGTTTGATATAATTGGTACCTACTTTAAGTCCGGTCGTAACGAATTTGCCAGCCCTTTCCACTTTGGTAGTGGGGATATTGGATTGCTCTTTCATGGTGCTTATTTCCGCGTAAAAATAAATTTCCCGAAGTCCAGCAAGCTATCAAGTGTATTGGATTTGATTAACTGGAAGCTCAGGTTTACTGCTTTTTCAATAGCAGCATCGGTCATTTCAAATTGGTTGCTGGTATCATCCAGCCAGTATTTCAGTACAAACAGCGCCTGTAGCCAGAAGCCGTGTACATATTGATCGGAGATGTATTTCCGCTCTTTGATTTCGCTGGATTGGTAACCTTCTTTTACCAGGTCGCTGACATAATTGTTGAACGCATGACGGAAGGTTTCCAGTTTATTACGATAGAAGTCCGGTAAGCGGAAGTGTTTGCGTTGCAGGAGAAGGTAGCTGCGGTCTTCTTTCAGTTTTTGTACCCAAAGGAAATAGAAGGCCAGTAATTTTTCCTGTGCATTGTATTGCTGGTAAATGTCGTCTGCCTGCAGTTGTTCCAGTGTTTGTTGGAAGATAGCCAGCCAGATATCTTTTTCTACTGCTTCCAGGGAGCTGTATTGCTCATAAAAGGAAGCTTCGGTGATGTCTACAATTTTGCAGAGTGCATAAACAGATACGGGCGCTTTGCCGTTTTCCAGCCAGTACACTTTGTAAGCGTTGCGGATGAGCTGTTTGTCCATGAGAAAAAGTTTTACTATTGTTGAAATGATCCCGCCCGGAGCGGGTAGCCGGAGGTTAATAATTACGGGTATACAAATTTACGTCATGCAGGGTTATAAACCCTTTTTTATCTCAGCTGGAAATGTTAAAATCTGCGGTGAAAAAAGGACTGGAAAAGAAGAAAAAGGAAATGAAAATTTGGTATTTCAGAAATAAATATATCTTTGCACCCGAATTCCTTTTTTTCATTTTTAAAATTACAAGGAATCATGACAGAACATACCCACATATCGCCCCTTTCGCTTCTTGCCTGATCAGGCAAACGCCTTATATTACTTTTGCATAAGCCGGAGTTATAAAGTTGTGAAGGTTATACACTGTAATTGTGTAAGCCTGCTTTTATATCTTTTTTATAGGCAGATGTCATCGCTACATTGCTTTTGCGGTGCGTACATTTGCCCGGACGGAATCATATATGCATATACGTTATACCTGTCGTTTGCTGCTCACCTGCCTCTGCGAAAGTTGATCTCCCTCTGCGGGAAAAATTATCTTTTTTATTTTATTGATGACATCAGTAAATACTGATGCAACCCCCGTGTGCGCACAAATATAACGCACACAAAAAACGACCATTTTATGGGCAGTATAAAAACAAAAGAACTTAGTAAAATAGGTTATACCAACGACAGGGCCAGAAGCCTTGTCATCAACATTATGTCCAGGCATTTCAAGCATCACAGCAAGCCGGAAATAATGGAGCTATTAGCGGATATCAAAGCAGATCCGGCGAAATACCGGTCGCATGACATCCTGGGAAAAATTGCAGACAAATTCATGGATGAGCCGGTGGAATGCCATTTTCAGTCGCATGAACTGCTGGAAAAAACCGGGCAGTTAAAAGTATATGGCGCCAAAGAAATAGAGCGTTCTGCGAAACAACAGATGGAACTGGCCATGTCGTTGCCGGTCACCGTACAGGGCGCATTAATGCCCGATGCCCATACGGGCTACGGCTTACCTATCGGCGGCGTATTAGCTACGCAAAATGCCGTGCTTCCTTTCGCTGTAGGCGTGGATATTGGTTGCCGCATGGCGCTCACCATCCTCGACGAAGGAGAAAGCTTTTTAAAACGTTTCTCTCACCAGGTGAAAGTAGCGTTGAAAGAATATACGCACTTCGGCATGGAAGGTGGACTGGAATTTTCGCAGGAACATGAAGTATTAGACAGCCCGGTGTTTCAATACACTGAGCTGCTGCGAAAGCTGCAGGCCAAAGCAGCGCGACAGCTGGGATCTTCCGGCAGTGGCAACCACTTCGTAGAGTTCGGACTCATCGAATTACAGGAAGATAATGCGTTGCAATTGCCGCCGAAAAAATACCTGGCGTTATTGTCGCACTCCGGCAGCCGTGGCCTTGGTGCCAATATTGCACAGCACTACACTGGCATCGCGATGGATACCTGCAAATTGCCACGTTCCGCGCAACAGCTGGCATGGTTGGATATGAACACCGAAGCGGGACAGGAATACTGGCTGTCGATGAACCTGGCTGGCGATTATGCCAGGGCTTGTCACGACCGTATCCACATCAACCTGATTAAAGCGTTAGGATTACAGTCGCTCGCCAAAGTGGAAAACCACCACAACTTCGCCTGGCAGGATACATTGGCAGATGGCCGTTCGGTGATCATTCACCGCAAAGGCGCTACGCCTGCACATGCCGGTGAAATGGGTATCATCCCCGGCAGTATGTGTACGCCTGCTTATCTCGTGATGGGTAAAGGCGTGGATAACGCTTTATACTCTGCCTCTCATGGGGCAGGCAGAGCGATGAGCCGTAAAAGAGCCAAAGAAAACATGACGGTGTCCGGCATGAAAAAAATGCTGGCCAATGCAGGCGTAACCCTCATTGGCGGCAGCGTAGAAGAAAATCCGCTGGCATACAAAAACATCGACCAGGTGATAGCTGCGCAAACGGAATTAATTGAGATACAGGGCCGGTTTATGCCTGCCATTGTAAGAATGAATAAAGATTAATGATATGGAACAAATGATTATACAAATCACCTCAGGTCGCGGCCCGGCAGAATGTTGCCGGGTAGTGGCCAGGGTGCAGGAACGCATCATAAAACAGGGCCGCGCCGCAGGCATCGATATCACGGTACTGGATAGTATTAAGGGAGATATCAACGGCACATTGTTGTCTGCCACGTTGTTGGCAAAAGGTCATCAGATGGGAGCTTTCCTCAAAGAATGGGAAGGTACTATACAGTGGATTGCACAAAGTCCTTATCGTAAATTTCATAAACGTAAAAACTGGTTTGTGGGTGTATCGGTATTCGATGTGAAGAAACAATTGCAGTGGAACCTGAAAGATGTAACACTGGAAACCTGTCGTGCTGCAGGTCCTGGTGGACAACATGTGAACAAGGTAGAAACGGCCGTACGTGGTATACATCGTCCCAGCGGATTACAGGTGTTAGCGATGGATAGTCGCTCGCAGTTGCAGAATAAGCAACTTTGCCTGGAGCGGCTGGAAGCTAAGTTCCTGGCCTGGCAAACGTCGTTGCTGGTGAGCCAGCAGCAAAGCCAGTGGCAGGAGCATAATGAACTGGAGAGAGGGCAGGCGGTGAAAGTGATTAAAGAAGCGTTGTAAAAGTAGAAAGGCTATCTCAATTGTTTTGAGATAGCCTTATTTATGTGGAAGAGTGGTTGTTATTTCTTACATCGGATGAGAGATCACCACTGTCTTAGTAGATTTTTCCTTGCCGATTATTATTTGCAGGATGTAAGTACCTTCCCAGACGTTCTGCAAATCCATTCTGATTTGTTGTGTGCCAGCTAGTAGTTTCATTCTTTTGACTTCCCTGTAATTCATATCATAAAGGATTGCTACGCCATCTGTATTTACTGTGGCGGTTTTGCTGGCAGTAGCCCCTGCGTCTGTAAGTTGTATATTAAGATAATTGCTTGCAGGGTTGGGGCTAACGGTGAATGGGAGGCCATTGATATCCAGGTCTCCTGACCGCTTGAAATAATTACTCCATCCGCACTGATTCCGATATTCTATGACCATATTTACTGCTCCCGGCAGGGGTTGGAATCGGGGTTTGTTCATGCGTACATCGATGTCAGTTTTGTTGGCATTTGAATTGATGATCGCACCACCGCCAATAGTCCATTTGGTTTCAAGAACGTCACCGGTTCCCGCAGCCAGTATTATGGAAAACGGATAAACTTGTCCTGCTGCGAAATGCATTCCGTTGATCTCAAATCCCTGAACGCCGATAATGGGCGGAATACCTACAGTGAGCGGCCGGCGTACTGTATCGCTATTGCCACATTCGCTGGTGGCTACTACGCGGATGATATCACTATAACTTCCGCCAACGGAGGTAATTTGTACGCTATTACCACTGGTGCCGCTAATGGTAACCGGGGCTGCCTGCCCGTTGATCCGTATATTGGCATTGTTGGCGGTCCATGTATAAGAGGTTGCGTTAGGATAGGCCGGCACGTTGAATGTTGAGGTACCCCCCTCGCAGATAGAGCCGGTGCTGGTGAGCGCTCCTAGTTGAGGCTTGGGTCTGGATATCTGGATTGTACTAACCCGCGTTTTGTTACAGCTGTCTTGTCTGGCGATGAGTGACACCTTACCTTCAGCCCCATTATTAATATCGATGACAAATTGATTGTTGGAGGTCCGCGTGACTGGCCAGCCAGCATCGTTGGTCACGTCAAACGAATTTGCGTTCACAACACTGCCAATGGTAACGGTGGTGGTACCGCGAAATGAACAGGGGAAAGATCGGGTCATGGAAACGCTTTCCGCTGGATCTCCAATAGCCAGCACCGTTATCGCCTGGGAGGTATCCGTTCCAATTTCACCAGAGGTCCACCGTATAGTGGCAACAACGCGCGGTTTTTTACCGACGTTCATTGAGCTTGGGAACTTAATATTAGCTACGGAGTTATAGGGTGAAACAACTCCAAACCCATCCACCACTGTGTAATTGATGGTGAAATAGGGCCTGCTGGTAAGGTATTCGTAAGAATAATCCTGATCAGGACATACCCGGAACAAGCCGACTACCTGACCTTGTGAGGTAAAAGCAAAAACGAAACTGTAGCACAGAATGAATAGAAATTTCATGTTTCCTAAAGGGTTTTTAGATGATAAATTAATAGGGAAATGATCGTCTGGATCGCAGAATGATAGTATTTGTTGTGTAAGGCCGGAAAGGATTAATGGAAAATAGTAGTACGTAAAATCATAAGCATTTATTTATGTGAATAATAATGGATAAACAGATTTCGGGTATTGAAAATGGTTACAAACGAGTCGCTGCCTGGCGGCAGGCGGGTTAAACAGCACAGATACAAATGCAAATTAATCATTACGGCGGGACCATAAAAATAAATCATCTACTTGATATTTTTAAAGTTGGTCCGCTTTCCTGTATACTGAAAGGCCGTTATAATTTCTAAGTCTTTTTCGCTATTTTTAGTGCATCCGTCGGATATCAACCAACTACCACACGTGGATGAACTGAGTGACATAGCGTTATTAGAAAGACTACAACAGGCCGACGCATCGGCCTACACCGAAATATTTCACCGCTACTGGGAAAAACTATATGCCATCGCTTATAATCGCCTACGCGTACGTACCGCCGCAGAAGATGTAGTGCAGGAAGTATTGGCCAGTTTGTGGGCACGCAGGGAGGTGCTTGAAATACGTCATCTTTCCGGTTACCTGGCTACCGCTACCCGCTATGCTGTATTCCGCCAGATCAGCCGCCTGCTGCCGGATCAGCCACTGGATAACCCGGAGGTGATGCAACAGGTAGCGGCGCCGGATATGGACCACCTCGACTATTACCGGCTACAGGAACGATTGGGAGCGGAAATAGCCCGGCTTCCGGAAAAATGTCGCCTCGTATTTTTATATAGCCGGAAAGAACAATACAGCAATAAAGAAATTGCCGCCGCCATGCAACTGTCGGAGAAAACGGTAGAAGCCCACCTGACTAAGGCATTGAAACAACTTCGCGTACGCTTGAAAGATGTATATCCCTATCTTTCTTTCTTCTTCTAAAAAAAAATTTAATCCGGACTAAGGGTAGAGCAGGCATTTCTGTACTCTATTATTATGCAGCATTTAAAAGACCTGATTCAACGTTACCTGAAAGGCAAGGCTACACCCGAAGAGGGCAGTGCGCTTCATGACTGGTATGACAGCTTTGACGATAGTGAAGTATCCCTGCCACTGGAGCCGGGGGAAGACCGGCAACTGCTGGAGCAGCGGCTGCTAAGCCGGCTGCAGCCTGTTATGGAAGAGCAGCAGGCAGCAAACGAAAAGCAAAGAATTATTGTCGTAAATAAAAATCCGCGTTATCGTCGTTATCTCGTGGCGGCATCTGTAGCCGCCGTAGTGGGCGTAGCCGGTGTTATCGGCTTAAAGCTCCGGTATCCATCTCCCCCAAAAAATACAATAGCCGTAAATACCTCTCCGAAAGAGGTGCCTCCCGCTAATAAAAAGGCCACCCTCACATTAGGTGATGGCAGTACCATTGCGCTTGATGATGCGGCTAATGGCGCTATTGGAAAACAAGGTGGCGCCAGCGTTATCAAAAATACCGCCGGGCAACTTTCTTACCAGGCCGGCGACGCCCATGCGGCCGTGGTATATAATACCCTCTCCGTGCCCCGTGGTGGCCAGTTCCAGGTGGTGTTCCCGGATGGTACCAAGGTATGGTTGAATTCCGCTTCTTCGCTGCGCTATCCTACTGCTTTCACGGGCACTGAAAGAAAAGTGCTGCTACAGGGACAGGCCTATTTTGAAGTAGCCGCCAAAGCAGGGCAGCCATTTAAAGTACAGGCTAATGAAATGGATGTACAGGTGCTGGGTACCCGCTTTGATGTGATGGCCTATACCGACGAACCGAGTATTAACGCCACGCTGCTGGATGGAAAAATAAAAGTGCAGGATAAAATTTTGCGTCCCGGTCAACAGGCAGTACTGGCGCTTTCCGGTCATCAGTTAACGGTGAAGGAAGCAGATATCAACAAAATCATGGCCTGGAAAAACGGGCTGTTTGTATTTAATAATATGGATTTATCCACCATCCTACGGGAGGTAGCCCGCTGGTATGATGTGGAAATAGTTTATGAAGCCGCACCCGGTAAAGAGCTGTATGGTGGCGGTATCAGCCGGAATCTTAATTTGTCTGCTGTATTGCACGTATTAGAGGAAAACGGAACAAATCACTTTAAAACGAACGGAAATAAAGTTATTGTATTACCGTAAAACGCCTGTAAATAAAAAATGAAGAACGAAATTTTTGAACAATGGAAAACCGGAGGTGCGGACACACCCCCGGCAAAGTCCAGCATCCTGTAAGATCCGTCGAATGATCATTTAAGAATTCTAAACCTTATTAAAAGTATGGATTTAAAATTTAAGGAGAAGCCATTTCTCCCCAAGGGACTTTTATTAACCAAAATTTTGCGGGTGATGAAAATAACCACCTGGCTCATCCTGGTAGCCTGCTTGCATGTAAGCGCCAGGAGTTTTTCACAACAGGTAACCCTCTCTGTGAAAAATATGCCCTTACAAAAAGTATTTGCGGAAATAATCCTGCAATCCGGCGCTACCATCGTGTACAATGAATCGGCACTGAAAAATACCCTGCCGGTTACATTAGAGGTGAATGGCGTATCTGTGCAAACAGTATTGGAGCAATGCCTGCAACATCAACCGGTTACCTTTACGCTGAACGACGGCGTATTCGTCATTCGTCCGAAACCTTTGCCCCCGCCAACCGCTGCCGATACGTTGGGTAAGATATCCGGTATCGTGAAAACCGCCGATGGTACGCCATTGCCCGGCGCCACCGTGATAGTAAAAGGAACGGGCAGGGGAAATGCCACCAACGGCAGCGGTCAGTTTACTGTAACCGCCAACGCCGGAGAAATACTGGTATTCACCTTTACCGGCTATGACAAGCAGGAGCTCCCCGCCCGGCAGGGAATGCAGGTGACCATGAAATCCGGCAACAGCCAGCTGGACCAGGTGATTGTAGTAGGTTACTCCGACAAGAGAAAAAGTGAACTCACCAGCGCCGTGGCCGTAGTAGATGCCACCAAGTTAAAAGATGTCACCACCAACGACGTAGGAACTATGCTACAGGGAAAAGTAGCCGGTCTGCAGGTAGTGAGCAGCTCTGGTGTACCCGGCGCCGCTGCTGAAATACGCATGCGCGGCATTTCTTCGGTGAATGCTTCTCAAAGCCCACTGGTAGTAGTAGATGGTATCATCGGCGGTAACTATGATCCCAATGATATTGCTACGGTAACAGTGCTCAAAGATGCCGGCGCCACCGCGATGTATGGCTCACAGGCCAATGCCGGCGTCATTATCATCACCACCAAAAGAGCCGCCTCCGGTAAAACACGCTTCGAGGCAAAGATTACTACCGGCTTTCGTACGCCTGATTTTGGTACTATGGATATGATGAATGGCAGTGAATTGTACGAACGCCAAAAGGAATTCTACCGCGATTATATCCCAGGTGCCACCGATAACTCCTACAAAATAGACCTGGTGAAGTTCTACAACGAACGCCCGCTGTCCCTGAAAAATCAGGACTACAACTGGCTAACAGATATGTTCCGCCGCGCACCTATGCAAAATGTATATGTATCTGCCAGCGGTAAAACAGATAAAGCAGATTATTACCTGGGACTCTCGTACTACAATGAGAAAGGTACTTTCATGAATACCAATTATCAACGGGTGAACCTGAGAGCTAATTCGACCTATCACTTCACGAAAAATATCAGTCTTACCAACAACATCAACCTCAGCGGCGCTTTCGGTAAAACATACGACTACAACGATATGTATTACGCGTTCCTGAACATGCCCTGGGATAATCCTTATGATAGCAGCGGCAAAGCGCTGTATGTAGACGGCAATGCACCATTTAAATGGTGGTCGAGGGATAAAGTGAACCCGATACATACCATTCAGAATTCTGAGCACCCGTATAAAAATTTTGATGTGAATTATGATATGGGATTGAATGTCGGCATCACCAACTGGCTCACGTTTTCCAGCACCAATCGTTTATCGCTGGGTTATAACAAAAATAAAACGTGGTATTCTCCACAGGTGGCCGGTCAGTATCACGGCGACGGCTATCTGAATGAGCAGAGTACGCTCAACTACGGTTATATCTCCAACAACCTGTTGAAAGTGGATTTTCATATGGGCAACCATCGGATCAGCGGCCTTGCCGGCGTGGCTTTTGAAGGAAGTAATGCGGAAATTTTAGGAGCTTCCGGAAAAGGGATTCCTGTGGGGTTGAAAGTATTGAACGTAGTATCCCGTAATCAGCAAGTGTTTGGGAGTGTGAATGAAGCCATTATCCAGTCGTTTATTTCGCAGGTGAATTATAGCTACCTGGATAAATACTTCCTCACCGGATCTTTCCGCGTAGATGGTTCTTCCAATTTCCCATCCAGCAACCGCTATGCACCTTTCCCGGCAATATCTGCTGCATGGTTGGTGAGCAATGAAGATTTTTTGAAAGATAATGAAGTGTTCAATAATGTAAAGCTCCGGGCCAGCTATGGGGTTACCGGTACACAGGATATCGGGTCGTCGCGTTACCTGGCGCTGTTTTCACTATCGGGGCAGTATAACCAGCAAACCGCTGCCACGCCCTCCCAGCTCCCCAGCCCTGATCTTACCTGGGAAAGCAAATACCAGTGGAATGGCGGGATAGATATCGGCTTGTTTAAGCGTATAGACCTTAGTGTGGATGTGTACAACAACATCACTAAAAACCTGTTGCTGCAGGTATCGCAGCCACTGTCTGTAGGCTTTGAAACCCGCTGGGAGAACGTTGGACAGCTGGTGAACAACGGGATAGAAGTAGGTATCAGCAGTTTAAATGTGCGTGCAGGAAAATTCCAATGGAACACCGACTTCAATATCAATTTCAATACGAACCGCTTACAGCAGTTTCCCGCAAATATTATCAATACCCAATCTACCTGGAGCATTTCACAGATTTATCGCAACGGTGGCAACCTGTATGAATTTTATATGCCGAAGTGGCTGGGCGTAGATAAACAAACGGGTGCACCCTTATGGGAAGTGGTGGAAAAAGATGGTACCCGGAAATCTACTTCCAATTATGCCAGTGCTACCTACCAGGAGGTAGGATCTGCGCTGCCTGAATTCCAGGGCGGCATGACTAATACCTTTAGTTATAACGGTATTTCGCTGGGCGTGAATATCTATTTTTTGTCGGGCAACAAAGTATACAGCAACAACCTGCGCTTTGTAGAAAATGATGGCAATGAGCCTTATTACAACCAGGTGAATTTGCCTAAAGGCAGCAGTACCTGGAGTAAACCGGGTGATGACGCCACAGAACCCAGCCCGCAGAATTCCGCCAATTCCACGCAAACGTCTACACGCTTTTTGAAAGATGGCAGCTTCCTGGCGTTGCGTAATATCCGGTTGAGTTATGAACTGCCGCGGCAGTTGGTCAGCCGTTTGAACATGGAAGGGATTACCGTGGGTTTCACCGCCGACAACGTGCACACCTTCACTAATTTCCTGGGCCAGGATCCGCAAACCACCATCACGCCCGGCTCACAGGTGATGCCCGGCGTATCGGATTTCAAGTATCCGAATAACCGCCAATACCTGTTCAATATTAATTTCAGATTTTAAACTGCCTGTCATGAGATCAGTTATTATAATAGTATTGTTACTACCGTTGTTGCTATGGCAAACCGGTTGTATGAAAGATGTAAATCCCAGTGATGCGCTCACCACTGGAACAATTACCGGTTCACCGGATGGGCTGAAGAATGCAGTGAATGGTGCCTATTCGCTCCTGAAAGATCATGTGCCTTTTAATGGTACTACAGATGATAACAACATGTACCTGCGTCAATATTTTCAACTGTCTGATTTTGCCAGCGATGATATTGTATGTGGACAAACCACCGAAGATCCGCTGTTCTACAGCTTTTCGCTGGATCATTCTCCAACGCAAACGAATACCCGTTACTTCTGGTATATCTCCTATAAAATTATCAATGATGCCAACACGGTGATAGAAGCGGTGGAGAAGCTGCCTAACGCAGATGCTACTACGCAACAGTTGTTGGGAGAATGTTATTTCCTCCGGGCGTTAGTGCATTTCAACCTGGTGAAAATATTCGCCATGCCATATACGCTGAACCCGGCAGCGCAGGGGGTGATCCTGCGAACGTCTACCAGTGATCCGGCACAGAAGGCGCGGGCATCAGTAGCGGAGGTATATAAGCAGGTAATTGCTGATGCACGACGCGGCGCCGACCTGATGACACAAGCCAGGGGAAAACAATATGCCTCACAAGACGCCGCATGGGCATTGCTTTCCAGGGCTTATCTCTATGAAGGAGTGAACGACAGCACCATTTATTTCGCTAACAAAGTAATAGATGGCGGCCGCTTTTCGCTGACTACCAGTGCCACTTATCCTGATTTATTTGCGAATGCAATTGGTGGCAGTGAAACTATTTTTTGTGTGGCCTTTACGCAGTTGGATGATTACGGCAAATTCGGTTCTATTGCGTCCATGATTTATTCCGATGGCAACTCCGGTTGGGGAGAGGAGTTTGCGTCTGCTTCGCTGAGAGATACCATGGCAGCCAATCCGGAAGATGTACGCTGGAAGTATATTGTGCCCCTGAAAGATGGTAACGGGGTATTGCAGCAAAAGAATGGAATCGACATTTATTATATTTCCAAGTTCTCCGGCCAGGATAAGCGGCCTACGTTGAGTTCACCGATTTTGTTTCGGTTGGCAGAGATGTATCTCAACCGGGCGGAGGCCAATGCAAAGGCTGGAAATGTAGCCGCGGCGCTGGATGATGTGGACATGATCCGCAGCAACCGTGGTTTAGCAAATGCCTTGTATCATCAGCAATTGCCGGCGGGTAAATCGGCGCTGGACGTTGTATTAAAGGAAAGGCGCCTGGAGTTAGCTTTTGAGGGGCATCGTAGTTATGATTTGTACCGGAATAAAAGGCCAATGAACAGAACCTATTGGGGCTATCATTTACCCGGCCTGAAGCAATCAGATATTGATTTATCCAGGCACCCATCAGGCTATGCCAATATGATCATACAGCCGGATAATCCGAAGATCATCTACTATATCCCGATTGATGAAGTAGAAACGAATAAACTGTGTACCCAGAATCCTTAAAACACTGAACATGCAAAAGTCATTGCTTTATATATTATTGCTACTATGTGTAGCGGTTTCCTGTAAAAAAGATGATGCTAAACCGGCGCCGGTAGTGGTATACACCATTGCTGTTGATGGCAACCAGGTGAAGTTTAACAATACTACCACCGGGGCGGTATCCTGGAAATGGGATTTTGGCGATGGTACTACGTCCACAGAGCAAAGCCCGGTGCATACGTATAAAGGTAAGGGTAAGTATGTACCTACCTTGTATGCTACTTCGGGAGATGGGGTAACGGCGGAAGGCTCAACGGTAATACGGATTTCAAAGACGTCGCCTGTTAAGCTGAATGATAACAGTTTGGCGGACTGGGATACGCTGACGCAGAACGTAATGACTGCCGGCCCTAAAGGAGGAGTGTTTAAGAAGGCCAAATTTGACTACGATGGGCAGTATGTGTATTTCTATGTGGAGATGAGTGGTAAGCAGTCGGATGGGGTGATTTTCGATGTGTACATAGATAGCGACAACAATGCCGGTACAGGGTTACTGACGGCGCTCTTCACCAGTGGCGGCTATGATGTATTGCTGGAAGGGCAATGGTTGTTGGGATCTGCTCCTATTCCGATGGCCATGTATTATCACAGTGGTCCCCAAACAGGGTTCAACTTTGATCCGCAGTCGGGTACTGATTTTTACGCCATAGGTACGTTGCAGGAAAATAATGGGCTGCTTCGGTTTGAAGGAAAACTGGATCGTTCAAAGATCAAAGGATTTACGGGGATGGCTATACGACTTGGTATGGTGGCTACTACCAGCGATTGGGGGACTCAGTTGGGAACTATTCCTGATGAAGGGGCGGCATCTTTTTTATTAAATATGCCGGAATAATTATTAAATTAACGCTACAATCAGGATAATGAACAGTACAACCAATGTCAACCAAAGACTGATTTCCCTGGATGTGATGCGCGGCCTTATCATGATTCTCCTGGCAGGGGAGAGCGCCCGCATATACTCGTCAATTGCGCATTTGGATCCTCCGGGAATTGCCGGCGGTATCATTCAACAGTTTTTTCATCATCCCTGGAATGGCCTGCGGGCCTGGGACCTGGTGCAGCCAGCGTTCATGACCATGGCTGGATCTGCCATGTATATATCCTACTATTATAAGACGCAGAAAGGGATCACCTGGTCACAAAACTTCCGGCATATTGCGTTTCGTTGTATAAAGTTGTTTATATTTGGCACCGCCCTCCATTGCGTATATGCAGGAAGGTTAGTGTGGGAGTTATGGAATGTGCTGACACAACTCTCCCTCACCACCCTTATCGCCTACCTGATTATACGCCGTTCCTATGTTTTCCAGTTGGGAGTAAGCCTCTTATTATTGTTGGCTACTGACCTGCTTTATCGTTTTGTATTGATGCCTGGTTATAATGAGCCGTTTGTAATGGACCATAACTTCGGATCATTCATGGATATGGTGTTAATGGGGAAACTAAATAATGGTGGAGGATGGGTGACCATTAATTTTTTGCCTACTGCTGCTCATACTATCTGGGGAGTACTGGCGGGGAAGTTACTGATCAGCAGCCGGTCATCTTCCCAAAAAATAAATATACTGCTGGCGGCAGGCGCCCTGGGTTTGGTTGCTGGCTTCGGGCTGGATTGGGCAGGTATTACACCTATTATCAAGCGTATTGCCACCAGTTCCTTTACACTGGCTTCCGGCGGCTGGGTGATGTTGTTACTGGCCTTGCTGTATTGGGTGGTAGATGTAAAACAAAATACGCGTTACGCGTGGATAGCCACTGTGGTAGGGATGAACGCAATTTTTATCTACCTCTTTTTTGAAACAGTAGGAGGAGAGTGGGTAAATCCAACCACCGGTATTTTTGTAAAAGGCTTTACCGGTATGGTGGGAGTGCCGGAAGGCATCCAGGAAGTAATTTCAGCTTTTGTAGTATTGGCACTGGAATGGGGATTGTGCTATTGGTTATATAAGAAAAAAATCTTCTTTAAATTATAAGCTGTCTACTGAAACCCCTGTGAAAAGAAAGCTCCGGCACCGTTTGCCGGGGCTTTTTACTTTTTTTCCCGGCGCTATGCATTTTTACGAATTATTTATTTACCTTGATTTCAAATTAAAATCATCAAGCCAAAGTCTTTAGTCACAACAGTTGAACAATAGAAGAAATACGCTTCTTCCGCAACTATTTTAAGTCGAACCAATCAAATAGCAGCTATTTGCGATATAGCCATCAATGGAGTTATGTGTAAATGTCACCTGTAATAACACGGCAGTCTTATTAAATGGATTATTCTTCAGACATAGAACTGGTTGAACGGTTAAAAGACGGGGATACCGCCGCGTATGATACTTTGTTTATGAAGTATCATAAGCTGCTGTGCGTAAATGCGTATTGGTTTTTACGTAATGAAGCGGAAGCAAACGACCTGGTACAGACTTTTTTCCTGGACATATGGGACAAAAAGTTATATCTTCAGTTCAATGGTGATATCAAAGGATACCTGCACCAGGCTATTAAAAACCGTTGCCTGACTTTGTTGAAAAAGCAGAAGAACGAACGGGAACAGCAGATGGCTTTCACACAATTGCAGGATGAAACGTGTATGAGTGTGCCGGATATTTCTCCGGATTATTATAAACAGGTATTATCTACTATTAATGGGATGGCTA
Organism: Chitinophaga sp.; assembly: GCF_017745275.1. Taxonomy (GTDB): domain Bacteria; phylum Bacteroidota; class Bacteroidia; order Chitinophagales; family Chitinophagaceae; genus Chitinophaga. Next base: position 592,701 of record NZ_JAGHZS010000001.1, on the reverse strand, counting down.
TACAAAAACGTTCGGCCATACAAATGGTATATATGGAGGGGAAGCGTTACCAGGAGGCAGCAGATGAAATGGGAATCAGCATCAATTCTTTCAAAACTCACTTGAAAAGAGGCTTGAAAGTATTGCGGCATGCAGTCATTAATAAAGGGCATTAGCCGTGTTTTGTTAACAATCATGGAAGCAGCAGCAGAAAAAATATTTGAACTATATATACAACGCCTGTCGGGTACGCTCTCTGCAGAAGAGGAGCGTTATGTGCAGGAACAGTTGCTGCATAATCCTGCGTTCAAAGCACAATGGGAACTGCTGGTAAAGGAAGATGAAGCCATGAATGCCAGCGGTTACCTGCAACGTCTTGATTCCACCGCTGCTTTGCAGTCCATTCACGAAGAAAGAGGAGAGGCACCACCTGCACGGGTGTTTCCACTGAAAAAAATAATGATTGCCGCCGTCATGACCTTGTTGTTAGGTAGTGGTATCCTCGTATTTTTCTTCTGGCATAAACCTGCGCCGGTATATACTTCTGCCAACGCTATCCAGCAGCAACAGAAAAGGGAGATCCGCCTGGTAATGGATCATGGCGAAGCCATCACATTGAATAAAGACAGCGGTAGCCAAACCATCGCCTTACATAATGCGACGCTAAATACCAACAATGGCGCATTACAATACACTTCTTTAGATACAGTACAAAATACACTGGAAATACCGGCAGGAGAAAGTTATAAGCTGACATTATCTGACGGCACGGAGGTATGGCTGAACGCTGCCACCAGGTTGCGTTTTCCCTTTCATTTTGGGAAATCCAGCCGGGAAGTATATGTAGCCGGAGAAGCGTACTTCAATGTAGCCAAAGATGCGCAGCGTCCTTTTATCGTACATACGGCTTTAAATAATGTGCAGGTGCTGGGAACAGCTTTTAACATTAACACTTACCAGGCAGGTATCATCAAAACATCGCTGGTATCAGGGAGTGTGATTGCCCATGGGAAAGGTAATGAAAGGCAGGCCTTACAACCCGGGCAACAGGCGGATTATGGCGCCGGCAAAGGATTTACTACCAGTCGCTTTGATGAGGAAGAAGTCACCTCCTGGCGTACAGGTGTATATTATTATCACAGTATGCCACTTGCTGCGTTAATACAGGAAGCCACCCGCTTTTATGGGATGCGCTTTGTCATTGATAAAGATAAACTGGCCGGTAAGTCCGTTACGGGGTTAATGGACCGTAAAAGGCTGGATGATTTTTTATCTGACCTTAAAACTACCGCTCATCTCGACTACCAACTCTCCGGTAGCGAAATTATCCTGAAATAAATTTTGAGCCATCGCTTGTCACCCGTTTTATCGAAAACGGAGTAGCTATATGGAAAGCATTCATGCTGGCCAGTCAACTATTTATCTGTTTATTATTAAAGTACAGCAGCCAAAAATAATTTTAAAAAAAGTGCGTGCGGCTTGTCACCCGTTTTACCAAAATCGATGTAGTTGTTCTGAAAAGCAGTGGTAGATGCTATTTGCTGTATAATCATTTTAACTTGTAAACAATTCCCGAATGAGAAAAAGTATACGCCACTTTCAAATGGCTATGCGAAGAGTAGTACACTTACTGGTGCTATGCAGCCTTTTAGGTATGCCGTTTTTTAGCGCCCGGGCGCAAACGCCAACTCCTTCACTACAGTCAATTGTAACCGTTACAGGAAATGATGTATCGCTGGCGCAGATCTTTCGTGCCATTAAAAAGCAAACTGGTCTCACGCTGGTGTACAGCAATCAATTGCTGAATGATGGTGAGAAGATCTCGCTGAATTTCCAGCAGGCGAAACTGGATGATGTATTGGCTTTTATTTTTAAGAGCCGGAATATCAGCTATGTGGTACAGCGTAACCGTATTGTACTGGACAAGAAAGCAGTGCCGCAGGAATCAGTTGCGGCGCCTGCTGCTCCGGCTGAAAAGCAGAATGAGTGGCTGGTACGTGGTCAGGTGATGGACGCCGATGGTAATCCATTACCCGGTGCTACAGTTACTGTAAAGGAAACCAATAAAGGTACGGTGACCGATGTAATGGGCGTATTTTCCATCAACGCTGCCAAGGATGATATCCTGAAAGTAGGTATGATGGGAATGAATTCCGAAGAAGTGCGCGTGGTTAGCCAGAAATCCATGAAAATCAGTTTAACCGCTAAAGTGGATAAGCTGAATGAAGTGGTGGTAGTGGGTTTCGGTGCACAGAAAAAAGTAACCGTAACAGGTGCTGTTTCCACGGTGAATATGGCGGACATGAAAACGCCTGTACGCACATTAACCAATGCGTTGGTAGGTAAAGTGGCCGGTGTGATTTCTATGGCGAGTGCAGGTGGTGAGCCCGGTTATGATAATCCCAATTTCACTATCCGTGGTATTGGCACTTTTGTGGGTAGCACGTCTCCATTAATTATTGTGGATGGGGTGCAACGCGAAGATGTGAATAGTACCTATGGAGGTGCATTTAATAATATAGATCCGGAAGATATCCAGAGCATTTCCTTGCTGAAAGATGCTTCTGCTACCGCCGTGTACGGTGCGAAAGGTGCCAATGGCGTATTGATTATTACTACCCGCAGAGGTATTGCCGGTAAGCCTAAAGTATCTGCCAAAGCAGAAACAGGTTATAGTGGTTTAACTAAGCTGCCTAAAATGCTGGATGGCGTAAATTATATGAAACTATATAATGAGGCGCGGACGAATGCCGGAGATCAACCTGTTTATACAGATGAGGTGATCCGGAAAACGGCCAGTGGACTGGATCCATACCTGTATCCAAATGTAAACTGGATCAATACGATTTATAAGGACTGGGCAGCAATGGCCAATGCCAACGTAAATGTAAGTGGTGGTGGAGAGTCCATGCGTTATTATGTATCGATGTCGTTTTATAACCAGGACGGACAATACAAGGTGAAAAAGATAAATGATTATAACCCCAACCTTAATTTCAAGAGATACGATTTCAGAAGTAATGTAGACCTGAATGTCACCAAAACAACACTGCTTTCCCTCAACCTGGCTTCAATGCTGGTAAATAGCCGTTTTCCGGGCAACTCCGCCGGAAGCATCTGGTATAATACTTATGGTACTAATCCTATTTCTTTCCCGGTTTCGTATCCCGGTAATAAGTGGGCGGGGCCTATTAATAATGGTGGCGCCAACCCGTTTAACCTGGTGCAAAATTCAGGTTACAGTACAGAGTTCAAACCTTCTATCCAGTCTGTGTTATCACTGAACCAGAAACTGGATGCTATCACAGAAGGACTGAGTGCCAACGCACGCTTTTCATTTGATACCTATAGTGAATTTGATAATTCCAGGAAAGGACTAAATGACCTTTGGTACGCCTCCGGCAGAAACGAAGATGGCAGCTTTATTTTTGGACAGCCTGTAAGAACAGGGGATACTTACCTGGGCTACGGTGCTTCTTCTTCGGGTGAACGTATGATGTACCTGGAAGGTAACCTGACCTACGACCGTAGTTTTGGTAAACATAATTTCGGTGGCTTACTGGTGGGTAGTATCCGCAATCGTTTGAGAGGATCTGCCGGTGATGCAATAACCGCTATTCCCTACCGCAACCAGAATGTAGCCGCCAGGGTTACTTATTCTTATATGGATAAATACCTGGCAGAAATAAATATGGGTGCTACAGGCTCCGAGAATTTTGAGAAAGGTAAAAGATGGGGATATTTTCCTGCAGGATCTATTGGTTGGGTGATTTCAAAAGAAAATTTCTTCCAGCCTGTAGTAAAAGCAGTAACCCTGCTGAAAATAAGAGGTTCCTATGGTATGACGGGTAACGACCAAATAGGTCAGGGTAACCGTTTTGGTTATTTAACAACCTATAACACCGGCGCAGGTGGCGTATCATTTGGCAGTGCCGGAACGCCTACCTATCACAATGGTATTGCGGCCAGTGTGATTGGTACCGAAGGACTGACCTGGGAGAAATCTGCAAAAGCAGATATCGGCCTGGAAGCTGGTTTCCTGAATAAGCTGAACCTGGTGGTAGATTTATTCCAGGATAAAAGAACTGCTATACTTGTTGCAAGAAGTAGTATTTCTCCCATCGGTGGTTATTCCGGTGTTTCCATATTTGGCAATATAGGCGAGATGGTGAACAAAGGTATGGATGCCAGCCTGGAATATACTGATCATATAGGAAAGGATGTTTCTATTCGTTTATTCGGTAACGTTACTTATGCTAAGAACCGTATCGTTTATGCAGATGCGCCTAAAGCGATATTCCCGTATCAACAAATGGAAGGACATAAGTTTGGTGAGTTTTACGGTTACGAGAGCCTGGGACTGTTTACCGGTAATGATGATGTAGCAAAAAGCCCTACACAAAGCAGGGTAGTTTATCCTGGTGATATAAAGTACAAAGACCTGAGTGGGGATGGTAAAATTAATGGAGATGATCAAACCTATCTCGGCAAATCATTTTTTCCAACCTGGTCATATGGTTATGGTTTCAACATCGGATATAAAAAGTTTGAACTCTCTGCCGTCTTCGCAGGTGTAGCTGATGTAGGTATTATGGCGAATGGTACCGATGTTAAAATGGATGGCGCCGGCGCTCCGGGCGTAGGTATTGTGCCATTTGCCGGTATGGGACAATATACTGCCGCAGTAATGGAAGATATGATGAACCGCTGGACACCGGACAATCCAAGCCAGAACGTACACTACCCAAGACTCACTGTAGCGAATACCAATGATAATAACTATGTAAACAGTAGCTGGTGGATAAGAGATGGCAGCTTTATGCGCCTTAAACAGGCTTCGCTCAGTTATTCTTTTATCACACCTGAAATGAAGAGAAGAGGTATCAGCAGCTTACAGGTATATACGTCCTGCACCAACATGCTTACCTTCTCTAAATTTAAGTTATGGGACCCTGAACTGGGTAATAATGCAGCGAAGTATCCCTATTCTAAAACAGTTACACTGGGTGTAAGAGCACAGTTTTAATGAAGCAAAAAAGATCATTGTTATGAAGAGATATAAATACCTGTTACTTTTTTTCAGTGGTATGAGCGTTATGATGCTGGGTGCCTGTAGTAAATACCTTGATAAAAAGCCGGATAATCTTTTAACGGATGACCAGATCTGGCAAACCAGGGCCAATGCGGAAGCGTACCTGAGCAATATTTACAGCTACAGATCGGGGTATAGTGATTATGCCAATATTGGTGTTTCAGATGAAATGTCTGTTTGTATTCCGAGTACCAATGCCAGATATATGGTGAGTGGCAACTGGAGCCCGTCAGATTGGTACTATTATAACTGGGGTGGCTATTATACTGCTATTCGCCAGTCATTTATTTTTGAGCAGAATATCGATAAAGTACCTGCTATCCAGTTGAGCGATGAGCTGAAGGCACAGTATAAAGCAGAGAACCTGTTCCTCCGTGGATATTTTTATTGGATGCTGTTAAGACAGTATGGTCCGTTCGTTATCGTAACTGGTACCATGAGTCAGAATGATGATTATAATAAATTAACCAGGGCGCCATTTGCGGACTGTGTAGCCCATATCAATGGCCTGATGGATGCAGCAGCGAAAGGATTACCTTTTACCTGGAATGCGGGTAATAACGGCCGTGTATCCAAAGGCGCCTGTATGGCGATTAAAGAGAAGGTAGCGCTATGGGCTGCCAGTCCGTTGTGGAATGGTAATCCGCGTTTTGCTAATTTCAAAAATCAGGATGGTACGCCTTTGGCGCCTGCTGCCTATGATGTTAATAAATGGCGTACAGCTGCCAACGCTGCCAAAGCCATTATTGATTCAAACATTTATAAGTTGTTCACCAACCTGGACAACGGTGGAAGCCAGTTTAATCCCTACGAATCTGTGCGTGATTTGTTTCTGACTTCCTGGAATAATGAAATCATCCTGGCTTCTATGAACTGGGATCGTTGGGGGTATACTGCTTGTTCTTCGCCCGGCCCATCAGGACTGGATTTATACAATGCTACACAAAATGTAGTTGATGCATTTTACATGAATAATGGTAAAACCATTGATGATCCTGCTTCCGGTTACCAGGAAACTGGTTTTGCCTCCAAAGCAGGTGATAATGGATGGGAACATCATAAAGGCGACTGGAATATGTATGCTAACCGTGAGCCCCGTTTCTATGCTTACATTGCCTACAATGGCCGCCCTGTTACGGCAGCCACTTCGCCGGATGAACGTAATTATTTTTCTTCCGATAATAATAAAGATGGTACCGGCAGAATAGAATTTTATTACAGTGGTAAATCAGGGATGATATCCCAGGGAAGTAATGTTATTACAGGTTATCTGCCCAGTAAGCTCCTGAGTCCTAATGATAATATCCGCACCATGGTGAGTGGCGCTTATCGTTCTCCGTGGATCCTTATCCGTTATGCTGAAATATTATTGGACTATGTGGAGGCACTCAACGAATATGATCCTGCCAATACGGATATCGTGAAGTACCTGGATATGATCAGACAAAGAGCAGGTATTCCGGGGATAGAAGTAGCTTATCCGGATGCAGTAGGCAATCAGACCAAAATGAGAGAATATATCCTGAGAGAAAGACAGGTAGAACTTTGCTTTGAAGGTGACCGGTACTTAACACTGATTCGCCGCCTGCGGATGAGTAAACCGGAAAACCAGGCTATTTACGGGATGAACGTAAATGCGAACGATAACAAACAGGGATTTGCTTTCACTGACTTTTATAACAGAACGCTTTTCCAGAAGAGATTCTGGGATGACAGGATGTACCTGTTCCCAATACAGCAGAAGGATATGGAAAGAGCGAGGGGACTGGTACAGAATCCAGGGTGGTAATAATTTTCTTTATTTAATTCTCAATTAACGGTTATGATCAGGCCACTGAATTCATATATACTTACAGGTTGTTTTTTGGTTGCAGCTGTCTTTACCAGTTGTAAAAAAGATAGTGATTTGAAACATGCCGCGGGGCAACCTGTTGTGCTGACAGACTTTATTCCCGCCAGTGGTGGCGCTACCACAGAAGTACTCATCACCGGTGATAACTTTTCATCTGATACTTCGGCTTTGAAGGTTACTATCAATGGTAAGCCCTGCAAAATAGTAGGAGCCAATACCAAACAAATTATGGTGATTGTACCAAAAAGATGCGGGTCAGGCAACCTGGTGGTGTCTATCGGAAAAGATAGTGTAGTGAGCAGCGCGCCATTCAACTATATATTCACGAGAACTGTGACTACATTGGCGGGTAATGGTACAGCAGGATATGCAGATGGGAAAGGCGCAGATGCGATGTTCAACTTTAATGGACAGAGCTGGTTTAGAATGATGGGAATAGCTACAGACGACAAGGGGAATGTATTTGTAACAGATCCCGGAAATAACTGTATCCGTAAAATTGATGCTGCAGGTAATGCAACCGTATTGGCGGGTAGTCCCGGCCACGGTGGTGGTGATGAAGGACAGGGCTCAACGGCCCGCTTCTCCATTCCTTATGGAGTGGCTACGGATGCTGCGGGCAACGTATATGTGGCGGATCCGGGTGTATGGCATATCCGTAAAATTACGCCGGATGGCACTACTTCTTCCCTGGGAGATGCGGCGCAGGAACCATGGAATATTGCTGTAGATAAAAAATCCGGAAGGATATTTTATTCCAATCCCGGCAATGGTGTCATCATGGAATTAAAATCCGACGGCAGCAGCGAAACATTCCTCAGTGGTATTAACAATCCCGGGGGAATGAGTTTCGATAAGGATGGTAATTTGTATGTATCCAGTTATGGCGATCAAACCATTTTGAAGTTTAAAGCAGGTACCTGGGAACGCAGCGTAATTGCCGGTACAACCGGGGCAGCCGGTTTTGTGAATGGTATTGGCGCCGCTGCAAGGTTTGCCAATCCCTGGGGATTGGCAGTAGGTGATAATGGTATGATATACGTAGCCGGTAACGGTAGCTATGGTGCTAATGTAGATGAGAGCATCCGTGCTGTTTACCCTAATACCTGGGAAGTGATTACCTATGCCGGAGGCGGTACGCCTGGTTTCTCTGACGGCATCGGCGGACTGGCAGCCTTCAATGCACCTATGGGCGTAACCGTAGATAAGAACGATGTGGTGTATGTGTTGGATAAGAATAACAACAGGGTAAGAAAGATAGTATCAGAGTAGTCCTCTAATATGCGAACCCCGGCCGCTATACACTACCGTGTATGGCGGCCTTATATTTTAAAACAATGTTAAGCAAACACATGTATATCTTTTTATTGGCAGCTATCGGCAGCCTCACTGGTGCGTGTAACAAAAGTGATAAAACGGCGCCTGTTGCCGTTGTAAAACCGCATACTTATTACGTATCCGTTACTGGTAGTGATGCTGCCAATGGGGCCATCGGTAGCCCTATGCGCACCATTAACGCGGCCCTGGCAAAAGCAATTCCGGGCGATAGCGTGATTGTAAGAGCCGGCAACTACGGAGAAAAAGTAGTATTTCCTAAATCAGGCCGCCTTGAGAAATTAATTACCCTGAAAGCCTATGCGGGAGAAAAAGCGGTGATTGATGGTACGGGTCTTACGGTGTCGGGTAATGAATCATTGGTCATGATCAGTAATGCCAGCTATGTAGTGCTGGAAGGATTTGATATCTGCAATCTAAAGACCAGTGCTGCCGGCACCAACGTGAACGGTGTGACAGCCAACGCAGGGTCTGGCAATATCATCATCCGGAAAAATAAAATTTATAACATCGAGAATAATGCAGCTCCTTCACAGGGAAGAAGTGGTCATGGTATTGAAATTATTGGCAACACTGCTGATGTGATGAAAAATATCCTGGTGGAAGATAATATCATTCATGATACCAAAACAGGATATAGTGAAAACCTGACCATCAATGGTTATGTAGATGGATTTACCATTCGCAGAAATACCATTTATAACACAGAAAATATCGGCATAGACGCAGCAGGTGGTTATGCCGCCAATACTAATCCCGCTTTTAATTATGCACGCAATGGTGTGATCAGCGAAAATGAATTATATAACATCGACATAACACGGGGCCCCATAGGCGGAATACACGGGCACGGCGCCATTGCGATTTACGTAGACGGAGCCCGGAATATTATTGTAGAAAGAAATAAAATACATGAAGCCGATCGTGGTATTGGCATTGTGAGCGAAAACAATGATTACCCAACCAGCAATTGTATTGTAAGAAATAATTTTGTGTATAACGGCTGGCTCACCGGTATTTATCTTGGTGGCTACCTGGGCTATACTTCCGGAGGTACGCGTAATTGTTATGTGGTGAATAATACGCTGCTGTTTAATAACAAGGTGGTGGGCGCCTATGGTGAAATAGAAGGAGAAATACGATTGACAGAACAATGCTTCGATAACGTCATTAAAAATAATATCGTATATGCCAGACCGGTAGATGTAATCATTCATAAGTACACCAACTCTGGTTCCGGAAATATCATCGATAATAATTTGTATTACACTACCGGCACTCCGCAGTGGATCTGGGGCAGCACCAACGATCATATCATCACAGACTTTGCCACCTGGAAAACTACTGCCGGCGTAGATGCGAGTGCCACATATGGGGTGGATCCATTGCTGGTGAGTACCACTATTCCTGATTTGCATATCACAGCTAATTCACCGGCTAAAAATAGTGGTGTGGTGATTGCTGCTGATGTGAATGGAACGTTGGATATTGATGGTCAGCCGCGGATCGTGAATAACAGCATCAGCAAGGGAGCGCAACAATAATAAATCCCCTTTTTCCGTGATTGACAGACAAGGTTGCTTTCAGTAGATTCAATAAACCTTAAATCTGTACTACGATGAAAAAGAAAATCACCTCAAAACTGAAGCTTACCAAAATTACCGTGGCTACTTTGAGTAAAGTGTCGCCCCAGGCGGTTAAAAACCAGTCATTGCCGACTACCCAGTTCATCAGCTGCGGAGAAACGTTTTGGGTATGCTAATAGCCGGTTGCCCAAAGGCTCAGGTTTTGTTTTAGTCATCAGGCCCCCTCGCCGAAAGCTTGGGGGCTCTTATATTATGCTTCTTTCAGTCCGCGTACCATCAGTATAATAAGCAGTCCACAGATGGCCATAATACCAAACGACAACCGTAAGCTGGTTGCCTGTGCTACAAACCCAATCAGTGGCGGCACTACCAGGAATCCCAGGTAGCCGATAGTGGAAATAGAAGCCAATGTTTGTCCGCTGTTGGTATTTTTTGATTTCCCCGCGAGGCTAAACACCAACGGAACCACACAAGCCACACCTAATCCTGCAGAAATGAACCCGATACCTGCCGTTACCGGGTAAGGCAACAGGATAGCCAGCAGCAGGCCGCTGAGAATCAACCAGCCACTATACAACAGGATAGTTTTGATGCCCCATTTTTTCACCAGCTTATCGCCGGCAAAACGGCCGGTGGTCATCGCTACCATATAGATTACGAAAGCCGCTACCGCTGTAGATTTACCGGTGCCAACTACTTTTTGAAAATATAACCCGCTCCAGTCGTACATCGTATTCTCTGTTGCCATACAGGCAAAGCAGATCAGGGAATACCGCAGCAATGATTTATCCGGTAAGGAAAAGGCGGCACGTTTCACGGGATCTTTCACCGGTTGATCGGGAAAGGTTTTAGGATAATAGTATACACAGAACCCCAACAACAATACACTCACCAATAACAAGTGATAAGACGGTGCAATATTCATAGACACCATGAGTAAGCCTGTCAGCGCACCTACAGAACCTGCCACACTCCAGATACCATGAAAGGTGGTCATAATAGACCGGGGATACAGGTGTTGCACTGCTACCGCCTGCGCATTCATAGATAAATTCAGCAAATTACGGGCAGAGCCAAAGCAGAATAATAACAGCGCCAGTTGCCAGATGTGGGTGGTGAAACCAGGTAAACTCAGTACTACGTTAAACGCCATTGCGCCAAACATCATAATCTTCCGGCTGCTGAAGCTGCCCAGCAGCTTGCCGGTAATAGGCATAGTTAGCATGAGCCCTATGGGCAGCGCAAATAATACGGCACCCAGTTGCGCTTCGTTTAAGTGCAACTGTTGCTGAATAGACGGAATCCTGGATGCCCAGGAAGAATAACCCAGTCCCGAAATAAAAAAGAATACAGAAGTGGCGATTCGGTATTGCCGTGCATCGGTTTCGTTGTGAATATCTGCTAACATGATCTGAGGATCACACCTGTTGCGGCGTTGAAGTCCGCAAAATTAGACAATTTCAGGGAAAAAGCCGGCGTAGATTGTCCGGATGACACGAAACCCACCGTAGTCCTATTCCTCCGCCTGTAAAGTTACCGCATTCACTTGCCGGAAATCGGTTAAAGGAGCCGCACATACGAAACATTCATAATCTCTGGGTATATCCTGCCACAGGGTACCGGCTGGTACCTGTTGTGCTGCATCACCGGCCGCTTCGTCGTATACGGTAAAACAATGCGGACATTGATACACCATTTTTGCCGCCACCGGCAACGCAATGGTGGCTTGTTGTTCCTTCACATAATGCTGCAGTATGTTGGCGGCACTTTTTTGTTCATAGAACGCTTTGCACAGGGAAACGATATAAGCTCCCAACTGTTCTTTTGTGACGCCTTCGCGATATAGCAGCAGTTGTGCAGAGTTGGCATTATAATCCGCCGTATAGAGGATATCATACCGCTGCAGGTATTTTAATTTGCTCTGGTGTTTATTTTCTTTTTTGCGGATCACCACCGTACCAAACAGGCTGGCAGGGCGGTTCACTCTTACGCTGAAACACAGGCCATAGGTACGCACGTCAGCGGTATCGAAATACCGGATGATATGCCGCTTCAACACCAGGCCGTCTTCACAATTATCTTCCACCTGCCAGTTTAGTTCATTGGCGGCATGTCGCACATTGATGCCGTGCTTCCCCAATACATAATCCCACAGGCTGCGATGAGCGGCATCTATATTTTTGATGATGAGCGATTTCCATGGCGTGGCATACAGTTGACCGATGCGGGTTTCAAGGCAAATAGTACAAATTTCTTTCAGAAAGGGAATGGGAAAGTCTTCATTACGGCGATAAATGCCCAGCCAGTAGCTGTTATTGTATTTATTGAATCCTTCGTAATAGGGCAAATGAAACGGCGGCAGATCGGGCTCCTGCTCTTTCGGGCGTGAGATATAGTTTAACGTTTGCTTTATCTCCCCATATAATTGCTCTGGTGTATATCCTTTACTGAGTGCCATTTCCGCCTGTTTGCTGACTGCTGCAATGTTATTGGTGTAAATCAGTTCCGGCCAGGCGAACAACTGCTGGCTACCCGGCATCCGAAGGTATAGATACCAGTAATGGGTATGGGAAGAAGTAATCCAGTTGATATGCCCGGTGAATAACGGCACAAAAGTTTGCTGGCTGTCGCAGATATTCACCTTAAGCGTGGGCGCATAGTCAAAGAGATTAAACACATCTTTATAAATTCCTTCGCTCAGCCAGCTATTTTGTATAAAAATATCTGCAGCGGGATAAGCGCTCATGATATTCGGCGTAACTGCAAATGTGAGCTGCTTTTCGGCGCACTGTGCTTTAAAGGACACCAGGCATTTGTCGGGAATGTCAATCAGCAATTGTTGGCGCAGGCCAAAGCGGATATGCATGGCCTGAGCAGCTTCGGCAATGTCCAGTATTTCCAGTAACCAGCCCGGCGAAATAATGCCGCCTGTGAAGTTGATCGCAAAAGTATGTGCTTGTTTTCCCATAGATTATACCAATGCCGCCACGTTTTTAGGTATTGCTTTTTCCAGCAGCGCTTTTACTTCCGGCTTACAGCTGCCGCAGCCCATACCGGCACCGGATGCGGCGCATAACTGTTGGAGGTTGTCGCAACCGGCAGCAATTTTTTCCAGGATATTCCCTTCTCCTACATTCCCGCAGGAACAAACAAGTTTGCCAATAACAGGGGTACCTTTTTTCCCGGAACGCAATAGTTCCAGCCGCTTGTCCGACAGCTCAATTTTTTGCTGGATAAGGTCCCTGAATTCTGCAAATTCAGATTTGTCGCCGATCAGGATGGCGCCTACTAATTTGTCCTGGTGAATGATACATTTTTTGTAATAACGTTTTGCTTTATCAATGAATACCACTTCTTCGTATGCCGGATCTTTCGGCGTTTCCACCATGCCCAGTGAGCAAAGATCGGTACCATGCATTTTTAGGATATTCATGAAGAGAGAGCCCTGGTAATAACTGCTGATATCACCGTTTAGATAGCGGGCCACTACTGCGGCCTGTTGTTCTGCGGCAGCAGTAATACCATACAGCGTGCCATTGAAGGCGGCAATTTCTCCGATCGCATAAATATCAGGATCGCTGGTTTGCAGGTATTCATTTACCACTACACCACGATTGCAGTGCAACTGCGCGGCCTGTGCCAGTTCTATATTTGGAACCGTGCCGATAGACATTACTACGGCCTGGCAGGGAATATAAGCCCCGCTTTTCATGCGTATCCCTTCTAGTTGGTCCTGCCCCAGGAAGCGATCAATTTCATCATTGTAATAGATATCGATGCCGCGATCTGTCAGTTCTTCATAGAGCAACTGCCCGCCAAGCGTATCCAGTTGCCGGTCCATGAGCCGGGAAGTACGCTGTATAACGCCCACGTCTATATTAATTTCTTTGAGAGATGCTGCCAGCTCTATCCCCAATAGTCCACCCCCTACGATCATTACTTTCCCTTTACCAGGTGCAATATGTTGTTTGAAGGCGTCTGCGTCCATGCGGGTGCGCATCGTGAATATACCGGGGATAGGGGGAATATCCCGCAGCGTGGCAGCCCTGCTGCCGGTTGCCATCAGGAGTATGTCGTACGTATGTAGGTTGCCGTTACTATCCGTCACGCATTTGCGGTTACGGTCAATATGCTGGATGCTGACACCCCTGTGCAGCGTAATGTTATAAGCCGTTTCTTCTGCCCGGGTCATTTTAATCAGTTGCTTCCATTGCTGGGTACCGCTGATGTAATCCGGTAACATTACGCGGTTATAAAACGGCAGATCTTCTTTGCTGAATACCGTGATTTCATCTGTGGTATTCAGCTCGCGGTACGACTTTACGAAGCCGCAGGCGCCTGCACCCGCGCCTATTATCACAATTTTTTGTGCAGGCTTCCGGTAACGTTGTACCTGCACAGCGGAGTATTTAAAATCAGGTTGTTTGGAGATAGGATCCAGTAATTGATGGGTGAGATTATTGGCGCGATGTAAATCATTTTGTAAAATTTTGCCCCAATGCATCGGCAAAAACACCACCCCTTTTTTGATATGGCTACTGAGTTGTGCTTTTACACGTACTTCACCATTTCCATTGTGAACAACAACAATATCATCTGCCTGTATTCCCCGCTGCCGCGCATCGTCAGGATGTATTTCCAGGAAGGAGGAGGCGATATGCTGTTTTAGTTTGCTGACCTTGCCGGTTTTACTCATGGTATGCCACTGATCGCGGATACGACCGGTGGTAAGTATGAGCGGCAAGGCTTTGGTGGGCTTTACGGATTGGTTGTGATCCTCAAAACTATGTATCACCGCTTTTGAATCCGGGGTGTAAAACTGGTGATCATCGAAAAGCCGCGCGGTGCTTTGTCCTCCCCGGTAAGGCCACTGTACGCTGCGATGTGCCTGTAGCTGCTGATAATCCAGTCCGCTGATATCTATGTTAGTACCCGCTGTCAGGCGAACATGTTCAGCATAAATATCAGCCATACTCGTATAGTCGAAACCGTGATATCCCATTTTTTGTGCAAAGCGGCAAATAATTTCAGCATCTGGCAACGCTTCTCCGGGAGCGTCTGTTAATTTTGTCAGATAGCTGATGCGGCGTTCGGCGTTGGTCATAGTACCTTCTTTTTCTGTCCAGGCGGCAGCAGGCAGTACTACATCGGCGTAGCGCAATGTTTCCGGCTTATTGGAAATTTCCTGTACTACTACAAATTTGGCTTTCAATAATCCTGCTTCTGCAAAACGAACGTCGGGCAGGCTCACAAGTGGATTGGTGCACATAATCCAGATGGCCTTCAGGCGGCCATCATGCATGGCATTGAACATCTCTGTGGCAGTCAATCCCGGTTTATCAGATAATGTGGTGCCGCCCCAGAATTCCTGTACCTCTTTGCGGTGTTGTGGATTGCTGAGTACGCGGTGTGCAGGCAGGAGGTTAGAAAGACCACCTACCTCGCGGCCTCCCATGGCATTGGGTTGCCCGGTCAGGGAGAAAGGACCGCTGCCAGGTTTTCCTATATGCCCGGTAATGAGATGCAGGTTGATCAGGCTAAGGTTTTTATGAACACCTACCACGCTTTGATTGAGGCCCATGGTCCATAGCGTCATAAAGCCGGTAGCGTTGCCGATGTAAGCGGCGGCCGTATAGATCTCTTCCGCCCGGATACCGCAAATACCTGCGGCTTCCTCCACGCTTCGTCGCATCACGGTGTCTTTATATGTGGCAAAGCCGTTGGTATGTGCCTGTATAAAATGGCTATCTGTATGCCCAGCCATGATGAGCGCGCGTCCTATGGCATGGTGCAAAACGATATCCGTGCCCGGATGTATCTGCAGATGAAGATCAGCCATGGCACAGCTTTGTGTGACACGCGGGTCGCTTACAATAATCTTCAGGGCTGGATTGGCGGCTTTGGCAGCTTCCACCCGTCGCCATAAAATAGGATGGCACCAGGCGGGATTGGCGCCGGCTACAAAGATGCAGTCGGCGTGTTCTATGTCGTCATAAGTGCCTGGCACGGCATCTTCCCCGAGGGCCATCTTATAAGCAGCCACGGCGCTGCTCATACACAGGCGTGAATTGGTATCGATGTTATTGCTGCCAATAAATCCTTTGATGAGTTTATTGACGACATAATATTCTTCCGTCAGGCATTGCCCGGATGCATAAAAGGCTACGGCATCGGGACCGTGTTTTTTGATGATGGCAGCAAAAACGGCGGCGGTTCTTTCCAGCGCCTGGTCCCAGGTAACCCGCTGCCGTGGCAGGTTACGATGGTAACGCATTTCGGGGTACAGTAGCCGGTCGGAGGTATCCATCACCGTATAATGCAGGTTCATGCCTTTGGAGCAAAGCATGCCTTTATTTACAGGGTGTGTTTTGTCGCCTTCTACATGCAGCTTTCCCTGCCGGTCTTTGTGTACTACTATCCCGCAGCCTACGCCACAGTAACAGCAGGTGGTTTTAAATGATGCTTGCATGCCGGAAGTTTTAGTCGTTGAATATTACGAAACAGCAATGGGTGTTCCTGCTGCCGTAGGGGCAGTGGTGGCAGACGACCGGGTGAACCTCGTAAATACTATAATAGCCGAAACACCGATCACAATAAGCCCGATATACGTGAACGCCTGTACGTAAGTAATGCTGTCGGATTTAAACAGGAAGCCGAACAACATACCTCCCATGTTGCCGCCTGCGCCCACAATGCCGCTCACCAGCCCCGCATTTTTTTCATTCAGGAACGGAACAATGCCGTAGGTGGCGCCATTAGCCATTTTCAGGAACAAGGCAAAGCTCAGCATCGCGATGATGGCCACCACCAATGATCCTGCCTGCGCAAATAACAACAGTCCTACGCCCTCTGCCAGCAGCATCAGCGCCAGCAAACGGCCCTTGCCTTTCATCCCCGACCTGGCACCTACCCGGTCGGAAATATAGCCGCCCAATGCACGGGCAAAGAGATTCATAAATCCAAATATACCTGCCCAGAATCCGGCACTTCCCTGCGATAAATGAAACGTATCTACGAAATGTAAGGACGCCACATTGTCGAACGTTATTTCCATGCCGAAACACATGCCGTAAGCCAGTGTCAGCGCCCAGATGCGCCAGTCGCCCAGCACAGACCAATCCGTTTTGG
This sequence comes from Chitinophaga sp., assembly GCF_017745275.1. Lineage (GTDB taxonomy): Bacteria > Bacteroidota > Bacteroidia > Chitinophagales > Chitinophagaceae > Chitinophaga. The sequence continues at coordinate 575,729 of NZ_JAGHZS010000001.1, read as the reverse complement.
CGTTGTTTTTATGACGTCCCAACTCATCAAAATTGCCGTTGGGTGTGTCTTTGGTATACCGGTAATAAAGCCAGGCAACTATCAACATCATCATTCCCGGCACAATCATGGCGTAACGCCAGGCTTCTGCTTTGGTGTAACCAAAACCTACAATCGCCGCGAAAATAACAGGCATCACCATGTTGGTAACACCGCCGCCCAGGTTGCCCCATCCGCCGGTAATGGCGTTGGCAGTGCCTTTGATGGCAGGTGCAAACATCAGCGAGGTGTGAAACTGTGTGATCACAAAAGAACCGCCAATTACGCTGATGGCTAAACGAAACAGTAAAAACGAAGTGTAGTCTTTCGAAAGTCCCACAAGGAAAACGGGCAGTGAGCCCGCTAACAACAGCCGCACCGCAGTTTTGCGGGGCCCCCAGGTATCGCAGAGACGCCCAATCACCAACCGGGCAATGATGGTACCTGATACAGAGGCAATAATGATATTGCCGATCTGCGCTTTGCTGAGACCCAGATCAGTACGGATGGTAGGCATCAGCGGCGCCAGTCCGAACCAGCCAAAGAAACAGACGAAGAACATGAGCCACGTGATATGGAACGTGCGCATCTGTATGGTATCAAGACTAAAGAGTTTTATTTTGTTGAGCGGAGCAAGCATAGTAAAGCGTTTATAGGTTATTTAATGGACCATTCAGGGCGGATGTTGACAGACAGGTACGCCCAGTTACTGTTACTGGCAGGGTTCTTAATGTTTTTTACACTGGAGGAGGTCAGTGTGGTGGTATTCCAGAAATGACTGTAACCAGCTTCCAGGCCAATCATTTTTGTCAACGTATAATTGACGGTGATGTCTGCTTCTGTTCCCAACTGTTTCGTCATTCCTGTTATCCCGGCAGCGGTGTAAAATTCATGGACATCGCCGGTGAATACCCAACGAGGGCCTGGCTGTAACTTTGTTTTGACGTAGTAATCCTGTAACCCTTTATTGCCAAATCCGCTGGCCACATAGAAGTAGTCCATGTTTCCCCAGAACTTATGCGGTGTGCCATACAGCGGGTCAAAGTCAGGACTGGTATAATCAACACCGGCGCCGGCACTGAAAGATTTACTCAGGCTATATTGAAAGGCGCCGGATAATAATGTACCGTCTACCGTTTGTCCATTAGCGTTAGTACCAAATTGCTGGTAGGCGGCAGCAGTAAAACTAACGTGCCGGAGCGACTGTGTATAAAACAGGCCGGTTGTCATTCGGCTGTAGGTGCCGGCTTCCCATATTTTGGTGGCCACGTGTTCAATACTGTCGATATGATATTTTGAAAACTGGTCAGCCAGGAAAAGAAAAGATAGATTTCCTTTGGTGAGCTTTCGTGACAGATATGCATACTCCAGGCTTTTATACATGTTGCCGCCGTTGGTGTTAGCAGGATAATTACCGGGTGGGGCAGGGTTATAAATACTGCCGCTGGCGTTTTCTTTATTCTGGTTAAAAGCTGCGCCGGCATGTAGCATCCAATGATTGTTGTCGTATTTCAATACGGCAGCATCGTGCCGGCGGCCTTGTTGCAGCCAGTCGAGGTTGCCGAGCAGGCGGCTGTCGTCATATACCAGTTCCTGCCGGCCTATTTTAAGCGACAGGCGATTGTTTTTAACGATGGTGTCTGTAAGTAATATTTCTGCCCACGCTTCATGCAGCATAAAACCGTTATTATCAGGCGTCGTGGTACGGTTAAGGGTAGAGGCATCCTGTCCCCAAACGCGTACATCCTGTACTGTTAGTCCCAGTTTAATGCGATAGGCATTGAAGCCGGCGATCAGGCGGGTACGTTGCGACGTAAAGAAGGCTGGGTTGGCACCCTTTGTTTGCGGCGCGCCTTGTCCGTCGCGTAGTTCGGTGCGGGTTCTGAGTTGTGCACCGATATTGAACTGCGCATTACCGTACTGCGAAAGCAGCAGGCCCGGGAGTATCACAGATACCCTGGTGTAGAACCATTTTTTCGTGTACATTTGGTTGATTTTTAGTGAGCCAATCATGTAAGAATCAGAAGCCCGGTCAGCCTGCCAGCTGCCGGGTTTCGCTTTATACTGCTGCTGTTTCCATGTCCACGCCAATGTACACCCGGTCTTCTACGATTTTTACAGGGTAGGTGGTGATGGCACATTCTGTTTCATCAGACAGGCAACGGCCGTCTTTCAGAGAGAATGTTTTTTTGTGAAAGGGACAGGCTACTTTGGGCTCATCTTTAACGGTGCCGGTCATACCGCGACTCAGCGCCATTTGCCGGCGGTGCGGGCACAGGTTCTGTGTAGCATACCATTCATTTCTGCGCGCAAAATAGAAGAGGGCAATTTGTTCATCCTTGTACTTTACGCATACGCCGCCATTGGTGGGTACATCCGATGTTTTACAGGCAAAGAACCAGCTTGTAGCGGTGGTGTGAATCGTAGACATAGCAGTATATTTTTGTGTGAAATATTATTTCCATTCAGCGGCTTTCTTTTGTGCACGCATAGTTTCAAATTTTATTGTAGGATCTTTATCTGCCGGTGCATTCACGAAGTGGGAGAAGCGCTTGCGTAATTCCGGATTTTCTACCACTTCCTTCCATTCGCATTTGTAGTTGTCTACCAGCAATTGCATTTCTGTTTCCAGTTGATCAGCAATTCCCAGGCTATCGTTTAATACCACGTTGCGGAGGTAGTCCATGCCACCGTCGAGTTTATTGAGCCAGGTGGCGGTGCGGGTGAGTGGATCGGCTGTTTTGATATAGAACATCAGGAAGCGGTCGATGTAGCGGATGCAGGTATCGCTATCTATATCGGCTGCCAGGAGTTGTGCATGTTGTGGTTTGGAACCGCCATTGCCGCATACATACAGGTTCCAGCCTTTTTCGGTGGCAATAATGCCAAAGTCTTTCGATTGTGCTTCGGCGCATTCGCGGATACAACCGGATACGGCGGATTTAATTTTATGCGGCGCGCGTAGTCCGCGGTAACGTTCTTCTATGCGAATAGCAAAGCTAACACTGTCGTGCAACCCGAATCGGCACCAGGTAGAGCCTACGCAGCTTTTAACGGTACGTAATGCTTTTCCGTAGGCATGTCCGCTTTCGAATCCGGCGGCAATCAATTCAGCCCAGATATCGGGGAGGTCGCTCAGATGGGCGCCGAATAAGTCGATCCGCTGTCCGCCGGTGATTTTCGTATATAGGTTATATTTAGCACCTATCTCTCCAATCACCACCAGTTTTTCCGGGGTAATTTCTCCGCCGGGAATGCGGGGTACCACGGAGTAAGTACCTCCTTTCTGTATGTTGGCGAGGTAACGATCGTTGGAGTCTTGCGCGGTATCGTTGCCTTTGTCGAGGATCATATCATTCCATAGACTGGCCAGTATAGAGGCTATTACGGGTTTGCATATTTCGCAGCCTTCTCCTTCGCCATAATGGTCTAGTACTTCATCGAAGGTGCGGAGTGATTTTACGCGGATGAGATCCAGCATTTCCTGGCGGGAGTAGGCGAAGTGTTCGCATACCACGTTGCGGATATATTTGCCTTGTGCCTTCATGGTAGCGGTGATGAGATCCTTTACCATGGGGGTACAGCCGCCGCAGCAGGTGCCTGCTTTGGTACATTTTTTAACCGTCTCCAATGTTTCGTAGCCATCGCTAACCGCCTGGCAGATGCTCCCTTTACTCACGCTTTCACAACTGCAGATGATGGCTTCATCGGGGAGGGCGGTAACGCCGGCGCCGGTATCAGTATTTCCACGGGAGCTGCCCAGCAGCAGGTCTTCCGGGTTAGCGGGTAATACCAGTTTGTTTTTAGTTGTCTGGAGCAGCAGGTTATAGGCGCTTGCATCGCCAATAAGGATACCACCTAAGAGGAACTGGCCATCTGTAGTAATATTGATGCGTTTATACGTGCCTTTGTATTTGTCTTCAAAAACAATACTGTGGCAGCTTTCCGGGTCGGTAAACGGGTCGCCGAAGCTGGCCACATCTACGCCGATGAGTTTGAGTTTGGTGCTCATATCAAACCCTGTAAAGGCTTTGATGTCGCCGCTGATATGCGAGGCGGCCACTTCGGCCATTTCATAGCCGGGAGCTACCAGGCCATAGATCATGTTATTATAGAGCGCACATTCGCCGATGGCGTAGATAGCGGGATCGTTGGTTTGCATTTGTTCGTTGACGAGGATGCCGCCGCGTGGACCGGTAAGGAGACCGGCAGTTTTAGCGATCTCGTCGCGTGGTTTGATGCCGGCAGATACTATCAGGATGTCTGTCTCTAAAATAGTATCATCAGCAAACTGTAAGCCGGTGATGGCGTCATCGCCCAATATTTCACGGGTGTTTTTGCCTGTAAGCACCTTCAGGCCCAGGTTGGCGAGTTTGGTTTGCAGGATGGCAGATCCCTGTTCGTCAATCTGGCGGGGCATGAGGCGGGAGGAGAATTCAATCACATGCGTATGGCGGATGCCGAGGTCCAGCAGGGCTTTGGCAGCTTCCAATCCTAAGAGTCCTCCACCTATTACCGCGCCGCGGGTAGCTTTGGGGGCATAGGCTTTCATCATTTCCAGGTCTTCGATGGTGCGGTAAATGAATACCCCTTTTTTATCAATGCCTGGAACGGGAGGTACAAAGGCAGCAGACCCGGTGGCTATCACGAGGAAATCGTAGGTGGTGGTGATGCCTTTGTGCGACAATACCGTTTTGTTTTCCCGGTCTATTTGTACTACGGGATCACCCAGGTGCAGTTGTATGCCTTTCTGGGCGTACCATTCAGCGGATGCAAGTAAGAGGTCGTCTGCTGTTTTACCATCAAACCAGGAAGTGAGGTGTACGCGATCGTAGGCGGGGCGCGGTTCTTCTCCAAATACAATCAGTTCCGTAACGGTGCCGGCTGATTTGGTGATCATTTTTTCGCAAAATTTATAGCCCACCATACCGTTTCCAATAACTACTATTCTCATTGAATTATATTTATGGATCAGAAAAAGCTAATTATATTATAAATAAATTAATATAATATTATTTCGGGTTTTGGAGATGATTTATTGGGTAGGTGTATGATGTTGATTATAAAATTAAGTGTTTTTGTTTTAAATTTATGCACAAATAGACCTAAAAGTATTATATAAATTTAATTGTAATATGTATGCATGTGTCAGTTCCCTCCCTATCTTTAGTTGGCGCAGGACCCGGAGATCCTGAAATGATTACGCTGAAAGCGATCAATACCATCCGGCAGGCCAACGTCATATTATATGATGCTTTGGTAAATGAGTCACTGCTCACCTATGCAGCACCCAATGCCATTATCCGGTTTGTTGGAAAGCGCTATGGTTGTCACACGCTTTCCCAACAGGAGATCAACCAGCTTATTGTTGAAATGGCATTGACACATGGGCATGTAGTGCGATTGAAAGGAGGGGATCCTTTTGTATTTGGCAGAGCGGTGGAAGAAATACAAATCGCGAAGCAACATGGGATCCGGGTGAACGTGGTGCCGGGCATCTCCAGTGCCATTGCTGTACCCGCGTCGCAAATGATGCCACTTACCTGTCGCGGTACCGCCGAAAGCTTCTGGGTAATTACCGGCACTACTGCTGCTGGTAATATTTCGGGAGATATTGCACTGGCTGCACGTTCTACCGCTACGGTAGTCATTCTGATGGCTATGAGCCAGCTGGAAGGTATCATGCAGCAATTTGTACAATGTGGGAAAAGTGACACGCCGGTAGCCATTATACAAAATGGCACTACTCCGCAGCAACAAATGGTTACCGGGACCGTAAAAGATATTGTATGGAGAGCGCAGGCGGCAGGGATCGGAAATCCCGCCATTATTGTGGTGGGAGAAGTAGTGGCATTATCTGCTGTATTAAATGCTTCTATGGAACAATTACAGATCAACGATACCATACATGAAAAAAGATAAAACAGGATGTGACGGCAATACGTGTTTGCTTTGCAGGTTGTCTATGAAAGAATGGGCGCCGGCAGTAGCCTTGCACCGGAAAAACTTTATACTGGATAAAGGAGCAACACTTTTCCGGGAAGGTGATAAAGTAAACGGTATCTACTTTATTTATGAAGGCCGTATGAAAGTACATAAACACTGGGGACCGGAAAAAGAACTGATCGTTCGTTTTGCACAAAAAGGCGATATCGTGGGGCATCGCGGCATGGGCGGGCCTGAAGAGGTATACCCGGTGTCGGCCACAGCGCTGGAGCCGGTAAAAGTGTGTTTTATAGAGATGGATTTTTTTCAATCATCTCTCAAAATTAATCATACCCTGTTGTATGAGTTGATGCTGTTTTATGCACAGGAATTACAATCCTCCGAAAAGCAAATGCGCAACCTCGCTCATATGAGTGTGAAAGGCCGGATGGCAAATGCGTTCCTGTTACTGCAACAGAAATTCGGATTTAATAAAGATGGATTTATTGATCTTTCCCTTAGCAAACAAGACCTGGCTTCTTACATTGGCGCCACGTATGAAACTACTTTCCGGGTGTTGAATGAACTGATAGAAGCTCGGCTGGTAGCAGTTTCGGGGAAGAATTATCTTATACTGAATGAAGAAAAACTATTGGACCTGATAGAAATTAACTGAGTATCCGTTATCTCACCCGGAATATTTCTTCAACTTTTTCTCATTTAAAATATGAATGGTTTTGCCGTCTACCGCAATTAATTTCTCTTGTATAAACTCCTGCAGGTTTCGGTAAATGGTTTCATAAGTAGTGCCGGCAAAAGATGCCAAGTCCTGGCGGCTGATGGTGAACTGTGTATCGTTATGCAGGCGGCCTATTTCCAGCAAAGCATCTGCCAGCCGGCTTTTTACATCCATGTGCACGAGGTTGCGCATCTTTCTCTCTGCTTCCTGTAACTCATCTGCATAGAACTGCATCAGTTTTAATGCAAGCGAGGGATTTACTTTCAGGGAGGCTTCAAAAAAGGTGAGATCAGTATAGCATACAGTGGTGTCTTCCAGGGCCGTAGCAGATACCGTGTAAAGGCGTTCCCCGCTGCCCAGGCCACGATGCCCGAGTATATCTCCCTGTTGCGCAAAGCGCACGATCAGGTCTTTATCAGTTCCCCATTGTTTATGCACTTTTACTTTGCCATCATACAGGAAAAAAATACCCTTTACAGGCTGTCCCTCCTGGAAAATGATTTCATTCTTTTTATAAGAAAGGTGCTGTTTATGATCTGATACCGCCGCTATCCACTCCGGAATGCTGAACTGGCAAAGAAAACAGGTTTTTAAATCGCAGGCCCCGGCTTTTTTCATGATTGCAATAGTAATGTTTTTTTGTGTTTTTGAAAGAAAAAATAGGTTTTAACATGATTTAGATCATATTTTTGTGTTGTTTTTAGTTTTTGATTGTTAGTAAATATTGTATGAATCATAAAAAAGTGCAGAAGTTTGCCGGGAATATGTCCCGGAGAGTATTTTACCTCAGTATGCAGGCGGCTGTCAACGCTATCGCCATCGGTTTTGTCGCCAAAGGATTAGTAATGCTGATCGCCCTGATCACCAACATTTCCTTTCACGGTAAGTTTTCTTTTGAAGAAACCGGCCCGGCAGGTAACAACCTGGGGCTGATGGTCATATCAGTACCTATTATAGGTAGCCTCATTGTAGGCGTCATGGCGCGTTTCGGCAGCAAGGCCATTCGCGGTCATGGTATCCCGGAAGCCATGGAAAATATAATCTTAAATGAAAGTAAAATTCCACCTGTCATCACCTTACTCAAACCCCTGTCTGCAGCCATCTCTATTGGTACGGGGGGGCCGTTTGGTGCAGAAGGTCCTATCATCGCTACGGGGGGCGCCATCGGCTCTTTTACCGGGCAGGTGATCCATATCTCTTCTGCCGAAAGAAAAGTATTACTTGCAGCCGGCGCCTGTGCCGGTATGGCCGCCATTTTCGGTAGTCCGCTGGCCGCCATTTTGCTGGCGATAGAATTGCTGTTGTTTGAGTTTTCTCCCCGCTCTGTGATTCCCGTTGCCATTGGTTGTATTGCAGGTGCTGGTATGCACATCGCGTTATTCAACAGCCAACCCGTTTTTGCTATGCCAGATATTCCGGCTGTATCAGACCGTGCACTGGTCACTTATGTATTAATGGGTGCCGCCATCGGTGTCGTAGCTGCCTACGTATCAAAATCCGTCTATTTTGTGGAAGATATGTTCGAAAAGCTGCCCATTCACTGGATGTGGTGGCCGGCGTTAGGAGCGGTAGTGGTCGGCGTAGTGGGTTATTTCGCGCCGCATACCATGGGAGTTGGATATGATAATATCAAAAATCTCTTAACCGGCAACACACCGCTGGCATTGGTAGTATCGCTGTGTGTACTCAAGTATATTTCCTGGGTAATTTCCCTTGGCAGTGGTACCTCCGGTGGTACGCTGGCGCCGTTATTTACTATCGGCGGCGCCTTTGGGGCGCTTATAGGTATGCTGGTGCTGCAGTTTTTCCCAGGCAGCGATATTAATATTGCTACTGCTGCACTTATAGGTATGGCGGCTATGTTTGCCGGCGCCTCCCGTGCATTGCTGACGGCTATTGTGTTTTCACTGGAAACAACCGGACAGCCACATGGACTGCTGCCATTGATTGGTGCTTGTACTACAGCCTATTTTGTATCGTTCTTCCTGATGAAGGGTAGTATTATGACAGAGAAAATCCGCCGCAGAGGCGTATCTGCGCCGGATGAATATACACCGGACATCCTGCAACTGATCAACGTAGCCGCCGTAACGCTGAAGCCTTTGGTGACCCTCCGCAGTAACATGACGCTTGCCCAGGCACATCATCTGCTGCAACAACACGCTGCTACCTATTATCATCAATACCTGCTGGTGACAGATGATAACGGCGATTTCAAAGGCTATATCCACCGCGCACATTTATCTCCGCAAGGCACCGCTATTATTTCAGACACCCTGGAATCAGCAGCGCCCTATCTCTATACCTCAGATGATATTAGCGTGGTCACTGAGTTATTGAACAGTTACCCACCAGATGTACTGGCAGTGCTGGATGCAGATAAAAAAGTAACCGGCATCGTTACCGCTGATGCGGTGTTAAAGGCTTACGGCGAACGTCGCAGAGCTGACGCCAGGTACCATTCTGCTTTTTATGGAAATACCCGTTTGCTGCGGCTCATGGCCCGGGGCAAAAGGATCCTGGTACGTTAGGACATGTCTTTTTTAGATAGGTTGAATGCAAGGGGGCCGCTGCTAAGCGGTCCCTTTTTTGATGATACAATATATCACCCTGCTATTCGTCTACCTTATCAGCACGTTTTTTATAAAACACTTCTTAACTTTAGTACATGCAGCGCAAATCACCTTCTATAAAGGAAAGAATACAGCAATCGCAGAACTTCCGGGATGGCGTATTCCAGAATTTATCCTTCACTCCCATGAAGCCGGATGATGTTACTTACTACCAGATGTTGAAAGAAACCTTTCAGCGTCCGGCAGATGTAAGACCTCCGGCACCACTGCCATCTGAGAAAACAGACCTGAAGCATTTGTATTCAGAAAAACCGGTGGTGGTATGGTTTGGGCATTCTTCCTACCTGCTTCATGTAAAAGGTTTCAACATCCTCGTAGATCCTGTGTTTAGTGGTAGCGCTTCCCCGATGTCTTTCATGATCAAGGCTTTCCCGGGAGCAGATGCCTATACGCCGGCAGATATGCCCGAGATAGATGCGATGATTATCACCCATAACCATTATGATCATCTCGATAAAAAAACACTCACCCGCTTAAAGCCACATACCAAAAGGATTTTTACCTCTTTAGGGGTAGGCCGGGACCTGCAATCCTGCCTGGCTACAGACAATAATATCACGGAACTGGACTGGTGGGAAACCACACCCGTTGCTCCGGGAGTGGAACTAACGGCTACGCCTGCACGACATTTCTCCGGTCGCGGATTGAAAAGAGGCGGAAGCCTCTGGTCTTCTTTCGTGCTCGATATTTTCGGGCACCGGATTTTTATAGGGGGAGATTCCGGTTATGATACGCATTTCAAAGCTATCGGCGATAAATACGGTCCTTTTGAACTGGCGATACTGGAGTGTGGGCAGTACAACGATAACTGGCCATTTATCCACATGAAGCCGGAAGAAACCGTGCAGGCAGCCATTGATCTGCAAGCCAGCTTATTATTACCGGTACACTGGGCAAAGTTTGCCCTGGCAAACCATGCCTGGAATGATTCAGCCAAAAGGGTTACTGCCAGCGCCACACAGTGCGGTCTGCCTGTTACTACACCGAAAATAGGAGAGCCGGTGGTATTGGGCGAACATTTACCACAGGAACATTGGTGGGAAAATGTATAGCAGTCGGGGATTATGTTGACTGTTATAAACTAAAACTCAACATCTCCACTACGCCTTCACCGGGAGCATGAAACATCCGATTGCGCCCGGTAATTTTTCTTTCTGTTTCACACAATGGCTCCAGGTTTTCCAGGGTTGCATCCAGTTGGAAAATAATACCGGCCATATCAGCGTGACTGTTCACATTTAAATGGGTATTTACATAGGATTCCAGTATCCGGATAACACCCTGGTGCGTAGGTAAAAATGCGGCGGGTACATCTTCTTCAGATAATGAATAATCCAGCATTGCCAGGTTTCTCCGGGTAGGCGTTTTAAATAATTTCATGGTCTTGATAAAGGCTTCGTTGCTGATGTAATGAAGCAGCCCTTCAAAAACAATGGTAGCCGGTAATTCTTCCCGGTAGCCATTTTCCTGTAGCTTACTCCACAGCAGTGCTGCATCCGTGACGTCACATTTTGAAAAACGGATCAACGGTTCACCGGGAATAATGCCGGCATAAAGCTGTTGCTTTTCAGCAATGTAGCCGTTGTCTACTTCTATGATAGTGGTAATCTCTTTAGGATATTTTTCCAGGAGATATAAAGAAAGCGGGTCCAAACCGGCGCCCAGCAGGATCACCTGTTGCCCTGGCCAGTGGGTAATCCTTTCATGGAGCATGCTCCGGATGCACTGTTTGCGCAGGCAAACCAGGTCAATCACGAGTGGATAATGCCGTTTCAGTTCATAGAAAAGGCGACTGGTTTCGCTGAAGTCGATGGCTTCAATGTAACGCTGTTGCAGGGGCGAGGTATAGAGTTGCATGGCTGCTTCCAGCACGAGGCGGGAAGTCGAGGGGACTTTTAATTGCTGGGTCATTTTGAGGGGTATTTATGTTAAAGCTAGGAAGCAGGGGTGCATGGCCATTGCAGGGTTATTTTAATATTAAAGCAACGTAAAAGGCTCATAATAAGGTATATTTATACAACAAAACCTTAGGGTCATTGTTTCCTGATTGTCGTTAACTAATCATTTATTATGGAGCCACGTATCGCATCACTCAGCAAGTTGGAACAGGAAGGCCGCCGAATTTCCCGTCTTCCTTTTTCCATCAGGATCTTATTAGAAAATGTATTACGGAACCACGATAACTTCGCGATCACCGATGAACACCTGGAAACGTTGGTGAATTGGGATCCGGCGGGCACCGACAAGGAAATACCGTTTAAGCCGGCACGGGTGCTGATGCAGGATTTTACCGGCGTAGCGGCCGTGGTAGATATTGCTTCTATCCGCGCGGAAGTTATCCGGAAAGGCCGCGATGGCGCCAAAATTAATCCGGCTATACCGGTAGACCTGGTGGTGGATCACTCCGTGCAGGTCGACTTTTTCGGCACCGATTACTCCTATAGAAAAAATGTTGCCTACGAATATGAGCGTAACAAAGAGCGGTATCAGCTGCTCAAATGGGCGCAACAGGCTTTTGATAATTTTACGGTAGTTCCTCCCGGGATGGGAATCTGTCACCAGGTGAACCTGGAATACCTCGCAAAAGGCGTTATTAGCCGCGATGGCTGGCTGTTTCCGGACACGCTGGTAGGAACAGACTCCCACACACCCATGGTAAATGGCATCGGTGTATTAGGCTGGGGCGTAGGTGGCATTGAAGCAGAAGCAGCTATCCTCGGGCAGCCGATCTATTTTAGCTGTCCGCAGGTGATAGGGTTGAAGTTAACCGGTCGCCTTACCGAAGGGGTTACCGCAACGGATATGGTGCTGGCCATTACACAGTTGCTGCGCAAATATGGCGTGGTCGACAAATTTGTAGAAGTATTCGGTGACGGACTGGATCACTTATCAGTGCCCGATCGTGCTACCATTTCCAATATGTCGCCAGAATTTGGGTGTACCGTTACCTATTTCCCGATTGATCAGCAAACATTGCAGTACATGCACCGCACCAACCGTTCGGCGGAAGACATTGCGCGGGTGGAGGCGTATTGCCGGGAAAACATGTTGTGGCGGAATGGAAATGAAGATATCACGTATACGGATATACTGGAATTGGATCTGACCACTATTCAATCAGCTGTGGCGGGTCCGAAGCGGCCACAGGATCGTATCCTCGTCAGGGATTTGCATAATGAGTTTGAAACATTGCTGAGCAAGGAGTTTAAGCGGATGTATACGCCGGAAGGCAAGCGTCGTGATACAGCGTGGCTTTCCGAGGGCGGTTCCGGCACTGCATTTACGTATGAAATACAAAAGCCGGTGGAGGAAGTCGCCGTAGAAGTAGATTACCTGAAATCGGTGCGTATTAAGTTAAAAAACGAAGAATATGTGTTGAGTGATGGTGCAATTACCATTGCTGCAATCACCAGTTGCACCAATACCTCTAATCCCAGCGTCATGATAGGTGCGGGGCTGGTGGCGAAGAAAGCGATTAGTCGGGGTTTATATGTAAAGCCCTGGGTGAAAACAAGCCTGGCGCCGGGGTCCAGGGTAGTAACAGAATACCTGCAACGGGCGGGCCTGTTAACAGAATTGGAGGCACTCCGCTTTCACACCGTAGGTTACGGCTGTACTTCGTGTATTGGTAACAGTGGTCCGTTGCCGCCGGCGATTGCAGAAGCAGTAGATAAAGGCAACCTGGTGGTGGCGTCTGTGCTGTCGGGCAACCGTAACTTTGAAGCCCGGGTGCATCCGCAGGTAAAAATGAACTTCCTGGCTTCTCCACTCCTGGTAGTAGCTTATGCGATTGCCGGTCGTATTGATGTGGATATGCTCACTGATCCGCTGGGATACGATCCCAATGGTGAACCGGTATACCTGCGCGATATCTGGCCTTCCCAGGAAGAAATTAATGAAGCGGTAGCGGCAGCAGTGAAGCAGGAAGATTTTGAACGTGTGTATAAAGTGATATTTGATGGCGATGACCAATGGCGTGGACTGCTGGCACCTTCGGGAAAAGATTATCACTGGAGCAATGACTCTACCTATATCCGGGAAGCGCCGTTTTTTAATGGACTACCGGAGCAGCCGGCGGCGCTGGAAGATATTAAAGATGCCCGTGTATTGCTGAAGCTGGGCGACTCCGTTACCACGGATCATATTTCGCCGGCGGGATCTTTCAAGGCGGATACGCCTGCCGGTAAATACCTGCTGGATCACGGTATCGATCCCCGCTTATTTAATTCTTATGGTTCCCGCCGGGGAAATCATGAAGTGATGATACGGGGTACATTCGCCAATGTGCGCATTAAAAATGAATTATCGCCCAAAGAGGGTGGATTTACTACCGTCATCCCTTCCGGCATGGTAATGCCTGTTTATGATGCCGCCATGCAATATGCGACCAATAAGGTGCCGTTAATCATATTGGCGGGCAAAGAGTATGGCAGTGGATCATCCCGCGACTGGGCAGCCAAGGGGACCAATTTGCTGGGCGTGAAAGCGGTAATTGCGGAGAGTTATGAACGTATACACCGTAGCAACCTGGTAGGTATGGGCGTGCTGCCGTTGCAGTACATGGATGGTGAAAATGCGGAGACACTGCAGTTGTCCGGTACAGAGTCATTTACCATTACGGGCGTGTCTACCGCGCTGGTTCCGGGCAAAATATTAAGCGTAACAGCGGTGCGGGCTTCCGGTGATCCCGTTACGTTCAGCGTAAAATGTAAATTGAATTCAGCGATAGAAATTGAATATTACCGGCATGGCGGTATTCTGCAGTATGTGCTGAGAGCGTTTTTGGAGAAAGCATAAATCCTGGGAGCAGAAAGCATAAAGCAGAAAGCAAAAAGCCATTGAAGCGATTGACAAACGCGAGTGAATGAATACCATAATATCCGCTCTGATCAATCGCTTCAATGGCTTTTTGCTTTCTGCTTTATGCTTTCCGCTTCTATGATTTACTTCTTGAAAATTCCAGGATTTTTTTCCGGTTACCTACCAACCACACTACATCTTCCCATTCAAACACTGTTTCTGAAGCGGGGTTCAGGATTTTCTCCCCGCCACGGGCAATACCTACTACAAGTGCTTTTGTTTTTTCACGGATGCCGGAATCGCGTATGGACTGACCTTTGAGACCATTGTGTTCATCCACCACCAGGCTGGTTAAGCCAATGTTTTCATCTGCCACATCATCACTCCTTTCAATATTCAGGGTATTGATTACCCGGTTAAATTCCTCCAGTTGAGCTTCTGTACCAATGGCGGTCAGGATATCGTGTGGAAATAATTTTTCATCACGGGTAGGAGCGTAAATGGTAACATTTCCTCTTTTGATAGCGCCGATGTTAATACCATATTTCTCGCGTAGCTGTAAATCCACCAGGGGGGTATCCACCAGGCTTGACCACGGATCTATTTCTATTTCAGAAACCTGTGCATCCCATGGAAGCAGGTCGGCCGCAGCTGTTTTATGAGCAGCAGCATCTGCGGCTTCGCGGGCATTCAGGTTGGCCAGGAAGCGGCGTTCAATACGGTTGTAGTATTTCTGTAATTGTGAACGAAGCACGATTAATACGCAAGCCAATACGATGGCAGTACCTGCCAATGCCTGCCAGAAGGGGAAATATTGATTTACCAGGAATCCTACCAGCAGTACGGCAACAATGTTACGTACCACTTCCACCACTACCAGCGGACCGTGGTTGTACTTGGAATCGAGCCACAACGCTTTGTAAGAATTGCTGGATATTTTTTGTATCATCAGCGCCCAGATAAAAGGCGACATCATGGCAATGCCAATGGCCACGCAGAGCAATCGCACACCAAAGGAATAGCCAAGATATTTGACCACAAAAGGACCAATATAATAGGTGTTCAGCAGGATAATAGCCAGGATGATTACCGTGTTGAGTATAATTACTTTTACATAGCTGCGTAATACAATACGCCAGTCGCTTTCCGCCTGCAGGGTTTGTGAACTCGCACTATACCGGTTCAGCGTATTCAGCCAGCGGTTGGGAATAATTTTTTCCAGCCAGTTGTATAAGGGCACGGAAAATTTGATCATATAGGGTGTTGTAAACGTGGTAATGGCAGATACACCTACCGCTACAGGGAACAGGAATTCACTCGTAACACCAAGGGTAACCCCCAATGTGGCAATGATGAAAGCAAACTCGCCCACCTGCGCCATGCTCATACCCACTTGTACGGCCTGTTTCAGCGGCTGACCGGATAACAGGGCGCCAATAGTGGTGCTGAGAAATTTACCGCTTAAGGTTAATAAGGTGATCCACAGTACCGGCCATCTGTATTCTATAATCATTTCCGGGTTAATGAGCATACCAACGGACACAAAGAAGATGGCGCCAAACAGGTCTTTTACGGGTTGTATCAGGTGTTCTACTTTTTCGGAAGAAGTAGTTTCTGCGATGATAGAGCCCATGATGAACGCACCCAGTTCCGCAGAGAAACCTACTTTGGTGGCCAGGATTACCATACCTAAACAAAGGGCGATACTTAATATCAGCAGGGTTTCTCCATTCATATGCTTTTCCATTTTGCGGAGAAAAGTAGGAAGCAGGAAGATGCCTGCGAGAAACCAGATCGCCAGGAAGAACATCAGTTTGGCAATGGTAAATAACATTTCGGTGCCTTCAAACTGCCGGCTCACCGCCATGGTAGACAAGAGCACCATCATGAGGATGACTACAATGTCTTCTATCACCAGTACGCCGAATACAATTTTGGTAAAGGGTTTTTTCTTGATGCCCAGTTCTTCAAAGGCACGTATGATAATGGTAGTAGAGGAACTGGCGAGCAAACCGCCGAGGAACAGGCTGTCCATAAAGCTCCAGCCCATCAGTTGACCGGTAAAATAACCGGCTACGGTAATACAGGCAATTTCCACAAATGCGGTGATGGTAGCGGTGCCTCCCACACGCATTAGTTTTTTGAAACTAAATTCCAGTCCTAACGAAAACAAAAGAAATATTACGCCGATTTCGGACCATGTTTTTATGCCCGCTGCATCTCCGATGGTAGGAAATAAATGAAAGTTCGGGCCTACTAAAAAGCCCGCGATGATGTACCCTAGCACCATTGGCTGTTTCAGCCGTCTGAATAATAAAGTAATAACGCCTGCCGCTCCTAGAATTAATGCCAGGTCAATGATCAATGATGGTAGATGCATACAGTAAAAATCGATTTAAGGTTCGCGTGTTGTACATTTATGGCGATGAGAAATCAGCGCACATATGTGTCAGATGCCAGTTTCCGGATCTTTGAATATCGCTAATATATCAATTTTCCTGCGTAGGAGCAAGATTAAGTTTGAGGAGAGTGGGTAACAATAGTAGGAAAACACAAAGGGGGTGATAGTAGAAAGTACAGGTGTTATTAAACAACTTCTGGTTCCGGTGCAGGTTGTTCCTGGCTTTTCAGGACAACATTTATCACCTCTGGTTCATCTGGTATGAAGATTAAATTAATACCCAATGCCGCTTCAAATTTAGTGATGGTTTGCAGGGTGAAGTTCACACCATACACGCCACCCTTCAATATCTGAGTAAGCTCTTCCAGCGTTAAACCTGCCTTTTCAGCCAGTTCTGGTTTGGTCATCCCGGTTGTACGCAGCACAGTGAGGATCGCGCAAATGATAGCGCCGGATTTATCTAACCACGCTTTGTTTGCTGCACGATAAGCTACCCGTGCACTGATTTCTTCAATTAACGGCGTTTGCCCTTTTGTCATTTCAGCCAGTATTTTCCTGGCTTTTACATTGATAGTCTTCATAATATTGAGTTTAAATCTTCCGTATCATAAACATCCTTTGATTGAAGAAAGACCTTAGCTCGTTCAAGCTTTCGTAATTCTTCCTGTAAATGTATTGGTCGCATATCGGGTGTTAGTTTAATGCTTCCACCGGTAACGATAAAACAATCATTGTCCAGCCGCAAGGCATATAACCTTAACCAACTTCGTCTTATTTTTCCTTTGCTTTTTTGAAGGGGAGTGAGTTGATACTCGCTATTGTACAGGGGTTGAAAGATAAACTGTAAATCACAACCGCTGTCATTACAGCAAGTGTGCAGTGTGTAATCAAACCTGTCTGCTTCCTCCATAGTGCTGGAAATAGCTTCCGTAATTTTAATGGCTCCCCAATAATCAGTTTTAAGGTCCTCCACATTGTTGCTGAAAAAAGTTTCCAGTACGGAATAATTGTGCCAGTAATCCTGGATGCGTGCGTACTCTGTCATGTTGGTATGGCTATATTTCATAGAATATAATCCATCCTGGTTCGATTTGTTGCCAGAAACAAAGATAAGTTTTACCTCCATAAAATCAACTTATAGGTTGTTTTTTAAAATGAAAATTTACCTACGGGTTCAGTTGATTTGGGAAGGGAGTGTGAGATACAGCAGTATCGGTTGCTGATAATTAAATGTAGAAAATGTTTTTGAAATAAAAAAATAAAATCGCTAAGATTCTTTGTCCGACTGTATTTGCGCTACATACCTGGAAGGTAGTATCCCAAACTGTTTCTGGAAATTCTTTCCAAAATTTGTCAGCGAAGCAAATCCACTCAGCTCTGCTACTTCATTAATTTTATACGCACCAGTGGATAATAAGGCCGCTGCTTTTTTAAGTCTCGCAATATTAATCAGTTCATGCGGGGTTAAATCTGATATGGCTTTTATCTTCCTGTAAAAAGTAGGCCGGCTCATATTCATGAAGTCTGCCAGCTGCTCTACATCCAGGTCGATGTTGGTGAGGTGTTGATTAATGAGGTCGTGCAATTTTTCCAGGAACTGCGCATCGGCATTGGTGTTAGCCATGCTCCGCATATGCACCAGCGGCGTACTGGCGTAGTAGGATTTTATTTTATGACGGTTGCTCAGTAAGCTCGCAATTTGTGCCTGCAGAAATTCAGGGGAAAAAGGTTTTTCGATATACGCATCTGCACCCAGCTCCAGGCCTTCTATTTTGGATTGCAGCGTGTCCCGCGCGGTAAGCAATATCACGGGGATATGACTGGACTCCACACCAGACTTAATGATGCGGCATAATTCAAAACCATCCATTACCGGCATCATCACATCACTGATCACCAGTTGTACAGGTTGCTCCTGCAGGATTTGCAGGGCAGCAGCGCCATGAAGGGCCGTGACGATCTTATATTTATCTTCCAGGTCATCAGCAATGAAAGAAAGTATTTCTTCATTATCATCTACTAACAGTATCAGTGGCTTATTTTCCATTTGCTCAAATTGAATTCTATTTCCTGGTGAACAGGTAAGGTTAATGAAAATACGTTGACTCCTGCTTCCGGCGGCAGCAACTCCAGCGTTCCTTTATGTAATATGGTCAGTGACCTCGACAGCGATAAACCGATGCCTGTACCAGATTGCGCCGCCGTTGCCTTCGCCCGGAAAAAAGGTTCGAATATTTTGTCCTTCATCTCCGGAGGAATAATATATCCATCATTTTTTACCAGTATCGTAAAGGTAATATCTCCCTCCGATACGGGCAACAGGTGTATAGATGCTTTAGTAGCAGCATATTTGATAGCATTGTTCAACAGGTTGCCGAGTATTTTGTACAATGCTTCTGCGTCTACATAAGCAAAGAAATGTAAACTTGATAATTCTATTTTAAATTTGATATTTTTCTGTTCTGCTGCCGGTGTGAAACGCAGGTGGTTTTCTTTCAGCAATTCAGGGATATCGGTGCGTACAAAATTAAGACTGAAACCATGGATCTCCGTTTTACGGAAGTCGAGCAACTGGCTGGTAAGATCCAGCAACCGGTCGGTATTGCGTTCCATAATCCGCAGGTTCTTTTGTACCTGTGGCACTTCTGCTGCATGCCTGATCACCTTTTCCATCGGACCTTTGATGAGGGTTAGTGGCGTCCGGATTTCATGCGCCAGGTGCGTGAAGAACTCTATTTTTGCCTGGTATACTTCTTTCTCTTTTTCATGTGCCAGCAACTCCATTTGCCGCTTTTGTTTTTGTAATGCCCGCTGATGATACCAACGGATAATAGCATACGCGATACTGCACAGCAGCAACGCATAAATTGCATAGGCAGGATAGCTGGCCCAGAACGGCGGCAGTATTTTAATGAAAAGTACCCGCGGCGTTTCTCCCCAGCTACCGCCGCTGTTGGCGGCTTTCACCATAAAGCGATAAGTGCCGGGCGATAATTTCGTGAAGTAAACTTTACGATTGGTTTCCAGGTAAGTCCAGTCTTTTTCCAGTCCCTCCATCTTGTACGCATAAGCTGTCATTTCCGGCGATGTGTAACTTAGCGCGGCAAAGTCGATGCTGAAAGAGGATTGGTCGTGCGACAAAACAATGGTATCCGTATAAGAAATGGACTTTTTCAGGATATCGCCTACCTGTGCCTCTTTGTTAAACACCTGGAAGCCGGTGATGTAAACAGGTGGGAGGAAATGATTGCGCAGGAAATGATCCGGGTTAAAACGAATCATGCCTTTTACACTGCCGAAGTACATATTGCCGCTGCTGTCCTGGTAGCCTGAATTATAATTGAACTGATCATTTAGTAATCCATTAGCTTTTGTGTAAACAACGGCTTTTTCCATAGCCGGAGAAAAGCAACCCAGTCCCTTGGAGGTAGAGATCCAAAGCAGGCCACGTTTATCTTCCAGGATGCTGAAAATCATGTTACTCAGAAATCCGTGACGGATATCGTAGGTAGTGAAATTATTTTGTTCCCGGTGAAACAGGCAAAGGCCATTATCGGTCGCCAGCCATAAACGATGATGACTGTCTTCAAAGATGCTGTTGGTGCGGTTGTCGCTAACGCTATTGGGATTAGCCGGATTATGCAGGTAGTAGCCCTTTTTGCCGGTACGGCGATTATAATAATACAATCCGTCTCTGACAGTACCCAGCCAGATGGTGCCGTCGCTGTCTTCAAATACAGCCGTGTAAAACATATACGACGGTACTTCCGTTACTTCTTCAAAATCATCCCGCCCACGGTTATATTGATATAATCCCCGGGTAGTGCAAATCAGGATATCCCCGTTGCGGGTACGCAGCATAGCATAAATGAAGTTGCTACGTAGTTGATGCGCGGCAGGTCCGGCTTTATAATGCCGGATAAATCTGCCGCTGGGAATATCCAGTATATCCAATCCATGTTCGAAAGTGCCGATCCATAGAGAGTCGCCGGTGACCATCAGGCCATGGATATTGGTATGCGACAATCCCGTTTGCGGTGGGGGCAATGGTTTGATATTACTGAAAGCGCCGTTGGCAATCGTAAATTTATTGAGACCGCCATCTTCCGTACCTATCCATAAATGGCCGTAACGATCGGGATGAATTTCTCTCACCGCGTTTCCGCTCAGAGAAGGAATACCGGTTTGCGGAAAAAATTTTTCGAAAGCCGTATATGGTTGCGGGAAATAGTTGATGCCGCCAAAGTAAGTACCCGCCCATATTCCACCTTCTTTATCCTCACAAAAACTATATACTGCATTGTCGGAAAGAGAGTAGGGGTCGTTATATTTTTTTCTCAGGTTGATGATATCACCGCTTTGCAGGTGATAAATATAAATACCTGATTCCGATGCTACCCAGTATTCATCCGGGTTACGCTGAATGATATCCCTTGCATATATCTCTGTGTGATCCGGAGCGGTAGAAAGGAAATCCTTATAAGTATGGGTGCGGAGGTCGAATAATTTAATGCCTTGTGTGTTGGTACATATCCAGATGGAATCCTTACCGAGGCAAACAATTTTTTGTATCCATTGCGTGCTGCTGGCAGGAGAGTGATCATAAAGGTCGTAGCTGGTAAAGACATTTTTTAGCGGATCATATACTGCTATTTTTCCATCGGTAGAAGAGGCCCATAAGTGGCCATCACTTCCCATACAAGCGGACGTAGCTTCAAATGCGTGCCGGACATTATATAAGCTGTCGCTGGCCGTATGATAACGGAACAAACTACCACCGGACACAAACCAGATGTTCCCCTTTGTATCTTTTGTGATAGCCCTTATATCACCATTCATGCGTTTATCCAGGAAACGGAATTTTTCATTGTGCGGATCATATACATATGCGCCTTTATCGGTGCCTACATAGATTAATCCATTGTCATCCTGGAAAAGACTTAATATAAAGTTGCCACCTAAACTGCCCGGCTCGTTGCTGCGCCGGAACACACGAAAGGTTTTGCCATCGAAGCGGTTTAAGCCGTAGATAGTTCCAAACCACATAAAGCCTTGCTGATCTTGCAGGGTGCATATCACTGCACTATGTGACAACCCATTCTCTACCTGGTAGTGAATGAAGTTGGCTTCCTGGCTATACGTTATTTTGCTCAGCAGCAACAGTAAAATGGAAATATAATATCTGGCCTTTATCATGAGCATAAAGCAAAAAGCATAAAGCAAAAAGCATAAAGCAAAAAGCTATTTTAGCGGATGATATTAGCGTATTTTGTCTGTGAGTAGGATTAGACTGATTATACTGATTGGTTTTGATTTTGTAAGATTTATGCGAATCTAATAGCTTATATCGTCCTTCATCTTCCTAAATCAAAAAATAAAAATCAGTATAATCAGTCTAATCCTACTCACAGACAAAATACGCTAATATCATCCGCTAAAATAGCTTTTTGCTTTATGCTTTCCGCTTTTTCCTTTTTTAATAAAATTTGATACAAAAAAGTGAAAAATTGAGATAAAAGGATACACAGTGAAGCAAAGGAATTCTTTTCTTTGAAGAACTGTTTCAAGCGTGATTTATACGCTTAACTAGGGCCAAAAGCTAAATCCATGTTATGAAAAGTAGTCCACTACTTTCCCTGCTATGCCTGCTACTGATGAGCGTTATTTGTCAGGCCGCTGCACCGGATACAACGGGCGTTTTCACCAACCCTTTATTGGGTAGTGGTCCTGATCCCTGGGTGATCCGGGATAACGGCATGTACTATTATTTAAACACCACCGGACATAACCTGGTGATGCGTAAAACTGCAGCTATGTCGGAGCTGGGCAAAACAAAGGAAATCATAGTTTGGACACCACCTGCCAAAGGGCCTAATGCCAGGGATATCTGGGCACCGGAACTACATCGCCTGAATAATAAATGGTACCTGTATTACACCGCGGGATCATCCGATAGCATACATCCACAACATACGTTTGTACTGGAGAATAGTGCGAAAGATCCTACTACTGGTAGCTGGACAGACAAAGGACAAATTAAAGATACCGCTGCCGATTATTTTGCCATCGACGGTACCGTATTCACACATAAAGGTCTTTCCTATTTTATCTGGAGTGGCCACAATGGGAAAGATGGCATACAACGGCTCTATATTACCCGTATGGCCAATCCATGGACGCTGGTATCACCGCGGGTAGAAATAGCGGCGCCACAGTATAAATGGGAACAGAATGGAGTGAATGAAGGACCAGAGATATTGAAGAATGCCAATGGAGAAGTGTTCCTTATTTTTTCTGCCAGTGGTTGTTGGACAGAAAACTATGCCCTGGGGATGATGCAATTGAAACATGGAGCAGATCCGCTGCTGCCGCAAAGCTGGACCAAGTTTCCGGAGCCGGTGTTGCAACGCAAACCTGAAAATGGCGCCTATGCACCGGGACACAATGGCTTCTTTAAATCGCCGGATGGCCGGGAAGACTGGATCATTTACCACGCCAACTCCAACGCTGGCGAGGGTTGTGGCCAGCGCAGAAATCCACGCATCCAGCAAGTTAACTGGAAAGCTGACGGCAGCCCATACTTCGGTGAGCCGGTGAAAATAAATACCCCCATTAAAAAACCTTCGGGAGAATAAAATCATTTTAAGCAGACATATGAAAAAGACGCACTTAATTATTGCACTGGCGCTCGGACTCGGATGGAATACCGTGGAAGCACAACAGCAGTGGAAAATGGTAACCGGAAAAATAGCTACCACCTGGAGTGAAAAGGTAACGCCCAACGCTGTGTTACCTGAATATCCCCGCCCTCAGCTGGTTCGTGGCAACTGGAAAAATCTGAATGGCCTGTGGAACTATGCCATTAAACCAAAGAATGAAGATAAGCCCACTAGCTGGGATGGGCAGATCCTGGTACCGTTTGCAGTAGAATCAGCTCTTTCCGGTGTAGGAAAGAATGTAGGAAAAGATAATGTACTCTGGTATAATACCTCGTTAACCTTGCCGTCTGCTATGCAGGGAAAGAAGATCCTGTTACATTTTGGCGCCGTTGACTGGCGTACTACCGTATACGTGAATGGCCAGGAAGCCGGCAATCATGAAGGCGGCTTTGATCCCTTTACGCTCGACATTACGGCACTCGTGAAAAAAGGTAAACAGGATATCGTAGTAAAAGTATGGGACCCTACCGACGAAGGCGTACAACCAAGAGGCAAGCAGGTAAAAAGACCGGAAGGCATCTGGTATACGCCGGTAACTGGTATCTGGCAAACAGTATGGGTAGAAGCAGTAGCAGATACTTATATCGCAGGCACCAAACAAACACCGGATATTGACAACCAAAACCTCACCATATCGGCCAACGTACAAAATGCGAAAGCAGGAGATGTTATCACTGTAACAGCTTTTGATGGTGGCAACAAAGTAGCAGAAAGCACGCTGAATGGAGAAAACACAGTGCTGAAAATTCCTTCTCCAAAATTATGGTCGCCCGAATCCCCTTTCCTCTACGACCTAAAGTTAACGGTTACACGTAAAGGAAAAGTGATCGATGAAGTGAAGAGCTATTTCGCTATGCGCAAATCGTCTGTTGGAAAAGATGCCAATGGCATAGAGCGTATGTTATTAAACAACCGCTTCGTATTTCAGTTCGGTCCACTGGATCAGGGTTGGTGGCCCGACGGCTTATACACTGCGCCCACCGATGAAGCGCTGAAGTTCGACATCGCACAAACCAAAGCCATGGGCTTTAACATGATCCGCAAACACATCAAAGTAGAACCTGCACGCTGGTATTACTACTGCGATCAACTGGGCATCATGGTATGGCAGGATATGCCCAGCGGCGACCTGGGTAATGGCTGGGAACCCCGTCCTGGTATAATAGACCGCGCTACTGATCAGCAACGTTCTCCTGAATCAGAAGGCTACTACAGAAAAGAATGGAATGCCATCATCGATCATTTATACAACTATCCTTCTATTGTAGTATGGACACCATTCAACGAAGCATGGGGACAATTTAAAACCATGGACATTGCCAAATGGACCATGGAGAAAGATCCGTCGCGCCTCGTGAATACCGCCAGTGGTGGTAACTTCTACCCGATAGGTCCTATCATCGACCTGCACAACTATCCGGAGCCAGCTATGCCCGATCCGGCCGTATATGGTGATAAACGCGCCATTGTGCTGGGTGAATTCGGTGGTCTCGGACTGCCGGTAAATGATCACGTATGGCAGCAAAAAGATAACTGGGGTTACCAGAGCTTCAAGAATGCGGACGACCTGTTCAAACGCTACAGTGGCTTCACCGACAGGCTGGAAACATTGATCAGGCAGGGATTGTCGGCTGCGGTGTATACACAAACCACTGACGTGGAAGTAGAAATTAATGGTCTCATGACCTACGATCGTAAAGTACAAAAGATGCCGCTGGAGAAACTAAAAGCAATCCATCAGAAGTTATATAACCCGGCTTTGGTAACCATAAAACCATAACCATGAGAAAGCGAAAGTCGTTTGGCTTATTTATTCTTTCTGCTTTTTTCATAGGTGTTATTCCGGCGGATGCTATGCATCCGCCGGGTACCAGGGCTGATACCAATGTGTATGTAAAACCCGTATATGAGCCATTGCCATTGGGCGCTATCAAGCCACAGGGTTGGCTGCGGCACCAGTTGCAAATCATGCGGGACGGTACTTCCGGGCACCTCGACGAAGTATATAATAAAGTGAAAAACGACAATGGCTGGCTGGGTGGAAAAGGAGATGGCGGAGAGGAAACACCCTACTGGCTGGATGGCGCTGTGCCGTTGGCTTACCTGTTGGATGACAAAGTATTGCAGGAAAAAGTATTGCGTTATATCAACTGGACTTTGCAACAGCAGCGCCCGTCCGGCTATTTCGGGCCATTGACGGCCACGGAGGGGAAAAACAATACCACCATTGGTGTGAGTAATGCGGCAGAAGGGGAAGACTGGTGGCCAAAGATGGTGATGCTGAAAGTACTGCAACAATATTATACGGCCACAAATGATACCCGTGTTTTATCTTTTATGACACGGTATTTTAATTACCAGTTGCAAACACTGAAAGCTTGTCCGCTTAGTAAGTGGACAGAATGGGCTACTTCCCGCGGTTCGGAAAATATTATGATGGCACAGTGGCTGTATGGTATTACAAAAGATAAGAAGCTGCTGGAGCTGGCGACACTGTTGGAATCCCAGTCGTTTGCCTGGACTACCTGGCTGGGTAACCGTAGCTGGGTAATAGATGCGGCAGCACAGCAAAATGATCAGCACTGGATGCGTCGTCATGGTGTGAATGTGGGTATGGGTCTGAAAGCGCCGGCACTGAACTATCAGCGCACCGGCAACAAACAATACCTGCAATACCTGCATACGGGTTTCACAGATCTGATGAACCTGCATGGACTACCGATGGGTATCTTCTCTGCTGATGAAGATTTACACGGTAACGCACCTACGCAGGGAACAGAGTTATGCGCCATCGTAGAGGCCATGTTTTCACTGGAAGAAATTATCGCCATCTCAGGTGATCCCGCCTACGCAGATGCATTGGAGCGTATGACATTTAATGCCTTACCCGCGCAAACAACCGACGATTATAACGCTAAACAATATTTCCAGGTGGCGAACCAGGTAAATATTAAAAGAGGTGTATTTAATTTCTCGCTGCCATTCGACCGGGAAATGAATAATGTACTGGGTATGCGCAGCGGTTACACGTGTTGCCTCGCTAACATGCACCAGGGCTGGACTAAGTTTGCAGGCCATCTTTGGTATACTACCGCAGGGAAAGGATTGGCAGCGCTCACTTATAGCCCCAATGAAGTGACCACAAAGCTGGGGAAAAACAATACTGCAGTGACCATCAAAGAAGTGACCAGCTATCCTTTTGATGAACAGGTACAGTTTAACCTGACCATGGCACAGCCGGTGGCATTCCCTTTACAGTTGCGTATCCCGGCCTGGTGTACAGAAGCCGTAGTGTTGCTGAATGGTCAACCGCTCCGTAAGGAGAAAGGTGGTCAGATAATTACCCTGCAGCGTACGTGGAATAACAACGACCAGCTCACCCTGCAATTACCTATGCAGGTGCGTACTTCCAACTGGGGCCGTAACTCACGTGCGGTAGAGCGTGGTCCACTCGTATATGCCTTGAAGTTAAACGAGCAGTGGGAAACAGGACATGACGAAGTAGAAGGAGATTATTTCAGTGTATATCCTAAAGAAGACTGGAACTATGGCCTGCCGGAGAAAGTAGTTCAATCGCCTGCACAATATCTGAAAGTAAGCGCTGTACAACCCGCTGCCGCTGACTTTGTGTGGAACCTGGCCCATGTGCCTGTTACCATTACCACCACCGGGAAAAAGATCCCGGAATGGAAGCTGGTAGACGATGTTGCGCCACAACCCGTAACCAATAGAAATGGCGTTTATAAAGGTAAGGTAAACGATAAAGAAGAAGTGATTACCCTGGTGCCCTATGGCTGCACCAAAGTGAGAATAGTAGCATTCCCCGTAGTAAAATAAATCGATAGAACCATCAACCAGCGACAGTTATGGAAGACTGATCATTTTTAAGACCACACAAAAAATAGTTATGAAAAAACGATTACGTATCCGGGATCAAATCCGGGATGTAATACTGGCCGGCCCATGCCTGTACTTAACAGTATTACTGCTCTTCACTGTGCTCATTGCACACGCCGCACCCACAGATATCAACATCACCGGTAAGGTTACAGACGAACAGGGCGCAGCACTGCCCGGCGTAACCGTTAGCCTGAAAGGTACTGCCAAAGGGACTTCTACCAATGCTAATGGTACTTATAGCATAGCAGTACCTGATCAAAATGCGGTGCTGGTGTTTTCTTTTGTAGGCTATATAAAGCAGGAAGTGACTATAGGAGATAGAAAAGAAATTAACATACGATTGGTAACAGATAGTAAAGGTCTCGGTGAAGTCATCGTTGTAGGCTATGGCACACAAAAGAAGGAGTCCGTTACCGGCGCTATTTCCGGCGTTACCAGTAAAGAACTGGAACGGGTACACGCTTCTACCGTGAGCGCCACGCTGGCGGGTAAAATACCGGGTGTATCTTTCCGGATGCCTGATGGACGCCCTGGTGCCGGTGCTAATATACAGATCCGTAATTTCGGAAACGCCCTGTATGTAATTGATGGTATTCAGAAAGATGCCGGCCAGTTTAACAATATTTCTCCCAACGATATCGAAAGTATTACCGTGCTGAAAGATGCCTCTGCAGCCATTTATGGCGTAAGAGCTGCCAATGGGGTAGTAGTGGTAACCACTAAACGTGGTAAAGCAGGTAGTAATACTATTAACGTAGACGCCTATACGGGATGGCAGAACTGGTCGAGGTTTCCTAAAACCGTGAATGCCTATGAATGGATGCTGGGTAAAGCAGATGCAGAAATGAATGCCGAAGATCCCCGGACTGATATCACCAAAGAAGAACTGGCGAAGTGGAAAGCCGGCACTGAAAAAGGATATCAGAGCTTCGACTGGTACGATTTCATTATTAAGAAAAATGCTCCACAACATTCTATCAACGTCAACGCTACGGGTGGATCTGAAAATATCAACTACTATTTATCTGTGACCCGGCTGGATCAAAAGTCCGTACTAGGCCGCGAGTTTGATTTTAACCGCACCAACATCCAGAGTAACGTAGATGCTAAAATAGCAAAGCGGCTAAAAGTGGGTGTACAGATCAACGGCCGTATTGAAGAAAGGGATAACCCCGGCGTGCCAGGAGGTGATGATTACTGGGCGCCACGTTTCGCCCTGTTCCGTAACCGCCCCACAGAAAGACCTTACGCAAACGATAACCCGCTATATCCAAATGACATCGGGCACAATACGGAGAACTGGGCAGTACAAACCAAAGCCATCTCCGGATACTGGACAGAAGACTGGCGGGTACTGCAAACCAACTTTAACGGCACTTATGAAACGCCCATCAAAGGACTCACTTTAAAAGGTATGTATTCTTATTACTATGCCGATAAGCTGATGAACGGTCACGAATATACGTACGATACCTATACTTACAGGGCGGAAACAGATACCTATGAACGTACCGGCGGCAGTTCCAATCCATGGCGGGAGCGCGGTACCCATAAAGTGCTGGAAAATGTGTTGCAGGGACAGGTGAACTATAACAACACCTTCGGCAGGCATACCATCGGCGGTACTTTTGTATCCGAAAGAATTAAGCGGCGTGAGCTGGATGTATGGGTACATGCGGTACCTAAAAGTAACCTGTTGCCATTGATCCAGTTTTCCGATATGGATACCTATAACGATGCCGACTGGACGGAAGCCAGGATAGGCTATATTGGCCGGTTTAACTATAGCTTCGGTGATAAATATTTCCTGGAAGTAGCGGGTCGTTACGATGGCTCCTGGAAATTTGCACCGGATAAAAGGTGGGGCTTTTTCCCTTCTGTATCTGCCGGATGGCGTTTAACGGAAGAACCCTTTTTTAAGAAATGGTTAGGTAGTAACAGTATTCTCACCGAATTAAAAATCCGCGGATCTTATGGCGAATTGGGAGATGATGATATCGGCATCGGTGCTTATGATTATCTGCGTGGTTATACCTATGCTACTTCTACTGTAATCCTTGATGGTACCGTTATCAAGGGGTCCCGCGACAAAGGGGTACCTAACGACCGCCTTTCCTGGTTTGTAAGTAAGATTGCCGATGTGGGCGTGGATTACCAGTTGTGGAATGGTAAAGTATATGGTGCACTCGATTTCTTCAACCGTAAGCGTTCCGGTCTTCGTGGCCGTAAATACGATGTGCTGGTGCCCAGCGAAATTGGTTACGGTTTACCGGATGAAAACGTAAATAGTGATCAGCAGAAAGGCGGCGAGTTTTCAGCGGCATATACCACACATATCGGTAAAGTGAATTTGGTGGTAGGTGGCAACGTATCTTATTCAAGAAGTAAATTCCTGGAGTCGTATAAACCGGTATGGGGTAACTCGCTGGATCATTACCGCAACTCCATTGAGAACCGCTGGAATGGTATCTATTGGGGATATGAGGCCATCGGGCAATTCCAGTCGCAGGAAGAAATTAATAAGTACCCGGTGAACGTAGATGGCAAAGGTAATAAAACGTTGTTGCCAGGGGATATTATCTATAAAGATATGAACGGGGATAATGTAATAGATGAAAAGGATGAAAGACCGATCGGCTACCAGACTTCCGGCAACCCCACGGTTAACTTTGGTTTTAACCTGGGTGTAAGATGGAATGGATTTGATTTTGCCGCTGATTTCTCCGGTGGCTCTATGTATTCTTATAATCAAAACTGGGAAATGAGATGGCCGTTTCAGAATGGCGGCAACTTACTGAAACAGTTCTACGATGACCGCTGGCACCGCGAAGATCCTTTTGATGTGAACAGTAAGTGGATACCAGGTAAAAACCCGCCTTTACGCTTCAATAAGGGAGATCATAGCAACTACAATAAACCTTCCACTTTCTGGTTGCATAATGTGCACTATATCCGGCTGAGAACCATGGAGCTGGGCTATTCTATTCCGCAGCAGTTGCTGGACCGCGTCCGGTTTAAGAAAGCCAGGGTTTATATCAACACATACAACCTGTTTTCATTGGATAATGTGAAAAGCCTGGGGATAGAACCGGAAATAGTGGATGAGAACGGGTTGCAATATCCGCAGAATAAGCTGGTGAATATTGGGTTGAACCTTACTTTCTAAGTACAAAACAGATTCGTTATGAAAAAAAGTTTGTTATATATATGCCTTGCGGTATTGGCACTGAGTGCAGGGTGCAACGATAAGGATTTTCTCAACGTGGCTCCTTCCAATGTGTTGCAAAACGAGCAGCTCTGGAATGATGAAGGGCTCATCCTTTCTGTGCTGGCCGATTTGTACGACCGTTATCCGGATCGTCAAACAGATGTGAATAACAGTAACATTCCATCTATGGTGGTGCAAACCATTGATAATTGGGGAGAATTTGCACGCTTCGATGAAGCATTTGCATCAGAAAATGGCCAGTACTGGCGACACAGCTTTACGGAATATCCCTACGTTTTTCCGGGTATGATGATAAAAGATGTTGGTGAAGTAACGTATTGGGACTACGCTTATATCCGCGAGCTGAATATCTTCATTGATAAATGTGGTACTTCTGCGAAATTAAAGCCCGATGTAAAAAACCGGTTTATTGCAGAAGCGCGGTACCTGAGAGCAGTGGTGTATTTTGAAGAAGCTAAAAGGGTAGGCGGGGTACCCCTGATATTAACACCGCTGGAATATAACTACCAGGGTGACCCTGCGTATCTGCAGCATCCGCGGGCGAAAGAGTCGGAGATCTACGACTTCGTAATCAGTGAAATGGATACGGTGAAGAAGTACCTGCCTTCCAACCCTATCAGCAAAACCCGTGCTACCGTTGGGTTGGCGCTGGCCACCAAAGCACGTGCAGCACTATACGCCGGCTCTATTGCAAAGTATGGCGCCACTACGCCACAGGTATCATTACCCGGTGGAGAAGTAGGTATCCCGGTGGCTAAGGCCAACGGCTATTATACTACCGCGCTGCAGGCCGCGCAGGAGTTGATCACCAGCGGTAACTATGCATTGTATAAAAAGAACAGCGATAACCTGACACAGAATTTTATCAGCCTGTTTATCGATAAAGGCGCTAACCCCGAAGTGATTTTTGCGAAGGATTTTAAACTGCAAAGCGGCAGAGTACAGCCGTGGACGTTATGGAGTCAACCCCGTTCCAATGCGGAAGAACAACAGGGCGGACGGTTAAATCCTTCTTTAAATCTCGTACAGTCGTTTGAGTTATTGGACAACACCTTTGCGCCGTTGAATATCAACGCAGCAGGAGGAGGGTATGTATACTACAGCGACCCGCAGGACCTGTTCGCCAACAGGGATCCCCGTTTAGCCGCTACTGTTATACTGCCAGGGTCCGAGTTTAAGGATAAGAAAGTAGATATCTGGGCAGGATACATTCTCAAAGATGGCAGGATCGTTACCGGTGATAACTTCGGTGCCAAAGGTAAGCTGGAACCCAATGGCCCCGATGTACAGGTGGTAGGCTTTGACGGACCGGTGAATAACCTGGAATTCAGTGCCCAGTCTGGGTTTATCGTCCGGAAGTATATGGATCCAACAGTAGGCTCCGGCCGTATTGGTACGCAGAGTGAGGTGTGGTGGATCCGGTATCGCTATGCAGAAGTATTGCTGAATGCCGCGGAAGCAGCCTTTGAGCTGGGACAGCGGGACGTAGCCGCGGGGTATATGAACCAGGTGAGAGAAAGAGCGGGCTTTAAAATTCCGTTGACCGCTGCCGACATTACGTTCGATCGTATAGTACATGAAAGGAAAGTAGAGCTGGCATTTGAAGGCCATGAGTTCTGGGATATGAAGCGCTGGCGTTTGGCGCATAAAGTATGGAATGGCGTGAAAACGCCGCTGACCACGCAGCCCGGGAAAAGTGATGAGTCCAGTACCCGGGTGTTTGCGTTGTGGCCTTACAAGGTATATGATCCGGGCAGTCCGAATAATGGCAAGTACATCTTTAAACAGGTATTACCGGGAGCTGTTACTTCCGCGCACCTGTTCCGGATGGGCAATTACTATGGGTTTATCGGGGATGATATCCGCAACAACAATCCGAAAATTGTGAAAAATCCTAACCAGTAAAGCGATGTATTATGAGAACTAAGTTGCAATATGTGATCATCATGGTGGCAGGGATATTAGCTGCCTCCTGTAAGAAAGATAACTATAAAGCGCCTTCCAGCCAGTTCAGCGGCCGGCTGGTATACCAGGGTGAAACCATTAATGTTAGTTATAACGATGTATATTTTGAGTTATGGGAGCCCGGTTGGGGAAAGAGTATACCCATTAACGTGAGTATCAGCCAGGACGGTAAATTTTCTGCCTTGTTGTTTAATGCGTCGTATAAGCTGGTGATTCCTGCGGCGCAGGGGCCTTTCCGTTCTATACCAGATAAAACCACCAATTCAGATACTATTCCGTTGACGATTTCAGGTAATCTCACCCGGGATATTGAAGTGCTGCCGTATTATATGATCCGTTCACCGAAGTTTGTAACGGCAGGGAATACCGTGACGGCAACCTTTGCTGCGGAAAAGATTATTAAAGATGTGAATGCGCGGGATATTGAACGGGTATCGTTGTATGTGTGTAAAACACAGTTTGTGGATGGTCGGAATAGCGTGGCCACGAAAGACCTTGCCGGAGGTAATATTGCGGATCCTGCCGCTATTAGTTTACAGGCAGATGTACCTGCGTTGGTACCTGCGCAGAAAACAGTTTTTGCCCGTGTGGGCATAAAAGTAGCTGGCATCGAGGATATGATTTATTCACCGGTCCAGGAAATTTCCTTGTAAAAGGGAGTGATGAATAAAGACAGACGCCCCCCGCATCCGCGGGGGGCTTTTTATTTAATGCCCCTTTTAGACTTTTTACGGATGTCATTTAACTGTGCAGTGATTGTTTCATGCAAGATGTCGATCAGCCGTGTAATAGCCGGTGAGGGCGTTTTTTGACGGGTCAGCATATATACTGCCACCTCCGGTAAGGGTGGTAGGCCAGTGGAAGTGGGCAGTACCTGGCAGGTGGGTGGCATGCCTATTTCTGTGCGGATGGTGACCCCGAGTCCTGCCTGTGCGGCTGCCCACATCCCCGCTACACTACCGCTGGTTAATGCCGGCCGCCATTTACGTTTTACTTTTTCAAGTGCCGCCAGGCCGTTGCTGCGGAACAGGCAGGGTGCTTCAAAAAGCAGCAGGGGCAGTGGATGTAGTAAGGCGGCGGTATTATCTTTTCCACCGATCCACCTGACAGGCAGTGTGCCAATGGAGAGGGCGTTTTTGGGAGTAGTTTCTCCAAAAGAAACCACGATATCGAGTTTACCGCTTTGTAGTTGTTGAGCGAGTACAAATTGCCGGTCCAGGGTGACTTCTATCTCCATTTGCGGATGTATGGCGGCAAAGCGGGCCAGGGCAATGGGAAGCCCGCTTTCCGCAAAATCTGCCGGCAGGCCCAGTTTTACTTTTCCTGCTAACTGCGTGGCGGTGAGTGCGGTGATGGCCTGTTGATTAATATCCAGCATTTGCCGTGCATAGCCCAGCAGTATTTCTCCGCTGGCGGTTAAACGCCAGCCACGGCCTTGTTTAAGAAACAGTTGTTGTCCTGTTATTTCTTCGAGTCGCTGCATCTGCAGGCTTACGGCCGATTGTGAACGCGCTACCTGGTCTGCCGCTTTGGCAAAGCTATCCAGGTCTGCGGCCAGCACAAAGGTGCGTAGCAAATCAAGCTCCAGCAAGTCGATATTCATAGTTTAGTTTTATTAAAGTATTGTATTAAATGTTTCAATATTATAAATATATGGAAAGGTAGTAAGTTTGTGATGAAATCTTTCTTCCAATGAAAAAATTACTGGTTATTATGTCGGTATTATTAACGGGAAGCGCCGGCGCTCAAACACCGCTGGCACGCAAAACACTGTTGCAGCAGCCCTTACCGGCAACAACTATAGAGCAGGTAAGGATGGATCAAATTACGCTGGGCCCCGGAGAAGGCGCCCCGGTACATCATCATCCCGGAGAAGTATACGGGTATATTGTGTCCGGCGAAGTGATTTATCAGCCTGCCGGAGAGCCGGCTGTAACGTTGCATCCCGGGGATGCTTTCCGCGAAATGGCAGGTAAGGAAATTACCGTTTTTAAAAATGCACAAACAGATAAACCCGCCACCTTTGTAGCAGTATACCTGTTGAAAAAAGATCAGCCACCTATCATCATAAAAAAATAAGTTATGCCTTTTGTACAAATCTACCTCGGTACTCATCTTACCGCTGCTCATAAAAAGGATATTTCTCTTGCCGTACATCATAGCCTGGAAGAGCACTTCCATGTACCCGCGGATGATTATTTCCAGGTGATTCATACCATGCAACCCGGTGATATACTTTATCCCTCCAGCTTCCTCGATGTACCGCATACAGATAACCTGCTTTATATCCGCATTACTGCCAGAGGCGGCAGAACAGTGGAACAAAAACAGGGACTTTATAAAAGCATCGCTACCCGCATCGCTGCCACCACACCGGTCAGCATTGATGATGTGGTAATCATCCTGGTAGAAAACGACCTTGCCGGCTGGTCATTTGGCAAGGGCGTGGCACAGTATGTGAAATAGCTTTTAGACATTAGGTTTTAGCTGTTTAGCAAAATGCAGCGGAGATAAACACATGTTCTTCGCTGCATTTTGCTAAACAGCTAACAGCTAGAAGCTATGGTAATGCTGCTGTATAGATATTCAGTTTTCGCATGTTTCTTTTTATGCAAGGTTGAAGCATAAACGAATGGGGAAATTGTACAAAATTTTCGCTTGTTTTGATCGGTTGAAAGTCAGTATGATAAATAGTTTGGTGAGATGATAGTGCAATAAAAAATATCTGACAAGATATGTTTTTGCATATTTTTTTCACGGTAAATTTGATGGATCAAAATAGCTAAACATTATGGATACACAAGACGTTTTAAAACTTTTTGGACGATTGGAACATGCGATTATCGCTGGATTTGATGCAGTAGACGGACGCTTCAATGCAGTTGATGAACGCTTCAATGCAGTCGATGAACGCTTCGATGCTGTGGACAAACGCTTTGATGCGATGGATCAACGTTTCGATGCCATGGATCAGCGTTTCGATGCCATGGATCTTAGAATGGATGCCATTGACAAACGCTTCGATGCCGTTGACGAACGAATCGATGTATTAGAAGAAAAGATGGATCACCGCTTCGATGTACTGGAGCTGCGGGTAGCCTCCATTGAAGTAAGCATCGACAAAATTGCCGAGTGGGTACCCTTCAGAACACCACCTTTCGGCAGCGGATACTAAAACAACTATTCTACCATACTGTTACTCCCCCAAGTGATTAATAGCCTTACTATTGAATAGTAGGGCTTTTTTATTGCCAAAGAAAATTAATCAGTAAATTGACCCCGAATAGGGCAGGCATGGAAACCATTACAACAGCAAAAACATTACCCCGTTGGCAGTTATTTCTGCTTTCGTTTAAAGATGCATATAAGGTATTGCAGGCAAGTGATCCGTTGCGTATGGCAGGGGCTACTGCCTTTTTTACCACCTTTGCCCTGCCGGCGATTCTCATTATCCTCATCCAGTTACTGCGTATTATTTTCCGGATACAACATGCCGGCAAACGCTTAATGGTACAACTGGAAGGGATGTTCGGAACGGAAACCACGGAAGCTATTTTGCAAACCCTCCGGGCCTTTCGGAGCATTGCTCAGAATTGGATCATCGCTATTGTTGGGTTCATTTTTTTATTGTTTGTAGCCACTACGTTATTCAAAATTATCAAAGGTTCTCTGAACGAGCTGTGGAAAATACGCGCTACGCATAAAGCGAACTTCGGACAAATCATGTTATCCCGGTTGAAAGGTGTGCTGGTAATTATTTTTGCAGGCATCTTATTTATTATCGACCTGGTGGCTGATGCTGCCCGTACCTTCCTGGGCAAGTATATCAACCAGTATATGCCGGCGGTAGGAAACTACTATGATAGTGCACTTAACTACGTGATCTCTGTGATTATTGTAACCATCTGGTTTTTCCTGGTTTTTCATTTCCTGCCCGATGGTCGCCCGCGCTGGAAAGTAGGACTCACCGGCGCTTTGGTGACCAGTATCCTGTTTAATATAGGGAAAGCTATTTTAAAGGTAATGCTCACCTATAGCAGTATTAACAGCATTTATGGGGCGTCCGCATCAATGGTGTTATTATTGCTTTTTATGTTTTACTCTTCGCTGATCTTTTATTTTGGCGCCTGTTTTACAGACGCATGGGGAACGCGTACCCAACGTCCTGTGCACTTGTTGCATAATGCCAGTCGCTATGAAATTACCGTGGCGGAAGCCTGATCAGCAAAGCAGCCGGAATAGATAAATAAGGATTACAACCCGGGTAGCTGCCACCCGCTCAAATACAAAATTCACATTTGTTAATGGCTAATTCGCAATTGCCGCTTTGGGCTTTCACTGCAGCAGGATTTTATATATCTTGATGCACATGAACTGCAAGCTATATTCCACATTACAAACTGTATGTTTATTAGGCGCCCTGACGTTGTCGGCGCAATCAGATGTTACGGTTCGTTTCAGCGAACCTGCCACCCATTTTACGGCGTCTGCTCCGCTGGGCAATGGCCGCTTAGGCGCCATGGTATTTGGAAATACGAACCGGGAGCGGATTGTATTAAATGAGATTTCTATGTGGAGTGGCGGTGTCCAGGATGCAGACAGCAAAGCGGCGGCGCCCTATCTCCCTAAAATCCAGCAATTACTGTTACAAGGTAAGAATATTGAGGCGCAGCAAATGCTGCAGCAATATTTTATTTGCCAGGGTCCGGGCTCCGGCAGCGGTAATGGCGCCAACGTAAAATTTGGCTGCTACCAAACGCTGGGTGATTTGTTTATCCAGTGGAAAGACACGGTATCGGCTACACGTAATTATCAGCGTCAGCTAAAACTGGATAGTGCCATCAGCACTGTTAGCTGGGAGAAAAATGGCGTTACCTATAAAGAGGAGGTACTGGTATCTGCGCCACAGCAGGTAACGGTAGTGCGTTTGGTGGCCAGCAAGCCGGGTAGCCTGTCGTTTACCACCGGCCTGTATCGCCGTGAAAGAGCTGCCATGAGCACCTCCAATGGTGATGTAATAATGCGTGGCACCTTGAATGGAGGCAACAACGACGAGGGCGTGAAGTATGCCGCTGTACTGAAGGTATTACCTAAAGGCGGAACTAAAACCACGCGTAACAACCAGGTTACTGTGAATGGTGCAGATGAATGCCTGTTGATGATAGGTGCGCATACAGATTTGAACTGGCCGGATGTAGAGAAAAGAGGTGCGGAGCCGTTGCCTGCAACAATATCAGATATCACGAAAGCAGCTACTGTGGCATGGCCCGCAATGGTGAAAGCACATGTAAAAGATTATAGTTCGTTTTTCAACCGTTGCCAGCTTTCGTTTACGGACAACAGCAACGATGCTGTGAAAGACCTGGCTACCATTGATCGCTTACAACGTTTACAAACGGGGGAAAAAGATGCTTCACTGGTATCGCTGTACTTCAACTTTGGCCGCTACCTGCTGATTAGTTCTTCCCGTAAAGGCGGCATGCCGGCTAATCTACAGGGACTTTGGGCAGAAGAATACCAAACACCATGGAACGGCGATTACCATCTCGATATCAACGTGGAAATGAATTACTGGCCGGCAGAAGTGACGAATTTATCCGACTGCCATCAGCCTATGTTTGCATTGGCTAAACAGATGTCGAAGTTTGGTAAGCATACCGCGCGTACCTATTACAACGCAGATGGCTGGATGGCCCACGTGATCTATAATCCATGGGGCTTCACGTCACCAGGCGAAGGAGCCGACTGGGGATCTGCATTAACAGGTGGTGCCTGGGTAGCTTCCCATCTCTGGAAACACTACCAGTATACCAACGATAAACAGTTTTTGAAAGAAGTATACCCGGTATTAAAAGGAGCTGCCACGTTCTTCAAAGAGATCCTGATTACAGAGCCTTCTCATCAATGGCTGGTAACAGCGCCTTCCAACTCCCCGGAAAACTCTTACGTATTGCCCGATGGAAAGGTAGGATCCACCTGTATGGGACCTACTATGGATATGCAAATTTGCCGCGACTTGCTGGGAGCTAACCTGGAAGCAGCGCGTATCCTGCAAACGGATAAAAGCTGGGCAGATAGCCTGAAAGTGGTATTGTCGAAGCTGGCACCTAATCAAATCAGCCCATCTACCGGTGGGGTGCAGGAATGGCTGGTGGATTATAAAGAAGCGGATCCGCATCACCGCCATGTATCCCCGTTATATGGCTTATATCCTTATGATGAAATTACGCCCTGGGATACCCCGGAAATGGCTGCTGCAGCACAAACAACCCTGACGAGGCGGGGGGATGGTGGTACGGGTTGGTCACGCGCCTGGAAAGTGGCTTTCTGGGCCCGCCTGGGAGATGGCAACCATGCCTATAAAATGCTGAAAGAATTATGGGTGCCTGCTGCTGCAGGCAGCGAGATCCGGATGAGTTCCGGTGCCGGTACCTATGCAAACCTCTTCTGTGCACATCCACCCTTTCAGATAGATGGTAACCTCGGTGCTACTGCTGGTATCGCCGAAATGCTGCTGCAGAGCCACGGCAAGGAAAATATTATCCGTTTACTGCCCGCGTTGCCTGATGGAGAACAGTTTGCCGCCGGTCATATCAAAGGCCTGCGTGCAGTGAATGATTTCGCGGTAGACTTTAGCTGGAAGAATAAAACCGTGGCCGAAGTAAGTATTTTATCCGGTAGCGGACAACCCTGCAAACTGGTGCTGCCGGAAACGGCTATCGTAAAGGATGCTGCAGGAGTAGTAGTGCCACATCAATATAAAAATGGCGTACTGCGTTTTAATACTAAAAAAGGGATGCGTTATAAGATAACCGTTTAATAAAGTTTATGCTGATCTTTGCCATATAATATCCTGATATGGAAGATCTGAAACAAGTGGCTGCAAAGGCGGCATTAGACTTTATAAAACCCGGTCAGTTAATAGGCATAGGTGCAGGTAGTACCATTGCGCACCTGGTAAATTTTTTAAAAGAAGAGGTAACCTTAGCGAAAAGTATTACGCTGGTTACCTCTTCTTTTAGTACCCGGCAACTCCTGCTGGAACACGATTTTCAGGTAAAAGAGATCAGTGCTGTATCTCGACTGGATATTTATTTCGATGGCTGTGATCAGTTCGATCACCAGCTGAATGCATTGAAAAGTGGTGGTGGTATCCATACCCGGGAAAAGTTGCTGGCAGCTATGGCAGATAAGTTTATCCTGCTGGGTGATGGCTCCAAATACGTAGCACAGCTATATAGCACGTTCCCGGTGGTGATTGAAGTTATCCCTGATGCCGTTCCCTTTGTATTACAGCAACTGAAGAAAATATTCTCACTGGCTAATCCGGTGATCCGTATGGGCAGCAAAAAAGATGGCGCTGTTATTACGGAAAACGGCAACTTACTCATTGATACCTGGTTCCGCTCTTTCCCGCCTTTAGATAGCCTGAATCACCGTTTAAAAGAAATCCCCGGTATCCTGGAAACCTCTCTTTTCTATAACATGGCGCATGCTGCTATTATTGCCGGAAAGAAGGGGGTAGAAATTATCCGGAAAGATCCGGCTTACCCGATTTGACAAAAAAATAAAAAAGATAGATCGATCTGTCTATTTTTATATATCTTTGTTTCATGAAAAAGAAGATAAGCGATCCGAAGCAACGTTTATTGGATACGGCCACTCAACTGTTTTACCAGCAGGGCTACCATGCTACGGGCATCAACCAGGTGCTGGCAGAAGCTGGGGTAGCGAGGGCCAGCCTGTATATGCACTATGAATCGAAGGAGTCGTTGTTGCTGGCGTTTTTGCACCAGCGTCACATCGACTGGATGGCAGGCTTAAAAGCATTCACCGACAAGGGCAGCAAGCCTAAGGAGAAAATCCAGGCCGCCTTTGATTTCCTGGCCAGCAACAATGAAAAAGAACATTTCCGGGGCTGTGCCTTCCTGAATGTATTGTCGGAAACCACGGATAAAGATACAGCCGTGCTGACCGTGATCCAGGACCATAAGAAAGACCTGCGGGCATTTCTTGGTGATATCCTCCATAAGGAAAAACAAGCCGTGCGGGATCATGTGTACCTGTTGTTTGAATCTGCCATCGTGGAAAGCCAGTTGTACCGCCATCAATGGCCGGTGCAGGAAGCGAAAGCCATGGCAGTAGCTTTATTGTAAGATGCCGTGGCATCTTTTTTTTATCCTCTTAAATAGACAGATCGATCTATCTAAATATTTATTTTCGAAATTAAAATCAATAATCATGGAACAGAAATTTCCCCTCCCTCCGTTCACACGCGAAACTGCTCTTCAGAAAGTACAACTGGCTGAAGATGCCTGGAACAGCAAAGATCCGCAGAAAGTATCGCTGGTATATACCAAAGACACTACCTGGCGCAACCGCGATCAGTTTATTAACGGCCGGGAAGAAGTAGTAGCCTTTCTCACCAAAAAATGGGAAAAAGAACTGGACTACCGCCTGAAAAAAGAGCTTTGGAGCTTCACAGATAATCATATCGCGGTGTGTTTTGAATATGAGTGGCATGACCAGGCGGGTAACTGGTTCCGCTCTTATGGCAACGAATTATGGGAGTTTAACGCCGATGGACTCATGCAACGCCGCCTGGCTGCCATTAACGATGTGCCTATTAAAAGCAGTGAACGTAAGTTCCGTGATCCCGAAGAACTGGTGCTGGCGTGCTGATGAGCAGGAAGCATAAAGCACAAAGCAAAAAAGCTATTGTGTTACGTGGGAAAACGAAGCGGAAACCGCATTGAATTTTGTAACTTCGGTCAATGTTAAAGACAGAAACATTACAGGCGTTTTATCAGCAAAAGTTCAATGCGGTTCCCGAAAAACTGGACCAGGACCTCGGGCATTTTAATGTGTTTCGCATGGGCGATTGTATTATGGATGCCAGCGGAAAGCTGGTGGTGAAATACAGCCGTCGTGATTTTTATAAGGTAAGCCTGGTGAGAGGGCATAATCTTTTTCACTATGCCGATAAAACACTGGAGTTGAAAGGTACTACCTTGTTTTTCTCCAATCCGTTAGTGCCATATGCCTGGGAACCAATATCAGGGCCCACTCCCGGCTACTTCTGTATTTTCCGCGAATCCTTTTTTACTCATGCCGGCAGGGCGCATATTCACGACCTGCCCATGATGATGCCCGGTGGAGTTCCGTCGTACCCGCTAACGGAAACACAGGACAACGAAATATCATTGCTCTATGAGAAAATGCTGACGGAGATTAACTCCGACTATGTATATAAATATGATCTGCTGCGGAATTACCTGACAGAAATCATTCACTATGCATTAAAAATGCAGCCTTCGGAAGTGCTTTACCAGCATGCGGATGCCAAATCCCGTATTACCGCCGTGTTTACGGATTTGCTGGAACGGCAATTCCCCATTGAATCGCCTTCGCAGCGTTTTACCTTCAGATCTGCCAGCGACTTTGCCAGGCACCTGTCGGTACACGTGAACCACCTGAACCGTGCTATCCGCGATACTACCGGTAAAACCACTACCGCCCATATTTCAGAGCGGATCACCAGCGAAGCCAAAGCCCTGCTGAAACATACCAACTGGAACATTTCAGAGATCAGTTACGCCCTGGGATTTGAAGAACCGGCGCATTTCAATAACTTTTTCAAAAAACAAACCAGCATTACCCCCGGTGCTTTCCGGATTGTTTGAATTTTGCAATCATTGGTTTGATTGGCGTAATAATCCGCATACAGTCCTGTTATACTTTTGTGTCAACAAATTAAAACACAAAAGATCATGGAAAGTAACAAAATATGGTTTGTAACCGGCGCTTCGAAAGGATTAGGACGCTCACTCGTTTTACAGTTATTACAACAGGGACATAAAGTAGCTGCTACTTCCCGCAGCATAGAAGATCTCCGCAAAGTGGCCAATGACGCCAATTTCCTGCCACTGTCAGTAGACCTTAAAAGTGAAAGCAGTGTAAAAGCAGCGGTAGCCGCTACTATCAGCCAGTTTGGGGGCATCGATGTACTGGTAAATAACGCCGGCTACGGCCAGGCGGGTGGCGTGGAAGAAACTTCCGATGCAGAAGTACGCGCCAACTTCGATGTGAATGTATTTGGCCTGCTCAACGTGACCCGTGCAGTACTCCCACAGATGCGGAAGCAACAGTCCGGACACATCTTCAATATTTCCTCTATTGCCGGCTTTACCGGGATGTTCCCGGGTTTCGGTATCTATTGCGCTACCAAATTTGCAGTAGATGGATTATCTGAAGCCCTGGCGGAAGAAGTAAAACCATTCGGTATTAAAGTAACCATCGTATCTCCCGGTTATTTCAGAACAGAATTTTTATCAGCCGGCTCCCTGGTGGTACCAGCACAGCCTATTGATGCCTACCAGAATGTTCGCGACGTACAAAATGCACACCAGCACGAGATCAATGGCAACCAGGCCGGAGATCCTGAAAAAGCAATTGCAGCGTTGATTAACGTAGCAGGAGAAGAAAATGTACCACTGCATTTATTCCTGGGCGAAGACGCTTATGGTATGGCTTATCAAAAAATGGGTTTCATGAAAGAGCAACTGGAAACTTGGAAAGAAGTGACTTTGAGTACCGCTATTGAAGCGTAATAATTGTATCGTCCCGCTTCAAAGCGGGACGATACAATTTTACCCGATTTCTACATTGAAATCCGGCCCCAACACCAGCTTCCCTTCTTTTTCTTCGGTGCTGCCAGGTACTTTCAATCCTTTTATTTTGCCGGTTTTACCTTTGGTAACGAGGTCGGCTACTTGTTTATCATTTAGTTTCTTGCCCAGCAATTCAAAAGGAAGTTTGAATCCACATTCTTTAAAGTTAGCACAGCCATAGGCGGTATTGCCTTTTTTAAGTAAATGCGTTTTACATTTTGGACATGACATTTCTTCTATGACTACTGCTTTTTTAGGCTTCGGCTCTTTGGCTTTCTTTTCCTTTTCCGGCGGTGCTGGTGGCGGATCAGGTGCTACAGTGATAAATTTATAGCTGGAAGTTTTTACTTCTTTGGTCAGGTCTACCACCATTTGGATAAGTTCATCCTTGAAGGTATCCATGGCATATTCCCCTTTTTCAATGAGACGTAGTTTACGTTCCCATTGTCCTGTTAACTCAGGGCTTTTGAGGAGTTCTGTTTGTATGGTATCAATG
The DNA here is from genome assembly GCF_017745275.1 of Chitinophaga sp. Classification (GTDB taxonomy): domain Bacteria; phylum Bacteroidota; class Bacteroidia; order Chitinophagales; family Chitinophagaceae; genus Chitinophaga. The sequence continues at coordinate 532,234 of NZ_JAGHZS010000001.1, read as the reverse complement.
AGATCTATGCCGGTTTGGGTGGCATAAATATTCTTCTTTTTCTTTTCGATATATTTTCTGCGAAACAGGGTTTCGATGATGTTGGCGCGGGTGGAAGGGCGGCCGATGCCGTTGTCTTTCAGCAGCTCCCGCATTTCCTCATCATCTACCTGTTTGCCGGCGGTTTCCATGGCTCTCAGCAAGCTCGCTTCTGTAAAGGCTTTGGGCGGAGTAGTTCTTCCCTGGTGAATACGGGGAGTATGTGGTCCGCTTTCGCCAGGTTCAAAGTGTGGCAGAATTTTTTCTTCTTCTTCTTCCCCTTCTTTTTTCTCTTTTACATCATTTGCATACACTTCTTTCCAGCCGGGTTCGAGTATTTGTTTACCGGTTACTTTAAACGGTACCTGTCCTACTTTCCCCAGCACGGTGGTATTTGAGATTTTACATTCCGGGTAGAAGGCAGCAATAAAGCGGCGGGCTACGAGGTCGTAGATCCGTTTTTCTTCCAATGGCAGGCCACCGGGATGCATACCGGTAGGAATGATGGCATGGTGATCGGTTACCTTTTTATCATCGAACACCGTTTTCAGCTTAGGGATAGGATTGGCCAGTATGGGTGCAATCAGCGCTGCATAGGGCGTCATATCCGTTAAGATGCCTGCAATTTTCGGATGCAGGTCTTCCGAGAGGTACGTGGTATCTACCCTGGGATAGGTAGTCAGTTTTTTCTCGTACAGGTTCTGAATGTATTTGAGGGTGTCGTCGGCAGAGAAGCCAAATTTTTTGTTCGCTTCCACTTGTAAGGCAGTGAGGTCAAACAGGCGTGGATTGCCCTCTTTGCCATCCTTTTTTTCGAAGGAAGTGATTTCAAACGGATGCTCTTTCAGGTAGGCCAGTCCTTTTGCAGCCTTGTCCATGCTTTTGAGCCGGTCGATGCTGGCGGTGAATTCGGTATCGCGGTACACGGTTTTCAGCTCCCAGTAATCTTCCGACACAAAGGCGTTGATTTCTTTTTGTCGTTGCACCAGCATGGCCAGGGTGGGCGTTTGTACGCGACCAATCGACAATACCACTTTTCCCTGTGCAAATTTTTTGGTGAACAGGCGGGTGGCATTCATGCCCAGGAGCCAGTCGCCGATGGCACGGGCGCTTCCGGCGGCATACAGGTTATTATATTGTTCGGATGCTTTCAGGTGCAGGAAACCATCGCGGATGGCTTCTGTAGTCAGGGAAGAAATCCATAATCTTTTAATGGGTGCTGTACATTTTGCTTTCAGCAGTACCCAGCGTTGTATCAGTTCGCCTTCCTGGCCGGCATCCCCGCAGTTAATCACTTCTTCACATTGTTGTACCAGGGTTTCAATAATCTTAAACTGCTTCTGTACGCCGGAGTTTTCAATCAGCTTAATACCGAAGCTTTGTGGTATCATGGGCAGATCTTCCAGTCGCCAGAACTTCCATCCCTCGTAGTAATCATGTGGCTCTTTCAGGGTACAGAAATGTCCGAAAGTCCAGGTTACCTGGTAGCCATTGCCCTCATAGTAGCCATCTTTGCGTTGTTTCGCGCCGATCACTTCTGCAATATCCCTTGCCACACTTGGTTTTTCAGCAATGCAAACTTTCATAATCGATTAAAATTGGGTAACAAATGTCGGATAAATAGTTTAAAAGAATGAAGGTAGGAAGATAGCATTTTAGCCGCGGTTACACAAGTGTTTCCCCGTTTATAGCGGGTATATTTTCCGGAGATGGATACCGCCGTGCAGCTGCCGTTGCTGCAGCTGGTGGCCCGATTATCGTGGAGGCAGGGAATATTTTTTTGCTACCTTCCGATACCGTTTCAGGTACTTGCGATCTTTCTTAACGCCTACTGCCGTTACCATACCGGAGGCTTCGGCTTTTACCCAGTAGTTGAAAATAAATTTTTCCCTGTCGCGGATAAAAAACATTTTGGTAGGCCGCTGGTTGTTATTTCTCAGGATGAGATTGGCCAGCCAGGTTTTCAGGTTGGCCATGAAACCTTGCCGGGTACTATCTTTTTTATTGAGAACCTGTATGTTCAGTTGCCGGTAGTAAAAGTTCATGTCACCCAGCGTAGCGTATTTATTGCCGGCCCATTGGGAGAAAATCGTATCTGCATAGCCGCGCCTTACTTTCACGGCTGCCATAGGGATGGCTATTTCGTTGAATCGTTTCAGATCCATAGGGGCGAGGTAGCTTTGGGCGGTGAATCCTGATAAGGAATCCTCATACGATTCATTATACGAAAAGTACCGGATGGGACTACCCAGCAAGTGGCCACTGGCCTGCACCCGCAGGCTATCGCTGTGCGGATGTACATTGCCAAAGCCGGTGATCAACGCATTGATATTGGTAATAGGCACCGCTGACCATTTATTGGTAGATTTGGAAGATTCATTCACGGTAACAGCACTATGCTGCAATACAATGGAATCCACCTGCAATTCTATTGGCAGGGTGTTGATGAGTTTGGTGGGCATAAATTTTTCAATGCCATGTTCAAAAGGAATTCGTTTATCCCTGGCCGTTGTAAGCGCGGTATTGGAGGCCGTTATCTTCCGTATATACAACGTAGTATCTCCCGGGAGCTGGCGACTGGCAATGCCGGCCAGTTGCAGGGAGTTACCCTTAACCGTGATGTAATCCCGCTGCCAGCGCGCGGTGCGAAAGGTTTCTTCCGCGCTGAGATTGGGCGCCATACTGAAATCATTTGCCTGCAATGTTTGGGTAGCGGTATCCAGTTGCAGTTGACCGATGCTGGCATGCAGTTGTTGATTCCTGTAAAATAAGCCGCCCTGGCTAATATGTGTATGGGCCAGGAATGATTCCCAAGGTAGCTTTTGGCCCTGGTGGAAACTGAATCGGGCATCTTTAAATATACCGGATAACTTATTCACCACAAGCTCCATCGTATCACCACGATGCAGCCCAAGCTGTGCCTCCTCCCATTGCACAGCCACGCCGGAATGCAGTTGCCCTTTATGCAGCTTTCCGTGTTGAAGCTGGAGTGTTAACTGCGGAATAGAAAGATTCATGTTACGATGGTGATACTCCAACGGGGTGGCTGTTGCCCGTATATGGTCATATTTCAGCGGTTGTTCACTGCCGGTATGCACAGCCAGTTTATTGGCGGAGAGTTGTACACGGGTGTGTAGTTGACTGCTGTCTTGTCCATTCACCTTTGTATACTGCAGGTGGGCATTGTTGATATTGAGCTGCCCGATGTTAGCCTGTAAAGGTTTCCCCTGCTTCGTTTTCTCTGCCGTTTTGCCAATGCTGAGTATCTCAATATCCGCCTGATCTGCTGTGAGGGAAGGGATGCTGAGGTGACTAAAATCTGTGTTATGGATACCGGTTTGCAGTTGTAGTGCCGGTAATGATATCTTAGTATAACCGTTGCCGTTAGATACCGAAGCTTTTGCCCTGGTAAGCGTTGTTATGCCGTCGGGGTTCAGTGAAACGGCGTCAATATCCACCTCCATTTGCGGGCTGTGGTGATGTAGTTCCCGCAGTTGCGCGGACGCAGTGCTCCAGGTAAAAAATTGTTGCTGTGTACGCAGGTTGCGGATAGAGATCTTATCTGCATGGAAACTACTTTGCTGTGATACACCCTGGCTGCTGAACTGCGTAGGGCCTACGTCCAGTTTGGCGATACGGATCACCGGGAATGCTTTGGGGGCTTCGTGTTTGGTTGTTGCCGTATTTTGTAGCTGTACCTGGAGAGTACCCAGGCGGATCACATCTACCTGTATATCCTTTGACTGCTGAAATACATCCCAGTCAAATACTTCCCAATATAAAGCGGTGCCGGTAATACGGGTACCATTGGCAAGCGACACCAGCAACTTATCTGCTTTGTTATGCCGGTGGATGCCATCAAAAGCATAATTGCTCACCGTGATATTGGCGGGTGCAGCGGCCACACTCATTTCCCGTATATGCAGGTTGGGCATGGAGTGCTTTATATCTACCAAAGAATCACTTAAAAAGAAGTTGTGTAAAAGAATATCCGTATTGACGCTTTTAAGCTGTAGTGTTACCGGTGTTTTCCCGGTAGATATCAAATTCACATTTCCGTCTGTGATACGGAATTTGTTCACCATAATCAGTTCACTGAGTCCATGCAGTGTTTGATAGAAAGCCGGCATTTTAATAGCGATACTATCTATCGCCGGCTTGTGGTCGGCTTTTTTCTTTGCTTTGGTGAGCAGGGAAATGCGGGGTGAAAACAGTTCGGCGCTGGTGGCTTTCAGGTGCTTTCTCAGCAGGTCTTCCAGGCTTACGTTATTCAGCCGCAGCGATGGTGCTGTAAAGGTGAGTCCTTTCCCGGAGTGATTTTGCGGGGTAGGAGCATATTCCACGTTGTTGAATATAACATCGTTGCGTTGCAATATAAATTCGTCTACACTCAACTGGAACATACTATCCAGTGAATAGAACTTTATTTTATTGAGGTTGAGGGCAATGCTGTCGGTGGTAATACCAGGTGTGGTATCGTGCGCAATGGTGAGGTTATAGATACGCAGATTGGTTTTTTGTGTAGTGCCGGTAGACACCTGTCCTTTGAGTGCCAGTGCGCCGTCTTGCACCGCAATATATTTGAAGTTGATTTTCCTGAAGAGGGTATTAGGGAGGCTGTCCAACGCCTGCCGCTTTTCTTTCTCTGCTGCTGTATGACCGGGAAAATGCAGTACAGGGCGTATACATACGAGGGTGTCTATCAGTAGTTCCTGTCGCATATATATTGCGGGCAGGTGGCGGGCATTGAAATAGAATTTATCGGCCTGCAGGAACATGGTTCCTTTGCCGGCATTGTGCACGCTGGTCAGGATACAGGAGTCCAGTTCAAATACCTGTTTTTTACCGGAGAAGTGAAGTCTTTTGAAACTGATGGTATTGCGGCCGTCGGGTAGTATCCAGTGTTGGTTATCGAAAGAAAAGTCCACATCATCGGAGCCCAGGATATGGTTATCGGAAGTGGTGACTTTAGAGAAATTAAGAATGGAGAAATTGAAATGGTCCATGCGCAGTGGCGGTGGTCCATTTACCTTGCTATATACCAGCGAGCCGTTCTGCAGATGTACAATGCGGGCATTCACGTATTGTAAGGCCTGTTCCAGGTGGTCTACAATGGAGGAAAGCTGGAAAGTGTCTGTACGTGGGCCATGTGGGATATGTTCATGAATGTACAGGGAAGGGCTGATCACTGAAAGACTATCCACCAGTAATTTCTTTTCGAAGATAAGCGCGCGCCAGGATTGTATGGAGAGATAAATCCGGGGGATGTTTACGTCGTAGTGAGCGTTGACGTTCACGGTATCTTTACCCACCAGCCGTGCGTCGTGTAGCACAATATTCCTGTTCCACAGGGAGAAGTCTATTTTATGTGCATCAAACTGGTAGTTGCCGCCGGATTCTTTTTGCACAATATATTGTACAATGCGTACAAACTTATGTTGCACCAGGAAGTAAAGCAACATACTGAACACGATCCTCGCGGCGAGGAGAATGAATAGTATGTTGATCCACTTTTTATACCGGGGTGCTATTTTCATATATTGATAAACGATATTTTATGTTGCTAACATTCCTATGGCGTTTATGTTTAAAATCAGGCTACTAATTTAGCGATGCCGAAAGCGGCGGCGGCAGCCAATACGCCGATCATAGTAACCTTCAATGCACCTTGTATGGGAGGCTGGCCGGTTACTTTACTTTTGAAGTATCCAAATACAAACAGGCAGATGACGGTGAGAATAGTGGAACCGATGAGGCCACGTTGAGGCGTATCCGTTAAGAGGTAGGCCGACAGCGGAAGCAGGCCGCCCACGAAGTAGGAAGCGCCGATGGTCAGCGCACTGTTTTTAGCCCTGTTAGGGTTCGGTGCTTCCAGGCCCAGTTCAAACTTCATCATGAAGTGTACCCATTTGTCTTTATCTTTCGAGAGCTCACTGGCGATGAGGTCTTGCGCGGCCTGGCTTAGTCCGTATTCCGCAAACACTTCTTTTACTTCTTCCATTTCTTTTTCCGGCACGGTATCTACTTCTGCATATTCTCTTTTTAATTCGCTTTCATAGTGTTCCAGTTCTGTTTTCCCGGCCAGGTAGCCACCCAGTCCCATGGCAATGCAGCCGGCTACTATTTCGGCAATACCGGCGGTCAGGATAATGTTGTTGCTGCTCACAGCACCGCTCAAACCGGCTGCCAGCGCAAAAGGTACCGTGAGGCCATCGCTCATGCCGATGACCATGTCAGTAATAAAATCAGAGCTTTTTAAATGTTGTTCCTGGTGCATTTTTACGGGTTTGTGCGGGATAATAATGACATAAATATAATGGCTTTATCGTACTTTGTACACAAGTAAAGGTAAGTGCTGCAGGGAATCATTTGCTAATCAAAGCCGGAAAAAATATGGGAAACGAAGTCGTATGTTTTGGAGAAATGTTATGGGATATCCTGCCGGATAAGGAACTGCCCGGTGGCGCCGTGATGAATGTAGCCTATCATCTGCAGCAACTGGGAGAAAAGGTATCGCTGGTATCCCGCATTGGACGCGATGCACGAGGCCAGGGGTTATTGGATATGCTACAGGGTTTTCATCTGAATACGGCTTTTGTCCAGGTAGATGAAAAACAGGAAACAGGTAAGGTATATGCAGACATGACCAATCCTACGGATGTGCATTATGATATCGTATATCCGGCAGCGTGGGATTTCATCCAGTGGGAGCCGGCCCTGGCGCAATTACTGAAAAGCGCGGGTACCCGTTACCTGGTGTTTGGCAGCCTTTGTTCCCGCGATGTGGTGAGCCGCCATACCCTGCAACAGGCGTTGCTGGAAAACCTGGTAAAGGTGCTGGACATCAACCTGCGAGAACCACATTATACGCGCGATCACGTGGAATGGCTGTTGCAGCAATGTGATCTGCTGAAACTGAACATAGCAGAGTTAGAGCTGATCAGCAGCTGGTATCATCCTTATGAAGATAAAGAGTGGGCGGTGCGGGCATTGTCTGCCCGTTTCAACATTCCCGTGATAGTAGTTACCATGGGGGCAGAAGGAGCGTTGTTATTTATGAACGACACCTGCTATGTGGAACCCGGTATTCCCGTAAAAGTGGTGGATACCATTGGTAGCGGGGATGCTTTTTTAGCAGGATTCCTGCATAGTTATATCCACGAACAGCCGGCAAGGGAGTGTTTGCGCTTCGCCAATGCGCTGGGAGCGCTGGTGGCATCTTATGCGGGCGGGTGCCCGGATTATAACCCGGAACAAATATCTATAGGGGAGCAGAAAGCATAAAGCAGAAAGCAAAAAGCTATTGAAGCGATTGATTAGAGCGGATTAATTACTCGCACTGATTATCCTACTCAATAGCTTTTTGCTTTCTGCTTTATGCTTTCTGCTCTTCGTGTATAGCTACCCCGAGTATTTTAGAGAGCGCTTGCTCCAGCGTATACGTGCCATCTGCCGAGTGCCATGCTACAAATCCATCCGGGCGGATCAGCAATGCGTCTCCTGTTGCCAGGTTAGCGGCTGTTTTCCATTCGGGAGCTGTAATTACTTTAACAGAAATGGGCATACGAAAATTATCTGCCATAGCAGTAACAGCGGAGTGCCAGTGGGCGCCGGCTTCATCTGTTACCAGGGTGAAGTGCGTTACTGCAAGGTCGAGTGTGGAGATTTGGGTATCGTTTTCGTGTAGCCAGTGATGTGGTACACGTGTGCCCGGGTGCCCGCCTGCTTTTACCAGGCCGGTGTCAGCAATGTGTGTGGCGCCGGCTATGGCATTGGAGGTGTAGCGATAGTCGGGGATGCCCAGCATACTTAGTAACCAGGCAAAGGCTTTTTCTTTGTCGGGGTTATTCTTGAAAGCTGTCAGGGCGTCGGCTTTGAGTAATCCTTTTTCATCGGCCATTTCGCCGGAAGTGAGCGCGTTTTTTAATCCTACGGGCTGCCTTTCGGGAGAGTAGGTATCCAGTAACGTTGGATGTGCCTGTTGTTTCAATACCAGTGCCAGTTTCCAGGCCAGGTTATGCACGTCCTGTACGCCGGAGGCAGCGCCTTTCCCGCCGTAGGGTGTCATTTGGTGGGCAGCATCGCCAGCCAGGAAGAGGCGGCCGTATTGCATGTTGTTCACCACTTTTACGGTCGGTTGCCAGGGTAGCATGCTGATGATACGTACCGGTACCTCTGGCAACCGGATGATGTCGTGAAGAATGCTTTCCAGGCGTGCGGTGGTAAAGTCTTCCGGTCGTTCCGTCTTTGGGTCGTAATGCAGGTGAAGCACCCACCTGTCGCTGTTGTTGATAGCGGTAAACATCCCTGTGATACCAGGGCGGTTAATCAGTCCTATGCTGAATTCCCGGCCTTTTACATAATCTCCCAGCGGTGCTTCGAAGTAAATATTGAGCAGGTTGCCCAGTGCGCCGTTGCCGGTGGTTTCAGCGCCGAGATGCCGGCGAATGGGGCTGTTGCCACCGTCTGCTGCAATTAAATACTGGCAGTGAACGATGGTGGTTTCGTTGGTATTACGATCACGGATATACGCGGTGATGCCTTCCGTGTCTTGTGTGAAAGAAACCAGCTCGGTATCGAAGCGGATATCCGCTCCCCGGTCGATGGCTGCCTGCAACAGAATAGGTTCGCCCAGGTCCTGCGTACAGCGGGCGCCGCTTACCGGGCTGAGAGCCGCTATTTTTTCCAGGCCGGGTATTTCGATGGGATGCTTTATTTTGGCCCGGTCAGTGGGCACCTGGTCCACAATAGCTGGGAGATCAGCGCCGGCATAAATGCCCCAGGCGGCGGACAGCGACTGGCCGGCTTCCCGGATGGCGTGGTCCAGTTGTAGCTCCCGGAACAGCTCCATGGTACGCACATCAAAGCCACGGGCGCGGGGATGTATGGAAGTGCCGCTGCGGCGTTCAATCAATACGGGGTGTATGCCTTGCTGCAGCAGGAACAGCGCTGCCGATAATCCGGTTAATCCGCCGCCTGCAATGAGTACCGGTATTTGTTTGTTATTCTCTTTAATTTTGTTGGACATAGCCATTGATTTTATGGGCATAAAATTGACTTTTTGCCCGCGGGGCCGATGGCATAAAACGGATAAATTTGTACCATCTCTGAAAATTTAAATATACCGGCATGGATATATTTGCGTTACCCTCCACGGCGGCCGACTATCATAAAATCTTTTCTCCGGGCAAGGGCATCGTGCAGGAACGTGCATTGCCTTTTGAAGATAAACCAGGTAGGCTCACCGTGGCCCTGCTGAAGGATATGGGACTGGTAGACAGCCGCTTTCATACCAGCCAGCCTACTGCTGCATGGAAACATGTTAACAACACATTTGTGGAGATGGGATTCATCCTGGAGGGCGACTTTTATCAAACGCAGGATGGTTTTACCAGCAGGCAGCTATGTACCAGGGGATCGCATAATATCCTGTATAATCCCCTTGGCGTAGAAACAAACGAGGTACTCGGACAAGGCCACTATCGCTCTTTTGGCGTGCACATGAAGCCGGAGAAAATGTCGGAGTTATTCGTAGCCTATGTTCCCGCCCTGGAACCGTTTGCAGAGAAATTATATATGGGTAAGCCCTTCCTGCTGGCTGCACCTGGCCAACGGGTCACCGCAAAAATGAAGTATATTTTTGATACCATCTGGCAGGGACCTCAGCCAGATGGATTAAAGCAATTATATCTCGAGTCAAAAGTACTGGACCTGTTTGCCCTGCAATGTGAAGCACTGTTGGAAGCACCTCCTAAAAAAGCCACCTTGTCAGGCGGAGATATTGATAAATTATACGCCGCGAGATTATTACTGGAACAGCGACTGGAACAACCACCTACGCTGACGGAATTGGCAAAATTATGCCAGCTCAATGAGTTTCGCCTGAAGAGTGGATTCCGGGAGTTATTTCATACCACCGTGCATGGCTTCATACAAACCAGCCGGCTTACCCGCGCGGAGCAAATGATCCGCGACCGGCAGGGCAATATCTCTGAGATAGCGTATCAACTGGGGTATAGCCATCCGCAACATTTTCAACGGGCCTTTAAAAAGCAGTTCGGGATTACACCGGGAAGTTTATTGCAGTAAGCAGAAAGCGGAAAGCGGAAAGCAAAAAGCTATTGTAGCGAATGAACTAATGTGAATATAACATTCGCTTTAATCATCCACTACAATAGCTTTTTGCTTTTTGCTTTCCGCTTTCTGCTCCTAAGCTATTTCCTCGTCAGCGCTATTTCCATTTCTTTGCGCTCGTTCCCATCCTGGCTACGGAACATTTCCATCACCTGGTGGTCTTTGTCTTTCCACGTGGTTACCTGTCGCAGCCAGCAGTCTTTTCCCGTAAGAGGATCTACTACTTTGCCTTTTAATTCCAGGGAGTGAGTGGCATCATTCCAGTTGCCTTCCATGATGGTGATACCTGTACCCATATTATCGATCCAGGTATCAATAAATACTTTACGCTGGTTATCATACGCCATGGTGCCAATGCCTTCAAACGGCATTCCCATCATATTGGCGGTATAGCGGCTTTCGCAATAGCGGCCGCCCAGGATCATTTTGTTCACGCAGGCGCCGGTGGTTTTGGTAGGAGGACCATCCGGCTTATCCCACATGGTCATGTCGGCTGTCCACTCGCCATCGCCGATAGCCATTTTCTGATGTATGGGCCCCGGGGTCATATAGTCCATCCAGGCCTTCATCATAGCAGCAGAATCCTGCTGTGCATAAGTGTTGGAGGTGATTAACAGGCATAAAGCAGCCGTTAATAAGTAGATCGTTTTCATGATGCGAGATTGTTTAAACGTTGTTATTACAGGGGTGTGAAGCAGAAAGCATAAAGCAGAAAGCAAAAAGCTATTGTAGCGGATAGCATACGCTTTAGTCATTCGCTACAATAGCTTTTTGCTTTCTGCTTTATGCTTTCCGCTCAACAAGGTAAGTTATTTCTATAAACGAGCCATGGTATGCGTGTTACACCTTCCAAATTCCATACCTTTGATAACGAAAGAATAATCCCAGTCGTTATGCGAGCAACCATATTGGATGCGTCGGCAGAAAAAGGACCGCCGCCGGCTATTGATGCCGCCATTTCCTTTGAACCCTTTATATCGTGGCTGAAGAAGCGGATCAGTGAGGAACATACTGTAAAAGGTCGTATTTATTCAGAAACGCTGAGTCGTTTCGAAGCATCTAATATCTGTCGATGTGATATGAGCCTGGCAGATACGCAACAGTATACAGAACTACTGGAATACGTGTATGCCTGCCTGTCGCCTTCCATGAAAGCAGAAGATGAAGTAGCCTGGGGCCTCAGCTTCCCTTTTTCCCCGGGTACGTTTTATGGAACGGAACCTCTATATGAATTACTGGAAGTACGGCTGGAATACAGCAAGTACGAAGTAACCCGCACGGCAGCGGATTACCGGCGCGACTGGCTGGAGCTGTTTTATTCTTTTATACTGCAACGGTTGTATAATTTTTTTGTACCGGTTACCCGGGAGCAACATCATTCGGGCATCAACAAAGCCACGGGGCTGTTGCAGCACTACGCGGTTAATATCAATACAGACTTTATAGACGTTACTGCCACCGGGCCTTTACCGGAGCTGGATGTGGTGCAGTTATATGCCCATTTAAGCGAAGGCGGAGGTTTTGAAATACTGGAAGAACTGCTGCCACTGAACCTGTTCCGTTGCCGCGGATTTTGTGTGATTACTGTCACGGATGTTACTGCACAGCAGGCGATAGAAAATATAGAGAAAGTAAGACTTTCCCGTACCTCGCTGGTAGCGGAAAAGAATTTTCACGAGGTGATACAGGCGCTTAAATCGTTGGTGCGTAACAGTAAGATTGAATTCGACCTGTTTCCTTTCATGCGGGTAAATGGGGTACCGGTATACAGCCTGGAGAAAGGAGGTACCGGTATTTTGTTTGAGGTATGGGGAGAAGACCGGCTTTCGCCGGAAGAATTTGCGCGCCAGGCCCAGGCGTTTGCATATAGACCCATCTACTTTTTCTCTGCTGACATTTTTCGCGAAACCCGCAAGGAATATGCGTTCCTGGAATATTTCCGCAAGCAGGGGGTGAAGTCGCTGGGACTGATGCCAGTGTTTCATTTACAGGAGCTGGTAGGCATTGTGGCAGTACATACCTGGGGTGAAGATACTTTTGACGATAAAAGCCTGGCACTACTGGAACCTGCCAGGGGCGCTATTGCCCAGTTGTTCCGGATTTATATAGAGGAATTTAACCTGGAGATAGAATCGGTGATCAAAGAGAAGTTCACTTCTATACAACCTGCTGTACAATGGAAGTTTAATGAAGCTGCATGGCAGTACCTGTATCATACCAAAAAAAATCTGCCGGCTACTATTCAAAACATTCTTTTTGAACAGGTATATCCTTTATACGGTGCTATTGACATCCGCAATTCTACCGTAGAAAGAAATAAAGCGATTGTGGCCGACCTCGTAACGCAGTTGGGTGTACTGGCTGCTACGCTGGACAGCCTGCGCGCCGTGCAGGAAAATGACCTGCTAAAACAAATGATTTATCATTGCCAGCAATGGCAGCAAGAGTTGGTAGAAGAACGGCTGAGCCCTTCCCAGGAAAATGAATTGAACCGTTTCCTGAACGAAGAAGCCGTGCAGTATTTACGACATATTGCGCTGCAGTTTCCAAAAACAAAAGCAACTATTGAAGCGTGCCTGCAAAGCCTCTCCGGTGATGCTAACAAAGCGGCGCTGGAAAGCGCCATGCAGTTGATCAATTTAACGATCAATGATTTTTTTGAATCTGAGAAAAACAAGTTACAGGACTCTTATCCCTGCTATTTTGAGAAGTTCAGAACAGATGGGGTAGAGTATGATATTTACATTGGACAGTCTATTGCGCCGGATAAACCTTTTGATCATTTCCATCTGAAAAACCTCCGGCTATGGCAGTTGTCGTCTATGGTGACAATTGCCGGCCTTACACACGGATTATTATCGAAGATGGCGACGAAGTTGCACACTACGCAATTGATTTTTGTGCATAATCATCCGATAGATATCAGTTTCCGGGCCGATGAGCGCAAGTTTGATGTGGAGGGTGCTTATAATATCCGCTACCAGATGATCAAAAAGCGGATTGATAAAGTGCATATCCGGGATACAGAAGAACGGTTAACCCAGCCCAATAAAATAGCCCTGATTTATTCCGATCGGAAGGATGTGGAAGATTACCTGCCTTTTATCCGTTATTTACAGGATACAGGCGTATTACTTCCGGAAATGGAAGAGCTGGAGCTGGAGGATTTGCAGGGACTTAGTGGTTTACAGGCTATCCGTGTGGGGATTGTATTACCGGAGTAAATTTAAAAAGCGTTTGCATTCCCGTGAATTGTATATTTTATTTGCAGGACGCATCCACCGATGCCAGCAGCCATGGAAAAAAAAGAGTTCGATGTTATCATAGTAGGATCGGGGCCTAACGGCCTGGCTGCGGGCATACGCCTGCAGCAGGCGGGAGTATCTGTATTACTGCTGGAAGCAAAAGATACCATTGGTGGTGGTATGCGTACGCAGGAGCTGACGTTGCCCGGTTTTTACCATGATGTTTGTTCCGCTGTACACCCGATGGCGATGGGTTCTCCGTTTTTTTCCACACTTCCACTGGCAGATTATGGGTTATCGTTTATACAGCCGCCGTTGGCAGCGGCCCATCCTTTTGATGATGGTACCGCCGCTTTCCTGGCCCGGTCGCTGGATGAAACGGCAGCAGCTCTTGGTAACGATGAACAGGCTTACCGCCGGCTGATTCAACCGGTAGCCGATCATTGGGGATTGGTAGCGGAAGATAGCCTGGGCCCTTTTGCCATTCCGCGTCATCCGCTGATCATGGCGAAGTTTGGATGGAATGCCCTGCGTTCAGCAGCGGCCGTGTCTAAAAGATTTACTACTACTGCAGCGAAAGGGCTATGGGCGGGCATGTGTGCCCACGCCATTCAGCCGCTGACCAATATAGCGTCTGCTGCTATTGGTATGATACTTACCGCAGTTGGGCACCAGCATGGCTGGCCTGTGCCGAAAGGCGGATCACAGGCTATTGGGCATGCGCTGGCCCAATACTTTGTGGCGCTGGGCGGCAAAATTCAAACAGGCGTGCACGTTAGCGCACTATCGCAGTTGCCATCGCATCATGCGGTGCTGTTTGATCTTACGCCGAAACAGTTGCTTACCATTGCGGGCGACCGGTTTACGGCGGGTTACAGGCAACAATTGACACGTTACCGGTATGGACCGGGAGTATTTAAAATAGATTGGGCGCTGAGTGGCCCCGTTCCATTTACTGCAGAAGCGTGTCGCCGTGCGGGCACGGTGCACCTGGGCGGTACGTTCGAAGAAATAGCGTTGTCGGAACAACGCGCTTACGACGGCCGGTTGAATGAATCGCCATATGTACTGTTTACACAGCAAAGCCTCTTTGATGAAAGGGCGCCTGTAGGAAAACATACGGCCTGGGCCTATTGCCACGTGCCTAATGGCAGCAATGTGGATATGACTGCCATCATAGAAAAACAAGTAGAGCGGTTTGCACCCGGTTTTCGCGACCTGATCCTGGCGAAGCATACGATGAATACCCAACAGATGGAAGCCTATAACCCGAACTATGTTGGCGGCGATATCAATGGTGGAATTTTGGATATCCGTCAATTGTATACGCGCCCGGCTTTGCGGCTGAACCCTTACCGGACTTCCGCCAAAGGGATCTATATCTGTTCGTCTGCCACACCGCCCGGAGGCGGCGTGCATGGCATGTGTGGATACCATGCCGCTAATACGGTGCTGAAGGATATGTTTTAAAGTGTCACTATCTTAATGAATCTATATGCCTGTAGTAAAATCTTATTTGCAGGAAGACTGGGCCATTGTGGTGCTTGGCTTCCTGATCATTCTTCTTTCGATGGCCGGTGTAGCAGTGGCTATACCTGAATACAAATGGGCCAGTACGGACGATTTAACTGGTAAAGTACTGGCCGGTGCCAATCTCCTGAAAATCGTCGCGCAATTTATTTACGTGATTCTCATTGCCTTACTGGGATCTTTCTTAACCGGCAAATCAATAAAAAATACCTTGCTGGTTTTCCCTGTGGTGTTTGTATTAACAACGCTGGCGCTGATTGTAGCCGGCAATGCCACGTTAAATAATTACGGATTGGAAGCGGTGATTTTCAGTTTGATTATCGGGCTGTTGATAGGCAATCTTTTTTCTTTACCCGCCTGGTTCCGGGAATCACTCACCTCAGAGTTTTTTGTAAAGATTGGATTGGTGTTACTGGGTACCACTATCATTTTTTCAGATGTGATGAAAGCGGGTGGCCTGGGTTTGATCCAGGCATTGGCGGTGGTATTATCAGTCTGGTATTTTTCCTATTGGGTATGTAAGCGCCTGAAAATAGACAATGAGCTCACGATGATGCTTTCCAGCGCGGTATCTATTTGTGGAGTGTCTGCGGCGATTGCTACTTCCGGTGCCATTAAGGGAGATGCAAAGAAGTTATCGCTGGTAATTTCTCTGGTATTGATTACCGCCATTCCAATGATGATTTTTATGCCGGTCATTGCAAAGCATTTTAACTTCCCGGAAGCGGTAACCGGGGCATGGCTGGGTGGCAGTATTGATACTACCGGCGCTGTAGTGGCTTCTGGTTCACTGGTAGGGGAAACTGCATTAAAAGTGAGTACCATTGTGAAGTTTTCGCAAAATGTATTACTTGGTATTGCGGCTTTTGCCATTTCTGTTTATTGGACTTATACCAAACATCCCAATGCCGGTGATGCCAATACCAAGCCTACGTTAAAAGTAATCTGGGAACGGTTCCCCAAGTTCGTGATCGGGTTTATCCTGGCTTCGCTGGTATTTTCCTTTTTTGTGTCACCGGCTACAGTGGCCACTTTGAAAGGGCCTTTGAAAAGTTTGCAGGGACTCTGGTTTGCGCTGGCGTTTACCAGTATCGGACTGGAAACAAATTTCAAAGACCTGGTGGGTACCGAAAGCAGGAAGCCCGTATATGCGTTCCTGATAGCCCAGTCGTTTAACGTGGTGGTAACCCTGGTGCTGGCTTATCTCTTATTTTCATAAAGCAAATTTTAGTATTTTGGGGAGATATGAAATACCTTAATCCCGTTGCCGTTTTGGAAGAAATGAATGGTGCTGTTGTAGATGCAACAGATACCGCCGCGGTATCCCTTCTCCGGAAAAAAATGATGGCAGAACTGGAACTCTCCACTGATAAGGTATTACAGATCAAAGGCGAAAGGTGGAGTAAGAACGACCTCCTGAATTTTTTTGATCAGCTACAAGATAGTACCACCTTATATTTTCACCAGGAAATAAATAAAGACCCGGTGTTATCCCGTTTCCTGAGAACAGGTAGTATCACCGGACTATTTATAGAAACGGCACTATACAAAGACAAAGCCTTCTTGTCTTTTATAGCGCCATTTTATGAACCGCTGTTTACCTATGAGGTGCTTAGCAGTTTGCAGCGGCAGCGGATAAAGCCGCTACAATACCTCTTTACCAATCCTGTATTACTGGATGGTGAAAGTATGAAGCGGAGCTATGATAAAATATTCCGTTTTTTAAAACAGCAGTATCGCCTGATAGAAGGGCATAAAGAGGGATTGAAAATTCATGGGAGGGATAAACAGACTGCAGTGGGAAATTGGATCAGCATTACACAGATAGAATTATGGAATGTGCTGCCGGAGGCCTTTCATATGGAAAGAAGTGAATACGGGATTTTGCTGATCAACCTGGCACTGGTATTATATGAACAGGGCGATGCGGGAAAAGCATTAACGCTGTTAGCCAATGTACAACAACTGAAGAGCGTGGCGTATGTGCAGGAAAACGCTGTTAGATATATCACGTATATAAAAGAAGGTGGCGGAGGGGCTCCTAAGTTCCGGCGGGAACCTACTACGGCGTTCGGTAAGCTATTGGCCAAATGGGGACTCACCAGAGAACGACTGATACAAATAGGCACTACCGTATTCACCGTGCTGGTGATCATGATAGGATCACAATTTGAAAAGAAAGAAGGACCCCGGCAATTTGCAGCAGCCGAAAACAATGTCTTTTCCAGCTCCCGCACTTATTGGACAATGGAATACCTGTTATCGCAGCTTTCAGTAAATCTTTACGCACCAAAGGAAGGTGTGGAGAAACATCCAGTACTCAAATCACTGACTACAGGCGAGGATGTATATGGTCCTGCATTTATGGAAGCGCTCAGTCATCAGGGCCGTGTGGGAGAATCTTTTGTGCAGCCTTTATTCGATCATTCGAAACCGCCAGTGCCAGAAGATAGTGCCTGGCGCGATGTACGACACTCGCATCATTTACTCGTATTTAACCGACAGAAAAGTGGATTGATTGTATTGGTACAAACACCCGACTCTTTTTATTCCCGCTTTGTAAGTCCACAGGATAGCGCATTTATGCCATTACCACTATTGCTCAGTAAAGTGTTCTTCTATGTAGGTGATCTGTGGAATCCTGACTGGGAAGGCTATAAGCATATGGATTATGTTCCCGATTACACCGTAAAGGGTTTGTTTATGCAGCCAGCCAGGGATCACGATCTTTTTCTGCGTAACTCCACCCTGCAGTTTTTATTGGACCCTAATTACTGGAAAACATCAGACAGGTATATTCCCGTGGAAATAACCGTTTCTTCGGAGGAACGGCTGGTACTGAGGCTGTTGTCGGGCAATACTAATGGTATACAATTGAAGGTAGGAGAATAGTTTTGTGGTTTTTCCTTATTTTGCTGTCAGATGAAATACCTGAACCCACTGGACTTTCTGACTGTACTGCATGGCGGCCCCGTTGATTTGCGGGATAATAACGCGGTATCCCTTCTCCGGAAAAAATCATTGGCAGAACTGGAATTAGCAGATGATAAAATGTTACGGGTCAACGGGCAGTTGCTCAGTAAAAATGACCTGTTGCTGTTTTTCGACCGGTTGCAATCTTCGCAGGAACTGCAATATCATCAGCAAATAGCCGCGGATCCTGTGCTCTCACGTTTCCTGCAAACAGGTGACATGACCGCGCAGATAGTGGATCATCCCTTGTATCATGATAGCGCATTCCTTTCCTTTATAGCGCCCTATTACGAGCCGATGTTTACTACCGGTGTGGTAAACAGTCTGAAAACGCAGGATGTTGCTACACTTCAATATCTCTTTAGTAGCCCGTTGCTGCTGGATGGTCCCCATATCACCATCAGCTACCGGCACGTGCTGCGTTACCTCAAAGCGCTGGATAACGGACTGAACGCTGCAATTGATACCAACAGGTATAAGTGGAAGCGTTTTGAACGGTTTGCAAATGCAACGTTGATCACGCAACTGAATATACTGCCAGCGGAGTTTGAAAAGTGGAGAAGTGATTATGGAATTAGCCTGATTAACCTGGCACTTGCTATTTATAAAACAGATTTGAGGCGGGGCCAACAGGTGCTGACATTAGTAGCACAATTACGCACCACAGATTTTGTACAGGAGCGATTACAGGTACGAAAGAAAGAATTACAGGCATATAAGATAAAGGACCGGCCACTGGTAGATCTGTTGGGATCGCTGACCTATCGCATCAGGCCTTATTGGCTTACTGATAGAAATGCAGGCCGGCTGATACTGGCATTGGTGGGTGTAGCCATTATTACAATGGGTATCCGTAAGATGGATAGCATGCCTAAAAGCAGCCCCGCAGCCCGGTTACGTAAAGAAGCCGATTTGTTGGCGAATATGCGTACCCGGCTTCCCATGAACTCCCTGCTCGGGCAACTGGAGCAGGCAATGACAGCACGAATGGGAATAGACACCACAACGCCTGCTCCTAAAACCGGCGATGATGTGTATGGGCCGGATTTCATGAAGAAGTTAACTGGTCTGCCTTATACGCCATCATTCCGGTTGGACGAAATAAAAGCGGACGAGGATACTTCTATTGATCCGGCTGATGCTTCTTTTTCTGATTCACTACACCGGCAAAGCCTGCTGTTGTTAAACAGGCTGGATGTGCCCATGGTAGCGCTGGTGCAAACACCGGATTCTTTTTACTCCCGTTTTATAGTGGCGCACGATAGTATTTTTTTACCATTACAAACAACGGCTAATCGTATTTACTTTTATATAGGACAATATTGGACAAGGCCGTTGGCTACCCAGGAAAGTCATCATATACCACTCCCCGGATATTTTGCTGCCAGCTATAAAAATGCGAATACCTTTCTGCGGGAAAATGCATTAACATTTGTGCTGGACCCGGTTTATTGGCGCCGCTCCAACAGGTATATTCCCGTGGAAATAGGCGCCGACGAGCAGATATACACGAATTTGCTTGATAATGATGCATCTGGTGTAACCCTGTACCTGGGCAATTAACGTTTAGCCGATACCGGTACCTTTCAGCGGCTGATTATTTTTCTTATCGTCCGGCATCAGGTTGTGCAACTGGTATACGGCGGCTTTCAGCTCTTCATAGTTTTGCCTGGCCAGTGCTTTTTCCCCGATTTCCATGAACCGTGCTGCCATTTGCGGGTTGGTATAATCGTTGGGTGGAATGTTGGCGTAAAAATGATAGTTATTAATCCAGGTGGAAGGTTTATTACGGACAATTTCCCAGCCGAGGTTAATAAGTTCGTCGGTTTTGGCTTTGATGGTATAATAGCTCTGCGAGGAGAGGAACGTACTTTCTTCTTTGGTAATTTGTTCAAACCGGGCCAGTCTGCCTTCATCTTTTTCTTCCTGTATATGCCATAGGCAATGGTCTTTTTGTTTGAAGTATTGTTCTGTTACTTCCACTATTTGCTGATCTTTCCCGGTATTATCCAGTTGCTGCGCCAGTTTACGTTTTCTTTCTTCCAGTTGGTATTTCTCATCGGTTACGTCATCTATGCTGAGCACTTCCAATCGGTCGCTGATGCTGTCCAGGTCGGATTGGATTTCCTGTACGGTAGCTGCCAGCTCGTATTGCTGGCTGCTTTTAAACCGCTTCATTTTACTGGCGGCCTGTATTTTCAACTGGTGGATATCATCCTGTAATTTGCCGATGTTGATTTGTCGCACCAGCGGATTGAAGATCTCTGAAAACTCCTGCTCATTCATGAGCAGTACGGCTTTCACAGAGAGGTCCCTGCTTTCGCTGATCTGCAGCGTGATTTCCACATCGGAGCCTTTCACCAGGTCGGTGATGAGGTCGGAACCTTTGATTTCAATCATGCCCAATGGTACACAACTGCCGGGAATGGCATAACGACTCCCTTCTACCACGTTGATGAGTAAGCTATCACGTCCGCTGCGGAGGATGGTTTTCATCACCTCTTTGATAATGGTTTTGCGCAGGGGGAGAATTGCATTCTTTTCAAAGATGAGCTCCAGTTTGGTGGTATTGTTTTCCGGGTCATCTATTTCTATGCAGATGTCGTTAGGCAGCGGTTGTCCATGGATGTTAAATTTCCCCTGCGTGATGGAGATAGCCGGGGCGTCCACCGCCAGTTCGTTGTGCGCGGCATCAAATACCAGGATGTTGAAAATATTGTTGCTGTTTTCGGCCAGCAATAACATTTCAGAGATGCGTTCCTGCAAGGGCTTAATACCGCTGTCGTAGCCACCATCGGCACGTACAATGCGATAGCTCAGACCAGATACGGGGCCGGTTACAATAGCTGTGAAATATTCTTCTTTGTCGGCTGTATTCTTTTGGTAAGCGGTTTTGAAATGTATATCGGGGGCATTGCCGGCAGCGGCTTTATTTTCCTTTGTTTGCGGTGCTGCCACAGAGCGGGTGCCGGCATACCATGCTGCCCCTACAGCTACGGCGGTAGTAGGATCTACGCTGCAGTTAACGGGGATTCCCAGTTGCGACGCCACCAATGTTTTTACCAGCGGTATATAGGTGCTGCCACCAATCATCACTACTTCCATCACATCGGCGGAAGTGAGCTGGTTGCGGGTCAATATTTTTTTAACGAGATCTACGGAGTACTGGATACTATCGTAGATAGTGGTTTCGAAGTCGTCGCGGGTGATGGTGAGGTAAATATCCTGGTCGTCGATTTCGAATTCTATTTCAGCGGCGGTGCTGGTGGTGAGTTGTACTTTTACTTCTTCTGCTTTTTTCAGCAGGATATGATACAGGGTATTGTATTTGCCGCGGGCGCTGCGTAATTGGCTGAGCAGGTCGGGGTAGTTGCCTTGTTGCTGTAGTTGCGGCACTACCAGTTTTTCGATGATGGCAATATCGAAGTCCACGCCACCGAGGTAGTTATCGCCTTCATGATCCACCACGCGCATTTCTCCATCCACAATTTTCACCAGCGCCACATCGAAGGTGCCACCGCCGAGATCATATACCAGCCATTGGCCCTGTAAACCCGCTGTATTGTTTTGTTTGTTGGCGAAAGCGAGACTGGCGGCAATAGGTTCCTGTAGCAATTGTACTTCGCGGAACCCGGCATCATTGCCGGCTTTCTTGGTAGCATTGGATTGTATGGTATCAAAAGACGCCGGGATGGTGATAACCACGGCATCCGGTTTTTCGCCGGTATAAATAAAGTTTTTCAGCTCCCGCAGCACCAGGGCAGATAATTCCACCGGTGTTTTAAAGTCGCCGGTATTGGGCACAAAGAAAGATTCCGATGTCCCCATTTTTCTTTTAAAAGAAGAGAACACATTTTCCGGGTCTTTTTCTATCAGTTCACGGGCTTTATCGCCCACGATGATCCGGTCTTTCCGGAAAGCGACTACCGAAGGCAGTGTTTCTTTCTGGCCGAAGGGATTCTTGAATATTTCAACGCTGCCGTTCTGGAATTTGCCGATCAGGGAATTGGTGGTACCCAGGTCAATTCCGAAATTAATTTGGTGGCTCATAAGCTTATTTTGCTGCGGCGATGACAACTCCTTTTTGTAAAATGGATTTTTGTCCGCCGGTGGTATAGTATACAACAGGTTTAATTACGTTCACAATTTCCATTTCCGGCGCCATATCGCCGGTAATGCTGGCTTCGTAATCTATTCTTGTTTCATGATAGGCTTCTCCCAGTGGGTTCACGATAGTGTACCCTGCTTCTTCAAAATGCTGTTTGATCCGGTCCACATTCCGCTGTAGAGATTGCAACTCAGGTTTGGCCGCAGTTTTCTTATCCAGTTCGAATACCTGGTTGATGATCCTGATGTGAAGGGTTAATAGTGGGTCCATTCGGTAAATTGTGTTATTAGCAAATATATTGATTTGAAAGCAGAAAGCATAAGGCAGAAAGCATAAAGCTATTGCAGCGAATGATAAAAGCGGATATCTGATTTCTTAGTCGCACTTATCATTCGCTGCAATAGCTTTATGCTTTCTGCCTTATGCTTTCTGCTCCATTTAAAATCCCATTTTGTTTTTCCGGAATTACATATTATCTTAAAGCTGTTCCATTCCACATAAAACTACCCGGACGTTATGAAAACATGGTTGCTACTCCTCTTTTCCGTATTCTCTGGCTCGTTTTTGCAATCGAATGCACAAACGCCTTTGCCGGCCATTGGTATCTGTACTTCCTTTTCGAACGATAGCCTGGCAGCAGGCAGTGGATTTACTTTCCTGGAAGAAACAGTACGTAAAATATTATCTCCTTCCCTGAGCGAAGTACAGTTCCGGGAACAGTTGCACGCACTGCGTGGCAGTCGCTGTAAAGTGCAGAGCTGTAACGTATTTATTCCGGGATATATGAAACTCACCGGCAACGAAGTCAATGAAACCAGGATACTTGGCTACGTGGACTCAGTGATGCAACGCGCCCAAATAGCCGGTGTAAAGCTCATTGTACTGGGTAGCGGGGAAGCCCGCAAAATACCGGAGGGGGCAGACCGTAAGCAGGTAACAGAACAGTTCATTTTGCTGGGTCGGAAAATGGCCGCTATTGCGGCCAAATATGATTGTGTGATTGCGATGGAAAACCTGAATAAATCAGAAACCAATTTTGTGAATACGCTGGCAGAAGCTTGTGAAATTGCTACGGCCATACATCATCCAAATTTCAGGATCACCGCAGATATCTATCATATGCTGCGCGAAAATGAATCTGCCGCCAGTATAGAAAAAGCCGGTAATCTGCTGATACATTGCCATATTGCAGAAAGAGAAAACCGCGCAGCCCCCGGCGTCGCCAAACAGGATTTTAAGCCTTATTTCGCTGCCCTGCATAAAATAGGCTTTAAGGGCCACATCATGATGGAATGCAGATGGGACGACCCTTCCAGGCAATATAAACCGGCATTCGATTACCTGCAACAGCAATTAAAAGAGGCCTGGGGCATTCTATAAATCACCACAGTAAAAAAAATCGCTCTAATATGTCAGCACCTAAAAAAACAAGGCGGGAGTTCCTGCAACAATCCTTACTGGCGGGAGCCGGTATTACTATCAGCGCCATGGGTATGCCTGCCAGCAGCTATGCCCGCATTATGGGCGCCAATGACCGTATCAACGTGGGCCTGGTAGGATTTTCTGATCGCGCCAGGCAAGCCCTGATGCCGTCGTTTTTCAACAATAACAAAGAGCTGAACTTCGACCTCATCGCGGTGTCCGATATCTGGAACCGCCGCCGCGAAGAAGGCAAAGCTTTCCTGGAGCAAAAAACCGGGCATAACGTGCAAGCCTGTATGAATAATGATGAGTTGTATAATATCAAAGGATTGGATGCGGTATTTATTGCTTCGCCCGACTTCGCACATGCCCATCATACCATTGAAGCCGTAAAAAATAAATGCGACGTATACAGCGAGAAACCTTTCGCTGAAACCATGGAAGATGCACGCAACGCACTGAAAGCGGTGAAGTCGTCCGGCCGCATTATGCAGGTAGGTACGCAACGCCGCAGTGGCCCCAGCTACCACGCTGCGGCCAACTTCATCAAAGAAGGAAAGTTTGGTCCTATCACCATGGTGGAAATGACCTGGAATGTGAACCAGCCCGGCCGCTGGCGCCGCCCGGAACTGGTAAAATCTATCCGCGAATCTGATACCGACTGGAAACGCTTCCTGGCTGGCCGCCCGAACGATAGCTGGGATCCACGCAAATACCTGGAATATCGCCTGTTCTGGCCGTATTCTTCCGGTATCTTCGGTCAGTGGATGACACACCAGATTGATACCGTACACTGGTTCAGCGGCCTGAAACACCCACGCAGCGCCGTAGCTAACGGAGGTATCTATATGTGGAAAGATGGCCGTAAAAACCCGGATACCCTGACCGCTGTATTTGACTATGGTCCGGAGAAAGACCCCAGCAGCGGTTTCCAGGTAATGTATAGCAGCCGTTTCCATAACTCTGCCGGCGGTACCAAAGAAATTTATTATTCCAATGGCGGTACCATCGATATGTCTACCAACAAGATCACTTCCACCGGCGGACTCACCGAAAAAGAAGCACAGGAAATGGGCATGCACGCCAACCTGCTGACACCACAAACACTCAGCAATGAAGAAGCGGCAGCTACCAGCGCCAACACCGGAGGCGATCCGCTCACCAATGCACACGTCCGTAACTGGATGTCGTGTGTGCGTGAACGTAAGCAACCCAATGCACCAATAGAAGCCGCATATTCCCACTCTATTGCACTGATCATGGGTAATGCCGCTTATCGCACCGGCATGAAATCCACCTTCGATGAAGCTACCCAGGAAGTGATGGTAGGTGGAAAAGTATTTACGATGTAGTACACACACAGCGAACAATATCTCCCGAAGGGCAGTAACAGCATTACGCTTGTTGTTACTGCCTTTTTTGTTGACCTCCAACAAGCCCCGACCTTTTCACTGATTATTTTTTTACCATATCTGCGTCAGCAGCCGGTTAGTATAAAAAAAAGGCGGCCCTGGTCGAAAAAGACCTGCTCATTTGGAGCCTGTTCCGTAATTTTAAAACACATAGCTATACAGTAATAGTGGAACCACCCAATTATGCTGAACGATATTTATAAGCATCCGTTTCTGAAATTTTTGCTATCCCCGCAAATGAAGGTTTACCGCCATTTAACCTTCATTTGTTTGTTATTGGTGGTAGTCCTCACCGGCAACTCCGATATGCGGCAGGGGATGGAAATTTACCTGAAAGTAACGGTGTTTATACTGCTGATGTTACCACCTTATATCAATCTGTATATACTTGTTCCGAAACTATTGTTTACACGGAAATACCTGCAGTACCTCGGGGCAGTGATATTGATCATTGCCTCTTTTTATTGCCTCATTGTATTTGTACTACGTCCCTATTTCGAGCAGTTTTCATCTGCTCCCAAAGAGAATGAACCCACCCCCATGGATATCCTTTCTTTCAGCATCATCTTCGGTATCTTCATTGCCGCCACTACGGCCATCAAGCTGTTTCAGCGATGGATCATTGACAGCCAGCGTATCCACCAGCTGGAAAATATTCGCCTCAATACAGAATTGCAGGAACTGAAAAGCCAGATCAACCCGCATTTTATGTTCAATATGCTCAACAACGCACATGTGCTCACCCAGCGGGACCCGGTGAAAGCCTCGCAGATATTGCTACGCCTGTCGAACCTGCTGCGGTACCAATTGTACGACAGCAATCGCGAGCAGGTATTGTTGAGCGCGGACATTCGTTTTTTACGGGATTTCCTGGATCTTGAAAAGATCCGCCGCGATTTTTTTGAATTTACGATCACCGATGATACCGGCAACGACCAGGTACTGATGCCGCCGTTCCTGTTCATTCCTTTCGTGGAAAACGCGGTGAAACATAGCGTGGATCCACTGGAGAAATCGTACGTTCATTTGAAGTTTAACCGGCAACAGGATAAGCTTATCTTTGAGTGTATTAATTCAAAGCCGGCGGTGATACCACCGGCGGAAACATATGGCCGCCTGGGACTCACCAATGTGAAACGCCGCCTGGACCTGCAATACCCCGATATACACCGGCTGGTGATAGCAGACGGGCCAACAGAATATCATATCACCTTAATTATACCGGTATGAATTGCATCATTGTAGAAGATGAACCGCTGGCCAGGGAAGGGCTGGAAGTATTGATAGCAGCTGATTCACGGCTCCACCTGAAAGGCTGTTTTAATAACGCCCGATCTGCGGCCGACTTCCTGGCACTTAACAAAGTGGATCTCGTATTCCTCGATATACAAATGCCCGGCATGAACGGGCTGGATTTCGCCAAAGCTATTTCCCCGGAAACACTGGTCATATTTACTACCGCTTACTCCGAATATGCCCTGAACAGCTACGAAGTAGATGCGGTGGACTACCTCGTAAAGCCACTATACCAGGAACGCTTCGTGAAAGCGGTGAATAAGGCACTGCTATACCGTGGTATGCTCGACGAATCCCACCAAACCAGCGGCAGCGCATCTGTGGCCAACGATGCCGTATATGTGAAGGCCGACCGGAAGTTTTTCCAGGTATACTTCAGAGACATCCTGTTCATAGAAGGACTGAAAGATTATGTCATCTTACATGTGCCGGAGCGGAAAATTATTACCGCTATGAACATCAAAACCATTTATGATCAGTTGCCACAACAATTGTTTGTGAGAGTCAGCCGGTCCTATATTGTCAACACGCAACACATCCAGACCTTCGATAACAATACCATCTATATCCAGCATTATGAAATAGCGATCGGTAATAATTACCGTACTTATTTTTTTGATGAATTTGTGAAGAAGAAATTACTCAGCAAGTAAGCTAAAAGAAGATATCCATTTCGAGCCCTGAGAAATACCGGGTGGACTGGTGAGGTGATAAAACCGCGCCATAACTGAGTTTTAGCGGTAAAAAGTATTGCGCCGGAATACGTAACCATACCGGCATATTATAATAATTCAGGTTAATCAGCGATGCCAGTTGCAGCCCTATGGTAGGCACAAAAATGAAAGCCGTATTGTGATGCGTGAACTCCAGCCCCACTTCAGTGTAATTATAAATGCCAATAAATTTCCGGTCGGTGATCCACCAGTCGAAATTACCCCGGATGCCTAACCGCGCCTGTTGCACATCCCAGGTGCTTTCTTTATACTGCATGGCGGCGGATCTGACAATACCATAACTCGCCGTATAGCCGAGCCAGTAGTCGAGTGTACCTTTCTTACCTCCTTTGCTGTTTAAGGAATAGTTGTTGGTGAAGTTGCCCACATTTAGCCGGAAGTCTATTGCGCGGTAATATTCGCCGGCAGTGAAGTTGCTGTTGATCCCTACCACCAGGGAGTTGGACACCCTGCTACGCACGAAGTTGCGATAATACAGCGGGCGATTGGCTTGTTGCATAGCCGGTGTAATCACCGTTTGACTATCCATCACCGCTGCCAGATCGGAGTTGTAAGGAATCGGTACCAATGCCAGGCTGGGAATATGATGAATGAGAAATGGTGCCTGGCTGGCTTTATCGTCCGGAATACGTTGCAGGAAATTGATATAACGGTCATCCGTATACGCCTGTTGATAAGCATCCCACAGATCCTGCAGGGATAACGTTACGGCGTTGATAACCCTTGCAGATTCGGTCGTTTCAATGGGATAGGTAATATTTTGGAGAGATGATGTTTGCTTCCAGCTGCTATGGGTGTGGTTATATTCCCCGTCGCCATAGGCGCGCCATATTTCTCCTTTTTGATTGACCACCGTAGCGCCGTTTTTACAATAAAAATCATGCAACGCTTTGTTGTTCGTCACAGAGGCCAGTATGGTTCTGTTGACCACGAGATGCCCGGCTGCAAAGGCATCTTCCAGGAAATGATCAGCAAAACCATTAAATAGAAAGGCGTAGTATAATAATTTTCCCGCAGCTGTATCCCGGATTTTCGCCAGCCTGGCGCTTTGTTCTGCCAGGTCAATGGCCAGGGTATGCAGGGTCACATACATATTGAGCGCATTGGTATTACTCAGTTGTTTAAAGATATCGGTTACCAGCGCAGGGTTTTCACATTGTTTCACTTTGGCTTTATCGAAGTGACGCAGTTGTTGAAAGAATGATTTTTTATACTCGTAGAAATGTGAAATATTAATGGCTGCCTGCAAGGCATAACTGAAATCTATTTTGGTGAGTTTGCCGTCAGGTGCAGCGGGATAGCCCGCCGCCATATACTGCTCATGCAGTACCAGGATGCGCTGTAATACAGAATAGTGGTAGCGGAGTTGTTCTTCCAGCAACAATGGATTGCTTTCGTGATCACCGCTCAACCCGTTTAATACCCCGTAAGACACCAGGTATTTGTCATCTTCTGTCAGCGAAGGAAAATAATAACGGTGCTGCATACTATCCGGAGTGATGCCGGCATATTGGAGGAAGGACGCCAGCATCGGTTGATGGCCTATCCGTTGGAGAAATTGAATAAAGGCTTTGTCACCAATGGCTTTGTGCTCTCCATACTTGTAGGCCAGCAGTGGAGTGGGGAAGATGATGAACAGGAACAGTATTACTTTTTTGAGCATATAGCGTTTGCAGGTTACTATTCAAAAGTATCCCCATCTCCCTTTGATATCCGGGTTTTTCTACCAATGCGGCTGGTTTTTCTACCAGCAGGGCATACTGAATAATTTGAGTGCGCCGAAAGGGTCGTCATTTGTATATAATACTTCGGGAATACTTTGTATTTTGGCCGGACCAAGAACAATGAAGTACTATGAAGAGGAACATCTTTACCCGGCTGCTACCTGCCGTAGCAGGCTGCGCGCTGTTGTCGGCGCCTGTACAAGGGCAGCAAAAATCAACCGCTACTCCCAATATCGTTTTTATCCTGGCAGATGATTTAGGTTATGGTGACCTGAGTGCATATGGTCAACAAAAATTCAGCACTCCACATATTGATCAGTTGGCCAAACAAGGCATGCGGTTTACGCAGTTTTATGCGGGGACATCTGTTTGCGCTCCTTCCAGGGCTTCGCTGATTACAGGATTACATACGGGCCATACTTTTATCCGCGGCAACAAAGAAGTACAGCCTGAGGGCCAGCAACCTATAGCCGATACCGTTATAACGGTGATGGAAGTACTGAAAAGGGCAGGATATACTTCCGGTATCTTTGGTAAGTGGGGATTGGGACCTGTGGGAACTTCCGGCGATCCGCTGCGCCATGGAACGGACCGCTTTTACGGGTACAATTGCCAGCGGCAGTCGCACCGCTTTTTCCCCACCCACCTGTGGGATAACGATACCAGGGTCGTATTGCCGGAAAACGGAGAACTGGAGCGTATGAGCACCTACGCGCCGGACATGATCCAGCAGCAGGCGCTGCGTTTCCTCGAAGAAAACAAAAGCAAACCTTTCTTTTTATACCTGACTTATACCTTGCCACATGCCGAGCTGCAGGTACCTGAGGATAGTTTGTTCCGGCACTTCAAAGGCAAATTTGCAGAGAAGCCTTACAAAGGTAACGATTATGGCCCTAAGGCCACCGTGGCGGGATACGCTTCCCAGGCTTATCCGCACGCCACTTTTGCCACCATGGTAACCCGCCTGGACAATTACGTAGGAGAGGTAATGGCCCGCCTCAAAGCGTTGGGACTGGACAAAAACACCCTCGTGATATTTACCAGTGATAATGGTCCACATACAGAAGGTGGTGCAGATCCCGCTTTCTTCAATAGCGCAGGTGGCCTGCGTGGTGTAAAAAGGGATTTGTATGAAGGAGGTATCCGCGAGCCTTTCATAGCGCGGTGGCCGGGGCGCATAAAGGCCGGCAGCACCAACACTTTCCAGGGTGCGTTCTGGGACATTATGCCTACGCTGGCCGCCCTTACCAAGGCGCCTTCGCTGCCCCACACAGATGGGGTATCCCTGTTGCCTACATTAACAGGCGGCAAAGGACAGCGGCAACATGCTTACCTGTACTGGGAGTTTCATGAAGATGGCGGTCGCCAGGCAGTACGACAAGGCAAATGGAAAGCAGTGCGGCAACAGGCACAGCAACATCCGGATGGCGCGGTAGAGTTATATGACCTGACCGTTGATCCGGCAGAAACAAAAAATGTAGCTGCAGCGCATCCGGATATTGCCGCGAAAATGGCGGGATATATGAAAGAGGCGCATGTGGAGACATCGCTGTATCCGTTTTTTAAATAGCTTTTAGCCATTAGCTTTTAGCAAAAAATGCAGCGAAGATTATCTCCGCTGCATTTTTTGCTAAAAGCTAATGGCTAAAAGCTAATGGCTAATTGTTAGCTTTTATCCACCAACCTATTCATGCTCTCAGAATACCGCTCGCCGGTGTTTGGATATTTTCTCAGCAAGTCATCCAGGTTTTGCAGGTCGGTAGCTGTTAAGTGTACATTGATAGCGCCGGCATTGTCCAGCAGGTATTTTCTTCTTTTGGTGCCGGGGATGGGGATGATATCTTCTCCCTGTGCCAGTACCCAGGCAAGTGCCAGTTGGGCGGGGCTACAGTTTTTAGCGGCAGCCAGTTCAGCAAATCCGGCAGTCAGCAGGCGGTTGTTTTCGGCATATTCGGCCTGGTAGCGGGGCAGTTGTTTCCGGAAATCGTCATCTGCCAATTTGGAGACGTCGAGGTTGTTGGTCACGAGGCCACGGGCCAGTGGGCTGAAGGGCACAAAGGTGATGCCCAGCTCCCTGCACACCGGCAATATTTCTTTTTCCACATTCCTGGTCAGCAGCGAATATTCACTCTGCAGTGCGCTGATCGGATGCACTGCATATGCTTTGCGCAGGGTGTTGGCGGAGGCTTCAGACAGGCCCAGGTAGCGTACCTTACCTTCTTTTACCAGGTCGGCCATGCCGCCAACCATCTCTTCTACCGGCACATTCGGATCAATACGGTGTGCATAGTATAAATCGATCACATCTGTTTGGAGGCGTTTCAGACTGGCTTCCACGGCCTTTCTCATGTAGGCAGGAGAACCGTCAAATTTACCGGCGCTGACTTCCTTATCCATAGAAAATCCAAACTTGGTGGCTATAAAGATCTTGTTGCGATTGGGTTTCAGCACCTTCGAAATCAACTCCTCGTTTTTGCCAGACGCATATACGTCGGCTGTATCCCAGAAATTGATACCTATTTCAAGCGCTTTTTCAAGTGTGGCAATAGATTCCACGTCATCGGGTATACCGTAGGCATCACTCATGCCCATACAGCCCAAACCAATGGCAGACAGCTTTACGTCTGTAGTTCCTAATGTTCTGTATTCCATGTGATAATCTGCTTTTATGATGTTTTGTTAATGGATTAGCAAAGGTAAATGGCCTGTTTGGCCCAAAATTGTAGTAGTACCAGAATTAATTGTGCTTTTCAAAGAGATCAATACATAGGATTGTTTTTTAAAGGTAGTGATTATTCGTAATTTTAAAGTGTATGAGGAATTATGATAAGCAATATGAAATAACGACCCCTCACAGCGTTACCACTGTTACTGACTGGTACAGCGATGATATCCGCCTTACACATACGATCTCTGATTACAGCAAGGCTGATACACTGCGTACCAGTAACGACAGCGATGTAGTACGGCTGCATTTTGGAATGAAAGGCGATTACGCCTTTTCCTACAAACAACTGAACCGCGCCTTTGACCTGGTAGGCGGGCATCATAACATTATGTACTCCGATGGCTTTGAAATAGAAGTACAGCCCAAAACGCCTGAAATAGAAACGTTCGGTATACAGTTTCCCAAAAGCCTGTTCATTGAATTTACGCAAACAGGCAACGATTCATTGCAGCGGTTTTGTGAGCATATCCTGGCAGGCCGGCATGCACTGCTCTCTGAAAACTGGGGTCCTATTGATCCCGCTACACAGGCCGTGATCGGGCAAATCATGCAATGTCGCTTTACCGGGCAATTGAAGAAATTATTTCTTTTATCGAAAAGTATCGAATTGCTGGTGCTATCGGCAGAAGCTTATAATTATGCTGCGGCGAAGAAAGACATCTTCCTGAAAAATAAAGCCGACAAAGAAAAAATTATTGCGGTCCGGGACCTGATTCATGAACGATTAAATGATCCGCCAGGGCTCTCTGAAATAGCACAACTGGTAGGGCTGAACGAATATAAACTTAAACGGGGCTTTAAGGAAACATTTAACAGCACCGTATTTGAATACCTAACCGGTCAACGTTTGGAACTGGCCAATCAATACCTGCTGGATACCGAAAAAACATCGGCAGAAATAGCCTATGAATTAGGCTACGCTACCCCGCAGCATTTTAATAATGCCTTTAAAAAGAAGTTCGGCGTTACCCCTAATTCGGTTAGAATTAATCCGTAAAATGCAATTCATGCTTGCTGTAACCGCCTAATATTGTAGTAACATTTAAAATACATTATTATGGACAAGCATCTGACAATGACAGCATCTGTTGATATTCACGCACCCGCATCCAAAGTGTGGACCGCCATTACCGATAAAGCACAGATCAAGAAATACTTTTTTGGAACCGACGTTAACAGCGATTGGAAAAAAGGAAGCCCCGTGACCTGGTCCGGCGAATGGGAAGGACAACGATATGAAGAGAAAGGAGAAGTGCTGGACGTGGAAAAAGATCAGCTGCTATCTTACAGTTACCTGAGCACTGGTAAAGAAGACATTCCAGAAAACTACTCTACCATCATTTATCGCCTTGAGAAAGATGGACCGGGAAATACCCACTTTATAGTGAGCCAGTCTAATTTTGCAGACCAGGCCGCCTGCGATCATTCCAAAGAAAACTGGAAGCAGATACTGGATGGGTTGAAGAAGGTAGCGGAAAGCTAAAAGCAGAAAGCAAAAAGCTATAAAAGCGATTGCCAGTAGGGAGTATTTAAATTACTCATTCCCTACTGGCAATCGCTTTTATAGCTTTTTGCTTTCTGCTTTTAGCTTTCTGCTTTCGAACAATATGACGGCTTCCGGTGTTCTAATATCCTGACAATTCCTGCCAAACAATCTAAAGGTATTAAAAGCATTACATATGAGATCCTTATTTACTTTAATCGTCGTATTATTTGTTTGTGTAACCGCTTTTGCTCAGAAACCCCGCGTCATTATTCTGGCCACCGGGGGTACTATTGCCGGAGAAGGCGCATCGGCCGACAGGGCAGCTTATACCGCCGGAAAAGTACCTATTGAATCTTTGCTGAAGGCCGTTCCGGGTATTGAGAACATTGCAGATATTACCGGGGAACAGATAGCGAACGTAGGTAGCCAGGATATGACCATTGATATCTGGATGAAACTCAACAAACGTATCAACGAAATTTTTACCCATAATGAAGCGGACGGTATTGTGATTACACATGGCACCGATACACAGGAGGAAACCGCTTATTTTTTAAACCTGACGATACGTAGTAACAAGCCGGTGGTCATTACCGGTTCTATGCGGCCCTCCACCGCCATCAGTGCAGACGGCCCTAAAAATTTATATGATGCCGTTACCGTAGCCGCCAATCCCAGGTCAGATGGCCGCGGTGTAATGGTGGTATTTAACGAAAATATTTTTGACGGCCGTGATGTTTCCAAAGGCAGTACTACCAAAGTGAACGCTTTTCACTCTCCTAACCTGGGGCCCATAGGGCAGGTGTACGATGGTAAGGTATTTTATTATATGAATCCAATCCGCAAAGCCGATAAGGAAACGCCATTTAATATTACCGGGGATAAAGCCTTACCTAAAGTAGGTATTGCCTACATGTATGCAGATGCAGAAGCGGGTGCTATCAACAATTTCGTAAAAGACGGATATAAGGGGATCATCATAGCCGGCGTGGGTAATGGCAACTTCAATAAAGCTTTTTATGATGCCATTGATGCTGCTGTAAAAAAAGGCGTAGTAGTAGTGAGATCCAGCCACGTTGGTTCCGGAAGGGTTACACAATATGATGAAGTTGATGATAAAACATTGGGCACCATTGTGAGCGATGATCTCAATCCCCAGAAAGCCAGGATACTCCTGATGTTGGGGCTCACCCAAACTTCCAACAAAGATATTTTACAGAGTTACTTCTTTAAATATTAATGTCTTAATAATCAGTTATGGGACTATCTTATATCACTACCACAGTAGCAGAGCAGCGTGCATTGCAGAAATTAAGCCCGTTTGAACTCAAGAATACCCTCATTTCGCTGGCCGAAAATAAAGCAGGGAAAAGTACGGAGATCATGTTGAATGCCGGGCGTGGTAACCCCAACTGGGTGGCCACTGAGCCGAGAGATGCTTATTTTCT
This sequence comes from Chitinophaga sp., assembly GCF_017745275.1. Taxonomy (GTDB): domain Bacteria; phylum Bacteroidota; class Bacteroidia; order Chitinophagales; family Chitinophagaceae; genus Chitinophaga. Next base: position 497,976 of record NZ_JAGHZS010000001.1, on the reverse strand, counting down.
GCTTGGGCAATTTGGCGTAGCAGAATGCCGGCGTAACATGGCCGATAATCATGGCCTGGCGGGTGTTCCGGAAAGAAGTGGTATTGCCGACCGGTTTAAAGCCTTCCTCGCATTGCATAAAGAAACACCTGGTGCTCACTTGCTCCAGCAGGCTTATTTATACGGTATCCAGCAGCATAAATTTAATGAAGATGATTTTGTGTTTGAACTGGCGGAAGGTATTATCGGCAATGAATACCCGGTGCCGGGCCGTATGTTGGCACACTTTGAGCCTATTGTGCATGATTATATTGTTCAGGAGATGTGTGCCGGCGAGGTGACCAAAGGCAAATTCGATTTGTTTGCCGTGGAAGGTGGTACCGCAGCCATGTGCTACATTTTCGATTCGCTGATGGAGAACAAACTGCTGAAACATGGCTCCCGCATAGCGTTGATGGTGCCCACATTTACACCTTATCTCGAAATTCCACAACTGGAGCGCTATAAATTTGATGTTGTTTATATCAACGCAGTCGGACAAACGAAAGAAGGCCGGCACTCCTGGCAGTACCCGGAGGAAGAACTGGAGAAACTGAAAGATACAGATATCAAAGTACTGTTTACGGTGAATCCCAGCAACCCGCCATCCCGGGCCATTGCGCCAACAGTGATGGACAAGCTGGCTACCATCGTAAAAAAACATAATCCACACCTGATGATTGTAACGGATGATGTATACGGCACTTTTGTTAATGACTTTCATTCGTTGTTGTCGAAAATTCCTTACAATACCATCTGCGTATATTCTTTCTCTAAATACTTCGGTTGTACCGGTTGGCGTTTAGGCGTGATTGCTGTACATGAACATAACATCTATGATAAGCAGTTGGCTGAATTGCCAGCTTCCGCTAAAAAGGAACTCGCCAAACGTTATAGTTCCACTACGCTGCACCCGGAGAAGATGAAATTCATTGATCGCATGGTGGCCGATAGCCGGCAGGTAGCCCTGAATCATACCGCGGGGCTTTCATTACCTCAGCAAACACAAATGACCTTGTTTGCGTTGTTTGCATTGCTCGATAAAGAAAATAACTATAAGCAAATTGCACAGCAACTGGTACATAAACGCCTGAAATTATTATGGGATAAAATAGAACTGGAACAGGTGGATGATCCCCTGAACACTGGTTATTATTCGGAGATAGATATTGCGTCCTGGGCGACAAAAATTTATGGGGCAGACTTCTGTAAATGGATGCAAAAGAAAATGGAGCCTACGGATATTCTTTTCCGGCTGGCAGAAAAAACGGCTATCGTATTGCTCAATGGCGGCGGATTTGCGGGACCGGAATGGTCGGTGCGGGTATCTCTGGCCAATCTTCCTACCGATTCTTACACGCTTATAGGTGAAAGTCTTACGGAGATTATGCACGAATACGTAAGTGCTTTTAAGGAGGAAACGGGCAAAAACTAGTCTTTTTTTCATAATGATAGCTATACGGCGGGTGACTATGCAAGGGTAGCCCGCTGTTTTTTTTATGTCCTCCAACCGAAACATGGTACGCGATTTGGCCAAATGCCAGTAAACAAACACCTTTGTATCATGAAAGCTCCAGTATTTCTTCTTCGCCTATTGTTATGCAGTATCCTGGTATTTGGCGCCGGTGTGGTACAGGCACAGCAATACACCCTCTCTGATGATGGTGCTACCGTGAAATTCACGATTGTCAACCACCTTATTTTCAGCAGTACCGTCAACGGGTATTTTAAAGGGCTGAAAGGTCATGTCCGCTTTGATCCGCATGATCTGAAGTCGGCCGTTGTAGATGCTACAGTACAGGTGAATACCATTAGTACCGGTATTGGTAAACGGGACCGGGATTTAATGGACGAGAAATATTTCAATACGGCTAAGTATCCTGTTATGCGCCTGTTGTCTACCAGTATCACCGCTGCCGATAAACCCAACACTTACCAGCTCACCGGTGCGCTCACTATCAAAGGCGTCACCAAAACCATTGCGTTTCCTTTTACTGCCGTAGCAGGAACGAATAGTTGCCAGTTAGATGGAACGTTTACTATTAACCGGAGAGACTTCGGTGTAGGCCCCGATAATGCTATTGATGATAAACTTACTGTGACACTGAAGGTGCTGGCGAAGAAAGGCTAAAAACATAAAACATAAGCAGAAAGCGGAAAGCATAAAGCATAAAGCTATTGTAGCGAATGATAAGAGCGTATGGAATAAATTACTTATCCGCTCTTATCATTCGCTACAATAGCTTTATGCTTTATGCTTTCCGCTTTCCGCTCTACAGCGGTTGTGTAAAATGGTGCGCTGAGATATAATATCCTTTTCGGAGATATACCCGGTGTGCGGGGTGACGGTCATGACCGGAATCCAGCTGTACTCTCTTTAATCCTTCTGCTTTTGCCTGTGCCTTCACATAATCCAATAGCCTTCCTGCATAGCCGCGGCCCTGGTAGTCTGGTAAACAGGCCAGGTCGTCTATATAAATAACTTTCCCGCTTACTAACTTATTCATATGCCGGTAGCCTGCGAAAGCAGCGGCTTTGGCCGGATCATCGTCTGCTGTAATGAAGATGATCTGGTAGTCTTCCTGCTGCATTTCTTTGATCTGCGCCAGCAGCGCTTCTTTTTTTAAGTGTGGGCGCAGGTATAAAATTACTTCGGCACAAGCCATGAAATCGGCGTCTGTAATTGCTTTTTGAATATCAGGCATATGTTATTATTTCCCGGGTATCCGGTGTGAGGAAATACCGATGCGATTCCAGGCATTGATGGTGTTAACAGCCATAATCAGCTCTGCTGTACCTTTTACGCCGAAATGCTGTACTGCTTTTTCGTAGGTGGCAGCGGTCAAACCTTGCTGGTGGATGAGGGTAACTTCCTCTGTGAGTGCCAGTATCACTCTTTCTTCTTCCGTGAATTGTGGAGCTTCGCGCCATACGGAGAGCAGGTAGATGCGTTGTTCTGTTTCTCCCAGTTTGCGGGCATCCTGGGTATGTGCATTAATGCAGTATCCGCAGCCATTTATCTGGGAGGCTCTTATCCGGATCATTTCGTGGTGAAGAGCGGAAATACTGGTGGTTTCCAGGTAATCTTCCAGTGCCAGCATTACTTTGAAGGCAGCCGGATCTGTTTCTTTCATTAAAAAACGCTCGGTCATATCGTTGTTGTTTTATCGTAAAAATTATATAACAAAATTAAAAGTTGCTGGAGTATCTTAGTAGTCCACTTTACAATTGGTGAGTAGTCCAGATGCTTCCATTTAAAACGTTGATAGAAACAGATAAATCGCTGAAACTACCAGTATATCAGCAAATCTCTAATCGCCTGATCGGGCTGATACAGGAAGGGTTGTTGAAGCCTGGATCCTTTCTGCCCGGCAGCAGGGTATTGGCTGAACACCTGGCGCTGCACCGTAAAACGGTGATAGCGGCTTATGACGAACTAATCAGCCAGGACTGGCTGGAGGCGGTGCCCCGAAAAGGAGTGATGGTGGCCGCCAACCTGCCTGTGATACGGCCCCGGACTTACCGGAAAACAGTTACGCCTTATGGTGAGGAAGCTGCTTTTGCTTTTCATCGCATTCCAACCTTGCCGGTACCTACACCACCGCCGGCAACAGGAACCATGCTGGTGCTCAATGACGGATTCCCGGATGCACGACTGGCCCCTTTGAATGAGTGGGTGCGGGAGTGTAGGTCGGTGATAGAAAATCCCCGTTATCATAAGCTGCTGATGTATGGCAAGGCAATGGGCAGTGAAGCCCTGCGGGAAGCCATGGTGAAATATTTAACTGATACGCGGGGACTAAGCATTTCTGCTGATCACATTATGATTACCCGTGGTGCGCAGATGGCGATTTACCTGGCGGCGGCCATGATCATCCGGAAAGATGATTATGTGATTGTGGGTAGCCCGAATTACTTTTATGCAGACCTCTGCTTTGAACAGTTGGGTGCACGCTTGTTGTATGTGCCGGTAGATGAAGAAGGGATAGATGTAGATGCCGTGGAGAAGTTGTGCAGTAGCAAAAAGATAAAGATGCTATACCTGATCACGCATCATCATCATCCTACTACAGTGACCCTCAGTGCAGCCCGCAGAATGAAATTGCTGGCTATTATCCGGAAGTATAATCTGCCTGTTATTGAAGATGATTATGATTACGATTTCCACTATAGTTCGGCGCCTATTTTACCGTTGGCCAGCGCGGACCATGGTGGCAATGTTATTTATATTGGTTCTTTTACCAAGTCGCTGGGCTTGTCGATCCGTATTGGTTTTATGATTGCGCCGGCGAGCTTCATCCGTGGATCGGCTTCTCTCCGTGGATTGATGGATCTGCGGGGAGATAATCTTTCTGAGCAGGCCCTGGCCAACCTGTTGGCGGATGGTACCATAGACCGGCATTTAAAGAAGTCCAACAAAATATATAAAGAACGGCGTGACCTGCTTTGTTACCTGTTGCAAACGCGCCTGGGAGATGCCGTACAGTTTACGATTCCGGCGGGAGGAATGGCTGTTTGGGTACGCTTCTCCCAAAAAATATCCCTTGTAAAACTAGCAGAAAAAGCACGGGCCAGGGGATTGAGAATTGCTTCCGGAGAACAGTATCATTATGGTGCTGCCTCACAAAATGGGCTGCGGCTAGGTTTCGCGTCGTTGAATAATAAGGAGCTAACAGAAGCGGTGAAGATATTGGAGAAGCTGGTGCGGGAGGAGCTGAAAGCGTAAAGCAGAAAGCATAAAGCTATTGTAGCGATTGATCAAAGCGTATAATATCCGCAATGGTCAATCGCTACAATAGCTTTATGCTTTCTGCTTTACGCTTTCGGCTTAGTAAAACAGTCCTGTGAGATAATTCTTTTTATCTCCCCGGGCAGGTTTGGTAGCCATGAACGCATTCATCTGTTCGGTGCTGAGTACAGCGCTCAGATTCGTTTTAAAGGTGTTGAATAATGCCGGTTGCTGCTGATCGTAAACAGCAGGATTCTTCCTGGTAGACAACCACAGTGCTTTCCTGGCAGCCATATAGTTTGCGAAAATTTTATTGGCGGCAGGTTTTTGGGCATCAGATACAGCAATCTTTGGCATAAACAAGTCGGTATAGTCCAGGTTAGCCAACGTGTTTTTCAGATCAGCCTTTACAATATCGGTTGCCGGAGTGGCACTTTGTTGTGCTTGTACACCAAAGGCGCAACCAGTGATGATAAGTACTAAGAATATCTTTTTCATTTGCGGATGTTTTAAATTGATGATTACTGGTGACTCCATGTCATCCAGGCCAGGCCATCACCGGCGGCCACCATGTCGTATGAAATTCCGTCTTCCTTACGTACGATATAGAAGCCAGGAGAATCAGCCGCGTAAGGGGGTGCAATTTTCCCGGTAGCAAAGATAATATTGGTTGCTACTAAACGAGGCGGAGCAGCTATGCCACCATAGTCCAGCATTTCAAATATCAGTTGCCCGTTATCTCCCAGGAAGGTATTGGCTAATCCTTTCCGCAGGTAGGGATAGGAGGAGCTACCACCAACAAAGAATGGAGATATCAGATCCAGGCTTCCACCGTTCACTCCGCCCGGAAAGTATACGAAGCGGTAGAAGTTGGCGCCGGGGTAGGTCAGGTGCAGGATATCATAGGCATCGTCTACTCCATTTACATGGAAGCCAGCTGTAGCCAGCCAGGGATTAGTAGTACCCTCCATATAGAAGTTGCTCGCAATATCCTTTTCCGGTGCAATCGGATCGAGTGCGGTGTCAATCACGGCTGGTGTAGTACCATTTATGCTCACGCTGATGTTTTGGGCACCAGCATTCCAAACCAGGTTGTTGAAGCTTTTAATGGTTTGTCCGCCTGCAACAATAGGTGTTTCCAGCACCATGCTATTGGGAGTATATTGTATAGCTACGTTTAGTAGTTCCGGATGGCTGGCCGTTTTGATGTTTAATGTTCTTCCGCCCAGGCCGGGAGCCAGTTCTATCTCTTCGGCACCACCCTTTACCCGTTTGAAGTAGGTGAGTAGTTTACCAAAAGTAGAATAAGCGGCAAAGCCCACGGTGGAGTACTGCTGTTGATCCGCTTGTGTGGCTTTTACCAGTGTGACACGGGTTTTATTCAGGTTGCCGGTTAGATGAATAGTGTCTCCCAGTTCAGTAGCAGCAACATTATCAGCAAACGAAAATTCAAAGTCTGCACCCCATCCAAATCCATTGCCATATGGGCTCTGGGATATGCCAACATTCGGATCGCAGGGAACATGAACGTAGCTGTACGTATCAAAGATCAGCGTAGGGCGTTGAGTAGCTTTAATAAAGTACGATGAAGTATTGAACGTGGACGACATCGCTGGACTAAAGTCTGAAATCATAGATACCCGGTTGCTCTTATCAAACTTCATGTAGTATGAGAAGATGGCTTTGGGCCCGGATTTGGTAACGCCGCCATTGAGTGCTGTCCCGTTGGTATACTCAGTAAGTATCCATCCGTAAGGTGCGTCTGTAAGCTTTTTTTGGTAGTTGGCCAGCGCTTCAGAGAGGCGTTGATCCGTTGATTTACCATCTATATTCAGATCCGATTTCCTGTCGCAGCCGGAAAGTACCGCAGTGGCGCCAAGAAGATATATCAGTAGTTTTTTCATAAATAACAATTCAGATGATACAATTATTGGAAATACCCGGTTAATGCACGACGGCATCTGGCTTGCAGTTCATAGAAGTCGATGTGCCATGCCCTGGCATAATAATCTACTACTGCCGCTTCTTTGGCCCTGAGCAATTCATAAGAATCCGAGCCCGGACCACCGGTTTGTTCTGCCATAATTTTTTCGTAGTCATCATAACCAGATAAACCATTTCTACCACCTATCAGCATGGTGGCTACCATTTCCACAAAGTCTTCTCCCGGGTCTGACTCTGCATAAGCCGAGATAAATCCTTGCTTACGGGCAGCCTGGTCGGAGATGTTGTACCAGTTACCGGTGTAGGCCGGGGTGATTTGTTTGAAAGAAACCGGGTAAGCAATATTCTGATTCAGGATATGCCCAAATTCATGGTGCATCGTGTGTCCCATTTCTTTGAGAACGGCAGAATCCTTTATTTGCCTGGTAAAGTCATTGATCATATAAAGCAGCATGGCGGTACCTCCTTCTGCTTGTCCCAGGATTATACTACCATTACTTTGGTATTGACCACTACCTGCCATTTTTAATACTTTAGGCAGATATTTTCTTAAGAAAACGGTGCTGCCGGTTTGGTCGTTGAACGGCACAAATGTAATGGCCATCAGGGCTTTCAGTGCAGGCATCACCTGTGTTTCCCTCGGTGGTACAATTTCATATGGAAAATCCAGTTGTCCGGGTTGCCATTTGTAATACACCGCGATGTTGTAAGGAACGGTCAAGCTATCGTAGATAAATACATCGGTGGGTGTTTGACCGGTGGAGTCGCCTCCCAGTCCTACCGGGATGGTATCCAGGTGCACGTTCTCCTTTTTACAGGCACTCCATCCGGTTGCAAGTACCAGGAGTAATATGATTGTGCGAAATATATTCCATTTCATGTTGTTCATTTTAAAGGGTCATTTATCTTGGATTCAGCGCCATGCCGTCGTTAACGGCTTCCAGTGGTAATTGCAGCAATCTTCTTTTATCGCCAGGTACCAGCGTGGTGCTATAGTTGTTGGCACCGGTGTGTACAACAGGGATGTCCAGTCGTTTAATATCCAGCCATCTTAATCCTTCCTGGAAATAAGTAACTCTTTTAAAGTCCAGTGCAGTAGCAATCATCGATTCATCCTGCGGTAATCCATAGAAGTTCATCATTTTAGCAGCATCTACATTGTGTAGGTTGGGATCGTACCGGGTAATGTTTTTGCTGATCCAGATGTTGAGGTCTGCAATGGCGGCTGCATAGTTCTTCAGGTGAACATTGGCTTCTGCTCTGTTCATCAGCACTTCCTCCATACCCAGCAATGGTTGTATTTTCAACGCATTGGTAAATTTCGGGAAGTTAAAATACTGTGGACTGGCGCCATATATGCTGATGGCATAGAAGCCATTCGTTACATTCGGCGCATTGAACACGTCCTGGTTCAACTTTGTGCCGATACCATACCGGTAAGAATAATAGTTATCCATGTATTTGGAATCCGGTGCTTCCTGCAACAGGATATTGGCTGGATTCGAAGAGCTGGTATACTGTGTTACCATGTCATTATAAGACATGCCGTAAACAGCAACCTGGTTACGTATCAGCGAGGCGGGGTTGGCGCGTCCAAAAACAGCATTGGCATAGGTTACTACTTTGGCGTAATCCCTTTTGAACAGGTAAAACCGGGATGCAAAAGCATTGGCCGCCTGCGCGCTGAAATGGAATTTGGGTGCATCACCATATATCCTGTCCTGGATAAGTGGCATGCCAGTAGTAAGATCGTTTTCTATTTGTTTGTATACATCAGCTACAGTGCCCCTGTTATATTTGGTGAAAACATTTTTGCTGACAGCGGTCATATAAGGGATGCCAGGGTCGCTGGCTGCCGTAGCCGGGTTATATGCTTTGGAAAACAGTGTTACCAGCATGAAGTGAGCGTATGCCCTGCACACCAGTGCTTCTCCTTTTTGCGCGGAGAAGTTGGCAGAATCTGGTCCGTTACAATAAGAGAGCGCCTGGTTGGCAGCCGCAATTGCTGCATAGCAGGAATCCCAGTAGGCCACGGGAGAATCTGGTGTAATCGCCTGAGGATCTTCATATTTGAAAACCTGTGAATTGATCAGGAAAGTTTGAAGATCGATGCCTACCCCGGTATTTCCTTTGTCTTCCACATTATCGCTTAATGCTTCGCAAAACAACATGTAAGTACCATGTGGATAAGCGGTAGCAAGTAATTGTGATACCTGTTCAGGCGTAGTGATCACCGCTCTGTTATCGGGCAGGGTCTCCAGGTATTTTTTGCAGCCTGGTAAAGCCAGTGTACCGGCAACGAGACCTATATAAATGAGTAGTTTTTTCATAATAAATACTTTTTGAATTAAAGGCTAACTCTCAGTGAAAAAGTGACTTGCTTATTTACCGGGAGTGCTACACCACCTGTGTTGTAAAACTCCGGATCCTGTCCATGTAAGCGGGGATCGGCATAAATCAGCCATAAGTTGTTTCCTGTTGCAGTGAGTGAGCCACCTTTAAATCCTATCCTGTTTAATATAGATGTCGGCAGTTGATAGGAGAGCGTTACAGATTTCAATCTTACAAAACCTCCATCAGCTACGCGGTCGTGCGAGAAGTTATAGTTGTTGTATGGGTAAGCGGTATTATTCAACAACGCTGTTTGCGTATAAATATCGGCCACGGAGGGGATATTGGTTTTCTTATCGTCTCCGGGTAAGGTAAAGCGCCCTTTGAATTCGTTCGGTAACGCGTTAAAGTCAGAGTAGTCGGTGCTGTATACCGGCGTTAACCTGATTTTGTTGCCTGCCTGATAAGTAACCAGTACACTGGCGGAGAAGTTTTTATACCGGAAAGTATTATTCCAGCCGCCGGTGATGGTAGGATCAGCAGGGCCTTCATACTTCAGGTATTTTACATTATGGCTTTGCAGATACACACCAGGTGATACGGTGCCGGTATCATTGATAAACAGTGCTTTCCCATCATAAGGATCCAGACCTGCATTTTGCAGGGAGAACAGGCCTCGTACGGGGTAACCTTCCTGTGCACCACCACCTTCACCAATCAGGTCCATGATCACCGGGTTGTTTTTAGCATTGGTGATCAGCGTTTTGGCATAGCTGAAATTCAGCGCACTGGTGAAGCCAAAGTTTTTATTTGCGATGATTTTACCATTGATGGAGAGATCCACTCCATTTGCTTTCAAGTTGGCGTAGTTGGCAAACTGGTTCACTTGTCCGCTTACACCGGAAGTCCGGATCAGGCCAATGAGGTCAAAGCTGTTTCTGCGATAATAGTCAAAGGCAAATCCCAGTCTTTCTTTAAAGAATCCTATATCTGTACCGAGGTCCAGCTCATATTTTTTCTCCCAGGTCAGGTCGGCATTTTCCAATGCTGCGATCTGGATAGCGGTTTGCTGATCTACGATATAAGGGCGGTTAGTGACGAAGGAGCGGAGAATAGCAGTAGAGTTGGTAGCGCTACCGGTGCTGGCGTTCAAACCATAGCTGGCTTTCAGGAGCAGGTGGCTAAACACGTTGCTGTTTTCCATGAATTTTTCCTGGTCTACATTCCACGCTCCAGACACGGTCCAGGTAGGGAGCCAACGGGCACGGGGAGAATTTCCCAGCCTGTTGGAACCTTCATCTCTGACAGTTCCTGTGAGGGTGTACCTGTTCAGGTAGGTATAGCTGGCGTTGGCATAGAAGGCGATGAAACGGTCGTATTCATTGCTCATACCATAGTAGGATTCATTTCTCTCTGTCATCTTTTTAATGAACAGGTAATTGATGAAAGGCGTTCCGCCGGTATTATACTGATAACCTACACCGGTGCTGCCGGAGTTAACGCGGTCAGCATATTTTACTTCCTGTCCTACCAGTGCATTGAGCTGATGGCGCTCATTGTCGAACGATTTGTTGAAGTTCAACTGGTTGCGGAAGGTGTAGTTTTTCAGTTCAATATCTTTTCTTTTATAGAAACCGCCGTATGGCAATACTACTACTGCCAGGTCGTTAGGAAAGTCAGGATTTTTGTACAGGAATCTATTGCGATCCCTGATGATGCTGGTACCGGCGGCTCTGTAGGCATTGGCTTCATTGGAATTTTCATTCACTTTATGTTCTACGGTTGTTTTAGCATAGCGGATAGCACCGGTAAACTCGTAGCTGAGGTGTGAATTAAATTTGTAGCCGAGGTTACCTTGTAACCGGAAGTCCATCAGGTTAAGATCGGTGAAGTTATTTTTCGTTTCCTCCATGATATTGAACGGCGCAAAGTTGCGGGTAAAATATTCCAGGTTACCTTTTTCATCATAGGCTGTTAGCGCCCGGCTGGTGCTGAGTGCATAGGAGAAGGGGTTGATATCGAAGTCCCTGCTGTAAGTACCTTGTACCGCATCGGTAACGCGGTCTTCTGTACCTGGCGCTTTCTGTTGACGTACGTTACCATTTACCAGGAATCCGTAGCTCAGCTTGCGGTTAGGGGTATAGTTGGCGCGAAGGTTTACCGTATATCTTTTAACGTTATCTGCAATGGTCCATCCCTGGTCGTTGAAGAAGCTGGTGGAGAGATAGAGCTGTGATTTATCAGTACCTGTGGAAATACTGAGTGAATGTTCCTGGGTCAGTGAATTACGGAACAGGAGGTCAAACCAGTCGGTGTTGGCATTGGCATATCTCAGCAGCCATTGTTGCCTGTTTTCCCTGGCGTTCAATACTTCAAATTTATTGTATTGATCAGGATATTGCAGGAGGCGACCCAGTTTGCCATAGATACCGGAGGTTGCTTCATTGATCAGTTCTTCCGGCTGCAGGAGTTTTTTACGTTCCAGTTCAGCGTATACCGACATCTGATCAGCGGAGTTCATGATATCGTAGTTCCGGTAGGATGGTTTCAGTTGTACACCGAAATTACCGGTATAGGAAACTACTGGGCTACCGATTTTACCTTTTTTGGTGGTGATCACAATTACGCCGTTCATGGCTCTGGCGCCATAAAGTGCGGTAGCAGCAGCATCTTTCAGGATGTCGAAGGTTTCAATATCGTTGGCATTGATACCGGCTACGGAAGATCCCAGCAGGGTAGTGGCGTTACCGGTGGTCAGTTGCTCGTTGGATACGTTGACGATGTCTTCCAGTACCACTCCATCTATCACCCACAGTGGTTTATTTTCACCGGAGATAGAGGTGGCGGCACGGATACGTACTTTAGGAGCAGAACCGAAGGTACCGGATACGTTTTGAATGCTTACGCCTGCAGCGCGGCCTTCCAGCATACGGCTTACATCTACCACACCGTCTATTTTTACGTTGTCGCCTTTCAGGGTCACGGCGGCACCGGAGAATTTATTCCGGTCGATGGTCTGGAAGCCGGTTACTACTACGCTTCCCAGCTCTGTCACATCGTCGCTCAGGGAGATGATCAGGTTATTTTTGGCTTTTACTTCCTGGGTTTTATAGCCGATGGCAGAGATGACGATGGTAGCACCTTCGGGGGCGTCCAGGTCAAAGGCGCCGGCGGCGTTGGTAATGGCGCCCTGGGTATTGCCTTTTACTTTTACAGAGGCGCCAACAACAGGCTGGCCTTTGGCGTCGCGTACAATACCATGAATGGGCGGGGCAGGCACCATCGCACCGGGCGTTGTTTTAGCACGGGTGATGGTCACCATTCTGCCATCTATCGAAAATTCCAGGGGCTGATTTTTCAGGCATTCCTCCAGGAAATTGTTCAGCGAGGCCTCTTTCGCATTAATGGTAACCGGTGTGGTTTCATGTTGCAACAGTTGATAGTCGTACAGGAATACATACTCTGTTTGCCTGGAAACATCCGACAGCACTTTGATCAGGGACGACTGTTTCGCCGTATAGGTGATCTTTTGTGAGTAGCTTCTGGCGCTTACCTGCAGGCAAAGGGCAAGTAAACAAAAGAATAGTAGTTTCATCGCTTTCAGCGGTTTAGTTGTGTGTAACAACCAACGCGTATCAGTAATATTGGATACACGCCGGCGCCTACCTTTTTTGGTTGAATGCATAAGCTAACGCTTTTGGGTTTAATTCTAATGATTTGTGACCTTATTTATTTTCAGTTGATATAATACATGTGCGCTTAATTATTGGTTGACTGCGTCGACAATACATTTACTTTCCGGTCTGTGACTTCAAACCTTAACCCATATTTTTCCAGTGCTCCCAGTATGCGCGACAGCGGGAGGTGTTTATCGATTCCTCCGCCAAAAATAATGTCAGGTGTCCTGCCTTCATAGGAGATGTCTACATTGTACCAGCGGCCTACCTGGCGCATAATGGCCGGTAGCTTTTGCTGGTCAAACCGGAAAAATCCTTTTTTCCAGGCTACAGCAATTTCGGTATCTACATTTTCTATGAGGATAGTATTGTTGTTTTCAGGAGGAAAGATAGCCTGCTGGCCAGGGACTAACCTTTTGCTGTTGCCCGCCCGGGATACCAGTACGGCGCCTTCCAGCAGGGTGGTATGTACAGCGGCTTCATCGTCATAAGCCATGATATTAAAGCGGGTACCCAATGCGGTTACTTCCCCTTCATTGTTATGATGGGTTTGAACGGTCACTTTAAAAGGGGATTGCTCGTTGCTATTGGCTTCAAAGTAAGCTTCTCCGGATAAAATTACCCTTCTTTCGGCTCCTTTGACAAAGGCTACAGGATATTGAAGGGAGGTAGCGGCGTTGAGCCATACCCGTGTGCCATCGGGCAGTGTAATTTCATATTGTGAACCGCGTGGCGTGGTAATGGTATTCCAGGCAATGGTGCCGGGATCTGTTTGTGTTGTTACATCATAAGCGAGTGAACCAGCGGCTGTTTTGGTGATATTGGCGCCATTTTGCTTCGCCAGTGCGCCTTCGCGGGCGCTGTCTAATACAATGGTGGAACCGTCGGATAAGGTAAGAATGGCTCCCGTTTTACCAGGTTGGATATCTTTTTTACCCTGGAGTGCCAGGATGGGTGGTTGGTGGAAAGCTGTCTTTTTTTGCAGGTAGAAAAATCCACCGGCAACCAGCAATAAGACGAGAAGGGATGCTGCGGCCAGCATGCCATATCGTTTCTTTTTACGGGTGGTGGTTTGCTGTAAGAGCTGCGTGGAGGTTTGTTCGGAGAACAGGATCCTGTTGAGAATAACGTTTTGTTTATTTTCCGGCAAAAACGGGGTGTCATCAGCAGATTGCCAGTATTCACTGATCTTGTTTTTGATCACTTCATCAAACTCTTCACTTTTTACATACTGCATTAACTCCTGCTCTTCGGCAGGGGTTAAATGGTTTTGCAAATGCTTATGAAGTAGTTCGGCGATACGATGCATACTTATAAGACGACTGGAAAAAGGAAAGGGAGTAGTGGGACCAAAAAAAAATTACCGGAGCAATAACCAGAGGAGAAAGGGGCCATAACTGCTGATATGCTGGCCCAGGTAATGGCGGATGCGGTGGAGGGCCATGGCCATATGTTTTTTGACCGTTAGCCGGGATATGCCCATTTGCTGCGCAATTTCCTCCTGCGATAAGCCGGCAGTTTTAGAAAGGCGGTATACCTGCTTTTGCTGGGGAGGGAGCAATGTGATGGCTTCTTCCAGTAATACTTCACACTGGCGGTTACGCAACAGGTGGTCGGTGGTATCAGTAAAATGTGTACAGGAGTCTGTAAAGGCTTTCAGATGTGTATTTTCATAGGCGGCTTTTTTCAGCCGGTCCAGGATCAGGTGGCGGGTCATGGCCAGCAGGTAGGCCTCCAGGTTTTTGACTTCGCCAAATTCGGCCCGTTTCAGCCAAACCTTCATAAACACATCTTGTACGATTTCTTCCGAGTGGGTGGGGGATTTCAGAAAGCCCAGCGCGGTACCATATACCTTGCGGTGAAACCGGCTGAATATACTGGCAAAGGAAGATTCATCTCCCTGCCTGAGCAATTCCAGCATCTGGGCTTCATCAAAAGTATCGGGCAACCGCATAATAATTATTTCATAGTGTGCGCCGGCTAAATTAATTAAAAAAAATTATAAGCAATTGGCATTTTGCCGGAAACGTTTTTTGCTGTATTTTGCTGGTCAGCACAAAAGCAAATCCCAATATTCCAACTCATGCACGAAAATGAATTATGGTACTCCTATAAAATGGGAGATGTAAAAGCATTGGAAGGTTTGTATGAACAATATTATCACCCGCTCACCAATTATGGTTACAAGTTTACCCCCGATCGCATTTACATAGAAGAAAGTATGCAGGATCTCTTTCTGAAGTTGTGGCAAAACCGGGAACGCATTGCACACCCTGCAGCCGTGAAACAATACCTGTATCACGCATTTCGTCGTATCCTGCTCGGCAGGCTGGAGTTAGGTCCTTCGCGTCATGACGGGGAACTGGCCGGCGAGCATATTCCTTTTAACGTGAATCTTAACTGTGCCCACCCACTGCTTCGCCGTGAACGGATGGAAGCCCTGGCCGCGCATTCCACTACTTTGTTAACGCATCTCACCAACCGGCAGCGGGAAGCCGTTTTCCTGAAGTATTATGAAGACCTTTCTTATGAGCAGGTGGCAGAGATCATGTACATGACAGTTGCCGGTGCACGTCAGTTGGTGTATCACGCGCTGGAACGTTTGCGTGGACAGTTCGGTAACTTCACGTTACTGCTGCTGTTGTGTATTTTGAAAAGGACAGGGATGTAGCGAAAAGCTGAAAGCTGAAAGCAGAAAGCAAAAAGCTATTGAGGCGAGTGATCAAAGCGTATAAATATTCGCAATATTCACTCGCCTCAATAGCTTTTTGCTTTCTGCTTTCAGCTTTTCGCTATAAAGGCTGTCTCCCATTACAGGAGGCAGCCTTCGTTGTCATAATGCATATCAGCTTGTTTTACAGAACGCGATATGATCATGGATCTGTGGTAATTTCTGATAGCCATTGGTGAGGCCCAGTTGAAGGTCCAGCCAGAGGATATAAGCACAAGGCTCCATACCGGTAGTGCTGAACGCTTTGTTATTGTCGTGGTATTCGGCGGCGTACGGTGGTGGACCGGAGCTGAATGGAGCCGGCAGTGTTGGATTACCTTCAAAGCGCAGCGTAAAGCTTTCCACATGCGGATGACATACGGTATATTGTGCCGTAACAGTAGTGGTAATACCTCCACAACCATGGCCGCTACCGGTAGTTTCCTTTATTTCCAGCATTGCTGCGGCCATAATGGATTCATCGCCGGTGTAGCCCCAACCTGGGTGGCGGCGCTGTTTGTAGCTCACATTCGAGATCACAATTTTGTCCAGTGTATTGACTGCAGTGAGAGTAGTAGTACCTACTTTACGCGCTTCAAAAACAATTTTGAAGGTGTGAATAGGCGCCTGCTGGGCAGCGGGTACGGCGGTACCGGCAATAAGCACTGTTGGGGAGGTTAAGTCAAACACATTATTGGCGAACGTGGTGTTGGAAGCATCCAACGCCAGAGCAGACGAGTCGATCCTGGCCAGTACGCCATTGGTGGGCGTAAATATACCGGTTGTGAGATTGTTGCCGCGAGGCACGGTGATCCATAATTCGCCGGCGCTGTTAAGTGCCGGTGTGATGATCACGGGATCATGTGTCCAGGTGACAGGACCTGTTTGTTTTAGCAGCTCACCGATTTTAAAGGGCACCATAGCATGTAATACCTGGGCGGCGGTCAGCTCATAGCTGGTATCCGCGTTAAAGATGCGGAAGCGGTATTCCATTTCATTGGTATTGGTACCACTTGGCAGTGTACCGTTCAGGTCCAGACCGCCGTAGAACGCCAGTTTAGGAACATCTGTGGTGTAGCCGTTGGCATCAAACTGTGCGCCGGTAGGCCCGATGTCATAACCACCTACTCTTTCAAAGAGGGCCGGTACTTCATTATTGGGCGTTACATCTTGTGGTACACACAGCTCTATGCAGAAACAAGGACCCCTGTTGGTACGATCGGCGCGGTGACCGGTGCTGCGGTCTTCATTAAGCAATATAGCGCCGGAAACGGGTTCTGTGATGCGGAAATAAAGGTCCGGGCCAGCAGGCCATTCTACGTTAAGGAAAGGCAACAGGGTTTTGCTGAAGTCAGCGGAGGTATAGTCGATGCGGAAATGCCCGGTGGCATCGGTAATATTGCTGCCTAATGGATCGTCCTGCAGCCAGTCTACATCAAAGGCGGCTACCTGCAAGCCTTTCAGTGGCAACTTGGTTTTACAGTTGATCACCCGGCCACAAATAATCCACGCGTCAAATTTGCCCCGGATGGCGCACCACCAGCGGTTGGGAATCTGGTACTCCCAGTACGCGAGGAAGTCGTTTTCCTGTTGGCGCCACTTCGGTTGCAGCGTGGTAATGTGGAACTGCAATACCGGTAACCTTTTAGGATACGGTTTGGGGCGAGGTACATTGCCACATTCGAAATCAATGTCGAAGGCTTCTCCTTCATATTTGCTTTCGCGGCCGAAATCAATGGTGAAGTTACCATCGGCATCGGTCATGGTTTCCGCCAGGAGGCTGCTTTCCTTGCTCTTCAGCTCTTCTGCGCTGACTTCATGGAAGGTTTCCTTGGCGGCTGCGGTGGCCTGTTGTACCACCTCGCGGGAGGCAATTGCCCGGTAAATACGGATTTTTACGTTGGCAATGGCTTCTATGCAGTAATCATCGCATAGCATGCCTTTTAAATTGCCTTTGAACTGATAGCTCATGACTTACTTTTTTTGGGGTTATTGAAATATAGAAGCACGACTTTTTGGGGTAATGATAAATGATCAAACTTTTTTGGGGAACGTTTACAATTAGGGCCTGTGCTTCGATACAAATGTCCGTCTAAATTCTATTGCTATCAAGCGGAGAAATGCGCAAAATAAGGAACGCGTACATATACCGGTTGGACCGGTAGTACTGGTAGTATTTCGATTGCAAACATAACCGGGTGTTATAACAACTAAAAGTATGCGCTGACATAGTGGTAGATAATGGGAAGATATTTCACCGTATAAGCCACTTTCAGGAATACAGAATTCCTCCAGAATGATTACATATTGTATGTTACCGGATTGTTTTTCAGCTGTTTGCCTGCATTTGCGGGCCGATGAACGATCTTGCAGGCTCCGCTGCCAGGTAATATTTGCGCGTATTTACCTGTTATATCAGAATACCACCTGTTAACTAATCATTACCTTATAATTACCATTCTATTAAGATGCATTATCGCCCTGTTATCTGAAAAAAAATAAAATTTCCTTTGCACAAATTCTACAGGATGATAAGAACGATACTCATCTTCTTTTTATTTTTTTGCTGCCAGTCAACCGTTTTCAGTCAGCAGCCGGATGTGGTCTTCAAAGGAAAAATTATCGATGCTCAAACCAAGGAACAATTACCAGGTGCAACGGTGCGTTTGCATGAATCGAAGCGTGGCGGGAGTGCGCGACTGGATGGTACTTTCAGTGTGGACAAACTTACCACAGGTACCTATCATTTACAGGTGACTTTCATGGGGTATTATACGCTTGATACCGTAGTGCGTATCGACAATAATACCTACCTGTTGCTGGCTATGCGTAATAAAGCGAAAGACCTGAATACCGTTAGTATCAATGGAAAACGTGATGGTGAATCTGCAGCTGCGGCCAAAAAATCGGAGCAGCTGGCAGGTAATGTAATGAATATCGTCTCTGCAAAAAATATACAGTTGTCACCGGATATTACCATTGCGAACGTATTACAACGTGTGTCTGGCGTGTCTTTAGAGAAGAGCGGCAGCGGAGATGGACGTTATGCAATTATCCGTGGCATGGATAAACGTTATAACTATACGTTGATTAATGGGGTGAAAATTCCCAGCCCGGATAATAAAAACAGGTATGTGCCCCTGGATCTATTCCCTGCCGACCTGGTAGAAAAAGTGGAAGTAAATAAAACACTTACACCTGATATGGAAGGTGATGCCATTGGTGGTACGGTGAATATGGTAATGAAAAATGCACCGGAGCGTTTATACGTGAACGGTAGTGTTTCCGGAGGATATAATCAGACATTGATGGACCGGAAATTCGATTATTTCCCTACTGGTGCTATTAACCGCAAGTCGCCCTACGAAGCCAACGGACCGGCTTACCTGGCGCAACCGGGCGATTTTACCCGTGATAACCTGAACTTCACAAAGAAAAATTTTACGCCGAATCTCTTTGCAAATTTATCTATCGGTAACCGGTTTTTTAAAAATAAACTGGGCGTGATGTTAGGAGGTTCTTACCAGCATTCCTATAAGGGATATCATAGTATCTATAATCCCGTGGATGAGTACATAGATTTGACGGATGCTTATGGCACCATCTACATGAAACATGCTTACGTACGTGACTATTCTACCGAGGTTAAAAGAACGGGTTTAAATGCAAAAGTAGATTACCGTTTTAATGATTACAATAAAATCAGTGTGTACTCTTTTACTGCCATATTAGATGAAGCGCAGGCAAGGATAGGCATGGATACCTTACAACCACCTCCGCGACTGGCGCCGGGTTTAGGGCAGGTATGGTATCAAAACCGCGCGAGATACCAGCGCCAAAGAATAAACAGCACAACGTTACGTGGAGAGCACGATGTACTGCCGGGACAATTGAAACTGGACTGGTCTGCTGTGTATTCAAAAGCGAGTAACAGTATCCCGGATCTGGCAGAATATGAGTATGATGGCGGTTTTTATGCAGATGGGACCAACAAGGATCCTTATCAGCATCCAAATGTAGTTACCGCTTACAACCGGGAATGGTGGAAGAATAATGACCGCGACTATGCCGGCTACCTGAATGCCAGTTATACCGGGAATGTAGCAGAGATTCCTTTCAAAATCACTGTTGGCGGTATGTACAGGGATAAGCACCGTGATAACTTTCACCAGGTGTATAAACTGGATAGGGTTACGGATGCCGGACAGCCGTTTCAACTGTGGACAGACATCTATCATTTTAACTGGACCGTCACCAACCCGGCAGGATCGCCGGCAGATGGTAATAACTACCGGGCTGATGAAAGCATTGCGGCTGGTTATGCTATGCTGAAATTTACAGTGAAGAAGCTGGAAGCTATTGTAGGTGCGCGTATGGAGAATACTGATCAAAAATATTTTACAGATGCGCCGGAAAGCATGGAAGGTAAAA
Organism: Chitinophaga sp.; assembly: GCF_017745275.1. Classification (GTDB taxonomy): domain Bacteria; phylum Bacteroidota; class Bacteroidia; order Chitinophagales; family Chitinophagaceae; genus Chitinophaga. The sequence continues at coordinate 478,136 of NZ_JAGHZS010000001.1, read as the reverse complement.
ATGGTGCGATTACTTACAGCGATATCATGCCCAGCGTGCATTTGAAATATATGCTGAGTAATAAAACCAACCTGCGTTTGTCTTATTTCAGCTCTATCAGTCGCCCGGGTTATTTTGAACTGATACCTTATCCTTACAATGGAGATGAGTATATGGAACAGGGCAATCCAAAGTTGAAGCATACTACAGCGGACAACATTGATTTTCGGTATGAATATTTTCCGCGTCCTGAAGAACAGATATTGATTGGAGCTTTTTATAAGAAGCTGGCTAACCCGATTGAGTGGGGATTTGTACGGGGCATGGGACAGAATCAGCAGATATTGCAACCCAATAACTATGGCGACGCTACAAACTTTGGTTTTGAAGTAGTGTATGAAAAATACATCCGCAACTTTGGTATCCGTGCTAATTATACCTATACCAATTCTACCATAGAAGCAATGAAGCAGCGCACATTTAACCGTACGGAAGCTAACCAGCTGGAGAAGCGTCCGTTACAGGGGCAGTCGGCGCATATAGCCAATGCTGCCCTGCTGTATAAGAATCCAAAGATTGGATTGGATATGCAGTTGAACTGGCAACTCACCGGTAAGCGTATTGCTGCGTTATCTCCCTATTATGGATATGATTACTGGCAGAAAGACATGAACACGTTTGATTTTTCTGCAGAGAAGAAAATCGGCCGACATTTTTCTGTCTTCACCAAAATTCAGAACCTGTTGAATACGCCTTACGAGTTATATATCAATGGCGTGCCATCTAACACTGTGCCTATGCCGAAGGCCGGAGATAATAAAACACTGATCCAGAAAGATACATTCGGTCGGGATTTTCAGCTGGGTGCAAGATTTGTGCTTTAACATTTTTCCATAATAAATTTTTCAAATTTCCAAGTAGAAACTTATGAAAAAGATCCTCTCTCAAAGCGGCCTGGTTGCCCTGGTAGCAATGTCTGTCATCTCCTGTAAAAAAGGTGACGAACATGTAGACATCTCCAAACCACTGGTGGTAGTTGGTCAAACTATCAGCGACACCATTCTCCCGAAGAAGGATGCCAATAACAATTCGATCCCTTTGAAAGGCACCATGCTGGCTGGTAAAACCTATCATATCATGTCGGATGTTACCATCAACGAAGGCGATACCCTGTACCTGCAACCAGGTGTAAAAGTATTGATTCATGGTGATGGTAAAAGCCCTCTTACTTCTCCCGCATTCCTGGTAAACGGTACGCTGGTAAGTGATGGCGCTAAAAATGCACAGAACTGGTTTACGGTTGCAGAAACAGAGGAAGTGAAGAAATCGAATGACAGCTTCAAAGATGATGCTGCTAACGACCCAGCTTTCAAAGGCTACTGGGGCGGTTTCCAATGCGGTGGTAACGCTAAACTTTTATTGCTCCGCTGGACGCACGTAGAATATACCGGTGGCGCCTGGGGAGCAGATGCGCCTAATTATGGTGCAAAGCCAGGTGATGCCCGTTTCACTATTTCTATGAACAGCAAAAGCACTGATTTAGGTAAGCTGATCGTAGAAGACTCCTGGTTCTATGGTAGTAAAGATGATGGTATCCGTCCCAATAACGTATACATGAGCATCATGCGCAACACCTTCACTAAAATGGGTGGTACCGGTGGCGAATCACTGAACATCAAAGATGGTGTATACGGTGATATGGCTTATAACCTTACCTACGGTATCGCTACCAACGGTCTGAAAACTTCCGGTGCTACCGGTAAAACCTGCATGGTAAACATCTACAACAACACCGTTGTTAACTGCGGATTCAGACAAACCAAAGCGACCCGTAATGGTTCTATCAATACCGAAACCAACGCTGGTGGTTACATCTTCAATAACATCATTGTGAACTGTAAAGCGGGTCTGAGAATATCTTTCCACTCTGAGAAAGGTAAACCAAGCGATACCCTGAATACCCTGTACAATAACAACCTTACCGCTATCGGAAGAGGTAATCCAATGGGCGGTGCAGAACAATACATGGTGTTCATTGAACCTAACCAGTTCACGCTGAAGCAGTCTTTTGATATTAATGGTTACATCAATGGTCCCATTGCAGCAGACGGTACCAACAACGGTACCAACCCTGCAAACGACTCCCTGAAATATGATCCAATGTTTGTTAACTATGATATGGCTGCGATGAGCCTTGGCCTCAACTATCGCGTTTACCAAATCCCCGGAGGCGCCGACTTCCACCTGAAAGCAGGATCTCCTGCCATTGGTGCAGGTGTTTATCCGGGTGGTACCGGTAAAAATGCGATTCCTGCTAAACCTGGTGCTCCTTTACTGGCACAATATGGTTTCCCAATGAAAGTGGTGCCTGCCGGCGGTATCTATGGGGCTACTGTTACTCCGCCTAACAGAGATCTCGGTGCATTCCCTACCGATAACTCAGGGAATCAGCACACTTATTAATCGCTATACCTAAGCCTACGAAAAAGGACGTCTTTGTACGTCCTTTTTCATTTTAATTTTCCAGAGATGAAATATGTTTATAGTTTTCTTTTTATAGCTGCCTGCATAGGTGCTACGGTGGCTTGTAGTAAAGGGAGTAAGGGAGATGAGGCAGCACCCGTTAAAGATTCTTCCGGCGTGATAGTAGACACGACAAAAACAGCCACCTATGATCTTTCCCTGCTGGACCGCTGTGTGTTGTTTAATGAAACGCCACAGGTGAGCGTTACCGCCAGGCAGGACTACCAGGAATTATCAGGCATAGCACCCAGTCACCGTAACCCCGGATTGTTATATGTGCATGAAGACAGTGGCAATTCCAACGAAGTATATGTGACCGCTGCTGATGGCAGAAACGCCGGCAAGCTGGTGTTGACCGGTATCACGAACCGCGATTGGGAAGATATTGCCACCGGTCCGGGGCCGGAGAAAGATAAGTCGTATATCTACGTAGCAGAAATTGGCGATAACAATTCCGTTTGGCCCGGCATCTTTATTTATCGTTTCCCGGAGCCCGATTTATCGGCTGCCAACGCTACAACCGTAATTAACGTCACTACCGTTGATAAAATTGAATTAAGCTATCCGGGCGGCCCGGTAAACGCTGAGTCACTGTTGCTGGATCCGTTGACCAAAGACCTGTACATCGCTACTAAAGAACAAGGTCGCAGTACGCTGTACGTGGCGCGTTATCCGCAATCCATTACCAGCAAAACCACGCTGGTGGCTTTGGATAAGCTGCCTTTCGACCTGCTCACGGCAGGCGATATTTCGCCGGATGGAACAGAGATATTGGTACGCAATACCGGGCAGATCTGGTATTGGAAAAGGCAAGCCGGCGAAACTATTGCTGCTGCCTTATTGCGGAAGCCACAGGATGCACCTTATGCCCGCAATGAGCGCCAGGGAGAAGGTTTGTGCTTTGCGGTGGATGGCAGCGGTTATTTCACGGATTCAGAGACAAAAAAATATGCCAGCGAAAAAGTAGCCATTTCATTTTATAAAAGGAAATAAGTTGTAGGAGAAAGAATGGTGGATATCTGGGGTAGAAGGGTAGAAGAATGAAAATTATTCTATAGAAATACAGCATCGCAGGAAGCCCGCTCCCGGACATCATTCCGTGGAAGCCGATTATTTATCAATCGTCTTTCCACGGGAACAACGCCGGACAGTACATAGGTATAGGTGGAAGGGAGGGGTAGGGTTAACAACAATGGATTTTAGTTAACAACAACAATGGACTTCAATCAACAATTATGGACTTTTAAGGATCAATAACAATGGATTTTAAGGGTTAACAATAATGGGTTTTAAGGGGTCAAACTATTCATTATAAGGGTCATGCTATTTATTAAAATTTAGGGGTTAACAAACCGTCTTTTGCTATCACAAACATACCTGCGCACCACGCATTTTATTTGCGTGATGATCGAAATATTATCACCTCCGAAATAATATTTAATGACCTTAAAAGGGCTTGTTCATTTCCGGACAATGCCCGTCCTGAAGTGGACACATGTTTTAATTTGTATATTTGATAGGGTTTGATTTTGAGTTGCTTTTGACGTGGCATTTTCTTCGCCATCCTGAGCCGGCATGTGTAAGTGATTCATCTTTTCAACCATCAGCAATGTTTAAAAATTATCTCAAAATTGCCTGGCGTTATCTCTGGAGAAATAAAGTGTTTTCCCTGATCAATGTATTGGGTCTTACCGTAGGATTGACCGCTTGTTTTTTTATTTTTTTGTATGTGCATTTTGAATGGAGTTATGATAAATTCCATTCAAAAGGCGACCGCATTTACCGGGTTACGTGTGATATACAAACCCCGAGTGAACTGATTAACGGGGGAATTACTCCCTGGCCGTTTGGTCCTAATATGCAACGCGACTTTCCCGAAGTAGAAGCCTTTATGCGGGTGAGTAAAGGGAACTTACTGGTGAAAAAAGGCAATGTCAGTTTCCAGGAAGAACATTCGTTATTCGCGGATTCCAGCATTTTCGGGATGTTTGATTTTAAACTGCTGAAAGGAGATCCAGCCACGGCGTTGAAGGATATCAACAGTATCGTATTAAGCCAAACCGCTGTAAAGAAATATTTTGGCGACGCGGATCCTATTGGTCAATCAGTACTATTGACCGGAGAGCAGATGCCCGCTACAGTTACCGGCGTAATGGAAGACATGCCGGAGAATTCGCAGCTGAAGGCTGACATGCTGGTATCTATGAGTACGCTGGTGAAGTTGAACAAGGGGATTGATAACCAATGGGGGAATTTTGGTGCAACTACATTTCTGTTATTAAAGCCCAATACCAATGCTGCCTCGCTGGAAGCAAAATTCCCTGATTTTATAGAACGGCATAATGGGGAAGAAAGAAAGGAGACTAAAATGTTCTATACCATAAAGCTGCAACCCTTAGAGAAAATTTATCTGTACTCGGGACCTTATTCTGCTTATCAAAAAGGAAGTATCACCAATGTGTATATTTTTTCCGTAATCGCCATTTTTATCCTTTTTATTGCCTGTATTAATTTCATTAACCTTACCACCGCCCGCTCTGTAGAACGTGCCAAAGAAATAGGGATCCGCAAAGTAGTAGGAGCTACTAAAGCGGAGCTGATACGACAATTCATCGGGGAATGTGTGCTGTTATGTTGTATCTCTTTTGCATTAACGGTCGTATTATTTGCAGGGTTACTGCCGGCGTTTAACCAGCTGGCAGGAAAAACCATCAGTGCCGGTGTTTTTGCTCATGGAGAATATATCGCGATATTGTTTGTGGCTTCTGTTGTGATTGGTTTGCTGGCAGGTATTTACCCGGCACTGGTCCTTTCTTCTTTTAAACCCGTATCTGTATTAAAAGGACGTTTTGCCACCGGCACTAAGGGTATATTTCTTCGCAAAGGTTTGGTGGTAACACAGTTCGCGATTTCCATTGCCCTGATCATTGGTACTATCATCGTGTATCTGCAGATGCATTATATGCATACCAAAGACCTGGGCTTCTATAAAGACCAGATGCTGGTCATAGATACGCATGGTGACCCTGCCAGGAACGCACTGAGAGACGCCATTGCCCGGATGCCGAAAGTGAATTCAGTGAGTATGGGATCTGGTGTTCCCGGAGGGCAAGCCAATGGTGCATATACAGAGATCATGAATAAGCAGGGAGAAATGCAGGTAGCCAACCTGGATCTGTATGATGTAGACTTTGATTACCTGAAACAATATAAAATTAAGATGGTAGCTGGACGTGCTTTTTCGAAGGATTATGGTACAGATACCACGCAGGCAATGATCATTAATGAAGCTGCTGTGAAGCTGTTTGGCTATACCAAACCGGATGAAGCTATTGGCAGAACCTTCCGGCAATGGGGCCGGACAGGCACCATCATCGGTGTTATAAAAAACTATCACTATCGTTCCCTGCAGCAGGATATCAGCCCGCTTACAATGCGCATTGAACCAGGAGATTGCGATATGATTTCGGTGAATGTAGCGCCTGGTGATTTTCCCGGTACTTTGTCGGCCATTGAGCAACAATGGAAAGCACTCATGCCGAACCGGCCTTTCGCTTATTTTTTCCTTGACGAATTCTTTGACCGGCAGTATCGAACAGAAGAACGATTTGGTAAACTCTTCTTCAACTTTGCATTATTGGCCATTATTATCTCCTGCCTGGGATTACTGGGACTGGCTTCCTACAGCGCTATACAGCGTACCCGCGAAATAGGTATCCGTAAAGTAATGGGCGCCTCTGTTACAGATATCGTGAATTTATTGTCCCGCGACTTTCTCAAACTGGTGCTTATTTCCTTTTTAATTGCCACACCAGTAGCGTGGTATTGCATGCACAAATGGCTGGAGGTATTTGCTTACCGCATCAGCATAGGCTGGTGGGTATTCCTGGTAGCAGGTATTATTGCCTTACTCATCGCCATTAGTACTATCAGTTACCAGGCCATTAAAGCGGCGCTGGCTGATCCCGTGAAAAGTATGCGCGCAGAGTAGCGACCAAAAAATATTTTAAGTGGTTTTGGAATAAAGCAGAATCCGATTATTTTTAGCTTTTAGCCATTAGCTCTTAGCTTTTAGCAAATACAGCGAAGGTGATCATACTTTGACACCCGCTGCATTTGCTAAAAGCTAAGAGCTAATGGCTAAAAGCTAACTAAAATAACAATGATAAAATTCCACGATTCCACGCAAAAAAAATTAAAACGGCGTATAGCCGTTTACCTGGTTACCCTCCTGGTAGCCAGGCCTGCACTATCGCAGCAGCCACTGAAACTTTGGTACGACCGCCCCTCCGGTAAAGTATGGGAGGCAGCGTTGCCCGTAGGCAATGGCCGGCTGGCCGCCATGGTATATGGTAATCCCGGCGATGAACTGATACGGCTAAACGAAAATACCGTATGGAGCGGCAGCCCCAACCGCAACGATAACCCCCATGCATTGGCAGCATTACCGGAAGTCAGAAAACTGATATTTGAAGGAAAAATGCAGGCCGCCAGCGATCTCGCCGCTAAAAATATCCAGGCGGAAAAAATCAACGGCATGTGTTATCAGCCGGTTGGTGATCTGCAACTACATTTCCCGGGCCATGAGCAGTATGCCGGCTACTCCCGGGAGTTGAACCTGGAAACAGCCGTTGCCAGCACTTCTTATAGCGTCAATGGTGTGACCTACACCCGCGAAGTATTTGCTTCCATTCCTGACCAGGCTATCATTATACACCTCACCGCCAGCCAACCTGGCCGCCTTACCTTTACCGCCCGGGCAAAAAGTCCGCAACGTTCTACCGTGGCCGTTAAAGATAACAACGAAATAGTGTTGTCCGGGATCAGCGGCGACAAAGACGGTGTACCCGGTAAAGTGAAATTCCAGTCGCAGATACGGTTCAAAACAACCGGCGGCACCAGTACCGCAGCCGGAGATACCGTCAACGTTACCGGCGCTAACGAGGTAACGGTATACGTCTCCATCGCTACCAACTATGTTAACTACGCTGATATCAGCGCCGACGAGGTAAAACGCACTACCGATTATATGAACCGGGTATGGCCTAAATCATATTCCGGGTTATTAAAAAATCATATTGCTGCTTACCAGCGCTTCTTTAACCGGGTGCAGCTGGACCTGGGAAGTACAGATTCCATCAAGCATCCCACGGATATCCGGGTGAGGGATTTTGCCACCGGCAACGATCCGCAACTGGTAACCCTGTACTTTCAGTTTGGCCGGTATTTACTCATTGCCGCTTCCCAGCCCGGCGGACAGCCCGCCAACCTGCAGGGCATCTGGAATCCGCACATGAATCCACCCTGGGGCAGTAAGTATACCATCAACATCAATACTGAAATGAACTATTGGCCGGCAGAGGAAACTAACCTGACAGAAATGCATGAACCATTGGTGCAGATGGTAAAAGAGATTGCTGTTACAGGACAGGAAACAGCCAAAGTGATGTATGGCGCCCGCGGATGGGTTACTCACCATAATACTGATTTATGGCGTATTACGGGGCCTGTGGATGGTATTTATTCTGCTATGTGGCCGATGGGAGGTGCGTGGTTGAGTCGCCACCTCTGGGAAAAGTATATGTTCAACGGAGATAAGCAATACCTGCAAACTATTTACCCGGTGCTGAAAGGTGCCGTAGCCTTTTACCTGGATTTCCTGGTGGAAGAGCCTACTCATAAATGGTTAGTAGTATCGCCTTCTATGTCGCCGGAGAATAATCCCAAAATATATCCAAACGTATCTATAGCTGCAGGTGCTACGATGGATAATCAATTGGTATTTGACCTGTTTTCCAACACCATTCACGCAGCAGAAGCACTGGGCACAGATACGGAGCTGGTAGCCCAACTCAAAGCGGCCCGCAAGCGGCTGCCACCCATGCAAATTGGTCAGTACGGACAGTTGCAGGAATGGCTGCAGGACCTGGACAACCCTGATGATAAACATCGTCATGTGTCACATTTGTTTGGACTATATCCAGCCAACCAGATTTCTGCGTATCGCACGCCGGAGTTATTTGCAGCAGCACGTACCTCGCTGATACAGCGTGGCGACGTATCTACCGGCTGGTCAATGGGATGGAAAGTGAATCTCTGGGCGCGGTTACTGGATGGTAATCATGCGTGGAAACTGATCAAAGATCAATTGACGCCGGCAGGAAAAAATAGGGCAGAAAATAGTGGCGGTGGTACCTATCCTAATTTGTTTGATGCACATCCGCCTTTCCAGATAGATGGTAACTTCGGTTGTACTGCGGGGATCTGTGAAATGTTGTTACAAAGCCAGGACGGCGCCGTTCACCTGTTGCCGGCTTTACCGGACGACTGGAAAAAAGGACGGGTTAGTGGATTGCGTGCCCGTGGCGGATTTGAAATAACAGAGATGACCTGGGAAAATGGGGAGCTACGTAAAGTGACCATCCGTTCCACCCTGGGAGGCAATTTGCGTTTGCGGGTACCCAATGCGTTGCACAACAACAGCAGGCTGACACCAGTTGCTGGTCCACAAACCAATGTCTTTTTCCAGCCTGATGAAACGGCTGCGGCATTGCTGAATCCGGCGGCTTCCATAGTCCCGGGTGCATTAAAGAAAACAGTGGAATATGATGTAGCCACGCAGGCTGGCAAAACGTACACCTTCACGAAAGAATAAGGATATCACGATCATAAAAAAAGCGCCTCACTATTCAGTGAGGCGCTTTTTTTATGATCGTTACTTAACCTACCAATTGTTCCTGCAATCGTATCAGTGTAGCTGCTGCATCGCTGGTACAAAATCCTGGATGTACTTTGGAGGTTTGTATAATGCTGCTACGGGTAGCGGTGAGCCAACGGAAGCGCGCTGCCATATCCAGTTTGGCGATAGGGCCTCCGGCTTTGCTGCCTTTGCTGATCTCTACAAATGCGTCCAGGTAAGGACGGATAGCAGGAATATCTATAGCAGGCGAAAAGGCGCGGAGCCGTTCTTCGTTCAGCGTATATACGGCCTGGAGAAATTTCTGTTGTCTGCAATAAAGAATTACACCTACATTCAAAAATTCTTCCCGTTCTACACTTGGTACTACGCGTATCACGGCATATTCATATAAGTGTTTGTCTTGCATGTTGTGCTTCTTTTACAAAAATTTCTGAATGGCTGATCCGGGTCGTTAAAAATTCGAAATATACCTGCCGGCGCTGTGCGGGCGTTTCATCGGAATGGTCGGCTACCAGCCACTCATCCGGGATGATATCCACAATAGTACGTATACGCGCTGGCGTTAGTAATGCGCGAAATGTGGCATCGGTACTTTCCAGTTCGCTGGCTTGCGGTAACAGCACATGATCTTTTACCTGCACAAAAGGGCGCAGGGCCTGCTCCTGCCAGTTTTGCCAGGAATGGTGAAAGTACAGGGAGGCGCCGGCATCAATCAGCCATAGTTCATTACGCCACATCAGCATATTGGTATTGCGTGCAGTGCGGTCTACGTTGGTTAAGAGGCAGTCTAGCCACACAATCTGCGAGGCCAGCGCCGGGGCTACGGTGTTTACCGTTGGATCGTACGTAGTGGCACCGGAAAGGTAGTGCAGGGCCAGGTTGAGGCCTACGCTCTTTTTCAGCAGGTCTTGTATTTCTTCATCCGGTTCAGTGCGACCAAAAGCTTCGTCGAGATTAGCGAACACCAGTTCTGGTACTTTTAAACCCAGTACCCTGGCTATTTCGTCGCCGATTAATTCGGCAATCAATGCCTTTACACCTTGTCCGGCTCCCCGGAATTTCAGGGCATATAAAAATCCATCGTCTGCTTCGGCAATAGCGGGCAATGAACCGCCTTCACGCAAGGGTGTTACGTAGCGGGTAACGTTGACCGTTCTTAGCTGAAGTTGAATATCTTCTATCATCTAATATCTGGTTATTGTTTTCTATAATATGAATAGCGTTGTCAACAAGCACCAAATATCAGCCTTTTTTTGCAGTTGGCTTATGCGTTCCCCATGAATGTCTTATAACGTTGTATAGCAGCGGTAATGGCCCGGTCGGCGCTCTTTTGCTTTTTGATAAGTTGTGTATCCACTACCAGTTGTTTACCGACTTCTTTGCGGTTCCAGATACCGTGGATTTGTCCGTTAATCACGATCACCGGTTTAAAAATACCGTAGCCGGTTAATGTGTTCAGGGCGGGGGGCAGGATATCGCTGCGGTCCTTGTAGGCTACCGTGTATTCATCATAAGATGGCAGTAGAAATGCAGTGACAGGGGGCGCCTGATCGGCCTTAAGGGCAGCAGGAAACCAATAGGCTTGTCCGTTAGCCACAATATGTGTGAGAGCGGATTTATTCAGGAGCAATCCTTTTTTTATGTCTGTCATATTGAGTCCGCTCCACCACTGGAAGTCATTGACCGTAGCGGGGCCGTGGCTGGAGAAATAACGGAGGGTGAGGCGGGAAATAGCTTCATCCCGGTCCAGCGGCGCTTGTGCGGGAGCCCGGTCAGACAGCAGGGCGTAGGTGAATTGTTTGCCTTGCCGGGGACCGCTGCAGATAAGTCCATCCAGTTCCGCATCCATCAGGAGGAAGCCGAGGCGGATATCATCGGTATTGATTTTTGCTTTTGTCAGTAAGGGCTTCAAGGCGCTTCGGGTGAGAAAGGTTTTATTACTCAGTGCTTTGCCAATGATGGTTTTACTTTGGCTGAGATCTTTATCAGAGATGCCCAGTTTAACATGCAGGTTTTTATTGAATGCTTTTATTTTAGGGGCAGTCAGTTGCAGCATCCAGCGGATGTCTTGTGGCGATACAAAGTGCCAGGTGGGGCGCAGGATATGGGTACGAAGGAAGCGGCCATCGTTGAAGTCCTTTTCAATGGAAGCATCGGTGCTGCCTGGTATCCGGCTGCCGATGGCCCATTTGGCGCCGGCATAGTCCTGGGCCTGGATACATCCCATCCATTCCACCAGTGCGGCGGGGCTGGTCAACTGGGTACTTCTTATCTGCTGCTGTTGCAGGCGTATTTGTGCAATTTGCTGACTGTTCATATACCAAAATTACCTGGGGAATATGACAACCCTATGTCAGTTGCTAAAACGGGTCATGAAACTTTGGCCAACATTTCTTTTAAGCGGTCTTTTACCAGGGTTTTAAGTGATGCCGGCGATATGATGCTGGCTTCATCTGCAAAAGTGATATACCAGCGGGAAAACGCCTGTATACAGGGCGCCTGGAAATGCATGGTTGTTGTTTCCGCGTCTTGTGTTTCATTCAGGAAGCCGTAATTGTATTTTTGCTCTACCAGGTATCGGGCCAGGAAATTATTTACCGAGATGGTAACCGGGAAGGAGCCATCATTCACCACCGGGCGTTGCGCCAGGTATTCCTGCAGGCTCAGGTGTGTTTGTTTACTGGTTTTGCCGGTATCCCGAATGGTGAGTATCCTTTCGGTGCGGAAGGGATGGTATTTCTTGCTTTTGGTACACCAGGCGATGGCGTTCCAGGTACCATGTTCATGATAAATTCCGATGGGCGCTATTTCTCTTTCATTGATACCTGTTTCAGTAGCGTATTGTATGGTCAGCAGGGATTTTTCTCCCACTGCTTTAATGATCTGGGGAAGTATGCCGTTGAGCAGGTGATTGTGTTCGGATACTTTGTCTTTTACCTCGATATTTTCCTGCAAATTTTCCATCACGGTTTTCTGTGCATGACGAAGTACGGCTTTTACTTTGAACATGGCGGCTTTGAACTGCTCGCTGTTGTACAGGTCGGCGTGTTTTTCCAATAGTTTTTCTGCCATCAGGCAAGCCACTACTTCTTCTTCGGTAAACATCACGGGTGGAATGCGATAGCCTTCCATAATGGAGTAGCCCAAACCTTTTTCTCCGAGAATGGGTACACCGGCTTGTTCCAGGGAACGGATATCGCGGTAAATGGTACGCAGGCTCACGTCAAACCGATCGGCTATTTCCTGGGCCAGTACAATTTTTTTAGATTGAAGGTGTATGAGAATAGCAGTTAGTCTATCGAAGCGGTTCATGGGTAACGGTATATTTAACAGCTAAAGTACAGTTTTTGGGAGATATGAATTTTAAATACATCGTTATCTTTGCTGGCGCCGTAAAATCCCGGCAGTGAATTATACTATATGAAACGTTTGTTTGTTATGTTATGTATGCAGGTGGGCCTGGTGGTTACCTGCCTTGCACAGGTTCCTCAAGACGGGCTTAAAACAAAGAATATCAGTGATACCTTTCTGTTGCCAACCCGGAGCTTATTACTGAAGGGTCCTTTCAATCCCCAAACTGCGCTGCAACAGTTATTTCCCGGCAAGCATTACCGGTTGACAGATGGCAAATATGTGAATGAGATGATTAACTGGGAATGTAAAACCGCTAAACGGAAGCAATATGAAGATGTAAATGAAGATGGCCTTGGTGGTTTCCCTTATGAAAATGGTGTGGCAACCCGCTTGCTGGATGCGATGGATTTCAAAGACTCCTCCGGTATGCAATACAAAGTAATCAGCTTTAATCATTCTGAATTTGATGCAGACGGTGCGCAGGTATCCCGATTTACCGGAGGCTTGTTAGGGTTAGCTAAGTTTGTGCTCACAGACCAGGGCTGGAATTTGCGCATGTTCACACCGGCTATCAAAGCTTATGGCGCATTTTCTAACTGCCCAACGCCTAAGTCACTGCAGATAGGCGTAGATCAATATGCCTTTATACTCAAGTCCAGCAACGGCCCTGCCGGTGGTCCTTATTACGGGTCATATTTTATGATAGCTGGTATCAATGGTGCTTATCAACAGGTAATGGCTGCTTATGCTGTAGAACTAACAGGTGGTGAAGAAGATGGGGTAGTGCCATGTACCTGGACCAGTACGTATAGCGTACCAGCCAGTGATAAAAAGTATTTCCGCGATATCCTGGTTACCACCACTGGAACAGCCAGCGCTTCAGACATGGATCATGTGCCAAAGGGGGTGGAAGCTTTCCTGAAAGGAAAGAAATCAGTGAAGTTTGTGGAGGAGAGGAGATTCGTGTATAAGGGCCCTGCTAAAGGATATGAAGAACAGTTGCCTGCAAAGGTTAGTCAGGCGAAATAGCTTTTAGCTGTTAGCTTTTAGCAAAATGCAGCGGAGAACATATTACGTGGGCTCTGCTACATTTTGCTAAAAGCTAAAAGCTAATAGCTGAATTTTAAATACAAGAAGCAATATACCTATGAAACGTTTGTTTGTTATGTTATGTATGCAGGTAGTCCTGACGCTTACCTGCTTTGCACAGGCGCCCAAAGGCGATCTCCAGTTAAAAAATATCAACGATACCTTTTTACTACCCACCCGCAACTTAATACTGAATAGTGATTTTAATCCGCAGGAAGCCTTGCTGCAGTTATTTCCTGGTAAGCATTACCGGTTGGTAGATGGAAAGAATGTAAATGAGATGATTAACTGGAAATGTAAAACGTGCATGCCGAAAAGATACGAAGATGTGAATGGACCTGGCGAGAACGATGGGTTCCAGGACTTTCCCAAAGCGGAAGGGATAGCTACCCGCCTGCTGAATGTAATGGATTTCAAAGATTCATCTGGTCTGCAATATAAGGTGATGAGCTTTAACCATTCTGTATTTCATAAAGAAGGTTTCCAGGGAACCCGTTTGGTAGGTGGTTTGTTAGGACTGGCTAAGTTTGTACGCACGGATCAGGGTTGGCACCTGCGCATGTTTACACCGGTTATCAAGGCTTACGGCGACTACTCCGCCTGCCCGGCCCCGAAGCCATTGCAGATTGGAGCCGATCAATATGCTTTTATGCTGGAACATAGCAGTGGTATGGGTGATGGGCCGTTTCATGAAACGTATTACCTGATAGCAGGTATTAACGGCGCTTATCAACAGGTAATGGCCGTGCATGATATTCAGCAATTGGTAGATGAAGACAAAACAGGAATAGCTTCCAACTGGAAGAGTACTTATAGCGTGCCTGCCAGTGATAAAAAATATTTCCGGGATATTGTGGTCACGACAACGGGCACGGCTATCGCCACAGATGCAGGAGGTTTACCTAAAGGAGTAGACGCACTTTTGCAGGGAAAGAAAAAAATACACTTTGTACAAGAGAGAAGGTTTGTATATAAAGGCCCTGCTAAAGGATATGAACAACTGCCTGCACAGGTAAGGTTAGCGAAATAATTATATGAAAAATGCAGCGAAGAACAGGTCATCTGCTCATCTCCGCTGCATTTTGCTAAAAGCTAAAGGCTAACAGCTGATAGCTTTTTTTTATGCTGACAGCAGTGCAAAATCTTCTGCTGATAAATCAATATTAACGGCTTTCAGGTTTTCCTCCAGGTGGTGAATACTCTTGGTACCCGGGATGAGCAGGATGTTATCTGCGCGTTTCAGCAGCCAGGCCAGTGCAATTTGTGCAGTGGTGGCATTATACTTAGCCGCAATGTGGCTGATTTTTTCCTCCAGCGTTTGCGGACCGGCAGCCAGTGGGAACCAGGGAATGAAAGCAATACCTTTTTGCGTGGTATAGTCCAGCACATCTTCCCATTGACGGTTCCCCAGGTTATACAAATTTTGTACAGATACGATCGGCAGTACGCTTTCCGCGCGTTGGATTTGTTCTACGTTTACTTCCGACAGTCCTACATGTTTTACTTTACCTGCTTTTACGGCATCTGCTACAGCGCCGATGGTTTCTTCTACCGGTACATTAGGATCTACGCGGTGTAATTGCCAGAGGTCTATTTGCTCTACCTTCAGGTTTCTAAGGCTGTTGTCTATTTCCTGTTTAATCCAGGCCGGTGTGCCATCAGTGCGCCATTCTTGTGGATTGGCGCGGTGGAAACCACCTTTGGTAGCAATCACCAGTCCTTTTTTATAGGGATGCAATGCATCTGCTATGAGTCGTTCGTTTAATTCAGGGCCATAGGCAGCGGCGGTGTCAATAAAATTCACGCCGGCATCTACTACATGTTGTAATACTTTGATACCGGAAGCGCGATCTGCCCCTTCTCCAAAAGCCTGCTCGCCGGACAGGCGCATGGCGCCGTAACCCATACGGTTAATATTCAGATCATTGCCCAGGCGAAAAGTATATTGCTGTGATATTGTTGTTGTTGCCATTTTTTTAAATTTTAATGAACCAAAGGTAAGGGGAGAATTGGTTACAAAAATTGTGAAAATAAAAGACCAACTTGTAGAAATCAAAGAATTGTTTTTCCGGCATAAAAAAAGGCGGGTAGACACCCGCCTTATACCAACTTCATGTATTTTACGATGAAAATCTGACTATAACTAGAAAAGAGGTCTTAATGTAATGTCCGGACTATGGCCTGTCCAGGGAGGCGGCGTACCAGGTGCCTGCCTGGTAGGTCATCACGTGTTCACAATCCACCAGTTTATTTGCAAGTTCCAGCAAACCTTTTTGCAGGCCGCCAACACCAGGGCGGAGCATGGGATTCACCAGTTTATCACCCCAGCCGATCTCCGCCAGTTTCGTATCAAACCTTGCGAGGCCAGCCAGGTAATCTTTTTGAGCCAGCAGCCACAGTTCTTTATTTTTTACCAGTGCGTCTTTGGCCACTTTCATGTGCTCGTTGAAATATTTGGTGCGGATCAACTTTTCTTTGCCGGGATCCGCCCCGGTATATTCACCCATTTGAATAATAGGCAGGGCTTTTAATTCAGCGGCTTCTTTCCTATCCAGTGCTTCATGTATACTTAAATCCGGTTTGGATAATGGTTGGAAATACCGGGTTTCCATGTTTTTCTGGAAGTTACCCATCTCCATGCTCAGGCTTTTGAACATTTCCATTTCTTTGGCTACTACATCATTGGTCACCACAGGCCCCGTTGGTGCTTTCACGTTATATTTCTTATTCCACTCCTTCAGAAAAATCTCTTTCTCCTTATCGCTTTTGGCTTCAAATTCTTCGGCGAATTTTTCATCGTTTTGCAGCTTATCCTGCAGATCCCGCATAGCGCGTTGCATTTCCGGGCTACCTGCTACAAAAGAATTGCTTTTTTTTGCCAGATCTACCGCGATATCCGCGCTTTCTGCCTGTGATGGCGGGGGAGCGCCCGCCTCTATTTTTGCAATGACTGTATTGATTTGCTCCTGGGCACGGTTATAAACATCCTGCCTGGTATTCACGGTTCTTTTCTGCTCGCCGGCACTATGTGCCAGGTTGTATGCCCCTTCCAGTGAAGCAGGCGGCAATGGTAATTTGTCTGACACCACCTGCACCAGTTTTAATTTAAGGGCTGTTTGCGCGGTTCCAGCCAAACACGCAACACAGATCATGCAACCGGTAAACAATATCTTTTTCATTTCGGGTAACATTTTATTGTACCCCAAAAGTAGCCTGCTCCAATGGCCCGGGTATCAGTATTAACAAGGGCTCGCGAAAATCAGTAGTACTACGTAGTTAGTGTGGCTGGTCCGTCAGCGCATGCATAAAGGCAATGATATCCTGTATTTCTCCGGGCGTTAATCCCAGGGGGGTAGCGGATAATGTTTGATAGGGATCATGGAGCCCCAGTCCATTGCCACCGCCGGCATTGTAGAACGCCATGACGTGTTCCAGGTCGGCGAATACGCCATTGTGCATATAGGGTGCGGTCATAGCGCTGTTGCGCACCGTAGGTGTTTTAAAGGCCCGCTGGTAGAATTCAATAGGGAAGAATTCAAAGCGACCGGCATCTTTATCGGCCTGTGGATGTTGCAAATCATCATTCACCGGAACACCTAAGTTTTCAAATTCTGTCCGCTGATAATAAGGAGGGGTAAGACCGTTGAACAGGGGTGCAAAATGACAGGTTGCACATTGTGCCTTCCCCATGAATAAGTTGAAGCCATTGATCTGCGCCGGGGTCATGGCTTGTTTGTTGCCGGCGAAGTATTTATCCATAGCACTGTTCATGGGAGACAGCGTATTAATATAGGCCGCAATCGCCCGGGTGAGGTGCGCCAGGGTAATGGCGCTGTCGGCAGCAGCTTCCGGGAATGCTACCGTGAACGCCTGTACGTAATGTGCACTGTCGCGTAGTCGTTTCAATATTACGGCATGTACGCCATTCATCTCCTGTGGATTACTGATCACATCTGCAATTTGTTGGGAAATGCTTTTGGCGCGGCCATCCCAGAACTGCGCGTACTGGAATCCGGCGTAATAGAGACTGGGTGCATTTCTGCGCACATAGTTTTTTTCATCAATCGCTAAACTGGTTTTCAAACCATCTGTGAAATATTTCGCAGGTTGATGACAGGTGGCACAGCTACGGGCATCATTACCGGAAAGGGCTTTCTCAAAAAACAGTTGCCGTCCCAGTGCTATGCGTGCGGCATTGTGGGTATTACTATCGGGAAATGCGCCAGGGTTCAGCGCATCTTTGCTGAACAGGTTTTGGGCGTGGTAATTCAGCGCGGTGCGTGTATGTTGATCCAGGTGCAGGGCGGTGATCAGTTTGTTCAATTGCTCTTGTAGCGGCAACGCGTAGCTGGTCAGGAATTCCAGCCGGTTGAAGCTATCAAAATCGGGGTGTTGCTGTAAGTATTGAATGCATTCACTGAGGTGTTTTTTTACGGGTATGTTTTCGGGAGATGGGGTACTGAGCCAGGGCTGTAGCAGGGCCTGGATCGTTTGCATCGATTGTGCCGTTTCGGCGATACCACTTTTTAATTCGGGAGCATCATAGCCGGTGATGCCATTTGCGTATAAGCGTACCAGTTCGATGCGTATACTTTCCATGAGGGCCTTGTCGGTGGTGTTAAACTGGTATAACAGGGCTGGAAGATCGGCGGCGGAAGAGCTGATGACGGCTGCCTGTTGCAGTAATTCGTTTTTGCGGGACAGCGGATCTTTATCGTACAGCAATACCGCTATTTGTTGTAGGCCGGCAGGGGCCTGGTATTCCATGTAAGGCTCGTCTATTTCTGTTTTAGCAGGCTGATTAAACGCCATGGAAGAGCTGAAGAAGAAGTAGTCGAGGAAGTATTCGATGCGTTTGTATTGTAGCCGGCATTTGCGGAGTGCGGCTTTAGCGTTGGGAACACTATTCGGTTGGTGGGCATCCAGCGCCTGTATGGCCTGTTCCATTTCCAGGGAGGCGGCCGCAAAGTTGGCGGCACCTTCCCTGAAAAGAATGATGGCATTGGCTACACCGTGCTGATCATCGGTTTGTTTGAATCCCCAGGCGCTAAAAATAGCGGCTATGGCAAACAAGGGCCAGATGAGCCAGGTGTGCTTATTTCGATACATGTACGATGAATGTATCTTTCAAATTATTATACACGTCGGTAACCGTATATTTAGTGACAGACGAGGTAGGCGTTACCGTTATACTTCTGCCGGTATTAGCACGATTGTTCCATTTGCAGGTACCTGCAAAGGAAGCGGTAAGTGTAGCCGACTGACCTTTTTTAATGTGGATATCTGTTTGACGGTTTACATTTTTCATCATGGTAAACTGGTCGCGGATGGTGCCATCAGCACAGATCCATTTCAGGTCGAGGCGGTTGTCCTGGATTTCCAGCAGGCTGGACCCGCCGTGGTCTGCGTCTGCGAAGTACATGGCCTTGTGTGGATACGTAGTTTGTTTACCACCCAGTTTGCCGGCAGAACCACTTACTACATATACGGTGCCTTTATTGCGGATACTGTCTTTGATATAAGGCGCCGCGTTGTTACCACCATCATATCGCCCGGAAGAGTTGCTGACATTATGTTTCGCCGGATCAAAGGAATTGGCGGGGCCGTAATGTCCCTGTATCAGTCGGGTTCTTTCGTAGTCGTGGCTATGTCCATTCAATACCAGGTCTACGCCGTTGCGTTCCAGTATCTGGATGAAGTTTTCGCGGATATGTATCAGCTCATCTTCCTCATCAGAGTTGTGCGAACCCATGGTGTAAGGTGGATGGTGCCAGAAAGCAATCACCCAGCCTTTGTTTTGATTGGCGGCGAGGTCTTTTTTTATCCACGTTACCTGCGGGCCGGTGGTATCGTAGAGCCGGTAGGCGCTGTCTTCTTTGCCGTAGCTATCGAGCGACAGGAAGTGAATATTACCGATATCGAAGGAATAGAACGATGGGGTATGTGATGGCACGCCACCTGATTCTCCATCTACCGGCATAGAGAAGTTCTGGTAATAAGTGGTTTGGTGTGTCATCTGGGCTTGTTTTGCCGAGATGTCGGTATCATGGTAGTCGTGGTTGCCCGGGGCAGGGAACAGGGGATATTTTTTCAGCAGGTCATCTTTGTAAACGTTAAAGAACTTGCTTTGATATTCCGCGTCAGTGCCATCGGGGTAGGCGTTATCTCCCAATAATATCCATGCATTCAGGTAGTTGTTGCCCAGGTATTTCAGCAGTTGTTCCTTTACCTGGCGTTGGTTCACGGAGTTATCGCCGCAGTCGCCGAGGGCGGCAATGCGATACAAACCGGTGGTGCCGGGAGCGGGGAGTGTCTGGAAATAATTGTTGGCGTCTCCCTGTAACACATCTTTATATCCGCCAATGCTGTAGTAGTAGCGGGTATTTGGTTGCAGGCCGGTGAGCTTTACTTTATGTTCGGTCACCAGGTTGATGTCATCGGCTTGCTGATCCAGCTTATTCGGTGCAGTACCGTATTTAACGCGGCTTCTGGCAGATACATCGGTGCGCCAGCGGACAACGATGCTTTCGCTGCTGGCAGCCTGTAAATAGGGACCACGCAGCAGGGCTGGCGTGAGCGTTACTTTTTTAACCGGTGCTTCCTGTGCCTGTGTTGCCGTACAGGCAAACAACAACAGCATGGAAGCCAGGACAGTAGATTTCATATAGCGGGCATTATTTTTTTGTTGGCGCAAGTTCCAGTTGTTTACCGGCAATATCTTCCCAGCGATAATAGTGGAAGGTTTTGTCGTCACTCATCACTACAAACAAGCCATGACGGAACGTATCATTTAATGGCACACTGACTGCATCGGAGCCATCACTGTGACTGGCGGCTACTGTTACCACTTTCAGCAGCTTGTGATGTGTTCCTTCCCGGCTGAAGATATGGAATTTATTGGCTCCCTGGTCGGATACCAGCAGATATCCTTTCTTCGCCCTGGTTTTATAAATGGAAATTCCTTCGTGATCTTCGGTAAACCCGGTAGTTCCGAAAAATGCTAATTCTTCATTACCTTTTTCCGGATCTGCATAATATTGTCGCACGCCATGTTGTTCATCTGAATAATAAACATATCCTGCTTCATTATCTACCGCAATGGCTTCAATTTCCTTCTTGCCGCTGTACTGGCCAAATTTACGGACCAGGGTTGCTTTTACCTGGCCGGCGCCGTTGTCTGTCAGCAGGTACTGCCATAAGTAGGTGCCATCCTGCGGACCGGTTTTGCGGCCTGCGATGGCATAATGTTCTCCCTTTTGATTGGTGTAAACAGCGATGCCCATCAGATCCCGGTACTGTTTACCGGTTTCTCCTTCAAATACGGGAATGCCGCCGCCATCAATGGGCTGCATATCCGGCAGGGAAAAGAAACGAAGTTTGTGGGTGATACGTTCGGTGGTAACGGCAAAGTCTACACGCTTTCCGTTGAGCAACAGCCCATAGGCAATGTCCACGTTGTTAGGGCGTTGCAAACCGGATACCACCTGTTTTATTTTGCCTTGCAGGTCAAACACGTAAAGGGCGCCTTCTGCCGACTTATCCGTACCAATCACCAGGCTTTGCGCCGGATTAACGGGATTCACCCAGATCGCCGGATCGTCGGAGTCAAATTGCACAGGAGCAGTGACTACGGCCGGTTGAATAACGCTGTCGGCAGCGTGATGTTTCGCTGAACCGGCAGAACCGGCGCAGGCAAGAAAACACAGCAGTCCGGGGACTGCTGTGCATAATAAAGCTATATTTCGTTTAATCATTTAAGTTAGTTTTTGGCAGAAAAAGCGCCGATAGTAGTAGATGGATCCGGAGAAGGATAGGGATATTTTTCCATCCCTACGCCGTTCGGGAAGTTGCGGGTAAAAGCAGTGGTGCCTGCGCCAATAGCAGGGGATCCTGCCTGTACCTGGAAATTCCAGCCGGTATTAAAGGTAGCGTTGTTCATCGCCGTGTTGAGCGGGTAGTTCACGAATTTAGGATCGTTTTGTCCTGCTTTGGTACCGATAACGTCGTTTTTGCCGGCTATTATTTCTTTGGAAGGCTGGAACTGGTCTACTGTTGCCTGATCAAATCCATAGTACATGTTGTTACTGATCACAGAGCGGGCGTCCTCTACTTTTTTGGTATCTCTCTTAATACCAAAACGTGTGTTGGCAAATAAATTATTATGTAATTCCACGAATACGGCAGCTTCCACCCAGATGGAACCACCTTTCACGGTAGGCCTTCTCCAGCCGGTGTTGAGGATGGTATTGTTGTAGGCGATCACATGTGCCTGTGGCGTACGTTCACCGGCGTTAGACAGCTTCAGCGCGTTGGTATTGGTAGCATAAAACAAGTTAAATGCGATGTCCGCAATACAACCGGATTTGATGTTGATGCCTTCACCGCCGGTGATGCCGGTAGTATAAAATTGATTGTTAGAGAAGATAATTTTTCCTCCTTCGATATAGGTACAATCTTCATTGAAATTTCTGAAAATGGAATTGTTGACTACCAGTTTTCCTTTCGTATTGCTATACCATAAAGCGGGCAGGTTTTCTCCGCTGCTGGCTTTGTACAGGCCCATTTTCACGGAGGTGGAAGATTCTGTGGTAGTAGCGCCGCCATATTCCAGGATCGCGTTATCCAGTAGCAATTCCCCGCAGCTGGGTGCCGCGAGAATACCGCCCCATTGCTTACCGAATTTGTTGGCTTCCGTGCGTGCTTTTTCGTGGATGGTAAAGCTTACGGGACTGCCTGTTTTTCCCATAGCATACAGGTTCCCTTTTACAATCACTTCCGGTTTGGCGAGGGTATCCATGATGATGGTGACGCCTTCTTCTATGATCAGCGTTTTACCTTCCGGGATAATGATATCGCCGGTAACGCGCAGGGTGCTGAATTTAGGCCATACACCGGATACTTCTCCGTGAATACCGGAAGTATCAACCGGTTTTTCAGTCAGGTCTACGTAGAGGTTGGCCTTTTTACAACTACTAACGAGGGCTATGATGAGTGCGGTGTAGCAAAGCGTTTGTATCAACTTCATGATGATAATATTTTGAAGATGTTTATAATTTGTAGCGTACGCCGAGCAGGTAAGTTTGTTTGTAATAGTCTTTCCTGATCAGTGTTTCATTGGCATTGTTTTGTCCGGGTACGTCCTGGTTTTCTTTGTTCGCACCTTTGATAAAGATGGTGGTAGGGGTGTTCAGCAGGTTACCGGCTTTAGCGAAAATGCTGAAGTGGTTGCGGAACTTTTTCTCCACGGAGATATCCATCTGTATAAATCCTTTCTGCCAGTAGTCGTTATCCACAAACTGGGATACCACATTAATACGCGGACCGGTGTAAGCGCCTGCCAGCTGTGCATCCCAGCCATGTTGTGTGTCTTTGTACAACAGGGAGAGGTTGGCGATATGTGCCGACTGACCATACAATGGTCTTGTCTGATCTACTTTACCCGTGGTTTGATTGCCTTTATCATCTGTGTACCGGTAGCTTTTCGGTGTAGTGATACTGGAGTTGGTATAGGTGTAGTTGGCTTTGAATCCTACTTTATGGAAGAATTTGATATAATCTATTTCCAGTCCGTAATTGCGGGCGTTCCCAAAGTTACCCGGTGTATAGTACTGATCCTGTCCGCGTACGGCGTCGGAAACGATGGTGTTTTCAATGGGATCCTGTATTTTTTTGTAGAATACGCCAAAGAGCAACTGATCGGTATGGTTAGGGAATAATTCGTAACGCAGGTCGAAGTTGTCGGCGATGGCGCGTTTCAGATCCGGGTTACCACGTTCGGTATAATCTTCGTTCACAATAACACCTGGCACCAGTTCAAAGAAGCCGGGGCGGTTTAAGGAGCGGAAGTATGAACCACGGAGGTTTTGGTGGGAGGTTAATTGATATTTCAGGTTCAGGCTGGGCAATAGGTCTGTATATACCTGGTGGCCGGCAGGTCTGCTTTCTCCCCTGGCGAACAACATATCATAACCCTGATCGGTGTGCTCCACGCGTACACCACCGGTTACTTCCAAATCTGCTGCCTTGAATTTAAACATACCGTAGCCGGCGGTAGTTTTTTCAGAAGCATCATAGGTTAAGGCATTATCTACCGCGCCTGTTGCTTTTTCAATATTCCATTTGATGTCGGCGTAGCTGGAAAAGTCTTTACCATACGTAGCGTTCAGGTCTGTTGGCAGGAATTTATAGTTGTTGAAAAAGCTGCTTCTTTGTTTATCACGATATAAGCCTCCGGCAGAGAAATCCACTTTGGTACCGGCGATCTTTGCGGTATAGGTCAGGTTGAGATAACCGGCAATATCGTTGTCGGTATTACGTTCCCAGCGACGGGTGCTCTTAGATACTGTTGTACGTGCATCCTGGAAGTTGGTACGTACGCCATATAAATCAACGGTGGTGTTGTCAGGTACTTCGTTTAAGGCAGAGGAGATAACGGCCGACCAATCCAGTTTTAATGTACCGGGAACGAGTTTATGTTCACCGTGCAGGGTAGAGGTGTAGATCTTCTGATCTGTTTTCCGGGAGCGGCTTTGATAAGTCAGTTGTGCATTGCCGTTTACCGGGTCAAATCCGTTACCCACATTGGTAGTGATGCCGTCTCTTGTCTGGAAGCTTAACAGGTTCATGTAAGCGTTGTAGAGCGACAGCTTATTATTATCATTGATGGCATAATCAATTTTAGCGTGTATTCCGCTGCGTTGTTGCTGTTCGCTGTATTGGCGTTCCCGCATGTTGGAGATTTTCTGGTATTTCTCTGTACCAACATTGGAAGCATCGTAGAAGGTGCTGGTGGTACCGCGGTAGTTATTCTGGAAGCTACCGGCTACAATAACGCCCAGTTTATTATGGAAAAAGCGCTGGCCTACAGACAAGCCCGCTACGATGTTAGGTGCAAAGTTTTTAGCCTTATAATTCAGGGTGCCGGTAGCAAAGTCGGCTGGTGTGGCATTGTAGTCTTTACCATGAATTTCATACGGCGATTTGCTGTTGATACCGCCGGCATCGAAGCGGGTGTATCCTTTATCCAGTAGCATCTGGCTATAACCGGTGGCTACATTGGCGTTGAGCGAAAGCTGGTTAGGGGCATCTTTCATCACCATATTTACCGCACCGCCTACCGCATCGGCTTCCATGTTAGGCGTTAGTGATTTGTATACTTCCAGGCGATCGAGTAGTTCGGATGGGAAGATATCGAGTGGTACGTAGCGGTATTTATTGTCCGGGCTGGGTATTTTCACGCCGTTGATGAGGGTATAGTTATATCTTTTATCCATTCCGCGGAGAATGGCGTATTGTCCGTCGCCGTTGCTGCTGCGTTCAATAGATACGCCGGATACACGTTGAATCACGTTGGCTACGGTCAGATCTGGCGATACTTCGATAGCGGCGCCGGATACTACGTTCATTACCTGTTGGGATTTCTGTTCCAGTTTGCGGGCAGTTTTTTCTGAGGAGGCTTTGGTAGTAGCGGATACTACTACTTCGCTGAGTCCTTTGCTGTTGCGTTCACTGAGATAAATGGTAATATGTGGATTGTCTTTTTCCACTACGGTGACAGATTGAGAAAGCGTTTTGTAGGTAAGGTGGGAAATAACGAGGGTAAATTTGCCGGGAGTTACCTTTTTGAATTCGAAGGAACCATCGAGGCCGGTGAGGGCTACCAGTTTGGTTTGTTCGAGTATAACGGTAACGCCTACCAGCGGTTCCCCTGTTTTCTGATCGTAAACATGTCCTTTCAGGCCATCGGCTTTAACGATGGTGACGCTGAGCAACAGACATAGCAACGTTGTTAAAAGTGTCTTCATTTGTAATGAATTTGATACCGTTTGTGTTGTTCGTAAATGGTATCGCAAATGTGATCTGCTATGAAAAAAATTGCAAGAAACGACCGTAAGCAAAACGTAAACAGCGTTAACAGCCCCGTAAACAAAGCGTAATCAGCGTATACAAATGACTGGTAAGTAGTTGAAAATTAATTGTTTATTTGTAACACGATCCGCCATTACCATTATGTTACCGGCATATTAACGCAATGTTAAGCGTCATAGTCCCTGTACAAAAGTGTTGAGGGTATCGCCTTCGGGGATGTTTAATTTTTTCCGGAGACGATACCTGGCTACGCGCAAACTATCGGGAGAAATACCGAGAATGGTAGCCATATCTTTGGAGTCCATATTCATTTTATGGAGGGCCAGTAATTTGATATCGTTGGTGGTAAGGTCGCTGTATAATGCATTGAGTTTGTCGAAGAATACCTGGTGCACCTGTTCAAAGATGCCGGTGAATTCTTTCCATTGTTTTTCGTGGTTAACGGTCTGGTTGATTTTCAGTACCAGTTGCTGCAGTTGTTTTTTCTGGTCTCTTTTATCGTCTTGTACCAGTTGGGAAAGGCTGTTTCTCAGTTCATCGAGGAACTGGTTACGTTGGATGACGTCGAGCGTGTGGGTGGCGAGTTGTTTACTTTTCAGTTCCAGTTGGTCTTTTTGTACCCGGTTTATTTCCGCATTTCTTTCTTTTTCTGCCTTTTCCTGGCTGATTTTCAACTTTTGGCGGGAGATGGTGAGGAGGCAAAGGATCACGAGCAGCACTACCACTATAACAATGGCCGTATAAATGATGCGGTTCATTTTGTGGCTGTTTTCCAATTGTATGATTTCATCATTCTTTTTATTGGTATCATAAATGATCTGGAGGAAGTTCATTTGCTGGTTATTCTGGGCAGAATAAATTTCCGCCAGGCATTTGCGGCTTTGCTCCATATAATAATAGGCGCTGTCATTTTGGCCCAACAGGTTAAATGTTTTGGCGATATCTTTCCCGGCAGCGGCTTCCTGGTATTTATTGTTGGTGTTGCGGGCAATGGCCAGTGCTTCTTTAGAGAAGGGCATGCTGCGTTTATACTCGCCTGTTTTTCTTAATACATCCCCGATATTATTAATGATTTCAATTCCTGCGCTGCGTTCGTGGTGCAATTCGTATAGGCGTAATGCGTTTTGGAAGTAGTAGAGGGCGCTGTCGTATTTTTCCAGGTCTTCATGAATGGTGCCGAGGTTTTCGTAAATGCCGGCCATACCGAAGGTATCCCTGATGGCCTGGTATTGTTTCAGTGCCAGGTGCTGGAAGAAGAAGGCGCTATCGTATTGTTGTTGTTTTTCGTAGTGGTGGCCTATATAGCCATAGGTGGCAGCCATACCGGGTTTATTGTTGATGGCCTTGTACAGCGCGAAGGCTTTATCGTACTGTACTTTGGCAGCTTTTTTATTGATATTGCGGTAGTAGAGCAGTCCGATGTCGTTCATAGTAGCGGCTTCTGCGGCCTGTTCATGGCTATTGCCGAAGATGGTAGCGGCTTCCTGGTAGTATTCGAGTGATTTGGCGTAGTGGCCGAGTGTGAAGCAGATGCGTCCCATTTGTTGCAGGCATTTGCCTGCGGCGGCGTCATCGTGGGAAGCTACTGCCTGGTCATGCATTTTGCGTAGCGCAAGGAAAGCAGCATCGGGCGACTGCTGGCTTAGTGTTGCGGCCGCCTGCAATTGTCGTTGCAGGGAGTCCTGCGCCGAAGCTGGAAAGATAAATAAGCATAGAACGATAAACTGGTAAACCCCTTTCTTTTTCATGACAGCACCCTACAATTAAGCATAAACAATCCTCAAAGAACCCATTTTAGTGTTAACTGTATGTTACCAAATGACTTGCCGCCGACATAATAATGCTTGCGTCCCTATCGGATTTTATCTATTATTGTGCTACCGGTTACTTTATTGAACCCACATTTAAATTCCAGTTAAACACTCATTTCATTATGAAAAGAAAATTCTTATTTACGATGTTGTTGGCAGGTGGATTTTGTGCCGCTAATGCCCAGGAGAAAGCAAAGCCTGAAGATACAGAAGTATATACACCCGTACCACCGGAAGTAATTCCAGCTAAAAAGCCCGGCGCTCCGCCTTCTGATGCCATCGTACTCTTTGATGGTACCAACCTGGATCAATGGGTAATGGCCGACGACCGCGACAAGCCTGCAGAATGGCTGGTAGGAAAAGGTGTCCTGACCGTAAATAAGAAGGTGGGTAACATCGAAACCAAAAAAACTTTCACCAACTACCAGCTCCACATCGAATGGCGTGTACCTTCCAATATTACCGGTAGTGGCCAGGCCCGCGGTAACAGTGGCGTATTCCTCGCCTCCCTCGGTAAAGGGGATGCTGGTTATGAATTGCAGGTATTGGACTCTTATAAAAATAAAACATATACGAACGGGCAGGCAGCCAGTATCTACAAACAATATGTGCCACTGGCTAATCCCACCCTGCAACCCGGCGAGTGGAATACTTACGATGTAGTTTGGAATGCACCTGTATTTGGTGCCGATGGCGCCGTAGTGAAACCTGCTAAAGTAACGGTATTCTTTAATGGTGTAGTGGTGCAAAATGATGTAGAACTGAAAGGACCTACCCAATATATTGGCCAGGCAGCTTATCGCCAGGCACATGGTGCTTGTCCTATTAAGCTGCAGGCACATGGTGATAAGAGTGAGCCGCTGAGCTTTAGAAATATCTGGGTGAGGGAGTTGTAGGTTTAAGATGATTTTATATGGGCGAAGAGGGAAGTATGTATGCTTCCCTCTTCGCTTTTTTATTGGGTCTGTATTAGTACTATTTATATGGTAATGTGTATTATGATTATAAATGCCAGGATAGGTGAGTGGTGAGTAGTGGAGAACCGATTTGTTTAACCCTGCGAATATAAATTTGGTTGCTTCAACCAATCTGCGAATGATGTCAGCTCCTGACATCAAAATAAGCCCCTGTTTATCTGTTATCGCTGCTTCGGCATAACTGTAGTAACAGCTTTCCAATCTTTTTATAAATTGATTGTTTTGATCAATTAATTGATAAAATACATCAATTAATTGATGATTTTGATAAATTTTCATTATCTTTATATGGAAGTACTAAATATTAAAACTGGCCAATACGAAGACGCCAGGATTTCCCTTCTTCAGAAAAATGAATTAACAAAATCAGAAAAAAAGAGATTTGATTTTGAATGGGAACAAGAGTTGATTCATAATGTTTACAAACAAACCCTTTTCAACGATGATAGCATTCTTGGGTTAATGTCTGTTTTGATTTATGAGGCAGAGCGAAGAGTGGAGATTAAGTTATTGGAATTGGCCCGGGAAAACAGGGGGAAGACAAAATTGTATGATCGGGTAGCAGGGAATCTTATCACTTTTGCATGCCAGTTATCATTTAAAAGTGGATTTGATGGCTTCGTTTCCTTAATCCCCAAAACAGAACTTATATCGCACTACATTGAAAAGTATCACTTTAGGCCAGTTGGAAAACATCTTGTGTTAGAGGGAAGTAGCTCAGACGCCTTGATTACAGAATATATAAAAATTAATTTGAATGAAAGCAAAGAAGAAAAAAAAGGAACCACTTGATCCGGATAATATTTACCCTCACGGCCTTTCTGCAGCTGAAAAGGCAGCAGCAGACAAGGAATTTGTGGCACTGCGAATGGAGATGTGGAATAATCGAACTAAGCAGGAACGCTTAAGAGGTCAGTTGATGCAATTGAGATTTCAGATATTGGATGTAATAGAGGCACGGGAGTACCAGGAGGAATTACATTTTGGTTATTTTCTTGCTACTTATATCCGTATACTAGAAAAAACGCAAAAGGAGTTTGCAGCTGAAATCAGTGTGGATGCTACTCGCTTAAGCAGAATTATCCATCAGAAGGAATTTCCTAATGATGAATTATTTATAAGGTTGGAATTACACTCGGATGATAACATCCCTGCATTCTATTGGTTCATGCTGGCTGAAAAAGGAAAAAGTTATAATATCAGAACAAATAAGGAATTAAGAAAACAGGAACAGAAAAATGTGCATAAGACGATAGCACAGATGTGACGAGTGCAAGTTACCCGTCGCATCTGGCAGTATCATTAGAAAGAGAAAATCTTGTCTAAGGCTATTTTAAAGGCTAATTATCGCAACGATTAACCCCGTAATAGCAGCTCCTGCAGCAGCCCATCCTGCAATCCGTTTGCTTTTCGCTTCTCTTAATACTCTTTCTGTCAATTCTTTTTCTTGAAATTCTCTAATGTAATCAGACATCATCGTTTTAAGAGTAACGAGCCAATAACATTCATCTCCCCAAAAAATATTTCCCCTTGTTTCCCCATTTTTTTTAATTTTAGTCTGATCTACGTTATGTAATACTATTCCACTTATCCTGTTCCATGGAGCATGTAACTGATGAACAACGATTGCTGCAACTGGCTGCTGCCGGGCATGAAGAAGCGTTTACCCGCCTCTTTCACGGGCACAAGCATAAGTTATATAGCTTCCTCCTGCGCTTAACCAATTCCCCGGAAATGTCAGAAGATGTAATTCAGGATGTTTTTCTGAAGCTATGGAAAGATCGTCAGCAACTGCTGCATATTGAACAGTTTGGAGGCTATATTTACCGGATGGCCCAGCACCAGGTATTGAATGCCTTCCGGCGGATGGCCAAAGAAACGTTGATCCTGGCAGAAATTAATAAACTGCATCTTACGGCGCACGACAATGCCGAAGATCATTTACAAGTGCAGGAAGTGAGAGCGCGGCTGAACAAGGCGCTGGATAAACTACCTCCCAAACAAAAGCTGGTATATACCCTTAGCCGGGACCAGGGATTAAAACACGATGAAATAGCCCGGCACCTCAATATTTCCCCCGCTACGGTGAATAACCATATGATTGCTGCCCTGCGTACCATCCGGGAGCAGCTCGGTATACACCTGCAATCCGCTACCGGCGCATCTTGTGTGCTGGTGATCCTGGTGGCATTCCAAAAATAAAAATATTTTCTTCCGGACTAGTTATAGTTTCCTTCCCGTTTGTCTATAGTAAGATAGATACCGTGGAGGGGATGTTGATTAACATAAATAACCAGGATGCTGTCAGCAAGAATTAAATACCTCGTTGAAAAATACTTTGACGATACCGCCACAGATGCCGAGAGGGAGGAGCTGGCGGTATGGATAGATACTACCGCCACGCAGGAGGAGCTGGAAGAAGCGTTGGGAGATGCATGGGCCTCCCATGTGCCACATACAGCCATGCCAGATGTTATGTCGGATCGTATTGAAAAGGCATTATTCAGTACGGTTCCGGAAAAGCAACCCGCCCGCATTATCCGCTACGGCTGGTGGGCCGCTGCCAGCGTACTGTTGCTGGGAGCCGGCAGCTGGTGGGCGTTACGGCATACTCATACTACTACACCGGTGATAGCCGATAAGCAAAGCCGGTATAAAAATGAGGTGGCGCCAGGAGGCAATAAAGCTACACTTACGCTGGCAGATGGCAGCGTCATCACGCTGGATAGTGCCGGCAATGGTTTGCTGGCACAGCAAGGCAATATAAAAATAGTAAAGCAGCGCAACGGAGAACTTACCTATGAAGGGAGTGGCGCCGGAGAAAAGATGTATAACAAAATGGTGACGCCGCGAGGTGGACAATACCGCCTCACGTTACCGGATGGTACCATCGCCTGGCTCAACGCTGCCTCTTCCATTTCCTTTCCTGCTGCTTTCTCCGGCGACAACCGGAAAGTAAATATCACCGGGGAAGTATATTTCGAAGTGGCCATGGATGTACACCACCCGTTTGTAGTGAATGCCGGCGCAGTTGATATCACGGTGCTGGGTACACGATTTAATGTAAATGCCTATGAACAGTTGCCTGATATCCGCACTACGCTGCTGGATGGAGGCGTAAAGGTAAGCAGCGCCGGCGCAAACACCATACTGAAGCCCGGGCAGCAGGCGCAGGTAAATCATCATGGTGCATTATTAGTGATGAATAATGTAGATACCGATGAAATTATTGCCTGGAAAAATGGATTCTTCCAGTTTACCGATGCTGATATGCCTACCGTGATGCAACAAATTGAACAATGGTATGATGTAAAAGTAAGCTACGAAGGAGCTATCCCGAAGAGGAGCTTTGGTGGTGGTATGCAGCGCTCATTGCCCTTGTCGGAAGTGTTAAGTATCCTGGAAGCCAATGATGTTAAATTTAAAATAGAGGGGAAAAATATTACAGTACTTAAGTAAACACCAAACCACGTTTTATTTTATTGATGAAACTAACAAATTCCACTGCGTAAGTCACCCACGATTACGCGTATGAAACTGCTATGCAAATAAAAACCGGAAATACTGGACATATTTCCGGCGGCATTTGATAGCATGAACAAAATAAGTCGGCGAAGACTCCTTATTCACTCAACCAAACAATGCAAATGTATGCAAATTAATTGTAACGCTCTTTGCAGCCGGATGGCCGTTGCTATTGCCCAAAGGGTACCAACACCAGCCATCGGGCATCGCGGGCTATGCTCAACCAAAATGCTGTTAGCTATGAAGTTAACGTTTCTGTTTTTGACGGTTGTTTTTTTGAATGTAAGTGCTACAGGACTTTCTCAAACCGTGAGTTTTTCAGGGAAAGATGTATCACTCAAAACGGTTTTTTCCGCTATCAAAAAGCAAACCGGTTGTGTCGTATTTTACGACAACTTTCTGCTGAAAGATAGTCACCCCGTTACCCTGGATGTGGAAAAAGTATCCCTGGAAGAGTTGCTCACCAAGGCTTTGAAAGGACAAGACCTTACTTTCTCTATCGTAGACAAAACCATTTCTATTAAGAAAGCGGTTCATCTGACTACAACGCCTGTATTAAAATTCATGGCATTTCCTATGTCGCTCATCGGGCGGGTAACAGATGATACCGGTACGCCATTACCCGGCGTAACGGTGCTATGGAAGGGCACTTCCAAAGCTACCGTCACCAACGAAATGGGCGACTATAAACTCAGTGATATCAATGATGGCGCCACCATCGTGTTTTCCTATATCGGTTTCGAAAAACAGGAAGTGACCCTGGCAGGGCAATTCCGGCTCGACATCCGGCTAAAAAAAGCCACCAATACCGCACTCGATGAACTGGTGGTAATTGGTTATGGTACCGTGAAAAAAAGCGACCTTACCGGCGCCGTTGCCAGCGTGAAAGGCGAAGCCGTAGCCGCCCGGAAAACTACCCAGGTATCACAGGCACTGCAGGGTGCGATGCCCGGTGTAATGGTAACGCGCAATAATAAAGGCCCCGGAGCAACTGCGCAAATCCGTGTACGTGGTATTACCTCTATTAGAGACGAAGGTGCTACGCCGCTGGTTATCCTCGATGGCGTGCCGGTAGACGATGTGAATTCCATCAACCCCAATGATATCGAGAATATCTCTGTACTGAAAGATGCTGCTTCTGCCTCTATCTACGGCTCCCGTGCGGCAGCAGGGGTTATCCTCGTTACCACCAAACGCGCGAAGAACGGACAACTGGATCTTAACTACAGCTATGAATATGGCCTGGAAAAACCTACCAAACTACCACAGTATGTAGATGCGGTGCGGTTTATGCAGCTCACTAATGAACTGAGATGGAATGATAACGGCAATAACGCCAACGAATATCCCACCTATACAAAAGATATTGTAGATAACTACGCACAACTGCACGCACAAAACCCGGATCAATATCCTAACACCGATTGGCGCGCACTCCTGCTGCATAGCAGCGCACCACGCGAAACACATATGCTCAGTATTGGCGCCGCCGGAAAAGCGCTGCGTTCCCGTATATCACTGGTGTATGATAAAAATGGCGCTTTATATGATAACCGCTCTTACGATCGTATCACCACGCGTGTCAACAATGATATTACTATCAATAAATACCTCTCTGCCAGTGTAGACGTTAACTTTAGACGTACTATTACCTCCGCGCCTATTATTCCATATCCTATGATAGACCCCATGTATAAGCTGGGTATTGTGCCGCCTATTTATGCCGCTATGTGGTCTGATGGCCGCGTGGGCGCCGGAAAAGATGGCGCTAATATTTATGCATTGACAAAATTTGGCGGTTTTAATGATAACTGGTACAACCAGCTGGGTGGAAAAATCGGCATCGATTTTACGCCTGTTGAAGGATTGAAATTTTCCGCAGTGGTAGCGCCTTTCCTGAATTTCGACAAAGGGAAAAAGTTTACGAAGAAAATCCCTTATACCGCCTTCAATAATCCCGGTTCTATTTCCGGGTATATAGAAGGTGCTACAGAAACCAAATTGGAAGAAGCCCGTAATGATAACTATCGTTATACCACCCAGTTCTTCGCTAATTATACCAAAGAGTTCAGGCACCATAGCTTTAACCTGATGGCAGGTTATGAGTTTTACAAAGCGCATGATGAGCTGTTGGGGGCTTCCAGGGGGCAGTATCAATTGGATAACTATCCTTACCTCAACCTTGGTCCGCTGGAATTCCGTGATAACAGCGGCAGCGCCTTTGAAAATGCTTACCGTTCCTGGTTTGGCAGGTTGATGTATAGTTATAAAGATAAATACCTGCTGCAGGGAAATATCCGCTATGATGCTTCGTCGCGTTTTGCGCCAGGGTACCGCTGGGGCGCCTTCCCTTCTTTCTCTGCCGGATGGGTGATGTCTGAGGAAGGATTCCTGAAGAAAACAGCGCCCTGGTTGTCGTTCCTGAAAGTACGCGCCTCTATAGGCGCATTGGGTAATGAGCGTATTGGAAATTACCCCTACCAAGCTTTGCTATCTTTCGAAAATAATTCCCTTTTCTATAAAGGTAATACCATCGTATCCGGCCAATCAGCCGCACAATGGCAATATGCCATCCGCGATATTTCCTGGGAAACAACCCGGTCATGGGATATAGGCGCTGATGTTAACTTCTTACAAAACCGCCTGCGCTTTACCGGCGACTACTACCAGAAAACCACCAGCGATATTTTGCTGGAACTGGAAATACCTGATTTTATTGGCTACGACAATCCCTTCCAGAACACCGGTAAAATGTATACCAAAGGCTGGGAAGCACAACTGGGCTGGAACGACCGCATCGGTGATTTCAATTACAGCGTATCTGTAAACGTGTCTGACTTCATTACCAAAATGGGCGACCTCGGTGGTACCGTGTTCCTCGGCGACCAGATCAAAAAGCAGGGCAGTGAATTTAACGAATGGTATGGCTATGTATCAGACGGGATTTATCAAACACAGGATGAAGTGGATAAATCGCCCAAACTCAATGCCAACGTAAAACCTGGCGATGTCCGTTACAAAGATATCAGCGGCCCGGAGGGTGTGCCTGATGGTAAAATTTCACCGGAATACGACCGGGTGTTATTAGGAGGTTCCCTGCCACGCTACCAGTATGGCGCCTCCATACAGGTGGGGTATAAAAACTGGGACCTCGGTATTGCTTTACAGGGCGTAGGTAAACAACGCTCTCAACTGGGATCTGATATCGTGCGGCCATTAACAGAAAATTACGGCAACTTCCCCGCTATACTGGATGGTAATTCCTGGAGCAAATACAATACGCCGGAACAAAACCTGGCAGCGAAATTTCCGCGCTACACCAACACTTCCGCGGGCAACAACTACGCGATGTCTGATTTCTGGTTGATTAAAGGAAACTATTTCCGCCTGAAGAATATCAGCCTGGGTTATTCTATGCCGGGTAGCTGGATGAAGACGATACACCTGCAGGGTGTTCGTTTATACGGCAGCGTGAGTGACCTGTTCTCTATTCATCATTTCCCAAGGGGCTGGGATCCGGAGCAGGACAGGCTGGGTTATCCAATCACTACCAGCTTCGTATTTGGCGCATCTGTTAAATTCTAAAATTCCACGATCATGAAACAATTGGCTATTATCATATTCACCGGGATGTTGCTGAGTGCCTGTGGTTCACTGGACCTGCATCCTTTGTCTGACGGTTCCAGCGAAACCTGGAATTCTACACCGGAAGAAATTAACATGTCGCTCAACGGCCTTTATAAAGGTGATTTCTGGCTGAAAGACAACGACGAGTGGACCGACGACTGGATATACCGCGACGTGACCACAGAAGTAACCGGCGCTACCATCAATGGTGAAACCGGGTTCGTGAAAGACTGGTGGACCAAAACCTACAAAGCCATCGCGAGGGCTAACAATGTTTTGCAAAGCATTTCCAGGGCCAGCAAGGTATTGTCGGCCGACCAGATTGCCAGCTATTCTGCAGAAGCACGCTTTGTAAGAGCCTGCCAGTATTCCCGTTTGTTATCTCACTATGGCAATATCGTGTACACCGATTCTATCCTGGATATAGAACAAGCGCTGCAGCTGAAGCAAAGTAAACCGCAGGAGGTGCTGCAAAAAATTTATGCGGACTTCGACCTCGCTGCTGCGTCGTTGAAAACCACGTATAGCGGCAGTGATCTGAAGCGCGCTACCAAAGGTGCTGCGCTGGCCATGAAAGCACGCATTGCTTTGTATATGGGTGATTGGGAAACCGCTAAAACTGCTGCCAAAGCCTGTATGGATCTCAACATCTATAAATTGCACGACGACTTCGGTAATCTCTTTTTATCTAAAACAAAGAATTCTGCTGAAACCGTTTTCGGACTGCCCCGTTCTATTACTTTGAAAGTAACGCTGGGCGATTGCCAGAACTATGTTACCCGTAATGCCGGCGGCTGGGCTGCGAAAGATCCTTCCTGGGACCTGTTCTGCGCCTTCCTCTGCAAAGATGGATTACCCATTGATCAATCGCCTTTGTTTAACCCGCGCCGTCCCTTTGATAACCGTGATCCCCGCTGTGCCGCCACGCTGGTGGAGTTTCAGACGCCGCACCTGGGATATATTTTCCAACCACATCCGGACTCTGTGACCGTGTTAAAAGTATCGGACAATAAGTATGTGGAAAATAAAGACACCCGCTCTATTGCGCAGTACGCCTCTTTTAACGGGCTGTTGTGGAAGAAAGGTATTGACGGCGACTGGCTCCTCAACTCCTGGACGGTAGAACCGGACAATATCATTATCCGTTATGCAGATGTATTGCTGATGTATGCAGAAGCAAAAACAGCGCTGGGAGATATTGATCAATCGGTGCTTGATGCGATTAATAAAGTACGCGCCCGCGCTTACGGTACCGCCTATACGAACACGGCCGCTTATCCTGCCGTTACCATTACAGAGAAGAATGCGCTGATGCAGGTGATCCGTATTGAAAGACGCATGGAGTTTGCGCTGGAAGGCATTCGTTATATGGATATCATCCGCTGGCGCCTGGCAGAGAAAGTATTGAACAGGGCGAACTTTGGCCTGCTGGATCCAGCTGATCTGCGTGCCAAAGTAGTGAAGCCGGGGCTGTGGTTCTTCCCGCAAACACCGGTGATAGATGCAGATGGAGTGGCCGACTTTTCCCCGATGTATAGTGCTGGGCTCGTAAAACAAATTGCCGTACGCAAGTTTGACGCTACCCGCCAGTACCTGTGGCCAATTCCGTCAACCGAAGTATTGACCAGTCATCTGACGCAGAATCCAAATTACTAAGCACGCAAAAAAACAATATGAAAAACGGAAGAAATATTATTTTGTGTGCTGCTATTATGAGCCTGGTCGGCGCTGCCTATTATAACCCCGCCGACGCACAATCGGGTAAACCCCGCGCCTATAGCGGTATTTATCCGAAGCTGGCTATGTATAACAAAGAAGGAGAGTGTGGCACCGGTGCAGTAGTACCCTGGGCAGGTAATTTATGGGTGATTACTTACGGTCCGCATATGCCTTTTGGCTCATCAGATAAGTTGTATGCAATAACGCCGGCCCTGCAGCAAATAGTGCGGGAAGAAAGCATCGGTGGCACGCCGGCCAATAGAATGATACATCCCGAAAGCAACCAGTTATTTATAGGCCCTTACGCCATCAGCGATAAAGGTACCGTGAGGGTCATTCCTTATACGTTAATGCCAGGGCGGCATACCGGCAATGCCCGCCACCTGACCGATCCTGCCGGGAAAATATATTATGGCACCATGGAAGAAGGTTTCTATGAAGTAGATGTACATACCCTGCAGCCAACATTGTTATATGAAGATGGAAATGTGAAAAACAAAAGAGGCGCAGATACCCTTGCCAATGCAGCACTGGCTTTATTGCCTGGTGCGCATGGGAAAGGATTGTATTCCGGTCAGGGGGTGCTCATTTATTCCAACAATGGTGAACCCGGCCCCAAAGCCCTCACCGATTTCGACATAGAAGCCGGCTCCTTATCAGAATGGAATGGTAAGGACTGGAAAGTAGTGCGCCGGAATCAATTTGTAGAAATCACCGGTCCGGGAGGCATCTCCGGAAATCCACATCCCGTCACCGATCCAATCTGGGCCACCGGGTGGGATCATAAATCATTGTTACTGGGATTAAGAGATCAGGGAAAATGGCAGTTCTTTCGCTTGCCCAAAGCCAGTCACAGCTATGACGGCGCCCACGGATGGAATACGGAATGGCCCCGTATCAGGGATGTAGGTACCGCTGCAAAACCGGAATACCTGATGACCATGCACGGCATGTTCTGGCATTTCCCGGCCACATTCGCCAGCGGCCATACAGCGGGTATCCGTCCCCGTAGTGCGTATTTAAAAGTCATCGGCGACTATACCCGCTGGCAGGACCAACTGGTATTTGGTTGTGATGACTCCGCACAAAAGGAATTCCTCAACAAGCGCCGCGCCAAAGGAAATATTGAAGGCCCCGGCCAATCGAATTCTAACTTATGGTTCACCGGTTTGCAACAACCGGATCACCTGGGACCCAATACCGCCGAAGGAGCTGTATGGCTCAACGAGCCGGTGAAAGCCGATACTCCTTCCGACCCATTCTTATTTGCCGGCTGGCCGCAACGCAGCGCACGTATTCAACATAACGGCACACAACCGGTCCTGTTTACATTTGAAACAGACCGCAACGGTAACGATCAGTGGACCGTTGCGCAAACTATCACCGTAGCGCCCGGACAGGCCGCGGAAGTGATTTTTCCAACGCAGATACCCGGAGAATGGATTCGCGTAAAAGCGAGTAAAGCCGTTACCGCTACGGCGCATTTTTCTTATACCGCCAACGATACCCGCCACACCACCGCGGCGCCAATCTTTGACGGTCTCAGTAAAGTAACGGCCTCACAGGTAAAAGGAGGCCTGTTATACGGACTGGGCAATGATCGCCGTGCATTGGGCATGTTAGCGCGTACCTATCAAAATGGCGACGCTACTAATACCGGCTACTATGAACTGAATGCCGACATGCAGTTGCAACCCAAAACCGATGCGGCTACCGCTGATTTTATTGAAAAGCAATTTGCCATTCCGCAACAGCCGGTACTCATTGAAACGGGTTCCATATTGATTGTGGACGATAAAGGCCGTCGCTGGCGATTGCCGTTAGGCGATGAGGCATATACGCCGCTCGTTGGTAAAGCCGCGTTGCGGATTTGCCGGGAAGTATCTACAGAGAGAGACTTGTTTAACTGCCATGGTACGTTCTATGAACTGCCGGCAGAAAACGCGGACGGCTATGCGAAAATACGACCCATTTCTTCTCATCATTTCCGGATTAATGATTACGCTTCCTACCGTGGCATGCTGATTATGACCGGCATTGACCCGGCCGCAAAAGCAGGCGCACACATCATTGTATCCGATGATAAAAAAGCGGCCGTATGGGCAGGCGCCATTGATGACCTGTGGCAAATGGGTAAACCTACCGGCCACGGTGGTCCGTGGAAAAATTCGGCAGTAAAAGCAGGGGAGTCGTCAGACCCTTATCTCATTGGGTTTTACGACAATCGCAGCCTGCAATTATCGCATGATGCCAAAATATCCGTTACGTTCACGATTGCTACAGATCCCGTAGGCAACGGTACCTGGATGCCTTATAAAACCGTGACGGTAGCGCCTGGCGAAACCTTTCAATACCAGTTCCCGAAAGGCTTCCAGGCCAGGTGGATTCGTTTTAACAGTAATAAAGACTGCAACGCTACGGCGTGGCTGGAATATAAATAGTTATGAAATATACAATGGTGGCATGGTGGATAACAGGATGGCTGGCGCTAAGTGCCACAGCATTCTGTATACCGGCAGATACTGCCGGGCTGCAGGTATTGGATACCAGTCATGTCAATGATGTGTTGCACAACCGTTACCTGTTGCCGGTAGCCACTCACCAGCGCGCCTTTACTTTCCGGGAAAACGATACCACGGTGTATCCGTTGTACCTGGCTACCAACAAGGCCGGACAGCCATTGTATTATTTCAGCAACATCTTTACACCGGTTTGTTATACCGGCGAATGCAAACCGGTGTACATCAATTTTTACTGGGACCTGCTGGGGAATTATATCCGCTACGACTTGCCGGTAAATGAGGCGTTGACCAAACTGGATCATAAAGTGTTTAAGCCGGCAGACTATGAAAAGATGCAGGACATCCTCGCCAAATCCAACTCGTTGCTGGCATCTTTGAAAATTACGGACCTCATTGTGCCCGGTACAGAAAACCTGACCGACTCCGTGGATGCCAGAACCGGCGCCACCTTGAAGACGATCAAAAATGAAGTGATATCCGGTGCGGTATATTCCTGTTATACGTTGTGGCATATTGCCCATGGACCAGTAGTGGAGGAGATGATGCGTATTACTGAAACGTACAGCAACGAAGCGATGTGGCATCGGATGCTGGCCTCCGGAAACTATGCTTACCAGTATTGGGCCATCGATAAAGTGATGGATAAAAGCGGTCATATCAAGGCCGGTTTTGAACCCGATATCCGCGAGGTAGTAGCCGGAAAAAATGTGTTCCTGACGCGGTATTTAATACAACAACTGCATCCGGATTTTATGAGCGGCAAATCCTCCCAGCGTTGGCTGTGGAAAATATATGCAGCAGCGGCATACCCGGTGCAGGTTACCATCTTACGCAAACTAAAAAACATACCACTGGATACAGCATTGACCCGTCAACTGGCAGACGTTTTCCCGAATGCCAACACGGAGCAGTCGGCCTTAATACTCCCGTTATTACAGCAGGCGCCGGTGCTGCCGTTAGAGCAGCTGGCCGCACAACTTACCAGTGCAGATGCAGAAAAAGCAGCCATTATTTATACACTCATACAACAACGGAAACCCGATAGTAAACACGTTAAAAAGCAGCTATACAATTATGAAAAGCGTATTAGTCAGTAGCAAAACATGGTGGCGGGTGATAGCGCTATGTTGCAGTTCCATGTGGGTCCACGCACAGGAACCGGTTTTGGTGGAAACAGAATCTTTCGCCAACAGGGGTGGCTGGGTAATTGACCAGCAATCGTTTGTTACCATGGGCTCTTCTTACCTCATGGCGCATGGTATGGGCCGCCCGGTGAAAGATGCAGTAACCAGTGTGAGCTTCCCTGCCAAAGGAAAATATCATGTATGGGTACGTACCAAAGACTGGGCGCCATTTCCCAAAGGACCCGGTAAATTTCGTGTAGTCGTGAACGATATACCACTCACCCCGATATTTGGAGAAAGCGGTAACGATGAATGGAAATGGTACGATGGCGGCGTTGTGAATATCACCAATGTGAATACC
Source organism: Chitinophaga sp. (assembly GCF_017745275.1). Taxonomy (GTDB): domain Bacteria; phylum Bacteroidota; class Bacteroidia; order Chitinophagales; family Chitinophagaceae; genus Chitinophaga. Next base: position 436,957 of record NZ_JAGHZS010000001.1, on the reverse strand, counting down.
AAAATAGCGCTGCAGGATCTCACTGGTTTCAACGGCAGATGTGATGCGTTGTTATTTACCACTGCGCAAAAATATACGCCCCCTAATGATAAGCCTGCTTTAAGCGCCTTACGCAGAAAATTATTGCATACCAGCGAACAGCCGGCTGATGGTGGAAAGTATGACCTGGTGGTAGTTGGCGGTGGTATTGCCGGCACCTGTGCCGCTATCTCCGCTTCCCGCATGGGTTTAAAGGTAGCGTTGATACAGGATCGCCCGGTACTTGGTGGCAACAACAGCTCTGAAGTGCGGGTGCATCTGCGCGGAGAAATCGACAAAAACTATTATCCTAAATTAGGAAGAATCGTTAGAGAGATGGATAACGGCGACCCTGGCAATGGTAACCCGGATGGGGAAGAATATGGCGATGGCCGGAAAGCTGCCATCGTAAAAGCAGAGAAAAATCTTAAAGTGTTCCTCAACACCTATGTGTATAAAGTAGAGAAAGAAAACGACCGCATTATTGCCGTCACCGGCCGTGATATTGCCACCAGCCAGGACACCCGGTTTACCGGCACTTATTTTTCAGATTGTACCGGCGACGGTACCATTGGCTATCTTGCAGGCGCAGACTTCCGCATGGGCAGGGAAAGTAAAGCAGAAACACATGAATCACTAGCCGCAGAAAAGCCGGATAGCTTCACCCTGGGCACATCTAACTTATGGGCGGCTGTGCCGGTAGATAAGCCTACTACCTTCCCTGCTACCCCGTGGGCGCTTCCTTTTTCCGATGAATATCATATCGATGCCACAAAAGCAGATTGGGAATGGGAAACGGGTTTCGGTAACTTCAATACCATCACAGATGCAGAGAAAATACGTGACCATAATCTCCGCGCCGTATACGGTAACTGGTCTTATCTCAAAAATAACAAACCGGAAAAATATGCGAAACAAGAGCTGGCATGGGTAGCCTATATCGGCGGCAAGCGGGAGTCGAGACGCATTATGGGCGACCTGGTACTGACACAGATGGACATCCAGGAAGGTAAACACTATCCTGATGGCGCCGTTACCGCTACCTGGACCATCGACCTGCACTTCCCCGATTCCCTGAATCATAAGTATTTTGAAGGACAGGAATTTTTCGCAGGCACCCGGCATATCCGGGTAGCGCCTTATACCATTCCTTACCGTTGCCTGTATTCCCGTAATATCAGCAACCTGTTTATGGCCGGTAGAAATATCAGCACCACGCACGTGGCTTTTGGCAGCACCAGGGTAATGCGTACCTGTGGTATGATGGGAGAAGTGGTAGGCTTTGCGGCTTCCGTGGCGCAAAAATATCACAGCAGTCCACGGGAAGTATACAGCGCGCATTTATCAGAATTAATGCAGTTATTGCAGGAATAATGATGTACCTGTTTTTTTTACTATTTCACAGCCAGGTGGTGAGCCTTAGCGGTGCCGCCCAGGGCACCACCTGGCAGGTGAGATATACCGGTATCCCGCATCCGCAACTGCAATCTGCCATTGATAGCACGCTGCAGGAAATAGACCAGTGTTTGTCCCTTTATCGTAATGACTCCGAAATATCGCTCTTTAATAAATCCACCACCTGGACTTATGAGCTGCCTTATTTTTACCCGGTACTCAAAAAGTCCGCTGAAATATATACCGCTACTCATGGCGCCTTCGACCCTACTGTGATGCCACTCACAGCAGCCTATCGCGCCGGGAAAAAATCCGGCCAACCGTGGTGGGAAAAAAAGGATTCTTTATTACAATATGTAGGCTTCACCAAAATTGTATTCGACGAAAATAAAGTACATAAACTACAGGAGCAGGTGCGCCTCGATTTCGATGGCATCGCGCAAGGCTATAGTGTGGATGTTTTAGCCACCTTGCTGGAGCGCAACGGCATCAGCGACTACATGGTGGAGATAGGAGGAGAAGTGCGCTGCAAAGGCCGGAAAAACGGTATTCCTTGGAGTATTGGCATCGACAATCCACTGCACCCGGAAGCAGAAGCTTCCACCGTGCAGTTATTTAACAAGGCTGCCACTACAGCCGGTAATTACCGCGACTACTACCAGCAGGACGGCCATACCTTCGGACACATCATCAACCCCGCCACCGGCGCCACTGCGCCAGCCGACTTACTCAGCGTCACCGTTTTTGCCGATGATGCCATTACTGCCGACGGCTACGATACTGCTTTTATGGTAATGGGATTGGAAGCTACGAAACGCTTTCTGTTGCAGCATAAAGAGCTGGACGCTTACCTGGTTTACAAGGGAGATGATGGACAATTGAAAGTATTTGTGACGGAAGGGATTAAGCCTTTTATTAAGGGGCTTCCGTGAATTCATTTCTTGTCGTAAATTAAAGGATGATTAGTCTCCGACGTTGTATCTTCCTGTTATTGATCGCCTTTTCTGCGACAGCGCAGCAACCCCCTGATCAATTATACCCACCCGCTGCGTTAAAAGCTGATTTTCGCTTCCTAAGAAAGCAACTGGAAACTATACACCCCGCGCTTTATCGCTATACTTCCAGGCAAGTATTTTCCGCCTTTTGCGATAGTCTTTACCACGAGATAAATCACCCGATGAAGGAGCAGGCGTTTTTAAGTTTAATTACCCTCCTCCATGAAAAAATTGCAGACGGGCATACCATGTTCCTGCCCAGCGAAGCGGCTATGGCTTATTATAGCAGCAAGGGACGATTTTTACCGTTATTGGTAACCTGTCGTGACGGAAAGCTGTTTATCCGGGACAACGGCTCCCTCAACAAAGCGCTACAGGCCGGGCAGGAAATATTGTCCATCAATGATATGCCAACGGATAGCTTAATGACGCAATTAGTGAAAAGACAGATCAGGGATGGATATAATCAAACCTATCCCTTATGGATATTGCAACATTATTTTTCCGCGTATTATAATTTCGCATTTGGACAATGCCCCAGTTTTCGCGTGCAGATCAAAGGAGCCGCCGACACACAAACGGTGGCTGCACTAACAAAAGACAGTATCCGGTTGCTGCTGACACCAGACACCACGGCGGAGGCTACTGTATTATATCCCCATGGAAATGAAAACCCTGGTATTACTTTATCCACCATGCCGGACGAAAAGCCGCTAGCCTGGTTAAAGGTGAAAACCCTGGATAAAGACCAGTTAAAAGCTACCCATCATCAGTCATATAAAACCGCTATTGATAGTATCTTCGCCACCATACGCGATTCGGGGTATCAACACCTCGTCCTCGACCTGCGGGATAACCAGGGCGGCGATTTTGCTCCGGGATGTTACCTGCTTTCGTACCTGGTTCCCAGGCCTGTAACTTACCTGTACGGAGGTAAAGAAACCCGGTTGATTACGCCGGTGCGTAACCGTTATACCGGCCGCCTGTTTGTACTCATTAATGGAGGAACGTTTTCTAATGCGGCCATTGTGAGTGCCTACCTGGAAAAATATACCAGGGCCATTTTTATAGGAACGGAATCGGGTGGCAATAAGCATATCATCAGCGGAAATGCCAGGGCTATTTCTTTGCCGAATACGCATTTACAGGGATTTATATCTACTACTAATTACCTGGTCAACCGGGATGTAAATGACGGGCATGGGGTGATGCCGCAGTATAATCATGTGGAAGAGGAGGATGCGGTTAAAAAAGTACTGGTGGCGGTTATGGCGGGGGAATAAATCATGATGTAAGCTACGCTGCCTGAAAAAAATATACTGGCAGTTACGGAGAAATTTGCATAAATTAAATGTAGTGAAAACACTGATTTGTACCATTCCTGGCAATTTTGAATATGGCCTGGGTGCTATACCCACGCTGCAGCCAGGTCATGCCATTATTAAAATAAAGAAAGTAGGCATTTGCGGTACCGACTTCCATGCCTTTGAAGGTACCCAACCCTATTTTGACTACCCCCGGATATTGGGCCATGAACTGGCCGGTGAAATTATTGCCCTTGACGACGTGCCAGGGTTTAAAGAAGGAGACACCGTTACAGTAATTCCCTACGAAAATTGTGGACATTGTGTGGCTTGTCGCGCTGGCAAACCCAATTGCTGCGAACACATTGCTGTATTCGGTGTGCATAAAGACGGTGGGATGGTAGACTACCTCGCAGTGCCGGGGCGGTTGCTGGTGCATGGCGCCGGTCTCACGGAAGAGCAGTTGGCGATGGTGGAACCATTATCCATTGGTGCGCATGGTATCCGGCGGGCGGCGGTACAACAAGGAGAATATGTGCTGATAATGGGAGCGGGGCCTATAGGACTGGCCGCTATGGAAATGGCCCGCATTGCCGGCGCCACTGTTATTGCCACTGATATCCGGGAAGTACGTTTGCAGTTTGTAAAAAATACCCTGGGGATACCACATGCACTGTTGGCTAACGGAGATGTAGCAACGCAGTTGAGAACCATTACCGGCGGCGACTTGCCCACCGTAGTAATAGATGCCACCGGCAACCAGCAGGCGATCAACAATGGCATCCGCTACCTGGCACATGGCGGCAGGTATGTCCTGATTGGTTTACAGAAAGAGATGCTGATGTTTTCGCATCCGGAATTTCATAAGCGGGAAACAACTTTGATGAGCAGCCGTAATGCTACCCGCGCAGATTTTGAAGAAGTAATCCGTTGTATCAAACAAGGCCTGGTGAGCCCGGAGAAATATATTACCCACCGCATTAAATTCGGAGACGTGAAACATGTGTTCCCATCCCTGCTGGACCCCCGGAATGAAGTGATCAAGGCAGTTGTGGATATGTAATTTTGTATATCAACCAATAAACAGTGTGATGATGAAGTCCACTTTGTTATTTTTCCTGCTACTGATCAGCGCCGCCACCATGGCACAGAAAGTCCGCGTACAACGGCTCCTGTGTAACGGACAAGCCAATAACCCCATTGGCATAGACGCTGCAAAACCTACTTTCAGCTGGCAGCTATACGCAGATATTCCTCATGTTAAACAAACAGCCTATCGTATACTGGTAGCCGATAACCCTGCCCTGCTGGCGCGTAATAAAGGAAATATATGGGATTCGAGGAAAGTTGTATCGGACGAGTCGATACAAATTTTATATGCAGGTAAGACATTGCACGCCGCTACCTTGTATTATTGGAAAGTGATGGTATGGAATAACGGGGTAGCTTCCGATTGGAGCGAACCTGCCTCCTGGCAAAGTGGTTTGTATAAGGCGGACGACTGGAAAAAAGCGCAATGGATCGGCTATGAAGCCATGCCGGACAACGACAGGATTGTACCCGCTCTCCACAGCGACTACCAGGAGAAAAACCGTCGTAAAGATGTACTTCCTTTGCTGAGAAAAGATTTTACTCCCCGCAAACCGCTGGCAAGGGCCACTGTTTTTATTTGCGGCCTGGGACAATTTGATTTGCATCTCAACGGAAAAAAAGTAGGTCAGCATTTCCTGGATCCGGGATGGACCAAATACGATCAGCAAGCGTTGTATGTGACGTTTGATGTAACGGACCAGTTGCAAAGCGGTCAAAATACCCTGGGCGTTATGCTGGGTAACGGTTTCTTCTTTATACCCGGCGACCGATACCGGAAACTCACCGGCGCCTATGGTTATCCACAGCTTATTTGCCGGTTATATCTCCAATACCGCGATGGCAGCGCCGATGATATTGTCAGTGATCCCAGTTGGAAGGCCGCACCAGGCCCGGTTACTTTTTCCAGTATCTATGGGGGAGAGGACTATAACGCCACGTTACATCCATCCGGCTGGGACCAGCCGGGCTTTAATGATAGCAGCTGGCGGAATGCCGTAGTTGTAAAAGGGACGACCAACTTACAGGCGCAAACTTCGGCGCTGGCTACTTTCGATCAGTTTTCGCCGGTGACCATTACCCAGCCCCGGCCAGGTGTTTGGTTGTATGATATGGGACAGAATGCGTCTGCCATTCCGCGCCTGCGGGTGAAAGGTCCTGTCAATGCCGTGGTGAAACTAACGCCGGCAGAACTGCTGACACCGGAAGGTGTTGCAGATCAAAAGCCGGTAGGCAGCCCGGTTTACTTCAATTACACGTTGAAAGGGGATAGCGTGGAAGAGTGGCAGCCGCAATTTATGTACTATGGTTTCCGCTATATACAGGTAGAGGGTGCCGTGCCGGAAGGAAAGGATAATCCCCGTCACCTGCCAGTGATACAACAGCTCACGGAGATCCATACACGTAATGAAGCTATTACCAGTGGCCAGTTTCACTGCTCCAATGAACTGTTTAATCAAACCTTTCGTCTCATCGATTGGGCTATTCGCAGCAACATGGCGAGTGTGTTTACAGACTGCCCGCATCGCGAGAAGCTGGGCTGGCTGGAGCAGGCGCACCTGGTAGGCAGTTCTATCCGTTATATTTACAATATTGAAGCACAAGGGCGCAAAACCGTGCAGGACATGATACTGGCGCAAACCGCCGAAGGCCTGGTGCCGGATATTGCACCGGAATATGTTGTGTTTGAAGATGGTTTCCGCGATTCGCCGGAATGGGGTAGCAATGGTATTATTTTTCCGTATTACCTGTATCAGTGGTATGGTGATAAACGGGTATTGGAAGAAAGTTATGAGATGATGACGCGCTATGTGGCTTACCTGGAGCAAAAGTCAGATCATCATATCCTCCGGCATGGCCTGGGAGATTGGTACGACATAGGTCCGGATTTCCCGGGAGAATCACAACTGACGCCCAAAGGTATAACCGCTACGGCTATGTACTATTATGATCTCGCTATACTGGCAAAGGTAGCGGGTATTTTAGGAAGAAGGGAAGATGCCCAACGATATGAGACCCAGTCAGCAATGGTGAAAGCGGCGTATAATAAGGCCTTCTTTAACGATAGCACCAAACAATATGGTACCGGCAGCCAGGCCGCCAACGCGATGTCTGTGTACATGGGGCTGGTGGAGCCGGAAAATAAAGCAGCAGTGGTTGATAATATCATTGCAGATGTACGTGCACATAATAACAGTCTTACCGCCGGTGATATCGGTTATCGTTACCTGCTGCGTGTACTGGATGAAGCAGGACATTCCGATGTGATCTATGATATGAATAGCCGTGCCGATGTACCGGGTTATGGGCTGCAGTTGGCTAAAGGAGCTACGGCGCTAACTGAATCATGGCAGGCGCATCACAATGCGTCCAACAATCATTTTATGCTGGGGCATTTGATGGAATGGTTTTATACAGGTTTGGCGGGTATCCGTGCGGCTCCCGGCAGTGTGGCCTTCCGCGATATGGAGATTCGCCCGGAAGTGGTAGGAGATGTAACGTCTGCCGAAGCCAGCTATGAATCGCCTTATGGTTTGATCAGTAGTAAATGGAGAAAGGAAGCGAGTGATTTTTACCTGGAGGTGCAGGTACCTGGTAATGCCCGCGCTACTATTTATCTGCCCGCATCGTATACAGCAGATGCCACCATGAATGGGCAGCCGCTAACCAAAGGATATAAGGACGGGCATTACGTTATCGATGTTGATGCTGGTAAATATTCATTCACGGTTACTACTACGCCACCTGCCAATACTAGTGCCGGTAGCTACGCCGGTGTTATAAACCGATAAATAAATAATGGTTTGGAAAAGAAAATGCCTGATTCAGTCGGGGAGGGAAGTTGTGTGTGGTTGTGTTTTTAAATCAGGGGTGTTGGTGTGTTTATAATAGTTAGGTATCCGTATTATATGTTACAACAGAGAAGTGGTGATAAGTTTTTTTTATAGATAATGAAATACTTATGATGGTTGAAAGTTAGTATGGTGTTGTGTTGTGGCTGTTGTGTGTATGTTTGGTTGGGTAGAAAATTACTTTGTGTGATTATTCTTCATAAGAAATTTTTCAATTCAAAAATCAGTTTTTGGGAGATTTTTAAAATGAATGAGAATGAACAAGAAAAAATGAACTGAACAAAACTGAACAGATTTTTTTCAGATACTCGTCGTAAATTTATTCCGGGTTAACAAACATGTCATTCGATTAAAGGCGGATGACATACGAGAGTATGAAGTAAGCCACCCTTTCCAGGGCCGCTTTTTTTTGATCTCATTTTTTAAAAATGAGTTGTTGAATTACGGGAAAAGGCAGTTCTTTCCAGATCAGCTTATCTTTTTATAAAACAGGTTTGTTGCCATTAGCTGCTGTCGCAGATGCTATTGACTAAACGGGATTTTCTATTGTTATCTATCCCGGATAAAAGATGATTTGTGTAGTCACATTATTATCATTTGCTTCAATAGCTTTGTGCTTTAAGCTTCCAGCTCCTCAAAGAAACAGGTCTTTCTGTAATTTTCCGCCTGGCACTACGGCATATTTATCGAAGTTGGTAATACCGGCAGCCTGTAATACTTCTTCGTCAATGAAAGTATGCCCGGTATAGGAAGCCGGTTGTTGCAGGATGTATTCAACCGCATCAGCGAGTATCTCGGGAGTGCGGCTCCGGTTAATCAGGGCATCTCCACCGAGCAGGTTCTTCACGGCAGCAGTGGCAATAGTGGTGGCAGGCCACAGTGCATTAGAAGCAATGTGGTGCGGGGCCAGTTCCGCAGCCCATCCCATCGCCAGCATACTCATATTGTATTTGCTGATGGTATATGCCACATGTGGGCCAAACCACCTGGGATCCAGGTTGATGGGTGGTGATAAGGTGAGGATATGTGGGTTATTACCTTTTTTGAGATAGGGGAGGCAGTGTTGTGTTACCAGGAACGTACCCCGCACGTTGATATCATACATGAGGTCGAACCGTTTGGCAGGTGTTTGTTCGGTGTTGGTGAGTTGAATAGCGGAGGCGTTGTTGATCACCACATCTATCCCGCCAAATTTTTCTACTCCCAGTTGTACCGCGTGGGCTATTTGTGCTTCTTCCCGGATATCTACCTGTACTGCCAGGGCTTTGCCGCCGGCGGCTTCTACTTCTTCGGCAGCAGAGTAAATGGTACCTCCCAGGCGCGGATCTTCTTCTACACTTTTGGCGGCAATAATAATATTAGCGCCTTTACTGGCGAGTCGCAGTGCAATCGCCTTGCCGATGCCACGGCTTGCGCCGGTAATAAAGATGGTACGTTGCTGAAAAGACATAACCCTTGCTTTTTGCGGTGAATAAGAAAAGGAATTTAAGGATTCTTTCTTGCATGGCAAAAAGCAAGGGCTATTTTGAGGGATAGACAAAAAATAGCGGGACTAAGACTAGTCCCGCGAGTCACCAACCTAAAAAATCAAGGGGTGATTAAAGTGAACTTCATTGGGCATTACGAACGGTGATGAAGGAACAGTTAAAATATGATTCAAATACTCGAATAAATTCTGCGGTGCTTCTCATGGCAATCGACCTGGCGATATCTTTGGCCTCGGCTTTCGTTGTCACGGCCGAATGAAAGGCGTATAACATTTTACATTGCCTGTCGAATGCTTCCATCGTAATATGATAAGTATTTTCGAAGCCGGCATATAAAGCTTTCGCGTTTACGTCAAAGATGTAAGCGATTTTGGCCAGGTTAAATTCGTCATCTGTATGTGTGTTGATGTATTCTACCACTTTTTTCAGGATATTATCTATCTCATCAGCATTATACGCATTGGGAAGATGAGCGATTTTATCCTGGTTAGCGAAGTTGATAAACAGGTCTACGCAGCATCTGTAAAGGAGTTTCTCTGCCGCTACTCCAATATATTTACAATCTATAAATTGTTTGATCAGGTAATTACATACCAGGTTGAGTTTATAAGGTCTGTTTTGTAATGGTCCGCTGCCTGCCATCAGTTCTTTCTTTGCCAGTTGTGCCAGGTCAGGATGTATTTCAGCCAGTTTAGGTAAATCTGCCGGTAGTACGTTGATGTGGAAGCTGATCATTTCATCGCCTCTTTTCATAGGGGCTTCATTAAACCGGGCATTTAATTTAAACATGTTCACTTCCTTGCCATTCAACGGATAGGCGCCATTATCTGCTATTTCTGCTTTGGGGGAGCCGTGGGCCATAAAATGGAGCACTACAATTTCCCTGCAGGTAACGGGTAATAATTTGATGGCTTCCATCGCATAGATTTCGTGCATCCAGATGCTAAAAATGCCCAGGCGGATAACCTGGCAAACCATGTCGAAGTCGTAGTCTGAGGTGAAGAAGATTTTCGAAACAGGGATGATCAGGTGTTGATACTCTTCCGGAATCTCTTCTATCGGCGTATAGTTTTGGTCGTCCGTTTCGATTCGCAGAATTTTTTCAGGGAGATTTACATTTTTGGGCATTGCCATAAAACAATGTTTTTAAACTGTTTAAATATTTGTTTACCGGTGCCTGCAACTTCTGGGCTAATTGAATAGGTTTTCATAGGATAATAACAAACTATTTCAATCGGCTGTCAGTATTGTTTCTTTGAGTCTGTCTTTTAATGGTTATCCTGGTGGTATTAATAATACACGAGTAATATTTGGATCGTACTATAAAAATGTGTCTTTTAACGGTTATGCTCGAGATGGGCCCTTTCCTTTCCTTTTAAAAGGCGGTACATTAATAATACACGGGCGTAATTCTGATAGTACTATATTTCTAAAAGGTTTTTTTGAAAAATTTTGAACCGCCAGAAGGGGAAGGATCATATTTTAAATTTTTTGATCATTTTAATAAAAAGGTCACCAATAAGACTATTAGCGACGTTCCCATATGAGTGCACATGGGGCGTAAACCAATCCGCCCACATGTACCGCGTAATGTGTTTAGTTATTTGTAGGCCAGGTTGGCTGGCCGGATTTCATTTTTTGGAGAGTTTCGGCGTAGACTTTTTCGTCTGGTGCTCCTTTCTTCATTTGAAGTGCCTTTTCTTCCCATTTAATTGCCTCACCTGATTGATTGCTCTTATGAAGCAAATTAGCATAGGTGTCAAATGCATCGGGTGCTTGTTTGTCCCATGTTTCTATACAGTATTTCATTACTTCTGCTCCATAAGAAAGTATTTTTGGATCGTTTACGTTTTCAAATAAAGCCCAGGCAACATTATTGATCATGAAGTCAGGATGGTGTAGTGCTTTTTCGAAATACAAAACGAAATATTTTCCATAATTCTTCCAATCCTTTGTTACAGTTCCGTAGTAATACATACGTTTTCCAAGTATTAGTTCTTCACCAACTGTTCCATATTTGGTTTGAAATGCTTGTTGTAAACTATCCCAATTTGGAGTATAGTAGTTAGCTGCCATATATGGGTTCAAGTCATCCGCGCTTATAATGGCCTTTAACTTATAGATTGATGTATTTTCACCTAGAACAGCGTCAACTTTTTCGGAATTGGACATGAGCATTTCAAACCCTTTATCCTTAGTTGTTCTGGTGATTTGATTAATGAAAGTCAGATTCTCTTTTGAGTATGGATCAATCAATTGATTAATATATTCTCTGCCGATATTTGTTATATGGACCTGGTCCTTCTTTCGGGCAGCCATTAACAGTAATCGTCTAAGAAAGACAGAGTCACGTTTGCCTTTTTCGTAAGAGAGCAGCAGTTCGGTGTATCTGTCATCATTGTCTTTAGTATTTATGTTTTCCGCGATAAAGAATTTTGGATCTAATCCTGCAGATATTTGAGGAACTATGTTATTGTTGATCTCACGAATTTCACTAACAGGTATTTTAACTATCTCTCTATCGTAAGTGAGTAGTCCATTTTCTTCTCCCTCAACATCGTATGGTTCAGTGTATATCGAACCACTTAGACCCTCAGATTCTAATTTTTTTAAATCACTCATCATATGAGTATACCGTTTTTTTAGTTCTGACGGCGGAACCTGTACATAGCCCCATCCTTGCATGTCGTCCCATTGATGACCAGGAACTGATACCCCAACGCCTCCGAATTCGCCAAGTACCCTGGCTTTTCCGGGTTGTCCAGGTGCGTTTCTGGGATCAGGGTAAGAGTGAACATCAGTTAAGTCGCTATTTACCCAAGGTGAATCAGCGGGTTCCCTTAATTCATCATTCACATATAATAATTCTCCAGAGTGCCCATTTACTATCCGGCTGGGATCATATTTCTTTACCCACTCTGTCAGTCTTTTTTGATCATATGCTCCCCATCTTTCATTGAAAAGAACCCAGGTGATAACGGATGGGTAGTTGTGCAATTGGTCCATTGTCTCCATAGCTTCTTTTTCAAAAATCTCTCTGGATCCTTCCGGAAGTCCATGTGGAGGATTTACGAAGTCCTGCCATACTAATACACCAATTTTGTCCGCATGGTAATACCATCTATTAGGTTCTATTTTTATATGCTTTCGGATGGTGTTAAATCCCATAGATTTCATTGCTTTAATATCAAAAGCCAATGCTTCGTCTGTAGGCGCTGTATATAAGCCTTCAGGCCAAAATCCCTGATCAAGTACCCCTAGGTTATAGGTGTATTTATTATTGAGGAAAATTCGGTCTGCTCCTTTTTCATCTTTTTGAATATCGATTTTTCGCATTCCGAAATAACTTGTTACTTTATCAATAACAGTATTCCCTTTAAGCAATTTTATAGAAAGGTCATAGAGAAATGGGTTATCAGGCGACCATAAATCCGGAGTATGAATTTTTAGAGACATCGATGTTGTATTTTTATCAACCCCTTTTGAACCTGAGATAGGTTGTTTTTGTACACTTACTACTTTCCCATTTTTCAATGCAGAAACCTCCAGCATTAAGTTTGAGGACTGAGGTGTGGTGTTGATATCAATTGTAAGCTCTTCTTTGTCAATGTCAGGAGTTGTTTTGAAACCGATAATATGTTTAGCTGGGACAGTTTCTAGCCAGACTGTTTGCCATATACCACTTGAGGGAGTATAATAAATATTTGCAGGACGAAGTACCTGCTTCCCATGAGGATTAGGGCCCATGTCTGTTGGGTCGAAAACTTTTACGATTAGTTCGTTTTGTCCAGACTTTAAGTAGTCAGTAATGTCAAAGGAGAAATTTTGATATCCTCCGGTATGTTCCCCGATTTCCTTTCCATTAACGTAAATAGTCGCTTTCCAATCTACGGCATCAAAGTGCAAGAATAATCGCTCGTCAGAGTTTAGCTTAGGTTTGGAAATAGACCTTTTATACCATAATAAATTATTGGGCATTAATTTTTTTTGTACACCCGATAATGCGGATTCAACAGGATATGGAACTAGTATGTATCCAGAATAATTAATGGGTTTACTTTCACTTAAATCGGTAATGGCATATTGCCATAAGCCATTTAAATTTTCCCAGTTACTACGAATCATTTGTGGACGTGGATATTCTTTTAATGCATTGTTGGGGTTAACATCTTTAGCCCATCTGGACTGTAAATGGATGGGTTGCATTTTATATCTTCCTGCGTCTGAGTTGCTGACAGGTATATTTTGAGGACTTTGTGCATTGACATAAGTCGATATCGAGAGCGCAAATGCCAAACATGTTAAATTATTTTTAGTCATTTTCTTATTTTTGTTCTTATTATTTGGATAACGAAATAGAAATGAAGGTGAATTTTTCCAAAGAAGCCTCTCTTTTTAATACCCAGGATTTTGAACGAGATTAGGATCACTTGCTAACTCCAGATCTCTAAATGGATACAATTGCCAATTGTTATTCCAGGTGCCACCTTTTTGTGGAGTGACAATACTCATTACTTCATCAATTTTATGCGTCCGCTTGAGGTCGAACCAACGGTGTCCCCACTCAGTAAAGAGCTCAACTTGCCTTTCATGTAGGATAGCATCCAGTAGCGTTTCTTTGGAATTAGCAGTGGTTTTGGATAGTCCTGCTCTTTTACGGATTAAGTTTAAGTCGTCTGCCGCTCCGCTAGTATTGGATTGCTGCGCTCTGGCTTCAGAACGGATAAGATATTGTTCAGCCAGGCGTAGTACTATAGTATATTCATTAACAGCAATATTTCCCTCGCTGAGTTTATATTTATAAGCATAATAATAGGTATTGCTTGTAGTGTTATCTGCTTTTACAACAACACTGTCTATCCAGTTATTTTTCCGTTGATCTCCTTTTTCGAAGCTATTTATTACGTTATTACTTAAATATACAGGATAGTTCATAGCGAGAGTCGGTCCGGTAGACGGTAGAATGAAAAGGTTAGCATCTTCAGTATTTGGAATGGCCGTTGGATCAAGAGTTGGTTGCAACGACCATATTGTCTCCATACTATTTCTTAGAAAAGCGTTATTCAGGCTATCAAGATTATATTGCACTGAGTTGCTGATAACTAAGGTGGATTGTTTTTCAGCATTTACCCAATCTCCCATAAACAGGTAGGTTCTAGCCAATAAGGCGGTGGCAGCCCATTTATTGGGCCTTACCCTTTCAGTTGTAATGCTGGTTGAATTGCCGGCAATGTAGTTATCCGTTAACAGAGCTTGTGCATCTTCCAGATCACTAACGATTTGTTGATACACCTTTTGTTGGGAGGATCTAGCTAATACAGCATTTATTGTATAGTCTGTAGTAATTGCCAAAGGAATATCACCATATAAATTTGTAAGATAGAAATTGCAAAACGCTCTCATAAACTTAGCTTCTCCCAATAATTGCTTTTTTACCTTGGGTGTTAAAGATGTAGAGCTGCTAATACCTTCAATGGCTGCATTGGTGATATATAAAATAGGATAGATGTTATACGTGAAGTCCATTGCTCCGGTTGTTGACCTAGTGAGCCTGTTTTGATAGTAGGGGATATATTGTCTGGCGCCGCTATTGGCTCCGCCGAAAAGAATCAATTCATCAGCAGATAATCCAGGGAACAGTGTCAGTGATGTAAGTCCACCACCTCGTAATCCAGATGTCATTTTTGTATAGATACCAATAAGCACGGCGGATGCGGTTGCATCTGAATTATATACATTAATACCATTTGTACTGGTAATTGGAGGGTCAATACTAACTAATTTTTTGCATGCACATAAACTTATAATAAGTACAAATATGATAGGTTTGAGAAGCAGATTTTTTCTGATTCCTGACTGATATATTATTCGAATACTTGTCCGTGTCGAAAATGGATACCGCGTATTGAATGCTGTTTTCATAATATTTTTTTCTAATTATAGTTTCTCCTAAATTTAGAACGATTGTTATAAGGAAATCTTTCCACCGATGGCTACCACTCGTAATGGTGGAAGTACGCTTACATTTGTGGTTTCAGGATCTAAACCTATATATTTTGTAAAAGTTAGAAGGTTCTGACAGTGTATAAACAATTGGCAACCATTAAGATGAAGCTTTTCCCGCCAGGAAGTTGGCATTTGCCATGAAAGAGATATGTTCTTTAATCGAATATAGGATGCATCAGCCCATGCTTTATCACTTAATAGAGTGTTTGCCCAGTTGACAAATAAAGCGTCATCAGAATTAAATCTCTGAATTGGATTTTTATCGCCAGGTTTCTGCCATCTGTCTAATACACTTGTAGGCATATTAGAAAGGAAGCCGCCAGGATTGCTTGTGCCATATTGGTAACCTATTCCTTTCTGCTTTACAAATTGAAACAGAATATCAAGCTCGAAATTTTTGTATTTGAAATTGTTTTGAAGTCCGCCATAGAAGTCGGGATATGTTTTCATGAATACTGATCGATCATTTACATAGTCCGGATTAAATGTAGGATTACCTTTACTATCTTCATATTGATATTGTCCTGTTGTAGGATCTACTCCCAGGAGGTGATATAGTTTGGTACTCATCACTGGCTGTCCGACTTTCAGCCGAGTAAAATAGGCGGTTCTTTCAAGATTTGGAAAATCAATTAATTTGTTCTGCGGGATCGTTAAGTTGATATCGCTTGACCAAATGAAATTCTTCGTGCTTATGTTTTTGGTGGACAGAGAGAACTCCCATCCTGTATTTTGTATAGTTGCTGGAAAATTCTTTAATACAGATTGAAATCCGGCGAAAACAGGTAATACGTATGATAGTAACTGATTAGAAGATCTGTTATGGTTATAGTTGACGGAGAAAAGAATTCTGTCTTTTAATAACCCAAGCTCAAGGCCAAATTGTAATTTTTTAGTTTGTTCCCATGCTAAGTATGGATTAGTTAAATTTTGGGTACTGAGTCCAAGCACATTTTGATAAGGAACAGCTATTTGATCAAGAGGAGCATACAGGTTAAGGAACTGGTATTCGCCAATTTGGTCACTTCCTGTTAATCCATAACTTCCTCTCAATTTGCCAAAGCTTATAAATGGGAGGGCGTTTTCAACAAATTTCTCACCGGAGAAAATCCAGGCAAGTGCAGCAGAGCCAAAATTATGAAATTGGTTCTTGTCACCAAATCGGCTACTGCCGTCTCGTCGTGCATTCAAACTAATAATATATTTATCATCATAGGTATATTTTAGGCGGGAGAATAATGCATTGTATTTATATTGAGTAGCGACGGAAGACACAACATACAGCTGAGGTGCCGAATGAATATCTTCCAGAACAGCATCACTTAGATATCCGGAACCGTAAAATTGAACCTGGTTACTATTTGTTTCTTGTATAGTAGTTCCCAAAAGAGCATCGATTCTTCCCTTTTTTATTTCACGGACGTATGTCAATTGGGGCTCAATAATCCAGGTGGAGATGCCACTATTACTATAGCTGGCTGATCGAAGGTTGTATAAAGCATTATATTCAGGCCGGTTGGATAGCGAAGACACTGCAATGGTTCCATCTGATAGAATTCTGGTATATCCCAGACTTGTTTTTACGTCCAGACTAGGTACTATTTCATAACTAACAATCGCATTGCCTATTAGATTGGATGTATTAAGCTTATAGATATTATAAAGATATGCTGCCGGATTATAGTAAAATGTTGAATTGCCACTGGCGTCCGGAACCCAATTTAGCCCACCGTCTTTAGTGAACAAAGGTGGCGCAGTAGGAGGGAGAGTAAGAGCATAATTTGTTAAATCTGTGTTGGGAAGTCGGTTCTTGTCAACTAAATAGCTACCAGATGCCTGTAGCCGAAATTTTTGATTAGTAGATGTGTTGTTAATATTGAAGTGGAAGGATGTTTTCTGATCTGCGAAGTCGCCTGGAAACACGGTTGTTTCTTTATGAAATGTTCCGCCAATCAGGAACTGGGTATTGGTATTGCCTCCGGAAATGCTGCCTTGTATATCTGTGTAATGTGCAGTATTCCCTAGCAGTTCTTTCTGCCAGTCTGTAGATTTAGTTGTATCCCAGACACCATTGATATCATAATCAGTTGGATTTATAGGTTGCCCATCGTTTTTCTTTGCCTCATTTCGCATTTGTAAGTATTGCTTTGTATCCAGCAACTGCATTTTTCGTGTTAATTGCCCCCATCCGTTTTGTACGTTAACATCTAATTTGCTTTTCCCTGATTTTCCTTTTTTAGTAGTGATGAGCACGGCGCCATTGGCTGCCCTGGATCCATAAATGGCAGTGGCGTCTGCATCTTTTAAAACATCTATGCTTTCAATATCACTGGAGCTAAGGAAATTTAGAGGGCTTCCATTACTTATTATACCATAGTTGTTTGTGGACATGGAGGGAAGTAACTCGGATGTATATGGGATTCCATCTACTATATAAAGCGGATTGTTCCCATTTTGGAGACTATTTTCTCCTTGAATTCGTACGTTTACAGCAGCTCCCGAGAGTCCGGATGTTTGAGTAATGAAAATACCAGGTATTCTTCCCTGTAGTGCCAATATGGGATTGTTTACAGGCTGTTTTTCAATATCGGCTGCTTTTATGGTGCCTACATTTCCGGTATTCTTTCTTTTAGTTGTTGTTCCATATGCAATAACAACAGTTTCATCTAACTTGCCAATATAAGGCGCCAATTGTATTAATAAGGTGTTATTTTTTATAGGCATTTCTTTGGATAAAAAGCCTATGGATCTGAAAATAGCGATCTCGCCTTTATCAGCATTTGGAAATGAGAATCTTCCATCATCATTTGTTATGGCGCCTTTGTTCGAGTATTTCAGTGTTACACTGACCCCTGGGAGAGGGTTGCCTGCCTGATCCGTTACTCTGCCACTAACTGGAAATATAGAGCGGGAGGTATCAGCTGGATTGTTGTATACTGAAATTTGGTTAGAGGTAGCACCATCCTTGTATACAATAATTGATTTGTTTTTTAATAGAAACTTTATATCCTTTCTGTTGCTTAGCAAGAATTCCATTACTTCGGGAATCTCCGTTTGTTTAAAGTTTACACTTATAATTTGTGCATCATTTAAATCCTTAACAGAATTATTGAGTTTAACAACCAGCCCTGTTTGTTGATATATATTCTCGAATACATATCTCATGGAAACATGACTGGCAGTTAAGGTAACCGTACGCATTTGCCAGTTGTGGCTGGCGAATGATCGTGCAGTGTTAGATTCTATTACTAATGTTAATATTAAGAGCATTTTAACTAATGAAATAGTTATCGGCTTTTTCATAAACTGAATTTTAAAATTTGGTGCCTGGAGCAGTTTTGGTTGTGGCTTAATACAGTTCTCTTTTACCTATTACACGTTATAGGATGAATCGTACTATTAGAATTATATCCTATCTTATTTGAATTGTCCATTATATTTGAATACGTATAATATATTATATGTAATATTATATAAATTAACATTTTAATGTTTTGCGTAGATAATACTAGTACGTTTGTCTGGTTAGATGTGTTTTAGAAGTGTTATTTAACCATCTGGTGCGCGAAATATGAACAGTTAAGATGATGGAATTAATTGGCTTTTCTTTCTTAGTCGGTAAGTAGAAAGCAGGCTAATTGCAGTATGTTTTGTTAGATTACCAGATTGCAAATAGGGCTTGCAAAAAGGATGTAATAGGGAGGATAGGAATTTGATTGAGATTATTAGTGTCTTTATTGTCAATTAGGAACATTTCCTAAACAAATTAATAGTGTTGTTTTGTGACCATTAACTGATTTTATAAAAATTAAAGCATGAGATTTCTTAGTTTTTTTTCTCTTTTTATGTTAATCCAATGGTATTCTTTTGGACAAAATGTAAAGTCAAAAAAGAATATTAGAGTTCCTCTTATAAAGGATAAAATTTTAATTGACTCATCATGTTTTGGTCGATGGCCAGTTCCTCAATCGGGGGCGTTATCCGACAATGGAAAGTTCGCCTTTTTTTTTATTGAGAACGAGTATGAAGGTATTAGAACCTTAGTTCTTATAGCCACGGAGGGACTTTGGAAAAGAGAGTTTGGTAATATTGACGGAGTTGAATTCACTGCAGACAGTAAGCGGGCAATAGTTACCAAGTCAGACAAAGTTTATATCGTCAACCTTGGTACATCAGGTCTTGATAGTTTAGTAAACGTTAATTCACATAAGCTATCTGTTGATGGGGAAAGGATGGCATGTCAACTAAAGGATCCTGAAGGAAGACTTGTGGTGTTAAATTTTAAAACACAGAAGCGTACTTCTTTTTTTTCTGTTGTAGACTATTTATTCAAAAGTAGTAAAGAGATTGTTTTTGTTACAAACGATACGAAAAATAATGTTATTAGGAACTCACAAACCTTATACTGTGTTAATGCTGATAACGGAGTCCCATTTGTTATTTGGCAAAGCACTGAGTTTAAAGGTATAGTTCTTAGTAACGATAGTAGTTGCTTGGCGTTCATTTCAACTGATAAAAATAGCGCTGGCAGTTTAGACAGTATTGGGTATTACAAATTTGGATCAGGTACACTTCAGTTTATACTGTCGGGTATTGCAGGTATACAAAATGATGATTTGAAGTTGAGCCAGATTTCACGTTTCAGTACCGATAATACTCGTCTTTTTATTCTTTTGGAGAAGAAAAAATACGTTAATACAAAGCCGAGTATTGATCCTTCTCTGCCAGAGGTGTGGAATTTTAATGATAAGGAATTGCAATCAGAACAGATATTGAAAGATAATTCCAGGACTTATAGCGCCGTCATAGATATTCAAAGAAAGCAGTTGTTCCGCTTAGAAAGTGAACATGAGGTCACAGATATTAATTACCCACCACTGCAAGACTCAATTGCTATGGTTACCTATAGAGAAAATAATAGCATTTGGGAAGCAGATTGGAACCCAGCTTCTAGTTCAATATCATATATAATCTCCACAAAAACTGGAAAGAGTATAATGATTAATGAGATTGGTAGAATACCAGGTCTAAAGCTATCTTCGTATGGCAAATATTTAATATATTATAACATGAATGAAAATGCCTGTTTCACTTATGAAATAGGGAGCGGTGTTATTAGGAATATTTCAAAGGGAGCAAACAGTAATTGGGAAAAAAATAACGGACCAGATATCCTGGGTTGGCTGAAAAATGATTCAGGGGTAGTTATAGCGGATAGAAATGACCTATGGTTATTGGACCCCACCGGTGTTCATCAGCCAGTTAATGTAACAAATGGTTATGGGAAAAGGAATAATATTGTTTTTTTCTTAACCTGGAAAAGTTTATTCAATGGAACTATTGATTCCGACGAGCCCTTGTTTTTAACAGCCCTAAATTCAGAAACAAAGGAGAATGGTTTTTTTTCTGCTAAAATAGGGCAAATAGGAGATCCGGTTCAATTAACAATGGGACCTTTTATTTATGATATACCCTCTATGACTGTTCCTCAGGGATCAGGCATTACTCCCATGAAAGCAGCGAAAGCTAATGCTTATATTATAAGAAGAATGAGTGCTAAAGATTATCCTAACTTATTGTTCACAACAGATTTTAAAAAATTTAGAGCGCTAACCAATTTTCAGCCTCAAACTAAATATAATTGGTATACAACTGAATTGCACGAATGGAAGGCTCCGGATGGAACTCTTTTGAAAGGGATCTTGTATAAACCCGAAAATTTTGATTCCTCCAATCGATATCCAATAATCTTTAACTTCTATGAAAAGAAATCAGACGGATTAAATGCTTTTATAAGGCCTGAACAATTATCCGGAGGCGGGAATATTAATATCCCTTATTACGTAAGCAATGGATATTTAATCTTTTGCCCGGATATAGAGTATCGAATTGGAGATCCGTTGCAGGGCACATATGATGCAATATTATCAGCGGCAGAGCATGTATCAAAGCTTCCTTTTGTAGATGCTAGAAAGATGGCTTTACAGGGCTTTAGCTGGGGCGCAATTCAGGCTAATTACTTATCTACGGTTACAGAAAAGTTCGCAGCTATTTGCTCTGTGTCAGGGACAGCAGACTGGATAAGTGGTTTCGGTAGCTTAACATCAGAGGGACATAGTCTTCAGGGGATGTACGTTACGTCGCAGATGAGAATAGGAGCTACACTGTGGGAAAAACCGGAAATCTACATTAAAAATTCTGCAGTATTAGGAGCAGATAAAGTTTCTACTCCTATTTTGCTTGTCCATACTAAGGATGATGGAGGTTGCTTGTTTTCTAATGTGATAGAATTTTTTACCGCATTACGTCGTTTAGGGAAGAAGTCGTGGATGTTGGTTTATCCGGGAGATCATGGCATTGAAGGAAGGGAGGCTGTGGATATGAGTATACGTATGAAGCAATTTTTTGATCATTATCTGAAAGATATGCCAGCGCCGATATGGATGACGAAAGGTATACCAGCGAGGTTAAAAGGTATTGATAGGGGATTGAGTTTGGATTCTACAATTAAAACGCCAACAGCGTCTTTACTTGTAGATCCGATAAATAAAGCTGTCAGAAGATAATTTAATTTTATTTATCGGAGAAAAAGAACATGCAGATTTGATAACCTTACCTGGTTGAAAAGGCTGGCAGCTATGGCAGTTGCGAGTGAGATCTGGATCGGTTGTTAATAGTGTTGCAGTTATGATTAGTATACTTACTGGAAATATTCTATGTAGTTGAGGAGTAGCTAAAACATTACATTTTTCGACAACATCGATTGAGCAATAGCTGCGAGTAAATTAGCATTAAATACCAATGTATTGATGGCAAATGTCAATCTGGCATGTATTGTTAATTTTAAGTTATTTGGTTAGGCTGATTTTGTATAGATATCAAGCTGCCGAAAAGTTATATTTATTTTGATGAATTGTTCTAGTAACCAATAAAAGGGGGGACAATGTTGCGAAGCACATTTATTTATTGGTTGAATGGTTAAGCCAGTAACTAATACTGGTAGTCAGCCCTGAATAATTGTGATAAAGGTTGATATTGTTATTACCTTAAATAGGCGCAACATTCGTCCCTCCTGTATTTTCCCGTAGATTTGTCGAACCATGCAGCTGGCGATATATTCTTCTCTAAAAGTCAAGATAATTAATGATACTAGGCTGCTACTTTAACATAGGTGTTCGGACAAATAGTTAGAACGGAAAAATTTGTCATTTGCGTTGTAAAGGCTTCCGGGTCGAATGGATTAGCCAGAGTTAATTTTGTGATGAGAGGTACGGTACATTGGCCTCCGCCAGTATTCCTGAAGAAGGTAGTGGTAGTATTTGCTTTATATGCGCACGCAATACCCACAGTCGCTGCTATAGCAACACCTAATAGTAATATTTTTGCCTTTTTCATGATTGGAAATTTAAAGAAGTGTCAATAGAATATTTAAATAGATTAATCTGTTGGGATCCTATAGAAATACATTAACTATGTACTTACTTTAATCAACTAACCGATTTAGAACAGATATAATCTTTTTTAAAGCATTCTGGGTTGAACTTGTTAAACAAAAGGGGGGTACCCCATTAGAGAATACCCCCAAGTTCTGATAATATTCTATGTGCATGAATAATTGCACATATGGAACATTTTAGTTACCAGGAACGATTGTAATTTTAGGACAAACGTGAGCTGCATCTGGAGCAGTTGACAGGTTTGTAGTATAAGCACCCAATGGAGTGGTTACTGTAGTTACATCAAATTTGGTATTAGTCAAAAGGGCATCACATTTTCCAGCAACACCAGTTGAGTAAAATGCACGGATAGTGTTTGCCTTGAAAGCTAATGCACCACCTACAACGGCCAGAATAGCAACAGCTGTTAATGCTAATTTTGCTTGTTTCATAATGATAGATGCTTTTTAAATTCAAAAAGCTAAACTTTATTATTGAATTATGCCTACTCTTTTGTAATGGTTTTCGGCTTCTCCATTTTTCGGCTAGTCTAGCTTGCAATCTGAAACCAGCCTTATTTGATGTTACGCAACAACTTATTTATTAGCCAGTTCTATAATTTGTTCTGGTGCTATATTTCCAATGAATGTACCCCTGAGCCTTTTGTCTTTTCCATATACCATTATACAAGGCACGCTACCGATCTTAAAGTGATTCGCAAAAAAATAGTTATAGTCTTGTCCCATTGTAATATTTAGATATTGCTTAAGATCAAAATGCTTATAGAAATCCATCATTTCTTTGAAGGGGTAAGGAGTAAAAATAAAAAAGTGTATGTCTGTCAGTTTCTTTATTTCTTGGGTAATTTGCGTCATTTCTTTTTGGCAATAAGGACAGTCTGGCCGGAAATAAAAGAGTACCGTGGACTTGTTTGTTTCCTTCTTGGCAACGTCAATTATAGTGGCACTATCAGGTAATAAAAGATTAAATGAGGGTAATACCTGACCTTTTAATTCCGGATAACTCTCGCTTTGCTGTTCAGCAGCCTTTTTATAGCTAGCCCCAATGTATTTACTGGCGCATTCGAATACAATTAGCCCTAGTATAATAATGCCTCCAATTGTGAATATATCTTTCTTTGTCATGATAAATGATTTTAAACGTTGCGTTTATAAATCAATATTGCTATCTTATTTCCATTTCAACTGCAGGTTCAATATTTAACCTCGTCTCTTTTTCCATGGCTTTTATTACTAAGAACTCAATTAGTAGAAAAGCATAAGAGCTTGAAACTATTATGGGTAATAGTTGAAACCTAAGTGCTATTGGAGATGCAAACACGCTAAATCCAAAGTTTGTAGCCCATAAGAAGAAAACTAGTATTAAACCGGTCTTTAATACAGGGTATTCTTTATACCCCTTTAAAATAACGAAGCTTAGCAGGCTAAATACCAGGATAACGTTCATGGTACCTGTGAATACCGGATAGAAGTTCAAAGTACTTACATTGAAATCTTTAAATCGGGTCCTAATTTTGTTTGTTGGATAGTCAAACCAAACCGTAGCCATATAATTAACGCTGTCGACCCCCGTACTATATGTGCTGAGAAATTCAACGGGCGGAGCATAATATTTTAAGGCATTGGGTATTAAGTAATATTTAAAAAATTCATTAGGATATTGTTGTATCAGGAAAGTACCATATTCTTTCATCATTGGTGCAACACTAGCCCATTTCTTTAGTGCGGTGGCAGAACTATCTTTTTTAAATTGGCTTTCCATATAGAGGGATAACGGAGATTTTGGATCCCACATATAAACAGTGCTGGCAATAAGCGTTTCTGTTGGATGCTTTTTTACATCGCGGGTTGTATCGAAATAGGTCCTTACCATTCTGTCAATTTTTTGTAGACGAGGAGGAGCCTTTTTTACATGTGCGCTATCAACAAAACGATAGGCATACATTCCATTATTTGCTAGCTGCCATCCTGTAAACGGTGAGAACTGGCGAATTTCGGTTAATTTATAATACCTATAACTGGTGAATTGTACAAAAAGCATAATCAGCACAACACTCAACGAGAATCCAGCTATTTTAATCCACAGCTTGTACCGTGTCATTAGTAATGCAACTCCTTGTATGATTGGATAGTATAAGGCATTATATCGTATCGTGAAAAGGAGTCCCAGAATGATAGCATTTAAAATTATGGTTTTGCTTGTTGGCTCATAGCATATCCAGATTAACTGCGTTATCCAGATTAGACTAAGAGAAAAGAAGATGGAATCGCTTGATACATAATTTGCCAGATAAAGCAACACTGGATTAAAAATTAAGAAAGCAAACAGTAGAATCCGGGTTACTCGTGATGGATTATATATATAGAATATGCTAAAAAGAAAATAAAGCATACTAAATTGTGACAGCAGGTATTGGAACGCCACCAGAGCCGTGTCTGATTTGGTAAAAACGCTAAATAATCTAAGAAACTTTGAATATCCAATTGGATAAGTATTTATCGAGAAGTTATGATAGGCAGATTCTAAATAAACAAAGGAATCGCCATTAATAAATCCTGCAAAAGGATAAAAGTATTTGAATATGGTAAGTTGAACAAGTATTGATGGAACCCCAATCCATAAATACCATTTATATTTATTATCAGTGAATATCGTTCTGTTAAAAAGTTTGGATGCTTCTATTGCCATAGTAGTTATTTTAATCGTTTCCTTTTATTATTCCACTGAAGTTGTTAAATAGTACTATAGTACTTTCCCATTGTAAACAGTTGCATTTCCATTACAGGATTTAAGCTGTATTCATAAAATTTGTTGCCGATCCGACTAAGCAACATTCTAAAGTAATAAGCCACTGATGTTTATCCAACAGATCGGAAGGATATTCCATGGCCTGTTTATACCATCGATTGACGGGAGTTTTCAGTGTCCTATTGTTTTTAGTGCAATGCTTGCTACGGCATTTTTCAAAGAGTCAATACTTTTATAAAAGGAATTTTTAGTTTGATCCATCGACGTATTAGTTATTTTGAGTTATTCGGGTAATCCTGAAATTATTTTTATGGATGTGGATTATTCCGATAAATAAAAGCTGTGCATAGACTTAGTGAAAAGGCTAAATATAAGATAGCGCATAGTTTTTCCTAATAAGGGATTAAATTTTTGAGGGTTTGCATTTTACTTTAGAATCAATATGGCTATTAAACGTTAAGTATTTTTTGAAGATACCCGCGCCAACCGTGTACCATCATGGCCTTTCGTTGCTGAATTCAAAATTATAATCATCCACTGCAATGAGCATTCATTCCCTAAAAATTTTTTTGAAAATGTTGTTTT
The DNA here is from genome assembly GCF_017745275.1 of Chitinophaga sp. Lineage (GTDB taxonomy): Bacteria > Bacteroidota > Bacteroidia > Chitinophagales > Chitinophagaceae > Chitinophaga. The sequence continues at coordinate 411,021 of NZ_JAGHZS010000001.1, read as the reverse complement.
ACGCTTTTTGTGGTCTACTGCATTTCTACTGCAATTAAAATAGTGAATTTACGACTATTGCTATGCCATATATGAAGCAAATATTATACTTGTTTGTTATCTCCTTACTATCGTTTCAAGGTAGATCGCAGACATCCAATACTGTCAGAATTACAGGTCGGATTCATGATAATACAATATCCGTATTTCTATCGGATGCTTCCGTTTTATGCCTGAGTACTAAGGACTCTTCTAAAGTATTGCTTACTCACACTGATAAGAGTGGATCATTTGTAATTGATGTTTTGCCAGGAAAATATTTTTTGAGGGTTTCATACCTAGGTTACAAGAATTTGGAATATCCAATAAATGCTGAGTTGATGAGAAGCTCTATAGAACTTGGTGTTTTAGATCTTGAGAGAATTGGTTTTACTTTATCCCAATTTGAGGTAAAAGGCATAAAAAAACAGGTTCGTATTAAAAGGGATACATTGGAGTTTAGCGCAGATAATTTTCATACAAAAGAGAATTCTTTGGTAGAAGAGCTCTTTAAGAAAATACCAGGGATGGAAGTAGGAAGTGATGGAAGTATTAAAATTAACGGTGAAATGGTAAAACAGATCCTGGTAGATGGCCGTCCTTTTTTTGTTGATAATCCAAAATTAGTAAGTAAAAATATGCTGTCTGAGTTGATAGATAAAATACAAATAATTGATAGGAAGAAAGATAGATTATCGCCACAGAATATTAATGAAAGTGGAAAGGAGAAGATAATCAATATAACTATAAGAAAGGATAAATTAAAACTAGTATCCGGACAATCATCTGCCTCATACGGATCAAAGGACAAATTCTCGGTGCATACAATGGCTAACAGGTTTCTTCCAAATCAGCAAATTGCTTTTTTTGTCAAAGGCGATAATATAAATGGATATCCAGATGGGGGAATTGAAGAGAGCGAGGGAATTTCCCGATCCTGGAATGCAGGAATGAATTACAGCGAGGACATTAGTCCCAAATTAAAAATATATAGCAACTACATTATAGAGAGTAATAAAAAAGACTATCAAAGGAAAAGTAGCAGGCAAAATTTTATTTCTGACTCAAGCTACTATGATCAGGAATCTAACATACTTAGCTCTTTTGTAAGTCATAGGATTGATACTCGGATTGAATTAAAAATAGATTCACTACAGACATTATCCTATTCAGTTTTGTTTAATTATAAAACAGACAAAGATATACAGGATAATAATTTTAGCATGTCAGATCAACATACGAATGTATTGAACAATGGAGTGATCAATAATACGATGAGTACGGGGAGTAATAATTTTTACAGTAGTCTAATCTATGATAAGAAATTCAGAAAGAAAGGACGACAATTGAATATAGAATTGGGAAATGGATATGCGGATATGAAGGGCGATAATTATAATGTCTCTAGCAGTCATTACATATTAGGGAATGGTGAATCTTTAAGGGATACCTTAAATCAAAAGAGAATCCAGTCTAGTGTTGTTAAATATACGCAATTAACATTGTTGTATACAGAACCGGTGAAAGATCATTCATTGACTTTTTCGTACGTGTATACCCGAAGGAATTCTCCATCTAATAATCCTGTTTTTGATTATGATCGAAATAAGAAAAGTTATACGCTCTTTAATGATAGTTTAAGTAATTCGGTAGGGAATGTTTCCTTTTATCATTATGGAGGACTATCACTAAGTACTTCTAAAACGAAATATGACTATAGCTTTTCACTTTTTACTTTAATCGGAGATATGAATAATAGCAATTATAGTCATCATGTAGATACAAAGCTTCGTAGTTTTGATCTGTTACCTAATGTTTCTTTTAATTATTACGTTGACGCAGGTAGGAAGGTAAGTTTCTCGTATATTTTAAATAGTCAATTGCCGGATGTGAGCCAGATACAGCCGATTGTTTATAGCGCTAATCCTTTGTTTATTCAACTGGGAAATAGAGATTTAAAGCCGGCCCATAATCACAGCTTACTGCTATCATACAGTAGCATAAATGTGGAGACGTTGAAAAGCCTTTATATCATGTTGAATGGTATGTTTTTGAGTAATAAAATCGTCAACGCAACATGGACGGATTCCCTGGCCCGGCAAATTACCCAGCCGTTGAATAAAAGTGGTGCCTATATGCTGCAACTATCCGTTAACACCAGTTACCCCCTTAAGGCAAAGGGAAGCACTATCAAGTTTGCCAGTTTAGTGCGTCTGAATAAGAATGTTAATTATTGGAATGGAAAAGATGGAACCAGCGTTGAGGTAGCAGCGATGCAGTCGGTGGGCTTATTTTATTCCTGTAAAGAGCAATTTGATCTTTCTCCGGCGGTAACGTTTGATTATAGTAATCTGAGGTATTCAGATGGAGGGCAGAATAACCAAACCTACCTCAATTATAGATTCTCCCTGGATTGGAATGCGAATATTTTTTGGGGTCTTTCTCTTGGAGGAAGAGTAAGATATAATTTAAATACCGGAAGTACCGCGGGTTATAATTTAAGTACGACCATTATTAATGCATATTTATCGAAGCCCTTGATGCCTAATAGGCAATTAGTGATGAAATTCTACGGATACGATTTGTTGAATAAGAATGTATTTAACGCCAGAACTATTGGAGAAGGGTTTGTTGAGAATGTTCAATCTATTGGACTGCAACGATTTTTTATGCTGCAACTAACTTATACTTTCAAGAATAAATCGACCAGGTGATAATTTACTGCTTCACTTATGTTAATTAGTCTCTATGCGTTTGATAAGAGCCCTTTGCCTGAGTATTGCTTTTTACTCCCTCTTTTCGTCGGTTCGTGGCCAGTCCATCCATACTATAGCAGGTAAAGGGTTAAAGCGGGTGATTGATTCGAGTGTCTATGATAAGTGGGCTTCGGTAGTGGAAGGAGAGATCAGCAATGATGGGAAATTTGCTTGTTATATTATTGAGAATGCACCTGGGGGATATCGGACTGGTGTAGTTAGGTCTCTATTGAATAGTTGGAGGTTTGTTATACCGTATATCTCTGGTGCAATAACAATAGCATCCAATTCGCGTATTGCTGTTTGGAAAAATAGTAATGACAGTTTGGGGATAGCAGAGTTAGGAACTCCCCGGGTTATTTATTATCCCGATGTATCCTCTTTCCAAATGAAAGGAGACTATTTATTTTTTCGCCCAAAAGGAATAGATAACAAGTTGGTGTTGAGGCATATAAAAACAGGAAAGCTGAGTTCTTATGTAGGTGTTACGTTCTATCACATAAGCGATAATGGAAAGGTCATTATCCTGCTGCAGGTTGGAGCGGACGGAAAGGAGCAGGTACTTAATATCGCCAATGAAGGGAATAGTGAGGTTTATAGTATATGGAGAGGAGGAATAATAGACAATATTACGATGGATAGTGAAGGCCGTCAGCTAGCTTTCATTGTAAAGAATGAGAAGAGCCGATGTCAGGAAGTATGTCTCTATGACATTTCTAGTCATTCTTTAAGAAGTTTAGTTTGCGATTCCTCTATTGGGATTGAAAATGGTATGAGCGTAAGTGGGATATTGAAGTTCAGTGAGAATCGACAGCGTTTATATATTACATTAGGAGAAGGTATCCCCCAAATACCGCAGCGTTCCAATGCAGTACAAGTTGACGTTTGGAGCTATAACGACCTGCAGCTTCAGTCTCAACAACTAACAAACCCCTTATTCCGTAATTATACCGCTGTAATAGATGTTAATAAAGAAAAGATTGTTCAACTGGAATATCCTGATGAATGGTTGATACTACCTAATCCGAATTACGGATCGGATGAATTTGTATTGATAGGAAAGCAGCAAAGCAACGGATTAACGGGAGAAATAAAATGGAACGCCAGTTGTAGAGTGCATTGGTACCTCGTATCAACAAATAATGCATCAAGAAAGTCCCTATCTTTTATAAGCGACAGTAAGTTTATTGAATTATCACCTTGCCAGCGGTATATAATTTACTTTAATAAAGAACTTGATGACTATTTTTCGTATGAAATAGCAACAGGTGAGATTAGAAATCTTACGCAGAATATAAAGGAAGTCTGGACAAATGATAAAAGTAATGAGTATTATCGTAATAGGAGTATAGGAGGATGGGTGAAGAATGACGCTGCTATTCTTATTTATGGACGGAATGACATCTGGCAAATCGACCCATCTGGAAAGGTTCCTCCATTGAACCTTACAAATGCTTATGGCAGGGAGCATAATTTGATTTTTACATTGGCGATGGATCCGTATAACCAGCGTTGTTTATCACCTGACGAAATGCTTTTCATTTCAGCATTTAATAGAGAAACGAAAGACGGTGGATTTTATAAGAAAAAGCTTGGTAGTATAGGTAATCCGGATTCGTTGATAATGGGCCCTTACGTTTATGACATAACAGAAAATAGAAGTATTCAAAGTCTCTACGGTTTTCGTCCGGTGAAGGCATTGAACGCAGAGAAGTACATTGTAAAAAGAATGAGCGCTACAGATGCGCCTAATTATTTTGTTACAACCGATTTTAAGAAATTTAAGGCCATAAGTGACTTACAACCTCAGAAATATTATAATTGGTATACTTCGGAGCTACATTCCTGGAGATCTTTCGATGGAATGAGACTTAAAGGGATTTTGTATAAACCTGAAAACTTCGATTCTTCCAAAAAGTATCCAGTTATCATTCATTATTATGAAAAAAGAAGCGATGCGTTAAATGCTTATTTGAGTCCAGAGGCCTTAGCAGGTGAGTGTAATATAAGTATACCATACTATGTAAGTAATGGATATTTGGTATTTTGCCCTGATATCCATTATATTGTTGGCGACCCAATGGAAGGAACATATGCATCGATAGTTTCTGCTGCATTATATCTGATGAAACTTTCATTTGTTAATCCAAAGAAGATGGCCATACAGGGTGGAAGCTGGGGAGGAATTCAGACCAATTACCTGGTGACAAGAACTGGGCTGTTTGCTGCTGCTTGTTCTGCATCGGGAATGGCGGATTGGGTGAGCGGCTACGGAAGTTTGCAGGGGCATGGAGCAAGTTTGCAGGGAATGTATGAAGTAGGACAGTTTAGAATGGGAGGTACACTATGGGAATTAAAGGACAAGTATATTAAGAATTCCCCGGTTTTTTCGGTCGATAAAATTTCAACACCAATTTTGTTAATGCATACCCAAAATGATGATATCTGCCCGTTTTCGAATATTGTAGAATTTTTTACAGCGCTACGGCGCCTGCATAAGAGATCCTGGATGTTAGTGTATCCTGGTAATCACGGTATATCTGGAAGTGAAGCAAAAGATTATAGTATTCGTATGAAGCAATTTTTTGATCATTATTTAATGGACAGCCTTCCCCCAATTTGGATGACAAGAGGGATACCTGCAGGCAAAAAAGGCGTTATAACCGGACTTGAGCTTGATGACAGTATTAGAATGCCATTACCGATGCTAACCACTAACGGACAATAATTGAATGATGCCTGATTGTAGAGCAGGAAATGTTAGTTATTTTTTTACCGAATGGGTGATGCGCCCCGTTTTTTTGTTTGGTTTTATATATAATTAATTGTAAATATTTAATTTATTTATTTGTGTTTGAATAAGTAGTACGTTTTCTTAAGAAAAGTGTTTCAGTATAATTGATTTGACGAAGGGTTAATCATCTTAAACAGAGATGAAAGAGGGAATTTCGGTAAGATTTTGCAGCCTACTTTAAATAACTAAATATAGAGAGACGGATGAAATTTTACTTCAGCATCAGGCTTATCTGGCTGAATCTCCCAATAAGTTTTAATTTGTTTTGTAACCATTAGCTAATCTGGTAAAAATTAAGTCATGAGATTTTTAAGTCTTCTAGCATTTTTGGGATTAGTCAAAGTATATTCTTTTGCACAGAAACAACCATCCAAAGAACAAATTAAATCGGCAGGTAGAATAGATAAGCTTTTGATTGACTCAGGCTGCTATAATCGATGGCCGGTGCCGACGGGAGCAGTGTTAACAGGCAATGGCAGATTTGTTTATTCTTTGATTGAGAATGATGTTACTGGAGGTAGTACCTGGATTATTCAAGCAACAGAAGGAGTTTGGAAGAGAGAATTTTACAATATCGATAGAGTTAAATTTACCTCCGACAGCAAGCAGGCCATTCTGGTAAAGGCAGACAAAATTTATTTAGTTCGGCTCGGTACCTCTGGTCTTGATAGCATAGTTAATGTATCTTCTTACCAGTTATCCCCAGACGGGAAATGGCTTGCATATCAGCAGAAAGGATCTGAAAAAAAGCTTGTGGTTCAAAATATCAACACCAACAAAGGGTCTTCTTTTTTGTCTGTAGCTGGTTTTTTCTTTGGCAAACGTAAAGATATAATCTTTATGAGAAGGGATGCGGAAAATGAAGGTGGAAGTGGCTCTCAAGTGTTGTGCTATGCTAATATTATAACTGGCGATACCTTTAATATTTATAGGGGTGAGGGTATACGCAGTGTAATCTTCAGTACGGATGGTAATAACATGTCTTTTATTGCGAAAGATAAAAGTGCAAACAACAATTTGGAAGGTATTTGGTATTATCAATTGGGATCTGATAAACCTGACTTAGTTTTATCCGGTTTACCATGTTTGCAATGCGATAGTTTGAAATTGAACCTGTTGTTGCGTTTCAGTAATGATAATAACCGCCTGTTTGTTACATTAGAAGATATGAAATATCTTGGGAAAAGTATTGATCCAGCCCTACCTGATGTATGGAGTTTTAATGACAGGAAATTACAGTCGCAGCAATTGTTGGAAGATGACTCGAGAACTTATAATGCAATAGTAGATATACAAAAGAAAGAGTTATTCTCTTTAGAAAAGCGGGATGAGATTGTAGTTATTGATAATCAACTATTGCAGGATTCGATAGCTATACTGATACACCAACAAGATGAGGGCAGTTCAGAACTAGATTGGAACATGGCGTCTATACCAACATCATGTCTGATTTCAACTAAAACCGGAAAGCGAATATTAATTAACGAAATCAGTAAAAATCAAAGCCTTAGTCTGTCAGCGTTTGGTCGGTATGTAATTTATTTTGATGAAAGAAAAAGAGATTATTTCACCTATGAAATAGGTACGGGAATTATTAGGAATGTCACAAAGGGAATAAACGCCAATTGGGAGGTAGAAGGGTATAGAAAATTAATAGAAGGTTGGCTTCAAAATGATTCAGGTGTAGTTATGAATGAAAGGAATGATATATGGCTATTAGATCCAACAGGGGCTCATTCACCAGTTAATCTTACTAACAGTTATGGAAGAAGGAAGAATATTATTTTCACACTAACATGGAACAGTTTATCGGATCTTGATATTAATTCCAAAGAACCACTTTTTTTGACGGCTTTTAATTCAGAAACAAAAGAGAATGGCTTTTTTTCTGCCAATTGGAGTGGAGGCATAGATCCGGTTTTGTTAACAATGGGTCCTTTTATCTATGATATACCTTTCAGTACTGCCATTCCCCAGGGATCCAGTTTCTCTCCTGTTAAAGCGGTGAACGCTAATGCTTATATTGTTAGAAGAATGAGTGATGCGGAATATCCCAATTTGTGGTTTACAAAAGATTTTAAGAAATTTAGGAGGTTGACCAATTTTCAACCTCAGGTCAGATATAATTGGTACACAGCAGAGTTGCACGAATGGAAGTCTCCTGACGGCCTTCCTTTACAGGGAATCCTTTATAAACCAGAGAATTTTGATTCTACCAGGAAATATCCAGTAATTTTTAATTATTATGAAAGGAAATCGGATGGGCTACGCGCATTTATAATGCCATCAGAACTATCTAGTGGTGGAAATATTAATATTCCTTATTATGTTAGTAATGGGTATCTGGTCTTCTGTCCAGATATAAAGTATACTGTAGGTGATCCAATGCAAGGAGCTTATAATGCAATTGTGTCTGCTGTAGAGCACTTATCAAAATTGTCTTTTGTTGATGCAAAAAAAATGGGTTTGCAAGGTTTTAGCTGGGGAGCAATTCAAACTAATTATTTGATCACGGCGACGAATTTGTTTGCCGCTGCTTGCTCTGTGTCCGGTATTGGAGATTGGATTAGCGGTTTTGGAAGTTTAGCGCCTTCAGGAATCAGCTTTCAGGCACTGTATGTTGGAGGGCAGCTAAGAATGGGCGAGGCAACACTTTGGGATAAACCAGAAATTTACATTAAGAATTCTGCAGTTCTTAATGCCAATAGAATTTCGACGCCAATATTACTGGCTCATACCAAAGATGATGGAGTTTGCCAGTTGCCAAATATCACAGAGCTATTTACCGCATTGCGCCGTCTTGGGAAAAGATCCTGGATGTTAGTTTATCCTGGTGATCATGGTATTGAAGGAAAGTCAGGTATGGACTTTAGCATCCGCATGGCGCAGTTTTTTGATCATTATTTGAAAAGGAAACCTGCGCCAATATGGATGACAAAGGGAGTGCCGGCGAAGTTGAAAGGAGTTTATAGCGGATTGGATTTGGATTCTTCCACTAATACACCAAAAGGGACCTTATTTATTGGTGCCATAGATAAAACTACCAATTGATGATTGGCAGCTTGACGTTAAGTGCTAAAAGCGCCTTGCTGGAGTATTTCTTTATGGGGAAGTAATTATCATAATCTTAGGACATGGGTGCGCAAGATCACGACCAGTTGAAAGATACGTAGTGCGTACTCCGGGAAGATTTGTCATCCAGACTACTTCCCATTTTGCATTTGTGTAGAATTCGTCGCATTCTCCACTGGCGCCACTTGAGTAAAATGACTTAATAGTGTTTGCTTTGAAGGCTAATGCTCCTCCAATAACTGTTAGAATAGCAATGGCTGTTAATAATAGTTTTGCTTGCTTCATGATGATAGACACCTTTTTAAGAAAAGGCTTAAAGTTTAAGGTTTAAGAATATCTGCGCTGTTATGTATTTAGAGGCTTGGTGTTTTCTTGACTATTTCCAATCTATGGCCAGGCACAACGTATATTGATTTATCAGTGAAACTATTGTTCGAAATGATAGTCCTGCTACTTGAATCTGATATATAGAGTTTTTGTCGAGCCTATACGATTCCAGAATGGATTACTGACCGGATATGTAGTTTGAACTTTTTAAATGCGAATAGACTATTTTATAAAACCGGAACAATTGTGATTTTAGGACATGCATGAGCGGGATCTGGAACAGTTGAAAGATTTGTAGTGTACGCACCAGGAAGAGAGGTAATCGTTGTTATATCATATTTGAAATTACCAGCAAATGCGTCGCATTTTCCAGCAACGCCCGTTGAGTAAAATGGATGAATACCATTTGCTTTGAACGCCAATATACCACCCACAACTGCCAGGACTGCAATAGCCAATAATGCTAATTTTGCTTGTTTCATAGTAATGTATGCTTTTTAAATTCAAAAGTTAAACTTTATATTGAATGATACCTACTCTTTTATAATGGTTTTCGGCTTTCCCATTTTGACTAGCTCAGCTTGTAATCTGAAACTAGCCTATTTAATATACTGCAATAGTTTATAGTCAGTTTGATGATCAGATCAGGTATTATGCTGCCAATGAATGCTCTCTTAAGTCATTTATATTCCCTTGTACTGTAATATAAGAGGAGCTTCCAATTTTAAATTAACTTGCAGAGATGTATTTGTATTTCTATGTGTTGTTATAAGGATAAAAGCTACCATAAAGTTAAGTGGTGAAAAAATAAGCGTGACTGTGTCTTCTAATCTTGACAATATGAAGGATATCTCATTATATTAGGAAATGAAGGCCGGTGTTTGCCCATTTTTTATCATCCGATTGCTTTTTAGCACTGATGCGATTCTTCCTCTTGTTGTCGTATAGGGGAGTTAAGAAGAAATTGCTTGGGTATTAGTTTATCATAAATGTTAGTGGGAATTGTGATTGGATTAATACGCCGTATATACCTACTCTCCGGCCAACTCAACACAAACGCCGCAATCCCTCCAATCAAAATAAAACTCAACGCAATCCTTGCTCGCTTCATAACGCAAAGTTTATTGCCCAATAACAATATAAGTCTCACACCTCCCCGGCTTCCTCGCCAGCTTCACCTCCTTCCCTGGCATCCGCGTATCCATTACTACGCTGTAATAGATAGTAGTAGGCACCGTACACTCCCCGCCATAATACGCAGGTCTGTAATAAACCGTTGGCATAAAATACGCCACCGCGCCGCCGGCTATACCAAGCAACGCTATCACCACTAATATGATCCTTGCTTTTTTCATACTCCGAATTTACTACAACCGCCTGCAATGCCCCCGCACCTCATAGCGCCAAAAGATAACACTAACTTAAAACCCCTCTTCCTCCAAATCCACTATTTTGCCGCCGCATTGTCTAAATCATGCGTCATGCAATCCATTGAAGATATCGAGTTGCTGCATCTTATCCGCGCTGGGGATCAGAAAGCTTTTGAACGCTGTTTCAATCGCCACTGGGCCGTGCTATATGCTTTTGCGTGGAAGATCCTGGGGAGTGCGGATGATGCCAAGGATGTGGTGCAGTTGGTATATATATCATTATGGTCAAGAAGGGAGCGGCTGAATATCAAGGGGCCGTTGGAGAATTATTTGCTGCAGGCGGTGCGGTTTCAATCGCTGAAGAAACTGCAGGAGATCATGAACCGGCCGGAGGAGCTAGACCGGGTGCAGGAGTATATTTTGCCGGTATTGAATGATATATGGGAGAAGATGGAGGAAGCGGATGTGTTCAGGGAAATAGATGAACAATTAAATTCGTTACCTGTAAAAACGCGGGAGATATTTTTATTAAGCCGCCGGCATCATTTGTCGATAGCGGAGATAGCCCAAAAATTAAACCTCTCGGAAAAAACGGTGAGAAACCAGTTGCATATGGCGCTGAAGGCCTTGCGACACCATATTGCGGTGGCGATGTTACTGGTAGAATTCATCAGTTAATAATTCCTTAACCTACTTCTTCGGGACAACCGTCCCTTGTAAAGGAACATATCTATAGAAGCATGTTCCGGATGAATATTTCACAGTTTAGAAGAATGGTCGATAGCTACCTGGCGGGGAATGCCTCCCGCAGGGAAGCGGCGGTATTGCAGCAATGGCTGGATAAGGCCATGGCAGAAAAAGAGCTGCCGGCAGATGCGGAGTTGCATCGGCAAGAGGTATTGGACAACCTACGGTTAGCTATATACGAACCGCGCAGGATCAGTTTCTGGAAGTATGGCATGGCGGCGGCGGCGAGTGTATCGCTGCTGGTGGCGGCAACCGTGTATCGCTTTGAGCTGCAGGACTGGCTCAATCCCGTGCCTATTGAGCGGGTAACGGCGTTGAAGTACCAGGTGAAGAAGGTGGTGTTGCCGGATAGTTCGGTGGTGGTGTTGAATGGCGGTAGTACCGTGATGTATCCGAAATATTTCCGTGGGCGGCAGCGCAGCATCAAAGTAAATGGGGAAGCATTTTTCGAGGTGATGCCGGAGTCGGCGCCATTTATTATTACAGGGCCTAACCTGAAGGTGCAGGTGTTGGGAACATCGTTTGTGGTAACGGATAGCGTTGGTATCCAGTCGCCGAAGGTAAGTGTGAAATCGGGTAGGGTGGCGGTAACGGCAGAAACGGTAACGCGGCAGTTAGGGGCAGATGAGGAGTTGATATTTAACAAAGAGCAGCAACAAATTAAAATATATAGCCACCAGGAGGTGAACACCGGGTGGATCAGTAACAAGTTAATATTTAATGAATCGGCATTGTCAGCGGTGTTTGGGGAGATAGAAAAAATGTATGGGGTGAAGATCAGCTGCGGAAGCCCGGCTACGGCAGGGTTGAAGTTTACAGGTGCTTTTGAGGAAGCAGATACCCTGGATGATATCTTAAAAGTAATTTCCCTTTCCTATCGGTTAACTATTCATAAAAACAAGGACGGTACCATTTTAATCAAATAGCATCACAATAGTAGCTGAAGTAAAGCCTGGCAGGCCGCCACGGCTAACGGCTGATCATTGCCCAAACTCAGGCTAAAGCAAATTATCAAACGAATGAAGCAAAAAATTTTACACGGATGTATGTGGATCCTGCTGTTGATGACGCTCCCGGCAATGGGGCAGGTCAACGTGCTACAGCAGAAGATCAACATCAGTTTCAGGAATGAGGGCATCACCAAATGTTTCTCCCTGTTGCAACAGAAAGGGGGCGTGACCTTCTTCTATAATCCCGCCGATGTCAAGGTGCTGGATAAAAAATACAATGCAGACCTGAATAATAAAACCGTAGCAGAGGTGCTGGGGTATCTGCTGTTGAACACTGGCCTGGAATATGAGGCGGTCGATGGCAAAAAGGTAGTGATCCGCAAAATCATTATAAAAGAATCCACTGCTCCCCGCAAAAGAACGATCAGCGGGATGATTACAGATGCGGCAAAAGGTTCGCCGGTGGCGCATGCAGAGATCATGTCGCAGAGCACCGGGCAGGTGGTTGCAGCAGATGAATCCGGCCGTTTTTTCATCGATGTGAAAGATACCAGTGATGTGCTGGTAGTATATTATGTAGGGTATGCCACCAAAATGGTAAAGGCCGGAAGTCTGCCTGTATTATTGGTATTGTTGAAAGCCGACAGTAAAACCTTAGCCGGTGTTACGGTAGATGCCCGCAGAAAGGCGAACACAGAGGTGATGCTGTTGAACGATCGTAAAAATTCTGCTATGATCTCCGACGGGATCTCTGCACAGAACATCGAGAAAACGGCGAGTATCACTACTACCCAGGCGTTGCAACGCGTGTCTGGTGTAACGGTAACAGACGACAAGTATGTAGCCATCCGCGGCCTGGGCGACCGTAGCGTGATTGGTCAGCTGAATGGTATCCGCCTGGCTTCTTCAGATCCGGATAGAAGCGCTATCCCGCTGGACCTGGTGCCTGCCGGCCTGTTAGACAACATTACTATTTATAAAACCACTACCTCCGATAAACCGGCGGATGCTGCTGCTGGCATCGTGGAGCTGAAAACCAAGTCGGTGCCGGAACATCAGACGCTGAGCATCACGATACAATCCGGCATCAACTCCCGCACGGGCAACTATGTGAATAGCTTCTACAACAGCGATATGGGGTTTCTCGGGGGAAAAGTGAAAGGCAAAGGATTATCGAACGACTTCCAGCAGCTATCCGCGCAGTATCCGAATGGGCTGGGTGATATCCAACGCCAGATTGCCGGCAGCCGCAATGACCCGGCCATGCTGGCAGAAGCCAATCGTATCAACAAAGTGATGCATGGCTTTGATCCCGTACTAACCACTAAATATAAAAAGGCGCCGCTGAACCAGATTTACTCCATTACCTACGGTAACAGCTACACGGTATTTAAGAAACACCAGGTCGGATTAATTGCCGGCGCCAACTATTACAGCCGCACCAACGATATCTATGATGGATCGCTGACCCAGTATAGTGTATACCAGGGCGTGTTAACAGGTAACAGCGCATTGTACAGTCCCCGCGTGATTCCTAACTATATTACCCCGAATAATATTAACCTGGGGAAGTACTTAAACTATAAGGAAAACACCGGAACACAAACACTCAACTATGGATTTTTGGGTGGACTCACTTATCGCTTCAGCCCGCAACATGAAATCAGTATGCAGTACCTGGGCAGCCGTGGTGCGGAAACCAGGGCCAGCAACCTGCATGGCGCCTATGAGTACACAGGCTTACCCGGTAAGGTATACAACCTCATTTATTCCCTGCGTCAAAGCTATCGTACGCTCAACACGTTCAATCTACAGGGGGAGCATAAGTTTGGAAAGAATGAATATGCGCCGAAGCTGAGTTACAACATGGCTACTTCTTCTTCCACGCAGGATGATCCGGATTATCGTTTTGTGAACCTGGCCGATTATCGCATCAATGGCGGAAGTACTTATGTTCCACCGGTAACAACTCCCGGCGAGGTGCCGCCAATAAGTGCTACGCCCAGTTTATATTCTCTGGTATCCGGTTATGTAAACGGCTATGGCCCGTATGGTATCATCCAGGCCGATCCGAATGGCCGTCGTTTCCGTCATCTGAAAGAAGATAACTACAACTATAAAGCGGATATCACGCTGCCTTTTAAAGCCCTGAACAAAAAGCAGGACTTCAAAACAGGGGTGAACTATCTCCATAGAAGAAGAAGTTTTGGCGAGAATGTACTCTATCTCCCGGGATCCAACTATGGTACGGGTGGTGCTTTGCCCTTATACGAGGTAAATGGTAACCTGGATCAGCTGGTAGGATATGATCGTATTGGTATCCGTCCGCCTTCGGCGTATAACGAAGAAGGCGCACCACGTACTGGTGGTTTTCTATATAACATCCAGAAATCTCCCAACAACTATAAAGGCTACTACGAAACACGTGCTTTCTATGGTATGCTGGACCTGCACCTTACTGAGCAGCTACGCTTCACCGGTGGGGTACGTTTCGAAATGACAGATATACAGGCGGCGGTAGATACGTCCAATGTATTCCTGGATCCTTCTATTACCGCTAAAGATGCCAGTGGTAATAAAGTGAACCTGGTGTACACGGAGCCGAACTCCATCTACAAAACAGATTACGAGCCTTACTATTCTGCTAACCTGACCTATACACTGCATAAGAACATGAACTTCCGCCTTGGCTACAACACTACGCTGGCAAGGCCCGAGCTGCGGGAGCTGACGAATGTATTCGACTTTGATCCTTTCCAGTTTGCATTGGTAGTAGGTAATCCAAAGTTGAAGAACCAGCAGACAACGAACTACGACTTCCGCTGGGAATGGTTCCCTCGCCCGGGAGAAGTAATTTCTGCATCCGTTTTTTATAAAGAAATCAATAACCAGTTAACGAAGGTATTCAAGCAGAATTCCGGCGGACTGGAAGCACGCTTCCCCGAGTTCCCGGCCATTGAATTCCAGAATGATCCTAACAAGGGTAAGGTATACGGGATAGAACTGGAGATAGTAAAGAATCTGAGCATCCTGACAGCTGCCATGAAAAACTTTTCATTGGGATCTAACCTGTTGCTGGCACAAAGTGAAATTAAGAAAACGAAAGAGCGACTGGAATCCTCCCGCGCCATTGATCGTCGTGCGCCGGCCAACAGCCCGCTGTTTGAGCAGGCTCCCTATTCTGTGAATGTATTCCTGAACTATAACGACAGCAAAACCGGTACAGACATCACCACCACTTTCAACATGGTAGGAGAGCGGTTGATACAGGTAAACCTGGATGGCACGCCGGATCTCTATTCCAGACCTAACCCGGTATTGGATATCGTGTTTTCCCAGCAACTGCTGAAGCGTTTGCAGTTAAAAGGTTTTGCTAAAAATATCCTGGATCGTCCGGTGGAAGAAGTATATGCCAACCCGGGTACTGGTGGAAATTTTTATGGAAAGAAATATGTACGCAGAAGCTTTTACCGCGGAACAGAATTTATGCTGGGATTGACTTTCAACCTGTAAAAATTTGAATGATGAAAATGAGAACTACTTATATACTGACGGTGGCGGCATTGATGCTAAGTGCCTGCAGCAAGAAACTGGATTACGCTTACGATAACAGGATGGTACAGCAGCCCATCACCCCTTCTGCTATTCGCCTGGTGAACCTGGCCGGAGCTACAGAATTGTCGGTGCGTGGTGAACAACTGACCAGCTATCAACTGCCGGATTATGAAGGGTACTATGGTGAAAGCAATACCAAGGGTACGTTCTGGTTTCCGGAAAATGGCCGCTTAGGTTCTACCTATACTATTCCTCGGGCATTTGTAATAAATGGTTGGGTAGATAGTGTTATGCTCAGCAGCTTATCAATCCGGAATTATGCGCCAAATCCACGACCACTCCGGATGAAAGATGATGATGCCAATCCGAAGGACTACTATTTTGTGCGTTTTCGCCCCAATCCGGCGGGTTTAATGGACTCTTTGTTTGAAGTGCCAAGGGGTATCTCACCAGCAGCAGATCCGGCCGGATTTAAGCTCCGTTTGCTGAATCTCAGCGCTACCATTACAGGTAGTATTCCGCCGGGAATTTACCGTACCGGTCCTATGTCCGTTACACTGGCAGATGGTACTACCGTACCAGGACTGAGCAACATTGCACCTGGTCAGTATTCCGACTATGTAGAATTACCTTATGGTACTTATCAGTTCCGGGTATTGGATAATAAGGGTAATCAGGTACAGGGAGCTAACAGCCTGCTGAACGTGATCAATCCGCTTACCGGTACGTTGATGGATATACAGGGTGTTCCTGGTATCGGCAACTGGAAAGATACGTGGTTAAATTATGCGCCTGTTAAAACGTTTCAACCCGGAGGAATTTATACGATTGTAGTAGCCAGTACTTATGATGCCGGTATTCCCAACGGTAACCCTACCGGGGAAACCTATAAGTCAGAAAACAACACCTTCCGTATTATTGCGGATATAGCCGAGCCGGTAAACCTTACCTATGCCCGGTTACAGGGAGTGAATGTAGTAGCCGGTAAAAAAATTACCTGGCAGGTAGATGGACAACCGCTGGGCGAGGCCCTCGCTTTCGCTAAACAAACCAGCTATGTACATTATATAACGGGTAAGCATATAGTAAAAGCTTTGGGAGATGATGGTAAAGTGGTGGCGGAAAGTAACATCGATCTGCAGCCCGCTGATAACCTCACGGCCTGGTTGTATCCCCGTAAAGATGGCAGTGCCGCTATTTCCTTTGTCGCTAATAATCTCAGTGGCAGGTATTACAACGGCAATGCTACCGACAATGGTAGCTGGAGTGCCATGAAAGATATTTTCCCTTTCTGGATTCGTTGCATGAATTTCTGTCCTGACCTGGATGAAGTAACATTTACACAAAACGATGGGCAGCCCTTACCTGGCTTATATGCAGCTTCACAGCATATCTTCCTGGGTAAGCCAGTGATGGATGTGCCATATGTAATGATGCCGGTCAATTTCCCGCAAAGAGTACTGGCTTATGCTTCTGCCCCCGGTGTTACTCCCGGCGACTGGATAACAAACAT
This sequence comes from Chitinophaga sp., assembly GCF_017745275.1. GTDB lineage: Bacteria > Bacteroidota > Bacteroidia > Chitinophagales > Chitinophagaceae > Chitinophaga. The sequence continues at coordinate 393,919 of NZ_JAGHZS010000001.1, read as the reverse complement.
TACACCGTTGAAGAGCCGTGATTTTATTGCCCGTCCAGAACTGTACAAAACGCCATCACTGCCACAGAGTGAGCCAGGTATTTATACCGTGGCGCTGGTAGGAAGTACAGCTGTCAATGCAACTGAAAAAGCCCGGATGATTATTGTGAAACATAATAATTGAGTTGTTTTATGAACTATAAATATTTTCTACTGCCACTGTTGGTGATAGCGCTGTTTGTCAGCAGCTGCCGCAAAACAGATTATGCAGCCGTGAATAGCCCTGCATATCTGCGGGTATTCAATTGCCTGGAATTTATCCCTACACTTAACAATAAGGATGTGCCACAACCTTTCCTGGTCTTCCTGATAGATCCTGTGACGGACGATTACGGTGTACCGGTGAGCGCCGCTACCACCGGCGATTTCCTGAAACGGCGCGCCGACTGGGCCCGTCCTTATCCCGATGCTGCCAGCAATGTGCTCTGGCAGGATGAATATCCGGGCACCAGGAGAGTATTGGCTGCGCCGGTAGTGAATGGCTATGATTTGTCCAGCTGGGCGCAGGTGCCTTCGGGAAAACATCGTATCATATTCCGTACCAGGCCACTGAATGATGTTCCTTACTTCGAACTCGACAAAGCAGAAAGAGGGATTACGCTGATTGATACGACCATTAATCTTACTGCAGGAGAAGTATATACCATGCATGCACTGACAGAAGAATATGCAAGTCAGCGGCCCATGATGTACCTGCGCAATGAAACGTTTCCTAAGCAACCATTTGCTGATTCAATGGTATACGTGAACTTCTATAATCTCAGTGCGGCTAACTTTTATGCCCTGTCGCTGAATGTGGCACCGAATATAGATCTTTCCAATACCAAACTGAGAGATACCATGAATGTGTATTACTCGCTCAGTAAGCGGAACAATAGCATCATCACTGCACTTCCCGGATACCGGGGAATACCAATGGGGCCCATCATTCAATCCCTGGAACCCAAAGTGGCGCCTTACTATAGCTTCCCGCTATTCCCGGATAGCAGCAGCAATAAAATCTTTACCGGCAATATGTGCCAGATGTTTGGATTCTACGGTCCGGGCTATACTCCGGATAATCTGACCTTTCCTGGTTTCCTGCCGGTGGGGGCTTACTCCGCGGTGATCATTGGCGACTATGGTGAATCCGCACTTGGTTTTTATTCTCCATTCAAAGTAAAATGTGATTTGCGTACCGGCCTGGTGGTCAGCATTCATTCCGGTACTACCAATCCCCGGTCGTTTGCTACGGTAAATACTGTGGAGTATATCAACAGACATTTCTATATCACCACTATCCAGCGCAAGTATGCGCCACCTGTTTATTAACGTCTTTATTACTTTAATATGTTGAATACTGTTATCATAAAAAAGTTCACGGCCGGATTATTGTTGCTGGCGCTCATGGGGGGGTGCCGGAAAGACAATCTCCTTCCGCCAGTTGACAGGACTACTTCACCGCGCACGATGGGCGCTTTCATTGAAAATAACTACGACCTGAGTATCCTGGCCGCCATGCTGAAAAAAACAAACATGATGGATACCTTGAATCAGGGAGGCCCATTCACGCTTTTCGCACCCGATAATAGTGCTTTCAATAGCATGGGAATTAGATTGGAAGATGTGGCAAAAATGGAGGTAGATAGCTTACGTTTTATGCTCCGCTATCACCTGATACGTAATCGCTATTTTACCACCACCTTCCCGCAACAATTGGATAACCGCTATATGACACTGGCCGGGGAAGAAATATATGTATCTACTCTCATCAACGCAAAACCGGGGCCTGATGATGATGTGTTTGTGAATGGTGCATTGATCTATAAAGAAAGCCGGCGTAATACGCCACTGGCAAATGGGGTGATGCATATCCTTTCCAAACCGCTGAAGGTTACCCGTGGTACGGTACAGGATTACATCGCCGGAGATACCAGCCTCACCTTATTTGCTGCGGCGATGAAGCAATTCAATTTGTGGGGCGGACTCAAAACCAACAAGCCCCTTACCATATTCGCACCTGCCAACACTGCTTTCGCCAAATATGGTATCACAGCGGAAAAAATCGCTGCTATGAATCCGGATAATTATAAAGCGATTGTCTTTTCCATTTATGCCATTGAAATGAGGAAGTTAAGGATTTTCTCTCCGGATGGATACATTTTGAATGGTACTACTGTGATATCAGACAACGCCATCAAAGTAGGCGACTATGCTATTGCACCGGACTATTCTTACTATCCGACTATCGGAGAAAATGCCACCATTACCCTTACTAAGTGGAAGTCGGCCGCCTGGATGCCTAATGAAGATGGCGCCTATATGTTGAAATATTACAACGGCCTCGCCAACGCCGATCACCTGGCCAGCAATGGTATTGTACACGTGGTAGATGACCTGTTCCTGAACCCGGATTTAATGAAGCGATAAAAATGAAAATAATGACATCAAGAATATCTTTACTCTTATTGCTACTCCTGTCTTTTGCCGCTTGTAAAAAACAGGATATTGAACCGGAACCGGTAGGGGAAGCGATACCTTACAAACCTGGTCCGGATAAAACCTGGCAGCAACAACTGGCAGCATCGCCGTATACCCGTTTTCGTGAGGCATGGCAACGTGCCGGTATGGATGAAACCGTGAAAAAAGGAGGCGCTGGTTTTTATACCTTACTGGTACCTGATGATAAAGCCTTTGATGAAGCCGGCTGGACATCAGATAAAATTAAAAATACGGATGCGGCTACACTAACCAGCCTGTTAACCTATTATGTGATGCCTGCCCGCCTGGTACCGGAAAGTATAGCCAGCGTAAACGGCAGTACGCCAACCGCTACGCTGTCATCCCGGGAGCTCACCGGCAGAGACGAGTGGTATGGCACTAAGTACACAGATTTTCTGTTCCCCGCAAAGTCGGGCGATAGCCTCATCATCAATGGTAATGCACTCGCCAAATGGGGGCAATACCTGGAAGGATCCAATGGTATCATCTACCCGATTGAACACCTGATTGCCCAACCACAGCAAACGATGTGGGAATACCTGCAAAGTCAGCCTCAGTTCAGTTTGTATGTGGATGCCATACGTATCAGTGATAGTCTTTACGCATCGGTATGGATGAATGAAAAATCTGCCTTCCTGAAGTCGTCGCCCACCTTTGCGCAGTTCACACTGTTTGCACCCACCAATGAGGCATTCATCAAAAATGGCTTTCATAACGCTGACGATATACTGCAATTCAACCTCCGTTCCTGGCCACTGCCGGATCCCGGTTATGATGACAACATGTTCTGGCAAACACCTTCTACTGCCATGGATTCTATCCTGAATGCATGCGGACCGGAAGTAGCCACTGCCAGCCAGCTGGATCTTAATTACCGGGTAGGGCCCGTATACTTCTCTAATGACCTCGTTAATAATGCATCCGGCCTCTCAGGTATCGTACTGCGTGCTGGCCAGCGCTACAATGAAGGACCGGTAATCATCCGCCTGTCTTTTATCAATAACAACGGCCAGCCGGGTATAAGAAGAATCAATACCAACTATCCTTATATCCCTTTAAAGCAAAAAAATACCCGGGTCATTAATGGCGTCGTTCATGAAGTAGATGATCTCTTTAAAAGATAATTTTTAAACGCAGACAAAATGAAAAAATTTACCTGCACAGGTTTGCTGTTGTTAATGCTGGCAGCCTGCACAAAGGATAAAGATAATGAGCCGGGCAACGCCGGATTAAACCGGTTAACCTACATCATCGATGATAATAAATTTAACTTTTCCGCTTTTAGTACTGCTTTAGGCCGCACCGGCTTCCGCAGTGTACTGACCGGAGAAGGTCCGTATACCGTAATGATACCGGATAACAACGCCTTTGCCAGGGCCGGATACGCTACTACACAACAAGTGCTGACGGAAAGCGGAGATGTGCTCAATAAGCTGGTAGCTTATCATATTGTTAATGGTACCTGGGAACTAAATAAACTGCCCTTTAAATTTAACCAGGAAATCAGTGCCATCACCGGCGCTAAAATGTTCGTTACCCATTGGGTAAAAGGAGCAGATACTATTCTGACCGTAAATGGTAGCCCGGTACTAGCTTATAACCTTCCTGCCAGCAACGGTATCATCCAGGTATTGAATACAGTGCTGCAGCCGTTGGTACAAGCGAACCTCTCCACCGCTATTGCATCAGATACCAGTCTTACTTTCTTGAATACGGCTTTGCAACGCACAGGTATGAAGGAAAGTATCGCCGGTAGTAGCGTGTATACCTTCTTTGCACCATCCAATAATGCTTTCCGTGCAGCAGGGTATCCTTCTGCCGACAGTGTGCTTCAGACAGATGTAAAGGTGTTGAAAGATCTATTGCAGTATCATTTCTTCCCCGGCAGGAAATTCATTTACGATTATATTCTCACCACAGGTAGTACTGATCAATCGCAGCAAGCCATGATGAACGGCAACAACGTGTTGATTACCCTTGAAAAAGAAGGAGTGAAATATACCGGTATCAACATCAAAGGCGCCAGTAATAAAATGGCGGCTAAAGTGGTGAAACAGAATTTCATGGCCGGCAACGGTGTACTGCATATCATAGACCAGGTATTAAAAGAAAACCAGTAATTGCGATGAATAAAATTTTATACATAGCTTATTTTTTTGCGTTCCTGCTCTGCCTGCGCTTCCCGGCAATGGCACAGGAAACAAATGGTACGCTCAGCGGGAAAATCACCGGTGATAAAAATGAACCACTTATCGGTGTAACCGTAGTAGCACTGCATGAGCCGTCCGGTACCAAATACGGCGTTGCCACCGGTACTGATGGCCGCTACTATTTACCCGGTTTGCGTATTGGTGGGCCTTACTCGGTAACTGTTACCATGATGGGCATGCAACCACAGAAAAGAGAACAATTGAATATCCGCCTCGGTGAACCGATGCAACTCAATTTTGTGCTGGCTGTAGCTGGTAAGGAATTATCGGCTATAACCGTGAAAGGCACAAAGAAAGGCGCTTCTGCCAATACCTTCGGAACAGGACAGAATATCAGTCGTACCCAGTTGGCCAACATGCCTACTATTTCCCGCAGCTTGCAGGACATGACCAAGATGGTACCACAAAGCTCCAGGGATAACTCTTTCGCCGGTACTAACTTCCGGTATAACAACGTTACCATCGATGGTGCTATTAATAACGATGCGATTGGTTTCAGTCCTTCTGCCGGCGGTATCACCGGTAGCTCCGGCATGCCCGGCTCCAGCACCCGTACCAACGCGGTATCACTGGATGCCATCGAAGACATGCAGGTATACCTCGCACCTTTCGATGTGAAGATTGGTAACTTTACCGGTGGTAGCGTCAACGCAGTTACCCGCAGTGGTACCAACACCGTTACCGGCTCCGTGTACGGCTTTGGCCGCAATGCTGCGCTTACCGGTAAAGGTCCTGCTGGCATTAAAATGAACAACGACTTTTACGATTACCAGGCAGGGGTGAGAGTAGGTTTCCCTATCATCAAAAATAAATTGTTCTTCTTCACCAACGAGGAAATCACTTCCCGCCAGGATCCTTCCCAGTTGCTCGTTGGCCAAAAAGAAACTGCACAGATCCTCAGCATCAAAGATGCAGACCAGATCCGTCAGTCTACATTGGATCGTTATGGTAACAGCTTTGATCCGGGTACAGCCGGCAACTACAGCGCTTATTCCCGCTCTCAGAAATTTTTCAATCGCCTCGACTGGAACATTAACGACAAGCACCAGCTGTCTGTGCGCAACAATACCATTTTATCCAAAGCGATGAACATGGACCGTGATCAGCAGGACTTCCGTTTCAGCAGCATGGCTTATCAACAAGTGAACAATCAAACTTCAACCGTGATGGAGCTGAAGTCGCGCTTCAACAACCGCTGGTCCAACAGCTTCATTGCCGGCTACAGCGTGGTACACGATAAACGTAATCCTGACTCCGATCCAACGCTGCCACAGGTACAGATTGCAGGCCGCACACCGGGAACTACTATCTACCTGGGTACAGATCGTGAAGCCAGTATCTTCGATATGAAACAACGTACTGTTGAAATTTCTGATAACCTCACCTGGCGCACAGGAAAGCATACCATGTTATTCGGTATGCACAATGAGCTGTATCGGATTAACTACGGATTTGTGAACGCCTGGAATGGCCGTGTGGACTACCTCAGCATCGAAGACTATCTCAACAACAACCCTTACCGCGTAAGAGGAAGTTATAACTATACCAACAACAGCCGCAATTATATCCTGGAAAATCCCGAAGCGAAGTTCAGTGTGAATATGCATAGCGTATACGCACAGGATGAAATACAGGTAACAGATAAGCTGAAGCTGATTCCTGGTTTGCGGGCAGATTATACCTGGTTGCCGGAGAAACCGGCGCTGAGCGACAAAACACAGAACGCTTATACTGATGGTTTCTTTGGTAACACTTATACCTATACACCGCTTAATCGCATTAACAATGGCTACCTCGGTAAAGTACAAGTGTCGCCACGACTCGGCTTCCGCTTCGATGTAAAAGGCGACCAAAGCCTGATCCTGCGCGGTGGGACCGGCTTGTTTACCGGTCGTATTCCATTTGCATGGATAGCCTATGCTTACTATAACAACGGTATTAACTACGGCTCTTTTGATCAGAAGGCAGATACAAAAGCATTTGCTCCCGGTAGCGATCCGCTGAAACCGAATCCTAACGGTATTGCGCAATTTATTGAACAGAATGGTGCGGTGATGAATAACCGTAATGCGGGTAAAACACAGGTAGATGTTTTAGACAACAACTTTGTGATGCCGCAGGTATGGCGCACCAGTGCAGGTGTGGATTATACCAGCCCTGCAGGGTTTAAGTATACCCTGGAAGCGATGTACACCAAATCATTGAAGGATGTATTGTTCCAGCAGGTGAATATCAAAGATGATCCTAAATATTATGCGTATGATAAAGATCATCAGCAACCTGTTTATAGTGGTACAGTAGATCCTCATTTCTCTAATGCCTACCTGTTAAGCAATACCAGCAAAGGTTACCGTTATAGTTTTACCGGCAGTGTAAACCGTACATTCCCTTCCGGTATACAGGCTTCCCTCGCTTACACGTATGGCGGTTCCAAAGATGTATCGAATGGTATCCGTAATTCCATGGAAAGTAACTGGCAGTTGAACCAGGCATTGAATCCCAACAATCCGGGGCTGGCCTGGTCTAACTTCGATGTGCGTCATCGTATAGTCGGTAACGTTACTTACCACAAAGCCTGGAGCAATAGCTGGGTAAGTACGCTGACCGTTTTTGCTACGGCTCAGAGTGGTAGTCCGTTTACCTATGGTATTGTAAATAACAGCATACAGGGATTACCACAACAGGTAAGCCTGCTGTATATTCCAAAGGTAGAAGAAGCGGTGAATTATTTCCAGGATAAGGGAGATGGAGCCGCAGCGCAGGCCGCGGCATTCAATGCCTATATCGATGGAGATAAATATCTCCGTTCCCGCCGCGGACAGTTTACAGAACGTAATGCGGGTCGTACTCCCTGGAACATACAGGCAGATCTGCACTTTGCACAGGAGTATCATTTTGGTGCAAAGCAATACATCACCTTCACCCTGGATATTGTGAACCTGACCAACCTGGTAAATAGTAACTGGGGGAAAGTATATTTTTCTCCCAATACGTTCAACTCTACAGCCAGTACAGGTTTAACGCCTGTGTTCCCGGCCAGGCAAAATCCGGGAGGTTATCCGGTATATACGTTTGAAAACCCGGGCAAGCCTTATTCTGTGGACTTCTTCAATTCCCGTGCGCAGATGCAACTGGGAATGCGGTATTCTTTTTAAGCTGACTAATACAACTAATATGAAAAGATATTTATCCCTGTTGGTAGTATGCAGTATACTGGCTTTCGCCTGCAGGAAAAATAACAACAAGGACGCTGTGTCCATGAATGTAAAAACATTCTGGCCTAACAGTGGTAACGCTGGTACCATTGTTACCCTGCAGGGACAGGGTCTTACCAAAGACGTAAGTGTAAGTTTTAACGGCACAGACGCCAAAGTAGTGGATGCCCGCGACTCCATACTGATTGTATTGGCGCCTGAACAGGGAACCAGCGGTACGCTCACGGTGAAAGCCGGAGAGCGTAAGCAGGACCTGGGTACGTATACTTACCAGGCATTGAGTTTACATGGTATCAACCCGGCTAACGGCCCCGCAGGTACGAACATTTCTATTCGTGGTGCCGGCTTCAGCAGCCTGGAAGGCCCGGCGGCAGTAATCGTGAATGGTAAGGCAGCACTGATTACCGCGGCTTCGGATACTTTGCTGATTGCAGTAGTACCGGAAGGAGCGGGAACAGGTAAAGTGGTGGTAAACGTGAGCGGTAAAACCGTATCCGGACCTGATTTTACTTTTCAACTCATCAGTAGTATTAAGCCGGTGAAAGGTGGGGCCGGTACACAGGTGGTCATCAGTGGAACCGGCTTTAGTACTGCTGCTACCGGCAATATGGTGACCTTCAACGGTAAGCCGGCTACAGTAGTAAGTGCTGCTGATAATAAGCTGGTGGTAACAGCACCGGAAGGCGTGGCTACCGGTCCGGTGGCGGTAAGCATCAACGGGCAGAAAACGGTAGGTAATGTATTTACAGTAGTACCTAAGCCTGTCATCAAAACAGTGGCGCCGCTAAGTGGCCCTGCTGGTGCGGTAGTAGATATTACCGGTGACTATTTCAGCACGTTGGCGGATGAAGTAAGCGTTATGTTTAATGGGCAGCCTGCGGTGGTGACTACCACCGGCGACCGCCAGATCAGCGTGAAAGTACCGGCAGGTGCAGGTGCGGGAGCTTTGCAGATTATGGTGAATGGTCAGCAAACCACCGGACCTTTGTTTAAAGAACAGGCGCTGGGCGTGAAACAGTTATTGCCGGATAATGGACTGGCAGGAACGGAAGTGATTGTAAAAGGGATTGGTTTTAGCTCCAATGCCGGGGATAATATGGTGACCTTTAACGGCATCAGCGTACCAGTGAGCGAAGCTACAGATACCACGCTGCGTGTAGTGATGCCCGTTGGTATCTCTACCGGTGCAGTACAAGTGAAAGTAGGCAGCCTGGTAGCAGCAGGACCTGTATTTAAAAGAGCCGGTGTAATCACCTTTGCTGGTGGCCCTAATAGCAGCGCTTTTAATTATCCGTTTGGGGTAGCGGCAGATAAAAATGGCAACGTGTATGTAGGAGATGTACATGTGATAAAGAAAGTAGCGAAGGATGGTACCGTGACCCTGTTTGCAGGCCGCGCAGATGGACAAAGCGGTTTTGAAAATGGCACGGGTACAAATGCTTCATTTAACTACGTCACCGGGATGGTAGTGGACGCGCAGGATAATTTATACGTAGTAGACCAGGTAAACAAAGCCTTACGTAAAATAACACCTGCCGGGGTAGTTACTACCTATGCCCGCTTTACCTTCACGCCATTTGGCATTGCGATAGATAAGAATGGTACGTTGTTCGTAGGTGGACAGTATAATGGACCATACAAGCTGGATGCATTTGGCAATGCTACCCGGTTGGCGCTCAATGCCTATGAAACACCAGGTACTACAATGGCAGTAGATAATGCCGGCAATATTTTTTATACCAGTGACGATGCGCAGGTATTAAGGATCAGTGATGGTAACAAATCTATTTATACCGGTTTCCAGTGGGGGTATAATGATGGGCCACTCCGGATGGCAGGCCTCTCCTTGTTGTCAGGTATTGTAAGTGATCCGGTGGCAGGGGTAATGTATATAGCAGATAATAATGCGGTGCGTATGGTGACAGACGATGCGGTGATTACCGTTGCGGGCTGGAAAGGTGGTACGGCGCCTCCAAGGGGAGGCTACCAGGATGGTACATTGAACCAGGCGTTGTTTAGCAGTATCCGGAGTATATGTGTAGATACGGAAGGAAATATGTATGTAGTTGAGCAAACCAATAAGACCGTCAGGAAAATCTTCTTTAAGTAAGCGCTGATAGATTTCATAAACAAAAAAACAAATGCCGGCTACATCTGCAGCCGGCATATTTGTTTTTATATAGTATTAGGAATGATATCAGTAGTTCATCTTTCGATTAGTAACCGTCATTCTGTACCATGTTTGGATTACGTTCTATTTCTAAAACAGGAAGCGGGAAGATGGTATAGTTACCATTCCATTTCTGTGTTATCACATTACCATGTGCAGGTATGTCGCGCTGAGTTCTCTGGAAGTCCATTACACCATGACCTTCGAAAGCCAGTTCAATACGGCGTTCTGTGAGGATGTTGGTGATCAGGTCAGCCTGTGTGGCAGGCGCCAGGGTGCTGGCTTTTGCCCTTGTTCTGATGGCATTGAGTAAGCGAATAGCCTCTGCATCCGGTGCTGCTGTATTCAGTCTGGCTAATGCTTCTGCTTTGATCAGCATTACTTCTGCCAGGCGTATTACAGGTACCCAGGCATCAAAGGTGCTGGTACCGAAGAACTTCTTGGTATAGAAGGCAACGGTATCTTTAGTCACCTTATCGATATTATAGGTGAACAGTGGCTTACCTCTTAAATCAGTTTGATAATCGAAGTTGGGTAATTTACGATAGTCGGCGCTGATGGAAATATCTGCACGACCATTGGAACCATAGTGCTGACCCAGTGCGTTATTTGTATTTGGATTATCCCCGGAGTTCATGGCTACAGAGAAAATGCGTTCAGTAGAACTTTGATAGTTGCCTGCTGAAAATACAGTAGCTGGCGTAGCATCCAGTTCATATCCGGCAGAAGATAATAACACGCTGTCGGCAAAATCTCTTGCTTTAGCCCAGTTGCCCTGGTATAAATAAATACGGGACAGCAAAGCGTGTGCAGCGCCTTTGGTAGCCCTGGCATGGTCAGCAAAACCGTCACCGGTTGAAACAGGCAATGCAGGTGCAGCTTCCAGCAGGTCTTTAATCATCTGGTCGTAAATTTCCTTTACGGTGTTACGCTTTACTTTGTTTTTAGGATCTGTTGCTTCCGCACCATCTTTGGGAGCAGTCAGGATCAGGGGAATACCAATATGGCTACCATCTGCTGAAGCTCTGAAGGTTTGGGCATAAGTATTTACCAGGTAGAAATAGGTAAGGGCACGGATAAATTTACCCTCCGCATAGTAACCGGCTGCTTCCTCTGGTGTAACAACTTTTTCATTTTCCTTCAGGTTCATGCTGAAGAAATTGACTTCGTTGATGGTTCTGTAACCGCCAGACCAGCAGTTGAAGGCATATACGTTGTTAGACAACATATCGAAAGTACCCAGGTTGGTAAAATAACTGGCGCTGTTAACATCCACCCCGCGTTGATCTGCATAAATAAGTACACGACCGCCCAGGAATTCCACGTTTTGTAACGCATCATACATACCTACTGCAGCTTTACCAATCCTTTCCGGGTTGCTGAATGCATCTTTGGGATCCAGCTTGGAGAATGGTTGCTGATCATTTACTTTGGAGCACGAAAACATCACTGTGGAGGCAAGGGCCACTGTACCCATCGCAAAGCCGAGATGGAATCTTTTAGTGAAGTTTAATTTATTTTTTAAGTTCATAATTCTCTTTTTTAGTCACTAACAATTAGAATCCAACATTTAATCCGAACGTGAATACTCTTGGCATTGGAACACCTCTGTTATCTACACCGTAGTTGATATTATTGGTACGGTTAGTATTGATTTCCGGATCAGCACCTTTGTATTTGGTGATAATGAAAGCATTCTGTACTAACGCATATACACGCAGGGTATTTACACCCAGTTGTCTTTTTACGCTTGGGAAAGTATAGCCAAGGCTGATTTCGCGCGCTCTTACGAAGTTTGCTTTTTCCAGCCATCTGGTAGATGCTTGTGTAATGGTAGCATCAGCGAGGAACAGTTTAGGTACATCGGTGTTTTTATTGTCCGGTGTCCATCTGTCCTTGATCTCTTCCAGGTTGTTACCAAAGAAGGTAGTCATCAACGCAGCACGGGTAGCATTGTAAACGTAGTTGCCACCGCTGTATTGCAGGAAGATGCTCAGATCAATACCCTTGTAGGTGAAAGTATTGTTTAAACCACCGAAGAAGGTAGGATAGCCGGATTTATCCTGGTACTGGGCATCAGAAGAGGAAATTGGGCTCTTATTTGTTTTGCCGTCAGGAGTGGTCCATTTATTGGCTACACCCGGGGTTGGGTTGTACATTACCAGTTCGTGGTTCTTGTTGTAGAACATAGGGAAACCGTTATCCGGATTTACACCACCCCATTCTACGAGTTTGAATACACCCAGTGTGCGGCCTATGCTGGCGCGGTTATTCGCAGCAGAAATATCACTTCCATCCGCAGTAGCGGTTACTTTGTTCTTAATATAAGTGAAATTCAGGCTGGAAGACCAGGTGAAGTCTTTGGTTTCGATATTACGGGTGTTAATAGTAAATTCTGCACCTCTGTTCCACATCGCACCAATGTTAGTGGTAAGGATAGAACCCGGAACGTTGGTAACAGGATTCCATGGGGTACCTACAGTAGCCAATATCGGTGCATCCAGGATCAGGTTGTCGATATTACTGTTAAAATAATCAGCTGTTACGGTAATCCTGTTTTTCAACAGCGCGACATCGATACCGATATCCAGTTTTTTTGAGGTTTCCCATTTCAGGTTAGGATCACCAACCTGGTTCAGGGAGAATCCATTGATGTCGGCGTAGCTACCACCACCATACAACGTTCTGTAAGCATATGCCCTGATGTTGGAGTTACCCACCAAACCATAGCTGGCACGCAGTTTTAAATCACTGATGACAGATACATTATCTTTGAAGAAACCTTCTTCAGATACTCTCCATCCAATTGAGGCGCCTGGGAAGTAACCACGACGGTTGTTAATACCAAAATCAGAGTAAGCATCTGCTCTCAACGTTGCATCAAAGTAGTATTTGGAACCATAGTTATAACCTACTTTACCAAAGTAAGAGTTAAATGCATTGGCAATGTTGCCACCACCGGTAAAGCTGTTTTCTACACCGGCGTATAATCCGTCATAGATTTCTTTAAAGTAAGAGTCAGCCAGGTTACCTTGTCCGGTATACAAGCTTTTTTCTTGTGCATACTGAGATTCAACACCCAGCGTAGCATTGATGAAATGAATATCATTAATGCTCTTGGTATAAGTAGCATAGTTTGACCAGTTCCATTGGTTTTTTCTGAGCAGGTTTTCCTGTACCAGGCCATTCAGGCCAATACCGTTACCTGCTTGTTTAGGACCGCTGTATTGATCTTCGAAGTTCTGGAGGAAATCAACACTGAAGCGGGAAGTGAATTTCAAACCGGGAATAGGTTCTACTTCTACATAAGCAGAAGATAATACGCGGGTAGAGGTGTTATCATTTCTTCCCAGCAAAACGTTGGAGAGTGGGTGGAAGAAACGGTTAAACCTGTTGGCCGGAGTAATAGTATTACCTCCATCACCAAGGTCTCCGTTGCTGGCTTTAATATAGAGCTCACCATTTTTATCATACACCGGAACGTTTGGCGGAGCAGAGAAGGAAGAGCTGGTAGAACCTGCCAGGTAGCTATCTGACAACACACCGTTATTCAATGTTTTGGAAGCATAGAGGGAGATGCCTGATTTCAACCATTTTTTAGGGGTTACATCCAGGTTCACACGCATGCCGCCTCTGCGCAAACGGTTGGTGATTACGATACCTTTCTGATCAGAATATTCTCCTGAAGCATAGAATTTAGCTTTTTCAGTACCACCGGAAAGTGATAATTGGTGGCTGTGGACAATACCTGTTTGAAAGGTTTCTTTCAACCAGTCAGTTCTGTCTGGTTTACCATCGCCATTTAAGTCAATATCTTTTGCGATAGGAACAATCGGGTTACCTGCCCTGGTAGAATTAGCCGCTTTTTCGTTCTGGATGGTATTGAAGTCGTCACCATTCAGTACTTTAGGTAAGCGGGCCGCTTTAGCAGCACCTACATAACCATTATAATTAATGTTGATAGTACCTGTTTTACCCCTTTTAGTGGTGATAACGATTACACCCGCAGCAGCGCGTGAACCGTATAAGGCGGTAGCAGCAGCATCTTTCAGTACGTCTACTGTTTCGATGTCATTAGGGTTGATATCTGCCAGTGGGTTGTAACGGGTACCGTTACCGCTGTTAAATACGTTCAGGTTAGTATTGGTGTTCATAGGAATACCATCTACAATAATCAGCGGTTGGTTACTGTTACTGATAGAGTTTACACCACGGATGCTGATTTTTACCACATCACCCAATACACCGGAACCTGGGCCGATATTCACACCAGCAGCTCTTCCGGTTAATGCCTGGTCAAAGCTGGTAGTTGGCCGGTCGTTAATCAATGCACCGGATACCGCTGTTACGGAAGAGGTAACATCTTTTCTTTTCAATTCACCATAGCCGGTTACAATTACTTCGTTCAATATTTTGTTGCTATTATTCAATGCAACGGTGATACTTTGGCGATTGCCAATTTTTTCCTCTTTCTGCTCATAGCCTACAAAGGAAAAAACGAGGGAAGCGGCGTTGTCTACCTGGATGCTAAAAGTACCATCAACACCGGATACAGCACCTGTTTTAGCGCCTTTTACGCTCACAGATACACCTGGTAACGGTGAGCCATCCTGTGCATCCGTTACTTTACCTTTAATCGTTCGGGTTTGGGCAAAAGCTTGCACCATACCGATGGCTAGCAACAGCCATAGTAGTAAACCTTTTTTCATACGGTTTAAATTGGGTTTGTTATGTGAAAAAAAATTGGAGACGCTACATGCTGTTAATGGTTACTGCTACATCTTGTAACATATCTCAGCTATCAGTAGGTCGTTCTCATACTTCATTTTGGTTTAGGCATAAATTTAGTTGCCCGTCATTTTTGATGACGAATGCAGGTTAAAAAAACGGAATTGCAGCGCAAGTGAAGATAAATTTGCTAAACAGCTAACGGACTTGTTGTAACAGAATAATAAATTGGCTACAGCATAAACATTATATCTCCATGCCCGAAAATTGACCGGTTATTTTTATGTAAAAAATAACTATAAAACGCCATACCATGGCAGTTCTACAGCTTTCATCGTATTGGCTTATTTGTTGTCAGATTTTGTGGATTTAAATGATTCTCAAGCTAAAAAAATTCAAAAGCAAAAAATATATTTCAAAAGCAAAAAACTACAGTTTGGTATTGTTGTAATATGGGTCCTGTTTTCAGACTGGTTGAATACAGTTAACACAACGTTATTTTTTTCATCAGCGCTATAAAAATATATTGTTTTTTGGAAAAAAACAATATAGGTTTTTGTCTTCTGTAACACAGTATCATTACCGCGCCTCTATAAATTGTTGCTGCAATCATGAAAATATGCATGCAGGACGTTCGCTGTAATGTTCTGCCAGTATAGAATTCCTGTTGCTGTAGATTTACTATTGTTGTCAAGTGTTTTTTGCATAATTTCCATTTCCCGCATAGAAGAGAATTAATTTATCATGTAGTAAATTTTGTATTTTTAAAAGACAGACCAAGTATATCCGGAACAATGAAAAAAATATTTCTCAGTGGCTGTCTGCTCTTCAGCATTCACACTACCCTCTGCAGTCAAACACCCGCTTCTCCCAATATCATCTTCTTCCTCGTAGATGACATGGGTTGGCAGGATACCTCAGTACCCTTCTGGGACAGCATCACGCCCGCTAACCGTAAATTCCATACGCCCAATATGGAACGCCTCTGCAAAGCGGGTACTAAGTTCACCAACGCCTACGCAGCCTCGGTTTGCACACCTTCCCGCGTCAGCTTGCTGACCGGCATGAATGTAGCCCGCCACCGGGTAAGCAACTGGACCTCTCTCAAAAATAAAGCAGTAGATGGTCAGGATAGCGTACTGGAAGCGCCCGATTGGAATGTAAACGGGATCTCACCCATACCGGGCCAGGAAAGAAGCGTATATGCTACCCCGTTACCCCAATTATTGAAAGCACATGGTTATTATACTATTCAATGTGGAAAAGCTCATTTCGGCGCTTACCAAACTATTGGTGCCGAGCCGCTGCAACTGGGCTTCATTAAAAATATTGGCGGCAGCGCCGCCGGGCATCCGGCTTCCTATCTCGCGGAAGACGACTTCGGCCGCGTACCCGGTCGCTTTATCTTACAGGCAGAAATGCCCGGACTGGATAAATACAGAAAAGGAAAGTCGTTTCTCACAGAAGACCTGACACAGGAAGCTATGCTGGCTATGGATACTGCACAGCAAAGGAAGCAACCCTTCTTCCTCTATATGGCACACTACGCTGTACACCTGCCTTATAATACAGACAACCGCTTTATACAACGCTACCTGGATATGGGCCTTCCCAAACCGGAAGCCGCCTATGCAGCCCTGGTAGAAGGCATGGATCAGAGCCTCGGGGAATTGATGGACTACCTCGATCAACATCATCTTACCCAAAATACCATTATTGTATTTATGTCAGATAACGGCGGCTTTTCACATCCGCCACGCCAGGGCGGCGATAATACCCAAAACTATCCCCTCCGTGGCGGGAAGGGCGCGCTATACGAAGGCGGTATCAGGGAGCCAATGATAGTACGTTGGGAAGGGGTAACGAAACCAGGTACTGTGAACACACAATATATGATCATGGAAGATTTCTATCCTACTATCCTGGAGTGGGCCGGCATAAAAAATTATCACACCGTGCAAACTATTGATGGACGAAGTATCATCCCTTACCTGAAACAACCGTCCCTGCGGGACCAGCAGCGCGCGCTCATCTGGAATTATCCCAACGACTGGACCGGTGGTAACCTGGGCGCCGACAATTCCTGGCTCACTGCCATCCGGCAAGGCAAGTGGAAACTGATTTACCTCGAGAAGCAACGCCGGCTGGAGCTGTACGATCTCGAAGCAGATATCTATGAAGCCAATGACCTTGCTGCCCGTTTCCCGGAAAAAACGAAAGCATTGGCCAAACTGCTTACACAACAACTGAAGCAACGACACGCACAATTGCCATTATATAAAGGCACCCGGAAAGCAGTACCTTATCCGGATGAACTATAGTTCTCCCAAACGCCTGCTTTCTTCGTTACTGCCGGCACTAACACCTTTGCCCGTTTTCTGACCCTTGCTGAATCGCCACGAGAAGGCAAGGGTCACGCTTTGCGTATCCCAGGTGCGATGCTGGTAATCGGTAACGCCATTCAAATGGTAAAATTGTTGTGCGTCTACCCGGCTATGGAATACGTCACGGATATTCAGTTTGATGATGCCCCGGTCTCCACAGATCTTTTTGCCGGCACCCGTATGTATATACCACCCGCCCTGCTGCGTATACTGTGTAAACGCTTCCGCAGTAGTATAGCTGCCAAATATTTCAGCACCCCAACCGCGGGGAAAGTTAAACTGCTGCGTCAGCGTCAGGCTCCAATGATCATTTTGCAGGTATATCCCGGTATCAGGAAGTAGTGCATGAGTGACGCGGTGTGTGTATTGGAGATAGGGGAGCACGTTCCACCACCGCGTAAGGGCAAGGCTACCAGAGATGTTGATGCCGGTCAGTTTTTTCCGGCCTATGTTGTCCATGCGCTGGTAGAAATTGCCATCTTTCACCTGCACCGTTTCTTCCATGTTATTACGAACCTGGGTATAAAACCCGCTCACGCTAAACTCATTTTTATAATTATATGATAACTCCATGTTGTCCGACAGTTGTGGCTGCAGGTAAGGATTACCCAGCTCATAGGTATACCGGTCTATCAGTAACAGGGCCGGGTTAAGCTGGAAATATTCCGGCCGGTCAATGCGACGGCTATACGAAACCCCGATTTGGTGTACAGATAATTTATAAGAGCAAGAGGCGCTGGGAAACAGGTTCAGGTAGTCACTGAAAGTATGGGTATATTCTGCCCGCAGGCCCACCTGGTAGGAAAAGGAGCGGATTTGCCGGTTATAATGAGCATAAGCAGCCTGGATATTTTCCCGGTAATCAAAGGCGCCGGCTTGCGTATGTGCAAATCCTGCTTTATAGCCGATAGCCAGTTTCCGGCTTTTACCCAGGGGCAGGGTATAATCTGCTTTAAAGGTAAAAATAGTGGTGCTGACCGGCTGATCACCTGTGAGTATCTGTTGATAGGAATGAAGCTGTTCGGTTTCCCTCCACTTCAGACCACGGGTATACCGGATATAATCGGCGTCTACGGCCATTTCCCGGCCGTTGCTATCATAAGCATGCCGTAGTTGTGCATATATATTGGTGTTGTTATAATAGTATTGACGGTGGTGGTCGGTTTGAATCACACTGTCAGTAGCAGTATACTGTTCTGTGCTGCTGCCGTTATTCTGAATGGCCAGGTCGCGGTAAATATATTGGATACCGGTGTGGAGGGTAGTTTTGGAAGATGGAAACCACTCCAGTCCTGCTTTTCCCAGGAAGCGATGGAGTTGGGATAATGACACGCTTTGTTGTTGACTGTGTTGTAAATCGGAGGCTGGATAAGTTCTGTTTCGTTCTATTTTACTATATCCGTTGCTGTTATAGTTATCAAGCATTGTGTATAGGTTCACGTTATTATTGCGGTAGTTGAAGTGGGCGTTTTGTGTGATGCGGCTGCAGCGGCCACGGATGTTTTCGGAAAGCAGGGTGCCATTGAATCCTTTTTTATGTTCCTTTTTCAGGATAATGTTGATAATGCCCCCATTGCCGGCGGCGTCATAACCGGAGGGCGGATAGGGAAGGATCTCAATACTGGCAATGGAAGCACCAGGGAGGGCACGGAGATAGTCGGCCAGTTCGGCACCTGATAAATAAACCGGTTTGCCATTGAGCAGGATGGTAACATTGGGTTTGCCTTGCAGGGTTATTTGATCATTACCGGTTTGTACGCCCGGCGCCAGATCCAGCACTTCCATCCCGTTGCTGCCGGTAGCAGACAGTAAAGCGTCTACATGCACAATTGTTCTGTCGGCCTTTTTTTCCACTAATGGCTTTGGGGCGGTAATAGTAACCGTCTGCAATGTTTTAGTTGTTTGTGCGTAGCTGGTATATCCGGAAATTAACAGGCTGCAAAGCCATATTTTGTTTAAATTCCTGTTGAAACAAGGCATATCCATGTTGTTTTTTATTTACCAAAGGAAGATGGAAACGCGTTGTGGCGTAAAGGAATTCGTCCGGCGCACGGTTGTGATAGACATACAGCGGATATCACCGCAAAAGCGGGTAACCAGGAGAAAGCCGGTGGCAAGTTGCGGTTCGTCGAAATAATGGTGACAGGCGGCGGCAAATACTATTTTTATACCAGTAATGGATATATTAAACAAAATAGATAAACGGTGGTGGGCTCATTTGCTTTTCTGGGCTACATACATGCTGGTGTACACGGGGGTACATTCAGATGGTGATGATGGGTGGTGGTATTATTTGAAGATAGAGGCCATGAATTTACCTGGGGCGATGATAACGGCTTATGTGAATGCGTATGTATTATTTACGCACCTGTATGCCCGGAAAAAGTACCTGAGCTATATCATCAGTGCGGTGTTGTTGTTGTTTGTGGCATCGCTGCTGAACAGGGTGTTGAGCGAGTGGGTGTGGGAGCCATTGTTGTTGCCGGATAGCACTCACCTGGATGCTATTTTTGTTTGGTATTTGTTACTGAAAGGTATGTTATGGTTCCTGAGCCCGGTGTTGTTATTCACGTTGCTGATGCGGATTATACAGCAGTCGTTTTACCAGGAACAGCAGCAGCAGGAGCTGGCACAGGAAAAGCTGCGTGCAGAATTAAACTACCTGAAAGCGCAGGTGCAGCCGCATTTTTTATTCAATACTTTAAATAACCTGTACTCGCTTACGTTGCATCAGTCGCCGGGTGCACCGGTGGTGGTGTTGAAGCTATCAGAACTGATGAGTTATATGTTATATGATGCGCAATCACCTGGTATTTCGTTGCAGAAAGAAATTGCGCATATACAAAACTATATACAGTTAGAGCAGTTGCGTTATGGTAACCGGCTGGAGGTATCGCTGAATGTATCAGGCGATACGGCTGCTGTTTCTATTGCACCGCTGTTGCTGATTCCTTTTGTGGAGAACGCGTTCAAACATGGAGTGAGTAATGAAACTGACCTGGTGTGGGTCACCATCGACCTCAAAGTAAAAGAAGGATGGTTGCAGGCGAAAATTGAAAACAGCCATACAACCGATACAATAACGCCAACGGGGGAACGTAGTGGTATTGGGTTGCGCAATATTATACGCAGGCTGGAATTATTGTATCCGCATGGGCATGAATTGCAGCAGTATCGGGAACCGGGGCGGTATATCGTCGACCTGAAAATTAAATTACAAGCATGATGCTGTCTAAAATAAAATGCCTGGTAGTAGATGATGAGCCACTGGCTGCGGATGTATTGTGTACCTACATCCGGCAACTGGATACTCTTACGTTGTCAGGGCGTTGCAATAATGCTATTGAGGCGTTATTGTTTTTGCAAACGAATAAAGTAGACCTGTTATTCCTGGATATTCAGATGCCTAAGTTATCCGGCATTGATTTTTTGAAAACGCTCTCCATCCGCCCTTCAGTGATAATAACAACTGCCTACCGCGATTACGCGGTAGACGGTTTTGAATTGCAGGTATTGGATTACCTGGTAAAGCCCATTCCTTTTGAACGCTTCCTGGTGGCCATTAATAAGTACCATGCGCAACATCGCAAAGAAAAGGTGATGCTGTTGCCTGTGCCTGCGGCCAGTGCGCCTTTTATTTACCTGAAATCAGATAAGAAGATGATCAAGGTATTTTTGAAAGACATTATTTGTATAGAGAGCCTGAAGGATTATGTGAAAGTAAAAACTATTCACCAGGAAATAATTACTTATCAGCGTATCACGTACCTGGAGGAGAAATTACCGGATGAAAAGTTTCTCCGCATCCATCGTTCCTATATTATTGCGATTGATAAAATAACGGCGTTTGGTGCATCGTTGATTGAAATTGCCGGGTTGGAGCTGCCTATCGGGCGGCAGTATAAGGATGCGGTGATGAAGGTATTGCTGCCCGATGGTTAAAAAGAAACGGCGCTCCGTGATGGAACGCCGCTGTGTATATGATTTCCGTTATTTGTTATTACAGGTCTACCGGTACCAGCACCAATGGTGTTGGCAGGCAGGAGGCGCCGGGGGGAGAGTAGGTCAGGTGAATTTGCTGCACGCTCCCATCTTTCGATGGCGTGAAGATCTGCACCAGGATTGCTTCCGGGGCTTTGGTCGTTACCAGTTGATTGCCGGGTAATTGTATAATGCCTTCTTTAAACTTGCCACCACTCACAATCATGGTGTTGGCCATACCGCCGCACCACTGGCTGTTATCGCCGCGGGGATTCCAGGTCATAAGTGCCAGGCCTTTGCCATCGGAGCTTTTCCAGGCCACGTCTATATGATAGATGATACCATAGTTGCCATCCAGGCTTTTCAGTTCACCGGTGGTGGCTTCTTTACCTATCACCCATGGATCTTTTTCTCCGTCTGCCACTACAATTTGTGCGAGTCCATTTTTAGTATCGAGGGTATCTTTTGCAATGATGCGGTAGTTGCTGATACCGTAGGTGCCGCGGCCGGCGCCGGCGTATTGTTTGGTGGCGAGGGCAGTTTTCACGCGTGCAGCAGCCACGGTAGCCGGTGTTTTTAAATCGGTTTGTACAATGCTTACTTCTCCGGGTTGGTCAATCACAAATTCATAGAAGCCATGTACCAGTTCATCATATTTCACCACGGCTTTATCCTGGATGGGGTCCAGGCAAATGCTGGCGCCGGGCTTTACTTCACGGGCAGTGGTTTCGGGTTTGGAGGCGAAGAAGTCCGCCAGGCCTTGTTTGCCGGCAAAGAAATAGTTGGTGGTAGGTTTCTGGGAAGCGTATTTCAGCATGCGTATATGCATAGGCTGACTCCCGGTATTTTTAATCACCGCGGCTATTTTGCGGTCCATTTTCTGTGGTTCCTGTACGCCGTTTACGTTGTAAAGATAGAGCCTTACAGTGCCGGGTTGCACCGGTTCCCGCAGGGCTACGCCCTCGGGTACACGAATATATTCAGGGTCGTCGGAAATGAGGTATTGTGGGCCGGGCAGTACTATTTTCTGGTAGTTCAGGGAGGGGAGCTGCTCACTGAGCAGGCCGGGTACTTGTAAGGCATGGCCTTGCGGGGTGTTGATGATCACCTGGTTCAATGCGCTGGAAACGCCCTGTGCATGAGCCATACAACCGGTGGCGACTGCAATGCCGAATAATAATATCCTTTTTCCGTTGGCTGATATACGTGTTGTAAACATGGAAATTTGTTACGATGAATAGTTAATATTTATTATTAATCGTAACAAACTTAATAAAATAATTTAAAAAACAACAGCCGTTGATGTAATTATTTATTAAAAGCAAGCAGGTTATGCCTTGCAATGAGACAGCCTCCAATAATACCGGCTTTTTCATGGAGTTTAGACATCCGTAACTGCGTATCGTTATTCACCAGGCTTAACGAATACTTGTTCAGTGCACTGCGGATCGGCAGCCGGATATAATCGCCGGTATCTGCCAGGATACCGCCTATAATCACCAGTTCGGGGTTAAAGAGATTGATGAGTACAGAAATACCACGGCCTATTTTTTCGCCCAGTTCCGCAATCAACTCTATACACAGTGTGTCTTCATTTAAGGTAGCCTTTATAATATCTGATACACGGAGGTGCTCCGGCATCTTCTTGCCCTGTAGCAACGCGGAGGTATGGCCCTGTTCTATTCTTTCCTGGAACATGCGTACCAGCGCCTGCCCGGAGGCTTCTGTTTCAAGGCAGCCTTTCTTGCCACAATGACAAATGATTTCGTTCGTGAAAATCGGGATATGCCCAAACTCGCCACTGAAGCCGGATTTACCCCGGTAAATCTTACCGTCTATCATAATGCCTAAACCAATGCCATAATCGAGGTTCAGGTACAGTACATTCTTCTCGTCGTGCACCGTGCCGTTGTAAAACTCTCCATAAGCCATGGCCCGGGAATCGTTTTCCACAAAGGTTTTGATGCCAATCTCGTTTTCCACGATCTGGCTCAACGGCTCTTCGTTAAAATGAAAGTAGCTGTAGCTATACCCTTTCTCACTGTTGATACGCCCGGAAAGATTGAGACAGGCAGCGAAGATCTTCTTTTTGTTAACCGGTACATGCTCTATAAAGTGAAGAATAATGTTGATCAGCTCTTTAAAAGATTCGGGCGTATTAGCCAGCGTAAAAGGAACGTGCATCTCGGAAGTTACCAGCTCCTTCTTGAAATCCAATAAGCCGATGTTCACATAAAAGTTCTTGATGTCTACTCCAATGAAGAAGCCACATTCCGCTACCAGCCCGTACATACTGGCCCTTCGCCCGCCTTTGGAGTCGTCTTTCCCATACTCCTTCACAATGCCATCGCTCATCAACTCATTAATTAAACTGGTGGTTTTGGGGACACTGATATTCAGGGCAATGGTTAAATCAGTAATAGTGCTGTTGCCTAGCTGGTCCAGATGATCAATGATCGCGCGTTTGAGGGATTTATTCTTATAAGCCACACCGGCCAGATTCTCTTCTGAAAAGATTTCAAATATGCTTTCCTGGGTTGTCATGCAGTATGAATGATATTTTTTCTTAAAAGTAGTATATAATTAATAAAGTTAATCAAGTTGTCATGAAACAACCTTTATTAATAAAATTATTTACGAATGGTTGCTTTATAATTAAAATAATAATAAATTGGCTTCTGAAAATAAAATAATTTAAAAAGAATGCAACCAAAAGTAGCCGATCGACAGGAAGAGACCTCCCACGAATTAAATACCTCGCATTATGCAGGTTTATATAGAACCGAATTACTCGATAATATTTTGCCTTTCTGGGTCAACTTCAGCAAAGACGAAACCAATGGCGGATTTTATACCTGCCTGAACAGGGACGGCAGCGTATTCGATACCGATAAGTTTATGTGGCTGCAAGGCCGCGAAGTATGGACTTTCGCCCATATGTTCAACCACATCGCGCCCCGGCAGGAATGGCTCGATATGGCCCTGCACGGCGCCACCTTCATGGAAAAATATGGTCGCAACGAAAAAGGACATTGGTACTTCTCCCTCAATGAACAGGGAAAACCACTGGTACAAGCCTATAATATTTTCAGCGACTGCTTCGCCGCCATGGGATTTGCCGCACTCGATAAAGCCACTCCCAGCGATCGTTTCAAAGAAATTGCCCTCACTACTTTTGAAAGTATCCTCCTCCGCCAGGACAACTGGAAAGGAGTCTATAATAAGGCCTATCCCGGTACCCGTCCACTCAAAGGCTTCAGCTTACCTATGATACTCTGTAACCTGTCGCTCGAAATGGAACACCTGCTCGGCGCTTCCCGCGTTGCTGAATTTATTCCTACGGTAGTACACGAAGTAATGGACGTATTCTATCAGCCGGATAAAAAACTGATCGTTGAAAATGTATACGCCAACGGCACCTTCTCCAACAGCTTCGAAGGCCGCCTCGTAAATCCAGGTCACGGCATCGAAGCCATGTGGTTTATCATGGACCTCGCCAAAAGAATCAATGATCCCTCCCTGCTCCGCCAGGCATGCAACATTATGCTCGATACCCTGGAATTTGGATGGGACAACGAATTTGGCGGCATCCTCTATTTTAAAGATATCCTGGGCCATCCACCACAACAACTGGAGTGGGATCAGAAACTGTGGTGGGTACACGTAGAAGCACTGGTGGCCCTGGCCAAAGGCTACACCTATACCGGCGATCCACGCTGCGCCACCTGGTTCAAAAAAGTACATGACTATACCTGGCAACATTTCCGCGATACGGAACACGCAGAGTGGTTCGGATACCTCAACAGGCAAGGCGAAGTATTACTACCGCTCAAAGGCGGAAAATGGAAAGGCTGCTTCCACGTACCCAGAGCGCTGTACCAGGTAGCGGCTACCTTTTCGTAATAACATTTGTTGCTACCTATGAAAAAACTAATCCCTGTAAAAGTAATCGCAAAAGGCAATCACTAACTGCCAACAGCTAACAACTGACGGCTAAATTCAAGTTATGAGTAAACGTAAACCAAATCTAATGTGGCGCACCTGCCTGCTGATGATACTCCTGATCATACAGCATGGGATAGCGCTGGCACAGCAACAGGTGCTGAAAGGTACCGTCAGGGATGAGAAAGGAAACCCGCTGCCGGGTGCTACCATCCTGGTAAAAGGTACACAAAAAGGAATGGTGACCAACCCCGACGGGACTTTTAGTCTCCCCGCCAATGGTCCCCAAACC
This sequence comes from Chitinophaga sp., assembly GCF_017745275.1. GTDB lineage: Bacteria > Bacteroidota > Bacteroidia > Chitinophagales > Chitinophagaceae > Chitinophaga. The sequence goes on along the minus strand of NZ_JAGHZS010000001.1, from coordinate 368,477 downwards.
TTACAGGTATCAATGACCGGCTTTACCACCATCACCATCAACGCTACACCAGGGCAGCCTTTCAACGCTATCCTGAAAGAAAACCCGAAAGACCTGAACGAAGTAATGGTAGTAGGTTACGGTACACAAAAGAAAGCATCCCTCACCGGTAGCGTGGCACAGATCTCTTCCGCAGAGCTGAAGAAAACGCCGGCCATGAACCTGACCAATGCACTGGCAGGTCGTTTGCCGGGATTGGTAGCCAGCCAGACTTCCGGTCGCCCCGGTTTTGACGATGCCACGCTGCTGATCCGCGGACAAAGTACTTACAATAGCAACGCACCGGTAGTAATTGTAGACGGCGTGGAACGCTCTTTCGGCAGCCTTGATCCAACAGAAGTAGAAAGCATCACCCTCCTGAAAGACGCCGCCGCTGCAGCTACTTACGGTGTACAAGGTGCTAACGGCGTAATCCTCGTGACCACCAAAAGAGGCGCCGCCGGCAAACCCGTTGTGTCATACGACGGAGAAATTACCCGTACCGCTTTTACCCGCTTCCCTAAATTCCTCAACGGACCAGATTACATGTACTGGTTCAAAAAAGGAGAACAAATGGATAATGATTACCTCACCGCCACCGGTGGAGATCCCATTCCATACACGTATTCCGACGCACAGATTGCGGCCCTGCGGAACGGCACCAACAAAGATCCTTACCTCGGCAACACCGACTGGACCGGCATGCTCACCGGCAGAAAAACAATGGCGCAACACCACAGCGTAAGTGTAAGAGGGGGCTCCGATAAAATCCGCTATTTCTCCAACGCCAGTTACCTCAACCAGGAAGGGGTAGTAAAAGGATCAGACTATAAACGCTTCAACGTAAGAACCAACGTAGACGCTACCATCAGTAAAACATTCTCTATAGCATTCGACCTCGGCGCACGCCAGGAAACACGCAACAGCACCGGTATCCCCGCGGATGACGGCGAATACATGAATCCCTTCTACCAGGCAGTAAGAGCATTGCCCAACATCCCCGCTACCATCGATGGTACGCCAACGGCTACACGCTCTAACTCCGGTATTGTAAATCCACAAGCTGTAATTGAACAATCCGGCTGGCAACGCTACCTCACCAGCACCTTCCAGGGCGCGCTCACTTTCACTATGCACGTGCCCTACGTAAAAGGACTGGACCTGAAACTGATGACAGCCTACGATAAATCTTTCCAGGAATTTAAAAGCTGGACCACCCCTTATACCATGATGGTGAGAGAACAAAGCAGCACCGGCTTCTACTGGAATCCTTCGCTGCCGCCGGGTATCAACATCAACACCGTGCGCCAGTCGCAGGGCAATAACGCGCGCCAAACCTTCCAGCCAAGCATTCAATACAGCACCGAAGTAGGTAAACACAGCATCAAAGCGCTGGCCTTATATGAATATTCCCAATACGATAGAAATGGCTTCTCTGCCGGTGGTAGTAACTTACCACTCACAGAATTGAAAGAAATTGATTTCCGCGACCAGGACAATAAATACATTGTTCAACCTACCGGTAACAGCGGTACCAACGCCCGCTCCGGACTGGTAACCAGGGTCAACTATGCTTACAAAAACCGCTACCTGCTGGAACTGGTATCCCGTTACGATGGCTCCTTATACTTCCCGGTGAACAACCGCTGGGGCTTTTTCCCGGCAGCATCTGCGGCCTGGGTGCTGAGTGAAGAACAGTTCTTTGCCGGCCTGAAAGAGAAAGTAGACTTCCTGAAATTAAGGGCTTCTTACGGTAAAACGGGTAACGACAGGGGGATTGGTGATTACCAGTACCTGCAAACTTTTTCGCTGTCAGACAAACCAGTGGTGGTGATTGGTGATAAATCGGTATCAGGTATTTATTCCGGTAATCCGCCGAATGTGAACCTCACCTGGGAAAAAGCATACACCACCAATGTTGGAGCAGATGTAAGCCTGTTCAATGGCGCCCTCTCTGTAACCGCTGATTATTTCTATAAAATTACCAAAGACATACTCGATGTACAGGGCAACTTATTCCCACCTTCCATGGGAGGCTACTATACACAGGTGATCAATCGTGGGATGGCCGATGTACGCGGGATAGACCTGCAGGTTACCCATCGCCATAAAGTAAACAACAAACTGGATTATGGTGTAACCGGTAACTTCAACTGGTCACGTAATAAAATTCTCGTGAAAAATGATCCTGATGGATGGCCCGCATGGCAGCGAACTCCGGGAAGAAGTATCGGCGAAAAGAAAGGATTTATTTCTGAAGGCTTATTCCAGAACTGGGACGAAGTAAACAACTGGCCGTCTTCACCCAGTGGTGGCGCGGCTCCCGGCTTCATCAAATACAAGGACATCAACGGCGATGGTAAAATTACTACGGATGATATCACCTACATGGGTCGCAGCAACATTCCGCAAATCATGTATGGGTTAAACCTGGAACTGCGTTATGGCATCTTTGATTTCTCTGCATTAATACAGGGAGCAGCTTTGGTAGATGTATCACTCGGTGGGGAATACGAAGGTTCATCCGGTACCTGGGGGGTGAATGATAACACACCGTTTACCCGTCCGTTTTATGGTGCCGGCAACAGTCCCTACTACCTGGTAGAACAAGCCTGGACTCCTGACAATCCAAATGCAGCGTTCCCCCGTTTAACGGCCGACAGGGCCGGGTTTCCAAATCACAACGGTTGGGCTAACTCTCAATGGGTAAAGAATGGCGCCTATGTACGTTTGAAATCTGCACAGATAGGAGTAACAGTACCTGCTACTATTCTAAAGCAACTGAACATTGAAAAATGCCGCTTCTACCTGGCAGGATTTAACCTGATCACATTGGATCACCTGAAGTACATGGATCCGGAAATGCCAAACGCCAACAACGGCTTCTATCCGCAACAACAGATGCTGTCTTTTGGCGCTAACCTTACTTTCTAAACCGGAAAAGCAATTACTATGACCACATTTCGCTCAAATATAAAAAAGGCCTTGCTGCTACTGTTCATCGTTTCCGCGGGGATGCAGGGATGTAAGCTGGACGGGATGCCCGGCGACCGTTATACCGATGCGGCTATCTGGAAAAATGCCAGCAGCGTAGACCTGTACATGTATGGCATGTACGACCAGTTTAAAACCTTTTCTTTCGGCCAGTTTCCTATCGGCTACAGCAATGCTACCGATGCATTGACCGATATCGAAAAATATACTTCCAATACTACCGGTAATGGATCAGTGAACAAGTTGATGTACAACCCGGGGCAGGTGAATGCCACCGCTCCGGGCATTTCATTCTGGGAAACGGCGTATGTTAATATTAAACGCATCAATGAATTCCTGAATGGCATGCAGTTGTATGCCAAAATCAATGCAGAACAAAAGATACAGTACGAAGCGGAAGCGCGTTATATCCGGGCCTATTTTTACTTCTGGCTGGCGCGTATCAACGGTAGTGCCATTATCCTCGATAAGCTCCCTGCCAGCCAGAGTATGGCCCGTAGCAGTGAAGAAGCCGTATGGAATTTTATTACACAGGACCTCACTTTTGCCGCTGCACACCTGCCAAAAGAATGGCCGGCTGCACAAAAGGGCCGTGCCACACAAGGCGCCGCCAACGGACTGCTGGCACGGGCATGGCTATACGCTGCATCCGTAGCGGAATACGACAACAAACAATTTAATAAAGATCCACTTACCGGCATGCCCGCGGCTAAAAAAACGGAATACTATCAACATGCCGCAGATGCCGCTGCAGCAGTGATCAACTCCGGCGTATACGACCTGGAAAGCGATTACGGTAAACTGTTTACCAGCAACAACAGCAAGGAAACCATCTTTGCGTTGTACTATCAACGCCCGGGTGTTACCCACCAGTTGGACTACTTCTTTTGTCCGCCGGCAGATGTAGACGGTGGCGGCGCTACCGGCGTACCTACTGCTGAATTGGTGAATGAATATGAAATGTCGGATGGCCGCAAATTTTCCTGGTCGGAAGCCGCTATGGCAGCCGATCCTTATAAAGACCGGGAACCCCGTTTCTATGCCAGCATTTTATACAATGGCGCCAACTGGAAAGGACGCGTGCTGAATACAACGCCCGAAGACAAAATAGAGGGCTACATCGATTTTAAAGTAGCCACCGATCCGCGCAAAACGGTAACGGGTTATTATATCCGCAAAATGCTGGATGAAACCAACACTAATATACTGGTACTGGGAAGTAATCAGCCATGGATAGAAATGCGTTATGCAGAAATATTGCTGATTCATGCAGAAGCACTCACCAAACTGGATCGTATTCCGGAAGCGAAAGTGTCCCTGGATAAAGTACGCAACAGGGTGAAACTGCCGGGTGTGGTAGCCGCCACGCCGGAAGCCATGATGGCTGCTATTGAGCATGAACGTAAAGTGGAACTGGCCTTTGAAGGACATCGTTACTGGGACCTGCGCCGCTGGCGTAAAGCGCATATTGTGTTGAACAACGTACGTTTCCACGGGCATAAAGTAACTGATAACGGCAGCGGCTTTACTTATACCGAAGTGGACTGCGATAAGGAAAACCGTTATTTCCCAAGCTCTTTCTATTACATGCCTATCACGCAGGATGAGATCATCAAGAATCCTGCAATGAAACAAATTCAGGGTTGGTAATCATTATGCGTAACAAAAAAGACATGAACATGCGAAATATATTCATTATACTGGGACTGGGCATGGCGGTTACTGCCTGCCGGCAGCCGGAACCTATCTTCCCGAAATCAGACAACAGTCTGCAGGATATCTGGGTAGGCCTTCCCGGCGTAAAAGATGCAAAGTTTGATCCTGTATACAGCACCGCACGCGATACCGCCTACATCGATGTACCGTACTTCTATCCGGAAGAATCAGACAACGAAACCGATATGAAACAACTGGTGCTCCGCGCCAATATCCCGCTGGATGCTGTGGTAACACCCGCTTTGGGCGTACCGATGGATTTATCCAAGCCTGTGCAGCTGGAAATAAAAGGGGGTACCGGTGAAAAAAGAAAGGTAGTAGTGGTGGCAAAGAAAGTGGGGAATACCGACGTGAAAAGCGCTACCATACAATATCTGATGGATGGTGAGCCAACAGAAATGGAAGCCGTGATCAAAGGCAATGACGTGATTTTCTACATTCTCCCCGGTATTGACGTGAGTAAAGTGAAAGTAGCGATATCCGTAAATAGCCATTCTACTGTGTCCATTGCTCCCGATGCAACGCTGGATCTCTCTGCTAACCTGCCTTTCACGGTGAAAAGCATAGATGGTATCGTGAAGCAATACACGTTAAAAGTAATGCCGCCGGTGAAAAAGCCATATGGCATTGGTATTACCCGTAAGCTGTTTGTTAAGCTGGGCGCAGCTTCCGGCGGCGGTGGCATCAGTACTAACTATACGGAAACCAGTATGGCGGTGAGCGGCGACTACCTCGTGATAGTGAGCAATACCAATCCATCTAAGCTACGGCTGTTCAATCGTACTACGGGCAACTATGTACGCGACATGCCATTACCGGCTAACGACTACTATTCCTTCCAGATGCAGAACGATAGTACCGGCGCCTTGCTGGGTGCTACTTTTGCGGCCAGCGGAGATAAATTCCGTTTATATCGTTGGAAAAATGCCACAGATCCTGCACCGGAAAAAATCCTGGAATGGACCAATAGTACTGCCTGGGGTGGTTTGGGCCGCCGGGTAAGAATTTACGGAGATGTGAATAAAGATGCGGTGATCTATGCTACGGCCTCTCTCACGAATGACATCTACAAATGGCGTATCCATGATGGGAAAATTGTAAACGCCGCCAATACACCGGATGTGAATACGGCGCCAGTGATCAGTACCTATGCTTCCAATGCCGGTAACTTCGGTTATCTCGCAGATGCGGTGCCTACAGATGTTTCCTTCAGCAGTACTTACTTCCTCAACTACGGTGCGGAGATAGCCATGGTGAATGGTGGCAGCAATGCGCGCACATCGGCGTTTAATGGCGATGCAGCGGGCAACATCTTCCATGCCCCTTCCCTGTATTTCCGCTTTAACAACGCCAATTACCTGGCCATCCTGAAATACACTTCCTGGAGCCTGAACGGCGGTAACATCGCGTTGTTTGATGTTACAGATCCTGCTGCGGTTAGCATGTCGCCGGGTAATCCGAACTATGGTACGTTCAATGTATTCAATTCCGAAGAGATCAGGGGCGCTGCCGATAACGGCAATGGTACCGGCGATCTGTGCGTATCTTTCTCCGCCGACAGATCCAGTGCCTACATCTATATGGTGCTCACTAATGTGGGTATCATCGGTTATGAACTCACTACTTATTAACCAGTTGCCACGCGCTTGCGCGTGGCATTAAAATAATGCGTAATGATAAAATCAACATTGCTGTCGGCCTGCTGCCTGCTTTTACTGGCAACAGCCTGCAAGAAAAATAACGATACACCGCCCGTAGATCCCGGTACCGGTACAGATACCATTCCTATTCCTACCGGTAAAAAAGAAGCTATTGTATGGATAGATCTGAATGCGAATGTATTCGGTACTTATGGCCGTTTCAATGATACAGCAGCTATACGAAAAACACTGGATACCCTGCAGCAAATAGGGATTACTTCATTGGTAGTAGATGTAAAAGAGTCGTCCGGCCATACAGTTTTCCCCAGCGCCTATACGAAAAAGGTGGGCAGTCATAATGGAAAATCGTTGCCTGCCGATGTGGACTACCTCGATTTTATGGTGAAAAAAGCCAAAGAGAGAAACTTCAAAATATACGCTTCCGTAATGACCTTCGTGGAAGGAGATAACGACGATAAAACAGGCGCTGTATTTGAAGATGCCACGTTTAAAAACAAGTACCAGTCGATCGTTTGTGATGTCAACGGGAAACGTGTTCCCATTACAGAAACAGGTCGCCCTGGATTTGTGAACCCGGCCTACCCGGAAGTACAGGACCGTATTATCAATATCCTGAAAGAGATTGTGACCAAATATGCCGTAGATGGCGTGATCCTCGACTACGGCCGATATGCCAATATCGACGCAGATTTTTCCGACTACAGCAAAACACAGTTTATTCAATATTTGAAAGACGTGTTTCACGATCAGAATGCCAACTTCCTCAATTTTCCCACGGATATAGTGACGTCGTGGAAAACAGAAAGTGGTCAAACTACGCCTGCAGTAACGGGTAAATATTACAAGCGCTGGCTGGCGTATCGCATGAGCGTGATTTACAACTTCGTAAAAAAAGCACATGCCGGCGTGAAGGCAGCTCGTGCAGATGCGTTGTTTGGCGCTTATGTAGGTGGCTGGTATGGCGATTATTACCCCGTAGGAGTGAACTGGGGCAGCCAGCAATACGACCCCTTCAATGATCCTAAAATCCGCATGGACTGGGCATATCCGCAAACCAAAGAATATGGCTATGCAGAAGAACTGGGATTGCTGATGACGGGCAATTACTTCTCCCAGTTATACCTCGCTGATAATCCGGCCACGGCTAACTTAACCTATAACTGGTGGAGTGTGGAAGGATCAGTAAAAGGAGGCCGTTATGTAACCCAGGGGAAAGTGCCGCTGGTAGGCAGTATTGATGCCGGTAATACCAACTGGAATCAAAAATCGGATATCCGCAGGGCTATTAAATTAATTCTCTCGCAAACTTCCGGGGTGATGATTTTTGACCTGGTACACCTGTATGCACCGCAGTACAACAAGTTGCAGCAGCCGTTGTGGGACGAGATAAAAGCAGGATTACAGCCGTAAGCATATGAAGCAGCGTAATCAAAGCCTGGATGCATTAAGGGGACTGGCCATTGTTGCTATGGTCTTAGCCGGTAGTATTGCCTTTGGCATACTGCCGGCATGGATGTACCATGCGCAGGAGCCGCCGCCTACGCATGGTTTCAATCCGGCGCTGCCGGGTATTAGCTGGGTAGACTGCGTGTTCCCTTTCTTTATATTCAGCATGGGCGCCGCGATTCCCTTCTCCCTAAAGAAAAAAATGCAGGCAGGTACCTGGGCTGTTTTAGAAACAACGGTGAAACGCTTTTGCCTGCTGGTATTCTTTGCTTTATTCAGCCACCAGATGACGGCAGGAGGATTAAGTAAAGTACCGGGTGCGATGGAATATGGATTATCGCTGTTATCCTTTGCACTCTTATTCGTGTTGTTTTACCAGCCACAAAGTCGTGCTGTTTTATGGTATGCGCTGAAAGCGGCCGCCATATTGCTCACGGCGATATTAGTATATGCGTTGCCGTTTGCAGACAACAAGGGATTTTCCTTATACAACAGTGATATTATTATCCTGATTTTGGCGAATGTATCGCTGGCAGGTACGCTGTGCTGGTATGCTACCAGTAACAAACCGATGCTCCGCATCGCACTGCTGCCTTTACTCATGGGGATGTATCTCAGTGGTACGCAGGAAGGTAGCTGGTGTCACGCATTATTGTCATGGTCGCCGTTACCCTGGATGTATAGCAGCAACTTTTTGAAGTACCTGTTTATCTTGTTGCCTGGCACGCTGGCGGGCGACTGGATGTTACAGTATGGCACGGTGCAACAGCAGCCTGAAAAGTCATCGCTCCGGTATCTGCGGACCGGCGCCTGGTGTGCAGCGGTGGTATTGGCAGGAAATATTTGTTTACTGTTTGGCCGGCATACCACTATCAATTTGCTGTTGACAATAGCAGGGTTAAGTGCTTGTTATGCCGCCATCCGGAAAACGGCGCCAAAAGAATTTCCGTTATTGCATTTGTTTTTGAAAGCAGGTGCTTATCTTGTTGTACTGGGCCTATGTTTTGAGTCATTTGAAGGAGGGATCAAAAAAGATCCGGCCACGTTTAGCTATTACTTTGTTACTGCCGGTTTAGCGTTCCTGGCATTGATAATTTTTTATTCCTGGCAATACAGTAAAGCAGGAAATGTGACTGTCCATTACCTGGCGATGGCCGGCCGTAATCCCATGGTGGCTTATGTTGCCGGCAACCTGTTATTGCTGCCGCTCTTACACCTTACGGGTGCCATTACACTGTTTGGAAGTATGGGGCAGTCTGTAGGGTGGGGAATTGCACGGGGTATATTTTTTACCGGTATTGTATCCGCTGTTGCCGTATGGTTTACCCGCCGGCAATGGTACTGGAAAACATAAATGTATATGAAGAAGATATCAACCATGCTGCCTATGCTTTTAATGTGCGCCATGACGCAGTTGCTGGCACAGGATTCCAGCTATCATAATTATCTGTACGATAGTCGTACTGCCTATTTTAAACAATTACCCACCGCAAAGAAGCCGGTGATTTTTTTTGGAGATAGTATCACGCAGTGGGGCGACTGGTCAGAGTTCCTGGGCAAAGCCAACATCCTGAACCGGGGCATCGCGGGCGACAATACCAATGGCTTATTAGCCCGGGTAGATGAAGTGATCCGGCACAGGCCGGCCCGCCTGTTCATCCTGGTAGGCACCAACGATATTAATAAACAAATGCCGGCAGCATCGATTGTAGCTACCTATCGGCGCATTCTTGCTGCCGTGCAAACGCAGTCGCCTGCCACCCGTATTTATGTACAGAGCGTATTCCCTATTAACAACCAGTTAATAGGCCGCCAATATTATAGTGGCACCAACGAGCAAATCAAGGCACTCAACAGCGGTATCTGCCAGATGGCGGCCGACCTGAACGTCGCTTTTATCAATATCTATGATGCCCTGCTGGATGACAGCGGGCAACTGGATGCAAAGTATACTTATGATGGGCTGCACCTTTCCGGGGAAGGCTACCTGAAGTGGGTGAGCGTGTTAAAAAGAATTACGAATTAGGAATTACGAATTACGAATTGGGACGGAGCTTACCGTTGTTATTCGTAAATCGTAATTCCCTGTAGTTCTTCGCGTCCTTCCGTAATTCGTAATTCGTAATTCGTAATTTTTTTATCATGAATTTGGCGACAATAGACATTGTGATCATCTTTCTTTACCTCGCTGTTATTGTGGGGCTGGGATTCTGGATATCGAAGAAAGCATCTAAAAATATCCAGTCGTATTTCCTGGGAGATAATAACATCAAATGGTACTGGCTGGGATTCAGCAATAGTAGTGGCATGTTTGATGTAAGCGGTACCGCCTTTTATGTGGCGCTGCTGTTTATATATGGCTTCAAGGCCGCGTGGCTGCCCTGGTTATGGCCTATCTGGAACCAGATTTTTGTGATGGTATTCCTGGCCATCTGGATCCGGCGCAGTAATGCGATGACGGGAGCCGACTGGATCACCAAGCGCTTCGGAGATGACCGGGGTGGCCGGCTGGCACATATCATCGTGGTACTGTTTGCCATTGTGAGTGTGATCGGGTTTATCGGTTATGTGTTTGTAGGCATCGGTAAATTCAGTGGCAGCATTTTGCCATGGGATTTATCGAACCCGCTGCTGACCAGCCAGCAAACTTATGCCGTGATCATTGTGGCGCTCACCACCTTATATACGGTAAAAGGTGGAATGTACAGCGTGGTAGCTACAGAAGTATTGCAGTATGGTATCCTGCTGGTGAGTTGTGTACTGGTGGTGACATACGCCGTACATGATGTGAACTATGCGGAGTTGCATAACAAAGTACCGGAGGGTTGGAGTAATTTCTGGCCTACCTGGAAACTGGATGTGAACTGGAGCAGTTCTTTCCCGCAGGCGAATCAGAAAGTAGCGGAAGATGGATTTACCTGGTTTGGCGCACTGGTGATGATGATGATTGCCAAAGGCGTATTTTCCAGCCTGGCAGGCCCGGTACCGGGTTTTGATATGCAGCGTATACTCAGTGCCAAAAGGCCGAAGGAAGCAGCGATGCTGACCGGGTTTACCAACCTGGTACTGTATATTCCCCTGTTCATGATGGTGAGCGCGTTAACACTGATTGGTATCAATTACCTGATGCCGGTATTACAGGGGCAAACAAAACCCGATTTCGAAATTATCCTGAGCAGGGTAGTGGGCGGTTATTTGCCGGCAGGCGTAAGAGGTATTGTGCTGGCGGGTTTGCTGGCTTCGTTTATGAGTACCTTTTCTGCGTTTGTGAATGCGGCACCGGCTTATTTGGTGAACGACTTCTACAAAAAATATTTCCGTCCCAATGAAGCGCCTGCGCATTATGTGAAATGGAGTTATGTAACGTCGGTAGCTGTAATTTTAACCGGCTGTATTTTCGGGTTATTTGCAGATTCACTGAGTTCACTCACCTTATGGATTTCTTCTGCACTCTATGGTGGCTATGCCGCGGCCAATGTGCTGAAGTGGATCTGGTGGCGGTTCAACGGCTACGGTTATTTCTCCGGTATGCTGGTAGGGTTAATCTCTGCTACGTTTGTACCTAAGTTGATGGCCCTGTTGTCATCTGCCTGGTTCCCGCAATACGCCGATCTTTTTGGCAGTGGTATCGGTACCTTGATTTCGTTCTTTATCATCCTGGTATTTTCTATGACGGGCAGCATTGTAGGTTGCCTGCTTACACCGGCCGCCAGCGAAAAGGTGTTAACGGAATTCTATGTAAATACCCGTCCATGGGGCTGGTGGACGCCAGTAGCACGTTGGGCAAAAATGGCAGATCCTTCTTTCCTGCCTAATCAGCAATTTAAATGGGATATACTGAATATATTGGTAGGCATTTGCTGGCAGATGAGCATGGTGATTATGCCGATCTGTTTTGTATTCGGTTATTTTGAAAAAGGATTCCTGGCCATGGGCGTATGGCTGACCTGTATGGTAATCCTTAAATTTACCTGGTATGATCGCCTGCACATCACCGCCGCGGAAAACGTATCACAACAGGAAAAGCATCATTTGACCGCCGCGTAAAATATTATTGTCATGAAGATCACAGGAACGTTTATAGATGAAATCAGCCACGATATCCCGCACCAAAACTGGGGCAGGGCAGAATGGCGCCGGGATTTTGAACACATGAAAGCCATCGGTATTGATACGGTGATCCTGATCCGTAGTGGTTACCGCAGGTTTATTACTTATCCTTCTCCCTATCTCATTCACCAGTTTGGTTGCTATGAGCCACCGGTAGACCTGGTGCAGTTATTCCTGGAACTGGCCGATGAACTGGATATGCAATTTTATTTCGGCCTGTACGATAGCGGCAAATACTGGGATACCGGCGATATGCAGCATGAAATCGATAGCAACCGTTTTGTGATAGATGAGGTATGGAAAACTTACGGGCATCATAAAAGTTTTAAAGGATGGTATCTCAGTATGGAAATCAGTCGTAAAACAAAAGGAGCTGCTGCCGCTTTTCGTACGCTGGGCCTGCAATGCAAAGAAGTAAGCCAGGGGCTGCCTACACTCATTTCTCCCTGGATAGATGGTAAAAAGGCCGTGATGGCTGCTTCCGGGCAACTAACCAAAGCTGAATCAGTATCGATACAGGAACACGAAAAAGAGTGGAGCGAAATATTCGACGAAATCCGCGGCGCTGTAGATGCCGTAGCTTTCCAGGATGGTCACATTGACTATAGTGAGCTGGAAGATTTTTTTCGCGTCAATAAAACAATGGCAGATCGCTATGGATTGCAATGCTGGACCAATGCAGAAAGTTTTGACCGGGACATGCCTATCAAGTTCCTGCCCATTAAGTTTGAGAAGTTACGTTTGAAGCTGGAAGCCGCACGCCGTGCGGGTTATGATAAGGCCATCACTTTTGAATTCTCTCACTTTATGAGCCCGCAATCTGCTTACCTGCAAGCCGGGCATTTATACAATCGTTACAAAGAGTATATGCATAGTTTGTAAGAGCAGAAAGCTGAAAGCAGAAAGCAAAAAGCTATTGACGTGATTGATAGAAGCGAGTATTTAAATTACTTATTCGCTCTGTTCAATCATGTCAATAGCTTTTTGCTTTCTGCTTTCAGCTTTCTGCTAAATTTGAATTATCTTACCACCTCCTATTAAATGTTGCTGCCTCATGAGCAAACAGCCTTCTGAAAATAAGCTGGTAGTTTTCTTTAAAAAATTAGGCCCTGGGCTTGTAACAGGCGCCAGTGACGATGATCCTTCCGGTATTGCTACCTACTCGCAGGCCGGCGCACAGTTTGGGTTGGGAACGCTATGGACGGCCTTATTTACTTTCCCGCTTATGGCTGGTGTGCAGGGTATGTGCGCCCGCATAGGATTGGTAACCAGTCAGGGATTAACCGTTACCCTGAAGAAACACTATCCACGTCCGGTACTCTATATAATGCTGTTGTTCAGCTTCCCAGCTATTACGCTTAACCTGGGCGCTGATATCCAGGGCATGGGGGCAGTTTGTCATATGATATTTCCGGCTGTACCAGTATCTGTTTTTTGCGTGCTGATTACTGCCCTGATGATGTACGTAATTATTGAGTACCCGTATCAGAAAATTGCGATGATCCTGAAGTGGCTCTGTTTATCGTTACTGCTATACCTGGTAGTACCTTTTATGGTGAAGCAGGATTGGGGAGATGTATTACGACATACATTTATCCCCACTATCCGTTACGATAAGGATTTCTTTTCTATTATAGTAGCGCTCCTCGGTACTACTATTTCGCCCTATCTCTTTTTCTGGCAAACCACGATGGAAGCGGAAGATATGGCACATCATACTACCCATATTGTGGTAGATAAGCGGATATTGAATGATATGAAAACAGATGTGAATACCGGGATGTTGTTTTCCAACATCGTGATGTTCTTTATCATTCTTACCGCAGGAAGTGTATTGTTCCCTGCCGGCGTAACGCAAATTGATACTGTAGATCAGGCAGCGAAGGCCTTGCAGCCACTGGCAGGTAAGCTTACTTATTTCATTTTCACCACCGGCGTATTGGGAACGGGGCTGCTGGCTATCCCGGTGCTGGCCGGTTCCCAGTCGTATATGCTGGCAGAAACCATGGGTTGGCCTGCCGGGTTGGATAAGAAGTTTGCGCAGGCGAAGCCCTTTTATATTTCTATTATCGTATCCCTGATCGTAGGATTATCGCTCGATTTCCTCGGTGTAAGCCCCATCAAGGCGCTGTTATACACCGCTATTGCCTATGGATTGACCGCACCAGTTCTGATTGCCATGATTATGCATATTGGCAACAATAAAAAGATCATGAAGGAGTTTACCAATTCGAAGTTCTCAAATATATTAGGTGTACTCACGCTGATTATCATGACAGCAGCAGCGGTGGCGATGATTTGGTTTTTGTTCTGAAGTTAAAACAGTGATAGTATTTCAGCAAAAAATATCAGTTCATCAGCGGCAGATGTAGTAGCTTTCCCTCTTAACAGAAACATGATGCACCGATTTTCCACTATATTGGCCGGCTTATTGTTAGCAGTTGCCGCCAGCGCACAACAACGTATACCCGTTAACGTCACACCCAACACGTTTAAAGATGTGACAGCTGCTGTACAGCGCGTTATCGATGCCAATAAGGATAAAGCCGGTACGGTACTTGAATTTCAGCCTGGCCGGTACGATTTCTACCCTGATAGTGCAGTCAGGAAAACTTATTTTATTTCCAACACTTCCAACGAAACAGAGGCACCCAATAAAGAGAAAACAATCGGGTTGTTTTTTGAAAACTGCCGGGAGCTGACCATTGCCGGTAATGGTGCTACTTTTGTATTTCATGGGAAGATGATTACCTGGTTGTTGGATCATTGTGAAAACATTACCCTAAGCCAGCTGACCATTGATTTTGAGCGGCCATCCATGTCGGAGATGACATTGGAAAACGTGTCGCCTGCCAGCATTACAGCAGCCATACACCCGGATTCCAGGTTTGTTATCATCAACCAGCGCCTGGAATGGTATGGCGAAAAATGGGGCATGAAGCAGTTCCACGCCATCTTAGCAGATACGATCAAAGGCGTAAATACCTACTCTTCCTGGGATCCTTTTTATAAAAGTAAAGCCACGCTGTTAAGCCCGGGAATAGTACGCTTCGATGGCGACTTCTCCGGCTTCAAAGGCAAGCCAGGTGATATTCTCACCGTGCGGGATGGTATCCGCGACCAGGTGGGCGCCTTTATCCATCATTCAAAAGATATTCATCTGCAGGATATCAACATGCGGTATATGCATGGATTGGGTATTGTGGCGCAGTTCTCGGAAAACCTCTACTATCAGCATATACAGGTAACACCGGAAGGCCGCGGACGAGCCATGGCATCCTTTGCCGATGGCATGCATTTCTCCGGTTGCAAGGGCCTCATCGAAATCACCGGTTCGCATTTTAAAGGGTTACATGATGATCCCATAAACGTGCATGGCACGCATTTGCAGGTAACGGAACGCGTATCTCCAAAGGTCCTCAAGCTGAAATTCATGCACCATCAAACCTATGGCTTTGCTGCTTTCTTCGCCGGTGATAGCGTGGCATTTATACGCAGTGCTGCCTTGCAGGGATTGGGGAATGGCCGCATTACCGCCGCCCGCATGCTTTCTGAACGGGAAATGGAAGTTACACTCAGCGAAAATGTCCCCGCCGCCGTACAGGTGGGTGACTGCCTCGAAAATATCACCTGGACACCGTCGCTGACTATACGAAATTGCCGCTTTGAAGGTACTAACACACGCGGACTGCTGGTGACTACCCGGAAAAAAGTAATCATCGCCGACAATATCTTTTACAGGACCGGTATGCATGCGATCTTGATTGCCGATGATGCCAGCAGTTGGTATGAATCCGGCCCGGTAGAGGATGTAACCATTACTGGTAATACGTTTGAAGGAGTCGGCTACAATTCAGCCCCCGGTAATTTTGTGATTGCCATTGCGCCGGAAAACCACACACTGGTGAAAGGATATATGGTACATCGCAATATCCGTATTGAAAACAACATCTTCCGGATTTATGATTATCCAATCCTCACTGCACGGAGTACGTCTAACCTTATTTTCAGCCATAACCAGGTTACCTGGATGCAGGATTATATGGCGCCACAAGGCAATATACGCGCGGCCTTTAGCCTGACAGCCTGCGAAAAAGTGAAGATAAAAGAGAATGAATTTAAAGTGCCGTTTCAGCCGGAAGTACAGTTGACATCCATGTTGCCGGCTGCAGTGGTCACTGATTTGCGGGTTAAGAAATAAAAGGAGAATTAGCGCTTAGCTACCCGGAATCCCTGGTTGCTAAATGATGCCCGTCGGTTTACCCTGCCGATATCAGCAGAGTTGAAAAAAGAGCAGGATGCGCTGCTGCACCACCAGGAACCGCCGCGGGCATGCACAATAGCAGCACTTTCATCCGCCAGTACTTTACCGGAACAAAATTCAAATACATTCCCATATACGTCATACAATCCCCAGGGATTGGGCCGGAAGCTGCCTACGGGTGCAGTATACATGTAGCCATCTGAGCTATCGGCTTTTAAATGATCACGGCCATGCCAGATGTTGGCATATTGTCCGAGGAGAGACCGGTCGTTGCCGAAAAAGTAATCGGTAGCAGCGCCTGCGCGCGAAGCTATTTCCCATTCTTCCAGGGTAGGTAGCCGTACGCCGGCCCAGGTGCAATAAGCCTCGGCATCGTTGTAGCTGATGCAGGTAACAGGGTGATCCATTTTTTGATCGATGCCGCCCACACTAACGCCATTGGGGAAACGCCAGCAGGCGGTACTGTCTTCATGCCATTCAAATTCCTTTAGCCCTGGCAAAAATACAAGGGCGTTGTGACGCCGCTCTGCATCCGTGATGTAGCCGGTAGCCGCTACAAAGGCCGCAAACTGCCGGTTGGTGGTTTCACAGGTGGCGATGTAGAAACTATCTACGGTTACCTGCCGCCGGGGATTAAAACCATGTTGTTTTTTCCCAATCCAGTATGATCCTTTAGGTACTAATATATAGCTGCTTTTATCCTGTGCCTGCACAGGATAAAAGCAGCATATCAATAGCGCTAATGCACTAATGTTTTTTAGGAAGCCCATTATAAAAAGCGGTGGCACGTTGTATAATCAGTTCTTCGTTCGCCGTATTACCAACCAGGTAAGCCCGGTAGCTGCTTTCCTGGTTAGGTGCGGCATATAATTTTTTATAGGAAGCGGACGTCATGAAAGGGGTGTATTCATTGTTTTTCATTAGTAACATGAGCAGGGTAAGAATGTCCTTGTCTTTATGATCCTTATTATAAGTGCTGATCAGCAATGGAATCATTTCTCTGCCATTTATATCTGCGATGGCTCTTTTATAGTTAATGCCCACCCGGTTACTCCTGTTAATTGATTCGCTCATCAGGGCGATAACAGAGTCGCGGTTGGCATCGAAGAATTTTCCCTGGCGTTCACTCCAGCTAAAATCATTGAACCCATCTGGTAGTTGTCCGAATATTTTTTTCTCTGATTCAGGTACCGGTGGGGTGGCATCACAGTTCTGGCTATACGTTTCCGGGTGAATCATATGATAGGTGAACTTCTCACGAAGTGATAACGCCATATAATCTTTCTGGTTCAGTACCAGGTTTTCGTCCTCCGTTTCTTTGATACGGCTGATCAGTCCTAACACTTTTTCCAGTCCATAAGGAGGGCGGGTAATTTTGACACGGTATTCTTCATAGTTCAGGGTTTCTTTGGTGATTTGGGAGTAATCTTCCGTTTCCTGGGCAAATCCAATGGTATGAGCGGCTACAAAAACAAAGAGGACAACAATACGTTTCATATAGTTCTGAAAATTTTGCAGGAAAGATACGTAAAGGGGAAGAATTTCGAATTACGGATTACGGATTACGGATTTGTGGGTCGAAAGTAAACGCGAATGATAATACCCGCTATTATCTACCCACAAATCCGTAATTCGTAATTTTTTCTACAAATATTATTACCCTATAGGATTTGTAGACTATAAAATATACTTTTGTCCCCATCAATGAAAAAACACAAAACCAACATTACTTCCAGCTGATCATAGGCTATCATTTTAATACTATCAACTGAATGAAAAAGCTTGCACTTTTCATGTATGGCATCGCCATGCTATTATCTTTCACTGCCCTGGCCCAGCAACCGCTGAAGATAACAGGACAAATAAAATCAGGTAAAGGAGATCCGCTACCGGGCATCAATATATTGGTGAAGCATAGCAGGTCAGGCACGGTAACAGATGGACAGGGCCGATTTGTTCTTACCGCCACCGGTTCGGATACCTTGCTAATTACCGGCATTGGCTTTAAAAAACAGGAAGTGGCAGTAAATGGCCGTGACCTCCTCCAGTTGCGCCTGCAGGAAGATGAAACCGCATTGGGAGAAATTGTAGTAGTAGGATATGGCACACAAAAGAAAAGCGATTTAACGAATGCGGTGGCCCAAATCAAAGGAGCTGATATCACGCGGCGGCCCGTGTCTAATATACAACAGTCGCTGCAAGGCATTGCTCCCGGTGTGACTGTACTAGACAGAGGTGGCGCTCCGGGCACATCAGCGGCTACTATCCGCGTAAGAGGGATCACTACTTTCAATACCAACAACAGCTCCACCAGCGGCTTCGATCTCAATAAAAATGATGCACTGGTGATTGTAGATGGAATAGAACAACAAATGTCTTACCTCAACCCGGAAGATATTGCCTCGCTTACTGTATTGAAAGATGCCGCCTCTACCGCTATCTACGGATCACGTGCCACCAATGGGGTCATCCTGATTACTACCAAACGGGCTAAAGCCGGTAAGGTAACTGTGAACTACAACGGCTACTACGCATGGCAACAAAGCGTGAATAAACCGCAAATGATGGACATCGAATCCTATATGCGGGAACAGGTAGTAGCTTATACCAACGCCGGCGTGGCTGTACCCGCCCGTTTCACAGAGGCCTCTATTCAACAATATGTGAATGCAACGGACCGGTATAAATACCCTTTGCCCAACACCTGGTTCCAGACCATGTTGAAAACTGCGCCACAGCAGAGTCATGCGCTCTCTGTTGCCGGCGGTAATGACGTCGTGAAAAGCCGGCTGAGCATCCGCTACCAGGATCAGCAGGGTATCGTGGAAAATTACAGCAACCAGCTCAGCGAATTGCGATTGAACACCGACCTTACGCCGGTGAATAGCCGCTTTCACGTAGCCGGTGATATCCATTACCAGAACAATGCTTCCAATGCGCCTTCTGTAGCGCCTTTCAATAACATGCTGCATGGATCACTCTGGGCCGTACCCAAATACCCGGACGGCACCTATGGCCTCAGCACACAAGGTAACAACCCACTCATGTTCGATGAATTAGGCGGCCTGTCCAAACAGAAGGTGGATTACTTTAATGGAAATATAAAGGGAGATGTGGAACTGCTGCGTGGCCTCCGGTTCTCCACACAATTCGGCGCGCGTGTAGTATATACCAGCCAGAAAAACTTCCTAAGCGCCTATACGAATACCGATAAAAACACCAACATCACCAAAACGGTAACGAACAATTCGCTCACAGAAGTACGCAATAACCTCAAAGAATATACGTGGAATAACCTGCTCACGTACGAGCGCTCCTTTGGTAAACACGACCTCAGGGCATTGGCCGGATATTCACAAATCAGCAATAAACAATCGTTCCTTTCAGCGTACCGCGAACGTTTTTATAACAACGATATCACCTCTATCGGGCAAGGTGCCAACGACGGTACCAAAAGCAACGGCGGGAGTGATGCCACCTGGGGACTGCGTTCTTATTTTGGCAGAATCAACTATGCTTATGCCGGCAAATACCTGCTGGAAGTAAACGGTCGCTACGATGGCTCTTCCCGTTTCGCCGGCAATAAACGATACAGCTTCTTCCCGTCATTCTCCGCAGGCTGGCGCATTTCGCAGGAAAACTTTTTTGCCTCGCTGCTTCCGGTGGTCAACGACCTGAAAATACGGGGCTCCTATGGCAGTACCGGCAACCAGTCAGTAGATCTCTACAGTTACTACGATGCACTCACCGCTACCAGCTATACGTTTAACGGCGTGCCGGTACCCGGCTACCGGCAAACGACACTGGCCAATACCGACCTTGGATGGGAAACTACAAAGCAGTTGGATCTCGGTCTGGATGCCGCTTTCCTCGATAAGCGACTCACGTTAACGGCCGATTATTACCGCAAGCTTACTTCGGATATTCTTCTCAACCTGGATATCCCCGCTACGGTAGGACTCAATGCTCCACCGCAAAACGCGGGTGCTGTAGAAAATAAAGGCGTGGAAATTGCCGTGAATTACAGCAGCAAACCTACCAGCGAAATACGTTATAATATAGGCGCCAACGTTAGTTATAACGAAAATAAAGTAACAGACCTGAAAGGAACCGGGCCATATATCACGGGTTCGGATATTGATCCCCGTTATATCATTAAAACAGGACTTCCCATCAACACCCTCTGGGGATACCAGACAGATGGCCTGTTTCAGACCCAGGAAGAAATTAGTAAATATCCCACCCTGGCAGCGAATACTAAACCGGGAGACGTAAAATACGTAGACCGTAACCACGACGGTAAAATTGATGCGAACGATATGACCAATATAGGAGTGTCTTTCCCAAAATATACTTTTGGTATCAATGCCGGTATTCAATATCATGGCATAGAGCTGAATATCCTGTTACAGGGCGCCGCTAAAGTAGATACCCGCTTATCCGGCGCACTGGCTGAAATGGGTAACCAGGAAGGATTCACACATAAAATTTATACCAACAACTATTGGACACCGGATAATCCTAATGCCCGTTTCCCAAGACCGCTGAAGTATGATCTGCGCAACGTGGCGACGTCTGACCGGCTGGTGATAGATGGTTCTTACCTGCGGTTGAAAAATATACAACTGGCGTATCAGTTGCCATCCAACATCACGCGGAAAGCCTTCCTCAGCAGCGCACGGGTATACGTATCTGCTACCAACCTGTTCACCATTTCCAAACTGAATGAATGGAACCTGGATCCGGAAGCGGAATCCGGCCGCGCCGTGTATTACCCGCAAACATCGTTGTACACCGTTGGTATTAACCTGCAGCTCTAGTGCTGTGCAAAAATGAATGCTATGAACTTAATCAATAGAAATATCTATCTTTTTCTCCTCGTCCTGCTTGCATCCTGCAATAAAAATTTGCTGGATACCGCGCCTACAGATCGTTTGGCTGTGAATATTTTCTGGAAAACAGAAGCCGACGCGAAACTGGCCGTGAATGCACTGTACCAGGACCTTGACTCTACCAATATCATCGCCCTGGATGCCCTCACGGATATCGGTCATACCAACCAGAACTTCGATGTACAAGCCTATATTGAGCTGGGCACTTATGACCAGTCCAGCGCCAAGGTATACGGCGAGTGGAAGAACGCCTACAAAGGCATCCACGCCAGCAACTATTTCCTCGAAAATGTGGATAAAATTACCGTTGTTACGCCCGCGCTGATCAGCCAGTTCAAAGGAGAAGCCAAAACATTACGCGCTTACCAGTATATTAAGTTGGCAGGTTTATATGGAGATGTACCACTGGTCACTACTTCTATTACCCTGGAACAGGCACGGAGCCTGAAAAGAACGCCGGTGTCTGAAATTTACGATTTCATCGACAAAGAACTCACCGAAGCAGCCGCCCTGCTACCTGCCAGCTATGCAGCTGCAGACAAGGGCCGCATCACACGCGGCGCTGCCTGGGCGTTAAAAGCCCGTGCCGATCTTTTTGCCGGCCGCTATCAACTGGCCGCAGATGCGGCAACACAGGTGAACGGTCTCGGCTACACGCTGTATGAAAGTTATCAGAAATTATTCAGCTATGCAGCAGAAAATAACAAGGAAGTGATCCTGGATAAACAGTTTATCAAAGACAACTATCCCAACAACGTATTTAGTTTGCTGGCGCCGTACAGCCAGAAGAATGGTAATAGTTCGTATGTGCCTACCCGTGTGTTGGCCGATACATATCAAACTGCCAACGGCAAAGGCATCAACGATAACGGTAGCAACTATGATCCTGCCCATCCCTACGACAACCGCGATCCCCGCCTGAAATACAGCCTTTTCACAGATGGAGATGTACTGCCTTCCGGACAGGTGTTTCATCCGGCGCCCAACAGCGGCACTGCCGATGCTATCGGTAGCACTTATATTGCCTCCACCACTGGTTATAACCTGAAGAAATATGTGAATGCAGAAGATTATGTCAACCCCACTAACTGCGGTATCAACATTATCCTGCTGCGTTATGCAGAAGTGCTGCTTACTTATGCAGAAGCAAAAATTGAATTGAACCAGTTGGATCAAACCGTATATAACGCTATCAACACGGTGCGTCAGCGGGCAGATGTAAATATGCCGGCACTACCGGTGGGGCTCACACAAAGCCAGCTGCGTGCAGCGGTACGTTATGAGCGCACCGTAGAACTGGCCTTTGAAGGGCTACGCCTGTATGATATCCGTCGCTGGAAAACAGCGGAAACTGTGATGACAGGCCCCGTATACGGCATTACCTGGAATAACAACGGGCAACCTGTTACTGTGCAGGTAGTTTCGTTTAATCGTGCATTTGATAAGTCCAGGCATTATCTTTGGCCGGTGCCGCAAAAAGAGCGTGACCTGGATCCGGCATTATCACAAAATCCTAACTGGTAATAATTATTTATGAAGAAGTATCTCTATTGTTTACTGGCAGGGCTTTCTATTGGCGGCAGTCATCAGTTGTATGCACAGCAGCGCCCTAACATTATTTTTGTGCTCACAGACGATATGGGATATAGTGACCTGAGTTGTTATGGCAACCCGCAAATCCGGACACCCTTCCTGGATCACGTGGCAGATAAGGGCGTGAAGGCAACGGGCTATATGGTCACCTCACCATCCTGTACACCTTCGCGGGTAAGCCTGTTGACCGGGCGTTATCCCACCCGTTCGCAACTAAATTTCCCCATTCCTCCGGGCTATAAAATCGGCTTGCCGGATGAAGACGTGACCATCGCAGAAATGCTGAAAGGTGTGGGCTACAATACCTGCATGATAGGCAAGTGGCACCTGGGAGATATTCAGCCGTATAACTTCCCCGTAGCACAGGGATTTGATCACTACTTCGGGTTGTTGTACAGCCACGATTACCGTTCTCCTTACGTGAAAACAGATACCGTGCTGAAAATCTACCGCGACAGAACACCGGAAATTTATCGTCCGGCAGATACGTCGCTCACGGAGTTGTACACCAGGGAAGCCATCAAATATGTACAACAACAAAAGAAGGATAAGCCTTTCTTCCTGTACCTGGCGCACAACATGCCGCACTTGCCGGTGGCAGCGTCCAAAAGATTCAGGGGAAAATCAGCAGGTGGATTGTATGGAGATGTAATTGAGGAGATAGATACCAACCTGGCGGCGCTCTGGAAAGCGTTGGAGAAACAGGGGCTGGCAGATAATACCATTTTCATTTTCAGCAGCGACAACGGTCCCTGGATCGATTACCCCGCGCGGATGTCGGCCGACGGCGTAATTAAGCCATGGGATGTAGGCAGCACAGGTATCTTCCGTGGTAAGAAAGGAGAAACTTATGAAGGAGGCCACCGTGTACCTTTCATCGTATACTGGAAAAATCATGTGCCTGCCGGCAAAACCATCACCGATGCATTTACCAGTATGGACGTATTACCTACGCTGGCACAATGGGTAAAAGCACCGCTGCCAGCCGGCAGAACACTGGACGGAGAATCTGTAGCAGGACTGCTCACGGGCCAACAGGAACATATTGCACACCAGCCTATTTATTACGTTAACAATGGCACTCCGGAAGCGATCCGTGTAGACGATTGGAAACTGCGCCGCATCGTGGATAAAACAACAGGGACCAAAAACATCGAATTATTTAACCTGCAGTCGGATGTACGGGAACGTACCAACGTAGCGGCGGAGTACCCGGATAAAGTAAGTGACCTCGAACAATTGTTGGATAAGTATAATGGCAATGCAGCGAACTAGTTGCACGCAAAGAGGCAATGACGCAAAGATCTATTTCCTTTGCTCCTTTGCTTCTTTGTGTGAATCAATGAAGGGTCAGTAACTGCATCGCTTTTTTATGTTCCAGCTCCCGGTGATGCCGGAAAATACTTTTGGTCACAAAATGCCCCAGCGATAATCCAATCAACACATCACTGCTCCAGTGACGATTTTCGTATAGCCGTGTGATGCCGGTAAGCCCGGCGATACTATACGCCACCCACGGCACCCAGGGATGATCTTTGCCGTATAACTCTGCCATGGCGGTGGCTACTGTCATTACCGTCAGGCTATGCCCGGAAGGAAAGGAGGTATGTTGCTTATCTTTGGAGAAGGGTGGTTCAAAAGTAAAGGGGGAGTCGTAGTAAGTAGGCCGTCCTCTTCTCACAATACTTTTAATAGTGGCATAAATGACGGTGGAGATAATAAGTGACTTCGCCGCCATCAGCCCGCCATGCTCCAGGTTACGATCATGGGCTATTACACCCGCTACATACATACCCGCCACCAGGTAAGGAGAATACGCGTTGCCGAAGGGTTCTATCTGATCCGTAACGCTGGTCACGAAATTACTTTGATGGTGTATAAAGAATTGTTTGATGCCGTAGTCGCTGCCCAGCAAAATACCTGTCGCCCCGGTGATCACACCCAACCGTATATAGTCCCTTTTTTCCCAATGAGCGGGCCTGGCTACAGTATACTTCAGGTCCTGCCAGATACTGCCCAGGTAAGCCCCATTGATACGATAACGGATGAGTGTATCGGTGGCCTGTATGTGCGTAACAACGCTATCCGTCACAGCGGTACTGTCTGATTGCCCGTGAGCAGGGCAGGCAAGTACGAAGAGTAAAAAGGTAATAAGCGCGGACCTCATCTACATAAATGAATTTGGAGTAATAACGAATGTAGCATTTTATTAAAAAAGACGAATAAACGAGCTAACTTTAACAGGTACAATCAACTTCATATGAAAATCAGTATGCTCTCTTTATGCTTCCTGTTGGCCACCACCGTGGTGTTTGCACAACGGGTAAAGCCAGATGTTATTCCCGCTACCGGCGGGGAGTTAACCATTCAACCCATTGATCATGCCAGCCTGGTATTAACAGCCGGCAAATCCACTATCTACGTAGATCCGGTAGGTGGTGCTGAAAAATATAAAGGCCTCGCTGCGCCAGACCTGATCCTGGTCACCGATATTCACGGGGATCATTTCGACGCCGCTACGCTGAAAGCCGTGAAAACCGCCAAAACTATCATCATCGTACCACAGGTAGTGGCAGATAAAATACCTGCGGAAGATAAAGCCAATGTAGTGGTGCTGAAAAACGGTGATAAGAAAAAAGAAACGGGTATTGACATCCTGGCGATTCCTATGTACAACTTGCCGGAAGGGCCTAATACCATGCACACCAAAGGCAGAGGCAACGGGTATGTACTGAACTACGGCAAAAAGAATATCTATATCTCCGGCGACACCCAGGGCATTCCTGAAATGCGTAGCCTGAAAAATATCGATGTGGCTTTTGTTTGTATGAACCTGCCTTATACGATGGATGTACCCGAAGCTGCAGATGCAGTATTGGCCTTTGCTCCTAAAATCGTATATCCATACCACTACCGTGGTAAAGATGGATTCAGCGACGTGAGCAAGTTTAAATCGCTGGTAGATGCCGGCAATAAAAAAATTGACGTCAGGCTGAGAGACTGGTACGCCAAATAAGCTTTTCGGCGGATTAACATCGATGCTGGTGTAAAATCGTTACATTTAACTTTTACACCAGCATCAATTCCGCAGCTATGACAGGAAACAAAATTATTTGCCCCGGTTGTCACCTGCACCTGGCAGACGAGCAACTCGCCCCCTCCGACAGATACAATGCATCCGGTGAATGCCTGGATCTCTTTCAACAACTTTCCGCCCGCACATTTGCCCTGGAACACCCCGATTTCCATCATCAGCTGGCCATAGATGCCTACAGTGCCCAACACGCCGGCGGTATAGCTAAAGGTATCACCACTGCCTATGCACTGATAGGACTTTATCTTGCGCTGGAACTCCGGTATACCGGCAGACAAGTACAACATATTCACAGTATTATTCCCAAACAACAATGGGGGCCCATTACGCCTCCCGGTCAACCTGCTGCCATCACGGTACAGGAAGTGCTCAAAGCAGGCACCAATGATGCGCTTTACGCCGCAATCCGCAAATGGGCCAAGTCCGTATGGGATAGCTGGGCGCTGCACCACGAATGGGTGAAAGAAAAGGCATCACCGTTTGTAGAGCAGAAAGCATAAAGCAAAAAGCTATTGTAGCGATTAACAGTAGCGGATATTATACGCTTTAGTCATCCGCTACAATAGCTTTTTGCTTTCTGCTTTCTGCTTTCTGCTTAAATTGCGTCCCATGACGCAACTCTCTTTTTCTTCTGGCACCCTGGTAATGGTGATGTTCATCATCCCTATAGCCATCTTATGTGTTAAACTCAACAAACTCACGATACCCGGGGCTGTAATGGCATTTTTTGTTGCCTTGCTGGTGCTGCTGGGAGCAGGCTATGGAGGCCTTGTATTGTTGGGAACCTTTTTTGTACTGGGTGTAAAAGCTACTTCACATAAAAAACAACTGAAGCAGGTATCCGCAGATCCTCATCCACAGCAGCGTACCGCCGGACAGGTATTTGCCAACGGTGGAGTAGCGGCAATGATGGGATTATTGGCATTAGGCTATCCGTCATATACGTATATCTGGTGCCTGATGCTCGCGGCCAGCCTGGCTTCCGCCACTGCAGATACCCTTTCTTCTGAATTAGGTATGGTATATGGCCGTAATTTTTATAATATCCTCACATTTAAAAAAGAGCCCAAAGGCCTGGATGGTGTTGTCAGCCTGGAAGGAACGATGCTGGGCGCTGCCGGCGCGTTACTCATTGCAGTGGTATACGGTGCTTTCTTTGGCTTAAATGCTGCTGTGCTGATAGTATGGCTGGCGGGTGTATTGGGCAATGTAATTGATTCTTTACTGGGTGCTACGTTGGAGCGTGGGCGTTATATCGGGAATGATGTGGTGAATTTTTTGAATACAGCGTTGGCAGGGGTGATAGCGGCAGGGGGGTATGTGATGACAAAGGGTGTAGTATGATATTTATTGGTTGGGCTTGTAGTGCTTTAGTTGGACGCGATGAGCTGTTTTATGTGCGCTATAATAAATGCCACCCGTCCTTTTTCAGAGAACTCCATATTGGCACTTATCCATTCATCCAGGTAAGGATTGTTAATTAATGCTGTAAAGGCGGTTAACAGGTAATCCCTTACATCTTCTTCAGCACAGGCTAATTCCTGCCAGATAGTAGTCCGGTTATTGAGTAAATAAACGATGTCTTCAAAATCGGAACTAGTTCTGCCGTCAAATTGTCCCCTGTTATTGAATGCTTCCAGTTTGGTGGCAATGAAGTATTCGGGTGAGAAAAGCCGGATGACATAGTGTTCCTGCTCATTGGTAGCCAACCGATAGTCTACTGCATTGGCAAAGCCTTTCTGATACCATTTGTTGGTGAATCCCAGAATGTCTGGAGAAGTGGGCATCACATCCACTACAATACCTTGGACCTTATATCTACAGATAATACGGGATTCATGATCATTCACAAATCCTTTCGCCCTTAACTTGTTTTCCAGCTGTTGGTAATCATTGTAGTTGAGTAGCTCAATAAGAATATCGACATCGTTGGTGGGCCTGACTTCCTCTCCAGCGCGGTCCGCATATAGGGAAACAGTAGCTCCGCCTACGAATACAACTTCCCGTTGTAGTTCTTCCAAAGCATTATAAACAGCTTTAATTCTTGTGATGTTTTCTCTGTGGCTCATATTAGTATGATTTTTTTAAGCTCTTCTATGGCCAGTTTTTTTTCCCGGTTTTTACCTACCCGGATAATATCAATACTGGCTAATGTTTTGTATAATAACGCATCCTCTTTAGCCGCCTGCACTACACCTTTATGCAAAGGCTCAATCAACATGCCTCTCATAGTGCCCTTATCATCCGCCCATACATAATTAGACTCGCTGGAAAAATGTGCTTTATAAAAGGGATGGGAATGAGCAGTAGGAATACCGGTTACGGTTTGTCCAGGCACTTGTGGAAAGACATAATGCAATCCATACTGGATAAATTCCATTAGGGAAGTGCGATATACTTTCTTTTTCTGTCCATCAATCAGGCCTGCTACTGAGCTGCGGTGCAGCGACTCCGCTATTTCAGAAACGCTGATAGACAGGGCCGCAGACAGGTCCCGGTACTGCCAGTCTCCCTGTATGGTTAATATCTTTAGTAAAACGACTACGTCCTGGGGACGCATACCATTGTGAACTCTCATATTTCAAAGATACGTATTTCTGTTCTTTGTTCGCGATTCGCGAACAAAGAACAGAAATACGTATCTTTAACGTTGAAAATGAATACGTAAATGAATAAATACATCTATCACTACTTGTTGATAGATCATCATAAAATACGGCTGAAAATCCCGGTGATAATAGGCAAGTATTTATTGTCATGATTGGCTGGGGTTAAGCTTTAATTTAAAGCCCTCTTCAGGGGAAAACGGTTAACCTTTTAAAGGTACAAAAAAAGGCATTAAGTCTTTCCCTTAATGCCTTTTCCCTAACATATTAATTTCACTTATTGCTGCACATCCTGCGCTGGTAGCGGCAACTGTTGCCACACATGATCCTTCGGCCGGTCATTTGGCAACGTATTCAAGCGGTTATACCGGCGCATATCAATAAACCGATGCCCTTCTCCAAACAGTGAAAACCTGCGCTGCACCAGCATTTCATCCAGCAGTTTCTCTTTTGTATCTAAATCATGTCTTGCCGTCAGCCCATGAGCGGTACGGATATGATTGAGTGCATCCGCTGCTTCTGTGAGGTGATTGGTTTGCAAACTGGCTTCTGCATAAATCAGTATCAGCTCTTCATTGCGTATAATCGGAACCGGGCTGGTTTCCTTTGGATACAAGGCAAAGTCCCTATCGGAAGTAAGTTTATCCTTGGTGATAGGTGCTGATCTTAGGGATGTTTTATTAATACGGTTATCTGCCGGATCTATATCCTGCGCAAAGGAGGATTGTACAAATCTTATTTCGGCGATACCATCTGGCAGGGTAACGAGGTCATTGACCAGATCACCACTGGCGGCGGCATATATGTGATACACTCCGGTATTCAGATCAGCGCCTTCTCCCTTGTTCATAAAGGATGCCTGCAGGAAGCCCAGCGCATCTGTCCATTTCTGGCGATAAACAGCTACACGGGCCGCCAGCGCACGATTAAATTTCCGGAAACCGGCAACATCACTAAAGCCATCAAAGCCGGGCGAGAGTTGAAACAGAAAATCAGCATTTGACATAGCAGTATTCGCATCCTCCAACATTTGAGCAATGGCAGTATAGGCGGCATCTTTCGTTAAAAAAGGTCCCAGCTTATCAGGATCTGCTACATCTGTACGGATCCCATTTTCATACGTCAGGTTCAGGCATATCAGCAGCTGGTACGCCATAATGGTTTTGGCAAAAGCAATATAGCCATTACGTTGTTTGTCGTTCGACAGGTAAACAGAGTTTTTTACACCGGTCAGTAACAGGTTGGCATTTTTTACCACGTTGTAACGATATAGCCAATAGTTGAAGCAATAGTAAGAACTTGGATTCAGGGAAAAGTCTTCTTTCCCCACCAGGTCCTTTGTCCACCTGGGTTCTGAACCGGAAAAGCGATAGTATTCCCGCCCGAATATGCTTAAGATATCTATCTGTAGAGATAACTCCTGCCGCATACCACCTTCGCAGCCGGTGACCAGGTTGTTTAAATCGGCAATGGTGGGATTCTTTATCACCTGATCAATCGTAGGGGCGTTGGGGTTAGGTATCGGTTCGTTTTTACAACCCGTGAGCAGTAAGCCCGTGAGTACGAGTAATGAAAATATACGTTGCATAAATATTTTTTTAGAAATCAAGTGATAAATGAAACTGCAGGCGTTTGGAAGATGGAAAAGGCGCTAAGTCTATCCCTGATCCGAAACCGGTACCGAAGTTGGAAACCTCCGGATCATATCCTTTGTATGGAGTCCAGGTAAAGTAGTTATTGGCGGAAATACCTATCTGCAGATTTCTCACCGGCTTGAAAACAGATTGTATCCTGATACGGTAGTACAAACCAAATTCACGAAGCCGGATATAACTGGCATCCTGTACATACATCCATGGGCTACGCTGACGTACTAATCCGATAGGTTGACCCTTTTCATTTTTATCGTTCCAGTCGTAGGAGGTACCTCCTCCATCGTTGGTGTTTTGAGTTAAGTTGACATTGGAATTACCATTTTTCCAGTGGAGCAGGAAACGCAAACTAAAATCTTTCAGGAAAGAAACTTCGTTGAAAAAACTCAGCTGGAACTTAGGTTCCATATCTCCGAATGTCACCAGCTTTTTGTTAACATCCGTGGCCTTTATTTGTGTGATGGATTGTCCTTCTTCTATATAGCTGGTGCCATAAGCGGTACCAAATCCATTGCCCTGATCAAAAGCTGGTACATCCAATTTTAATACTTTGGAACGGTTCATCCAGAAGTTAAGGTTGGAGGTCCATTGTATAGATCGATTGCTCACCGGAATCATTCTTAATCCCAGTTCTATCCCCCTGTTGCGGACATTGGCGCCATTGATCCATCGTGTGGAAAATCCGGTGGAACCGGGTACACGGGCGGCCATCAGGAGATCTTTGATGATTTTATTATAAAAGGTGGCTTCCAGTCCAATTCGGCCATTCAGAAAACTAACGTCTACACCACCTTCCAATTCTGTTTGCCGTTCAGATTTGATGTTGCCATCACCCATAGTAATGCTGATGAGAGAACCTGGTAGTCCGCCAATATTATTTATAGGTAAAGTGGTAAAGCGGCTGTTGAAAGATGGGAATCCGCTACTTTCACCATAGGCTACACGCAGTTTCAGGTCGTTCAGTATACTATTGTCCCAATTGCCCATCCGGGTGAGGTTCCAGGATGCGTTGGCTTTCGGATAGATATTGTATTTTTTGTAATCCCCGTTATTGGTAGATTTATCGAACCGTACGCCCGCGGTGAAATTCAGGTAATCTTTAATGGCTATTTCTTCCTGTAAAAAAATACCATCATTACGGAAAAGGTAACGGGTTTGTGTGGCCCGCACAGAAGCAGCCTGTGATTCACTGGATTGTCCGCCAATCAGGTTAGTACCTACGTTGATCAGTTGATCAAACGAACCATATTCATGGGTTAATCCTGCAGAAGACGTAAACGTCATAGATTGATTGGGCGTAAGTGTATTCACCAGGAAGGCAGACCAGTTGGTATTCAGGTCACTTGAATTGCCCTGCACATTGTGCCCGCCTGTTCCCCTGGCAATTTCAAAGTAGAGGATAGGAGGAAATAATGCCTGTGTTTTTTGATGATAGAAATCTACCCCTGCTCTTATAATTCCTTTCGTAACAGAGCTGGAAGACTCCTGTAAAACAACATCTGCATTTACACCCGTGATCACCCGGTTTACTTTCTCATTGTTTGTCATCAGTGCAATGGTCTGTAATGGGTTGGCGCCTCGGAAAGGGTTTGGATAAATGCCCTTGGCATCGGGATGTAACTCATCATAAGGAGTGATATAGGACAGGTTGATCCCCAGGGATACACTCTGATTGTCATTATTTGTTAACCCTCTGTCGGAGGAAGAATTGACATAGTTAGAAGTAAGGCCAAGGTTAATTCTGTCGTTTACACGATGATTGATATTCAGTCGCAGACTATTGTTGGAATAACCAGTGCGTTTGATGATACCATCTTCTTTTTTCATGCCGGCGGAAAACAGGAACGTGGTTTTGTCTGATCCTCCACTTACATTGATGCTGGTATTCCTGGTGGTTCCCCGGTTGCCATACATTTCTTTTTCGTAGTTGTACAGCTTACCACTTTTTTGTGCGGCGTCGTAACGTATTGCGTCCCATCCCCGTTCACTTACCGATGCGGTATCTAATGTTTTCATTCCCAACAGATGCGAGGCGGTAACAAAGCCATAGTCCTGCGAAATGTTGAGCCTTGTTTTACCTGCCTTTCCTCTTTTGGTGGTAATAATCACCACCCCTGCAGATGCCTGTGATCCGTAAATCGCAGAAGCAGAAGCCCCTTTCAGAATCTCCACATTTTCAATATCCGCCGGGTTGATATCTGCAATCCTGGAAGTGGCATTATCCTGTGTGGAAGTGGGGAATCCACCGCCCTGCGCACTGGTAACGGCATTCAGACCCGCAGAGATACTACGGTTACTGACAATTACACCGTCAATAACATATAACGGCTGCGTGGTACCATACACGGAAGATACCCCCCGCAGCTTCACCGAAATACCACCACCCGGTGCACCGGAGTTGGCAACGATATTAGCGCCGGTAATTTTACCACTCAGCGCAGCATCAAAAGTCTGCGCCGGCGCCGTCCCCGACAACTCTTTGGCGGATACCACCGCCACCGCATTAGCCGCATTTCTTCGTTTAACGGTGGTGGCCAAACCTGTCACCACAATTTCATCGAGGCGCGCTACATCCTCTTCCAGCGCCACCGTGACAGGGGTAGCGCCTGGCTTAAACGTTTTGGTTTTATACCCGGTGAAATTAACAACGAGTACAAGATCCGATGGCCCGGCAATACTAAATTGCCCGTCGGCGTTTGTAACAGTTCCTTTCCGGGAATGTTGTATCATGACGCTGGCGCCGGGCAGCGGCGCTCCTTTGGCGTCTGTGATCCTGCCTGTGTAAGTATTTTGCCCTTGGGAAAAGAGCGGCAGTAACAGGTACAGGGTACATAGCAATGCTAGTAGTTTTCTCATAAACATAAAACTTATTTTGACATTTCAGGTAGACGATTGAGGTTGTTGATATTGTTGTATAAATGGCATGGCATTGGTCGATCATTCCTTTGTCCAGGGGCTATAAGCATAAATGTAGCACGCAACCTTTTATCCGTTACACTCCTCCGGATGAACTGCTTTTTTTAATGATCAGAATGAGAAAATTGGTAACTGAAATGAGAACTGCCGGAAATGAAAAATGAACCGGTACATTAATTTTATTATGTTTATGCGGGCGTCTCTTCACCCGGATGTTTAAAACAGTTTGCTACAATGAAAAAAACAGGTTTTTTTATAGGATTGCTGGCGTTGTCGGCCAACCTTTTCGGCCAGTCGGCGCCAAAGCCTTATGGCGCCTTGCCTACAGCCGCTCAATTGAAATGGCATGAAATGGAAATGTATTGCCTGATCCATTTCGGCGCCAATACCTACCTCGATCATGAATGGGGATACGGTGATGAAGATCCCAATCTCGTGAATCCCGTACAATTCGATGCCCGCCAGATTGTAGGCGCCGCCAAAGCCGGCGGGTTTAAAGGCGTGATCGTGGTAGCCAAGCACCACGACGGTTTATGCCTCTGGCCTTCCAAAACAACTACCCACAACATCTCCCAAAGCAAATGGAAAAATGGCAAGGGAGATATCCTGAAAGAATACCAGCTGGCCTGTGAACAACTGGGCATGAAGCTGGGCGTATATTGCTCCCCGTGGGACCGGAATAACCCGGAATACGGGAAGCCTACCTACCTGGATATTTACCGCCGCCAGCTTAAAGAACTGTATAGCAATTACGGCCCCCTGTTCACCTCCTGGCACGACGGTGCCAATGGCGGCAGCGGATACTATGGCGGCGCCAATGAAACCCGTAGTATTGATCGTACTACGTACTACGACTGGGACTCTACCTGGAATATTACCCGTACCATGCAGCCTGATGCCGTTATTTTCGGCGATGTAGGCCCGGGTAGCCGCTGGCTGGGAAATGAAGAAGGAAAAACCAGCACCACCTGCTGGGCCACCTATACACCTGAAGCTCCGGAAGAAGGCCGCCGCCCCGCTAACGGCTATGTGAAATCTGAGCTGGGGATTGAAGGTACCCGTCATGGTAAATACTGGCTGCCCGCTGAATGCGATGTGCCTATCCGCCCGGGATGGTTTTATCATACCTCCCAAAATCCGCAGGTAAAAACTCCTTCTGAACTACTGGACCTTTATTTCGAAACAGTAGGCCGCGGTGCCTCACTGGACCTGGGACTATCACCTGATCAACGCGGACTACTTAACGATATCGATGTGGCTTCCCTGAAAGGCCTGGGCGATCTGCTGCGCAAAACCTTCGCCGTCAACCTGGCGAAGCAGGCTACCGTCACCGCCAGCAATATAAGAGGGAATAACAGCACAGAATATGGACCGCAACAGGTACTGGATGCAGATCGTTATTCCTATTGGGCTACCGATGATGAGGTAACCACTGCCAGCTTAACCCTCGATTTGCACGGCGCTAAAACATTCAACATTATCCGCATCCGGGAAAATATAAAGTTAGGTCAGCGCATTGACTCGGTAGGTGTGGACATCATGAAGAACGGCTCCTGGACTTCCATCGGCGGCGCTACCAGCATAGGTGCCAATCGCTTGATACGCCTCGATAAAAATGTTACAACGGATAAAATCAGGATACGTGTATATGCGCCCGTTAGCATTACCGTGAGCGACATCGGGTTGTATAAAGAACCACCGCACATTAAAGCGCCGATGATAAAAAGGGAAAAGTCGGGCATGGTCACCATCTATTCGGAACAATCCACAGCGCCCATTTACTATACCCTGGATGGCAGCGAGCCTACCTTGAAGTCGCCGGTATATAAGCACCCTTTTAGCTTTGCGGATGGTGGTACCATCAAAGCCAGGAGCGCCAGTAAGGCATTGATGGGCGATATTAAAACCCGGATCTATGGCATTGGTAAAAAAGGCTGGAAGGTGATTGAAGCGCCACTCAACAGTCACGCGGATAATGTAATTGATGAAGATGAACACACCGACTGGAATACCCTGACACCCGGACTGGCCGGGAAAATCCCGGTGGATGTAGCCATTGATATGGGGGCAACACATTTGATCAAGGCCTTTACCTACCTGCCACGGCAGGATAAACAAGACGAAGGGCTGATTGGTAAATATGCGTTTTATATCAGCCAGGATGGCCGTAACTGGGAGAAAGCCCGTGCCGGCGATTTCCATAATATAGAAGCTAACCCGGTGCAGCAACTGGTGATCCTGGATCATCCGGTGAAAGCAAGATATTTTAAATTCTCCGCACTACACATCAATGAAGGTGATGGGGTAGCGGTGGCAGAGCTTGGAATTATTACCCGGTAAGAGAAGCAGAAAGCATAAAGCATAAAGCATAAAGCTATTGTAGCGTGTGGTCAAAGCGTATAATTATTCGCTGTGTTCACACGCTACAATAGCTTTATGCTTTATGCTTTCTGCTTTCTGCTCTTTTTATTAAACTTTCTGCTCTTTTTATTGTTGATAATTCCAAAAAAGGTACTGATGCTGAGGTGAATGTATGCAGAGGCTATAGTATCCGTTGATTCCAATTGAAAACGTAATAAATTTTTACAGCGAAAATTCTCTGGGTAACTGCGTGTAGTCTGACACGTGAGGGACTCGTTTTGCCTGATTGTCAGAATGCTGGTTGATCCCCGGACAGTATTGAATGAGCTGGAATTGTTTTGTCTGTGATATACCCACCAAATCGTGATCCTTATGGTCAGTAAGTTTACCGTATCCTCATTTACTTCGAAATGGCAACGGCAATTGGCCGCTATAGATTCCGTTATACGAATGAACTATGGGCGCCTGCTTGTTATTTTTTTTCTTTTTTTGTCAGTTAACCCTGCCAACGCACAGCAATGTAATGGATCCTTAGGTGACCCGGTGTTTAAGGAAACTTTCGGACAAGCGCCTTCTGCTACCAAACCCACCCTGGGAGGCCCTTTACCTGCCGGTATTACTACTTATACTTATTATAGTCCCGGCGTGGGTGGTCGTCCCACCGGCCCCTATCCCGGGCAATACACCATCAGCAATACTACCAGGGGATATAACAATACCTATTTCGTTGACCGCCCCGATCATACTACTACAAATGGTACCGGTTATTGTATGGTGGTAGATGCGGAAGCCAAACCCGGACAATTCTACCAGAGAACGATTACAGGTCTTTGCGCGGGAACGACCTTTGAATTTTCCGCCTGGATCATGAATATAAATCCTCAGAATGGTGTATCTCAACCCAGTCTGCGGTTCGATATCCTGGACGCCAATAACCCCAATGGGGCACCAATTACTTCTGTGTCTACCGGCACCGTACCTTTTCAGAGTCCGGGTACCTGGGTACGCCAGGCTGGTGTGTTCCAGATGCCGTCTACCACCAACGCTGTTATTTTAAGGATCATCAGTAATACGCCCAGCAGCAATGGTAATGACCTCGCGTTAGATGATATTGCCTTCGCCGCCTGTGGCCCGCCAATTACCTTTTTACAGGCGCCTGGCGTGGTTTGCGCCGGAGGAAATACTAGTCTGAGTGTAAGCTTACCGGCAGGTAGTTATTCTACTTACTTTTTCCAGTTACAGAAACGTCCGTTAGGTACCACCGACTGGAATAATGAAGGTAGTATTATAAATAACGGGGCCACAAATCAGTATACATTTCCGGTGACCAATGCGCAGGCCGGATTTGAATATCGCGTAGTGGCGGCTGGTGGCAGTGCAGAAATTAATAACCTGAATTGCCGGGTAGTTTCCAATCCTATCGAATTAAAAGTAATCGACTATACCGTGGCCATTACCGGCCAGCAACCTATTTGCTATAATACTGCCACACAACTTTCCGCAGTAGTTACCCCCAAAGCCGGTACGGGTACGCCCACTACCGGGTATATTTACCAATGGGAAACCAGCGCCAATGGTACTACCGGCTGGACAATAGTGCCAGGCCAGGTCACCGCTACGCTCAATACAGGTGCTCTCACTGCTACCCGCTATTATCGTGTAACGGCCACTGTGAACGGTTGTCAGGGGGATGGTGTGTCCCGTCCATTTGTAGTAAATGTGACACCAAATATTACCGCTACGTTGAGTGCCGTAGCTAACGTATGCCAGGGCAGCCTGGTGATGTCGTTGCCTTATACCATTAACTCCGGCAGTGCGGATAGATACAGCGTGACCAGTAGTGATATGCCGGGTTTTGTAGCAGTGAATAATGCAAGTTTGTCCGGATCTCCATTGGCGATTGCTATTCCTGGTAATGCACCTGCAGGCACCTATCATTTTAATATCACTTTCTCCAATAGCACTTCGGGATGTAATTCAGTAGCTTATCCGTTTACATTAGTCATAGATGCTCCTTCCTCCATTGCATCAGCCGGCACCAACCAGGAATTGTGTGCTGTAACCAGTGCCACTCTGGGCGGCAATATTGCCGTCAATGGAACGGGTACCTGGTCGCAGATCAATGGTCCTAACACCGTGGTATTTGCCAATATCAATGATCCTTCTACCACTGTTAGCGGGCTGGTACCTGGTACCTATATCTTCAACTGGCGCATAGCGAATGGTACCTGTGCAGCCAGTAATAGCAGGGTGCAGGTAGTTGTTGACCAGGCGCCTACTGTAGCCAATGCCGGGCCGGATCAGCTTCAATTTAACTCCGGCGTGTTTACAATGGCTGCTAACACCCCGGCGGTGGGTACCGGCAAATGGACAATAGTAAGTGGTACTGCCAACATTGTCAATACCAGCGATCCACATACCATTGTCACTATTGCAGCAAATACCACCGCTACACTGGCATGGACTATCACCAATGGTAATTGCCCGCCATCTGAAGACCAGGTAGTGATTACCTATACCCATCAGCCAGATATCAGGATTAATAAAATGGTGCTCAACTCTGGACCTTACCTGGCCGGACAAGACCTGACCTACCAGGTAGTAGTGTCTAATGCAGGACGGAGTGATGCTGCCAGCGTAACTGTAAAAGACGCGATCCCGGCTGATTTCGTAGCTACCAACATTACTTATACTACTTCCGGTACTGCGCAGATATTGACCAACAGTTCTACGAATACCCAAATAGATCTGACCGCAAAAATTCCGGCATCCAGTTCTGTGATCTTCACGATCGAAGGAAATATTAAATCTTCTTTTGAAGGAGACCTGACCAATACAGCTACTGCTACTTCTCCGGATATTGCAGATCCTGCAGGTATCAGCAGTATGGTGACTATACCAGTGGCCCGGCAGCCATTCTTCTCCGCAGTGAAAACAGCGCCAGCTTCAACTGTGGCTGGTGAACAATTACAGTTTAATATTACGGTAGATAATACAGGCCTCGGTGATGCTGTAGGCGCCGTTATTACAGACGTTATTTCTTCCAAACTCACCAACGTTAGCTGGACAGCATTTGCTACAGGTGGGGTGGTAATTACAGGCGGCGCAACCGGCACGGGCAACAACATACGCGTAGTGGCCAATATGCCTGGAGGCACCGAAGATACCGGTAAAGTGTATATTACCGTTACAGGTACGGTAGATGCCGCCGCTACCGGTACTATCATTAATGTGGCTACTGTAACACCTTCCGAACCTGCCGGTAATGCAGTAAACTCCAACACCACCAATACCCTGATCACCAGTTCTCCCGGATTGCTGGTGAATAAGGAAAGAACCAGTTCAGTAATCGCCATCGCAGGACAACGTATTGACTATGTACTCACGCTGGTGAATAACGGACCTAGTAACGCGGTAGGTACTGTCATCACAGATACAGTACCTGCTATGATTCAAAATGTTACCTGGACTACCACCATCCAGGGCTCCGCCGCTGTTACTGCCGGTGCTTCCGGTTCAGGCAACATGATTCGGGTAACGGGGAACATACCCGCCGGAGGCACAAATCGTATATTGGTGAAAGTTAGTGGTACGGTGAGCCCGGATTACGCGGGTACTATTCTCAACCGGGTAACCGCCACACCAGCAGAACCAGGTGTACCACCGGTAAGCGACGACGATATTGCCACTGTTGAAAAGAATGTGAAATTTGATATTACCAAAGATGGCCCTGCAACAGGCGTGGCGGGTGAGCCTATCACCTATACGGTAGATGTAAAGAACGATGGCCCGTCTAATGCTACCAATACGGAAATCAGGGATATCGTATCTTCTTCACTGGTGAACGTTAGCTGGAATGCCACTGTGGTAAGTGGTACCGCTGTTATTAAATCCGGCGCCACCGGTAATGTGAACAGCGTAGATGTAATTGCAGACATGAACGCAGGATCTACGATCCGCATCATTATTACCGGCACCATCTTACCAGCTACTGTTAATCCAATTAAAAACACAGCACAGGTAATACCCGTAGAACCCAATACGCCACCGGTAACTTCCAATGAAATCATTACAGAAATAACACAACGGTCTGCGCTGGCAATTACCAAATCTGGTCCGGATACCGCCAGCGCCGGTAATACCATTACCTATATTATCAATGCCTCCAATAATGGTCCAAGCATTGCGCGGAATGTAGTAATTACAGATATAGTACCTGCCACTCTTCAGGGCGTCACCTGGGCGGCTGTGGTGCATGGTAACGCGGTAATTCATGGCACACCGGGAGGAACGGGTAATAATATTTCATTGAGCGCAGACATTGGTGTGGGCGCCGCCAACTATATAGCCATCACCGTAAAAGGCACCATTGATCCGGCCTTCTCCGGACAAATCAATAACAAGGCGGTGATCACACCGGCGCCAGGTACCGGCACTGCTGATTCTGCGGTGAAAATAACTACCGTTAACCGGTTGCCAAAATTGGCCATTACCAAAACGGCAGTAGACTTCATGGTGGCAGGTGACAGTCTTACCTTCACCATCCAGGTCACTAACCTGAGCACTTCCAACGCACAGAACCTGGTGGTGACCGACGTGATACCTCCTTCATTAAGCGGTGTACATTGGAGCGCTACTGCCGCGGGCGCAGCTACTATCAGTGGCGCCAGCTCCGGTACCGGTAACAATATTAGTCTTACTGGCTCTATTCCTGCCGGCAGTGGTAACATGCTCACCATTACCGTAACAGGTAAAACAGATCCTTCACTGGATGGATTCATTAATAACATTGCTACCGCTACGCCGTCAGAAAGTGTACCACCGGTAAGTGCTAATAAAACAGTCAGGGTAAGAAGGATCCCTAAGCTGACCATCAGTAAATCCGGCCCGGCTACATTGAATGCAGGTGAAGAAATTGTGTACACCATTGCGGTGAACAACATCGGGCCGTCCGATGCACAAAACCTGGTAATCGATGATATAGTTCCGGCGATGGTGCAAAATGTTACCTGGACCACGGCTACCACTGGTGCAGCTACTATTACAAGAGGAGCTGTTGGCACCGGAAGTGATGTAAATCTCGCCGCAGATATTCCAGGCGGGGGAAATAATGGTATCCTCATTTTTGTCAAGGGAACAGTGGATCCTTCGTTTAGTGGTACGTTCTCGAATTCGGCAGTATATCAGCCATCAGAACCTGGCGCTACTCCAGGCAGTTCCAACGTGGTGGTAACAACGGTGAGTCAACAGCCGAACGTAAAAATAATTAAGTCAGGTCCTGCAAAAGCCAATGCTGGTGATGTGATTACTTACAACCTGCGGGTCACTAACCTGGGACCATCCAACTCCATGAATACAGTGATCACGGACCAGTTGCCGGCATTGCTGCGTAATGTTAGCTGGACTGCCGTTGCCAGCGGTGGTGCTGTTATCAACACGGGTGCTACCGGTACCGGTAATGCGCTGTCTGTAGAAGCAGATGTTCCTGCTAAAACAGGTGTGGTAAATATTTCTATTACAGCTACGATTCCGCCTTCCACACCGGCGGGCAGTATGCAGAACTTTGCGGTAGCCACTCCTTCAGCACCTGGTATTCCTCCGGTGAACTCTGATACAGTGGTGACTACGATCCAACAGAAATCAGCGTTACTGATCACCAAAATTGGTCCTTCTACTGCGCGGGCAGGAGAGACTATCAATTACGGAATAAAAGTAGTGAATACAGGACCTAGTGATGCTATAGGCGTAGTGATTGCGGATACGATTCCGGCGGCTGTGGATAATCCATCCTGGGGCGCTACTACAGGCGGCGGCGCGGTGATTACTTCCGGCGCGGGCGGCACGGGTAATCTGTTGCAGATCATCGCTAATATTCCTGCAGGTGAAACCAATTATATCAATGTACAGGTTGATGGTACTATCAATGGAGATTTCACGGGAACCCTCGTCAATAAAGCACAGGCGGCCATTCCAGGCAATCCTCCTGTTACCTCTGCTGCTACTACACAGGTCACCAGGCAGGCAGTATTGCAGGTACGCAAATCAGGTCCGGCTAACGCTGCTGCAGGCAGTCCTATTCAATATACAGTAGAAGTATCTAACAACGGGCCTTCCAACGCCACCAATGTCACCATTAAAGATGCTATACCTGTGGGTATTGTGAATGCTACCTGGGTGGCTACCGGCATGAATGGCGCGGTAATTACCAGCGGTAATACCGGTACCGGCAATATTCAGTTGCAAGCCAATATACCTGCTACTTCGCTGGCTGCTGTTCACATCATTGTAAAGGGACAGGTTGATCCCGGCTTTACCGGTGTTACCATTACCAATACCGCTATTGCATTGAATGACCCATCTATCACGCCTGTGGGAGATACCGCTACCGTAGTGACATCCACTTACCGCCAGGCGAACCTGGGCATCGTGAAGAGTGGTCCAGCTAACGGCGCCGCTGGTGAGCCCATGCAATATACACTGCTGATCCGCAACCAGGGCCCATCCAATGCGATTGGCTTACGGGTGCAGGATGCGCTGCCTCCGGGATTACTCAATGCCACCTGGACCACCAGCAGCACCGGTAATGTACAGAACATTTCGCCGGCATCAGGTAATGGTAATGTAGATCTTACTGCAGACATTCCTGCTGATTCCAGCACCTTGCTGGTCACCATCAATGGCATTGTATCGCCTGCACTGGTGAATGGCACCACATTGAATAATACAGCCACTGTTGGATTCCCGGTGGGCAGCAACATTGTAGATCCTAATCTCGCAGACAATACCAGCACGGTAGCTACCGTGATAGATAATGATCCGATCGTAAGAATCGGTAAAACCGGTCCGGCTATTACACATGTGCTGGATCCTATTACCTACCGGATTGTAGTGAGCAACGGTGGCTCCGGTAATATTACCAACGCCTTGATAAACGATATGGTGCCAGGTGCCGTTACAGTTACCTCCTGGACCGCTACTGCTACCGGTACTGCTACGGTTACCGGCGCCGCTTCCGGTAACACCAATAACATCAGCACTACCGGTGATATTCCTGTGGGTGCTAATAATACCATCGTAATAGTGATCCAGGGTACAGTGAATAATACCGCTGGCAACACCATTACCAATACCGCAACTGTAACAGCCGGCGCTAATAAACAAAGTTCTGTTACCACTTCTGTAGATCGTTCACTGGATGTAAGTATCATCAAGAACGGTCCTCAGCAGGTATTGGCAGGAGAGCCAATTACGTATACCCTCCAAATATTTAATGCAGGGCCACAACGTGCCAATAACCTGGTGATTACTGATGTGCTGCCAGCTGCCATCA
Organism: Chitinophaga sp.; assembly: GCF_017745275.1. Classification (GTDB taxonomy): domain Bacteria; phylum Bacteroidota; class Bacteroidia; order Chitinophagales; family Chitinophagaceae; genus Chitinophaga. Next base: position 325,824 of record NZ_JAGHZS010000001.1, on the reverse strand, counting down.
CTAATGTCACCTGGACCGCCATCGCCACCGGTGATGCATCGGTACTCGACAGTGTAAGAATAGATAGTAGTGGAAATATTGAGCTGCCTGCCCAGCTGGGTCCGGGTGCAGCCAATTTCATTACCATCACTATCCGGGGCACTGTAAGTGGCAACACTACAGCCGGCACCATTACCAACACCGCTACTGCAATAGCGACGGGTGTTACCGACTACAACCCGTCTAATAATACCAGCAGCGTTACCACTACGGTAGGCGTAGCTACCGGCGTACAGGTACATAAGAGCGGGCCATCACAGGCTGTTGGCGGTAATGCCATCACCTACAATATCATCGTGACCAACAGCGGTCCTTCAGATGCTACCGGTGTTAATATCGTTGACCTGGTACCTGCTGCCGTGACCAACGTAAGCTGGCAGGCAGCCGTGAATGGTAGCGCTACAGTTACAGGACCATTCTCCGGTACAGGCAATAGTATCAGCACTACTGCTACTATACCCGGCGGTGTGGGCAATAATATTACGATTGCTGTTACCGGAACGGTGGATAACGACTTTGCCGGCACTATCCTGAATAAAGTAAACGTAAGCGGTACAGGCATCCCTGCTGTGAGTGATTCTGTCAATACGGTTGTTACCAGGGAAACCGGATTGCAACTCCGCAAAGATGGCCCGGTTACCATTACTGCCGGTGATAAAGTTACCTACGTTATCACCCTGGGTAATACCGGTCCGGGATACGCCCGCAATATGCAGGTAACAGATACCATTGATGCCCGCATACAACAACCTACATGGACGACCCAAACTACCAATGGCGCAGTGGTCAACAGTGGCGCCAGTGGCAGTGGTGCATTGCTGGCCGTTAACGCCGATATTCCACCTGCCGCCAACGCGTTGGTGACTATAACTGTAACGGGTACACTGTCGGCAGGTGCCAGCGGTACGCTTAGCAATACCGCTACAGTTACACCACCGGATTCAACCTACCCACCTGTGGTAACACCGCCGGTGATCACACCAATTGAGCAGCACCCGATGCTGGCGATTACGAAGAACGGACCTGGTTCATTGCATGCAGGTGAAATGATTCATTACACGCTGCAGGTGAGCAACAATGGTATCAGTGATGCTACCAATGCACAGATCACCGACCAGGTGCCTGCTACCATCAGCCAGGTACAATGGAGTGTACAAAATATTACCGGCGGAGCCGTGGTAACCGCCGGCAACAGCGGTACCGGTAACCAGGTTCAGGTAACTGCCAATATGCCTGCAGGCGCCACTATATTGGTACAGGTAACAGGTAAAGTAGATTCCTCCTTTGCCGGTACTATTACCAACACAGGTATTGTGATACCAGCAGAACCAGGCAATACACCGGATAGCAGCGGAATACAAACACAGGTAACATTGCAGCCATCTGTGAATATCACGAAGAGCGGTCCTGCTACTTTGCAATCCGGAGAAAATATCAGCTATACTATTGTTGCCACCAACAACGGTCCTAGTACAGCGGTAAATGCAGACATACATGATGCCGTACCTACCGCCATCAAGCAAGTAACATGGACAGCTACTGCAGCTGGTAAAGCCACTATCAATGGCACTTCCAGCGGTAGTGGTAACGTTGTGGATCTGTTGGCCAGCATTCCACCCGGAGCAGGCAACAGCATCACCATACAGGTAAATGGTACCGTAGACCCGGCATTCCGTGATACGCTGAAAAATAAGGCGATTATCACACCAGCAGAACCTGGTGCGTTGCCAGATACTTCTGAGCTTGTACAGACGGTGGTAACAGGTAACCCTATACTGTCTATTACTAAAGCCGGTCCTGCTACCGCAATAGCTGGTCAAAACATCAGTTATACCATTACGGTGAGCAACAGCGGTAAGAGTGATGCGGTGAACCTCGCTATCACGGATACCGTACCAGCGTCTATCGTGGATGTACAATGGCAGGCGGTGGCAGAGGGTGTGGCTACTATCAATGGGGTTGCATCCGGCAACGGTAACAGTATTAACCTGCATGGCAATATTGCTGCAGGCAATGCCAATACCATCGTGATTACCGTTACAGGCAGAGTACTGCCAGCTACTACTGGTACCATTGTGAATACCGCAACGGTAACGCCTGCGGAACCAGGTGCTGCATCTGCTCAATCCAGTGCCAGCACTACGTTGAATATAGTCTCACTGCTCAATATCAGTAAAACCGGTCCGGCAATAATGACCAGGGGAGAAGAAGCTACTTATGTGATCAATGTCATCAACCCGGGTCCAAGCAAAGCTACCAACGTAGATATCACGGATATCATTCCGGCAGTGCTCACGAATGTAACGTGGACGGCTACACCGGTACGTACAGCACTCATCACAGCCGGCGCCACCGGCACTGGTAATAATGTAAAAGTTACTGCCGATATCCCGGCTATAGATACCAGCGGCATTATGATCGTGGTACACGGCATCGTTGCACAAAATGCACCGGCAGGTACGGTGACCAACATCGCACATGCAGTGATCAGCAACCAGGGCGGAAAAGACTTCCCATCTATGCCGGTCATCAGCAAAATTGTCAGCGCCGCAGATCTGAGTATTGTTAAAACGGGTCCATCATCAGTGTATGAGGGCAGCCAGGTAACCTATGTGTTAACCGTGAATAACCAGAACGGGCCATCTGATGCAAACGGTGCTACCGTGAGCGATATGCTGCCAGCCGGATTCACCAATGCGGCTATCAGCGTACAAAGCAGCAGCGGCGGTGCAGGCAATATCCAAACCAGCATCACCGGTAATACGGCCACGGCTACACTGGGAACGTTCCCGGTAGGCGCACAGGTAGTATTACAAATTACCGGGATCGCCACTACGCCAGGCACGCTGAGTAATGTGGCGGTTGTAAACACGCCAACCGGTATGCCGGATACAGACAGCAGCAACAATACCAGCACGACCGTTGTCACCACGGTGCAGGAAAAATCCGCGCTGAAAATAGTGAAAGCAGTGACACCTGCCACCGGTCCATATGAAGTAGGACAAACCATAACATATACCATTACGGCCACCAACAACGGCACTGTAGCCGTGAACCCTGTGGTCACCAACGACCAGTTGCCGGTGGATACATTAGTAAGTGATCCAACCTATAATGCTCCTCCAAGAGGTACCGTTAACTATAACGCTACCCAACGCATCCTGCAATGGAACATTGGTTTGCTCAACGCCGGGGAAACACTGAGCTGGGATTACCAGGTAACCATCAAAGGACCTGGTAGTGTTCAAAACGCCGTGGTGATCACCGGTCCACCAGATGTAAGTACGCCGGATACATCAGTCGTAATTATTCCGGTGCCGAAAAATACAGACCTGAAGATTACAAAAACTGGTACAGATACCGTGTTTGAAGGTAGTAAAGTAACGTACTTACTCACTGTGGATAACGCGGGCCCATTAGCAGCAAATGGTGCTACGGTGAATGATGTATTGCCAGCCGGGTTAACACAAACCGCTATCAGTGTACAAAGCAGCAGCGGCGGTGCAGGCAATATTCAAAGCAGCATCACCGGTAATACAGCCACGGCTACACTGGGAACGTTCCCGGTAGGTGCACAGGTAGTATTACAAATTACCGGTACCGCAACAACGCCAGGTACACTCAGCAATGTGGCGGTAGTGAATACCCCTGCGGGATTACCGGATAAGGACAGCAGCAATAACACCAGCAGCACGGTAGTAACAACGGTACAAGCCAAGGCCGCATTGAAAGTAGTGAAAGCGGTATCGCCAGTAACAGGTCCTTACGAAATAGGACAAACACTGACATATACCATCACCGCTACCAATACCGGTACCACTGTTGTAAACCCGGTGGTGACCACTGATCAGTTGCCGGCAGACACACTGGTAAGTGATCCAACTTACAATGCGCCACCAAAAGGCAGTGTGAACTATAATGCAGCTCAACGCATCCTGCAATGGACTATTGGTGCACTCAATGGTGGAGAAACCACCAGCTGGAGCTACCAGGTGACCATCAAAGGCCCTGGCAATGTTCAAAACAGCGTGGTGATCACCGGTCCACCGGATGTAAGTACGCCGGATACATCTGTCGTAATTATTCCGGTGCCGAAAAATACAGACCTGAAGATTACAAAAACCGGTACAGATACCGTGTTTGAAGGCGGTAAAGTAACATATGTACTCACTGTTGATAACGCGGGTCCATTAGCAGCAAATGGTGCTACGGTGAATGATGTATTACCAGCCGGGTTAACACAAACCGCTATTAGTGTACAAACCAGCAGCGGCGGTGCGGGCAACATTCAAAGCAGCATCACCGGTAATACGGCCACGGCTACATTGGGAACGTTCCCGGTAGGCGCACAGGTAGTATTACAAATTACCGGTACCGCAACAACGCCAGGTACACTCAGCAATGTGGCTGTGGTGAATACACCTGCTGGATTACCGGATAAAGACAGCAGCAACAACACCAGCAGCACGGTAGTAACAACGGTACAGGCGAAATCAGCACTGAAGATTGTGAAAGCGGTATCGCCGGCTACAGGTCCATATAACGTAGGACAAACACTCACCTATACCATCACCGCTACCAATACCGGCACTACCGTAGTGGATCCGGTGGTAGCTACCGATCAGTTGCCAGCGGCTACACTGGTAAGTGATCCAACTTACAGTGCGCCACCAAAAGGCAGCGTCAATTACAATGCTACCCAACGTATCCTGCAATGGAATATTGGCGCACTCAATGGTGGAGAAACCACCAGTTGGAGCTACCAGGTGACCATCAAAGGACCAGGTAGTGTTCAAAACGCTGTGGTGATCACCGGTCCACCAGATGTAAGTACACCTGATACATCTATCGTAATAGTTCCGGTAGAAAAAAATACAGACCTGAAAATTACTAAAGCCGGTCCTGCCACCGTGTTTGAAGGCGGTAAAGTAACGTACGTACTCACTGTGGATAACGCCGGCCCATTGGCCGCAGATGGTGCCACCGTGAATGATGTATTACCAGCCGGGTTAACACAAACTGCTATCAGCGTACAAACCAGCAGCGGCGGCGCGGGCAACATTCAAAGCAGCATCACCGGTAATACGGCCACGGCTACACTGGGAACGTTCCCGGCAGGCGCACAGGTAGTATTACAAATTACCGGTAACGCGCCGGCATCAGGTACACTCAGCAATGTGGCGGTAGTAAATACGCCTGCAGGATTACCGGATATAGATAGCAGTAACAATACCAGCAGCACGGTAGTTACTACCATAGAAGGCAAGTCGGCGCTCAAAGTGGTGAAAACCATCTCACCGGCAACAGGCCCGTATAGTGTAGGTCAACAGCTCACCTATACCATTACCGCTACCAATACCGGTACCGCTGCGGTGAATCCGGTGATCACCACTGACCAATTGCCGGCAGCCAGCCTGGTGAGTGATCCAACTTACAACGCACCACCAAAAGGCAGCGTTACCTACGATAGCAGACAACGTATCCTGCAATGGAACATCGGTGCGGTGAATGGCGGAGAAACCGTGGTATGGAGCTACCAGGTAACCATCCTGGCGGCAGGCAAGGTAGAAAACACCGTGGTGATTACCGGTCCGCCGGATGTAAGTACACCTGATACATCTACCGTAATTATTAATACAGACCGTTATGCAAACCTCAAGGTGTTGAAAAAACAAACTACACCGGAACCATTGAGTGTAAACCAGATATTGCAGTTTGAAGTAACAGCCATCAACAACGGACCAGATGTAGCTACCGGTGTAGTGGTGAAAGATGTACTGGAAAGTATGGTAGGACAACCACTTACCATTACTACCAGCAAGGGACTCGCCACTTTTGATCCGATTACCAAAACCATCACCTGGCAACTGCCGGATATGGCATCAGGTACACAGGAAACACTCACGTTTACGGCTAAACTGATCAGCGGCGGTACGCTCAGTAATACCGCTACCATCCGTGGTAACGAAACGGATCTGGACCTCTCTGATAACACAGTTACCATCACGCAACCGGTGAATGGCGATGACATCTTCATCCCGAATATAGTAACACCGAACGGTGATGGTAAGAACGATCACTTCGTGATACCGGGACTGGATCGTTATCCGGGATCGTCGCTGATGATTTACAACCGTTGGGGTAACCAGGTATATCAGAATAAGAACTATGATAACAAGTGGGATGGCAACGGACTCAATGAAGGTACTTACTACTATATACTGAAATTACGTACAGCGCAGGGAGAAAGAAATTACAAAGGATGGATAGAGCTGCTGCGATAATAATCACCTACAGAAATTTTAAAGGAATTTAGTATGAGCATAAGCGCGAAATCAAGTGTATTGTTGATGTTAATGTTATCCGCTGGTATCTTGAAACCGGCGCTGACACAGGCTCAGCAAAACTTACAGTTCAGTCAGTATATTTTTAATATGCTGAGCGTGAATCCTGCTTACGCAGGGTATAAAGAAGATCTCTATGCAAATGCGATCTATCGCAAGCAATGGGTCAATTTCCCCGGTGGACCACAAACCGGCGGCATATCAGTGGATGGCGCCCTCAATGCCTCCAAAGATAACCGTGTAGGATTGGGCATGCAGGTAATGTATGATAAGCTGGGACCACAGGATGCCACCTCTATTTATGGGATGTATTCCTACCGGATACCCCTAAACGAAGATGGAGATAAACGACTGTGTCTCGGTGTAGGCGCTGGCGTTACCCAATACGCCATTGATGGAAAAGCACTGCAGTACAATGATGAGAACGACCCTTCCATTCCTTTGGGAAGGGCCTCTACCTGGGTGCCGGATGCCCGCTTCGGGGTTTACTATTACACTTCGAAGTTTTATGTGGGCGCTTCCGTGATGGACCTCTTCTCACTGTATACAGACGCTTCCCGGTACTACTGGAAAGGGTATCAGTATAAAACCATCCGTAAAACACAGCACCTCTACGTAAATGCCGGGATGATGTTTGACTTTTCAGAAAATGTAAAGTTCAAGCCTTCTATTCTCTTAAAAGAAGATTTCAAAGGGCCGACCAACGTAGACCTCACCGCCTTATTACTGCTGGCAGATCGTCTCTGGGTAGGCGGCTCCTATAGAACAGGGGTGAAGTTGTGGAGTAAACCGGCGCTGGAAAGTGACCTGGAGCAACTGGATGCTGCCAGTATACTGGTACAATTCAACATCAATCAACAATTCAGAATAGGATATGCATATGATCTGACCATCAATAAAATGGCCTCTTTCCAGAGTGGATCGCATGAAATATCCCTTGGCTTTTTATTCCCTGGAAAAAAAGCCAGGATCATCAGTCCAAGGTATTTTTAATCATCGCCAGGCTATCCTTTTAAACAAGTACTATGAAAAAATATGTTGGAATAATTTTACTACTACTATCAGCATCTTGTTTATCGGCACAGGAGCAGTTGTCGTTAGACAAACAGGCCGCTATTTATTATACCAAATACGATTTTGCCAAAGCAGCATCTTTGTATGAGCGGATAGCCGCCAAACGGAAGGAGAAAACAGCTACGCTGGTCCTGGAGCGACTGGCCAGCTCGTACCGGGAAATGAACCAGTATGCGGCATCGGCCGGTTGGTACGAAAAGTTGCTTGCCCGCCCCGATGCTGCTGCGGATGCCCGTTTGTACTATGGCGATATGCTGATGAGTCTCGGTAAATATCCTGAAGCCAAAGCCGCCTACACCCAGTATGCACAAACACTACCGCAGCAGGAAGCTGTGAAGAACCGCCTCGCCGGTTGTGATGCAGCTCCCGGCTGGATAGCGTCACCTACGCCCGTTTTTATTAGTAATGTAGCAAGATTGAATACTTCAAAATCCGATTGGGGCGCTACATATTATCCCAATGGTATCGTATTTACTTCAGATACTTTATACCGGAATCAACTGGAAAACGGCAGCCATTTTAACCGCAATAAATATGGCCGTACCAACCGCGATTATTATGGTTTGTATGTGGGAGATACCGCTAACTACGGTAGCGTATATATCAAAGACTTTTCCCCGTCTTTCAACTGGTCACGTTACCACGTAGGCCCGGCGGCATTCGACAAAGATTATCGTACGGCTTATGTAACCATGACTTACCCGCAGCGGCGTATTCCCGGCGTAAAAGAGCACCGGGTGACGTACGGCTATCGCCGGTTGGAGCTGTTCTCCTCCGAAAAAGATAAAGATGGTAAATGGGGCAAACCGGTACCGTTTCCTTACAACAAAGCCGATCAGTATTCGGTTGGCCACGCTGCACTCAGCAACGATGGCAACACCCTGTACTTCGCCAGCGACATGCCCGGCGGCGTAGGTGGTACAGATATCTGGTATAGTGAAAAACAAGGCGATGGTAAATGGGGCACACCCATCAATTGCGGCCCTGCCATTAACAGCCCCGGAGATGAGGAATTCCCCACCATTGCGCCGGATGGCAGTTTGTTTTTTTCCAGCAAAGGCTGGACAGGCATGGGTGGTTTCGATATCTTCCATGCCACCGGTAGCAAAGCACAATGGAGTACACCGGAAAATTTGCGCTATCCCACTAACTCACCCACCGATGATTTTTACTTCGTAACCGGCAGCAATGGTACTACTTACCTTTCGTCGAATCGCCCTGGCGGTAAAGGCAGCGATGACATCTACAGTATTACTACACCTGAAACATATACGCTGAAGAAAATTACGCCAGGCCTGGTAATTCCATTCACCGGCGTCGTTTGTCCACCATTGGGTGATGCTTGTATCTACATCTATAACAAACAGCGCGAAATCGGTTGGTGCTTCGTAGGTGCACCCGGAAGAGAAATCAATATGATGCTGGAAAAAGATACCGACTACGAAATCAGGGTGACTTACCCGAATGGCCGTCAACAGCGAATGGAGTTTAATACAAGAGGAATGACGGAAGGACAGCCGTTGAAGAAAGATATTTGTTTTTAGCAGAAAGCTGAAAGCAGAAAGCAAAAAGCTATTGAAGCAATTGATCGTAGCGTATAACCTTACGCGTTAATCACTCGCTTCAATAGCTTTTTGCTTTCTGCTTTTTGCTTTCTGCTACTTATAGCATGCCCCTAATTCATTTAGCGTACTGTTGATGTTTGCATTGTAGGAGCTTAGCGACCATATATCACCTGTAGTGATATTGGCGATATAAAGGTCATACGCGCCCACGGTGCCGTTGCGGGTACTGGAGATGATCACGTAGTCTGTACCGCAGGGATACGCATCAGAATAGTCTGCATTGCTGTTGTTGAAAGGTAACCTTGTACGGGTGTTGTTACCGAAGTAACCCATGTATACCTGGTCGTGTTGATTGCCGCTGCTATACCACCTGGAATACAGGAAGGTGTTGGCATCGCGGGTAATGGGGTAGTACTCCTGTACATTGGCTGTATTGGCCAGCGCTGTTTTACCCGTACCATCAATATTTATTTTGTAGATGTCTGATCCGCTGCCGGCGCCTTGCGCAAAGATTAAACCGGTGGCGTCATCCGTGTAATAGGGCATGCCTTCTTCAATGGAAGGAGTGTTGGTCACGTTGTTGGTAACGTTGCCATTCAGCTCCATGATACGGAGATTACCATCCTGTTTGAAGGTAATGCGATAACCGTTGGGAGAGAATTTCGGATCTTCATCGCGCAGGCCGTTGCCCGCCGTGAGGTTGGTGGGTGCGCTGCTGCTGCCTACATCCCAGGTGTAAATGTCCCAGTCACCAGAGCCTTTGGGTTGCCCCATGAAAACTATTTTGGTAGCGTCCGGGTTGAAGTGTGCATTCATTGGGTAGTCGATATTCCAGTTTTGATTGAGCCACGTGAGCTGGTTAGTGGCGAAGTTGTACAGGAACATTTTTGTATCTGCGCAACCGTAGCAATCGTAACGGTGGAATAATAATTTGCCGCTGAGTGTGGGTTTGGTAGCCGCAGGCACCGCTGTGTCGGGATGGGCGACTATAGGCGTAGTAGTGTTGTCGGCGACTGCCTTATCATTTTTAGAGCAGGCGCAGGAGAGCAGGATGCAGACAAAGCTGCAACTGAGCGATAGCAGTTTCATATGATAAAGATTAAGTGGTGAAAAGAGCGGGTGTACATTTCATACACCCGCCGTTAATTAGTAGCCTTTGTTTTGCGTGAGTTTCGGGTTACGGTTCATTTCACTTTGTGGAATCGGTAACAGGCGCTTGTCGTCCGTAATACCGTAATTAACCAACACCTGGGAATTGCTGTTGCACGATAATCTATATTCTTTCAGGTTACCCATAACAGTGGTGAGTTTATTCAAACGCACCAGGTCGTACCAGCGCTGACCTTCAAAGGCCAGTTCCAGGCGGCGTTCTTTCAGGATAGCATCCCGTAATACTTCTTTGGAAGCCAGGGGAACAGGTGGGAGGTTCACGCGTTTACGAATCTGGTTATTCACGATGTTCAACGCCTCCGCAGGTTGACCAATTTCATTGAGTGCTTCTGCTTTCAGTAGCAGGATATCGCCTAAGCGAAGCAGGGAAATATGATCACCGCTGGCCCAGCCATTGGCATGTTTCCATTTATAGGTAAATGGAATGGAGCCTTCGCTGGCGCAGGGCTTCCAGTATTGATCGGACCAGGAAGCATTATCAAACAGGATGTTGGCATTTTTGCGGATCTCATCGCCTTCGTCGTCATACGCTTTTACGAGATCTTTGGAAGGGGTGCCATATTTACGCCAGTCGTCGCCGGTGAGGGAGGGTGGCAGGAACATTTGCGGGCCCCAGTTGGCTTGTGGTGTGCTTTGAATAAACTGTACCTGCAGAATTACTTCTGAGTTCAGATAGTTAGCGCCATCAAACAGCGTAGCGTAAGACGGCGTCAGTTCATAACCGGTTACAGCATTGCAGTAGCTGATTACTTTATTGTAGTCGCGGTCTGGCATCTGGGCGTATACTTTTGCCAGCAGGGCATTCACAGCACCTTTGGTAGCCCTGGAAGTATTGAGTGATAATCCTTGCCCGTAGTCCGCTGGTAATACGAGGGCATCTTCCAGGTCTTTCACAATAGCGGCATATACTTCTTTTTCGGAAGAGCGGGGTACGTTGGCCTGCGCGGGTGCTACATCTCCGAAGGTAAATACCAGTGGCACCGGACCATACATTTTTACCAGTTCAAAATAGCAGTAGGCGCGGATAAACTTAGCTTCTGCCGTCAGGGTAGCTCTGCGGTTGTTGAGATCGAGTGCGGGATCTGTTACGCCTTTTATTTTTTCCAGTACCAGGTTGGCTTTGGAGATACCGTTATACAGCAGTTTCCAGTTGGCAAAAATACGGCTGTTCACCGTGGCAATTTTTAGATTATCGTACTGGTCAATTTCTGCGTCGTCGCCGCCGGAGTAGGCGTTGTCCGCACGTATATCTCCCAGTAATACATCATCCCAGATAAAATATTCTCCGAAGAAAGTGCTGTAGAGTCCTACCAGTGCAGCTTCCATGTCTTCGGCAGTTTGATAAGCGTTGCCGGTGGTAGCGCTGGATTCTGGCGCCAGGTCCAGGAATTTCTTACACCCGCTCATGCTGGTGAAAAGCGTTAATAACAGGAGAAAATATAGTTTGTTGCGCATAAAATCAGATTAGAAGATCAGAAAGAAATGTTCAATCCGGCAATCAATTGCCTGGTTTGCGGATAAGTACCAAAGTCAACGCCCATGGCACCGTTCTGGGAACCGAACGCGCTTACTTCCGGATCATAACCAGAGTATTTGGTGGCGGTGAGGAGGTTTTCTCCGGTGAGGTAGATGTTGGCACCTCTCAACCGCATGCGTTTGGCGAGTGCATCAGGCAGTTGGTAACCCAGTGTGAGTGCTTTTAAACGTACATAAGCGCCGTTTTCCACGAAGCGGGAAGAGATGCGGGTATTGGAGGCATCATCAGGCACTGCTTTGGGAATATCGGTGACCTGTCCTTCTTTGGTCCAGCGGCGTAATACGACGGTCGACTGATTCCTGAAATCATTCATGGCTTCAACTTCTATGCGGGTACCGTTAAAAATATCGTTGCCCTGCACTCCTTGTACGAAGATGCTGAGGCGCCAGTTTTTATAACTGAGGGTGTTGGTGAGGCCATACGTAAACTTAGGATTGGCATTGCCAATCACGGTTTTGTCGCCATCGCTCACATCACCGCTTTTATCCAGGTCGGCGTAGGTCATCATACCGGTTTTAGGATCTACGCCGGTAGCTACATATCCCCAGAAAGTGCCCAGTGGAGAACCTTCGCGGATCAGCGCCGCTTCTTCTCTTTGTGGGATCATTCCTACGGGCAATACTTCGTGACCGATGTCAATTACTTTATTCCGGTTAAAGGAGATGTTGAAGTCGGTATTCCATTTGAATGCTCCCACCAGGTTTTTGGTGTTCACGGTAATTTCCAGTCCTTTATTTTCCAGCTTGCCGATGTTTTGCAGTGCGCCGGTGAATCCGCTGGAAGTGGCCAGTGGCTTATCGAAGAGCAGGTCGTGTGTGAACTTGCGGTATACATCTACAGAGAGGTTAATTCTTGTTTTCAATACCGCTACATCTAACCCGATATTATTTTGGGTAGTGGTTTCCCAGCGCAGGTTCCTGTTTTCGGGAGTGAGTGGTGCGGTACCAGGTTGTACTACACCACCCAGGATATAGCTGGCGCCGGTGCCTACTTTACCATACCAGCCGTAAGCATCAATATGGTCGTTACCTACTTTACCCCAGCCGAAGCGTAGCTTTAATTCATCTACGTTATGGATGCCCTTAAAGAAAGGTTCTTCTGAAATGCGCCATCCTACGGAGAAAGAGGGGAAGTAGCCAGTGCGGTTACCGGGGCCAAATACAGAAGAAGCATCTGCGCGGAAGTTACCGGTGAACAGGTATTTATCTGCATAGGTATAATTAATTCTGCTGATCAATGCATCGTTGGCGCGGGCGATGCGGGTACCGGTAGCAAAGTTCACCACGGCGCCACCACTTACGGTAGGTACACTGATGCCGGAGAAGTTTTTAGTTTCTATAGAAGATGTTTCTGTGTTTGTTTTTGAAACGCTGAAGCCGGCGAGTGCGTCCAGGTTATGTTTGCCCATTTTTTTGGAGAAGCTCAGCGTATTTTCCGATAGCCAGTAGATGGTTTGGTCGGTGTTAAGATCGGCTACGCCTTTGTTTACGCGGCCCCAGTCTGTTTTGTAGGGATCCAGGAAGTAGTTGTATCTACCGGTAGTTTGATCATAACCAAACAGGCTTTTAAATTTCAGGCTGGGGGAGATTTTTACTTCTCCATATACATTGCCAAAGAAACGGCTGTTGTTAAAACCGTTGGTGGCACCGTCCGTATAGGCGACAGGGTTATGGAAAGATAAACGTAAAGGATTGGCGGTGAAAGTGCCGTCAGGATTGTATATCCCGATGACAGGCGCGGTGGTGAGTACATTCATGATTACACCACCGTTGCCGGTACCTTTGCTGTCGTCCACATTGCGATCATACCATTTGGAGTAGGAGATGCTGGTACCGATTTTAATGAAGTCGTTTATTTTCTGATCGAGGTTGATTTTGAAGTTATACCGGTTCATGGTGTTGGTGCGTACTACGCCATCCTGTTTCATCCAGGCGCCGGAGATATAGTAGGCAGTGGCGTCGTTGCCACCGTTGAGGGACAACTGATAATTTTGCGTGGCTGCTTTCCTGAATACTTCGTTGTGCCAGTCGGTGTTAGCGGTATACTTGCTCCAGTCGGCCACCTGGCCGAGTTCTGTCATCAGGTCAATATATTCTTTGTTGTTGAGTACCGGTAATTTTTTGGTGACTTCAGACTGCCCGTAGTAAGTATTAAACGCGAGTTGCGGCTGTTGATTCTTACCGCGTTTTGTTGTGATCAATACCACGCCGTTGGCGCCTGCAGCGCCATAGATGGCTGCTGAGGAGGCATCTTTCAAAATTACAATATTCTCAATATCGTTAGGATTGATATCGTAGGTGGTGGCGCTGGGTACACCATCTACCACGTAGAGTGGTTCGCTGTCGGCGGTGATGGAGGTAGTACCTCTCACGCGGATAGAGAAGCCTGCCTGTGGTTTGCCGGAGGAGCGGATTACCTGTACGCCGGCGGCCTTGCCTTCCAGGGAGTAGCCAAAGTTGGTGGCAGGTCTGTCTTCCAGGTCTTTGGCAGAAACGGTACTAACGGCGCCGGTGAGGTCTTTTTTGCGTTGAGCGCCGTAGCCTACAACCACTACTTCATTCAGGGCACCCTTTTTTTCTTCAAGCGATACATTGATGATGGCGTGGTTATTCACTTTTATTTCCTGTTTTTCGTAGCCAATGAAGCTGAAAGAGAGGATGTCGTTAGGAGCGGTACTGATTTCATAGCGACCGTATTGGTCGGTGATCGCTACTTTTTTGCCGGCTAGTACGGTGGCTCCTGGTACCGGTTGGCCGGCTGCGTTTTTTACAACGCCTCTTACGGTGATCTCTTTTTCCTGTGGAGGGGTGTTCTCCCGCATTTTGATGATCACCAGGTGATCGTTCATCACCTGGAAAGTAAGGCGGGTGTTGGCGAGGGCGGTTTGCAGCACCTGTTGCAGGGGCTGGTCTACCACGTCGATATTGACTAGCTGGTTATTCGACAGCAGGTTGCTGCTGTAGGCGATATGATAATCGCACTTGTTTTCGATGAGTTTAAAGAGTTTTTTCAGTGGAACATTTTCTGCCTTCAGGGTGAGCTTTACATCCTGCGAATAGACCATCGCAGTAGATTGCATCACAACACAACATAGAAGGATTGCCAGCATTTTCATTTTCAAGTGCATTTTAGCCCATAACGGCCCTGTTCCGAGGGTTCGGAATTGCCTGTTTTTTTGCATAGATTTGAGTTGTTTAGTTGCTAAATCATTACCTCGCTCCACGCCCGCGAAGTTGGGAGCAGGGTAATACTAACTGAACTGAAGGGGGGATGTTTATCGTTCCCCTTTTTTTAGCTTTTAGCTTTTAGCATTTTAGCAAATGCAGCGGATCTCATATAATATACTCTTCGCTGCATTTGCTAAAAGCTAAAAGCTAACAGCTAATTCGATTGGTTGATATTCTGTTTACTTATTTTTACCTCTGTGCCATGGATGGTATATTGAAATGGTAGAATTAATTGCAGGATGTGTAATGTTTGCGGCAATGTTTCCTTTTCAAAAACGGCCGTGTAGTGGTAGTTGTCAGCAATGGTGCTGTCTACCTGTATCTGTACGCCATACCAACGTTCCAGCTTGTGTGCTACTTCTGCCAGTGTTTCATCATTGAAGGCCAGTTTGTCGTTGGTCCAGGCGGTTTCAGCGATCAGTTGGTTTTTGCTTTGCAGGCTCGTTTTGCTGACCTGTATGGCCATGCTGTTGCTGTTGTTGGCTGGTAGTACCCCATTTTCCAACGTGATTTTTTCATTGGGCTTTAGCACAATGTGATTACCTGGTTTGCTTTTCAGCGTTATTTCTACGGCGCCGCTGATCAGCGATGTTTCTGTTTTGGTGTCGTTTTGATACGCCATAATATTAAATGTGGTACCCAATACTTTCACATCCATATGTGTGGTGTGGATGATAAAAGGGTGCTGGGCGTCCTGGTGTACGTCGAAGAAAGCCTCTCCCTGTAACGTAATTTCCCGCACGCCCTGTTTGAATTGCGGATGCAGTTGTAACTGGCTGTTCACATTCAGGTTTACTTTGGTACCATCGGCCAGCACCAGCGATTTCCGTTCACCGGGAAGGGATTGGACCACTTCCGGCAATGCAGGTTTTTGTGTGGTATGTTGCCAGTACCAAGCGCCGGCAGTGACGGTAACGGCAATGGCAGCCGCTACAGCGATCCGTTTGTACCAAATGTGCAGTGTGTTCGGTTGTTGGCTTTCCAGCAGTTGACGGAACTCCGAAGCCGCTTCGTCTGCCGCCAGTGGTGTGAGGACGGCATGCAGTTGTTGTACTGTTTGCCTGGCCTTTTCCACATGGGCAGTTTCGCCGGGAAAATGCGAGAGGTAAGTAGCCCAGTACTGCGCAGCATCGGCGTTCTGCGTAGTACACCAGGCGATAAATGTATCGTGGGTGATCAGTTCTTCGTACGTGTAAATTTTGGTCATTCCGCCGTATTTATAATACAACAGACGGCCGGACTTACCGGATGTACCAACTTTTTTCCAACTTTTTTATAATTTTTTTCGGGAGATATGTTCTGCCGCCATCAGTCTGCGCTTCAGACGATGCACAGGGCGAGCAGGGAGAGGAGTTGACCAGGGCGCTGGGGTTTATCTGCCAGCAGGAGGCGCATGGCTTTTAAGCCTTCAGAGAGATTGTTATAGATGCTGCGGTGACTGAGCCCCGTTTGGGCAGCAATCTGGTCGTGGGTCAGTCCTTCGTAATATTTCAGGCGGATCACCAGGCGACAGCGAGGTGGTAGGGCCAGGTAGGCCTGTTGCATTTGCGCTTTTAGTTGCTCGGCTTCTTCTGTGAGGATAATTTTTTCTTCTATGCTGTCGTCCGTAGTTTCCGTATCCGGAATCGTGTATGTTTTACCCTTGCTGCGGGCATAGTCGGTGAGTTTGTTTTTAAAGCTGCTGGCAATATAGAATTTGGGCTGATCTATTTGTGACCAGTCGATGTGTTTTTCTATAAAAGCCAGGAAGGTTTGATTGATAAGATCTTTGATAATATCTGGTGCGAAGCCTGCATTCTGGCCTGTTTTAAATAAATAAGGATAGTGTTGCCGGTATAAGGCAACATATTGCTCATTACTATCTGTTGTATTGGACGACCTCGGCACAGGCGGGAAGCTACAAAAAAAGATGATATGCTGCTACATTATTGCGGGGAGAGGGAAAATAAGGAGTAAGACAGAAGGGGAATCCGGCCGGGATAAGGGTGACAGCGCCATCAATATATCATCAGCAGGCATAAAGGAATTTGCCTTTATGCCTGCTGATGACTTTTATTCTCCATTGTACAGCATTTCCATTTCCAGCAGTTTGCTGCCGCCGGCAAAATCGGCTGCTGCATCCGGGCATAAAATGGAACCTAATGAACTCATCATGCGCTGCGCAACGAGGTCGATGTCTTCCTGTGTGGTTGATAAGAAAGGAGCCTGGCTCTTAAGCGTTGATAATAAATAGTTTTTTTGTTGTACAGAAATGTCGACAATTTTATTGATTCTTTCTACAGCCGCCTTGTATAACTCATCATAATAAAAAAGCATGTTCATAGAAACGTACATTTTGTGGTATTCAAATGTAGGCTTATACCTATAATCTTGTCTATTGGAAATTATTATGACCTATAATTATAAATTATAAATGCTTTTGGCCATTTTGATGAATCGCTTGTTCAGATCGCTGGTTTCGCCTTTTCGTTGGATAAAGTAAAAACTGCGCTCTATCCGCAAACCGTCAAAATGGAGGATCGTTAGTTCTCCGTGCTGTAGCTCTTTTACAATAGAGCGGGTAGATAAAAACCCCACACAGCCGGATTCCAGCAGGAAATTCTTTAATGCTTCCGTGCCGCCCAGTCGTACTTTTATCTTCAGGTCATTCAGCCGTATTTTACTTTTCTGCAATCCTGTTTTGATGGCTTCCAGTGTGCCGCTACCTCTTTCCCGGATGGCAACGGGCATGTTCAGGATATCTTTCACGGCATAATTCTTTTTCTTTGCCAGTGGATTATTTCTGCTGCACACGGCCACAATCTTATCTTTCAGAAAAGGTTGATAAGTAATGTTACTTAATTGTCCTTTTTCTTCGGTAACGCCGATGTTTATTTCTTTGTCCAGCAGGGCCTGTAATACAATTTCACTGTTGCGGTTGAGCAGGGAAATATCTACCAGCGGATATTCCCGGTGAAAGGCCGACATCACCTTGGGCAGAATATACAACGCTGCCGTGGTGCTGGCGCCCAGGTTCAGCATACCGGTAGCCTGTTGCTGATCGTGGATCACCGATATATCGAACTCTGTTTCCTGTTGTATATGCCTGACGGTTAACAGGCGGTTATAGAGCAACTGTCCAGCTTCTGTGAGTTCTATCTGCAAGCCTTTCCGTTCAAATAATTTCGTTTTATACTGTTCTTCCAGTCCTTTGATATGCGTGCTTACGGCCGGCTGTGAAATAAACAGTGCCTGGCTGGCTTTGGAAAAGCTTTTCTGGTGTGCAACTTCCATGAAAATCAGGTGACGGTTAGATAGCATATCGTAGGGTGTTAATCAGGGATGGTAAGTAATTTCCCGCTTCCGGATAAACTGTACTTTATCCTGGAAGCCGGTAATTTTATTATTCATTGTTTCTGTTTTTTCTATCCAGTTCTGGTGTTCATCATATTGATAATGATACCGGAAAGTGGTGCGGCGGGTATCTCCCTGCTCGTCTATACGGTCATGGGTATACGTTGTTAAATGATGTTGCTGGTTGTAGCTGTTCGTTTTAACGGACCCCGGTTTATCGGCCGCCAGGGCTGCTTCGCTTGCGTAGGTGGCTTCGTAGATCAGTTGCCGCTGTGCATTGTATTTCCGCTTTGTGATATCATGCAGGGTGCCGTAGGCGTAGTAATGGATCAGTTCTGCCGGATGTCCATCTGTATCGGTGATGGATTGGGTGTTCCACTGCTCGTTGTACGGATCTGTTTCAATGTCTGTGGGCTGGTCGTTTTCAAATTGCGCGGTCACATTACCGGCTTCATCATAACACGTTTTATAAGTATCCTCGCCGTAGTACTGTATGGTTTCCCTGTAATTTCCGTCGGGGTAATAGCTGTTTGTATACACGATGCGGCCATCACTTTCCTGAAGGGTTTCTTCCTGTAAAACGCCGTGGTCATTGTATGCATATAAGAGATGCTTCACCAGTGCATTTGTTTCACTGTACTTTTCCCATTTCAGCAGGGTGCCTTGCGCATTATAATGCGATATCTCATAATCATACCGGGCCCCGGCAGGATCGGTGGTCATGTATTTCATTTGCCGGACTTTCCCCGTTAATTCATCATCTGTAATGGTTTTTCTCATGGTGGATACTATGAATATTTATATCAATTTATGCTAATCAGCGCAGAAAATGGCATAAATATATAATCCTTATGTATTTATCGCCACGCCGTACAGCGTGGCGATAAGGCAGATTATCTTTCTGTAACGAGGTGTTCAAATTTATCCAGTTGTGCTATAATGCCCCAGCCATAGAAATTGTTAGCTACGCCAACCAGTAGCTCGTTATCTCCTTTTGCGAGCGGGAGGTTAATGGTGCTGTTTTCGAGCGTGCATCGTCCTTCGGGTTGTTTCATGATAGGAGAACCGTAAGTATTTTTATCTATATACACGAATTTTCCGTTGACCAATACCCATACCTCGTTATTGAATCCGAGGCGTAGTTGCCGTACCTGGTTGGCAGCGGCATGGATATTTGTTTTGAGCCATACCAGGCGGCGGGTTTGGGGAGCCCCACCAAATTTGCGGGTCAGGTTAATGAGGCCTCTTCTTTCGGCGCGGATAGTATCCCATATGGTGGCTTTATCAGGCAGGTAGGCATCACGGAAGTCATTTTTTTCAGACATGGGAATCACCGGGCTGATCAGCCATTTACGCAGATAACGGGGATCGTTGTTGGTGATGTCTACGCCTTCCAGCGGTGAAAGGTCTTCGGTTTGTCCAGGTTTCACAACAAGGTTGGCAATGATTGCCTGTCCGTCGAAAGAGAGCGTACCATGCGTGGTATTGCCTTCCAGCCGGGGAACTTCCAGTGCCGGACGCAGCATATCGTTCACGTATACACGTAATTGTTTACCAGAGATGAGCAGCTTTACATGGTTCCATTGTTGTTTCTCAAACCAGGCGGCATTTTGATAGTGATACATCATATTCCAGAGATTCACCCCACCAATAAAAGGGGCATATTGTATGGCGGCCTGGTTGCCCGATTCCCCGGTGCGGAAATAAAAACATTCCGTTTCTGCTTTACTGGCGCGCCGGAAGAAGAAAGCAGTGAATACCGTATCTACCAGCTGGATGTCATATTCTACAGTACCATCGGTAAAATCAAAGTTTTTTAATACGGCAGTATCAATACTGTTTAATATCTTCATAGCCGGCACGGATTGCCAGGTAAGGAATTCCACGGTACCCGGTTTAAAGTCCCAGTTGGTCGCCATTAATGGCACCCGGATCGTTCCCTTTTTTTGTTGTGCTGCCACACTTAATGGCAACAATAATAACAATAGGCGAATAGCTGTTTTTGTCATGATCTTTTATTTTGAATGGGTATCCGGCAAAGATGGAGGACCGTATTTATTTGGGCTATTCAACGCTGCATCAAGTTGGTGCAAGTGCGTACAAGTTGGTAAAATGTTCATAAGCAATGACTAACAGTGAGGAATTATATGATATAAAAAGATGCCTGTTATTGGCCGAAGACCGTTTAAACCGGGGATCTGCTGATGCATGGAGTAGCTACGACTTTGAAGCACTAAGCATCGCCATAGCCACGGACACGGGTGTAACACTGAGCGTTACCACCCTGAAACGGTTATGGGGAAAACTCAAATACGCACACATTCCTACCACTACCACATTGAATACGCTGGCTCAATTTGTAGGCTACAAGGACTGGCGTGACTTCAAAAATCAAACGGCACCTCCTGGTAAGTTGAATACCACGCGGCTGGAACCACAGCCTCCGATACACAACACGGCGTTGATATCTCCCGAAAAAATACCCGCCAAACGCATTTCCCGCAAATGGGCCTGGGGACTGCTGTTGCTCCTTCCATTCCTGGTATATGGATTACTATCATTAAATAACAGGAGCACAGCGCCTGTAGATCCGTCGGCGTACATTTTCCGTTGCGATAAAATCAGGCGCTCCGGCGTTCCTAATTCCGTGATCTTTCATTACCGGGCATTGGCGGCTACAGATACTGTATTCATTGCGCAATCATGGGATGTGAGCCGTAAAACGGCAGTGCCGATTGATAAAACGGAGCATTCATCTATCTACTATACACCTGGCTATTTCCGCGCTAAACTGATGGTAGGCCAACAAATTGTAAAGGAAGATGACCTGATGATTGCCTCCGATGGCTGGGTAACCCTCATTGAAAATGAATCAGGCGCGCCGCTCTATTTCAAAAAAGATGAAGTAGAAAGAAATGAAACGATCAGCGTGGATGAAGCACTGCTATCGCAATATCATCTCCCGCTACAACCTTCTCCACCAGCTTTGCGCTTTTTCAATGTACAGGACATGGGCGCGCTGAAAAATGACCAGTTTGTTTTTGAAACCACCCTGAAAAGCGATTTTCACCGGGGCAGTGCTGCTTGTCAAAACGTACAGGTACTCATACTGTGTAAAAATGATGTGATCATCGTCCCGCTCTGCGCCAAAGGCTGCGTGGGTGATATCTTCCTGTACGCTGCCGGCAGGGATGTCAGCAGCAAGCAGGCAGACCTCTCCGGCTTCGGCTGTGACCTGGACCAATGGGCCACCCTACGCGTAGAAGCTAAAAACAAACAAATGCGGTTTATCGTAAACGGACAAACCGCTTATACACTCACTCTTCCACATACACCCACAGATATTGTAGGTTTACAATATCGCTTCTCCGGTACCGGCGCCATTAAAGATACCCGCTTCATTAACGGTAACCAGGTGATTCCGCTATAAATTCCTTTGATGTTGCATTCATCAGAATGTTGTTGATGAAAATGTAGAACAGCGGAGAAGAAGGATAATAAAAAAATGGGCCTGGTATATTTTTTTGGTATACCAGGCTATTTACACATACATTCGCTTTTTAATCAGTATTATGGCAAATATAGTAGTCCCCGAAGTGGCTAATGTAGAAAGTAAAAGTAAGATTACTACTATTTCAGTAATTGCCAGCGGCAGCCTAGCGGCGCTTAAATTTATCATTGGCATTCTCACCGGGAGCCTTGGCCTGATTGCAGAAGGGATACATTCCCTGTTGGATCTGCTTTCTACACTGGTCACCTTTGTAGCTGTGCGGGTAGCCGCCAGGCCACCGGATGCTAACCATCCTTACGGACATGAAAGGGCGGAGTCGCTGGGCGCACTGGCCGGTATGATTTTACTCGGTGCTACTGCACTCATTATCGGCTATCATGCCATCGTGAAAATTTTATGGGAGCCCGGCGCCCCGGAAGTGACCATCTGGTCGTTTGCCATCATCATTATCAGTATTGTGGTGGATTTTATGCGGGTCCGTACCTTAAAGAGAGCGGCCCGGCTTTATCAAAGCCAGGCGTTGGCTTCTGATGCAGAACATTTCGGAAATGACATGCTGGGGTCTATCGCCATATTGATAGGATTGTTATTTATTTTTTTAGGAAGATACCTGCCATTACCTGTTTGGCTGGTAGAACGGGCAGATGCCTTTGCTGCATTAGGCGTAGTATTTATTGCATTTAAATCCGTGTGGAGTGTTGGATCACAAGCCATCCGTTCCCTGATGGACGACGTGCCCGAAGACCTGCAACCCCGCCTGCAGCAACGGGTGGAGCGTATTCCGGGTGTAGTGCCCGGCGCGGTCACTATCAAGCCCCGCTTTGTAGGCAACAAACCATATGTAGAAGCTACTGTAGGTACACTCAGGAGCTTAACATTTGAAAAAGCCCATGAGCTCACGGAAACAATAGAGCATGCCATCAAAGAAGAGCTGGACCCGGAGACCGTAGTGATTGTACATGCAGAGCCTATTCATACCACTGATGAGCCTTACAGCATCACCGTAAGATCCGTGGCTGCACGGCTGGACCTGCGTATCCATAACCTCAACCTCTACCTGGTAGGAGACGAAATGAGGATAGAACTGGACCTCGAAGTGTCGGAAGAAGTAACGCTGCGGGAAGCGCATATGAAATCGGAATTGCTGGAATCTGCGCTGATACAGGAATTCCCATTGCCTGTAAAAGTAGCGGTGCATATTGAACCCAGAAATGAAATGCCTAAAGCGGCCCGGCGGCAGGTAGAAGCCTTTGAACGGGTGAAAGTGGCGTTGATCAAACTAACGGCGTGGCCTAATGTAAAGATCGACGAAGTACTGCAAACAGACGAAGGCCTGGTGGTCACCCTGATTATTTACCTCGCGGGCGATACCTCCCTGGCATATACACATACCATCATGTACGACCTGGAACGTGCATTGAAAGTAGAGGTACCGGATATTATCCGTGTGCATATAGATCCGGAGCCGATGGCGTAAAAAGCTAAGAGGCCACACGGCGGGAGCTGAGCCATATTCCTGCCAGTACCAGCACTCCGCCTGTCATTTGCCAGGCGGTAAATGTATCTTTCAGAAATATAATAGCAATGATGGCGCCTATCACCGGGTTTAAATTCAGGAAGTTTCCTACCTGTGCAGCGGGCAAACTTTCCAGCGCCTGGTTATACAGGAAATAAGCCAGTGCAGAAGCAAATACGCCCAGGTAAATAATACCTGCCCAGGCTTTTCCGGAGATCTCAGGCATCCCATGGTTGTACACATCTATAGCGGCCACCGGCAAAAGTAAAGCCGTACCTATAAATGTGCTGACGGCAGTCGATAACAAGGTATCCGTCTCCTTAATACTCCTGGATAACAACGTGTATACACTCCAGCAGCAAACTGCCAGGGCCATAAGGCCACTTCCAATCAGCGTATGCGAGGATCCATCCGGTGCACCCACGAAGCCCACCAGTATCACACCAGTTACACAAAGTATAATACCAGCAATGCTCCTGGACGACAAATGTTCTTTTAAAATAAGCGCCGCCGGTATGGCTATCGCTACCGGAATTAACCCTTCTATCAGGGCGCCACTGGAGGCTGGAATATAAGTCATGGCAAAATTGAAGAGTCCATAGTACACCGTAATGCCGGCAATGCCCATCAGCGCCAGTTTTTTCATTGGTAAAGACTGTCTTATTTTTCTTCTCCTGTTAAGATAGAAAGGCAGCAATACTGCAGCAGCAATCAGGTGACGTAAAGCAGCAAACAGGTAAGGATGTACCTCCTGTACCACCGTTTTGGTAACAGAAAAAGAACTGCCCCAGATAAGCATCACGAAAATGATACTGATGAATCCTTTGGTACGATTCGTTAAAACTATTTTTCTCATAGCATGTTTCCGTAGTACAAGATAACCGTTTTCTTAATTATTTAACAGCCTGTCCATCTCCGGACACAATATTATCATAAGCGGACGTTTTTTCTGACAGTGCGCGGCATTAATAGCAATAGAATCAAGGAGCTCCGCGATTGGCATATTTTTATTACATAGCAGTTAACTCACACCGCCCTTATGTTCAAAAACTATATCAAAATTGTCTCGGGGAATTTGCTCAGGAAGATAGGACATGCCGCTACCAACAATGTTGGTAGCGCATTAAGTATCAGTGCTTGTTTGGTAATATTTCTCAGTGTATATTTTGAGCCATCAATGATATGATGGCAACAGGCTATGCTTGCGATTTATTTTTCCTCACCAACTGATAACAAATAAACAAACAGATCACCCATACCGGTATCATGGCCACCGGCACCCACATGCCCGTTATACACATCAGGGTTAATATACCAACCAGGAACACCAGGCAGATGTAATTAGATACCGGGTACAGGAAAGAAGGGAACTTCGTTTTTATCTGTGCTTCTCTCTTCGTGCGTTTGAACCGGAAATGCACTACGGTAATCATGATCCAGTTGATAATCAAACAGGATACTACCAGTGACATCAATAGTTCCAGCGCTTTTTCAGGAATCAGTTTATTGATAATAATACACACGGCAGCAAAGCCACCGGATACCAGTATCGCCTTTACCGGTACATGATTTTTGTTTAGGGAAGACAGGAACTTAGGTGCATTCCCCTGTTCAGCCAGGCCATACAGCATCCGGCTATTGCTATATACACAGCTGTTGTAAACAGATAACGCAGCCGTGAGTACAATCAGGTTCAATACATTGGCAATCAGGCTGGTGAAATAAACCGTATGGCCTAAAAGCGTGAACTGGAAGCCTTTTAAGCTTTCAAATACCGTTACAAAAGGACTACTGTCTGTGGTAATGCTTCTCCACGGAGATAATGCAAACAGGATAATCAGTGCGCCTACATAAAAAATCAGGATACGATAAATCACCTGGTTGGTGGCTTTCGGAATTGTTTTTTCCGGCTGATCTGCTTCTGCAGCGGTAATCCCGATCAGTTCCAGGCCTCCGAAAGAGAACATGATCATGGCAATGGCCGCAAATAATCCCTGGTAGCCTCCTTTCCCGTCTGACTGTAATAGCCCTTTCGGAAAAAATCCGTCATCGTTCCACAGGTTTTGTATGCTGGCCTGAGATCCGCCACTACCGCTGATCAGCAGGTAAGTACCGAAACAGATCATGGCCACAATAGCCGCTACTTTTACAATAGAAAACCAAAACTCGGCTTCTCCGTATACTTTAACAGAACTCAGGTTGAGCGCATTAATCGCAATGAAAAAGAACAAACTGGACGACCATAACGGAATGCCCGGCCACCAGAAATGCACGTACATGCCGATAGCAGTTAATTCAGACATACTCACCAGGATATAGAGCACCCAATAATTCCATCCGGATGCAAAGCCTGCAAAAGTGCCCCAGTATTGATAGGCAAAATGGCTGAAACTACCGGACACCGGTTCTTCTACCACCATTTCTCCCAGTTGTCGCATAATGAAAAAGGCGATAATACCCGCAAAGGCATAACCTAAAATAACAGAGGGTCCTGCCTGTACGGCTGCCGGGCCAATGCCCAGGAATAAGCCCGTACCGATGGCGCCCCCAAGGGCAATCAGCTGAATATGCCTGTTTTGTAGTCCTCTTCGCAGTTGCTGCGCGGCTGGTTTAGTGTCGGTTGCTTTCAATGTAAATGCGCTGGATAAGATTGCAAATTGAGTTAATTTCCGCAAAAAGATAAACATATTTGTTTCAAATATCAGATGCCAGCCACATTTACATGAACATTTGCGGAATAAATCTATCGGGAAGGAGCGTTATTCCCAATCAATTTTATATCGATATACCCAATCAATTCCTTTGATGCCAAATAGTTTAAGAAACACGCTCATCATGAAGTTGCGTATTTTCGCCTGCATGGGACTCAGTACTTTTTTGTCGTTGCCACGTCTGCGCCCTTCTGCTACAATTTTTTCCACACGCTGCTTGCGACCAGCTTCAAATTGCGTAAATACCTTTTTATAATCAGCTTGTCCGTCCCGGAGTAGTTTTGCGAGATACATCGCGTCTTCCAATGCTAAGGAGGCGCCCTGGCCGGAATTGGGACTTACGGCATGCGCGGCGTCACCAATCAGCAATACACGCCCTTTATGCCAGGTGGGTAGTGAGGGGATGTCGCTGATATTTTGCCGGATGGGGCGTTCTGTATGTTTAATCAGGGTGGCTACGGGCACGTGGAAATCCCTGTAAATACCCAGCATTTCCTCCTGTAGTTTATCCATGGAAGTATCCCGCAATGCCGCTTCGCTCATAGGTTGAGCTGCCTCCAGGTTAGACCACCACATGGCATACCCTGTATCTGCGGCACAATAGCCGAAAAAGCCTTTGGCGCCAAAAGTAAAATTCAGGCTGCTCAAATCCTGTGAAGTAAGCTCCGGTACTTTTTCCAGTTTCACAAATCCGCCAACGCCTACTATACCGGTAAAAGAGGGTGTTGGGCCCACAGGCAAAACATGGCTGCGCGTTTTGGAACGGATACCATCTGCACCAATGAGTATGTGGCCGCTGTCGCTGGATCCATCTTCGAAATAAGCAGTAACGCCGCCGGGCAGCTCTTCAATAAATTGCAGTCGTTTGTTGTAGCTGACCTCAATACCGGCGTTATTGATTTCACTGGTCAATACTTCGTATAATGCCGACCTGGATATACTTACGCCCGGCTGTCCATATTTGCGGGTATTTCCATAGGGAATACGCGCCAATACTTTGCCGTTTTCACTCCGGAAACAATGTTCCTGGGTAACAGCGCCGCGGGCGGCCAGCTTATCTGCCAATCCCAGCGCAGCCAATACATTCATGCCGTTGGGGGCAATATTCATTCCGCCGCCGGCTGCTCCTTTGTAAGCGTATGCTTCGTAAATGCTACAGGAAATACCGGCTTTCTTTAAGAATAAGGCCAGTGCAAGACCGGCAACTCCTCCACCAATAATCAATACATGCTGTGATTGGGTATTGTTGATCATAATAAAACATTTATGATGCAAAACTATTCACGCCGGGTAGCCATAACAATGGGAAACAGGTGAGATAACGGGTGGCAGCCGGTGAAAGGAGTAATTATAACGGTGAAATAGAAAGGCGCCTTTCATACCAGGTGTTTTTTATGATGTGGATAAGCCCGGAAAGTAAATACTATTACTACACTAACAATAAAAAAGCATCGCAGACGCGACGCTTTTTTATTGTTAGTGTAGTATGATTGCTAATATTAGCCATTAGTGTTGCAGGAAAGTCCTGATGCGTGCTGCTATTTCTACTGCATATTCTTCCAATGCAAAATGCCCGGTTGGATAGAAATGCATTTCTGTATCCGGCATATCTTTTTTATAAGCCAGTGCGCCAGGTTTCAGGAATACCGGGTCATTTTCACCCCAAACAATCAGCACTTTCGGAGACAGTTTGCGCAGGGTTTCCTGCCATTTTGGATACTCTGCTATATTAAAGCGATAGTCATATTTCAATTTGTATTGTATCTCTTTGTTACCGGGTCTGTCCATCAGTAATTGATCCAGCAGGTAGCTTTCGGGGGCTATTTTGGTGGAATCGCTCACACCATGCAGGTATTCAAATTTGGTATACTCCAGTTCAAACGCACTGTATACTTTTGCGCGGGATGCTTCTGTATTTTCGTCGATATTTTTCCTGTATGATTTCAGGATATCGCTTAATCCTTCTGCATAAATATTTCCGTTCTGTACAATCAGCCGGTCAAGTATGGCCGGGTTGCGCTGGATAATTCTCATTCCTACCGGTGCACCGTAATCGAAGATGTACATGCTGCATTTAGTCACGCCTTTCAGTTGCAGGAATTTTTCTACGATGAGGGAATAATTTTCGAAGGTATAGTCAAAGTCTGTCATTGCCGGCATATCACTGAATCCGTAACCAGGATAGTCGGGTGCCAGTATGTGAAACTGATCTTTCAGCAAAGGTATCAGTGTTCTGAAATTATGGGAAGAAGAGGGGAAGCCATGAAGCAGGAGCAGCGTAGGTTTGGCAGGGTCGCCTGCTTCCCGGTAAAAGATATTAAGGCCGTCTATCTTCAGAGTTTTGTGGTATACCGGGTATTTTTCCTGTGCGGTGCCGGCTAAAGAAGTTGTCATAAGTATGAATATTAAAAAGATTTGCAAAGTTAATCGGTATTTCATCTGTTGATAATTTTAATGTTGATAATATTCTTTTAGAAAGAATAATAAGGTGATAGTGGCTCCCAGTACAATGATAATGTTGCGTAGTATCGTTTGCGGTATTTTCCGTGTTAATTTTGCGCCGTAATATCCTCCCAGTAAAGCGCCAGCCAGCATGATCAGTGTGTACTCCCAAACAATCATATGGGAAACGATAAACGCAATGGCTGCAATCCCGTTGTTAAAGGACACTAACAATACTTTGAGGCCGTTCATTTCGTTGAGTTGCCTGTATCCAAAGAAGCTGAAAACAGTGAGCAGTATCATGCCCAGCCCGGCACCGAAAAAGCCGCCATAAATCCCGATGAGTAATAAAGTAACTGCTTTGCCTGTGGGGCCGATATGATATTGCCGTCCGTTCAGGAACCTGTTGATGAGTACAGGGCTGGCTACGAATAGCAGCCAGGTGAAAAGCAGGAAAAACGGAACGAATTTACTGAACAGGCGGGGGGATGACATCACCGCCAGGCTGGCGCCGATGAGGCCTCCCAGCGTAATGGCAATAATGAGTGGCCCTGTGTGTTTCCAGCTATAGTCGGTATCTGTACGGTATGCGTTGATACTGGCGATGTTCCCCGGCCACAGCGCTACGGTGCTGCTGGCATTGGCAGCTAATGGTGCGGTCCCGATGGATATCAATGAAGGATAAGCAACGAAACCACCACCGCCGGCGGCAGCATTCATGGAGCTGCCAAAAATGGCGGCACCAAATAAAACGAGGGCATCTTGTGCAAGTATCATGGCGTAAGTACAATTTAGCGGTGTGAAAACCAGGGACGCGCTTTACGTCCCTGGTGTGTAACAGGACAATCAGGCAGTGGCTAATGATTTGCGGGCTACTTTTCTTCCGAGGAATTCCCTGATGGTGGCGGCAATTTCTTTCCCATGGCTTTCGAGGGCAAAGTGACCGGCGTCGAATAAATGATATTCAAGGTGCTTTACGTCTTTTTTATAAGCTTCAGCGCCGGCTACGGGGAATATGTAATCGTTTTTACCATATACAATCAGCATTTCCGGGTTATGCGTGCGGAAGTATTCCTGCCATTGAGGGTATAAGGTGGTATTGTTTTGATAGTCGTAGAATAATTGTAACTGTATACGATCATTGCCGGGGCGTTGCAGGTGGCGCAGATCCAGTTCCCAGTTATCGGGACTGATCACAGTGGCATCCGGTACACCGTGTGTATACTGCCATTTCAGGCCATCAACGCTATGGAATCCTTCCAGGGTACGTTCTGCTACTTTATCGTTTTTATCTTTCCAGTATGCTTTGATAGGATCCCAGAACTGCTGCAGTCCTTCATCATAGGCACATCCGTTTTGTACAATCAATGATTCAATTCTTTCCGGGTGTGCAGCCGCCAAACGGTAGCCCACCGGTGCACCATAGTCCATGAGGTAAAGACTGTAACGTTTCAGTCCGAGTTGGTCTAGCAGGCCCTGTACAATGTCGGCCA
This sequence comes from Chitinophaga sp., assembly GCF_017745275.1. Classification (GTDB taxonomy): domain Bacteria; phylum Bacteroidota; class Bacteroidia; order Chitinophagales; family Chitinophagaceae; genus Chitinophaga. The sequence goes on along the minus strand of NZ_JAGHZS010000001.1, from coordinate 295,862 downwards.
GGCTGGCAAAGGTGTAGGGGAAGTCCGCCATATGTGGTTGGGCGCTTCTGCCAAAGCCGGGATAGTCGGGCGCTATCAGGTAGTATTCGTCAGAAAGCTCCTGCATCAGGTTGCGGTACATGTGGGAAGAAGTAGGATAGCCGTGTAATAATACCAGTACTGGTTTGTCTTGCTGACCTGCTTCCCTGTAGAAGATATCGATGCCATTTACCTGGGTGGTGTGGTGTTTAACGTTGTTCATCTTATTAAGTTTTTAAAGTTTTTTAAATATTATTACCGAACGTTCGGTAAAATTAAAGTGAAAAAAATTTTACTCGTTAGTGAAAAGCATTTTCACATCAACCATCGCTTTTTGAAAATGGGAGGGATCACTTAATCCTTTGGACAATACCAGGCTTCCCTGCACCAGTACCAGAGATTGTCTTGCTTTCGCTTTCGCCTGCGCGGCAGTGAAGCCCTGCTCTACACCCAGCGCGGTAAACGCTTCCATCCACAGCAGCATTATCTTGCTGATCTGATCACCTACTGCTACTAATCCTGAGTCAAGCGACAGCGCATTCAGTATACAGCTTTTCTCACCATTCTGATACAACTCTTTGGTGTGTTGGATAGCCCGTTGTAATTTGGTGGCCGGCGCCACACCTTTTTCTGTCAGTACCAGGTAGATGTTGTCTTTTATCCACGTATACACGAATTCAAGCACCATCACGGCTATTTCATTCTTCCCGCCAGGAAACCGGTGATACAAACTTGCTTTCTGCAAACCAGTAGCCTTAGCCAGGTCATTGAGGCTGGCGCCTTCAAAACCCTTTGATTGTAACACAGACATCAGTCCTTCTATCAATTTTGCGTCGTCTATTTTCTGCGGTCTCATGAAACAAAGGTAAGGCGTTTTTTGATATTACCAAACGTTCGGTAAAATATTTTTTTAAAATTTTTCTCAAGACTTTTTTTCTTTTAGGGAGATGATCAAATTTGATCTGCCGGTTTTTGGGAAAGAAAAAACAAAAAATATTTTGCATCTTTGAGCCCCTGGTATTTTTATAATAAAGAAAGATGGACACATGACCATGGTAACAAGGTGATCTGTAATTGGCTGATATAAACAGATGCTTGTCTTGCATAAATGGTAAATGAGGTCGGCACTCAGTGAACAATTAAACATAGCGTGTTCCTTACTGTTATTCCACGATAATAGCTCCCCGGCCGGGACACGTTGTCATCAGTATCTATTCCTTTTTGTTGCAATCAGCAGCAGATGGTGGCGGAAGTCTTTTAACAGCTACGCCCCGGAAACTGATCCTGTCCGGAAAACAGGGTACGCAAACAGGAATCATTAAAAATGTAATCGTCATCATGAAAAAAATAGTATGCTTGTTTTTTTTGCTGCCAATGGCCGTAATACCCGGTATTGTACATGCGCAAAAGAAAGGAAACAACCAACAGTGGACTGCAGATAATGGCAATGGAACATTTAAGAATCCGCTCCTGTGGGGCGACTGGCCCGATCCGGATGTTATCCGCGTGGGCGACTGGTTCTACCTGGTCACTACCAGCATGCATTTTGTTCCGGGCAGTCCCATATTGCGCTCCAAAGATCTTGTGAACTGGGAAATGGCGGGTTATGCTGTAGACCGTTACGATGAAGATCCCCGGTATGATATGCAGGGAGGAACTTTGTACCTCAATGGCTCCTGGGCCAATACCATCCGGTATCATAACGGGTTGTTCTATGTGGGATTTTGTACACCGTATGGATGGGGCACAGAAAAAGGGCACTTTTCTATCTGCACTGCGAAAGATGTCAAGGGGCCCTGGACCAGGACTATTTTCCCGGAATACCTCTATGATCCCGGATTATTTTTTGACGACGACGGCAAAGTATATGTGGTACATGGCACCGGAACCCTTTACCTAACGGAGCTGGCAGCCGATGCTTTATCCGTGAAAGGAGAAAAGGTAAAGATATGGCAGGGCGCTATTACCCGTCCCCAGGGCTCTTCCGCGCCCGGCACGGCTTATGGCATGGAAGGTTCTCATATGTATAAAATCAACGGCTACTATTATATCACCAATCCTGCCGGCGGTACAGAAGGATGGCAGGTGTGTTTGCGCAGCAAACAGATTACCGGACCATACGAATCAAAAATTATTTACCAGGATGAAAGCAGTTATCCATCCAACGGGCTTCACCAGGGAGGCATGGTACAACTGAAGAATGGCGACTGGTGGTTTATCATTATGCAGGATCGCGGTGCTATCGGACGCGTACCACACCTGTTGCCTGTTAAATGGGTGGATGGATGGCCTATCCTTGGTGACAATGGGAAAGGATACAACAGTGGAAAAAAACCAGACATAGGAAAAGCTGTGGCAGTGACCGTACCTGCTACCTCCGATGAATTTAATACCCCGCAGCTGGGACTACAATGGCAATGGAATCACAACCCTGATAACAGCAAATGGTCGCTTACAGAAAAGAAAGGCAGCATGCGGTTACATGCTTCATATGCCAACGCACTCACAGAAGCGCGTAATACACTAACCCAACGGGTGCAGGGACCATCCTCCACTGGTAAGGCAGAAATGGATATGAGCGGCCTAAAAGAAGGAGATATCAGCGGCCTGGGCATCTTCCAAAGTCCCTACGCTTTTATTGGTATCAGGAAAGAGAAAAATGCCAATACACTGGTAATGGTCAACGATGGTAAAGTGATAGACAGTATCCCCGTGTCGCAAACCAGGATATGGTTCAGTGCGGCTATAACAGATAAAGGTTTCACTGCCAACTTTTCGTATAGCCTCGATGGTAAACATTTTACTCCTTTCGGAGATCAATTGAAAATGGGATTGGGGTATCCATGGACCGCTAACCGTTTTGCCCTGTTTAATTTTAATACTATCAAGGGAAATGATGGCGGCTACGTAGATGTTAACTGGTTCCATTTTACCGGCAGCCTACCAACGAAGTAGCTGTGCTGCTAAAAATGAAAGGCAGGGTATCTCTTTTTTTGAGTCCTGCCTTTTATTTTGCATCAGGTAAAACAGCAAGGGTGAAAAAAAGATATGAATCAATCAATTTTGGTGTAGTTTTATGAACGATTGCCCGTTACTTTAGCGCACATGCGGTTTTTATTCCTGATGAAAGCAGCGTGAGGCTTACTGGTGCAGTATCTGCGCTACTATTTTTGATCGCCTGAAAATCTGCATTTTTAATTTACCGCATAGGTACTTGCCTTTGATATGGTGTTAGATGTATTAGATGACGAAGATTGCTACAACCGGTTAAGGGCAGGTGATGAATTCGCATTTCGTCATCTGATAGGCGTGTATGGGCCGGTATTATGCCGTTATGCCGACAGGATGATTATGAACAGTGCAGCGGCCGAAGATATTGTAACAGAAGTATTGGTAAAAGTATGGGAGAAGCGGGAAACATTCAATTCATTTAATAACGTAAAACGTTTTTTTTACGTAGCTGCCAGGAATGCCGCATTGCAATACATACGCGACCGGCAGCGGGAGCAGCGGAAATTCGAGGCATTCAACGAAGTGCATAACGGCATCGCGGTGGATGAAGTGATTTATGCAGAAATGATGGCAGAATTACAAAAAGCCATTGCAGCATTACCAGCCAAAATGAAAGAAGTATTTATCCTGGGATATGTGCGCCAACTCACTAACCAGGAAATAGCGCTGCAACTCAACCTCTCGGAACAAACGGTCCGGAATCAGAAAACCAAAGCCCTCACTATCCTCAGGAATAAGCTGGGATACCGGTCACATCTCGAAATTTATCTTGCTATATTATTGCTGTTTCGTTAGTGTATAGCCGTATCCTGCCGCCAATGGGGCGATTTTAATTCCCTGTCAGAACGCTTTTATTTTTTGCATTTACCCACTGAAAAAAAACTTTGCCAAACCGATGGTACAAAGCAGGGTATGCGGCATTGTAATCATATAAGCAGAAAATTCTTTTGCATGCCATGAACGATGAACGAATGGATGAGGCCTTGCGTATAGCAGCGCTGATACAACAACTGAGAACGGGAAAAATAACAACCGAAGAGTTACAGGCCCTGCAGGCGTGGAGAGCAGCCGATGAGAAAAATGAGGCCACATTCCGGCAACTTAGCCACCCGTCACATTGGGAGCATGAGTGGCAGGCTATTGGAAAACATGATATCAACGCACTTACCGAACGGGTTTTTAAGTCGGCTGGTTTATCATTGCCCGAAACATCTGCCAGCATTCCGCAGAACGCTTCCCGGCGCGGACTTCGCCGTGTTTTATGGCAGTTAACGGCGGCCGCGGCAGTGATCTGCATGGGAACACTCATGATCCGGTATGTGATCAATATGCAAACAAATACGCATATCCCAGTGAATAAGCCGGTAATCCCCCCCGTGGCCATAACACCAGGTAGCAATAAAGCTACACTGGTGCTAGGCAACGGTGATGCCATCGCGTTAAAAGATGTAGCGGCAGATACCGTGGCATTACAGGGGGGCAGCCTCATTGCCCAGCACCAGGAAGGAGTGCTGGTTTATCAAAAAGCTGCTGCAGCCGTGAAGGACGCCAGTACCTGGAATACCGTATCCACGCCCAAAGGCGGTAAATATGAAATTGTATTGTCCGATGGTACACATGTTTTTCTTAACGCTGCTTCTACGGTTAAATTCCCGGTACCGTTCCATCCAAATAGCCGTGAAGTGGTGCTCACAGGGGAAGCTTACTTTGAAGTAACACATCTGTCGGAGAAAGGAAAGGCGTGGCCTTTCCTCGTGAAAATACGCCGCGCAAACCAGGAGGAAGGTACCGTAAAAGTATTGGGCACTCATTTTAACGTGATGGCCTACGATGATGAAAAAGCGGTGAAAACCACATTGGTAGAAGGATCTGTGAGTATGCAAAAAGGAACAAATGCAGTGGTGCTTAAACCAGGTCAGCAATCCTTATGGTTCCCACAAACCAATACCCTGCAGGTAAAACCTGCAGACCTGGAGGCGGAAACTGCGTGGAAAAACGGGCGTTTTCTGTTCCGCTCTACAGATATCCAAACCATCATGCGGCAACTCGCCAGGTGGTATGATGTAAGCGTAGACTACAACGGAGATATGACCGATATCCGTTTTGCCGGAAACATTGAACGAAAAGAAAATATCAGGGAATTAATAGAAATACTGGAAGCGGACGGCCGGTTGCGCTTCCTCATCACAGGGAACAAAATTATGGTATCACGCATTTCAAAATAAAACAAGGAGGAACAATGAAATAAAAAAAGTATACCAGCACACATCAGCCAAAATAAACCGGAATCCGCGGCCAGGCGGTATTCCGGTAGTAAACGTCCGCTTTTTCCACAAGGCGTAGAATTCCTGTTGTCTAAAACGAAACTATACAAATATATGTATTTGCTTACGCAATATGCACGCTCATTTTATTGGAGCATGCGAAGAACCAGAATCTTGTTACACATTGTTATGAGACTAGCTTTTTTTGTTTTATTAGTCGTCTGTCTGCAGGTACGGGGCAACGCCTATTCTCAAAAGATGAATCTTTCTGGAAAAGACCTTTCATTGGAAAAGGTGTTCTGGATGATTGGTCAGCAGAGTGGCTACCAGATTATATATAACCCCGACCTGGTAAAGCATGCTGCCAATATCGACCTGAATCTGAAAGAGGCTTCTTTGCAGGAGGTACTCGATGTATGCCTTAAAAATCAGGGACTCACCTATGTGGTCCGTTACAATACTATTATACTGAAGAAAACCGCCGATACAGAAGGCACTACTGCCCCTGTAATGACCATCCGCGGACACGTGGTCAACGAAAAAGGACTGCCCCTTGAAAGAGTAGGTATCCAGGAAAAAGGAACTACCAACGGTGTTTACTCCGATAAGAAAGGTGAATTTGTGATCACCGTCAGAGATGGGAATGCTATCCTGCTCTTTAAATATCTCGGCTATACCACCAAAGAAGTAGCCGTGAATAATCAAAGCTTCGTAGAAGTACAGCTGGCGCCATCTTCCATCGGTATCGACTCTGTGGTAGTCACCGGTTTTAATACCAAACAAAAGAAAATCAGTATCGTTGGCGCTATCACTACTATTTCTCCGCAGGAATTGAAAACGCCTTCCAGTACTTTGTCTTCTTCATTTGCAGGTAGACTATCAGGTGTGATTGCCCGGCAATCAACCGGTGAACCCGGCAGCGGCGCCCAGTTCTGGATCAGGGGAGTATCTACCTACGGCGGAACCGGTGCACTGATATTTCTCAATGGGGTACAAATTTCTTCCGGCGACCTGAATAGCATCGATCCCAGTAATATAGAAAGTTTCTCTATTCTGAAAGATGCTTCCTCCACGGCATTATATGGTGCCAGAGGCGCCAACGGCGTAATACTGATCGAAACCAAACGGGGCAGGATCATGGAAAAGCCGAGGATCACAGGCCTGGTGGAAAGCTCGGTTTCCTCACCTACACAGATTGTAAAGTTTACGGATGGTGTTTCCTATATGAAGCTCTACAACGAAGCATTGCGGAATGATAACCCCTATAATGCCGATCGTTATTCTCCTGAAAAAATTAATGGCACTGCGCAGGGATTAGATCCCTATATCTATCCTAATGTAGATTGGTATAAAATGTTGTTTAAAGATTATGCGCTGAGTCATCACGCCAACCTGAATGTGCAGGGCGGAGGACAGGTAGCGAGCTACTACATGGGGATCGCTTATTACAAAGACATGGGGATCCTGAACAACGGCTTACTCACCGGGTTTAAAAACAACATCGATAACAACCGTTTCAACTTCGTTAATAACGTAAGCGTAAAAGCTACAAAAACAACGGAGCTGGAACTGAATATCAACGCTGATTATTACCGGAACATTGGACCCGCTACCAGCGCTTCTGACCTGTTTGGTAGTGTAATGGGAGCCAATGGAGTAGATTTCCCGGCTTATTATCCTACGCCGGCCGACGGAGCACCGGATCATATTTATTTCGGCAATAAAACGGATGGGTTCCTGGGAGCCAATACACGCGATAATCCATATGCCGACATGGTCAAAGGATATAATCAATCGGCTGCCTCCACCATCCTCACCACGCTGAGAGGAAAGCAACAACTGGATATGATCACGCCAGGATTAAGTTTTAATGCCCTCATCTCCTTTAAAAACTGGTCCAGCAGTAGTATTGAAAGAACTTATACGCCTTATTACTATACCCTGGATAGCTATCGTAAAGAGGCCGATGGAAGATATATTTATAATCTGAACTGGATTGCAGCGGCAGGTGGTTCCACGGCGTTGGCCCAATCTGGTGATAACAACGGCGACAGAACATTGTACATGCAAACCACGCTGAACTACAACCGCGTGTTTAGCGATAAACATGATGTAGCCGGTATGCTGGTGTTTTTAAGAAATGAATACAATACCAACAAGCCCGGTGATAAAATTGTAGATGCGTTACCCTCCCGTAAGCAAGGCTGGGCGGGCCGCCTGGCATATGGATACGATTCCCGCTATTACCTGGAAGCGAACTTAGGTTATACCGGTTCTGAAAACTTCGCCGCCGGACATCGTTACGGTTTCTTCCCTGCAGGTGGTATTTCCTGGGTAGCGTCTAATGAATCTTTCTTTAAAGACATGGTATGGACTCATGCCATCAACCTGTTCAAAGTCCGTGCTTCATATGGCTTGTCTGGTAATGACCAGATCGGGGGCGACCGGTTTCCTTATCTGAGTGTGGTGAATATGAATAGTGGTAATGGTTTCACTACCGGTTACAACTTCGATAATGGGATGTCTGGTATACAAATTACCCGTTATCCGAATAATAATATTCAATGGGAGATAAGTAAAAAATTGAACCTGGGGGTAGATGTGGGCTTGTTCAACGACCTGACCCTGAATGTCGACTGGTTCCGCGAGATACGTAGCAATATCTATCAGCAGCGGGCTACCATACCGGCAACAGCAGGAGTGCTGAGTGCATTGCCCTATTCCAATATCGGGCGGGTATTGAATCATGGTATTGATGCAACGCTCTTGTATAACCACACCATCAGCAATGATCTGCAGGTGTCTTTCCGCGGAACATTCACGTACGCTACCAACAAAATATTATATTACGATGAACCGAATTATGCAGCAGCAGGTCTGCCTAACCTGTCGTTCGTCAATCATCCGCTGAATACCAATTTTGGATTAATAGCAGAACGGTTATTTATCGACGATAAAGAAGCTGCTAACAGCCCGGTATTCGTTGCTTCCAAAGCGGGAGATATTAAGTATAAAGATTTCAACGGCGATGGAGTGATCAATAACAACGACCGTATAGCGATGGGCTATCCCAGGGTACCTGAAATTGTATACGGTGCCGGGTTTACAGTGACCTATAAAAAATTTGATGTAGGTGTTTTCTTCCAGGGATTATCCCATATGTCTGATTACATCAGTGGGTTCCGGCCTTTCGGACGTTCTCAGAATAACGTGATAGCCGCCATTGCTGATAGTCATTGGTCGCCCGATAATCAGAACCTGTATGCCTTTTATCCAAGACTCACTGCGTTGGAAACGGCGCCCAACAATGAGCAGCGCTCATCCTGGTGGCTGCAGGATTTCTCATTCCTTCGCCTGAAACAAGTGGAAATAGGTTACAACCCGGTAAAAGCTGCCAGGGTATACCTGAGAGGTATCAACCTGCTTACGTTCTCGAAGTTTAAGTTATGGGATCCCGAACAGGGAGGCGGTAATGGCCTGGGATATCCTCCACAGGCGGTAGTCAATTTAGGCGCGCAGTTTAATCTCTGATAACATCCATTCATCAGTCGAAAAAGAAATTTATGAATCTCTTCAAACGTAAATATATATTCAGCAGCCTTTTGGTGGGGCTCTTGCTGTCAGGATTGTTGTCCTGTAAAAAGTACCTCGACATAGTTCCTCCCAATACTGCTACTATTAATACTGCTTTTCAAAACTATAGCACCGCATTACGGTTTTTATATTCCCTGTACGGTTATATGCCAACGGAAAATGATGCAGGTGTGGGTAACATCAGCGCCTGTGCTACCGACCAGGCGGTGATTGTATGGCAGAACAACGTAATTGCCAGGTTATTGAGAGGAGAACAGAACTCTTCTGATCCTTTATTCAACTATTGGGAAGGAAAAAACAGTATTCCCGGTATCAGTTTATTTGAGGGCATACGGCAGTGTTACATCTTTCTCGATAATGTAGACAAAGTACCCGGTGTTACTCCTGAAATAGCGAAGCGCTGGAAAGGAGAAGCCGTTTTTCTATCTGCCTACTATCATTATATCCTACTGCGTCAGTATGGGCCTATTCCGCTGATTGATCATCAGATAGATTTCACTGCCACCAGCGGTGACGATATCTTCCCGGCGCGGCAGTCGTATGACTCCTGCGTGAATTACCTGGTACGCAGATTTGATGAAGCTATGGCGCTGTTGCCAGCTACCATTCCTGCCCAGAATGAATTAGGCCGTGTTACCTCGGTTGCCGTAAAAGCCATGAAAGCAAGATTGCTGCTTACTGCCGCATCTCCGCTGTTTAATGGTAACAGTGAATACTACGCCAATTTCAAAAACAGGAATGGCCAGCCACTCATGAATGTGGCCTATGATAAAGAAAAATGGAAGCGCGCCATTGATGCCATCAAAGATGCCATGGATGCGGCTACGCAAGGAGGCCGACGCCTCTACCAGTTTGCCGACTATAAAGGTCCGACCAATATCTTCGAAAAAACGCGTCGTGATACCGGCATGATTGCTTATCGCTTTGCCATGGTAGATCCCTGGAATATAGAACTGATATGGGGATATTCTGTACCGGAAGGAAACTACCAATGGCAGCAGAACTGTGCGCCGCTGAGTGGTAACACCTACAATGGTATTGGCCCGAGTTTAAGAACGGTGGAAACATTCTATACAGAAAATGGATTACCGATCGATAAAGATCCTGCCTGGGCTTATGCGAAACGATATGAAGTAGATCCGGATGCACATACTATGAATGTAAACCTGCATCGCGATCCACGGTATTATGCATCTGTGGCTTATGATAATGGTAACTACCTGGTAAATGGTACCATTGAAACCATGCACTTCAAAGCCGGAGAAGCGCATGGATGGCGCTCCGGAGCTACCAACTATTCGCTTACCGGTTTCCTGGTACAGAAAGTGGTGCATCCGCAAACGGTGGCAGACGATAACAATTTCACATTAGTGCATTATCCGTGGCCACTCATGCGCATGGCGGAATTATATCTTTCTTATGCAGAAGCATTGAATGAATACTATGGTACCACCGCACAACAACAGGTATTGGATAACCTGAATGCGATCAGGCAAAGATCTATGTTGCCCACCGTACAGGCTTCCTGGGCAATGGCGGGCCATGCGGCGGTGTTTACGCAAGAGGAAATGAGGAGCATTATACGGCAGGAACGTACCATAGAACTGGTGTTCGAAGGACAATATTTCTGGGATATACGCCGCTGGAAACAGGGGGATAAATACCTGAATCAAACTATCTACGGAATGAATTTCCAGGGAAGCGATGAAGGTACTTTTAACCAGGTGACGCCAGTGTTGACACAGGTGTTTAAAACACCCGCCAGTTACCTTTTCCCGATCAGCGTACAGGAACTGAGCAAAAACGTAAACCTTGTCCAGAACCCGGGTTGGTAAACATCTTAAAAAAGTATTTATCTCAAAACATTCATTATGCTGCATAAAAAACTATTAGCAGGTATCCTGTCAGGGATGCTATTGATGAACCTGGTGAGTTGCAGGAAGAAAGAAGAAGCAGGTATACCACCTGCTCCGCTTAATAATGTGAAAGGAGTGGCCGGTTATGGCGAAGCTATTTTTACCTGGGATCCGGTAAGCAACAAGCCCGCCGATTCCGCTAATTATCTCTATACTTCCATTAGTTATACCGATAGTACCGGGAAGGTCAATGAATTTAAATTCAGTCGCTATACCGATACTGCCGTAGTGAGTAGTCTCACAGATAAGCCTTATGCTTTTACCATCAAAGCAGTGGGGCCTTCGGGCGCTGTGAGTGGTATTACTGCTTTGACGCTGACACCCAAGCCACCGGTATATATCGCTATTGCCGGTACGCTGCAGATATCGCCATCTATAGGAGGAGCACTGGTTACCTGGGAAAATAATTCCGGTAAAACCGTGATCGTAAATGCTGCCTATACAGATCCGGCAACCAATAAAGTAATGGCTAAGTCGTTTACCTCTGCCGCGCAGCACGGTGCCGGCTATCTTTCCGGCATGCCGGGTGGTAGTCCGCTGGCAGTGGTAGTAACGGTGACGGATATATCACGACGTCAATCCAACCCGGTAACGGCTACCATCACCCCATTAACTGAAATCAAACTTTCCCGCACCGGCTGGTCTATCGCCGGTTTCAGTGACCAGGAAGCAGGAGGGGAGGGCCCGGTAAGTGGCTACGCTACGGCAGCTATAGATGGCAACATCGGTACGTTCTGGCATACCAGTTGGGCGGAAGCCGAAACCCCTTATCCACACTGGATTGCGGTGAATATGGGAACAACGGCTACCATCTCCAGGGTAGGCCTGGTGAACCGACAGAATAATAAAGGCGGACAAACAGAAATACAACTCATGGGAAGCAACGATGGTCAAACCTGGACAGACCTGGGAACATTTCCTTTCCAACAGAAAAATGAAGAGCAATTTTTTTCTGTAGCGCCAAAGTCCTGGAAATATATAAAAGTGGTACTCACCAAGGGGCCGAATTTCTTCGGCTTCCTGGCTGAAATCAACCTGTATGGAGCATTGTAGATTTTTCATCCTCAAAATAAACATATGAAAACAATTACAAGCTGGACTTACGCCGCCTTTATCGGCCTGGTACTTTCATTAGCTTCCTGCGCTAAAATAGCGGAGAAGAATACGGAGGAAAAGAAACCACCGCCTGCTAATCAAAGTCTTTATAAACTGAATGTCATCTATTTCCTACCACAAGGGCAAGATACATTAACACGCTACCGGGAACGAATGACGGACATGTTGTTTTTTTACCGGGACTTTTATCGCGGTGAAATGAACCGCAATGGATTTGGTTCTAAAACCTTCGGCCTCCAAACCAATGCTGCCGGTACCCAGGTGGTATTTTCTGTTATTCACGGTTCGCATCCGGCGTCTTCGTATCCATATAACGGCGGCGCCGGACCTATGATGGACGATATCAATGCTTACTTCCAGCAGCATCCTGACGAAAAAAGAAGTGAGCATTATCTCGTCATTACACCAGTACCCGATGTGACACATGCAGATGTACCTTACTATGGTATTGGCAACTGGGCTTTTATTCTGGACCACTCCAAACTGGACATCAAACAGTACGGTGTGGGAATCGACTGGGTAGCAGGCAATGCACATGAACTGGGCCATGGACTGGGGTTACCGCACGACAAAGAAAAGAAGAGTGAAGCCGCTACCATTGGCACCTCGCTGATGAGTTGGAACGATTTCACTAAAGGAACTATTTTATCAAAAGCTGCCTGTGCTATTTTAAACAACTGTGAATTATTTAATAATACACCGGTGACCAATTACCAGCAGTCTTTTAAATCTTATGTAAAAAAAGTGAATGTCAGCTATTCCAATGGTAACATGGTAGTTAGCGGACGTTTCTTTGCCGCACAACCTGTGAATGGCATCAATGTGTACCAGGACCCTGATGCAAATGCAGATTCCTATGATACACCCAGCTGGTCCGCCGCTCCAATAGGAACAGATAGTTTTAATATTTCAACGCCCATCAGTGAGCTCTGGGACCTGACCGGCACTTATGCATTGCGTGTTGACCTGTTAGGAACAAATGGATACCGGCAAACCATTGTAACGTATCATTATTCGTTTATCAACCAGGAACCCGTGTTGGATCCGGCTATCGGTTCCAAACCGGAAATTCCTAAAACCGGTTGGGTGATCGCGGATGTTGATTCAGAAGAAAGCGGCTATCCTGCTACCAACGCACTGGATAATGATCCATCTACCTATTGGCATACTCAATACAGTGGTGCAGAGCCCACCCACCCTCATCAACTCACAATAGATATGGGTACTTCGCATTTATTGAATGGACTCACTTTCAGGGATCGTCAGGGAGTATGGCCAGGCATAAAAGATGTGACCGTATACACTAAAACAGCCACCGGTAACTGGACGCAGGCAGGAGTGTTTACTTTGAGAAAAAGTGATATGGACCAGTTTATTTCCTTTACTACACCGGTAGATGCCCGGTATTTCCGGATCGTAACCAGCAGCAGTTATGATGATGGCAGATCTTGCGCGCTGGCGGAGATCGGAGCTTATTAATTCACCTGGCAACAGGAGAAGCTTTTGTGAAACATAGAGGTGGTTAATACAGGCGAGGCGTTTCCCTGGGGAAGGCCTCGCTTGTTTAATTTAATGCATCGATTTGTGACATTTTTCGGAATTTCTGACAAAAAGTAATTCCCGGTAGGCCTGACCGTGAAGACGGATTAGAATGTTATTAAACACTACCATTAACCGGGTTCACTGTTTACCCTCACAAGCCCAATAATCTCTCTGCATTTCCGCCTGCTATCTTCGCTACTTGATCAGGTGGCAATGGAATGCTCTCCAGTAATTGCTTCCCTACTTCATTTGTACTGAAAGGATAGTCTACCGAGAACATGACATTATCAATACCAAAAGTTCCCAGTGCGGCCATCAGTGGAGGTAATGTAAAAATGCCACTGGTAGTAATGTGTACCTGATCACGCAGGGTTTGGCTCACAGACCGCTGATGATAGCCCGTGCCTGCCTCGAATTTTTCATCCAGCCTGGACATCATCATCGGTATCATTTCTCCCATGTGACCAATGATAAGCTTTAACCGGGGATACCGGTCCAGTGTGCCTGTGGTAATCAAACGTAGTATGTGCAGGGCTGTTTCCGCATGCCATCCCCAACCGCCGCACGCAAGCATCACACTTAATGATCCCGGCAGATCGTTGTAATAGGCATCGGCAACCGCTTTGGGTGGCAGGCCAGGATGCAGGTACAGCGGCATTTGTAATTGCTCTGCTTTTGCCAGCAGTGGCGTGAAATCAGGATGGTCGAGGAATTTACCATTGGTAAGCCCGTTGATTAAAGCGCCACAGAAATGATGTGCTGATTTTACTCTTTCCAGCTCGTTTGCAGCTGCTTCAGGAGCGCACATGGGTAAATGCGCAAATGCCCTGAACCGGGTAGGATGTACGGCAATTTTTGCGGCCAGCAAATCATTATACCTGGCAACAAATTGCAGGGCTTCCCGGGGAGGTAAACTTTCCGCGCCCCGGCCTACTACAGATAATACCTGTATATCAATACCGTTATCGTCCATGGATTGTAAGCGGGCATTGTTGATGTCTTCCAGTTTTTCCATTGCTTGTGGTGGAAGAGGCCATTGTTGTATCTCGTGGGCAAACTCAGGTAAAGTAACGTGTTCTTCTAATGTGATAATACGCATAGCTGAATTAATTTGAGACACAAAAGTCCAGCTATCTGTTTTCTATAACATTGATCAGGATCAAATAATCAGGATCCGGATTTTATTCTGCTGAGTGCTTCCTGGGTAATATTGAGATAATTTGCCACTAACTTATTAGGGAGTCGGAGCACCATTTCGGGGTTTTCTTTTAGCAGTAACTGATAACGCTCCCGTGGATTGAGGGTAATAAAGTCTTCCAGCCTGCTGGTATTAATGATATAGGCTTGTTCGAGGAAACCGCGATAGAATTTTTCCCAGTTAGGAATGGTGTTAAGCAGCCTGTAAAAATCTTCCCGGTTAATATACAGCAACTGTGATGGCTCAACGGCTTGCGTATCTTCCTTGAGCAATGTACCACCGATAAAAGACGTTAAAGAGGTAGAAAAGGAATTTTCGAAAGCAAACCGGCGCGTAGCTTCTCTTCCGTCGGGTTTTATGTAATATACGCGCAGGCATCCTTTGTTGACGAAAAACATTCGTCTCGATGGTTCTCCTGTTCTTCCAATTATTTCATTCTTTTTTGCAACCAGCAGATGGAAACAGGAAAGTACTTGTTGTAGATCAGCTTCGGTTAATTGAATCCTGTCTGTAATAAATTTAGTCAGTTGCTCCTGCATGCTAATGAATTGTGGTAACAATAATAAGAAAAAGAAGCAGGTACTCCGCTGATAGAAGCATAGATTTTGGTCAGTCCAGTATTTTCCTCGCGTATTTGTTTTTGTATTCTACAGGAGTCATGCCTGTAAAGCGCCGGAAAACGTCTCTAAAGCTTTGGGTATCTGTATAGCCAACATTCAGCATTACTTCCCGGATAGATTTTCTTCCTATTTCCAGTTGTTTTTTTGCTCCTTCAATTTTAACCCGTTGTATATATTCAGCAACGGTATTCCTGGTGGCTTTTTTAAATCGTCGTTCAAAGGACCTTCGGCTCATGTTGAATGCCTTCGCCAGTTCATCTACCGTGAGCTTTTCTTTATAATGCTTTTCAATATATGATTGTACTTCTTTGATATTGTCATCGTGATGTTCTTTCAGGCCATGGAACACAATGAAGGGTGACTGTATACTTTTATCGAGGTCAATAACGAAATATTTAGCAGCGTAGATGGCAATTTCCCGGCCTGCGTATTTTTCCACCAGGTGTAGCAGTAAGTTCCAGTAGGCATTACCACCTCCGCAGGAATACAGGCCATGTTGGTCGGTGATCATACGTTCATCTGCCACATCGATGGAAGGGTAGTAGAACTTTAACTCATTGGCATAACTCCAGTGGGTGGTACATTGCCGGCCTTTCAGGAGCCCGGAGAAGGCAAGTATAAAAACACCGGAGCTTAAGCAGGCGATTTCAACACCCTCTTTATATTGTTCGGCGGCCCACAGCGAGTAGGGTGTATTCAGCATCACCGCAGTAGTCATATCACCTGTTAAGGCAGGGATTATAATGAGATCTGCAGTTTGTATATCCTGCAGCCTCACTTCCGGTTTTACTTTAAAAAGGCCTCCATTATAGTTTACGTCGTCTGTAATGCCTGCGAGTCGTACCTCAAACAGCGCCTTTTTGCCCCGCTCGGTCAGAAAGGTGTTCACCATGGTAAAAACTTGCTGGCAGTCCACAATGGATGCCACGCCGGCATTTCTTACGGCGAGGATGAATATCTTGATCATAATGACCAAATGTAAATCAAACAAATGACGCAAACACCTGTCATAAGTTGCCGGATTTACCGTTTATGGTGATTGCTTTCTGTCTTTACCTTTGTTTTCAGCATAAAACATCTTTATCATGCAAGCAATCACCACTTATTTCAATTTTCAGGGTAATACTGAAGAGGCCATGAATTTCTACAAGTCTGTTTTTGGCGGAGAGTTCACTTCCTTCGCCCGTTTCAGGGATACTCCCGGTAGCGAAAATATGCAGCCGCATGAGCGGGATAAAATTATGAATATAATACTCACCACGAAAAGTGGAGCTGTGCTGATGGCTACAGACTTCCTGGAGTCAATGGAACAGAAAGTGCAGTTGGGAAATAATATACACCTGGTGATTCAGGCCGATTCAGAAGAAGAAGTGGATAGCCTGTTTAAAGCACTTTCAACTGGTGGAAAAATTGAAATGCCTGTGAATAAAACGTTTTGGGGCGCTTATTTTGGCATGTGTGAAGATAAGTTTGGTATCAAATGGATGTTTAATTATACCTATCCTGTCGCTAATTAATAAAGCAGAATTCCTGATTGATTCGATCGGTTTATTCTGACCCAAATTAAAGGTACTGATAAGCTTTATCAGTGCCTTTAATTTTGTGTGTTATATTGTATATATTCAGCTCATTCTAATAAAATTTGCCCCTATTTGCAGGTTTGTTTATATTAGTTTAACCACTGTACTAACCAGCTCTAAAGCCCAAATAAAGCATAATGAAATTAGCACCTACCCAGACATTTGAAATCCAGGATGCCGCACAAAAACAATTTCACAGGATCGTACTCTTAAATACGGGAACCGTTGTGGGATATTATTCACAGGACGACACCTGCTTTTTAGCGTGGTTTAAAGGGAATGAAATCGTGGAAACACGGGTAGATGAAATAGCCTGTGATGTTTTCGAAACGCCGGCTTTCTTCCATTTTCAAAACTATGCAGGGCTTTATTCTTCTAAAAATGATATCGTCATTCTATATAGTGAAGGCAATAAAAACACACCCACCAGGATTTCTATCACTAATCATCTTCCTAAAACAAAGTATCCAAATTTCGATAGAGCCCTGTCTAATTACTATTCGGCCGGCAACACTGATACCAACATAATACCTATACTTTTCACCAATGCAGGCATGTTACCTGTATATGCAGCCAACCTGTTGGTCGATGTAGAAAAAGAGACTGCCAGTTGGCTGGATTTAAAATACTGGAACAACAAACAACCGATCGCCGTGGAAAACGAAAGTTTCGATAAGCCGCAGAAAGCATTTACAATCTTGCATGCGCTGAATAAAAAGAACGTTTCACTCCTGTACGGGATCGGCGACAGGGATGGCGGTTATTTAAAGCCTGGAATGGAGTTCTCGGAATTAAGTACGGTAGATGAAAAAGGAACAGTAAAAGAAACATTATTTTCTCTGGGGAGATTGTACAAAGAGAATAAAAAGGGAGGTAAAGAATGCATATTCTCTTCATCGGGCAAGTATGCCATACTGACGCCGGCATTTAAATCAGATGATTGGAAAAACAAACAGAAGTTATTAGAGCTGGATACGAAACAGCTTATAGAACTGGAACTTCCGAAAGCGCTTTCGGATTACCGGGTAATTGATCATAATAATGAAGTGTTTTTGTTAGTGAACCGGCATTCCAACCTGGTATTTGCCGGCACGGATAGTATTGTTATTTGTCGGACGCAATAGTCGTTAGCGTTATATCAACATCTGCAAAAGTTACTTTGATAAACAGGCATAGACACGCAATTTTTTTTTCTTAGGCAGAGTATTTCCCGGAAGACACAATCCAAATAGAAGGCAGCAGTTTATTTTCGGGGATGAAACATCATTAGGGCTTGCTAGGGTCGCTCAGGATGGAATAGTTCTTACAGAAGCACAGATGATGGCAATTGAGCGCAAAAAAGAGAAAAGGAAAGCCTTCGTAGAAATAGAAACAGAGCACCCAGGCTATTTTGGTGCACAAGACACTTACTACGTTGGTAATATTAAAGGAGTTGGAAGGATCTACCAGCAAGCCTTTATTGATACCTATTCCAGGATTGCCTTTGCAAAAGTTTATGACCGGAAAAATGCTATTACAGCAGCGGACCTCCTTAATGACAGGGTGCTGCCATTTTTTGAAGAACAGCAGGTACCTATGATGCGCATTTTAACTGATAGAGGATCTGAATATAAAGGCAAGTATGAGCATCGTGAATATGAGCTGTATTTAACAATAGAGGGCATAGAACACTCTAAAACACAAGTCAGAAGCCCTCAGTCTAATGGTATTTGTGAAAGGCTTAATCGGACTATTAAAGAGGAATTTTATGTGGTTGCTTTCCGTAAAAGACTTTACACAACATTAGAACAACTACAAGCTGACCTGGACGGGTGGTTGGAATATTATAATAATCAAAGGCCACACAGCGGAAAATATTGTTACGGAAAAACGCCAATGGAGACCTTTATGGTAAGTAAGCACCGGGCTAAAGAAAAACAAATAAATGAGCTATCTTTAGCTACTACTTAACCATACAAAAATCCCTCGTACTGTCAGATCAAGTAGTAGCTATTACACTTCATTTTTAACTGAATTAGATTTTATCTCATGTTCCATTAGCTATTAATTTAATTTCTGTATAGATTGTTGGACAAACTGTTGAGAAATTCTTTCTTGTTCTAATCGTAGTTTTTGGCTGACAAGATAGTGATAAAGCTTTCGTTCATCTGGCATCAGATAGTTAAGCGTCTTTATTTTTGGACTATTTGCAACTACAAAGTTTTCAAAAGCTTCAAATGTCTTGATATCCATCAGAAAGCTCGATGCATTTGGATAGTATTGACGAATCATATTTAACATTTCAAATCCTGATCCATCTAGATCAAACCAACAATAAATATCTGTATTTTGCAGCCAGGGGATATGTTTAGTTAGACTGCTTTTAAACCCTTCTCCAAAGATGGCGATAGCGTCTTTGATCTTGGGAAATGTTAGAAAGCAGGTCTTGTTTTCAATTATAAAAACTTTTGATGGAGTCCATTTTAACCATGCAACATCGTCTAACGGAAGACTACATTCTTTATAACCAAGGTAAGGTTTGAGCTCATCATCAAGTAATCGGATCTGAGTGAAAGTATTTGCTTTTTTTAAATAGTATCTTAAAGTAAAATCAGTCTCATTCTTGTTAATCATTTTCTCTGGTAGCAGGATATCCAATAATTTTTTTAAAATGCCTGTATGTTGTTCAATAAATTTTGAATGGACTTCAAATGGTAGTTCTCGGATGTAGTATGGATAAGGGGCACTATTTGATGTAAAGAATTTGCAAACTAATAACAGCTCTTCCCATTCAGTTGCATAAGTAAGCAGAATTGAAGGATTGTTGCTTGCCCAAATTACCAATTCTGCAAAATATATAGTTATCAAGCTATGGGCATGGCTAATTTTTTTATAATCGACTGAGCGATGAGTTAAGTATAAATAGTCCTCCAGTGTTTCGATGTAAATATTTGTCGGTACCTGTTGACGGGTACCGTTGATGATTTTGTATTTCCAGTCAACCGAATATCCTTTTCCTATAATCGATTTAGAGCCTTGGTAAAGAGGGAGTACATCATTTTTCCAGTCAGTGTAGTTACTCCCTGTGATTTGTTTATCACTACGAATAGCTATAGGAAAAATGAGAGAACCTTTTAATTGAGCAGACATTATTTTAAAAAATTGTTTATCTGCTTTTGTCTTTAGTTCAGCGGGAGTGATCATTCTGTAATTGTGGCTAGGTGATTAAATTCCTCTTTCCTATCTCTGTATTCGTCCATTGTTAGATTATAGACTACGGAATGCCGTTTATTTTTAATCTCGACGAAATGGACTGCATGGATATAAGGCTCTGCTATATTAATTTTGTCCAATGGGGTTACAACCAAAATCTGTAAATTAAGCTGAGCGCAGAATTCCATTAAGAATTGACTTTTCTCGGGATCTAGTTTGCTAAAAGCTTCATCCACAGTAATAAATCTTAAACTTCGATGCTGCTTCCCTTCTTCAAAAATGCCAAATTGATGGGCTATAGCTGCACCTAGGATAGCATAGGTGAATTGCGCCTTTTGTCCACCTGAATAACTGGCGGTATTATCATGATATTGTCCAGGTTTATTATCTGCAGCTGAATGTTCCCTAGCACTGAAACTAAGCCAGTTTCGAATGTCGGTAACCTTTTTTCGCCATGTTTCCTCCTTTTGTAATTCAGTTATCAAATTTTTTATCTGTTGAAATACATTCTCTCTATAGGCATCATCTGTTTGGATACTGAATTCAAGCGCACTGGGAATAGCGGAGCTAAGCTGCTCTTTGAATAATTTAATCTCTTGCTCCTTTGTTGGACGGTACTCTAGTTGAAGATAGGTGTCTGGATTTTTGTTGAAAGTAATCTTACGTAAAGGAATATTTAGTTCAGCTATTACGTCTTTAATTTTTTCCTCCTCATTGTTTAGCCAGGTGCGATAACTAGTCAGCGCATCAAGCATACTTTTATCCATATATTCTCTAAATCGCCGTTTATGTTCTACTAGTCTTTGGTGGCGGATATTATTATATATATCCTCCAATTCGTCCAGACTTGTGAGCTGTGTTGAAATATTAATCACATCACCACTCCAGTCGGGAAATTCGCGCAGTAGGTTGTCGGGAGGATGTAAGAATTCAGCTATTTTTTCAATAGTACTTTCCTTAATCTTTCTAATGTTTTCGGCGGATACAGTGGTCTTCTTTTTTAATAATTCTTGCGTTTCCTCTTTAAATTTTGCCAAAGCTTCCAGGGTAATAACTTCATTCGTTTCAATTTTTTCTATAGCAAAGAATGATTGTATAGATGCTTCTTCCTCCTCTGATAAAATATCAAATTTAATAGCTATTTTTCGCTGATTAAATCTTAGATAATCACTTTCTTGTTTTGTAATCTCCTTTATATAGGTCTCTACAGTCTTCTTTTTTTCGATCAATGATGCTTCTATCTGTTCCAGTTGCTTTGAAATTGCCTGATATTGATCGGAGGATCCTTTTAGTTCTTCAACCTGACGTAATATGGATTCAATTTTGACAGCGTGTTTTTCCCAATTAATTTCATCGAAAGAAGCTACTAGGGACATTTGTATTAGTAGAGGTCTGACGTTTTCTAGTTTTTTTATGACGAGTAAGTGCTCTTCAAGCTGTTTGTTGATGCTTCGGTATTCCTTCTGGGCCAATTCTTTTTCACCCATAAGAAGTTGTATAGTTTCTTTATTATCCCAGCCTAATGTGTAATTAAGCTTACTCCATTTATTTGGACGGTCGTCTTTCTCGTGACGATGGAGATTACGAATCAGTCCATTAGATGTAATGGATTTCCTTGACCCATAAAAAACTTCTAGATTATCTGTACAGAGGTAATTATATCGCTCAAATAGCTGGTTCTTTAGCCAATCTTTATAAGATGTAGAATTTTTTATCTCGAGTTTATTAATAAGTAACTCCTCTTCGGTTGGCCAAATAATATAAGATTGCCCTTTTTTTGTATCTACCAACTGATAGATTAGCCGGGTGCCCAAGTTATTGGAATGTACAAAATGATTGACCTGTTTAATGTATCTTTCGGGTACAACCAATTGGCGAGAAAAACTATTTAAAACTCTTTCAATTGAGTCTTCCCAGTGAGATTCACTATCATTTACTCTTAAAAGCTCTCCTACAAATGGTAGCTCTTCCTCTCCTGTTTCCAATAAATCTAGTAGTTGAGCCCTTACATGAATTAAATCCGGAGGAATTCGGTTTTTCCGGTTCATGTAAGAGTTAACAGCAGCTTGTAATTGTTCAGTTTTTTCCTGAAGTTGTTTTTGGATAGACTTATAGTCAAAGCGTTTTTCAGTTAGTTCTTCCAATTGATCTTCTAATTTGGTTTTCTTTTCCTGAAGAATTTTTAAATTCTCATGGAAATCCACTTCATTGGCGACGGTATGTAACCCGAGATGAACAACCAGTTTGTTATAGTCGGTGGAGTGTGCTTGTTTTCGATCTCGCTTTTCAATTTCAGAGGTAAGATCCTTGTTTAGTAATCCAATTTGGTGGTCAATATTTAATGCTGCCTTTTGAGAAATAAGCTGATCCCTTTCCATCTCTTCTAGTCGGACTATATTACTTAGTTCTTCTTTCTTTTGGTTCTGTATTGATATGCTTTGTTCTAAAGATTCAGTTTTTTTATTTAATATGGTAAATTCTAGTTTATCCGCATATAAGGGAGCCAGAGTAGAAAGGTGTAAAAGGATATCAAGATCGTTTTCTTGTTTTACCAATGAAATTTTATTATCTACAATAGGAGTTAGTAATTCCAGTTGCTTTTCATCTTTCTTGATAGCATTATGACTAATAAGCAAATCCATATAGTGACTATGTAGATGCTTGAATTGTTCTTCAGACTCGGGTTCCTCCAGCATTTGTTGTCTAACGAACTGGGTTAAATCACCTAGCACTTTGATCCCTACCGTTTGATTAAAGAGAGATAGCGCTTTTTCTTTTAATCCAAATAGGTCGCTAAATCGGCTGCTATAGTCCTTAAAGCTATCATATAAGTCTAATTTGGGGAATTGCTTTTTTATCTTTTTACGCCATTCTCCTCTAATATCAAATTGATCTTTTCCAAAATGTTCCGCGACAGTAAGGGGGTAAGGCGCGATAATATATGCTTTCTTAAGACTGCCTCCCGAAAACCACCTGATTTGTACAAGCGTGATTGTATGTAGTGTGCCAGAGTTTTGAAAGCATGCCAACAAAACCGAGTATGGATTCTCTGCCTTATTGCGTAGTTGCTCAGTCTTAGATGTTTCGTCTTCCTCGGAATATGTTTTTCCATGATATCCCCAAAAATAGGATTGTTCATCGCGTTCCTTTTTTATCTCTGCGCCGGAAGATTGATTATAGAACCGTTTATTTGATGGAACTAACAAAGTAAGTAAGGCATCAATAAGTGTTGTTTTACCGCTACCATTAGCACCTGTCAGTAGAGAGGTTCGCCCATTTGGAATCAATTTATAAACTTTGCCATGAAATGTCCCCCAGTTATAAATCTCCATGTAGCGCAAACGGTATCCGCCTTCAGCATTATTATTCATGAACAGTGTTGACATAGGATGCTAGCTTTTGTTTGATTTCTTCCAGTTTCTCATTATTTATCAACGCCTTTATAATTCGCTTAACTTCATATTGATTATTATCCTTGTTGAGTGGATCCTCACGATTTAATTTTAAAATGCCAATAGTCTGTAAGTTATTTATTGGTCTTGCTAGTTCCCGCCATAATTTACTCTTGTTGGCTTGTTCTTTATAAAATAACTCAATTCGTTCCTTGACTTCTTTTTGAGTCAAAAACAACGTATTCCCTTCCTTTAGTATATCAAATTCTTCAAGCATTTCTCTAAGTATAATGCAAAGCAAAGTGGTTTCATAACTGAGATTTTGCTTGCGCATGAGCCTAGGTAAAGGATTTTCGTCATGTTCGTCTGCATCAGGTTGAATCAAATATGCAAATCCATCGATTTCATTTAAAATCAATTCAAGCCCGATTTTGGATATATATTCCAATATGGAGGTTTTCCATGCCTGTAGATCGCGCCATGATGCCTTTTCCTCTACGTAAATAGGACCTTGTAGAAGTTTAATTATAATATGGGCGTAATGGGTTCGAGTATTTGACTGTTCCATATAAACTATTTTGGGGGCCTAGTATATATAATCATTGGTACATTTACCTTCCTATTATTTATCCAGATAGGGTCGTTAATTTCATCTAAAATAAGATGTTGATCAGAACTACTGGCAATGGATACATAACCAATTACCTCGCTCAGGCCGTTCTGTATGGTATATTTATCAATTATCTGCTTTAATGTAACTTGATTGGTTTCTCCAATAAGCATGGAGTCAATATTTTGTTGTAGTTTCTTTTTGTCAATGGTAAATTGATCAAACAAGGCTCTAAGATTAACGTCTTCAGAAAGATTGCCACCAACACCATCTGGATAGATAGTGTTGATGTTTATTTCTTTTCCGTCATGTAATTCCCAACGGTTAAATAAAGCAATATCAGACTCCATTTCGATCGAAATAAAGGCATCGTCTTTTAGCTTGGTTTCAACCAGATCATAGGCCATTTTCCTAATATCATTTATCAAATCTAATGCACGCCGGCGTTCTAATAAATTTTTCTCCGAAAGAACCCGACTTATTTTTTCACTTAATTTTTGGTTAGAATCGATTACTCGACGACCAGATGTATATAGGTATCTTTTAATGTATCTTAAAAAACGATCATTATTAAAATCAATTTCCCTATCTTGTAGTAATTGATATAATTTGTCGGTCAATTCCATGAATTCCTGCTGTTTTTTTTCATCCATCAGAAATTCCCAAAATGCTTTGAAGCTTTTTCCCTGATCTTTATTTTCAATTTCATCAAGTGCATCTAAGGCATATACTAATAAAGAGCCTTTGACAATATCTTTTTCTGTGTATTTGCGTTGTACTTCTTTTCTGATTTGTTCGAAATTCTGTTCCACTTCTGCAAAATCATTCAGGAGTTCTCTTGCCATTTTATTTAAGTTGTAGAATTCCTCCTTTATTTCAGTATTGTCGGAGAAGGTCGGTTGCTTTCCCAATTTTAGAAGATTAATTTCATTCTCAATCTCCCATTTTTTTTGCTCCAACTTCTGTATACGTAGTTCTGTATTTTCTGTATTTTGCTCAATTATTGTTTTAAGCTTAAAGAATATATCCCTAAACCTACTATTGGCTCCAATATGATCCGGTCTGTCTAGGCTTTCCAACCAGTCAAATACTTTAATAGTATCAGTAGTAAGTTCATGAAGATCTTCACCAGAGTCATTAGGATATTTCCTGAGAAAACCTGCATTACTCCATTTATCAATATATTGGGATGCCTTTTGAGAATAGTCGTCAAATAACGTATTGTTATCTAGTTCGTCATCTCTTTGTGAATATTCTAAGTCCTCCATGAAGGACTCCAGTTTATTTCTTAGCTCATGATTGCTAATAGTAGTGATGTGAGACTGACGGAAAACCTTCTGGAAAAAGGAAAGCATAAATGGGGCGCTCCCAGCGCGGAGGATGATTAGTGGGCGTGCAGTTTTAAATTGTAAGGATAGTTTCTCAAACGTCATATCCCTAATATAACATTTTCAATTGATTATTACATCTATATACCTATAGAGACTATCATACAGATTCATCTTGGTTTTGTTCAATATAATAGAAGTGAAAATTGGTTTTTTAGATCATTATTAATTCATTCTCCGTGAACCATTTTTGGCTGAGCATATCTTGCTTAGCTAAGTCCGGCTCCTTAGTGTAAATGACTATAGCAAGACTTTTTTCAGCTCTACTACATCCTACGTAGAACAGGCACAATGTTCTGTCAATACTCGTCTCTTTGGATTCTTTTTGACTTTTTATGTCCGTTTCTGAAAGATCTTTAACTCCGAATAACTTTTCATAGCTGAATAGAAATCCCCTGGCATCTTCATCATCAAGAAATTACCAGTACTGGATATGCTCAATAGCGGAGGAGAAATTGATGCATTTGAAAGAGTTGTTTACTACATACAGAAAGGCGGAAAAAATTAAACTAATGAAACTGATTTTTCCGGAGGCACCTCGTGTTTGCCGGCACTGATAGTATTGTTATTTGTAAGGCGCAGTAGCTATTATCGAATCTTGCACAAACAAAAAAGGCAACGCTCACGCGTTGCCTTTTAAAATTTTCAGAACGCCAGTTTTGATTGTGTACCCCAGATGGGAGTTATTTGGAAAATGTTATTTCATTCTTATCCGAAATCCGTGGTATTATGATTACGATCACGGATATTTAATTTTTCCACTCTTTCTGCCATTTCTTGAATTCAGAGGGGCGAACCATATATCTGGCGAAATTCCCTTCATGCAGCGATAGTAATTCTGTTTCTACCACCTCGATTAACTTAGGTCTATCCATCTCAGGCAACTCCTGGGCCTGATCTTGCAAGTATGGCTCTACTTTGGATTTAGTCATTGCCTCGGATATTATTTTACGGATAATGGAACGGATTTGATCGCGATATTTCAGCCGGAATGGATCTGGCTCGCCGAGAGATTGTCTGAGTGCCGAGTATTGGGCCGCTGAGCGCTCATAAGCCCAGAGAAAGACATCCTTTAGTAGTTCTACGCTGTTAAGCTCATAAACCCCGATCAGGCCTTTTGTATACAATTCGTTCGGAACATCAATAAAGGATAAAGGAGCCAGATTATGCTTATTCAATGAAATGTTAGAAGCTAATCTGGATACTCTTTTATTTACATCATCGAAAGGCTGTAAATAAGGTATATGTACCATAATGAAAAATGCCTGTTCAAAGGGATTCTCGATTTGAGAGACTTTATCAAGTATCAGATCAAACATTTCTTCAATGAGCTGTGGAACAGCTAGTGGAGTATAAACGCTGTTTTGAATGCCTACTGGAATATGTCTCAATCTTCCTGATGCAGCAGGATTAGGTAAAAGGTTGTTAGAAAGGAGAGAGTGAAGGTTTAACAGGGTATACCTGTTAAATCCAATTTCATCTGCTAATTGCACAATAAATTCAATAGCATCCTTGTGATTTAGGATCATTTGAGCCTCTTTCGCGGATTTGTTATCTGCGATATGTCCGGAAGAAATCAGTCGTTCGGTGTCGAGAAGGGAATAAGTGTTACCTTCCAGGCGGCTGGAGTTCCAGGATAAGTCTATCAATAGTCTATTCAGGATTTCTTTCGCATAGGTACCTGCAGGTTCATTTAGTCTGGCAGTATTACCTAACACCGCCAGCTTTTGCAGTTCTGTTGGAGATAGATAATTAGTGATATTCGGCTGATACTTCTCCAGAAAACTGCGATTATAGCCAACTGGAGCACGTTGCTGGATCGGCTTTTGGACAATTGAAAGAATCTCTTGTGCCGGATTAGATAGTAGAATATCGGAGGACTGGATCTTCTTTTCTTCCAAATATTGATCGGCCAAGTGATAACGTAGGTTGCGAGTTGCGCCAGATATTATTATTTCACCTGATTTTCTCATAGTTTCTAACCTTCGTTGAAATGTACGACGATTCAACACCAATCCGCTTGATGAGATAATATCTTCAAGAGTAGCGCCATCAGGAAATTCTTGAATTGCTTTCACAATAGCAGTTTTTTCAGGAGTGGAGAAAGCCATGATTATTATAATATTTGTTTGAATTTACGACAAAAAAATGTCGTTAAATTATTTTGCGACATTTTTTTTGTCGTAAATATTTATAAAGCGGATATTTCAGCCAAGTTTAAATTTTTTCAGATAAAGCCCACATCTCAAATAGCTTTCAATATTTGGTTTTACTACTATGGAACGCTAAGTTATAATACATAAATATTGTAATTTCAATTTTTGAGAATTTTAGTTTATCTCATCCATTTATGGATTTTATCTGAGTATTTACCCAAAAAATTTGTTTGTTATGAATTTGAAAAATTGGAGTAGCATCTATGAATATTGGATTTCTTTGAATGTTCCTGATGTGACGTTTATTAAATTTAATCGTGAAAAGCATTCGCCGCATTCTCCTTGGTTTGAAAAAAATAGACAAGCTCAATTTTACTTTTCGGAAAATCCCATTTTGAATACAGGTGCTCATCTGGGACGTTATTTAAAAGACAAACCTAAGGAGTTAATAGCTGCATATAAAATATTTGCTTTTTTAAGATTTAATCAACTAGATGATTCCTTTAATTTTATTATTGACGAGCCGTTTAAAAAATTCAATGAGAATTATCGTGATTGGTGGAATGCCAGCGCAAAGCATATATTTCCATATTATAGTAGCATCAATCATCACTATTTTCCACGTTCATTTGAAGAGCGAAAGAAAATCCAGATAACATCTATTATAGATGCAGCTGCACAAGCTTGGACTGATATCGCAAATGAATGGGCTTTGATTATTATTCCTGGCTATATGGATCGTAATAGCAACGAACTGGGAGAATATTGGGATGCTGTAAAAAAGGAAGAGGATGAAAGAGAGTTCAGAGAATATTTAAGATTAAAGAAAAAGTATGAGGCACGAAATAATGAAGTATGAAACAAAAGATATTAGATAACCGATGAAAATAACTCTTTTAGAGAGTAAGTAGAAAATTGGATTCATTCATAACAAAAAAGGCACCAACTATCGTCGATGCCTTTTCTCAAAACTTAAGAGCGTCCGCTCTAAAAGTACCCCAGATGGGAGTCGAACCCACACTTGCATTGCTGCAAACGGGATTTTAAGTCCCGCGTGTCTACCAATTCCACCACCAGGGTGTGTAGGGAATTTTACACTGAGCGAAAGACCGGGCTCGAACCGGCCACCCCGACCTTGGCAAGGTCGTGCTCTACCAAATGAGCTACTTTCGCTTGAAATGAAGAACTTTACAACGTTTTCAGCTATCAGCTTTTTTCGTTGGGATTGCAAAGATAGGATTCTTTTTGAAGTTGCAAAATTTTTTTCTGCCTGAACTGAAATATTTTATAAATCTCTTTTTTTCTAAACTGTTTTTACGGATTCAGATCATAGCTGTATTTCACCATTCCTAACATCTCTTTTCCTTTGCCATAGCAGGTTTCCCTCAAAGGTAACCCATTCGGCTGATATTCATATGCCCAGATCGTATAAGACGACGTTTGTGCGTTCACGGTAGTCATCTTTGTTACCTGGCCCTGCGCATTATACTCAAAAATATAATCCGGCAACATCCGTTTCTTCGCAGGCTGATAACGATATACATCTGTCAGATGCCCGGATTTATCGTAGTTGTAGTAAGTCCGTTTACGCTGACGTTGATCAAACTCCTCTATAACATGACCAAGACTATCTGTTTTAAATGCAATTACGGTAGAATCACTGCCGTTCCCTTTCTTCTGTATCATTTGCTGCAGTCGGCCGGCCGCATCATAGCTATAGCTCCGCGTTTCATCAAAACGCATCTTGCTCTGTAACGCAATCGATGTGCTGCTGATATATTGCAGCTGACCCTCGTTGTTATACCGGTATAAAGTAGTGGTCACACTGGCAGAAGAGCTGTCTACTGTTTTGGTGAGCTGCCCCTTGGTGGAAAAAGAAGAGGTCATCGCTGAATAGCCGGTTGCACTGGACTGCGTTTGCGACCGCATCTGGTGGTAGGTAGGGCTCAGATTACGTTCACAACGGAAGTCCGGATCTATTTCCAGGCTGGCGTCCAGCGTCTGTACCTTCTGGGTCTTCACCTTGTTGCTTTTCAGCAGCGCCATCGTGGCAATAGTCTGTTGCGTATTGTAGATATCCTGGAAGTAATATTGACAAAACCCCCTGCCTGCAAAGGCCAGCATCCCTAGTGCCAGTAGAATCGTTTTCTTCATGAATGTAAAAATCGCTGATTTTTAATTGTGACAAAGGTAAAACGCAAAAATCATATTAAAATTTTTTAACCGTATGGTTCTGGCGGATAATTCGTAATTTCTTCTTTATCTTGTATACTTTTTGAGTACAACAACCATCTAAATCACTTGAAAACACAACCTTTACGAGAGGATAAACACTGTCTGAACTGTGGCACAGAAGTTCCTGAGCGTTTTTGCACCCATTGTGGGCAGGAAAATACAGTACCTCATGAAACTTTTGGCCACCTTTTTAAGCACTTTGTAGCCGATATTTTCCATTATGATTCTCAGTTCCTGATGACGCTGAAATCCCTGCTTTTCAGGCCAGGATTCCTTTCCAGGGAATATATGGCTGGCAGGAGAGTACGTTATGTAAACCCAATCAAACTATACGTCTTCGTTTCTTTCGTCTTTTTCTTTGGCGTTTTTGCCCTTCATTCCAGTCACCCTGAAGAAGAAGAGCCGGAAACAGCAGAGACAAGGTCTGACAACGCTGCCACTAAGGCGGAGGGAGATACCATCAGGAATTTAACACTGAATGAAGGTCTTGATCAGGCCTTCGCCGGGGATTCATCGGCGAAAACAAAGAAGATAAAAAGATTAGCCGAAGATGCCGGCAACTTTAGTTCCGTGAAAGCATTTGACTCCGCACAGGCGAAGCTGCCGGAAAGCGAACGTTATCACGGTGCGTCACGACTTTTCTTCCGGCGCATAGCGGAAATCCGTCATAAATATGGGAAAAATATCCAGGCAGCTATCGTGGAAATATTCATGCATAACCTGCCAAAGTTGATGTTCCTGATGCTACCACTGTTTGCATTGTTTATGAAATGGCTGTATGATAAGAAAAGATGGCTCTATGCGGACCATGCTATCTTCGCTATTCACTTTCATTCTTTTGCCTTTATAGTACTCCTGGTTGGGTTTTTATGGGAAGCTATTTTCCATAGCGATCTGTTCATGACTATCGCATACTGGCTGATCTTCCTTTACCTGATACGGGCGTTGATGAACAACTACAGCCAGGGCTTCTTCAAGTCGTTCTGGAAAGCCGTAGGCTTGCTCACCGCTTATTTTGCGGCAGCTGTATTCGTATTTTTAGGCTTCCTGTTCCTTATTTTTAGCATATTTCTTTAACTTTAAAGATGAACCCGGAATACATTATCATACACCAGCAAGTGGCGCCTTTTGTAGCCCACATCCAATTAAACCGCCCCAAAGAACTGAATGCATTGAACCTGCAACTCATGGGAGAACTGAGAGATGCACTGAAAATGCTGGATGCTGATGAACAGGTGAGGGTGATTGTACTCAGCGGCAACGAAAAAGCTTTCGCAGCAGGCGCAGATATTAAGCAGATGGCCGATAAAACGGCCATGGACATGTATAATATCGACCAGTTCAGTACCTGGGATGCCATCAAAAAAATAAAGAAACCTATCATTGCGGCAGTCAGCGGCTTCGCCCTCGGTGGTGGTTGTGAGCTCACCATGCTGTGCGATATGATCGTGGCCAGCGAAACTGCCCGCTTCGGACAACCGGAAATAAAACTGGGCGTAATGCCCGGTGCCGGCGGTACCCAACGATTGACCCGTGCCGTGGGAAAAGCCCTGGCCATGGAAATGGTACTCACCGGTCGCTTTATTACCGCACAGGAAGCATTACAAGCCGGCTTAATTAATCGCGTGGTGCCTGTAGAGCTCTTCCTGAAGGAAGCCGTGAAGTTGGCCAGCGAAACCGCTGCCATGAGCCCTGTCGCCCTTAAAATGGCCAAAGAGGCAGTGCTAAAAACATTCGATTCTTCCCTGGAAGAAGGATTACATTTTGAACGTAAGAATTTTTATCTTCTCTTTGCATCTGAAGATCAGAAGGAAGGCATGCAGGCTTTTATGGAAAAAAGGCCCGCTGTATTTAAAGGAAAGTAACACCCATTTTATTGAAAACCATTAAACTTTTTTGTTATCTGACTTGTTAACCTTCCACTGACACATTTTACTGTAGCTGCCGGGAAAGTGGTACCCGCTGGCTTCTGTGAGCCCCGTTACTATCAAAAAATAAAATTTAACCATGAGTGTGAAACGGATTCGGGTAGCGTCACTGTTACCTTTAACCTTCCTTGTAGCCGCCTGTAATGGCCCGGCCCGGCAAATAAGATCAGTGGAGTTGGCAGACCAAACTAATTTACCACACACAGATACAATGATCGCCGGCGGCGATGCGATTCAAACAGACCTTGTAGCTTCCTGGAACAGCTTCCTCAGCTACGATGGCAAGTACGCCATGGAAAATGGCCTCTTCGATAATGAACCACTTAAAACCCGCTTTAACACCCTCATTGGCAAAGCCAAAAAATCTTTCTTTGAACGATTTAAGGTAACACCACCCGTGGAAGTGGAAAATAAAATTCTTTTTAATGAAGGCTATATGCCCGGTAAATCAGGCTATGATGAAGCCGTTATTGCAGTAGACCTGGACCGCGATATTATCTACCTTGGCTTCACCGTCAACAGGAGCCTCATGCTCTTCAGCGAAAAAGGAGATACCGATTACCCGGAAAAATTCCTGCAATGGATGCAGAAATATGAACGATAGCAGAAAGCGTAAAGCATAAAGCAAAAAGCTATTGTAGCGAATGATTAAAGCGTATATCCGCTCTTTTCATTCGCTACAATAGCTTTTTGCTTTATGCTTTACGCTTTCTGCTAATTATCAAATTTGTTCTTCAGCGCTGCCAGCTTCGCCTGGAAGTCATTCAATGGCGCTTCTTTCGCTGCAGGCTTATTACCACGCACTTCTTTACGCGGTTCTGACCTACGCTCTCCACCTTGTGAAGATCTGTTACCACCGCCTTTCTCATTATCTTTCATAGATAAAGAAATACGCTTACGGGCCACATCTATTTCCAATACCGTTACCTGTACCTTCTGATTCAGCTTTACTGCTTCATTAGGATTGCTGATAAATTTATTGGAAAGATGGGAAATATGCACCAGCCCATCCTGTTTTACACCGATATCCACGAAGGCGCCAAATGCAGTAATATTCGTTACTACGCCTGGTAGTACCATACCTGGTTTTACGTCTTCCATTTTGTGAATACCTTCTGCATATTCAAAAATCGAAATCTCGTCGCGGGGATCGCGGCTGGGCTTCGCCAGCTCTTTTAAGATATCTTCCAAAGTAAGCAAACCTACTTCCGCACTCACATAATCTTTTGGATTAATCTGCTTGCGTACTTCTTCTTTCGCCATCAGATCCTCCACAGTGCTGTGTTGCTTCTGTGCCATTTCCCTGATCAGGTCATAGCGCTCAGGATGCACCGCCGAATTATCCAATGGGTTGTCACCATTCTCAATACGAAGGAAGCCCGCGCATTGCTCAAAAGCTTTGTCGCCCAAACGATGTACTTTCTTCAACTGCATACGGTTACTGAAAGCACCGTTTTCTTTACGATACTTGACGATATTTTCTGCCAGGGAAGGACCCAGACCGGAAATATACGCCAGCAGGTGTTTGGAAGCCGTATTCAGGTTCACCCCTACATTGTTCACACAACTTACTACTACACGGTCCAGGCTCTGCTTCAGTGACGACTGGCTCACATCATGCTGGTACTGACCCACGCCAATAGCCTTCGGATCTATTTTTACCAGTTCAGCCAGCGGATCAATCAGGCGGCGACCAATAGATACCGCACCACGTACCGTTACATCGAAGTCGGGGAACTCTTCCCGCGCTACTTCAGACGCAGAATATACAGAGGCGCCACTTTCGTTCACCATGAATACATTGATTTTTTTACCAAAATCAATCTTCTTCACAAATTCTTCTGTTTCACGGCCTGCGGTGCCATTACCTACGGCAATCGCTTCCGTTTCATATTTCACAGCCCACTTCTTCAGCAGGGCTTCTGCATCATCTCTCTTGTAATTCTTTTCCAGCGGGTAAATCACATCATTATCCAGCATATTACCCTGGTTGTCCAGCGCTACCACCTTACAACCTGTTCTGTAACCCGGATCGATGGCAATCACACCTTTAGGGCCCAGTGGCGCTGCCAGCAGCAACTGGCGCAGGTTTTCAGCAAATACCTCGATGGCTTCACTATCTGCTTTTTCTTTCGCTACCGCCCTGAATTCATTTTCCAGGGATGGACGCAGTAAACGTTTGTACGCATCTGCTGCCGCTTTGGTCACCTGTTCCGCCGCTTTACCTTTACCCGTTACAAATTGTTTGTTGATCAGCGCATTCGCTTCTTCTTCTTCAGGCGCAATAGAGCTAAACAAAATACCTTCGTGTTCTGCGCGTAATATCGCCAGTACACGGTGGGATGGCATCTCCCGCAGGTCTTCCGAAAACTCGAAATAGTCTTTATATTTATCGCCTTCCGCTTCCTTACCTTCTACTACTTTAGAAGTCAGCTTGCCGGTATTGGCAAATAATTTACGCAGTTTGTCGCGGCATTCGGCATTTTCATTGATCCACTCGGCAATGATATCCCGCGCACCTTTCAGGGCTTCTTCAGAAGTAGCTACCTGCTCATTGATAAATGTTTCCGCCGTGTCAACATCTCCATCCTGCTGCTCAAACAACAGTTTGGCCAATGGCTCCAGACCTTTCTCAATGGCCACTGTAGCACGTGTTTTACGCTTCGGTTTATAGGGAAGGTATATATCTTCCAACTCCGCTAACACCCAGGTTTGCTCTAATTTCTCCAGCAACTCAGGCGTCATTTTTTCCTGCTCGGTGATCGTTTTGATAATAAATTCGCGGCGATCATCTACTTCCTTGTAGCGCTTCTGCAAGTCTTCAATACGGCCTATCTGCACCTCATCCAGACTACCTGTTACCTCTTTACGATAACGGCTGATAAAGGGTACCGTAGAGCCTTCAGATAAAAGGGTCATAGTATTTTCTGCCTGTTTGCCGGAAATACCTAACTCCGATGAAATAAGCGCAATGTGTTTCGGATTCATAAATCAGTACATTTTTGGGATCTTTTGATTATAAGATTTTTAGAAAGATATTATCGCAGTAAAAATGCACTGCCACAACAAAATCCCATCGTCTCAAAACCATGAAATCACTACCATTTTATAGCTCGCAAATGTAATTAAAATGGGCTTTTTACCAAGAAAAAGAATTCCCCAACCAGCTTTTAGCTTTTAGCCGTTAGCTTTTAGCCCATAGTAAATACTGTAAACGGTCTTCGGGGCATTTGCTAAAAGCTGACAGCTAATGGCTAAAAGCTAAAAAATGATCCCTATTTTTACAAAATATGGAAAAGACAGCCACATTTGATCGCCTCCTGCAGATCATGGACGATTTAAGGGAAAAATGCCCCTGGGACCGCAAGCAAACCATTCAAACGCTTCGGCAGCTCACCATCGAGGAAACTTATGAGCTGGCAGACGCCATTACCGACGAAGACTGGAAATCAATTAAGGAAGAATTGGGCGATATTCTCCTGCATATCGTGTTTTACGCTAAAATAGGCGCAGAACAGCAAAAGTTTGATATCAATGATGTCATCAATGGCGTGTGCGATAAACTCATCCACCGTCACCCTCATATCTACGGCGATGTGAAAGCCGAAACAGAAGACCAGGTAAAGCAAAACTGGGAAAAACTCAAACTGAAAGAAGGTAAGAAGTCCGTTCTCAGTGGCGTACCTGTGTCGCTCCCTGCCCTCGTTAAAGCTATGCGCCTCCAGGAAAAAGCCAAACAAACCGGCTTTGAATGGGACAATACCAGCCAGGTATGGGAAAAGGTAAAGGAAGAAGTGGATGAGCTGGAAGAAGCCGTTAATAAAGGGAATAAAGATGCTATGGAAGATGAATTTGGCGATGTGATGTTCTCCCTCGTCAACTATTCCCGGTTCCTTGATATAGATGCGGAAAATGCACTGGAACGTACCAATAAAAAGTTCCAGCGCCGCTTTCAGGCCATGGAAGCCCTGGCATTGCAACAGGGACGCACACTCAATGACATGACTTTAACGGAAATGGATACACTCTGGAACCAGGTGAAAACCACAGAGCAATTGTAAATTTCATAACCACTCGCATTGATCGATACTAAAGAAATACGGCTTTTTTTCCTGCGGCATGGCTATCTCCTGATCATCGCGGCCTGGTTGTTTACCTTCGCCTTCCTGTTCAGTAACTACTGGTCCTACTATTCCTCGCCACAGGGCGTGAAACGCAGTATGGAAAAAAGTATCCAGCAACGGGAAAAAGAATTCATTAGGCTGGCGAAAGACACCAGTCTCTCCACCTCCCTGTTTCAACGCAGCTATAGCGAACAAACACTCGACCGCCTCACCAACCTGGAATATTACATCTTCGCCTACGATTCCAGCAGCAGTGGCATCTGGCTCACCTTCTGGAATACCAGCCAGGTACAACCGGAAGAACTCCAAACAACACTCGCAGATGGCTCCCGCTTTATGAAGCTGAAAAACGGCTACTACGAGGTAGTGACCCGCAAAGTGAAGTCGGCTTCCGGCCACGGACAGTACCTGGTAGGAGTCATCCCTGTTCGCCTGGAATATGCTATCAAAAATAATTACCTCGTTAGCCATTTCTATCACAAGGAAGAACTGGGCGAAGAGTACAGCATTCTGCGGGAACAACCCGCCCTGATGCTGCCGGAACACACCACTTTTGCCGTGAATAACGGCGACGGAGAAACGCTATTCTATCTCGATTACAACAGTGGCATGCACGTACATCCACCCAATAACCTGAGTGTGTTGTTGCGTGTACTGGGATGCCTTTGTGTACTGATATTCCTGAATCTCTTCGCCACACTACTGGCTAAAACAACGAATCCACTGTATGGCTTCCTGTTCCTGCTGCTGGTGGTGTTTGGACTTCGCGTACTCAGTTACGTATACCCGTTTCCGTTTAACCTGAAGGAACTGAACATTTTTGATCCCCGTATCTACGCAAAAGATGAGATCTTTTATTCGCTGGGGGATCTGCTGATCAACGTACTGCTTACTTTCTGGATGATCCTCTTCTTCCGGGAACACGTGAAAACCATCAATCCGCCTGTACTTAAAAAACGATGGGCGCAGAGCGTGGTGATCATTATTGCCAGTCTCATTTTATACCTGGTAGAACAATTCCTGGCAGACCTGATCCAAAGCCTGGTGATAGATTCCAAAATATCTTTTGATGTCACCAATTCCTTCAGCATTACAGAATATAGTGTCATCGGCTTTGTGGTCCTGGGCTTCATTTCGTTCAGCTTTTTATTCTTCTCCCAGATTATTAACTACCTGCTGAATGAGCTCACCAATTTCCAGTATCGTACCAAATACATCTGGCTGGGTGCCGTAGGAATTATCTGGCTGCTGGTACGGGTACACAACCCGGAATTGCCGTTCTCTATTTCCATGGTGGTTTGGCTGCTGGCCTACATTGTATTACTCGACTTCCTGGCCGATCGCTTTGAAAGCAGCATGGCCACCGTGCCGTTCCTGTTCTGGCTCTTCCTGCTCACTGTCACCACCTCCGGGGCACTGGTACACTATAATAACCACAAGGAAGTATTGGCCCGCCAAAAGTTGGCGGAAGACCTGTCCAGGCAAAAAGATCCTTACCTGGAAATGTTGTTGAATGATATAGGAAGAAAGATTGAGCACGATGAAACCATCCAGTATTTTTTCCAGGACAGCGTGGGAAGGGAGCAAAGCAAGGCGCGGTTCGACAGCCTCCTGCTGCAGAAATATTTCCAGGGCTACCTGAGCCGCTTTCGCGTAAATATTTACGCCTACGATGAAAACGGCGCATCACTGTTTGGCTCAGATACCATGAGCCTGCCCACTTTCAATAAGCTGATGTTCTCTGAATCCACGCCATCACTGGTGCCGGGAAACGATCTCTATTACTACGAACGCAGCTTTAATGATTACAGCTACATTGCCAAGAAGGAATTTCATAAACCCACCGGCGATATCAGTGGCTGGCTGGTGTATACATTGGTGCCCAAGCCCGTCAGCAGCGACCGGCTTTACCCGGAACTACTGGTAGAAGGAGACCTCGCTGACCCGGGCCGTGAATACGCCG
This sequence comes from Chitinophaga sp., assembly GCF_017745275.1. Classification (GTDB taxonomy): domain Bacteria; phylum Bacteroidota; class Bacteroidia; order Chitinophagales; family Chitinophagaceae; genus Chitinophaga. Next base: position 258,014 of record NZ_JAGHZS010000001.1, on the reverse strand, counting down.
GCGCCTATTCTTATGCAGTTTATGATAAAGGTATACTCGTTACCAATAACAATGATTTCCCATTCCCTATCCGCCTCTATCCGCATGATCTGCCACTGTCGGATGTGTCGGTGATATCTATCAAAGGCTATTCTGAATTATTATATCGCGCCTCGCCGGACAAGGTAGTAATGGTGGTAAAAGAGAACAGGATGTTTGTGGAATTCATTACGCTCTTTGCATACATGTTCTGCCTGTTCCTGCTCATAGTGGCCGTATATAAGGTGTTCGACCTGCTCATTAAAGCAAGGATGCGGATCAGTAATTTACGTACACTCATCAACGTGAGTATCCGTAAAAAGGTGCATGGTACTATCATCTTTGTTGTCATCTTTTCATTCCTCATCCTGGCCATTACCACGATCAAGTTCTTTATTTATCGCTCAGAAGCACAGAACCGTGAGCGATTGGGTAAAACAATGCGGGAAGTAGCCAAAGATGTGGAGAAGGTGTTCGAGAATCAGCGCGACCTGGACCAGGTAGGGGATATCTACGATTCTGAGCTGATGAAGAAGCTGTCAACGTCGCTGGGAGATATCGCCAACGAACGGGCACTGGATATCAATGTATACGACCGGGATGGAAATCTGCAGTTAACTACGCAGCCTATGATGACCGACAAAGGGCTCATTTCCGCGAAAATGGATCCACAGGCTTATTACCGGTTATTCCGGATGGAGCAAATCCAGTTTATACATACGGAATACATTGGCGTGATGCCATTCCTGTCGGGTTATATGCCGTTGCGTAATCATGATACGCATGAAGTGATTGCTTACCTGAACGTCCCTTATTTTGCCACGCAAACGGAACTGAATGAGCAGATATCCAGCTTCCTGGTAGCGTTGATTAACTTCAACGCTTTCATTTTCCTCATTGCAGGGATGGTGGCCCTGTTGATTACCAACTCTATTACCCGTTCATTCTCACTGGTCACAGAAAAACTGCGCCACGTAAACCTCGGGCAACGTAATGATGAAATTGAATGGGATAAAGATGATGAAATTGGCGCGCTGGTAAAAGAATACAACAAGATGGTGCGTAAGCTGGAAGTGAGCGCGGTGCGGTTGGCGAAGAGTGAGCGGGAGGGAGCCTGGCGTGAAATGGCGCGGCAGGTAGCCCATGAAATCAAGAATCCGCTGACGCCAATGAAGCTGAGCATACAATACCTGCAGCGTGCTATTGCCAACGACTCACCCAATGTGAAGGAGTTGTCGCGCAACGTAGCGGGTACGCTGGTTGAGCAAATAGAACACCTGTCGAATATAGCCTCCGACTTCTCGGCCTTTGCCCGTATCGGTGAGCCTAATAATGAAGAGGTGCTGATCAATGAAGTATTGCATTCGCTGACTTCTCTTTACCAGGGGCACGAAGATTGTGAGGTTACCTATGTAGAACCGGAGCAGGACTACTTTGTATTTGCCGATAAAACCCAGATGAACCGGCTCTTTACCAACCTGTTGCTCAATGCTATTCAGGCCATTCCGGACGACCGGAAAGGGCAGATTATAGTAAAATTATGGGCTACCGCAGATCATAACGTAATTATCAGTGTGGCAGATAATGGAGAAGGTATTTCTACGGAAGTGCAGTCGCGCATCTTTGTGCCAAACTTCACTACCAAATCATCCGGTACTGGGCTGGGGCTGGCGATGTGTAAAAATATTGCGGAGCAGGCGAGGGGAGAGATCTGGTTTGAAACCAAGCTGAATGAAGGAACTACATTCTATGTGAAGTTGCCGTTGGATATGAAATAGAGCAGAAAGCAGAAAGCGTAAAGCAAAAAGCTATTGAAGCGATTGACAGAAGTGGATATTGAAATGCCCCCTAAAAGTTGGACACTTTTAGGGGGCATTTTTATGGCAGGAAAGACAAAATTCAGTTTAAAACAGAAGCTGTCAGCAGTGCATGCAGTTATCTCAGGTAAAGACCATATAGCATCAGCGGCTCGTAAGCTAGGGACAACAGATGTATCCGTTCAGCGATGGTTACAGCTTTACAAGTATCATGGAATAGCAGGTTTGCAACCTCGTGCAGGTGTTACCTATAGTGGAGAGTTTAAACTCGAAGTTATCCGAACCGTATTCCAAAAGCGATTATCTTTAATGCAGGCAGCGATGTTATTTGGCATCGCTCAGGATCATACAGTTGGCATATGGCTAAGGCAGTATGAACGTGAAGGGGCTGCAGGTTTACTTAAGAGTAAACGAGGTTTAAAAAAGAATCAAATGGGAAAAAAAAGTAAGGCGAATGAAATAATAACGGACCCCGATAAGGCAAAGTTGGCCGCTTTAGAGGCCGAATTGCAATATCTGCGGACCGAAAATGCACTTTTAAAAAAGTTAAAGGCCTTAATTCAAAAAGAACAAGCCGGTCAAAACAAGCGGCAGAAGCCATCAGGGAATTAAGGCCTTCTTATCCATTTAACTTACTGCTAAAAGCAGCGGGTATGGCACGCAGTACATATTATTACTGTCTGAAACTATCAGCGCAGCCTCAAAAGCACGCGGCATTAGAAACGGAGATCATGGCTGTTTATCATCGTCATAAAGGCAGATACGGTTACAGGCGCATAACCAGGGATATAAAGAAGACAGGCAAAATGGTTAATCATAAGACAGTACTAAAAATCATGCGATCCCGTAATATCAAAAGCCTGGTTAGAGTGAAAAAGTATAAGTCATATAGAGGAGAGCAAGGTAGAATAGCGCCCAATCTCTTAATGCGGAACTTCAAAGCAGAAAAGCCTTGTCAGAAATGGGTTACTGATGTAACAGTGTTTTCAATCGGGGATAAAAAGCTGTATTTTTCTCCAATAATGGACCTATACAATGGGGAAATAATAAGTTATAACATATCGGAACGTCCAACATTTAGTCAAATTGTTGATATGTTACAAAAGGCTTTTGTCAGGCTACCAAAGAAAAATAATCTGATATTGCACTCCGATCAGGGCTGGCAGTATCAGATGAAGCAATATCAAGCGATTCTTCGAGACAAGAAAATTAAACAAAGTATGTCTGCAAAAGGAAATTGTCTGGATAATGCAGCGATGGAAAGTTTTTTCGCTATCCTCAAAACAGAACTATTTTATCTTGAAAAATTTGATTCGATATCAGCTTTAAAGCAGGGACTAATTGAATATATACACTATTATAACAACGACAGGATCAAATTGAAACTAAACGGCTTGAGCCCAGTTGAATACCGAACTCAAGCCGCATAATTTTTAAACGTTTAAAAAAAGTCTAACCTTTAGGGTGCACTTCACTATAAAATCGCTTTGATCATTCGCTATAATAGCTTTCTGCCTTCTGCTTTCTGCTCAAATTACCAGTCTTCGCGGTCAAATATAAACCCAAGGCTTACGCCCCAATAGCGATTGTTTAAATTGTTCGTTGATTTATCCAGATTCATCAGTCCATAGCCATAATGGCCGGTCAATGTAAGAAAACAATTCAACTCCACGCCGGCAGTAAAGTTCAGCCCTGCATCCCAGCGTTGGATATTCATGCCGGTACCAAAAATATTAGGAGATGACTTAAAATCTATGCGCTTCGATCCGGAAGACACCTGTCCGCCGGCATCAATAGCCTCCAGCTTATAATCGCCGCGTACACAATAAGCGGCATAAGGCCCTGCACCTACCAGGAGCTTTCCAAAGCCTACCGGTACCTTATAAACAAAATTTACAGGTAACTCCAGATATCGCAGCGTTAATTTGGTGGCGCCGGAAGTGAACAGATCCGGATGAGGAGAGATGTAATTCAGGTTTGCCCCTTTTACAATATAGCTGGCACCTGGTTGCAGATACCCTCCCTTAAACAAGGGAATATTTAAATAGGTACCCACCTGCCAACGGTCCTGGTGAGAGGTTCCCGGGGCAGTGCTATGCTCTGGAACCGCTAGCCCGGCATTTACGTAGCCACCACGTATGCCTAAGCTTACCTGGGCATGAGAATTGGAAACAACAAACAGCAGCAGTGCTGCACATAGGAGTGTAAAAAACTTCATCAGTAGTTCGGTACTAAAAGATTATAAATATTCACTGTGACACACGATTTGGGGAAAAGTCTTAATGCTCAGCTGGTTACTGCCGCTAAAGTATAAAAAGGTTTTGATAAAAATAAAAAACCACCCGGATTTACCGGGTGGTTAATAAAGAATTCATTTTGCGGGGGCTTATTTTCCACCAAATTTATATCCTACAGATACTCCGAAGGAGGTATTTTTAAATTTACGGTCGTTGCTGGTGTTATCAGCAGTATTAATAAGGCCAAGGTCTGTGTTCAAGCCAAAATAAAGCCCCATAGGCATTTCATAGCCTACATTAATACCGGCACCGGCATCAAAACGTTTTTGTTTGGAGAATCCAGCCTTGTCGTCATATACGTCAACGTCGCCAAGTAATGGAACATCCTTCATTTTACCGCTGATTCCATAGGCGAAATAAGGACCGGCAGACAATACCAGTCTACCACTACCAACTTCTGGTTTAAACATAAAGTGAACAGGCAGCTCCAGGTAAGATAGCGTTGTTTTTATATCTGAATTTTTTGCCTTGCCACCTTTACCGGAATACAATAATCCTGTTCCAATAAAAAAATCATCTCCCAATGGAAGATCTGCAGTAACACCGGCTCTTACTCCAACAAGGAGATTGCTTGTTTCTTTTGAAGAACCTGATGCTTTTCCTGTAATGCTGGAAAACTGCGGGCCTGCAACGATACCCCATTTAGTTTGACCAAAAGAAAGACTGGCTACTAATAAAGCCGCTGCAGATAATAATACCTTTTTCATGTGTGATGTAATTTGATGAATAGTAAAGCGGTGCCACAGGTGAGGCACCGCCTCCTAATTTTTTTGATTGCCAACTAAAAATGAACCTGTTTTTTTGCTTGCTGCTGTTATTACAACTTATTCAATGAATTGTTTTACTTTCCTCCAAACAGGTAACCAACGGATACACTGAAAACACGGTTTTTACCTTTGTCATCTGTACTGTTGTCCTGTCCGGAGCGGATCTTAGCAAATCCAATACCATACTGTGCTGAAATCAGGAAATTGTGTAATTCCGCACCCACCTGTACGTTACCTCCCCAGTCGAAACGTTTAAACTTGTCGAAGCCCTGGTTGGGGTCTCCGTTGTTAAAAGGCGTATCATCGTCCCATTTAATACTGGAGGAAGAACTGGAAGATCCTACACTGGTAATGGTTTCCCACTTGTTTTTCCCGGCTACGCCAAATGCGAAATAGGGTCCTACTCCTGCAAATAACCGGGCATTTTCACCGATGGGTAATTTGCCGACGAAATTCAATGGAATTTCTATGTAAGATGGCGAAGAAGTAAACTTAGTGTACGGTGTAGTTGGTGTGATATGGTCTTTATCCCCTACTTCGAATTTAGTACCCTTAGTAGTATAAAATACTCCCGGCTGAAACGATAATATTTTAGGGACTAAAGGTAAATCTGCGATGGCACCTGCATTAAACCCGGATAGTGAACGATCGTTTTTAACACTTCCGGCGTTGTCAGTAGTAATGTTTGAAAGATTCCACCCAGCTTTAATCCCGACCCGGGCCTGCGACATGGCAGCAAAAGATATGCTGAGAGCCGCAACTGATAATAATAACGTCTTCTTCATAATCTTTGGTTTTATGGTCTGCTAGCCCACAGCCAAAGACTATGCCAAAGGATTGTTAAAATACCATAATAGATTGATTATCAAACACAACCACACTTGCCATTTCCTGCCGTTACCGCGAAGCCGCCGCATTTTTTGCGGTGTTTCGATCCAAAAACTCCTGTAATTGCTCCACTCCCAGTTTTTTTGCCACAATCTTCTTTTTATCATCAAGCAGGTAAATCATGGGCGTACTATATACATCGTATAAACGGCGATAATTAGTGGCAGATTGAGGATCAGAACCGTGCACCCAATCACGGAGGTCGTGATCTTTTATGAACTGCAACCACTCTTCCCGGGTACCTTCTGTTTTTACAGCCACCATAGTCACTCCTTTGCTTTTCCAACTGGCCTTGAAAGCTGAATCTAGACGGGGCAGCTCTGTTTTACAATGCCCGCAGGTGGGATCCCAGAAAACCAGGACGGTATACTTCGATTGGGTTTTATATAATGAGAGCATATTGGAAGCAGAATCTTTAAATTCCAGCGGAGCGGCCTGCTTTCCAATCAGGTTAGGCGCCAGGGCATAAGCCCGGTCCACAATTTTATTCAGTTGCTCGTTAGTCAACCAAAAAGCATCCCCGGGTACATAGTATTTCTCCACCAGGTGAACAAATACGGCATCCATTCCCATGTAGGGAGAGCTTTCATAGTTGTAGGTCAGCCACCACAGCACAAATTTGAATGTCTCTTTGCTCTTTCGCGTGCGGGCAATGAGAGCGTCACAATCAACGATAATAGAGTCTGGTGAGGGCATTACCAGTTGCGTAAAATACTTTTTCAACTTTCCTTCCAGGATCGGTGTTCTTACCAACCGGTCACTTTCCAGGTCTACCTCATCCCAATAATGGCTTTTAAAATAGCGATAAGCAAAGGTAGAATCCGCCCCGGCCGGCTGTTGGGGCACTTCCGGTTCTTTCATGGCCAGGAATATGGTGCTTAAGATAGTGCCGGGATGTTGAACGATAAAGTTGCTCCGGAAGTCCTGGATCTTCCTCCCAAGCTCTTTCTGAAGCGGAAGCACTTTTGCCGTATCGGCTGCGGAATGGGCTGCCTGCAACTGTTGCTGAATATTGCGGCTGAGGGCTTCCTGCTGGAACAGGAATTTATTGTAAGAGAGGAACAGATCATTGTCCGGGCTGCCTTTATATACTGTTTTATTGATCAGGTCAGCGCTATCAAGTGTAACGCTAAAGAATTGTTGTTTATCGATCAGCGTTTCCACATATTTTTCCTTTCCCGGCAATACCAACAGGTAGATGCCTGGCAACAGTTTTTCTTTGCCTTTCAGGATGGCATCGCCGGTGGGGCTTACCTCTGCCGAATCGGCGAGGTAAGTAGATCTGCCCATATAATGGGCAAGAAAGAACTTTCCACCTGTAAAATTCTTCAGTTTAACAGCAATCTGGTATCCCTGTGCCTGCAGGGTAAAGTGGCCTAAAAGGGTGGCTATTAGTGTAACAAATAATTTACGCATAATATTTACAAGCAATATGTAAATGTAAGCGGAAAAAAGTAAAAACCGAAAGCAGTGTGGTGAGTGGTAATTACATGAATTAAGACGAGGATTCAGCATTTCCAATTACCTTTGCAGCCGTGAGGAAAAAAAATGTTGTTTTAGAAAATGTACCTGTTACTGCCTATGCGGCAGAGGGTAAAGCCCTGGCCCGTCACGACGGGAAAGTGATATTTATTGAAGGTGGTGTGGTACCCGGAGATGTAGTGGATGTTCGCCTTAGTAAAAACAAAAAAGACTGGGCAGAAGGGAAAGTGGTCCACTTTCATAGCTATTCTGACAAGCGGGTAACCCCATTTTGCCAGCACTTTGGCATCTGTGGCGGTTGTAAGTGGCAGATGCTTCCTTATTCACAGCAACTGGAATTCAAACAGCAGCAGGTGGCTGACCACCTGCAACGTATCGGCAAACTGGTATTGCCTCCTATGGATCCTATCCTGGGCGGGGTGCACACAGAACATTACCGTAACAAGCTGGAGTTTACTTTTAGCAATAAAGCTTATCTGACCAATGAGGAGATAAAGGCCAATGAAGGGGAAATACCTGTAAAACCCGCACTGGGCTTCCATGTACCCAAATTATTCGATAAGGTCCTTAATATAGACACCTGCTATCTTATGCAGGAACCGGTAAACCTGATCCGTAATACCATTCGTGAATACGCCATTGCGCATGAGCTACCGTTTTACGATATCCGTGCCCAACAAGGCTGGTTACGAAACCTGGTGATCCGCCTGTGTACCACCGGCGAGATTATGGTGAACCTGGTGATCCGTCATGAGGATAAAGAGAACCGGATTGCACTGCTGGATCATTTACTGAAAACGGTTCCCGCTATTACCACACTGCTGTATACCATTAATCCAAAAGGTAACGACACCATTTTCGACCTGGAGCCCAAAGTATATTTTGGTAAAGGATATGCAGAGGAAAAGTTGGAAGACTTTGTATTTAAAATAGGACCTAAATCCTTTTTCCAGACCAACACTTACCAGGGCGAAGTTCTGTATAAGGTAACCAGGGATTTTGCCGGGTTAACAGGAACGGAAACTGTATACGATTTATATTGCGGTACAGGTAGTATCGGCATTTTTGTATCACGCAATGCCGGCAAAGTAGTGGGTATTGAGCTGATAAAAGAAGCCATAGATGATGCGAAAGAAAATGCCGCCCGAAATAATGTTAACAATGCCGAGTTTTTTGCAGGCGACGTAGTTGATATTTGTGATGATGCCTTTTTTGCACACCATGGGCAGCCGGATGTAATTATCACGGATCCACCACGGGCAGGCATGCACGAAAAGCTGGTCAACAAATTGCTTGAAATTGCAGCACCTAAAATTGTATATGTAAGCTGCAACCCGGCAACACAAGCCAGGGACCTGGCTTTGCTGGATGCGCTGTATACAGTGGAAAAGGTTCAGCCAGTAGACATGTTTCCACATACACACCATATTGAGAATGTGGTGTTGTTGAAAAAAAGAGATAATAACTAAGCAACAATGAACGATTACAGGCCCGGAAAATTTCAGTACCTCCCCTTGGTGATCAAAAACCTGATGATCATTAATGGTTTGGTTTGGTTAGTGCAGATTACCCTGCTAAAAAGGTATGATTATGATATGAGTCGTTTATTTGCGCTGCACTATTGGCGCTCTGAACTATTCCGGCCACATCAGCTTGTCACGCATTTATTTCTCCACGACCCGAAGCACTTTACGCATGTGCTCTTCAATATGTTTACATTGTGGATGTTTGGCTCCACGCTTGAAAACATCTGGGGCTCCAAGCGTTTCCTGATTTTCTACATGATTTGTGGTATTGGCGCCGCCCTCTGTTATATGGGAGTGCTGACCTATGAAAACATGAACCTGACCAGGTATGCAGACGCCTTCCTTAGTGATCCCACTTTTAGCAACTTCGTACCACTGGACAACAAATTTGACCTGGGAAGCGTATCGAACTTCGATATGGAGGGGCTCAAAAATGCGTTGGCTAACGGCGATCCACGGGCAGTAGAGATTGCCAAGATATATGTACACGACTATGTAACCTTTTACCGGAATATCCCAACGTTGGGAGCTTCCGGAGCAGTATACGGCATCCTGTTCGCCTTTGGCTTTATGTTCCCGAACAGGTACCTGTATTTCTTTGCCATGTTTCCGATTAAGGCGAAATACGTGGTAGCATTCATGATAGTAGGAGAATTATGGTCTGGTATCCAGAATAATCCGGGCGACAACGTAGCTCACTTTGTTCACCTGGGCGGTGCCCTTTTTGCCTACCTGCTGCTAAGGAACTGGAACAAACACCGAACAGATTTTTATTAATACAACTGTATTAATAACGTATTTTTGTATTGAAAAAATTATGTACCATGCATGCGTTGGAAAAAGAGAAATTGCCCCGCCTCTCTTTAGGAGAAGGACGAAATATGGTGACACAATTGTTGATCGTTAATCTCACTGTTTTTATATTCCTCTTCTTCACCCTTGTGATCTACAAAATGGAGAATGTGGGAGAGCCAAGATTTCATCAGGATATCATGTCCTGGTTAAGGCTTCCGGCCAGCCCGGCTAAACTGTTAACACGTCCATGGACGCTGGTCACCTCCCTGTTTACACATATCAGTGTCTGGCAGGTATTTACCAATATGGTGTGGTTGTGGTGCTTTGGCACTTTTATGCAACACCTGGCCGGCCATCAACGAATTTTACCTTTATATCTTTTCGGTGGTATTGTAGGTAATCTCTTTTATGTAGCAGCTATGGCTGTAATTCCATCCTTCCACGTTATTGCCGGTGCCGAATACTGGCTGGGAGCAGGTGGCAGCATTATGGCAATAGCCGTGGGCGTTACCGCTATTGCACCGCGTTATCGCATCTTCCCTTTACTGGCCGGTGGTATATCCCTCTGGGTGATCACCCTGTTATTTGTTGTACTTTCCGTGGGATCGCTGCTCATGTCATCTGCCTATGGTTATACCTACATTCCTTTATTGGCAGGCGGTGGCATTGCAGGTTTGATTTACATGACACAGTGGAAAAAAGGTAACGACTGGGGCGCTGGTTTTAACAGGCTTGCATTTAAGCTGACACACGTTTTTCATCCGGCCTCCCAACAGGTAAATCCCGACGAGCTTAAAAAAAAGCTGGGAACAGTCGATACTGAGCAACAACCATTCAGACGTATTGGCAAAGTGCCGGAACAACGACTGAATGAAATTCTTGATAAGATCAATGAAAACGGCCTGTCCTCTCTTACTCCTGACGAAAGAGACACTTTAGTCCGGGCAAGCCGAACAGAATAAAAGCATTACGAATTACGAATTCTGAATTACGATAGATGGGAATACAGAAACGGTGTTTATCCGTTCATGTATTCCCATTAATTTTTAATTTAATGGCTGTAATCCGTAATTTGTATTTCGCAACTGCTTGTAAACCCTATGCTACAAAAAATTTTTCGACAGCTTTTGCTTTGGGGTAGTTTGATCATATTGACAGGCCTGCTATTAAGTGCCTATCTTCCGTATCTCAACCCCGGCAAATATTGGATTACCGGGTTCTCTGGCTTCTTCTTTCCCCTCCTGTTTCCTGTTAGTTTACTTTTGATACCTGTGCTGTGGTGGCTTAAATACAAAAAACTGTGGTGGCTGTGCGGTATCGCAGTACTCTGTTGTATTCCCGCGGCATTGACTACCTGGGGCGTTCACATCTTCCCTAATAACAATATTGCCAAGCACCCCAATAGCCAGGAGTTTACCCTCATGACCTACAATACCAGCAGCATGGGGCTGATGGCCTATAAAACGGATAAAGACAAAGCTGCTGCTATCTATAACGTGGTACTGAAAAACAGTCCGGATATCCTGTGCATGCAGGAATTCTACAGCAATGATAAACCGGACCTGGAACACCATATAGACAGCCTGATGCAGGCAGGACATTACACCTACCATTATTTTACCTGCGACAAAACCGGGTGGAATACCTGGCATTACGGCATCGCACTGTTTTCCCGCTTTCCAATAGCGACTGCCCAAGCTATTCCCTGTGGAGAAAGCAAGGCAGGCAGCGGCAGCACTTTCCTACAGGCAGACCTGGTGGTACAAAGCGATACTATCCGGGTGTTTTCGGTGCAGCTAACTTCGTATATGTTTAAAGGTGATGATTATGAAAATATGAAAGCCCCTGGCAGCTCGGGGCTGATTCATAAAATGCGGGCCACTTTCCGGAAAAGAGCTTCGCAGGCAGAGCAACTGGCGGCACTGATAGCTAAAAGCCCCTACCCGACTATTGTTTGTGGCGACTTCAATGATACGCCGGTATCATATACCTACAGAACGGTTAGCCGGAATTTGCAGGACGTTTTCCTGGAAACTGGCCGTGGTTGGGGACGTACCTTATCTTTTTTATCGCCCTCCCTGCGGATCGATTATATCCTGGCGCAGCGGCTCTTTCGTATTCATGGAGGGCAGGTGCTCCCTACACATCCTTCAGAGCATTTCCCGGTTATGGCCTGTCTGTCGTTGAAAAAATACTAACTTTAGTACTTCAACAAAGTACGACGCGGTGCGATTTTTACGACTCTTTACGAAAGGATTTTTTCTGATCATCAACTTCGCCGTGGTATTACTTTTCCTGGGAGCCTGCCTGGCGCCTTATATTTCGCCGGCGTGGTTTTGGCCCATCAGTTTTATTACACTGGCATTCCCGTTTTTACTGGGTGTGTTGACCATATTCCTTATCGGGTGGCTATTTTTTAATTATCGCTATGCCTTGCTATCCCTGATTGCGCTATTATTGGGATGGAAGTCTATCAGTGCTTTTGTGGCTTTTCATCTGCCTTCGGGCAATAAGGCGGCAAAGGGCGACAATACGCTCACCATCATGAGCTATAATGTTAGCCAGTTTGGACTATACCGGGAAAGGGACAGTAAATACAACCGTCAGGCGATGTTTGCCATGATAAAAAAGCAGGAGCTGGATATTGCCTGCTTCCAGGACTTCTATACCTCGGAAAAAAAGAATGATTTTAACAACCGGGAAGATATTTCAAGGGAGATGTCCCTGCCGTATCGTTACTTTTCCAGCGATTTTAACCGTGATGGTATGCAACACTGGGGATCTATCATTTATTCCCGTTTTCCGATCATTGCATCCGATAAAGTGAAGATGAGCGTAGGTCCCAGAAGCGAGAGCCTGATTTATGCAGATATCGTAAAGGGAAATGATACCATCCGCATTATTAACATGCACCTGGAATCATACCGGTTTGATAAAAAAGATTATACGGCCATTGAGAAAATAAAAAAGCAGGAAGATACGGGGTTGAAAGCGACTAAAAGCATTATCCAAAAAATGCGGGAAGCGTATATACGTCGCAGTCAACAGGCCGATATTGTAGGCAGTTTTATCCGGGAAAGCCCTTATCCTGTAATCGTTTGTGGTGATTTTAATGATACCCCGGCCTCTTATACCTACTTTACCATTAAAGGGGATTTACAAGATGCTTTTCTGCAAAAAGGTTTCGGAATAGGGCGTACTTTTACAGGGCTGGCGCCTACATTACGTATCGATTATGTTTTTGTGAGCAACCATTTTAAGGTAAATAGCTTCCGGAAAATCATTTCCGACCTGTCTGATCATTATCCTGTAATTGCCAATCTGAGTTTAATGGGCAGTGGAAAAACGGAAGTAGAAGTAAATAAATAACTGTAATCATTATGAAAATGTATCATATCTATTGGATAGAGCGATGTTGTTCCGGGATTTAATCGTACCCGGAAAACAATTTTTATCTTTGCCATCCATCAATAAAAAATAAGATGTCGGAATCCGGTAGCCCGGACGGCATCTGTCATTTACAGCATATGTCAGAACTCAGGATATACAATTCATTACATCGACAAAAAGAAGTATTCACCCCCTTACACCCTGGCCACGTAGGCATGTATGTGTGCGGACCAACCGTATCAGGAGAGTCGCACCTGGGCCATGCCCGCCCGTACATCACATTTGACGTGGTATTTCGCTATTTAAAGCACCTGGGTTATAAAGTACGTTATGTACGTAATATCACCGACGCCGGTCACTTTGAAGAAGAAGGCCGCGCCGCAGAAGATAAGATTTCAAAGTTTGCCATCCTGGAAAAGCTGGAACCTATGGAGCTGGTACAGAAATACACCAACCTGTACCACTGGGCCATGCTGCAATTCGGCTGCCAGGAACCCAGCATAGAACCTACTGCTACCGGTCATATCATTGAGCAGATAGAAATGATTAAAACCATCATGGAAAAAGGCTATGCCTATGAAGTAGATGGCAGTGTATACTTTGACGTGAAAAAATATGCCGCCAGCCACGACTACGGCATTTTAAGCGGCCGTGTACTGGAAGATATGCTGGAAACCACCAGGGAGCTGGAAGGACAGGATGATAAACGCAACAAAGCGGATTTTGCATTATGGAAAAAGGCGCCGCCTGAACACCTGATGCGCTGGCCAAGCCCATGGGGCGAAGGTTTCCCCGGATGGCATATTGAGTGCTCTGCCATGAGCGCCAAATATCTCGGTGGTCAGTTTGATATCCACGGTGGTGGTATGGACCTGCAGTTTCCGCACCACGAGTGCGAAATAGCGCAAAGCGAGGTAGCACATGGAGAAATGATGGCCCGTTACTGGATGCACAATAACATGATCACCATTAACGGCCGCAAAATGGGAAAAGCTTACAACAATACCATTAAGCTCACTGAAATGTTTTCCGGCTCCAATCCGCAGCTGGATAAGCCTTACAGCCCCATGACCATTCGTTTCTTTGTGTTGCAGACACATTACCGCGGTACGCTGGATTTCTCCAATGAAGCCCTCCAGGCTGCTGAGAAAGGCCTGCAGCGCTTATGGGCCGCCTATGAAACTTTACAAAAGCTCACGTATACCGGCAGCAACGGACAAGGCATTAATGAGGAACTGGACAAACAGGTACGTACCTGGTGCGAAGAATGCACGGAGTTCATGAATGATGACTTCAACACGGCAAAAATACTGGCAAATCTGTTTGAACTGACACCTGTCATCAACTCGCTGAAAGGCGGGCAAATAAAAATGCACGAACTCAGCGAAACTACTTTCACCTTGTTACAGGAAACCTGGAAAACCTTCCTGGTAGACATCCTGGGCATTCAACAGGAAGTAATTACCGGTGAAGATAATAAACTGGATGGGGTGTTACAGATGCTGATTGAAATGCGGAAAGAAGCGAAAAGCCGTAAGGACTACGCCACTTCCGACAAAATCCGGAATGAATTATTATCTATTGGCGTGCAGTTAAAAGATGAAAAAGACGGATCTGTTTCATACAGTCTTCAATAAACTAAATATTTCCGAAGATAATGCGTAAAGCTCTTATTACGCTGACTGCGCTGGCCCTTGTGGCTGGCGCCTGTCAGCAGAATGGCCAAACAAGCGACAACAACAACGACAGTACCGGCGCCAGCAAGGTAGCCAAGCTGGATGTACCGGTGCCTGTTTTCCAGGCAGATTCTGCATATGCTTACACCGCAAAGCAGGTGAGTTTCGGACCCAGAATACCCAATACACCAGCACAGGAAAAATGCGCCAATTACCTGATTGGTCGTTTCCGTTCCTGGGCGGATACGGTATATGTGCAAAAAACCACCGTTACCGGCCCTAAAAATGAGAAGCTACCCTGTATTAATATCATCGCCAGCTTTAATCCGGCAGCCAAACAGCGCATATTACTACTGGCCCACTGGGACACCCGTCCCTGGGCAGATGAAGATGCTTTTGACAAAACGAAGAAGCTGGATGGCGCGGATGATGGCGCCAGCGGTGTAGCAGTACTCATGGAAGTGGCCCGTCAGTTCCGTTTACAGAAGCCGGAAGCGGGTGTTGATATTTTATTGGTAGATGTGGAAGACTACGGTGCCAAAAATGATGAAAACTCTTTTTGCCTTGGCACCCAGTACTGGGCTAAAAACCCTCATGTACCAGGCTACAAGGCTAACTATGGTATCTTGTTGGACATGGTAGGCGGCCGTGGTACACAGTTTTATATGGAAGGCTCTTCCAAGCAATATGCACCTGCACAAATGAAAATGTTCTGGGATGTAGCTAACAAACTGGGCTACTCTGATCAGTTCCGTTATGAAAACAATGGCGCTTTTATCACAGATGATCATATTGCGGTAAACACCATCGCTAATATCCCGACATTTGATATCATTGCGTTGCAGGCTAATAACGACTTTGCTCCTCACTGGCATACACAGAACGACAACATGGATGTGATAGATAAAAAAACACTGCAATCAGTGGGTCAAACCCTGCTGCAGGTGATCTATACACAGCCTTTCAATTATTAATCAGGGACTGGTATTCCGGGGTGGATGACAAGTGACGTATTTCATTAAAAAACGTATTATGCCCAAATCAACAGGCGCTCCGGAAGCCAGGCGGATTCACTACCTGGACCACCTGGGCAAAGATAAAAAGCTCGGAAAAATTATTGACGGCCCATTAACGGAGCTGACTATACGAAAAAATATCTGCCTGAAGCTGATCGGCTCTATTATGAGTCAACAGCTGTCCGTTAAGGTAGCGGATGTGATCTACTCCCGCTTCCTGGACCTTTACGGCCGCAAGGAACCTACTGCCCAACAAATACTGGATACCCCGGCACTGACCCTTCGCGGTATTGGTTTGTCCAACGCCAAAGTCACCTATGTGCATAACGTTGCTGCTTTTGTGATTGCAGAAAAAGTCACCGATAGTAAGCTGAAAAAAATGGATGATGAAACCATCATCGCTTATTTGACGCAAATCAAGGGCGTAGGCCGCTGGACGGTGGAAATGCTGTTGATGTTTTACCTGGGCCGGGAAGATGTTTTTGCCATAGATGACTGGGGGTTGCAGCAGGCCATGATTAAACTATATAAACTGGACCGGGACAACAAGAAAGAATTCAGGGATCAACTGCGCAAAATATCGGCGAAATGGTCGCCCTACCGTACTCATGCCTGTCGCTATCTGTGGTCCTGGAAAGATAATACGCCCGACAAATAACTCCACATATACACTGCGTAGCGTGTTCTTAAATTTATAGTATGAATGTGCAGGGAAGTTTCTTCGACGATGGGGATGCAGCCAAAGAGATTTCATTACTGAATGGAGAGCTGGCCTATTATCCACAGTTTTTTACGACAGTGGAAAGCGACGATTTCATGCGTATACTAACAGACAGCATTGCCTGGAAACAGGAGTCAATGATGATGTATGGGAAACCTGTTTTATTTCCGAGGCTGATGGCCTGGTATGGCGACGCTACCTCTTCTTACCGCTTTGCCGGGACTACTTATTCCCCCGAAAGCTGGACGCCCGCCCTGGTACAAATACGCGAGCGGATTACCCCGGTAAGCGGACATGCTTTCAACAGTGTACTATTGAACTTATATCGTAACGGAAACGACTCTATGGGCTGGCACGCCGATGATGAGCCGGAGCTGGGCCCAGAACCGGTGATTGCCTCTGTAAACTTCGGCGCTACCCGGCGCTTCATGCTCCGGTATAAAAATGATCATTCCCGCAAATATGAGCTGCCGCTACAACATGGCTCCTTACTCATTATGAAAGGCTCCCTGCAAACCTACTGGGAACACCAGGTGCCTAAAACTACTAAAGTAAATACGGGAAGAATTAACCTCACCTTCCGATTCATCAACCCTTAAAAACCGAATGTATCTTATGAAAAACCACGTGCTATTAATTGGAAATGACATCAACAACATCTCCAGCGGACAAAGCTGGAAAGACCTGCTACAGGATATTATCACCTTCTGCCATGCAGGCGACTGTGTAGAGCTGGACAATAAAAAACCTTTCCCATTGTTGTATGAAGAAATCTTTTTAACCGCCAGCAAAAATCATAAAATCCGGGAGAAAGACCTGAAATCATTCATCGCTATCAAAGCGGCGGAGATTAAAGGCAATCCTATACATAGCGCCATCAGGGCGCTTAAACCGGCGCATATCCTTACCACCAATTACGAGTTCACACTGGAAGGCAGCACTCCGTTGGAAAATACCAGTCTGATCAACGAAAAGTTTTACAGCATCTTCAGAAAATATAAAGTTGGGGATACTAATTACTGGCATATACACGGTGACTGCCTCAATCCAATGAGTATTAACCTGGGCTTTGAGCACTATGGCGGACAATTACAGATGATGCGCAACTATGTAGTCAGCGGTACCGTGTATACGTCTAAAGAAGTACCACGGCGTTCATTACTACGTCGTATACATTCCAAAGAAGTATACTTTCATTCGTGGATTGACTTATTCTTTACGGATGATATTCACATCTTCGGCTTATCGCTCGACTTTGTAGAAACAGACCTGTGGTGGTTACTGACCTACAGAGCGCGACAAAAGTTTCACCATAAAAATGTGCCGGTACCTAATAAAATATATTATTACATCCCCGAAGAATATGTAGTGGCATCCAAATTCAAGCTGGATTTACTTGCTGCCAATGATGTAACGATCATTGCTTTGCCGGGAAAAGATAAGCTGGCCTATTATGAATCTATTATATATGGCATT
This sequence comes from Chitinophaga sp., assembly GCF_017745275.1. Lineage (GTDB taxonomy): Bacteria > Bacteroidota > Bacteroidia > Chitinophagales > Chitinophagaceae > Chitinophaga. The sequence goes on along the minus strand of NZ_JAGHZS010000001.1, from coordinate 240,145 downwards.
GGCAAAACAAACAAAACAGCCCACCATGGCTGTGTTAGCGAATAGTATATGCCTCAGAGTGAGTCTGGCAGCGTTTTTGAAAAATATAGCCTATTGTAACAAAAGATAAAACCTGATCGTTCCTTTTGTTGTTATTTATTAAAATCTATATTTTATGCTATTCGAATTAGCCATCACGCTCGCCACAACTTTCATGGCCCCCATTCAAAACAAGCCAGCACCTGCAAAAACACAGGTGATCTATGTGAAAGAAACCAAGGAGCCCTGCACAGGAGTGGCGCCTATGGAGTGTTTGCAGATAAAAGGCGTTAATGACGCAGACTGGTCCAATTTATACACCAACATAAACGGCTTTAAATACGTACCTGGCTACCGTTATAAATTGAGAGTAAGAATTACCCCGGTAAAAAACCCGCCAGCAGACGCCCCTAACATTAAGTACACTTTAACAAAAGTGTTGGAGAAAAAGAGAATTCGTACCAGTAACCAGTTAACAGGTATCCTCAACAAAAAATGGGTACTGGTTCAAATGGATGACGCCAACATTTCTGATGGGAAAACCTGGCTGGAATTTGACGCTGCCAACAAACGCGTTTCAGGTAGTGCCGGTTGTAACCGCACCATGGGAAGCTTCACCTCCGCTGGTAATAATATTACTTTCAGTAAAATGGCCGGTACGCTGATGGCCTGCCCGGATAGAGATATCATGCAACGCGAAGGCGCCTTCCAGCAACATTTAGGCGACCAGACTTTCAAATATGAAGTGGTAGGCAGCAATGTAAACCTCCTTCAAAACGGTAAAACTGTGATGCAATTCAACCTGCAGCCGAAAGGTAGTACTTCCGGAAATGCAGGCATTACCGGCAAAAAACTAACCCTCACCCAACTCAATGATGAAAGTATCAGCAACTCTGGTGTATGGATTGAGCTGGATGCCAAAAAGAAAAACTTTCACGGTAAAGGTGGTTGCAACGGTATCTCCGGTGGTTATACTATGGCAGGAAATAAAGTCTCCTTCACCAGAGGCGTTAGCACCATGATGGCCTGCCCGGATGCCGATGTAATGCGCCGCGAATCCACCTTTCAGCAATTACTTGGAGGACACAGCTTTACCTATTCCGTAGAAGGCCAAACTGTAACGTTCTCTCAAAATGGGAAAGCAGTGATGCAGTTTGCAATAGAAGATCCAAGCCCTGACAGCAAACAATGGGCTTTCATTGCCAGCAAAAAATGGAACGTAATTAAAATGAATGATGCCACATTGACCAATGCCGGTATGTGGATAGAATTTGATACAGATAAAAAACGTTTCCACGGTAAAGGTGGCTGCAACAGCATTTCCGGTGGTTATAACGCCACAAAAGAGGAAATTAAATTCTCTGCTGTTATCAGCACCCGCATGGCTTGCCCCGATGCTACTGCCATGCGCCGTGAATCCGAGTTTATCAAACTGCTCAGTGAAAATGCTTACCGGTATGATGTAGCTGATCAAACACTCAACCTGTATAAGGATGGAAAAATTATTGTCATGTTTGGTATGCAGGATAAATAATAATGAACTATAAAAAGTGAAGGCAGCTGATAATCTCCAGGTTATCAGCTGCCTTCACTTTTTATAGGTATATATCATCAGGAAGGAAGTACTACTTCTCCCCGCTCATTCAGCTCCCAGAAAGGGTTGTGTGCTACTTCAAATATATGCCCTTCCGGATCGCTGAAATAGCCGCTATAACCGCCCCAGAAAACCTCCTGTGCCGGTTTAAGAATTTCCGCACCCGCTTTAGCAGCAAGTTCTAATACGGCATCTACTTCATCCCTGCTCCTGGTATTATAGGCCAGCGTGATACCACTGAAGCCTTTCCCCACTGACGGCTGAAGCGCATCCTTTGCTAACATTTCCCGGGAATAAAGCGAAAGCACCATTCCGCCCAGCGAAAAAAATGCAATGTGTTCGTTACTGGCCGCAGATTTTTTCCAGCCTAGTCCTTGTTCGTAAAATTTTAATGCACGTGAAAGATCACGCACGCCCAGTGTTATTAGTGTTAATCGCTGTTCCATAAAATAGTGGCTTTATAACTGATTTATGAAGGTAAGACGACCTGAAAAATATGATTTGTATAAAAACGACAATTATAGTACCTCTCTATTTAAAGGCGCTGTAAATACGTAGTAGGGCTCACGCCTGCAAACGCGCTAAACTCGCGTGTCAGATGTGCATGATCATAAAATCCATTCTCTAATGCCAATGATAATAAGGGTGTATTGGTACTTCCTTTCAACTGCTGTTTAATGGCGATAAAGCGTACAATACGGGAAAATTTCTTGGGAGATACACCTACTGTTTGCAGGAAATGTCTTTCGAAATTACGGGGACTCATAAACACAGATGCAGCCAGTGCTTCTACTGCAACATTGCCTTTGGATTGCTGGATCTGCGTAATAGTATGGTGTATACTGCCGGTGATCACTTTCTTTTCCGGAAGTTGTTGCAACAGGAATTTTTCCAGGCATCGGATTTTTGCCGGCACTGAACGTTCCTTTGCCAATATAGGTTCCAACAGGGTATGCCAATTTCCCGCCATTACTTTTAATGGCAGGTGTATATCTGTAATCAGTTGTAAAGGCAACCCGATAAAGGCATACAGGCCTCCCGGCCGGAAACGGATTCCCAGCAATTGCGTACCTGCTGCTATCTGCGAGTCCTGGAAAGCTGTCATGGTGCCTACTGCAAAAGCAGTATGTGGGGCAATTTTGTCACCATTGTCGATGGTAATTATTTCTTCCCCGATATTAAATATAATATCGGCACAAGTATCCGGTAAAATACGCTGTTGGCCCAACGACACCGTGGTGCTTACCCAATAGGCATCAACATAATCCATTAGCAAATGATGTGGCCGTATCTCCTTGTACATATAGCAAGTGTAGGCAAAAAAAGTGAATTAAAACAGAATGGGTAGAGATCTTAACAGATCCCTACCCACTACATTTAACTCACACTCTTTTAAAAGCTGGCCGCTACCAACTTAGGATGATATGCAAACATCATTGCGTTAGAGATATTTTCACCAACTGTAACTACAACAGGAACAGTGGCAACTTTCTGTGCAGGCACCTGTACCAGCAGGTAATTCGACTCTGCCCGCAACACCTGTGCAGGCACCGTTCCAAAGATTACTTTGTTCAGGTTTTTGTCTTCACTAAAACCATGTCCTTTAATGATCAGGAAATTACCTGCATTACCAGTTACTACTTCAGTGGTGTTTTCTTTCTGATTAGGGGAACAAGCCGTCATGGCTGTTATCAACAGCATAATAGCTGCTACAAACATTCTAAATTTCATCTTATTAATTCTTTTGGGGGGTCACAGCCCTGTTAACAAATAATTCACCGGGGTTAACACTATTGCAATTGCAACTCTTATCAGCAACAGCATATTTCGGTATTCAAACGGACGCAAATTTACGACGTAATTTTCAAAAAAAGACACGTATCCTAACTTATTTTTAAAATAAGTAGTATTACGTGTACGGGCCTATGAAAAGTTGATTTTACTTTTTCAGTACCTGTGCTTTGTTATACTCATAGTTCATGCGGGCAATGTGCAGCACGGATATTTGTTGCGGACATTCTGCTTCACAGGCTTCCGTATTACTGCAGTGGCCGAAGCCTTCTTTGTCCATCTGATCCACCATTTTTCTCACCCTTTCCTGTGCCTCTATTTTGCCTTGCGGCAACAGTACCAGGTGCGATATTTTTGCACTGGTAAATAAGGCGGCACTGGAATTTTTACACACCGCTACACAGGCGCCGCAACCGATACAAGCCGCTGCATCAAAGGCGGCTTCCGCTGTTGGGGAGCCGATGGCCATGTCGTTTGCTTCTGGTGCCTGTCCTGTATTTACGGAAATGAATCCCCCCGATTGTATCACACGGTCAAAGGCAGTACGATCTATCTTTAAGTCACATTTTACGGGAAAAGCAGTTGCACGGAAAGGCTCTATTACAATTTCTTCATTATCGGTAAATGTGCGCATATGCAACTGGCACGTTGTTGTATTCGCTAAGGGTCCATGCGCACGTCCATTAATCATAACACCACATTGCCCGCAAATACCTTCCCGGCAGTCGTGATCAAACTCCACCGGACGCGTACCGTCCTGCAACAACTGCTCATTCAGCGTATCCAGCATTTCCAGGAAAGACATGTGCGGATTGATATCTTCCAACGTATAATTCACCATTTTACCAGGATCCTGCTGATTTTCCTGCCGCCATATTTTTAATCGTATACGCATAACCGTTAGTTTAAGTTATTTGTAGCTTCTTACTGTAGGTGTTACAAATTCGAAATGCAAAGGCTCTTTATGTAATAATGGCGGTTTATCTGCGCCCTCCCATTCCCAGGCAGATATAAAAGAGAAATCCTGGTCATTGCGCATCGCCTCTCCTTCCGGTGTTTGGTGTTCTACCCGGAAATGTGCACCACAGGATTCGTCACGGGCAAGTGCATCATAACACATCAATTCTCCCAGCTCCAGGTAATCCGCTACTCTACCGGCTTTCTCCAGCTCTGTGTTAATCGCATACCCACCGGGCACGTATAAACGCTGCCAAAATTCTTCCCTTAATGCTGCTATTTCTTTAATCGCTGCTTCCAGTCCTTCTTTCGACCGGCTTAACCCACATTTATCATATAAGATCTTCCCCAACGTTTTATGGAAATAATCTGCACTTAAATTGCCCTGTATGCCCATGAGCCTTTTTAACTGTTGATGTACATTTTCTTCAGCAGCCGCAAAGGGAGCATCCCTGACATCTATGGGCCCTGCTTTTATTTCATCTGCGAGGTAATTGGCCATTGTGTAAGGTGCAATAAAATAACCGTCAACACAGGCCTGTAAGAGAGAATTGGCACCTAACCGATTTGCGCCATGGTCAGCGAAGTTGGCTTCTCCCAAAGCAAACAACCCGGGAATGGTGGTCATCAACTCATAATCTACCCACAGTCCGCCCATAGAAAAATGGGCCGCCGGAGAAATACGCATCGGTTCTTTATACGCATCTACGCCGGTAATTTTTTCATACATACGAAACAGGTTGCCGTATTTTTTACGAATGGTATCTTCTCCCTGATCTTTTATGGCTTTGGAAAAATCGAGATACACTGCATTTTTTAGCGGGCCAATGCCATAACCCGCGTCTATCCGCTCTTTGGCGGCACGGGAAGCGATATCGCGGGGAGACAGGTTACCAAAAGCCGGGTACCTTCTTTCCAGGTAATAATCTCTTTCTTCCTCTGGTATCTGGTTCGGCTCCCGCTCTTCCCCTTCTTTCTTCGGTACCCAGATACGCCCATCATTTCGCAGGGACTCCGACATCAGCGTGAGCTTTGACTGGTATTCGCCGGACTGTGGTAAACTGGTAGGATGAATCTGGGTCCAGCTCGGGTTGGCCATATAAGCACCCCGTTTATGCGCCCGCCAGATGGCAGAACCATTGCAGCCCATAGCCAGCGTAGACAAATAATAAATTTTACCGAATCCTCCGGTGGCAAGTACCACCGCATGTGCGCCATGACGCTCCAGTTCCCCGGTATCCATGTTGCGAACAATTACGCCTTTCGCTTTTCCACCAGCGACCACCAGGTCAAGCATTTCATGACGGGCAAACAATTGCACCGTGCCGGCGCCCACCTGTCGCATGAGCGCCTGATAAGCACCCAACAGCAACTGCTGACCTGTTTGCCCCCTCGCATAAAAAGTACGGGATACCTGTACGCCACCAAAAGACCTGTTGTTCAGATACCCGCCATATTCACGGCCGAAAGGCACTCCCTGTGCCACCGCTTGATCAATCAGGTTAGCACTACATTCTGCCATCCGGTATACATTGCCTTCCCTGGCGCGGAAGTCGCCGCCCTTAATGGTATCATAAAACATACGATAAACGCTATCCCCGTCATTCTTATAATTTTTACAGGCGTTAACACCGCCTTGCGCGGCCACAGAATGAGCTCTCCGGGGTGAATCCTGGAAACAAAAACTCTTTACGTTATATCCCATCTCTCCCAGCGAAGCCGCAATAGAGCTGCCAGCCAGCCCCGTTCCCACCACAATTACAGTCAGCTTCTTTCTATTGGCCGGATTTACCAGCTTTGCATGTGCTTTATAGTAACTCCACTTGTCTTCCAGTGGCCCGCCCGGTATTTTTGCGTCCAGCATAACCAACTATTTTAAGAAATGAACATAAATGGGCATGGCGGCAAATCCGGCACTGATGCCAATACTAAATATCCAGCCTATCATCCTGACCCAACGCGCATATTTGGGGTGATAAAGCCCCAGCGTGCGGGCCGCACTGAAGAAACCGTGTAACAGGTGATAACAAAGCGCCACCATACAAATCACATATAAGATCACATACCATAATTCGCTGTAAACACTTACCACCAGTATATATAAATCTTTATGTCCGTTGGCGTCCAGTGGCAGATTGCCGTATTTGTATACGTACCAGAAGTCCTTCAGGTGAATAACCAGGAAAATAAAAATGATGGTACCCAACAGCCCCATATTACGGCTGTACCAGGTACTTACGGCGCCCCGCCGGTCGTAGTGATACTTTACATTCCTTGCCCGGTTATTAGCCAGCGTGATAATGATAGCATATATCACATGTCCGATGATACTGGCAAAGAGAATATAGGAGATGGCCTTGATAATGATGTTGTCTGAAAGGATACGGGAATAGAGATTAAACTGTGTATGCGCCCTGTGTGCCGGCAAAAACAATTGCAGGTTACCAGCAAGATGTATCACCAGGAAAAAGCATAGAAATAATCCTGTAAATGCCATCCAGTTTTTCCTGGATAATGTTTGCTGCTTCCATTGACCCATAAAAATATATTTAACGATATATTTACCAAATACCTGATATTTTCCACCAAATGCCTCCCAGTCCCATCCATATAATAATCAATACCACACTTAAAATAAACCCGCATTTCCACCAGTCTTTCAGATCTACATAAGTACTACCAAAAAATACCGGCGCCGGACCATGTCCATAATGCGTAAGTGTGCCGAAGATGCCACCACAGAATCCCAACACCAACGCCAGCAACGTACCCGGCACTCCTACTGAAATACCTACTCCCAGGAAAGCAGAGTACATTGCCGCTACATGGGCTGTAGCACTGGCAAAAATGTAATGACTATAAAAATATACCAGCACAATAATCGGAAAGGCAATTGTCCATTTCATGCCCCCCACCTGTTGTTTCATCAGATCGCTGAACCAGGGAATAAAGCCAAGCGTATTCAGAAAGCTGGCCATCATTACGAGTGCAGAAAACCATACAATAGTATCCCAGGCTCCTTTCTCTGACTTCACATCCTCCCAGGTAAGCACCTGGGAAATCAACAGGAATACCAACCCTATCAAGGCAGTAGAGGTAGCGTCAATACCAAAAAGATCTCCGGTGATCCACAACACTAAAAGAATCACAAAGGCCAGGAGCATCAACCATTCATCTCTGTGTACCGGGCCCATCTCCTTTAATTTCTCTGCTGCCATTGCCGGCGCATCACCCGTCGACTTTAATTCCGGTGGATATATCTTATATAAAATCCAGGGCACTACAAGAATAGAAGCTATAGCCGGCACAATAGCGGCCGTAAACCACGACATCCAGGAAATATCAATCCCCATATTTTTCGCAAACTTCTGACACATAGGATTACTGGCAGTACCAGTTAAAAACATGGAAGAAGTAATAAGGTTCATGTTATAGCTGTTAAGTGTGAGGTAAGCACCTAACTTGCGATGTGTAGCAGGTTCTTCTGGTACAGATCCAAAGTTGATTGCCATAGACTTCATAATAGGATAAATGATCCCACCTCCCCTGGCGGTGTTACTGGGTACCGCGGGCGCCAGCACCAGATCTGCCAACCCCAGTCCATAAGCCAGTCCTAATGAACTCCTGCCAAATACACGGATAAACAAATACGCAATCCGTTTACCCAATCCTGTTTTAATAAATCCACGCGCAATAAAAAAAGAAATACCAATCAACCATATTACCTTGTCGCCGAAACTGCTGAGTGCCAGGGAAATTGATTTTGCCGGATCTCCGGGCGCCAATACGCCGGAAACGGCCACCAGCGTGATGGCGATCATCGACATAGTGCCCATGCTGGCTGCTTTCATGATAATACCTATAATAGTAGCCAGGAAGATGGCTAACAGATGCCAGGCCTCCGGCTTTACACCTGCGGGAGGCGGTATAAACCAGATTAACAGGCCCAGGGCCGCGGTAATTAATAATTGAGGATACTTGATTTCTTTCATATACACAGCCTTTAAAATCTACATTGTACCTGTGCAATCAGAAGATTGCTATTGTGTGTTTTGGTTCCTGAAATATCTTTATTGTATTGGTCTATTTGCATTCCTAACTGAATACGCCCTCCGTAGTCTTTCAAAAAAGCCAGGCTCACCATAGGAATATAAGACCGGCGTACATTTCCATTATGTTGCTCATCTTCATTAAAATACTCATACCGCATAGACACTTCAATGGAGGTTAGCTTATGATAATTAATCTTATACCGGAAGTTGGGAAGTACATATATCCCGTTCATAGTATAGTTACCAACGCCTCCTTTCCGCAGGCTATCCGGCAATGCATAATACAACTGGTGATTGTTGCCCTGCTTATATTCAGATTGTAACTGCAGATCCCACCGGGGCGACAGGGGGATTACTCCGTTAACATCTATCCCCAACGCATATACGCTTTGTTTCTTTACCTTGCCAAAACCTCCGTTCAGTCCCAGCGATATTTTATTCATATCTCCAAATTCCAGCCGGGCTGTACCCAGCTTGCCATTATCGTTATCTGATGGCTGGTTGCGGTTATTACCATTTACTACAGAGATGGCATACTTCATCGGCACCTTACTTTCTTTATTAAAGGCGCCGAACATAGATACCCCTATCTGGAAACTTTGCCAGCCATTGCTGCCAAAAGCATAGTATTGATTGGAAAAATCCATGGATTGAACAATGTCTACCGGAAAAAGGTCTTCCAATCCGAAAGAGGGCCTGAACTGCCCAATAGTAAAGTTGAAGGCATCATTCCAACGGTAAGAGATATAGGCATTTTCCAGGACTTTCCCTTTTGTGTCGCCGGAAAACTCCGCCAGATTCACCAGTATAGCAGCCGTAAATCGGTCGCTGACCTGTGCCTTGGCCTGTAAACGCGCTCTTTTAATACTGAAGCTGTTCCGTACTACTTCATCCGTGTTAGGCTGGTGGACACCATTAACATCTACATCCTTCACCAAAGAACCGGTGTAACGTGCCTGAAAAACCCCACCAAAAGAGATCTTCTTAATAAAACCGGCCAGCTTCTGTACAGCAGAATCTTTTGCAGTGCTGTCTTGTACAGGGGTTAATGACCAGGCATATGTATAGCTGGCAGTACAACAGCAAATGATCAAACAGATGGCAACGCGTAAAATTCGTTTATGCATGCACGGTTGTTATATAGTTTTGAACAAGGCCTTTTCCGGATAACAGCCTGATCAAAAAAAAGTTTGCCGGTTAACAGAATATCGGGATAAAAAAATCCCGTGCCGGTATAACCGACACGGGACATCTCTTTAAAAACATCTGCAGGCTTTATTTCACCAGCTTCAGCTCATTGATAATATTCTTAGCACCACCCAGTTTTTCGATGCACCATAATACATAGCGTACATCAACACAGATAGTACGATTGTATTCGGAATCAAACTGAATTTTGTGGCTCAGTGCTTCGTAGTTACCATCGAAAGCAAGACCGATCAGTTCTCCGTTAGCATTGATAACAGGAGAACCGGAGTTACCGCCGGTGATGTCATTAGTAGTAATAAAACCTACTACGATATCATTTTTGCGGGCATCTTTATATTGACCGAAGTCTTTTTTATTGTATAGATCTACATAATTGGCAGGCAGATCAAATTCGTAATCGCCCGGTACATATTTTTCGATTACACCTTTCATGGTGGTAACGTAATCGTAGTGTACAGCATCACGTGGAGAATATGGCTTTACCTGACCATAAGACAAGCGCATGGTAAAGTTAGCATCCGGGTACCTGTTGGCATTAGGATTCATCTGCATGACGCCTTTCAGGTAAGTGCGGCCCAGATCATTATTCTTAGCCACGAACTGGTTGTATATTGGCAGGTATTTACCTACAAAATTCTTAATAAAAGTACTGGCGTAAGCAAATGCAGGATCATTCTGCAGGGTTACTGCATCCGGGTTAGATACGAATGCTTTCCATTTGGCATCATCAAAAATGAAGGTATTGTTCATTAATGCAGCGGCCCAGGTACGGTAAGTATTTTCCTCATCCAGGCTGCCATATTTTGCCTTCAGACCATCGTAAAACGCAGCAGGTTGTTGCTCTTTCGCCACATCATTATAATACATACGGCAGGTAGCTGCAAGAATTTTCTGATCGCTTGGCTTGTTTTCACCTTCGAGGAAAGTGGTTCTTGCTTTATCAGCAGCTTCTATAGCTTGCTTTACTGCATCTTTAGGGGCGCCTGGTGTTACCAGGGCTTTTTCAACACCCATTAATGAAGCGGCGAAAGCTGCCACCGGAGAACCCAGGATACCTTCATTCAGGTAAACACGCTGTTTAGCATAGGGAGTCCATGCTTTATAATTAGCTTCGTAGTCGCGGAGAATATTGGCAAACTCTGGTTTATCCTGTGCCCATTTTGCAAAAGCAGCTTCTTCTTTTTGCTTTTCGGCCAGCACACCATGTTTTTCGAGTTGTTTGGTTTCCCCGTCGAAGAATTTCCAGTAGTTAGCGATGCCGGCATAAGAGGAAGCCAATTGCAGTTTTACTGCAGGATCTTTCTTCATTTGCTCAAACATAGCCTTGAGCCTTACATCTCTCAGGTTCACCAGGAATGGGTTCTCGATAGCTGTTTTCAACTGGATACCATAAGAGGTTTCATAGCGGTTGGTACCGCCAGGGTAGCCAAAAATCATGGCGTAATCATTTTCCTTTACTCCTTTGATAGATACAGGCAGGAAATGTTTAGGTTTCAGGGGAACGTTGTCTGCTGCGTAGGGAGCAGGTTTACCGTCTTTGCCGGTGTACACGCGGAAGATGGAGAAGTCGCCGGTATGACGTGGCCATTCCCAGTTGTCGGTGTCACCACCAAATTTACCCACACTTTCAGGAGGTGTTCCTACCAGGCGGATATCTTTAAAGCGTTCGTACACAAACAGCAGGTACTGGTTGCCTTTGAACATTGGAATTACCTTGGCTTCGTAGCCGGTATTGGCAGTAGCTTTGGTAATGATTTCGCCATAAGCCTGTTGTTCTTTTTTCGCTCTTTCAGCGCCATCAAGGCCCTTTACAGCCTCTTCCACCTGTTTGGTCACATCGTCTACTTTCACCAGGAATTGTACTGACAACTGGGAAGAAGCGATTTCTTCCTGTTTATTTTTTGCGTAGAAACCGTTTTTCAGGTAATTGTGTTCTACTGAGCTGGCGGCTGCAATAGCGCCGTATCCGCAGTGGTGATTGGTGAAAATGAGACCTTCATTGCTTACAATTTCTCCCGTACATCCACCACCAAAAATAACAATGGCATCTTTGAGAGAGGCTTTGTTGATGCTATACAGTTGCTCTTTGGTAAGCTTCAGCCCCTTCTTTACCATGTCATTGTAGGTTTGCTGCCCCAGTAAATAAGGAAGCCACATGCCCTCGTCTGCTTTAGCCCACTTGATACTTACGCTAAGCAATAAGAGCAAAACCAGTAATTTTTTTCTCATATTAAGTCAGGTTTTGTTTTTAAGGACCTCAAACCTAGCCTTTTTTTCGTTACCAGGCGCAGGTATAGGGATCAATGGCGTACTTATCTGATAATTATTTTTATATGATGCCGCCGGGATGCCAAAAACTGGAATATGTTTTGATAAGGGGGTAGAGCCTATAGGCTATGCCAATATTTTATTACCTTGAAAAAAAACGATTGCAGCATGAAAAAAATATTTTTAATAATAGGCCTCGCCGCATTTTTCGCCTGCAATGAGAGTAGCAGTCAGCAGGAAAAAAAGGAAGAGGTAAAGGAAAATCTGCAGAAAGCAGGTGATGAGTTGAAATCTGCTGCCAGCAATACCGGTGATTATTTATCCGAGCAAAAACAACTGGCAGAAGATGCGATCCGTGAAAGGATTAAAGACATCGACCAGACCAGTGCTGAGTTGAAAAAAGATGGTGATGAGAAAAGTGAAGCAGCGCGGAAAAAACTGGCAACATTAAAGGCACAGATGAATAAGAAGCTGGAAGAAGTAAAAAACAGCAGTGCAGAAACCTGGGATAGCACCCGTTTAGCGGCTGATCAGCTGATGAAAAAATCTGATAAGGAATGGACGGATTTCAAACAGAATTTCAAAGATCTGTTTAAGAAGGATTAAGCGCAATACTGCAGTATTCCTTCAAAATTCCACAGCCCTTGTTCCTTGTGCATTAATCTTGTAATTTTACCCGGCTTAATATATCAGGATTTGCTACTTTCTTATCATCAGGAATTATTAACAGAAGCCGGCTGTGATGAAGCCGGAAGAGGATGCCTGGCGGGTCCCGTATTTGCAGCGGCAGTGATACTGCCCAGGAAATTCAGGCACCCGTTGCTGAATGATTCCAAACAGATGAAAGCAGCCGACCGGGAGAAACTACGGACAGTGATCGAGAAAAAAGCTATATGCTATGCCGTAGCGAGTGTGGATAACGTAGAAATAGACAAGATAAATATATTAAAGGCTTCCTTCAAAGCTATGCATCTGGCATTGGAGAAGCTACAGCAACAACCGGAGTTCATATTGGTAGATGGTAACCGCTTTTATGCATATGGGAGTATTCCTCACGCATGTATTATACAAGGCGATGGTATTTATGCTTCCATTGCAGCGGCTTCTATTCTGGCCAAAACCTACCGGGATGAATATATGCAGCAGTTACATGCCAGCTATCCTCATTTCGGTTGGGATGTGAATAAAGGTTATCCGACTAAGCAACACCGCGATGCGATACGGGAATTTGGCGATACGCCCTATCATCGTAAAACATTCCGTTTGTTGCCGGAGCAATTAGAACTGGACTTATAGCTAGCTGTTAGCCATTAGCTTTTAGCGATTAGTAAATGCAGCGGACATCTGCAAAAACATCATCTTCGCTGCATTTACTAATCACTAAAAGCTAAAAGCTGGCTGCTGTTAAAAATTTTGCCCCCTGGGAAACAATTATGCTAAAGCAGACACAACAGCAAAAATTATTACAGAAGCTTTCACCTCAGCAAATTCAGCTTATGAAATTGCTGCAGGTACCTACTGTCAACCTGGAAGAAAGAATCAAAGAAGAACTGGAAGAAAACCCTGCCCTCGAATACGGTGAAGAAGCCGGTGAAGATGAATTTAAAGAGCAGGACGAGTTTGAAAGCCCTGCTGAAGAGGATGAATTTGAACCCGATGGCAGTGAAAATGAATACGACAATATAGATATTTCTGAATATGTAAGTGACAGCGACGATGATGTGGCGGATTACAAATTACGCGATGATAATTATCCCGATCCGGATGAAAGTAATAAAACCATTCCTATCCGGGTGGAAACTTCCTTCCACGAGCACTTACTAAGTCAATTGGGCATGCTGGAACTGGATGACCACCAGAACGCCATTGCAGAACATATCATTGGCAGTATTGATGATGATGGATATTTGCGCCGGGAAGTCAGTTCCATGGTAGATGACCTGTCTTTTTCCCAGAATATTGACACCACAGAAGAAGAGATTCATACGCTGATTAAGAAAATACAGGATTTCGATCCGGCCGGCGTATGCGCCACCGATCTGAAAGAATGCTTATTGCTGCAATTGAAGCGTAAATCGCAGGATGATGAAGGCGTACACAATGCTTATCTCATCCTGGAAAATTACTTCGACGAGTTTACCAAGAAGCACTACGAGAAAATACAAAAGGCGCTGAGTTTAACGGACGAAGGCCTGAAAGAAGCCATTACACAGATTATTAAGCTAACGCCCAAACCAGGTGGCAATTTTGCCACGCTGAATAAAGCGGAAAGCTATGTACTGCCGGACTTCTTCATCTTAAATAATGCCGGCAAGCTGGAACTCACACTGAATTCCCGCAATGCACCTGATCTGCGTATTTCCGGAGGTTACCGTGAAATGCTGAAAGAATATGACCGTGGTGATAAAAAGGATAAGCGTCAGAAAGAAGCAGTATTATTTATCAAGCAAAAAATTGATGCCGCCAAATGGTTTATAGATGCTATTAAGCAGCGGCAACATACGTTACTGTCTACCATGGAGTCTATCATGGATTATCAGCGCGAATTTTTCCTTACGGGAGATGAAACCACGATGAAGCCAATGATCCTGAAAGATATCGCGGATCGCACACAACTGGACATCTCTACGGTAAGCCGGGTAGCCAATAGCAAATATGTACAAACGGAGTTTGGTACCTTTAAGCTGAAGTTTTTCTTCTCCGAATCTTTGTCTACCGACAGTGGAGAAGAAGTATCTACGAGAGAGGTAAAGAAGATTTTATCGGATCTGATAGAAGCGGAAAACAAGCGCAAGCCGCTCAGTGATGAAAATCTGACGAAGATGTTGCAGGACAAAGGATATAATATTGCCCGCCGTACGGTGGCCAAATACAGGGAGCAGCTGAATATACCGGTAGCCCGTTTACGTAAAGAATTATAAGCACAATATATACCATGCAAGAACATGCAGTTTTAGACCGGAACGGGAATTTACAGGCGGCGCCGGAGTTTTCACCGGCAATGCGATCCCTCGCCCAGGTCATTTCCTACCTTACACATCCGCTGTTCATTCCGCTGCTGGTAACGTTTTTGGTGCTGGAGTCTATTCCGGAATACATGGTAGCGTTTAAAACTATCAGTAAACGTTTTGCTTTCGACATGTTATATTTCCGGGTAGCCATTATCAGTATTGGCTTTCCGGTACTAACTATGTTGCTGGCCAAAGCGTTGAAGTTTGTGTCCTCGGTATACATGAAAACGCAACGCGACAGGATTATTCCTTACGTAGCTATGATCACGTATTACTTCTGGGCATTTTATACTTTTTTACAGGAAGGCCGGGCGCCAAGATTCTATACGGCTTTCTTTCTGGGCATTTTTATCAGTGTCTGCATTTCTTTTATCTCCAATAACTTTATCAAAACCAGCATGCATACTGTTGGCTGGGGCGGCGTCATTGGATTCTTATTGTCGCTGATGTGGGGAATGCATATGAATGTAACCGTCCCCCTGGTTATCACTTTCTTTATTGCGGCTGTTGTGGCCACCGCCCGGATGGTGCTGGATGCGCATACACCCCGCGAAATTTACATTGGTTTCCTGATTGGTATTGTTTCTCAACTGGCCGGCTGCTGGATCCTGGTAAAATAAGGGGTTAATGGCCACTCTATTTTCTTATTCCCTGCTGGATATCCATACAGGGAACAGGAAGAACAGTATATAGAATGGCTAAAAAAAATTTTGGGGTTTAACCTGGACCACTTCACTGTATCACTTACACACATTGGATGCAAGGCCACAAGGCAGGCTAACAAACAATCTTAACAAACAGTAGGGGGATTAACTTTCAACAACTAAACTTGACAATACAAAAGTCAAACTTTCTGCGCTGATACTCAAGCGTATAACTACGCTTTTTAAAAATGCAGTAGAATTCTCATTTTCGGGGGTCTATAATTTTTTTGAGTCGTTTGTTGATACGCATATTCAATGCGTAATGGGTTCGCATCTTTGTTATGTCGTTAGGGATTAACCTTTAAAGATGAAGCTGTTAAGCAACAAACAAGGGTAATCAATAAGATACAAAAGCAAATACTATTTAATTTAGCATTTAAAAGAAATTGCTAAAAAATTTAGGAAAATAAAAAATTAGGTTATAACTTAGCAATCCAATTAACATGCTTTCTAATTGTGATCAGCTATCTTTTAAATTTGTAAAAACATTAATAACATGTCTACAGCCAATGCAGAAAAACTGAAGGCCCTGCGCCTCACAATGGACAAGATCGAGAAAGATTTCGGTAAGGGATCTGTGATGATGATGGGAGAAAAAGCAGAAGCACCTATGGAGGTTATTTCCACCGGGTCTCTGGGTCTTGATATTGCACTTGGAATTGGAGGTTTACCGAAAGGAAGAATTATTGAGATATATGGACCTGAGTCCTCCGGTAAAACCACTATTGCGATACATACTATTGCAGAAGCACAAAAGAAAGGTGGTATCTGCGCTATTATAGATGCGGAGCATGCTTTTGACAGCACTTATGCAAGAAGACTGGGAGTAGACGTAGATTCCCTGTTGATATCACAACCAGATCATGGTGAGCAGGCACTGGAAATTGCAGACCGCCTGATTCTCTCCGGCGCAGTAGATGTAGTAGTAATCGACTCTGTGGCTGCCCTGGTACCCAAAAGTGAACTGGAAGGAGAAATGGGTGAAAGTAAAATGGGATTACAAGCCCGTTTGATGTCACAGGCGCTGCGTAAGTTAACCGCTACCATTTCCAAAACAAATTGCTGCTGCATATTTATTAACCAATTACGTGAAAAGATAGGTGTGATGTTCGGTAATCCTGAAACAACCACCGGTGGTAATGCGCTGAAGTTCTACGCATCTGTAAGGCTCGACATACGTCGTATGAGCCAGATCAAAGATGGTGACGAAGCAATTGGTAACCGCGTGAAAATAAAAGTAGTAAAGAATAAAGTAGCTCCACCATTCCGCCAGGCTGAATTTGATATCATCTATGGCCAGGGAGTTTCCAAAATGGGAGAGATCATTGACATGGGGGTTGAATATGGTGTGATCCAGAAAAGTGGTAGCTGGTTTAGCTATGATACCAATAAATTAGGTCAGGGCCGTGATGCAGTAAAACAATTGCTGAGCGATAATCCTGAACTGGCAACAGAAATCGAAACGAAGATTAAAGTAAAGATCCAGGAAAAGCAGGATGCTGGTGAATAAGATGCTGGTGAATAAGTGATCGCTTTTTGAACGTTGTCAATACATTTTGATTAAATCTTACTTTAAAGATATACACAGAAGTTAGTTTTAGTTTTAGTAAGCATTGGGTTAGTATGCACATCCCTGCCTTGTCCTGGGCGGGGATTTTTTTGACCCTTAACCCCGAAAAAGAAAAACCCGCTCCGGTAATCGGAGCGGGTTTTTCTTTTTTCACTAGTTTATCTTACAAAGCAATTAAGCTTCAGCTTTCATGCTCTTAGCAGTTCTCTTACGCTCTTCTTCATCCAGGATAACTTTACGCATACGGATGAAGTTAGGTGTAACTTCAATACACTCATCGTGCTGGATATACTCCATACATTCTTCCAGTGTCATCAGAATTTTAGGCGCAATGTTAGCCGCACCATCAGTTCCGCTCGCACGCATGTTGGTCAGTTTCTTTCCTTCGTTTGGATTCACCACCAGGTCACCTGGTTTGTTGGTTTCACCAATGATCATACCCTTATACACTTCTTCTCCCGGATCAACGAAGAAAGATCCTCTATCCTGCAGTTTATCGAGAGAGTAAGCGGTGGTAGTACCTGCTTCTTTCGCAATCAACACACCGTTGTTACGGCCTGGGATAGCACCTTTCCATGGTTTATAATCGTTGAATCTGTGCGCCATTACCGCTTCACCTGCAGTAGCAGTGAGCATCTGTGTACGCAGACCAATCAAACCACGGGAAGGAATTTCAAATTCCAGGTGTTGCATTTCACCCTTGGTTTCCATGATCAGCATCTCACCTTTACGACGGGTTACCAGATCAATTACCTTGCTGGCAAAATCCTGCGGAACGTCTACCACCAGGGTTTCGTACGGTTCGCATTTTTTACCATCCACATGCTTCACAATTACTTGTGGCTGACCAACGGTCAACTCGTAACCTTCACGACGCATGGTCTCAATCAATACACCTAAGTGCAGGATACCACGACCATAAACCATGAAACTATCAGCACTGTCAGAATCCATTACACGGAGTGCCAGGTTCTTTTCAGTTTCTTTCGTTAAACGATCACGCAGGTGACGGGAAGTAACAAACTTACCATCTTTACCAAAGAACGGAGAGTTGTTAATACCAAACAACATGTTCATGGTAGGTTCATCCACACTGATAACTGGCAATGCTTCTGGTTCTTCTGCATCAGCAATAGTATCACCGATGTTGAAACCTTCAATACCAACTACTGCGCAAATATCACCAGCATATACTTTCGTTACTTTTCTCTTACCTAACGCTTCAAAGATGTACAGCTCACGCACTTTCTGCTTTTTAGCGGTACCATCTGCCTGCATCAAAGTGATCCACTGACCTTCTTCGATAGCAGAACGGGTAACTTTACCTACTGCGATACGACCCAGGAAAGAAGAGTAATCCAGGGAAGTAATCTGCATTTGCAGGTTGCCTTCTGGTGTTTTAGGCTCCGGCACATATTGCAGGATACCATCCATCAGCGGCGTAATATCTTCACTTTGTTCTAATGAACTGTTGAACCAGCCATTTTTACCGGAACCATAGAAGGTTGGGAAATTCAACTGATCTTCTGTAGCATCCAGGTTAAAGAACAATTCAAAAACAGCATCGTGTACTTCATCAGGACGGCAGTTTGCTTTATCTACTTTGTTGATAACAACAATCGGCTTCAGATTCAGCTGTAAGGCTTTCTGCAACACAAAACGTGTTTGAGGCATAGGTCCTTCAAAAGCATCTACTAACAGGATAACACCATCCGCCATTTTCAATACCCTTTCCACTTCACCACCAAAGTCGGCGTGGCCTGGAGTATCAATAACGTTGATTTTGGTTCCCTTGTACTCAACAGAAGCGTTCTTACTGAAGATGGTGATACCACGCTCTCTTTCAAGATCGTTACTATCCATGATCAGCTCGCCTGATTCCTGGTTAGCCCGGAATACGTTTGTCTGATGAAGGATTTTGTCAACCAGGGTAGTTTTACCATGGTCTACGTGTGCAATGATTGCGATATTACGAATGTTCATATACTTAAATCTTTAGCTATCAGCCATTAACAAAATTTACGCTAATAGCTACAAAAAGAAGGCGCAAAGGTACGAAAACATAGCGAGAATGAAGGAAACACGTTTTAAATAAATGTAATCATTTAGTCACACTGCAATTGTATCTCATAAAGCACTGACATCCATTGATTTACAATTAATTATAAGGCAGCATGACAAACCCGCAACTTTGTGGCGCCAATTTTGTTTCCACCAAAACGTTCCAACCGCTTAATCTACCAAAGATGATAAAGTATACATACTTCCTGGTAATCACCTGTTTTACAATTATTTATACTCCTGTGTTCGCTCAGCAAATCCCCGGTCAGGATATTACCCTCTCTCAATATAAATATCCTTTTCCTGTACATTTCCTGTCACTCCATATCCAAGGGCAACACCTCAAAATGGCTTATATGGATGTACAACCCTCTAAACCCAATGGTCAAACCATTGTTCTTCTTCACGGTAAAAATTTTTGTGGCGCCTACTGGGATAGTACCGCGGCTGACCTCAGCAATAACGGCTACCGCGTAATTATACCCGATCAGATCGGTTTTGGTAAATCCTCCAAACCTACCCACTTTCAATATACCTTTCAACAACTGGCACAAAACACCAAAGCCCTGCTGGATAGCTTGCAAATTACCAAAGCCGCTATACTAGGCCATTCCATGGGAGGTATGCTTGCCACCCGGTTTGCCCTGATGTACCCGGGAATAACAGAAAAACTTATACTGGAAAATCCCATCGGACTGGAAGACTGGAAAGTGAAAGTGCCATACCAATCTATAGATAAATGGTATAAAGCGGAGCTCCAACAGACCTACGAAAAAATTAAGCAATACATGATGGATAGCTACTATGCCGGAAAGTGGTCTGCCGCCTATGATAAATGGGCACAACTACAGGCCAGCTGGATCAGCAATCCCGACTACTCTACAGTAGCATGGAATTCCGCGCTAACCTATGATATGATCTTTACCCAACCTGTATTGTATGAATTTGAAAATATACAAGCTCCTACCCTGCTGATTATCGGGCAACGCGATCGTACAGCACTTGGCAAAGCCGCTGTTTCCCCGGAAGTACGCAAAACATTAGGAGACTACCCAACATTGGGGAATAATGCTGCCAAAAAAATTCCACACGCCACGCTGGTACCTATTGAAGGTGTAGGACATCTTCCCCACATTGAAGCATACACGCAGTTTATTACACCACTGTTGAAATTTCTACACCAATAAATTATTGATTCTCCAGCAGTTTTACCACATAGTCCAGTGCGCTCTGGTTCGCGGGATTATCAAGTGCATGAGCGATGTCTAATTTTTCACGGGAAGTAAGGTGCCACGATAAAGCCGCTGCCTTATCCGTTTTTTGCGGTACATATTGGAAAATGACCCGGTGGAATTTATCAGGGAAATATCCTTCCATGTAATTCAGCAAATCATCCTGGTCGAAGTCCTGCATGGCACTCCAGTGTTGCTGCATTGTAAATAATGGTTCAAATAACAGGTCGCTGAGATCTTTCGTTTTCTTGATGGGAGAAATATCATTTTTACGGGTGTCGCGTATCTGTATATACACTACCCCACTGGTGTTTTCGTTGATCCATTTGCTAAAAGTAAAGAGATAGCGTAAGGTCGTTTGCTGACCGAAGTTATCGCGGATGCCGGCATCCATTACATCTACAATAGGATTACTCGGCAAAAATGCATTAGGTAATACATAGGGGAATGTGGCGCACATCCGGATGGCGCTGGTTACCCGCAGGTCCATTGCATCCTGTGCGGCAAAATATTGCGTGAAATCCACCCCGTCTATATCTCTTACCTGCCGGGTTGGATACAAATATTGCGGACTGCACAAATAGCTGATGGGCTGTGGTGAAATCATCAGGCGACGGCCATCTGCGTTGATGGTGGCGTTCCATATCAGCATGGGAATTTCGGCATTTGCTTCTGGCTGCCGGTATTCCTGTAGCGTTTTATCCAACACATTGTCAGTATGCTCATTCAACTGTCTTTCAAATGCGTAGCCTCTATCCTTTGCATACTGATTTTTCCCGATGTTGAAACTTCTCCAGGGTGTAATAAAATCATTCACTGCCATCGCAGTAAACACAGAATTAAGCAGATCCATGGAAACTCTTTCGGTATACACCGGGTTCGAAAGGCGGATAGGCTTTCCTTGTTGCTGCTGGTAATACAGTTCCCGGAAATAACTGGCGCCTAACATCCCTCCTGATGCGCCGGTCATAAGTACGGTATGCTCCATCAAACGTCCATGGAGCAAACTATCCAGCCGCTGCAGTACATTCACACTCCAGGTAGCAGAACGGCTCCCTCCCCCGCTGAAATTCATGACAATCAATGGCGGTTTTTTATTCGCCGGAAATTTCTTTCTCCATTTATCTAAAATCTGAATTCCCTGTTTCTTATCTGCCTCATATTTTTCTCTCGTAAAAAACTGCTGTAAGGCTGCCACACTATATTCCGGACGATCTTTCTTTTGACGATAGTTAAGACCATAGGCTTTGTTGCGGTTATCTACCCAGTTATTTTCTACCATCCAGTTCAAACCAAATAACATCACCAATAAAATGGGAATTGACCAGGTTTGCAGCATATAAGAATAGGCGCCAGCCACCCCAATCAGGAATGCAAAAAAGATCAGTACGCTGGCACCTGCCGGGATTCTGAATACGTCATAATCCATCATATAAGCCAGTACTACCAGGAAAATGAGAGAACATCCCACAGTAATCATGGCAGCGAAGTGATGTTGCTTCAGGATGCTATCGAGGTAATGTTTGTTGTAGTGATCTACATTCCTGGCTCTGCGGATGCGCCAGGGTGTGGAAAAGTAATTGTGTACTGGTAGTGCATTTTCATCAGGCTCCTGTGTTGGCTTCATGATCATCCGCAAAAAATTGCGTGGATTGCCGAAGCGCTTCTCCAAACGGCGACCAATATTTTTATCTGCATTAAAAAAATAAAAAAAGCAGAAAAAGAAAATAAACAATACGCCACAGATATAACCCTCTCCCAGCAATAGAATATCTGGAATTTCACTCAACTGCTCATATCGCTGATATTCCCATCCACGGTAAAGCATGCTAAAAATAAATACCAGTGGTATAATGGCGTTATTCAAACAATAACGGAAAAAAGGCTGCGACGTGGTGGCCAGGAACTTAAATCGGCCGGTGTGCAGGATAAACGTGGTGATTTGCCAGCTCATGATAAACATACCAGTAGCCAATCCTAATATGGTAGTACTATAGAAGTTAACTTTACCCAGGTATTCCGGTGCCAGGTACAGCGCATCTCCACCAAACACCTTGGCAAAACCGCCGTTAATGGTGCTAAAGAGTATCACCCAAAAAATCAATAACACCTGGTACTTCCTGAAATGCAGGAGCACCAACTGTATAGGGAAAGAATAGTAAGTTTTTATCAATAATAACTTCACCTTCATCAGACGATTATTACAAATAAACCTACGGAAAATTTACGGATTTATAGACCTTGCATAACAGGATTTTCTTCTGGAGCAGAAAGCATAAAGCTGAAAGCAAAAAGCTATTAAAGCGAATGACCAGAGCGAATGGGAAAAATATTACTACCCGCTCTGGTCATTCGCTTTAATAGCTTTTTGCTTTCAGCTTTATGCTTTCCCCCTACTCAGGAAAAGCGTCCATATCAATGACAGCAATAATAACATACCGACACCCTGGTGCAGTATACCATAGCTAATCGGAATTTTAACCTGGCTATTTAACAAGGTTAATACGCCCAACAATACTTGTAACAGCACCAACAGCAAGGGCAGATAGCGAATCATGTGCAACTGGCTATGAGCAGGTGTTTGTGCAGATTTCCACCACCAAACGGCAATCAATATCGTGATCAGGTAGGCAAGACCGCGGTGTATAAATTGAATCGTGATTGGATTATGCGCAATATCTGCCATGAAACCGCCCTGCGAAAACATGCCCGTTGGTACCCAGGCACCATTAATGTCAGGCCAGGTATTGGCCACCAACGCAGTATGCAATCCAGCCATGAAAGCACCGTATACTAACTGCACCACCAGTAATACCAACAAAGCGATATTCAGTTTCTTTAATGTTGGCACCGCTAATATTTCTTCATCACGTACACTCAGTTTCAAGGCAAACCAAAACACATAACACAACAGCACCAGGGCGGAAATAAAGTGAATCGCCAAACGGATATGGTTTACATACAGGTTTTCCTCGTTCAGTCCACTCATCACCATTATCCATCCAATTAATCCCTGCAAGCCACCCAGCACGAATAATATGACCATTGGATTGATCATACTTTTATTAATCTTCTTCTTAATAATAAAATAGACGAATGGCACAATAAATACCAGTCCCATTAACCGGGCCCAGTCGCGGTGCAGCCACTCCCAAAAGAAAATAAACTTAAAGTCTGATAACGTAAAGTGGTTATTTACATATTGATACTGGGCAATTTTTTTGTATCCTTCGAAAGCGCGTTCCCAGGCGGCTTCATTCATAGGCGGAAATGCGCCTAACAGCGGCTGCCATTCAGTAATGGATAAACCAGATCCGGTTAACCGGGTAATTCCTCCCAGTAAAACCTGCACAATCAACATGCCCACGCCAATATATAGCCAGATGGCCACCGGCCGATTATTTTTTATTGTTACTGCTTCCATAAACGCTGCAAAAATAGGGAATGAATGCCGAACAAGTCCCTTAAATACTCACATTATTTTAACAAAGGCGTAATGTTCTGTTAATCCTGTCGTCGGAGATTTGCATCGAAATCATAAGGCACCATTGTATTAGCTAATACCGCCCTCATTAAAAAAAAGATGAACACAATAAAAAATTAAGTCATGAAACACTTACGTTTTGTTTTTTTAGCACCCAAAGCAGCATTGTTATTATTTGTTACTATCCTGTTACCCATCCTGCATGCCGCCGCACAGTCCAGCACATTTGCTTATAATGTGGAAAGACGTACCAGCGAAAGGCCAGCAGCCGTTGCACCCATTGAATCTTTCAACGTTCATATTACACAACTGCAGAAAGATCAACTGTTATTTCAACTTTCTGTTGATAATCCTGGCAACGAAAAGCTGACCCTTTACATCAAAGACAACTTTAATAACACACTGCACCGCGAAATACTGCCTTCTACTCTCCGTTTCGAAGCACGCTATAATCTCGCATCTTTAGAAGATGGTGATTATATCTTCGAAATCAGAGCAGGAAAAAATAAACTGGCAGAAAAAGCAATTGCTATAAAAACACAGACTTTCGTTAACAGAAACGTTTCAGTTACCGAATAAGCAGAAAGCAAAAAGCTATTAAAGCGAATAACCAGAGCGGATAAGTAATTTAAATACTCGCTCTGGTTATTCGCTTTAATAGCTTTTTGCTTTCTGCTCAAATCATTTCTTTATCGATTCATACACCGCTTCAAACATTTTTTCGCGGGTATGCAACACAGTCAATTTCGTATTAGCACCACCGTTAGGATACACCCGGTTACTCAGGAATATAAATACAATCCCTGACAAGGGATCCGCCCATACACAGGTACCGGTATAACCGGTATGGCCAAATGTGGCAGCAGAGGCGCTCTTTGCTGGATAAGGCTCCCGACGGGTGGCATTATCTTTTTCGGTTTTATCAAAGCCCAGACCTCGGCGGCTGATGCCACTGTTATACGCCGTAAATAACGCTATCGTTTCTGGTTTTATATACTGCACGCCATTAAACGAACCCTTATTCAGCAGCATCTGCATAATTACGCCCAGGTCGTTGGCATTTGAAAACAAGCCTGCGTGGCCGGCTACGCCACCAAACATAGCGGCCCCGGGGTCATGTACATCGCCCCGCAACTGCTGCATCCGGAAAGAATACTCATGTTCCGTAGGCACAATTTCCGATAATGAGAAACGCTCTCTTGGTAAAAACCCGGTGGTAGCCAATCCCAGGGGCGCATAGAAGGTTTCTCGCACATAGTCGTTCAGCTTTTTGCCGGTGAGCTGCTCCACGATCTTCCCCAAAAAGAGGAAGTCGCAGTCGCTGTATACATAGCCCTGGTGCGGCGATAGCTTACTTTCCAGGATCTTCCTCCACATGCTGTCTACGTAGCTGTTTTCCATGTACATATTTTCCGCTACACGGATACCATGGGTGGCATCAGGAGCGGTGTGGTAAAGGATCGAGTCCGGAAAGCCACTGGGATATAATGTCTCTTTGTAAAAAGGAATAAAAGGTACTAATCCGGCCTGGTGTAATAATACATCGCGGATACGCAACCCGGCTTTGTCGGTGCCCAGCACCAGGGGCAGGTATACACCCAGCGTGGCATCGAGATTTAATTTGCCCTCATCATAGAGGCGCATTACTGCCAGGGTGGTGGCGCATATTTTTGTTACAGAAGCCAGATCATAAATAGCTTGTGGCGATACCGGTTCTGCTTTATTGTATTCATAATGACCGAAGCAGCGGTTGTAGATCACCTTCCCGTCTTTCATGGCCAGTACCTGGGCGCCGGGAGCGGCTCCGCGGGCAATCATATCGTTGGCGAGACCATCAATTTTCAGCAAGGCTTGTTCATCAACGCCGGCTTCTTTAGCTGTAGCTACAGGTAAAATAGTAAACTGGTTTACTTTATAAGTAATGCCTGTACCGGAAGGCAAGCCAGGGCATACTGTTACCGGTAACTTGCCAGAGGGGCCCAGTTTGCCGAATAGCAGATCTGCAGCGGCTCTTTGCGTGGTGCTATCATCTTCGTAGGCAGCAATGATAGCGGGTGCATCGCAGAAATACTGGATGGCGTATGGATTCCCGAATGCCACGGTGACAGATGGTACCTCGGTCTGCAACTGACGGATAATAAGTCTTTCCGCCATTGTTAGCCCAAAGTTATTGGCCGGACGGCGGCTATAGTCATGAAGACTGATGATAACGGCTTTATAGTCACGCTGGATGCGGGATACAATGGGTGCTATCTGATCTACCGACTGCCGGGAAGTAAAAATAAAGGCATCGGTGCCGGGTTTGTATTCCTTGATGGTTTGCAGGAATGTGTTGCTGGCATCGGCTCCAATGGCAATAACGGCCAGCTTTTGCTGGGTCATGGCAGGAGAAAACGGTACCAGCTTTTTATCGTTGCGCACCAATGTGATGGCACTTTCAGCGATGCGTTTACGTAGGCTGTCTGTTTGCGCATTCAGGTCGTCGGCCAGGTGATCGGTATCAATATGTTGTGGCTTCCAGAGGCCCAGGTTGTATTTGGCGCGTAATACTTTCTTTACGCGTTCATCTACTTCGTCCTGGTCAATTTTACCTGCTTTGATTGCTTTTTTGATAGCTTCCACGCTGCCCGCGGCGGTAGAAGGCAGGATCATCAGGTCGTTACCTGCCAGTAATGACTGTAAGGATTCCTGTCCTTTGGTATAAAATTTTGCGATGCCTTTCATTTCCAGGGCATCGGTTACGATCAGTCCTTTATAGCCCAGTTCATTTTTGAGCAGTTTTGTAACCGCATTGTAAGAAATAGACGTAGGGGTATTAGGTTTTTTATCGATAGATGGGATATAAAGGTGAGCTATCATAATAGATCCCACGCCAGCAGCAATGGCTTCGCGGAAGGGATATAGCTCCAGTGAATCCAGTTGTTCCCTTGTTTTGTTGATGGTAGGCAGGTCGAGGTGGGAGTCCACGTTGGTATCGCCATGGCCGGGAAAGTGTTTGGCGCAGGCCATTATGCCGGCATCCTGCATCCCGCGGATGGTGGCTACGCCCATGCGGGCCACCTGGTATTTATTTTCTCCGAAGGAGCGATCGTTGATCACCGGGTTGGCGGGATTGTTATTCACATCCATGTCCGGGGCAAAATCGATATGAATGCCCATGCGGCGGCATTGTTCGCCGATTATTTTGCCGGCATCATACGCCAGGGCGGTATCGGTAACAGCGCCGATCATCATGTTGCGGGGCAGGGAAATCACGCTGTCGAGGCGCATACCGAGTCCCCATTCTCCATCAATAGCTACCAGTAATGGCACTTTAGAGATAGATTGGTAATAGTTAGTAAGGCCGGCTTGTCTTACCGGGCCGCCCTGGAAGAAGATAACGCCTCCTACTTTATTGTCCTGGATATCCTTTATTACGGCGTTTACATGATCAGGGCCCAGGTTAGAGTGGGCGCGTATCATGATGAGTTGAGCGATGCGTTCCTCGGGGGTTAGCGATTGAAACACGCTATCCGCCCATTGCGAAGCTCTGTCTTGCGGTGGGGTGGTTTGTTGTGTGGTGGCTTTTTTTTGCTTCTTTTTCTCTTTAAACATCAGGGGTGCGGAAATAGCGCTCCCGGTCATCATCAAACCTGTAAGTCCTGCAACCAATAATTGTTTCCTCATATCATAAACTTACAAAATTCGGGTGTAAATCCAGTGCTGTTCCGCTGAATATCAAAGAATTACTAATAATGATCATATGATTTTGTTAGATAGAAAGTATTTCGTTAAATTAGAATAGCCTGTTGAAGATAATTTAGGTATTCTGGTTAAAAATTGAAATATGTTTACTATTTTGTCAGAATATTTACATTTAGTTCAATCAATTGTAATTTTAATTACCAATACATTCATCTGTTTCATATATTTGCAGCCTTGCGAGTAAAGTAGATTTTAATTAAACATGGTCAATCTCATTTTATTTGGCCCTCCCGGTAGCGGCAAGGGTACACAAAGTGCTAATATCATCCAGAAGTATGGACTTATTCATTTATCCACCGGCGATTTGCTGCGTAGTGAGATTGGAGATAAGACGCCGCTGGGTCTTGAGGCCAAGAAATTCATGGATCAGGGTCATTTAGTTCCTGATGAAGTGGTGATTGGCATGATTAGCTCCAAACTGGAGGCTAATCCGGAAGC
Organism: Chitinophaga sp.; assembly: GCF_017745275.1. Lineage (GTDB taxonomy): Bacteria > Bacteroidota > Bacteroidia > Chitinophagales > Chitinophagaceae > Chitinophaga. Next base: position 212,012 of record NZ_JAGHZS010000001.1, on the reverse strand, counting down.
ACGTGGTTTCATTTTCGATGGTTTCCCCCGTACTACTGCGCAGGCAGAGGCGCTGGATAAGCTGTTGGCATTGAAAAAAACGGCAATTTCCGTGGTGCTGTCTCTCGAAGTGCCTGAAGATGCGCTGATTAAGCGTCTGTTGAACCGTGGTTTAACCTCTGGCCGTAGCGATGATGCTTCTGAAGAAGTAGTCAAAGCACGCATCGTGGAATATCATAACAAAACCGCTCCTGTAGCGGATCACTACTCCAAATTTGGCAAGTTCAAAAAGGTGAAAGGTGATGGTACAGAAGCAGAAGTCTTCGAACTGTTGTCCAAAGAACTGGATGAACTGGTAGGAGAAAAAGTATAGTTGTACGCGGGAATCCGCTATCACAAAGACTTATAGCATTTTATCATACAACGCAAAGATGGTAAGTATACTGCTCTTGGCACCCGAATGGTGCTAATTAGCGTAAACTTCCGATCTTTGCGTTTTGTTTTCTGTTGTTATTGGCAGCAACAGCTTTAAAATTCGAGAATAGTGGAAAAAGCGAACTTCGTAGATTATATCCGTGTATTTTGTAAATCCGGGAAAGGTGGCGCAGGTAGTATGCACTTTATGCGTACCAAGTTTAATGCGCAGGCCGGCCCTGATGGCGGCGATGGCGGTCGAGGCGGACATGTTATTTTAAGAGGCAATTCACAATTGTGGACCCTCCTGCATCTCCGTTGGCACAAGAACCTGCTGGCAGAAGACGGCGAAAACGGCAGCGGCGACAACTGCACCGGCCGTTTTGGTAAGGATATCATTATTGAAGTACCGCTGGGCACACAAGCCAAAGATGAAGAAACCGGTGAAGTAGAAGCCGAAATTCTGCACGACGGCCAGGAAATTATCTGGATTCCTGGTGGACAAGGAGGTAAAGGCAATGCTTATTTTAAGTCGGCCACCAACCAAACCCCCGAATATGCCCAACCTGGTATGCCAGGAAGAGAAGGCTGGAAAGTAGTAGAATTAAAGGTTTTGGCAGATGTGGGCCTCGTGGGCTTCCCCAATGCCGGCAAATCCACCCTCTTGTCTACTATTACCGCGGCCAAACCTAAAGTGGCTGATTATGCCTTTACTACACTTACTCCCCAACTGGGTATGGTAGAATACCGCGACAACAAATCATTCTGTATTGCGGATTTACCCGGTATCATTGAAGGTGCACATGAGGGAAAAGGATTAGGCCATCGATTTTTACGACATATTGAAAGAAACGCCGTATTATTATTCCTGATTCCAGCAGATAGCGCCGATCACCGAAAAGATTTTGAGGTACTCGTTAACGAACTGGAACAATACAATCCCGAATTGCTGGATAAACAGTTTCTGCTGGCCATCAGTAAAAGCGATATGCTGGATGATGAGCTGAAAGCCGCTATATCAGCAGAGCTACCGGAAGATGTGCCTCATGTATTCATCTCTTCTGTTACCAACCAGGGACTCAGTGAGCTGAAAGATATTTTGTGGGAAGCCCTGAACAGAAAAATAGATACACAGGTACAGTAACCGCAGCATAACTGTTGCCGGATTTACGGGGAAACTATTTTCGACGCCAATGTTCGTTACAGTATCCCGCATACCATGAAAACATCCTTTTTCTTTGCAGCCACCCTGCTGGTATTAACCGCCTGCCAACACGCCTCCCAGCCTGAAAAGGCCAGAGCCGTGCAGATTGATACCATGCAACTGGTGGCCCCCCCGGCACCATCCGTCAAAGTGGCCTCCAACGAAGTATATATAGTGACCCGCGACACTACTACGTATATCCGTTTCGGTGATTGCTATTTTTCATTGGATTGGATCAAACCGGATGCAAAACGAAACGACTTCGAATTGCATCCGGACACCCTTTTCTTCCTACAGGATTACTCACATAGCATTGAAGGACAAATGCTCGCCGTTACCACCGGCGAAACACAGAGAATACAGGTCGCGCAATCTTATGAAACCAGTGCTATTATTGGCCAGGAACCTTTATACCACTGGAAACATTATCGTTCCTCCTGGGAGCATCTGCGCCCCGAAGCCAGCAACTTCTTCATCTGTAAAAAATATACTCCCGCAGAAAGAAAACGCTTCCCCCCTGTCAGCATCACGCAATTACAACAATATGTAAAACAACATGGCTCTCCTACGCAATACGCCACAGTAGCCCGCCAGAATAACTTCCCGGCTCCTCCCGTTCGAGTGGCCATTACCCGCTACTACATCCGGCTGGATGGATTCATGGCCAAACCCTCCGATAAAATCAATAAACTACTCATTATCGAAGTAACATTTAAAAGCTGATAACATCTATATTTACAAAAAAACACCCTGTGAAATTATTATCCAGCACACTGCTGGCTGTACTACTGTTGATTTTTGCCTGCAAACCCGCAGCTAACAACACCAATGAACAGCCCGCCGCCAATGACGACACACTTGCCGTAACCAAATTACCCGGCGTTTACATGGGCGACTTTGGTAACGGAAACATTTACATTACCCTGAACTATTCCAACGGGAAACAGGTGGCCGGCTACAACGTACACAAAGGCTTACGCCGTAACCTTCGGGGAGAGGTAAAAAGAGATAACGACAATTGGGTCGTTACCCTCACCGAACCCGGCGACCACCCCTTCGATGGAAAGTTTGCCCTCACCTTCGATCACCAGTTTGCCAAAGGAAAAGGTACCTGGACACCGTTAAATAATACGTCGCTGAAAACAAAATCGTTCGATCTGCAAAGAACAGAACAGGGCGACTATACCATGACCGGTAACACCTTCAGCATGTTCCTGGTAGAAACTGATGGCGCTAAAAGCGACTTTGCCTTTGATCCGGACGGTAGCTGCTTATTACAGTACTACGAAAAAATTAATGACTCAACCTTTGCGGAGCAAATGATCAAAGTAAAAGGCACTTATCAAAAAGCAACCGACAGCACGGTAACTATTAACTGGGAAAAAAATACCCTTTTTAAAGAACGTACCAACACTTACAAACTAAAAGGTGATACAGACAGCGACGGAAAACGTTATTACTACGGCATCGTCATCGATACCTTAGAATTTGTACAGGGACCTTAATATGTCGTCATTGCTAAAAAAAATCGGATGGACACTAACAGCAGCGGCTATACTCTATGGAGCATGGCTGATGCTGTTACTCACCCTCCCATATACTGCTTTTGAAAAATATACCGACTTCCTTATCACCAAACAAAGAGTATATCCTATCCGCCACTGGCGCATTAGTTTTTACCTCCATGTTTTTGTAAGTATCTCCGTACTGATTACCGGCTTGTTGCAATTCAGCAAATACCTGCTGGATAAATATCCCCGGCTTCACCGCAACAGCGGAAAAATTTATGCGATCGTAGTTATCTTCCTGAGCGGCCCTTCCGGGTTAGTCATGGGATTTTATGCCAACGGCGGAATCTATGCACGTGTCAGTTTTGTATTGTTATCCCTGTTATGGATCTTTTTTACTGCAATGGGCTGGAGAACGGCTATGCAGGCTCGTTGGCCGGAACACATCACCTGGATGCTACGTAGTTACGCACTAACTTTATCTGCACTTACCCTTCGGCTTTATGCTTTACTACTGGGACTAATGCACATGCCGCTCAGACCTGTAACTGCTTACATCACTATCTCCTGGTTAAGCTGGACGGTTAACTTGTTGTTGGCAGAATTATTATTGAAGCGGGTATTAATAAAAAGGATGGGAATAAAAACTGCGGTATCTCCGGATGGAAACACCGCAGCTATATAAGTTTAACTAGCGGTTAAGGGCCAGCTGTTGTGTTTTCGGTGTAAAATGACCATCGTCCGTAATCGTAAAGTTGGTTCTTTTAGTTTCTGTTCTTGACTTTTCGGGATTGTTCACAAAGCCATTTTCAGCGGGGTTTTTCTCATACTCAATATGATATTCGGTCACTTCAAACTCACTGTTACCCGCTATTTTCAAAAGGCGATAGGGATCTTCAATCAGCCTGTTTCCTGATACCAGCATTTTGTCGATCAGCTTTCCACCGTTATCATAGCTCACCATGAAATAATAAGCAGGTGCCGCTACTACTTCATCTGAATCATATACATCATCGCTTACGGCATATATCAGGGTTTTGAAAGCCTCCGCTTTTTTCACCAGTCCTACATAATAAAAATTACTACCTACGTCTCTTGAAAACTTGGAATCTCTCATTTCGGCTACGTACATTTCAAAGTCGTAAGGAATAAAGTTTTTGCCCAGCTGCCTTACATAGGCGGTGTCAATAGTGAGGGGTAGCGGCAATTGTTTGAACTGGCTGGAGAAGAGATTCCATTCTAATTTATCGGTATCCCCTGCCCCGCTAAAGGCGGCTATCACTTCTGACTTAAAATTATAATTGTCCCTGAAGTAAGACAGATCGGGATCACTCATGATATTCTTCATGTTGCTATATCCAAATTCAATGGCTGCCAGCAGGCAATAGCGTGCGGAATCCACTTTTTCAGAAAGGGAGTACGCACAGGCTTTATTATACAGCAATTTGGATAATGGCTTGTAATCCAGTGCTTCTGCCATGTTATATGCCTGGATAGCGTCAGTTGTTTTGCGGAGATCCAGTAACGCATTCCCCAGTTCATAATAACTCTTTCCCTGTGGTTGCAGCAGAATGGATTTAACAAACTGATCAATACTTCCTTTGGGATTTTTCTTATTCCGATAAATATCAATGCCTTTCAGAAATTCTTTTTCTGCCGCATTGTTTTTCTCAGGGGTATTAGCAGCCACCCATTTTACCGAGTCGGCGTTATAGATGCTGGATAATGAAAGCTTTGCAGACTGGTCCGCCTTATTTCCTGTATGACAGGAGGCTAACAGTACACCAAATGCAAACAAAGGTATTAAGCGCATAAGGATAGAATTTGGGCTATAAAGATAGGGAGAAAAACTGCGTTTCTATCAAAACGGGAACCGGCCATGCAAAAGCATAGCCGGTGTTGAAATGATTGACTGTAACTTCCTTTTTATTGTGGGTGGAACAGCATGGCTGTACACAAGCAGTTTTTAAAGTTCTTGGCCGTCAGGATGGGATAGTTCACACAACTTTTACAGCCTTCCCAAAAGAGCGGGTCGTGTGGCAACTGATCATAAGTGACTGGCTCAAAGCCCAGCCTGCTGTTTAATTTCATCACTGGCAAGCCAGTGGTAATACTGAATATGTCGGCAGACGGATACATTATTCGGCTTAACTCGAATATTTTATTCTTGATGGCAGCAGCTACTTTCAGTTTCCGAAAGGCGGGTGCTACTATCAGTCCGCTGTTGGATACAAAATGGCCTTCTTCCCAGGCCTGTATATAGGAAAACCCTGCCCAGATACCATCTGCTGTAAAGGCGATCACCGCTTTTCCGTCCAGGATCTTTTTCCTGATAATGGCTGGATCCCTTTTGGCGATACCTGTGCCTCTTGCTTTAGCAGATGCTTCCATTTCTGCTACAATGGGCAGCGCAAAATCTACGTCCATGGCGGTAGCCAGGCGAACGATTATTTCCTCATCTGTTTCCATTTCCTGTGAGTTGATGTTGTATGTAAAGTGGATAAATTGCGTCTGGAATAAGCCCATAAAGGCGGATCCTGCTTATGGCATCTGTTAGCGGAACGCTGCAGAGCACTGGTAAAAACACACGGGTGATGGCCTCTTTTACCACCGCATTGCCCCGTTCATATAATTTCCCCGCCAGTTGCAAACAGGTGGCAGCCGCCTGGAAGTTTTGTTCCCTTAACTGCTGGTCGGTGTATTCACTGAAACAACTAACGGTTTCGTATATATGAAATGAAGCGGGGAACTGGTGCAGTGTTTTTCTCAATGCCGGTATTGCATCTTCGATACAGGCTGGTACTTCATATTGATTAATCATAGTTCATTGTTTTACACCTTGTGTAATAATTCAATCAGAATAGAAATCGTAATAACGCCGACAGCTATATAATACATCGCTCTATGATTTGGAACCGGCGGCTTTGGATATGCTCGCATTGTTGTTTCATTTCTTAGGGTATGCCAAATGCTATTCCATATTATAAACATGGAATGTTAAAACTTAGTACCCGCAAGGGTTTGCAAAGAAAATGTTAAAGACCGCCGGGGAGAGTTCCCTTAAAAAGTCTTCCGTTTTTGCAGGGTGTTTTCAAAAATAGTAATGGGTAAATAAAAAAGAGGTGACTTCCTGCATGGAAATCACCTCTTTCGGGAGAACAATAATATAGTTATGCCACCTGCGGTGACAGTGTTTCCGCTGGCTTTGCAACTGGTTTTACTTTCTTCTTTTTACGGGTTCTGTTGATCCACATAATGGTACCGGTAGTCGGGAAAATAGCGCCCAGTAAGGCCAGGCAGAGCGCAAATATTTTAGATGGTGTGCCAAAGATGGCGCCGGTATGCAACGGCTTAATGGTGCCCCGGATTTTTTGTCCCAGGTTTCTTTGGGCAAAAGTTTGCGACTGCAATACCTTTCCGCTAAACTGATCCAGGTAATACGTAGTGGTAGCTGCTTCCTGGAAAGCATCTGCTGGCAGCAGGCTTACCATAAAGGATGCGGTACTGTCTTTCGGCGCGGCCAGGGAATAAAATATCGCGTTCGGTACCTGTTGCTTTACGGTAGCCAGGGCTGCCTCATACGAGATATGCTGGTGGGTTACTTCCGCTACCGGTACAGACGCCGGCGCTGCCATTGGCTTGGGAGAAGTACCCAGTGCTGCATAAAAGCCGTTGCTGAACCACTCATACGACCATGTTAAGCCCGTAAAAGCGGATACAAACAGGAAGATAGATGCATAGAAACCCAATACCACATGCAAGTCATGCGTCAAACGTTTCCAGCCGCCGTCCCATTTTACTTTCACCCGTTGCTTTAAAATATTCCTTGTTTTAGGCCACCAGAGAATGATACCGGTGATCAGGATGAATAAAAATATCAGGGTGCTGGCGCCTGTGATGGCTTTACCGGTAGGTCCGGCCAGCAGCCAGCGATGCAGGGAAAATACCTGGTAATAAAATGTTTTGGAGTAACTATATAACTCTACCACCTTGCCGGTATAGGGGTTTACGAAGGCGGTCCGTCCTCCTTTATCTTTCCTGGGTGCGCTGCCCTCCTTTTTATCTTTCTGAACAGCCGCGGAAGCTCCTTTTTCAGCGGCGTTCTTCTCTCCTTTTGCTTCGCCTTTACCTTCCTTTTTTCCTCCTTTCTTCCCCTCTTCCAACTGTACCTGCAGCGTCTTGCCGGGATCTGCGAAAAGCTGTATCCGCGCAATGCGGGCGCCTGGTACCTGTTGCTGCACCATTTCGGCTACTTTGTCCAATGGCAACCGTTCGCCGGCTGGTTGTACATAGTAGCGGTCGTGATTAAACATTTCTGTTAACTCTTTTTCAAAAACCAGTAACGCACCAGTCAGGCAACTGATGGTGATTACCAGGCCGGCAGCGAGGCCCAGGTATAAGTGAATGCGTCTAAAAAAAACTTTCATATCCAAGTGGGTAGTGGTGCAAAGAAACTACGCGCGCGGGGTATTGGTAGCTCGAAACCGGAAAATGATTTATCTAATGCGGAATTTCCGCTAAACCCCGGCGGGCATAGGGCATAAAAAGGCGCCCCCACTTTCTGCAGAGGCGCCGTTTTACATTATATAAATATATTACATCAAACCGCCCAACATTCCGCCGGCAGCATTCTTCATTTCAGCTTCCCAGGAGTTTTCTGCATCTTTCAGTGCACGATTTAATGCAGAAAGCAGCAAATCTTCCATTTCTTCCTTATTTTCCGGTGCAAACAGGTGTTCAGCAATATCAATGCTTTTCACCTGGCGATTACCATCTACTGTTACTTTTACAGCACCATCTCCGGCTTCTCCGGATAAAGTTATTGTAGCCAAACGCGCTTTTCCTTCCGCCATCTTTTGCTTGATCTGCGTCAGCTTTCCAAGTATATCAAACATGTTTCGTGTGTTTTATAAGAATGGCAAATATAATATTTTCCGCCTTCGGCAGAAGAAATTGTCTCCTAACCTATTGCGCCACAAATATTAATACTATTCAATATACAAAACAGGGCAAGCAACAATTACGTATCTTACCGGCACATAACCATATATTATTATAACCGGATGAAGACAAAAGTTTGTATTATAGGAGCAGGTCCCGGTGGTGCCACCGCAGCCCTGCAACTGGCCCAGCTTGGCATTGAGTGCATAGTAGTAGATAAGGCAGTATTTCCCAGAGATAAGGTTTGTGGAGATGGACTAAGTGGTAAAGTATTGACATTGCTCGAACGCATTGATAAAGGCATCGGACAACGCTTACAGCAAGCCATGTTCAAAATGGATAGCTGGGGCGTCACTTTCGTAGCGCCCAACCGCATTGGTATGGACATCCCCTACCGCCTGAACTATCAGCAGGATATGAGCAATCCGCGCGGATTTGTGTGCAAACGCATCGACTTCGATAACTTCCTGGTAGACGAAATAAAACGCCGCTCTGAAATTCGTTTATTCGAAGGCGTGAGCATCGATAAATATGAACTCCAGCCAGATGGCTACCTGCTGTCCAGCAAAGACGGCTCCTTCCAGGTAAAAGCGGATATCGTAATTGTGGCCAACGGTGCCCACTCCGGCTTTACCAAAGATGTAGCCGGCATTAAAATGGAACCGGAACACTATGTAGCCGGCATCCGCGCCTACTACAAAGGCATCACCGGCTTACATACCGACGCGTTCATTGAACTACACTTCCTGAAGAATATGCTTCCGGGTTACCTGTGGATATTCCCGCTCCCCAATGGCGAAGCCAACGTGGGCGTAGGTATGCTCAGTAATTCCGCCCGCAATAAAAAGGTGAACCTGAAACAGCTGATGCTGGATACCCTGGCCACCGACCCTGTGATGAAAGAACGTTTTGCCAACGCAGAACTGGTTGGAACTATCGATGGTTATGGTCTTCCCCTGGGTAGTAAAAAAAGAAAATTACACGGCGAACGCTACATGCTGGTAGGTGATGCCGGTTACCTGATTGATCCTTTTACGGGAGAAGGAATAGGCAACGCGCTTTACTCAGGTAGATTTGCCGCCCAGCAAGCCGCTGCTGCTATTGCTGCCAACGATTATTCAGATAAATTCTTTGAAGCCTACGATAACGACGTATATCGCATCCTGGGCCCGGAACTACAGGTCAGCACCAAACTGCAGAAACTCATTAAATATCCATGGCTATTTAACCTGCTGATGAAAATGGGTTCCCGCAACAAACAATTAAAAGATCTGATGTCATGTATGTTCCATGAAGTAGATTTGCGCAAGAAACTGGGCAAACCTATGTTCTACGTAAAATTGTTATTTAACAGATAAACACATTTTCCCGAAGTGAAATTCCTCAGCCAATTATCCATCATCGTATTCACCTCATTGACTATGAGCGCACAAATACAACCGGCAGCTACCCGCCTTACACCTGAAATCGCTAACAAACTGGCGGAACTGCCCCTGAAATGCCTGGACCTGGAATTTCCTTACAAAACGGGCATTGTGTTTACAGATAGCTCGCTGCTCACTGCGCCCAAAAATTATCACCCGGCTTTTTACGGTTGCTTCGACTGGCACAGCAGTGTACACGGGCACTGGATGCTGGTACGCCTCTTAAAGTCTTACCCGGATCTGGCCAAAGCTGGTACCATCAGAAGCAAACTGGCCGCACATCTATCTGCCGAAAACATAAAAATCGAACAACAACTGTTCAGCACCGCTGATAACAAAAGCTTTGAACGCATCTACGGCTGGAGCTGGCTGCTGCAGTTGCAAAACGAATTACTCACCTGGAATGACCCGCTGGGCAAGGAATTGAGCGGACACCTGCAACCGCTGGCTACGCAATTTTCCACGGCTTACATCCAGTTCCTGGATAAAATCATGTACCCAATCCGGGTGGGCGAACATACTAACCTTGCATTCGGATTATGCCTCGCCTGGGATTACGCCATCACCGCCAAAGATGCCGCACTCCAAAAAGCGATACACGACGCTGCGATGCGCTTCTATGCTGCAGATAAAAATGCACCTGTTACCTGGGAACCCGGCGGATACGATTTCCTGTCGCCCAGCCTGGAAGAAGCGGACCTCATGCGCCGCGTAATGCCGCAACCCGACTACCGGAAATGGTTATACGCATTTTTACCCGGCCTGTTTGAAAACAAGATAAGTATCCTGCAGGTAGCGCAGGTAAAAGACCGTACCGACGGTAAGCTGGTACATCTCGATGGCCTCAACCTGAGTCGTACCTGGTGTTTGGAAGCCATCGCCGAACATGGCGGCAAAAATGAAGCAGCCATCCGGCAACTCGCGCATCAGCACATGGAAGCAGGACTGCAACAGGTTTTCAGCGGCAACTACGCCGGGGAACACTGGCTCGCCTCTTTTGCTGTTTATATGCTAACTGTCGGAAAACAACCGTAATTTCCCTACTGATACTTATTATCCCAGTTAAAGCTATAGTTCTGTCCGAAAGGAATATCAACCAACGCAATGATGCGCCCTAATACTGCCCTCGCCTTGAAATCAATATTATCAATATTGTTGATGATATCGTTCTTCATCGCATCTGCCCAGAAGGTCAATACCAGCCCCACTCCGGCATGGCTGGTACCCTATTCCCCGGACCTGACGAAAAAGCCCAATGCTAAAAATATCAGCGATGGCTACTATTTGCTATTACTGGAAGAACAAAGACAGGTAGAACTGAAAAGCACTTACCAACACTTCATCCGCCAAATCGTTTCGGAAGCCGGCATTCAAAATGGTTCCGAAATTTCAGTGGACTACGACCCACAATACGAAAAGCTCTCCTTCCATAAAATAGTGATCCACCGCGATGGCAAGGAAATCAACCGCCTGCCGGATGCGGCTTTCAAGCTTTTACAGAAAGAACAGGACCTCTCCCGCTTTATTTATAGTGGCATTTACACCGCGTGGCTCGTTTTAGAAGATGTGAGAAAAGGAGATCAGATTGAGTACGCCTACTCCATCACCGGCGACAACCCCATATTTAACGGGAAACTCGACAGCCGCATTTATTTTGTGGCCTATGAACCCATCGTTAACTACTATAAAAACCTGATCGTAAGCCCCCAACGGCCCATCCGGTTTAAGTTATACAATAACGCTACCACACCTGTTCAAAAAAACCGGAACGGTTTAAATGTATATGAGTGGAGCCATGTAGAGGTGCTGGAGCCAGAAAACAACAACTATGTTCCTTCCTGGTACAATCCCTTTGCACGTGTGCAGGTGAGTCAGTACAGCTCCTGGAAAGAAGTAGCCGACTGGGCCCGGAAAATCAATACCATGCCCTCTCCAGGTCCGGCTTTGACCCAAAAAATTGCCGCACTCAAAAAAGCCGCCAAGGGTAATAAAAACACCTACCTGCTGCAAACTTTACGATTTGTACAAGATGATATTCGGTACATGGGCATTGAAATGGGGGAATATTCCCATCGTCCCAATGTGCCAGACCGGGTGCTGACACAGCGCTTCGGCGATTGTAAAGACAAGGCCCTCTTACTTTGTACCATGCTTCGGGCCAATGGCATCACCGCTAATATGGCCTATGTGAACACGGATAACAAAGGTACCGTAACAGACGCTCTGCCCTCTCCCAATGCCTTTAACCATGCTATTGTACAGGTAATCCTGGATAATAAAACCTATTGGCTGGATGGTACCTTATCGTATCAGCGCGGTACGCTGGCGGACTTTTGCGAACCGGATTATCAGCAGGCATTGGTTATTACTGATACTACTACTCAACTCACGCCTATCATTCCCACTACCCGCGGCAGCATTGTGGTACGTGAAACCTTTACCCTTCCCGACAATGAAAATAAAGATGGCAGCCTGCAGGTGCAAACGGCCTATCACCGGGATGCTGCAGATGCCCAACGTGCAGACCTGGCTGGCACCAGCATGAAGGATAAAGAAAAATCTTATCTCAACTATTATAAAAAACTATATGGAGATGTAGCTATCAGGGATTCCATCAATACCCAGGACTCCGGCAATGTGATCCATATCCGGGAAAGCTACCTGATTCATAACCTGTGGAAACGGGACAGTGTTAGCAATAAACTCTTGTTTTCCACCAATGCACAGTCATTTTATGATGTGTTGTCTTTTGTATCCGACGACAAGCGAAAAGTGCCGGTAACACTGCGTTACCCATATGATCTCGATTATCAGCTGATCCTGCTTACCCCTATTGAATGGTCGCTGGATCAAACGCCGGTGCATATTCAGAATGACTACTACACATTCGACTATACGGCTTCTAAGCGCGGGAATGTAGTTACCCTGAGTTATCGCTTTAAAACCTTTAGTGATCATGTGCCGGTGAAATTCATTCCGCAATACATAAAAGACCTCAAGCGAATGAATGAAATCACCTCATTGGATTTAACCTGGAAGCCGGATCTGACGCCCATTCATAGTCCACGCGGCGTGCGTGGCAACTGGCTGGCCATCATACTGGCGCTGCTATTTGCAGGCGTATTTGCCTATCTCGCCACCGTTTATTATAAACACTCTGTAACACCTCCCCATGAAGTTCCTTCGGCGATTCCTATTGGCGGAGGATTGGCCCTGCTGGCCATTGGATTGATATTCAGCCCTATGGGAGAACTGATGGCAGTTTGTAAAATGACGGTGTTTGACTATTCTTCCTGGATAGAAGTATCGGCCCGGAAAGACCTTGGCAACATCACACTGGTACAACTTTTCCTGATGATGGAAATGATAATCAGTGTGTTCCTCCTTGCCTACAGTGTGCTACTGGCGGTGCTGTTCTTTAACAGGCGGGATACTTTTCCTTTTGCCCTCGCCACTTACTATTTTATTTCAACGATATTTATTTATGCCGATAATACTATCAGCAACTACTACTTTCACACACATCAGCCGGAAACTATTTTCAGCATGAACTCTATCCTGTGGCCGCTGCTACGTATGGCTATCTGGGTGCCATACCTGCTTACATCAGAGCGGGCAAAAACCACGTTTGTTGTGCCCTATCAGGCGGAACGTGAGTCTTAAATAGCGTTTACATATTTGCACACCGTTACCAGGTTAACAATATATACCAATGCCAGTACTGATAAAGTACCCGCCAATACGGGTATGCCAGGCCAGGTACTCACCTGCATCTGATGTGTAGCCAATGTGGCGGATGCCCAGTATTGCAATCCGGTTACGATGAGCAATGATAAAATACCTATAATAATATAGACGGGAACAAATTGTTTAAGGAGGTAACGTTGCAGTTGCCCGGGCGCAGTGCCTAATATCACCAGCAACTGAATTTCCCGCTTGCAGGAGGCGATAACCAGCTGTATAAACATGCTGAACACCAGCAAGGCAAAGAACAATAATATTAACCCGAAAAATCCCACTACGGATACAATGGTTTGTACAATGAGCCTGGTTTTGCTGAATTTCAGCTTATCCTGGTTAGTGGTGTAGCCATTGTCTTTCAGAAACTTCACCAGCGCAGGATTAGAGGGATCCGGCGTTTTTATAATCACCCTGGAGGTACCTGTTACTGTACCGGTACCATATTTTGCGTTGGCCCAGGACATAAAAGAAGCTGGCACCAGGAAAGAAGAGATACGGTCGGAAAAGCCCACCACGTGGCCCATATAAGGATCGGCCACCAGGTTGTTGGAAATACTTACCTGCAAGGGCAATGCTTTCACTGTTTCCTGCGAGATCTGCGGCAGGTCCTGGCTCAGCGAAAATCCAAAGTTATAGAGGTTGAGGAAGTCGTTCGGTAAAATAATAGGAATGGTGCGATCACCGGCACTCCATTTCCAGTCTTCATTTTTCACATCCAAAAAGCTATCCGGCACAGCTTCAAAAAACATATCTGTGGCGAAATGCAGGTCGCCGGGTGCTTGTATAACTACTTTATACTGGCTGGAGGTAACTAACCCAAAGGCCTGTACGAAAGGCTGTTGTTTGATGGTGGCTATTTCTTCCGGGGTAAAAATACTTTTGGCGGATTGTCCCATCATGGCGTTAGTGATGGTTTTGTTGATCACCAGGAAATCGGCCGTTTCATTTTGATTTTTGGAGCTATAGAGTAACTGGGTAAAGTTGGTATGTGCCTGAATGGCAATGAGGATCAACAACATAGCGATGCCGAGTCCCACGGCAGCCATGAAGAAGCGGCTTTTGCCGACTCCGGTTTGAATGATTTTCTTCAGTAAGTCAAAAAATGGACGCATGAAACAACATTAAAGGTGGTAATGCACATCATAAGTGAAGTGCTGATCATTATCCAGGTCTGTTAAAATAAATCCAGCATTGCGGGCTTTGCATTCTTCTGCAATAAGAGCGGCGGCACGTTGGGTATTCTCTTCATCCAGGTGGCTGAAGGGTTCATCCATAAAGAGCCACTGGAAAGGTTGGGCCAGCGCCCTGATAATCGCGATACGCTGCCGTTCGCCATAAGAAAGGGTGCTGCCACTTTGTTCCAGTATATGCGATACCTGGAGCCTGGCTGCCATTTCATTTATTTTTTCCACCGGGTAATATGGCCTGGATTGCATTACATTTTTCAGGGAAATATTTTCACGGGCCGTGAGCTGTTCAAACAGGCGCAGATCCTGGAATACAACGCTTACTTCCTGCTGGCGCATGAGGGCCAGCTCATTCTTATTATAGTCCTGCCAGGGCTTTCCATTGATCTGTACTTTTCCCGTATAGTCGTAACGGATATGATACAGGTAGTGGATCAGGGTTGTTTTACCGGTGCCTGATGGCGCTTTTATTTTCACCCAACTGCCTGGCTTAAAAGTAACATCCTGGTTCCAGATGTCCGACGACCGTTGCCGGAGCTTGTCCTGCAAGGGAATGGGCATCAGGTGATTGAGCTGAATCTGCATAGTGGCATTTCCTTTTAAACGAAAGCGAATATATTGATAAATTTCACGCCAGGGGTGTAAAGAAAACAAGGGCGCAGTGGAAATTCCCTGCGCCCTTGCATGTTTTATGGATAAAAAGATTAGTGAGCTGGTTCTGCGTTCGCTGCTGGCATAGCAGTATCTACAGGTGCTGCAAAGAGGCTGTCTTCATAAGCCTTTTCCTTTGCTTTCTTTGCCTGCATTACTTTAACGGTTTCTGTACCGAGGTTTACCAGTTGTACAAGGCTGTTCTGATCTTTATTTTTAAAGTTCAGTACGGCTTCTGCGTGCTGTACATCTCCACCTTCGTTTTTACTTACTACGGTGAAGTCTTTGAACAGGTCTTTTACTTTTTTCAGGACATCTTTCTCTTCCGCTCCATCCACTTTATCTTCCGGTACAACGGCGATGATTTTTTCCAGGTTAGCATAGCCACCCAGCATGCTACCTTTTATTTTGCCTTCGATGCCTTCCGGTAATTTGGCACTACCTTTTCCGGCCAGGTATTGTTGCAGCAGTACGCTGTCGGAGCCGAGGGTAATAAACTTATCGGTGATAGACATAGCTGGCATAGTAGCCGCCGTGAATGGATTAGCAGGTACATAATGATCTCCTTCGCGGGTAAATACGTCTTTTAACATTGGAGAGGTCATTACTTTATTGAATGCGTCCTTATTACCTACTTTCAGGTTGAATATCCATTTAGAAGTGGGTGTTTCATAGAACTCGCCGGGAGAGTAAGTCATTTCTTTCTTAGTCATGGCGAAGTCGGAGGCAACATATACCAGTTGACCGTCGAAAGCATTCAGGATATCATCCATGCTTAAGCCGGATTTGCCGGAGATTGCCATATTTACCACACCATCCAGACCGGTAGCCTTGATAATTTCACCGATCATATGAAAATCGAACGCATAAGAGATGAAACCTGTGATGTTGTCAGAAGGATATTTTCTCAACATATCCAGGTCGATTTCTTTTTTGCCGTATTTTTTATAGATCGCAGCAATTTCTTTACCCAGGTAGGTATTACTGTTGAAAAGCATTTTGCCGTTCTGGAAGTCAACAGTACCGGTGTAGAAGGTGCCTTCCATGAGTTTTTTCACGTTAGCCGGGATCATGGTAAACTGGCCGCTATTATAGATAGCTTCCGGGTTTACGAAAATGCCTGCGTCTGCGTTTTCTTTCAGCAATTTGGCGAATGGTTCGATGGAGCCGGCTGACTCTTCTTTTTTCAGGTGGAAGAGGTGGTCTACTTCAGCAACCCACATTTTCATGTCGGCATCATCTTCAGTGGCTCTGAGGGCAACCGGTGTAACAGTGGCAGCGTCAACAGGTGTTGCCGTAGAGTCAGCATCCTGTCCTCCGTCAACGGGATCATCCTGGTTGTTGTTACCAGGCACATAACGCTCCAGGTTATTCGGATCAACGGCATTTACATAAATCACGGTGGATTTAGTCCAGCCTACTATAGCGTGCTGTTTGGCAATCCAGATGTATTTAAAGTCATTTTGTGTTTTCAGTGAGAAGTTTTCCACTGTTTTTTTCAGGTAGGCCTCAAATTTGTCGGCATCTTTCAGGGTAGCAGTACCAGATACATACGATTTATGTTCAGCAGGCTGGCCCTGGAAAACATAAGAAGCAAAGAAATGGCTTTGCAGGTCAATACCTGAATTTTCAGCATCTTTCCAGGCTTTCATCATCTCATTGGCAGTGTCTTTGCTCTGGGTGGCCTCAAACAGTTTGTCTACAGTAATGCCGTTAGTCACCAGTTTGGTGGTCAGTTGTTTGGCATTGAGGTCAATAATCAAACCGGCTGTTTTCGGAATATAGCGGCTCTCATCTGGGGTTTTAGAGCACGAAGACAGGATAACCGCTGCGGAAACAGCTGTTAACAACACTTTGGAAATTGTTCTTTTCATAAAAGATATAAAAATTAAAAAAATGATTCGGAGCTACACGAGATCTAACAATACATTCCCACTATCGTGGTATTTCATTCGTGCAAAAGTACGTATATTTTTGTAGCGCATATGTCCTATTTTCCCAGGCAGCATACAATAATTCCTGACTGATTAAGTTTATACCTTTGCTACTAACTATGAAACTATTACTAAAAACCATAGAAAAACCATTATGTTCCTGATTATGTTACAATACATACGGCCTGTGGCGGCGGTAGAGCACTTCATGGAGGCCCATACTGCCTTCCTTCAAAAGCATTATGAAAGTGGGCGATTTATTTTATCAGGGAGACGGAAACCCAGATCTGGCGCCGTTATTCTTTGTAATGCTTCCAGTCGGAAGGAGGTAGAAGAGATTATGAGCGAAGATCCACTTGAAAAATACCAACTGGCTCTTTACGAGATCATAGAAT
The DNA here is from genome assembly GCF_017745275.1 of Chitinophaga sp. Taxonomy (GTDB): domain Bacteria; phylum Bacteroidota; class Bacteroidia; order Chitinophagales; family Chitinophagaceae; genus Chitinophaga. The sequence goes on along the minus strand of NZ_JAGHZS010000001.1, from coordinate 194,634 downwards.
TTGAGCCAACAATGTATGCCAACCCGCAGGAGAAATAGTCTTTCCGCCTTGTAATGCCTTGCCAACCGCTTACACTTCTTTATTTCCGGATAATTACTTCATAAAGTAGATGACCTTCGTGAGCCATTTGCTACTATCCTTTTCTTTGCCCGGATCTGTTACATACATCTCTATAGTGGGTGGCATTATTTGCCTTCCCTTATCTGCAATGAACTTTTGAATAGCCACGTGTGCGTTGGCTATGTTACTATAAGGCCCGTAGAAGTCGGCATATGCTGCTTGGGCTGCGGGTAGTTTAATAATTTCATACCCGCCGGCGGCTTTACTGCCTTCTGGTACTGGTATTGCTGCGGCCATATCTGTTTGTTGCCGTTTTTTATCCCAACTGAAAAAGATGCCACAGGGCACTCCTGGCTGTAATTTAGCCACTGCCTGGTAAATCGTGGGCAGGTTCTTGCGGTAATAGTCTGTAATCCTGCTCATCGGGATGGTTTTTCGTACAGCCGCATACGTGGTGGCGGGAAAGTTCATTTCCCGGACGGTGACATCGATGCCATTAGGCGTGCCGGGGCCTTTGACCTCTGCTTCCGCCATACTTTTCAGATTGCGGAGGCCCTGGTCAAAATCCTTCTCCAGCGCGCTTTTCATAAACAGCGTCATTACATTTTGTGGACGTTTATAGCGGGTATCAAAGCCCCAGGTTACTTTTGTTTTGCCGGCAGCCTCTGATAAATGAAAGTACACATCCGACTCTGAGGGAAAAGGGGTAATAAATGTGAGCTTCTGGGTAACAGACTTGTAGGTGTCCATTGATAAATGCTGGAGCTTCCCCTCCCCGATTTTACTTCCTTTCCAGGAATCTGTAGCGCCAATAGTACCATCATCGCCGGTAACGGTGAAGCGGGCCGTAGAATCCATCTGTTTCCAGTTGTTCCACTCATTAAATTTCCCGAATCTGATAATATCGTTCCAAACAATAGCTGCTGGTGCGTTAATCTCTACAGTGCGTTCCACGTGCATGGCTGTGGGTGCAAAAAAGATTAATGCAATCAGAATAAACAGCATGATTCCTAAGATCCAGGCGAGTGTTTTAAGTACTTTCATAATGGTCGGGGGTTGATGATAATAAAAATACGTTTTTTTATTGTTCAACCGACACATCACGTTGGCAATCAGGCAGAAGAATGTTGGCTACTCGTACGCTTTATCGTTGGCTTTGTCCTGTTGGTATTGCTCATTTGCTTCCTGTGCTTTTTCAAAGTCCAGGATCACTGAGTTAATACAGTAACGAAGTCCTGTTGGCGGAGGTCCATCGTCGAAAACATGTCCCAGGTGCGATTTACAGCGGCCACATAATACCTCTGTCCGGTGCATGCCATGAGTATTGTCTGGCGCATAAATGACACTGGTTTTGGTTAGTGGCTGAAAAAAGCTGGGCCATCCGCAGCTGCTTTCGAATTTGGCATCGGACACAAACAAAGGATTTCCACAGGCAGCACAGTAATAAGTACCACTTTCTTTACTGTTCCAATACTTTCCGGTGAACGCCCATTCTGTTCCTTTTTCCCTGGCAATGTTAAAAACCTCCTTTGGTAGTACTTCCTTCCATTCTTCGTCTGTAAGATTTACTTTACTGGCATCTGTTCGGGAGTAAATTCCTCCCTTCTTTTTTCCATCTTCCATTGATTTCTATTTTTCAACCCTTATCGGGCAAGTATGGTTGGGTAACCTTGATAGAGATATTCAAAATTATTCGATTCCATAGGTATATATGTAAAGTTTTGATTCGTTAACTTCTCATTAACACTATCATTGTGAATTTGTCAGTCAGCTGTCGCGCAAAAAATATCTCTACTAAAATTACGTATGAACATGCATAATGGATTGTTATTTCCTGCAAATCAACCGGGTATTTCACAAAACAGTGGGTTTTTTGTTTAAAACTGTCTGATAATCACCGATGAGCAACTGCATAGAAATTGTTAACTTTACCGCAAAAGGCTAGTAAGTGGCGGATATCATCAATTTATTACCAGACAATATAGCGAATCAGATAGCTGCAGGAGAAGTGATACAAAGACCGGCATCAGCGGTAAAGGAATTACTGGAAAATGCAGTGGATGCAGGCGCTACGGAGATTCAGCTGATCATAAAAGATGCCGGCAAAGAGTTAGTGCAGGTAATTGATAATGGCGGCGGTATGAGCGAAACGGATGCCCGGATGTGCTTTGAACGCCATGCTACCTCAAAAATACAATCCATCGACGATCTTTTCCAGATCACCACTATGGGATTCAGGGGTGAAGCCCTGGCCTCCATTGCGGCCGTATCCCAGGTTGAACTTAAAACCCGGAAAAAAGGCGCAGCAGTAGGCACCTACGTGGAAATCGACAATAGCTTCGTGAAAAAGCAGGAGCCCTGCCAAACAGCAGAGGGTACCAGCATTGCCATGAAAAATCTCTTCTTCAATGTGCCCGCCCGCAGAAACTTCCTCAAAAGTAATGCGGCCGAAATGAGGCATATTGTAGATGAGTTCATCCGCGTGGCCATGTCCTTCCCCCAGCTGCAGTTTTCACTCACCAGCAACAATCAACAGCTGTTCCACCTGGAAAAAGGATCGCTTAAACAGCGCATCGTTGCCATCCTGGGACAACATTATAACGCCCGCCTCGTCAGCGTAAAGGAAACTACTGATTACATGAATGTGTATGGATTTGTAGGTAAACCCGAAACTGCCAAGAAAACCAGGGGCGATCAATTCTTTTTCGTCAATAACCGCTTCATCAAAAGTTCTTACCTGAACCATGCAGTCATGAATGCCTTCGCCGATATTATCCCGGCAGACGGATTCCCCCTGTATGTGCTGTTTATTGATGTAAACCCTGAGCATGTCGACATCAACGTACATCCTACCAAACAGGAAATTAAGTTCGATGACGAAAAACTCATGTATGCTTTTGTACAATCGGCCGTGAAACACTCCCTGGCCCAGTTTAGCATTACCGCTACGCTGGACTTCGACCTCGATCCCAGCATCCAGGCCCTCGATGCCGTGAGTAAACCATTCACCGCCCAACAACAGAATGAGTCGACTCAAAGCCCCCTGTATAAGTCCTTTACACAGGCCAACCAGGCTCATATGATCGACAAAAGCAGCAATAGCAGCAACCTAAGGCACTGGAAAGACTTATACGAAACCAATAGCAGTAACAACGACAGCTATAGTGATAGCACCTATACGGCCGGGCAAACACCGGAAACCCGCCCTGCTGTTACGTATGAAAGTCAGCCCCATGCCACTGCTTCCGTAATTGATGAACGCTGGCAGGATACCGCCACTGATCAGAAAGTACCGGTACAGATCCAGCAACAGTATATTTTATCCCAGATAAAATCGGGTTTTATATTAATAGATCAACAGGCCGCCCATGAAAGAATCCTCTATGAACGCTACCAACGCGCCTTAGTGGAAGCTCCCATGGCTACCCAGCAAAGCCTCTTCCCACAAACCCTGCAACTTCCGCCGGCAGATGCAGCCCTGGTAAGTGAAATGCTCGGCGACCTGCAAACCCTGGGCTATGACCTCGAGCCATTTGGCAACAATACCTTCATTATCCGTGGTACCCCCGCCGATATCCAGAATGGTAACAACCAGGCCACCATTGAAAACCTGCTGGAACAATTCAAAAACTTTAGCCATGAGCTGAAAGTAAATACCCGGGAACAGCTCATCCGCTCTATGGCACGCAATAATGCCATCCCTGCCGGAAAAATACTGGCTGCCCGCGAAATGCAGAATATTATCGATGAACTGTTTGCCTGCAGCATGCCAAACGTGGCGCCAGGCGGCAAATTCACCTTCATATCATTTAAACTCACTGACCTTGCGCGCATGTTTGAACGCGGCAACTAAGCGGAGACTGATTGTTTTATAAAAGATGAGGGAAGATGGAAGTGGTTATCCACATCTATCTTCCCTCATCTTTTATAAAATAATCAGTCTAATCCTGGATAAAACAAATTTCGAGTTGCTCATATAGCTTTAGAAAGCGCCGGTATTTCCGTTGATATCCTTCCAACTTCTGCTGATCCGGCTTGAATACCTTATCTGTTGCCACTTTGCTATTATCCGGCTCCGGCCATCCCAGTGTGCGGGCGGCGAGTATAATAGCGCCCAGGGCAGAAGCATCACTTTCCTGCTGCAGGTACATCTCCTGCCCAAAAATGTCTGCCATCAACTGAATCCAGCCCGGAGAACTGGTAAAGCCGCCGCTCACTGATATTTTACGCACCGGCCCTGCTGTTTCTGACAAAGCGGTTTTAATGCTGTACAAGGCAAAGCAAATTCCCTCCAACACCGCACGGGTAAAATGCGCAGCCGTATGTTGGGGTTGTATGCCAATGAAGGCCGCGCTGGCATGGCTGTTCCATATGGGCGCACGTTCCCCCAGCAGGTAGGGCAAACACAACAGCGGCCCGATATCAACAGTTAACGCTTCATTCACCAGTTCATTCAAATCACCGAGTGGCCTTTGCAGAAAATCCCGCAGCAGCCATTGTAATACCACGCCGCCGTTGTTGGTGGCGCCGCCGGTAATATATATATCGTCCGTGAGCAAATAGGTAAAAAGACGGGCCTGTGCATCTGTGAGGGGCTGTTGCACTGCCATCCTTACTGCGCCACTGGTGCCGATGGTAAGGGTAGCATGACCTGCATCCATCGCCCCACTGCCTAGTTGGGCCAGGCAGCCATCGCTGCCCCCGATTACAAAAGGCGTATCACCCGGAATGCCTAGTTCCTGGGCCATATCGGCCGTTAGTCCCCTGATAATATGACCAGCAGGTACCGGAAGCGGCAACCGTTCCGCTGTAATCCCCGCTGCTGCCAATGCCGGCGCACTCCATTGCAGCGTATGAATATCGAATAAGCCGGTCGCAGAAGCAATAGAATGGTCTGTTATATAATTTCGGAAGAAGTGATAAAAAACATATTCCTTGATGCCCACAAATACTGCCCCTTGCGAAAACACCGCCGGCTCCTGCTCCCGCAGCCACATAATTTTGCATAATGGCGACATAGCATGGATAGGTGTCCCTGTTTGCCGGTATATCAACTGCCCTTCGGGGGTATTGCGCAAGGCCAGTGCCTGGGGCTCACTCCTGTTGTCGGCCCAGATGATGAGCGGTGTTAATGGCGTTCCGGCTGCGTTTACAGCCATCAGGCTATGCATGGCGCTACTGAAGGAAATAGCGGCGGGTGGCGCCCCAACTTTTGCCACTACCGCACGGATACCGGCTTTCACCGCATCAAGGATCGCGGAGGGGTCCTGTTCGCTATATCCGGGCCGTGGATGTTGGGTGGTATAGGCCTGCTGAAAAACAGCTAAAATTTCCCCGTTCATTCCTTGCACAATCGATTTTGTACTGCTGGTGCCGATATCTACACCAATAATATACGATGTATGATCATTCATATAAAAAACCTTCCTTTTTCCGCATTTAATTTATAGATTTAAAACCGGTGTTTCTTCTAAAAAGTCTAAAAATATCCACGCAAATGGCTTTCGAAATCAAAAAACAGGGTAAGGTTTATGACGTTTGTATTGTTGGTTCCGGTGCCGGCGGCGGCATGGCAGCAAAGATGTTGTCTGACGCAGGGCTGAAAGTGGCCTTACTGGAAGCAGGTCCAAAGTACGATCCGGCTGATCCCGAGCAGGCCACTCAATTAAAATGGTCGTATGAATCGCCCAGGAGAGGCGCAAGTACTACCCGTCCATTCGGCGATTTTGACGCCGCCTATGGCGGATGGGAAATTAACGGTGAACCATATACGAAAAAGAATGGAACAGAGTTCGATTGGTTCCGCTCCCGCATGTTAGGCGGCCGAACCAATCACTGGGGACGCATTTCACTGCGCTTTGGCCCCCGCGACTTTAAACATAAAAGCTATGACGGCCTCGGCGACGACTGGCCTATCAGCTACGAAGAGGTAGCTCCCTACTACGACCGCGTTGATAAAATGATCGGCGTATTCGGCTCCAAAGAAAACATGCCCAACGAACCGGATGGCTTCTTCCTCCCTCCTCCCAAACCCAGGCTTCATGAACTGATGATAAAAAAAGCGGGCGACCGTTTAGGCATCCCCGTTATCCCGGCGCGACTGTCGATCCTCACCCGTTCTGTAAATAAAGACCGCAGCCCATGCTTCTATTGCAGCCAGTGTAATCGCGGCTGTACCGTGTATGGCGACTTTTCCGCGTCTTCTGTGCTGGTGAAACCTGCCATGAAAAGCGGCCATGTGGATCTGTATACCAACGCCATGGTACGGGAAGTAATGACAGACAACAGCGGCAAAGCCACTGGTGTAGCCTATATCGATAAAACAGATATGCAGGAATATTCTGTGAATGCCCGCGTAGTGGTATTAGCAGCCAGCGCCTGCGAATCTGCCCGGTTGCTGCTCAACTCCAAATCCGCCAAACACCCGAACGGACTGGCCAATTCCAGCGGCATTGTAGGTAAATACCTGCATGACTCTACCGGTTCATCCCGTGGCGCCTTTTTGCCACAACTGATGGATCGTAAACGCTATAACGAAGACGGCGTAGGCGGTATGCACCTCTATATCCCATGGTGGGCCGACAACAAAAAGCTCGACTTCGCACGTGGCTACCACATTGAATTTGGTGGAGGTATGCACATGCCTTCCTACGGCTACGGATTTAACATGGAGCGCATGAATGGAAAATATCCCGGACGCGACGGCCAAACGAAAGCTGCCGGCGGCTACGGCGCCTCGCTGAAAGACGACTACCGTCGCTTTTATGGCGCCCAGATCGGCTTTGCCGGAAGAGGTGAATGTATTGCACGGGAAGATAACTACTGCGAGATCGATCCAAACGTAGTAGATAAGTTCGGTATCCCGGTACTCCGTTTCAACTACACCTGGAGTGATCATGAAATCAAACAGGCCAAACACATGCAGGATACCTTTGAACAGATCATTCATGAAATGGGAGGTATTGCCAACGGCACCAAACCCGGCGCAGACACCAAATACGGACTGGAAAACCCCGGGCGTATCATTCATGAAGTAGGTACCACCCGTATGGGCGATGACCCCAACAAATCTGTGTTGAATAAATTCAACCAGGCACACGAAGTAAAAAATCTTTTCGTGGTAGATGGTGGCGCATTTGTATCACAGGCAGATAAAAATCCGACCTGGACCATACTGGCGCTCTCTATGCGGGCATCAGAATATATTGTAGACCAATTGAAAAAACAGAATCTCTAATCATTTAAGTTTTTTTCATGGATAGAAGAGAATCACTTCGGGCCATTGCACTGGGTACGTTATCTGTAGGTACTATCTTGTCCGCCACTGGTTGTGAGGATAAAAAGAGTACCGAAGGCAAAAAAGATGAAGTTGCCAAAACGCCCGGCTATGGCCGCACACCAGACGAAGTCAAACGGGATAAAGCCTTGATGGAAGACAATTTCTTCACCCCGGAAGAAATGAAAACCATCACTATTCTGGCGGATATTATTATTCCGGCAGACGAGCATTCGGGCAGTGCTTCCGATGCCAAAGTACCTGAATTCATCGCTTTCATTGTAAAAGATATGCCCGAGCATCAGCTACCGATGCGTGGTGGCTTGCGCTGGCTGGATGTACAATGTGCCAAACGATACAATAAATCATTTGCAGAATGTAGTGAGCAACAACGGATAGAAATCGTTGACCTGATTGCCTACCCCGAAAAAGCAAGCCCGGAAAACAGCCAGGGTGTTGCCTTTTTTAACCGGATGCGTAATCTTACGGCCACAGGATTTTTTACCAGTAAGATAGGTATGAAAGACCTGAACTATGTTGGTAATACACCCAATGAATGGGATGGTGTACCAGCAGACGTGCTGAAGCAATATGGTTATGCCTATGATGAAAAAACATTGGCTACCTGCCTTAAAATTGAAGACAGGGGTAAGCTGATGACCTGGGACTAACGATCAAAATTGCTATTTCATAACTTAAATCCAGAAAACTTCACATCAATGATTCCAGAAAAAAAGAATGAGGGGGAAAACAATGTCTCCCGCAGATCATTCCTGAGAAACGGCGCGCTTGCCGCTGCCGGTTTCATGATAGTTCCACGTCATGTATTAGGCCGGGGCTATGTAGCGCCCAGCGATCGCCTGCGTGTAGCAGGTATCGGTGTTGGCGGTAAAGGCTTCAGCGATATATCCGAATTTGCTAAAGGTCCGGCTGACATTACTTTCCTCTGTGATGTTGATACTCGTCGCGCCGCCGAAGCAGTAAGGAAATTCCCTAAAGCGAAGTTTTACACCGACTTCCGGGAAATGTTTGACAAGGAACACAAAAATTTCGATGCGGTATCCGTATCCACGCCAGATCACACACACGCGGTGGCTGCCATGGGTGCTATGCAGTTAAAGAAAGATGTATACGTTCAGAAGCCGTTAACACACGACATCTACGAAGCCCGTATGTTGACACAAGGCGCCAACAAATACCAGGTGGTAAGCCAGATGGGTAACCAGGGCTCTTCCGGTGATGGCGTTCGTCAACTGATGGAATGGTACAATGCCGGTTTAATTGGCGATGTACACACCGTTTATTGCTGGACAGATCGACCGGTATGGCCGCAGGGCGTTCCCTGGCCTACTACTCGCCAGGATGTTCCTAAAGAACTGAACTGGGACCTGTGGTTAGGTACCGCGCCTAAAAAAGATTACGTAGATAACCTGGTGCCCTTCAACTGGCGTGGCTGGTGGGATTACGGCACCGGCGCTATCGGCGACATGGGCTGTCATATCATTGAACCTCCATTCCGTGTGCTGGGCCTCGGCTACCCTACTTCGGTAGAATGTAGCGTAGGTAGTGTATATGTTGGAGAATTTAATCGTGGCTACTTCCCTGAAAGCTGCCCTCCTTCTTCCCATGTGATCATGAAATTCCCTGGTAAAAATGGTAAGGAAGTAACCCTGCACTGGATGGATGGCGGTATTCAGCCGGAACGTCCGGAAGAACTGGGACCTAACGAAGTAATGGGCGACGGTGGCAATGGCGCCATCTTCATCGGTGATAAAGGAAAGATGATGTGCGGTACTTATGGTATGTATCCTAAACTGTTACCTACTACCCGCACCGACAGCGTTCCACAAACTATTGCACGTGTACCGGAAGGACACTACGTACAGTGGGTAAATGCCGCTATTGCCGGTTACGGCAGCAAGCAGCAAAAAGCATTGAGCTCTCCATTCGACATTGCAGGACCACTCACAGAAAGTATCCTGATGGCGAACCTGGCGATACGTAGCTTTGATATCCGTAAGGCCAAAGCCAATGGTAAAGGATTTGATTATCCTGGCCGCTATATCAAACTGCTTTGGGATGGTGCTAATATGAAGATTACCAACTTCGATGAAGCTAACCAGTTCGTGAAACGTACTTACCGCGATGGTTGGTCACTCGGCGTTTAACTTTTATTGAAGTACAGCAAAAATAAAAATGCAGCGGAAGAGCTCTCCGCTGCATTTTTATTTTATATCATCCTATTATTAATAATCCTGTTGTTGTAGCAGGTTGGCGTTCTTCCTGATTTCGCTGGCAGGAATCGGCAACAGGTAGTTTTTCTGTCTGTTAAACGCGCGTGCCTGTATATCGATCACGCGGTAGGTAAATGGATGTCCTGCTATTTGCGATCCTAATACCTCGATGCCTTTCGCATCTTCATTAAAAGCTACTGGTGCTACATCATACCAGCGGCGGGCATCGAAAAAGCGGTGTTCTTCAAATGCCAGCTCATACCGCCGCTCATATTTCAATGCTGCTTTCAAAGCATCTCCGGTAGCATTAATTAATGGCATACCAGCCCTGGCCCTGATCTGGTTTAGTACCCGTTGTCCTTCTGCCTCCTGACCCAGCCAGATACAGGCTTCTGCATAATTCAGCAATATTTCTGCGTAACGGAAAAAGATCCAGTTCTGATCTCCCCGGAAAAACTGTGCATCCAGGTTCTTATCCATAAACTTACGGAGGTAATAACCGGAGAAAGTACCGTTCCAGTTTTCAATGGTACTGTTGCGGGTATCCAGCCCCCAAACACTGTCTTTTCCGTTGATAGCCTCGTATTTCCCGGTTTGTATAATTCCGATCGGATCTATTTTTGCTCCATCCGCGGGACGTGGTTTCCACTTTGCTCCGTCATATAGTATGGTAGCATAAAAGCGTGGATCACGGCCTTTATACGGCGCTTTCGCCTGCTCTGCATTAGCCCAGGAAAAATTGCTGCCATCTCTCATTTGATAGCCCGACACAAAATTTTCTATCGGCACATTGCCGCCCCAGTTATGATAACCATTAGGCCCATTATACAGGTCGTGCGAAGTCCCTAACAATGCTTTGTCGTACTGCTTTACAAAGATCAACTCCGGGTTATCTTTATCAAGAAAAACACGGGAGTAATTTTCGGCTGCAGAATCAGTAGGTGCGTAGAGGCTATACAGATGCTGTCCATTTAAATTCATGACAGAATCTGCGGCGTCTTTTGCGGCTTTTAATAACGCGGTTTGTTGTCCTGTCCCCGTGTACCCCATCAACTCATTAGGGGCATGTCCATTAAACAAATCGCTGCCGGCAAACAGCAGTATCCTTGATTTCAACGCGAAGGCCGCAGCTTTTGTAAGCCTGCCTTTACTGGCCGGTGCCTCATATTTCAAAGGCAGTTGCTGTGCAGCGCTGTCACATTCTGCAGTAATAAAGTCAATACAGGCCTTGAATGTAGCCCGCTTAATATTCAGGATCTCCTGTTCATTTCCTTTGATGCTGAATGTTTTGGTAATCAAGGGCACACCTCCGTAAAATCTCACCAGCATGTGGTAGTACCAGGCACGCATAAAATGTACCTCTCCTTTCATTCTTGTGCGTTGGCTCTCATCCGTAAAAGGTACCGCGTCTACTTTTTCCAGGAACATATTACAGTTCCTTATCTCTTTATAATGTGCATCCCATCTGGCAAATTCATCTAATCTGCCTATATCATCCGCAGAGGCATTGCCCTGTACCACGCGGGAGGTGTTATAGTCGTGGATAAAGCGGCTTTCATCTGACATGGAAGAAAGCATTACTTCATTAAATCCGGGGCGCATTTGTACATACAGGTCATTTACAAATGCCTGCACCAGGCCGGCATCTTTCCATACGTCAGATTCCTCGTATTCATTGAGCGGCTTCTTTTCCAGGAAGTCTTTATTACAACTGGTGGCAGCTGTAAATAACAGTACAGCGGCCGCTATATATTTAATCGTTACTTTTTTCATGACGCATTAATTAAAAGGTTACGTTTAATCCCACGTTGTAAATCTTGGTTTGTGGGTAGTACTGGCCGCTTCCACTGGGTGCTTCCGGATCAAAGATTTTCACTTTGTCGATGGTTAGCAGGTTCTGTCCACTTACATATACCCGCAGGTTTTGCAATCCAATACGTTTGCAAACTTTACCGGGAATGTTATATCCCAGGTCCAGGGTTTTTAAACGTGCATAATCTGTATTCCAGTACCAGAAAGTATTTTGGCGATTTACCCAGTACTCACGGTCACGGTCATACGCTCTTGGCCAGGAGGCATTAGGATTATCTTCTGTCCAACGATCTTTTACAAAAGCCATAGGGAAGTTGCCGATCAACCCGGATTCTGTACGCAGGTATTGGCTGGCACCGGTAGCCCCTTGCCACAACATCGTAAAGTCAAAGTTTTTGAATTTCGCCGTGAGGGTTAAACCAAAGATCCAGGTAGGATTTTCGGTACGATCCAGCCTTACCCGGTCCAGGTCATCAATCACATTGTCTTTGTCGTTGATGTTGGCGAAAATTACGTCACCAGGTCTTGCTCCACTCAGGTGAGGTGTATTTTTAACCTGGTCTGCATCCTTATAAATACCGATGGCTTTATAATACAGGGGCGCTCCAATTTGCTTACCTGTAGACTGTTGCCAGGCGGGTACTCCAGGCGTTTCATCCCAGAACAGGATCTTGTTTTTAGCGTGTGTGACAGTACCGATTACCTCATAATGGAATTTTTTGATATCATTTTTATGTGAGATGACCATCTCGAATCCTTTGTTTTCTACCCGGCCAATGTTCTCCTGTGGCAAAGTCATACCGGTATAGCCGGGCATGGATAAGCTGCGGCTAACAAGGATATTGGAACGACGGGTTAAGAAATAATCTCCTTCAAAGGCCAGCTTATCTCCCAGTATTTTGGCTTCCACACCTACGTCGTAGTTGTTGGCCACTTCCCAGGTAATAGCGCTGTTGGGAGAACGCAACTGGTAAATACCTTTATTCAGATCGCCACCAAACATCACCCCACCGCCGCTAAAGCCGTAGGTACTGAGATATTGGAAAGGATCAATCTGGTCGTTACCCATTTGCCCCCAGGAAGCGCGGAGTTTAAAGTAGTCGAGTGTGCGGATGCTTTTCTTCCAGAATCCTTCATTTGACAAAACCCAGCCTGCAGACGCGCCAGGGAACAAGCCCATACGTCTGCCTTCAGGGAAATTCTGAGAGCCGTCGTAGCGCATGTTGTAATCAAACAGGTAGGTTTCCTTATAGTTATAGGAGATACGGCCAAAGTAATTGCGGCGGGCATATTCAAATCCACTGCCACTGTTACTCTTTTCTTTATCGGCGCCTAAACTCAGCTGATCCAATTTATCACTGATGAAATATTTACGATTCGCGGAAAAGTTGTCATTCTTCAGTGTAGCCTGCTCAAACGCAATAAAGCTGCTCAAATTATGCTTGCCAAAAGAACGTACATAATTCAATTTGAAGTTCACTGTAGTTTGACGTAACGTACCATATTGCTCGGAGAGTTCTGGTGCGCTTACACCCCTGGAAGCTGCATTCAGCTTATGCGTAGGATCATTCACATCTGCCAGGGTGTATAAGGTCCATGGCTTAATAAATGATTTATAGAAGTCGAAATTCTGGTCATAAGCAAAGCTTCCATCTACAAACAATCCTTCTACCCAAGGAATATTTACTACGGCCGACATGTTGGTATTGATCACATAATTTTTATCATTCGTGTAACCAATAGCGTTAGTTCCGGTTACTACGGGGTTGTCGCCATACTCAATATCCGGACCGGGTAAGCCATTGGGCCAGATCGCGTTTTCAGTAGGGCGTCCACGCATCAGTGAGCGGAAGATAGAACCGGCGCTGCGTGGAGGGAAGTTCCTGTTTTCGAGGCGCCCTGCCAGGTCGAACCGTAAGCGGATATAATCATTAACTACCGCATCGAGGTTGGCTCTTACATTTTGTTGTTTGTAGTTGGTAGCGCTGTGTTTGTAGATCCCGTCCTGGAATAGTGAGCCAAGGGAAACGTAGTACGACATTTTATCCGTACCGCCACTGAGTGATAAATCATGCCTGTTTTGCAGTGAATATTTCTTGATAGCGGCATCGTACCAGTTGGTGTTGGGATAGAGCCAGGGATCAGATCCATCGCCAAATTTCTTGATTTGTTCATCTGAATATTTGGGTGCATCGCCGCCATACTTTAGAATTTCGTTCACCACCTTTGCATAAGTAGGTGCATCTGCCATTTTAGGCAGCCTGGTAGGTGTTACAAATGATTGGTTAAAGCCATAGCTCAGTGTAGGTTTACCGCCCTTACCACGTTTGGTGGTAACGAGAATAACGCCGTTGGCTGCGCGGGAACCGTAAATGGCTGCAGCCGCATCTTTCAGGATGGATACGCTTTCGATGTCGTTAGGGTTCATTCGCTCAAAACCATCTCTTGGAAAACCATCGATTACTACGAGCGGATTACTGTTACCCAACGTACTTCTACCGCGAATAAAAATACGGGAGCCGTCGTAACCGGGCTCGCCACTGTTATTCACCGCAATAATGCCGGGGATACGCCCTACCAGTGAGTTAGAGATATTCACATTGGGAGATTGCTGTAACTCCGCCCCTTTTACAGAGGATACGGCGCCGGTTTTGGTTACTTTCTTCTGTGTACCATAACCTACTACCACATACTCATCCAGGGTTTTCTGGTTTTCTTTCAACACCAGGTTAATACTGTTTTTTCCTTCTACTTTAACTTCCTGTGCATCAAAACCAATGTACTGGAATACGAGAACCGCATCCTTTTTGACATCGTTCAGTGTATAGTTTCCTTTCTCGTCCGTGGTGGCGCCTTTCTTCGTGTCTTTCACCAACACGGTAACGCCTGGCAACGGGTTGCCATTGATATCTTTCACCTTACCCTTTACGGTGAGGTTGCCTTGCTGCCATACGCTGGGTATGGGCATACGTGCGTTAACGGCACGGGTAGTGGTTGCTAAAAGGCATAGCAATAGCATTGCCTTAGCATAACGTGGATTCATGCTACAAGTGATTTAGAGTGATGAAATGCAGGTTGCTACTTAGTTCTTATACAACTAAATGGTAAAGCATACATGTGTGGTTTTGTTAGTCAAATTTTGGTTTACTACGATGGTTTTTCTTGCCCCTAAAGGCAATTGGCTACAAATAAAACGGTGTTGTTTTGTTTAATGCTGCGATGGTTTTCCCGCCACTGAAGGCAATCGCGTAACAAGTGATTTTTGTTTTTTTGTTTAAGTGATATTCAAATTTTGGTTTACTACGGGTTTTACTTACTGCTACAAGGATACTCGCGTCACAAGTGAAAAATATTGTTTGCGTACAACGTGGATTATTATTCCGACAAATGGGTAATCATCAGTATGTAAGTTATTGCTAAATGCTTTAATTATTTTCTAAAAATAAATGTACTTTTTACAATTGTTCAAAAATTTCCGGGCGTTAATTAATAAACCGAACCCATTTATAGGATCTCCCGCATGAGAAAGTAACTTTTTTGTCCGCCATCCGTTTAGGTATACGTATGAAAAAGAAGGCTTTATCGTTACCCGTCTCTGATAAATCCCTCCTTTTGCTGTAAATAATATTTTTTTTGCCGTTTATGGGTGAACAATTGCTGTAGTAAAGGCTGTAGCACTAAAACAAGGAACCGGGACGGGAAAAGATTCCTATTTATCAACTTTTCAAATATTCAGACTTCTATGTTCAAGAAAAAGTTATGCTTGGTTATTCTTCCAGTAAGCATATTGATGGCCTGTAACAAGAGCACCACAAATTTTAATTCCCCAGATCCTAATGGTAATAATACGGTACAATCCCCTATCCCGGATAAGAAAGTAAGTAGCGCTGTCCAGGGTATCATACTGGATGAAACCAATAAACCGGTAGCCGGCGCTACTGTAAAATGCGGGGAGCTCACTGCTACCACCGATGCCAATGGCAGTTTCCTGTTTGCCAAAGTGAATGCCAACGAGGTAGCAGCTGTAGTTACGGCGCAAAAAACAGGTTATTTCACTGGCGTTCGCACCTTTCGTATAGCCACTCCCGATAAATTACAGTTTGTTCGTATACAGTTATTACCGAAAAAATCAGTAGGTGTTTTTGATGCTGCCACCGGCGGCACTATCACCATTTCCAATACCCAGTTCACCTTTGTAGCCCAACAAGTGCTGGGAGCGGATAATAAGCCCTATGCCGGCAAGGTATCTTTGTTTTATGCACCTATTAACCCGGAGCGGGCTGATTATGCAGACATTATGCCCGGCGATCTGCGTGCTATCAATAAAAACAATTCGCTCACTGCTATCCAGTCATTCGGTATGATGGCGCTGGAACTCCAGAGTGAAAGTGGTGAAAAGCTGCACTTGGACACCAGCAAATCTGTTTCCTTTAAACTGCCGATTCCTGCCACGCTTAAAAGCATAGCACCAGATGCTGTTCCACTCTGGCATTTTGAAGACAGCTCCCGCGTATGGCGTGAAGATGGCAGCGCTACCAAAACAGGTGATAGCTATACCGGCACCTTAAAATATTTTACCACCTGGACACCGGCATTGTCATTTAACACGGTGAACTTCCGCGTAACCCTGCAGGATGCCAACGGCACCCCGTTGCCGAATGTATCGCTCAGTTTCAAAGGCGGCATCGGACATCCATCTTTCGGATATACCAATGAAAACGGGGTATTTGCCGGTCATATTTCAAAAAATGAGACGCTTACCCTGATGGTATCCAACGGATGTAATACCCTTATCGAGTCCCGTATTATTGGTCCCTTCCAGGATAGCACCAACCTGGGTGTAGTAAGATTAAACCCGCTAACGGAACGTTATCTGCACTTTAGTGGTGTAGTGACCAACTGCAGCAAAGCTCCCGTTAAAAATGGTGCAGTATTTATCACCATAGATGGTGTGGAATATCGTAGTCCGATAACCGAAGGCAAATATGCTATTGGCATTATCCGTTGCAATACCGATAACACTACCGCCCACTTCAAGGCAATAGATACGGATACCAACAAATCAGTACCCAGTGATATGACGGTAACGCCTAAAGACTATATCAAAGATTTATTGGCTTGCGATTTAACTTCCGCCGAATAATCAGGCACAACTAATTAAAAGCCATTAGCATGATTTGCTAATGGCTTTTTTTGCATAAATTTATACCCATCAGCGTTATAGAGATATCAAAGCATATAGTGTTATGAAAAACTGTTACTTTCTCATCGCTATCCTTGCTGCCGTGACCCTGCTATTCTCCTGTAGTAAGGAAATGAGCAGGGAAGATGATAATACCCCGCCAGCCAGCAACTGCGACTATGCCCCTTATACAAAAGGCTCTTCCTTTTCCTATATGAATGTGAATAGCGCGAAAGACACAATCCGGTATACATTTACTGTTTCAGGCGATACAACGATCAATGGAAACGTGTATAAAATTGTTGGCAACGACAGTGTTTTTACCTGCTCTAACTGTAAAGACGGCATTTATACCCAGGTAGCCAGTATCCTTACTTTTCAGGGATATAGTGCTGACGATCTGCGGCTCACCTATTTGAAAGATAACGCCCCTGCCGGTACCACCTGGAAAGATACCATTACCGTGAGCAATGGTGGTGCTACCAGCTCCGGCATCCTGGAATATACCATTACCCAGAAAGGGATTACTAAAAAAGTGAACGGGAAAGATTATGCGGAAGTGATCGCAGTAAGAATGGACGCTTACGCAATTATACTTAACAACCCGGTTTCGGTAGGCACCATCTCTACCAGTTATTACGGCCGTGGCGTGGGCCTGATAGAATCAGACCAGTTACAGGATACCACCACTATTGTTGGCTACACACTGCTGCCTTAATATTCCTTCCAAACCATTGTGAGTAAGCGTTCTACCGCTCTTCTCACGCTGGTGGCCGATTCATGGTGGTTATTCACCAGCACACTGAATACCAGCTGTTTATTTTTCTTTGTTACCAGGTAGCCACTGAGTGTAACTACCCCATTTATAGTGCCCGTTTTGGCATGTACAAATTGTTGCTGGTAGTAGTTTCTCAGCGTTCCTTTCCCGCCAGTAGGGAGGATCTCCCATAACCTTTCCTTTGGAAACTGTTGCTGCATCAACTGCAGCACAGCCACGAAATCGGCCGGCGAAAACAGGTTGTACCTGGAAAGCCCGGAGCCATCTTTCCATTGCGGCGAATCGGGTAGTCCTTTTAAGTCATTCGTTAACAGGTAGTCAATCATTTTTTCGCTGCTGATAGTATCCCATAGCAGTGATGATGCCATCATCAGGGTTTGTTCCGCATAGAAATTATCGCTGCGGTGCATCATCGGAACAAACATGGAATCCACCGGTATACTGCGGAGGATGTTAAACTTTACTTTGGGCGGTGTAACTGCCAGCCCTACACGCTTATGCAGGGTATCTTCCAGCCGTTGGCGTAAATCGGGTACAGACCCGGTAATAAAGGGCACCTCTGCATTAATGGTTTCCCGGCTGCGGGGATTATATTTCAGGGAGAAGAAATTATGGCGTTCGTCCCTGGCAGTGATGGCTTCGCTGAGGGTATCATCTACTGTAATATCCAGGTCAAAAGTAGCAGGCACAATGCTACTGCTATCGCCATGGTGGCTGATGCGTGCCACGTTACCGTACATCGGCCATTCGTTTAGCTCTGGTTGATAATCATCTGCATAATCATTCCAGGCCCAGCCTGAACCATAGCGCTGGTTCCTGTTTACGCCCGGCACCAGGTAAATCTTTTTATTGGTTTGCTGTAACAGCTGTAGCAAAGGCTGGTAGACAAATTCCGGGTGCAGGAAAGAAGGATCGCCCATTCCTTTTACAAACAAGGCAGTATCATTTTCATAATAGCGGGCAGCGGGTAAGGAGTCGCCCAACAGCTTCAACCCGGCATAGAGGGAGAAGATTTTCATGTTGGAAGCGGGTGTAAAAAATTTGTGATCCTGGTATTGGTACCAGTATTTTCCGGTAGCTGGTTCATAGATACAAATCCCCACGTGGGCCTGCTCCACAGGAGCGCGATGTAACAATTCCGATTCCGCCCATTTCCTGATGGCTGCTACCTGTGCAGTAGCTGTAATCAATAAAAACAGGGATGTTATCAGCAGGAATGTTCTTTTCATAGCAGGAAATTACGAATTGTACCTTACGAAATCAGGGATTTGTGAAAAGATCTGATGACAAATCCTTCCGCAAATCCCTGATCCGAAATGTTACTTGTTTACTTTTTCTCAGGTAAAATATTTGGTAATACCTGGTTTCGCATAAGCATAATTACCAGATGCGTCCGGCATTACCGGCGGTTGCGCATCAAATGAATATGTTTTAGGATGCAGGTCCAGACCGGAGTTCAATGCTACATTCCAATCAATTACCTGACCGGAATAGGTGGCTAACCGGCCTATAATAGCGCTCAGTGTTGCCTGGGCTCCTCTTTCGGCATCCGCAAATTTGTATTCTCCTTTCGCGATGGCGGCAAACAGTTCGTCGTGCTCAGTTTGATAAGGGTTGTTTTCTTTTTTCTTATCAAACTGGTACAATACTTTTCCTTTGTGATCCACAATTTGTGCTTTGTCACAGAGGATACGACCTTTTGTACCCACAATTTCTTCATCTACTTTGCTGGGCGCATCTTTCCAGTGGCGACACTGGCTGTTCATTACTACGCCGTTGGCGTAGCGGTATTCTACGTAGTGATGGTCATAAATTTCACCGAATTCTTTACCGGTACGTACAGCACGACCGCCCATACCTCCTGCTGTTACTGGTGTTTCGCCCATGAACCAGTTACCTACATCAATGTTATGGATATGCTGTTCTACGATATGATCACCACAGAGCCAGTTGAAGTAGTACCAGTTGCGCATCTGGTATTCCATTTCAGTATACTCTGGTTTGCGTGGTTTTACCCACAGGGCACCCTGGTTCCACCATACCTGTGCAGACAGCATATCGCCAATGATACCATCTTTATAGCGTTTGTACAGTTCGCGGTAAGAGTTTTGGTAGCGGCGTTGCAAACCTACTACTACATTCAGTTTTTTAGTTTTAGCTACAGCGGCGGCGTCAAGTACTTTTTTGATACCGGCGGGATCTGTGGCTACCGGCTTTTCCATAAACACATGCTTACCCTGGCGAATGGCTTCTTCAAAATGAAAAGGCCTGAAACCCGGAGGCGTCGCCAGTATTACCACATCGGCCAATGCGATGGCTTGTTTATATGCGTCGAAACCAATGAATTTATTGCTTTCCGGAACATTTACGCGGCTGGCTTTATCGCCCAATGCTTCTTTGATATTGGCGTAGCTGTCGGCCAGTCTGTCGGGGAATGCATCTGCCATGGCTACCAGTTGCACGTTTTCTTTGGTGCTCAGGGCCTGTGTAGCAGCGCCGGTACCACGGCCACCACAACCAATCAGTGCAATTTTAATGACATCATTAGATCCGGAGAAAAAGTTAGCTTTAGATAAAATAGGCATCGCCAGCAATCCACCCGCAAGCAAAGAGGTTTGCTTAACGAATTCGCGGCGGCCCTCACCGTGGAATTTCTTTTCGTTGTCCATGAAGAAGATTTTTTAGATTTTAGGATGTTGAGTTTTTCTAGCGTGCACCTTTATATTTCGCGATCATGTCTTCAAAAAACTGTTCGGCTTCTGCGGCTGTTGGTTGTTTGGCAGGACGCACAATTCTAAATCCAACAAAAGGGGCGTCGGCATTCCACCACGAGCTTTTAGGGATCTGTGGGTCGCGGCGGTTCCAAATGGGATCTGATTTCAGGCGGGCCGCACTACGCAGCAGCGGGGCTTCATCCTGGAAGCTACCACCTTTCAGCAGTCGTGGTGTTTTGGCAGTGGGAACCGTCCAGGGGTTTTGTACCTGTGCGTTGGCCACACCGTTTTCTTCGTACTGGTCCATGGTCCATTCTTCTACGTTGCCGAGCATATCATATAATCCCCAAGCGTTGGGTTTCAGTTGCGCTACTTTATGATATTTCTGTCCGCTGTTGTCTTTGTACCAGGCATATTCCTTCAATTGGGATGCATCAGCGCCAAAAGGATACGCGGTGGCAGATCCGGCTCGGCAGGCATATTCCCATTCTGCTGCGGTAGGCAGGCGATAAAATACGCCTGTTTTGATGTACAGCCATTTGCAATACATCAGGGCGCCGTATTGGCTCATACTGTTGGCAGGAAAACCGCCCGCTTTACCCATCCCTAAAGTAAGATCAATATATGGTGGGCTGGGACGGGTCATGCCATCCGGCACGGGTGTTTTATCTTTTTCCGCGTCAGAATAAACGTCGTATTCGTCGAAAGTCACTTCTGTAGCGCCTATCCAAAAGTCAGATACCTGTACCTCTTTAGCAGGGCCTTCATCATTCTTCCTGCCCTTTTCGTTATCTGGGCTACCCAGTTTAAAATTTCCTCCCTTGATGGCCACCATCTTGAAACTGACATCTGTGCCGGGAATTTGCTGGCTATAAGTTTCGAACGCCTGATTCGATTGCGCTACTACCACCTGGCTGAGTAGACCACTCAGCAGTAAGGCCACATACGGTTTAGTCATCTAACGTGATTGAAAATATAAAGTGGGTGAATTTAAAAAAAAGCAATCTGGAAAGCAATATTTTTTGATGAATGCGAATAATGGCTGATGAATTGAAAATTTTTCATGAATATTAGCATTTCCTTGCAAAACCTATTAAATTTAACGCTATCATTACCTATAATCAATTCTAACGTTATGGAAAGAAGAAAATTCCTGCAAAACGGCACCCTGGCCGGCATTTCAGCACTGGCGCTGGGCAGCATTGGCAATACCGCACAAGCCGCAGCAGGCAGTAATAGTAACGATTTGAAAGGAAAACCCTTTAACCTGAACTACGGTCCGCATGATGGCATGTTTAAAAACAATGCCGGCGAAAATTTCCTTGACCAGATAAAATACGCATACGACCAGGGCTTCCGCTCAATCGAAGATAATGGTATGTTAGGGCGCCCGTCCGCAGAGCAATCCAAAATAGGAGAACTGCTGAATAAATTAGGCATGCAAATGGGCGTGTTTGTAGTAGATACCGGCAACAACTGGAAAACTTCACTGACTACCGGTAAACAGGAATTTAAAGATGCGTTTATTAAAACCTGTAAAGACAGCGTAGAAACTGCCAAACGCTGTAACGCAAAATGGGCTACTGTTGTTCCTGGATTCTTTGACCGTAACTTACCTATGGGTATTCAAACCGCACATGTGGTAGACGCCCTGCGCGCTGGTGCAGAAATATTTGAGCCACATGGTTTGGTGATGGTACTGGAACCACTGAGCGATACACCTGAACTATTTCTCCGCACCGCAGAACAGAGCTATGAAATCTGTAAAGCCGTGAAAAGTCCCTCCTGCAAGATTCTATACGACATCTATCATATGCAGCGCAATGTGGGCAACCTGATCCCGGTATTGGATATGTGCTGGGATGAAATTGCCTATATACAGATTGGCGATAATCCCGGCCGTCAGGAACCGGGCACCGGCGAAATCAACTATAAAAATATTTTTAAGCATCTCCACAAAAAAGGATACAACGGCGTGCTGGGCATGGAACATGGCATCTCCGGCAAAGGTAAAGAAGGAGAAGCTGCCCTGATTAAAGCTTACAGGGAAGCCGACAGCTTCCTGTAAGAATTACGAATTTCAAATTACGAATTACGGATTTGTGACGAGATAGACGCGAATGTTCGCGTTTACTGTTTCCTCACAAATCCGTAATTCGTAATTTGAAATTCGTAATTCTTTTTTCGTTATCTTAACTAGTAAAACAATCTGCTATGGGTTTTCTGATCCGCATACTAGTTAGTGCCTTAGCCGCCATGTTAACCGCTTACCTGTTGAAGCCTGCAGTAAAAGTTGATGACTTCATTACCGCGCTGATCCTGGCTTTGGTATTAGCCCTATTAAATGCGTTGGTAAGGCCATTGCTTGTTGTACTTACCTTCCCGGTTACGATTATTACACTGGGTTTATTCCTTTTTGTTATCAATGCATTGATTATTCTGTTGGCAGCAAAGCTGGTACCAGGCTTCAAAGTAGATGGTTTCTGGTGGGCATTGCTGTTCAGTATTATCATGACCATCATCAATAGCGTGATGCTCAGTATTGCAGGTAATAACAACGATTAGTTTTACCTCACTGCCTGTTAAACAACCCACCCATGTACTTTGACCGGTCGGACCTGAGCGATCCCCAATTACAATCTTTCTATAAAGCGCTGCTGTATCCGCGGCTGATAGAGGAAAAGATGCTGTTGCTATTGCGACAGGGAAGAATCAGTAAATGGTTTTCAGGCATAGGCCAGGAAGCTATTGCCGTAGGCGCCACCCTGGCACTGGATACAGACGAATGGATCATGCCCCTGCATCGCAACCTCGGCGTATTTACCACGCGTAACATGCCCCTGGATAAACTACTGCTGCAATGGCAAGGTAGCGAACACGGCTACAGCAAAGGACGGGAGCGCTCCTTCCACTTTGGCAGCCGGGAACATCATATCTGCGGTATGATTTCGCACCTGGGACCACAACTGTCTATCGCCGATGGCATCGCGCTTGCACATCAGTTGAAAAAAGAAAAGAAAGTATCCCTGGCCTTTACCGGCGAAGGAGGTAGCAGTGAAGGCGAATTCCATGAAGCCCTCAATGTGGCTGCTGTGTGGGGACTCCCGGTTATCTTTCTCATAGAAAATAATGGCTACGGGCTGAGTACGCCCGTTGCAGAACAATATCATTGTGCCAGCCTGGTGGATAAAGCCATCGGGTACGGCATGGAAGGCGTACAGGTAGACGGTAACAACCTGCTGGAAGTATACCAAACCGTGCGTACTGCGCGTGCATATGCAATTCAACAGCAAAAACCGGTGTTGATAGAAGCGATGACCTTCCGCATGCGGGGCCATGAAGAAGCCAGTGGCGTGAAATATGTGCCCCCTGCCCTCTTTGAGGAATGGGGAAAGAAAGATCCTATACTGCAATATGAGGCCTGGCTGCAGGAAGCCAATATCTTTACTGCTGCTGATATTACGGCCATTCGCGAGGAACTGAAACACGATATTGAAGCGGCGGTAGCCCGTGGATTGATAGACACGCCTATTGTTGCCAATACATCAATAGAAGTCAACGACCTGTACGCCCCCGCTCCCGCCGTGGTAGCTGCTACAGGCCTATCTTCCGAAAAACGTTTTATCAATGCTATCTCCGATGGCTTAAAGCAAGCCATGGAAAAGCATCCTGAGCTTATCCTCATGGGGCAGGATATTGCTGAATATGGTGGTGCCTTTAAAATCACAGAGGGCTTAGTAGAAATTTTTGGGAAAGACAGGGTACGCAACACCCCGTTATGTGAAAGTGCTATTGTGGGCACTGCACTGGGACTCTCTATTGGCGGCTTCAAAAGCGTGATGGAGATGCAGTTTGCCGATTTTGTTACCTGTGGTTTTAATCAGATCGTGAATAACCTGGCTAAAATACACTACCGCTGGGGACAACCCGCCGATGTGGTGATTCGCATGCCCACCGGCGCCGGTGTTGGGGCCGGGCCTTTCCACTCCCAGAGTAACGAAGCGTGGTTTACGCATGTTCCTGGCCTCAAAGTGGTATATCCTGCCAGCCCGGCAGACGCCAAAGGCTTGCTGGCGGCGGCTATTGCCGATCCCAACCCTGTCATGTTTTTTGAGCACAAAGCCCTTTACCGGAGTGTGACCGGAAATGTACCGGAAGATTATTACACGATTGAGATTGGAAAAGCCGCGCTCATACAGCCCGGAGAAGATATCAGCATTATCACCTATGGCAGTGGTGTTCACTGGGCCATGGAGTATGCCATCCAGCATCCGGAAATCTCTATCGGTATCCTGGACCTGCGTACCCTGGTACCGCTGGACTACACTGCTATCCGCGAGATAGTAGCCGCCACCGGCAAAGTGCTGGTACTCCACGAAGACACGCTCACGGGTGGCTTTGGGGCAGAAATTGCCGCATGGATTGCCGAACACTGCTTTTCCCTCCTGGATGCCCCGGTAATGCGATGCGCCAGCCTCGACACCCCTATCCCGTTTGCGGGGGCGCTGGAAAAAAATTTTCTGGCCAAATCAAGGCTGGATGAGTCTATTGCACAATTAACCACATGGTAATAGCGCCTTTGATTGGGAATTTGGGTCGAAAGTTTTAATTTGCACCCGGAATTAAATAAATCATTATACTATGTTGACGAATCTTTTAACAGTAGTACACACCACTAACTTTTATAAAGTTGGCGATAGTATTGGTCACTTTTTGGCGCCTGTAGCCATTATTGTTTTTGCTGCAATGTTTATTTACGCCTGGGTGAAGTACGCAAAAATCTAACAACATCCGCTTTTTCACATCGCACTATACAACAAAAGGCTTCCTATATGGGAAGCCTTTTGTATATCTGCATTAGTGCTTGCGTATCTTTTAGTCAATACCTCCTCTATCAAATCCTTCTACGCCGGCTCAGACGAACGGAGCGCCTCAACATCCCCAATGTTACCCTGCTTCTATTCTTCCGGGCGGATATGCAGATTATAATACTGTTCGGTATAGCGGAGATTCTCCTCATCAAAGCATACAAATATCACCTCTTCCATTTCAGGATGTGTTTCCAAATATTTCACGACGGTATTCATTGCAATAAAAGCCGCCAGGTCTTTAGGGAAATGATAAATCCCGGTGCTGATATTGGGAAAAGCCACTGACTTCAAATGATGCCTGGACGCCAGCTCCAGGGAGTGCTGATAGCAGTTGGCCAGTAACTTCTCTTCCTGGTGGGTTCCATTATTCCATACAGGTCCAACGGTGTGGATAACGTGTTGGGCTGGTAAACGCCCTGCGGTAGTAATCACGGCTTCACCGGTTTTACAACCTCCCTGCCGGGCCACAATAGCCCTGCAGTCAGCCAGTATCGCAGGTCCTCCGGCTCTGTGGATGGCGCCGTCTACACCTCCTCCACCTAGCAAAGAAGAATTGGCTGCATTAACAATAGCATCGGCTTTTACTTTGGTGATATCGCCCTGGATAATTTTGATTTTTCGGTATGCCATCGTTATACAGTTCTTACGTACACAAGTTTTCCGGTTTTCTTACCACTTTCCCGGATATCTATTTCGAAATTAGGAAAGCTTTTCAGCAGTTGTAATAGCTTATTGTAGCCGTAGTTACGGGCGTCAAAATCGGGTTGCTTCTTCAGTAACAGGTTGCCCAATTCGCCCAGGTAGGCCCATCCATCTTCGTCTGCGATGTCATTAACGCTGGTGGATAACAGGGAAATCAATTGCTTATCCGCTTTGCTGATGCTATTTCTTTTGCTTTTGGAAGATTTTGTTTTGCCACTGGTGTCTGTATCTCCCTCTATATCTGTATCGGTGTCAGCATCGGCTTTTTTCCGTACCTGCAATATTTCCAGGTAAATGAATTTATCACAAGCCGCCCGGAATGCGCTGGGTGTTTTCTTCTCTCCCATACCATACACGCGCATCCCCGCCTCGCGGAGACGGGTGGCCAGGCGGGTAAAATCACTATCGCTTGATACGAGGCAAAATCCATCCACCCGACCGGTATATAAAATGTCCATGGCGTCTATAATCATGGCCGAATCGGTAGCATTTTTTCCGGAGGTATAACTGTATTGTTGAATGGGTGTAATCGCGTAGTCCAGCAGTACGCTCTTCCAGCCCACTACAGTGGGTTTGGTCCAATCGCCATAAATTCTCTTAAAGGTTGGGTTGCCATATTTCGCTACTTCTTCAAGCATACCCTTGATATTGTGATAAGGTATATTGTCTGCGTCTATCAGTACCGCCAGGCGGAGGTCACTTGTGGTATTATCCATTGTTTTTTGTTTTTGGGATGAAGGGTCAACACTAACAAATGTAGCCAATTACTGAAAACTAAAAACGTGTTAGTTACAGCCTGTTTTTACTGTAACTAACACGTTTTTTTATATTGGTGAAAAACTATTTGAGATAGGAACGGATCATCCAGGCCAGTTTCAGGTGTTTTTGCAACATTTGCGTAGCAAAATCCGCAGCGCCTTTGTCCTTATACTTGGTATCAAATTCGTCGATCAGTCTGCGCAGGTTGCGGATAATAGTTTCATGATCATCCAGTAATTCCTGCAACTGTGTTTTCTGATTGTTGGAATATTCAGATTCCAGCAGGTTGGTGAGTTTCAATACGTCTGCATAGCGCCCTTGTGCATAATGTCCGATGGAGCGGATATATTCTGCTACTTCATCGCCATATTCTTCCAGTTCTTCATATTGTTCTTCGAAGAACTTGTGCATTTCCATGAAGTTGCTGCCTTCGATATTCCAATGTGAGTTTCTTGTTTTAGCATAAATCAACAATTCATCTGCTAAAACTTTGTTCAATTCTAATGCTATTTGTTTCGTGTGTTCTGCTGATACACCAATGTTTATTTTCATATCACGGCTTTTTTTGGTTACTATAAATTTACTAATTCCGCTAACAGATAATGATGATAGTTGTCATGATTTAACAACCGGTTAATATAAACAGGTATAACCCTGTTTTTGTTCATGCTGTTTCGGCGCCAATTACTTTGCTAAAATTGTACCATAGTTCCTAATTTTGCGGACATGTATCAGTCGACCGGAAGAATTTATACCCTTCATTTCATACTACTTTGCCTTAGCAATGCCCTCTTTTCCGCCAGCTTTAACATGATGATTCCAGAGCTGCCAGCTTATCTTACCCGGATGGGTGGCGCAGATTATAAAGGATATATCATTGGTTTGTTTACATTAATGGCGGGGCTTTCACGGCCTTTCAGCGGTAAACTTACGGATACTATTGGGCGGGTGCCGGTAATGATTTTCGGATCACTTATCTGTGTGATTTGTAGCTTGCTATACCCCATGATCAGCTCTGTGGGCGCGTTCCTGTTATTACGCTTCTTCCATGGGTTTTCTACAGGATTTAAGCCTACAGGGACTTCCGCTTATGTATCCGATATGGTACCTGTGAACCGGCGTGGGGAAGCAATGGGAATGGTAGGTTTGTTCAGCACCATTGGTATGGCGATGGGACCGGCTATTGGCGGCTACGTAGCTGTAAGATGGAATATTAACATTATGTTCCAGTTGTCGGCGGTGTTTGCGTTATTGTCAGTTGTGATCCTGATTGGCATGAAAGAAACACTGACAAATAAGCAGCCCTTCCGTTTATCGTTACTGAAAATTTCCGGTGATGAAATTTTTGAACCGCTGGTGTGGTCTCCCGTAATTGTTTGTTTTCTTACCTATTTCAGTTATGGTGTGATACTTACGATTATACCCGACTTCTGTGCCTTCCTGGGCATCTCCAATAAGGGTGTATTCTATACTTTCTTTACGGCCAGTTCTATTGGTATCCGGCTGTTGGCTGGCAAGGTATCTGACCAATACGGGCGGGTTCCTATATTGAAAGCGTCTTCCATCCTGATGGCTGGTTCTATGTTGATGATGGGGCTCGCCAATAGCAGTACTTTATTGATGGCATCGGCCGTGTTATATGGTATATCGGTTGGGCTTAATTCACCGGCTGTAACCGCATGGACTGTCGATTTGGGCCAACCCCAGCACCGTGGGCGCGCATTGGCGAGCATGTATATTGCGATGGAAGCAGGTATTGGGCTGGGGGCTTATTTCTCAGCCTTTATTTACAACAACAAATCGGATAACTTCCCCCTCACATTTTATGTGATGGCAGGTATTACATTGCTGGCTACTTTATATCTCAGCTTTATTTATCGTCCCCGGAAAACGGAGCAATCGGTGATGTAGCAGGTGTGTAACCAGTTTGCTACCGGGTAAGTGTGCGTAAGCTATCTTATAAATGGTTTACTGTAGGGCAAGTAAGCATATTATTGAAACGCCCTCCATGCTTTATGTAATGGAGGGCGATATCATTTTAGGATTCAAGTATCCTGTTTTCTTCAGATGTGGAAGTTTCAGATATTCCTTCTTGGCCGGATGGCAGATCAACCGGGATTATCGTGATGGTCTCTTCTTCCAGTGGCAGCGGTTCTGCCGTCATTTCTTTGGGCAGCGTTTTCTTATTATCCAGCCCCAGCTTACGCATTTTCTCAGCACGCCCTACCAGGTTACCATTGCCGGTGAGAAGCTTATTCATGGCGCTATCATAAACGTTCTGGCTACGTTTCAGGTGTTCCCCGATCAAGCCCATATCTTCTGCGAAGCCTACAAATTTATCATACAGCGCACTGCCCTGCCGCACTATTTCCTCCGCATTTTTATTCTGTTTATCCAGTCGCCACATATTATCGATTACCCGCAGTGTGGCCAGCAAGGAAGGTACACTCACCAATATGATTCTTTTACGGAAGGCAAAGTCGTACAGATCTTCATCCTGCTGCATGATGGCCAGCGCATAAGCCGGCTCAATGGGGATAAACAGCATTACAAAGTCGGTTGTATTTTTATAGAGTGTATGATATGCTTTGGCGCTTAATTCGCTGATGTGGTTTTTTACCGATTGCAGGTGCATTTTCAGCGCATACTTTTTATCATCCTCTGTGGTGGCGCTGCAATACTGTTCATATGCTTTCAATGATACCTTTGAGTCGATGACCAACTGCCTGTTTTCAGGTAGTTGCAGTACCATATCCGGTTTTCTCAATTGCCCGGTCTCATCTCTTTGCGCGTCCTGTGTGAAGTAATGCACGCCCTTTTCCAGGCCCGAAGCTTCCAGCACCCGTTCCAGTATCATTTCTCCCCAGTTCCCCTGTTTCTTGGTATCCGCCTTCAGGGCATTGGTCAGGTTATTGGCTTCTTTAGAAAGGGTTTGGTTGAGCAGCAGCAACCGCTGTAGTTCATTCTTCAACTCTGTACGCTGGGCCGTTTCCGCCAGCAACGATTGTTGTACACTACTGCGGAAGTTATCTATCTTTTCAGATAAGGGCTTCAGCACATCATCCATCTTCACCTTATTCTGTTCCATAAAGGTGCCGGAGATCCGCTGTAACAGTTGCTGGGCAATATTTTCAAATTGTACTTTAAAGTCCTGCTGTACCTGTTGCAATCTTTCCTTTTCTCCCAGCAGTTGTTGCTGCAGGTATTTGTTTTGCTCCATCAGGCGCCCCTGCTCAGACATTAATACGGAAAACTCTTCGTTTATCCGTTCCAGTTGCTGCTGCTTCTCTTTCACCAACGCGGCTTTATCATCCAGCATGCTTTGCAGGTAATCCTGTTTGGCTTCCAGCAAATGGTATTGCTCCTGCTGAGCGGCATAACCAGCCTGTAGATTAGAGTAACTGGCCTGCACTGCGGTGAGTTGCGCCGCCTGCGCAGCTTCCTGTGCCTGCTGTGCTTTTTGTTGCTGCTTCACTGCAAATAAAGCATATCCCAGTACCAGCAAGCCTATTCCCGAAATAATCAATAATATCAGCATGATAATCTTCCCCCTTTACAATAATACTTTTTTTCTACGCATTGAATTTGCGTTGCGGATATCTTGTCTGGATCAGGAGTAAACCGATTAGGCTGATTTCCTTTACCAGAAGCGAAATAAAAAAATTCGGGAAGACATAAGTGGATAAACTCACTCATATCTTCCCGAAAACTTATAAAAATAAAATCAGTCTAATCGGTTTACTCCTGATCCAGACAATATGCATTATAACCGCTCGTACAGCTTACGCAGTCTTTCGCGGGTCATGATTTCTTTCCAGTCTTTACCCAGGGCGTTTTCCCAGAGTGGCGCCATACCCAGTGATACATTGATCATGGTATCAAACTGC
The DNA here is from genome assembly GCF_017745275.1 of Chitinophaga sp. Taxonomy (GTDB): domain Bacteria; phylum Bacteroidota; class Bacteroidia; order Chitinophagales; family Chitinophagaceae; genus Chitinophaga. Next base: position 164,359 of record NZ_JAGHZS010000001.1, on the reverse strand, counting down.
TCATCTGTTAAGCCTTTGGTAATACCCTGAGGGATATCAATATTGTGCTTTTTCACCATTTCCTTGAACTTTGCCACGCCTTCGGGATAAAACTCCTCCAGCTTGTCAAACACGATACAGTTACCAATACCATGTTTAGTCCCCAGCAGGTATGCCAGTCCATAGCTCACCGCATGCGCTACCCCTACCTGGGAATAAGCAATGCTCATACCACCGGCATAGGATGCCATCATCAGTTTCTCATCTGCATCATCATCCCATTGCGCTTTCTGCAGGAAAATTTCTTCACACAGTTCCTGTGCCTTTTCCCCGTAAGATTGACTGAATGCGTTCAGATAAGTACCCTGCAACGATTCCACACAGTGAATGAAGCAGTCCATTGCAGTATAAAAGCGCTGGTTAGGCTCCACTGTTTTAGTCAGCGAAGGATCCAGTACAATTTGATCAAAAGGCGTAAAATCTGAGTTCATACCCAGTTTACGGGTAGGGCCTGTTAATACGCAGGTACGGCTTACTTCCGCACCGGTACCGGAAATGGTAGGAATACCTACTTTATATACACCCGCTACCTTTACGAGATCCCAGCCCTGATAGTCGGCAGAAGAACCTACGTTTGTCATCATCAAAGCTACTGCTTTGGCCATGTCCATTACAGAACCGCCACCAATGCCAATGATACCGGATACGGTACCAAATTCAGCCTTCAGCTCATCACGGATTTTATCTACCGTCTTGGTTTTAGGTTCATCCGTTACATCAATCACCACAATCTTGTCCTTACCTTGTAACGGTATGCGGGACAAAAATTCCTGCTTATCCTGGAAATACTCATCCACAAAAAATATCATGGGAGCATCACCTACTCGCTTAGGGGCTATTATTTCACCCAGCTGATCAAAACATCCGCTGCCGTAAACTACATAGTCCACCATTTTAAAGTTCCTGAATTTCATATATCCCTGTTAGTTAGATGTTATAAAAGTTTTGCTGCTTTCTCCAGGTCTTCCGGAGTATCAATTTCCACGCCCATGTAAGCTGTTACCACCATTTTCATAGGGATACCATTTTCCAGGTAGCGCAAACATTCAATTTTTTCAGCAGCTTCCAACGGAGTTACCGCCATCTGCGTGAAGTCCAGTAATGTTTGTTTGCGGAAAGCATAAATACCGATATGCTCGTAATAAATCGACTGCACGTTTTTATCCCTTGGATAAGGAATCACGGAGCGGGAGAAAAACAGGGCGTTGAAGTTTTTATCTACTGCTACTTTTACATAGTTAGGATCTTCTATGGAAGCCGGATCTTTCAGTACCTGCATCAGTGAGGCTACCTGTACTTTTTTACCTTCTTCCCCTTCAAATACCTTCAGCAACTTTTCCAGTGGCTCTTTTTGTGTAAATGGCTCATCTCCCTGAACATTCACTACAATATCCACATCCATGCCCACAACGGCTTCGGCTATACGATCGGTACCACATTCATGCTCCTTTTGGCTCATGACTGCCTTTCCGCCATTATTAACAATTTCATTGTAGATCAGTTCACTGTCTGTTACCACCATGACTTCATCAAATACCCCGGTATTGACAGTTGATTCGTAGGTACGCAGAATCACAGATTTGTCGCCCAGTTTAGCCATCATTTTACCAGGAAAACGGGAGGCACCATAACGGGCAGGTATCAACGCAACTTTTCTCATGTTATATATTTTGTCTCATAAAGATGCAGAGAAGCAAGGGCGAAAAGGAGCGAAGATTTAAATTTCTTTGCGCCTTTACCTCTCTGCATCTTTGCGAGCTTATAATGCGCTTTTTACAGCCTTCACCAGCTTTTCAGCTCTTTCCTGGATTTCTGTATCGCTCCAGCCCAGGTTAATAGGAGTGGAAATGTTTCTGCCGATGATGGCGTCAGAAGCTGGGAATTCTTTTGTTTTATACACTTCCATGGCTTGTTTCAGCTCTTTCGCAAAAGGAGTTAATACGGCTCCTTCTTTGAAGTGCTGCCACTGACGGATGTAGTGCCAGTTGTTATTGTAGTAGTGGAATGCTACCAGGCCGGCTGCCTTCATAGCAGCAGCAGCTTTCTCCGCGCTGGCTGTATCCGGCAGGAAGAACGACAGGAAAGTAGCGCTATCACCAGCTTCATCTGGCAAGCGGCGGAAAGTTACGCCAGGCACGGTAGCCAGCGCATCTTTGAATATTTTCTTGGTTTTACGTTGTATCGTGAGGAAGTTGTCGAGTTTGCGGATTTGTGCCAGCCCCACTGCAGCATGCAATTCGGAGATACGGTAGTTGTAGCCTATAAACGGATGCAGGTCTGCACCACGGTCTACACCAAGGTGATCATGTCCGTGATCCGTATATCCGTCACATTTAGTATAAACGTCTTTGTTGTTGGTAATGATGGCACCACCTTCTGCGCAGGTAATGGTTTTTACAAAGTCGAAAGAGAACGTACCGGCGTCACCGATAGATCCCAGGGCTTTACCTTTGTAAGAGGCGCCGAACGACTGGCACGCATCTTCCAGCAGGAAGAGATTATGTTTTTTGCAGATCGCCTGCAAGGCATCCAGATCGGCCATAGCACCGCACATATGCACCGGCATTACTGCTTTGGTACGTGGAGTGATAGCAGCTTCCACGGCTTTAGGATCCAGGGTGAGGGTATCATCCACATCTACCAGCACCGGGGTGGCACCTACAGAAAATACGGATTCAAAGCTGGCAACAAATGTAAAGGTGGGCATGATGATTTCATCGCCGGCACCGAGTCCGAGTGCAGCCATTGCCGTAGTTAATGCGGCAGTACCACTGGAAGCAAGCTGGGTATACTGTACATTCAGTTTATCGCAAATGGCCTGTTCCAGCTCTTTTGCTTTCCAGATGCCTTTACGCGGACCATCAAATCCATAACGCATCATGATACCGGTTTCCAGTACGTCGTTTACTTCTTTCCTTTCCTCGGCTCCAAATAGTTCATATCCGGGCATAAACTGTTGATTTTTAAATATAATTGTAAGTGATGTGCAAAAAATAATGCTGCAAAGTTACTATAATCAGCATTGCGTTACATCGGAAAAACTGTTTATCTTTTGCTAAAAATTTAACATGCGTTTTATTCTGTTCCTTATGCTATTGGGTGCTACCGCAGGCGTGCCCGCGCAAGCCCAGCAAGCCCCTTCCGGCGACCAACAAAAAATTACCGCCCTCATGACGGCGCAAACCACCGCCTGGAATAACGGAGATATTGAAGGCTTTATGCAAACCTACTGGCATTCCGACTCCTTGCTATTCGTTGGTAAAAGCGGCATTACTTACGGTTGGCAAGCCACTTTAGACCGTTACAAGAAAACCTATCCCGATGCCACTACCATGGGTAAACTGGATTTTAAATTACTGGAATTCAAGCCCCTCGCCGCTAATGTATACCTGTTAGTGGGTAAATGGCATCTGCAACGCAGCATTGGTGACCTGGAAGGGCATTTCAGCCTGATATTGAAGAAAATAAAGGGAGAATGGAAAATTATAGAAGATCACACCAGCTAAAAAAAACCATCCTATGATTAGGATGGCCGTTATACACCACAACATTAAAGAAGTTCGGGACTTCTTCATCTAAAAAAATAGCGTTTTCAATCAGATATGGTAATATGTTAATGCTTTGTTTTTTTTGATTTTTCACTGTCCCTCACTGCCTTGTTTTCCTTTTCAGGTGTATCGGACAACCGGCCATGTAAAGGGTTACGTGTAGTGGTACCCTTGTCCTGGTCCAGTATGTCTGCCGGTTTCTTCTTCCTTTGCTGATAATCGTCGGAGTAGTTCTCTGCTGCACGTTTTTTCATGATATCACTCGTTTGAAGATGAAAAATTTAAGTGTTCAACAATAGGGGGTCACAAAGACTATTCCACCGCGGAAATGGGCCATTTTTGACGTGATAGCGAACTGTATACGGGGCATCCGCTCCACAAACGGCTGATTCACAATGGGAAAGAAATACAACGACTAACTGCGGAGATATAGCAGTTGTGATTAACATTAGATTTACAAAAGCTATAATCAATCTTTCATATCTACTTCCTATCTTTGGTTCACGTTTTAACCCATAACCTCTGGTCAACCAACTATAGTTTTAATCAAGTTCCTGCCTAAAGCCTCTTTTTAGTTTTAATCCAAGTCCTGTTTAGAACCCGGTATCTATTTACTATAACTTATTACTGGTTATGTCCGGGAAAATTATCCGTACTGCCGTCATCGCGATGGCCACTATTTTTTATTGCAGTTGCACCAAAACCGCCGGTGTTACCCCCATTGAAGCAGGCAAAAATCCGCCGGCTGACACTTCTGTTGTTCCTGAAAATAAGGTAGACCGCAACGCTTTGCTGGTATTGGTGAATGGACTTCGCAGTCGTGGCTGCAAGTGTGGAACAGATCAAATGCCCGCGGTAGGAGCACTTACCTGGAATGGCCTGCTGGAAAAAGCTGCTTACGATCATAGCAAAGACATGTCGATCAATAAATACTTTGATCACAATTCCCCCAGTGGCTCTACTCCCGGCGCCCGCCTGGATGCTGCCGGCTATAAGTGGAATTACTATGGAGAAAATATTGCCTCCGGCAACATGGATGAGCAGGCTGTCATCCTGGGCTGGTTAAATAGCCCAAAACACTGTCATAATATGATGGATCCAATGTTTACAGAAATTGGAGTAGGCCGCTACAATAGTAGCTGGACCATGGAGCTGGGCAAAAGAAATGCAGTGCATTAATCACGGCGCACTCATTTTTTTACGCCAGGCGCGCCTTACATAATAGAGGTAAGCAAGCAGGGTAATACCAAACCAGGAGTAGAAAAAGATCATCCGGCCGGGGGTAGACGCCTCCGGCTCTGCAAAGCCAAGATACAGGCCCAGGAATATATTGCTTAACATCCAGAATAAACCGATGAAGATGGTGCGCATGATTTTTATGAGGAAGTGAAACAACTCATAATCCATCTTATTAGGATCTTCCGGCGGTTTTTCCTGGTTTTCTGTTGTAACGGGTTCTTCTGCCATAGTAAATGATATGCACTACTAAGGTATGCACAGTTTTGCAAGTGCAGCACTATCTCCTTTAAATACATTGAAATCAACAGTGGTCCGGATCCCATTTACCCGCCCAATATCGCTGTGTTGCCAAAACAGCCAGCTGCGGTCTGAACGGGGCTTTTCCTTCTGGTAGTAGTGCGCAATCCATAATGGGTAACGGTCGAATTCGTTGCCCAGGTAGGTTTCATAAAAATGAATATTGGTGTAAATAATAGGCTTCACCTTATACACCTTCTCCATTTCCTCCAGCCAGATCTTTGCGGTGCTCCGGATCACCGCTGCCGGCTGATTATTGCTGGTTTCTATATCCAGCACTGGCGGCAGATCTCCGGATTGCAGGTCTGCTACATTATGAAAGTTAATTGCCTGCTTCAACGGATCGCGGGTAGCATAAAAGAAGTGATATGCCCCCCTGATAATGCCGGCCTTCCCTGCCCTGTCCCAATTTTGTTTAAAGGCGGCGTCCTGGCGGGTGATACCCTCGGTGGCCTTAATAAAGGCAAAGGATATACGAATTTTATCCACCTGCATTTGCTTAACAGCCTGCCAGTTAATCTCCTTCTGAAACTTAGACACGTCAATCCCATGAATTTTGTAATTCACCGGCATATCTATTCCAAATTCCTCATACCTCACAAAGGTGATCCCTTTATCTCGCTCTTTCCACCATATATAGGCCAATACAGCCACTATTATTAATAATAATCTGATCCAGATGCTTTTCACTTTGCTTCAGTTAGTTGCAGGGTAATTGGGTAAGGATGCTGTAATAATTGCCGACAGTCCTTTTTTTTCAGCAAGTATAGGCTATAATTTGTTTAAAGGGGCTACTTTTACAACGGTCAAGTGAATTTTTATGCCCGATTTTAACCTGAAGGATACCCTTAATTTGTTTTCCAAATTCACCTTTCGTCGCGGTGTTAACGCCGGAAAAGTACTTGGAAGCTATTTTATGAGTAAATGGACTGGAAAGCCTGTTCAATGGGGATATCCTATTTCTATTTCCTTTGAGCCTACCACTTCCTGCAACCTTCGCTGCCCGGAATGTCCCAGTGGATTAAGGGCTTTTACACGCCCCACCGGGATGCTGGAACAGGATTTCTTCAGGAAAACCATCGATGAGATTTCCAAAGAGCTCCTCTACCTGATTTTTTATTTTCAGGGAGAACCTTACCTCAACACCGGCTTCCTTGACATGGTAAAATATGCTTCTTCTAAAGGCATTTATACCGCCACTTCCACCAATGCCCATTATCTCACGGATGCCAATGCCAAAAAAACTGTAGAAAGTGGACTGGACAGGCTGATCATCTCTATAGATGGTACTACCCAGGACGTATACACGCAGTACCGCGTAGGAGGCCACCTGGACAAAGTGATCCAGGGCGCCAAAAACATTGTGAAGTGGAAAAAAGAATTGAATTCTTCCAAACCCTTTGTATTCTTCCAGTTCCTGGTAGTAAAACCCAATGAACACCAGATAGAAGACATAAAGAAACTGGCAAAAGAAATAGGTGTAGACCAGGTGCGGTTTAAAACAGCACAGGTATATGATTATGAAGAAGGCAATCGCTTAATTCCTACCATCGACAAATACTCCCGGTACCATCGTAATGAAGACGGTACCTACGCCATTAAAAATAAACTCGGTAATCATTGCTGGCGCCTGTGGCATTCACCGGTTGTTACCTGGGATGGCCTTGTAGTACCCTGCTGCTTCGATAAAGATGCACAACACCGCCTCGGCGATCTGAAAAAAGAGTCTTTCAAAGCACTATGGCATAACAAAGAGTATATCCGTTTCCGTAGTCAGATCCTCGAAACCCGTAAAAACATAGATATCTGCGCTAACTGTAGTGAAGGCACCAAAGTGTGGGGCTAAACCTATCCAGTTACATTATTTTTCTGATTGATAACCAGTCTATTACTACGTTTATAGTTTAAATACTACAAAAATAGTTTTTAAACTACAAAAATAGTAATAGATTAGTGTTATGAAGAAACTATCCCGTAAAGAAGAAGAGTTAATGCAGGTAATATGGGACCTGGAAAAAGCATTTGTAAAAGATGCCATTGAACATTTACCCGATCCCAAGCCGCATTACAACACCATTGCCACGCTTATGAAGCGCCTGGAAGAAAAAGGATATCTCGCCCATCATGAATATGGGGGCTCCTACGAGTATTATCCGGTCATTAAAAAAGAAAGCTACAAAGATACCTTCATGAAAAAGGTACTCAACACCTTCTTTGATAACTCCTATCTCAATATGCTGGCTTATTTCGCCAAAGAAGAAAAAATCAGTCCGGAAGAAATGAAGGAACTGGTGAAGATGATTGAGAAAGATAAAAAATAACGTGTATGCCTACCCTGTTTTTATATATCCTGCAAGCATCAGGATGTATGACGCTCTTATATCTCCTTTATATCACCTGCTTTAAGCGGGAAACATTTTATCGTTACAACAGGATACTGTTGCTGAGTGCTTTCATTTGTTCGGCACTCCTCCCATTGTTGCCTGTTCCCGCCTTACAATCAGCGCCAGCGCCGGATGCGCCCAATACTATGGTGTATTTCAATAACACTCCTTCCGCCCAGGTACATACATCAGCGCATCCGGTTGCAACATCTCCGTGGTGGGAACCATTGATGCAGCGTGCTGCCGCCGGGATGCTGGCAGTATATATTGGGATAGCACTGCTACTCCTGCTGGTACACGCCCTGCAACTGATAAAGATCCGGCAACTGGCTAAAACCGGGCAGGCATATACCCAAAATAATATCCGGTATGTGCAAATATCCGGGCTTACCGCCCCCTTCTCTTTTCTCCGGATGATCTTTTTTGACCCTAACGCCCACGAGCCTACGGAGTTACAGCATATACTAAGGCATGAAGAGGCGCATGTACAACAGCGTCACACTGTGGATATCCTGCTGTCAGCGTTATACTGCTGCATCTGTTGGATAAACCCTTTTGCCTGGCTGTGTAAAAAGTCGCTGCAACTAAACCTGGAATACCTGGCGGATGAAGCTGCGCTGCAGGCTTTTGACCGGTCCACTGATTACCAATTCAGCTTAATAAAGGTGGGAACGTTGCGCAGCCCGGTGGGCATTGTGAGTCATTTCAGCAAATCATTCATTAAAAACAGAATACTTATGATGAACAAAACCCAATCTCCACGTATGCGTACCTGGCGGTACCTGTTGCTGCTGCCGGTACTGTGCCTCACGGCCGGGCTCCTGTCTGCTACTTCCGCGAACAAACTGCCATCTGATAGCAACAAATATCTGCTCATTGAAAAAGGCGTGATACATGGAATGGTAACACCCTTAACCACAGATCGGGATCTGGCAGATATGAAGGTGGCTTTACGTGCAAAAGGTGTCAGCATTACTTTTTCAGGGATAAAACGCAATGCCGCTGGTGAAATTACCAATATTGGCGTTGAAGCGACCTACCGTTATATAACAGTCAATGACGTGTCCTTCGCCTCCCCTATCAAACCTATCTTTTTCTATTTTGGTGATGATGTCGGAATTGGTCTGGGGCCGCAAGCGCTTCGTCAAACGCCTAAAGTCCTGATTGATCGTGCCATTGCGGAAAGTAATGGTTGGTTACGAGGTATCACTACTGATAGCTCTATCCTCAGCCGTTTTCCTGGTGGCGAAGAGGCATATAGAAAAACTATTGCGAGAAACACACGTTACCCCAGGCTTTGTTTGGAAGAAAATATTGTGGGAGATGTGTGGGTCCAGTATAAAATCCAGCCCAACGGTACAATAACAGATGTAGAAGTATTAGAAGCAGCTCACAAAGCTTTGGGAGAAGAAGTAAAACGGGTTGTGTCTTCTTTCCCTTCTTTTAAAGCGGATCCCGCAGGTAAAACTGAAACGGTAACTCTTTCTGTAGCTTATATACTTGAAGATGATGCTACTGGAAAGCATTTAGAAGGAATACATACCAGGAAAACCGAAATAACTGTTGTTGGTTTCGGTATTAAAAAATAATTATTCCGCCATAGGTTCCTTCTTCTTTTTCCTGGACTTTGTCACTTTATTAAACAGGTTGATACCCAGCTGAACGCCTATAAATTCCAGGACAGTCATTAACGCCCCGGTAGCAAAATTCTTTACTTTACCACTTCCCCAGGCCATCTTAGCCACATTAAAGGCTATGTTGAAGGCACTCGTATGCTTGGCGCTACCGGGGATCACTGTATTCAGGGCCATCTTTTTATAGTTGTCCCTGAAATAATCTACCCGGTTACCCATTTCATGTTCTAATTCTTTGGAGCGCATTTTCAAACGGGCAATTTCCAGCTCCAGTGATTCGAAGCTGTTTATTTTTTTAGGCATGTGTAAAGGTTTTGCATTGATTATCCTCTTGCAGTGTTTTCAGTAGCTTCATCATCAGGAACATACCCATGATCGGCTTCCTCCGTCACCCCTGGTGCCTGTTTGGGTCGTTGATTATGAATGTGGTTAGAACGTTCATCGCTCTCCGTAATTTCATCCAGTAGTTCTGCAATCAGCAGGTTGGCCAGTGGCCGCTGTATCAATTGTTTACGGAATAACAGGATGACAAGAAACAGCACCACAAATAAGCCGGCAGCACAGCTAAACCCAATGGTAAAGCTACCTGTCATTTCCCCGATCCAAAAACCTACCACCATTCCCAGGAATACAATCACGAAAAAGAACAGCAGAAAAGCCATCGTCAGTGAGAAAAATAATCCCAAAGCTTTCGATAACTTTCCTGCTGCCTGGAGCTTAATCAGGTCCAGTCTGGTTTCCAGGTATTCCCTGGCTACTTTCCCCGTTTGGTTAAAGTAGTTGCCGAAATTATCTTCCATGCAAATAGATTTATTCAAATGGGGTTTACGCCAACTCGTTCTCTAACTCATCCTGAAACTGATCTTTCTTTTTTCTCCATTTTTCTTTCAGCTTTTCAGACTGATCTCTCAGTTTTTCTACCAACTCATCTTTTTTGTCTGAATTCAGAAAGTAACCTACTGCAACGCCTACGGCTGCACCAACAATAAATGAAACCACGGCTTTTGAACTGTTACTCATAACTAAGGTTTTAAAGATGTTATAAATTAGGTTTTCTTTTTTTGTACCATGGATTCAACAAACATTATTCCATAAATGACAATTATACAAAACTTGTTTGTCAAATCCCCGCTTTAAGAACAAGCACCATGCAATTTTGTTTAGTGTTTGGAAAGGCATCACCTCCGCCATTGGTCTGCTTTTTGACATTCGGGAAAATTACACGATATTATGTACTATGAGCTATCTTGACAACGACCGCCTTAAACAAATCGGCTTTTTATTACTGATCCTTTTCCTTGGTGTTCTCCTTTTCCTGGAGATGTTTACCTTTTTCCCCGGCTTCCTGGGCGCTGTAACCCTATACGTGATTTCCCGGAAGTGGATGTTCCGACTTACCGAACAACGCAGATGGAATAAGAGCCTGGCTGCTACCCTGCTGCTGGTGCTGTCTTTCCTGATCATATTACTGCCGGTAGGTATGCTCGTTAATATGCTTGCAGCCAAAATAACATTCGCCGCCAGCCATTCTACCGAAGTGCTTAACAGCCTGAAACAAACCAACGCCCGACTCGAGCAAACCCTGGGAATGGGACTACTCACTCCGGAACGGCTGCAAAAATTACAGGAAAAAATCACCGCCATATTACCCGGCTTCCTGGGCGCCACTTTCAATACCCTCACCACCATTGCGCTGATGTATTTTATGCTCTTCTTTATGTTGGTAAATGGGCGGAAAATGGAGGAAAGCCTGTATGAATATATTCCCCTGAAAGATGAAAATGTGGAAAGATTGGGTAAAGAGTTCAACACCCTGGTTATTGCCAATGCGGTAGGTATTCCGCTGATTGCGGTGGTGCAGGGTATTGTTTCCCTGATCGGTTATTTAATTTTCGGTATCCCCCAGCCTTTCTTCTGGTTTGTAGTTACCTGCTTTACTGCCATGCTGCCCGTTATTGGCGCGGCTGCCGTATATGTGCCACTGGGCGTATACCTGCTGGCGGTAGGCAATACCTGGCAGGGCGTTGCCATACTGGTGTATGGATTTGGCGTAGTGGGAACCTCCGATAACATTGCCCGTATGCTGCTGGCCAAGCGGATTGCAGATGTACATCCGCTGATTACCATTTTTGGGGTAATCATTGGCGTTAGTTTGTTTGGTTTTATCGGGCTTATTTTTGGACCGTTGCTGATCTCTATGTTTATACTGTTACTGGAAATATATGGAAATGAGTTTGTAGTAAAAAGAAGAGAGCTGAGTACCAAAAAACAAACCGCTAAACATACCGATTAACGGTAATAGTTATTATCGCTGATATATTGAATCACATTGTCTGGTACCATGTAGCGTACCGACTTTCCTTCTTTTATCCATTTACGTACAGACGTAGCCGAGATATCCAGCATCGGCGCGTCCAGTATTTCTATTTGTGCGCCAAAAGTATCTGTAATATCATGTCCCGGCCGGCGATATACATAAATGGGATAGTTTTTTACGATGTGCTCATAGTTTTTCCAGCGAGGCAAATTTTGAAAACTATCGCTTCCCATAATGATGGCGAATTCCTGGGTAGGAAACTTTTCACCGAGGTAAGCCAGGGTATCTACCGTATAAGAGGGTCGTGGTAACGAGAACTCAATATTGCTGGCGCGCAGGCGTACCTCATCTTTGATGGCCAGTTCCACCAAATGAAAGCGATCGTGCTCGTTGAGTAGTGCTGACTGGGGTTTCAACGGATTATGCGGAGAAACCACCAGCCATACTTTATCAAGATCAGTATTGTACGCTACGTAATTGGCAATGATCAAATGCCCCGTGTGTATAGGATTAAAAGACCCAAAATACAAGCCTATTCTCATGTTTCGTCGTATAAATTGCCAATGGTGACATCAAATAATGCGTGTAAAAATAGGTATTTATAGCGGGAACATAGAAATAAGGCTTATTCCAGTGGCTTAAACTGCTCAAACACTTGTCCGCAAGCCTTGCAAAAATGAATCGCCCGGCAAAGCGTAGAACCAAAAGGAGAACGCAAATACGTTTGTTCACTACCACAATGCGGACAGGGAACTTCCAGCATTATTTCGGTATTCACTTCGCCTGTCAATACTTTCGGAGGCGCAATACCAAAGTTTTTCAACTTTTCTTTGGCGGCTGGCGTCATCCGGTTGCTTTGCCAATGTACCTGTTTATCTACTTCAACACTTACATGGACACCTAGTTCATTTTCAAGGGTTGTTTTTATGTTATGCTGGATATAACTCACGGCAGGACATGCCGCAAACGTGGGAATCATTTTCACATGTACGCCGGCGTCACCCAGGTCTACTTCAGTAATCATACCCAGGTCTATGACGCTCAGCACCGGTATTTCGGGGTCCATCACATGCTCCAGCGATTCATATACTGCTGCTATGGTTATTTTGTGAGACATTTTTTACCAACTGGCCTCCGCATCCAGGTTAAACACTTCGCTCATTTCCTTTAGCAGGGGTTGCAGGTGTTCTGTGTGAAATCCCTGCCGGCCGCCGTACACCGGGGTAATGGTTTTCATGTCAGGCAGGTTGAGCGATGCCTGCACCAGCAACGGGTAAATACGATCCATCCAGCGATGAAACAGCTCTTTCTCCCCCGGGTATACTTTATCTGCTATCAATGCTGATTCATGCTCCGGAGAGGCTTCAAACAAGCCTGCTGCCAACGCAAAAGTATCATTCAGCGATTGCTGCATCCGGTGATAGCTCTCCTCTCCTGCTTTGCTGAGCTGCATTAGCCACGCATTGGCATGGAGCGTATGATATTTCAACTCCCCTTTTACTTTTTTACTCAGCATCCTGAATGGCTCAAAGCTGCTATCCTGGAGACTTTCATAACGGATTGCTTCTGCATGGTCAAACAGGAAATGCCTCATCAGGCTAAAGTCATACTCCCCGTTAGGCATCTCCACCAGGTGAGCCGATTTGAATTCCTTTTCCGGGCGTAGAAAGGCAAATTTGTCCGGATCAGGACCAGCCAGGTCTTCATGAAGAATACGGTACAATGCCCAGGCATGGCCTATTTTGTCCTGTGCCATGGAAGAAAAAGCGATGTCTTCTTCCATCACAGGTCCTAACCCTGTCCACTCTGAATTCCGATGTCCCTGGATCAGTTCATCGTCGGCCATTTTTATAATCAGATCCGATATTGCTGCGTTATTCATCATTTGGACTGTTTGAATTTATTAATCTTCTCCATCACTTTAAAACCGCTGGCATCACGATAAGTTTTCTCCATATTGTTGGCAAACATATCTTCATCTTCCACATCAAACGCCAGTATATCTGCACTTCTTACCACCCAGAGGTTGACACATTTCTTGCGGCGGGCAAACTGTTCTTTGGCAAATACCAGCGCCAGTTGTGGATCCGGTGCATGCACACATCCCACATGTTCGTGATGGGCTCCTCTTTTCTCCTGGTGAAATACTTCGTATACATTCCAGTTTTCTCCTTCTTCCACTTTCACTACTTCCCCCGCTTCGCCTAATTTCAGCCTGTTTACGCGGGGATCTAAAGAATCGTTCGACATGAATTATTGCGTAGTTTAAAATAGTAATCAGATGCGCTATGCCACTGGCAGGGCTCTTTTTTCTGTTGGTCTCATCAAGGCCTTCCGTACCCAGCGGCCTTGTTCTTCGGCCCATTTACGCACCTGCAAACGTTCTGCATTGCAAGGGCCGCCGCCATTAATGACCCGGAAAAACTCTTCCCAGTCAGGGTCAGTATATTCCCATTTGCCGGTTTCTTCATTTTTTTTCAGCGCTGGATCAGGCAGCGTCATGCCCAGCTCACGGATCTTTGGCACGTATGATTCCAGGAACTGGTTGCGCATGTCATCATTGCTGGCCATTTTTACTTTCCATTGCATCAGCTTTTCACTGTGGCTGGAAGCTTTATCCGGCGGACCAAAGAAGTGCATAATCGGCTGCCACCAACGATTCAGGGCATCCTGCAGCATGGCCTTTTGCGCCGGCGTACCGGTAGCCAGTTCTATAAAGGCATCATGACCTTGTTTCAGGTGAAAGCTTTCTTCATAACAAATGCGCTCTAATGCCCTGCAATAAGGACCATAAGACCCTTTTGCATTGGCTACCTGGTTTACAATGGCGGCAGCATCTATCAGGAACCCGATAACGGCCACATCGGCCCAGGTTTCGGCCGGATAATTAAAAACATTAGAGTACTTGGATTTTCCACTGAGCAGATCATTGATCATGGCTTCCCTGGACTTTCCCAATGTTTCGGCGGCATTATAGAGAAGTTGTCCATGGCCTATTTCGTCCTGGACTTTAGCGATCAATGCCAGTTTGCGCTTAAACCCCGGCGCCCTGGTAATCCAGGTGCCTTCCGGTAACGCGCCAATAATTTCAGAATGAGCGTGTTGTTCAATAAGACGTATCAGTTGCCTGCGGTATTCTGCTGGCATCCAGTCGCCAGGTTCAATCTTTTCCCCTTTGGCAATACGTTCCTCGAAGGCTGCGAGTTTTTCTGGCTCGTCATGCTGTTCTTCTTCCCTCAACTGTTTCTTGTTGGGTTCATCGAAAATATATCCACCGCCGTACATAGTGCGATTGTTTTGGTCGAGAGTAATTTACGGAAAAAAGCCCGTTTTAGCCGGAAATCATTGTCAAATCCTTACCAACGAAATGTTATAGAATCGCCAAATTTTTCCCCTATGAAACAGATAGCCTGCCATTGCATTAATTTTATTCCGGTCTATTTCGCTCATGCTATCATATACCGCTATACTGTGCTCACTGTTGATGTCCAATGGACATCTATCACCGTGTTCCCCCCTGGTAAAACACCACCCCTTTACGGTAATACAGCTGAACTTTGAGGAAAAACAAGACGACACCTCCCCCGCTTCTGACACCATTTTTTACTCGCCGGACCGCAGGCTGGAGTGGACCGATTTCCAGGCCAAACCATCGCCGTTTGGGCCCAGTGCGGCCGTAGCATACACCAGCTTTGCCTATGATGGCAACAGCCACCTGGAAAATGATACATTACGCATCACATTACGACTGCAGGTATTTTTCATCAAAAGCGCCTCCTGGGTAAGGCCGGATGCCAGAAGCAACTACGCCCTGGCACATGAACAACTGCATTTCGATATCACCCGCCTGGTAGTAGAACGATTCAAACAAAAACTCCGGCAAACAGCCCTGAACCGGGACGATTATGATAGTATCATACAATATCAGTATCTTCAGTCCTTCCGGGAAATGAACCAGCTACAATACAAATTTGACCAGGAAACCAATCATGGACTAAATCCTGCAGCGCAACTGCGCTGGCGGGACAAAGTAAACGTAGGCCTTAGAAATAATGGCGTACTCCCTGAAGAACTGGGTATTGAAGGTAGCGGCTTCTTCCCGGACCGTTAAACTATGCCTTACGTATAACCATACCCGTTATACGATCATAAAAAACCATGAATTCATGCAACCTGGCCATCTTTGCAAAACACTGCTTTACGGGCTTTTTCTTTTTCTGACACTACACGCCTGTAAGAAAACTCCCGCCCCTACTGACCCATCGCAGGGGCAACATCCGGACAACAGCGGAAAAAGCATCTACGACAGCCTTTTCTTCATTTCCAAAGACATCTATTTATGGACAGATGCGCTGCCCGATTCGGCTACATTCAAACCCAATAGTTTTTCAGACCCCAGAAGGATGTTTGATGCACTGATGTCTTACAAACGGGATAAAGACAACGACTACCTGGACCGGTACAGTTTCCTGGACAATGGCGGCACCTCACGGGTACTACAGCAGGGCTTAGCGGGGGATATAGGCTTTGAAGTGGGATTCCAAACCATGACCACCCTGAATGTTATATATGTGTATCCGGGATCGCCGGCAGATAAAGCGGGTATTAAACGCGGCTGGCAGGTTACTACAGTGAATGGCGTTAGCAACTTTAAATACCGGGATCAGAATACAGACAATGTGCTGAACAATGCATTCTCCGGCAAGAGCGCCACCTTTGCATTCCGCAAGCCAGACAATACTACACAGCAACTTACTTTGAATGCCGCTACCTATAAAGTGAATCCTGTTCTTTATTCACATATATATACTTTCAATGGCATTAAGACCGGCTACTTTGTTTTCAACAACTTCCTTGCTTTAGACGAAGTGAAAACCGCTATTGATACTACTTTTGACTCGTTTGCCAAAGCTGGTGTCAAACAACTTATTTTCGACCTCCGCTATAATGGTGGCGGCGCTTTAAATACCGCTGAATATCTCGCTAATAAACTGGTGCCGGGAGCCAAATCAGGAACGGAAATGTATACACAGTATTTCAATAATAATGTGAATACCCAAAAGTTTAGTCCGTATTTCCAAAACATGAAGGCCGTGCCTTATTATCCAACCTATAACTGGTCTGAAATCTTCTACCAGGAAGCCACCACCTATAAAACGGCAAAATTCCAGAAGGAAGGCGCTATGGAGTTCTCTAAAATTAACTTCCTGGTAACAAGAAGTACGGTGTCTGCCAGTGAAATGCTGTATAATGTGCTGAAGCCGGCAATGAACGTGCAACTGGTGGGCGATTCCACTTATGGTAAGCCAGTAGGCTTTATTGCCATTTCATTTGGCAGTTATGATATGTATGCGGTAAATATGCAACTTAAAAATTCAGCTGGTGAAGGCGATTACTTCAAAGGCCTGGCTCCGGCTATAAAAGCCCAGGACGATTATACCCACGACTGGGGAGATTTAAGTGACCCTCTGCTTCGTGCCGCGTTAATTGATATGGGCGCCCCGGCGGGATCTTTAGGTCGTATGGCGAACATTTCTGCCGACAGGCTGGCGCGTACATCTGCTAACAGGCTGGATGCCACTCACTTTAAAGGCATGGTACAGACATTCAGAAAATAAGAACATTAGTTTGCAGTTGCAGCAGGTGGCCGGCGTAACATATCTCCCGAAACTACCTGCTGCAACTATTTTTATTACATGGTTGTTGCGCCGCTAAACTTATTCTCCGGCATGTTACTATCCATCTTTTCTACTACGGATATAATTGTTTGCACCGCCCTATAGTAAAACGAATAATTAATCCGGGAATACTCATCTGAAGCCTTGTGATAATCCGGGTGGTCTTCTACACCGAAATACAGGAAAGGGATTTTTTGCTTAAAGAACTCGTACTGATCGCTTTGCGAAGTCCAGTTATCCATCCCACTGTCGGGTTTATCATGCCCAGCGATCAATTGTACCCTGCTACCGGTGGCTATTTCGTCAATATATTTCTTTGTATCAGGAAACTGGGTAGTACCACAAACATATAATTCGTTTTTATCGTTGTGGGCAATCATATCCATGTTGATATTCTGTCGGATCTGTTGTAATGCAATGGGAGGTTGTGCTACAAACGCTTTTGCTCCCTGCAGGCCTTCCTCTTCTCCATCCAGTGCAGCAAAGATGAGGGTATAACGGGGAGGGTGTTTCTTGAAATACGCCGCCAGCGCCAGTAATCCGCCTACACCGGAAGCATTATCGTCCGCGCCGTTATAGATAGAATCCGTACTGTTACCGGAACTACGTACCCCGAGGTGATCATAATGTGCAGAAATAACAATGGCTGTACTCAATTTCCCCGGAATATAGCCGTAAAGGTTAGTTCCCATTATCTTCTTATCTCCATACTGGAAGTAAAACGGGTATTCGTAAGTATCATGATAAGCAGAAATACCTATCTCTTTAAAGCGGTCAATAATATAAAACTGCGCCATGCGGCTGCCACGGGAGCCTGTTTTCCTGCCTTCAAATTTATCGGCCGAAAGCGTGCGTACGTCTTTCATGAGTTGGGAAGAGTCTACTGTACTTTTTTGTGCCACCACAGGTAGCGCAAATAGCAAACAAAAGCTGTAACAAAGCAATTTCATAAACATTGCATTTATGATGAACGATAAATGCAATGTACAAGATATTATTTGAAGATATTAAAGATGATGAAACTGCAGATATAGGCCAGTGAAGTCATGTACACCAGTTGTATTGCCGGGTATTTCCATGATTTTGTTTCACGTTTAACGATGGCCATCGTACTCATACACTGCATGGCAAATGCGTAGAAAAGCATTAACGACAACCCGGAGGCCAGCGTATACACGGGTGCTCCATCAGGCCAGGTGGCGGAGGAAAGCTTTTCGCGCAACGTGGCGTTGTTATTATTCGGATCTTCTCCCACGCTGTAAAGTGTGGCCATGGTGCCTACAAATACTTCGCGGGCAGCAAATGACGTGATTAATGCAATGCCTATTTTCCAGTCGAAGCCTAATGGGCGAATCGCCGGCTCAATGGTATGCCCCAGCATACCTGCGTAGGAATTAGAGAGTCTGGCTGACTGGAATTCCTTATTCAGCGTAGCCGCTTCTTCCGATTTGGGGTCTACTTTTGCCAGTAACGGTTCGTATTTCTGATGTACCGGCTGCATGCGGCTGGCAGGTCCATAAGAGGCCAGGAACCACAATACCACGGATATCACTACAATCACTTTGCCGGCGTCTTTCACAAATATTTTTGCCTTTTCTACCATGGTTGTACCCACGTTCGCCCAACGGGGAGAGCGATACACCGGCAGCTCCATAATAAAATAACTCTTCTCTTTAATGCGTACAAACAACTTCATGAGCGCAGCAATAAAGATGGCCATAAAAAATCCGAGCAGGTATAAGCCCATCATCACGAGGCCTTGTAAACCAAGAATACCAAAATGTTTGTCCGGAATTACCAATGCAATCATCATGGTATAAATCGGTAACCTGGCCGAACAGCTCATCAATGGCGTTACCATAATGGTGATGAGTCGTTCCTTTTTGTTTTCGATAGTACGGGTGGCCATGATGGCAGGTACAGCACACGCAACGCCACTGATGAGTGGCATCACGGATTTACCGTTCAATCCTACCTGGCGCATTAAACGGTCGGTTAGGAAACTGATGCGCGCCATGTAACCGGTATCTTCCAGGATGGTGATCAGTCCAAACAGGATCATGATCTGCGGAATAAATACGGCAAAGCCGCTGATACCAGCCAATATACCATTAATGAAGAAGTCGGTGACTTTATTATCCGGCAGGGTGCTGCTCAACCATCCACTCAGCGCACCAAAGCTGCCTTCAATCCAATCCATGGGATAAGAGGCCAGCCAGAAGATACTCTGGAACAGGAGGAACATCACTACCAGCAAGATGGCATATCCCCAGAAACGGTGCAGGAGGAGGTCATCAATTTTTTCTGAACGCAATTGTTTTTGCAGCGGATCATTTTCCACTACCGTTGCTTTCATGATATGTTTGATACGGGCATAGCGCTGCATGATTTCTTCTGCCTGTACCTTGGTTTTATTAAACTGGTGGGTTTGCAGGGCAGTCCGGATGGTTTGTTTCTGCTCATTATTGATGAACCCGAGATCTTCTACGTTAACGGCTATATGCAAAGCGCCGTAGTCACTTTTACAGCCCGGTACCGCTCTCTTCACTTCTTCTATCACCTCTTTGGCAAGGGCACTGTTATTGATAAAATCCCTGGGCGGGGTTTTATACTGTGACCTGATGGCCAGGTCTATCACCTTCTTAATTTCTGTGACCCCTTTATTTTTCCGCGGGTTGATGGCTACCACCGGTACCCCTAATTCTCTTTCCAGGCCATCGAGGTCTATTTCCACCCCTTTTTTGCGGGCAATATCCATCATGGTCAGGCCAATGATCACAGGTATTTTCAGGTCTATGATCTGGGAGCAAAAGAGCAGGTTACGTTTCAGGTTAGAGGCGTCGGCCACAATAATGACCAGGCGGGGAGTATCGGCGCTGTTTTGATCAATCAGCACATCGTAGGTCACATATTCATCTGCACTTTTAGGATACAGGCTATAAGTTCCGGGCAGATCAATAATATTGGCGGTAACGCCAGCGGCGATCTGCGCCGTTCCTGTTTTCTTATCTACTGTTACTCCGGGGAAGTTACCCACCTTTTGATTTAAGCCGGTGAGTGCATTAAAAAGGGAACTTTTACCACTATTCGGATTTCCAACCAGCGCGATGTTTATAGGTGCCTGCATTCCTTATCTTATCCAATTGTTTAATGTTGTGACCTGAATATGCAAAGTTAAACATTAATCAGCCGGTTGAATGATCAGATCGGGAAAATCTGACGAACGGGGTGTGTTAAAAAAAAGTGAAGCGAAAACATGGCGGCGTTTTCACTTCACTTCATTAATTATTAGTGTATTATGCTTATTAACTATTACATCTATTTACCAGCAAAAACCTTAAGAAAGCAACGTTTCCATCAAAACTGGCTGTTTTTTTAACGGCTTTTGTAGCGTTTTGAGCAGAAGGGCCTTTGTAACGATATCCTTCGTGAGTGGTAGAATCACTTTTCTCTTTTGGAGTAGTTGATTTTTGCTCATCTATATCGTTGGCGCCGTCTGGCGTCATTTTCAGGTTCAGCGGGCCATCTTCATCATTATCGTAGCTATCGCTATCCCAATCATCGTCATGACTGTTGCGGCTTACAGAGTAGTTGCGGGACACTTCCCGGTCAACGCTGATAGTTTTTCCTACCGGTACCCTGATGGTAACAATCACATGCTGATTACGATATTTGGTACCCTGTGGCAATGAGAAGCCTTCCGGCAGGTAAAGAATGGAGTCCTTTTGATTCAGGCGGAAGGAGATATCCTGCGCCAGTTCTCTTGCCTGTGTTACGTTGCGACCTCTTGATATACGCGCTACTTCAATGGTAAAGCTATCGGTCGGGCTTTTCAATATCTTCACCCGGATGTCGTTGATGAGGGTGGTATCGTCGGCTACCAGCAAATGATCATCGAAGAAGGCAAAGTGCATATCATCATCTGATTCAGTGAGAATGCCTCCTGGTGCTCTTTTCAGGATCAGCTTACCTTGTGAAGGTTGTTGAACAGCGAACGTTTCTGTTTCCGTAGCGGGTCTTCTGAAATCTTTAATCATGGAAGTAGTTACCACGGCGGCAAAAGCCAGTCCTAACAACCACAAAAAGATTAAAGTGTAACCGGCATAGCGATTGGTTTCTTTCACCCCTGTGAGTTTACGGATGATGAAAATAACCAGGGCCACAATTGGAATACCAATGATCAATCCTATGGCAGGCCATAACAACATACTTTGCATGCCGGTGAATAGAAGATTTTTCATTGGGAAAACGGCCGCGGAGAACATTGCCATACCGATTGCCGCTACAATGAGGCAGATCAGCATTACTACGAGGATGAAATAAAAGAGTCCTTTGGTAAGTGTAACCAATACCTGTCCCAAGCCATTGGCGAGATTTACGAAAAAACGCTCAATGTCGCTACCTACTTGCTTTCCGCGGCCCTGAGAAAAATTTCGGATATCATCTCCTACATTTTTCGCCTGGCCTTTTATATGATTTAATTCTTCCTGGATGGTAGATCTGATGTTATTCAGATCTACCTTTTCGCCTCTCATTTCCAATTTCTCTGCAGCGGTATCTGCAGATGGGGTGGCAATCCAGAGGATGAAGTATACGAGCACGCCGGAGCCGAAGCCCCCAACAGCCAGCAGGGCAAATATGATACGGAATATAACCGGGTCGATATTAAAGTAGGCGCCTAAGCCACTACATACACCACTCAGTACTTTATTTTCCGGATCACGGTATAAACGTTTACGCGGACGGGGAATAAAGTTATCGTAAGCAGTATCCTGTTGTTGTTGTTTCGTGTTTTCTGAAGAGGAAACATCATCAAACTGTTCCGGGGTACCCATAGAAGCCTTTACAGCTAATACATCTTCGTCGGTAATACAATGTGCACCTTTCTTGAGTTGGTCCTGGAACACTTCAGCAATACGGCTTTCAATGTCAGACACAATTTCATCACCACCCTCTTCTTTCGAAAAATATTTTTTCAGGCTCCCCAGATACTGACTCAGTATCTCGTACGCACTATCCTCAATCGGGATAAGGCGGCCTGAGAGATTTATATTGATGATCTTTTTCATTATTAGTTCATTTAGGTTTTAGGTAAGTCTTCTCTTAAAGAGGTGTACTATTTTGTGTTAATTGATGTACTGCGTTGGCCAGTTCATTCCAGGTACTTTCCAATTCTTTATAAAAGGTTTCGCCTTTTTCGGTCATGGAAAAATATTTCCTGGGAGGTCCGGAGCTACTTTCTACCCAACGATAAGTGAGTAGTTCCGCATTTTTCAATCTTGTTAATAAGGGATAAAGTGTGCCCTCCAGGATATCCAACTTAGCTTCTTTCATCTTTTCGATGATATCTGAAGGGTAAGCTTCTCCCTGCTTAATGATGGACAATATGCAAAACTCCAGCACTCCTTTCCTCATCTGCGATTGTGTGTTGTCAATGTTCATGGCAAGTGAGCTTTAGTTTTTTTAATGGTGGTTTCTGACAGTTTGTATTTAAGTGTAATAGCTATTATTTCATTTCTACAACACAAAAATAGGAATTATTTACTACTATGCAATACACAATACCATAGAAAGCAAAATAACTTGCTAAGACAATTACTCCTGGATAACCCGAAGAATGAATACAGGCGCTGGTTTCCTGTACAACAACCCATAAAAGCGGGAACGCCTAAAAGTGATGAACGGTATTATTTAAGGATAAATGGATTTTTAGCACAAATAGCGCTTTTTGTGTTAAATTGCTTTAACATTTTTTTAATTACCCGTCGTCACCATTTATGCTTTCCCTCGATTACATTTGTACAAGCGTATTATACACATGAAGAAAATTATCGGCATATTCCTGTTGGCACTAATGGTGTCTCAACTCCTTCCTATTAAGGAAGTAGGGAAGTTGCTGTTCAATAATCAGATTGTGGAAGAGCACCCGGTTGACTGTGGTGCTGACCATGTAAAAATTGCGAAGGAACTTAAATTCTGTAAGCAATTTGATGAAATACAGTTTAATCCGCTGCTCATAATTGGCATTATGCAATACCAATTTATGGAAGATATTCCGAGTAACCCTGCTCAGGAAATACATGCCCCCCCTCCCAATATGCATATCGCATAATTTCAATGGCTGTTGTACGCACAACTGCTGACTTATCTATTCATTTTATTTTATTCATCTTATTACTACATGGACTTCGTGTATCCGCTCATGTGATACATGTATCTGGTCCTCAGCAGTAGTATCATTCTATCTGGTTGTTTCCACGGTGGCGGCATTGACGCTATCCGGAAGCGCGATTCCTAAACGGAAAAGCTTATTTTATGAACAAGCAAACCTCTTTATTCTCTAATATAAAAGGCGATTTTTCAGCCGGCCTTGTTGTATTCCTCATTGCGGTGCCTTTGTGTCTTGGCATAGCCCTGGCCTCCGGTGCTCCCCTGTTTGCCGGTATGATTTCCGGTATTGTGGGAGGCCTTGTCATTGGCTTTCTGAGCGGCTCGCAATTGAGTGTAAGCGGTCCGGCGGCCGGTCTTACAGCAGTGGTACTGGTGGCCATCAACAAGCTGGGGGCATTTGATGTATTCCTGCTTGCCGTGGTGATTGCCGGCGCCTTTCAACTGGTACTGGGCTTAATTAAAGCCGGTACTGTGGCCAATTACTTCCCGTCTAATGTTATAACGGGGATGCTTACTGCCATCGGTATTATTATTATCTTAAAACAGTTACCCCATGCTTTTGGCTATGATGCTAACTCAGAGGGTGATTTTACTTTTTTTCAGGTAGATGGGGATAATACTTTCAGCGCACTATTGTCTGCTGTTAATCACATCAGTATAGGCGCCACCATCATTACCATTGTATCCATTTTCATTATTCTGTACTGGAGCAAGATCCCGAAACTTAACGTAGTGCCAGCGCCGCTGGTAGCAGTAATTACCGGTATTATGCTGAACATGGCATTTTCCGGCAGCGACTTGCTGGCACTGGGATCTAATCACCTGGTATCATTGCCCGTTGCCGGCAGCTTTAGTGAGTTCGTGAGCCAATTCACTTTACCAGATTTCAAAGCCATCTCCAATAAAGAAGTGTGGATAACCGGTGTTACCATTGCTATTGTTGCTTCTGTAGAAACATTACTGAATGTGGAAGCCACCGACAAACTGGATCCGATGAAGCGTTACACCTCTCCTAACCGTGAGCTGAAAGCCCAGGGAATTGGTAATATGGTGAGCGGTTTAATTGGCGGCTTGCCTATCACATCTGTGATTGTACGCTCCAGCGCAAATATCAACGCCGGAGGGAAAACCAAAATGGCGACCATGGTGCATGGTGCGCTGCTGCTGGTATGTACCGCTTTGATTCCTGTCGTACTAAACAAAATTCCGCTGGCTACGCTGGCAGCAGTACTGCTGGTAACAGGATATAAACTGTGTAAGATTTCCATCTTTAAAGAGATGTTTAAAAACGGAAAGTACCAGTGGGTACCGTTCGTTGTCACTGTAGTAGCAATCGTATTTACCGATTTGCTGATTGGTATTGCCCTGGGTATGGTAGTAAGTGTACTGGCTATTTTACGTGGTAATATGAAAAGCTCCTACTTTTTCCGCAAAGAGAAATACCATACCGGCGACAGCATCCGCCTGGAACTGGCGCAGGAAGTTTCCTTCCTGAACAAAGCCAGTATCCTGCTCACGCTAGATCATATGCCGAATAATATTACACTGGTTATTGATGCACACAAAACAGCTTATATAGATTTTGATGTTTTGCAAACCATTCGCGAATTCAAAGACATCAAAGCACCACAAAAAAACATCAAAGTTATCCTGACGGGTTTTAAGCCAGTGTATAATATTCAAAACACCCCGGATCTGACAGCTGAAGAGCAATCCAGGCTTTCATCCACACAGGTACACACTATTTCTTCCGGTAGCCACAGAGAGTTGCTGAAAGAATTACAGTTAAACTAGGAGATCCGCATATGCGGGTACGCTGATTCGAATAAAAAGGAACCATGCTTATTTCTCCGTTCATTTTTCAACATTTCAAAAAATGACAATCATGAAAACACTGAATAAAGTTTCTCAAGCCAATATAACACCTAAAAAAGCGCTCGAATTACTGAAAGCCGGCAACAGCCGCTTCGTAGACAACCTGCGTCTTAACCGCAACCTGCTGCAAATGGTTAACGACACCTCCGATGGGCAATGGCCGATGGCCGCTATTGTAAGCTGCATGGACTCCCGGACCTCTGCGGAATTGATTTTTGATCAGGGACTTGGCGACATCTTCAGCATTCGTTTAGCCGGTGGCGTTATTTCAGATAACGTACTCGGTAGCCTGGAATATGCCTGTAAAGTAGCGGGTTCAAAGTTCATCGTAGTCCTGGGGCATACCAAATGCGGCGCTATTAAAGGTGCCTGCGATGCAATAGAGCTGGGCAACCTCACCGGATTGCTGAATAAAATTGCACCTGCTGTTTTTGCAGAAAAAACTATTAAGAATGAGCGTAACTCCCACAACAGCAAATTTGTGGAAGCGGTAAATCATATCCACGTAGAACGTTCTGTGCAAGCCATCATGGAGCAAAGTAACATTCTGCGCGACATGATTCAGAAGGGAGAAGTAGGTATTATTGGTGCCGTGTATGACGTAGAAACAGGCCTGGTAGCCTTCAAAGAGCATACACTGATCCTTGAAACCACCAAACAGGATGCTGTTACCACCGCAGTAGCGGTATAATAAAACGCCTTTTATACAGGGGAATAAATTTGCTTTTTCGTAGAAAAGAAGAGGGCTTTAATAACCCGTTTGATCCGTTTTTTTTAAAGGCAACGGATCAAACAGTTATTAACAGCCTTCTTTTTTTTAAATGTGAATCAGTTTTGCAGCGGCCTGCTCCAGCGTGGATTGCTTTTTGGCAAAACAAAAGCGGATCACATGATCATCTTTTCCATCCTGGTAAAAAGCAGATACCGGTATCACGGCTACGCCGAAATCCCTGGTGAGACGGACAGCAAAATCTTTGTCCCCTTCTTCAGAAATCCGGTCATATTTCATCAACTGGAAATAACTACCCTGGCTGGCGAGCGGCGTAAAACGGGTATCCTTCATTAATTGCAGGAAATAATCCCTTTTCTGCTGGTAAAATGCCGGTAACTCCAGGTAGTGAGCCGGTGTTTCCAGGAACTTCGCCAGGCCATACTGCATGGGGGTATTTACAGAGAAACAAAGGTATTGATGCACCTTCCTGTATTCTTTCATCAGGTGTTCCGGCGCTACACAGTATCCCATTTTCCAGCCGGTATTGTGAAATACTTTACCAAAAGAAAACGTTACAAAGCTGTTGCGATAAATAGCCGGATAGCGTAAAATACTATGGTGTGTGGCGCCATCAAAAATCAGGTGCTCATATACTTCATCAGACAGCACCAGCAGATTAAACTCCGCTACCAGTTTTTCCAGCTCCACAATATCATCTTCCTGTAAAATGCTCCCTGTGGGATTATGCGGTGTATTCAGCATAATCATTTTAGTGCGGGGTGTAATTTTACTGCGTACTTCCGCCCAGTTGATGCGGTAATCAGGGAACGAAAGCGGTATCAGTACCGGCGTTCCACCATTTACCAATACGTTGGGAATATAGCTATCATATGCCGGTTCAAAAATAATGACCTCATCACCCGGATGTATACACGTAGCAATGGCGGTGAAAATAGCATACGTACCTCCGGAAGTAATGGTAATTTCTGTATCCGGGTTAATGGATTGCTGATAAAGGCGGTTTATTTTTTCTGCGATGGCTGTGCGAAGTGGCATTAACCCCGGCATGGGCGCGTACTGGTTATGTCCTTGTTGCATGGCTTCGTTGACCATTGCTTTCAGATCGTCATTGCAGTCGTAATCCGGAAATCCCTGGGAGAGGTTAATGGCTTTGTGAGTGGCCGCCAATGCAGACATGACGGTAAATATAGTGGTGCCAACCTGGGGCAGTTTTGAGATCATTTTCTATTTTTTGATATTGAAATTTAGGCATTTAGTGTTAAAAGCGAATGGCTTTCGCATGCTAAATATCTAAATTTCAATATCAAAAAGAGAAAAACTTTAGAGGAACTTTTCGCCTTTATTGCGTTTTATTTCTCCTACGTATTCTTTAATCTGTTGTTCATTTTCTTTTTTGCAGATCAACAGTACATCGTTGGTATCAATAACTATGAACTCATCGAGGCCCTGCAGGAGTACCAGTTTTTCATTGGGTACTTTGATCATACACTTGGTAGCGTCGATCACTACTACGTTTTTGCCTTGTACAGCGTTGCCGAGGTAGTCTTTTTCGAGGTTTTCGTAGGCAGAGGCCCAGGTACCGAGGTCGCTCCATCCGAAGTTAGACGGGATCACGTACACGTTATCGGCCTTTTCCATGATACCATAGTCGATAGAGATGTTGGTACATTGTGGATATACTTTCTCTATCATTTCCTTTTCCTGTGGTGTATTGAGCGCCGGAGTTGCCTGTTCGAACAGTTCATCTATTTCCGGCAGGTATTGTTTAAATGCAGCCAGGATGGTTTTAGCACTCCACACAAAGATGCCGGCATTCCAGAGGAAATCGCCACTTTGGAGGAAGGTTTTAGCCAGTTCCAGGTTGGGTTTTTCTGTGAACGTTTTCACCTGGTATACATTATCTGATACCTGTTGTGGTTCAAACTGAATATAGCCGTAACCGGTATCGGGACGGGTAGGCTTAATCCCCAGTGTTACCAGGGCGCTGTTTTTCTGTACAAACAGCAATGCGTTGAGGCATGCGTTGGTAAAGGCCGGGCCGTCCATGATCAGGTGATCTGCCGGAGCACAGATAATGTTGGCCAGCGGGTCCTGTTTATGGATTTTATGGGAGATATATGCCACGCAGGGAGCTGTATTTTTGCGGGAAGGTTCGCTCACAATGTTGGCAACCGGCAGTTCCGGCAGCTGTTCGCTTACCTTGCCATTGTATTGATGATGCGTTACCACAAAAATGTTCTCCTTTGGAATGAACTGCGCGAAGCGTTCATAAGTCCATTGGAGGAGGGTTTTCCCGGTATTCAGGATATCCAGGAACTGCTTTGGATTATCTGTGCGGCTGTGGGGCCAGAAGCGACTTCCGATACCCCCTGCCATTATTGCCACATAAAAATGGCTGTTCAGCTGTGTCATTTCTAAATAATTCCTTCTCTGATTAAATCATGTAAGTGAATAATACCTTGATATCGCTCTCCGTCCATTACCAGCAGTTGGGTGATGTCGTGCTGACGCATCATTTCCAGTGCGTTGATGGCCAGCTGGTCCTGCTGAATTATTTTTGGATGCAGCGACATAATATCTTTTGCCGTTACAGCTGCTGTAGGCACTTCTTTCTCCAGCATTCTGCGCAGGTCTCCATCTGTAATAATTCCTTTTAATAATCCTTTCTCATCTACTACTGCTGTTACTCCCAGCATTTTGGATGAAATTTCCACAATTACTTCTCTAAGCGAACTATTGAGCAGTACTTGAGGCGATTGATGCAGCTTGCTGAGATCTCCTACTTTGAGATACAGTTTTTTACCTAAAGCGCCACCGGGGTGGAACTTTGCAAAATCAGCAGCCGTAAATCCGTGCCATTCTATCAGGCATACCGCCAGCGCATCGCCCATTGCTAGTTGCGCAGTGGTGCTGGTAGTGGGTGCGAGGTTGTTAGGGCAGGCTTCCTGACTAACAGTGGTATTCAGTACAAAATCGGCTTCCTGGGCCAAAAAGGAGCTTGTATTCCCCACCATGGCCACTAAGGTGTTGCCAAAATTCTTCACCAGGGGAACCAGTACTTTTATTTCAGCAGAAGTACCACTTTTGGAGATACACATCACGATATCTTCTTCCCGGATCATTCCCAGATCTCCATGGATAGCGTCTGCAGCGTGCATGAAAAGTGCGGGTGTGCCGGTAGAATTAAATGTGGCCACTATTTTTTGGGCAATAATGGCACTTTTACCGATGCCGGTTACTACTAACCGACCCTCACATAGCGCTATTCTTTCAACAACTTTCTCAAAATCTGCATCTATAAACTGTTGCAAATCACTAATAGCTGCTGCCTCCATCGCAATTGTGCGCCTGGCTACCTGTCCTATGTTAATAGTTTGATTCCTTTTCATGACGAATTACAAATTTATCATTTTTTAGTCAGCACTCATGCGGTTCAGTAATTTATATTGATACTCCGCGCTTTTTTAAGTAACTTCGTGTCCCCTAAAAAACATATAAATATATTTCGTCATTTGTTAGTTCTTTAGAGTTAAAATTTGAATGCAATGGCTGTTGTTAAGGAACGTTTGATGGATGCATTACGCGAACACTTCGGGTTCGATTCCTTTAAAGGAAATCAGGAAAAAATTATAAATAGCATCCTCTCAGGCAAAGATACTTTTGTTATAATGCCAACTGGTGGAGGTAAATCACTATGCTACCAACTACCGGCGTTAATGAGTCCCGGGTGTGCGTTAATCGTATCACCACTGATAGCGCTGATGAAAAACCAGGTAGACCTGGTAAGAGGCTATAGCAGTAAAGATAATGTAGCCCACTTTTTAAACTCCACCTTATCCAAGGCGCAGATTAAAAAAGTGCGGGCTGATTTAACAGCAGGTAAAACCAAACTGTTGTATGTAGCACCGGAAACGCTCACCAAACAGGAAAACCTGGACTTCTTCCGGGAACTGCAGATTTCATTTATTGCGGTAGATGAAGCACACTGTATTTCTGAATGGGGCCACGATTTCCGCCCGGAATACCGTCGTTTGAAGGAAATGATAGACCAGATCAGTGATAAACTGCCCATCATTGCCCTTACCGCCACTGCTACCCCTAAAGTACAGAGCGATATTGTAAAGAATCTTGGACTGAATAAAGCTAATATCTTCATTTCTTCCTTTAACCGCTCTAACCTGTACTACGAAATCAGGACCAAGCGCAAAAAGGAACAAACGATCAAAGATATTGTCAAGTTCATTCACCAACATAAAGGCAAAAGCGGTATCATTTACACGCTAAACCGTAAAACCACCGAAGAACTGGCAGATATGCTGGTAGCCAACGGGGTGAAAGCCGTAGCTTATCATGCGGGTCTCGATCCTACTACCAGGGCACAACGCCAGGATATGTTCCTGCATGAAAATACAGAGGTGATTGTAGCCACTATCGCCTTCGGTATGGGGATAGATAAGCCAGACGTTCGTTTCGTAATTCACTATAATATTCCGAAAAGCCTGGAGAACTACTACCAGGAAACCGGTCGCGCCGGCCGCGATGGACTGGAAGGTATCTGTATCTGCTACTATTCCCACAAGGATGTACAGAAACTGGAACACCTCATGCGGGATAAATCGCTCAGCGAACGTGAAATGGGTGCACAACTCATCAACGAAACCGTTGCC
The DNA here is from genome assembly GCF_017745275.1 of Chitinophaga sp. Classification (GTDB taxonomy): domain Bacteria; phylum Bacteroidota; class Bacteroidia; order Chitinophagales; family Chitinophagaceae; genus Chitinophaga. The sequence goes on along the minus strand of NZ_JAGHZS010000001.1, from coordinate 133,777 downwards.
TACGCAGAAAGCGCAGTATGCCGCCGTCGCGTAATCCTCCATTATTTCGGCGAACACTTCGAAACAGAAAACTGCGGACAATGCGACAACTGCCGCAATCCCAAAGAAAAAATCGAAGTGAAGAACCGCGTAGTTATCATGCTGAAAGCGATTCGTGCCCTCGAAGAACGCTTCGGCAGCGAATATGTGATCAACATCATCACCGGTAAAACCACGCCCCAAATCAACACCTACCGCCATGATCAGCTGGAAGTGTTTGGTGAAGGCAAAGAATTCGATGCACATTTCTGGAATTCCCTCATGCGTCAAATGATGCTGGAAGGACTGATAGAAAAAGATATAGAAGAATATGGCCTGCTGAAAGTCACCGACAAAGGCACCAAATTCCTCAAAAAACCGTATTCCATCATGGTGGCGCTGAATCATCAATTTGACGAAGACGCCCTGGATGACGAAGAAGAAGCAGCCGCGGAAGCACAAGCCTCTGCAGATCCTGCCCTCTTTGAAATGCTGAAAGAACTACGGAAAAAAGTAGCGAAAGAAAAGAACCTCCCTCCTTTCGTGATCTTCCTGGAAACATCCCTGGAAGATATGGCTACCCAGTATCCAACATCTACACAAGAACTGGAAAAAATCCAGGGGGTTAGTAAAGGAAAAGCCCTCCGCTATGGAAAACAGTTCCTCGATGTAATAACCCGCTACGTAGCCGAAAATAACATCACCAAACCAGATGACTTTGTCATGAAAAGTGTGGTGAATAAAAGCGGCATGAAAGTATTTATTATCCAGAATATCGATAAGAAAATACCGCTGGAAACCATCGCTAAAAACAAGGAATTGTCGCTGTCGCAGTTACTCGATGAAATGGAAACCATTGTTGCCAGTGGAACCAAACTTAACATCGACTACTGCCTGGATGAAGAACTGGACGATTACGCACAGGACGAAATCATGGAATACTTCAAAGGCTGTGAAACATCCAGCCTGGCACTGGCAAGAGAAGAACTGATTGAAAACGACTATACGCTGGAACAATTGAAACTGATGCGTATTAAATTCCTGGTAGTATACGGCAACTAAGCCGGTACTATCCGCAGTAAAACATTAGAAATGAGCATTAGAAAAATACAGGAAACCATTGCAGCCAACAGGCAGAAAGTTGTTGCACACCCGTTATATGCGCAACTGCAAACACTGGAAGACATACGTACCTTCATGCAGTACCATGTTTATGCCGTTTGGGATTTTATGTCGCTGCTCAAAGGGCTGCAACAGCAACTCACCTGCGTAAATGTACCCTGGGTACCAGTTGGCTCTGCAGCTACCCGTTACCTCATTAATGAAATTGTTACCGGCGAAGAAAGCGATGTGGATCAGGCAGGCAATCGCTGTAGTCATTTCGAACTTTACGAACAGGCTATGCAACAGGCCGGTGCCGATATCGGCAATATAAAGGCGATTATAGCCGATGTAAAGGCCGGAAAGGACATCCGCCAGATATTGGAAACATCGTCGCTTCCTAAGGCTGTAAAGGGCTTTTTAGGCTTTACTTTTGAGGTTATTGCTACTGGCAAGGCACATGTCATGGCTGCGGTATTTACTTTTGGCAGGGAAGATCTTATTCCTGATATGTTCCTGGCATTGGTGAAAGACCTGGATCAGAAATTCCCCGGCAAACTGGATACTTTCATTTATTACCTGGAAAGACATATCGAAGTAGATGGAGATCATCACAGTCATTTAGCAATGCAAATGGTCACCGAACTCTGTGGCGCAGACGAAAATAAATGGGCCGAAGCAGCCCAATATGCCCAACAGTCGCTGCATTGGCGCCATGAACTGTGGAGCGGAATACTGCACGAAAAAACAATTTTATAAGTTTTTTGAAAAAATATTTTGCAATTCAAAAGTTTGTCTTACTTTTGCAATCCCCTCACGAGAGAGGGCAACAAAAAAGGATGGTGCGGTAGCTCAGTTGGTAGAGCAAAGGACTGAAAATCCTTGTGTCGCCGGTTCGATCCCGGCTCACACCACACAGAAAAGGGAACATTACTGTAAAAAGTATTGTTCCCTTTTTTTATTTCCCCTAATCCTTCGCCAGGTGCTGCATTTGACGGAACTCTTTATTTATCCTCGGGGGTCAAACTGCCCGGGGGCCCCTACCTTGTCAGGGATAACTATCTCTCTGTCATTTCAATGTTCCTTCATTATATAATTCGAATATTCATTTATATACTCCACATCCAGATAAAATACCTGCACTTCAATAAGCCTGTTGTCCTGTGACCTCCAAACGTCTATATAAGGGACTATTTGTCTATGAAAAATTTCTTCCGGTAATTCAATGTGTCCAAAAACAATAACCGAATCTTCTACTTCAATTGACTTTGTTATAACTTTGACCAGACGATTGTTGGTGCCGCACATCTTTGATACGACCTCCAGAATACCTCCCCGCCCGTAGTGTTTCCCGCCGAGTGATTTCGGTAAATGAATGACGAAATTTTCACCTAATAAACTCAATATTTTGCCAACATTCCCTTGGGCAAATGCCTTGTATATTTCCGATATCGTCTCTATAGCCTCATTCATATTGTTTACTTAAAAGATCATTGGATGTTATGCAAATAACAACCCGCGTACCACGATTAGTTAATGTGTCAAATTTTAGTGGATGATAAATTGCCCGCCGGTAATAAACTTTATAATGCTACAGGCTGAAGAAATATTTAAGGCTCAGACGTTTGCAAACTCCGTAAATTTCGGAGTTCTCCGAAATTTACTCTGAAAAAACCGTAACTTCCATCCCATTTTATACCTTGAGCGGGCTTTTTTATGTGGAACCTCATTTGTAGTAAGTACTTTATCCACATGGTGATCGAACCACTATGTATCCCGACTAACAACCAATGCAAAAAGACTATTGTAACAAATTTTACTTAGTTTTTACCCTGCTATTAACCATAGCAGTAACCGCGCATGCCCAGCTATCACAGAACAATACCCAGACTGCATCGGAACAGGCAATTGTTGAAGCAACAATAAAGCCGGACGTTGACAAAGTGAAATTGCTGCTGACGATGGCTGATGCTGCCATGCTACAGTATTTTAACGGGAGAAAGCAGGCGGATCTGGTAATTGTACAGCAAATCATGACAGCAGTTGCGGCCACAAGTAATAAGATCAATTACATTAATGGGTTGAAAAGATACCTTTTACTTAAAAGCAGGTTGTTTTATATTCAGAGAGAAGATAGTATAGCGGCCGAACTACATAAACAAGCTGTTGTATTTTACCAACATACAGGCATTGCTGATGCAGCGGATGCTTTTTACTTTTTGAGCGAGGCCTGGAAATTCAGAACACATGGGAAGGAAATTATACCGGCCGACAGTGTTAGCTATCAAAAGGCATTGAATTATTTTAAGTCGAAAAAAGAGAATAAAAAAGTAGCCTCTTTATTGAGGGCCATAGCATATAATCATATTGCTCAAGGGCAATCATTAACGGCGATAGACGAATTAGTAAGTCTATATAACTTTCAAATTCAAATAAATGACAGCAGCAGGCATAAGACCTCCGATTTATTAGCGCATTCCAATGCTATCACCGGCAGGTTTAAAGAAGCCTTTTATTGGTTCCAGCAAAGTTTAAAATATTGTGAAGAAATTAAAGACAGCGTAGATTTATGTCTGTATAATTATCGTGCTGGTACCATAAATTACAATGTTAAGGCATTTGACAGAGGGAGGGGATATTTGGAACATGCTTTGACACTTGCGCAATTGCAGGCTGATACTTCTATGTGTATTTTTCTAACGTTGGTTATTTCCAATGACGGATTGATGCAGCAGAACAAATATGAGGAGGCGCTAAAAATGCTACGCACCGCTTTAGAGAGATATTCCGCTGAAACAAATAGAAGCTATGTGCTTAACGTTGACATATACAGGTGTTTGGCCAATTGCTATTTCCACACAGCGCAATACGGCCTTGCGGAAAAATTTTATTTGAAAGCATTGTATATAGCAGAACAAGTCTTGAACACACCTGAAAGTAAAATACCTGTCTACAATGATATAGCTGCCTTCTATATGAAGCAAAATCAAACCGGCAAGGCAAAGGAGTATTTCCAAAAAGGACTAACACTATCGGAGCTGACAAACTCATTGCCAGCCATGAGGGATATAAACTATGAGCTTTTTGAGATTGATTCTATCAATGGAAATTATCAATCCGCCATCCGGCATTACCAGCTATTTAAAATATTAACTGACTCAATGTTTAATGAAAGCAAAAGCAGGCAGATCGCAGAACTCGAGATACAGTATGAAACCCGCCAAAAAGAGAAGGATTTTCAGTTATTAAGTAATCAAAGCTCGCTTCAGCAAAAAACCATTAGCCAGGAAAAATATTTTCGGGAAGTGCTAATAGCAGGTGCCGCAATGCTGTTATTGCTGCTGCTTGTGGTATACAGCCAGTTTAGGGTGAAGAAAAAAGCAAACATTGAATTACAGGTCAAACAGGAAAAAATAAATCAGCAAAACCTATCGCTGGAAAAACTGGTGCTCGATGAAAAGCGATTATTGGTAGAAAAGGATAAGCTGCTTGATGAGAAAGAATGGCTGATGAAAGAGATCCATCATCGGGTAAAAAATAACCTGCAGATCGTAATAAGCCTCCTCAACTCGCAATCCGCGTATTTAAAAGATGAAGCTTCTTTTGCCGCTATTAAAGAAAGCCAGCACCGGGTTCATGCTATTTCGCTGATCCATCAAAAGTTATATCAATCTGATAGTTTAGCAACGGTTGATATGGAGGCTTATATTAAGGAGGTGGCAGAATATCTTTTGGATAATTTGGATACAAGCCGGCGCATAAAATGTGACCTATCTATTATGGCGTTACAGCTTGATGTTGCCCAGGCCGTACCACTGGGATTGATCATTAATGAAGCAATGACCAATGCTGTAAAATATGCTTTCCCTGGTGAACGGACCGGGCAGGTTCACATCGAAATGTACAGCCGGATGAATAGCAGTGTTGTATTGACCATTAAAGACAACGGAATTGGGTTGCCAGAGGATTTTAACTGGCTGAATTCACCAACATTGGGTATCGGCTTAATGAAAGGTTTATCCAAACAATTAGGCGGAACATTTGATATTTTGAACAATAACGGGCTCACCGTGCAGGTAGTATTTACCCCTGCAGATCCTGTTTTAGCCAATACGAAGCTTTTGTGATTTAAAATCTTGTCACGGTATTTCCGGAAGCGATGCCGTGATCTATAAAACCCCTGTTTATGGAGAAGAAAATACTAATTGTAGAAGATGAGTTTGTGGTAGCCAATGACCTGCGTCTGATTTTGCAGCGATCTGGATATTTTGTTTGCGGTATCGCAGACTCTGTTTCTGAGGCGATTGAGATAATCAATAAACACGCGCCGTCATTGGTATTACTCGATATTTATTTAAAGGGGAAAGAGACGGGTATTGATCTGGCCAAATTCCTTACTGAGAAAAATATTGGTTTTGTATATCTTTCGGCTAACAGCAACCAGGTGGTGCTCGAGGATGCCAAAGCAACAAAACCATACGGTTTTTTGATTAAGCCATTTAGGGAAAAAGATATACTGATAATGCTAGATATTGCCTACTATCGCCATGCGCATAGCATGGAAGTCAAGTTAAGCCAGCGGCAGGCACTTCAAATCTCTATCATCAACATTTTGTCTGAACAGGTCGCATGGGAAAACCGTCTTCTAAACCTTTCAAAGTTGTTTCAGCCTTATATACCTTTCGATTTTATTGGCCTGGGACTGGAGCGGCAAGTAGCTGATATTTCTATCGCCTGTAGCTTTTTAAGGATTGGCTTCAATGAATACCAGGTAATAAACCTGCCTGACCTCATTAAAATGATGAACCTGAGTGAGGGTGAATATAAAAGGGAACGGGGAGATGTTGTGTATGAGCAATCGGCATTTTATAACGGGGCTGATTTCGAAAACGCTTGCAAGAAATATAGAATTAAAGGCTTATTTGCAAGGTTATTTAAAGTAGAATCAAATCTGATGATGCCATTTACGCTTGGCAACGGAGAAAGATTTCTTATTTCATTTTACAGCAAAAACCCGGACGCCTACCAGGTCGATCATCTTGTGCTGCTGGAAAACCTTCAGCATTCATTCGCGCTTACGCTGGACAGGCAGTTAGCATTGGACGAGGTTGCGAGATTAAGTGAAAAATTAAAAAACGAAAATAAGTACCTGATTGAAGAGGTAAAGACGCGTTCAAATTTTGAAGAGATTATTGGGACGAGCAATAGTTTATTGAAGGTGTTTGACCAGGTGACACAAGTAGCATACCTGGATACGTCTGTATTATTATTGGGTGAAAGCGGAACCGGAAAGGAACTCATAGCGAGAGCCATCCACAATCTATCCCCTCGAAGAGAAAAGGTATTGATAAAGGTTAATTGCGCGGCGCTCCCTTCCAACCTTATAGAAAGTGAATTGTTCGGGCATGAGAAAGGGGCATTTACAGGTGCTATCGACAAACGTATCGGCAAGTTCGAACTCGCTCAGGGTAGTACCATTTTTTTAGATGAGATCGGGGAAATGCCATTAGACTTGCAGGTAAAGTTATTGAGAGTATTACAGGAAAGGGAGATCGAGCGTATAGGAGGAAAACAAACTATTAAAATCGATGTACGTGTTATTGCTGCTACCAATCGGAATTTAGAAAGGGAAATCGCAGAAGGAAGGTTTCGGTTAGACCTTTATTATAGGCTGAATGTATTTCCTTTGACACTTCCGCCGTTGCGAGACCGCAGGGAGGACATTCCGATGCTCGCTAACTTCTTTGCCCAGAAATTCTCTAAAAAGACCGGCAAACCTTTTACTGGGATCAGCAGCACTGCCCTGAAGCAATTGATGCAGTACGACTGGCCCGGGAATATTCGTGAAATGGAGAATATTTTGGAGCAGGCATTTGTGTTAAGTGATGGCAAGAGCGAGTTGGAATTGGGGCGGGTGCTTTACAATACGGCGGGACAAGCGGACAATAATAGCAAATCACAGGCACCTCCAAAGAACTTGGGCGACGTAAGAGAATTGCAACAAGCCACGGAACGGGAATATATTTTGTCTATTCTCAAGCAAACCAATGGCCGCATCCGTGGTGTTGGGGGGGCGGCTGAACTATTGAATATTAAACCTACCACGCTGGAATCGAAGATGGAAAAACTGGGTATTAAGAAGATCCATGCCGTGAAAAAAGAGGACGGGTTGACTTGATCTTCTGGTTCAACGAGACTGAGTAAAGGCAGTGTAAATAAGACCCGGCGTAAAAACCGGGTCTTATTTATTCTCATCGCCGTGTTTTCTAAAGCGTTGCAATGATATTTTTGGATAACCCAACATGCTCAGTGAACGCGAATAGTGCCAGGTTTGATAGATGTCCTATCTCTTGTTTTCCCGTCGTTTGTTTATCATACCCATTGATGAAATTGGCTGCAAGGTCCCTTAGAAATTCGTGGTTGGATAATTGCGCCTGCATAAATTCCTTGTCGAAATCGTTTCCACTTAAGCTTTTAAGCTTATCGAGAAAGTCGATTGCCTTCGGTGCAAGCGGTAAAACGGTGGTGCCGGCATCTTCAAGTACTTTGATAACTGTCTTGGCTTCCATTAGTTCCCATTCGACGAATTGTCTTACACTTTTGTTTGTTGCTTTTAACAGTGCAATTTCACAGGCCCCTTTTGAAAGCTGCGCACGGGGCATTATACCTTCCCTAAATTCTTTCGGTGTCACTGAAGATGACCTTTTTCTGATGCTTTTTTCTTTTTTTACCGGGGTAAACGATTCGAAAACACCAATGGATGATATTGCGGCGGTAATGGCGAGTAGCCCCATTGCAGATTGCTTCAGAAAATCTTTCCTTGTTTGAAATTTACCGTACTCCATTTTATTATATTTACGAGTTCGAAGAATCGATTAAGCATCAGGAAAGGCTTGCCAAGATATTTTTGCACAGCCCCACATGTTCTGTGAAAGCAAATAATGCAAGATTGGCAACATGCCCGATTTCCTCTTTGCCTGTGACTTGTTCATCATATCCATCAATGAATTGCTTAGCGAGGTCTCTGAGAAATTCATGATTCGACAGTTCGGCCTGCATATATGCCTTGTCGAATTCTGCACCGGTTAAGCTTTTCAACTTATTAAGGAAGGCTGCAGCATCCGGAGCGATGGGTGTAGTTTTTGTACCTACGTCTTCCAGTACTTTAATTACGGTAGTAGCCTCCATTAATTCCCAGCCGGCAAATTGTTTAACACTTTCGTTTGTTGTTTTTTCAAGCGCGATTTCGCAGGCTGCCTTGGAAAGCTGTGCCCGTGGCATAATGCCTTCCCGGAGTTGCTTTTCATTTACTTGGGTTGTTGGTGTTAAAACGTTTTGAGTGTTCATAAAAAAATGTTTTGGTTGTTAAATTGAATTGTAAGACAAAGATGCTTTAAGAAGTAACGAAGGTCAATATATCAATTACGGATACACTTGCATATTTAACGGCTTTTTTTGCGCCGACCAGGCAAGAGGCATTTATATTTAGGATAGCGATGAACCTCCGAAAAGACTGGAGGTTTTTTTGTAACCTCCGAAAAAATCGGACTTGTTTTTAAAAAAGGGGGTTAAGCAAATGGGCTCTGTTGTTGTAAACCTGTATTTAACAACGTTGTATATAGAAAATGATCGCAATTATTGAGCTACCTTATTTTGGCATGGATTAAGTAACGCTTATTCCAGACAAATTAATAATTATGGCACTTCCCAGTGATTATTGTGTAACATCTCAGTCATTCAAGTTTAACATTGAAAGGACTGATCAATGGACGGAAAATAGTTATAATGTTAAATGCGGGGAAAAATGTGATGATGACGTATTGCGAATTTTCTGGATAACCAAATGCGAATTTCGTGAGAATGAGGGAAACACGGTTGACAGTAAGAAGAATTTTCTAATTTGCTTTGGGAATAGCAATGATTACCCTTTTAAGGTCGATCTGCCTGCCGAAGGATTTTTTATTTCATTTACCAAAGATTTTCTGAATATAGGGGAGTTAGAACTTGATCTTACGTGTCTGTCGGATTTTCCCCATCTCTTTTCCAGCGCGTCGGTTTTTATTATAGACGATGGATCCGCTGAAGACATAAACGATGTTGTTAACCGAATGCATAAGGAATATAATAGTTGCTTTACCCTTAAGACGGCTATATTAAGACGATATTTCAAGATATTCCTGATTTATCTATCCAGGCATCTGGAATTGCATTGTAAGCCGGTACAACAAACAAGGAATATGGAACTGGTGAAGCAATTTATGCAGGCCATTGAGCAAAATTATCAGGATAAAAGGATGGTGGCAGACTATGCGGATTTATTATTTGTGACGGCCAATTATTTGAACGAAGTTGTGAAAAAAGTCACGGGCTACCCTGCTGGGCATCACATTAGGAGTAGAGTAGTTGTAGAGGCGAAGCGCATGGCGACTTCAACAAATAGCAGCATGAAAGAGATCGCATACAGACTTGGATTTAATGACAGCGCTCATTTTAGTAAATTTTTTAAGTCGACTTCAGGGGATAATTTTTCCGAATTCAAGAAACAGGGAATGAAAGCTTCACTAAATATTCAACTTACTACACAGTTCTTCAAAATCCCGTAAAAAATTCGACATCTCCCCGCTCCTTTCCAGGAAGCCTCTAAGTTAATCGCTTACAGGCTTTTTTCATTCCCTCTATTCCCGTTTACTCCTGCTTAACTAACTGAAGGAATTGGATTGTAAACAGGAACCTACCTGAACAAAATCGATAGAGCCATACGCAATAACGTACGGCTCCTGTGCTTGCCGATGGGGTAGCCAAAGCAAATGAAAGATGCTTACACCATCATTTGTAAAAGGGAGATCCCATCTCACGACTGGCCTCTTCTACAGTATCTCCATCAAAGATTTTCACCGTTAGACTGGCATTTGCATTTTTTGCCTGTTGCGCATACAGTCCGGTGGCAAATTCCCTTGCATTTTCTTCAGAATCGAATTCGTAAAACCCACCAATGGTGTGTGTACCAATGCCTAAAAGCCATGTTTTTGCTACTAATCCTTTTACCTCTTTCAGCTGTTTGTTCACCATACTCCATAACTCTTCGGTAAACTGCGGAACAACTGTTTGAAATTCTCCATAGAGAAAAACCCTTCTGATTGAATTACTCATTGTAATACTTTTTAGCTGTTAAAATGATAAAACAAAAGTAGAAGAGAGATGAGTAGCAAATGTTGTCATATGACAACGTTTCAGAGCTTCGCTTTCAATTTACTCAGAGTGGAATTTGTCATGCCTAAATAAGAAGCCACCGCTTTACTGGAAATCCTTGTCAATAGCATAGGCTCATGTTCCAATACCCATTTCAGTTTATCTATTCCATCCATGCCAAGAAAACTGTAGATCCGCATTTGCGCATGGATAAAGGCAAATTCCATCATCTTATTATAAAACAGCTTAAACGGAGAATATCTTTCGGTCAGGTTAAAAAATGATACTTTGTCAATCACCATGAGTTCAGAAGGCTCATGCGCAATAAGTATATCTCTCGACGGTTTTTGTGTAATTAGGCTTGTAATGGCAGTAATGAAACTATTCTCGAAAGCAAAATAGGCAGTTATCTCGTTCCCTTTCTTATCAATTTCATATAGTCTCAGACAGCCTTTATGAATAAAATAGAAATGCCCACAAATATTTCCTTCCCGCTCTATTATCTCATTGCGGCGAACCTTTATAGGCTTAAAAGCGCTGGCTACTTCTGCTGACTCTTCTTCATCGAGTGTTGTATTCTTTTGGAGAAAATTTTGGAGTGATAAGGTACTCATAGTTGAAAAACGATTTCTTCTGAAAAAACAAAAGAGAATGAACGCGTTCTGATGCAAAATTTCACATAAAAAAGCACCATACGATTGTATTGTGTTTTTTCTGTGCCCTATATCACCTGGTGCTATCTGGCCGTCTCGGGAATATAGATCTTACCGTTATACATATCCATATACCCCTTTTTGCCATCTGGCATTTCCACCAGGTAGGCTGCTGCCTCGTAGTTAGCGCGATATACCCGTTTCAAGACCGGCGGGCTCAATACTTTCCAGTTTGTTTTAATCACACCTTCCTTGCCCGCCACCTGGGGAACATAATAGCCACCTTCATTCCGAATACTATCGTAAATGCAAGGCAGCATCACTTCCCCTTCAGGAGTTACCAGGCCTGTTTTGCCATTTTGCGTAACCTTCAATAGCGCTTTAGGTTGCAGGGTTTCATCATAGTAAAACTTTTCAACGCTGGTATATCCCTTCAACAGAAACTCACTGGCAGGTTTTACCGGCGCACTCAGATAATTCCTCTTTTCGTAAGTAACCCTCCAATCTCCTCCCTGTCCTTTCGCCACATACATACTCATATAACCAATATACGGTTCGTCCGATACCGGAGCATCGTTGAATGTTGCTGCGGCCGTGGGCGCCTGTTGATTTTGGGTTAGTGCAGCAGCATTACCTGGCCTCGACTTACCATCAGCTGTGTAAAATGTAACATTCTCTCCTGCAATGGCATCAAATGTGCCCTGGCTTCTGTATACCAGGTGATCATATTGTACTGGCGCAATCAACGCACCAGTGGCAAGATCCAAAACGCCATATTTATTGCCCTGCCGGATCATACCCTCATAGTAACCGGTGGTAACGAAGCCCACCTCGTCATAGCCCTGTTTACTGATCAGCTGACCGGTAACCATATTCATGAAATACCATTTCTTACCAATGTTTACAGGTAATATAGCCGGTCGGTCATGCCGGCTTTCTCCCCACTTGTTAAATTCAACTCCTGACAGTTCCTTCCCTGTGCTGATATCTACAAGGCGGAATTTGTGCTTCAACCCCGCTGCTGCTGTAAATCCTTTAATAATGAAAATAGAATCATAACGGCAGGGTAATACTGTGGAACCATCGGTGCCTATTGAACCGTATAGGCCTCCCTGCTGTACAATGGCAATCTTATCCCTGAATATCCAGAATTCAGCATCATATTTAGGTGGAACCATCTCCTGGACGCTGTCATTAACAAGTCCCCACTTAGAACCGTTGTAATATGGAAATTTCCTGGACTGTGCAATGCATTGCACAGCTATAAAAGTAAGTAGCAGACAAAAATACTGTTTCATAGATTCGGTTATATAACAGCGTACAATATAGGGAACACATCCCATACTGTTATAACTCCATATAAGCAGGAACAAAAATTAATATCCTGCCAGAATATCCTGCAACAATATGTTCGATAACTGAGGCTCACACTACGAAGAAAGCTTCACAGAAATGTGAAGCTTTCTTATCTGCAGACAGCCTTGCTCATGGCTATCCATATTGCCCGCATGCCGCGGAGCATGTCTCCGTTTATTTAATGGGCCACTTTAATATATCCCCATCCCTCCCGCTGTTTCGTAATTATTTCATAAATGGCATCTGGTACGACTGTTACTCCCGGAATCAATTCACTCGCCTCTTTGTTATTTCGCTTCATAGTCGCTCCACAAACTTTTATACTTACATTTTTATTCTTTAACAGCTCGGTCAGTGCAGGGGTTATTTTTGATTTATCTTTCAACACCATGTCCAATGCCTCACCGTAAACGGCCACCTCCAACTGCGCATCCGGGCTGCCTTTCAGAATACCGTTTATCTGACGCATTACCGTGTTATGATCTTCTACAGATTTACTGGTAATATCAAATACTACCTTGTAATCAGCCTGCGCATATAATGCCAGGCATCCTAGCAAACACCCAATAAGTATGATCAGCTTTTTCATGATCGTATTTTTACTTGAAATGACGAATATTAACCGCCTGTTTATTCATTTAACCCGCATTTTCCTCTTATGCAGTATTGGGCCAAAAGGACCGTATTTATGTTGCTGCTCCGAAAAAGTATCACTAAATGGTCCGAAAGGATGATCTACCGGCTTTGTGCTAATCACTGGCCAGTCTTCCGGAAAGCTTTTGACAGGACGAGGTTGTGAATTTACAAATGCCGCCACGTCCCATGCTTCCTCATCGGTTAATTGTGGTTTCGTATAGTCTGCACCAAACGGCATATTATCTTTTACATACCCGGCAAATCTTGACAGCCTATAAAGGCCGGCGCCCGTATTATATGAGTTCTCTCCCCACAACGGTGGATATTCATAAGTTATATCATCAGCAGATATCTTCCCGGTACCATTCACTCCGTGACACTTACTGCATATTTGCATATATACCTGTTTCCCTTTTGTGGTATCTGCCCTTCTCTCCAGGTAGGCGATTTCTTCTATTCCACTTCCGGGAGGTTTGTATCCTTTTGGTACATCTTTCCCCAGCCATTGTATGTAAACTACAATCGCTCTCATTTCCCGGCTGTTGCTGTCGAGAGGCCTACCATTGAGGCTGCGGATCAAACAATCATTTACCCTTTTTGTAATCGACTCAATGGTACCACTCCTTTCCCTGAATTTCGGGTACGTAGATGCCGTACCGCCATAGTTGTTTCCCCAACATTTGGTGCCCCCATTCAAATGGCAGTTTTGACAATTCATACCATTGCTGATAGCCGCTACCCTTCCCTTTGGGCCCAGGTATAGAGCAGTATGGGCAACAAGCTCCCGGCCATACCGAATCATTGAACCATCAGGTGTATGCGGAATCGTTGCTGTATCGGGAGCTATCCATAACACCGCCGCCGAATTTTTTCCACGTTTAACCGGCCACTGGAAAACCATTTTAATAACAACCAGGATCAATCCCAGCAACACCATGCCTAACACCACCTGGAAGAAAATCTTTTTCATCCTGCAAAGCAGTAGCCACAGCTTCGTTCCTGCGCACGTCCTACGGCCCACACACCAGACGGCACTAATTGGATTCCCGGTAAGATGCCTTCGATCCATTCTTTCTTCACTGCAGCTGCATCAAGCGACATGCTTTGCGCCGCCACTACGCTATACACCGTTATTGCCATATTACATACACAGAATAATACTCCACTGGCCTGCAATTCATTGATGCCGATAGCTACATCGCCAATTCCGGGAACTTTAAAATCTCCGGGTTTAGGCTCCCAGAACGGGTTTCTTACAGCCGGCATTTTAGTAGCCGGATCATCTGCTTTAAACATCTCTCCAAATTTGTACTTGTCCCATAGCTCGCTTTTCATGGCATATGGAATCGCATCATGACGCAATACCACCACTACACAGCATTCCTTCTCAGGCGTACCCGTAGCTGCGTTGGTCAATAAAAACACTTTAGGCCAGGCAAAAGGCAGTATATCGTGCGGACGAACTACATCCAACACCATTTTGTGTTTGCCCTTTATTTTATTCACCCATGCTTCCGGGTTTTCAACACCCATATCCATTTTTTCAGGGGAGAATGCCGCTTGCAGGTTCAGGGGAACAAAAGACGGCATCGTCAACACCGTTGCCCCCGTAATGATTTTTCCAAGAAAATCACGTCGGTTCGTTGCTTCGTTTTCGATATAACTCATATGATTGCTATTTTGGTGAATGCAATATTTACCAATAACACTGCTATGGCTAATAGCAGGCAGTCAATAACTCAAATTAAGGATAGCGGGGATTTCGAGGAACCGGTCAAAATATCGGAGATGCATTTAAGCATCATTTAATACAGCTAATTCGACCACCAATGTTATTATTGCTTAACTGCATTAATTGGGATTACAAGTGCTGCTAATTTAGGGAAATAAAAAAAGTGACTATCGGATAAAAGTGACAAAATTTAAATCCCCCAAGCCTGCTCCAGGCTACTTCGGAAACCAGGATATTCATGAGGTAAACATCCCGCGAAATGCCGGAACTCATTGATAAAGTGGGTTTGGTCACTATACCCAAACCTGTTAGCCAATAAACACCATTGTAGCTTTTTTTCTTTCTCTATATATTCAATCGTTCGCCGGAAACGTACAATGCGGCAAAACGTTTTTAGATGAAGTCCTGTTTGCTCAAGGAAATTTCTTTCTAATGTCCGCTTAGTAAGATAAGCCCCCAATTCCAACTGCCTGATAGTAATATTACCATCCGCTGCATATATCATCCGTATCGTTTCACTCAGGTTTCTCGAATATTTTCTTTCGCTTAACATGCGTCTGATAAGAAACGCCTCCAGGATAGCTACCTGTTGTTCTCCGGTGCTGCACTCCCTTAACTGCTCCCCTAGTTCATACATTTGAGTTCCTTTCATGACAGACAGATCAACACATTTATTAGTGAAGGTGGTTGCCGGAATATGAAATAGTTTAAACCAGGCAGCCGGTTTAAAATTTACCACAAGATTTTTCATACCGGCATAAATACGGCGCTCACAAACAATGTCGTTAGGACCTGTAATACTATTTGACGCTACATACTCCCTATTTGTAATATCATAAATCTTGCCCGGCAGACCTAAATTAAATACCAGGCTTTGGATAAGATGCGGTAGAATGACCATCTTCCGGCCGTCTTCTTCCTGGAAATCACTTTCCAGGATCAGGGAGGAAAATATATAGTCCTGTAACAACCTATGTGGCTGGAAAGATTGCACCTTGAACATATTCAAACGCTTTATAGATACCGGATATCTTAAATATCAAGATATGTTGAACCAGTGGATATAGCTAAAACAACGCTGAATTTATACACAAATATAAGCTTCCTTTAAATCCGGTGATTTTTTCCATATTCCCATAAAACTGAGGGGCTCCTGCTCTTGCTTTACTATCCTGGCCCCCCTCGTATCCAAAGCCTTTTCTTATTGTAGACCCTGAAAGATTGAAAATATTCTGGATTTTTTAAATTTCCTGTCACGTTTTCACCCCCTCATCCCTCTTTATATCGTAACAACATAAACTATTAAATCACTCCTTAAAAAGGCCAATATGTTAAACAAGATAGAACAAGCCATCACCAACTTTGTAAAGGGCGGCGACAACAGCGATGTAGCATTATTAGACAAAGTATTGCATAAGGACTTCCGGGTCACCAACAATGGTTTTATGGGAATACCAGGCGTAACCGTTATCGGTAAAGAAAAATACCTGCAAAATATACGGGATGGCATCTTCGGCGGCTTGCCCAGAAAAATGGAGATCGAGGCGATAGAAGAAAATGGCACCATTGCTATGGTGAAACTACGCCTGGAAAGTTCTGAAAACTATTTTGTTTCCTATAATTCACTGGTGCTGGATACAGATAACGAATGGCGGCTTGTTAACAACCTGGCAGTCGTGGAGGCAAAAAATAAAGCGTAAGATTTCACGTGGCAGGAGTTTTCAACAAGGCTAAAGCCAGGCTCCTGCCATTCGTACCTCTAAAAAAGGTTATCGTTTTACCAGGTATCCACCATATATCTTTCAGGTCCGGTGTATTGTATTAAATCTCTTATATTAGCGAGAGATTTGTATGACAATGGCCATGAGTAAACAAGTAAACAACCCTTTCATTCTTGCCCTTAAAGCCTACAATCTTACCGTAGAAATTCATCACCATTCTGCATATCAGATTGTATTATCAAATGACGCCCCTTTTACGTCAACTATTGATGGGCAGCTATACGAACACATTCACGGCTTTCTGATTAAACCACACGTCCGGCATTATTGCGTTGCTGAAAAAGGAAGTTTGAACGTTTTGAATATAGAGCCATATTCACATATTGGCTTGAAGCTATCAGGTATGTTCCCGGAAAATAAGGATCATATTGTTTTCAACTCCTCTCCGGACGCTGGTAATTTTTTCCAGACAGGTAACGATACTTTTGATGTTTACATGCTTATAAAATCTCTGCTAGCTAATCTGCCAACAGCCCACTACGATGAAAGAGTAATAAAAATAGTAGAATACATAAACACCAATTACTACAAACAGGATATTACACCTCAAACTTTTGCAAACATTGTCTTTCTCTCCCCTTCCCGTTTGGCTGCTTTGTTCAAAGCACAAACAGGGAGTAGCTTGTCTAAATACCTATTATGGACAAGGTTACGACAAGTCACTTATCTTACCCTAACAGAAAAAGAAAGAAGCCTTACAGATATTGCTTATGATACCGGTTTTTATGATTTACCCCAACTGAACAAGTATATGTATGAAATGTTTGGCATGCCCCCCAAGGCTTTAAAGCATAATAGTGATTTGATACAAGTTTATTAATCCGGCTTTTTTCAGTTTTGTGCTATCGTTTTAAACAGTTAAAAAATAGCACATTGAAAGCAATAGCGTATCAAAAGTTTGGAAACCTGGATGTTTTGCAAACTGTAAATGTATCAAAGCCCATTGTTCAATCAAACCAGGTATTAGTTAAAGTAAAAGCCGTTTCTATTAATCCAATGGATTGGAAAATTAGAAAGGGTGAAATGAAACTAATGTCTGGCTCAAAATTCCCTAAAAATACCGGGGTAGATTTTTCCGGCATCGTTGAAGACACTGGTTCTACTGTCACCGACTTCAAAAAAGGCGATGAAGTTTTTGGGATAGTAAAAAATATGATGAAAGACGGTGCCCTGGCAGAATATGTTGCCGTACCATCCTCATTCATCTGGAAAAAACCAGCTCAAATCAGTTTTGCCCAGGCGGCAGCCATTCCGGTAGTGGGCATCGCGGCAGCAACTGCGTTGAAAAAAATGGGTAACATCAGTGCCCAATCAAAAATACTTATAAATGGTGCGACTGGCGGCTTCGGTATGTTTTTATTGCAATTACTACGGCAAAAAGGAGCTGACGTAACGGCTGTTGTCAGCCCAAAAGCAATGGCCCATGCGCAAAAATGGGGCGCAAATTCAGTAGTAGATTACACAAAGCAGCCAGTGCTTTCACAAAAAAACACCTATGATATTGTAGTTGACTTATCAGGTAAAATGAGGTACACAAATGCCAAGCAAATAATGAAGTCCCGAGCTTTATTTTTAAACACCACGCCAAGGCCCATTGAAATACCTACGTCCCTTTTCGAAAATCTGTTCACTGGTAAAAAGCACATTGTAATACTCTCCAGCCCATCTGCAAGTAATATGGACATGTTGCTAAATGCCATCAATGACGGGCTCCAAATTGAAATAAACAAAGTTTTTTCTTTTACTCAATTCAAAGAAGCATACCAGTATGCAGAACAGGGCGGTTACGTTGGTAAGGTAGCCTTAGAAATTAACTAAGCACCTATCCCCGATTGCGATTAAATACAACACCCTCCAAAAAACGATGAGGCAACCTCATTATAAGGAGTCAAACAATTTCACTCACAATTTCAAAGAAATAAAAATGAACAAAATATTAAAATTATACTTTTTAAGTCTGCTCCTGTTGAACATGTCCACTGTAAATGCACAAAGCATTCCTGACAGCACCATGGAAAAAATTAACGGCTTTAGGGCTTTCTATGAAACGCTGGGTAAAGCGTATCCTGTTGACAGCAGCATTTCAGAAAGTGTAACAACAATTGCAGGAATAAAAAGTTACTGGTTTAATCAAAACCTGCTATCTCAAAAAAACATTGTTATTTATTTACACGGCGGGATATACACTTATGGTAATATAAATGCTTACCGTGCTATGTTAACCCACCTGGCCAGATCTTTAGACTTACCTATTTTATATGTTGAATATTCTTTATCTCCAGAGCAGCCGTTCCCCGTTGCCAACAATGAAATATTAAAGGTATATCGTGAAATAAAAAAGAAATACCCTGGCCATAAAATTACAATCATCGGCGACAGTGCGGGTGGGGGTTTAGCGATAACATTAGTAAATGATGCCCAGAAAGCTAATCTGCCAATACCGGCCTCGTTGGCACTCATATCACCCTGGATTGATTTGAAGTGCGTTAACAAGTCCTATACAACAAAGCAGGCAGTTGACCCAATTCTAAGTAAAGACTTCTTATATAACCATGCCCTATTATATGCGGGTAATAAATTAAAAGAAGCAGACCCCAGTGAAATACATTTTAAATCGTTTCCACCTGTGCTATTGCTGGTTGGTACTGATGAGATATTAAATGATGACACAAAAAACTTTTACGCCTACATCAAACCTATCCAGGCACATGCTAAAATGAAAGAGTTTGCTGGCCAGAAACACGTCTGGTTGTTTTCACAGATTAGTTCTCCAGCATCTGTGGAAGCAATAAAGGATATTAAAGCGTTTCTTCTTTCAAATGAGTAATATCCCCTAACGTGCCGGAGGCCATTACATATTATGTTGTTTTTATGAATGCCTTTTAGAGGCATTCATAAAAACAACATAAACTTCTGGTTATAAGAAACGTTGTAAAATAAAGATGGGAACTAATTGATCATCTTGCTCTTAAAATACACAAAATGGTAAAGTATCGCCTGCTTCCAATACGCAGCGTCATGATTGCCCGGTTGTTTGATATAAGTGATGGGAATCTTCATACTATCTGCTACCATTTTCAACTCCAATGTACTGGGATACAAAATATCTTCTGTGCCGCAATCAATAATAAACGGCTTTATCTCCTTTTTTTGACTTTTGAGCAAATTAGTAATGCTGTATTGGTGCCAGTCGTTTGTTCCCGGATTACCCAATATACTGGTGAGATCATTGGTAACCCTGTTGTTATTAAAAAAATGTATGCTGGCCTGTTGCAAAATCTCTGCATCAACAATGAGTCCTCCGCTGGTGCTCCCCGCTGTATTAAAGTAATCCTGTTGTTGGATAAAATATCGTAATGCGCCATAACCACCCATGCTCAACCCGGAGATGAAAATATTCCGGCTGTCTATTTTGAATGCTGCATGAACTTTGGGTACCAGTTCTTTAAAAAAGAAATCTTCCATTTGTGAGCCCTTTTGATAGGGGCTGTTTACATACCAGGATACAAATCCGTCTGGCATCACAATGATCATCTGATATTGGTCGGCCAGCTTCTGACAATCCACCATGCTGGCCCACTGACTATAATTTTCGCTATAGCCATGTAATAGGTAGGTCAACGGATACGCTTTCTTTGCGTCATAGTCTGCGGGTTTAAATACCAGTACTGTATCTGGCCTGGTGAGATGAACGGACTTGATAACCCACTGTTGCTGTGCACTTGCCTTGTATAATATCAGCGTAAAAACTACGATAGCGGTTATTTTAATTGCTGTTTTCATTTTACATTTGAGTTTGATAGTGCAAAAAACAGGAAGTTTTGGGATCCTGTCAATAACGCTCAAAATTGTGAGTAAGATGAAAAAAGAAACATCCAGCAATAGCCTGAACGAGCAGTTCCTGTTCCAAAGCTGCGAGTTGAATTCTGCTTTAAAGGTGATCAGCGGTCGGTGGAAGGCGCAGATCGTGTACTCTATCTGGTCCGGAAATGATCGGTTTAGTTTACTAAAACAGGAGCTCTCCGCTATTTCTGAACAAGTGCTAAGCCGGCAACTGAAAGAACTGGAAACACAGGCCATATTAGTCAAAATCCCTATTCCTGAAACAGTACCTGCCGGTATCAGTTATCGCTTAACAAGTAAAGGAATTGAACTTGTACCCATTTTACAAGCGCTGTGCAACTGGGGTAAACAGTATCCTGAGGAAAATTGCATTCCACTTTCTGCATGCGTAACGGGCTAACAGTCACGGGCATACTAATATACATCATTTGTAGCCCCATTGTGGCCGGCATGATTTTTTCGCCACCAAAATCATGGCAGGAAAGATACATATCGGCACTTCGGGATGGAGTTACAAACACTGGCGTTTGCGGTTCTACCCCATCGAATTAACACCTACCGATTATCTCGGTTACTACCGGCAGTTCTTTTCTACCACAGAAATCAATACCAGCTTCTATCATCTCCCCAGACCTCAAACAGTGGCCCATTGGGTAGAAACCGCAAAGAAGGGGTTCCACTTTTGTCCAAAAATAAGTCGGTATATTACCCACATCAAAAAGCTCAATGATCCGGAAGAGTCACTGCCTAAATTTTTTGATGTTTTCGATCCCTTCCATAAAAAGCTGGGGCCAGTGTTAATTCAATTACCACCGAGCCTCTCCTTCGATGAAGAAAAAGCAAAACACTTTTTTACAGTACTAAAACAATACAAGGGATATCATTATGCACTGGAAGCCCGGCATAAAAGCTGGTTTGAAGACGTGCCGCTGGCCCTGCTCCGCAAGCATAAAATCGCTTTTGTAATTGCAGAAGCCGGAAAAAGATGGCCTACCGCCTCCGCAGTGACGCACAAACATATTTATATCCGATTCCATGGGGAGGAGGGATTTGACTCTTCTTATTCAGATAAAACATTAAAAGCCTATGCAAAGAAAATATTGCACTGGCAGGAAACGGGACACAATATCTGGGCATTCTTCAATAACGATGGCAATGCTAATGCAATTAACAACGCCTTACGGCTAATGGAGCTAACATCAGCCTAAGTAGGTACCAATCGCTTTAATGAGTTTCTTATCCGCAATACTATCCATTCTCCATCCACTCTTCATCCGGCGTAAAATGCCCATATTTTCATCATTTAGGGTAATTTCATACTCTTCACAGTGATTCTTTTCATCACACGTTTCGGGAATAGGTATGGCTTCTCCTTTGTAACGCACATCCTGATACGTAATATCAATAGGAATAGGAGCACTTTTTAACTGTGTTATCATTTGCTGCAAAAACCCGATTAAATGCTTCCGTTGCGTACCGGCTGTGGCACTCCATTTATTTTTACCGGCCCGCTTATGTGCCAGCTTGAATTTGAGTCCCGACATAGTGGTACTATAATCATCTTCATTCAATTTAAAAACGTTCTGATGCGCCAGTATATACCAATGATAGCCTGTTCCTACCGGCACGCCGGATCCTTCCGGCGCGTGCCCGGCTCTGCGCTTTGTTACAGCATAAAACAACTCCCACAAGTCCGGCGTTATCTTGGTTTCTCTCCATACGCCGGGATCGTAGTTCCATTTATGGCTACGCCCTACTTTCATTCCCGTATAATGCTTTCCTTCAAATTCTTTGAATTCGTTGTAGCTATTAAAGGAAGGCTTTGCTGCTTTTTTAGGGCGGGCTACTTTAGGCGAGCCTGGTTTGCTCTTTTTGGCAGTACCTGTTTTAACACTGTTGATACTAGCCATGGATGAGGGTTTTGGTGATAAACACTACATCCTCATATTCC
Source organism: Chitinophaga sp. (assembly GCF_017745275.1). Lineage (GTDB taxonomy): Bacteria > Bacteroidota > Bacteroidia > Chitinophagales > Chitinophagaceae > Chitinophaga. The sequence continues at coordinate 111,517 of NZ_JAGHZS010000001.1, read as the reverse complement.
ATGCCATAGCGCTAGTCACCAGGGGGTATCTCACTTGTGGTGTCGATCTCCTACTATTTCAGGATACTTTAAAAATAAACCGGCTTATTCTCCAACACCTTTGAAATCAATGCTACAATATCTCGTGCGCGGTCGTTAAGACGAATCAATGATGCTGTGACCAGCCTGTCCAATACGTGAACAGTACCGTTGGTAATTTTCGTCTGCAGTAGTGTAACTACCTCATTGCCTAGCACACGCTCGTCGTACAAGCTGCTGCTTAGTACCAGGTAATGCACTTCAAAAGCAGATCCATTGAAATACTCCAGTATACATTGTACCTCATGGACAGCCTCTGCTGACAACAGGTCAAGGACCACAAAAAAAGACGTATCAGACTCCCGGTGAACCTGTATCAGCTTCCTGATATATGCCAGGTACTCGTGGGGAGGAAGAGCGCGTGGAAGAATTATCACAAATTGTTCCTCGCCTAATGCGGCCGTTTTAATAGGCGCTTTAAAGGGAAGAAACTTCTTTCTTCCAAAAATTTGCTGGGTTGTTTTTCTTTTGCCTGTATGGGGGGTACCAACAATGACAAAAAATCTTCTGGGGTTAACAATCATATCCCAAAGAAGCGAAAAAAATAAATAGCATGTGTTAATGAATTCCAAACAGATCGGGAACTATACTTTTTCTGCCAATAACGCAATCAACTGCGCACAAGGCAGGAAAAACAGCTGCGCCAGCAAGGTCCCTCCTAACCTCGCGATAACCATATAACTAATATATCTGCGGAAAGAACGCTCACTTACTTTACCCAAAACCACGTCATCTGTAAGTATAGATAAATGTGGATCTATAAACAATGCCATTAGCACGGTTGCCACACCATTAATAACCCCTGAAAGATTACTGGCCGTAGTTCTATATTCCGGATTGAGATAAGCCGCATAAACACAGGATAGTACCGCAATAGTGAGTATAGCAGTAGCCAGCAGGTTATACACAAAAATACGCAGAGGAAAGCTTTTCCGATCCGCCAATTCCAGTAAATGGCTACCAGAAGGCATCTTTAAGTTCTCTTTTACAAACTGCATTCCTGCTCCTGAAAGTCCCAGATAAAATAACCTGGGTATAGACTTGTGCACACTGAAATGCATTACTGCCCTGGATAATAACCGCTGAAAAGTAGGAATCAGGAAGGCGCCGATTATCGTTCCCGCCGTACAGGCTAAAATAATATAACGGAAAATAAGCGCATTGGAGGTAAGATGCAACCTCAGATCCTGCTCAACAGTTTTGGCCAATAATGGCGCCTGCAAAGTATTTGCGGTACGTGACAATAAAACCAGGATGTTAAACAAGGAAAAGGTAATCGCAATTCTACCTGTTCTCACCCCTACTATCCTTACCGCATAAGACAACGTTGTTATCAGGTTAATTAACAGGGTGAGAACAAGGACTAAAATAATCTGGGTAGTCATTTCAGGAGGCATTTAATGCTACCCCTAAAATAATCTTTATTCCGTTCTAAGGCTGCTTACCGGATTTTTTAAAGCCAACTTCCCGGTCATACCAACAATAATAACAACTACCAGTAAAATAAGCAAACTCCCCACCATCAAAAACGGTGCGGCCCCCATATTGACCCGGTAGGCATAATCCATTAACCAGTTATGTAACAGGTACCATGCTAACGGCCACGCCACTACGTTAGAAAGCAGTATAATCCAGGAAAATTCTTTTACAAAAAGAGCAACAATATTCAACACTGATGCACCCAACACTTTCCGGATTCCCATCTCTTTATTCCTTCTGGCAATACTTAAGGTAACAATACCCAATACGCCTAACAATACAATCATCAATGATACCACAGTGGCTACCCTTGCAGCCTTCTGCATCTGTTGTTCTGTTTCATATAATTGTGCGAGACTGTCATCCAGGAATTTAAAATCAAAAGGCGTATCCGGAAAAATAGTATGCCATTTGGCCTGTAATGCCGCTATTTGCTGCGACGTATTGCCCGGATTCAAACGAATAGAAAGGTACCGGTAAATCGGAATGGCCTGTACCGGTGTGTACAAAATCGGCGAAATAGCATCCTTTAAGGTACCAAAATGGAAATCACGGGTAACCCCACCCACATATACCACCTGGTTAAAATTATAGATCCGCAGTGGCTTATTCATCGCTTCTGTTGCGGTTTTCCATCCTAACGCGCGCGCCGCTGCTTCATTGATAACAATCTTTGCTGAATCCTCAGATGTTCCGGAATAATACGTACCCGCACTCATTTTAATACCATAGGTAGCCACAAAACGCTCATCAGAAATAATCGATGTGGCAGGTATCGCCGTACTGGAGTCATTCTCCGGTTTATAAATCATAAAACTTCCATTACTCCATCCATTCAGCATTTCATAAGAAAAAGACGCGCCCTTTACTTCGGGCATCGCACGAAACTCATCGCGCATTCTTTCCATGTGCTGTACCCCCGCATTGGTCCAGTCACGGGGAACAGGGGTCGTGATTACCCTTTCCTTGTCATACCCCAGGTTTGAATGGAAAAAAAAGGCGACCTGCTTGTCTATAACAATAGCAGCAATGAATACCACTATCGCCGTCACAAACTGAACGGTGATCAGGCCACGCCGGAATAATAACTTCTCCTGAACATTCTTCAGCTTTCCTTTTAATGCCGTTACTGAAGGCTGGGCAGATAATACAAATGCAGGATATATGCCTGCCAATGCGCCCGTAAACAGGATGATCAGCACCGGCAATATAGCGAACCAGCCAGGGAAAGACAACAAGCCAGGAATATCCTTCCCGATGACCTGGCCAAATAACGGCCTTAATAACACAAATAACAGGATAGATACAATAAACGAAAAAGTCACCACCAATACAGATTCCGTGATGAACTGGAATACCAGCTGCCGCTTCTTTCCTCCCATGGCTTTTCTCACTCCTATTTCTTTCAACCTGGTTAAAGAATTTCCAATAGAAATGTTGACGAAATTGATGATCGCCATCAGCAAAATAAACACGGCAACAAATGAAAAAATGGTGATCATTCTTTCTGCCAATCCCTTATTTAATCCCAGGTAAACATCCTTCAATGCTTCCGGATACACCTGCAGCCCCTTTTGCAGCTCAGGTGTAACATTTGTTTTCATCAGCGTGGCTATTGGCACTTTTAACTGGTCAGGACTTACACCCGGTTTCAGCAATACATAACCAATGATATTGGTTGTTTGCCAGCTTAAAAAACTCTGCAGGCGGCCAAAATATCTAAGGCTGGCTGGCCCCAGAAAAACCTCGTTCTCCGGCTTGCCGTAATTAGTAATAGTATTAAAAGGGAGGTCTTTGATCACCGCTGTCACTTCAAAATCATCATTCTTCCCATCAAACGATTGTATCCTGATCAACCTTCCAACTACATCTGTTTTGCCAAAATATAATTTTGCTCTTTTCTCCGTAATCACCACGGCGTTAGGCTTATCAAAGGCTGTATGCGGATCTCCATAGGCTACCGGGAAATTAAATACATCAAACAAGGTCGCATCTCCCGGGTGTATTCCTTCCCGGTAATGTTTGTCTCCTACCGATACTACCGTTGTAATACCATCATGACTATACGCCTTCTCCACCAGAGACGGGTAATTATCCTGTAATGATTTTGTTAGTGGTCCTAACGTTGCAAACTCCACTCCTTTATCGGGATTATCCCACTTACTTTTCAGTAAAAAAATACGATCATTATTTTTTACAAACCGGTTCACCTGTAATTCCCCCCAGGTATATGCACCAATCAGTAACACGAAGGTGATTCCTATAGACAATCCCCAGATATTTACCATCGCAAAAAATCTGTTCTTGACGATACTCCTCCAGGCAACCAGGAAATAGTTTTTTATCATAAGGCAATTATATAGTGCGACTCCTTTCCGCTAAAAAAATGCCGCAAGATAAAATATTGATAATCAAATAAATATTTCGCTTTCGTATGTCCGATAGCGTACAATTGCTGTCCACTTCTGCACAGGCATCTTTCTATAGAAAAATAATGAAAGCAGATACACCGGTTGTTTTTATTTGTATTTTGTACGCTTATTCCTCGTTAGTAAATGATAAAATATGAAAAGAATTCTGGTGTTATGCCTGATATTGCTGAGTTTCCGGCTCTCGGCACAAAATATCCGTATTGCTACACAGCATACCAGCCTGGTATATCGTGTTAACCAGGAGGGACGCCTGGTACAACAGTACTTCGGACCATCCATAGCACCTGCCCTGGCTGATACGGCATCAAAAGGCCAGCAGGAAGCTTATGTTACCGCTGGTATGGAAAGTCTGCTTGATCCAGCCATCCGCATAGTACACAGCGATGGAAACCCTTCCCTGGAGCTGAAGTATGCCTCCCATGAATCTACGCCTCAACAAAATAACAACGTAACTGCCACCAGCATTACATTAAAAGACCCCGTATACCCGGTATCCGTTATCCTTCACTTTGAAACCTATTTCAAAGAAGATATCATCAAAGCCTGGACGGAAATAAAACATACGGAGAAAAAACCTGTACAGCTAACGGCCTACGCTTCTTCCATGCTGCATCTTGCCTCCGATAAATACTGGCTCACACAGTTTCACGGCGACTGGGCCAAAGAAGTAGACATGCAGGAACAATACCTTACTACCGGCATGAAAATTCTTGACAGCAAACTGGGCACCCGCGCTAATATGCAGCAATCTCCCATGTTTTTGCTCTCTCTCCACCAGCCGGCAGAAGAAGAAAGTGGCGAAGTACTGGCCGGCACCCTTGCCTGGACAGGTAATTTTAAATTTGGTTTTGAGATAGATGAACACAATAAATTGCATATCAACTCCGGTATCAATCCCTACGCCAGCGACTATACGCTGAAACCCAACGAAATATTTACCACCCCGGCATTTATCTTCACCTTATCCAGCAAAGGAAAGGGGCAGGCCAGCCGCAACTTCAACCGCTGGGCACTGGATTACGGCGTATTAGATGGCAGAGGTCCACGGTTAACACTGCTGAACAACTGGGAAGCTACCGGGATGGATTTTAACGAACAACGCCTGGTAGGCTTATTTGGCGGTACCAAAAAGCTCGGAGTAGATATGTTCCTGCTAGACGATGGCTGGTTTGCCAATAAATTCCCCCGTAACGCAGATAATGCAGGACTGGGCGATTGGGAACCCAATACCACCAAGCTTCCGCATGGACTGGGATACCTGGTACAGGAAGCCGAAAAACAAGGTGTTAAATTCGGTATCTGGCTGGAACCAGAAATGGTAAATCCAAAAAGTGAACTGTATACCAAACATCCGGATTGGGTACTGCGTTTGCCCAACCGCGCAGAAAATTACTATCGTAATCAAATGGTATTGGATCTCACAAACCCTGCTGTACAGGATTTCGTGTTTAGCATCGTTGATAAAACCATGTCAGACAATCCCGGTATCGCTTATATCAAATGGGATTGTAACCGTATGCTCACCAATACCTGGTCGCCTTATCTGAAAGACAAACAATCACATCTCTTTATAGAATATACCCGTAGTTTTTATAAAGTACTGGACAGGGTCCGTGCAAAATACCCACACCTGCCTATCATGCTTTGCTCTGGTGGTGGCGGTAGGACCGATTACGGCGCGTTAAAATATTTCACTGAGTTCTGGCCCAGCGATAACACCGATGGCCTGGAAAGAATTTATATCCAGTATGGCTACTCTCATTTCTTCCCATCTAATACCATGGCGGCGCACGTCACCAATTGGGGACATCAGTCATTGAAATTCCGTACCGATGTAGCTATGATGGGGAAACTAGGCTACGACATCAAGGTAGATGACTTCAGCCCGCAAGAGCTGCAGTTCAGTCATGATGCTGTTGAAACGTATAGGCGTATCAGTGATATTGTATGGTATGGAAATCTTTATCGCCTGGTATCTCCTTATAAAGAGAACAGGGCCGTATTTCAATACACCAGCGATGATCAGAAAAAAAGTATCTTATTCAACTACCTGATGAACATAGGGAAGAATGATGTATTTGCAACCGTAAAATTACAGGGCCTGGATCCAAATAAAAATTACCGCATCCGTGAAATAAACCTGTTTCCCGGTACCCACTCATATTTTCATTTTGAACAGTTGTATAGCGGCGATTACCTGATGAAAGAAGGCCTCCAGCTAGCCGGCCATGGATGGTCACTTACCAGCAATATATTCGAAATCACTGCTGAGTAATTTTTCTTAAAAATAAAGATCCCTGGTTCTATCGGAATCAGGGATCTTTATTTTAAGAAAAGACGGTTCCCCTTGATGCTGTATCTTCGGTGCATCAACGCGATATAACCATTTTAGCGGAAACGCGTTAATAATATATCTTGCTAATAATTTATGAAAACGCTGATCGGATATCTTACGGGTACAGAATGGCATCCATACATTAAAATAGGCAGCAGCGTATTGCTGGTGCTTATCTTTGTTGGACTGGTAGCTACCATTCTGCTGGAAAACCGCAATCCGGTAAAGGCGGTGGCATATATTCTACTGTTGTTATTTATTCCTGTTTTAGGACTGATTGTATACTATTACCTCGGGCGGGACCTGCGAAAGAAAAGACGCTTTACTTTGAAAGGGAGTAAAGATGAAGTATTGTTTTTGCGATACTGGGAGTCGCAGCGATCGCATATAGAGCAAATGCAACTGGAGCTACGGCAACAAGCCGGTAATAAGCAGGAACTCTCTGCCATGCTGTTAAACACCCGTCAGTCTATTCTGAGCAAGAATAACCAGGTACAACTGCTGATCAATGGAGAAGAAAAATTTCCGGCCGTTTTTAGTGCGTTACGTGCTGCCAAACACCATATCCACATTGAGTATTATATGATTTCGGCAGATGATGTAGGCAACGAGATCACGGAAATATTGATCGAAAAATTAAATGTAGGTGTACAGGTACGTTTACTCTACGACGATATGGGGAGTGACCGTATCGGCGATATTCCCAAACGGCTGAAAGAACATGGCGCTCATGTATATCCCTTCTCCCCCGTTCTGGTTGATTTTTATCTGAATGCCAACTACCGTAATCACCGAAAAATTATTGTCATAGATGGTACTGTTGGCTTCGTTGGCGGTATCAACCTGGATGAGCGCTATATCAATAACGGCAAGCATCCTACGTTTTGGCGCGATACACATCTGCGTATTGAAGGCGATGCGGTAAACATTCTGCAACTACAGTTTCTGATGAGCTATCGTTATTGTAGTAAAGATATATTTCCTTTTGCAGCGCCCTACTTTGGCCGGTCAGCTTTAACTGGTACCTGCTTTACTGACATTGTAGCCAGTGGCCCCGATTCTGAATGGCCTATAGCCATGCAGAGTATTCTAATGGCTATTAACATTGCAAAAAGAAGAATACGTATCAGTAATCCTTATTTTATTCCTACAGAAGAGTTGCTGACAGCCTTGCAAATGGCGGCTCTGGCCGGGAAAGACGTAGAATTGCTATTGCCTTTAAAAGGCGATTCCTATATTGTTCAACACGCCGCTCTCTCATATATAAAACCGTTGCTGGCAGCTGGTATAAAAATATTCTTTTATACCCACGGCTTTATTCATGCCAAAACCATGGTCATTGACGACAACCTGGCCTGGGTAAGCTCTGTTAATTTCGATAACCGCAGCTTTTATCTGAACTGTGAAATTGGTGCGTTGATCTATGATAAAGAAGTAGCAGCCAAACTTAACCGGACGTTTGAAAATGATCTTTTATATTCCGTTCCTGTTCAGGAAACCCGATGGAATAAGCGTAATCTGATCAAGCGCTTTATGGATGCTTTATGCAGACTCCTCACACCACTGTTATAAGGTCCTAATTTTTGTCTTCGTCCAGGTCAAGGAACTCACCGTTGTCTTCTTCGAGATCTTCGTGTCTGTCGCCTCCTATGCTATAAATATTGTTTTCTTCATCTTCTTCCCCAATATTTTCCTCATCATCATCCAGTTCTGCTCCTGGTATGTCGAGGTCATCTCCTACTTTATCTTCGCGCCAGGTTTCTTCCTGTTCGTCAGTCGATTGCCCGGCTGGTTTCTTCTTTCCGGTAGGTAATTCACTATTGTGGCGGAAAGAACCGGTGAGCTGGTTCACGTCCAAATCTACTTCGCTGTTGCGGTTCCGTTTGTTCATGATATCTTCTCCTGCCGGATATTCTGGATAACCTGGAAATTCATCTTCTTCTTTTTTCTGCGGTTTAGAATTTCCCTTACCTGGTTTGTTATCTTTATTGCTCATAATCATAACTTTTAGTGTGGAAAATGCTGAAAATGCCGTGCCACGTAAGCAGCAGGCATGTTATTATGAAGATAACAATGTAGTATAATGATTGTTTAGCGCCGGCAAACGGCCATTAGCGCTTCTTACCCAACAGGTTTAATTGAAAAGATATACCGGCAGAGTACAGTTTTACCTGTCCCAATCCGACCCCACGAAGTGGAATTTTGGCATAAGGTTGTACCCCAACAATCAGACGCCTTCCTGCCGGATGTTGGTATAATGCGCCAACATTTAAAATAGCCAGGTAATGTTGATTTTGGTTTTCCACTGTTTTATCCCAGGTTGGCGTGTATTTATAGATATACTGGTATTGTTCTTTCAGCATAAAATAATTGGATAATCCCAGTGTTGCACTTACGGTGTTGTTATTCGCCTGTAAGAAGGTATAGTTCATATTTACAGGAATATCGAGTACATCACAATTGGCATTCACCTTTACCAAATCATAAGGCATGTAGCTGCTTTTGTAGTCGTTGCGCGTAGCGCCATATAACTTTTTACTGTACACAGCACCCGTAGTAACAAACCAGCGGCTGTTAAAATAATAATGTGCCAGCACGCCGGCATTAAAACCTACTTTTCCATAATTAAAAGATGGCGCCACATTCAGGTCCGGGCCGAGTGTAACACCGAAATAAAGTCCCTTATTATTAATCTTTCTTCTGGGAACCTTATGGCTTACATACGGTGTAATACTAGTATCTATAGGTAGTTCAGGGATATTATTTAATTTCGTATAGCCGTCTACGTTATTTAATTTTTTAATCTTAATAAGATCAATGTTATAAGATGACGTAGCCATTACTACTTCTTTATCTGTAGTGATTGTTTTTCCGGATGTGATAATACTATCCGGTATGCTATTGCTGTCTGTGTTTATATTTTTTTTAGGGAGATGAACACCTTGTTTGTTTGTTGGAAGATGATTTAATTTATTTGGAGAAGATGTGAGTGCGCCCGGCAGATTTGCTACTTCATTTTGTGCCCCTTTTGCAATAGCAGGCTTGGTAGCCTTAGAAACTACAGTTGATTGATCAGGTGTAGGTGTTGTATTAGCAGAAGTAACCACACTATCGAAATTATTTTCGACAGGGGAATGCGCATGGGGATGGTAGGGTGGCTTCACATTGTTAGAAGAAATCATCCACCAACCAATACCTCCCAGCAGCGGCAACAGGAAAAGCCACCACCACCAGCCGCCGGGGCGTTTTTTCTTTTCCCCACCGTCCAGCAGCGATTCCATTTTTGACCAGGCCTCCTGGTCAAAAGGAATATCAGCTTCGTTCAGCTTCTTACGTATACTATTTTCAAATGCGTCACTCATTTTTGTATAAGGGCATATTTAGGTCTATCCCATTAGTTCCACTCGTGGATGATTTCGTAATCCTTTCTTTCAATATTTTCTTCGCCTTGAATAAATTTGATTTGGAAGTACCTTCCGATATGCGCAGCATGGCCGCTATTTCCTGGTGCTGGAATCCTTCCATAATGTACAGGTTAAATACTGTTTTGTAAGCAGGTGGTAATGCCTGTACATGTTTTAGCAATTCTTCATAGGATAATTTATCTATTATTTTTTCATCCGTTCCTGGCTCCGGCACCTGGCTGATGTCGTCTACAAATACCAACTTCTTTTTACTCCTTAAAAAATCGATGGATGTATTCACCATGATTTTAGCCAGCCATGTTTTAAAAGATCTGCTGGTATCAAATGAATGAATGTGCTGAAATATTTTAAGGAATCCATCATTCATAATTTCAACTGCCTCTTCACGATTTTGCGCATACCTCAAACAAATGCTTAATCCGTATCCGAAAAAGTTTCGGTATAACGCTTCCTGACTGCTGCGTTCTTTTCTGCAGCAACCGGCAATCAGATCATTCATATTATTCAGATCCTGCACAAAAATATTCTTGTCTGCTTTTTGGATACTAAATGCGTTATGGCCGTTTTTTCAAAAATGATTATTTGATTTTGGTTTTTAGAAAATCAAATCCATCATAAATACGATAACTGGTTGAGAAGGGTTGCTTTTCCACAAAAAAAATGATTTTATCATAAAAAACGTGTTTTCAGCCTCTTTACGACCCTATACCCTATTTTTAACACTTCTATCCAACCTTAAAGAGATATACGAAATTAACCCACTTTGTGAAGGTCGTTTTTTGCGCATTTTTCACTTTTTTTTGTCATTTTCGACCTTTTGGGTAAAAGAAAAGCGGATAAATTGTAAACCAACTTATCCGCTCTTAATATCTATTTTTTATTTATCGTCCCATATATACCATCAGGATTTGTACATCACTTGGATTAACTCCACTTATGCGACTTGCCTGCCCTAAAGTATGCGGACGAATTTTGTTGAATTTCTGTCTCGCTTCATTTGATAAAGAAACCAGTTTTCCGTAGTCAAAATTTGAAGGAATCACGAGGTCTTCCAATTGACTCATTTTTTGTACCAGTTCGTTTTCCTTCTCAATATACACATCGTATTTGATCTGGATTTCGGCTTGTTCCAAAGTGTCTTTACTAAATTCAGCCAACGCTTCTCCTATTTTTGGAACCTGGTTCTTCATGGAAAAGATGTCCAGGTTTGGACGTAATAGTATCTGGTAAGCTTTCTGTTTTTGTGTTAGGGCAGCAGAAGATCTGTCTTCCAGCAATGCCCCAATTTCTTCCTGCTCTACAGATATTTCTTTCAAAATGCGCTTTATTTTTTCTACGCCTTCTTTCTTTTCCTGCACTTTCGCCATCCTTTCTTCAGAGGCGAGCCCCATTTTGTAACTCCTTTCTGTTAAGCGCAGGTCTGCATTATCCTGTCGAAGCAAGGTTCTAAACTCTGCCCGGGAAGTAAACATGCGATAAGGTTCTTCCGTTCCTTTATTAATCAGGTCATCTATCAGTACACCGATATATGCTTCACTTCTTTTCAGAACAAATGGTGCTTCTTCCTTTGCTTTCAGGTGGGCATTAATACCAGCCATAATACCCTGACAAGCTGCCTCTTCATATCCGGTGGTACCATTTATTTGCCCGGCGAAGAACAGGTTTTGGACATGCTTCGTTTCCAGGGAAAACTGTAGTTGTGTTGGTGGGAAGAAGTCGTATTCAATAGCATATCCTGGTCTGAACATCCTGCAATTTTCAAAGCCAGGTACCAGGCGTAAAGCCTTCATTTGAACATCTTCCGGCAAGGAGGTAGAGAATCCATTTACATAAATTTCAACGGTATCCCAACCTTCTGGTTCCACAAACAGTTGGTGCCGTTCTCTCTCCGCAAAGCGATTGATTTTGTCTTCAATGCTTGGGCAATACCTCGGGCCCGTTCCCTGTATACGTCCCTGGAACATAGGAGATCTATCAAACCCGGTACGTAACATGTCGTGTACTGCTTCGCTAGTATAGGTAATCCAGCAACTTCTTTGTTGAGCAGGTTTTATCTTTTCTACATCCAGGTAGGAGAAACCTACAATCTCATCATCACCAGGTTGTTCCTCCATTTTGGAGTAGTCTAAACTACGTCCGTCAATACGGGGAGGTGTACCTGTTTTCAAACGATCACTTTCAAAACCGAGGGAAACTAATTGTTCAGTAATACCGGTTGCTGCTTTTTCAGCTACCCTGCCACCACCAAATTGTTTGTCTCCAATATGTATTACGCCGTTCAGGAAGGTACCGTTGGTAAGTACTACTGCTTTAGCCTGGATCTCATGTCCCAACCCTGTGATCACACCATGGCACCTACCGTCTTTTACTAGCAGTCCTTTTACCATGTCCTGGTAGAAGTCGACGTTTGGTGTTTTCTCCAATGCTTCCCGCCATTTGGCAGCAAACAGCATGCGGTCGTTTTGCGTCCGGGGACTCCACATAGCGGGTCCTTTTGAGCGATTCAACATCCGGAACTGGATCATTGATTGATCCGTAACAATCCCGGAATATCCGCCCAGAGCATCTATTTCTCTTACAATCTGTCCTTTAGCAATTCCCCCCATAGCAGGGTTACAGCTCATTTGAGCGATGGTTTGCATATTCATGGTCACCAATAAAACTTTGGAGCCCATATTAGCAGCAGCGGCAGCGGCTTCACAACCGGCATGTCCTGCGCCTACAACAATGATATCGTATGATGGAAACATAATAACTTTAGAAAGTGCAAAATTACGTAGAAGAAGGGAGATTGTTTGTAGAAAGTGAAATGTTCCACGTGGAACATCTATTTGTCGCCTTTCAAATATTTATCCATTAAAAAAGATAATGTTTCACGTGGAACATTTTACCTCTCTTAAAACTGGTCTTTTATCTCCCCTACAAATCTGCAACTCCTCACTTTGAATTCAAAAACTAACCTAAAGCTATTATCAATTAATTAGACCTTCATTCACTGGTGCTATCTTATTGAAGCTACCCGTCTAAACAGCACTTGTTTTCATCTATCTTCTTACAAAAAGCTTTCTATTTCCCTCTTACCATCTTCAGAAAAAATACTAACGAACGCTCTCAACTGTATTCCAAACCTTACTTAAACATGTAGGTTGGTCGTAGGAGCTCACAATAAAAGCTCGAAAATAAGGTTACCTGTTTCAAGAGAAAGAATACCTGCAGAAAAGAAGGAGTTAGCAAACAGTAGCTTTATACTTTTAGTAATCATTCCTCAAAATAAGATAACGCACCATCCCCAATTAATTTCCTCTCACTTGATAATCAGAAGAAATTCTAATCCATCAAATAAAGCTTTCAGGCAAACCTTTTATATAGGTATCTCTTCTGCCTTGTATGCTCATTTAACCAATCGAGGATGCAAGGTACTTCGGCAGAACCGCTATGTAGATTTATTTAATGTTCCACGTGGAACATTTCGATATCTAAGAACGAATAACTCCACAATTAGAATCTTCCTGTTTACTTTCGTTCATTATTGTGTTCCACGTGGAACATCTACTTCACCAACATCCTGAAATAAAAAAGTCCCTTACGGGACATTTCTGTTAAGCGCCAGATGCTATATTACTTTCCAAAATACTTCTCCAGGTATTCATCTTCCTTGCTTCGCATCAAAGCAGATTCTTTCTTACTCTTATCCTTAAATCCACATAAATGTAGCGCACCATGAAAAATTACGCGATGCAGCTCATGACTAATAGTGACCTTAAACTTCTCTGCATTATCTAATACCCTGTCTACACTTATATAAATTTCTCCCTCCGTAACTGTAGGATCCTCGCCCATTTCAAACGTCACTATATCGGTATAGGTGTCGTGCTGCAAGAATTGCTTATTAATCTCTAACAAGTAAGCATCACTGCAAAAAACAAAATGCAAACTTTTCAGACCTTGCCCTTCCGTGGAGAAAAGCTCAGCCAGGAATAATTTCAACTTCCGCTTCTCCTTTAAATAATCTTTTACTTCGTGCGATGTAAATTGAATTGCCATTTAAACCAAAAAAATTAAGTGGATGTAAAAGTAAAGTGAAATTTTGGATTGAACGACCTTTCTTTTTGCATATTGGGCTTACAAGGGTACCTTTGCTTATCATTCATACGTAAGTTTCCCAATTGTCCCGGAACAAAGTTTAAACAGATTAATAAGCAGGAAATGAAAAAGGGCATTATAAAATTATCTTCCCTGACAACAGGAAAAAGTGCAATTATTATAGAATTCGAAAAAGACGACCTTCATATTAAGCTGATGGAAATGGGTTGCGTACCTGGTGAAACTGTAAAAATAGAAAAGATTGCGCCACTCGGAGACCCCATCTCCATTATGGTAGCTGGATATAATTTATCACTCAGAAAAACAGAAGCAGATCATATTTGGGTAGAGGAAATTTAGTTTCCTCTACTTTTTCCCAAAAAACCTCCCAAAAATTTCATTTTTTCCCTCTCCTCCCTCCTGATTTGCGATTCCAAAAGCAAAAAATTTAAAAAAAAACACCGATAAAAACGAAATTTTTTTTGCCATTTTTCCACATTTTTTTGCGAAAAGCTGCCCTTTTCCAACAAACAGAAGATCCAAAAGCAAAAAAAAAATTTAGCTTTTTAAGAAAAAAGAAAAATTTTTCGGCTTTTTTCCACATTTTGGCCTCATTTCGCTTAAAAATCTTGATTCCTATAGAAAAAAACGTCTTTTTTCCACATTTGAACGCAACTTTTGAAAGGAAAAAAATTTTTTCTAAAAATTGGTGGACTCCCCTACTTTATCCACAGAATTTATGCTGACATAAACAATCTAAGCTGTTTGCTATACTCCTATTTCGACGCAACTTTTTCTTTTCAATGAAACCTTTGTAAACTCAATTATCATTACTCCTCTAAACTCAGGAAGAAAAATTAACAATCTCAGCGTCTTGCAAGTGCAATGAGAATGATCTAAAAACTCCACATCAACAATTCTTCCGGTCAGCCCCTGAATATTAAAATCTAATGACCTCATCAATTCGTTGACAAACCAATAAAATTTCCAGATTCGGAGTAACCCCGGATTATTTAGAAATAATAAAATCTCAGCACACTCACAAGCGCTCCTCCTTGCTATTGAAGCATAAATCCTGGTTCCGTTAAAAAAACTGGACAATATCAAAATCTCAGCGCATTAGTAAGGCTCCCACGTTTCATTTAATTTATTCAAGTTAGATACAGCTAGCACCCGCCAAAAATATTGAATTCTCAGGGCCCTCATCTGCTGCTGAGAATCTCATGAATTTCATCTACACCAAATGTCCGCTGATATAATCGCAAATTTTCAATTCTCAGCGCACTCAGAAGGCGATGAGGTTTACATAAAAATCTCCCAACCCAACTCCATTGAGAAAAATAAAAAATATTGAATTCTCAGGGCCTTCAGAGTGCGCTGAGAATCCTGTAAAAAAATCAAGTACAAGGATACCCCAATATCGATCTAATTCTCAGCGTACTACAAGTCGCTTGAGAATGAATCGTATCAAAAGTTCGTGGGGTACCCCAATGATGTAGTAAAATATGAGATTCTCAGAGCACTCAAAAAATCAAACGTGATGTACATCCGAATCGCTAAACCTGCTTCAAAAGAAGTAAATGAATAGCAGCCTGCCTCAGGTTTAGACCCCTAAAAAGAGGATAAAGAAGCTTAAAGCGATGAAAAAATAAAGGCGTTGAGAATAACGCAAAAAAGACTCACCCGGCATAACCCGGGAAAAATAAATAATATTCAAATCTCAGAGCCTTCAAAAAATAACTGCTCAACGTGTCATAAAATCAAAAATGCGCATAGCTGCTCATGAAAAAGCTAAATATGCCATTCTCATAAGACTATCAAGGCGCTGAGAATTTAATATTTGAACAAATCCTTCACCTACCCAACGGTAAATTTTTTTTTTAAATTCTCAGCACCCTAAAAATTAAATTCAAACGGTTTTTAACATTCAATTTCCCTGTTCGTCTTTTTCCTGGTTTCATTTTTCAAGTAGACACTGCGAAACCCCAACGAATATTCAATTCTCACACCGCTTATAACACGCTGAGAATTAATCGATTCGTACATAAACACGAAGGCCGTGAGAATATTAAATTCTCACGGCCTTCGTGTTTTTAAATATTTATTATAACTAATAAATATTATTCAAATAATAATGAAAATCAAATAGTTATATTAAAGTCCAGCTGCTGCACTAATCTCTAGCATTCTTTCAATTGGCTTTTTAGCGGCAATTCTCAGGCTTTCTTCCATAGTTATTTCCGGCTGTTCGTATTCCATACACAAGTACAATTTCTCCAGCGTATTCAATTTCATGTGTGGACAGTCATTACAAGCGCATGCATTATTAGGTGGAGCGGGTATAAAAGTTTTTCCAGGATTCTCTTTTTGCATCTGGTGCAAAATTCCCGTTTCAGTAACCACAATATACTCCTGTGCATCGTCACGTTGACTGAATTTCAGCAACCCTGTTGTAGAACCAATGTAGTCAGCAATAGCTAAAACTGCTGGTTCACATTCCGGATGCGCTATCACTTTGGCTTTCGGGTGACGAATTTTCAATTTTGTGATCTTTTCCAGGGAAAAAATCTCGTGTACCATACAGGCGCCATTCCAAAGCACCATGTCTCTACCCGTTTTTTTGATCAAATAAGCCCCTAAATTCCGATCAGGTGCAAAGATGATGGGCTGATTGTGAGGGACGCTTTTAATGATTTCTTCGGCATTAGAACTCGTACAAATGATATCGCTGAGTGCCTTGATACCCGCTGAACAGTTGATATACGAAATCACGATATGGTCCGGGTAACGGTCTCTAAACTTCTTAAACAGCTCTGGTGGCGCGCTATCAGCCAGTGAACACCCTGCTTTGAGATCCGGTAAAAGCACTTTCTTCTGTGGACTCAGAATTTTTGCCGTTTCCGCCATAAAGTGAACTCCGGCAAAAACAATTATGTCGGCATCGGTTTTGGCCGCCTGTTGGCTGAGGCCTAAACTGTCTCCGATATAATCTGCGATATCCTGGATATCTGGTTCCTGGTAATAGTGAGCGAGTACAATCGCATTTTTCTTCTTTTTCAGATTTTCTATCGCTTCAAATAAATCCAGGGAGGGATCGACTGATATATCCAAAAATCCGTTGTGTTGCAAATTTTTTTTCGCTTCAGCGATTTCCATAATCATAGCTATATACTTCTTTAAATATTTAAAAGAAAAAGCCCACTACTATTAGGGCTGTGAATATGTGGAAATTAAATTTTCCGCTCGTGTACAAATGTAGTTGTTATTCCTTTTTACTACGCTTTCCACATGAAATTAACATGCTCTTTCCGCGTCATTACTGGATTTTCATGTTTTCATCCACATACGTGGATATCGTTGTTGGTGAAAATCTTTTTGCGCTACCCTGTATTAGGAAAATGTTAAAAGATGGCATTTACTATCCACAATTCACATCTCCATTTTTTAAGGGTAAATTTAACCACAATAACAAAATTAGTTTTACCTGTGTCTAAAGGCACCTTTTCCCACGTTATTTTACGTTTTACAGGGGTTTTTACACATCAATTGTGGAAAAGAATTCGCTGGGAATGAAAAATGGTCAAAATGCATACACGTCTAAATTAGCCCTGTTTTATTCACATTTTTATGTGGATTCCCTAAAACCGCTTTTTAACATTTGTGAATAACCCTTTTATGTGATTATCGCCCCGTTTTTATCAAAATACCAGCAATAGCGAGCGTTTAAAAACATTAAAACCCTGGAAAAAAACAGGTTGTGAATAACTGCTCCATGTGGAAAACCTGTGAATCATACATAGTCCACAAAAGTGTTATACCATCCTGAAACCCTTTACTGTATTGCGTTTCAGGCTTTAAAATACTCTTTTGCAGTTACAGTTATTTTATTCTATTTTTGCTATCCTTAAAAATGTAGACTATATAATATATGTCAGTAATTCAGAAAATCAGGGACAAGTACGCCGTCATGATCGTTGTAGTGATTTGCCTGGCTATTGTTAGTTTCCTGTTGCAGGATGCCTTCTTTGGCAAAAGTTCTCTCTCCCGTCGCAGTACAAGCGTGGGTAAAGTAAATGGTGAAGATCTGGACTTAGCAGACTATCAACGCCGTATTCAGGACGCGGAAAATAATGCCCGTCAGCAAATGCCTAATATTGACGACCAAACACGTCAATATATCCGTGAACAGGTTTGGAACCAGTTTCTGAATGAACAAATTATGCAGGCTCAGTACAAAAAATTGGGCATCGTTGTAACTGAAGCAGAAGTGGTAGACCAGATAAGAGGTAAAAACCCTAATCCGGTAGTTGTACAGCAATTTACACGTGATGGTCAGTTTGACCGTGCTGCTTTGCAACAAGCCATCCAACAAGCACCTACCAATCCCCAGGTTCGTGAAGGTTTCCACCAACTGGAAACTTATATTGCTAAGTACCAGGAACAACAAAAGTATGTGACCCTTATTAAACAAGGTGTATACTACCCTAAATGGCTGGCAAAACAACAACAGGAAGATAACAGTCAATCTGCTACTGTTTCTTATGTAAGTGTTCCTTATGCTACCATTTCTGATTCTACCATTAAAGTAACAGATGCTGAACTGAACCGTTTTATCCAGGATCACAAGCAATTGTTTAAAGTAGAAGAATCCCGTAAAGTAGAATATGTGTCTTTTGATGCTATTCCTTCGGCTGCGGATTCAGCGGCAGCAATCCAACAGATTGTTGCTATGAAACAAGAACTCGACACTACTAAAGATGTTGCCGGTTTTATTAACCGTAACTCTGATATTAAATATTACGATGGCTATATTTCTAAGAACGAAGCAAAAGTTCCACAGAAAGATTCTATCGTGAACTTGCCTGTTGGTGCTATCTTCGGACCATATTATGATAATAACCTGATCGTATATGCGAAAATGGTAGATCGTAAAAATATGCCCGATAGCGTTAAAGTTCGTCACATCCTCATCGCTTCTAACCCACAAATGGGCGTAGCTGATTCAGTGGCTAAAAAACGCGCTGACAGCATTGAAGTAGCTGTAAAAGGTGGTGCCGACTTTAAAGCACTGGTAGCTCAATACAGCGATGATCCGGGCAGCAAACAAACTGGCGGAGAATATGATTTAACTCCTTCTTCTCCTTTTGTACCTGAATTCAAAGAATTTGCTTTTGATGGAGCAAAAGGCCAGGTGAAAGTGGTAAAAACCCAATTTGGTTATCACGTTATCCAGATTATGGATCAGAAAAATATTGGTCCGGCTATTAAAGTGGCTTACCTCGGTAAATCTGTAGAAGCTAGTAAAGAAACCAATAACACTGCATACAGCTCAGCAAGTGACTTCGCTGGTAAAGCCCGTACTGCTGCTGCTTTCGAAAAAACAGTACAGGAAGGTAAACTGGATAAGAAAATTGCTGACAACGTTCGCCCAATGGATTTCGTGATCCCTGGTATCGGACAAGCACGTGAACTGGTGCGTTGGGCGTATGAAGCAAAGAAAGGTGATGCCAGCACGGTATTTACTTTCGACGACAAATACGTAGTAGCTATTTTAACCAGTGTTCGCGAAGAAGGTACTGCTCCCCTGGAAGATGTAAGACCTCGTGTGGAAGCAGAAGTTAAAAAGCACAAAAAAGCAGAACAGATTATTGCTAAACTGCAAACTCCTGCCAGCCTTGATGCAGCAGCCAAAGCAACTAATCAGCCTGTGCTGAAAGCGGAAGGTGTAACTTTTGCTACACCGTTTATTGCTTCCCTGGGCTTTGAACCTCGCGTTGCAGGTGCTACCTTCAACAAAAGCTGGGGTACCGCTAAAGTATCTGCTCCTATTGAAGGAAACGCTGGTGTATATGTAATTAAGGTAGATAGCTTCCAGCCATCTGCTCAACCAGCTCAGGACGTAGCTACTCAACAGGCTGCATACGAACAAGGTGTTAAATCCATGCTGGATCAGCAACTGTTTGAAGTGCTGAAAAAGAAATCTGACGTGAAAGATACCCGTGGTAAATTTTTCTAGACCGCTACATTTTTTACTGACATAAGAAGAAGGGACGCAATTATGCGTCCCTTCTTCCATTTATACCCTTTCCCCACTGTTAGAACCCACTTATTCACATTCCTGCACCGATATTCGTAAATTTGTATCCTTAAATAAGGACAAAATGGAAGAAATTATAAATAAAGTAGCGCAGAGTGGATTGGAAACCATTGATCTGGAAGACTATTATCCGCAAGGAGAGACCGTGATTTTTGATATGAAAGATTACCTTTTCATGGGCCTGATCCTGAAAGAAAAGGATTTTCGGGCTTCCATGAAGGAACTGGATTGGGAACAATTCCGTGGAAAAAGTGTAGGCATCATCTGTAGCGCAGACGCCGTGATCCCATTATGGGCCTATATGTTGGTAATGACCGAGTTAGAACCTATTGCCACTTTTGCAGCCTTTGGAGATGCCGATTTTATTCACAAAACCCGTTACCTGCAGAACCTGGCTAAAATAGATGTGACTTCCTTTACTGATAAAAGAGTAGTGATAAAAGGATGTGGTGATAAACGTGTGGGGGAAATTGCCTATGCGGAAATAACCCGTTTGCTTCGCCCGGTTGTAAAGAGTATTATGTATGGAGAGCCATGCTCTACGGTGCCTGTTTATAAAAAGAAGGCTTAAAACCAGCCTCGTTTTCTAAATACCAGGATCATCAGTAGTAATAATATGCCCATTCCACCCAGTGTATAATAGTATCCGTGCTTGCTTTCCAATTCAGGCATATAGTGGAAGTTCATCCCGTAAATTCCTGCTAAAAGTGTTGGCGGAGCCATTAATGTTGTTACTACCGCCAACACTTTCATGATTTCATTCATCTTCAGGTTGAGTTGCGTATGATACATTTCCTGTAGGTTCAGTACCATATCGCGGTAGTTATCTGCCAGATCGTTACACTGAACGATGTGGTCATACACATCTTTATAATATTTAGTTACCTTATCTTCCAGCAGATCACTTTCACTTTTGAGGAAGCCATTCACTAACTCCCTAACAGGTGCAATGGCACGTTTAAATAAAAAAACCTGCCGCCTTAAATAATTGATCCGGGCTAAGGTGCGGGTATTGGGCTGATGTTGTACCAGGTCTTCCATCATTTCTATTCTTTCTCCCAGCTTATCCATCACAATAAAGTAATTGTCCACAATTACATCCAGTAAGGCATAACATAAGTAATCGGCGCCACCATTGCGAATTCTCGATCCTTTCAGTAATAGTTTGGTTCGCACCGGATCAAACACATCCCGGGTAGGATCTTCCTGAAACGATATCACGAAATTTTTACCAAGCACAATGCTAACCTGTTCCATATCTACCGAAGAGGACTCGCTGTTGAAGTAAATCATCGGAAGCACACAAAACATCCTGTCGTTGATTTCATCCATTTTTGCCCGCTGTCCAACACTGAGTATATCTTCTTCCAGCAATGGGTGTATCAGGAATTGTTCACAAATAGCATGAACTTCTTCCTTTTTAATACCATCCACATTGATCCAGCTGAGTTGCGGCGACTCCATGTATTTGAACGTATCCTCTACTTTATTCAAAACTATTTCTGAACAAAGACTTGTATTATAATCGAAAACGGTGATTTTGCTGTTATCTGCCTGCTTCCGGAGCGCAACTCCTTCTGCAGGGTTAAAGTTCATGATACGCTGCTTCTTCACCTTGAATGGATTCAATACTTGTACTACGCCGGGAATAGGCAATTTCTTTTTCAATGCCATATACAACAGATGTTATCAGGAATTTATTACCGAATTTAAAGGAAAAATCGGGTTAATAACCGGAATTATGCCGGGTTAATAATAAAGAAGGGAAAGCGGACTTCGACCAAAAAATTGTCGTGCAGGTCAAAAATAAATGCGTCACATCAGTCCTATGGGGTATATAGACTATTTAAATTGAATTTATACCATTAACCATCAGTCACCGAATAAATTTTTCTGAAGAAAAAAACGAGGATGTATCGTTTCTCCGATATATCCTCGTTTTATCAGCCACTATACAGGGCTTATTAGAATTGTGGGAGTACAATTGTTGGTGGTGTGCCGGTGGCGGGTCGCTCGAACTGATCACCATATTGTGCGTTTGCAGGTTTAAAGCCGCTGTTCCACAGGTAGAACCAACCATTTTCTGAACCGCCGCCGTAGTCAAGCCTGTCTTTCGCTCTAGCGGTGGCATCGTTGCTGAATTTCGCTTTTGTCAGCTCTATCCACTCGCCCGTATTGGTTTTGATCCAGTGGTTGCCGAAATAGCCTTTACGTCCGAGATGTCCGTTTTCAAAAGAGAAGTTTTCCAGGAAAGAGTAAAGATGCCCCATGTATTTGCCGTCTTTAGGAGCTCTGAAGCTGGCGATGAGCTTCCACTCTTTATGTTCCGGAACATAGAAGTAAGCGGTATAGGTAGTGGTATTTCCGGTGGGAACGCTGTGCATCAGGAAACGATAGCTTTCACCTGCTTTCCAGTTATATACCCAATGGCTATGACCTCCGGTACCTTCGCCGCCAAAGCCGCTGGCATCCACGCTATCCCCTTTTGCCAGCATCACTACCTGGTCTTCATACTTTACTTTGCTACGTTCTTCCGGTTCTCCACCCGCATCCCAAACGGAGAAAATAATTCTTCGTTCAGTAGGAGAATTTACCTGCATTCCAAAGTAGCCACGGTGAAAGCCGCAGGACATGAAATAGGTACCGAGTTTATCTTCTCCCTCGGGCACTTTAATTTCTCCATAGAACCATTCTACATTTTTACCCTCCGGAACAGGATAGTTTAAATGTACAGAAGCCGCGCGGCGCCAGGGCTTGGCGTTGAACTGGATATCTTTGGTGGCAGCACCGGTTAGTGAAACTGCTTTAACATCTGCATACACAGATCCGGTTTTCTCTACTCCTTTTAAGGAAACACAGTAGAAGCCCGGCTTCTTAATATTCGTTTGTAAAACAGGAATATTTATATAATCATTATTGTTAGGTATGCTAACTGTTTTTTCTACACCATTTACAGATACACTGACTTTACTGGAGGCATCTGCTTTAGCGAGGAGCGCTACCTTGAGAGGACCGGTAGTCGCTGCATGAAAGTAAAAGTTAATGGTGTTACTGTTACCTGTCCAGTGAATAACGCCGTTGTTATAATTGATATCTACCCCTTCCTCTACCGGGTCGGCGTAAGCGGCAAAGCCGGGGAGTTCTGCGGCAGGGGCTTGTGCGAAAGTGTGATCAGCAGCCAGGCACAACGCCAGCATTGCTGAGAGAAGTGTTTTCTTGTTCATTGTTCTGTATTTGTATGTCAACAAATAAAAGCGCATCTGTTTCCAAATGCAATTCCGTTGGTAAAAAATTACAAACCAATGAGAATACCGGTTTCTACCTAAGCAACGGTATGAGCAACAAAAGAAACACCGCATCAAACGCACTGATCTTTGGTAAAGGCCATGTAGTGGCAATGCGGCCTTGGGAATTGTTTTTGAGGAGAAGAAAAACAGCAGAAAGTTCAACATCTGCCGAAGGCGAAATATAATAACACACCTTAAAAACAATATCTTATGGAAAATCAATTAACAGGGAAAAAAGTAGCGATGGTAGTAGCTAATGGGTTTGAGGAAGTAGAATTTACCCAGCCCCTGGAAGCATTGAAAAATGCAGGTGCTACAGTAGATATCATATCTCCTGAGGCCGAAAAGGTACGTGCATGGGCAGAAACAGATTGGGGAAAAACATTTCCGGTAGATAAACAGATCTCAGAAGTGGCAGCACAGGATTATGATGCACTGGTGTTGCCGGGAGGTGTGATGAATCCGGATAAGCTGCGTACCAATGAAGAGGTGGTGGCTTTTGTAAATGGTTTTTTTGACGACAGCAAACCGATTGCGGCCATTTGCCACGGCCCGTGGACACTGATAGAAACCGGAGAACTGGATGGTCGTAAGATGACTTCCTTTAAATCACTAAAAACAGACCTGGAGAACGCCGGTGCCATATGGGTAGACGAGGAAGTGGTGACTGATAATGGACTTGTAACCAGCCGTAATCCGGGTGACTTACCGGCCTTTTGTAAGAAAATGATTGAAGAAATCAAGGAAGGGCGCCACGATCAACGCCGTAATAACGCCGGAGGCGGTGGTGTACATCAGTTAGGATAAGTATTGTAAACGAACGGACGGTGATTTCCCGTCCGTTCGTTTATTTTTTCTTCTTCTTTTGTTTGTATTTCACTTCCACATTGGCAACGCCGGTATTTATCATACCCAGTTTAGCTGCTGCCTTGTGTGACAGATCGATGATACGACCGGGGGCAAATGGGCCACGGTCGTTGATACGCACTTTCACACTTTTTCCATTCGAAATATTTACAACGGTAACGCGTGTACCAAAAGGTAATGTTTTATGTGCTGCGGTGAGGTGGCGTTGGTGAAAGGTTTCACCGCTGGCTGTTCGTTTGCCGTCAAAAGAATCGGCATAATAGGAAGCCTTTCCTGTTTCCGTGATCTTCCGGCTACAGGAAGAAGTAACCACCAGTAGCAATATAACAAACATCAATACAGTATTGCGATGCAACGGCGCAGGGATAGGTTTCATTGGCAGCAATTTAGATAGGTATAAAAATAATCAATTTCCGGAGCTTTTAGCTACCGGAAACAGGCAAATGAGCAACGGTATGTTTTAACATGGTCGGTACCAGGAGCTTGTGGAACGGCTTTACAAAGAAGAAATAGATTCTACCCCAAAGGTTATGGTAATGTACCACAGTAGTGCAGATCAGTTGCTGTTGCGTGGGTTGTTGCTGTAAATAGAGAGATACGCGGAAGTCCAGGTGTTTATCATTTTCTCCCAATATAACTTCCTGATCATTTTTCTCCAAGATTTTGAAAATGCCGAGCTGATCACCGCAATTGAGTGAGCTTGGACGATTTCCGGGTAAATTTTGGCTGGTTTTCAAACCGAAAATGCCCACTATCTGATCTCTTAACTTCATCATCCGGGAAACAAACCGAGGTGCTGTGGTGGCAAAAGCGATGCCGGTTTGTGTGATTGTTACCGGAGGTGTGGCTGCAATGGTAGTGGCAAAGGTATCCTGGTAATGTATAGTAGCTGATTGCTTATACAGTAGAGAGTTATCGGGCAGTGTGGGCTTTAAACGAGTCATACGGCATTGGATTTCCAGTGCAAAATTAATGGGATTACAGATGCATTCCGTGGCCGGTTCATTGAACATGTGAAGATGAACAATGTTGGCTGGCAACTGTTTTTATCGTTCATGTTTATCAACATAGAAAAATATGGCAAAGCTTGTTGCAGATCAATTAGTAGAAATGCTGGTGGGCGCCGGCATTCAACGTATTTACGCAGTTACCGGCGATAGTCTGAATCATATTAATGACGCGGTGCGTCGGGATGGGCGTATTCAGTGGGTACATGTCAGGCATGAAGAAGTGGGTGCTTATGCCGCTGGCGCTGAAGCCCAGTTAAATGGGCTGGCCTGCTGTGCCGGCAGTAGTGGCCCGGGCCATGTGCACCTGATTAACGGATTATATGATGCTCACCGGTCGGGCGCCTCCGTATTAGCAATTGCTTCTACCTGCGCTACCAACGAGTTTGGCAGCGACTATTTCCAGGAAACCAACACTATTAAATTATTTGCGGATTGTAGCTGTTATAACCAGATCGCGAATACAGTAGAACAAGCGCCGCGCATGATGCAGGCTGCTTTACAACATGCAGTACATAAGCATGGTGTGGCTGTATTAGGGTTACCGGGAGATGTAGCTGCTGCAGACGCCACGGACATTCCTACCGCTACCAGGCTATATCATCCACGTCCGGTTATTTGCCCCTCTCCTGCTGAATTAAAGGAATTAGCGGACTTGCTGAACGGAGCGGAGAATATCGCCATTTATTGTGGATTAGGCGCTGTGCCGGCTCATGATGAGGTGGTGGCCTTGTCGCAGCAGTTAAAGGCGCCTGTAGCCTATTCTTTTCGGGCTAAAATGGGTATCCAGTATAATAATCCTAATGAAGTGGGCATGACGGGCCTTCTGGGCCTGGCGTCGGCATATAAAAGTATGCATGAAGCGGATGTGTTATTGTTGTTAGGCACCGATTTCCCGTACACGCCGTTTATGCCGTCGAAAGCTAAAATTGTACAGATTGATATCCAGCCGGAGCGGCTTGGTCGCAGGGCAGCACTGGAGTTAGGCCTATGCGGTGACATCAGCGATACGTTGAAAGCGCTGGCGCCATTACTGACAACACACACGAACACTAATTTCCTGGATGAAATGAAGACATTTTACCAGGAAGTAAAAAAGAAAATGCAAACCTACGTAGAAGATCGAGGAAAGGAAGATGCTATAAGTCCGGAATATGTAGCGGCTACGTTGAACAAGCTGGCCGCTGATGATGCGATCTTTACCGTGGATACCGGTATGACTAACGTTTGGACGGCGCGGTACCTGGAAGGTACCGGAAAGCGAACGTTATTGGGATCTTTCAATCATGGCTCTATGGCCAATGCGATGCCCCAGGCCATAGGCGCTGCTTTTGCGCAACCAGGCAGGGAAGTATTTGCCCTCTGTGGCGATGGTGGTTTAACCATGCTGTTGGGAGATTTGATGACGATTAAACAATACAAGTTGCCCATCAAAGTGATAGTGTTTAATAATCGTGCCTTAGGTATGGTGAAATTGGAAATGGAAGTGGCCGGGCTACCCGACTGGCAAACGAATATGGTGAACCCGGATTTTGCCGCTGTGGCCATAGCTATGGGCTTTACAGCGTTTACAGTTCATAAGCCGGAAGAAGTAGAAACCGTATTGTCACAAGCTATTAAAGCCGAGGGGCCTGTATTGGTAAATGTGTTTACTAACCCGGATTCACTGGCAATGCCCCCTAAAGTAGAGTTTGCACAAATGAAGGGCTTTGCGCTGTGGATGGGGAAATTGATTTTGGGAGGAAGGTATGAAGATGTATTTGACGCCGTAAAATCGAACTATAAGCACCTGAAAGATGTGCTGTAAGATTGTTTAAAGGGAGATGATAAAGAAGTTGTCATCTCCCTTTAAATATAGATATTGTTAAAACGGATAGCCGATGGCAATGTTGAGAATTAGATTTTTCTTACGCCATTCAGGATCTCCGAAATTAATTTTATTTAACACCCATCGCTCATTTTCCGGTAGGGATGGAACGCGGAATGGCATAGCCAGATCCAGCCGTACTACTACAATGGAAGCATCAATACGTACACCAACTCCACCACCAACGGCGATTTCTTTATAGAAGGAGTTAAATTGGAATTTACTGCCTGGTTTATCCGGCACATCCTTTTGCAGCCAGATATTACCGGCATCAATAAACGCCGCCACATTAAATACGCTGGCAACATGCACACGTAGTTCTGTATTAAGTTCTAGTTTGATGTCGCCAGCTTCATTAGCCAACAGTACTGCGGTATCTGCTGCCTTACTGCGATAGGTACCCGGACCTAGCGTACGCGCTCTGAAGGCCCTGATACTGCTGCTTCCTCCGGTAAAAAATTGTTTCACAAACGGAAGTGTTTGTGAGTTGCCATAAGGTAAACCATAGCCAATCAGGAGTCGGTTCACCCATTGTTTGCCTTTGCCGATATTCCAGTAGTGGCGGCCTTCCAGTGTAAACCGTTCATATTGGGCGAATGAATTGCCTAATATAGTGCGTTGACCTGTATCGTTTTTGGGTACAATTAATCCTGCCAGGTTGCCGGAAATATCCACATTACCACTCAGGTAAAAATTATGTACCTGGTTGGGACGTTGATTATTGTAAGTGATAGTATAATTACTACCCAGGATAAATTGTTTTTCAATAGCTGACCGTTGGCTGGGATCATTGGCCAGAATACTGTCGTAGGCGGCGGTGGTTTTAGAAGGCAACACATACGTTACAGCAATAGGCGCAAAGATATGACTGAGGTATTGTGTACGCTGCCACAGATATTGTAATTGCAGCGTATAGGCGTTTAGGTTATATAGGTCTGCACGGCTGTATAATTCATAACTGGCGCTTATGCGCGTTTTAGGCACATAGGGAGTGCGAATGTTAAAGCCCTTGATAGGCGTAATAAACCGGGGGAAAGTAACGGCCACTTCTGCGCCGAGTGAATATGAGTTGGATCCGCCGGCGCTTTTATTACCGGTTTGCCATTCCATACCGCCACGGAGGCCTATTTCCAGCAAGGCCGCGGAGTGAAGCCAGTTCCTGTTTTTAGCGGTTAGCCGAACTTCAGATCCGATGAAACCATTGGACTTGGATGTACCACGAAGTTCCGCCTGTAAGGATCGGCGTTTATAGGGTGTCAGGTAGAATTTTGCATCGAGCCATCCGCTATCCAGGGAAACACGGTTGTTTACCATCGCCCGGTAATTGCTGGCCAATGACGTATCACGGGAGTAAGTAGCATCCCGTTTGAACCCAATACCAGCCGTGTCTCTTCTGCTACCAATACCAGCCGTGTCCCTTCTTCCGACAATGCCTCTTCTGTTATCAGGTTGGTTGGGATTACCTCCCACAATATTGTGGATAGAAGTATCTCTTACCGGGGTAAACTGTCCTTTAACGAATTTGAAAACACCAAGATTAATTAACCGTTGAAGGGTGATATTATGAGAACTCAGGTGGTACAAACTATCCGGACGCAGGAACACGGATCGGTTAAATGCGGATGGTTTGAAGCGCTTCGCGGAATCAACAATATAAATACCTCTATACCGTATGGGAGTACCTAAAGTAGAGGTGGAATCATTATCCAGCGAATAATCCGGAAACAGCGTGATATCGTGCATCCGATAAGGCCGTAAGGCAGCCAGTGGTGTATTGTCTTTAATTTTAACAAGTAAATCTACTTGTCCCATGTTGGTACTATCCGCCTGTACCAGCAGATAGTCAGGGGTGAAATAATAATATCCCTGTTCTTTTAACATGGCGTGTATGCGTTCCCGTTCTGCTTTGATTGAATCCAGTGAATATGGAGCGCCAGGTATCAGGGAGCTTTCCGGTTTAGTGGCCTTAACCGATCTGCCGATGGCGCTGGTATCCGTTATATACGTAACACTCTTAATGGTATACCGGTGGTTAGGCGTGGCCGTGTAATGAATGGAGGCTTTTTTCTTACCGGAGTATTTCACGGCAGATACCATATCGGCCTGGAAGTAGCCATTATCTACCAGGTAGCCATCCAGCACTTTAGCGGTGTAGTCTGGTTTAGCCTGACTAAGCAATACAGGAGGTTCGCCCCATTTTTTGCGGAGTAAATAATTCAATCCTTTTCCTTTAGGCTCATTGCCCAGGTTATATAACCATAATTTGATGGGCATGCCCAGGAATTTCCGGTTCCTGTTGGGACGAATCCTTTTTTCCAATCCTTCCATCAGCGTGCTGTAATCGCGGGGCTTTTTACCGGTCACCGTATCATTTATCCATTTTACCTCACTGCCGGTATACAGGCGGTCTCCTTCCGGCACTGTGCGTGTAGTGCTACAGGAGCTGATCACCAGGTATCCCAGGCAGAGCAGTATACAGAAGAAGGTAATATGGCTATTTCCTATTCGCATCAGGTGTTGTCGTATTTTTTTTCTTATTGCGTACTTTTTTCTTTTCGGAAGGAGCTTTTGAACGTTGAAGAATTTCCCGGAATTCATCATAGTCCATTACCAGTGCAAAAGCCACCCCTGTTTCCACTACCTGTCCGTCAATAACGGTGGTGTTATCATTGTTTTGATATACCCGGATCCGGTAACGGCCATCACGGGTAAGTTTATATTCTACTGAGATATCACCAATCAGGGAACTGGCATTTTGTTGATTGCCCTGCAACATGATGTTTGAACCAACGGAAACGGTTAAACGATCATTGAATAACTGCTTGGAGGCGCCGACTTTCAGGTTGGTGGTTTCCTGTGCACTACCACTGGAATAATCTTGCTGGTTTTGCAGGTCAAAGTTGAGATCCACCCCTTTAATCAGGTTGCCGGCGAGGTTATTCAACTGTTGCGACAGGATTTTACTCACACTGTTTTTAGCGGCTTGTCCTACCCCACCGCCATTGCCGGCATCGAGGGTGCTCATCGGGTCTTCCGGAATAAAAGAATTGAGTACCAGCAGCCCCATTACCTGTTTATTCAGCTCGGACGGCGACTGATTAATTTGTTTCAACTTGTTATAGGGCGTACCATCAAGGGTGTTCCTGTCTTTTTCCGGTAAGTCAAGACGGAAGCTGATATCCGGCTTCATCAGGTTGCCTTTAATCATCAGGTATACTTCAAACGGCATCCGTTGTTTGTATGTATTTCGCTTTTCTGCTGTCATGCCTTGCATCTGATCAGAAACCAGGTCATAAGCCGGAGCATTTACAGTGTATTTAGCTGTAATATCCAGGTCTGCATTGGTGGCATCACCACTAAAAGTGATGAAGCTGCCCTTTTGAATGTCGAAAGAGCGTTTGATGAGTTGATTGAGCGACATCTCATACTTACCTTCCGATATTTCATAACGGCCGGTCAAGCTGAGTTTGCTGCTGGGGTCCAGTGTAGCGTTGATGCTGGCGGTACCTTTTGCCTGTACATAGTCGCCATTTTGTGCATCGATGATGATTTTAATGATAGACTCCGGCGTGATGTCGAGGTTACCAGACAAGTACATGCCCTTCAACCGCGTCGTCTGATATTTGAGGCTGTCCAGTTTTGCCTGGAGTGCAGAGTCGATCGGATTAGAAAGGTCTACAAATTCTACGATGCCTTCCCTGCTGGCCAGGCTGGGTTCATCCTGTGGCAGCGTCATGGTAACACTGGATTTATCGCGGAGTTTTACCGTAGCGTCAATCCTTGGAAGATCCAGCGAGCCGCGGATTTTCACTTTGCTATCTATATAGGCCGGGCCGTAAATCCATTGATCAGGATTTTGCTGGCGACCTAAAGCCATAAAATTATCAGCCGTAACATCCAGGTTAAAGAAGTAGCGGGTAAAGTTCTTTGTATTGATACGGCCATTCACTACCAGTTCGTTGTTGGCGCTGTCGGCCACCACCAGGTTGTTGAGCTGGAAACCTTTTTCGTCGATCACGATATCTTCATCCGGCAGGTGGAAGGTGCTGCCAATCATGGTCACCATGCCGGTAGCATTATCGAAATGGAGGCTGCCTGTTACTTTAGGCGCTGCTGTGGTGCCGGAAATATTAAATTGCCCATCCGCGCTGCCCGACATGTGTGTGACGCTTCCC
This sequence comes from Chitinophaga sp., assembly GCF_017745275.1. GTDB lineage: Bacteria > Bacteroidota > Bacteroidia > Chitinophagales > Chitinophagaceae > Chitinophaga. The sequence goes on along the minus strand of NZ_JAGHZS010000001.1, from coordinate 80,385 downwards.
ATGGTAAAGGGTTCCAGGGCTGCCATACTCAGTTTATTGACGTTGAGTTGGGCATTGATGGTGCTATCGTAGGTCCCTTCTACTTTAATATCATTGTCGTTGCCATTTAATCCCGCTATCAGTTTGTATTGGCCTGGGCCAGTATTTTCCACATTGGCATCCAGTGTACCCATGTGTGTATTCTTAACCGTTAGGCTGTCTACTTTCAGTATAGCATGTATAAGGGGAGATTTATCCCAGTTGTGTACCGTTGCTTCTGCATTTAGTGTACCATTGGCGAGTAAGGTATCAGTGGCGAGTAGCCCCGTGATGGTAGACAACTGGAAGTTTTTAATATTCGCCAGTAATGCCGGTACGGTACCAGTATCAGGCTGTGTAGCTACCTGGATGGATTGCTCTCCATGCGACAGTTTGATATTGGCAGTATCCGGTGCGCCATGTTTTATACGCAGTATATTATCATCAGCTACTGTCCAGAGTTGCTTGTTGAGCAACAGGCCGGGCTTTAACGAAAGCTCCATGGCATTGTCTTTCAGGAATGTGAAGATACCACCCAGTTTATATTTAGGTTTTCTATTTACGTCATCCAGCTGAAGATTAAAATCTACAACGCCAGTATTGGCGGTGGCCCTGAGAAAGGTATGTTGCAGCGGAAATGTAGGATGCTGCATGTGGGCCAGTGAGATGTTGGTTAGCATGGCAGTATCCAGGATGCGTGCAAAAAAGCGGAGGCTATCTACCTGGATAGAATCATAACTTACTTTAGGCAAATTAGCATGCAGTATCAGCAGGCTACTGTCGCTGTTTAAACGACCATCCACTACCAACGGAACCTGCATGTGCAGGGTGGGTAGCATTGCCTGTAGGCTTTTAGGCCATATCAGGGAAGCGTTCCAGGCCAGTGTTTGTCCGCCTGGAATTTTTATGATGTTAGTAGAATCCGGCGGCAGTAACGGCTTGTTGATGATGCCGGTAAATGCGCCGGCTATTTTTCTATAGTCCATATGCCCGTAAGCATTGATGGGGCCAAACGGGCTTTTCAGGCTGATATATTGCTGATCATCATATTTCGCCACCAGCGCAATACTATCCAGTGGAAATACCTGTTCATTGGTAGCAATTTTCCAGTTGGTTAAAAAGGCGCTGCCTTCAATGCGTTCCGGTTCAATACTGTTGAAGTCAGCAATTACCTTCCCCTGAATGGTTAATGGTTCGGTGTACCAGTGCGTGGCGTACAGATCTGCTTTAGCCAGGTCCATATCCACTTTAAGCCCTTGAATAGTGGTATCTATCAACTGGCCGCTAACATTGAAGGTGGCGGTAATGCTGCTATCGGCGCTTTCTCCCTGTGCGTCGAAATTGCCGTTATTGATGCCGGCATTTACGTTGACGTCATGATACGTATATGCGTTATAGGTAGCTTCGCTCAACTGGATAGCAGCTTTGGCGGCCATTTGTTTCAACGTATAGCCTTGCCCGGTAGCGCTCAGTTTTCCGGACATCCAGCCATAGGTGGTATCATATAGCATGATACCGGGATGAGCCCGGAAGTAGGGAACACTTACTGTATAGCTACTGCGAATACTGTCTGTTATATTGATAAGATGCGCATTAACGGTAGCGTTGGCGTAATCGCTTTTAAGTTGTAACTGGGTAACCAGGTCTTTCATGCCTCCTTTGAACATACCGGTGATGAGCATGTTTTCCGGCAGGCGTGGTGTATCCGGCAAGGTGCCTGCCGGCAGCCAGGAACGAAGAGCTTTGTTACCAGACTGGATATAGAGATTGGGTAAATTGGCGCTAAGCAGATCCGGATTGGTGGCGTGTTGTACCTGGCCATTATCTGCTTTAATGAGATTTCCCTGGTGGTCGGTGATGAATAATTGTTTGATGTTTAAATCGCCCAGGGTACCTTTTAGTATAGCCGCCAGCGTTAGCTCCTTATTCCATAGTGGCGCAAATGATTTATTTTTCCGGGCATCGGGCACAAAAGGAAGCCATTCTCCCAGCGACACGTGTACGGAGTCGAGGTTAGCGTCGAGGCCCAACTGGTCTAGCCTATCGGAAATACCGGACCAGGAAGGAACGGTAATCGTGATTTGTTTACGGAGAATACTTTTGTTGGTTTGCAGCAGGAAGTTGCGCAGTGCCAGGGTATGCGGCGTAAACAGCACATCCATATTAGCTTTGCGGATAGTAAAGCCGGATTTATCCTGTGCAGTGAGCGATTTTATATCCACCATAATACTATCGGGCTTATACCGGAGATTATTAATTTTTCCGGAGAAGCGGGTCAGCATGAGGTGATTATAATCCGGGTCAGGCCCCGCGGCTTTAGGAGCCGGGCCGCCGTTATCGTATTTAACAGCCAGTTTGTCGAGGTTGACTTGTGTTGCAAAAACCTGCCAGGTATTGGGGGTGGTATCTTTTGGTGCAGCAGGAACGGTATCTTTTCCCGGTACCATCATCACCAGGCCGGTAGTGCTGCCAATGGTGAGATCGCCCACTTGTATGTGGGTAGAGTCCTGATCGATGCTACTGTTTCGGAGCAATAGACTGGCGATATTCCAGGCGGTGGAAATGCCACTGCCCTCATCGGAATAAACGAAGCTACTATTACTGATTTGTAGTTTTTTGAGAAGCAGGTGCAACGAAGCACTATTGGTATCTTCGACTGGTGGCGGTGGTGGCGCGGCAGATGTTATTGCCGGGCCAACGTAGCTTTGGCGGAAGAAGCCTTTGAGGCCATCCAGTGAGATACCCCTGAAAGCATAGATGCCGTCATCTACGAGCAGGTCGTCCGGATCTATGTGCAGGCTGTCCCAGGTTACTACGGCGTTCATGCCACCAGGAGCATCGGTGTAGCTTAGCTTTACTTTACGGAGTGTGATATCTTTCAGCCGGAACTGCAAGGTGGTACCTGTTTCTGGTGCAAGCGTATCTGGTTTGGCAGATGGACTTACAAAGGCATTGATGGCAAACTGGAAGTTAAAAGCAGAGTCGCCCGGGTGCTTATACACATTGATCAACACGGTATCCCAGTCGAGCTTATCTATTCTAAGTTCATTGTTAATAAGTGACAGCAGGTTGTAATGTACTTTCAGGGTGCCGCTATAAAGAAGTGCCTGATTGGCGGTATCTGCCACATATACGTTGCGGAGTTCGAGGTATTGCCAGCCTCTGGCCCGCAGATAACCGATCTGGACTTTGGTATGTAGCTTTTTACGCAGGTATATTTCTCCCTGTTCTCTTAAATAACTTTGTACGCCATCGAGTTGTAACAATAGCACCGCCATTACGGGCAAAAGAAGCACCGCAACAATTATCCATAAAAGCCATCGCCACCAGGGGCGGCTACGTTTTTCTCCGGTTTCTGCTGGTTCTGTCACTATGATGTATTACAAAGTCGATTATTGAATATAAACGTAAAAGCACGTTTATGGTTTACTTCACCGGCAGGATAGTTTAACCGGGGCGCATGCCTTCGGGGAACAACAAAATCCATACCTGAGGGGGTATCGGGAATAATAGTTAATGCAAGAATACGTCAAATACGGTAACGGACACACTATTTTTTGGAAAGATGCTGCGATTGAGGTGAGTAGGAAAATGCACAGGTTGGCGGAAAACAGATGGATCGGACGGGTATAGGAATTAATTATTCTTCTTTTCGTGTGCCCTCGTTTAAGGCATGTTTATCTTCTTTTTTGATTCGTTTTTTTACTTTATCCACATCTTCTGCCGGAGGAAGGGTTTCTGGTTTTACGCCTCTTTCCAGTAGTATTTTTCTGACCGCGGAATTATTATCTACATGTTCGTCAGTGATGTCGGGCTCTCCTTCCAGGTCTTTTTCCACCACGTTATGAGAAGTGAGCTCTGTTGCAAAGTCCTTGGCCTTGATGGTCAGGGTGGGTAAAAAATCAGCGAGGGGCCTGTTATCCGGCACCATCAATCGTTTCTTCATATCACGGGTATTGAATCCGCCGAATAAAGCCTGGTCTCCTTTGGAGCGGATGTTGGCGAATCCTTTTTCATCAACCCCTCTTTCATACAAGATGCTGGATAAGATTTTTTCAGATGTGGACAATTTTTCACGAGCGTTGATACGTTCGATATCCAACAACCGTTTTTCAATAATCTCCTGTTTACGGGTTTGCACAGCAAAATAAGTTTGAGCAAAGGCAATGGGGTCTTTTTGGGCATCTCCATTCTGGGCGATGAGATAACAGGCGTAACGGGTAAGGACCATATCCTGTAAGTTTCTTTTACCTCCCTTCGGAACATCGATCGTTTTCGTGACGTCACGAAAATGATCAGAAATAGCGACACCGCTGTTTTCACAAGCAATTTTTGCTTTTTCAATAACCTTAAAAAAGTTTTCCCATCTTAGATATCCAAGAATGGGTTGGAGCTCCCTGGCACTCCAGCATTCAACATCTTTGTGGTCGTAACGGGCTTGCTCAAATTGAGCAAACAGCGCTTCAATCAATTCTTTTTTCATGAAAAGAAAATGTTTAAAATCATTTCACAATATTGTGAAATGCAAAAGTAGGGGCAGTAAATATGGCTTTGGTTAACGAGGTTCAAACATGATCAAAAGGATATAAATCAGATCGTATCGGCATTAGCTAATTATCAGGGAGAGTCACTTCAGCACAGGCTTATTCCGTTCATTAAACCGATAAATGTAATACTCCAACTGCTCTCTTTTTTCTTTATCCGCCCGGAATTGGTCGAGTAATACACTGTCCTGGGGAAGAATGTATTTTTTCAGGTTATAGGCAGATAAATCCAGTATTTGCCCGGTGACCACATTCAGTACTTTTTTAAATATCACCGGGCTACTGATACTGTTTGTTGTCATATCGGCCTGGTTGAGATAATTACGGGAAGGTTGGATGCCATGCAGGGTATAAATGCAGTAATAGCCGGTTTCTTCTATCTTATTGAGCCCGTTGTCTCTGATGTAAATATTAAAGCCATCACAGAAGCCCCAATAGTTTTTCACTTTATGTTCCCGGCCGGCACCATCTCGGAGTACCAGTTCATTTCTATTAGCCAGCAGATAGATTTGTGCGGCGGAGCTGCGGTTTTTGATAACGAGGTCGCCTTCTTCAGAGGGGCTGTTATGTTGAAACTCTTCAAAGGTTTTATACAGGCCTTTTTTCAGTGGAGGGTTACCTGTAATGAACACCGCATGCTGAGGTTGCTGCGCCGTTGCTGCAAACGCCAGTAATAAAAAGCTCCAGAAGCATCCCCATTGTTTCATCATGAAACAAATGTATTGGGTTTACGAGGAGGTGATTAGCAGAAATAGCTGAACAGACTTATTTCTTCTGCTGAGATGGTAATTGTATCGCTGATTTTGTGGATAACTATTTTTTAGTGTCGGAGATCAACTTATTTTCCTGCATTTCAGCTATCAGGTTGCGGCTGATGCCTACAAATACTTTCTGTGCATCCTGTCTGATATCGGTTTGGAGCATACCACGCCAAACTGGTTCGCTATCCAGGTTTTCTCTGACCTGTAGCTCCACTTTTTCTAATAAACGGTCCTCAACACGATAGGGATAAGGATTTGCCGGTGCTGATATAACGCTACCGTCTGGCATTCGCATTGTTGAAGGAGGGGATTGATTGCTATAGACGATAGTTTGTTGTGTTGACCGGAGAGGAGTGATCATGAGGATGGCATCATACTTACCGGATAACACGCTTTTTTTAAGATTGTCGTTAATCACGGCATCCTCAGCACCCAGGTAGATATAATTATAGGAGATGGCATAGTCGGCCAGTTGCTTATCCAGTTCATAAATAATATCGTGAATAAATTTTCTGCTGGCCATAGAGCCGGAACCAACGATCAGCAAGGACTTATAATTCTTTGTAACTGTATTGGACTGGAGGGTTTCAATGTTTTTTGAACTTCTGTAATTCTTATGTGTTTGGGCCAGGATACTGCACGGCAATATCAACAACGATACTATAAGGGATAAATGCTTCATTGTACAGGGATGTAGATGTTAACAGCCCCGAAGATAGACAAAATTTAAAAAAATATAGGCCGGGTAAAAACCCGGCCCGGCTGAAGGTTACAACAAAATCTAAACCTGCTTATGAGAAAAAATTTAATTACAATGCCATGGCCTGTAAGGAATGGTCTTTACTTTCTAATTGGGAGCTACCCATCAGGAATTCATCCACTTTTCTCGCACACTCGCGCCCTTCGCTTATTGCCCATACCACCAGTGATTGTCCGCGGCGCATATCGCCGGCAGTAAACACTTTAGGAATGGACGTCAGGTAATCTTTTTCGGTAGCTTTTACGTTACCGCGTTCATCTTTTTCTACTTCCAGCTGATCCAGCAAGCCGGTATGCTGCGGATGTACGAAGCCCATCGCCAGGAGCGCCAGTTCGCAAGGTACATCTCTTTCAGATCCAGGGATTTCAGTGAATTTGGCTGGTCTGCCATCAGCACTGGCGGTCCATTGGAGGTCTACCAGGCGTAAGGCTTTCAGGTTACCGTTCTCATCTCCTATAAAGGATTTGGTAGCGATGGCCCATTTACGGTCGGCTCCTTCTTCATGAGAAGAGGAAGTTTTTAATATCATTGGATAAGTAGGCCAGGGCATATACGGAGTGCGCTCGCCCGGCGGTTTTGGAAGCAGCTCCAGTTGTGTAATACTGGCAGCACCATGACGGTTGCTGGTACCTACGCAGTCGGAACCGGTATCTCCACCACCAATGACAATTACATTCTTTCCGGTTGCCCAGATGTCGTTGCCATCTACTGTTTTATCGCTGACTCTTTTGTTCTGTTGTTTCAGGAAGTCCATGGCATAATGGATGCCTTTCAGTTCACGGCCGGCAATTGGCAGGTCGCGGGGAATAGTGGATCCGCCGGCGAGTACAATGGCGTTGTATTCTCTCAACAGGTCATTGGTACTAACGTTTACGCCTACATTGGCGTTGCATTGGAATACTACTCCTTCTTCTTCCATCAGCTTCACCCGACGGTCAATCACCCATTTTTCCAGCTTGAAGTCCGGAATACCATAGCGTAAAAGTCCGCCTGGCGCATCATCCCGTTCAAAAACGGTAACGGTATGGCCGGCATAGTTTAATTGTGCTGCTGCCGCCAGACCCGCAGGACCGGAGCCAATAACAGCAATCTTTTTGCCGGTACGTACGCGGGGCGCTTTGGCCTGTACTAATCCTTTATCGAAAGCAACTTCAATAATATGTCTTTCTATTTCTTCAATAGCTACCGGTGGCTGGTTAATACCCAGTACACAAGCGCTTTCGCAGGGCGCCGGACAAATACGTCCGGTAAACTCCGGGAAATTATTGGTAGAAGTAAGAATATCGTACGCTTCTTTCCAGTCCTGGCGATACACGGAGTCATTGAATTCCGGTATCACATTTCCCAGCGGGCATCCGCTGTGGCAGAAAGGCACGCCGCAGTTCATGCAGCGGGCGGCCTGCTGATTTAGCTTGTTATCAGGAAAGCGTTCTACAAATTCATTATAGTGGCCAACCCTTTCCCGGGGGTCTGCTTTCCCGGGCAGCTCGCGTGTAAATTCCAGGAATCCTGTAGGTTTACCCATAATTTTCCTCCACAAGTCCCTTACCTGCAAGGGATATTTTGATGATGAATGTTATTGTTTCTTTTAGTGACCTACCTTCTGGCCTTGCGCGATGCCTGCTTTCAACACCGCCTTGTATTCTTTCGGGAATACTTTCACGAAATGACGCAGTTGGTTTTCCCAATCTTTCAGGATAAACTTCGCTACCGTACTGTTCGTGTAGGCATGGTGTTTAGTAATCAGGTCCTGCAGCAATGCGATATCTTCCTGTGCCAGCGGATCGAGGTCGATCATTTCGCGGTTACAGTGATTAGCAAAAGTGCCTTTCACATCGTATACGTAAGCAATACCACCACTCATACCTGCACCAAAGTTGCGACCGGTTTCACCCAGGATCACTGCTTTACCATTGGTCATGTATTCGCAGCCGTGATCGCCCACCCCTTCTACTACTACGGTAGCACCGGAATTACGTACGCAGAAACGTTCACCTGCTTTACCCCGGATGTAGGCTTCCCCGGAAGTAGCTCCGTAGAAACAAACATTGCCCGCAATAATATTTTCTTCTGCCTTGAATCCTGCTTCTCCTTGTGGATAAAGGATCAGTTTGGAGCCAGACAAGCCCTTACCGAAGTAGTCATTGGCTTCTCCTTCCAGTTCCAGTGTTACACCTTTCGTAGTGAAAGCGCCGAAGCTCTGGCCTGCAGATCCAACAAATTTGAAGTGCAGCGTATCTTCCGGTAATCCTTCGCTCTTATAGCGTTTGGATATTTCGTTAGACAGGATAGTACCTACGGTACGATCTGTATTTTTTACTGTGTATTGCTGATATACCCTGACTTTCTTCTCCAGCGCAGGCTGTGCGGCTTTCAGCAGCTGCCAGTCAATTACTTCGCTGATGCCGTGATCCTGTTCTTCCTGTTTGTACAGACCGGTTTCACCAGCAGGCGCTTCATTGAATAATATCGGCGACAGATCCAGTTTTTGTGATTTCCAGTTAGTGATGTTATCACGTACCTGTAAGCAGCCTACCTGACCCACCATTTCGTTCACCGTACGGAAGCCCAGTTCTGCCATGATTTCGCGGAGTTCTTCCACGAGATAGGTAAACAGGTTTACTACGTGCTGCGGATCTCCGGTGAAGCGTTTGCGCAGTTCCGGATCCTGGGTAGCTACCCCAACAGGGCAGGTATTTACATGGCATTTACGCATCATGATACAACCCTCTACTACCAGTGCAGCGGTGGCCACCCCCCATTCTTCAGCACCTAACAGTGTAGCAATGGCAATGTCACGGCCTGTTTTCAGCTGACCATCTGTTTGCAGTACAACACGGGTACGGAGTTTATTTTTAACGAGTGTTTGATGTGTTTCCGCCAAACCAAGTTCCCATGGCAAGCCGGCGTGTTTGATAGAGCTTTCCGGAGAAGCACCGGTACCGCCGTCAAATCCGGATACCAATACTACATCGGCATGTGCTTTCGCCACACCTGCGGCAATGGTACCTACACCTGCTTTAGATACCAGTTTTACACTGATACGGGCAGCGCGGTTGGCATTTTTCAGATCATAGATCAGTTGCGCCAGATCCTCGATAGAATAGATATCGTGGTGAGGTGGCGGTGAAATCAGACCTACACCAGGGGTGGAGTGTCTTGTTTTCGCGATCCATTCATCTACTTTATGACCAGGTAATTGTCCACCTTCACCGGGTTTAGCTCCCTGTGCCATCTTAATCTGCAGTTCATCCGCATTGGTCAGGTAGTAGCTGGTAACCCCAAAACGGGCGCTGGCAACCTGTTTGATGGCAGAGCGCATGGAATCGCCGTTAGGCAGTTCTGTATAGCGCATTTCATCTTCCCCACCCTCACCGGTATTACTTTTGGCACCGATGCGGTTCATCGCAATGGCCAGTGTGGAGTGTGCCTCATGAGAGATAGAGCCAAAGCTCATAGCACCGGTAGCAAAACGCTTGAAGATGCTGGTAGCTGGTTCTACTTCATCAATAGAAATAGATGGACGGTTAGGCTTAAATGAAAACAGGCTACGTAAGGTGGCTGCTTTTTCACTTTGGTCATTTACCGCTTTGGAATATTTCTTGAAAGCAGCGTAATCACCCATACGGGTCGACAACTGCAGATAGTGAATAGTAGTAGGGTTAAAGAGATGGAATTCTCCTTTACGTTTCCACTGGTATACACCACCTTCTGTTAAGCGCTGAATAGGCGTCTCTTTGCGGCCATAACCCATCCAGTGTTTTGCCAGTGTTTCACGGGCAATATCATCCAGGCCTAATCCCTGGATACGGGAAACTGCGCCGGTGAAATATTTATCAACAGTTTGCTGATTGATACCGAGTATTTCAAAAATTTGCGCGCCCTGGTATGATTGCAGGGTAGAAATGCCCATTTTGGAGAATACTTTCAGGAGTCCATCGCAGATGGCTTTGATATAGTTCTTTTTCAGCTTGTCTACATCGTGGGTAGTATCCAGTTTGTTGTTCAGCTTCATATCACGTATGGTGCTGAGTGCCAGGTACGGGTTGATAGCAGTTACGCCAAATCCGAGCAGGCAGGCAAAGTGATGTACTTCCCAAACGTCGCCGGCTTCTACAATCAGTCCTACCTGTCCACGATAACCCTTGCGGATCAGGTGGTGGTGAACCGCAGAAGCAGCGAGTATAGACGGAATGGCAGCGTGTTCAGAGTCGATAGCGCGGTCAGACAGAATGATTACTTCAAAACCATCTTCCACCGCATCTACTGCATAACGGCAAAGGCGGGCCAATCCTTTTTCCAGAGAGCCGGGCTTGCCGTCTGCTTTGAAGTAGGTATGCAGTGTTTTGGCCTGGAATATACCGGTATCGATACTACGAATTTTTTCCAGCTCATGGTTGTTGAGGATAGGATGACGCAGTGCCAGTCCATGACAGTGCAACGGATCCTCATTCAACAGGTTGCCATTGTTGCCAACAAAGGTAGCCAGGGACATCACCAATCTTTCCCGGATAGGATCAATAGGTGGATTGGTTACCTGTGCAAACAGTTGTTTGAAATAGTTACACAGATGTTGAGGCTGGTTGCTCAGTACGGCCAGTGGGGTATCGGTGCCCATGGAGCCAACTGGTTCTTTACCATCAATGGCCATTGGGGCAATGATGTGATCCAGGTCTTCTGTACTGTAGCCAAATGCGCGTTGGTATTTAAAGATCTGCTCATGTTCCAGGTGAGAAAAAGTAACTCTTGGTTCTGGCAGTTCTTCCAGGCGGATTTTATATTTATTCAGCCACTCGCCATAAGGTTGCTGAGAGCAGATTTGTTGTTTCAGCTCTTCATCACCAATGATACGGCCCTGTTCCATGTCTACAATAAACATTTTACCAGGCTGCAGGCGGCCTTTTTCTTTAACATTTTTTGGATCTATCGGTAATACACCCGCTTCAGAAGCCATGATTACACGATCGTCTTTTGTTACCACGAAGCGACTCGGACGAAGTCCGTTACGATCCAGGGTAGCACCAATGATTTTGCCATCGGTGAAAGAAATAGAAGCAGGACCATCCCATGGCTCCATCAGAGAAGCATGGTATTCGTAGAATGCTTTCTTTTCTTCTCCCATATCTTCGTTACCATCCCAGGCTTCCGGTACCAGCATCATCATAACATGTGGTAAGGAACGACCGGTCATGGTAAGGAGTTCAATCACGTTATCCAGGCTGGCGGAATCGGACTGACCTTCTTCTACAATAGGAAGGAGCATTTCCATTTCCTCTGTAGTGAAGTATTTAGACACAAAGTCTCTTTCACCGGCGCGGAGCCAGTTGAGGTTGCCTTTGAGTGTATTGATTTCACCGTTGTGCGCAATATAGCGGTACGGGTGTGCCAATCTCCAGCTGGGGAAAGTGTTGGTAGCAAAACGCGAGTGGATGAGCGCAAAGGCGGATACCATTTTCTCATCACTCAGGTCGGTATAATAATGACGTACCTGGTAGGTCGTCAATTGACCTTTATATACAATTGTTTTATAAGAGAGAGACGCAATATAGAACAGTGACTTTTCTTTCGGCACTGTATTGCGTACTGTTTTGGAAACGTAGTTACGGAGCACAAATAATTTGCGCTCAAAAACTTCCGGGTCGCTGATATGATAAGGACAGGCAATAAATACCTGTTCAATTTCCGGTTCTACAGAAAGGGCGGTTTCACCGATGCCGTCAGGGCGTACAGGAACTTTACGGTAGCCCAGGATTTCCAGGCCCAATTTCTCTGCGCTGCGTTGGAGTATCTCACGACACTCTTCGCGCCAGCGTGGTTCTTTCGGAAAGAAGACCATGCCTACACCATATTTCCCGAATTCCGGCAGGCGAATACCCAATTTCAGGCATTCATCGTACAGAAATTCGTGGGGCGTTTGAAACAATATTCCTGCACCATCTCCCGTGTTTTGCTCACAACCGCAGGCTCCGCGGTGTTCCATGTTTTCAAGCATGGTTAAGGCATCACGAATAATATGGTGGGATTTACGACCCTTGATATGGGCGGTAAAACCTGTTCCGCAGGCGTCATGTTCAAATTCCGGACGGTATAAACCTTGCGTTTGCTTCACTTCATCCATTTGGTTTAGATTTTTTGCTTTGGCACACACTCTCCCTCTGACTTGCGCCGTGGGTGATGGTGTACGATATAATTCGGGAACGGTTTAAAGATACTAAAGGAACGCGGTATTTTTTATATAAACTTTTGTTAGGCGGTTAAAATTTAGAAAAAAATAAAAAGATGGTATTCTTTGTTAGAATATTTAAAAAAATGAAAGATCAATCAGGACAAATTGGGGCCACTTAAAGGCAGAGAACGCTATGTTTTGTATTATTCTTTTATTCTGATCCTGTTATAAGCTGTTTAATTAGTATTCGTTTGGGGTAACAAAGCACTAACAGTAAAAAGGCCAACCAGTATTTACCGGTTGGCCCTTTTGATAATATGTTGCAAGCAGTTTTACAAACTAATCCATGGACCATAGCCATTGGCTTTTGTCCAGGTACGTTGAATCAGGTTATCGCTGGGGCCTTTAGCAAAGATATCCATAGACAGGGAATCCGGAGAAGCCACAGCTGGCGCTGAATAAATATTGTTACCAATACGATTCCAGTCGTTCCAGTTGCCAGCAACAGACCAATTGGTAGTGATAAGCTGATGGTTACTTCCCTGTGCGAAAACATCAATATTATTGTATCCTCTGGCAACGCCTGTAGGTGCGGAATAAATAGCGCCACCCAGATTCTGCCAAACAGTTTGATCGCTTTCTTTTGTCCAGATACCCTGGAGCATACCATTTTTATTGTCGCGGGCATACATTTCTATATGGTTGGGATAGCGGGAAACACTAGTAGGGGTAGAATACACTGAAGTGGCAAAATTCTGCCAGTTATACCATACTCCTGCATCATTGTAAATGGTTTGCAAAACATCATTGGTACCTCTGGCTAGGATAGTCAGGTGGTCTGCTCCCCTGGAGGCTACATTGGGGGCTGATGCAATAGACCCTCCCTTATTACCCCACTGGCTCCAACCCTGGCCTGCGCTCCAGGTTGTATAGATGACATTATTATTTGCTCCTCTTGCAACAACAACAATATCATTTTCATCACGGGAGGTAGCTGAAGGGTCTGATGTAAGTGTTCCTCCCAGATCGTTCCAGGCAGACCAGCCAGTACCTGGGGTATAGATCTTTTCCAGTAAGGTGTTGGTTTTACTTCTCAGGAACAAGTGAAGTTCTTTAGTGCCTTTTCTATAAGTAGCAGTTGGAACATTGTAAACACCTGGTGTATTGCCGTAAAATTGGTTTAAAGCAATAACGTCATTCGGATTAAACGGATGATCTTCATTATTCAGACAGGCCGACATCCAACTGAAACCTGCACCACTGGTAGCAGTTCCTTCAATTTTAATGATCTCTACTGTATTGTTATCAGCTTTGGCTACCTGTTTATAAGTACAATTGTAAGGATTGTCTACATAGCTGGTATGTCTTAATCCAATTGCATGGCCAATTTCATGCGCAATCAGCGTAGCCAGCTTTTTTTCATCTGCAGTGGCACCTATTTTAGCTACATCCAGGATAATCGGACTGGAGGGATTACGGGAAACATCAGGATAAGCACGCGTAGATGACAGTAGGCCACCTAATTGACCATCTTTAATTTCAATATCCGCAGTTCCTGCCGTCGCTACTTTTTTAAAAGTAATAGTCAGGTTCAGGGCATTATATCTCGCAATAGCAATATCCAGCGCATTGGCGTAAGCGGTTGGCAGGCCCGTTGCAGAAACACTGATTACACGAGGTAATGCGTTCAGGGTATAAGATAATTTGTATTGGTCTGCGTCTGCGATAGACAATACCGTATATCCGTGAACGTTGTCAAGATCTTTATCTGTTAAAAAAAGATCGCCCTCCACAAGATATCCCCCATCCCGTTTTACTGCGTTCAGGGTGTCAAAACCCAGTGCATTGATTTTACCATTAATAGCCACTGATATTATATTGGGGTCTACCGGAGGCGTTGAGTCTTTCTTTTTACAGGCCGACAAAGAAACGGCGCCCGCAGCAACGCAGGCGAAGAGTTTAGCATAGAAATTCATAGTTGAGATATTTTCTTTTGACAATCTAAATGATTAAGGGATATGTGTTAAGTATAGGAACAGGTTATTGGTCCGGTAGTTAACAATGTCATCAAAAGTAAGAGAAAAAAGACAGGGAAAAAAATACTGGATCTATTGAGGGCTTCTTCGCTCCATTATTGCTTTCTCCTGTCTGAAATCAACTTATCTACATGGGGGAGATGATAATTTTATGCTGCCATTATGGTTCAAACAGGAAAGAAGCCTTCCCATTTTTTACTGCTATCCGTAAGGGCTCTCCCTGCAAACTTTCATTCTGCATTCTGTCCAGGGCGGTTACCACATATGTATATGATTTGCCCTTAACATAGGATACATCTTTATATACCGGATCAGGCATCTGTTCCAGTATAGTGAGAATTTTCGTAGGGTCGCTGACGTTAATCGCCTCATTTTGCTCAAACCTATAAAGTACATACTGTTTGGTATGACCGCTGGTATCATCATCAGCCCAGTGTATTTCCAGTCCTCCGGGACGCTCAAAAGCATCAATAAAATAAGGCGCCTCCGGCGTTTCTTTAGGCAACCACGACATAATAGGCCGTAATGCCGGATATTTATATACCCCATTCCGCAACAAGGTTTCCAGTCCCAGTGGATTACCCCGGAAGGATGCTGCACTATAAAAAATACTTCCCTGGATGGTGTTGAGGGTTCTGGCTTCTTCTACCTGTGCCGGTATTTCATTCGGATTCTTCCAGGCGGCATTGCTATTGATACGGTATACCCCATGTCCAATATATACCTGCCGGCCATATCCATGCTGGCTCCACCAGTTCAGCAATATTTCATAGTCTGCCAGGCGGTGTCCCCGCTCCCAATACAGCTGAGGGGCAACATAATCAATCCAGCCATTTTTTAACCACTTCAGGATATCGGCGTATAAGTCGTCGTAGTTGGTTTGTCCTCCTTTGGTATAAGACCCTTCCGGATCCTTATCCTTATTCCGCCACACACCAAAAGGACTGATACCAAATTTCACCCATGGCTTTTCTGCCTTAATAGCAACACTCAATTGCTGTATAATCGCATCCACATTAGCCCGGCGCCAATCATCCTTCATTACATTTTTACCATATAGCCGGTAAGAGCTGTTGTCCGGAAATTCTTTCCCTGGTGCACGATATGGATAGAAGTAGTCATCGAAATGTACTGCATCGATATCATAACGTTTTACCACATCGCGGATAACCGCAGTTACATAATCGCGTACTTCCGGAATACCCGGATCAAAATATTTTTTGCCATCGTAGGTAAGAAACCATTGTGGTTTAAGGCGGGAAATGTGGTTGGCCGCAATACTGCTGCGGCTTACATTAAATACCGCACGATATGGATTAAACCAGGCGTGGAACTCCATCCCCCGTTTATGTGTTTCTTCCACCATGAATTGCAGTGGATCATAATATGGATTGGGCGCTTGTCCCTGTACACCCGTGAGGTACTCTGACCAGGGTTCGTAAGAGGATTGATAGAAAGCATCTGTTGCAGGACGTACCTGCACTACTACGGCGTTCATGCCATTGCGCTGCTGCTGATCCAGTATAGCAATAAACTCTTGTTTTTGTTGCTCTGTACTCAATCCACGCCTGGAAGGCCAGTCAATATTTTCAACAGTGGCGATCCAAACGGCTCTTAATTCGCGTTTGGGCGGCAACTGCGCCCCTGCCTGCTGTGCAAGAATGATACATACAAAGATACCTGCTATAAATTGCTTCAACATCTGCCTTACTTTTAACCGTAAGATGCGAAAATAGCAAAAACCGGGGCTGATAGGATACAAATATGTGATTCTTATGAAGATAGATACTATTCTTTTTCAATCTTCACCTTCATAACCGGGGCTTTATAGTCGTTGCCAAGGTATTCCGGAGGCACGGTACTGGTATTCCCATCCCTGTGCGCAATAAAGTGTGGCGACATAATCTCCACGCCGGCAGCATTAAAGTGGTCAATAATATTTCGATGCAGGTCTGAATAAATCACCGCCATTTTATGCGAATGATCTGTATATACGTTGATTTCATAGGCAATGGCAAAATCATCGAGGCTTGTTTGCAACACAAAAGGTGATTTATCTTTCAAAACGCCATCCGTAGCAAGGGCAGCGGCTATCAGCATTTCATGTACCTGTTTCCAGGGAACATCATAGCCAATAGTGACAGTAGTGTGCAGAATCAGGCCGAGATCTTTACTGGAAGTAGTAAAATTAATTGTATGGCCGTTTAAGATGCTGGCATTGGGAACCGTGATCTCCTCATTTTTTATAGTGCGTAACCGTGTTACCAGCAGGTTCTTTTCGATCACATCCCCGGTGATGTCCCCTATTTTTACCCGGTCACCGATCTTAAAAGGACGCATATACGTAATTACAAAGCCCGCTATCACATTGGATATGGCGGAAGAAGAACCGAGTGAGAAGAGAATGCCGAGAAAAACGGATACCCCCTGGAATATTTTTGAATCCGATCCCGGCAAGTAAGGAAACACCACTACAAACATAAATGCATATAGCAGAAATTTGATGCCGGTAGCGGTAGGCCTTGCCCAGTCGGCGTAGAAACCATTAATAGTAAGATTGCCTACAGCAATTTCTTCTGCCAGGTAATTCACCAGTTTCACCAGGTAACGGGTAATAAAGTATATCACCAGTATAGTGAGTAATTTAGGGAGATAATGAACAAAGCTCAGAACAATGGATTTAACCGGAGATAGTGTCCAGTCGATGAGCTTATCCGCAATGCCTTTGGTCCAGGGGAATATGCTGAACACAAATGGCAGGGTGATATAGAAGATAAACAGGATGAGGATGATCCGGGCAATCCGTAACGCGGTAAGCACGATCCCGATTTGTTTCTGCTGGTTCAGCAGGGCATATTCCTTCACTTTCACGCCTTTAAAATACAGGTCTTTTTGCCTGACGGCTTTGGTTCGCAAGCGTTTAAACAAGCGATTGATGCCATATACGATGGTAGAAAACACGACGATGATTAACAGCAGCCAGGCGATGCGGATCAATATACTTTGCAGGCTGGTATCTTTCTTTTGCTTTATCAGTGCGGTTTTAACAGCGTCGGCATACTGCTGCGCCACCATTAATTTATCCTGGTTCAGCCAGAGGGCGTCGTCATCGGTAACACTGAGCAGTACCAGATCATTATAGGCGACGTCTATATTGTTTTCATTGGGTATAGGGCGAATGGAATCTGCTGTGAAAAAGGGATCACTGGCTAACTGCGCCAGCTTATGGTCAATATTTTGCGCGCGGTCGCTGGGTTGCAGCGGCCCCAGTTTATTGTAAACATAAAAGAGGGTATCGCCAAATGGAACAACCGGAATACCGGTGTGCGTGGCTTTCAGTTGATTGATGCGCTGTAGGTTCGCAACTTTTTTCAGGGAGTCGGCTTGTTCAATTGCATGGAGCTTTTCCTGCAATTCTTTTTTCTGCTGGTCATTGCTTAGGAGCAGTTGTTGCTGCAATTCTTTTTTCCGGGCTTCGTCTGCTTTTTGGAGGGAGTCATTTTCCCGGAGCAGCCGGGTTGTCAATACCAGTTGCGAGTCTGCCGCCGAATCCCGGGAAGCCTTACTGCTATCGGTTTGCGCATTGGTTTGCAAGGTAATACCCGCCAACAGGGTAGCGTAGAAAAGGGTAAAAACAATTCTCATTCCCGAAGCTTTTATTTAAAGTACGGAAAATTTGCCTGGCACTGCTGTTAGCGGCATGAAAAATTTATAAAGACGGAAAAACGGATAGCCGTAGTTATACCTTTCTTTTGGTATACTGGCTGTAATCCGGCAGGCTGGCCTCATATTCTTCGTGCATCAATGGAGAGGTGAGCAAAAAGTCTGCAGAAGACCGATTCATCGCCATCGGAATATTCCAAACCACGCCCAAACGAAGCAGGGCCTTGATATCCGGATCATGTGGCAAAGCTTCCATAGGATCCCAGAAGAAAATGATGACATCCAGCTCGCCTGTAGCTACCAGTGCACCAATTTGCTGATCGCCGCCCAGGGGGCCACTCAGCAACTTTCTGACGGATATATCCAGCGCCTGCTCTATCAGCATCCCGGTGGTACCGGTGGCGTATAGTTCATGGCGGCTTAAAACCGTTTTATTATAAACGGCCCATTCAATGAGCTCCGCCTTTTTATGATCGTGTGCAATGAGTGCGATCCGCTTACGTGCTTTTAATACTTTCGTGGTTTGCATATCTGTTACAAAAGTAATAAGTGGCAGCAATAAATGGAATGTGGATTTTTTTAATGTTTATCGTTGGTGTCCAGTGTAGCCAGATCACGGTCAAAAATGTACAGTCCGCCCTTATCCTCTCCTATCAGCTTTAATTTGTCGAGAATATGCCGGGCAAGGCGCTCCTCTTCGATCTGCTCCGTTACATACCATTGTAAAAAGTTATGCGTGGCATAATCTTTTTCGCTGAGGCACATGTCCACGAGGTTATTAATTTCTTTTGATACCGCCAGCTCATGGCTAAATACCTGCTCAAAAATCTCATGGATGTTTTTGAATTTCACGGTAGGCTGCTTCAGCGCAGGCACCAGGCCGTGTCCGCCGCGTTCATTGACAAATTTCAGCAGTTTCAGCATGTGCGTACGCTCTTCGTCTGAGTGCCGGTAAAGGAACTGGGCTATACCATTGTAGCCTTCGACTTCAGACCAGGAGGCCATCGCCAGGTAATATTGGGAAGAGGCAGCTTCCATTTCCACCTGCTGGTTCAATGCCGCCTGAATTTTCGGGGAAAGTTCTTTTAATAACATGACAAAAAAATTGTATAATTATAAAGAAGATGCCAGGGAATGTGGGGTATCACTAATGCCTATAAGCAAATTGTTATTTTCAATAGCAAACGGTGAGATCTGTCCCGAAAGTCTGCCTGAAAAATGTTACCTTTGCATTAGTAAATTAGGATAAAATGATTAAAACAGGAAATCCAATCATCAGCATATATACGGAAATGACGCCTAACCCGGAAACGATGAAGTTTGTGGCAAACAAACTCCTGTATCCTGGTAAAAGCATTGATTTCCCGGATGAAGCCAGCGCTAAACCATCGCCATTGGCCATTGAGTTGTTTAGCTTCCCTTTTATCAGAGGGGTATTTATCATGGCTAACTTTATTACGCTTACCAAAACCAGCGAAACTGACTGGAACGATATAATTCCTACGGTAAAAGCCTTCCTGAAAGAATACCTGGAAGACTCCCGCCCTGTTATCAACGAAGATGAGGTAGTAATCACTAAAGATACTGCCAGCAATGAAGTGAGCGCAGACGATACAGATGTGGTAAAACGTATCAAGGAATTACTTGAAAACTATGTGAAACCAGCTGTTGAAATGGATGGCGGCGCCATTCAGTTCAAAGATTATGAAAACGGCACGGTTACACTGATGTTACAGGGTTCCTGCTCAGGCTGTCCCTCTTCCATGATTACGCTCAAAGCCGGTATTGAAGGCATGATGAAGCGTATGATCCCTGAAGTAAAGGAAGTGGTGGCAGAAGCAGAATAAGCCATAGTTGAGTGAATGATAGTGTTAAACGAAAGCACAGTCTTTATGGCTGTGCTTTTTTTTAATGGTTAGCCTGCAGCCTTTAGTGTTGCCAGGCCTTTTTTATTATTAAAACCAGAATGCCAGCATGAAGTTTTTAGTGTTATTAGCCGGTATTGCAGTGACGATACAACCGGCATGGGCCCAGGGCAAGAAAAGAGTGGACAGTACAAGCGCCGTTATTACCTACGGCTTTGGCAGCAACGGCAAAGCCGTTCCTGGCAATGAGCTGCAATTGTTTATCGATCAGCAACGCGCACACATCATTGCAGGTAAAGGCAAACAAAAGGAACAGCAATACCTGCAATTGCAGGAACAAGCCAGCCTGCAGGTGTTAAGCCTTCCTAACAATGAAGTATACACGCTGAAAAAGAACTTTAGCGAATACGCCACACCGGAGCTCCTCCCCGATACGGCTACCATACTGGGATATGTGTGTAAGAAAGCAAAACTGTTTATTCGCTCCAACACCATTGAAGTGTGGTATACTAATGCACTGGCGCTGAAAGGCACGCCCAATATCACTATTGCTCCTGGCCTGGGGCTGGTACTCAGAATGGTGCGGAATGGCAACAGTGAAACCATTGCAAAGAAAATTACCTATCGTAAAATTACCCCGGAAGAACTGGCCTGGCCTTCCAATACCGGTACCCTGGTTGACGATGCAGCCTATATGCGGCAGGTAATCGACAGCCGTTACACTACCTTCCCCGTGTTTAACCAGGAGCAGATAAGCTGGGGAAATAACCAGCCTAATCCCACCGGGGAACAAATGAACCAAACCTATCATTACGCAGGCGGCACCGTAATACTGAAAAAAGTATCGCTGCCGGCTATAAAGAAAGGAGAAACCCTTTTCGCAGAGCTGACCCAATATTCCAATGGAGATGCGTACGACAGAACCGGTTCCGTATTTATGATTCCCGCAGATAAAGCCACGTCTTTCCTGGATGGGTTGCAAAAAGGCGTACAGGCGTTACCGTTGTTTACTGCCAATAACGGGAATAACTACCACGGAATGGTAGCCACGGACAACTATTTACCAACACTGGAAATACTACGTTTCTTCACACCATTCGGCGTACGCCAGTTTAATAACCAGGTGAAAATAGCCGGTTACAACTGGGCGGATTCCGTTATCTATAAACAGGATATTACCGAGCTACACAACCGCCTGCAGGGTGATGTATGGCTGGGAGTATATATTGGCAACTACGATAAAGGAGGTCATAAAGTAAGTCTTAGCCTTAAATATTATCCAGGTGATCCGGAAGATGAAAACCGCCCTGCTCCCAACTGGATCTACCCGGTTTTCAATACTACCAACTTAATGGAAATGGCCGGACAGGAATACGCGACCCTGTTTGATAAAGACTCATTGAAAGTACGTGTAAATATTCCGGAAGGACTTAAAAATGTACAATTGCGCTTCCTTACTACCGGCCATGGCGGCTGGGGCGGCGGCGATGAATTCAATCCTAAACAGAACGAGATTTTTGTAGACGGCAAACGTGTATACCACTTCATTCCATGGCGTACCGATTGTGCTACTTATCGCCTTTCTAATCCGGCTTCCGGCAATTTCGGAAATGGCTTGTCTTCTTCAGACCTGAGTCGTTCTAACTGGTGCCCGGGTACGCTTACATCGCCGGTAATTATTTCACTGCCGGATATTACGCCGGGTTGGCATACCATCCAGGTGGCTATTCCGCAAGGCAAGCCGGAAGGTACCAGTCAGAGCTTCTGGAATGTGTCTGGTACACTGATAGGAGAAAAGAAATAACGGTTTGTACATCGTTGTTGTGGTATAGATCCACAACAACGATGTACGAAATCTGGAAATATTTATCCACTTTCGCACCATGAATGATTTATACCAGGGCTTTTTAGAAGGACTGCATCAGATGACCCTACTGGAAGGAATCGCTGTATTTTTTGCTGTGCTGTCGGTCATCTTCCAAAAAAATAATAACATACTGGTATATCCTACCGGTATTATCAGCACTGGTATTTACACCTGGCTCTTATCACAGGAGCATTTCAAGCTTTATGCTGATGCCACCCTGAATGCATACTACCTGATTATGAGTATATATGGCTGGATATATTGGGCAAAGAAAGGCCCTGCTGAACCGGCTACACCAGTTACGCGCAGTAACCGCAGGGAGTTGTATACAGCTATTATTATTGCACTTGGTGGCTGGGGAATTTTTTATTTCCTGCTAAGTCATTTCTCCGATTCCAATGTGCCGGTAATGGATGCTTTTGTTTCCTCCAGTGCCTGTGCTGGCATGTGGTTGTTAGCCAAGCGGAAGCTGGAGAACTGGATATTGCTGAACATCTCCAACCTGGTGGCTATACCGTTGTTGATATATAAGCACCTGTATCTGACTGCTTCTCTGACCATCTTTTTATTTATCATTGCTGTATTCGGATATTACGACTGGAAGGCGATTGTGCAGCAAAAAGAAACATCTGATAAATGAAGAAAGTAGTTGTTATAGGACCTGAATCTACAGGAAAGAGTACGCTCAGTGAAAAGCTTGCGGCCCACTTTAACACCGTGTGGACGCCGGAATATGCCCGGGAATACATTGATCAGCTGGATCGTCCGTATGAGCAAGCGGATTTGCTGGAAATAGCTGCCGGACAATTGGCGCTGGAGCGGCAGCAGGCCGGGAAAGCCAACAGGGTGCTCATTTGCGACACGGATCTATACGTGATAAAAGTATGGAGTGAGCATAAATACGGTAACTGTGATCCGCGCATTTTAAAGCAGTTGGCTCAACAGCATTGCGACCTATATTTACTGACTTATATTGATTTGCCCTGGGAAGAAGATCCGCAAAGAGAATACCCTGATCCGGCCATGCGTAGCTATTTCTACCAGGTTTATAAAGACATTGTTACTGCCTCCGGTGTTCCATGGTTGGAAATCAAAGGAACTTACGAGGAGCGCGAAGCCCTTGCCATAGCAGGTGTACAGGCATTGCTGCAATAGGTGATTTTATTTTGTGCCCACTACCAGTTCCATAATATCCGGATCCGGCGCCAGGTTGCGCATTTGTATCAGGATTTTTCGTTGACGATAACTGGTAATCCGGGCAGGCGGATTAATCGTGTATTTAATCGGGTTAGGTAAGCAGGCAGCGATCATGGCAGCCTCTTCACGGTTAAGACTGGCCGCATTTTTATTGTAATTGGCCTGGGCGGCGGCTTCTACGCCAAATATGCCCTCTCCCATTTCAGCTACGTTGAGATATACTTCAAGAATGCGTTGTTTCCCCCAAATCTTCTCAATCATAAACGTGAAATATACCTCCAGCCCTTTGCGGAACCAGCTACGGCCCTGCCACAGGAATACGTTTTTAGCAACCTGCTGACTGATAGTGCTGGCACCTTTTATCTTTTTACTTTGTTGGTTATGCTTCATGGCTTTTTCGATAGACTTAAAGTCGAAGCCATTGTGATCGGTGAAGAGCTGATCTTCACTGGCAATTACAGCGAGCTTGGCATGTTGTGATATTTCATCATAGCTCACCCATGTTTTGTGCAGTTTTTTATCTGTGCCCCAGAGGCTGAACCAGCTGGCGATTTCAGTAATGGTAATAGGCGGATTCACCCATTTCAACAGGATGATATAAATAAATTGTGCAACAATTAAAACCAGTAGTACCCTCTTCAATCTCCTCCACGTTCTGGGAACAATGCCTTTTAAATTCATCGCGTAGGTTTAGAAAAATCGGGACGAAAGGTAGGCTAAAAAGCTGAAAGTGAAACACAATCATTAACTTTATATATGCTATTAAACGTACACCCAGATAACCCGAATCCGCGCCATTTAAAAACAATCATCGAATGTCTGAAGGATGGAGGGATTATTATATACCCCACTGATACGGTATATGGTTTGGGCTGTGATATTACGCAACACAAAGCCATAGAGCGGATAGCGCGGATTAAACAGATAGATCCCAAAAAAGCAAACTTCTCTTTTATCTGTTATGATCTCAGTCATTTATCTGACTACGCTAAAAGTGTGGATACGCCTGTATTCAGGATGCTGAAAAAAGCATTGCCGGGACCATATACATTTATTTTGCCCGCCAGCCGGATGGTGCCAAAGTTGTTAAAAACAAAGAAAGATACGGTAGGTATCAGGGTGCCGGATAATAATATTTGCCGCACCATTGTGAAGGAGCTGGACAATCCGCTGATGAGTACTACCCTTCCAATAGATCACTACGTGGAAGAGTATACGGACCCGGAAATTATTTATGAGAAGTTCGGAAAACAGGTGGACATCGTGATAGATGGTGGTCCTGGTGGAATGGGTTTTTCAACGGTAGTAGATTGCACCGGACCAGAACCGGTGCTGATTCGTGAAGGAATTGGCAGTTTTGAAGAAATCTCCTGATAAAATTTTTTTATGAAAAGGCGAGGATGGATATGGATGACAGGACTTTTGTTGACCGGTTACGCAGCCGGCGCGCAAACCTTTGCCCTGAAGCCGGTGAAGTTATTGCCGCCTCCCAAACCCGCTCATATTCCTCCTGCTCCTCCGCCGGTTTATCCTGTTTACAGGCTTTCTCCGGATGCTTATTACCAACAACATTTCGGTTTTTTTTGTAAAAAGGAATGGGTTTGGCAAAAGAGTACCGGGCTGCCTGTAAAACTCCGTTTAGGCAACTATTCTTACACACAACAACTCGAAGGGAAACATTAAAATCTTTTACTATATTGATGTTGGCCGGTAAAAATTGACTAAGTCAAGTAAATATATTTGCCTATAGCAAATATATTTTTCGGGAGATAAATACCTTTGGAAGATGCTAAAAATGCGGTTAGCGACCGGGGAGAAGAGTCGTTTGGCGCTAACGAAAAAGAGGTGGCCCGGTATTACCGAACCACCTCTTTGCTGCTTTTTAAAAGCGATTATTTTATACCCAGTTTCTTAGCTACATCTGCAGGCAACGCTTTTTTGTTTACCATGAAGCAGGTGGTTTTATAAGCGAAGTAAGGTTCAGAAGCGTAGAAGTATCCGGATCCTGGATTATCAGTACCCCAGGAGTTTTTCACACGGAAGTATTTGTTGCCATTCTGATCTTTTACCAGGCCTACAATGTGCATACCGTGATCGTCCTGTGTTTCAAAATTATCAAATGCCTGCTGACGCAGTTCCGGAGTGATGGTTTTTTCTTTACCAGGCTCTAGGAAAGCGTTTCTTCTTTCTTCAGCTGACATATCGGCCCAGTCTTTTTCCGGAACAATAGCCAGTCCATCTTTAAAGTTGAAACCTTTTTCGCTTACATCGGCAGCCCATGCAATGGTGTAACCATTCAGGATCGCATTTTCGGCGATGTTGGTAAAGTCATTCAGGTTTACGTTGTATACTTTCTCCCAATTCCAGTTGTCCGGTACTTCCAGAACAAACTGTGAATTGTAAGGATGATGTGTAAAAGAAGAAATCAGCACATAGTCGTCAGCATTGAGCCCCAGCTCTTTAGCAAAAGACTGCGGCGTGTAGCTTTTACCGTTATACTGGAATTTTTCAGGTGCTTCTCCCATATAGGCATTCAGTACACCATCAAATGCTTTGCTCCAGTTAGGGTTGATAGTGCCGTTGGCATTGCCTATTTTATTGACCATACCTTCCAGGAGGCTTTCCATTTCAGCATGGTTATACATTTTGTCTTTGTTACCATCGTATACGCTCTGTGGAACCAGGCCGTATTCACGGAGGCACAACAGATCATCCGGGAATCCACCACCTTCACCGAAGTTGGCTTTACCGTGCATGCGTACATAATTAGCTGCTTTCAACGGATACATTTTACGTACCACAAACATTTCACTGAGATTCAGCCCCTTGTTTTTACCGTTACGCAGTAATTCTGATTCAAAAAAGGACAAACCGGAGAAAGACCAGCAAGTACCGGTGCGTCCCTGATTTTGTACATCTCCTGCATCCAGGTTTTTAACTACTGTGAACTGGTATTTACTTCCCTCCACATTGGTACTGTTTTGTGCAAATGCGCCTACGCTGCAAAGCATGGCTGCACACATCATCCATTTCTTCATGAGTGTAAAATGATAAGTTTTAAAAACAAGGACCAAAAATAAGGGAAAGCAGGTATTTGACCGGCGAAAAGATGGATGAACGGAGCTTGCTACAGCTTTCGGGGGAATTGGTGCTATCTTTCCTGGTATTGATCCCGGGTAATCTCCCACTCCCAAAGATCTTCTCCTTCTTTATTTTTTATTGTTCCCACAAATCGCATTCCTGCTTTTTGTAATATTTTAACGGAAGCATTGTATTCTTCTTCTGTATGGGCAATAACGCGCTTTACGTAAGAGTGTCCGAATGCAAAGCGTATCAGGGCTTCGGCCATTTCGGTGCCTAATCCCTGTTCCCGGTAGTCAGCGGTAATTTCATACCCCATCTCTACGAGGCCCTCATCATTGGGTTTGCCTTTAAAGCCACCGGCCCCAATAAGACGCTGGTCTGCGCGATGCACAACGAGATAAAAGAACCAGCCCAGCATGGCCGGATCATTCCGTAACTTATCATATGCTACCAGGACCATCTCCGGATACTCGGTCCACCCTTCCTGTATAGAAATACCAAGCAGGTCGGCCAGGTGATCGTTGCCCTGTAATAGCAATTCGAAATGCTCCAGTGAGCACGGCAACAATTGTAGTCGAGGTGTTTGGATCATGTTTGAAAACTAGTAAACTGTTTTGGGAAATACAAGTATGCCAGCACTTACCATTAGTCATTAGCATTAAAATAGCTTTTAGCCATTAGCTTTTAGCTTTTAGGAAATGTAGCGGATAGTTTTCGCTGCATTTCCTAAAAGCTAAAAGCTAATGGCTAAAAGCTGTATTAGTGCGCCTCCAGCCAGTTATTACCAGTACCCAGTTCCGCTTCTACCGGAACAGATAATGGTAAGGCATTGCGCATAAGATCTAATATAAGGGGTTTAATCATCTCTAATTCTGAACGATGGGCATCAAATACCAATTCATCATGTACCTGCAACAGCATACGGGACTTGAAGTTCCGTTCTTTAAAGGCTTTATGAATGGATATCATGGCCAGCTTAATCATGTCGGCCGCCGTACCCTGAATAGGCATGTTGATGGCGTTCCGCTCTGCAAAACCACGTACTACCGCATTGGATGAATTGATGTCTTTTAACCATCTTTTCCTCCCCAATAACGTTTGTACATAACCGTTTTCCTGCGCAAACTTCACCTGGTCTTCCATGTATTGCTTAATAGACGGATACTGTGCGAAATAATTATCGATCAGTGTTTTCGCCTCCGCACGCGGAATTCCCAGGTTTTCTGATAACCCAAAAGCACTCACGCCGTAAATGATACCGAAGTTTACGCTTTTCGCATTACGACGCATGTCTGACGTAACTGCATCCAACGCTACATTGTATACTTTGGCCGCTGTGGCGGTGTGGATATCTATCCCATTCTGAAAAGCAGCAGACATCTCTTTATCTCCACTGATAGCCGCAATAATACGTAGCTCTATCTGTGAATAGTCGGCAGACAGTAACACGTATTCCTCGTTGCGCGGAATAAAGGCCTTGCGAATTTCACGGCCCCTGTCTGTACGAATAGGAATGTTTTGCAGGTTGGGATTATTGGAGCTTAAGCGCCCGGTCACAGCTACCGCCTGGTTATAGGAAGTATGTACCCGGTTAGTCCGCTTGTTAAGCAATAACGGTAACGAATCTACGTAGGTAGATTTCAACTTACTCAGCTCCCTGAAAATGAGGATATCCTCTACAATTTTATGTTTGTTGGAAAGTTTTTGCAGCACGTCTTCGCCGGTAGCATACTGGCCGGTACGTGTTTTTTTGGCTTTAGGATCCAGTTGTAATTTTTCAAATAATACTTCTCCCAACTGTTTGGGAGATGCCAGTTTGAAACGTACGCCCGCCTGTTCATATACACTTTCTTCTGCCCGCTTGATTTCTGTTTCCAGTTCTTTCGAATAGTCAGCCAGTGCAAGGGTATCGAGGGCGATACCTTCGTACTCCATATCCGTGAGTACCGGTACCAGCGGATTTTCTATATCGTAAAATACTTTGTCCACCCCTTTTTCAGGCAGCATGGGCAAAAATTTGTCTTTTAACTGGAGTGTAACATCGGCATCTTCCGCAGCATATTCTTTAATCTTTTCTATTTCCACATCCCGCATATTGCCTTGTCCCTTTCCTTTTTTACCAATGAGGGTTTCTATGGAAACCGGTTCGTAGCCGAGGTATTGGGCACTTAACACGTCCATGCTCCGGCGGCCTTCGGGCTCAATCAGGTAATGCGCCAGCATGGTATCAAACACCGTGGTGGTAATATCTACACCATACCATTTCAGGATCAGCATATCATACTTCACATTTTGTCCTACCAACACAATGCTTTTATGCTGAAACAACGGGATAAATTCATGAATAATGGCACGGGCAGCGGCCTGGTCGGCCGGTAAAGGAATGTAGTAGGCCTCTCCCTTTTTAAAGGCGAAACTCATACCTACGATCTCCGCTTCATTGGCATCGGTACCGGTGGTTTCCGTATCAAAAGACACTTCCTTCTGCTGTAACAATTGTTGCAGTAAAGCGGCTCTCTTTTCGGCGGTATCTATTACATCGTACTGGTGGGGCGTGTTATGAATATTTTTATCCGCCATCAGGATGTTGCCTGTTTCAATCACTTCAGTAGTGATCGTAACTTCTTCTGTTATAATAGCGGTTCCAAACAGGTCTGTTTGCACGACCTTTGGTTTGGCTTCAGCAGCGCTACTACCGCCAAATCCATCTCCCAAAATCCTTTTACCAAGGGTTTTAAACTCCAGTTCCGTAAAGATGCTGGTCAGTTTTTCTTTATCACAGTCGGTAATGCAGAAATCTTCTTCGTGGAAAGTTACCGGTACATCGGTAATGATGGTGGCCAGTTCTTTCGACAGGATAGCAGCTTCGCGGCCGGCTTTGATTTTCTCGCCCATTTTCCCGCCAATATTATCGGCGTTTTCCAGTATGTTTTCTAAAGAATGATACTGGGCCAGGAGTTTCATGGCTGTTTTTTCACCGATACCGGCAATTCCGGGAATGTTATCAACAGCATCTCCCATGAGGCCGAGGATATCAATGACCTGATGTACATCCTGGATCTGCCATTTTTCACAAACCTCTTTAGGGCCCATGATTTCCTCTTTGTTGCCCATGTACGGCGGTTTGTAGATAAATACATTATCTCTAACCAATTGTCCGTAATCTTTATCCGGGGTTACCATGTATACTGTATATCCTGCATCGGCGGCCTGCCAGGCCAGGGTACCAATTACATCATCCGCTTCATAACCATCCAGCTCTACTACCGGGATATTAAATCCTTCAATGATGCGCTTAATATCGGGTAATGCATCGAGCAGGTCTTCCGGAGCATCCTGACGATTGGCTTTATAATCCGTGTAGGTAGTATGTCGCTCTGTAGGTGCGTGCGTGTCAAACGCAACGGCTATATGAGTAGGTTTTTCTTTATTGATGAGATCCAGTAAAGTAGTGGTAAATCCAAACTGCGCATTGGTATTCCGACCCGCGCTGGTGATGCGGGGATTCCTGATAAGGGCGTAATAAGCCCTGTATATCAGCGCCATGGCGTCCAGTAAAAATAATTTCTTTTCCATCGCTAAACCTACAAGATTTAATTTTAATCTGCAAAATTAAGATAGTACCACAATATACGGTGAGGGTGTAACTTTAGCACAGAAAAAAAGAAAGGAATGAATAAAATTTATTATTTGTCGACCTGCAGTACCTGCAAAAAAATATTGGAAGAAACGGATGCCAAAGCGCGTGGATTTGTTTTACAGGATATCAAGAAAGACAAAATTACCCCTGCGCAAATCGACGAAATGCATGCATTGTCTGGCAGTTATGAGTCGCTGTTTAGTCGCAGGTCCCAGCAGTACCGCCCTATGGGTTTACACGAGAAAGAGTTAAAAGAATCGGATTATCGCGATTTGATTTTACAGGAATATTCTTTTTTGAAACGTCCGGTGGCTATTGTAGGAGATAAAATTTTTATAGGAGCAGAAGTAAAAAATATTTAGGAAGATGATCATTATTTTTTCCCGCAGTAGCAATACCGCAGCGGGTTTTGCGAATTTTGAATTTGCACTGCAGCAAATGAATCAATAATGATATCATCCTTATGCCAACTAAGAGGAGGCTGTCTGTTTTAATTACAGGCAGCCTCTTTTCGTATTGGTTAAAGGGATTGTACAAATTCCTGCACTACTTTTTTATACTGGAACATGTCCTGGTCGTGATGAAAAGAACGGAACGGAAAGCGGGATGCTGCTTCCAGTGCTGTTTTCAGGTTGAATTGTTCTTGCGGAAGCGAATAAAAATATCCTTTTTCCATCAGGTATTCACCCAGGTATACCTGTTCAGATTGCCCGGGGGTAGGAATAAGAATTGCTTTTTTATTCAGTTTCGCGAGATCCATGAGGGTAGTATAACCAGAGCGGCTTAACACCATATCGGATGCCAGCATGGCTTCATTCAATTCGCTTGCATTCAGGTGGTTTACCTGTTTTACGCCGGGAGCTATCTGTTCATGTTGTGGCGTACCGGGTTTGCCACTTACTATCAAAGCAGTGATTTGCAGGGACTTAATCTGATCCAGGATCATTTTTTCCAGGTTAGAACGTTGTGGTTCAGGTCCGGAGATCAGTACCAGCAGATCGTATTTCTTTTCCACATTGTTGCGGGGCTCAAAGCGGCTCAGGCAGCCAATGTAGGTGGTATGTGGCGGTAATTGGGCCGGGTGTGCGAGTTCACCGGAAAGGTGGTTGTCGCCCGCAAAATCCGGGATCCAACAGGCGCTGTATTTGTTAATAAAACGATAATTTATTTTTTGCAGGGTCCGCTCTATCCATCCGCCGAAAGGTGTTTTTATCAGTAGTTGGTGGGTGATAAAAACGGTGGGAATCTTTTTATGATACAACCCGAAGCGATTGTCGGAAATCACTGCATTTATTTGATACTCAGCGACTATCTTTTTTAGCCAGCGTTGTTCATACTGTATAGCCCGGTAAATTTTGGGGATTTGCTGAATAATTTTCAGCCCAAAGAACTTTCCTTTTTGCGCGTATTGAATACGATAACCCGGCAGCGGAAGTACGGTCAGTTGCGGAAATTCCTGCTGTAACAAGGCAGCATGCTTACCTTCTGCCGCAATAAATACCTGACAACCTGCGTTTAGCATCTCATGGATCAAGGGAATATCTCGGGTGGCGTGGCCAAGGCCCCAATCAAGGGGAACTACAAGAATTTTTCGGTCGGTTCGGATTGTGGACAAATAATTTAATATTTTTTACGAATTTAGCTTAAATTACAAAAGGGGATTGTTAAGAAACAGTAAACTCTTTTAGACAGGATTTTAATCACAGCTAAGTATATTAAACTGCAGTATGAAAAGTATAAAATGGATGGTGATCATTTTTCTTTGTGGAAGTTTAGCAATGGAGGGGTGTAAAGTTTTTAAGAAGAACGATTGCGGATGTCCCACCATGAATAAAAAAAGAATGCACTGATAGCGATCTGTTTGACAACTAACGAAGACTTTAGCAACGACTGACAACAAACAATTTTACCTTATCTTTTGAGATTATCCTTGATACCTGGCCAAACAATATTTCGGGGAACAGTCAAATTTTTTATTCATGAAACCTGTAGATAGAGATTTACTAATCCTGCTACATGAAGATAGGTACACGGAGCAGCAGATACAATCTGCGGTGAGACAAATCAGCGAAATGCTTTCGTTGATTGAAACGATGGATTATCTCTGTGCAGTTATGGAAGTTATGGATTGTAACAAAAGCCGTATTACCAGCAAACGATCTGTGCTGGAAAAAGCAATTTCACGTAAGTCACATAAGCCTTTCGAATTTATTATTCACAAGAACTAGTAGCTTTACCTCTACAAAATTCCCGTTATAATAGTTTTGACCCGCAGTCTTATCTGTCCGACTTGCTTTTTTAAATTCTTGTTGTAAGTTCGCCATCAATTAAATCTAATTTACTGATGGCAGATTTTTCACACCTGCAGGATTTTCTGTATCCTGTTTCTAAAGCTTTTCTCAACGATGACCAGGAATATGACCCATTCCAGGTTGGCGGTGTGATAGATGTGTATGAAGACAATCACCAGCCAGACATAGATGAAGCTGATATCATTTTATTAGGTGTTGGAGAAGAAAGGGGAAGCACTTCCGGCAAATCCGCTACCGGCGGACCTGACGCCATACGCCGTGAATTTTACCGGTTATATAACTGGCACCGTAATATTAAGTTGGCTGATGTAGGTAACCTGCAATCCGGCGCCTTCCTGGCAGATGCATATGCCGCCATGAAAACAGTATTGGCAGAGCTATTGGCGGCGAATAAAACCGTAATTATTTTAGGAGGATCGCATGATCTTACTTATGCACAATATAAAGCTTACGCTTCCCAGCAATTAATTATTGAGGCTACCGTAGCGGATGCCCTGATTGATCTGAAAGAAGACTCCAACGTGCGCAGTGAACGTTTTTTAATGGATATTCTAACAGAACAACCCAATTATCTCCGCCATTACAACCACCTTGGTTTTCAAAGCTATTTCGTACATCCCCGCATGTTAGAAACGTTGGATAAATTACGTTTTGATTGCTATCGCCTGGGACGTATCCGGGAGAATATGGAAGAGGCAGAACCGGTATTGCGACACTCTGATTTATTCAGCCTGGATATTAACATTATCAGGCATACAGATGCGCCAGCCAATCAGCTTTCCCCTAATGGATTTAGCGGCGAAGAAGCCTGCTCCCTGGCTCGTTACGCTGGTATGAGCAGTCGCCTCTCCTCTTTCGGTATTTACGGATATCGCCCCGAGAAGGATAAGGAACAACTGACAGCGCGACAAATAGCCCAAATGCTCTGGTACTTTATGGATGGACGTGCGGTGAAAAATAAAGAAGCGCTGCTGGAAGACAGAGACGCTTTCTGGGAATTTCATATAGCCTTTTCCGATATAGAAACCGTATTTCTGAAAAGTAAAAAAACAGGCCGCTGGTGGATGCAATTACCCGACCGGGAATTTGTTCCCTGTGCTTATAACGATTATCTCATGGCCAGCAACAATGAAATGCCAGAGAGATGGTTGCGGCACCAGGAAAGACTCTAGTAAATTAAGCATAAAGCATAAAGCACAAAGCAAAAAGCTATTGAAGCGAGTGATTAACGCGTAGAACCACTCTTATGATCCGCGTTAATCACTCGCTTCAATAGCTTTTTGCTTTGTGCTTTATGCTTTATGCGCTATATCGCAAGTAATGTTAACAGACGAGCTTTCAGGAAAGCAGCTTTGTTATCAGTAGAAATCATATCATCGTCGAGGCCTTCCATCGTGCGTTTATGCATCTTTTCCACGCGTTCATCTATCTTCTTAAAATACTCTTCTTTTTTCTCTTCCCAGGCGCCTTGTTCGGCTTGTAGCTGTTGCTGCCGGCCGGGTGCCAGGTTGGAATAGAGGTTTTGCAGGGTGTGATTTAACAGGCTATCCAGCTGTTTGTAATAAATCACTGCACAGTTGTACATAGTATGGCTATTGCCGAGGCACTGCTGGTAACGGTTTTCAAGTGTGTCCAGTGCTGATTGCCGGGTTTGCGAATATGCTTCGGTGCACAGGAAAACCAATAGGAATAGGATTAGGTTTCGCATAGGTACTGTGTGAACAGTAAATATACGAAATTTATATTATATAAAATGGCCGGATTATTAGTGATCCTCTTTATCGCCAATAGAGCCGGTGCATACCTCTCCTTGCGGGAGTCCGTTGAGCCATGCCCTGAGAGCATCTGTTCGCTGGTGAGTAAGTTCAGCCAGGTAGTTGGCTTTGCACATAGGAAACACGCTACCATAACTTTTGGCAGATGCCGGATACATGGCTTTTACCTGTGCATCCCGGAACTGTATCCACAAACGCTGTGCGTCTTTCAGGTTTTGAATAAACGTTTTGTTGGCGGCATAATCTTTCAGAATAAGCTGATAAATTTCATTCAGCTTTTTATCTGCATCTTTATATTCCTGTGCCG
The DNA here is from genome assembly GCF_017745275.1 of Chitinophaga sp. Lineage (GTDB taxonomy): Bacteria > Bacteroidota > Bacteroidia > Chitinophagales > Chitinophagaceae > Chitinophaga. The sequence goes on along the minus strand of NZ_JAGHZS010000001.1, from coordinate 46,390 downwards.
CTTGTTTATTCAGCTCACCCTGGGATTGCGAGAATGCAGCGAAGCCTCCGGTCATCATCAATAGCAGGAAAATTAAAAGTGATTTCATATGCTAAGGTTTGAAGAATTTAAATGCATATACCATGGGTAGTTTTTCTTCCAGTCCCCGGATGTAGAAACGTCCCTCCTTCTCTACCGTGTTAGGAAAACAATTATAAGGAGAATAATTGAACTCCTGAAATACCTGTAGCTGCAGTCCCCGGGCAAGTAATGCCGTAATGATGTCACTCAGTGGGTGGTTCCAGGAATAAGACTTGTTTCTAATATTGCTGCTACGGTCGGTATAAGTGCCGGTCGTTTCTTCTATGATTGTTTCTGTATTGAAGTAATCGTAGGCAATTTTTTGAAACTGATCATCCAACATCCACAATACCGGGTGGAAATCGACCATAATAAAATCACCTCCGGGCTTCAGAAAGTGATTGATCACTGTTGCCCATTTATCCAGGTCAGGGAGCCATCCAATAGTGCCGTAAGACGTAAATACGCGGTCAAATGAGCCCGTTAAATGCGCCGGTGCGCTATAGAGATCACAGCAAATAAAACGAGCGTTGTTTTCCAGTTGTAATTGCTTTGTAAGAGCATTGGCCTGTTGTATAGCGGCATCTGAAAGGTCTATGCCGGTAACGTTGGCTCCCATTCTGGCCAGCGAAAGGCTATCCTGCCCAAAGTGGCATTGCAGGTGTAAGATGTTTTGCCCACTTACGTTTCCCAGCAGCTGCAACTCTATTTCTTTTAAGGAAGTATTGCCATTCAGGAAGCCGGGAACATCGTAAAAATCAGAAGTAACATGTACGCCCGTACGTTTATTCCAGAGCTCTTTATTCGTTGACAGATAGTCTTCAGAAATTTCCATGCCTGTTCATTTATATGAAAAGATACTCTTCATTTTCCATTTGTACCTTGAAAGTAACTTTTGCTTTCAGGGCATTGAATACTTTCAAAATAGTGTCAAGACGGGCACTGGTAGTGTTGTTTTCTAACTTTGAAATTTGTGCTTTCTGTACGCCTACCAGGCTGCCTAATTGTTCCTGCGTAAGGTGTTGGGTTTCCCGTGCTTTTTTGATGATATCACCGAGTAGGTCCATTTGAAGGTCGAATTCGAATTTTTCTCTTGGAGCAGAGCCTACGGGGCCAATGTGTTTGTCTAGTTGTTCTTCCAGCGTGAAGGTTTTCAATGGTTTCTTTTTCATTTTTTTGCGGTTTAGTACTTACTTTGAAAATAATGTCGTCTAAGCGCTATGGCGCGATTGATTTCTTTCTTAGGGATTTTGTCTGTTTTTTTAATAAAGCCGTGCGTGGCAATAACCAATGTCTCTGCTATGGTAGTATTGTCCCAAAACGCTAGTATTCTGTATTGAATGCCTCCATAATGGGTTCTGAATTCCCAGATATCATCCCGTACTTTCTTTAGTAACTCAGGATCTGTAGCATATCTGCTTTTATAGATATTAGCGTAAATTTTTTCTCTGACTTTCGCATGTACTATGTCAAGAAAGTGAGCTGCAGGCTCTAAAAAGAGCACTTTAAATCTGGGGTCAAACATGGATGATATGGTTTACCCAAAAATAAAGAAAGTTTCCATTTATGGAAACTTTCTCGAGCACTTTCTTTTTTAGATAACTCTTAAATCACCACCAATTCATAAAAATCACCAGGCGTAAAATATTGTTTAGCCAGTTGTTGCAATTCTTCTGCAGTAATTGTCTTGATGGTTTGAATATTATTATAGAAATAATTTTCATCGAGGTCGTTCAGGATCAGGTTTTTCCAGCGTTGAATAAGCTGGAATGCGCCGTCCAGGTCGCCCAGGATGGATCCGATCATGTAGTTGCGTACCAGGTCCAGTTCTTCCTGTGGTACAGGCTCTTCCTGCAGGCGGGTCAACTCTTTGTAGATCTCTGCAATGGTGGCCTCACACACATCCCGGCCCGCTTCTGTTTGGATATTCAGCGCACTGGTTTGACGGAAGTTGTAAAGCTGGGAATAGATGCCATATGTATAGCCCTTTTCTTCCCGGATGTTACTCATTAAACGGGAACCGAAGTAGCCACCGAAAATGGTGTTTAACACCAGCATCTTAGGGAAGTCAGGATGATAACGGTTCGGGAAATGTCGGGCTACCCGCACAGCACCCTGAACGCCATTTTCATCATTGAAAATCCTGAACTTCTTTTCTTCTGCGGGTTGAATAGGAAGATCCAGCTTTATCAGGTTGGTTTCTCCATTCCATGGCGTGCTGCCGAAAAATTTATTCAGCAACGCAATCATGTTGGCCGGCAGGTTACCCGCCACAAATATTTTGCAGTTATTGTAAGTATAATGTTTCTTGTAAAAGGCCTTCAAGCCTTCTGTTTGCAGTGCGTCATAGGCCATCATGGTGCTTACGCGGCCATATGGATGGAAATCGCCGAAAAGGTATTTATCAATAAAACGGTTGGCAACAAAGTCGCATTTCAAGAGGTTTACTGCCAGCTTTTGCTTCTGGTTTTGTTTGTAAAGACTCAGCTCTTCTTCCGGAAATATAGGATCCATTATTACTTCCTGCAGCATAGGTAACAATACTTCCGCATGTTTGGTCAGGCAGTGCAGGGTATAAGTTGCATTTTCATGGTAGGCATTACGGTTAAGGTAAGCACCATGATAATCGATATTTTCATTTATTTCCTGGGCAGTATGTTTGCTGGTACCATTTTTCATGAGAAAGTTGGTGGCAGCGGCTTCGAGGCTTTCGCTCTCATACCAGCTGCCGGCTGGAAATACCAGTTCCAGTTGCAGCGTTTCCTGCTCATCGGATTTCATCACATATACGGGGATGCCATTGTCCAGTTTGAACTGTTCATATGGCTTCAGCTTTATATCAAATTCCACCGCATCTTTAATGGGAGGGGCTATCGTTCTGTTCATGAGTCGTATTTAAACGGTAATGGGCTGTAAACAAGCCACAGATTTAGTTTGCAGCGTAATAGTAAATGGTATTTGAATTTTTTTCGTCAAAAAGCAGCTTTGCTTCTTCATGTAATTCGGCCGCCGTTACTACGTCATAATTTTTAAACTCCTGGTTCATCAGGGCTGCATCGCCGAGCAATTCATAAAATGCCAAGTTGTTGGCGCGGCTTAATAAGCTCATATCTTCAAAAGCGAGGAGGCTTTCTACGCGGTTTTTAACTTTTTGCAGCTCCCGCTCCGAGATCACTTCATTTTGTAATTTTTCCAGCTCCAGTTGAATGGCTTTTTCCGCATCTTTCATTTTTACCCCTTTCACCAGCTTACCTTCAATAGTCAGTAATCCGGCATCCAGGCTTCCAAAATGATAACACTCAATATTACTGAATAGTTTCTTTTCTTTTACCAACACCTGGTGCAGGCGGGAAGAACTACCCCCACCCAGGATATCAGAGAGAAGGTCTGCGGTGTAGTAACGTTTGTCTGTGCGGGAGTACATATGATAACATTTGTACAGCGCATCCAGTGGCACATTGGCTTTTACCTCCAATTTATGTGCGGCTGTTTGTGGTGGTTCTACCGGCAGGTTACGCTGATATTTCTCGCCGGATGGAATGTCTCCAAACCATTTCTCTGCAAGGGCTTTCACCTGTTCTGGTGTTACATTACCGGCAACTGTCAGGATTGCATTTGCCGGGCGGTAGTATTTAAAGAAAAATGCTTTTACATCTTCCAGCTTTGCATTTTCAATATGTGATAACTCTTTACCAATAGTCATCCAGCGATAGGGGTGAGTGCTGTAAGACAGCTCCCGCATCTTATGCCATACATCGCCATAAGGCTTATTGATATAGTGTTCTTTAAATTCTTCGGAAACTACTTTGCGTTGTACATCCAGGCTTTTTTCATCAAAGGCCAGGGAGAGCATGCGATCGCTTTCCAGCCAGAAGGCAGTTTCAATATTTTCTGCCGGTAGCTGTATATAGTAGTTGGTCAGATCGCTGGTGGTATAGGCGTTATTCTCGCCACCAGCCATTTGCAGGGGTTCATCGTACGATGGAATGTTGATGGAACCACCAAACATCAGGTGTTCGAAGAGGTGGGCAAATCCCGTTTGTGCAGGGTTTTCATCCCTGGCGCCTACGTCATACAGTACATTTAAGACCGCCATAGGCGTGGTGTGGTCTTCGTGAACAATAACTCTTAGTCCGTTTGCCAGCGTAAACTTATTATAATGGATCATATCTTTTTGTTGGTCAATATGGTAAAAATAGGGAATTACGGGTAGCTTTTGACAGCTTTTAGCATCAAGCTTTTAGCTTTTAGCAAAAAATTGGCAGTACAGCCGTTATTATCTGCTGCATTTGCCAATTGGTTATTAGCTAATAGCTAACGGTTAACAGTTTATTCGAGATATAGTTCTTTACGATCATAGTTGATGGTGAGAGTAAAGTCTTTCCACACGTCATAGCCAATGGAGCCGGCCATTTCCGTGAAAACACCCAGATCGTCGATGTCTTTGCTATAGCTGATAGGTACATTTTTTAAACTGCGACCACCTACTTCCAGTGAGGGAACCGAACTATTGATGTAGTATAATACTTTCAGCATATCCTGTACGCGGTCGGTATTGATGGTGGGTAGCAGGGTATTGAGTTTGTTTTTATCAACATAAGGCCAGTTGAAAAGGATGCCATAGTCGCCGCCAGTGGTGATGTGGTAATTACCTGAAAGCCTGGTGCCATTCGGCAACTGTATAGAAGCGTCTATTATCGGTGTAGTATAGTTAAGCTGGAAATGCAGTAAGCGTCCGGCGTTGTTAGTAGGAGTTTTCCCGGCTTTATACAAGACTAGTTGCTGTTGGCGGTAGTCAATTTTTACAATAAAAGTCTTCATCAAAGCCACGCCTATAATGCCGTCTACCGGTCCGAGGTCATCCAGGTTTTCCAGGTAAGCCTTTACATAAGGGAGGCGTTGGTCTCCGAAGTATAGCACATTAAGGGTGGCCACCGACGTTTGTGCCATCGCGTTATTAATACCGCTCATATAGGCGTTTGTGCCGCCTTTGAGATGTAGCCGGGCAGCGGTATTAGTGTGTAACACGGTTACTTCTGCCCCGCTGTCGAAAATAAAATGAAGGGTATCTGTACTGCCGGAAGTCAGTACAGGAATAATCACATGCTTGTCCACCAATTGAAAAGGGATCACTGCTACCGGTTTCTTATTTTCCCCTGCATCTGCCGATGTAGTGCTTTTACGCTGTGCATGGGCATACAGGAGGGTGCTACAAGAAATTACGGTTACTATCCATAAAAAACGCCACATGACACAAATAACGTCAAAGTATGCTTTTTATTGGCAACTTTTTGATGATTAGGTCATTATCACGGCTGATCAGGCAAACGGCTTTGGTGCCGATATTTTTTAACAACTCCCTGAACAGCTGTAGATTGGGTCCCAGGTTATTGTTGACCGCCATGAGGATATCGCCTTTCCTGAACCCGGCCTTTTCTGCGGGAGAGCCTTTGATAATATCGGTGACTTCTACCCGGCCATTGATCAGGTAAATGATTAAACCGGTGTAGGAGTAATCGAACATATCACGGAAATGCGAATTCGGGATCATGTATATTTCCTTCTTACTGTAGTTGAGGGTGATATTGAAGCGTCTCAGCAAGTCGTTACCAATCATTCCTCCCAAAAAAGGATAGGCGGTAACGTTAGTTTGATCATCAAAGATGTAGGTAGGTACATTCCGGAAGCTGTAGTTACCAATACGGAATTCATTGAGGGTGGTAAGTGACATACTCATCTTCCCTCCCAGCCCCTGGGCTTCTGTTTGAATCATTTTTTTGGTACGGCGTCTTTTGCCTTGCAGCACGCTGCTGTCGTTCACAAACTGTGATGACAGTAAAAGGCACATGCCGGCGCCGGTATCAAAGTAGTAACGGTTATTGATGGTTCTTAAGCTGGTTCTTAAAGGAGCTGATATCAGCGGGATTTGTGTGAGCGAAGGTTTCAGCAGCTGTCCGCCTCTTGGGTACGTAAACTTTCCCTTGGAATAAATGAGAATCTCTTCCGTGTCATAGTCTATGGTCACAATAAACCTGCTCAGGAGGCTAAATCCCATAATCCCATCTACCTGAATTCCATATACCTGGCTAATCAGTTCATAATCATTGATATGGAAGTCGAGGCTATCTACGGTCAGGCCGGGTAATCTGAGGGCATGGTTGCGGGCAAAGGATACTGGTTTTGAGCTTCCCAGGCCTTTAATGATCCGGTCGGAAGGTTCCATTTTAATGCCCAGTCGTGTGCAGGTACTGGTATCGAGGGAAATGCCTGCGCTACCGGTGTCGAGAATAAACTGCAACGTATCCGGATAATCGCCAACCTGTGCCTGTACTACAACTACGCCACCATAGTATTGTTTAAAGTGAAAGCGGGTGATCAACACCGCATCGCGGGTACTATCAGCGCAGGGTGTTGCTACACCGGCTGAGGTCATGGTTGAAGTGCCGGTGATGGCTGCCAATAGCAGCATAACGTGTAACAGAATTGGTCTAAGCATACTGGGGGATGCAGGGATGTATATAATTCTAAATTTAACATTAAAAAGTGTTCGTATAAAATATATTTATTACGGGCGGTTATTTACCTAAATACTACCTTTGCTAAAGTTTATTCCCGGTTAGAAACATAGCAAATGGAACTTCAGGATTTATACAAGAAAGCGCAGGATTTCGGATTTCTGACAGCAGCAGAGGGTGTTTATATGTTTGAGAACGCACCGCTGGCGGAACTGATGGAGATAGCCAACGAGCTACGAAAACAACAGGTACCGCATGGTAAGGTTACCTGGCAGATAGACAGAAACGTGAATACCACCAACGTGTGTACCGCCAACTGCAAATTCTGTAACTTCTATCGCATTCCCGGCCATAAGGAGGCATATATTACCCCCATTGAAGAGTATAAAAAGAAGATTGAGGAAACGCTGAAGTATGGCGGCGATCAGCTGTTATTGCAAGGTGGGCATCACCCTGAATTGGGCCTTAGTTTCTATGTAGATCTCTTCAAAGAGCTGAAACAATTATATCCGGAATTAAGATTGCATACCCTCGGCCCCCCCGAAGTGGCACACATTACCAAGCTGGAAAAGAGTACGCATATTGAAGTACTCCGCGCCTTACAGGAAGCGGGTATGGATAGTTTGCCCGGCGCAGGTGCGGAGATATTGAATGATCGTGTACGTCGTTTAATCTCCAAAGGTAAATGCGGTGCACAGGAATGGCTGGACGTAATGCGTGCAGCCCATAAACTGAATATTGCTTCTTCCGCTACCATGATGTTTGGTCACGTGGAAACCGTATTGGAACGCTTTGAACACCTGGTAGACATTCGGCAGGTGCAAAGCGAAAAACCGGAAGGTCACTATGGCTTTACCGCCTTTATACCCTGGACATTCCAGGACGTAGATACGTTGCTGGCAAAGATTCGTGGTGTACACAACATGACTACCGCTGAAGAGTATATCCGCATGATTGCAATGAGCCGTATCATGTTGCCGAATATCAAGAACATCCAGGCATCCTGGCTTACTGTTGGTAAACAGGTAGCACAACTGTGTTTACATGCTGGTGCGAACGACTTCGGTTCTATTATGATTGAAGAAAACGTGGTAAGTGCTGCTGGCGCTCCACACCGGTTTACCTATCGGACTATGCAGGAGGCGATACGTGAAGCTGGTTTCGAACCACAGCTCCGCACCCAGCTTTACAAATTCAGAGAGCTCCCCGCTGCTATAGAAGAGCAGGTGATCAACTACTAGAAACTGTTATTTATATGAAAAAGGCATCCCGGCATCCGGGATGCCTTTTTCTTTTTATAAACAATTCATTAGCAAATCATTAACAACTGAGAAAGAATTGTTAAAACTGTCTTGTACATGTTACAAAAAGCCTCCTGCTACGTCTAACTGGTAGAACTAATTAAACTAAAGGAGGGAATATGAAAAAGCTGGGACTTTTCATGGCAGGATTAGCAATCCTCGCCATGGCAGCCTGTACAAGCACCAAAGTAACGTCTTCCTGGCGTTCTAATGATGCGCAACAGTTGCAGAAGGATAACAAAATAATGGTAATGGCGCTGGTACCTCAGAGAGATCGTACCCTGCGTAGCCAGATGGAAAATTATACAGTGGCAGAGCTTAGGAAGAAAGGATACAACGCAATATCGGCGCTACAGACTTATGGCCCCCAGGAATTAGGAAAAATGACCGAGAAGGAAGTGGTGAAGCAATTACAAGGGAGTGACGTAAACCAGGTGATGACCATTGTAATGCTGGACAGAGGCAGAGAAAGAACTTTTGTGCCTAATTATCAGCCTTATGGCTACTATGGATTCTGGCCTTATTACTCTATGTGGTACTCCAGGATGTATGCACCCGGATACTATACCTACAACACTAAATATCAGTGGGAAGGTAATTTGTATGACCTGAAGAGCGGACAGATGTTATATTCTGTGCAGTCACAGTCTTTCGATCCGCCAACCACAGAAAGAATGGCAGTTTTGTATGCACAACAGGTAGTGAAAGATATGGCCAGACAACAGTTACTGGCGAAACAATAATACGGGAATCAGTGCTCCGGATTTAGCCGTTGGTTTTTAGGTTGCTCGTAAGCGACGCTAAAGGCCAGCGGCTAATTAATAAATGCAGGTTGGATTTTACGTTAAATCGATGTAAGTTTAACGCCCCTTTTAAATCCAGCTATGTTCGAAATAACAGTCAATGAAAACATATACCTGCGGCAGTTGCAACTGCAGGATGCTCCACAGGTATATAAGCAGCTGGACCAGTCGCGGAAAAGTCTGCGTAAATTTTTACCCTGGGTAGATTACAATACCAATGAAGAACATTCCCTGCGTTTTATTCAACTCATGCTCCGCAAGGCGGAAGAACAGGAAGCTGTTGCATTGGGTATATGGTACCAGCAACAGTTTTGTGGTGTGATAGACTTGCACGGCTGGGATCATCAGCTACAGAAAGCGGAAATCGGGTATTGGATAGCAGAAGCCTTTCAACGTAAAGGTATTGCCACCATGGCCTGCAGGGGCCTGATCACCTTCGCATTTAAAAAGTTACACCTGAATAAGATTGAGATCCGCTTTGTGCTGCAGAATGAGCGAAGCGGGCAAATCCCAATTAAGCTGGGATTTGCCAAAGAAGGTATCCTGCGCCATAGTGCCAAACTGCATGGACAGTATGTGGATATGGTAGTAATGGGGATACTGCGGTCCGACTGGAAAGCCTAAGGCAGTTGGGATTGCCGCACTTTACTGTGTTTTTTACCGTAAAACTCGTAAATCAGCATTCCAATGGCCATCCAGATAATGAGGCGCAACCAGGTATCCCAGGGAAGAAATGCCATCATTACGGCGCAGCAAAGAATGCCCATAATGGGAACAAAAGGTACCCAGGGTGTTTTGAAGGCACGCGGTGCATCCGGCATAGAATACCGCATGATCCATACTCCTGCGCATACGATTACAAAAGCCAGCAGGGTGCCGATGCTGGTCATCTCCCCTACTACCCTTATTGGTACCAGTGCGGCAAACAAGCTTACAAATACACAAAAGAGTATATTGCTTTTCCACGGTGTACGGTAACGGGGATGCACCTCCGAAAATATTTTCGGCAACAGCCCATCTTTAGACATCGCATAAAATACCCGCGATTGTCCCCATAAATCCACCAGTATTACGGAAGTATAGCCCACAATAATAGCCAGGATGATCATTTGCCCCAGCCAGTGAAACGGTGTATGTGCAATGGCCACTGCCACCGGCGCGGCGTTGTTTTTAAACTCCTGGTATGGTGCGAGACCAGTGAGTACATGGGCAAAAAGAATGAAAAGGACAGTACATACCGCCAATGAACCCAGGATGCCAATAGGCATATTGCGACGCGGGTTCCTGGTTTCCTGTGCGGCAGTGCTTACAATATCAAAGCCCAGATATACAAAGAAAATAACGCCTGCTCCTCTTAATATGCCGGAAATGCCATATTCGCCGAAATTGCCGGTATTTTTTGGAATGTAAGGGGTGAGATTAGCCGGCTGTATATACTTCCAGCCAAGGATAATAAAAACGAGGACTACACCTACTTTCAGCGACACCACTACTGCGTTCCACAGGGCAGATCCTTTGGTGCCGCGTATCAGGATGGCAGACATCAGGATAATGATCAGGGCCGCCGGCAGGTTAAAATACCCGTGTGTGGTAACTCCATTGGCCAGGGTTATGGTTTCGAACGGAGAATGGACAAATTGTGCCGGGATATAGATATCGTATTTAGCCAGGAAGGCTACGAGATAGTTAGACCAGCTAATGGCTACCGTGGCAGCGCCTACGGAAAACTCCAATACCAGGTCCCAGCCGATAATCCATGCCAGTCGCTCTCCCATGGTGGTATACGCGTATGTATATGCGCTACCGGCCACTGGTATCATAGAGGCAAATTCAGCGTAACAGAGGCCCGCAAAAGCGCAACCAACGCCGGCTACTATAAAGGAAAGAGTGATGGCTGGTCCGGCGTTATTACCGGCAGCTGGTCCTGTTAAGGAAAACAATCCTGCTCCGATAATAACACCTAGTCCCAGCATTAAGAGCTGGAAGCCATTCAGCGTACGTTTCAGGGTGTGCTTATTTTCTTCGGCCGACTCCTGAAGCAGCCATGCTAAAGGCTTTTTGTAATAATCTTTCATTAATATACCCTACTGTTTTGGTGGACTATTGCGCGAAAGTAGGATATATTTATGAATTAAGCGATATCGCAAATGCCAACGGCTTGAGTGAGAGAGGCGATCTGGTCTTTATGTGCAGGGATAAACTCCTGAGCCACATGACCTTTGAAGCCGGTTTCATAAATCGCTTTCATAATAGCAGGGTAGAATAATTCCTGGGTTTCATCAATTTCATGACGGCCCGGTACTCCACCAGTGTGGTAGTGGGCAATATATTCATGGTGATCACGGATATTGCGGATCACATCTCCCTCCATAATCTGCATATGGTAGATGTCATATAGCAGCTTAAAGTTAGGGGAACCCACTGATTTACAGAGCTCTACGCCCCATGCGGTGTGGTCGCACTGGTAATCATGATGATCTACTTTACTATTCAGCAGTTCCATCACCAGGGTTACTTTTTTCTTTTCTGCATAGCCAATGATGCGCTGCAGGCCTTTTGTGCAGTTTGCGATGCCTTCCGAATCGCTCATGCCATTGCGGTTGCCTGAAAAGCAGATGAGATTTGAGAAACCTGCTTTGGCCGTTTCATCGATGTAGTGCTTGAAATATTCTTCCAGTTTATCGTGGTGTGCAATGGTATTAAATCCTTTGCTAATCCCCCATTCCGGGCCATTGCTGGCTACCATGGCGGTAATCATATCATTCTTTTTCAGAATGGAGAAGTCTTTCGGATCCACGAGATCAATAGAATGAATGCCGATTTTTTTAGCGGCTTTACAGAGTTCATCCAAAGGCATGCTATAACACCAGGCGCAAACCGAGTGATTAATTTTGCCTTTCAAGGACTCGTCAACGGCCCGTTCATGGGCAGAAACCCTGTTAGTGAGAGAAGATAGCGCAGTGGATGCCAAAGCCATGGTGGCTACTTTTTTAATCATATCGCGGCGTGAGTTTTCCTGGTGCATAAAAAGGATTGCTTTAAGAGCCATCAATGTAGTTGAAATTATGCGTACTTACAAGCTCCTCCTACCTCTAGGGAGAAAAAAAGGAGTGGAAATACGGATTTTAATTTTTCACGTAGAACTATCCGCGGCCGGGTTACGTTTATATATTAAATTGCAGGTAATATCTGAAAGTTGGTAAGTAATTTGTTTAAGTATTGAAAAGCGGAGGTTGATATGGAAAAAAAATATACTCCCAGTTTATGGTTTTGCATTCTGATGGATTTATTAGGATGCGCCAGTTATGCGGTGCCGGTGTTAGGAGAGGTCAGCGATTTTATTTGGGCGCCCATTTCCGCCATTATTTTCTATCGGATGTTTGGCGGTTCGTTGGGTACCTTTGGTAGCGTTTTTAACTTTATGGAAGAATTATTTCCCGGAACAGATTTCATCCCCACATTTACAATTTCATGGGTATTGAAACGGGTATTAGCAGGAAGAAGGAGTACGGTATCTGCCTAAAAAATGATTAAAAGAAGAAGGGCTATTGTTTAGCAGTTATTTTGCTGAACAATAGCCCTTTCTCATGATGATAAATAGTGGTTATCAGAAGCCTCTCATTTGACGGAATCCTCCGCCACCCCGGCCACCGGGGAAGCCCATACGATTTCCTCCCTCTCCCGGTTTGTTGTTGCCACCAAAACGGTTCAGGAAATAAGTAAAACTCACCATAAAATATTGTTGCAGCACGTTGCTTTGCGTATCCTGTATATAAGTATCCGCCACCGTACGGGTAACGCTCACGTACTGTTTTAGCAGGTCAAAAGCCTGTACCTTAATCATACCCTGCTTTTTAGGGAATACATACTTCGCTATATTGGCATTCCACATGGTAGAGGTAAGATTATACCCCACCGGCCGGTTACGGTTCATGGTGCAGGTAATATCACTGCCAATCATAAATCCTTTCGGCAGGTTGATATTGAAATCCGCATTGATGTTATAATCCAGGTAGCGGGTATCCTGCTGGTTTACATTAGTCGCCTGCGTATAGTGGACCCCGTTATAATTAATGCTGCCACCTACTGATACATCCAATAACTCCTTGTACATATAATTTACATTGGCAGATTGAGATATCTGTAATGTCCCGGTATAGCTGGTATTGCCGTTTACGATGGTAACATCCCGCGTATAACCTATGTTGGTGCCGGTGTTTAGGTTTTGCCCCGGCGTTTTCGACAAAGGAATGGAGTTGTGCACCATACCACGTAAACTGAAGTAACCATTTACGTTAACAGGTTTTACCATTTGCTTGCCGGTGCTGGTATCCAGCGTGGTGGCATTAATAATTTTATTCACTGCATAAGACCCACTCAGGAAAGCAAACATACCACGGAAAGTAATGTTGTTAAACTGATTGAAGTTAATGTTCAGGTTATTATTGAAAGAAGGCTTCAAATCCGGGTTACCCAACTGAATGTACAATGGGTTGCTGTTATCCGGAACGGGCGCCAGTTGCTGTACACTCGGCTGCTGTGTATTTCCGTTGTAGTTGATGCGTAACCGTTTGCTCTTGGAAAACATATAATTAAAAGACGCCTGTGGCGCGAAATTAATGGTATGTTGCTGGATGAGTGTATCCTTTCCCGTAAGGAAGGAATGGGTAGTATTATCCAGGTTGTTGAACAGTACGTTTAATCCAAATGAGTAGTCGTATTTCAGTTTGGTAGTACGCAAAGACAGGCCAGCCTGCTGATTCAGCGTATTGTTGGTGAAAACATTACTGAGCGAGTCATTCATGATATTGTAATCCTTGTTGGAAGCATCATAATCATACGTATACTTCGTGCTGGTATTGGTGTATTTGGTCAGCCCATAGTTAGCTTCCAGGTACCGGTCTCTTCCAACGGGCTCTGTATAAGTCAGGTTTACGCCTGCGTTGCGGCTGTCGGTATTGACCTGGTTTCTTTGGTTAAAAGCACTGATGCTGTCATTTTTGAAGAAGAAGAAATTGGACTTCACAAAGTTTTGCTGATCATTACTACTATTGTTATAGTTGAAGTTCGCACTGAGTGAACGGCCTTGTTTTTTAAATTTTTTACGGAATAACAGGCTTCCACCGATGTTGGTGTTGGTGCCCTGTCCGTCGTTGATAGTACTGCCTCTGTTGATAGAATCTTTGTTATTAAGAAGCGATGAACTGTTGGTAACACTATAGCTATTCCCATTGGTGAGGGAATAGGTAGGTGAAAAAATCAGCGAGTGCAATGAATCGATTGTATATTCTATGCGGGCAGAAATGCGGTTGTTGCTGTTATCTGTCTGCGACGCAGAGGTAGAATAGTCGTTGGTGGTGGTAGGATTTTTGTGTTGATCCTGGGAAAAGGTTTGCCTGGCTTGCTTTTGTTCTATATCCGTTTTGGTATCATTAAAAAAGTAGCTGCCGTTTACGATCAGGTTTTTATTGAAGTCCTGGTTAAAGTTCAGACCTGCATTCCAGTTGCGGGTAATACCGGGATTATTGGCGCCCATACCCGAAGCCATGCCACGCATGCCGCCACCACCGCCTCTGCCCCCTCCTCTACCACCGCCGGCAGAGTTGAAGCTCATCTGATCCTGTACGGTATAACCTGTATTGTTCACGTTATTACCGCCACCTAACAGCGATACCTGTTGGTTTTCCCGGAAGCGGTTTAAGCTGATGGAGCTACCGAAGCGGTCATCGGTACCATATCCGGCAGTAGCCCGGCCAAACATGCCTTTCTTCTTATCTTTTTTGATGGTGATATTGATGGTTTTTTCTGTTTGTCCATCGTCAATACCAGTGAACTGCGCCTGGTCCGACTTTTTATCTATCAGTTGTACTTTATCAATGATGTTGGCGGGAAGGTTTTTAGTAGCCAGTTTTGGGTCGCTGCCAAAGAAAGGTTTGCCGTCTACCAATACTTTTGTAACGGTTTCACCCTGTGCGGTGATGGCGCCGTCTTTATCCACGGTGACGCCGGGTAATTTTTTCAGAAGGTCTTCCACTACAGCGTTTTCGCGAGTTTTGAAGGCATCGGCATTAAATTCAAGCGTATCTTTTTTTACTACGATGGGTGGTTTTTCACCTTCAATTTCCACTGTGTTCAGGTCTACGCCTTTATGTCCCATGGCGATGTTGCCGAGGGCAATATCTCTGCGGTCGGGAGTGATTTGTATTTGTTTGTTGAGGGGTTTGTAGCCCAGGAAGCTCACGTAGAGCCGGTAGGCGCCATCTGCTACATTGGTCAGTTCAAAATTACCTTTAGTATCTGTCATGGTGGTACTGGCAACGCTGGAGTCTTTCGCGTTCAGTAACGCCACGGTGGCGGCGGGCATGGCCTCCTTCGTGGTGGAATCAGTCAATTGGCCTTTAATCTTTCCTTGCTGGGCCTGGGCTTGTGCATACAGTATGCTCAATCCCAGTACCAGCAAGAGTTGTATAAGTTTCTTCATAAATGAATTTAACAGCGGAGGGGAAGTTAGGATGAAATTTATTATTGTTGTTGCCGCTTACGTAATTTATCCATCTCCTGTTTTCTGATCTCTCTCATTTGTTCCTGTGTTACTTTTTCTGCACCGGCAGGGAGGCTAAGATCTGCATCTGTAACAGGTTTCAGGTTTACGCTCTTGGCCACGAAAGAACGTTTGCTGCCTTCTGCCGACAGTACTACGGCATTATTTTCGGGTAACAAACCGTTCACCGGAGCGAAGCTAAACGGCAGTTCAGTGGTATACCATACGGTGTAGGTGTCGTCTTTAAGCTGTATGGTGGCCTTTTTACAGTTGTATCCGGCTATTTTTTTAGTTTTATCAGACGACTTGGTATTAGCGGTAAAAATAAAATCCTCTTCTGTGTAGTATGTTTTTTTATCATCGCCAAAGGTGCTGAAAACCTGCTCATATTTTTTGTTGGCCAGGTCTACGTATTGGGCGTTGTTGCCACGGAAACCCATACCTCCGCCCATGCCGGGCCGGCGGCCAAAGCGGTTGCTGGTGTCGCCTTCCGGCCGCTGCCTGCGGCCGCCGCCGAAGTCGGGGCGTTCGGTGGTGATTTTACCGATGTTGTTATTGAAGGTAAAAGTTTGTTTAAAGGTGATGACATCGGGAATTTCCGGCGCATCATCGCTTCCGCGTTGAAAGCCACGCATGCGTTCAGGATCTGTTTTAGCAGTTACTTCATATTCAATAGTGCCTGATTGCTGGGCTAATACAGGGCTGCTGGCGGAAAGCAGCGTAGCTGCTGCAAAAAGTAAACGGATAGTTCGGTTCATACCTGGTTGTTTTTGTTACAACAAAATTGCTCTTTCAGGTTCGTTTTTTCGGTTAAAAAGCTTTATTTACTGTTATTTACTGTTAAGGCTGGTTGGTAACCGTTAATCTTCCTTATTTACTGTTAATTACTGTTAAGGGATTAGCCGGTATTCAGCCCGGAATGGATAGTTTTGTACGGATCTTAAAATCTTCCATGAGACAACGAATTAGAAATATCCTCATCCTGATGTCTGTTTGTATACTGGGTATATTTCTATTCCAGGGGTATTGGCTGTATAATTCTTATAAGCTAAGACAGGAGCAGTTTAGCAAGGAAATTAATGAGTCGCTGCGCCAGGCAGTATTTAATAAGCAGTTTTCAGATGTGCGGCGTTATATCCGCTATTTTGGAAAAGATAAAGATTCGTTGAACAAGCCGATGCGTGGATTGGCGGAACAATTGGAAGAAATTGGCGTGCCCAAAGGAAAACGATTCCGTGGGCAGCGGGAGTTTGACCGCTTCCCGGGATCTCCCCCACCAGAAGCTTTCCACGGCGATTCTCCCAACAAAGTATATGCAGATACCCTGGCCAGGCAAATTTCAGAATTCCTTATCACCAGCAACTTACATAATGATAGCACCAACCTTATTAAACTGGATTCTGTATTCAAAGTAGAGCTGGCGAACCGCCAAATAGCCACCCCCTATAAACTGGACACGTTCCACTTCAGCTATAGTGGCTTTGAAAGGGAAACCTTCCGGGATAGTATCCGGAAACGGGAGCCCCGCCAAACCTCCAAGATTCCTTTTAACCCGGCCAGCAACCTCTTCGTGCAGGCCAGCTTCGATTCTCCCCTGCAGTTTATCCTGCAGAAAATGATCTGGACCCTCCTGAGTTCTGTGGTGCTACTGGTGCTTACAACGCTCTGTTTTATATATATGCTGCGAACGATCCTGAAGCAGAAGCGGCTGTCGGAAGTAAAGAACGACTTTATCAACAATATGACGCATGAGCTGAAAACGCCGATTGCTACTGTATCTGCGGCTGTAGAAGCGTTGCAGAATTTCAATGCGTTGAATGATCAGCGAAAAACGCAAACGTACCTGGACATCTCCAAAAACGAATTACAGCGCCTGTCCGACCTGGTAGAAAAAGTACTGCATATTGCTGCAGAGGAAAAAGAAGATATTGAACTGTTTCGCGAAGAAACAGATCTGAATGAAGTGATTGATAACATCCTTTCCAATCACCAGCTGAAAGCCACGAAGCAGTTGCAGTTGCGCTATGATAATAACCTGGCAGGTAAAATGGTACAGGTAGATAAAACACATTTATCGAATGCTATCAACAACCTGGTAGATAATGCCATTAAATATTCCGGAGAACAGGTGCAGTTATATATACAAACCAGCCTGGAAAATGGTATCTTAAAGATTAAGGTGAAGGATAACGGCATTGGTATTCCGAAGGTATACCAGGGGAATATCTTTGATAAATTTTTCCGCGTACCTACCGGCGACCTGCATAATGTAAAGGGTTTTGGTTTAGGCTTAAGTTATGTGCAGAAGATTGTGGAAATGCACAATGGTACCATCCAGGTGCATAGCGAGCCTGACAAAGGCAGTGAATTTACCCTTATCATTCCTTCTGCATAATCATCGTAAATAAAGAAACTATGGCAAAAGTATTATTGATAGAAGACGAAGTACAGCTTGGACAGATCGTAAAAGACAGCCTTGAAATGCGGGGCTTCGAAATGTTGTATGCAGCCGATGGCAGAGAAGGACTACGTTTATATCAGCAGGAACACCCGGATGTGGTGGTGCTGGATATCATGATGCCGAACATGGATGGATTTACGGTGACGTCCGAAATCCGTAAGCAGGATAAATTCACCCCGATTATTTTTCTCACGGCTAAATCGCAGACTGTGGATGTAGTAAAGGGCTTTGAACTGGGCGGCAATGATTACCTGAAGAAGCCTTTCAGTATGGATGAACTGATTGTACGCATTACCGCATTACTAAAGCGTTTTGCGGACAACCCCGGCACCCGTGAAGTGGAAGAAGGTGCCGTATCTATTGGTCAATATGTATTCAACTATACCAAGCAAACACTAACCCGCAATAATACCGTAGAATTTCTATCCCACCGCGAGGCCGCTATTTTGCAGCGGTTGTACAACAACAAGAATGAGGTAATGGAGCGGAAGGCAGTATTACTGGATTTATGGGGAGATGATAACTTCTTTAATGCCCGCAGCATGGACGTTTTCATCACCAAGTTGCGCCGGTACCTGAAAGATGATTCCAGGGTACAGATTGTGAATATTCGCGGTGTTGGGTATAAGTTGATTTTTTAGCCCGGTATATTCATAGCAGGGGCTATTTCAAAGGTGATGCATACGCGGGTGCCTTGTATGGTGTTTTCTTTTCCTGACAGGTCTGTAATTTCTATATTGAATTGGGTGTGGTACATAGAGCGGTAAAGTGAAGCCCGTTCCATGCATATTTCCATTCCCCTGGAGTGATGACTGTGCGTTTTTAAGCCTTCATGATGGTATTGCTGCGCCTGTACCCGGCCTATTCCGTTGTCGATAACCTCACATGCATATAAATTTTGTTGCAGCTGCATCCATTCAATATGCAGCCGGCGATCTGTTGCCTTATGCATTAACCCGTGCCAGATGGCGTTTTCCACAAATGGCTGTACCAGCATACAAGGTACCTGCAGGGCAGATGGTGAAATCCGTGGATCCGTTTTGAGAGTATATTCAAATCCTTTGTTGGTGCGTAGTTGCTCCAGTTTCAGGTATAGTTCCAGCATATCAGATTCTTCCTGCAGGGAGATGAAATTTTTGTCGGCCAGCTGGAGTACTTTCCTGAGCAGAAGAGCAAATCCGCAGATATATTCCTGGGCCAGGGTGGTTTCGCCGGTCAGCAGCGCGGTGTAGATGCCATTCAGGCAATTGAACTGGAAATGTGGATTTACCTGTGATTTGAGGCTGCGGAGTTTTAGTTCTGATAGTTGTTTACGGAGTAATAGCAACTCTTTCTCCTGCTGGTTGGTGTGTAACACCATAGTTCTTTCATTGCCTTTGATAAGAAGGTAACGGGATCGGTAATGGACGAAAAGGAGTAGAAAGGCGCCAGATATGGCTATGGCCAGTAATAACCAGGTAATGTGTATCGTGACAGACATACCCTCGCTGATTTGCTCATGAAATATACGTTATTTCGGGCAAATATGGGTTATCTCCCCCACAACAGTTTACTCCTAATCGCTTATCTTTGTCGTTTATGGAACAGTTAGTACAGCAAATAGCCACCTACAAAGAAGAAATAGCGGCTTTTACGCCTGCGGGCGCCGCGGATCTGGAACAGTACCGCATAAAATTCCTGGGTACAAAAGGTATCGTGAAAGCTCTTTTCGGGGAGATGAAGCAGGTACCGAATGACCGTAAGAAAGAATTTGGGCAGATATTAAACGAATTTAAACAACTCGCGGAGTCGCGCTATGAGCAGTTCAGTGATCTGAAAGATGCTACCGGCGCAGATGCTGGCGATATTGATTATACTTTACCCGCGGCGCCACACCGCCTGGGTACCCGTCATCCTATCAGCCTGGTGCGGAATAAAATTATCCGCATTTTTGAGCGTCTGGGCTTCAGCATTGCAGAGGGACCAGAAATTGAGGACGACTGGCATAACTTCACCGCATTGAACTTACCGGAAAACCATCCGGCCCGTGACATGCAGGATACTTTCTTCATCAGCAAGAACCCGGATTGGTTGCTGCGTACCCAAACTTCTTCTGCCCAGGTAAGGGTAATGGAAGCAGGCAAGCTGCCTATCCGCATTATCAGCCCGGGAAGAGTATACCGGAATGAAACCATTTCAGCCCGTGCACACTGCTTCTTCCACCAGGTAGAAGGATTGTATATCGATGAAAATGTATCTTTCGCGGATCTTAAGCAAACGCTGTATCACTTCGTAAAAGAGATGTTTGGCGAAAATACAGGTATCCGTTTCCGTCCTTCCTACTTTCCATTCACAGAGCCAAGTGCTGAAATGGACATTGTGTGCTTCATTTGCGGAGGTACAGGTTGCCCGGTGTGTAAGCAAACCGGCTGGGTAGAGATCCTCGGTTGTGGAATGGTACATCCAAAAGTGCTGGCTAATTGCGGTATTGATCCGGAAAAATATACCGGTTTTGCCTTCGGTATGGGAATAGAGCGTATTACCATGTTGAAATACCAGATTAAAGATTTACGCCTGTTCTCTGAAAACGATACCCGTTTCCTGGAGCAATTCGAAGGTGCGGTATAAACTATGAAGCAAAAAGCGAAATGTATAAAGCAAAAGCTATTGTAGCGGGTCATTGGTCGCTGCAATAGCTTTTTTTCTGTACGAAAAAACCTCAGATAGTGATACAATCTATAGCCGTATGTGGCGCAGGTACCATGGGTGCCGGAATAGCACAAATAGCAGCTTATAGCGGATTTAATACACTGTTGTTCGATATCCGGCAGGAAGGACTGGATAAAGCGAAATCGCAAATAGAGAAGAGCCTGGCTGTAGCCGTAACAAAAGGCAAGCTGACAGCGGAAGAACAGGCGGCCACCTTGCAGCGGCTTCGTTTTACCACGGTGCTGGAAGATTGTGTAGCCGACATCATCATTGAGGCAATTGTAGAGAAGATAGCCGCTAAAACAGCCCTGTTTACCCAACTGGCAGCCATCAATTCACCAGATACTATTTTTGCTACCAATACCTCCTCCCTGTCTGTATCAGACATTGCGGCGGCCGTGGATAGCCATGCATCCAGGGTGGTAGGGATGCACTTTTTTAACCCGGCACACCTGATGAAGCTGGTGGAAGTGGTGAGTGGAAAACATACGGCGCCCGAAGTGGCAGAAGCAGTGTATACGCTGGCGATGCAGATGGGTAAAGTGCCGGTACGGGTGAAAGATGCCCCCGGGTTTATTGTTAACAGGGTGGCCAGGCATTATTACCTGGAAGCCATGCATGTGGCAGAACAAGGTGCGGCCGACTTCAGCACTATTGATCAGCTGTTGGAGAGTGTGGGCTTTAAAATGGGGCCTTTCGCATTAATGGACCTGATCGGCAATGATGTGAACCTGGCAGTAACGCAGTCGTTATACGATGCCTTTGCACATGCTCCCCGCTTTAAGCCGAACGTGTTACAGGAGCAACGGGTGAAAGATGGTAAGCTGGGACGCAAAACAGGATTGGGTTTTTACAGGTACGAACAATAGTTTTATTACTTTTGGACCTCTTATAGCATTAGAATTTAGTCTTCATGATTTTAGTAACCGGCGGAACAGGGTTTTTAGGTAGTCATTTAATTCGGGCATTAGTTGCTGCAGGTAAACCTGTAAGGGCATTGTACCGGCAACAACCTTCTCCCCGGTTGCAGGATATTGCCGATAAAATAGAATGGGTTCCGGGCGACATCCTGGATATCTTCACCCTGGAAGACGCCCTGGTAGACGTTACGCAGGTATATCACTGTGCGGCGATGGTGTCGTTTCAGTCGGCCGACAAAGACCGCCTGCTGAAGATTAACGTAGAAGGAACGGCTAATGTAGTCAATATGGCGCTGGATGCTGGTGTAAAGAAACTGCTTTATGTAAGCTCTGTGGCTGCTATTGGCCGTGCAAGAGAGAATGCGGCCGTAAATGAAGCCTGTGAATGGGAAGACAGCAAAAATAACTCGCGCTATAGCATCAGTAAGTTCCAGGGAGAAATGGAAGTGTGGAGAGGGATGGCGGAAGGGCTGGATGCCGTAATTGTAAATCCTTCTATTATTCTCGGTGCCGGCTTCTGGGACGATGGTTCCGGGGCATTGCTGAAGAACGCCTGGAAGGAGTTCCCTTACTATACAACAGGGGTGAATGGCTTTGTTGATGTAGCAGATGTAGTGAAAGCCATGATACTGCTGATGGATAGTGATATCCAGGGAGAGCGCTTTATCCTTTCTGCCGACAATTGGGATTATCAGCGTCTTTTTACCACGATGGCACATGCCCTGGGCAAAAAGCCTCCTCATATTGCTGCGAAGCCCTGGATGGCAGAAGTGGTGTGGCGCCTGGAGAAAATAAAGGGGATGCTAACCGGCAAGCATCCGCTGGTAACAAAAGAAACAGCCCGCACAGCACAAATGAAAGTTACCTATGAAAATACCAAGGTGCTGAATGCACTGCCGGGTTTCCGGTTCCGGCCATTAGAACAAACGATCCAGCAAATTGCTTCCGCTTTCTTAGCAGAACGTGCCGGCAAATAACAGCTAACGCAACATCACCATAAAAATGCGGCCATTGCAGCCGACAGTGTTTTCGTCATTTCAGGATCTGCCTCCTTACTTACCCATACTTTGGGCTTACTGCCTGTTGATTTATCACCCGGCTTTACTGCTGCTACAGGTTGTCCGCGATACTGGAATTCATAGCAGATGTTTTCATAAGAATTGACCTTGCCAAAACGATTATGGGCAGTGATACGTATATCTATATCGGCTGACCTGAGTACACCTACTGGTTTATTATCATTTAGCTCCAGGTAGTGAGGGGATTTAACAATCATTTCCCAGCGCTTTAGCGGCTCATTTTTGGTGCCATTGATCAAAGTGTAGCGAAGGTCCGTATTGCCCGGCAAACTACTTAAATAAGCCGGCAAATTGCGATTGGCAAAAGCAATGGCAGTTGTATTCATGGTTTGCACCAGGAGATGCTCATCATTGCCATCCAGGTAGAAATTAAAGGCATTTTTAGGATCCTTGATGAAGGTGGCCTCCGCCACTCCGTTTTTGCGGGAAGTAGTGGTATATGCCCCTAAAGAGAGCGTTTTGGCAGATAGCCAACTATCTTTTACCCCGGTGGTCCATTGCTGATCATTGCTATATAGTGAAGGGGTGGTATGGGTGTTGTTAGGGGTGCTGCAACTCCAGAGCAGCATACCCATTAAAGCGGCAAAGAATGGTTTCATGAAGTGAGTGGGTTTAGAATGACGGGGGCATTAGTGGTGGAAGGTTGTTTATCTGCACTGCCGGCAGATAAACAACCGTTGTTGAGTATGTTATTTGAGATCTTTTACCTTTTCCCAGATTTCAGGAATACGTTTGATCCAGCTAAGCTCTTTCTTTTTTGCACGGGCATCTTCTACCGGGTAACCAAAGTATACTTTACCTCCTTCGAGGCTGGAAGGTACACCGCTTTGCGCCAGTACCACTGCACCTTTTCCGATGGTGAGGTCTTTGTTCACGCCTACCTGTCCCCAGAGGATTACGTTGTCTTCAATATGTGCTTTACCGGCAATACCTACCTGTGCAGCAATGAGGCAGTTCTTGCCTACTACCGTACCGTGCCCGATATGGATCATGTTATCCAGTTTGGTACCGCGACCGATGATAGTATCGCCACTCACTCCTTTGTCGATGGTACAGCCAGCGCCTATTTCCACACTGTCTTCTATGATTACTCTGCCACAGCTTTCCAGCTTATCGTACATCACTTCCCGCTCTGCTCTTTTCTTAAAGTAAAAAGCATCACCACCCAGCACGGTACCGGCGTGAATGATGACGTTATCGCCAATCACACAGTGATCATAAATAGTAACGTTGGGATGTATGAGGCAGTTACGTCCAATGCGCACATGGTTACCAATGAATACGTTGGGTTGCACCACTGTGCCCTCTCCTATCACCGCGCTATCGCTGATGGCTTTGGTTGCCGGTTCAAAAGGTCTGAATCTTTTTACCAGTTTCACATAAGCACTGAACGGGTCATCAAGCACCAAAATCGCCTTGCCTTCGGGACAATCTACCTTTTTGTTAATGATGATAATGGTTGCTGCAGAATTAAGACTGGCGGCATAGTATTTCTCAAAGTCAACAAAGGAGATATCTCCTGGTGTTACCTTATGTATTTCATTGATGCCGGTGGCCATCAATTGACTGTTGCCAATCAGCTCTGCGCCTATATATGCTGCTATTTCAGTTACTGCAACAGGTGCTTCGAACTTCATATACTCTGAATTATTAAATAATGTTAAAGAGTAACAAAGGTAGTGAATCAACAATTCCAATAATCAAAATTTGGGGAGATGATAACATCGTTGGGGAAGTTTCAATCTGCTGTTATCCACAATTATTTTAGTGGTGTGAATAAATTTTTTTGTAAAATTTTTCTTTTGTGATGAAATTCTTTTTAATATTGTGTAGGGAATTTTGTTTCCCTGTACTTACTAACCCATTCACATAACAAGAAAGTCTGATTGTTTAAACGGTCAGACTTTTTTTATTGCCTCTGAAACCCGCGCGAATAAAGCGTTACAGCGAATCACATTTTTATCTTACTAAAAACTATCTCCATCGCCTCTTCCTCTTTTTACCATTTTCATGGCAGGAAGGTAACAGGACACCTCCCCTCATTTTTTATACTTTTTGGGAATTTTACCCGCTAACAAGGTTTTTTTATCCGGCTGCACCCAAATTTTTTTCCATTTTTTTATCGCTCACCGGAGTAGTCAGAACAGCAACAATTCTTTATCACGCTTTCCAACTACTCCGATGATGTATCCAAACAGTAAATGTACTGTTTAGATAGACTTGCTAAACAATTGTGAATGTGGTACTTGTCGCCACAGGCGGGCGTCGAAAGCCATACAGATATTACGTATAAAAGGCTTGCCCTTAGAGGTTACCATCACCTTTTGAGGAAGTACAGTTACCAGTTCATCCTTCTCCAACTCCTGCAATCTTTCTATCCCCTCTATCACCGCTTCACATTGTGTATCTGCCTTCTGCCAGGTAGTTTCGAAGTGGCACATCAGGTCCTGGATATGCTTTCTTAACAAGAGATCTTCTTCACTGAGTATATGCCCCCGTACTATAGGGAACTCGCCTTTGTTAACCAGCTCCTGCCAGACATCAATCTTCTTTTCATTTTGCACATACGCGTACCAGTTATCGCCAATGGAAGATGCTCCCAAACCTACCAGCAGGGAGGTATGTGTAACAGTATACCCCATGAAGTTGCGATGTAATCTTCCCTGTTTAAAAGCAGTATGCAGGGCTTCTCCCGGCAATGCGAAATGGTCCATACCTATTTCAGTATAACCGTTGCTGTCTAATAGCAACTTACCCAGTTCATACAGTTGTCTTTTCTCTTCATCTCCGGGTAAGTCGGCTTCTGTATACCGGCGTTGTCCTGTTCCCTTGATCCAGGGTACATGTGCATAACTGTAGAAAGAGATACGGTCAGGCCGTAATCTCACCACCTTGTCGATGGTGTTTTGTATGCTGTTGAGTGTTTGCAATGGCAGGCCATAGATCAGATCAAAGTTGATAGAAGTAAAGCCGATCTTCCTGGCGTTCTCAACTACAGAGGCTACCATTTCAAAAGGTTGGATGCGGTTGATGATTTCCTGTACCCGCCTGTCGAAGTCCTGTATACCCAGGCTGATTCTGCGGAAGCCGAGATTGTATAATGTTTGCAGATGCTCCGGTGTGGTATTGCCTGGATGTCCTTCAAAACTAAGGGAAGCATCCGGAAGTAGTTCTGCATGGCTGTAAATGCCTTTGAGTAAGGCCGATAAATTTTCGGCGCTGAAGAAGGTGGGTGTTCCTCCTCCCAGATGCAATTCACGGATGCGGGGTTTGCTGCCGAAGGTATTTACATACAGCTCCCACTCTTTCAGCAACGCTGCTATATAAGGTGCTTCTACGCCATGGTTAACGGTGATATACTTATTGCAACCACAGTAGGTACACATGCTTTCGCAAAATGGAAGATGAATATAGATGCTGATACCATCCCTGCCATTAGACTCCTGGAAAGATTTTTTTAACAACGCTTTCCAACTGTCGGCATTAAAGGTGTTTTCTTCCCAGTAGGGTACGGTAGGGTAACTGGTATATCGGGGGGCTGCTACGTTATATTTACTGATGAGGCTCATGATGACTTATGATTTATGACAACAATTTTTAACAACATGTTCGCTGTGTGGTACCATGGTAGGACTGATGTAGGGAATGCCCAGGTTAAGGCCCCGGAGAATTAATAGAACTCCCATCAGGCTCACTACTACCGGTATCATACGGCGCATTTTATTTCTTACGGAGAGCGTGATCAGGTGACTGAATGAAGCAACGCCAATCATCGCAGGCATGGTACCGGCGCCAAAGGCGGCCATGAACAAGGTCCCCTTTACCACATCGCCGGTGGCAATGGCGCCGGCAATGGCCAGGTATACAAGTCCACATGGCAGGAGTCCGTTCAAAAATCCGATAGCGTATAGTGTGCGAAATCGCCGTTGTTGTAACAGTTGACCCAGGTGTAACTTAATCTTTTGCGTAAAGGCATTAGGTGGTTGTGGCCCCCTGGTCCAACGGATACCGCTATACTTTAAAATAGCCACCAGCAATAGAAGACTACCAGTAATAATAGATAGCCACTGCTGCAGGCCTCCCAGGTACAATTGTTTACCCAACCATCCAAAGATGAGTCCCATGATGGCATAGGCGCTGACACGGCCTGCATTATATAGCAGGATGCCAGCCATCTTTTTGCCGCCGGTAAGGTGCTGGACGGGTAGCGTGAGGGCAATAGGCCCACACATACCAATGCAGTGAAAACTACCTACAAAACCAAGCATAAAAGAGGCGATCATATCATTCATTTTGGGTTAGTTAATATGGATGGCTTGTTCCTGGTAAAACGGGCGATCGTTCATGGTCCATTGTACCTTTAAACGATACTGACCTTTGGTAAATAACTGCCTGTTTATCAATTGATGACCTGCATCGTCTGCCTGTAATGGGAGGTGTATATCTTTGCCGGAATCTGAAGGCCGGTAAAAGGTGAGTTGGCCGGTAATCTTCCTCCCTTGCAGCTCATGAGGAAAGGTGAGCAGCACGCCTTCTTCCGGTTGGGTAATGATAATAAGTGAAGAAAGACCAGCCGCATTTTGTTTGCCGTCTATCACCTGCTGGTATTTTAATTCTTCCCCATAATAGTCCGGCGTCACCATGTCTATTTTGGTCCGCATGCTTTTGGTGACCAGTGTCAGGATACCAGCAGCAAACACTACAAATACAATGATAATCTTGTGTCCCCAGTTCATGATAATCTGTTTTAAAAGATGTTTATATCGATACCTGTTTATTGTACCGGTCCCAGAAAGGTGGTACGTAAACGTGTAATTCTTTCGTTATGTTCATAGAGTCCTATGTAGAAAGTGGACTTGCGTTGATGCACCCTTGTTTTGGGTAATACAATGAAAAAGGTACCTTCTCCCTGTCCTTCTGCCTTCACATGAATTACGGGGTTGCCTATCATGGACACTATGCCGTTTTCATCTTCCAGCTTCAGTTCTATCGGGATATCTTTCGTGGTTTTATTAACCAGTTTAATGCGGTAGAGATTGGAGAGACTATCTGTGCCCTGTTCCTGGTACAGCATGCCTGCAGTGCGCATAATGGTACCACTTACCGGCTTACGGCTGCCCAGCATAAAGGTGATCACTATCAGCAGTAATGCCAGTATGGTGCTATATACTTTCAGCCTGGTAGTGAAGCGTAAAGGTTGTTTTTGAGCGATACCATTTTCGGAAGCATAGCGTATCAGCCCCTTTGCCCGACCGGTTTGTTCCATCATAAAATCGCAGGCATCAATACAGGCGGTACAGTTTACGCATTCCAGCTGGGTACCATTTCGTATGTCTATGCCTGTTGGGCATACTTTCACGCATTGCATACAGTCGATGCAATCGCCATGTGCACTTGTATCGGTTTTGCGGAACTTAGCACGGGGTTCTCCCCTTTCGTAGTCGTAGGCTACCAGTATGGAGTTTTTATCCAGTAATACACCCTGTAGGCGGCCGTATGGGCATACAATGGTACAGATCTGTTCCCGCATAAAAGCAAACACGCCATAGAACACACCGGAAAATACCAGCAACGCAATAAAGCCTCCTGTATGTGCGGATAGTGGCTCGGTGATGATACGGCCCAGTGCTTTTGCACCAATGATATATGCCAGGAACATATTGGCTATCAAAAACGACAATGCGTAAAAAGCCAGGTGCTTACCTGTTTTACGAATAATTTTATTGGTGTTCCAGGGCGATTGCTGCAGCATCCGCTGTGCCGCGGCATCGCCTTCTATCCAGTATTCCAGGCGGCGGAACAGCATTTCCATGAAGATGGTTTGTGGGCACATCCAGCCACAGAAAAGCCGTCCGAAAGCCATGGTAAATACTACAATGAAAATAATGAAAGCCAGCATGGCCAGCCCAAAGATGAAGAAGTCCTGTGGCCAGAAGATGGCACCGAAGAGAATGAATTTTCCCTCTATCACATTCAGCAGGAATAAGGGCCTGCCATTTATGGAAATAAACGGCAGGCTAAAGAAAACACTAAAATAGAAAAGACTCACCCAACTACGGATATTATACCAGCGGCCTTTAGGCTGCTTCGCAAAAATCCAGTTGCGCTTGCCTTGCTTATCAACGGTGGCTATCGTATCTCTGAATGTGCTGTTACTCATGTTTGTACTTTTTTATCCCTGCTTGCCTGCTTATTCTTTCTGTCCCTGTGCTTCTTTGGGATTAGGCGGATTGCTGCCATGGATCGACTTGACAAAGCTGGCCAGCTGCGCCAGTTGCTTCGGTGAAAAGTCTTCCTGCCAGGATTTCATCCCTTTATCCGCTACACCATATTTAATAGTTTTGAACACGTCGTTGATTTTACCGCCATGAAGCCAGTAGTCGTCCGTTAAGTTAGGACCCACTACTCCTTGCCCCTGTGGCCCATGACAGGGTGCACAACTGGCCACAAATATTTTTTGGCCGGCGGCGATATCGTTGGCGTCTGTCAGCAACACCACATTGTTTTCATCGATATTATTGGCCGCCTTCTTCAGGTATTCTTCTTTGGCAATAGCTGCTTTTTCTTCTGCGACTGCCAGTTCCTCCAGTTGATTGGGCGCAGAGTGGGTGATTTCTGTACGCCAGAAGTATACGATACCAAAGCATACGGTGAAAATGAATCCCCACTTCCACCATGGTGGTGTTGGATTATTCAGTTCATGGATGCCGTCAAAATCATGGCCCATGTCCTCATCTGCTTCTGCGGCCGCATCCAGGGTTTTGGTATTGTTTAATTTTTCAAACCAGGACACTTTAGGTTTACCTGGTACTGTTGCCTTCGCAGGTTTACGTTTCCGTTTGATACCTGCCAGGAAGCGCAATACAAACAGCAGGCTGATGATCACGGCCAGTTCCACGATGATCACAGATATCATCAGGTAAAAAGAGGTAGATGATAAACGGGTGAAATAAGGATTAGCTTCGGTAGTAACCACTGACGTTGCAAACGCCGACTGGCTAAGGAATACCAGGGAGATAACGCCGATGGTGATCAACGCTTTTCCGGCATCTTTCTTCATCTTCTCCCTAAAAATATCCATTGCTCCCAATACGGCATTACCAAGAATAATAATGGCCAGCAATAACCCACCAATAACCACCAGCAGCAACAACGCCACCGGATCATATAATTCAGAAGGAACATTGCTTCCGCTATCTGCAAAAGCCGGCAGTGCGCCTGATAAACAGCCGGCAAGTAGCTGTATAAATCGTTTATTCATACATTTTCTTTTACAAGGGATTAGTCTCATCATTGTCTAAAGGAATTCGGCTGATCCGATCCACCATTTTCTTATCTGCTTTAAAAGCCCATAGAGAAGCACCTATAAAGAAGGTAAACAACAGCAGCAGCGACGTCATCGGATATACGCTGATACCAGCTATGGATTCCAGATAGTTAATGAACTTCATGATGCGTTATTTAAAAGGTTGCATTATCGGTGACTGGAGCAGGTTTGGGCGCCAGCTTAATATCTTTACCCATGCGCTGCAGATAGGCAATCAATGCAATGATTTCACGATCTGCTTTGATAGGAAGTTTATCTTTCTGCAGGGAGGCCGCTATGTCCTGTGCCTGTTTGTCGAGATCGGTGATGGCTTGTCGCTCATAACCTGCTGTATAGGGCACGCCCAGCTTGCGCATTACATTGATCATCGCCGGTGTTTTACTTTTATCTACCCGGTCTTCAAACAGCCAGGGATAGGCAGGCATGATAGAACCAGGCGACATTGACGTAGGATCCAGCATGTGGTTAAAGTGCCAGGAGTCCGGGTATTTACCGCCTATGCGCGCCAAATCCGGGCCGGTACGTTTGGAGCCCCATTGGAAAGGGTGGTCATATACAAACTCACCAGCTTTGGAGTATTCGCCATAACGGGCCACTTCATCACGGAAAGGACGTATCATTTGAGAGTGACAGGTATAACAACCTTCTCTCAGGTAGATATCACGGCCATGTAGCTCCAATGGTGTATATGGTTTCACACTGCTGATAGTAGGTACATTGCTGTTGATGAGGAAGGTGGGCATCATTTCCAGTATGCCTCCAATGGCTACTACGATGAGACTGAATACCACCAGTTGCAGCGGACGGCGTTCTATCCAGTTATGCCAGTGTGCTTTACCATGTGTGGGAATTACTTTTGGCAATGGCGCCGCTTCAGCCGCTTCATTGGCTACGAAAGAGCCACGGCGAATGGTTTTGGTAAGATTCACAATCATCAGCGTCAACCCACTGAGATATAACACACCTCCTACTGCACGCAGCGCATACATAGGGACGATAGTAGTAACGGTTTCCAGGAACTGGTATTTCAGTTGTCCTTCTTCTGTAAACTGTTTCCACATCATACTTTGTGTAAAGGCTGCCCAGTAAAGCGGAATTACATAAAAGATAATGCCGAGGGTACCAATCCAGAAGTGGGTGTTAGCCCATTTACGGGAATATAGCTGTGTAGCAAATATGCGTGGAATCAGCCAGTAGAGAATACCGAAGGTCAGGAAACCATTCCAGCCCAGGGCGCCAACATGTACGTGGGCAATGGTCCAGTCGGTATAATGACTGATAGCATTTACATTTTTCAATGATAACATTGGTCCTTCGAAAGTGGCCATACCATAGCAGGTAAGCGCTACCACAAAGAACTTAAGAATAGCATCTTCTCTTACCCGGTCCCAGGCGCCGCGAAGCGTGAGTAAACCATTGAGCATACCTCCCCAGGATGGTGCAATGAGCATGACACTAAAGGCCGTTCCCAGCGACTGCGCCCATTCAGGTAAGGCTGTATACAGCAGGTGATGCGGGCCCGCCCAGATGTAAATAAAAATCAGTGACCAGAAGTGAATAATAGACCAGCGATAAGAATATACTGGTCTGTTAGCCGCTTTGGGAACGAAGTAATACATCAGGCCGAGGTAGGGCGTAGTGAGGAAGAAGGCCACCGCATTGTGTCCATACCACCATTGCACCAGCGCATCCTGTACACCCGCATACCAACTGTAACTTTTGAACAGGGATAAAGGGAATTCGAAAGAGTTAATAATATGTAACATCGCAATGGCTACCCAGGTGCCGATAAAGAACCAGATGGCCACGTATAAATGCGACTCGCGCCTGCGCAGAATAGTACCGAGCATATTTGCACCAAACACCAGCCAGATCAGCGTAATAGCGATATCAAACGGCCATTCCAGTTCTGCATATTCTTTACCGGTGGTGTAGCCGAGGAACAAGGTGAGCGCGCCACCGGCAATGATGGCCTGCCATCCCCAGAAATGTATTTTGCTCAGGAGATCGCTGAACATACGGGCTTTACACAGCCGTTGCAACGAGTAGTACACGCCCATGAATATACCATTACCCACAAAGGCAAAGATCACGGCATTGGTGTGTACGGGTCTCAGCCTGCCAAAAGTAATTGGGGCAAATCCAGCGTTAAGACCGGGGATCACCAGCTCCAGGGCGGCCCACAGACCTGCCAGCATGCCTATTAAACCCCAGAACACACAGGCGTAGGCAAACCATTTTACCGTGCGGTTGTCGTAATAAAATTTTTCGAGAGACATAGTGGTATTTAAAGGTGTTGATAAATGCGTTTATTCGTTTACGTTATCTTTCTTTTCATCAAACAGGATGCGGTGTGCCGGCGAGAAATCATCTTCGAACTGCCCGTTTTTTACAGACCAGATAAAAGCGGCCAGAAACCCCATTGCTACCAGTAAGCTGACTCCTAATAAAATGATGATAACGCCCATGGTTATGTTATTTAATGAGAATAAACCGGGTTGTTTCCAGTGCCTGCAAAGCGTGTATTTCGTTGGCCTGGAAAGAGAAAACATCCCCGGTTTCTAAAATTGTTATTTCTTCATTTAGCATAAAAGCGACTTTCCCTTCGAGTATTAATACCATCGCATTTTGCGGCGATGTATGTGGTGGAATCTGGTGCCCCTGCTGCATAATGAGCAGCGTGGCATCAAAGCGATTGGTTTTCAGAATAGCACAACTCTTCACTCTTTCATTTCCTGCTACCTGCATTACGTTCATACCTTTCATTTACAATTTGTTGTGAGGTAATACAATGTTGCATTCCCGGCATGCCTCACCCGCTGCGTGTAAACAGTCGTCTTTTTTTAGTGACTGTTTACACGCTCATTTCATGCGAGCTTAATTGAGGTTTGCTTAGATTATACTATGTATGTTTCGTGTGATAGCAAAGGTAATTCCTGCTACCGGCCACTACTATGACTTTACTCAATCAGGAATATGATTTTTATCATCCCTTTGGCGTAACGCGCCGTGGTTAAGCTTTTTGCCCTGCCATTCGCTGCAGGCATAAGTGATCAGTATAATGCTGATAGAGCTGGCAGGCATTAGGATAGCGGCAACTAACGGAGATAAAATCCCTTGTACCGCAAAGTATAACCCAGTAATATTATATAGGAGAGATAAAGCAAAACTCACCAGGATAATTCGCTTGTTGGCTTTACATAACTGTATGAAATTGAATAGTAAGGGCAGTTGTTCCGCCGCCATAATACCATCGCTGGCAGGTGTGAAATTGTTACTGTCTTCCGTTAAAGAAATGCCGATATCAGCTTGTTTTAGTGCTCCGGCATCATTGAGCCCATCGCCAATCATCATCACCTTTTTCCCTTGTTGTTGAAGAGAAATCACATAGGCAAGTTTATCGGCAGGTTGTTGTTCAAAGCGTAAGATCGCGTGGCCGCCCATGAGTTTTCGTAGCTGTGAGGCCGTGTTATTATTATCTCCGGAAAGTACAGACAGCGGATACTGTGTTTGCAGTTGTTGCATCAGTTGCCGTAATCCGCTACGATACGTGTTTTGGATAGTGAATGACCCCAAAAATTTTTCGTTAATGGATACATATACAACGCTACCATCGGGCTCGTTTTTTTTATAAGCGCCGGTGAAGTTGGCGTTACCGAGGCGAATAAAAAATCCATTTACCCAACCGCATACGCCCTTACCTGTAAAGTGTTGAAAATCATCTACTGTATTGTTGGCTGGGGTGCCGCAATATTGTACAATCGCCTGGCTGAGTGGATGGGTGGAGTGTGTGGCCAATACTGCAATTTGTTGTTCCTGTTCAGGTGTTAGCCGGGTACCATAATACATGACCGAGCTACCAGCTTTGCCGGTGAGCGTACCTGTTTTATCGAAGATGATATGCGTGGTGTCCGCCATGTTTTCGATAGCCTGCGCATTACGCAGGTAAAGTTTTTGGCGGCTGAGGATGCGTAGTATATGTCCGTTGGTAAATGAAGAGGCCAATAACAACGCACATGGACAGGCAATGATCAGGATCGCGGTAACGGCAGGCCATATACGCGCTGGTTCGTGAATAGCCCAGTAGCCAGCTGTGATAGCGGCAATGGATAATACTACCCAGGTAAAATACCGGCTTAGTAAATGAACAAACGACATGGGTTCCACCGCCTTTTGTTTCAGCTCATCGCGGTTCCACAAGCTGGTCAGATAGCTTTGGGCCACTTCTTTAATGGTCAGTATTTCAAGATTGCCTTCCAGTTGTCGCCCGCCGGCATAAATAATTTCGCCGATGGCTTTACTGACGGGGGCAGATTCGCCGGTAACAAAGCTGTAATCGATCAGGGCTTTGCCCCTTACAATGATGCCATCAGCCGGAATCAGTTCATTGTTATGAACCAGGATGGTATCGCCGGTTTTGATGGCAGGTAAGGTGGTGGGTATCTCCTGGTCGTCTTTAATAACGCTGACGGCTATAGGAAAATAGGCGGTATAATCTCTGTCAAAGGAAAGCCCCTGGTAGGTCTTGTCTTGTAAAACCCTCCCTATCAGCATAAAGAAAACGATGCCTGTCATAGAATCAAAGTAACCGGCATTTCCCTGTATTACTTCTACCAGGCTGCGGGTAAAAGTAACGAAGATGGCCAGTACAATAGGAACATCGATGTTCAGGAAACCGTGTTTTAATCCGCTCCAGGCGGATTTATAAAAGGCTTGTGCACTGTAGAGGAGTACGGGCAGCGCCAGTGCCAGGTTCATATAACGGAAAAGACTGTTGAAGGTGGCGTCCAGTCCCCCGGCGCTGGCAAAATAGTCCGGGAAGCTTAGCAGCATGATATTACCGAAACAAAATCCGGCTACCCCCAGCTGATATACCAGTGTACGATTGGGCCCCGGCTTTTTATGTTGCAGGTCCTGCAAGCTGATATAGGGTTCATATCCAATAGCAGTGAGTGTTTCCGCTACCTTCCGTAGTGAAGTAGCCGGATGAGAGAAGATGATCAGTACTTCTTTCTTACTAAAGTTAACGGTTACACGTTGTACGCCTGCTTCCAGTTTGTGTAAATTTTCCAGCAGCCACAAGCAGGAGCTGCAGTGGATTTGTGGGATATAGAAATTTACGTGCGCTTGTGTATCGTCTTTGTATAAGTATAACTGCTGTGCAATTTTTTCATCATCCAAAAAGGCAAACTTATCGCTTCGCACAGTGATACGTTGATTCACACCGGGTTTGTTATTAAGATCGTAGTACTCGCAAAGGTCGTACTGGTGTAATATTTCATACACCGTTTTACAGCCCTGGCAGCAGAATACTTTTTCCTGTAGTGTAATATCGGGATCGGTGCAGTCTTCCCCGCAATGGTAGCAGGTGACAGACGTTTGCGTATGCGAAGAGGTAGCCATTAGTTTATAATTACGTAGTTAATATTTTGTTGGGAGATGATCATCGTATGTCCGTGAGAGCGGCAGGTAGGAAAATGGAATTTATTGGCAATTACACGGCACAGGTTTCCGGGCGGGCGTTTGTGAAAATTGATGATAGCATAAGAGAACATGGCAGATGTTTTACTGATACAAAAGTATCGGTAGCCGCGAGGGGGTACAATGACATGCGTCAAGGAAGAATATGATATTTATCACATTAGCTGGCCCATTATGGGGTTAGCGAAAGGAAAGGACGTGGTTAGTCCTGTAGGTTGGCGGTCCTGATAATTTCAGTGAGGTTGAGCAGGCGGATTTTTTTGCCTTCGAGTTCTATCATGCCATCTTTCCTGAATTCGGAGAGCAGGCGGATAGCGGATTCGGTGGCGGTGCCTACAAGGTTGGCGATTTCTTCGCGGGAGAGGCGTACGCTGAGGGTTTGGCCATCGGCTTCGAGGCCGTAGGTTTCCCTGATAAAGAGGATGGTTTCTGCAAGACGTTCTCTTACCGGTTTCTGGGCCAGGTGAGTAATTCTCAGTTCTGCTTTGCGTAATTCACTGGATAGGATGCGCATCATTTCAAAGGAAAGGGACGCATCTTTCTGTAGTACGCTGAGAAACAGATCTTTAGGTACGAAGCAGATAGAAGAATCTTCCAGTGCGGTAGCGGTGGCGGTATATCGTTCGTTACTCAGCAGTGCTTTATAACCCATGATATCACCGGCTTTGACCAGGCGGATAATTTGTTCGCGTCCATCGTCGCCACTGTGGGAGAGTTTGATTTTGCCATCGTTAATACAATAAACGCCGAAGGGATAAGCTCCTTCGTGGAAGATGACCTGTCCTTTTTTATAGACAGAGCATACCTTTGCCTCTGAAATTTGCTCCAGATTGCATAGTTCCGCTTTGCAGAATATTGATGAAAAACGATCCTTACAGTGTTGGCACGAAGGATTGTGGAACGATGTAGCCATAATCAATTTGCAAAAGTACTAATTTACGGCTCCTTAACCAAAGCAAAGTATTCGTGGCGCTTAATTATTATATTATATATAAACCATATGAGGTGTTGACACGCTTTACCCCCGAAGGGAATAAGGCTTGCCTGGCAGATTATTTCAAAGTGCCGTCAGATGTGTATCCTGTAGGACGACTGGATTACGACAGTGAAGGCCTGCTTATCCTCACCAATGATAAAGCGCTTAATCAAAGGCTGCTCCTGCCCAGCCGGGCTCACGAAAGAGAATATTGGGTACAGGTAGATGGCGCCGTTACTCCGGAAGCCATACACCAACTACAGGCGGGAGTGCAGATTAATGTGGATGGAAAGCTGTATCGTACCAAACGTTGTAAAGCAGCCATCTTTACCGAAGAACCCGTGTTGCCGCCCCGCAACCCTCCTATCCGCTTTCGTAAAAGCATCCCCGCCCCCTGGATCCGGATGGTGCTGACAGAGGGGAAGAACCGGCAGGTAAGACGTATGACCGCGGCCGTTGGCTTTCCTACGTTGAGGCTTGTCCGTTACCGCATGGAAGACATTACCATCGCTGGCATGCAGTCGGGAGATATCATCCAGTTGAGCCGGGAAGAGATTTATAGAAAGCTGAAAGCATAAAGCTCCGGGCAAAAAGCTATTGAAGCGAAGATCTGCTCTGATCTTCGCTTCAATAGCTTTTTGCTTTAGGCTTTCCGCTTTCAGCTTTTTTAACTAGGTTTGTCACCTACAAATTTCTATTATGCTGAAATCAATGACCGGCTTCGGAAGGGCGGAAAGCACAAGAGGCGAAACTAGTATCGTAGTGGAGATCAAATCGCTGAATGGTAAGCAGTTTGAAGTGAATCTGAAGTTTTCTCCTTTGTTGAAACCCTATGAATTCGACATCCGTACCCTGATGCAACAAACCCTGCAACGCGGTACCCTGGATGCAACGATCAATATCCGTCAGAATGGCGCTACCCGACCGGTTGTGATTAATACTGATCTCGCAAAATATTATTACCAGTCTATCACCACGCTGGCCGACCAACTGGATTTACCACAGAGTGATATGCTTAATGTGCTGATGAAGTTACCGGAAGTGGTAAGCCCGGCTACAGAGCAAATGACAGACGAAGAGTGGAAAGATGTGGAAAGCACATTGCGTCAGGCATTAACAGATCTGGATACTCATCGTATTGATGAAGGACAGATGCTGGAAGCGGATCTGAAACAGCGCATAGAAAATATTGACGCGTCTATGCAAAAGGTACGTGAACTGGATCCGTTGCGTAAAGACCGTATCCGTCAACGCCTGGAAGGCTTGCTGGCAGAGCATGTGGGCAAGGAAAACGTAGACAGCAACCGTCTTGAACAGGAACTCATCTTCTATCTGGAAAAACTTGATATCTCAGAAGAATTGTCCCGCCTGGAAAATCACCTGCGCTATTTCATGGAAATATTGAAAGACACAGATGCAGCCAAAGGCAAGAAACTGGGATTTGTTTTACAGGAAATAGGTCGTGAAATAAATACCACCGGCTCCAAAGCCAATGATGCCGGGATACAACAATGGGTGGTGCTGATGAAGGATGAATTGGAAAAAGCCAAAGAACAAGTTTTAAACGTTTTATAGTAAGGCGAATACCATATGAACAAACTATTTCTGGCCACAGCAGGGTTGTTATTATTGGCTGCAGCCTGCAAGCCGCCTAAATTAGACACTTATGAGAAGAACCTGGAGATTCCGGGGCATGAGTGGTCCTATGATTATAAACCGTCTTTTGAAGTAAAAATAACACCGGAAGACACCGCAAACCTGTACAATATTTACGTCAATATCCGGCATACAGACGCCTATCCTTATAGCAATATCTGGCTGGTGGTAGGCACGCAAACGCCGGGCGATAGTACGGTGAAGGAGCAACGCGTAGAGCTGCCCCTCGCCGATGTAACAGGTAAATGGGCAGGTTCTGGTCTGGATGATATTTATGAACACCGGGTTTTCATACAACAGCGCGCCATTCTCAATAAACCAGGTATTTACAAGTTTACCTTTGAACAGAATATGCGGCAAAACCCGCTACCCCATGTGATGAATGTTGGCTTGCGGGTTGAGAAAGCCGGTACCAGGCAATGATGAAGAAGATTTTCCATAAAATGCAGGAGGGCAAATCTGTTTCCCTCGTTTATTTTTTAGTACTGGCATATACCATCGCTGCCCTGGTATGGTGGGGCATTCTGCTGTTCAGGCAAAGTGAACAGATCAGCGGCTTTGAACGAAAAAATCTTTATTTACGGGTAGATAGTCTAGCCCAGCCTGTTGAACATCAGCTGGAACTACAGCGGATTAACAAGGAAGAGCACATGCGCTCTTTCAAATACCTGGGCGAAGGCGTTATCTTCCTGGGTATCATTTTACTCGGCGCACTCTTTGTATATAGGGCCGTGTGGAAATATATGAAGCTCAGCCGGCAGCAGCAAAACTTTATGATGGCAGTAACGCATGAACTGAAATCACCCATTGCCGCCGCTAAGCTCAATCTTGAAACCATCCGGAAACACCGGCTGGATGAGGAAAAGCAGTTGAAGCTCATTAATAATACCATTCGTGAAACCAATCGCCTGGATCAGCTCTGTAATAATATTCTGCTGGCAGCGCAACTGGAAACACATAAGTATCAGCTGTATAAAGAACCACTCGACTTTTCAGCACTGGTAACCAACAGCATCAAAGACCTGGACGGCCGTATTGGTACCCACCAGATACAAGCCCAGATTTTACCAGATGTATGGCTTGAGGGCGACAAACTAACGTTGCAGATTATACTGAGTAACCTGGTGGAAAATGCCGCGAAGTATGCACCTAAGAATACCACCATCATTGTAAAACTCTTTGAAAGCGGCGGAAACCTAAAGTTGCAGGTAATCGATGAAGGACCGGGGATACCGGAGGAAGAAAAAGCAAGAATCTTCCTGAAATTTTACCGGGTAGGAAATGAAAACACCCGCAAAGCCAAAGGATCTGGCCTGGGCCTGTTCCTCACCGCCAAAATAGTGGAACAACATGGTGGCAATATCATCGTGAAGGATAATACACCTGCCGGTAGCTGCTTTGAAATAACCTTGCCTGAATATTCCGTGCAAACGGCGTAAATTAGATAACGAATTGAGGAATACCAGAGAATCCGGATTCGATGTAACATCAAACAATAACACATGAAGGAAGCGACAAAGGCATCAATACTGCTGGTGGAGGATGAAGAAAATCTTCAGGAAGCGCTGAAGCTGAACCTGGAGCTGGAAGGATATGAGGTAACAGCAGTCGACAACGGCACAGCTGCGCTGAAAGCAGTTAAAAACGAATATTTCGATCTCATTATACTGGATATTATGTTGCCGGAGATGGATGGCATCGCGGTATGCGAAAATATCCGCATCCAAAATAACGAAATACCCATCCTGTTCCTCAGCGCTAAAAATAGTAGCGCCGACCGGGTACTTGGACTCAAAAAAGGTGGCGACGACTATATGACCAAGCCGTTTAACCTGGAAGAACTGCTGCTGCGCGTGGAAAAACTCATTGTAAAAAATAAGAAGATCCAGGATAAAGACAGCGTTCCCAATGTATACCGCTTCGGAGATAATATGATCGACTTTGCCGCACAGGAATGCGTAGGTAAAGACGGCAAGCACTATGAGCTGAGTAAGAAAGAAGCCATGTTGTTGAAATTGCTGATCGAAAACAAAGGAGAAGTAGTTACCCGTGAAAAGATACTGCAGGTGGTTTGGGGCTACAACGTATACCCTACCACACGTACCATCGATAACTTTATTCTCAACTTCCGGAAATACTTCGAAGAAGACAGCCGTAACTCCCGCTACTTCCACTCAGTAAGAGGTGTTGGATATAAATTTACAGAAGCATAAAAAGAGCTTTTAGCAGTTAGCTTTTGGTAAATGCAGCGAATAACAAACCTATCATGATAGCTGCAAAATTTACTAAAAGCTAATGCCTAACAGCTAAAAGCTATTCCGCCACTTTTCACCCCATTCTCCCCGTTTTCCTTTAAATTTCTACCTCGTAGTAAATCCCCCTTTCTTACGGAGATTAATTAGCCGATATTTATTTCGCTTATATGAGAAGATAATCTTCCGGTAAACCTAAAACGTGGCACATTACTACTTAGAAATAGTCTTTGCGGCGGAGTGGCCGTTCTGGCTGTTTTTTTTGTTAAGTCTCGTTACCCTAATCGTCTTTTTTATCCTCCGGGAAAGAAAAATCAGGAGAGCCTCAGCGAAAGAAATAACCAAACACCATGCACTGATCAACCTGGAACTACATGCCTTCCAGGCGCAAATGGACCCGCATTTTATATTCAATAGCCTCAACGCTATTCATCATTATATTCTTACTACCAGTACAGATATGGCCTCCCTGTATCTGACCCGGTTTTCCCGCCTGATGCGGCTGATGATCGGCAATTTCAATAAAGAATGGATATCCCTGCAGGATGAGCTGGATGCCCTTGAATTGTATATACAGCTGGAACAGTTGCGCTTCGATGAACAATTCAAATACCAATTGAATGTACAACCAGAGGTCAACAAACAATTCACGCTCATCCCTCCCCTGATCATCCAGCCATATGTGCAATATGCTATCTGGCACCGTATTCTGCTACGGCCCGAAAAAACCGGCGGAGAACTGGTGATTACCATCTGCAAAGAAAAAGACCGGCTGTTTATCCAGTTGGAAGACAATGGTATCCTGATCACAGAAGTACTGGACAGCACCGGCGAGCGGCAAGCCTCCGGGATTGACATTGCCGCGGAACGATTATACATGATGAGCGAAAAATACCATATGCAGGCCAGCATAAAAGCCTTACAGGTATATAACGCCGAACAGCGCCCTACCGGTAACCGCCTCATTATCAGCATGCAACACGTTGGCACCCGTCAATCCCTGGCGGGCTGAGTCTTTAATTGGTAATATGCAGGTAATTGCTTAATTTCTACATGGATTTTTTTTGAATAAAACGACCATACTGGCAGATACCTACAATCTGTAATACCGGGAACACTCATATAATCTGACTCAAATGCGTACCATTATCGTGGACGACGAAAAACATAGTCGGGATGCATTGCAAATGATGCTGGAGAGATATTGCCCGCACGTGCAAGTCCTGGCAGTTTGTAATAACGGTGTTTCTGCCGTTTCCGCTATTAATGAACTACGCCCTCAGCTGATTTTCCTCGACGTGGAAATGCCCGGTATGGACGGATTCGAAGTACTGGAATCCTGCAGTCATCACGACTTTATCGTGATTTTTATTACTGCTTACGACCAGTACGCCCTGCAAGCCATTCACCACAGCGCATTGGATTATCTTCTTAAACCCATTGACATTACAGAGCTGAAACAGGCCGTGGAGAAAGCCGGCCAGCAAGCCCGTGCCGGTAGCCGGGAAAAGGTGGCGGCATTGCTGCAGTTCCTGCAGGAGCAGTTGCATCAGCAGGAAAGACTGGCCCTGCCAACCCTCGATGGACTGCGTATGGTATCTGCCCGGAATATTATTTATTGCAAATCTGCCGGTAGCCAAACCCGGCTGCATTTACAGAACCCAGATATGTCTGTGATGGTATGCCGCACCCTCCCTGAAATGGAGGAATGGCTGTCTGATAAAGGCTTTTTCAGGGTGCATAGCAGCTTCCTGGTAAACCTGTCCTTTATGGATAAGTATATTAAAGGAGATGGCGGCGAAATAATTATGTGCGATGGTTTTAGCATTCCGGTCGCCCGCGAAAAGAAACACGACTTCCTCCTGCGTATAGAACGGTTATAAACGCTTGATATAAGCGCAACTGATCCATCCGTTTTTGCCGTCTGCCAGCTCTATTTTACAGAAATCTGCGGTGGCATCGGTAATATGTACTTTCATGCCCTCTCCTACTTCAAACGCATCACGACTGTTTTCATCAGGGGATGTTTTTGCCTTGATATTGCTGTTCATCACAATACCAGATTGATGATTGTTGGAGGTAAGATAAGTATCAACAGCCATGAGCAGATACAGCGCAAATAAAGCGCCCAGCGCATAGTTGCCCCAGCGCAGGAATTTATTTTTCCACCCGGGAACATAAGTATTGAGTAAGATACCAGCTATCAGCAACCACCAGAACAGCACCGTGCCTATTGCCCATCCATTGGCTTTATGAAGATGTTGTAACTGTAGCCACCACTGTTGGAAAAATACCAACGGCAATTCTTCTACAAAGCCATTTACTTTCTGGTTGGCAATAGCGAGATTATGTTTTACAGCTGCATCGTTGGGCGACAACTGCAATGCTTTTTCATAGTTATATATCGCCTGCCCGTTTTTGCCTGCTTTGTACCAGGCATTGCCGGCATTGAAGTACAGCTCTTTTTGAGTATGTCCTTCATCCAGCAACTGTTGATAGGTTTTGGCAGCTTCGGTATACTTGCTTTGACTGAAAAGCTGGTTGGCCTGCTCAAAGCGTTGCTGCGGGCTGCTTTGAGTTGTTTGTGCCTGGCTAACGATGGCTGTCAGCAGCCAGGCTATTGCTAAAAAGAATGATTTAGTATGTGGGTAGTTCCGCATTTTCGCCTTTCATTAAGTAGTTAATTCTTCAATGCTCCTTCCAGGTTAGTGATAATGGTCACCGCCTGTTCGTAGGTACCCTGCATTTTGCGATTGTCCTGCCCTGGCGCATAAAGGGCCACTTCACAGTTATCTATCAGGTTAAACAGGTCGTGGGTATTGCTACCGTTAATGCTGCGGGCGCTCAATTTATCCTGTACCAGTTGTTTACTCAGATCGGCCATGGGTATTTTCAGTTTGGAACTGAGGTATCCCCAAACGGCGCGGGAGGTTTCTTCGTAAAATGCTTTATCCTTTCCTTCTTTCAGGTAACGGGCAGCCAGTTCAAGTCTTTTCAGTGCTACTTTGTTGGCGTAGCGATGCTTCAGCATGGCAGCATTGGTGGTATTGTAATCTTTTCTGCGTTTGTAGAAGATAAGGCCTGCAGCAATCAGTACTGGCAGCAACAGTAAGATGTAGAACCATGGGCTGAGCAGGAACCAGCTATGATTCCGGGTCCAATCGGGTATACCCGTACTGTTTCTCACCAGTTCATTTTTGCCGGCGCTGAAGTCCTGTTTATCCTGTTTAATATGTTTGCCTTGCTCGATGTGTACCGGGAATGGTTGGGAGCGCAGTGTTTTATAGCTGTTGGCTACCGGATCGAAGTAAGAGAATTCCACTGCCGGAATAGTATGATCACCCGCTTCCTGCGGCATCAGTACATATTCGAAAGTACGGCTGCCGGAGAGTGGGTTGCTGTTCTTTTCTATATTGTCTGTTACTTTAGGATCGTATTTGTCGAAGCCGGTAGGCACCTCTATTTTAGGAGAGTTGAGCAGGTTTACGTTACCCTGGCCACTGACGGTAACTTTAAGGGTCAGTGCATCGTCAGTTGTTAATTTGTTTTTATCGATAACGGCGGTCATGTTGAATTTACCAACGGCGCCATTGTAGCTCACCGGGCGATCTTCAACAGGAACGGGTTTCACGTTTATTTTAATCGGGGCGCTCTGTATTTTGTACGGAACGTCCTGGTATTCTGTTTCGGGACGGTTAAAGAAGTCATCAAAGAAGGGATCTTTAAAAGCCGGGTCATTGAAGAAATCTTCAAACGGATCTTTTGGGCGATTACCTCCTTTTTTGCTTACCAGTTTCACGAGTCGTACCTGGTTATCTACTTCCACCGGGTCCAGCTCCAGGGTTCCGGACTGTAGTGGGAACAGGAGTGTTTTGCGGATAGTGAATACCTTATATGGGATGCCGTTGATCCTTTCTTCGGTGGCCTGTGGTGGGTTCGGCAGTTCAATATCTTTAGCGGAGAAGCCTTTGAATGCCGGAACTTTTGTAACGCTTGAATTCGTTGGGAGACGGGTATACAGTTTATACGTGGCCGTTAGTTGTTCGCCTTCGTATAAATTGGTTTTATCTACATCTACCTTCAGGAAAATATTTTTCTTCAGTTTTTCATTGATATCTTCTCCTTTCTTCAGGAAGCCTTCCGGGAGGTCTTCTCCACCGCTTTGTCCGCGGTGTGGCGGGAATCCGGCAGATGGTGAAGGCGATTGCTGCTGTTGTGGCTGCGCATTGCCTTTTCTTACTTCAATTAAAACCGGGTTTGATTTAACGATGTTACCGTTTACGCGGGCCTGTGCGCCGGCGATGGTAAAGCTGCCCACGTGCTTGGGTTGTAGCAGGTAACTTAATGCAATATATTCAGAACGTTTGCCATTGAAGATGGATTGTCCCTGCATTTGCGAAGGACCTTGTAATACTTCAAAGTCTTTAAAGCTGGGTGGTGTAAAGCTGGCAACGTTCACCCCATTTTCCAG
Source organism: Chitinophaga sp. (assembly GCF_017745275.1). Classification (GTDB taxonomy): domain Bacteria; phylum Bacteroidota; class Bacteroidia; order Chitinophagales; family Chitinophagaceae; genus Chitinophaga. The sequence goes on along the minus strand of NZ_JAGHZS010000001.1, from coordinate 1,859 downwards.
CATAAATTGGATCTGGAAAGGTTCGTCCTGCGTCACGGTGTTATTGCTCACAGTAGTCGTAAAGCGGAACTCTTGCGCGGAGGCGCAGGCAACCAGTCCTAAACAAAACAAAATGGAGTAAATACACTTCCTTATGCTATATCTGTACATCATAATTATGTCAACAAATTTAACCAAAGCCGCGCCTGAAGCGCTGTACGCCGCCGTTAAAAGTTAGTTAAAACATTTTAATATGTTCTTATTTAGTTATTTAGATAATATGTCTTGAATGTGTATCTCTAAATAACATATTTCCGAAATAAGGAAGGTGTTAAATATCGCCCAGCATAGGTCTGAGCATAATTTCCTCGATAACGGTTTGTTTGGCGAGGGTCCAGGCAGACCAGATCACGCTGGCGATGTCTTCCGCTGGCATGAGCCTGTCAGGAGGTGCATCAAAGCCTTCCCAGGAAGCGGTAAGGGTTGGACCGGGACTTACCGCAGTAACCCGGATATTATGTGGCATTAATTCTTTCCGCAGGTTTTTGGTAAAGCCCAGCAGGGCATATTTGGTGATGCTATAGGAGCCTCCGTTAGGATAGGCGGCATAGCTGGCCGTAGAGCACATATTGAAGATATGACCTTTGCGTTCGCTGATCATAGCGGGTAATAAGGATCTTGTGAGATGATAAGCGCTGTAAACATTCACTGCCATCAACTTTTCCAGCAGGCCTTCAGCTTCTTCATGGAGACTACCAGGCACAAATATGCCGGCATTATTTACAAGGATATCTACAGCAGGGAACGTGAATTTAATTTTTTCTGCGAAGGCCAGTACCTGTGATTTATCTTCCATATCTACCACTTCCGCCAACACGGTTACTGCCGGATTTTGCTGTTGAATATCTGCTTTAGCCATTTCCAGGGTGGCGGCATTTCTTGCACAAATGGCCACATTAAAGCCTTCCAGCGCCAGTTTTTCCGCAATGGCTTTTCCAATGCCTTTGCTGGCGCCTGTAATTACTGCATTCATAGTGTCGTTGATTAGTGCAGTAAAATAAGCAATTTACTGTTAACATAAGGCCGCGCTTCCTGCCTTCTGGGAGGTATTTTGTACCTTTGCGGCGTCATGAGGTACAAACATCTTTTCTTTGACCTGGATCATACCCTCTGGGACTTTGAAACCAACGAACAGGAAACCTTGCTGGAGCTGTACAACAGCCATGCTTTAGAGCGTAGAGGAATACCATCTTTTGAGGCGTTTTCCGTTTCCTATGTGGAGCACAACGAGCGTTTGTGGGATCGTTTCCGCAAAGGATTCATTACCCGCCGTGAATTGCGCGACAAGCGTTTTCGCCTTACCCTGGTGGATTTCAAGATTGGAGATGAAAAGCTGACCCAACAGATCAGTGAAGAGTTCCTGCAAATATTGCCGTATAAAAAAGCATTATTTCCGGAAGCAAAAGAAACGCTGGAATACCTGGCAGCAAAGGAATATCCCATGCACATGATCACCAATGGGTTTGAAGAAACCCAATTGTTGAAAATGAAAAATGCAGGAATTGATCACTTCTTTACACACATCATTACCTCCGAACTGGCCGGTAGTCTTAAGCCTTACCGGGAAATTTTCGACTTTGCCCTCGGCAAAGCCGGGACACATGCAGGAGAAAGTATTATGATCGGAGATGCGATGGAGCTGGATATCAAAGGGGCGCACACAGTAGGAATGGATCAGGTGTATTTTAACCCTGCCAAGCCACCAGTGGATTTTCAGCCCACTTATGTGATTGGACATCTGAAGGAACTGCGGGAAATATTGTAGAAGCCGAAAGCATAAAGCTGAAAGCAAAAAGCTATAAAAGCGAATGACCAGAGCG
>NZ_JAGHZS010000019.1 GCF_017745275.1 Chitinophaga sp. | reverse complement strand
GCATCCACATGATGCGCGGCATCCCGCGCCAGGCGGTGGAACGCAACACCCCCGTGCTCGGCACGTCCTACCGCGCCGCCGACATCGCCGACCGCACCAGCACCTGCCCGTGGAATCCGGACATGTACGGCGTGGACATGTCCAAGCCGGGCGCGCAGGCCTACTACGACTCGCTGATGCAGCAGCTCGCCGACTGGGGCGTGGACTTCGTCAAGGTCGACGACCTCGCCCGCCCCTACCACCAGGCCGAGGTCGAGGCGATCCGCAAGGCGATCGACAGGACCGGGCGGCCGATCGTGCTCAGCATCTCCCCCGGCGAAACGCCGCTGTCGGCCGGCCCGCACGTCAGCACGCACGCCAACATGTGGCGGATCAGCGACGACTTCTGGGACCAGTGGCCGCTGCTGCTGGCCCAGTTCAAGCGCCTGCACGACTGGACGCCGTACCGCATCGCCGGCGCCTGGCCGGATGCCGACATGCTGCCGCTGGGCCTGGTCGAGTTCGGCCGCCCCACCCGCTTCACCCGCGACGAGCAGTACACGCTGATGACGCTGTGGAGCATCGCCCGCTCGCCGCTGATCCACGGGGGCGACCTGACCCGCACCGACGACTTCACCTGGTCGCTGCTCACCAACGACGAGGTGCTGGCGGTGAACCAGCGCAGCAGCGGCAACCGCCAGCTGTTACGCACCGAGGACGGCAAGGTCGCCTGGGTCGCCGATGCCGGCGACGGCGCGGTCTACCTGGCGGTGTTCGATATCCGCGATGCGCAGCCCGGCGCCGCATCGACGCGGCCCATTCCGGTTGAGCTGGCCACGCTTGGCCTGCACGGCAGGGTCGCGGTGCGCGACCTGTGGCACCACGCCGACCTGCCGTCAGTGGAAGGCACGTTCAGTCCGGAAGTGGCACCGCACGGCGCCGCGCTGTTCAGGCTGTCGCCGCTGCGCTGACGGCATCGCGCCGCGGCGCGCAGAGACCAGGCGACCGGCGCCCGGGGAAAAGGGATCCGTACTCCGACCCCTGCGCCGGGTGGCGCCACGCAGCGGCCGCAGCAGGCGTCATTCGCCGCCGCGGGCCTCGCAATCGGGCACCGCCCCGCGCGGTGGCGCCTCCAGCGGCACTACCAGCCAGCGCAGGAAGAACTGGGTCAGCGGCCCCACGCCGAACGCGAACAGCAGCGTGCCCAGGCCCAGCGGGCCACCGAGCAGCACGCCCACCACCAGCAC
>NZ_JAGHZS010000018.1 GCF_017745275.1 Chitinophaga sp. | reverse complement strand
GAAATATCGCTGCCGGTATAATGCTCTATGGTGGCCCGTAAACGATAATATAACAACCCTGTTCCACAACCCAGCTCCATCACGCGGCGCGGGTTTCCTGACTCCGTTACCCTGATAATATCATCCAGCCATGCCTTCATGTCGCCCGCGCTGATAGCAGTGCCGGTGAAACTATCATTCCAGCCACGGATATCAAATGTTTCATCTACGGGACCGTTGTTATCTACTTCACTGTATTCTGCTTCGTATAATTCCTGCCAGCCTGATACATGTTTTTCATACAATCCGCGCTCTTTCTCTTTCACCGCCTCTCCGGATGGCACGTAATAGCATACCAGTTTATTATCTTCCGCCACATCACGTTTCACCACCACGGCGCTGGTTAATACTTCGGGTAATTCATTGATGGCGGCTTCCACTTCTCCGGGCTCTATCCGGTAACCTCTTACTTTCACCTGGTCATCGCGGCGTCCGAGGTATTCGATGTTGCCATCCGGCAGCCATCGGGCCTGGTCGCCACTACGATATAACCTTCCGGCGCCATAAGGGTTGTTGATGAATTTAGCAGCACTCAATTCCGGTTGGTTCAGGTAACCACGTGCTACCTGGATACCGCCTATAAACAGTTCACCGGAGGCTCCTTCCGGCAATACATTCAATTGATCATCGAGAATATACAAACTGGTATTCCATACCGGTTTTCCGATGGGCACCACCTCCGTTATTCCCGCCGGCGCAGTCCAGCAGCTTACGTCGATGGCTGCTTCCGTAGGGCCATATAAGTTATGTAACCCTATATCGCCCAGTTTATCGCGGAACTGCTTTACATGCGCAGGCTTTAATGCCTCACCACTACACAGCACCCGGCGTAAAGGAAATATTTCTCCTGCATCTATACTATCGCAGAACACGCCCAACATAGAAGGTACGAAATGGATAGTAGTGATTTGTGCATTTTTTATTAACTGTTTCAAGTAATAAGGATCCTGTTGTCCCCCCGGTGCTGCAAACACCAGACGACTACCGGCTATCAGCGGCCAGAAAAGCTCCCACACGGATACGTCGAAACAATAGGTGGTCTTTTGTAATATGGCATCTGAGGGAGCCAGGCTGAAGTAAGCCTGTGTCCACAGCAAACGATTCACTACGCCGCGGTGTTCATTCATCACCCCTTTAGGGCGACCGGTACTACCGGAAGTATAAATTACATAAGCCAGGTGATCCGGGCGTAACTGAGTAACCACTGGTTCATCTGGACTGTCAGACAACCACGAAGCAGTGTCATTCATATCCAATACTTCCACATCTTTGTGCGTACGAAAGTTATAGGCATAAGCACGATTGCTTAAAACTATCTTCGCGTTGGTATCTCCCAAAATATAATCAATACGGGTGGATGGGTATGATGGATCTACCGGCACATAGGCGGCTCCTGCTTTTAAAATACCTAACAAGGAAACGATCATATCCAGGCCACGATCCAGGCATACGGCTACCAGTTCATCTTCCACCACTCCTTTCTTTCTCAGGTATTGGGCCACGCGGTTGCTTTGTTTATCCAACTCTCCGTAGCTCAAACTTTCATCACCATACACGATTGCCGTAGCGTCGGAATTCAGCGTTACACGCTCTGCAAACATATCTACGATAGTGCGGTCATTCCCAATATCAACGAAAGTGTTATTGAATCCTGACAAAAGCTGGTCTTTTTCTTCCGGCGATAATAGCTGCAACTGGTCCACCGCCTGCCAACGATCCCTTAATATATCCAGCAACAGGCATTCGTAATGCTGCTGCATTCTTTCAATAGTAGATATGTCAAACAGGTCGGTGCAATAAGTAAAGGATAACAGCAGACCATTGGCAGACTGGCGGATATCGAGCGATAGATCCATCTGGGCATTGCCCCCAATTCCTTCGTAACCTTGCAGTGTTAATCCGCCCAGGTCAAGATCTCCAGCCGATGGCATATTTTCCAACTGAAACTTCACGTCAAATAACGGATGACGACTCAGGTCACGACGCTGACCAGTTACTTCCACTACCTTCTCAAATGGCACCTCCTGGTTGGCATAAGCCTGTAACATCATTTCTTTTACCCGCGATAATAAGCTGGTATAAGTTTCTCCTCCACGTACTTCAATACGGCAAATAAGCGTGTTTACAAAGAAGCCTATC
>NZ_JAGHZS010000017.1 GCF_017745275.1 Chitinophaga sp. | reverse complement strand
CCAGCGGGCAATATCGCCGGTACGATATAAACGTCCCGGGCCGAAAGGATTAGCGATGAACCTGGCGGCGGTTAGCGCAGCATCATTTAAATAGCCTCTGGCCAGGCCGGCACCGGCGATATATAATTCGCCTGGTATGCCGGGCACACATAATTCATTGTTGGCATCCAGGATATAAACCTGTGTGCCACTAACCGGTTTACCGATAGGTAAGTTGTCCGACAGATCGGCGCCTTCCCGCGGAACACAATATTCTATCGCAGTAATAGTTGTTTCCGTAGGTCCGTACTCGTTATAGAAATCTACATGGTCCTTCCATTGCACTGCTAAGGCAGGCGGGCATATATCGCCACCCGATACCACACGTTTCAGTGCATAGCGGTTGCCTTTCAGGGTAGACAGGAAGCCTGGGGTAGCGTGTAGGTGAGTAATCTGCTGATCTGCTAAAAACTGATCAAATAAATCTCCGTTCAGTATAATATGCTCTGCAACCAATACCAATGTGGCCCCGTTACCCAGCGCCAGGAAGATTTGTTCCAGCGATGCATCAAAACAAAAATTCGAAAACTGCAGGATCCTGTCTTTGTCAGTGATCTGCATATAATCCCCCTGCCTACTGATGTAATCCGCCAGGGCAGCATGTTCTACCATTACTCCTTTAGGTACACCCGTACTGCCTGAAGTATAAATAACATATGCCAGGTGCTTACGACTGAGTGCTACAACAGGGTTGTTCTGCTGCCAGCCATTTAATGCCTGCAGGTTGTTATCCAGTATCAACAGGTTGGCCTGATACTGGGGCGGTATTTTTTCTTTACAGCTATCGCTGCTGACAATAATACGCGGAGATACATCCCGGAGCATTGCTGCTATCCTGGATACAGGATAGGCCGGATCTAACGGCACATATGCCGCGCCGGCTTTTAACACACCCAGTATACTTACAATAAGCGCCATTCCTCTTTCCAGGAGCACGGGCACCAATGTTTCCGGTGTTATGCCTTTATCAACCAGGTAATGCGCCAGCTGATTAACGCGACGATCTAATGCCGCATAGGTCAACTGCTCATTTTCCCATACCAGCGCCACTGCATCCGGTGTGCTTTGGGTAAATACCTCTATCATATCCAATACAGTACCGGCATAAGACACGTGGTTGAGATTATTATTGTAACCACTTAACAGCAATGCTTTTTCTGCCGGCGGAAGAATGTCCAGCTGCCTCACTTTGCAATGCGGATCTTTTGTGATACTATGTAACAGATGACTGTAATGAGAGAGCATCCGCGTGATGGTATCCCTGTGGAACAGCTCTGTACAATAGGTGATCGTTACGGATAAGCCATCAGCTGATTCGAGGATATCCAGGCTAATATCAAACAACGAAGTCGTTCTTTCTCTTCCTTCTTTTTCAAAACTTACCTGGCCAAAATCGAGGGCCGCTGCTTCTGGCATGTTCTGCAAAGAAAACATGATCTGGAAAACAGGGTTCCTGCTGATATCTCTTTCCACGCCGAGTACTTCCACAACTTTTTCGAAGGGCACATCCTGGTGGGAATAAGCGGCGATAGCCACGTCTTTTACCTGTTTCAGCTGTGTGATAAAATCAGCCTCCTCTTCCACATCTGCTTTTAACACCAGTGTATTTACAAAGAAACCAATCAACTGTTCTACCTCCTGCAGATGACGCCCTGCAACAGTAGTACCCACATGTACAGACTGCCGTCCGGTATAACGGTGCAACAGTACCATAAAGGCCGACAGCAGTACCATGAACAAGGTAGCATCTTCCTGTTTTGCCAATGTATTTAAGTCGTGCACCAACCCGGCAGGCATGTTACAGGACACAGAAGCTCCCGCGAGGCCCTGGTTGGAAGATCTTGGATAATCTGTGGTAAGCAACAACGGCTCCAAACCGGACAAATATTCTTTCCAGTATTGCAATTTGTTGTTGAGCAGTTCCGGCGACAATGCTTTCCGTTGCCAGATTGCATAGTCGGCATACTGCACCGGTAAGGGGGCCGGGGTTACTGTGCTACCACCTGTTTTTTGATGGTAGCCCGCCAGCAATTCATTTACCATAATGGCAATAGACCAGCCATCAAAAGCAATATGATGCATCACCATTACCAGGATAAATTCTTCTGGCTGTATTTTTACCAGGCATCCTCTTAACATGAAGTCGGCCGATAAATCAAATGGCTTTTTTATCATAGCGGCTACATACTCATCAGTACTGCCATACCTCCGTAATATATCTGATTCATTCACGTACTCCAGGCGCCAGTCGGCATTATCCAGGATCACCTGGTATCCTTTTCCGTCTTCGTCCCTAATCACAGTTCTCAACACTTCATGTCGTTCAATGATTTTGCTGAATGCCCATTCAAATGCCGTCACATCCAGTGATCCGGACAACCGGAAAATATAAGGCATATGGTACTGAACACTGCCCTGCAGTTTATCAATAAACCATATTCTTTCCTGGGAAAAAGATAAGGGAATGTACTTCTCTCTTTCATATTTGCAGATGGCTATATGATTGTTTGCCTGTTCCTGCGGAAGCAGCAACGCCGCTATTTCAGCGATCGTAGGGCCATCGAACAGTTCCCTGATAGATAGTTCCTTATTCAGTTCTTTTCTTACGGCAGATATTACCCGAATGGCCAGCAACGAATGCCCGCCACATTCAAAGAAGTTTTCGTATATGCCTATGCGTTCTACCCCCAGCAAGGACTGCCAGATTTCTGCCAATTGGGATTCAATAGCATTACGGGGTGCTGTGTACTCGTTCTGTAACGTAACGGGCAGCGATAAGCTCCGCAAAAAGGCACGGTTTATTTTCCCGTTTTCCGTGAGTGGAATATGATCCAGGATCAGGATCCGGGACGGGATCATATGGGCGGGCAACAATTGTTGCAGGTATGTTTGAAGGCTTGCCTGGGTGATGTTTTCTCCTTCCACGTATGCGATCAATTGTTTTTCTGCTGCGTTGTCGCCGTCTACCAGCACCACCGCCTGCTTTACCCCCCGGGCCTGTTGCAGGATCCATTCCACCTCAGCAGGTTCTACACGGTATCCGCGGATCTTCACCTGTTCATCTATACGTCCCAGGTAGGCCAGCAAGCCATCAGGCATCCATTTCACCTGGTCTCCGGTCCGGTACAGCCGACCTTCCCCGAAAGGATTAGCTACAAATTTTGCCGCGGTTAATTCCGATGCATGGTGATATCCCCTTGATAAACCTGTTCCCCCTACATATAACTCCCCTGCTATGCCAATGCCACATAACTGCTGCCGGGCATCCAATACATATACGGGGCGCCCCGCCAGCGGGCGGCCGATAGGAATATCGTTCCCACCGGATAGGTCTACTGCGCGGATATGATGCGTAACTGAGAAAGTGGTATTCTCCGTAGGACCATAACCGTTAATGATCTCCAATGCAGGATACCAACCTTGCAGCAGCGATACATAATGTGCTGATAGCCGGTCGCCGCCTACGAGGATCCGTTTCAGGCCGGCAAATAAATCCGGATCTGATTCTACCAGTTCATTAAACCAGCCTGCGGTAAACCACATCATCGTTACCCCATGAGCACGGATCTGCGCTTTCAGCAAACGGGTATCCAGCAATACAGGGGCGGCACAAAGTAACAGTTGGCCTCCGTGCAGGAGCATCATCCAGTATTCAAAAGTAGTGGCATCAAAAGATACAGAACCGGTGCTGAGCAATACTTCTTCCGGCTGTGCCAGTGCATAGGATTGCTGTGTTACCAGGCTCACTACATTCCGTTGCGTTACGGCCACTCCTTTGGGTTGCCCGGTACTGCCGGAAGTATACATCATATAGGCCAGGCTATTGGGCGATGATACCAGCGGTAATGCCGATGCATCATGGTAGTCGATAGTTGCCTTTATTTCATCGAGACAGATCAGCGAAGCGCCGGTGTTGTGAAGCAGTTCACGGTAACGGCTATCCGTTAATACCAGTCCGTTGCCGGTATCACTGATCATATAATGAATCCGCCCGGAAGGATACTCCGGATCAACCGGCACATAAGCGCCACCGGCCTTCAAAATAGCCAGTATAGCGATCATCATTTCCGGGCACTTATCCATACATACTTTTACCGGCGTTTCATGCACCACACCCTGCAATTGCAGGTAGCGGGCTAATTGATTGGCACGTTCATTTAAAACGCGATAGCTCATAGCCGTATCTTCAAATAAGATAGCGGTAGCATCAGGGCTACGCTGTACCTGTTGCTCAAACAGCGATACTATGGTATGCTGCTCATCGTGCCAGGAAGCCGCATTAAAGGCTGTCAGTACGGCATTCTCTTCTGCCGGAGGCAACATTCGTAAAGTACCTATAGCCATCGCCGGAGTAGCCAGGATAGATAACAGTAACTGCTCGTAATGCTGCAGTAGCCGTTCTATAGTGGCATGTGTATAAAGATGGCTGCTGTATACAACTTGTATATGCAGTCCATCTGCCTGTTCCGTGATGTCCAGTGAAATATCCATCTGCGCCGTTGCCGCTCCGGGATTAACAGGCTGCAGCGATACATTGCCGAGATCAAACAATCTGGTTTCGGGTGTATTTAATACCTGGAATTTTACATCGAAAAGAGGATGGCGGCTCATATCTCTTCCGAGGCCGAGTGCTTCCACTACTTTTTCAAAGGGCACATCCTGGTGTTCGTAAGCAGCCAGCGTAGTTTCCCGGATATTTTTAAGCAACCCGGTGAAAGACATGTCACTACTAACATTACTTTTCAGCACCAGCATATTTACAAAAAACCCAATCAATCCTTCTGTTTCCTGTTGCTGCCGGCCAGCCACGGGAGTACCTACTTGTACGGAAGACTGACCGGTATAGCGGAACAGCAGTACTTTAAATGCTGCCAGCAATGTCATAAACAGCGTAACGCCTTCCTGCTGCGATAAAGCCAGTAATCCATTTTTCAGCGATACGGGGTATAGCTTACTCAACTGTGCGCCTGTAACGCTTTGTTGTGCCGGCCTTGGATAATCTGTTAACAAGGCCAGTGGTTGCAGGTCATGCAATTGCGTTTTCCAATACAACAACTTCTCTGTCATCATGGCTGGCGTAAGATAAGTACGCTGCCAGGCCGCGTAATCTGCATATTGTACCGGAAGGGCTTTTATTATCGCCGGCCTGTTTTCCAGCCGGCTGCGATAGCCTTCCATCAGCTCTTCCACCAGCAATGATAGAGACCAGCCATCAAAGGCAATATGATGCGTAACTGCCACCAACAGGTATTCATCGTCGCCGGTCGTGATCAGGTGGACCCGCAGCATAAAATCTGCCGACAAATCGAATGGGGTATTTAATACCTCTTGAATATATTCATCCACCGTGATGCCGGCGGATATTATATCGGCTGCGGTAAGACAACGCATATTCCAGCCGCCCGCTTCCAGGATCACCTGGTAACCGCTTCCTGCTGTTTCCTGTATAACAGTTCTTAATACTTCGTGACGGCGCAGGATATCCCTGAAAGCAGATTCCAGGTGAGCAGCATGAATAGTACCCTTCAGCTTAAATACCCATGGCATATGATACTGCACGCTGCCTTTCAGCTTATCAATGAACCATAATCTTTCCTGAGGAAATGATAAAGGCAGCAGCTTGCTTCTATCTGTTATGGGTATGGGAGGTACAACCACTTCCTGTTTCGTATTTTTCAATACTTCCGCTAACGAGTACACTGTTGGATAATCAAACATCTGCTTAATAGCTACTTCCAGCCCCATTGTTTTCCGGATAGCAGATACTGCTCTGATCACCATCAGGGAATGACCACCCAGTTCAAACACATCATCGTGGCGACCTATTTCCGGAATCGCCAGCAGCTCTTCCCAGATGGCGGCCAGCTGTTTTTCCAATACACCCACCGGTGCTTCAAAATATATTTTACCGGTTACTTTTATATCATCGCGTGAAGCCAGGAATTTGCGATCCGTTTTACCGT
>NZ_JAGHZS010000016.1 GCF_017745275.1 Chitinophaga sp. | reverse complement strand
GGCGGTTAGCGCAGCATCATTTAAATAGCCTCTGGCCAGGCCGGCACCGGCGATACATAATTCGCCCGGCGTGCCCGGCACACATAATTCCAGGTCATTGTTGACGATATAAATTTTTGTGTTACTGATCGGCTGTCCAATCAACGGCGCCTCTCCGGGCTGCAAATGAAACACCGTCGTATAGGTGGTATCTTCTGATGGCCCGTATAAATTTCTCACCTTCATACGTTTGAGGTCCAGTTCCGCTAATAAATTAGCCTGGATAGCCTCTCCTGCCATGTTGATGCACGTTACGTGGCCTAAGTCCACCTGGCTATCCACAAGTCCCTGGATAACGCCCGGTACGGTGTTAATCAGTACCTCCCGGTCGGTGGACAGATAAGTAGGGATCTCCAATGCATCGTCCAGGACACGGATCGTTTTCCCGGCGCTCAGTGAATAAAACAATTCAAATACAGACAAGTCAAAACAAAGTGAAGTGACCGCATACACCATTTTAAAATCATCTCCCGAAAATTCCCTCAAACACCATTTGATGAAATGATATACGTTTCCATGTTCTATCATAACTCCTTTAGGATGACCAGTGCTACCCGATGTATAAATAATATAAGCCAGGTCAGTCGATTTCAGCATAACGACAGGTGCTTCCACCGGGCAGTTGCTGATAGCGGCTGTTGATTGCTGCAGGTCAATAATATTCAGGGAGCTACTTGTTAACCGTTCTCTCACGGTACCGCTGCATACCACAAAAGCGGCGTTACTATCTTTTAAAATATAGGTTACTCTTTCGTCCGGATATTTTACATCGATGGGCACATAAACGGCTCCTGCTTTTAAGATCCCGAGCACTGCTGTGAGCATGTCCAACCCTCTTTCTACGAAAACGGGTACCAGCATACCTTCTTTTATACCTTTTGAAAGCAGGTAATGTGCGAGTTGATTAGAAGCCGTTTCCAATTCCTGGTAACTGCGCGTTGTTGTGCCATGTAAGGCCGCGGTGTGCGCCGGTGTATTCTTTACCTGGGCACGGAACAGCTCCAGTATAGTTTCATTGGAAGTATATACTTCATCAGTATTATTGTAAGCATCCAGTAATAAATAACTTTCTGCGGAGGTGAGGCGGCATAAACTGCTGATGCGCTGGGCGGGGTTTTCTGTAATGCTGGTCAGCAGCCGCAAATAACTGCTGAACATGCGTTCCATGGTTTCTTCCCGGTACAGGTCACTGCAATAGGTCAGCGCAATATCCAGTCCATCTGAGAAGCTCACCACATCCAGTGACAGGTCGTATTTGGAACGGATCACATTACTGCCTTCAGAATGGGAAGCTACACCGGGTAAATCCAGCTTGCTTCCTTCCGGCGTATTTTGTAATGCAAACATGATCTGGAATAATGGATTTCTGCTTAAATCCCTGGGCAGTTCCAATTCATCCACGATCTTTTCCAATTGCACGTCCTGGTGTTCAAAGGCCTGCAGTGTAGACTGTGTTACCTCACGGAGAAATTCTTTAAAGGATAAGTTACCGTTGATCTTATTTCTTAACACCAGTGTATTTACAAAAAAGCCAATCATGCCTTCCGTTTCCTGTTGCTGCCTGTTGGCCACCGGGCTTCCTATCACAATATCCTGTTGCCCGCTGAATCTATATAACAACACTTTAAATGCTGCCAGTAAGATCATAAACAAGGTAGCGCCTTCTTTTCCGGATACTTCTTGTAAAGCCACCAACACTTCCCGGCCTAACATCGCATTCATGCCCTTCCCCTTTACACTTTGTGTTGCCGGCCTTGGGTAGTCGGCCGGTAATTCCATCACCGGCAGGTCTTTCAGTTGCCCTTTCCAGTATTCCAGTTTAGCGGCCATTACTTCTTTGGTAAGATAGGCCCGCTGCCAGATAGCATAATCAATATACCTTACCGGTAAAGCATTGAATACAGGCATTTCTCCAGCCAGGAGACTATGATAGGCGGCCGTGGTTTCTTTCACCAGTATACCCATGGACCAGCCATCTGAGGCGATATGATGCAGTACTACCACCAGTATATATACTCCTGGAGCTACTGTAATGAGATGCAGGCGAAACGGCATATCAGTGGCGAGGTTAAACGGCGCATCTACCAGCGTATCTATGTAGTTGTCCAATGTACCGTATCCGGCTATCACTTCCGCGGCCTGCGCTACGCCTAATTTCCAGTCTTCCGCCGGTAGCAAGGTTTGATAAGCCCTGCCATCATGATCGCGTATAACTGTGCGCAATGCGCCATGCCGCTCCACGATCATTCTAACGGCTGTTTCAAACAAGGGAATGTTCACCTCTCCATTCAGCTTCAGTACATAAGGCATATGGTATTCCCGGCTACCATTGAGCTGATCAATGAACCAGATACGTTCCTGCGAAAAGGAGAGAGCCGCCGTATCTCTGCCGGCATAATACTGAATAGGTGGAATCACCTCGTTCCCGTTATCATCCGTCAGCATTTTCTGGCACAGAGACGCAATAGTGGGATGGTCAAATATATCCCTGACACTTATTTCTTTATTCAATTGTTTCCTGACAGCGGCAATCACCCGCATCGCCAATAAGGAGTGGCCTCCTATTTCAAAAAATTTATCATGTACACCTATCCTGCTGATGTTGAGCAGTCCTTCCCAGATGGATGCCAGTACCTTTTCAAATTCATGCTCCGGCGCCACATATTCACTTACTGTCAGTTCCTGTTCTTTTAGCAGGCGTTTTTTATCTACCTTCCCGTTAAGGGTCAGCGGCATTTCTTTCACCGTAAACAATACCGAAGGAATCATATATTCCGGTAATTTGTTTTGCAGATACCCGTTCACGATTTCTTTACTGAACTCGTCTGATGTAACAATATAGCCAGCTAATATTTTGCTGCCGGCAGCATCGTTGTTCACTAATACCACCGCCTGTTTGATACCCGGCGCCTGTTGCAGCATGCGCTCTACTTCTCCCAATTCCACCCGGAAACCCCTTACTTTCACCTGGTCATCACGGCGGCCCAGGTATTCGATGTTGCCATCGGGCAGCCACCGGGCCAGGTCGCCGGTATGATATAAGCGGCCGGCGGCATAAGGATTGTCTATAAATTTAGCCGCACTCAGCTCCGGTTGATTCAGGTAGCCACGCGCCACCTGCACACCACCAATCAGCAGTTCTCCGGAGGCACCGGCCGGTAATACATTTAATTGATCATCGAGGATATATAAACTGGTATTCCATACCGGTTTACCTATGGGCACTATTGCCGGCAGTGCCGGCAATAGTGGTACAGTCCAGCAGCTTACATCGATAGCCGCTTCCGTAGGGCCATATAAGTTATGTAATCCTATATCTCCCAGTTTATCGCGGAACTGTTTTACATGCGCAGACTTTAAGGCCTCGCCACTACACAATACCCGGCGTAACGGGAACACTTCCCCTTCATCTACGCTATCACAGAACACACCAAGCATAGAAGGAACAAAATGGATAGTGGTGATTTGAGCGGATTTTATCAACTGTTTCAGGTAATAAGGATCCTGTTGTCCGCCGGGTGCAGCAAATACCAGGCGGCAGCCGGCTATCAGCGGCCAAAAGAGTTCCCATACCGATACGTCAAAACAGTAAGTCGTTTTTTGCAATACCGCATCTGCCGGGGTGAGCCCGAAATATGACTGTGTCCAGAGCAAACGATTCACTACACCACGATGTTCGTTCATCACACCTTTTGGACGGCCGGTACTACCGGATG
The DNA here is from genome assembly GCF_017745275.1 of Chitinophaga sp. Classification (GTDB taxonomy): domain Bacteria; phylum Bacteroidota; class Bacteroidia; order Chitinophagales; family Chitinophagaceae; genus Chitinophaga. Next base: position 2,437 of record NZ_JAGHZS010000016.1, on the reverse strand, counting down.
TATAAATAACGTAGGCCAGGTGCCCGGGATGCAGGTTCGTTTCCACCGGTTCATCCGTGCAATCTTCCAGCCAGACGGCTGCATTATTCATATCCAATACTTCCACATCGTTATGCGCGCGGAAATTATCAGCATAAGCATAACTGCTTAATACTATTTTGGCTTTGGTGTCTGATAAAATATAATCAATACGGCTGGATGGATAAGCTGGATCTACCGGCACATAAGCCGCTCCTGCTTTTATAATACCCAACAGGGATACTATCATATCCAGGCTGCGATCCAGGCATACTGCAACGAGGTCATCTTCCATTACACCTTTCTTTCTTAAATACCGGGCTACGCGATTGCTTTGTTTATCCAGCTCACCATAACTCAGGCTTTCACCACCACATACCACAGCAGTAGCGGCAGCATCTCTTGCTACACTCTCCGCGAATAGGTCTGCCATAGTACGGTCATCCCCGGTATCTACAAAAGTATCATTACGCTCCTGTAATAAAAAAGCCCTCTCACTGGCACTTAGCAAGGAAATAGTAGCAACTGGTACAGATAAATGAGATAAGCTTTCCGTAATCACCGCTTTCAGGTGTGTAATAAATCCATCTATAGAGAACGTTGTTTGCACCGCACACGAAACGCGGAAAGATATTTCTGCATTCTGTATATCCAGATCTATCAGAAAGGGAGATTCATTTTTCTTTTTGGGATGACTTCCATGTAACTGATCACAGGAAAGCATCATATCAAATCGTTTCTCATCAATATCCAATTCCTGGTAAATACCTGTCAGCGGATAATGTTGATTGCCGGCAGCATGTAATACCACCTCTCCTATCGACACCAATAATTCCTTGAAAGTTTTCTCCGGGTTTATATTACACAGCAGTGGTAAATATTGTTGCTGATGCGGGGCATGCGGATGCTGCTGTTTGTCGAACAGCGGCGCACAAATGGTAATGTACTGTGCCCCTGTATATTTATTGATCAATACACAGCAGGCGGTTACCATATAGATGTAAACCGACAGCTCCTGTCCCTTACAGAGGGACAACACTTTTCCGGCTACCGTTTTATCGAGTTTATACAAGAGGATATCCCTGTTATCTGTAATATTCCAGGTATTAAACAATCCAACATCTTCACTGGATGACAAGGGAGCCAGTTGTTGCAGCCAATAACTTTTGCTTTCAGCAAATTCCTTACTGGTCAACAGAAACTGTTCATCAAAAGAGGCAACTGACATATTTTTCCTTTTATAGATCAATGAATTGAAAGAGGGATACTAAAAAACGGGGCTTATTCGAAATCAAACAACATTTCCTTTTGAGGCAATCCTGTTTTGTGGAATAAATCGGTATGTTGTATTTCCAGTTGTTTGATTTGCTGTTTATCCTGGCTGATCATAGCCAACACAACTTTTTCAAAATGGCGGCTGATCTGTTCTACATAGCCGGTTGCGAGCAGGTCTTCATTGTAATTAAATCGTACGCTGATCTGGTCTGCTGCGCCGATAAGGAGACTTAATAGATAGTTCGTTTGTTCCTCGGCGAAAATTTTATCTACCTGCAACTTCCAAACCCGCGCGTCTATAACTTTGCTCACGGGATAGTTCTGGAAAGTGATCATGGTATCAAAGAGGGGCCCGCCTACACCTGAAGAGTGTTGAATATCCGCCAGCGAAGCATATTGATACAAACGGCTTTGAGACTGGTTTTCCTGCAGCGCCAGCAACCACTCCAATACATCCGCATCCGCCGGCACTTCTGTTTGAAACAATAAAGTATTGATGTACAATCCTATCTTCCGTTCTATATCCGGCATATCTTCCGGCCGACCGGAAACGGTAACGCCATAGGTAATCCCGGTGCTGCCGGTATAACGATGCAGCAGGTAACTCCATACACCCTGCATCAGGGTATTAACCGTGATACGATGCTTACGGCAGAACGCATTTATCCTTCCGGTCGCAGATTCATCTAATAACAACGGCAACTCTTTGTAAGTACCTACTCCTTTTGTTCTCCTTTCTTCTTCGCGTACAAAAGGTAACAGGCAGGCGCTGGTAATTTTTTTGAGATACTCATGCCAGTAGTTTACAGAAGCCACTCTGTCTTTATTTCCTATATAACGGATGTAATCATCGTAGCGGTCTTCCGCATAATGAATCAGTTCTCTACCATCCAGCAGGTCATCGTATGCCTGCAGGAATTCTTCCATCAGGATGGGTACAGACCAGCCATCTAGAATAAGGTGATGTGAGGTCCAGATCAGCTGGTAACGGTTTTCCTCCAACTGCATCAATGCCACCCGCATTAATGGCGCCTGTTGGAAATCAAACCCGGATTCCCGGTCGGCCTGCAGATAAGCGGCTATCAGCGATTGCTGCTCTTCTTTACTCCTGCCCCGGTAGTCCAGCTTTTGTAAAGGCAGGATA
>NZ_JAGHZS010000015.1 GCF_017745275.1 Chitinophaga sp. | reverse complement strand
ATGTGTCAACTTATTTCAGGACGACTCAATTTTTTAAAAGCACAAAGCAAAAAGCACAAAGCAAAAAGCTATTGTAGCGAGTGAACAAATCCGCTCTGTTCACTCGCTACAATAGCTTTTTGCTTTGTGTTTTATGCTTTATACTTTTTTTGATGATGAAATTTTATTTTTGTTGAAATAGTGAATGGTAAAGGGTTTGAAGGTTGTTTGTGAGATGTGTTGCGGATACTTTTTTTCTCTTTTTTCAAAATTTATTTGGTAGAATAAGAATAGTTTATACCTTTGCAATCCCATCGAACAAAAGGACGATCGGTAAGAAACAAAAAGGGAGCTTAGCTCAGCTGGTTCAGAGCATCTGCCTTACAAGCAGAGGGTCACTGGTTCGAATCCAGTAGCTCCCACACTACACAGTAATAACACCCTTAAAGATCTTCGGGAGCTTAGCTCAGCTGGTTCAGAGCATCTGCCTTACAAGCAGAGGGTCACTGGTTCGAATCCAGTAGCTCCCACACTACACAGTAATAACACCCTTAAAGATCTTCGGGAGCTTAGCTCAGCTGGTTCAGAGCATCTGCCTTACAAGCAGAGGGTCACTGGTTCGAATCCAGTAGCTCCCACACTACACACAATAAAAAGGTCCTGCAGAAATGCGGGACCTTTTTTTTTAGCTGTTAGCCTTTAGCTGTTAGCTTTTAGCAAATGCAGCAAAGATCAATATTTGTTAATCATTCGCTGTATTTGCTAAACGCTAATGGCTTACTGCTAAAAGCTATTTCTTAAATATTCTTCTTACTGCCTTGCCGAGTTTATTCAGATTCGCAATCTGCTCCTGTATAGGCGCCAGCGTGAGATCTTCCGGTTGCAGTCCTGCCTCCAGTGATTCGAATTCCCTTTGTTCGGGATATAACAGGATCACATTATTATCTCTGAAATGACGCTCCAGCTTGGCGGGAATGCCATCCATATAAGCATGATAGGAAAGCGTGCTTTTACGGGCGGTTACCACCACAACGAGGTCGTCACGGGTGATTTCACGGGAAAGGATGAGGAAGTCTTCGATGGTATCAAAACGGCGGAAGCTGAGGTCTACACTCATTTTGGATTTTTCTGCAAATGCTTCTGTAATCACCTGTGTTTTGTTGCTGCAGAAAACCAGCAGGCGGGCGCCGGCCTGCTTAGCCAGCATAAACATTTTTTGCAGGTAATGGAGGAAGCCCAGTTCGTATTCCGCATTGGGCGGCATCACCAATACCATTTTTTTGGTGGTATTTAAAGGCGAATGAAAGTTACATACGTACACCGTTTCCCATACCCTTTGTAATACGTTGTCGAGGGTGGTACCAAAGATGTTGCCCAGCCAGCGGTCAGTGGTGCTGGTTCTGTCTGTCCAGCCCAATACCACATCACTGATCAGGAGTTCTTTGGTGGCGCGGGTGATGCCATCTGATACGTTGAGATCTATGCGGGTTACCACCTGGACAGGGCTTTCCGTAGCGGCGGCATGAATCACCGCTTTCTCCAGCATCTTATTGGTGAGTTGAATTTTTTCTTTGGCTTCTTCGTTGTCCTGCACTACGGCCAGCGGATAGATAGGCGTGGCTGCGCTGGTGTCTTTGATCATCACGGCAAAGTCGAGCAGGGCTTCAATACGGTCGGGGTTGGATACCGGCACCAGTATACGTTCCGGCGTTTCAGACGCTTCCGGTTTGCTTTCTGCTTCCTGTATCGCCAGCCGGCGACCGGCGTTTTGGGTAACGAAAGATCCGGTGAGACAGGTGATCAGGATGAGGATAACGGTACCATTCAGTACATTTTCATCTACAATACCCATATTATAACCAATGAGTATCACCGCAATGGTAGCAGCAGCATGGGCGCTGCTCAATCCAAAAATTACATTGCGCTGGGTGGAACTGTATTTAAATGAAAGCTGGGTGAAAAATGCTGCCAGCCATTTGCTGCTCAATGCCATACCCGTAAGCGCCGCTGCAATGATGAGGGCTTCGGGTCCTTTTAACAAAACCCGCAGATCTACCAGCATTCCTACACTGATCAGGAAGAAAGGAATGAAGATCGCATTCCCTACAAATTCAATACGGTTCATGAGTGGCGAAGTATGCGGAATCAACTGGTTTAAGGCCAGTCCTGCGAGGAAGGCGCCAATAATACCTTCTACGCCGGCCAGTTCGGCCAGGAATGCAGATGCAAATACCAATGCCATCACAAAGATGAAATGCGAAGTCTTATCGTCTTTTATTTTCTTAAAAAACCACCTGCCCAGCATAGGCATCAACCAGAGGATAATGACGGCAAAAATGGCCAGGGAAATGCCCAGTCGCACCCAGAAGTAGGTATTGAGGTTGCCTGCCTGCGCACCGGTAATGATGGCCAGTATCAATAACACCGCTGTATCTGTGATGATGGTGCCACCTACGGCCACGGTAACGGCTTCGTTTTTAGTGATGCCCAACCGGCTGGCTAATGGATATGCTACCAGTGTATGTGTGGCAAACATGCTGGAAACCAGCAGGGTGGCCATGAAGTTAAAGTGAAGTACATAACTGCATACCACATATCCCATGATCAGGGGAATAAAAAAGGTGAATGCACCGAATACCATACTCCGGTAACGGTTTTTCCGGAATTCGGTCATGTCGAGTTCCAATCCCGCCAGGAACATAATATATAATAAGCCGGCATTGGCAAACAGGGTAATACTGCCCTTTTCAATGATGTTAAAGCCGTGATCCCCAATCGCCATACCTGCTATAATCAGGCCTATGATACTGGGTATCCGCAGTTTACGCAGCAGAATAGGTGCTAACAGTATAATAAACAATACCAGTGAAAAGATCGGAATCGGATCTTTCAGTGGTAAATTGGTATTCATCAATAAAACCAGTCCTTTCATTCTAACCATTTTTGTATTCCAAAATCAGCAACCCCTGCTTTAAATATGGATAAATTAACGAATAATCCATGTAATTTTGTGTAAAGCTTTTTTTAAAGATGAGCGATCGTACAAATACCAAAGGATTACCGGAAGAAGAGATAGACGTGCTGGTAGCGGAAGATGAGCAGTTTCCATTTAGCCTGGTAGTCTGGAATGATGAGGTAAATACATTTGACTGGGTGATTACTTCCCTGATGGAAGTATGCGGACATACGCACGAACAGGCAGAACAATGTGCCCTGATCATCCATTTTAATGGAAAATATGCGGTGAAGCAGGGAGAATATCTCAAACTGCGCCCTTTATGCGAAGCCTTGCAAGAAAGGGGACTCAGTGTTACTATTGAAGAAATGGTCGATAGCTGATTTGCTGTTATGTCCGTTTTTCGTCTTAACAAACAATTAAAATTCCCTCCTGTACAGCTCTCTGAGCCTGACGGATTACTCGCCGTGGGCGGCGATTTATCTATAGAAAGATTATTACTGGCCTATCGCTCTGGTATCTTTCCCTGGTATGATGAGCCACCTATCCTTTGGTGGAGCCCTGATCCCCGTTTTGTACTCTTCCCTGATGAATTGAAAGTATCTGCCAGCATGAAACAGGTGTTGCGCAAAAAGATGTTCCGTATTTCCTTCAATGAAAACTTTGCCGGCGTCATTGCCCGCTGCGGCAGCATTCCCCGTGAGGGACAGGCAGGCACCTGGATTACTCCTGAAATGCAGGCCGCTTATATTCGTTTGCATAAAGCCGGGTATGCCATGTCGGTCGAGTGCTGGCAGGGTGACCGACTGGTAGGGGGCCTGTATGGTGTTAAAACAGGCCGTTTCTTTTTCGGAGAATCTATGTTTTCTGAAGTTAGCAATGCCTCTAAAGCAGCTTTCATCACCTTTGTGCAAACTTATGCACATGAACTGGATATGATCGATTGCCAGGTACACACCGACCACCTCGCCTCTCTGGGCGCCGGATTTATTACCCGCGAAGAATTTCTGGAGATCATTGGTTTTTCGTAACTTACTTATCTAGTCATTTTTACTGGCACTAAATTTTCCCCCAATGAAAAAATTAAGCTTGTTGCTGGCACTGGCAACATTTTCCGCGTTCATATCTCCTGACCCTGCTGTAAGAACTGTCAGAGATGATAAGACACTGTTAATTACACAACTGGAACAAACCAGGGACAACCTCCTCAAGGAAGTACAAGGCCTCAGCGATGCGCAACTGGAATACAAACCTGCTCCGGATCGCTGGTCAGTGATTGAATGTGTGGAACATATTACGCTGATAGAAAAATCTATCATGGACGGTGAGCAACAATTGGTACAACAGCCGGCCAATCCTGAAATGAGAAAGGATATTAAAATCACCGATGAACAAATTATCAAAGGCGTAGAAGACCGTAGCCACAAATTTAAAGCACCCGAAAATGCGATTCCAAAGCATAGCTATTCATCAAATGCAGAAGCCATCAAAAATTTTACGGATTCAAGGAATAAACTTCTTGAATATGTAACCAACACCAATGACGACCTGCGTGCGCATATAACAGATAAAACGCCGCTGGGAACCATTGATGCTTACCAGCTACTCTTACTCGATGCTGCACATACCAATCGGCATACACAGCAATTACAGGAAGTAAAAGCAGACGCCGGATTCCCCAAATAGCCGCTCTGGCCGATTGTAATGGTATAATCATTGACGGCTTTCCCGGTATCTTTTTATACTAAATCGATAGTAGGAATTTGAAATCACGGGAGCTGTTATCTGAAAAGGATATACAACGGGGAATGAACCTGGTGATTGGTGATGGATTGGCTGCTGAGGCCATGATCACGCTTACCGGTGGTGCATTCCTCGTTGCTATGGCCTTGTTGATAGGCGCCACCAATCTGCAGATCGGGGTGTTGTCTGCGTTGCCAACGCTTACCAATGTATGATCAGCGCCGTGTTATCTATTGTCGCCCTGGAATTGTTGCTGCTGGTGGCAGAAAAGGGAGAAGTAGGCCGCAATATTGTGGTGAGGATTATGCGCAGCAGTATCCGTAATAATCTGAAAGATTATTTCCTGATAGGTAACCTTATTTCCTGGCATGAGCATTTCCGGGGATTTCTGTTGAGAAAGAAATCCGGTTAGCGCAGTTCCCAGTCCATAATCTGGTTATGCCATTCCTGGCGGAAAGGAGTGGTGATTTTGATGTAGTTGTCGGTGTAACCTTCCATCATACCGTCTTTACCCAATGATTCAAACAATACTTTTCTCGTTTCCCCCAGGTGTTGTTCATTGAAGAACTGTTGCTTTTTATGGCTGAGGTTACGTAGCATTTTATTGCGTTCATTACGGATATGTACCGGTACTACGGGTTTAATTTCCAGCGCATGGGTATTGGCCCGTTCCGAGTAAGTGAATACGTGGAGATAAGAAACATCCAGGTCGTTCAGGAAATCATAGGTTTCCCGGAAGTGAGCATCACTTTCAGCGGGGAAGCCTACAATCACGTCTACGCCGATGGCGCAATGTGGCATAAATTGTTTGATCAGCGCTACTTTTTCCGCGTACAGTTCACGGCGGTAGCGACGGCGCATCAGGCCAAGTATTTCATTGTTGCCGCTTTGTAACGGAATATGGAAATGAGGCATAAATTTCTGGCTGTTGGCCACAAATTCAATGATCTCATTGGTCAGCAGATTGGGTTCTATAGAGGAGATGCGGTAGCGGGAAATACCGGGTACCTTATCTAATTCCTGTGCCAGTTCAAAGAAGGATTCTTCTCTTTTTTTGCCGCCTTCAAAGCCTTTACCGAAATCGCCCAGGTTGACGCCGGTGAGCACAATTTCTTTAACGCCGGTAGCGGCGAGGGTATGGGCATGTGCTACTACGTTGGCAACACTATCGCTGCGGCTCTTGCCCCTGGCCATTGGAATGGTACAGAAAGCGCAGGTATAATCGCAACCATCCTGTACTTTCAGGAAAGTGCGGGTGCGGTCGTTCAGGGAGTAAGATGCATGGAAGCTGTTCACATCCTCAATATCACAGGAACAGATCTTAGCACTGTCGCCCTTGGTGAGTGTTTTGAGGTGCTCAGTAATATTGAATTTTTCGGCGGCGCCCAAAACGAGGTCCACGCCTTCAATCGAAGCAATTTCTTCCGGTTTCAGCTGTGCATAACAGCCCGTGATCACTACCATGCTACCGGGTGCGCGGCGTTGTATCCGGCGTACCAGCATACGGCATTCCTTATCGGCATTATCTGTTACCGAACAGGTGTTGATAACATACACATCTGCAGTATTATCAAAATCTGTTTTTACAAACCCATCCTGTTCCAGCAACCTGCTTAAAGTAGAGGTCTCTGAAAAATTCAGCTTACAGCCGAGTGTATGAAATGCTACTGTTTTTACCTGTTCCATAAAGGGAGGCAAAGGTAGGAACTTTTTACGTCATAGTTAGGTAAGGAATTTTGAGTAATTTGCGGCGCGTCTAATATATATGAAGTCCATACAAAAATATCTCCCGGTATTACTCCTGTCGCTCTTATTGCTGGCCGGCTGGCAGCAAAAATGGTGGAAAAACGCCTCCACGCCGTCTGTTCCCGGTAACAGGCCTGTGATAGCCCGTGGAACCGTTAATAAAGCCGTTATTGGCGGCGAAGCCATCAACAGGCATGCTCATTTGGAGTATACCAAACATGCCATTTGTCGGATGGGTTGCCGTCAGGTGACCAAAAACGAGATAGAAGAAATTCTGCAGGAGGGGGAGATAAATGCCGAAAAATCCAATCCGGCAGACCGCCCTTGCCCTACCTATGCACTGGAAGGGTATTCCAGCGAAGGGCAACATCTCCGGGTGGTTTTTGCTCCCTGTGATAGCGAAAATGCTAAAGTTATCACCTGTATTGACCTGGACAAAGACTGGAGTTGCAATTGTGAATAAGCTAAAAGCTAAAAGCAGAAAGCAAAAAGCTATTGAAGCGAATAAATATATGCTTTGAACATTCGCTTCAATAGCTTTTTGCTTTCTGCTTTATGCCTTCAGCTTTTCCAGATTTTGTTGTAGTTTTCCACTCTAATCAAGAGGCGTTTATGAATTTTTTAATGAAACCGTTGCGTGTTATTTATGTGATATACGCCGCTACCATCTTTCTGGGTATCATGTTTTTGATATTGCCGCCCATTTTCCTGGCTTCTTTGCTGGGCAAGCAGAAAGGTGGAAATATTATTTTTTATTTCCTGCGCTTCTGGGCACATGTGTGGTTTCCGATGGTGGGTATGCCGGTAACCCGTAAATATGAATGCGAGCGGGATAATGATCCCTGCATTTTTGTGGTCAACCACCGTTCTTATCTGGATGCCGCTATTGCCGTGAAAGTAATGCGCCTCCCTTTTCGCCCATTAGGGAAAGTAGAAATGTCGAAAATTCCATTCTTTGGATTTATCTATAAAAATTCTGTGGTACCGGTAGATCGCTCTAATGCTGCTGCCAGGGCCAGAAGTGTACGTGAAATGATGACTGCTCTCAAAGCTGGTATTTCCATTCTCGTATTCCCCGAAGGTACTACCAACGAAAGTGACCAGCCTTTGCGCCCGTTCCACAATGGCGCTTTCCGGATGGCTATCGAATTACAGATGCCTATTAAACCGGTGCTGTACCTGGATGCGGGGCATCGCCTACCACATAAAGGCCCGATGCACCTCAATCCCGGTAAATGCCGCGTTGTATTCCTGCCAACTATTCCTGTTAAAGGAATGACCATGGATGATATCAATACGCTCAAACAACAGGTGTTTGATGTAATGGATAAAGAATTACGCAAATACCACGAATATCCAACCCTGCAGCCGATCGGATGAAATACGCAGACGTAATATTGCCATTGGCGTTACCCAGAAATTATACCTACGCGGTACCGGAAAGCATGGAAACCCTGCTGAAACCGGGTTGTCGCGTTGCGGTACAACTGGGTAAACAAAAAAAATATGCAGGTATTGTAAAAGCGGTTCATGAGCAGGCCCCCCCTTATAAAACCAAGCCATTGTTGGATATGCTGGATGCTGATCCTGTTGTATATCCCACACAGTTAGCTTTCTGGACCTGGGTAGCCGCTTATTATATGTGCACAGAAGGAGAAGTGCTGAATGCCGCTCTTCCCGCTCACCTCAAGCTTTCCAGCGAAACATTACTACTTTTCAACGACGCCTACGGCGATGATTTCAGCGCATTGGATGATGATGAATACCTCGTGGCAGAAGCGTTGCTGATCCGCAAAGAATTGCGTATTGAAGAAGTACAGTTGATTCTTGATAAATCTGAAGTATACTCTGTTATCAAAAAGCTGATAGAGAAAAAAGTACTGCTGGTATATGAAGAATTAAAAGAAGTATATAAAGAGAAGAAAGAAAACTACGTGCAACTGCACGCCGAATACCAGGAAGAAGCGCAACTGGCAGCGCTCTTCAATGATATGGGCCGCGCGCCTAAACAAATGGAATTACTGCTGGCCTACCTGCATTTACAGAAAACACAGGGTAGTGTACTGCAAAGCGAATTACTCAAAAAGTCCGGTGCTACTACCGCACAACTAAAAGGGCTGGTGGATAAAAATATTCTCTGGATAGAAAAACGTACGGTAGATCGTATTCCTACCGGTAAAGTAGAAGCCCAGATAGATTTTAACCTGAGCCCGGCACAGGAGGTGGCGCTGACAGCAGTACGCCAACACTTTACAGATAAACAGGTAACCCTGTTGCATGGCGTGACTTCCAGCGGTAAAACACAGGTGTATGTGAAGATGATGGAAGAATGCCTGGCCAGTGGCAAACAGGTGCTGTACCTGTTGCCCGAGATAGGGCTAACGGCACAGATTATACGTCGCCTGCAGAAACATTTTGGCAGCAGCATTGGTATTTATCATTCCCGCTTTAATAACAACGAGCGGGTGGAAATATGGAACAAAGTAAAAATGGGAGAGCTGCAGATTATACTGGGGGCACGTTCCAGCCTGTTGCTGCCGTTTAAGGACCTGGGCCTGATCATACTGGATGAGGAACATGATGCCTCTTATAAACAACAGGATCCTGCTCCCCGCTACCACGCCAGGGATGCGGCTATTTATTATGCAGGGTTGTTCAAAGCCAAAGTATTGCTGGGTTCTGCCACGCCATCACTGGAATCGTATTACAATGCGCAGCAGGGAAAATATGGCCTGGTAGAATTAAACGAACGCTTCGGTGGTATGGAAATGCCAGCCATTGAGATTGTGGATATTAAAAAGGAAATGGCGGAGAAAACCATGGATGGTAATTTCACCGAGGTGTTAAAAAATGCGATCTCGCAGAGCATTGCAGATGGGAAACAGGTGATCCTGTTTCAGAACCGCCGCGGCTATGCGCCTTTCCTGTTATGTACTACCTGTGGTACTATTCCACATTGCAAGCAGTGTGATGTGTCGCTTACCTATCATCGTAACCAGGATAAGCTTACCTGTCACTATTGCGGTACCCGATATCCTTATATTCATACCTGTGTGGCCTGTGGTGCACAAACGCTGGAGCCGAAAAGTTTTGGTACCGAGAAAATTGAAGACGACCTGCAGCAGGTATTCCCCGATGCCCGCATTGCCCGTATGGATATAGATACTATCCGTAACAAGGATAGCCATAATAAACTGATCCAGCTGCTGGAAGAGCGCAGTATTGATATACTCGTTGGTACGCAGATGGTAGTGAAGGGGCTGGACTTTGAAAATGTGAACCTCGTAGGTATTCTGAGTGCTGATAATTTATTGGGATTCCCGGATTTCCGTGTAAATGAACGGGCTTTTCAACTGATGGAGCAGGTGAGTGGTCGTGCCGGCCGCAAACACGGCATGGGCAAGGTGTTAATACAGGCCAGTAATACCCGGCACCCGGTGCTTCACTATGTAATGGCGCACGACTATAAAGCCATGTATGCCGCTGAAATTGAAGAAAGGCAGGCGTTTGGGTATCCGCCCTTTTTCCGTTTACTAAAACTAACCATTCGTCATAAAAATCAACAGGTAGCAGAGCAGGCCGCGATGATCCTGGCAAGCTGGTTACAGCCGCATATTGGTACGCAGTTGGTGGGCCCTGCTGCACCACTGGTAGCCAGGGTGCGTAATAACTATCTGCAGGAAATGCTCATTAAGCTCCCGCGCGACGCGCGCATGATTGCTCACATCAAGCAGGTATTGCAGGAGTTTATTATCCAGCTGAAAGCGGAAAAAGCCTTCCGCGCAGTGGTGATTATACCAGATGTGGATGGTGTATAAAGAAGATTAATCTTTTTGCAGCACCAGGTCCAGATGCTGTGTCTTCGATATTTGTTGCTGTATTTGTCCGAACAGGTTTTTCTGTGTGCCATTCAAATCCATTTGCTTATACCATTCCACGATGAAGATGTGTAACATATTCCCTTCCTGTTCGCACCGCATTTTATAACCCAGCGCCGGTTGGTTGCCGGAATCGTTGATATCTGCCGAAAAATCTCCTTTATTCAATATTTTATACCCTTCCGGAATAGGGATGTTCACCCGTTTTTCCTGGTAATAAGGGAAGGCAATCTGCACAGGCAGGTTACCGGGGGGCATGTCTGCATCCGTGGCAATAGTACCTCCCAGCAGTTGGCCCAGGTGGATAATGACCTGTGTATTTTTGTTTTCTATGAGAGATGGGGTATTCAGTGTACTGTTCAGCCGCATCGGTTTATCCAGCATGCGATTGTTGAACAATTCATTTTCCGTTGTTACTGCAGTGGGTTTCCGCACGCCGGGTTCAAAGGGTAAAAGGGCGTTGTATAACCTGAATTTCGCTTCTGTATCGTTATTGGCCATACCAAAGGCATGTTTAATATTGGCGGCAGGGTAGCCTCCAAAAGCTTGTTTTACCTCCCAGGTGGGCTCCGTTATTGATTTTAAGGTGGCATCCAGCGTGATGTTGCTCAGGGTGTAAGGCACTATGGGAGTGGTCACAAAATCAGTGAGCACTTTACTTTCCTGGCCAATCAGCGTATCGCGGCAGCGTAAGGCCGGTATGCCTGCCCATAGCGATGGATAACAAGGAAAGCGTGTATTCATGTCCGTTGGTGACAGGGCTTGTTGTACCTGCGGGAAATATAGCAATACGTTACGGGGCAACTGTCTGTTCACCATCTGGCTATCGGGTAATATACTGTCGCGGGCAGAGGTGAAGAGCATTTGTGTAGGAATGTTGAGCATATAATACACGGCATTCATCAGGCGGATCATGCCTGTTTTCTCTGCACGCCTGCTTTTGAGTATGGAGATGATATCAATGGTTTCGCCGGTTTCAGTGGGAGCCGTGAGTGTGAAATTGGTTTTTATAAACTGCTCCACCATATAAATCATTTGTGGGGTGGGCATCCGTTGTTGAGTGAAATTCCACTTAGGCAGTTCTTTTTCCAGTTGTTTGAATTCAGCTTTAGAGATGGCCACAAAGGGGATGTAGTTATCATCACCGAATTGTTGCCAGGTCATGCGGGTGGTGTCTTTTCCATCTACTACCTGTTTGAGTGCGAAATCCACGCGTTGCAGTTGTGGCAGGAAGTAATAGCGGTCATCGCCTTTGAGAGCGGGTACGGGCTGCATATTCAACCGGTAATAACGGCTGATGCCACCGGTGCTGTCGGTAATAGCCGGTACGCCCGGAGAGGTTTTGAATCTGAACTCCAGTTCTTTGGGCGCTACCAGGAGGAAGCTTACGTGATCGCTGGAAAGGGAGGACTGCAGTATTTCGGTGCCGGCATAATCCCAGGCTACCTTCAGGCTTAATTCATATGCTATTTCCGCGCCGGGCTGCAGCACCAGGTTGTTAACCACCAGGGCTTTGCGGGCGTCGTTAAGTGGCAGCATCCGAACCTGGTTATTGAGATCCTTCGTTTGTCCGTCGGGGGAGATAGTGCGTATGCGCAGGCCCCGCAGTTCTTCGTTGGATTCGATGGTCATGATGAGTTGGGTCAGACTATCGGCGGCGGCTTGTGTATTGACTAATACGCTTTTATAGATGGTTTTATAATGGGTGTAGTTATTGGCTTTGTCGGCCCTGTTTACATTGAAATCCCTTACGATCCGGTAATCCAATACCGTATAGGGGTAACCGGTAGAAGTGATGGCGTGTGGTGTTGGTTTTTCTTTCCATAAGTCAGGAAAATAACCGTTTACCTGTGCCTGCAGGGAACAGGGGAGCATTGCAATGATTGCAACAGTCAGAAGAAGGGCCCATTTTTTCATACCGGCTAAAGATAAGACTGAATTTTCGGATTTCATGAAGCACCCATTGCCTGGATGGCATCGGATTCCAATACGCTGATGCCTGTGTTGGCCTGTTTGGTAGCGGCTATCATGGCGTTGGCAACTGTGGCAGCTTTAATCCCGCGGTATTTTTTCCATCTCCCCTGTAATAAAAAATAGAAAAGCTGGAATAACCATCTTCCGATCCACTCACCCAGCCTGAATTCTTTCCTGGGTCCTATTAATATAGAGGGCCGGAATATATACAGGCTTTGGAAGCCAATGGCTTCAACGGCTGCTTCCATTTCGCCTTTGGTACGCAGGTAGAAGTTGCGGGAATTTGGATTGGCGCTAATGGATGACATGATAGCCAGTTGTGATACCCCCTGTTCATGCGCTATACGGGCGCATTTTACAGGTATGCCGTAATCTACTGCCCTGAATTTTTCCTGGCTGCCGGCTTTTTTAATGGTGGTACCGATGCAGCAAAACAATACATCACCCTGTAAAGCAGCGGCCAGATTTTCTGTATCCTCAAAATCTACGATAATGCTTTCCAGCCGGGGCCTGGCATGTGCCCAGGGCTGACGAACCAATACCTTCACTTTGCTGAAAGAAGGGTCCTGCAGTAAGGCCGCTACCAGGTGGGTACCTGTTAACCCGGTTGCTCCTAGGACAATTGCCGTTTTGTTCATGGGATGTAGAAATTTCTAAATGATTTGCGGTTATCTTTGCTGACCATAAATTTAGGTTATTATGCAGGTATCAGAAAATGTTCTGCTCAAATCATATAATACTTTCGGTATTGATGCCCAGGCGCGTTATTTCGCAGCTTTTTCGTCTGTAGCAGCGTTACAGGAACTGACTGCCCAACAACGTGCGCAACAGTTGCCGCTGATGATACTGGGAGGAGGAAGTAATATCCTGTTTACACAGGACTTCAACGGTTGGCTGCTGAAGAATGAGATCAAAGGCATCAGCATTGTAAAAGAAGATAACGATTACGTATATGTGAAAGCAGGCGCTGGTGAAAACTGGCACCAGTTTGTGCAGCATTGTATTGGATTGAACCTGGCAGGACTTGAAAACCTGTCGCTGATACCTGGTAATGTAGGTGCCAGTCCTATGCAGAATATCGGCGCTTATGGCGTAGAAATAAAAGATGTGTTTCACGAGCTGGAAGCCTTGCATCTGGCCGATAATAAAGTGGTTACTTTTAATAATGCCGATTGTCATTTCGGTTATCGCGAAAGCGTTTTCAAAAAAGAATACCGGCAGCAGTTTGCTATTTTATCGGTGACCTATCGTTTAAGTAAGCAACCGCATTTTAACACCAGTTATGGTGCTATCAATGAAGAGTTGCAACGGATGAACGTATCTGACTTATCAATACAGGCTATCAGCCAGGCGGTGATTAATATCCGTTCGTCTAAACTGCCCGACCCTGCAAAGATTGGTAATGCGGGTAGCTTCTTTAAAAATCCTACTATCAATAAAGCACAGTATACGGCTTTACATGAGGCTTACCCACAGTTAGTAGCTTACCCGGTAGCTGATGAGCAGTTCAAGCTGGCAGCAGGCTGGCTGATAGAGCAATGTGGCTGGAAAGGGTATCGCAAAGGCGATGCGGGCGTACATGCCAAACAGGCGCTGGTACTGGTTAATTACGGGCATGCCAGGGGCCGGGAAATCTATGATTTGTCGCAGGAAATATTGGATAGTGTAGAAGAGAAATTTGGCGTAGCGCTGGAAAGAGAAGTGAATATTTGTTAGAGCATAAAGCATAAAGCTGAAAGCAAAAAGCTATTGTAGCATATGATCAAAGCGAATTAATATTCGCAATCATCACTCGCTACAATAGCTTTTTGCTTTTTGCTTTCAGCTTTATGCTTTACGCTCTCCCTCTAATATCCGCTATAATCCTTCCCGCATGTTCTCTTGAATTTTCAATGAACCATATATGGGTGTTCATACCGCCACAAACTACGCCGGCGAGGTAAATACGGGGCATGTTAGTTTCCATGGTGATAGGATTATAAGTTGGTATTTTTAGCGCATCATCCGATAGTACGATGCCTGCTTTTTCCAGGAACTGAAAATTTGGCTGGTAGCCAGTCATAGCGATTACAAAATCATTCGGGATAGTGATAGTACCATCAGGGGTAACGATATCCACTTCCCGCTCACGGATAGCCTGTAGTGAGGAATAAAAATACGCTTTGATACTGCCTTCTTTAATACGGTTTTCAATATCAGGTTTTACCCAATATTTTACACGGGAGCCAATCTCCGACTGCCGGATCACCATGGTGACCCTGGCGCCTTTGCGATAGGTTTCCAGCGCCGCATCTACGGCTGAGTTGTGGGCGCCCACTACTACTACATCCTGGGTAGCATAGAAGTGTGGATCTTTATAGTAGTGCGTTACTTTAGGCAAATCTTCGCCCGGTATATTCATAAGATTGGGAATATCATAGAAACCGGTAGCGATGATTACGTGCCGGCCGTGATAAGTAGCTTTGCTGGTTGTTACCGTATAGGCGCCGGCGTTAGGTGTTATTTGAGTTACTTCTTCAAACAGCCGGATATTCAGGTGATGAGAGGTAGCCACTCTGCGGTAATATTCCAGTGCTTCCGGCCGGGTAGGCTTGGGATTGATGGAAACGAAAGGCACATGCCCGATTTCCAGTCGCTCGGAAGTGGAAAAGAAAGTCATGTATAACGGGTAGTTATAGAGAGAATTGGTAAGACAACCTTTTTCTATAATGAGGTAATTAAGCCCTGCTTTCTTAGCTTCCAGCGCGCACGCCAGCCCAATGGGACCTCCGCCTATGATCAGCACATCAAACGCAGCATTCATACAATCAGATTTTTAAAGGGCTGCCATATAATCCAGCAGCCGATACATGATATTATTATTTTGAGTCAGCAGGTGTTCATGCTGATGTATTTTTTCTTCACTTTGAATAAACGGGCCACCGGCTGGAATGGTAGTAGCGCCGAATTGGAGCATATCCTGCAAACTGGCGGGCGTTAGTTCCATATGAAACTGGAGACCTATAACGCGGTCGCCATAAATGAATGCCTGGTGACTGGTAGCTGCCGATGCGGCAAAGCGGGTAGCGCCGGCCGGTACATCGAAGGTATCTCCGTGAAAATGGAAGGTATTGAAATGTTGGGGGAACACTGCCTGTAGCGGTGTTGCCTGGTCCTGGAAACTGAGATCCAATGGATACCAGCCCAGTTCTGTTTGCGTATGTGGGTATACGTTAGCGCCAAGTGCGGCTGCCAGCAATTGTGAGCCGAGGCAGATGCCCAATACTTTTTTGCCCTGTTGAACAGCAGCTTGTATAAGTGCAATTTCTCCCGGCATCCAGGCATATTGATCCTGTTCGTATACGCCCATTGGGCCGCCCATGATAATGAGCCAGTCAGCGTTAGCCAGCGCGGTTGTGTCTGTATTCTCGTACCAGCGGGTATGGGTGACCGTATGATTTCCTTTGGCCGCCCAGTCGGCAATGCAGCTTAATCCTTCGAAAGGTACGTGTTGGAAGTAGTGAATATGCATATGCGGATGGGTAAAATGATTCCCCGAAGATACGCCTGCTATTTCACTTCTGCTCTTATTACTCTTAAATATTCATGACCTTTCATGCTGGCGCTTTTGTCGCCAAAGTATTGCCGGCGATAGTCGGCGGCGCCTCCCTCATAGCGTACCACCAGGTTGTGAGCTTCGAGGTAATCACGCAGTACTTTCGGATCCATACCGAAATCCCAGTCTTCACCGGCGCGGCTGAGCAGGCGTTTTACTTTGTTGGCGCCATAGAATGCGGCAGGGTTATCGATCACCGCTTTATCCACATAGCTCAGGATGATTTGTGTACCCGGATTGTATTCTCTTACGTGATGAAAGATAGTGGTGCCGAGGCGGGCTTCCAGTTCGGTGGTCAGGGCTTCCCAGATGAATAATGTTTTATAATGGTCGCGATAAAATAATTGGGGAATCACATCTGAGATCTGTTGTGTATTCATGTCCAGTTGTACATAATCGATCGGCACTTGTGGCAAGCCTTTGATAGTGGCCAGTCGCGTACGTTTCCGATGTTGCAGCTCCGGATGATCCATCTCTACATAATGCAATGGCATGCCAATATTCAGGCGGTGTGCCCGGGTATCAAACGTTGCGTTCAGGATAATGACCTGGTTGATGCCGTCATTTCTGACGGCGTCTATGATCATGTCGTCAATTAATTTTGTTCTGGCTACGCCGGAGGTGAAGGTACCCGGCCAACGAAGCTGTATGGCGGCCATAACCAGCTTCCTGAATAAAGAAATGCTGCAGCAGGCCAGCAAAAGCTGGTAAAACTTAGACAGGAATACAGTGGCAAACGGATCCTGGAACAAGCGTTCTTTTTCCGGTTTAGTGCTTTCAAGGGCACGGAATGCAGCCATGTAGGTGCCCGATTTGGTGGCGGGTAAACGGCTCATGAGATAAGTAAACTCATACAGGTTATTGGATACTGTTAGTGGCTATTTTGGTTGCGTCAATGATCAAATATATGTAAAAATGAGAATTGCATTATCATGGGATTTTCCCCGGTAAGTTATACCAGGGAACAAATGGCAACCAGGGCGACAGTGCTGATAAATACCCATAGCAACACCCCTTGCAGCAAAGGTTTCCGACCAATACCCTTTAAGGATTCCCGACTGAGATTGGTTCCAATCAGGAAGAGCGTAAGAGATAAACCGGTTTTAGCGCTGTGTACCATGATCGGTGCTATTTCCTGTACCAAAGGCACCCAGGTATTGAGTAGCATGGCGAGTACAAAAATGCCAATGAACCAGGGGATCTTTATTTTACCACTGTCTGTTTTAAAGAGCAGGGTGGTGATGAAAGCCACCGGGATAATCCATAGTGCGCGGGATAGCTTTACGGTAGTGGCTATTTGCAGGGCTTCTTCGCCGTATTTGTTGGCGGCACCTACTACAGAGCTGGTGTCATGTATGGCGATAGCGCACCAGAGGCCAAATTGCTGCTGGGATAAATGGAGCAGGTGACCAATGGCAGGGAATATAAAGAGGGCGAGGGCATTGAGTAAAAAGATGATCCCCAGTGCAACAGATACCTGTTTTTCACCGGCTTTCATTACCGGGGCAATGGCTGCAATGGCGCTACCTCCGCAGATGGCGGTACCACAGGAAATGAGGTGAGACGTTTTTTTATCTATGCCCAGCAGTTTTCCGAGCAGTGCGCCCATAAACAGGGTAGCAGCAATAGCAGTGATGGTAAATAGCAGGCCGGATTTACCCGCTTGCAGTGCGCTATGTATATTCATACCGAATCCCATTCCTATAATAGATAGTTGCAGCAGCCAGTGAGTAATACGTGGCGTAGCTACGGGAAAGGGATTGCCGGTAGTTTGTGCGAGGGCAAAGCCCAGGAGCAGCGCTACCGGCGGTTGTACGATGGGCAGCAAGGTGATGGCTGCTGCAGCCAGGAATATTATTCTGGAGGTGTTTTCGGGTAACCAGGCGCCTGCTATTTTCTCTTGTTGCATACACGAAACATTTGTAATGAGACACAAAGTTCCGTACTGGCAGGGCCAAAGTCAAATGGTGATAAGTGATGTCTGATAACTAAAAGTTATGACTTTAATCAACAGACAGAATGAACTTATTGAATTTTCCGGCAAAATCTTCTTTAAGGGTTTTATCGATGCCATTGAGATAGCTTACGGTAAAACCGCGTTGGAGGCGGCGGGTGGTACTGCCATCCAGTTGCAGTGGGCGGGCATGGAGTACACCGATCAGTTGTTTACCCTGGAAGATGAGTGCCAGCCGGTAAAGGGGACTTGGATCGTCTATACCGCTCTCATAGTTGAAGTAAAGTACATACGGTTTCAGCGTGGTTTCTTCTTCCAGTTTAAAGCTGTGGATAAAGGGTTGCAGGTCGTCGGTACTGCGCCCTGCATGTTGTTTGAGGTAGCTGGTCAGGGCGGATTCAATGATGGAGCCGTTACGGATGCTTTTCTTTTCCGTATAGCCGTTAATGGTAGCCCACATTTTTTCGCCATTGGTAGATACGGGCAATTTCATGTCGCGCTGTAATACGCCGGCGGCTACGCCATTGACTTTAATCTTCTGACCTTTCCGGAAAAGCGGTTTAGTGAATTCCTCTTTGGTGATATCAAAATCGAGGCTTACCGGATACCAGTCTTTTTTGACGGGGGCGCAACGCAGGGGAATATAATCCAGCAGCGATACAATGGGATCGCCATTGGGGTTGTTATATATTACGGCGTTGCCGCTGATTCTTTCACCGATGATGGGAGCCACGGCACCAGCCAGTTTAGGGGGATTATTTTTTTTAGGGGCGGTTTTGCCGGTACCAGTGGAGGTATTTTCTTCGTTATCGTATTTGCTATGCGTATTTTTCAGGTTACACGATGCCAATAATACTGCCAGTGCAAGGCAGAACAGCTGTTTGTTGAGATGCATATGGTAAAATTACTGTTTAATGGGTCCGGAAGTGACTCTGCTTCCGTCCGTTGTAGCATCCGCGCAAAGATTGGGCCTAGAATTCGGCGTATATAACGGTGTCGCCTATTTGAAGGCGGTGAATTTGTTTCATACTGGAAAACGGATCCAGTGGAGACCAGTCCTGGCTGGTATACAGTTGTATATTTTTGCCCATTATTTCCTTTTCCAGTGCATTTAGGGAGATACCAGGATGGGTTTTATGGGAGATGTAATAAATTTTGTGATCGTTTTTCAGGTGAATCATGATGCCGGGAGGACCGCTTTTTAATTCCTGTACAATACCGCTGGTGGGTATGCAGTTCTGTTTAGTGGCTTTATGCGCAGATGGAATACCGGAAATGAGCAATACCAGTATTAAAGTGGCAATGAGCAGCAGGGCTGCGATGCCTTTTTTGTTGGCTTGTTTATTCATGATCCGTTGGCGTAAATAGGTTAGGTACAGTTACATCAAATTACGAAAATCTATCTAAAGTCAGGCTGCATTCTTTCCGCAGTGAGATGCAAAAAATAAAGGGTGCCTTCGCGGAAGACACCCTTGTATATAAATTTTTTATGTTTATTTTTTGTTGCTGGTGTCTGATTCTTCTTCCCAATCATCGTTATCATCCCATTCATCGTCATCATCTTCCCAGTCTTCTTCCTCTTCTTCAATCAACAGGCTTTGTTCTGAACCTGGTTCAACGTTATTATCGCGCCAGTAGGCAACAATTTCATCTGCTTTCTGTTGGATGGGTGCAAAGTCGCTGACAGCCTTGTCATCAAACGTGATTTCCACATCGGGCATGCCTTTGATGGCATTGAAGCAGTCCTGCAGCACGGAGATGTTGACAGGGGCATTGCGCAATGCACTGTACGACAGGCGGATGGCGTCGAAAGGGCCGCTGTTGTGAAATACTTCTTCCCCGTTAAGCATGGGAAAGAGCCATACCAGTACGTCATCGCCGGTATCTTCGCTATTGAGGATACCAAAAAAATCGTCGAGTTGTTCGAAACCCAATGGTGCCAGCTGGGCAAAAAGTTTGTTCCTGGGCGGAAATTTAGGATGCTCTTCTCCTGTAATCAAGAATAATTCACCGAATCTTGGCTTTTCTTTGGCGAACCTAAAGTCAATGAGGATATCGTTTTCCATTGATGGCTATTCTATTTTCTACTGTAATTTAATGGTTTAATCGGAAGGTATTGAAAAAAAATTCTACTGGATAATGGCTATAGCAATTCTCCGGTAGGTAAGCAGGTATGTGTTAAGGTGGGTAATATCGACTGTTGTAATGCTCATTATCGGCCTGATATTCTTGTTATCAGCCAGGTATTGGTATGGTTAGTTGTATCGCGCTGCGTTTCTTTCTATGAAAAATGCAGGGATTTTCTACCGCCGCAAAGCTGTAGAGAACCCCTGCAATAAAAGGTATTACATAAAATGATAGCGTACGAATGCTTCCATGGCTGCGTATTTCTGCAGGCCTAAGCGGTCGTAGAGATCAGCGGTATTGGCGTTACGGTCTTCCGCACGTTGCCAGAATTCACGTAAGTCGGTACCCTGGAAAGGCACCACGTCTTTCTGACTCTGGTGGATGAAGATACCCAGGCGTTTCTGCATTACCTGGTCAGGGCTCATTGGCACTGCCATTTCAATTTCGTGGATATCCCACTCCTGCCATGCGCCTTTGTACAGCCATACCCAGCAATCTTTTGCCCAGTCTTCTGTTTTTACGATGTCGAGTGCCGCGAAAATGATGTCCAGGCATACTTTGTGGGTACCATGTGGATCTGCAAGGTCACCCGCGCAGAAGATCTGCTGTGGTTTCAGCTTGCGGAGTAAGTCTACCGTCAGTGCTACGTCTTCCGGACCCATTGGTTTCTTTTCCACCAGGCCGGTTTCATAGAAAGGCAGGTTCATGAAGTGTGCATTGTCTTCAACGCCTACGTAGCGGCAGGTAGCTTTTGCTTCGCAGCGACGGATCAGGCCTTTAATGGCGCGGATTTCCGGTGTGTCTTTCTGGCTTGGTTTCTTGGTGCGGATAAACGCTTTAGCTTCGTCCAGGATCATAGAGCTTTTGCTCTTATCGATGTCGAACATGCCTTCAAATCCTACAGCAAAGTCGATGAAACGCAGGAGGAACTCGTCTGTAACGGCAATGTTACCGGAAGTTTGGTAAGCTACGTGTACATCATGTCCCTGTTCGTGTAGGCGGATGAAGGTACCACCCATAGAGATGATGTCATCGTCCGGGTGTGGGGAGAAGATCAGCGCACGTTTTTTAGCTGGTTCGGAGCGTTCCGGATGATTCGGTAACTGCGGACCAGGTTTACCACCAGGCCAGCCGGTGATGGTGTCGCGGATGGCGTTAAATTCTTTGATATTGAGCTCATAAGCAGAACCGTACTGTACGATCAGGTCGTTCAAACCATTTTCGTTATAGTCTTTATCTGTGAGCATCAGGATAGGCTTGTTCAGCTTCAGCGCCAGGCTGGTTACCGCTTTACGGGTTAAGCCGGGAGTCCATTCGCAATCGCCGGTGAGCCATGGTTCGTTGAAGCGGGTGAGGTCAGCTGCTGCCTGCTCATCGATAACGAATTTGCAGTTAGGGTGCTGTTGCAGGAGGGAAGCAGGTACTGCGTCGGTGCTGTGTCCTTCTACAGAGCGGCGTACAATTTTGGATTTATGAGAGCCCCAGGCCATCAGCACAATGCGTTTTGCCTTGAAGATGCTGCTCAACCCCATGGTGATTGCCAAACGAGGCACCTGGCTCATATTAGGGAACTCGTATGCATTGGCTAAGCGGGTGCTGTTATCCAGTGTAACGAGACGGGTGTGTGAATTGATGTTGGCACCTGGTTCGTTGAAACCAATGTGGCCGTTGTTACCGATTCCCAGGATCTGGAGATCAATACCACCTAATGCGTCAATACGTTTGTCGTAATCTTCGCAGTATTTCTTAATCTTATCTTTTGGAATAGTGCCATCCGGAATAAAGAACTGTCCTTCCGGAATATCGATATGATTGAACAGGTGTTCTTTCATAAAGCGGTTATAGCTCTGTAAAGCATCCGGCTCTATCGGATAATATTCATCCAGGTTAAATGTAATTACATTTTTGAAGCTCAACCCTTCCTCTTTGTGCAAACGTACCAGTTCTGCATAGAGATATTTAGGTGTAGACCCGGTGGCCATTCCTAAAATACATTTTTGACCGGCAGCCTCTTTTTCGCGAATTAACGCGGCAATTTCCTGCGCTACTGCTTTGGAACCCTCTTTGGCAGAAGGATGTATCTCCACAGCGATTTGTTCAAAGCTGTCGATCAGTTCAATTTCCTGATGATTAATCGTCATTTGTAAACGTTTTTGATTAGATGCGGTTTAAAAACGAGCCGGAAAATTAAAGAATTTACTGCTAATGAGCATTATTATTTAGCAATATTTAAATTATATTTCTTTAGCTTGTAGTGAACCATTTAATATGGGATCTCGTTAATATGTTTAGCATACAGCGGCTGAAGGCCGTATTACATATTTTGGTGTAGGAGTCATAAGATGAAGACCGTCCGTGCAATTGCGCGAACGGTTTTCTGATTTTTAATCAATTATGAACTCATCAGCAAACAACCATGCTCCATTGCCTGCTCCTTCTGCACCGGCAGGAATCTTACCAAAGTTCTGCATCTGCACCTTTACAAAGCGACCACGTACCTGTTGCAGTTTGCCACGTACTTTGTTAATGCCCTGTTGCGTAAAGGCAGTTTGCTTGTATACTTCTTTATAGGTTTTGCCATCGTCAGACACGGAGAATACCACCTGTTTGGGCGGATAAATCCAGTCGCTTTTTAAATTAACTGTATTAATGCCAACCCCGTGAATATCCTGGATGCTGTCCAGTTCTACTACTGCCTCCATATTGATGCCTTTAAAGCCAAACCACTGGCCATCATCGTCATAGGAAGCCAGCCCTTCGATTCCATCTACCATCGCAAAATTGCTGGCAGGGCTGTGGCTCTTGTCTGCCGCCGCTGCCAGGGTTATTTTTTTACCCATTCCCTTGTGGAAGATAAATGTCTGGCTGAATTCATTGCCAAATGGTTTACCGTCTGAAAATACCTGTGCACGGATTGTGCCTGCATGGGTGATGGAAATGGGCTGCGTGTAAGGAGTCGACTGAGGGGTAGGAGCAGTACTATCGGTAGTGAAAAATATTTTACCACCTTCCAGTTGACTACTCAGGGTTACGTGAACACCGCCTTTGCCATTCTCTGTTACGGCGCCTTTCACTTCAAATACATGTTTGGCGTAGTTTACTTTCTTCAGCTCCAGGCGTTTTACATGTACTTTCAGTCGCTCAACAAAGTTGTCATAATTACGCTTATCCTTTGGCGACCATAATACTTCCGACAATGCGCAGGCACGTGGATATACCATGTACTCCATGTAATCATTGTTACCAATGTATTCAGACCAGAGATTGGCTTGAGCCCCCTTAATATATTTGGCCTGATCTGCATTCAGTTCGGTAGGTACCGGCTCGTAACTATATACTTTGTTCACAGGCAGGAATCCGCCAATGGCCAACGGCTCATTAGGGCTTTTGGACTGGTAGTGATCGAAGTAGCAGAACTCGCCCGGTGTCATAATTACATCGTGCTTTTGCTGTGCTGCGGTAATACCGCCTTCAATGCCTCTCCAGCTCATTACGGTGGCATTAGGAGCCAGTCCACCTTCCAGGATTTCGTCCCAGCCAATAATCTGGCGGCCTTTGCTGTTCAGGTATTTCTCCATACGTTGAACGAAATAGCTTTGCAGGGCATGCTCATCTTTCAGGCCTTCTTTTTTCATGCGGGCCTGGCATTTAGGACATTTCTGCCAACGTACTTTCGGGCATTCATCGCCACCTATGTGGATGTATTTGCTGGGGAACAATGGTAATACTTCATCCAGTACATCTTGCAGGAAAAGAAATACGCTGTCGTTGCCAGCACAATACACATCGTCGTACACGCCCCAGTGGGTACCGGTTTCGTAAGGACCACCGGTGCAGCCCAGGTTAGGGAAGGCGGCCAGTGCTGCCAGTGCGTGGCCGGGCATTTCAATTTCAGGAATAACGGTTACAAAATGATCTGCGGCATATTGCACCACTTCTTTTACCTGTTCCTGTGTATAATAGCCACCATAAGGTTTACCGTCGTATTTGTTGTCGGCATAACGGCCTGCCATGGTTTCCTTCCTTTTGGAAGAAATTTCCTGCAGGCGTGGATATTTCTTTATTTCAATCCGCCAGCCCTGGTCATCTGTCAGGTGCCAATGGAAAGTGTTCATCTTGTGCATAGCCAGCAGATCGATGTACTTCTTCACAAATTCTACGGAGAAAAAGTGGCGACTTACATCCAGGTGCAAACCACGATAGGCGAAGCGGGGAGCATCGGTGATGCTGACACCCGGGATATACATGGCATTGGCTTTTTCTACGGGAAGCAGTTGTATCAGCGTCTGTACGCCATAGAAAGTGCCGCTGTTGCTGTTACCATTGATGGTTACGGTATTATGATCGCTATTTAGCGTATATCCTTCGGCGTTAGTTGTGTCTTTACCGGTATGCAATACGATGGCGTTTTTATCGCCCTGGTCCTTGATAGCCAGTTCGTAGCCGGTTAATTCTTTGAGCCATGCGTTAAACAGTGCCGCTGTTTTTTTGTCGCTTTCATTGGTAGCTACAATCACCGTTTGTTTATCCAGTAAAAAGGAATCTGCTTTTTCACTGATGCTGGCAGGCATAGGAATGATGCTCACCTTGCCTTTGGGGGCAGATGTCTGCTGGGAGCCGGAGCATCCCCACAGTGCTGCGGCGGAGGCAAGACACAGGAGCGTTTTTTTCATTGTCATATCTTTTAATTGTTTTTTGTTGTTTGGCTGAAGGCAGAAAGCTGAAAGCAAAAAGCTATTGAAGTGTAGATTAAAGCAGATATTTTCGCTAATATCTCCGCGTCAATAGCTTTATGCTTTGTGCTTTATGCTTTATGCTTATCGCAGCTCCAGTTCACACAGCACGGGGCGGTGATCGGAGGCAATAGTTTCTTCAATGATCCGGGAGGCTACTACTGTCCATTTATGCCTGGGAGCTACCATGATGTAGTCCAGTTTTATCTTCGGTGTATCGGAAGGAAACGTAGGTCCCATCTGGTGAGTAGCATCTGTGAATACCTGTTTCAATATTGTGATTTCCTTTGATGTGGGCAAGGCGTTAAAGTCGCCCGCCATGATCACAGGCGTACCTGTTTCCCGGAAATAATCTGCCAGTGCATTCGCCTGTGCTACCCGGTCGGTGGCGCGTTTACCGGCATCGAGGTGGGTAGTTACAAAACGGAGACTGCTATCGCCGGGCAATTTGATGGTGACGATGCCCGCTGCTCTGGGCTCATTATTTTTCGAGGATGGCAAGGGCAGGGTAACACCACTGTTGATGGGAAAGCGTGACAGGACGCCGGTGCCATAACCGCCGCCGTCAAAGTCCATGGCTTTTACGAAGTAGGTGTACATCCCTGTGATAGATGCCAGTTCCTTCAGCTGATCCGACTGGTTGGTGCGGGAGGTGAAACTATCCACTTCCTGTAGCGCTACCAGGTCAGGATTAGTTGCCAGTATCACATTGGCAATACCCTGCAGGTCGAGTACCTGTTTCATGTTTTCCCCATGATGTATGTTATAGGTCAGTATTTTTACTTTCTGCACTTGTGCAAAAAGTGTAGCGCCTGTAAAGCATACCAGGGTGATGAGCAGCATTTTTTTCATAGCATCAATATTTAGGGATTTGCAGATACCAGAAAATAGACATTTGTATGGGAAGCATTATAACGGTGATAATACCAAATTGTTATTATGCTGACATATACCTGTTTTTCCGGCACTCCAAAATCATTTAAACGCTTCTTTCACGGGTCTTCCGATCCAAACCTGCGGAGTTTTCAATCCAAAGATCCATGCCAGGGTAGCAGCGGTATCGTATGTCATTACACTGCTTTTAATTTCTTTGTTTTTAGGAATACCAGGTCCGCGGATAATCCATGGAATCTGCATTTCCTCCATGGTTTTGCCGCCATGTCCTTTTTTGATACCACCGTGATCTGCGGTCAGCAGGATAATGGTATTGTCCCACATGCCGGCATCTTTCACGGCCTGTAATATTTTGCCGAGCAAAATATCATTCTTGTGTACCTGGTCAAAATAAGGTTGAATATTGTGACCAATATTGTGCCCGGTACCATCCGGTTCATCGAAGTGGATGAAAAGGAAGTCCGGTTTCTTCTCTTTAATATATGCTACTGAAGCGGCAGTAGCGAGGCTGTCGTTGTCATGGCAGGCCATGTCTTTGTTAACAGCTGCTTTGGGGAACAGGTAACCAATACCGTTCCAGCTATAGATAACGCCTATTTCAGATGTTGGTTTTTGTTCACGCAACAGGGTGTAGATCGAAGGAAACATGCCATATTGATCCAGTACACGGGAAGGCAGTTCTGGTTTTTTGCTGTCCCATTCTGTGTATCCGTGGATTTCGGGGCCAGCGCCCATGACCATGGATGCCCAGTTGACTGCACTGGAAGAAGGCAATACGCTGCGCGCTTCCAGGGTCCATGCACCGTCCTGCATCATTTGTTTCATGTTAGGGTTATCCACTTTTGGAAAGCAATAGGAACCGAATCCATCCATGCCAATCAGGATAACGTGCTTTACCCCTTTGACCTGTGCCTGCGCGAAGAGTCCGCCAAGCAACAAGCCTGTTGCAATGATCAGTTTTTTCATTTCGTTGTTCACTTTTTTTTAGCTGTTAGCCATTAGCTGTTAGCTATTAGCCAGCGGATTTATATAGTTATTGGTAAGGTATTTATTTAGTTAAAGAGATATTGCATAGAAAGAGCTAAAAGCTGATAGCTAGTGGCTAAAAGCTGAGCTAAGATAGTAATGTTTTTTCGCCAATTTCACGGATTAATGCTACTTCTTTTTGCTGAGTAGCGGAGATGCCATATTCAGGTACGCCGGGAATACCGCCCATGCTTACATTGGGATTGCGATATACCATTTTACTTTCTTCGTAGGCTTTGGCAGTTGTATGATACTCTGTTACCCCGGTAGCCGTGATCAGCTGTGCGATGTTATTGGCCCGCACGCCTGATCCTGCCATGATGGCGATGCGATCGTTGGCACGTATCACCAGGTCTTTCAGCAGGGCAGCACCTTCTATGGCAGTATTCCGCGCGCCGGACGTGAGGATGCGTTCGCAGCCAATAGAAATAATATCTTCCAGTGCTTCAAACGGGTTATCCGTCATGTCGAAGGCCCTGTGAAAGGTGACGCCCATGGGCCATGCCAGTGATGTCAGTATCTTGCAGCGTTCTTTATCCACGCGTCCATCTGCGGTGAGAATACCGATGACTACACCATTACAGCCAAGTTGCTTACATAATTCAATATCTTTTTTCATGACTTCAAACTCCAGGTCGGAGTAAAGGAAGTCGCCGCCACGTGGGCGTATAATAGGGTAGAGGTCTATTTTTACTTTTTCCCTGGCAACTGCAATGGTGGCATAACTGGGAGTAGTACCGCCTTCCAGCAGGTTATCACAGAGTTCTATCCGGTTGGCGCCGCCCTTTTCTGCAGCAATGCACGAAGCTACAGATGCAGCGCATATTTCGAGGGTGAAGGACATATGTTTGTTTTTAGAAGCTGAAAGCTGAAAGCAGAAAGCAAAAAGCTATTGACGCGATTGACCATAGCGGATGTTAATACGCTTTAATCAATCGCGTCAATAGCTTTTTGCTTTCTGCTTTTTGCTTTCTGCTCATTTAAAAATGATGTTTTCCATCAATTAAAATATTGCTGGTATCGCTGGTGCATACTGCATAGCTGAATCCTTTCTGCAGGCAGTAAGCGCCGTGTTCTCCTTTTTTATTGAGTGCGAGGAAACCTACCTGTATTTCTTTCGCTTTAGAAGGACTCCTTTTTACAATACGGTCTACTGCTTCTTTGCAGGCTTTTTCCGGTGGATATCCCTGGCGCATCAGTTCCACTACCAGGTGGCTACCTACAATTTTAATCACTTCTTCGCCAACGCCGGTGCTGGTAGCAGCGCCAATTTCATTGTCTACATATAATCCTGCGCCAATGATGGGAGAATCCCCAACACGGCCATGTAATTTAAAGGCCATGCCACTGGTGGTGCAGGCGCCGGAGAGGTTGCCTTCTGCGTCGAGAGCTACCATTCCGATGGTATCATGATTATACACGTTACCTGGCAGCATCAGCGGATTAAACGCAGTAGCACCGTTGGTAGGGGTGTATGATTTATTTTCTATGTTGATGACTGGTTTGTATTCCGATGTCTTCAACCACTCTTTCCATGCTTTTTCTGATTCCGGGGTAAGCAGGTTCTCTTTCTGGAAACCATTAGCCAATGCAAACTGCAGGGCGCCGTCACCTACCAGCATCACGTGCGGTGTTTTTTCCATCACTAAACGTGCTACAGAAATAGCATGGGTAACATGTTCTAAAGCAGCCACAGAGCCACAGTTACCATGTTCATCCATAATGCAGGCATCCAGGGTAACGCGGCCATCGCGGTCAGGATAGCCGGAGTAACCTACCGTGTGATTGTTGGGATCTGCTTCCGGTACTCTCACGCCTGCTTCTACGGCATCGAGTGCACGACCGCCTTTTTTTAATATTTCCCAGGCAGCAGCATTGGCAGCGCGACCAAAGTCCCACGTAGATACTACAATAGGCTTTCCTTTTACGGGACCGCTTTTACGCTGTGCGCTTGCAGTGGTGCCGGTGATGCCATCTAAAGAGAAAACAGCGGCGCCAAGGGCCGCTGTTTTCAGGAATCTTCTTCTATTATTCATAAAATAGCTTTTAGCTTTTTTAGCGATTGGCTGTTAGAATACGTTAAGTAAATATAGTCGATCTCCGCTGCATTTACATCTCCTTAAAAAGCTAACAGCTAAGGGCTTTTTAGTCCTTCATTTCCCAGGCCAGTGCGCTGGCGCCCAGAATAGCTGCATCGCTTTCTCTCAGTTCGGAGAACAGCAATTTAACTTTATTCTGGAAGATAGGGAGCAGGTTCTTTTCCATATGTTCCCGAACAGGTTTCATGATGAGGTCTCCTGCTTTGGTGAGGCCGCCGAATAGTACGATGGCTTCAGGGCTGGAGAACATCACGAAGTTGGCGAGCGCTTCACCGAGAATTTTACCGGTGAACTCATAAACTTCCATGGCCAGCGGATCGCCTTTCATGGCAGCTTCGTAGATGAGTTTGGAATTGATTTCTTCATTGGTATGCTCGCGCATGATGCTCGGGGTATCCGGGCGGGTAGCCAGGAACTCGATAGCGGTGTTGGTAACGCCGGTAGCAGAAGCATAGGCTTCCAGTGAACCGTGTGCACCAGTGCCCGGGTGATAGCGGCCACCTGGCAATACGATACAGTGGCCCAGTTCACCTGCAAAACCATCGTGTCCGTAAATCAGTTGTCCGTTGGCAACAATACCGCTACCTACACCTGTGCCCAGGGTGATCACGATAAAGTCTTTCATCCCTCTGGCAGCGCCATAGATCAGTTCTCCCAAAGCTGCCGCGTTGGCATCATTGGTGAGTACGGTAGGCAGGCCAAATTTCTGCTCTAACAGGCTGGCTAAAGGTACTACTCCTTTCCAGCGCAGGTTAGGCGCATATTCGATATTACCGGTGTAGTAGTTGCCGTTAGGAGCGCCTACACCGATGCCTTTTATGTTTTCAATACCGCCTGCCTGTTCAATGAGGGCAGACATATGTCCGTGTAATTCATCGAGAAAGCCATTTACATCTTCATGCTGGTTGGTCAACATGCGACCATCACATAAAATATTGCCTCTGCGATCTACAATGCCGAATTTGGTGTTAGTGCCTCCGATATCAATGCCCACCGCTAACTGCTGACTCATAATCAATTCCTTGAGATTTTAAAATGGTTTTAACTCTAAATGCGAAGAACGCGAGGTAAGCAAAGCACAACGCCGGAATAACATAAGAGGCGTGGATGCCAATGCTTGGAATATCTGCCAGACCACCTTGTACAGGAGGAATGAGGGATCCACCGAGGATCATCATGATCAGGAAGGCAGAACCCTGACCAGTATATTTGCCGAGACCAGCGATAGATAATGCGAAAATGCTTGGCCACATTACAGAGCAGTACAAACCGGCACTGATGAATGCAAACGTAGCCAGCTGGCCGGTGGAGAATAACCCGATCAGGATAGAAGTAACACCCAGCAGACCGAAGACCATCAGGGTTTTAGCAGGTTTATCCTGGCCGGCGAAGAAGCCGATGATCTGCACTACTATACAGATCGCATAAGGATATAACACGGAGATGTCGTTGCCTTTAATGCTGTTGGCGCCGAGAATAACACCGTAAGCTACAAAAGGAACCACTACACACAGTATGTTACGTACAGATTTGGATACGTTGAAAACGCTGATGGCACCGGTCCAGCGACCAATCATCATACTACCCCAGAACAGGGATACATAAGGATCCAGTTCTGATTCTGCCAGACCTTTTGCGGTGAGGAAACCAGGATGTTTCAGCAGTGCGCCGAGGTTACTGGCAACGGATACTTCCACTCCCACATAGATGAAGATAGCCAGCATACCAAGGATCAGTTGTGGATATTTCATGGCGCCCCAGCCTTCGCTGTTGCCGGCAGATACTGTTTTAGAATAGAAGAGGATACCTACAATACCAATGATACCGGCGATAAACATAGGCAGTTCAAATTTCAGGACCAGACCCATGAGGATCAGGATAAACATGAAAGTGATACCCAGTAATGACCTGGTAGCTTTGGGAGAAGATTCAAACGCTTCAGTGTCCTGGCTTTCCGGCATCTTCACAAAAGCAAAAATAGCAGCAGCAATCAGGAACAGGGCAATTAATAAGAAGTATAAAGTATTGATCTTGCTGATATCAGTACTTACATCACCACCTTTAATATTACCGAACAGCAACATGCTCACGATAATGGGGCCGATGGTAGTACCGAAAGAGTTGATACCACCCGCCAGGTTCAGACGGTGTGCGCCTTTGGCAGGATCACCTAATAAAATAGCAAATGGATTGGCAGCAGTTTGCTGCAGGGAAAATCCTAAGGCAACTATAAATAAAGCCATCAGGATCAGGGCAAAATATCCGAAAGTAACTGTTTGTTTAAAGTCTGTGTCCAGCACCGTGAGCACCTTGTCCAGGTTAGCTTTGGTGAAAGTGGCAGCATACTGATGATGCTCTGCATCTTTGGTGAAAGCGCCGGAAACGGCTGCTGTTAACTGTGGATTAGTGGTATACTTTTCTGCGGAGGCATTGTCGCTGATGAGCAGGGAATAAGTATCTGCTTCTTTCTCGCGGCGGATTTTTACCTGCCTGTCAGAAGTTTGCAGTTGTTGTTCTACCTGGAAACTACTGATGTCTGCTACGGTTTCCTTAATCGGAACAATCTTTTCTTTGTTCACGCAAGGAATCATGATCACGGATCCGAGTACGGAAATTAATAAACCGTAAATAATACCCTTCTTATAACCGATCTTATTAAGTATGTCTACTTTCCTTGCAACAGATGCCAGGTACAAAATCAGCGAGCCTATAAAATAGGCACTGTAGAATGAGAAGTCTATCAGTTGAGACTCCAGCTGGGTAAGGTTAAAATGAGACTTGCAGAAAGGGATAAAGATACTGTTGGACGCAGCCAGAAATCCCCAGAAAAAGAAAACCAGAATAAGCACAAAGAACGATGGATGGGTACTTTGTGCGTTTTGTTTTGATTGCTGAGTCATAAACGTGTTAAGTTACAGTGAAATTTTGCCGGATAAATGTATAAAGAATTTTTTAAAATTTTTTAAAAAGTAAAATTATTCTTGCAATTTAGTATTTAGGTAAAACGTTTTAGCAAAAATATTTGCGAAATATACATGAAATATAGCAGAAGTTTAATTATGTTCGTAGCTTATCAAAAAAATAATTCAGACAGCTTATGTCCAACCAAACAGTAACAATGAACCTACCTCCCAAGCAGGCAGGATATGCTCAGTCAATGGCCATTATAGGCATGTTGTTTTTCGTATTCGGCTTTGTGACCTGGCTCAATGGAACGTTGATCCAGTTTTTCAGAATTGTGTGTGAGCTTAACGTGGCACAGGCACTGCTGGTAACGATGGCCTTTTTTATGGCTTATTTCTTCCTGGCAATTCCTTCTTCTTTTATCCTGAATAAAACGGGATTCAAGAACGGGATGGCCTTAGGACTCCTGATCATAGCTGTTGGTTCCCTGATCTTTATCCCTGCAGCCAACGCACGTAGCTTTGGTATCTTCCTGACCGGTTTATTTGTACAGGGCGCCGGACTGGCATTGCTGCAAACAGCTTCCAATCCTTACGCCAGTATCATCGGGCCAAAAGAAAGTGCTGCAAAACGTATCAGTATCCTCGGTATCTGTAATAAGAGTGCCGGTGCACTGGCACCGTTGATCCTCAGCTCTATTGTATTAAAAGGTGCAGAGAAGCTGGAAGCAGATATCGCTGCAGCGGTAGACGCCACCCAGAAAAGCGCCCTGCTGGACAGCCTGGCTTCCCGTGTAATCGGGCCTTACCTGGTTATTGCTATTGTATTAACTGTGCTGGCATTCCTCCTGAAACGTTCTTCTTTACCTGAAATAGATACCAATGCGGAAGATGCTACTACGGCAGCAGCTACCTCTGGTAAAACAAGCGTATTCCAGTTCCCTCAGCTGGTGCTGGGTGTTATCTGCATCTTTGTATATGTGGGTGTGGAAGTAATGGCTGGTGACGTAATTGGTCAATATGGTACCTCATTGGGTATGAGCATAGACGACAGTAAATACTTTACCACTTTCACCCTGATAGCTATGCTGGCAGGGTATGTAATTGGTATTGCCACCATTCCGAAATACCTCTCCGGTAAGAAAGGCCTTCAGATTTCAGCTGTATTGGGTGTGGTATTTACAGTAGCGGCCTATTTTAATACCGGCGCTTCTGCGGTAACCTTCATCGCATTACTGGGTCTGGCAAACGCCCTGATGTGGCCTGCTATTTTCCCAATGGCGATTGATGGCCTGGGCCGTTTCACCAAAATCGGCTCCGCTTTACTGGTAATGGGTATTGTGGGCGGTGGTGTGCTGCCACAGGTATATGCTGGTATGTTCAATGAACACAGTATGTTTAATTTCCTGTACAGCGCCAGCATCGATTTCAGACACGCATTCCTGTACTGCATGGTGCCCTGCTACCTGTATATCCTGTTTTATGCGCTGGTAGGCGATAAGATAGGAAAGCCGAAAGCATAAAGCTGAAAGCAAAAAGCTATAAAAGCGAATGACCAGAGCAAATATCCGCTCTGGTCATTCGCTTTTATAGCTTTTTGCTTTTTGCCTTCGGCTTTTTGCTTTTCCAAATCATTTTTATATTTTTAGGTGTAAATTTTACGTTTAATTTTCTTTGAATGATACAAAAAACCAGGGAGCAGTTTATCCACTTATTTGAGAAAGAGCCACTGATGGTCGTTTCCCCCGGCAGAATCAACCTGATTGGCGAGCATACCGATTATAACGACGGTTTTGTGTTGCCAGCAGCGATTGATAAAAAAATCGTGTACGCTATTGCACTCAATAACACCCGGCAATGTAATGCCCATGCTGTTTTTACCAATGAAACCGTTTCATTTTCACTGGACGACGTAAAGCCTACTCCCGGATGGATCAATTACCTGATGGGCGTGGTAAACCAGTTGCAGGAGCGTGGTTTGCCTGTATCCGGTTTTGACTGTGTGGTATCCGGCGACATCCCGGTAGGCGCCGGCTTGTCCTCTTCCGCGGCAGTAGAAGGCGGACTGGTAGCGGCACTGGACCATCTGATGGGCTACAGCCTGGACCGGATGGAAATGGCGCTGATTGGTCAAAAGGCGGAACATACTTTCCCAGGTGTAAAATGTGGTATCATGGACCAGTTTGCGAACCTGCATGGTAAAAAAGACCAGGTAATGCGCCTGGACTGCCGCAGCCTGGCCTTTGAATATTTCCCGTTCAACTTCCCTGACTACAAAGTGGTGCTGTGCAATTCCATGGTACATCACTCACTCGCGTCCTCTGAATATAATGTACGTCGCCAGCAATGCGAAGAAGGTGTAAAGGCTATCCAGGTGAATCATCCGGCGGTGAAGTCGTTGCGCGATACCACGATGGCGATGCTGGAAGAAGTGAAACAACAAATTTCCCCGAAAGTATACGACCGCTGCGCTTACGTGATCGGGGAAATTCAACGTGTACAGGATGCTACGACGTTACTCAAACAAGGTAACCTGCAACAGTTCGGAGAGCTGATGTATGCTACCCATGAAGGCTTGAGCAAGCTTTATGAAGTAAGTTGCCCGGAGCTGGACTTCCTGGTATCCCTGGCCCGTGAACGCGCAGAAGTGGCCGGCGCCCGTGTAATGGGAGGTGGTTTCGGTGGTTGTACCATCAACCTGGTGAAGGCAGAAAAGGTAGAGGAATATGTATCTTTCATCAAAGCCCGTTACCACGATCAATATGGTAAAGAGCCGGAAGTATATGTGACCACTATTGAAGATGGCGTATCTGTGCAGGAAAAGAAAGTAACAGCCGAAACAAAAGCATAATGAGTCGTCCTAGAATAGGTTGACAGA
>NZ_JAGHZS010000014.1 GCF_017745275.1 Chitinophaga sp. | reverse complement strand
AGGATGCGCAGTATCCATTCCCAGCAGGCGACTCAGTATTACTGAGCTGCACACCTGATAGCGTAAACGAAGGACAGAGCTCCGTGATTACCGCTACTTTCCCTCACGGCTGGAAAGCAGGAAAAGCCTGGACCATCAACCTGGCGAAGAATGCTACATTATCTACTGTGGCAGATAGCCGCCACAGCAACATCCCGGCCACTATCACCATTGCCAATAACGCAGCTTCCGCTACTACATCTCCGGTCACTACCAGCACCAATGCTATATTAGATGATGAAGGTGCTATTGTAGTAGATGGTAATAATGGTAATATAAATATGCCTGCCACCCGCACCGCTATCTATATTAAAGACATCACCCAGCTTCAGCCAGGCGCCAGAACAATGACGCTGACGCCAGATGCTACCCTGGTGCCGGAAGGCAATAAAGTAATGGTACATGTATCTGTACCATATGCTTCCACCAAAGATGTAACCGTTCAACTACCGGTAGATAACGCCCTGACAACGGCTAAAAACGTAGACGACTATACGATGTCTGCTACATCTTTTGTACTGCCGCACGGTACTACTACCGCTGACTTTGAGCTGCTGAAAACGGTAGCAGATAAGGTGCTGGAGAACAACGAAACACTTGTAGTGAAAGCAACTGCAGGCAACGGCTATACGGTAAATAACCTGAACCTGCAGATCCAGGATCTTACCCGCACAATTCCGGCTAACCTGCAACTGAATGTGAATATCTT
Source organism: Chitinophaga sp. (assembly GCF_017745275.1). GTDB lineage: Bacteria > Bacteroidota > Bacteroidia > Chitinophagales > Chitinophagaceae > Chitinophaga. Next base: position 106,105 of record NZ_JAGHZS010000014.1, on the reverse strand, counting down.
CAAATCACCGCTGACAGAAGGCGATAGCGGTGCAGTGACCATTAGCCTGCCTGCAGGCGTGACCACTGCCATTCCTATCCACATACAATTACCACAAACAGCAGGTACGGCAGAAGCAGGGCTGGATTATGCCATGGCTACTACTGTTACCATCGACAGCAGCAGCGTGGTAACTGGTTTGGCTATCAGGAAGGATAATTTCACAGAAGGCCCTGAAACAATTACCCTTTCACCAACGGCCGCAGATGGTATCAGTACTTATACCATCGCTATACCAACCCTGACTATCCAGGACGATGCGACACAATATCCGTTACCTGCGCCGATAGTGATGCATACTACCGCCACCGCTATTGATGAAGGTGGTGCAAAGGGTGCTCAACTCAGTGTACAGTTGCCGGCTAACTTACAGGCGGGCAGGGACATCACGGTACATATTAATAAGGATAACACCCTGAGTACGGCTATCAATACAGATCATAACGCACTACCATCTCCATATGATATTATTATCAAAAAAGGACAAAATATAGGTACACATCCTTTTGTACTGAAAGCAGTGAAAGATTTGATTTTGGAAGATGATGAAACTGTAGTGTTTACTGGTAGTATCACCGATCCGGTATTCAGTGCAGCAGTAGTAAAAGATACCACCGTTACTATCAACGACAGAACTCACGATGATCCGGCTACCGGGTTGATACATCTCACGGCCGTAACTACGGGTACGCATGTACTGGAAGGTAATAATTATACCATGAATGTGGCGTTGGCACCGGGTGTAACTTCCGGCAAGCCAATCAATGTGACGTTGAATATCGGCGCAAGATCTGTGGCTACTGCAGGAGACATCGACAACCTGCCTGTTACCGTGACTATTCCTGCCGGGCAGCCTGGTGTAAACTTTAGCTTCCAGGCTAAAACAGATTTCATACTTGAAAAACCGGAACTGTTATGGATTCAGGCAATGCCACAGTATCCGGGCATGAAAGGGGATAGCCTGTCAGTTACTATTGATGACGCTACCCGCCTGAACCCGGACAACCTGAAAGTGGAGGTACATATCGACTCTTCCCTGGTGCATGAAGGCAGCACCAGCAAAGTAACTGTTGGATTTGCGAATAGCGGGATTATTGCTGATGAAGATGTAATTATCAATATCGCCAGAAATATCAGTTCCACAGCAGATGGCGCAGATTACAGCGGCGTACCTGCGCAGGTAACCCTGGCAGCTGGTACACATAACAAAGTATATGATTTAAAGATCACCGACGACCAGGTGCTGGAAGGTGATGAGCAATTGCAATTCACTGCACAGTTGGGCACGGCTGGTTACACCCTGGTGCAGCCGGGCATAGTGCTCATCCCTGAAACCGGTGATATGCCCGTAGTGCTGCAGAAAGAAAAAGACGCATCTGAACCGGCTACAAATGGTGCTTACCTGGTGAAACTGCCAGGCAACCTGACCGCCGCCGCCGATGTGAAAGTGGTGTTCTTCGTCAGCAGCATTGCCGGAACGACCAACATTTCTCCGATACAAACTTCTGCAGTGATACCGGTGGGACAGAACAGTGTATCCGTTCCGGTTAACGTGATTGATAATAAGATTATTGAAGGAGATGAAACAGTGAAAGTTGCCCTGATGCTGGCACAGATGAAACGCTTCGGCAGAAACCTGGCCCTGGATGTAGATGATCGTGACTCAGTAAGCCTGAATGTACATGACGACGATGCCGATGCAGCCGGCCGTGCTATCACAATCCGGAAAACAGTGGATGCATCTGAGCCATCTACTGCAGGAGCTTTCCGGGTACAGTTTACAGACAACCAGTTGTCTGCAGCTAAAGACGTAACTATTAACTACACCGTGTCTGGTAGCGCTATTGCAGATACCCGTTACCGTAAACTCAGTGGTACAGTGGTGATCCCGGCTGGTCAACATAGTGCTGATATTGCGGTTACGCCTATTGACAATGATATAGTAGAGGGAGATGAAGATGTAGTAACGCAATTAAATACCGTTAGCAGCACCATTCCGGGTGTAACCTGGCCATTGTCTTCCACCGCATCAGCTACCGTTATCATTCATGATAATGATACCCTGGTAGTGGAAATTGCTGCAAAAGATATCAGTGTAGCAGAAGGTAAGGCCGTACAGTTTACGCTCAGCTCTCCATCGTCTGCGGCACATGATATTCCTATCCGGATACAGGTAGCCCAGGATGCAGCACGTACGTTTACGGCCGGAGAAGGCACCACCAATAGTAACGTGGTGACCATTACCATGCCGGCACATGCGAAGCAGCACACCTTCACCCTCACTACCGGTGATAATGATATCAACGATGATGATGGCTATCTGAAAACAACCGTACTGCCATTCCTGAATGGCGGCAGCAGCACGCTGGTATACAAACCAGGTGATAGCGATACCGCCAGGGTGACCATCACAGATAATGACCCGCTGACCCTGTCTTTCGCTGCCGATAAATTCAGCGTGAAAGAAGGTAACATGGGAGAAAATACACCGTTGCGGTTTAACGTACAGCTGAGCAGACAAAGCTCCCGTAAGATTACCGTTAACTACGACTTTGAAGCGTCAACAGATGGGGTATCTTATCCTTACATGGACTTTAAAGCCACACCGGGTGTAGACTTCGATAACACGATCAAACAAACTGTGTTTGCCCCGCTGCAAACCATCGGACAGATTACGGTGAATATCAAGGGTGATACTACGTTTGAACAAAATGAAACCTTCATCGTGAAATTATCTTCCGTATCAGTACCGTCCGGACAAAACACACCTGTTCTCGCTGATCCGCTGAAAGCAACCGGCGTTATCCTGAATGATGATGCCATGTGCAAAACCTGCGATACGGATGGAGATGGTTTAACAGACGCACAGGAAGATATTAACGGTAACGGCGATCCATTTGATGATGACACAGATGGCGATGGTATTCCAAACTTCCTGGATCTTGATTCCGACGGTGATGGCGTGCCGGATTCCGTGGAGAAGTTTACTACCGACGGACGTGTAATCAACAGCAATAGCGGTAAGATCCGTGTACATCCTGCTATTTCGCCAAATAATGACGGTTTGGGTAATGATGCGATGTATATCGAAAACATTGAAAAGTATCCGAATAATGAAGTGGTAATATTTAATCGCTGGGGCGGTACCATATTTAAGTTGAATAACTACGACAATAAGTCGAACAACTTCCGTGGCCGCGCCAATGCTGGCGGTAGTGTGGGTAATGATGTACCCGATGGTTCTTACTTCTATAACATTGAAGTAATGATTGATGGTAAGAAAGAGCGCTACACCGGCTTCATCGTGATTAAACGTTAACGCGTATATGAATTTATTAGTAAGATGAGTTTGATAAAATATTTAAGCTGATACCTATGAAAGAGCGTCTTATGCAAGCTTTAGGGGGTGTGATCCTATGCTGTTGTGTTGGTCTGAAAGCGACTGCGCAACAGGAACCACTGTATTCGCAGTACATGTTCAACGGCATGATTATAAACCCGGCGTATCCTTCTATGGATGAGTCGTCCAGTCTTACTGCCGTTGCGCGTAACCAGTGGGTGGGAGTAGACGGAGCGCCTAAAACGGCTACCGCTTCTTTTTATACGCCTATTAAAGCCACCAATACCAGCTTTGGGGTGTCGCTGATGAATGAAAAAATCACGGTGAATTCCCAGACGGAGGTCAACTTTAACGTATCCCAACGGGTAAAGCTCAACGAAAAAATATACCTCGCTATGGGGATCAAAGGCGGAATGTCGCAGTTCCGGGAGGATAACAGCTCCCTGTCAACTACGGATCCTGTTTTTGCGCATAACCAGAGTTACTGGAAAACGGATATCGGGTTTGGTTTTATGATCTTCACCGACCGGTTTTTTATCGGGTTGTCATCGCCTACTTTTAAAAGCTTCGATTTAGGCAACAGTGTGAATAAGGTGAAGGTAGAATCCCATTACTACCTGCAAACCGGCTACCTGATTAATATCAATGACGACGTGAAGTTTAAGCCCAACGTATTATTGCGCCAGGTAAAAGGCGCCGGTTTCCAGTACGACCTGAACGCGAATATCCTGTTGAGAAATGTGGTATGGCTGGGAGCTTCCTGGCGTTCCGAGAAAACCGTGACGGGGTTGGTACAGGTACAGATTACCAAGAATCTGCAGATCGGGTATTCTTATGATACCCCTATGCAGTCGAACCTGAAAGGCGCACAAACGGTATCGCATGAGTTGATGGTAAACTACCGGTTTGCCTGGTCTAAGTGGAAAGTGGTGGCGCCGCGTTATTTCTAATTATATTAAAATCAAGAATAGTATGCGAAAATTTAGTTTCTCTTCCCTCATACTTTTTCTGAGCATTGTTTCCCTGTTTGTTTCCTGCAGTTTTGTAAAGGATCACGTGCAAATAGGTGGCTTAGGGAGTAAGGCCAAGGTCAGGCGTGCAGAACGCTTGTATAAAAGACAGGATTATGAGCACGCCATCTCATTGTGCAATGATGTGATCAATAATGGCGCCGCCGAAGAGGTGCTGCGCCAGGCAAAATTGCTATTGGCAAGAACCTATTTTGAAACCAGGCAGTTCGAAAAAACAATTAGTCTGTATGACGAGTTGTTATACAAGCCGGAGAAAGATATCCTGGTAACAGATGTTACCAATTATATGGACCTGCTGAAGCGCACCGGAAGGGTGGTTAAAGCCCAGGAAATAAGTGCGGTATATGCCAATAACTACAAGAGCAACGCCCGCTTTTCCAATTTGCAGTCATCACTGGTTGATTACTACAGCTTCTTTAACCGCGATTCCATGGAGAATATCCGGGTAGACAGCCTGCGGTTAAACCTGCCCGGTTATCAGTATGGGCTTGCGTTATACCAGAGCAATATTGTTTTTTTGTCCAATGATTTTAAGAAGAAGGAACAACAAACGTTCTATACCAACTCCAAATTATACCAGGTGTCCGAAGATGGGGTAGAGCCTTTTAATAACAGCCTGCGGGGTGTATTACAGGTTGGACCGGCTTCTTTCTTTGACAACGGGCAGAAAGTCATTTATACCTCCAACCGTTTCACGGATGTGAAAAATGACAAGAACTCCTATATCAATTATAACAACGGTACCCAGTTGTTGTCGGCCGTTTACCAGCCGGATCATGATATGTGGAGTAAACCAGTGCCGGTGAAGCTGGGGAAAAACATGGAATCTTATTCTTTCCTGCACCCATCTGTTGCAGCTAATGGTAAACGTTTGTACTTTGCGTCCGATATGCCTGGTGGTCAAGGTGGTACCGATATTTACTATGCCGACTGGGACAAGGAAGCAAAACGGTGGAAAGCACCGGTGAATATGGGTCCCGAAGTAAATACAAATGGTAATGAGCTGTATCCTTTTGTGGTAGGTGATAAGTTATTCTTTTCTTCCAACGGCCTGCGTGGCTTTGGCGGATTGGATATATTTGTGATCAACATTAAAAAACCAGAAGAAGGTACCGTACATTTGCCTTATCCTGTGAATACCCAGTTCGATGATCTGAACCCGGTATTAGACGAAAATAAACTGCTGTTATATTTTACATCAGATCGTTCGGGAGCGCATGACAATGATCATATTTATGTATTAAACCTGAAGAAAAATCCTTTGAAACAGCTGGATTTGCCTTATCCCGGCAAGCCAGTAAAAGAAGACGATAAAGTGCCTTATACCACGAATCAGACAGATAGCCGCCAACAGCTAACTTTAGTAGGTAATAAACAGTATGACAACCTCCCTGTGCCATCAACAGTGAAGGTGCCTGCTGTAGTGACACCTGTAGCCAGTATAGCCGCAACCGTTAGCCCTGAGCGTAACGTGGTAGATTATTCCGAAAAAATTATAGACAGCTCACCAGAGAACATTCCCTGGCAAACGACCACGGCGGGCAGCACTACTCCTGCGTCCCCATCTTCCAATACTACCACCACCACCGTACAAACCAGCCAGGCAGCTTACAGCAGCCCGGAAATAGTGAGCTGGCATCAACCTATGGCGGTACCTGCTGCGTATAAGGGTAGCAGTTATGGACTGGGAAAAGACAGTGCTTTAAAAGCACTGGATGGTCTTTGGAAAGTGCCAGGCTTTATTTATTACGATCTGAATTCTTATGTACCACAAGACCAGGAATGGCGGAAACTGGATTCCATCTTCAGTATCTGGAAAGCCAATCCACACCGGGTAATCCTGGTGAATGGCCATACAGACATCATTGGTACAGAAAGATATAACCTGTCCTTGTCGAAGAACCGGGCGGTATATATACAGGAATGCCTGCTGAGCCGGGGCGTGGATGCAGATAAAATAAGAATCAACTACTTCGGCTCTACAAGGCCGGTATGGGTAGCAAAACAATACAGCCTGGATAATGACAGGGAGATCTTCATTCAGCTGCAGGGCGTGAACAGGAGATGCGAGATCAGGATTCAATAAAATGTTTATCGGTTATTTTTTGCGTATATCAAACTAACACAAATGAACAAAATTTCTTCACTAATGCTTTTACTGGCGGTAGGTACACAAGCCTTCGCACAGGAAATGCCTGTAGTGTTTAACAAGAGCTTCAGTGCTCCCAAGAACCAGTATAAGAAGCTGGCAATTGCGGAAAACAATGCTATTGTTGCTATCGGCGGCGGAACAGATAATGGTTGCATCACCAAATTATCCGCAACAGGAAACCTTATTTATAATGCCAAATTGAATAAAGGTGGCCTGGTAGCATACCAGGACCTGCTTTTATTACCTAAAAATGAACTGGTGGCGGTGGGCGGTGGTACCATTGCTTACGGCAATGCACGTATTACCAAACTGTCGGCTACCGGTGAAGTCATCTTCGACAAAAGCATAGGCAACGGTCAGGGTGGCTATTTCACAAAGATTATTACGGATCGTCATGGTAATTATATCACCGTTGGGGTAGATGGTAGCAAGCCAGCCCAGGCACGTATCACTAAAATGAGTGCCGACGGTAAAATAGAATTTGATAAAGGCTTTGGTGCACACAACGTTTTTACCAATGTATTGATTGATGAAGATGAAAATATCGTTGCTGTAGGTGGCGACGTAGGTGATGGACAAGGCAAGGCATACATGGTAAAGGTAGATGGTAAGGGAGAAAAGCAATATGAGCTTTCTTTCGGTAAACCAGGCGCCGTTTTTGAAAAGATGTTATTGCTGGAAGATGGCGCTGTACTGGCAATGGGTGGCGGCGCTTATGGTACCGGTAATGCCAGCCGTATCTCCAAAGTGAATGCGGAAGGCCAGGTAGTATTTGACAAAGAATACAGCACCGTAGATGGTAAATTCAACGCCATCAAAGTAAATGACCTGGGGCAGATCTTTGCCTGTGCAGAAGAAAAAGATAAAGGCCGTATCGTAAAGTTACGTCCGGATGGAACAGAACTGTTTAACAAAGAAACCGATGCGGCTTTATACGCCCTGGAAGTAGGTAAAAATGGTAAAGTAGTAGCCGCCGGTGGTAACGTTAGCAACAATACCGGTAAAATTGTAAAACTGCTGCCTGATGGCACTATGGTGGTAAATAAAAACCTCGGCTCCGTTTTTCAACACCTGTTACTCACCGAAGAAGACGAAATCTGCGTGGTGGCGAAAGATGGCTATCGCATGATTAAAGTTACTCCCGATGGTGAAATGATGTTCGACAAACAACTCGGTAAGTACGACGCTAAAACCAGTCTCGCTTCCCTGCTGATGAGCCCTTCTGGCGAAATCATTGCTGCTGGCGGCGGTGATGAGGATGGCAACCGTATCATTAAAATCAGCCATGGGGTATCCATCAACGATATCGCGGTGTCTGAACCACTGAACGGTTTATCCAATGCTACACTCACCATTACCTTATCCGGATTTTTGAGAAGCAATGGCGTTCGTACACCCGTTAACGTGCATTACAAAACCATTCCGCATAAAGGTAGCGCAGGTGCTGCCGACTTCGACGTAACAGAAGGAACCATTTCTTTTGTACCATCTGAGTTTGCTGCGGGTGCCATTATCTCCAAATCTATCCAGATCCCGATTAAAAGCGATAACCTGCTGGAAGGAAAAGAAGCTTTCCACGTAGAAGTGCTGGATGCATCAGACCTGTACCTGACTAAAGCCAAAGGGGAAGTAACCATCCTGGATCAACCGGCAATGGTGAAATTCATTGGTGGTAACAATGGAGCAGAGCCTAATACTGATGTTGTATTTTCTGCCGGTTTGTTTAAAAGAGATAATACGCCATTGGTGAACGCTACTTCCAAACCGGTACGTTTAACTTATAAGTTTGGTAACGGTACCGCTTTACCAGGTGCGGATTTCGTGAGCAGCATCAAAGCTCCGTTTGTAATCGACAGCGGCGCTACCACTGCCAGCCTGAATGTAAAAGTAAAAGACGATAACCGTTTTGAACTGGCGGAAACAGTAGTACTGGTATTGAGCGAAATTAAAGCGGAAAATGAAGCGGTAGTAGGCTACAACGGTGACGTTACCTCTATCTCTGCTTCCCAATACATACAAGATCAGGCTGCCTATATTACCCTGGTAAAACTGACAGATGCCAACGAATCTGCTACCGCACCGGTTAGTATGTTTAAATGTATACTGGTAAAAGCTGCCGACCAATCAGTACAAACCAATTGTACGGGCAGCGATATCAATATCTTCTTCGGCGTTGATTCTGCGAGCACCGCCACTTACGGTAAAGACTATGTGATTATGAACGGTGACATGGTGAAAATTACCGGCGACTGTGCATTCAGTGAAACAGACATCCAGGTAGCCCTGGTAAACGACCGTATCAAAGAAGCAGATGCTTTGGTAGCAGTGAAACTGCGTGATGCCACAGCAGCAGCAAATGCAGGGGTATTGAAAATTTCTCCTGAGCTGAAACTGAACAAAGCCGTAGCTATCATCCATGATGATGATAATGATGAAGGCACCGTGCTGACAGCTAAATAATAACGGCTTGGATCAATAACCGATATACGCGCTTCAGGCACACCTACTTCCCGCATAGTTAGCTATGCGGGAATTTTTTTGCAGCAAATGGGATTCCTTACTATTTTCTGTTGCATGATGGAAAAGCAACATTACGAGGAGTCCCGGACATCTTTATAAATATTAATAAACTTAAAAGCAGCATCTTTTATATTAAAATATAAAAGATGCTGCTTTTTTTATGGATTGAAAAACCGCCCTTTAATTGTTATCGTACATACGCTTATAAAACAATGTTATTTTACTTTTAAAGAGTTGTGTCTTTTAATGGTTAACTTGGGAATAGCCTGGTATGTCCTTACCGGGCTTTCTTTTTATATTGATTTACGCATTACAAAATCTTCCATCAGGTAGCCCTGCCCAATGTCTGTATCCCGCTCTGTGTATACGCTGAAGCCTTGTTTCTCGTAAAAGAATTTCGCTTTATTGTATTTGTTGACATCGAGTTCGAGTATATCAGCGCCGTGTTTTTTCACCCGGTCTGTCACTTCCTGCAGGAGTAATTTGCCTGCACCTTTTCCCTGGTAATTCAGGTCCACATAAATTTTTTGGAGCTTATACACATTTGGCGTGGCAGTAGTACTATACGCTGCATAACCTATTGGTTGGGCATCATCCAGCAGTAGTAAAAACTGGTGTTGTTTTTCGGTCATTTGCTGATGAAGTGCGTTGGCGCTGTACATCATATCCAGCATGTATTCCATTTGTGCAGGCGTTAAAATGGACTGGTAAGTTGGCGGCCATATTTTATTTGCCAGCGCTTGTATAACAGGAATATCATTCACTGTTGCAGCATTGATCTGGTACATAGGTTTTTATAAATTGTTGTCTTCCTTTAATATATTTTCGATGGTTTCTTCCAGTTTATTCAGCGGTGTGTATCCGCGGGCGCAGAGATACAATTGCTTGCCGGTATCGAGTATGGCCGCGGGAAACCCGGTGATGCCCCAGTTTTGTATCAACTGGAATTCCTGGTTGGTTTCATACCGGTAATGTTCTTCCCCGAGTTTGGCAATAAACTCTTCTTCCGGTAAACTAAATTTTTTAATCAGTTCCCGGTAGGTGCTGTCGTTGTTCAGGCTCAGCCCATCGTAGTTCAGCGCTACCTGCATATCATGCGCAAAGGTGATGGCATTTTCCGGCTGATACTCTTTGAATACGGTGAGCGCAATGCTGGGTTTTTCAGAGTCCATCATTTCTTCCGAGGGTAGTAATTTTTCCAGGAAGTTAGCCCCAAACTTAACACCGGTCATGTTTTCCACATTCACATGTGCTTGTTGGATATAGTTGGCCATAGATGACCATGGATGGCGGTTAGCGCCGGTGATCATTCCTCCGGAGAGGATATCGAATGTCATATTGTTGCCGGCACGTTCCTGCAATTGCTGTACTACGGGAGTGAAGCCATAGCACCAGCCACAGAGCGGATCGTATATATAGGTAAATTTCATGTTATAATTTTTTTTGTGAGATGGATACCTTTTTATCCCTGCTCATCTTCAAAAAAATGCTGTTCATACAGTTTTTTGGAGAGCGCCTTATCTTTTCGTATAGCCTTGATAGATAGTCGTACCGCAAAAATGAGGGTAATTACCGAGGCGCCCATCAGGAAAATATTATTACCGAGGAACAGGAAAAAATCGAATGTGCCATGGAAGAAAATAGCGATCAGCAGTCCCTGGAACAGGAGGATGCTGCTTCTATCCCGGGTAAATTTCGCCATTCCCACGTAATATCCCATCAGGATGGCGAAGGTAGCATGAGCGGGAACGGAGAGGAACATCCTTGCCACGCCGGTACCAAAGCCATATTTGCCTACGTATGCAATATTTTCAAGGGTCGCGAATCCCATTCCGATCATCACGGCATATACAATTCCATCGAGAGGTTCATTGAATGCTTTTTTAGGATAGGCAAAGAGATAGAGGACCAGGAACTTGGCCAGTTCTTCTGAAACGCCTACCACGCCATAGGCAAAGGCGGCGGTACCCGGCAGGGTGCCATCGTTTTCCCTTAATCCCATGGTAACTGCCAGTCCTTGTATAAGCAATGGCAAGGCTACGCAGCCCATACCCAGTAGGAAGCTTTTTATCAATAAGCCGGTTGGCTCCCGGTCGTATTTGTCCATTAAGTAAATGAATAAACAAATGGCGAACCCGGGGGCCACGGCCAATGCCAGTAGCATCATGGAAGTAGGTTTTTGGATTGTCTGCGTTGCTGCAGGTAGTCGTTCAGCATGTCAACAGTGTAACTACTCAGATTGTTTGCTTTGGTGATGCCCCCTTTCTGCGCGGCCAGTGTACCATAGTGGATATCCTGGAATCCATGGATACTGTGGGCATCCGGATCAATGGAGATGAGCACCTTTTTTTCAAGGGCATAGGGCAGCCAGGTCCAGTCGATATCCAGTCGGCGTGGATGTGCATTCAGTTCTATTACTACCTGGTTGGCGGCACATGCATCAATGATGGCTTTATGGTCTACCGGGTAGCCGTTTCTGCTGAGTAGCAGGCGGCCGGTCATATGTCCGAGGATGGTGGTATATGGATTTTCGATGGCTTTGAGCAGGCGCGCCATTGCCTTTTCTTCTGTCATTTTGAGATTGGAATGCACAGAGGCAATTACCAGGTCAAATTTGGCCAGTATTTCATCGGGGTAATCCAGGGTGCCATCATTGAGTATATCGGATTCTATGCTCTTAAAAATGCGAAATGGCGCCAGCTTTTTATTCAGGGCATCTATTTCGGCGTGTTGTTCCAGTACTCTTTCAATATGCAGTCCGTTGGCATAGAAAGCAGTGCGGGAGTGGTCGCTGATAACGAGGTATTCGAAGCCCTGTGCTTTGGCGGCGGTGGCCATTTCTTCGAGGGAAGATTCGCCATCGCTCCAGTTGCTGTGGGAGTGGATAATACCTTTGATATCGGAAGTAGTTATGATATTGGGTAGTTGCTGTTCGCGGGCCTGCGCAATTTCGTTCATGCCTTCCCGTAAGAACGGAGGAATGAAGGCCATTCCTGCTGCGCTGAAAATGGCTTCTTCTGAGGGAGCCTGGTGCAGGAAGGCAGCGCCGCCGGCGGCATTGAATTTATCAATAAAAGCGGGAGCGCCGGTGGTCAGGAACAGTTGGCTATGGAAGTCGGCAGGTTCGCAGCTATGTGTTACTATTTTGAGTTTACCATCGAGTTGCCATACGAGGTGATGATCGTTGGTAGCGGTGAGTTCAAAGCCGGGGAGGGCAGCCAGTTGTTGGGATACTATGGCTACCGGGGCGGCGATGAGTACTTCTATTTCGTCGATGATAATGCTATGGCGGCGGAAAGCGCCGGTGAGGGAAACGGGGACAGGTGCAAACAGCTCCTGTAATTGTTTCTCCAGTTGTTGACCGGTGTTGGCTACTTCTGCGTAGAGGAAGCGGTGGCGGTTAGAGAGATAGAATTCTATGTTTTGGCGAACGCTTTCCTGTGTTTTGGCGCCAAAGCCTTTGAGGAGCATAAGGCGGTTTTCGTTGCAGGCGTAAAGGAGTTCTCCCATAGATTCTATTTCCAGCTCTTTCCAGATGGTGGCAATTTTCTTGGGTCCCAGGCCTTTTATTTTCATGATTTCCAGGATTCCTGCGGGAGTGATTCCGAGGTAGTGGTTGAGCAGCGAGAATTCCTGGGTGTCGAGCATTTCGATGATGCTTTTACCGGTAGATTCCCCGATGCCTTTGATCTTGAAAATCTCTTCTTTCGGTATTTCTTTTAACTGCGAGGGCAGTTTTTCTATGGTAAATGCTGCGGAGGCGAATGATTTGGCTTTGAAGCTATTTTCTCCATGGATGTCCATGAGTTTGGAGAGCAGGGAGAAGTTATCGGCGATTGAGTAATTATCCATGTGGTAAAAATACGGAGATGTTGCGAGTTTTTGTCTTGTCCGGGATTAGTCTGATTATACTGATTACCTGGTTTTTGTTTTTTGATTTTAAAAAGAATTTGGAAGATATGAGTAAAATTATTGGCTGATTTCTTCCAAAATCTTCTCTCATCTTCCAAAATCAAAAAAATAAAAACCAGGTAATCAGTATCATCCCGGGTAAGACAAACACTTGCTGGGGGGATGGGCATAAAAAAAGAACCTGACATAAATGCCAGGTTCTTTATAACTACATTTTGTAATTCCGATCTTAGTTAGCCGGAGTTGCAGGAGTTGCTGGAGGAGCAGCTGGTGCTTTTTTAGGAGCAGCTTTCTTCTTAGCAACTGGTTTTTTAGCTGGAGCAGCTTTCTTCGCAACGGCTTTCTTCTTAGCTGGAGCGGCTTTCTTAGCAGCAGCTTTTTTAGGAGCAGCTTTCTTAGCAGCAGCTTTCTTCTTAGGAGCGGCTTTTTTAGCAGCAGCTTTCTTAGGAGCAGCTTTTTTAGCAGCAGCTTTCTTTTTAGGAGCAGCTTTCTTAGCAGCAGCTTTTTTAGGAGCGGCTTTCTTAGCAGCAGCTTTCTTTTTAGGAGCAGCTTTCTTAGCAGCAGCTTTTTTAGGAGCAGCTTTCTTTGCAGCGGCTTTTTTAGGAGCAGCTTTCTTTTTAGGCGCAGCTTTTTTAGCAGCCGCTTTTTTAATTGTTGCCATTGTTTTTTGAATTTGGGTTAGTAAAAATAATTGGGTATTAAAAAAAACTTTATGGCTAACACTGATTAGGCTTCCGCCTGAGCAGTGGTATCAAATGCTTTAACAGAAACGTAAGTTTTGTTTTCGCGACCTTTTCTGAATTCTACTACACCGTCTGCAACTGCGAAAATGGTAAAATCTTTACCAACGCCTACGTTTTGACCTGGATGATAAACAGTACCTCTCTGGCGAACAATGATGTTACCAGATACAGCAGGTTGACCACCGAAGATTTTTACTCCCAGCCTTTTGCTATGGGAATCACGGCCGTTCTTTACACTACCTTCACCTTTTTTATGTGCCATTGTATGATTACTTTATAATGTCTAATAAAAATTTTAGCTTAAAACAAATTAAGCTATTTCATTGATTTTGATTCTTGTAAAATGGGTTCTGTGACCAACTTTCTTTCTGAAGCCTTTTCTTCTCTTCATTTTGAAAGCGATAACTTTATCACCCTGAACATGAGCCAGAATCTCTGCTTTTACTACTGATTTTACATCAGTTCCTACGGACAGCTTACCACCGTTATCGGTTAACAGTACATCGGAAAACTCCACTTTGTCTCCAATATTTCCTTGTAACTGCTGTACAAATATTTCCTGGTCTTTTTGTACTTTAAATTGCTGACCTGCGATTTTTACAACTGCAAACATAATTATCCAAAATATAATTTCCGCAAAAGTAACCTTTTGTTTTTTAATAGACAAAGTTTTTCGGTCTTTTTTAAATCACAATGTATAAACATCTATGAAGGACCGACAAAAGCTTAATCTTTTCAAAGATACATACTTTCCTGAATTTTAAATTAATTTAACAAATTATCCTTCCCGGCACCGGGCCGCTGTATCCACATCTTTATGCTATTTCCGGATCATTTAAAAACAGCTATCTTGCTGTGCAAACCAACGCAAATTTGTATACTTTTGTCGTTTACGCGAATTAAATACGGATAGGATAGGCGTATTTTTTTATTTATTTATTTAGCCATTTATTTTTCCGGCCACCCCTTTTTTGGGAAAAAGACCGGTTTTTCAGGCTATTAAATAAGAAAATATTCCAATCTTTAGTCTCTCAATCATAAAACAACAGGCATGAAGTTTAAATCACTGCTGGCCAAACCATTTGCTTCTATCGTACATAATAAGATAAAGAAGGAAATGCTAAGGGCGGTAGAAGATCAGGATGCTATCCTGCAGGAGCTGATAAAGACAGGCAAGAAGACTGAATTCGGAACAGAGCATAAGTTCAACGCTGTACAAACCCATGAAGAGTTTAAGCAGGCTGTGCCTTTAAGGGATTATGAACAGTTTAAGCCATATATAGAAAGAATTAAGGAAGGGAAGCAGAACGTACTGTGGAAAGGGCAACCTATATATCTCGCTAAAACCTCCGGTACTACCAGCGGTGTAAAATATATTCCTATCTCCAAGGAATCTGTCAGTAATCATATAGATACCGCCCGTAATGCGTTACTCAATTATATGGGAGAAACGGGTAATACGGCATTTGCAGATGGTAAAATGATCTTTTTATCCGGATCACCGGAGCTGGAAAGGGTAGGTGGAATTCCTACCGGCCGCCTCAGCGGTATCGTGAATCATCATATTCCCCGGTATCTGCGTACCAACCAGCTGCCGTCTTACGAAACCAACTGTATTGACGATTGGGAAACCAAGCTGGACAAGATAGTAGAAGAAACCATTAACCAGGATATGACGCTGATCAGCGGCATACCACCATGGGTACAGATGTATTTCGACCGCTTGATGGAACGCACCAGTGGCAAACGTATTAAAGAAATATTTAAGAATTTTGACGTGATGGTGTACGGTGGGGTGAACTTTGAACCTTACCGGGCCAAACTGATGGCTTCTATTGGCGCACCTATCCACACCGTGGAAACATTTCCTGCTTCAGAAGGCTTTTTTGCCTTCCAGGACTCCCAGGATAAGGAAGGCCTGCTGTTGAACACCAATTCCGGGATTTTCTATGAATTTATCCCTGCTGCGGAAATTTTCAACGAAAATCCGACGCGTTTGTCGCTCAAAGATGTACAAACAGGCGTAAATTACGCCATGGTGGTTAACAACAACGCCGGATTATGGGGCTATAACCTCGGAGATACGGTGAAGTTTATTTCTACCAATCCTTACCGTTTGCTGGTAACCGGCCGTATTAAACACTTCATCTCCGCTTTCGGAGAGCATGTGATCGGAGAGGAAGTAGAATATAGCCTGATGAAAGCGGCTGCAGAAGAAAATGTGCATATCACCGAGTTTACAGTAGCGCCTATGGTGCAAACTAACGGAGAGCTGCCCTACCACGAGTGGTTTGTAGAGTTTGAGAATATGCCGGAAAACCTGGGCGCATTTGCCAGGAAAGTAGATGAAAATATGCGTCAGAAGAATATTTATTACGATGATCTGCTGACAGGTAATATATTGCAACCCCTGAAGATAAGGACTGTCCGTAAGCAAGGCTTTATCGACTATATGAAAGCTATTGGAAAACTGGGAGGACAAAATAAAGTGCCTCGTTTGAGTAACGACAGAAAGCTGGCAGATGAACTGTCGGCATACTTACAAAAATAACCGGCGATTCAAAGCTGTAACAGCTGCCAGGTCATTACCGGCAGCTGATTCTTCATTTTTTGTTAACTGTAAAAAAGTAAATCACCGTAATGAATAAACGAAAGATTGCCATTTTCGGATCCACCGGATCTATTGGCATACAGGCACTGGAGGTGATCGCAGCACACCCCGACAGATTTAGTGTAGAAGTACTGACTGCACAGCAGAACGCTGATCTGCTGATTGAGCAGGCATTAAAATTCAAACCTAATGCCGTCGTAATAGGAAGCGAGGCAAAATATAAACAGGTAAAAGACATTTTATTTGATAAAGGCATAAAAGTATTTGCCGGCCCCAAAGCCATGGTAGAAGTAGCTGCATGGAGTTCTATCGACATGATGCTGGCAGCTATTATGGGATTTGCAGGCCTGGCGCCTACTTTATCTGCTATTGAACAGGGCACCCCGGTGGCTTTGGCCAACAAGGAAACCCTGGTAGTAGCGGGCGACATTGTAATGGCTACCGCACGCAGGAAGAATGTACCCATTATCCCGGTAGATTCTGAACATTCCGCTATTTTCCAATGCCTGTTGGGAGAACCTTTCGCCAAAGTGGAAAAAGTAATTCTCACAGCATCCGGCGGACCTTTCCTTGGAAAGAAGCCCAATTTCCTGATTAATGTAAAGAAAGATCATGCCCTGCAGCATCCTAACTGGAGCATGGGCGCCAAAATAACCATCGACTCTGCCACCCTGATGAATAAAGGGCTGGAAATGATTGAGGCGCGCTGGCTGTTTGGACTGGCACCGGAAAACATTGAAGTGGTGATACATGCACAATCTATCATTCACTCCATGGTACAGTTTGTAGACGGTTCCCTGAAAGCACAAATGGGATTACCGGACATGAAACTGCCTATCCAGTATGCTTTAGGGTATCCTGACCGCCTGGCCAATGATTTCCCCCGTTTCTCTTTCAGAAACTACCCTTCCCTTACTTTTGAGCAACCGGACACCAAAACATTCCGCAACCTGGCTATCGCCATTGATGCCATGCAAAAAGGTGGTAACGCCGCCTGCGTAATGAATGCCGCCAACGAAGAAGTGGTGAATGCCTTCCTGAAAAACCGGATCGGCTTTCTGCAAATGACCGAAGTAATTGAAGAAACGCTGGTTAAAATACCGTTTATCGAAACACCTACGTTGCATGATTATTATGAATGCGATAATGCCGCACGTGAACACGCTGCATCCCTTATCAATTCTATTGTTATATAAAATTGCCGGTAAAAATTAACAAAGAGTTTTGCCTGAATATGTATTAAAACTAATATATTGGGCAGATTAAAGCAGAAACAACTAAATGACTACAGAGGAAATATTGGTGAAAGCAGGGCAGTTAATACTGTCACTTTCTATTTTGGTGGTGTTACATGAGTTGGGCCACTTTATCCCCGCCAAACTATTTAAAACCAGGGTAGAAAAATTCTATTTGTTCTTTGATCCATGGTTCTCTCTTTTTAAGATTAAGAAGGGAGAAACCGAATACGGCGTAGGTTGGTTACCGTTAGGCGGATATGTAAAAATATCCGGTATGATCGATGAAAGCATGGACAAGGAGCAGATGGCCAAACCGCCACAACCCTGGGAATTCCGCGCCAAACCAGCCTGGCAGCGATTAATTATTATGATTGGCGGCGTGACTGTAAATATTCTGTTAGCGTTCTTCATATATGCGATGCTGTTATGGCACTATGGTGAAAGCTATTTGCCGGTAAGCGAAGTGAAATACGGAATAGAAGCAGATTCACTGGCACATAGCATCGGTATTAAAGATGGCGACAATATCATTGCCATTGATCACCGCCCCGTAAAGTCCTTTGAGTCTATTCCCAGCGAAGTGATTTTACATGAAGCTAAAAGTATCCAGGTGACCAGGGATGGGAAAGAAGTGGATGTTCCTGTACCTGCTGGTTTTATCCGGGCTTTGCTGAAGCAGAAAGCGCCTTTTGCAGCGCCGCGTTTCCCATTTGTGGCAGACAGCCTGCTGCCTGGTGGCCCGGCGTCTAAAGCGAAAGCGCAAATACAGAGAGGAGATCAGTTGATAGCGATGAACGGCGTTGCTACTCCTTTTTACAGTGACTTTGTCAAAGAACTACGTAAGCATAAGAATGAAAATGTGCTCATTACTGTACTTCGCGGTAACGATACGGTGAATTTGGCAGCAACATTAACTGCAAAAGGCGAGTTAGGCGTGTTTGCGAAAATTCCTTTTAATTACAGCACCAAACATTTCACCTTCCTGGAATCATTCCCGGCAGGTTATCAGAAAGGAGTGGATAAGCTGGTAGATTATATCAGGCAATTCCGTTTGATCTTTGTTTCCAAAGAAGTAAAAGTATCGGAATCCCTGGGAGGATTTGGCAGTATCGCCAACTTGTTCCCTCCGGCCTGGGATTGGGTTTCCTTCTGGCAGCTGACGGCTTTCCTGTCCATTATCCTGGCATTTATGAACATCCTGCCTATTCCGGCATTGGACGGTGGACACGTACTCTTCCTGTTGTACGAGATCATTACCGGCCGTAAACCCAGCGAGAAATTCCTGGAATATGCCCAGATAGTAGGTATGGTGTTGCTGTTTAGTTTGCTCCTTTTTGCAAACGGGCTGGATATCTGGAGAAGTGTCAGCAAGTGGTTTTCCTGAGATCGGTAGATAAGTTATTGTAATAAAGAAAATTGCAGCCGGATATTTTCCGGCTGCAATTTTTTTTGTTTTGACACAGGAGAAAAAAAATGTATCTTTGTGGGCTAGTATACCGGGGATGCCTGGTTTTGACAGCATAGATCTTTGAAAGTGTAAGCATGCCGTGCGTTGGATAATTAGCACGATAATCTGAATATTCAAACTATAATTGGCGAATCTAACTACGCCATGGCTGCCTAATCAGAGATTAGACACCCATTATAGCCGCCTGGAGTTGTCGCCTTATGCGACTCCCGCCGCTGAATCATAAACCCATAGGGATAGGCATTCATGGTTTCTGTGAGTGAATGCTGAAGCTACAACGGATACGGATAGGGTTGGTTCGTTACGCCCCTGCCAGGTCCCGACAAAGCAATGCGTAAATAAGCATGTAGAAAGCTTTCGGCGAATATGTTTGGACGCGGGTTCGATTCCCGCCATCTCCACATCAAAATATCCCAGTTTTTTGTTATCTGGGAAGAAAATTGACAGCAATCACAGGTGTGGTTGCTGTTTTTATTTTTATGGATAGGTTATTTATTCCCAATCTGTTATAGTGAATTTGAACATCCTGCTTTTTCCCTATACATTTATTTGCAGGCTAAAAAAGCTGATACTTTCCTGATTTTTCTTCCTTGATTTATCGGAATTTTCCAATTATTTAGCCAAAGGTGACGGGATTCGAACACTTATATCAGGACTCTTAATGTTTAAGTCATTAATTTTTATATCTATAAATATTCGGGATGTTTTCACTAGAAAATTTCGTAGCTGTGAAAAACTGTCATTTATTTAATTAAGTGTTCTGTTATAATTGTTGATAATGTTGTGATAAATGAAACAGCTTCTTTGGCTTCCTTTGCCGTGAGTTTCTGTTCTTGAAATAGCGCTATATTTTTCAGATTATCGCAATCTTCCTGGTTGATTATTTGTGTATCCCATTCGCTTTTTCTCATCTTTTTTATGGAGTGACTAAAAGGAAAACCGCCAGTAAAAGCGATTTCTTTGTTATACAAGATTTTTATGGCGTTAGTTACAGTTGTAGTATGAAAGCATGTACCGTCAGATATGAGATATTCTGTGAAGATGAGCTCCATCAATTTTCGTTTAGCATAAATGTCTTCTTCTTCGTATACCTGGTATAGTTTGGAAAATAACGATAAGCAGGTGTTCACATCTTTTGAAAGCTGTCTTGAGGCAAGATACATCGTATTAAGCTTCTCAGACAGGATAGTTATCTGTACCTCACAATCTGTCTTAATCTTCTTGAAGTCGGTGCCGTCGATGTCGCCTTGTAAAAGTAATTCGCGCGCCTTGTTTATTTTATTATTGAGTTCAATGACCCTGTTATTCAATTGATGAGTAGTTTTGACTTTTAGCTCTGAAGCTTCAGTTAATATTCGTTTCAATATTTTGTGGCAAACTGGAAAGTAACATTCGGAGAGTTTAAAGGATTTCAATTCCTCAATAAAAAGCTGGTGTATTTTTTCGGTTCTTAGATGACATTTGCAATGGGAGTGGCAGTGATAATAATAATAGCATTTTTTGCATCGACCAATAGATCTACTGCCTGTCAATACTCTTCCACAATTTTTACAAATTAGGAATCCCCTTAAGGGAAAGAGATGTTCAATACCGGATCGTTTAGTTAGCTTCTGTCTTTTTTTGTTTATTGTCTGTTGGACTTTGAAAAAAAGAGATTCTGATACAATAGGTTTATGTATAGCTTGAATATACTGTTCACCTTCATAGGTCGTTGCAGGTATAAATACTTTGCTACAGTACAAAGGATTGCGAATTGCCCTCCAAAAACAGCTTTTACTATTCGGAAATCCATTTTCAATAGCATGTATATATGCCTGTGCAATGTTATGTGTCTTTGAGGCAATCTGCTCGAAAGCAGTTCTCATAATACTCGCATAAGGTTCTACCGGTGCGATATATTTCACACCTGCTTCTGTAGTCTTATTTACGTAACCAATCGGAGCAAGTCCAGGGCAGCGGCCTTCTTTTTTAGCTCTTCTTATTCCTTGTTTAATATTTAAACTGCGGCGCGCATTTTCAACTTCTGGAATGGTGAGATAAAATGCCAAAGTCATTTGATTCTCCGGAACAGTGATGTCTAACGGCTGTTCTACGGCAATTGGTTGTATGCCCCATACTTGGAGTGTCCGAATTGTTTCATATGCTTCGGCCGTATTCCTGCTAAATCGGTCCCACTTTGTGAAGAGAAGCAATTTTGGGCGATTGACTTTGGTTTTCTTGTAGGAGTTAAATAATATCATCCATTGGGGACGATTGAAGGTTTTTGCAGAGAAATCTTCATAAATAACAGATTTCACATGAATACTATTTGCTTCGCAGTATCTTCTTAGTACTTCTTCTTGGTAGCGTTGTGAGAAGCCTTTGTTTGCTTGTTCTTCGGTACTGACCCGGATATAGAGGTCTGCGAATTTGATAGAATTGCTCATCTGAAAAAAAATTTAAATAGGCGAAGAAAGGTGGGAAATCCACAAGAGCAGAGTGCAAATTATTTATGAATAGAATTGTAAAAAATATGAAGTGATGGAATCTGGTCGCCATAACTTCCCATAGAGTTTAGCCGGAGGGAGGTTGGCCCGAGTCGTTAGAAAATAATTCGCAAATTCAAGGCCATATCTAATAAGAGGTATATTATACGTTTTTTACTCCAATTGGCATCATGAAAAAAGTTAAGTAAAATATTGAATTTCTTGGTACATTGAAAACAATATTCCCCAATTGTTAGTATGGAAAAAAGCTTAACAAATTTAAAGAATAGGGTCAATAAGATTCATTTGCCCAAAACCAAGCCACTGCTTCCATTATTTGAAGTTATCAGTAATGCAATTCACGCGATCGAGGAGCGATTGGATAAGGTGAATGACCAGTTCGAAGGGACCATAAATATTACCGTGCTTCGCAATGGAGACAACAGTACACTAGCTAGCCTTGATAACATCAATAATTACCCTATTCATTCTTTTAGGGTTCGAGATAATGGCATTGGTTTGAATAGGGAGAACTTTAGTTCATTTAAAGAGGTTGATAGCGAATATAAAGCAAGAATAGGAGGCAAGGGAGTGGGAAGGCTGGTGTGTTTAAAGGCTTTTAATAAATTGTTAGTAGAAAGCGCATATAGGGAGAATGGAGAACTTAAGTACAGAAGTTTTGAATATAAAAAAACCAAAGAAGGGTTTGAAAATCATAAGGAGGAGGTAGAAACGTCGTTCGATACATCAGGAACGATTATAACACTATTTAGATACGAAGACGATTTTCAGAAACATGTGCCTTTATCGCTAGACGAAATTGCTCGGGAGATTGTGGCACATTTTCAGCTGTACTTTATTCAACAAAAACAACCTAGAATCGTAATAAGGAACCAAAATTCACAGCGGATTGACCTGGCCACACTTTTCAACGATGAGTTCTCTAATGAAATCATGTCTCAAGCTTTTTACGTTCAGGAAACCCCTTTTGATATTTTTATTTCCAAAAGCCGGAAGGCGAAAAGTCATAAAATCCATTATTGCGGTAATGAGCGGAGCGTTAGAGATGAAGGGCTTTCTCGAATAATTGTTGATCTTAGAACTCCTGTTGTTGACGCAAATGTGAGAGAGTCTTATTATTTCCAGGCATTTGTTGTAAGTGATTTTTTAAGTAATAGCGTGAACGAAGAGCGAACTGGATTTAACTTTATCCTGGAGGATAATGAGGATGGGATAGATATAGGAGAAATATCGTTGGCTAAAATTAGAACCAAGGCAGTAGAAACGATTGAGGAGTTGCTTAAAGAATTTTTGACAAAGGTGAGGAAAGAGAAAATGGAGGGCTATTTGCCGATTATCAGGAAAGAGCTTCCAAATTATACAACTGTTATCAATTATAATCGAGAGGCCGTAGAAAAGTTACCTGCAGGTCTGAATACTCAAGAATTGGACATCGCCTTGTATGAGATTGAATCTGATTGGAAGGCAAAAGTGAAGCGATCAGGATTGGAGATCATCAGTAAGAAAAAAGATATTACATCATTGGAACAATACAAAAAACTCTATGAGAAATTTGTAGCAGAGTTCAATGAAATAGGGCAATCTGAGTTAGCACGTTATATCGTTCACAGGAGATCGGTGATCGACTTACTAGAAGACCTAATACAATGGAACGAGAAAAACAAGTTCACAGACGAAGACATCATTCATAGCCTATTTTTCCCTATTCGGGAGACGGGGCGAACTGTAACCGCTGATAAACAGAACCTTTGGTTACTAGATGAGCGGCTAACTTTCAATTCCTTGTTGGCATCAGATAAACTGTTCAAGCAAATCGACGATCTGCAGTCTAACTCCGCAGATCGAATGGATCTTATTATAAGAAAGGATGAAGTATATCATAATGCGGCTTTGTATGCTGAGAATAAGACGCCCTTTGAATCATTTACCATTGTAGAATTTAAGAAACCCGGCAGAAATGATTACGTATATGGAGATCCCCAAAAAGATCCTGTTTTCCAAGTGCGACGTTATATCCGAGAAATCATCGATGGCAAAATTAAACGAAATGGTAGAACTATAGAGGTTCGCCAACATACACCTTTTTACTGCTATATCGTTGCTGATATAACAAATACTTTACAACATATCCTCAAAGAGGAGATATTTAAACCAACTCCGGATGGAATGGGTTCTTTCCGTTTTTACGATACTGATGATTATCGTGCGTATGTCGAAGTGCTACCTTTCGAAAAGGTTATCAAAGATGCTAAACAACGCAATAAGGTCCTATTTGATAAGCTGAATTTGGTTTTATAAACAGGAGCACCTGGTAGCATAATAGAAAACTCAACTTCACTTTTTATTCGAGAAATTGATGGGTACCTGGTATCCAGGGAATAATAATGTGGAAGTATTTACATAAAAAAGAAACACTTTTCTGCCTCAGCTGGGTCACCCGGATATACCGTACACTATCGCGAAGCAAATAATTGCTGGGGAATATCCAGAATTTGGCAGACTGCATAGTTGATACCCTTTCCCTTCAAGGGGAAATTGGTAATCTAAATGCGACGGTAAAGGCATATATGTATAGTGTTATATCATAACAGATTTATATCGCTCATCCAGATTACCAATTTATTAAGTAATGGTATAATGTGCTTATGATACGCAATCTTTTCATAAATAGGATCTCCCTTGTCAGCTCCACTCGGATCCGCACTCAGATATGCGAGCTTATCTACTCGAAAGCCTTGGCTTGGAGTATCAAAGAGGAAAGTAGTATTTTCATCCAGGTTATAGGTTAGGGCTTCGCGTTTGGAGAAATGATGATCAGTGAATGTGAGGCAGTATAACAGCTGGCCAGTGACTTTTTTCGTGTCGAAACGATCGTCTATAAGATCACCCAGGCTAAGCCCCGATATTGCCTTTATTAGTGTTGTCCGGTCCCCTAAGATTTGTTTTAGTAATACTAATTGCCATAATACGGTATGATGTGTAGGATCCAATAGTGTCCCGTTTACTTCGACTACGCGAAATTGGATTTGCTCCCTTTGTTGATAGAATTTTAGAAAGGAACGCAGATTAATCAGATTTCTATTAAATAAGGCTCGTGCCAGATAATGTAGTAACTGGTCGTTAGCTTCGGTGAGTTTTCTTTTTAATTCCTTATTTCCTATTTGAAATTCTGAAGCGACGTCAAAAACGATCGGTGCAATCAAAGAACGTATATCGAATTGAAATACCTCATGGGTATAAAACTTGTCAATATATCCGGCAAAATCAACATTGCTGCCATACTTGCTGTGGAAGATGTTCCTAATAAAAACGCAATTAATAGATTTAGTATTTCAAAGAGAATGCCAATGGATGCTACCACTGGCCTTTACGAACGGCCATATTTTTATTATAAAGCTAATTACCCCTTGTTTTTTTTGCTTTATCTGCCGTATCTGCCTTTTGCTGTGTTGCAGTATCCTTTGCTTTACTACCTTGTATACTGCCACCGGGATCTGCAGCCTTCGGACTTTTAGAAGCTTCGGCAGTGGTGCCGTCAAAGTCTGCGGTGATCCGTTGATCATTCACCATTTTGATATATGCTTCCTTTTTATCCTTTTTAATTTTGGCTACCCAATCCCATAGCTTGGTAAGACCGCTAAAAACAAGGTCGATTATCTCCGTGGTGACGCCGACACTGGAAGCACTGCCATAATGCTTATAGTTGGCTCTGAAATATACCACCATCTTATTATTGGCATCCTGTAATGTAGTTAATAATGCCTGTAATTGTTCCTTACTTTTTCCAGTCGTATTGAGCAGTATCATGTTGTTGTAATCATCGGCCAGGTGATTGGCGGCCTCCTTGACATCAAAATAAAGCAGTGCTATCTCAGTTTTTACGGAATCCGGCCATTTCGCTTTGTGGGCCTCCCGTTGGACGGTAGCGGCAGAATTTCTCGCAGCAGACATAATATCCAAGATCTTTTGGTGGGACTCCACATCAATACGTGCTTTACAATCAGCAAAAATAAATGAGAACAGTAAAAATAGAAGTGTAACTTTTTTCATGAGATTTATTTTTTATAAACAGGGAATAAGAAATCTTTAGCAGCTATGGCATAGTTGCGCAATAGGTAGGTTACGTTTTGCTTTGTCTTATCATCATAACAAGTAACCTTTAGGTCACCATCAGTCACATAATATCCATTTAAGTCTGAATAACAGGGGGATATGGGTAGTTCCTCGCCACGCTCATAAAGTATAAAGGAATGGCGACCGATTTTTCTGTAAACCAGTGTAGTCTTATTGTTTACCATTCTCCCGGCACCTTTACTACCATTTTTACGCGAAAACTTATCTAGCTGGTAGGTCGCAAAATTACTACTGTCATAAAAAATCCCGAATTTATAGGTAAAAAGCGAGTCACCTTTTATAATCCTGTCATCCAACTTCACTACCAAAGTATCACCGGAGGATTCCCATTGTACCACCGGATTATAGGCCGTATAGAAAGCCACCGGGGATTGTGGACAGGCATTTTGCCATCCTTGGCTTATGTATTTTTTTCGTTCCTCCTTTGGGGAATATTGTTCTGTACCTTCATTAACAGTGACTAAAAATTCATAGGCATCTTCTACACGCTGAAAAGAAAGCTTGCGCATTTGTTCTCCGCAATATATATCTGCTGCCATTTCCTTCTCCAAAGTAGTTGGCCCTATATGGTGATAAAATACATGGCCTAATTCATGACATAATGCGCCGATAAATATAACGTCAGGATAGAGGTCAAAGTAAGATGGACGAAATAAGATGCGGTACTTACCATCCACCGAATCCATATCCGCAATACCAGTGGCAGATTCGTCTGCTTGCAATATCATAGTAGCTGCACCTAAGCGTAATTGATAAAGGACATCCTGGAAAATATGCTGATAGCGAGGTTTGGGAACCTGAGCATTGGCGGTAGGAATAAAACCATAAATAAATAGTACCAATACTCCAATGGCAAGATTGAGATTCATGGGGCGATAAAAATTTTAAGGAAAAGGGATGTTTTTATAAATATAAGCAATACATCAATATTGCCCAAATCTCTATACTATAGGAAAAGGCGGTCACAACCCAAACCTGAAAAATATCTTTTACCACTACCAAGACCTGCCAGATTTTTCCGCCATCCCCCGATAATTTGTATGCCAGTTATTTTCTAGCCGTCAGCCTCTCCTGATGGTGCGTCTCACCTTCAACAACATGCAACAAATGGAGGCTACATTAAAGAGAATGCAACTGGCATACCTGATTGACAATAATTCTGATCTCGTTATCTCCCTGCAGGAGCATAGGGGACCGCCTATGTGGATAATAAAATAGCAGGAGTAAGGCATCGTCTTGAGTAACTGGTAGAAGAAAAACATACCAGAGTATATTATAGAAGAAATCTGTCTGCGATATATTTCAAACCTGTTTCCGTAGTTTTATTCACATAACCAATCAGGGCAATCCCAGGACAACGACCTTCTTTCTTGGCTCTGCTTATTCCTTGTTTAATATTTAAACTACGGCGTACATTTTCTACTTTCGGAATGGTGAGATAAAAAGCCAGAGTCATTTGATTTTCAGGAACCGTTATATCTAATGGCTGTTCTATAGTAATTGGCTGTATGCACAATGCTTCGAGTGCATGAATTGTTGCATACGCCTCGACAGTGTTCCTGCTAAATCAGTCCCATTTTGTGAAGAGAAGTAGCTGTGGGTGATTGACTTTGCTTTTCTTGTAGGAGTTAAATAATTTCATCCACTGGTGGCGATTGAAGTTTTGTAGAAAAGCCTTCATAGAGCTATTGCAGAGAATAGATGAGCATCTATCTTAGGCGACGCGCCTGGAGAGCCAGTAAGCCAGCAAGCCAGATGGCCGAAGTTTCACCTCGTAGCAAGCCAAGGATTCAACAATAGTGCCTTCAGGGTAAAGAATTTATGGTTAAATAATTTGATGAATAGCAGCTTCGATTGCAGTGCGCAAATCATTATGAAATATAGGGTCAAAGGCATCTATAAAGAAATAATCGATTTTCCGATATAGACTTTTTCGAAAAAGAGTGTAATCTTTTTTTTCGTCCAACCCGTCAAAAATTATTTTAAACACCAGGTGGTATATTTCTTCCATAAACCAATCGGAGTTTTTAGTACTTCCCTGGCGCCGATAACGAAATAACAAATCACGGAAGCTATCCAGATACGTTTCATAAATTTGTCGTCGCCAGCCATTGAGATCATCCCGGTCAAGTTGCAAATCTTCAATCGTCCTTCTGCCTTCAGAAGTTAGTCCGACAATTGCTCCGGTCCTTAAAAAATCAAAGTGGGTAAACGGATCGGCACAATATTCAGGATGCACATACAGTGGGCCTTCATGCATTAAGTAGGGCGAATCAAATCTATTCCGGGGGTGGTCGAGTGTAGCTGGTACCCCCGTACTAGGATAGTTGGTCACCCTGGTACCCTGAATAGGAAACTTGTTACCTTTTCGAAACACTTTATTGCATTCATGGCAGGCTGGAACAAGGTTTGTCCATTCAAATGCCAGCCAATAATAACCAAACGTATTTCTTGGGTGCGCGAAAAGTGTCCCTTTGGGCCTAAAATGTTCTACATCCGGGTGATGACATAAGGCCTCACAATAGGCACACTTGTTAAGATAGAGCTCTTTGAGTGCTACCCATACTGTGTTAACTTCGGTACCATCTGGAAGTTTGACCGTTCCTTTATAGAATTTGCTATTTATTTTAACTGTTCCAGGGTTTGCTATGATTTCGTTCAGGTGTTGCATACAATCTGCACTCAATAATGCTGGTGGTACAGCATTAAGATCTTTAGTGATTGCTCTCATCCTTTCCTTTTAGTCTGTTAGCGATGATTTCCAATTCTGCTTTGAGCGTATCATTCCTTTTAATTTCGCTAAAGGTCTCTTCAGTTCTTATGTCCTCTGGATTTACTGCTTCACGAATGAAAATCCCATTCATGTCAAAAAGATCGGAGGTCAGAATTGCAGTTGGAAGCATTTCGAATACTTTGATTTCTGAAAGATCGACGATTTCAACGGCTTCTTCTGCGGTTCGTTTAACCTTAAAGAACTTACTTCGTATAGAGGCCCCAAGTAAAGGTATCGGGCTATGTGTAGTTGCGATAAACTGGATTTTATGAAATGTCTTTGATAATTGCTCGACCAGTATCTTCTGCAACTTAGGATGAAGATGAAGATCTATTTCATCGATCAAAACCACTCCTGTCAATTCAGAAGGATCAGTTTTTTCTGGCTGGGCATCGAACAAGCGGCACATCATGTCACCAAACATAGCAACCATACTGCGGATTCCTGATGCCAGTTGATAGTATGGTACACCTTCATACTCATTTCCATAGGTATCCTCTTCTATATAAAGTGTCCTGCGGGGACGTGTATCCAGCTCGAATTTTATTCGCGATAAATTGGGTATCAAATCGTGCATTACTTCTCTAATGTTATCAAATCTTTCAGAGAGTATGTGATGAATCTTTTTCCGTTCCCATTCTGTATATTTTTCGAGAAGATCAAATAATAGCCCGTCTGAATTGGTTAAATTGTAATAGGGAGAAAGACGTTGTTTTACATTTGTTTCGACCCTGATATTGGGACCTTGGCCCCGGGTCAACCTGGACGTACCATATGCAGCAAACCCCTGTACAAGTAGATTATGGTTGACGATCCGATGTTCGGATGTTCGGTGTGCTTCAAATATACGCCTAGTGTTATCAAAAAATGAGCCTTCAATGATTGTAGGTGAATCGCCGGCTGAGGCGTTCTTCGGAAAAGGTGTATTTTCTACTAAAATTGCGATGGCACGTAGTAAGGTGGTTTTACCAGTTCCATTCTCTCCTGTTAAAAATATCCACTGATTATCAAATGGTATTCCATTTAAGCTCACTTCTTTAATAGGGCCAAAGTTCTTTATAGCTATTGCATGTAATGATCTGTTTTCCAATGGCCCATGTATTGCTTCGTCAAGTTCGCGATAATTCAGAGTATTCCGAAGCGTTTTCTCGAAATCACTACCGTCAATAAATCCAATACGATCCTCTGGCGCCTGCTCACCAAAATATGATTGATGGTCGTTTATAATATTATCAATCGTTGTTTTATCATTATGGACAAATTCCATGATCGATGGCATATACTCGTCCCAGTAATACTCTTTTCTGTATGCTTTGCCTATTTGTTGAAGGTTCAGTCGGGGGACAAGTTCATCTTCGGCAAATCGACGCTTAACTGAGGAGTCAGTAACGTTGACTTCAAGATATGTTTTACCTGTAGTTAATGCAACAAAAATGATATTAGGTGTACGATTTTTCCAATCATTACCGCTCCAGAAAGAGACTGCGACATAATGATCATTGCCATGAAACCAGTAACCGTTTTCCAGCCGCCCTTCCCTGTTACTCCGCCGCAGGCTAAAATAGAAAGAAGGGTCGTTTCTGCGTACATTGAGAAGATAGTCGAATATGTTATTATGAATATCTTTTATATCAAGAGTCATGATTATTAAAGTGTATGATCAAGTTAGTAAAACACCCTCCGTCGCAGACTTTCCTGAAATTTTCCAGTATTGTGTATTTTATATGCTAAAATGGCGGCGCCGGGCATGACGAAAATATCATTTTTATATAATAAAATAGCACTTGCAATTATAATGAGGTAAACGAGAAAAGCCTCCAGATCCTGCTATGGGGTGGATAATTGAAAGTACCCGAAATTCGCAATCTTTGCATTAATAAAATATAGAATTTGTGTCGCTGGATTTTTTTCTTAAAAGCGAAGGAACAGGCTCCAACCAAGCGGTTTCACCCTTTTATCGACTTGTAATTGCGATCTAAACGAATTTTGTATCTGCACTTGCGCCATGCCAATTGGGTATATTGGGAAGGCATTTTATCACATCGTCTTTTTTCACAGTCACTTTGCTGCTCATGCAGGTGCGGCTTTAATAATGATAAATTTTTAACAATATTTGCAAGCGACCAATAGTGACAGGGCATGACGTCCATTAAAAATGCCAGAGAGCGGTCTTCAACATTTTTCAGAATTTACTTACCTTAATGGAAGTATAACAGTGATTTGTATGATTGCTAACGAACCTCAAACCCTTTCTATGAAAATTGAAGCAAATCTTACTGAAAGCACGAAGGTGCTGAAAGCCTCCATTGAAGCTGAAGACGTTAAGATTATATTTGACATCGACCCGAATCTAGCAACTTGGGAGGCTTGGTGGCATAGGAATGATTTAGGTCAAATAATTCCCGAATTTGAAATTACTGCCAATAGTGAAATCCCAAACCCTTCGGCTCTTGCCCACGAATTGCTCCACGCCAGGTTGGATTTAGATGGTTTTCGGGTTCCTCTCGCAGTAACATGTCAGCTATACGGCTACCCGATCCAACTTTCACCCGAATACCTGGATGGCTGTTACAACAACCTGGAACACCATTTCATGGTTACAAAATTCGAAGACCTTGGATTCGAGAAGAGGGATTTCTTTCAACGCCCTATAGAACTACAATTGGATGAAGTGCGACAAACCATTGAGGAACTATATTTATTGGAAGTTAAAAACTCCCCGGAATTCGTGGCACACTACATAGATGCCATAATCCACCTGCAGCTTCTTCAATCGTATTTTAGCGAGTGTATTGACCCGTCCATTGATTTGAAGTGCCTGTCAACGTTAGAGCCTGAACTTTTCGAGGTGATTAATAATACACTTGCCAATTGGCTCGCAAATAATGAACCTTCAGGGGAAAAATTCTTTCTGCCCTTACACGACAAACTTTGCGAGTACTTTAGGACAGCCCACCCAGGAGTTGAGATCAGCCTGTAACGCAATTTGAATGCTTGACTTTCACTGTAAATATTATATTCGCGGCGAAGCTGAGGTTATGCTTAAACGTAAAGACTATATTGACATTATCCAGGAGATCCGTAATACGGAGCTACTTGCACTCGACGAATTTATTGAAAGGGTACTAGAACCCCTTCGCGCCGCCAACAAGTACTTTGATGAGATTCTCTATAAAGACATAAGCTACCTCCTTGAAGGGGGGAATGCTCCAGGGGAGGGCGACCTTGCCATAGAAGATGATGACCTGGTCTTTTCCAGGGGTGATATCAAATTGACTGGCTACCAATCCCATCTTCACCACATATTGGTTTGGTTACATACAAATATCGTCACCAAACACCTTGGGGATGGCAATTTTGATGTGTTTTCTAGTAAAATGGAGAGCTTTGAAACCGACCATTTGGGGAGGTTAGAATATACCCCTGAATACAGGGCAATGCTGGACGAAGTAAAAAAAAGTTTGTTTTCAGAACGTCAGCAAAACCTACCACCTAACAACATGGAACCAAATCCGAGATATTCAGCTTCTCATGAACTGACCTTTTACACCGATCCCAAGAACATACCCAACCAACGATTGGTATTGGAAACAATCGAGCATTTTACAAATGGACCTGGCTCCCGCGCATTCGAGGCCTTGGAGTTTCTCAATCTTTTACGGGAGCAAAATGAATTTGTAAATAAAATGCGTGCTGATACGCCAGTGGTGATGAATCAGCTTAAGCGCCTACCATTTTCTGACCTTCAAAAACACGTTTTGATGGGATTCATCCTAAAATGGCACGGCGGCTATCCTGTCGACAACCTGGATGAGGATGCAGATCGCACGCTGAAGGAAATTTGTAGCGCGTTTTTGGCATACCCAGAGGCTACACCCGAAAAAGAGATTTGCAAAGCTGATGTTGATACGCACAAGCTATTCCGGTACTATGAATCCCTGACCAACACTTCATTTGAGACCGGCATCCCGATCGACGTGCTTGCCAAGCAAACGGAATTCCCGTTTAAAAAAACAGAAAGAAAATTTACCAGCTTCAATGAACTTTATGCTGCCGCCATTGACGAGGGCTTGGTGCCGACGCCGGAAGGCATTGAGTCTTTAGCGGTACAGATGGTAAAAAAGGGAACAGCGTTCAATAACTGGCTCGAATCAATCTACCAGTGGCACCCCGCAGATCGGGAGCGTTTTTCTGAATTTCTTAGTATAGAACATTTTAAGAAGTTTCTGCAAGCTACCATAGAAAGGCCCAAAGCCAATTCACAAGAGACTAAACGATCTACTATGAATGATCAATCAAAGGGTTCGCCGGCCGAAGGCGCCGGGGCACCTATTAAGGTATTTGTAACCTACGCCTGGGAAGATGACGAGCGTAAAAATGAAACTGTTGTTTCGTTTACGGATCACCTAAGAACTCTGGGGTACGAGGCTGTTGTTGACAGACTCTTGAGTCAAAATGAAACTGCGACCAACTTTAAAACGATGATGTACAAGACGCTTGGAGAGGTGGATAAAGTTGTCGTGATTTTAACAAAGAGGTATAAGGGACGTGCCGAAAGATATGAGGGCGGAGTTGGGACAGAGTTACAATACATCCTGTCGGATATTGAAAGGCATCCCAAAAAGTATATTTTCGTTTCTTTTGATGGCTATAGTGATGACGTAGTTCCTGCCCAGATTCGGGATAGAGAAATACTAGACCTAAAGAAGAGCGGAGCCGTTGATCGACTTCGGCATAAACTCGACGATGTTCCAGAAATTGAGTTCAGCAATGTCGCGACGTCAAAACAGAAGTTACAGCCAAAGCAAATAAACCCCTTTTCCATAGATAGTATAGAGGCTCGGGCGGACGAACAAAGCGAAAGTAAGCTCAGTAAAAATTTGATCGAGGACGGTACGGAAATTATGAACGTTGGATTATCCAATTTTTATCGCTTTCAAGCCACTTTCGCCCCGGAGGATAAGTTGTTCGATATTGAATCGGTAATAGAAGAGCTGCAGACGACAATCGGTCCTTTGGTAATGAGTTTTCTGCCGGCATTGAACCTTGCTTTTCGAAAATCGGCAACACACAAGGAATTTTTGTTCATCGGTGATCTATCGCAACCAAACGTTTCTGGCTACCAAGACATCCATGCGATCAGTGCAAAGAACAAAAGTTTAACGCTCGAAATGGTGACAAGATCTAGTTCAAGTATTGTCAGAAACCTGTACTATGAACTTGCCAATTGCCTAGCGGTGATCGCAACTATCATGAGAAGTCCTGCCTTGCAGGATATGTCAGGCACATTAACTGTCAAACTTCAAACCAATTCAACCATAAACTTCACCTCCCAGAATAGCCACCTTGTGAAACTAGGCCTTCCGGCTTCTTATGTATTTGACGAAGCTGAAGAGGTATTGTCCCTACATGCACCCAAATACGACATTGCGTTATTTAAGACGATGGCTACTAGATTGGCAAAACTGTTCCACTTGAAATCCCCGAACTTAATACACGCGATGCCACCACTACTGAAAGTTGATGACTCGACTCTTGATGCTTTCGTAAAGGCAGCGCAGAAAACAATGCGGTTTTAAATTCAGTATTGAGAATGGGACAAATTTTTACTATCGGGATAGGGGTCAAGGGGCGTCCAGTTTAACCATTTCGTCTCTGACAAAGAAGAGGTATAATAAGGTGGATGCACAGCACTCAAGTGCCAAGGCGGCTTATTTGGCAGCCTACTTGTTAGTAGGTGCAACTGGTTAACTTGAACATTTCAGAAAGAAAGATGGGGGAGACCAAGTCCAGAAGGGTATAAAACAGCAGTTGAAACATCTCAAGCAGCGTCAAAAAAGAATACAAAATGATATTTCCAAGATATTAGAGCAACTGGAGGATGAATTAGAAAATTATTGGGTGTAGCATAGAAATAAAGAGTTAGGTTAATTTTAAACAGATACCTGTAAGACAATGCAATACACAAAAGAGTTTATACTATCGGAAATAAAGCGAGTGGGAACAGTGAATGGAAAGGCTCTCGGTAAAGAACGCTTTTCCAAAGAGACAGGTATCCAAATGTCAGACTGGTATGGAAAATATTGGGTGAGGTGGTCAGATGCTCTTAAAGACGCGGGCCTTGCTGCAAACGAATTCAAGAAAGCATACTCCGACGAATACGTAATTGAAAAGCTAATATCATTAGTTCGAGAATTGGGACATTATCCGGTAGTTGGCGAAATACGAATAAAATCAAGTGAAGACAAGAGTTTCCCTGCTCACACTGTTTTTAATCGAGTAGGGAATAAGCAAACGCTTATTAAAAAACTCCTTACGTTTTGTGCAAATAGGGATGAATATTCGGACATAATCCAAATATGTTCTTCATTTCAATCTCTGAACAAGTTAAAAAAGAAGAACGAAGATGTTTTAATTATTGGCGCAGTCTATCTGATAAAATCCGGTAAGTTTTATAAAATAGGAAGGTCAAATTCTACAGGACGAAGACACTATGAATTATCCATACAACTTCCCGAATCAATAGAAATGGTTCATTCAATTAATACAGATGATCCAGTTGGTATAGAAGCCTATTGGCACAGTAGATTTAAAGATAAAAGGAAAAATGGGGAATGGTTCGAATTGAGTGCTGAGGATGTAAAAGCGTTCAAACGTCGTAAATTTATGTAATAATTATACTGCCGGTTCTTTTCTGCTTAATTGTCAAAACTCATTCTGACCATTGATTTTGAAACGAACCAATTCTTCATGTTGTCTCCTATGAAGGCAAAGAGCACTATCAATTATCCTTATATACAGATTTGTGAAGGCCAGATAGCACACTTCACCTTTACATGGCCAGATGAAGAACAATTAACGCCAAAGCCAGTAATAAATTCCACTCCCCATTTTTTTCGCCGCTTAGTTCGCCAAGGCGACTTGCTGGCGTAACCCTTAGGGTTCTTTGCCAGATTTTTATGATAATTTTTTTATAGTATATTTATGTTATGCCAGATTTCAAGCAATCCCTAGCAACCCATTTGAGTCAGTTCAAGACAAACCCCTATATTTTTGTGGGTTCTGGTCTTTCACGTCGATATTACAACCTTCCTACATGGATGGATTTGTTACGAGGGTTTTTCCCTAATATGCATGGTGCAACTGACTTTAACTATTATATTTCGCAATATAATGGACACGCCCCTCAGATTGCGAGTGCCATGGCCAATGATTTTTTCGATATTTGGTGGAAGAACCCCGCATTTGCAAAAAGAACAAAGGCGCTGGGTGGGAAAATGAAGGGGAAGCATTCTCCATTTAAATATGAGCTTTGCGAGTATTTAAAGACTCAATCAAAGGTAAACGTTGCACTCCAAACGGAAATCGACTTGTTTAAGAAGATAGTGGTAGACGGAATTATCACCACCAACTACGACGATTTTCTTGAACAAATGTTCCCTGATTTTAAGCCTTATATCGGTCAGCGACAGTTGCTCTTTGCGGAGTTTATGCCAATTGGGGAAATCTATAAAATCCATGGATGTATTAGTGACTATGATAGTATTGTCCTAACCCATGAGGATTACACAAATTTTAACGACCGGAATGCCTATCTCGCCGCAAAGCTCTTGACTATTTTTGTCGAGCACCCAATTATTTTTTTGGGATACTCCATAACTGACGAAAATATCAATGAAATACTCGATGCCATTATAAAATGCCTGGATGGTCAAAATGCTGCTAATCTGAAAGACCGATTGATTTTTGTAGAATGGGATAAGACAAAACTCACCCCGGAGCTATCTGACAGTACGCTTTTTCGTCCAGGAAACCAAAGCCTTCAAATCAAAAAAATTGCTCTCGATTCATTTTCGGAATTGTTTGAGGTTTTGGCCTCTGCTAAAAGGCAATATTCTGTTAAATTACTTCGCCAGTTTAAAGATGCGGTCGTTCAAATAGTGAAGACAAATGGTCCATCTAACAAAATGTATGTTGGCGATGTCGATGGCATAGATGAAGAAAATATACAATTTGTTGCGGGGGTCGGCATAGCTGACCAAGCTGTTCGAGAACAAGGCTACGTTGGAGTTCAATTCTACGACATTTTCAAAGACATTTTATCGGAAAAATCAGCATATTTGAGCACGCCAATTGTTGAAAAGGTGTTGCCAAATTTGGTTCCGGCGAGGAAAAACAATACTAAGGCCCCCTTTATTCCAATGTGTCGATATTTAGCGGATCTTGGATACTTTGATGAGAATGGGGTGCTAACCGCTGATGGTGTTGTTGCCACCAGGGATAAAATCGCTTTTCGGAACGACATGCCCAAATCCTTGCTGCCTAGTGGTTCTTACCAGAATCACAAACCACAGGTTAACCGTAGGTTCAAATCCTTAACTGAGCTGCTCGAATCCCAAACCGATTTTCTACATATTTTATATTACATCCCTCTGCTTGATCGCAAGAAAATTGATTTAGAGGTACTCAGAAAGTGGCTACTTTCTGAATTGAACGAGAAAAACGCCCAAAATACCCATTACAGAAAAATCGTATGCTATTATGACTATTTAAAACATGCTTTCAAAGCATAATAATATCCCCGTTTTTCTCAAACCACTGGTTAGTCTTTTTATAGCCTTTTATGAAGCTATTTCAAACCGACCAGAATTTAAATTGGAACAAATACCGATAATACTGCTGAAACAGTTTCCTCTCTAAATCCTGTAGTCAGTTTTGCTAGTACTGCGGGATCAGATACTGGATAGAACGACTGCAGCCGTTTATAAGGAACAATCCCCCTTCCCGGTATATTTCGATTTTGCATGGTAGCCCATAGTTGATATACTGTTCCCTCAAATTTTAGGTTGATTTCGGTCCGTACCTGTGGGGTAAAGAGTCCCGTTTTATCTATAGAATCAACAATTGCTTTGATTTGAGCTGTAAGTATCCGCGGTTTGAAATCTTCCGGGTGATAATCTTTGCCTGACACGAACTGCTTGGTTACTTCAGCGAAATGTCTGTTGAGAATGTGCATTAGCGAAAATTCAGTAAACTCGATAGTCTCGCCGCAGAATTGGTAAAAACAATCGCCTGGATCTGTATTTTCCAATATCTCTTTTGCTAACAGGTACATCCAGCGGGAGCGAAGATACAGGCCCCATACTTTATACTTGTAATAGTAGGTGCCGGAGTGCCCTGGCCGGCTGGCGATATTTTCCAGCCTGTCAAGAGTTTTTCTGTCCGCTTTTGCTTCTTTTGTTGCTTCCTGGAGTAATAGATCGGTGTGCCCACCAGGTTGTATCAACCTCTCCCATTTTTCTGCCTCGTCGATCAGGTATTGTAGATCAGAATCCCTTTCCATCTGTGGAACAGTTCTAAGATTCCCGCGCCCGTCCGTCTTGACATATCGGCTGCCGCCGGTTATGTCATGGAAATATGTTAGATAAATTTCTTTGAAGCGGCCTTCCTCTGCAAATGCATATTTCCCAAGAGGTTCTCCAAGAAATCGCAAGCCTGCTTGTACATGGGCCTGTTCAATAGCGGAAAGCGGGATGCCGGCGCTCCCCCGTGCAACCAGGTCATCGTATATTGCCCTCAAACGATTTTTTTCTGCTGGGGTATCGTTTCTGTTTTCCAGATCCGTTTTTAAATATTTCCCTTTTGCCATTGTCCGAATATAAAAATAAATACCAGAAATGGAGTTCGTGTGTCAAACTGGTGCCGGTTGCAACTAGGGTATCGCATTTTCTATTTTTTTGAAAGTGCCAGCATTTACCTGAATAGGTACACTTTTTTCGACAATTGAGCAGATGTTGAATTATGAAAAAACAAATTGGTGTATTTGCGCCCAGGCTTTTTAAAAGCATAACTAGAAGGGAGGTGAGCATGGAAGATGGTCTGGGACTACAAACGGTCATATGATATATATTATTTTTTTATATGAAAATTTGCTTGTCCAATCACATATTATGATTTCTATTCCTTCGATTTGGCTTAAGTATCAAGATGTAATTCAGCTAAATTTTTAAGATCCTTCAAAAATTGTTCGGACAAATGTACCGTCATGCCCACAAGAAAAGAGTGCTAAAGCCGCTATTATAGCGGCTTTTTTGTTTTTGTAAGGTGAGTGCCGCTCATTTTGCAGGTACCCAGGGATTCTCAAAAATGAGTACTTTTAACCCTTGGAAAATCAGGGATTTTTAATTCCAAAAGAAGAACCTCAAATGTCTGAACCAGGTACTCAAATATTCCGTATGCAGAAGTTGCTTGATCATCCTTTTGATCCTCCATCCTGGCCAGCAGACGTTTCCCTCACGGAATTAATTCCGGATATAGCAAGAGAGGTTCACGATCTTCTTACCCTGGGGTATAAGAATGGTGGCGGCTCGGTAGCCCCATTTTCGGATTGGTGGTCAGGCCTGTTATCTGATGCTGAATTCGATGCTTCTCTCTGCTTTTTGGCACGGGATACAAAAGGTATTATTGGGATTGCGCAATGCTGGACCAGTGCATTTGTAAAAGACCTGGTCGTCCACCCACGCAGACGCAACGAAGGGATTGGCGCATCGCTGCTTTTACACGCATTTGCAGTTTTTTATCATCGGGGCGCCAGAGCCGTTGACCTGAAAGTTGAGGAAGGAAATACATCTGCTATTAGACTCTATTTGAAATCAGGAATGCAAGCTATTTGGTCAGCATGACAGGAATTTCAGATATACTTGGATACACTACATTTACCCTCTTTTTTTACAATAGCTTTACAACAAATTTTACAATAAACCCCTTTGTTATGGCTATTGTACAATTGAAAAACACAAATGGCGCAATGATGGAACTGCTGATGAGAATGTCATATTGAAGGATGATATCTTATTTTTTATAGCCAGCCACCGTGTTTTGCATCATGTAGAGAAAGTCAGCTTTGGACACGGGCTCGATTCCTGCCACCTTACACTTCCACAGACACTGATGGCATCGGAATTACCTCATGGCTTTCTTCCGCCCCTTTCCATTTCGTTTTTACCAGGCAGAAGAATGTGATTAGGGCTATAAAGCCATAAGCTATTCCCAGTGTCACCTGGTTGGTGATGGAAATAGTGTTTACTATTAATGAGCTCAATATGGCGGTCACGACAGCAAATCCGCCACCTGTTAAGCCGCTTGCTTTGCCTGCAAATTGCGGAAAGCGAATCAGGCAATACGACATCAGGTTATTGAACAGGAACCCGGCAGTGCTGTGTAACAGGAAAACATATATAAGCAGCGTAAATAAATTGTGGTAGTACCTTGTCAATGGTATCATAATGGCTGCTACTACCAACTGTGATACACTGGCCAGCAGCATTTTGGGGCGGAATGGATTATTTACCAGTATTCTTGATATCATACCACCAATCATTACTGATATGCCGGAGAATAGTGCACAATAACCTGTTATAGTGGGCGGGAAGTGCAATTGTTTCTCAATCAAAAAGGGACTACACATACTATACAGCAGTATCATTCCATATGTTAACCCGAGTACAACTACACCAAACGTAAAATCAGGTGTTTTAATCATCCCGCTATAGGCTTTTGCTATTGATGACACGCTGAATGGTTGCGCTGCTTTCATCGATTCTCCACCAATAATCAGTTCAATAATGAAGAACATGAGCCCGAAGTAGCCGAGGAACAGGAAGTTGGAAGACCATCCCCAGGTGGTTTGAAAATATCCGCCAAGGAAAGGTGCTACAATGGGACCTATAGCCCAGATGACCGAGAAAATACTGGTGTATTTTTTTAATGCTGCACCTTTATACAGGTCTATAAAAAAGGCACGCTTGCTGATGGCGATCACTGCTACACTAAATCCCTGTAATATCCGCATGGCGTAGATCACCTGTAGATGGGTGGAGTACGCAATAATAAAGCTGGACACGCTGAATAACAGTATGGATATCAAATTGGGTATATAGCGGCCATAGCTGTCGATCAGCCCACCTACGATCAGTTGTGAAACACCATAACTGATGATAAAGAGAGACAAAGTGAGTTGAATAGCGGCTGGTGAGGCGTGTAACTGTACCGCCATATCGGGCAGGGAGGGAATAAAGATGTCCATCGCAAAACCAGATAGCGGCATCAGGCATAATGACATGATAGTATTCCAACGGGTAGTTGATGCTTTGATCCTTCTCATACTTGTTGCTTTAAATTAGCGCTGTAAAATTAGGAAGCCTGGTAGCTATCAACATTACACGTTTCAAAGAGATGATTATACAAATCAAAGATGCCTGTTACTTTCGTGGTGCTGCCGGTTTCTTGTTCAGGCAGAACTCCAGGGGAGACTGATTAGTAGATTGTTTGAAATATTTATTAAAGTGAGAAGGGTATTCAAAACCCAGTGCATAGGCGATTTCAGAGATGTTCCAATTGGTATTGCGCAGTAAGGTTTTCGCTTCGGCGATCACACGGTTATGAATAATTTCACGGGTCGTTTTATTGGCATGTTTTTTCACTACACTGTTTAAATGGTTAACATGCACATGTAGCTGATCGGCAAACCAGGCAGGGGTTAATAATTTCAGGGGAGATTCAGGTGAATCTACCGGGAATTGCTGGTTCAGTAAGGTAAAGAACTCATTCGCCAGCCGGTCACGGGTTACAGCAGCGATGGCAACCGGTGTTTCTGATTTTTGCTGTAAACGGATCCCTTCGTGAATGAGTAGCTGGAGCAGGTTGCGTATCATATCCCATTTAAAAGGATAGTCGGATTCCTGCAGCGCCTGCATTTGTGTGAAATAAGTGTTTATCCGTTGTGTTTCTTTCTTTGTAAGCAGGACAACAGGCATCAGGGATGCATTAAACAGCGGACATGCCCGCTGTATATCCGGAGGAATGCTCCCTTCTATAAATGGAGCGTTGAATAAGCAATAGAGGCGGTCATACGGTCTGTTTATTTCTATGGAAGTAGCTACCGACGGATTGGTAAAGATCAAACAGTTTTGATCCAGCGGCATTTCCTGTTCATTATACAGGAGCGTACCGCTACCTTTTGTATCAATGTAACCCAGGCAGATCTTGAAATAATCGCGCCGGTTAAAAGGCGTTTTTACTGTAGTGGTAAGCGCTTTGCGTACATTAAAGTGTGCTTTCCCTGATTCGTGCAGGAGTGCTGATGGAATGTCATAGCCGGTGCGCCTGTAGTGCTGCAGTAGCGATTCGGTGGGAATGATTTTTTCTTTCATAACCTTATGATCTTATATAAATCAAAGGTAGTGGAATTTAAAAGATCGTTCATCCCGCACGGCGCTTTTTCCACATTTGCACCGGACTTGTAATTTATTTAATCGTTACTTTCGGTAGTTGATAGCTGGCTATTGCGTTTAAAAGTTTGCTTTTTTCTTTTGGCAGGTTTTTTAAGAAAGGTGTTACGTCGTCGCCATAGGCCCGTTCGCTGCCGGCAAAAAGCAGTACGCCCTTTACGCCCTTGCTGTTGACAGCATGATAACGATATACATTCCTTTCTACAATTTCTACACGTTTTCCGTCTGCAGTATTCTGACTAATGAGGAAGTCGAGGATGTATTCACCATTCTTTTCATAAACATTGTAATTGACTACCGGGTTAGTGGCCTTCAATTTCTTTAATTCTTCGATTTTCGCGCCTGCAAGGTCTTTGGACTGGAAATCGCCTTGCAGAAAGTCAATGGTGACAAGTGATTTAAACTTTTCCAGGTTATCACTGGCCGTAAGGTACTCCTGTTTGTAGTAGTTGTTGCTGGGATGTGTGGTCCATACCAGGGTATAGCTGTTGTTGTTTAGCTGGAGAGGTCCGGGAATGTGGAGGTAGTCCTTCGCGTTAGACTGTGCGTTTGCGGAAGCTGCCCAGAGCCCCAGTACGAGGCTTAACATTTTTATTTTGCGATTCATGGGATGCCAGATGATTAAGGGTTATGACGAAATAGATATCTGTGCGTGTTAAATTAAATATAATATATTGAGCTGTTATTAACGGGCAAGGTAGGTGAAAATGTTGATGATGTGCATAGAATAGCGGAGATAGTTATCCTGAAAAGAACAGTGAAATAAAATAGGATGCGAGAAGGTTATATAACTGATGTCTTTTTTAATGTGAGATATTTGATTATTCTGAAAAAGCCGGCATTTCGCCGGCTTTTTCATTTTATCCTTTCTTCCTCAAATAATACCCCGTTGCCTCACTAATAAAAACCGCGATTTCTCTACCCGGCAGGCCATCCGGTGCGATAGCTGCATTCCCGGCTGTATGTAACTCCGCCATTTTTCTCAGGTAATCCAGTTTCCCTGCTTCGGGTTTACCACCAATAAGCCGGTCAACCAGTTCCTGACGTTGTTCAATGCATTGTTGTACTGCAGGGTTGTCAGGGCCTTCAGGCATCAATGCTAGCAACTGTGCGGTAAGGTTATTTAAGGCCGTTTGTATAGCGGCCATCTCGTCTTTGCCCAGTGCGCGTAAATTATTTTCTACGGATGCGATGGTAGCATCACCCCACTGAGAGATGGCGGCTGTTCGGTGCGCCGTTATTTTGTCCTGTGGGATGCCTTCGTATAAATCTTCAGCGTGTAACATAGTGTTGTTTTTAAGTGTTACCAATGTTTTTTCAATGGTACCAATCAATGTGTTGATCCTTTCCTTCCTGGCCAGGAGCGCTGCTTTATGTGCTTCGAGCGCCTGCATCAGGTCAAATGCAGGGTCGTCGAGGATAATGCAGATCTCTTTCAGTGGAAAGTCCAGTTCCCGGTAGAAGAGGATCTGTTGCAAACGAAGCAGTTCTTTTTCGCCATATAGCCGGTACCCCGCGTTGGTACGGACCGAAGGTTTTAATAAGTCCATCTTGTCATACAGGTGCAAGGTGCGCACGCTCACACCTGCCAGACGGGATAACTTTTTTACAGAATAATTGTCCATCGTTTGGATTTATACCTTATCGCAACAAATGTAGGGTATGACGTAAGGTAAGAGTCAAGGGAAAAATCAGTTTTTTTTGGAAATTTTTCGGGAGAAGGAAAAAGTGATGGCCGGATCTAATCACCGTTCCGGATCGGGATGGCGGATCGAAAAGAAGCAATTATCTGACAAACGAATGATAAACAGGCCCCGGATAAGGATTTCACAACCTGATATTGTCTGAAAGACATAAATATTTTCCCCTGAAAGGTGCAACTATCTCCCGGAATATTATTTTTACGCGTATTTTTAACGCTTATTAATCAGTTGACCATAAATACCTCCCGGTAAGTATGGTTATTGCAATCATCGAAGCACCTTCATTTATGCACAAATTCCAGTTAGAAGACCACCCTCACCAGCGGTTAAACATATTAACGGGTGAATGGGTATTAGTATCGCCACATCGTACCAAAAGGCCGTGGAATGGCAAAGTAGAGAAAGTAAATAAGGAACCTTTGCCTGCCTATGATGCCTCCTGTTATTTATGTCCGGGTAACAGCCGGATGGGGGGAGACCTGAATCCTGACTACAAGGAGCCCTTTGCTTTTACCAACGACTTTGGCGCCCTGATGCCGGATACCCCGGCAGGTGTGGAGCAGGTGGACGACTTATTACATGCGCGCGGCGTAAAAGGTATTTGCCGTGTAATCTGCTTCTCTCCCCGGCACGATCTTACCCTGCCCTTAATGGAAGTGGCAGACATCCGTAAAGTAATAGGATTATGGGAAGATGAATTCCGCCAGCTCTCCGCCGATCCGGCGATTAAGTATGTTCAGATTTTTGAAAACAAAGGGGATATCATGGGGTGCAGCAACCCGCATCCACATAGCCAGATCTGGGCAACCAGCGATTTGCCGGCAGAACTGATTAAAGAAACATCTCACCAGAAAAAATACTACGACAGTACCGGTAAAAGCTTACTCCAAAGCTATATTGCCCAGGAGTTAGATAAACAGGAGCGTGTGGTAGTAGAAAATGAACATTTTGTGGCGCTGGTACCTTTCTGGGCGGTATGGCCTTTTGAAACCATGATCGTCAGCAAACGCCACGTAACGGATATGACGCATTTTACGGAAGATGAAAAGCAAGCGTTGGCGGCGATA
Organism: Chitinophaga sp.; assembly: GCF_017745275.1. Classification (GTDB taxonomy): domain Bacteria; phylum Bacteroidota; class Bacteroidia; order Chitinophagales; family Chitinophagaceae; genus Chitinophaga. The sequence goes on along the minus strand of NZ_JAGHZS010000014.1, from coordinate 61,599 downwards.
TTGAAAATATTGGCTACCAAATATGATAATCTTTTTGAAACGTCTTTCCCTTACTCTGCCGGCATGCACCAGGCGCCTGTGAATAGTGGCGCACATCCGGAGTGGCATTGGCATATGCATTTTTATCCGCCTTTATTACGCTCCGCATCTGTGAAGAAATTCATGGTGGGATATGAGCTGCTGGCGAGTCCGCAGCGTGATATTACGCCGGAGTGGGCAGCTAAGAAATTACAATCGCTGTCAGATGTGCATTATTCTTTGTTGGAAAATGTAAGTGCCGGACAATAACACAAAAGGCTGACGATTTCGTCAGCCTTTTGTATATTATGTTTATTCATGAAACACTGGCATAGCGGGGAAATACCAGCCGTTATAAGTCAATGTTTTTTTCAGGGTAGTAGTGGTGGCGTCATAAATCAACACACGGTTGACGCTACCAGTCATTGATCCGTTGATAGTAGTTGCCACCAGTTCATTTGTTTCTTTGTTGTAAGCAGCGCCTGCGCCGTAGAAATATTGACCAGTAGGAAGGGTGATAAATGGCGTGGTTAACGACGCAGCATTACCAATTACATAACGATATAGTTGGGTACCGCCGGCAAAGTTGTTGTTACGCACGATGTAAATAGCATTTTCCTGGGTGGAAGCACTGATACCTGCATGACGCCATGCGCCCCATGGAGAAGGAACGGTGAAGCCCAGTTTTACCGCTGTACGGGTGAGTGTAGCAGGATCAATACGCACCAGGGAATCAGCCGTGGTAGCATATACTGCGCCGTCTTTACCAGCAGCAAAGCCAAGGTTAGCCGCACCGAATTTTTTTACCACCGCATAAGTGCTGCTGTTCAACGCTACAATACCATCTGTTTGAGATAATACAAAGATGTAGCTGCCAAGTTTCAGCATATCACCGGTATAGCCGGATACACCACTGATTTTAGTACCCACTGCCAGGGAAGGTAACGTAATCGGATATACGCCGTCGCCGGTGCTTAACAAGCCGTGTGTAGCGTCTACGCCCAGGAAGGCATGTCCGTCGTTGCCTGGCAGGGTGCTGATACGGCCGGTTTCCACCATGCTGCCGCCATCGGTGACTACCAGCGGGCCACCTGCTTTCACTACGATGTACAGTTTATCATTGAAGAATGTAGCAAATTGCAGGGTGTTGGAAGAGCCACCTAAGGCACCGGTTGGATTTTCCAGCTGGTATACATTCTGTACCAAACTATCACCACTATACGAATAAAAATGAAGGTCGCCGGTGCCATGACCAAACCAGCCTTCGTTGGCAATAAAGAAACCATTGGCATATTTACCGGTGATCAATGAAGCGGTAACACCGGTTTTAGTGTTGGCGTTCAGCTTTTGTAAGGAGGAAGAGGTGAGCGCATCTTCTTTTTTACAGGAAGCGATGAATAGGGTAAATGCTACAAAGAAAAAGGACAATAACTGTTTTTTCATATAATAATTGTTTGGATTGATGACATACCTTTCCCTGTCCGGATGGTTGGTCCGGAAAAAAACAACAAATCAAGAAGGCCGATGTTAGTACATCCGCATAAGGCGCCCTGGGGTAAATAATACTTTACTCAATAGAATATATGCCGTTAGGCTTACATCCCTGGCCTTTCACCCGAAAGCGCTGAATGATTGTTCACAGCTGGCAGGTCTTCTGGCTCTCCTGCTTTTCCGGCAACCTTCCCATCTGTGGTAAGACAGACAGTGGTATGGAGTATCCGGAAAAACGATTCATTCTAAAATGAATGCAGGATCACAGCTACGGGGATAGCTCCGGTATTTCACCGGATTCCCTTTTAATCCCGCCAAAGGCGGGAACCAATTGTGGATGCAAACGTACGGGAAAAGGAGCATAAAGCAAAAAGCATAAAGCAAAAAGCTATTACAGCGAATGATCTAAGCGTATATAATTAATCGCAAAGATCATTCGCTGTAATAGCTTTTTGCTTTATGCTTTCAGCTTTATGCCTTATGCTACGGCTTCATTTGCCATGATTTTGTTTTCGTAAACGCACGCATGCCCTGATGCGACAATGTTGCACCAAAACCAGAATGTTTTCTGCCAGCCCAGGGTAATCCGGCGGTAACGCGATCGCAGCAGTTCCAGTAGCCGGTGCCACTATTCACCTGTGAAAGAATTTCTTCTGCTCTTGCCTGGCTGTTGGAATATACAGATGCAGTGAGGCCATATTCTGTTTCATTCATGAGGTGTATGGCGTCTTCATCTGACTGTACCTTCATGATACCGATAATGGGCCCAAAGCTTTCTTCCTGCATCACTTTCATTTTGTTGTGTACATGCGTGAGAACGGTTGGCTCAAAGAAATTGCCATCATGCTCAATGCGTTTCCCTCCCAGTAAAAGGGTAGCGCCCCTGATCAGGGCGTCTTTTACCTGTCCTTCCAGTACTTCCAGTTGTTCCGGCCGGGTTAAGGCGCCAAAATATACGCCTTCATCAGTAGGAAGCCCGAGTTTCCAGGAACGCACGGCTTTTACAAATTCGGTGACGTATTCATCGTATACTTTTTCGTGTACGTATATCCGTTCTACGGCGCAGCAGCTTTGTCCGTTGTTATAAAATGCGCCGTCGGCGGTACCTGCAGCTACTGCGGCGATGTCGGTGATATCATCGGTAACGTAGAGCGGGTCTTTGCCACCCAGTTCCATCTGGCAGGGCACCATTTTCTTTGCTACTTTTTCGTAAATGAATTGCCCGGTTTTATAGGAACCGGTAAAGAAGTAGCCATCAAAGGGGATATTCAGCAGTGCTTCTCCGGCGTACTTTCCGCCGATACCTACTTTAAAAGCATTTGGATCTACACCTGCTCTTACCAGCAGTGTTTCTATTTGTAACGCCGTGAGGATGGCGTATTCAGACGGTTTATACAGTACGCCGTTGCCGGCCAGCAATGCAGGAATAAAAACGTTGACACCAACCAGGTAAGGGTAGTTCCAGGCAGAAATATTACAGATGACACCGAGCGGTTCGTACGTTATTTTTTCTTTTAGTGTATCCGTATTCGTTACCCATTCGTCTGCCAGGTATTTTTCCGCATTGTCGACCATCCACTGTACACGGGCCCTGGCACCATTGATTTCGTTGCGCGACTGCTGCAGGGGTTTGCCTGTTTCAGAGGTGAGTACGGCGGCCAGCTTTTCAATATTTTTTTCCAGTAGCTCATTGAATTTGCCGATGATCTTTACGCGCTCGGGTAAAGGTATTTTTATCCATTGACGTTGTCCCACCCGTAGCAGCTTGAATTTTTCCATCAGAGAAATATCGGAGTCGTCACGCAGGGTTTTAATGGTAACTCCTGTAGCCGGATTAATAATTTTCATGGTTAATGGTTTCTTACTGCTTGAATAAATTGTGCTTTTATTTTCTGCGAAAGCGGGTTCGTTTCTTTGTTGGGCATTCTTTCCGGATGCCATTGTACACAAAGCATAAAAGCTTTGTCGGTTTTGTCTTCAAACTCGATGCCTTCAATGATATTATCTGTCGAAGTAGCGCTGATCATCAGGTTGCGACCCAGGTGACCAGGATGAATGGCCTGGTGATGGGCACTGTTTACCTGTCCGCTGGTGACGCCGGTGATGCTGTGTAGCAGCGTGTTTTCGCGGATGGTGACGTCGTGTATTTTATCTGCTGTATCTTTTTTATGAATGTTGTTGGCAGCTTCGCCGATGTCTTCATATACTTTTCCGCCTTCCAGGATATTGATATATTGTAATCCTCTGCAGATGCCGAGCACGGGGATGTGCTGCTGCTGCGAGTATTCATAGATCTTTTTTTCAAACGCATCCCTTTCCGGTGAAAAGTGTGACGGCTGATGTGGATAAGGAGTACTGCCGCCATAATAGGATGGTAATACATCCACACCACCCGTTAATACAAAACCATCGCAGCGGGGGATGTCCTCCACGTTATCATCAATATAGGAAAGGATCACCAGTTCCAGGTCCTCACCCAGTTCTGCAGGCGTGAACCAATGTTGATAGTTAGGGGCGCTGGCTTCCGTTAAACTGATCCCTATTTTTTTCTTCATAGCTACAACGCGTTTAAGTATAATTGTTTGAAGTCTTCCCGACTCACCGGTTTAGGATTGTTGGGATGTGCGAAGTCGGCCAATGCCAGATCTGCGAGGGTCTCTATATGTGACTCTTTTACGCCTATTTCCCGCAGGTGATGCGGAATGTTCACCTGGCTGTTGAGATCAAAGAGATATTGCACTACTGCCTCACCGGTTTCTTCTTTCAGTTCCAGGGTTCTGGCGATGCGGCGGAATTTATCTTCAAAGCCGGCGATGTTGAATTGCATGCCATAGGGAATATTTACTGCATTGGCGAGCCCGTGATGAGTATCCAGTAAAGACGACAGCGGATGCGCCAGGGAATGCACCACGCCGAGACCTTTCTGAAAAGCGATGGCGCCCATCATAGAAGCCATGAGCATATTACTCCTGCTTTCCAGGTCAGGTTGATGAGTAGCTTTTACCAATGATTTATTAATGAGATAGATACCTTCTAAGGCAATGCCATCGCACAGGGGATGTGGATTCTTAGCCAGGAATGCTTCCATGTTATGGGTGAGCGCATCCATGCCGGTGGCAGCGGTGATAAAGGGAGGCAAATCCATGGTGAGCATGGGGTCTGCGAATACAATTTTCGCCATGAGTTTAGGCGAGAATAATATTTTTTTCTGATGGGTGTCGTCGTCGGCAATGATAGCACTCCTGCCTACTTCGCTGCCGGTGCCGGCGGTGGTAGGCACCGTAATGAAATGAGGAACGTCGTTGGTAACGTAGATATCGCCGCCAATGAGGTCGTCGTATTTAAAGAGGTCTTCCCGGTGGTGGATGCGTAGTACAATGGCCCGCGCTACGTCTATAGCGGCGCCTCCGCCGATGCCGATGATGCAGTCGCGCTGCGTGGCATCCCATTGCTCAGTACCTTTATATACATCACTTTTTACCGGGTTTTTGTGGATATCGCTGAATACTTCCACCGACAACTGATGGGCGTGCAGGTCAGCCACAATGCCTTTAAAAAAGGAGAGACTGGCCACGGTGGGATCTGTAACAATCAGGGGGCGTTTAAGGCCGTTTTTCTGCAGGTATGCAGGTAATTCTTTGATGACGTCTGCACCGAAACGGATGGTAGTTGGAAAGTTGTACTGAAATGCCATATGCTGTTGCTTAGATGATTTCGAAATATCTTTTAAGTTCCCAGTCGGTGACTGCTTTAGCGTATTGTTTCCATTCCCATTCTCTTGTTAAGGTAAAATGTTCTACGAAATCAGCGCCAAATAATTCTTTCGCCAGGGCAGATCCTTTCATTTGCTGTGTGGCCATGTGAAGGTTCTGAGGTAATACACCATTACTGGTGTCTTTGTACCCATTGCCGATGGTAGCTTCTTTCTCCAGGGACAATTTATTTTTCACGCCATATAGTCCTGCTGCGAGGCAGGCGGCTAATGCGAGGTAGGGATTGGTATCTGATCCTACTACCCTGGTTTCCAGGCGTGTGGCTTTTGGATTGCCGGGCAATGCCCGCAGGGCCACGGTTCTGTTATCGATGCCCCAGGTGAGGGTAGTGGGTGCCCAGGCCCCTTCTACCAATCGTTTGTAGCTGTTGATGGTGGGGGCTATCATGGGGAGTATCTGCGGTAAGCAGTGTAGTTGTCCCGCTATATAGCTTTTCATCAACGCACTCATTTTGTGCGGATCTTTCTCGTCGTAAAATAAGTTGTGTTTATTATCGGCATCCCATAAACTCTGGTGTACGTGACCGCTGCACCCGGGAAGGTTTTCATTTATTTTAGCCATGAAAGTGGCCAGTATACCATGTTTATAGGCAATTTCCTTGACGGCTGTTTTGAATAATACGGCCTGGTCAGCGGCAGGTAATATATTGGCGTACCTGATGGCTGCCTCATATACGCCGGGACCGGTTTCCGTATGTAATCCTTCTACCGGAATATCAAATTTTACCAGTTGTTCAAACAAGCTACTCATGTACTCATTTTTCAGCGCACTGCGTAAAATGGAGTAACCGAACATGCCGGGTGTCATGGGTGTGAGCTCCCGGAACTGTTTCTGGTGGGCGGTATCCGGTGTTTCTGCAAAGTTGAACCATTCAAATTCCTGGGAGAAGTAGGGAATAAAACCGTTTTGCGTGGCATCGGCCGATATTTTACGCAGCAGTTGCCGGGGACAGGTATAAGCGGCTGTATTGTTTTCCATGACAAAGTCGCCGAGAAAAAAAGGGACATCATTTTCCCAGGGAATTTTCCGGAAGGTGCTGAGATCTATTTTTACCGGCGCATCGGGATAGCCGGTGTGCCAGCCGGTATATTTGACATTGTCGTATACCACATCGCTCATATCCCAGCCAAAGGTCACGTCGCAGAATCCCAGTCTGCTTTCCACTACGGAAGCGAATTTTTCAGCAGCAATATATTTCCCTCTCAATACCCCGTCGATATCGGTAACGGCTATCTTCACTTTCCCGGAAGGGTGCTGCTTTACGTAGGCTAATATGTCTGATGTAGTCATGTATGCGCAGGTTTAAATATTTTATACAACAAAAAAGCAATGATTAAAATGGAGAAATAAATGCCTCCCAGTAAGGGATTGAAGAAGAACATGGCGATAATAGAGACGGTGGCGATGACCAGTGAAATCAGCGGGAAGGCCGGATAGAAGGCCACTTTGAACGGACGAGGTAAATCCGGTTCCCGTTTTCTTAAAATGATAATAGACACCATGGAGATGATATAAAGTGTGAGTGCCCCGAAAACAGACACGATAATAATTTCGGCTGTTTTACCGGAGAGGAGTGCCAGGATACCGATCACCATATTACCGATGAGCGCATTGGCGGGGGTATGAAAACGGGGCGATATTTTGCCCAGCATAGCGGGCAAATTATGCACACGACCCATTTCGAAGGTAGAGCGTCCGGCGGCGAGAATGAGGCCGTGAAACGAGGCGACGAGCCCGAACAAACCCACAGTGATCAGCAGGTGATACATCAGGTGATCGTTGCCGGTAATTTTGGCGAGCGCTAATGGCAGGGGAGAGTCGGAAGTATCTCCGCTGACGCCGTTTTTATAAACGATGGCTTCCCAGCCGGCAATACCGGTAGCGGCCACAAAAACGAGTATACATAAAATCGCCAGTGTAAGAATGGCCCATCCAAATCCTTTACTGATATCCCGTTGGGGATTTTTCGTTTCTTCGGCAACGTTGGCGATGCCTTCAATGCCCAGGAAGAACCAGATAGCAAAAGGAATTGCTGCAAAGGCGCCGCTCCAGCCATTTGGCAAAGCATTATGCGTAAGATTCGCTGTTTGGAATTTGGGTAGTGATATGCCGGAAAATAACAACAGTTCGCCTACTGCCAGGATGGTGACCACCACTTCAAACGAAGCCGCGGCTTTTACACCATACACATTCAGGGCGGTAAACACAAAATAGATGGCAATAGCGCTTGTTAAGATGGGAACCTGGGGGAAAAATGCGTTGAAGTAGGCGCCAATGGCAAATGCAATGGCAGGAGGTGCCAGGATAAATTCTACCACCTGGGCAATACCTGCAATGAAGCCGATATCTTTGCCCATGGCCTTGTTGGCGTAGTCAAATACGCCGCCGGCTTTGGGTATGGCACATGCCAGTTCTGCATAACTAAAGCTAAAGGTAACGTACATAACCATGATCACAAGTGTGGCAACGGCCATTCCGCCAGTGCCTCCTTTTTCAAGTCCAAGATTCCAACCGAAGTACATACCTGAAATAACGTATCCTACTCCAAGCCCCCACAGCATAAAGGGAGTCAATGTTTTCTTTAAGCCCTTGTTTTGTGTCATTAGAAAGATCTTGATGGTGTGCACCCTAATATAACATAAAATAAAATATTTTTATAGTAAGTATTTTGAAGAACAATGATAAGAAGCAGCCCTGTTTCGTGTTAATCTTTGGCCGATCGTATAATCATGGCCGTTACTCCCCAGATCCAGCGGGCGGGTTTCTTTTCTCCGGGGACCACTATACGAAAAGGACCTTTTTCCGCCGGCAGCGGCTGTCCGTCTACCTGGTTGGCTAACAGGATTTGCCGGTCAGTAAAGATGCTGTCCAGCTCCGGCAGTGCAAATATTACTTTATATCCATCGGCTGATTTTACCAGCAGGTACTTTGTCATGTTAGCTCCTCTCAGTTGTGCCCCCAGGGTAACACCTGCCTGTTGCAGGATATGATACAGCGGCACGCCGGTATACCGGTGTGCTTTTCCATCTTTGTCGGTAGCGGTGACGGTTATTTGTTGCATCGCGGCAATATCGCTGCTACTGAGTTTTAGCGGGGTATTTACTTCTCCTTCTACAGAGATGGATTGTGCCCGGACGAGAGCGGAAAGCAGCAGGGCAACTGCCAGCAGGGAAAGTTGTTTGTATAACATATCGTATAATGAACAAGGTGATAAATAAAAGCCATACTGTTAACAATGAAAGCAAGGGCAGCCAGCATGAGGAAAACGAGTAGCCATGGCGTACCCATCTCCCTGAAAATAAATATAATTGAAAAATACTTCAGGAAGATTATTTCAGGGGCGGAAGAGGGAGGATATTTGGGGGAGATATATAACAAGAGGTGCCGATCCTTTGCTTCAAAAAAAGATCAGCACCTGCCAAACTTATGCTGCTACCGGCTTTTCGAACCGGAGGGCCTGTAAACGGTCGTATTCTTTTACATAGTCGGGATTTTCAGTGCCCATCATACGGTCCCAGAAGCGGAAATACAATCCGTAATTCCCCCTGAATTTTTTATGGTGCAGGTTATGATGGGTGGACGTATTGATGACTTGAAACAGCCATGAATGGCGGAAATTTTTGGGCATAATTTCGTAGCCCAGGTGCCCATATACGTTGATGATAAAACCACTGATGGTAAACAATAAAATAGACAGGGGATGTAATGGCATTACAAATGCGATCACTATCAGCACGCCGCCTTCTACCACTGCTTCAGCCACATGAAAGCTGTAAGATGTCCACGGTGAAGGGTTGGTGCTTTCATGATGTACCACATGTGTTAACTTAAACAGGCTTTTATGGTGCATAAGCCGGTGCATCCAGTAAAAATAGGTATCGTGTACCACCAGGCTCAGCGCCACACTCACGCCAACATACCAGATAGGAAAATCAGAAAGGTTAGCATAGATCTGTGTATACTGCCGGATAGGCGTAAACAACAGCACCATCGTAATACCGGTAAATACCAGCGTACTTTGCATGGAGTACCATATTTCGCGGAAGAAATCTTTTTTGGAGGCGAGCCGCTGCTGGATCTTAAAACGATTCCAGCGCTTAGGCATCAACAGGTAAAATAGTGCAAAGGGAATACCTGCCAGCAAAAAATACCGCAGGGCAGAGAGCAGGAAAATTTTACCTGCCGCCGTTACTATCGGATCCATAAACCAATCATTTTAGGTTCCAAAAATAACGTAGCCGCCCGGCAGAAGTGGTTAACAAAGGATAACTTCCCATCTTAACAAAGGTTAATTTCAGCCTTTTCCTTTGGTGTGCAACCGCTTCCGGATACGACTCAGCGAAACAGGCGTAATGCCCAGCATGGAGGCAATGTACTTGTCCGGTACCCGGTTTACCAGGTCGAAACGCCCGGTGAGCAGGTTCAGGTAACGCTCTTCCGGCGACAGGGTAACAAAAGATTCTATCATCTGTAACGACTCCGACAACATGCGCATCAGCACAAAATTCCGCAACGGCTCATATTCCGGGTGGGTTTTCAATACGGCTTCCAGCACATCATAGTCTATTTCCAGCAGGGTAACGGGTTCCAACGCACGATAAATAAACCTGGAGGGCTTCCGGTGAATAATAGCATCGTGGGAAGCAATGAACTGTTCTTCCCAGCGGAGAAACAGCGTAGCTTCATCGCCGTTAGTTTTAATTGCGTAAGCCCGCATAATGCCCTGTTCAATGAAGGCAAGACGGCGCGTGGTGGCTCCTTCGCGAATATATATTTCGTTGGCTTCCAGCTTTACCATCCTGGTCATGGAAAAGAGGGGGGCGGTATCGGCAGGTAATATGCCGGCCAGCTCAAATAATAGTTGTTGTAAGGCGGTTTTTGATGTACTCATATCTGTTACAGGCACAATAAGCAATTGCTAATGTAAGTTTAATTCACATATTCCGGGAATTGATGCTTAAATTACAGCACTATTAAACCGATGCTTAGATGAAACCTGGAAAAATAATCCCCGCGTCTATCACCATCTTTGGTGCTAAAGGGGACCTGACAAAAAGAAAACTGATCCCGGCACTTTATAATTTGTATACCGACAAGCACCTGCCGCCGGTGTTTAACATCTACTGCGTAGACTTTCTACCGGAAGATGAAGCCGCCTTCAAACTTGATCTGCTGGCTGGTATCAACGAATTTAGCCGGAATGGAAAGGCTGATGAAAAAGAATGGGAAGGATTTGCTAAAAACATCACCTACCTGCAGGGCGACTTTCTGAAAGCAGAAACATACACCGGGCTTAAAACCAGGATGGAGGCTTTTGAGAAGAAACAGAAAAAGGACAGCTCCCGTGTATTTTACTTTGCAGTAGCGCCCCGTTTCATTGAAATCATCGCGGAAGCCTTGTATCAGCACAGCCTCTGCTGCCGCGAAGACCTGGACCGCATTGTAGTGGAAAAGCCTTTCGGCACCGACCTGGATACCGCTAAGAAACTTAACCGCTTTTTAGGAAAACGTTTCGCAGAAAAGCAGATCTACCGTATTGATCACTACCTGGGCAAGGAAGCGGTACAGAATATCATGGCATTCCGTTTTGCCAACTATGTATTTGAGCCTTTATGGAATAAAAAATATATCGATCACGTTCAGATCAGCGTAGCAGAAGAAGTGAGCGTAGGCAAACGTGGCGGCTATTATGATGGCGCCGGCGCCCTGCGCGACATGGTGCAAAACCACCTGCTGCAACTGCTCTGTATTATAGCCATGGATGCCCCTAAGTTCTATAAGTCTGAGCTGATCCGCGACGCCAAAGTAAAAGTCCTGAAAGCCATCCGGACCTATACGCCGGCGCAGGTGCTTAAAAACGTGATCCGCGGACAATATACCGCCGGCAACGTACACGGTGGCCCACGTGTGGCTTACCGCAAGGAGGAACACGTAGCGCCTGCCTCCAACACAGAAACCTTTGTAGCCGCAAGGCTGTTTATCGACAACGAAAGATGGAAGGGCGTACCTTTCTTCTTACGCACCGGTAAATCCATGCCCGTACAATCGTCTGTGATCGTAGTCCAGTTTAAAGACTCGCCTAATAAAATCTTCAAAGACGACCTGACTCCGAATCGCCTGATCATTAGCATACAGCCGGAACTGGAAATCAGCTTACTGTTTGAAAGTAAAGTACCTGGTCTGAAGATGAGGCTGAAGCCCGTGGAAATGGATTTTACCTACCAGGAATCCTATACGGAAACTATCCCGGAAGCATACGAAGCATTATTGCTGGATGTGCTGGATGGCAACACCACGCTGTTTATGCGTGCGGACCAGGTGGAAGCCGCCTGGAAAGTGGTAATGCCGATACTAGATACCTGGAAGAAATATCCCGCTAAAGAGCTGCATTTATACAAAGCAGGCACCTGGGGCCCTACTGCATCTACTGCTTTATTAAAGCCATATGCGAAGGATTGGTTCCGTTTGTCGGCCAGGGAGGAAAACATTAAGTAACAGCTTTTAGCCATTAGCTTTTAGCAAAATGCAGCGAAGATAACCAGATAGGTCTTCGCTGCATTTTGCTAAAAGCTAATGGCTAAAAGCTAACAGCTATTACGGTGTATACGTCACACTACTACCATACAAAATATTAGATACCCCGGAAAAATAAGTATGCTTATCTGTGCTGGTAAGGTTATACCATAAATACACCCCATAGCCGTTATTCTTCGTTTGTGTAGCCAGCGAATTGGCGGTGCTTTGACTGGTACTTTGTATATCCACTGCTGCAGGGGCTAAATTGCTCTTCGGTAATCCGGCCACGTTAGGTACGGAATAGGTGCCGTAGATGGCATTCCAGCTATAGTTAACAAGGTCGCCTACTTTTTTGCCGCCATAAGATAAGCGGGAAGCGGCGGGGCCGTAGTAATAGAAGGAGATGATTTTGGAAGGCATTAATTTCCGCAGTTCATCTACCAGCATAACGAAGGAGCTGTCGTTGGGTTGTGTGGTGCCGTTGTTGCCATATTCCGCATATTCATCGTCGAAGTCAATTCCATCTAATCCATAGTACGCCACGGTATCAGCGCATTGCTTCGCAAAAGCACGGGCGGCTGTTCTGCTGGTAAAATTGCAGATACCGGCGCCCTGGTGGTTACCGAGTATAGACAATAATACCTTCATGCCTTTATTTTGCAAGGGCACAATCTGTGTGGCTTTATTCACGAGCACATTGGATACGTTGGTGTTGTTGGATAATACTGCCTGATGGGTAGTGGTATTGTAGTTGATATTCGCTGCAAAAATGATAGCGATATCAAAGAGTTGTTGTCCGCCGGTAGTGAGCGTGTATTTGCCGGTATTGAGTAAACTGTTGCTGTTTACTTCTACATAGCAAACCGACATCCCACCGGTTTTGGTGACCGTTTTAGTGGTGATGGGTTTTACGGCGGCGTTGTTGGTCGTAATGGGTTGTAAACCTTTTTCATTTTCTTTTTTACAGGCGGCTGCAAAGAAGAGGGTAATAGCAACGGTGGTGCCGGCGGCTGTCAGCCGCGGGAAAGGGAGTTTTTTCATAACAACATTTTAGAGGTTTAAATAATCCGGGTTCAGTTTTGGTGGTGGGCTTCCTGACTAATGGGTCTAACGACAGATATGCTGGTGATGATACCGGGCTAACGTTGAATATGATAAATACCCGGTGGCGACTGATAGGCCAACCACCGGGTAACAGGTAATATGTTTATTTCCTGGTGTCCCACCACAGCGGGGTACCGCCGGTGTCGTTACCACCTAACAGCTTTATGCCATTGGCTACAGCAGTGGCGCTGGTGCTGTATTCATCTTGTGGATAAGGTAGTCTTCTAACCTGTAAGGAAGAAGAGATCACATTACCACTGTTGTTGTGTAAAACCGGGAAGAGTTTGGGATACCCGGTACGACGGAATTCCGACCATGCTTCCTGTCCTTCAGGGAACATAGCCAACCATTTCTGGGTAATAATGCGTTCCAGCTTTACCTCAGGTGATGCGGCATCATTCCATTTGATGGTGATCTTAGATGGGTTAGCCAGGGTATCTTTCGCCTTAGGATCGATGGACGGCGCAGGAACGCTGGTGTTATCATTTAAATAGCCAGCCGGGTCAACTTTCCATTGTGCCATGGAGGTGGTCACGCCTTGTTCGTACAGCTGTTGCGCAGTTCCGCCGGCATTAGCCCAGCCATTCAGGGCAGCTTCTGCGCGCAGGAAATATACTTCGGCAGCGGTCATTAACTGTACCGGTGTATTTAATGCAAAAGAAGGAGCCGGACCATTATCGGTATTCAAAGAAGAATAACCGGAATGCCCGTCTTTGGAATCCGCGCCGGTGATGCTACCGCTGCGGATACCGATGTATTGTGCAGGGAAAGAGGGGTCGGTAGATTTGTCCATGTATTTACTGATACGGGGATCTTTGAATCCTGTCAGGAAGCATTGCAAGGTGGCGCAAATGCGGGTATCCGCCCAGTTTTTAGCGATAAATACTAATGGATTGGTAAAGTTACCGGTTACTTTCACCGTCATGTTATCTGCATTGTCAGTGAGCACGCCGCCGTTGGCAGGGTCCAATGCTTTTTCTCCTTCTGATTTTGACAGTGCTTTGTCTACGTTGTTGATGCGGGTAGCGAGGCGTAAACGAAGGGAGTTGGCAAACCGCAGCCATTGTGGAAAATTACCGGCATATACGGCATCAAAGCTACCAAAATCAAAAGGTAAGGTGGTACCGCTGCTAATTTGTGTACGCAATGCTTTGGTGGCAGAGTCCAGTTCCAGGAAGAAACGTTTGTAAATGTCCTGTTGGCTGTCGTAAGGAACGCCTCCGGGACTAACCTCACCTGCATGGCTATACGGCACAGGACCGTAAATATCAGTTACCCTGCTCATACCGGTTACCTGCACAATTTGTGCTACTGCCCATATGGCTGGATAAGTTTTTTCAATGCCTGTTCTTCTCAGTTTGGCAACCGGCAGCATTACGCTGAGGTAGCCTACTTTATAGGCTTCGCCGTTCCATCCGCTTACCAGGCCGTAGTTCATGTTGGTATTTCCTCCAAATGGGTTAGGCGACATAAAATAGCCGGAGAAGCAATCTGCATTCAGGTTTTGTTGTACCTGGAACGAGTTGGGATCACCTCCGCCTGAAAAGTTGTAAATCGCCATCTGGGCCGATTTGAGGTAGGCACCCAGTGCAATGAAATCTGCGCCCAGTTGTGCGTCTGTTACGCCGGTATTATTTGTATTATATCTTTCGAAATTCTTTGTACATGCACTCAGGCCCGTCACCAGCACAGCTACTGCTATCCATAAACGGGAGGTGTAGCCTTGCAGTTTATATTGAAATTTCATCGTTGTCAGTTTTTGCGTGAATGATTTAGAAAGAAGCGTTTAATGTAAGACCATAGCTACGCGTAGCAGGTAACATAAACACATCTACGCCTCCCAGTCCATTTGCGGTAGACATGGTTTGTTCAGGATCGAATGGTGCCTTTTTAGTGAAATAAAGCAGGTTACGGCCCGTCAGCGACAGCTTCAATGATTTTACAAAAGTGTTGGGATTAGTCACCGGTATAAGATAACCGATTGCCGCTTCTCTTAATCTAACTGTAGTGGCGCTATACAAATAGGCAGAAGAAACACCTTCCCGTCCACCTACCACTGAGTACCAATCCTGCGCTTTTACGCTGGTTACCGGTTTATTATCTACTATACTTACACCATTTACAGGAACACCTCCTGCATCACGTGCATCTCCTGTAGTTTTAGATACGCCATAGATATCCATCATGGCTTGTGTAACAGACATTACATTACCGCCAAATTTTCCATCGATCAGGAAGGAGAGGGTGAAGTTCTTGTAAATAAAGTTGTTGTTCCATCCAAGTTGCCACCTGGTATTGGCATTGCCGAGGTATACCATATCACCGCCCTGTTTCATTGGTTTACCATCTTTATCAATTTTTATTCTACCCTGCTCGTCATGTTGTAATACGGTTCCATAAATGTCACCAAAGGATCCGCCTACTTTAAACTGAGATGCATAGTTAGCGCCAGAAGCACCACTCAGTGTAAAGCGGTCAGATAACGGAGACAGTTCTATGATTTTATTATCGTTGGTAGCGAAGTTCAGACCGGTGTTCCATTGCAGTTTAGTATGACGCAATACATCATAGCGGATAACTGCTTCTACGCCCTGGTTCTGGATGTTACCGGCATTAATGAAATAGGTATCATAGAAGCTGGCTTTAGGAGCAATAATCTGCATGGTTTGATTGGTGGTATTGGTTTTATAGTAAGTGAGATCTACACTCAGCCTGCTATCAAAGAAACGCCACTCAGTACCAAATTCCAGCGACTTCGTTTTTTCTGGTTTCAGTGTGCGGAAAGGAGCGGCGGTAGCTGGTAATGGGTTACCGCTGGTTCCTAACAGGTTTTCAGCAGCATGGCTCTGATAGCTCAATGGAGAGTTGCCTACAATGGCATAGGAACCACGAACTTTAGCATAAGTTATCTGTTCCGGCATTTTTACCAGTTGATTCAGCATCACGTTTAACCCCACTGAAGGATAGAAATAAGAAAGCTGTGGTGTAAATGCGAGGTTGGAAGCCCAGTCGTTACGGGCAGTTACATCCAGGTATAACCATTCTTTATAAGAAATGTTAGCGCTGGCAAATACGGATTGCCATTGGCCGTGATTCTCCAGTTGATCACCAGAGTTACGGGCATTCAATGCTACAAAATTCTGAAGCGTGAAAATATTGGGAATGTATAAGCCATCCTGTCCTGAATTGGCAAATACGCCGGAAGATTTTACATCGCGGATACTGGCGCCGGCAACACCGATGATTTTGAAATCATTGGCCGGGATATTGAAGTTGGCAATCAGGTCACCGTACTGTTGTGTGGTAGTATTGTTGTTGTAATTATATAAACCGTTTTTAGGTGCGACAGCTTTTTGTGAGCCGGCATAAATTTTCTGTTCATATACATCTGCAATACGGTCTATACTTCCTCTTGCCTGGATATTTAACCAGGGGAACAGTTCGTATTTCAGGCTGGCATTAGCCAGTATCCTGTTGCGGGTAAGGCTGTTGATGTTACGGTTGGTGATCCACCATGGATTTTGCTGAATATCTTCATCAAAAGCCCAGTTTTGTACAGGCAGGAAGTTCCTGGCCGGATCTTGTTTTTCAAACTGATCTTTAAAAGGGCTGATATCACGACCACGAGGGAACAGGTACAAGCCTGTCAGCGGATTGAAATACAAGCCGGAAAGTGGTGTGTTATCTATCTGCTGGGTCATGTAGTTAATGTCAGCAGAAGCGGTCAGTTTATCATTTAAGAAATGCCCGGTTTCTTTGAAATCCAGGTTATGACGGCCCAGTTTATTACCAGGTGTTATACCTCTGGCGGAAGTATTGGCATACGAGAAATAGGTTTGCATTTTCTCGGTACCGCCTGAGAGGCTGATAGCATTGGTAAGATTAGTACCAGTTTGGAAAAAGGAAGACAGGTTATTGGCGGCGCCATTGATTTTTGCTCCCCAGCTTTGAGGAGAACCATCGCTGGTAGCACCATAACTGTTCTGGAATTTAGGAAGATAAGCTGCCTGCATTACGTTGAAGCCGGAAGAGAAGTTTACCAGCGTGCGACCAGCTTTACCACTTTTGGTAGTTACAATCACTACGCCGTTGGCACCCTGGCTACCATATAAAGCAGCGGCGGAAGCACCTTTCAGTATAGAAATGTTTTCGATATCTTCCGGGTTGAGGTTAGAGATCGGATCACCGCCATCATAGGCGCTGCTTCCGCCGTAGATACTGGTGGGTTGGTTGGTCAGGTTATTATTCATCGGTACCCCGTCTATCACATATAAGGCCTGGTTGCTGCCCAGCCCGGATTTGCTACCACGGAGAATTACTTTCGCGGAACCGCCCACACCGGAAGCGCTGGAAGAAATCGTTAACCCTGCTACCTTACCATTCAGCGTATTTACCAGGTTGGCATCTTTCGCTTTGGTCAGTTCAAGACCATCTAATTGCTGGGTGGAGTAAGTGATAGACTTATCAGCTCTTTTGATACCGAGCGCTGTTACTACAACCTGCCCCAGTTGGCTATCCTGGATAGCCAGGCTTACATTGATATTGTTGTCAGTACCAACCGTAATTTGTTTGGTTTCATAGCCAATAAAGCTGATGATCAATACGTCGCCGGGATTGGCAGCGATACTGAAAGTACCTTCTACATTGGTCATGGTACCTTTGGTAGTACCTTTTATCTGGATAGATACACCAATGAGGGGTTGTCCTTTGGCATCCGTTATTTTACCCTGTATGGGCGCTGCAACCGGATCTGCTACAGCAGCGGATTTCGGACTGATCACAATTGTTTTGTCTATGATGTTATAGTTAAACAACTTGTTGTTCAGGCAGGCGTTCAGCACTTCTGTCAGGGAAGCCTGGTTCATATTCAGGTTTACCGGGGGCGCTTTTTCCAGTAATTTTTCATCATAGATAAATTCATAGCCTGTTTGCCGGCTAATGCTGTTGAACACATCATAGAGCGGGAGCCGCTTTCCTTTGATGGTAACAGACTGAGAATATGTTTTGGCGCTCAGCTGAAGGGTGAATACTAGTGTGAGTATTGCAGTTAATCGCATAATTAACAGTAATTTTCTA
Source organism: Chitinophaga sp. (assembly GCF_017745275.1). Taxonomy (GTDB): domain Bacteria; phylum Bacteroidota; class Bacteroidia; order Chitinophagales; family Chitinophagaceae; genus Chitinophaga. The sequence goes on along the minus strand of NZ_JAGHZS010000014.1, from coordinate 43,621 downwards.
CGCATAGCCGCTCCTTTACAGGGGACTTTGCAAGTACCAGGTAGTTCCATACTTTTGTGTTGTTGGCTTAATAATTCAATTTCTAACGTGATGCTGGGAGTTGGGTTGCCTTCTATAGCCGGGAGCATTGCAGTGCTTCCGGTTTTTTTACAACCGGTAGTGGAATTGGACTACGTCTTCATAACTTTCAATAGTTTTAAAATGATGAATTCATAAGTGGACAAAATAGCTGTTACTCAGGATCGTATGGCTTTACCAGGATCCGGTTGTCTTTAATATCAAAGTGAACGCGTTTGGTTGTTGATAATATGTTCAATAAGGAGGATGCATTCTCTCTCCGTGAAATGATGCCTGTTAATCTGATATCTGAAAGGTCACCCTGGTAGGCTACCTCAATGTTATACCACCTGGCCAGTTGCCGCATAATGGTTGCTATGTTGGTGTTGCGGAACCGGAATTTGCCTTCTTTCCAGGCCAGTGCCTGTTCCAGGTCTGCTTTTTCAATTACAAAGTCTTTATCGCCTACTGATAAACTACCGCCATAGCCGGGCTTTAGCAGGCTTTTGTTGTTACCACAAACCAGTTGTACCGCGCCATCTTCCAGGGTGGTGGTAATGGTTTTTTCATCGGGATAGGCCATGACATTGAAGCTGGTGCCCAGTACATTAATAGCCATGTCAGGGGCGCCTTTTACTTTCACCCGGAAAGGTTGTTGGGCATTGGCAGCAATCTGGAAGTATCCTTCTCCCGTAATCTCCACGGTTCTTTCTTTACCTGTAAAAGCAGTAGGGAAGCGGATACTGCTGGCGGCATTCAGCCATACCCGGCTACCATCGGCGAGGGTAAGCTGGTATTGGCCTCCACGGGGTGTTACCACGGTATTGTATACTACTTCGGCAACTTTGCCGGCAGCTTCGTAAGCCAATCCCTGCTGTGTGTTCAGTACGCGGGAGTTACCCTGTTGGGCCAGTGCGCCCAGGTTAGCGCTATCCAGTGGAATTTGCTTTCCGTCGGCCAGCACCAACATGGCTTTGTTACTGCCCGGTGCCAGCGGAACAGCGGCAGTAGCCGCTATCGGTGCTGTATGTGAAGGCCGGTTGACGAAGTAACGGGCGCCGGCAAAAATAATCACCCCCGTCAGGGCTGCAGCGGCTGCATAAGGTAGTAAGCGGAAGCGGCGAACAGCTTTCACAGGAGTGTCGTCGGATTGAAGGATTTGCTGCAGGATTGCGGCTTCATCCTCGCGTTGCCAGCCACCATCCCGCACAGGTCCATATAAGGTCATCAGGATATCTGCTTTGATTTCCGGCTCATAATCGTCGGTGGCTACCAGGGCTTTTAAGCGCTGTAGCTCTTCCTGGCTGATTTGGCCATGTTTATATTTTTCAAGCAGTAACTGTACTTCCGAAATGGACATATACAAAGTTTGGAATGGGTGATGTTCGTAAAGACGCGCGACAAATAAAAAAGGAGTATCCTCCCGGAAAATTTTTTTTCAGCGGGGGCAGATTATCTGAATAAGGAAAGAAAGACGATCAGGAAAGGAAGCATGTCATTGTGGATCCTGGCTTTCACAAAGGCTCGTACCGCATGCATGGCCAGGCTCATTTGTTTTTTTACGGTATGTACGGAGATATTGAGCTGGAGGGATATTTCTTCATTGCTCCAGCCTTGTTTACGGGCTAAATATACTTTTTTACGTTCCGGTGGCAGGCCGGCAATTGCTTTGTCGAGAATAGCATCATATTCCCGTTGTAATAGGAGGTGATCGGTATCATTTTGAGAGGCAGGTTGGCTTTTGCCAAGCAGGTCGTAAACCTTTACGCGTACCAGTTGCTTTTTAAAGCCGTCGTAAATATGATTGCGGGTAAGTATAAAGAGATAGTCTTTGAAATTCTTTACTTCACGCATATCGGCTTTTTTCAGCCATATCTTCATAAATACTTCCTGCACAATTTCCCGCGCCAGTCCGTTGTCTTTCAGGTAAACCATGGCTACATCGAACACCTGCTGGCTATAATGCCGGAAAAGGACCGTGTAGGCTTCCCCGTCGCCGGTGGCGACTTTCTGTAGCAGTGCATGTTCATCTGTTAGCGAGAAGTTTGACAACGTTGGCGGTTTAGTAGCCCTGACAAAATCAATAAACAGGGTAAATTTAGGGGACCGGAAATTAATAATAAAATAATTTATCGCAATCGTTATCAGGGGAACCGGGTTTTAAAATTAAAGAAATTATTATGTAATTTCAGTGTATGCCAGACCTTTATCCCGGAATACAATGGGTAGTGCAACGGAATCTGACGAATAAAACAGACCTGGAAAATTTACAACGGGCATGCGAAATAACCGGTGTTCGTTGCCTGCTGATAGAGATGATTCCTTTTGCCGTTGAGTTACCCGATTTTGATAATACCCGCCGGAGTATTTTTTATGGATCCACTACGTTATGTGCACTGGTAGCGGAAAATAAACAGTTGCAGGAAGGCTTGTTTTTTGACCCGGCCTTGTTTTCTATCGGTAATTATTTAGAGAGATGGGGAAAATATATGCTAAATGATGGCGCAGTTGTTACCACGTTTGCTACGTTGATGAGCAGGGAAGAAGCGCCGGAGACATTGTTTTTTATTCGCCCGGATGATGATAGTAAATCATTTGCCGGAGAAACCAAATCATTTGGCGATATTAAAGCCTGGTATGACCAGTTGAAGATGGTAGAGAACACCAACTTATCACTTCAATCTCCCATTGTAGTATCTACGCCCTATAATATTCAATATGAATGGCGGTTGTGGATCGTAAATGGAAAAGTAATTGCAGCGTCAAAATACCGGACTTATTTTAAGCTTACGCCTGCCATTGGATGCCCGCCGGAAGTAATTGCTTTTGCAGAAAGCCGTTGTGAGGAATATATGCCACAGGCAGTTTTTGTAATGGATGTATGTCTTTGTGGTGACGAATTTTATATTGTAGAATGTAATTGCATGAATGCTGCGGGGTTTTATAAAGCAGATGTCACCGCCATTGTGGCCGCAGTGTCCGCGCATTTCGCCAATATTTTTTCATCATAAACGTTTTATGACTACGCATGTACACTGCGCTTGGCAGGTATATATTACACTGTAAATAATACTAATTGCTATCTTATGAATGAATTCAAATTCTGGCATATTATTGAAGAAGCCTGGGCAGCTGCTCCTGCTTTACTTGAGATGCGGAATACAGCGTTGAAAACCAACGACGCTGCATTAATAGAAGATCTGACAGGTGAAGTATACGGTACCATTACCAATAATATCAGGGATTTACTGCGGGAATTGAACAGGGAAGAACTGACCGCATTTAACCATATCATGGAAGAAAGGTTATTCCATATAGACCGGGAAGATATCCACCAATACACGGATGGTTCTGATGATAGCTTTCTTTACTGCAGATGTTTTATCGTAGGCATGGGCAGGGAGTATTATGAAATGATTGATGAAACTCCCTCTAAAGCAACCTATGATGCAGAGGCAGAAATTGTAGGTTTTATCGGGTATATCGTATACCAGGAATTATTTGGAGTGGAATTTGAACGTAACACGGTGCATTGTATTGAAACCTGCTCTAATGCCCGGGGTTGGGAAAGCCAATAAAACCATACACATGACACACGAAGAATTATACGGAATTAATAAAGAACACGCACATCCAAGAGCCATTGAACTACTACCGGAAGATTTTTTCTGGGATTGCGTAGATGAGTTAGCCCCCTTTGGTTCTGATGAAGGTGATATGGCCCTCGCAGAATTCAGAGAATGGCGCAAAGCCAATCCACATACACCTGTCAGGGAATGCCTCAAATGGGTGATTGAATCCATAGGGGAAATGAGCATCGAGGCGTATAACGAAGAGTTGCTCGACAGGGATCACATGAAGGCATTGATGGATGACCCTGGCTATGACGACAGCTATTATATATTCACCCTCGATGCATCTATCATTGCTACTGGATTTGGACAACTGGTGGATGAAGGCGTCATAGATGAAGAGAATAAAGGGATCATCAGCATCGCTCTGGAGCGGCAAATAGCCTGGGCATTGCTCTCTGAAAGCTGGTCGTACGCGGAGCAGCATATCGGCTACCTGAACATCATGAAACGTGCACTGGAAGAGGCGTAAATGATATCAGCCCACCGGAATTTGTTAACTTGTAGCTGCATTATAACGCCTGCTCATGATCACACTCAATGATAAAACATATACTTGTCCTGTTGATGTTACACTCGGCTTTATAGGAGGTAAATGGAAACTGTTAATCCTTTTTCACCTGCACTATTTCAACAAAAGAAGCTATGCAGACATCCGGAATAACCTGCCCGGTGTTTCTGAAAAAATGCTGAGCCAGCAATTAAAAGAACTGGAACGGGATCAGCTCATTGAAAAAAATGTGCTGACACAAAAGCCTTACCGGGTGGAATATGGACTAACATCCATGGGGAAAAGCCTGGCCCCTTTGTATGAATTCACCAGTGAATGGGGCATTGCTTATCTCAAAACAAATGGGATTGATTATATCAAGGACCAGCAGTTGTATAAATGATAAGAGAAGATGCAATAGTAATATGTTGCTATACAGCGGCAGTTGAAGTTGTGGGAAGATCCCGGTTGCAACCTGCGCGCTACTAATCTTACTAACCAGCCCGGCACAACGGCTGATAGTGAGCGGGCAATCACAATAGCCAAAGTAGCTTACCCGGTGAGTAGCTGCCTGTTTACATTATGATTCGCCGGTAATTATCTCGCGCTCCACCCCAGGTATCTCCATGATGAACTCCGCACCATAGGCGGTACCCGGCGTTTGATATCCCGGCTTCCATTGGCCGTTACATATTTTCTGCGCCATCAGTAAGCAACTGAGCATGGTAAGCGTATATCCATCCGGGCATTTTAACCGCACCGTGGCTTTTCGGCCAGCCATATTATACACCTGTCCCCACACGAGGCTATAGGCAGTGCTGCGCATTTCATCCGTAGGACCGGAAGGGCGTTGCCCAATTTTCTTCCTGATAAAATTCCGGACGAGCGTAGTCCGCAATAACCAATTGAATAATTTCTGCAGTTTTAACAACCGATGCACATTCACCGGAACAGCAGTATAGGTGGTGATGTTGGGAATACGTGTACTCACATAAGCGGTTGACACATCTCCCCATGGAATACTCATCGTGAAAAGTTTTTGCCGGCCAAAATCTATCCATCGTCCCTGGTGCCCCAATGGCCGGCGGATAATGCGTCCTGCTCTTCTTACGGCACCGCCTTCTCCTAATTTATATGCCATCGACATGGCGGTGCCATGTGACACTCCGCCGCCTGAAGTAGCGAACGCCAGTTTCAGATCGCTGGCATCCGGCAATAACGTTTTTAACAATACTGCGATACAATCTGTAGGAACTACATCAAACCCCGCACCGGGGAGTAACATGATACCAGCTTCTTTAGCTGCCTGATCGTATCGTTGCAACATTTCAAAAACAGTGATGTCGCCGTTGATATCGAGGTAATGGGTTTTTGCCTGGATACAGGCCGCTATCATGGGTTCCGCAGTTAAATGAAACGGGCCGGCCGCATGAATCACAAATTGAACGGCTTTCAATGCCTGCACCAATGCATCTGTATCTTCCAGCGAAATTACCTTGTAGGGGAGTTGGAGCCGCGCAGCCAGCGCCTGTAATGCCGCTTCATTCCTGCCAGCCAGCACAGGTTGAAGTTGATACTGGGCGGCATATCTGGCAATCAGTTCGCCCGTATATCCGTTGGCGCCATAAAGCAGGAAAGCATTTTGTTGCATCCCGGAAAGTACGAATAAACGCGATGTAAATGCAGGAATGCCCAAAAAATTAGGAAAACGGAAAAAGTAAACCCTTTCCTTTCTGCAACGGATGCATTATCTTTTAGTATTAAAAACCATGTTATGAAAAGACTATCCGTCTTCTTCACCTTATTGCTTTCTTCCATTGGTATACTGAAAGCACAAAACCCGGCAGTAGGCGCCTGGAAATCGGTATCCGGCGAGGTAAACAGCGTATTGTTGATTACACCGGAATGGTTCAGCATTACTGACTATAAAGAAAAAAGTTTTTTATCCAGCTATGGTGGTACCTGGAAGGATGCCGGAAATGGGGAAAGCAGCGTGACTATTTATTTTAACACCGCCAACCCGTCGCAGGCAGGACAAAGTGCGAATGTTCCGGTGAGCATGGAAAATGGACGCCTCATCACCAGTACGCCCGGTGGCAGCAAACAGGAATGGACCCGTGTAGACGACGGCACCGGTGCCCTGGCTGGCAACTGGCAAATCACCTCCCGCCAAACCGATGGGAAAATGAATCCCATCCCCAGCGGTCCGAGGCAAACGTTTAGAATAATGACAGGAACCCGCTTTCAATGGGTAGCCCTCAACCTCGATACAGGTGAATTTTTTGGTTCCGGTGGCGGTACCTATACATTTGAAAATGGCACCTATACGGAAAAAATCGAGTTTTTTTCACGTGATAACTCCCGCGTAGGCGCTATGCTTTCTTTCAAAGGAACTGTCAATGGTAATAACTGGGATCATAGTGGACTCAGTTCAAAAGGGGATCCTATTCATGAAATATGGAGCAGAAATAGCCGTTAGCTATTAGCCATTAGCTTTTAGCAAAATGCAGCGAAGATATAAGCATAAGTATATTTATTACCCGCTTATATCTTCGCTGCATTTTGCTAAAAGCTAATGGCTAATGGCTAAAAGCTATCTCACCATCCGATTCCGTAATCCTCTCCATGATTACTGCTGCCTCCCCACAAACTGCCATGCTTGTAGTCTATTAAAATGGCATTGATTGGTCCGCTGGTACGCTCGCCAAAGCTGAGGTGATATCCCATTTTCTCCAGTGCAGCACGGGTTTCTTTTGAGGTGTTATCATTGAGCAGGATACTTCCCGGACGAGGCTCCCGGTCGTGTACCGTGCTGCCGCCTAATGATAACCACAACTGGTTGGTATTAATATTAGCCGCTTCTGTGGCTTGTTGTACAGTCATACCAAATTCTACGATGTTCAGGAAAAACTGCAGGAGGTTTTGATCTTGTGTATCACCTCCCTGTACGCCGAAGCAAAGGAAAGGCTTTCCATCTTTCAGCGCCATAGAAGGCGTGAGTGTAACACGTGGACGTTTGCCCGGCGCTATTACGTTGAAAGGACAAACAGCCGAATCCAGTACAAAGCTTTGTGCCCGCTGACTCATTCCTACACCGGTTTTGCCGGCAATGCAGGCGGGAAGCCAGCCACCACTGGGTGTAATAGATACTACCCATCCGTCTTTATCAGCAGCTTCTACGCTGGTGGTACCTCTCCACAGGCGATCCATATAGGCGCTGTCGGGTGTATTGGAAGCATATAAATGATTGACATCAACAGCAGGTAAAAACGTAGTGGCGTCATGTTTAGGAACAAATCCGCCGGGTTTACGTCCGTTGCTGGTATCAGTCAGTTGTTGGCGTTCGTGTAAAAAATGCAGGTAAGGATTGGTTTTACCCATGTAAGGATAGGGATCACCGGGTCCTGCGCCGGCATCATTTTGCGTGAGATTAATTTGTTGTGCCCTGGCCTTCGCGTAGTCTTTGCTCAACAGCCCTTTGATAGCGGGATTCGTGTTGAAAGCAGGATCGCCATAATAGAAATCACGGTCGGCGAAGGTGAGGTTCATGGTTTGATAAAGCGTATGGATATAGTTGGTCGAATTATATCCCATGGCTTTGAGGTCAAAGTTTTCCAGGATGTTCAGGCTTTGCAGCAACATGGGGCCTTGCGTCCATTCCTGTAATTTATAAACCTCGATGCCTTTGTAGTTGACGTGTAGCGGTGTTTCTTCTACGGGCTTCCATTTGGCGAGATCTTCGAGGGTAATAAGACCTCCCTGTTCCTGGCAGCCACGTACAAATTCTTTGGCGATGTCACCTTTGTAGAACCGGTCGTAGGCAGCCATGATGGCTTCTTTGCGACTTTTATGTTTACGGAGTGCATCTTGCTCTGCTTCCACCATTTTGGTGAGCGTAGCCAGGAGGTCTTTCTGCACAAAGATTTCGCCGGCTTCAGGTGCTTCTCTTTTTTCACCGGGGTGAGTCAGGAAGACGGCCTTGCTATAAGGCCATTCTTTGATATATTTTTTACCTCGTTCTATGCTGTTGGCTGTTTGCGCTTCTATGGGGTATCCGGCGGCCATTTCCATGGCGGGGGCCAGCACGGCTTTGAGGCTCATGCTACCGTATTCTGCAAGCATGTAGCACAGGCCGCCAACGGTGCCGGGTGTAACGGCCGCCAGTGGACCGTATTCCGGGGGAAAGTCGTAGCCCTTGCTTTTATAAAAGGCGGGAGTAGCGCCGGTGGGTGCTACGCCGAGGGCGTTGATGGCAATTACTTTCCCTGTTTTTGGATTATAGATGAGGGCTTGTGTTTCACCACCCCAGCTGAGTACATCCCACATGGTGCAGGTGGCCGCCAGCATGGCACACGCGGCATCTACGGCATTGCCGTTTTGCTGGAATATCATGGCGCCGGCAGTGGCTGCCAGTGGTTTACCGGTAACGGCCATCCAGTTCTTACCATGCAGTGGTGGCTTCTGTGTTTGCTGCGCCTGGATACTAGCAAAAGGTATTGCTATCAGGAGCAGGAAAAATAAGCGTTTCATGTAGCTAATTTAAAGCATTATTCTCACCGTCACCAGCAGTTGCCCGGTATGACGCATGGTATGCTCTGCTGCATGAAAGAGCAGGCCTTGTACCGTAGAAGGCAACTGTTTACGGCCTACACCCCGGAATTCGGTGAGGGTATTTTCCGGCGTGGTGGATAACTGCAACAGCGCTTTATGTGTTTGCGCATTGAAGGCATCCAGCAGCTCCTGCAGCGATGGACCGGGTTGGCCTTCCTGTTTGAGGTAGGCGAATTGCCCGGGTGTCAGCGCTTCTGCCCTGGCGTAAGTAAAGAGCCGGTCTAATACGCCGCTGATGTGTTGCAGGTGGAAGCCGGGAGACGCCACATTTTTTGGGCTTTCCCATAGTCGCTCTTCCGGGAAATCCTGCATCAGGATATTTATTTCATGGTTGGCCTGCAGCAACGTATGTGCTGCAGGTTGCAACAGCGCCGGTATATGCTCTACCGGCCCGCTCATCCAATATTCAGTGGCCATGGTAATAGAATTATACTGCTACTGCATCGTATACAATTACTTTTTCCCAGAGGTGGCTGCATTTTTTGATAAACTCCTGGTGGATGGGATGGTCCTGGTAGGTGGCTTGTCCGGCCAGGTCGCTGAAGAAAATCAGCTCGGATACGGACCAGCTGTTGTCTACCACCTCACGTTTTTCCGTACTCGCTACTACGCCTACACGAAGGTCACGCACGGTTTCAATTTTAGAGAGCGTTTTCACGCCGGCTATCAGTTGCTCAAGATCTTCCTTTGAATCCGGATTCTTCAACCAGAAGAATACATGATGTACGATCGGGTATTTCTTTTCCATATTTGCTGCGGGTATTGCTGCTGCAGCGGTAGTACCTACGGCCAGTGCTGCAGCGGTTCCTAAAAATGTTCTTCTGTTTGACGTGCTCATAATGGGCCTGTTAAGGCGATGAAAATAATAAAGATTGATGATTTATTATAGATTTCATACCGCATTCCGGCACTTTCATCCCATTTTGCTTTGCCCCAAGCGGGCAAATGTTAATATTGCTGTAAATATTGATCCCTTATGAATCAATTTAAAAAGATTGAATTCGGCGTCGCCACCGGTATTTTCCTATTGCTTTTATTTTCCGTGCTTTATCCCAGCCTGGTGTACAATGTGTTTGAACTGCAGGATATCTATGGTCCCAAGTTCGCCATGTATCACCAGGTATTCGACTATTATATCCATTATTTGTTACCATTAATGGGACAAATGACAACGATATATGTTACTTTCCTGCTCGTGAATTTTGTAATTGTGCCAATGTTCCTGGAGAAGGGACGATGGGTAGGAGGGTTGTTATTGTTGATTCCACTCGGACTACTTTATTTTATCCTCACTATTGTTTGTAACTCTTACTACTACGGTTATTTGTTTGGGGTATACGATACCGTGCGGGGGGCGCATATGCATTTTGTGAAGTCGGCTTTTATTACCACGGTTTTTTCCACGCTGATATATGTAGTATATTATTTTGTGAAGCGGGCCTTCTATGATACCCTGTATGCCCGCTTCAACCGCGATGCCACCTTCCGGCAAATGATGATGGAAATATGCTGGGCAGCAGCTTTGTTTGTGGTGATCTTTTGCTTGTCGTTCGGCGATTCCAGGGACCTGGCGCTGATGATTCTTTTCTTTGGCCCTTCACAGATCGCGGTGTTCTTTATTCTCCGCTACAAGGTGTTCCCGGATTTTGAAGAGGTGCATCACGACAAGCGTTTACTCGTCAGGGATATTGCGCTAACTGTTTTTGCCAGCAACATATTGATGGCGTTGATCACCCGTGCTATCGGACATAGGAGAGGAGACTGGTTTTTTGCATTGGGATCTATTGGTGTGATGGTTTCCCTGATGGCGGTAGTACCTGTTTGCTGGTTCCTGTTTCGTTCACGTAAGAAGCATCAGCAAACGGTGGTGACGCTGAAAAAAGCGTTGGGACGTTCGGCGGCTGACCTGGATTTCTTACGTTCCCAGATTAATCCACACTTTTTATTTAATGCGCTGAATACCCTCTATGGTACAGCGTTACAGGAAGAGGCTGCCCGTACCAGTGAAGGTATTCAGAAGTTGGGAGATATGATGCGCTTTATGCTGCACGACAACAATCTCGAGAAGATTCCACTGGACAAGGAAGTGGCTTATCTGCAGAATTACATTGCCTTGCAACGCCTGCGTGTATTATCATCTCCTGATATCCTTATAGAAATAAATATTGATGAAAGCCAATGCCAGCATGAAATAGCGCCGATGTTGCTGATTCCGTTTGTAGAAAATGCATTTAAGCATGGTATCAGTTTAAGACATCGGTCCCGCATTGTGATTTCCCTGAGTTGTACGGCTGATCAGATTTTCTTTGATGTGTATAACAGTGTGCATCCCCGTCCGGAGAATGATCCGGAGCGTGAAGGTATGGGCATCGGTTTGAATAATGTAAAAGAAAGATTGGCTTTATTATATCCTAACCGGCATGAATTGAGTATTCGCCAAACCGGTAGTGAATTTTTTATCCACCTTACCATTGATGTTAATAAATAATAAAATGAAGAAAGAAGAAGTACCTGCTGCACCAGCACCGGATGGCATGACCCGTTTTTTATGGTGGCTGGCCGCTGCAGATGCAGATATATTGAAGGATTGCAGAACGGAAAAAGAACGGTATCGCATTATTGGTATATCCGTGTTGGTTACCTGGATGTTCGCCACCCTGGCGTGGGGATATTTCTTTTCTACCATTGTGAATGATGATATGGTGGTAGCAGGACTGGCCCTGTTTTTCGGCTTCGCCATATTATCTATCGACAGGACCCTGATTGCGGCCATGTCGCGTACCAACGGCAATATAAAAGTACTACCCGTTATTTTTCGTTTAGTCCTTGCCGTTACAATCGGGTTATTTATATCACAGCCGGTAGTATTAATGTTATTTAAGAAAGACATTGATGCTCAGCTGGAGCTGAGTAAACAAACCAAGCTCGATGCTTACCGGGAGCAACTGGTGAAGCTCAACGCAGGGCAGCTGGGCACTTTGCAGCAGTCCATAGACCTGGGCAAAGCGCAGTTGGCACAGAAAGCGGCGGAGCTGAAAGTGTATAAAGACGGCTACATTAAAGAAACCGATGGTACCGGTGGCTCCGGCAGAATAGGAGAGTCGGATATTGCACGGGTGAAGAAGTCTGCCTACCTTAAATCGGAAGAGGAGTACCAGGCGATGCAGCGGGCCTGGGAACCACAGCAGCAACAGTTGCAGGCGCAAATCAACAAGATGCACAGTGTGGATAGTTTGAAAGAAACGGTTTACCTGGGTACATTGACCAACGGGTTCCTGGCACAGGTAGAAGCGTTACACGAATTAACAGAAACACATCCGCCGGTAAAACAACGTTACCGGCTTATCGTATTTATTATCACCCTCATTGAAGTGATGCCGCTGCTGAGTAAAATACTGATGCCCAAAGGGGAGTACGATGAGAAGCTGGCTGCTGCAACAGCGCAGGGCGTAATAGCGGCCCAACTTGAAACCGCTAACAGTGAGCAGTTGCAGGAACATTACCAGGCAGCCGCTTTGCAGGCAGATAAAGAAACCGTAGATCACCTGTTTGAATCTACCCGGGATATCCGGAAAGAGCAGGCAGAAGCCCTGGTGAAGGAGTGGCGCAGCCGCGAGCATAACCAGTACCACCATCTCTGGCAACAGGCAAAGAAATTGTTGCTGGGGAAAATTTAGTAAATCCCTATCTTGCTAATGCCTAAAATAGCCATATGAAGCTGACTGCTATTGCTATAGATGATGAACCGGTGGCGCTGGCTGTTATAAAAAATCACGCCGCCATGGTGCCCTTCCTCGAAATGAAAGGGTTTTTCACCAATGCGTTTGATGCCATAGATTTTTTGAGTAAAGAGAAAGTAGACCTGCTTTTTCTAGATATTAAAATGCCGGATATTTCGGGGCTGGATTTTTTATCCAGCTTGCCTTATCCGCCTATGACGGTATTTACCACAGCTTATTCTGAACATGCCGTGAAAAGTTTTGAGCTGGATGCCATCGACTATCTCCTCAAACCTTTCTCCCTGATACGTTTCATGAAAGCCTGCAACAAAGCCAATAACCTGTTGCAGTTGAAACAGAACAACGGTGTACCGGTGAGTAAAGATCAGCCGGATTATATTTTCGTAAAAAGTGGTTATGAACAATTCCGGATTGTATTGGAAGATATCCTTTACCTGGAAAGCGCCGGTAACTACGTGAATTTCATCCTGACCGACCGTAAACTGATTTCCCGCCTGTCGATGCAGGAAGCGGTAGACCTGTTGCCTATTGCCGCTTTTACGCGTGTGCACCGCTCCTATATTGTGGCTAATAATAAAATTGAGCGGGCCGACCGGAATTCCCTTTACATCAAAAACATTCCTATCCCCATTGGTGCGGCCTATGCCGCGGCAGTGGAGCGCATCCTGAGCCTGTGATCAGCACGGATGTTGCCGTGTCCGGGACAAGACAAAACTTTTTTTGAAAATTGGACCAATTGGTCTAATTTGCTATTGCCATGGGAAAAGCAGAAAAGACCAGACAGTTTATCATTGAGCGGGCGGCGCCTATTTTCAACCGGAAAGGGGTGGCCGGTACTTCTATCAGTGATATCCTGAAAGCTACGCAGTTGGCCAAAGGAGGGATCTATGGCAACTTTTCTTCCAAAGAAGAAATTGTAATGGAGGTATTTGATTATATCGCGGAAGAAGAGCGACAGCAGCTCATGAAAATAACGGCTACAGCCAATACGTCTGTCGGCAAGTTTGAAGCGCTGTTCGACTACTATGCTACTTTCCCGAAGCACCAGCGGGTAGGTGGTGGTTGTCCTATGCTTAATTTCGGCGTGGAAGCAGATGATACCAATCCTGGCCTGAAAAAGAAAGTGAGTGAGCTGGTGTTGTACTATGAATCCCGCATTGCCAAAATGGTGCAGTATGGAAAGGAGCATGGAGAATTCCGTGCCGACTGGGATGAAAAGCAATTTGCCGTTCGCATGTTTACCATGCTTGAAGGGGCTATCCTGGTGAGTAGTGTGCTGGGGCATAACAGGCAAATGATGGTAGTGCTGGACTCCTTAAGGGAAGAAATGAAACGTCACATGCTGTGACTTTTTTTTACGACAAAAATAAACCAATCGGTCTAAAATCATGCAACACCAGGTTTTACCACTATCGCTGCGGATGACGAGTACCCTGTTATCCTTGATGAGCCGCCCTTTTCCCGGCTTAACTGCCAGGTTGTTTTACCGTTTATACAGCACCCCACCTGCCGGAAAATTACATGCCACCCACGAACAACTGCGGGATACCGCTGTAGTAGCGCCACTGCGGGTAAGCAGCTATCCTTTTGATAATACTCCATTAGACATCGTTACTTATCGCTGGGGCAACACCGGGCCTAAAATATTGCTGCTACATGGCTGGGGAGGAAGTCCCCTGCATTTTAAGCAACTTATTACCACACTGCTGGCAAACGGTTACCAGGTAGTAGCCTACGATGGTCCTGCCCACGGCCGCTCCGGTGGCAAGCGTACCAACCTGGTACAGTGGATGCATGTACTGGAGCAGGTAATGCTGCAGGAAGGCGAGTTATACGCTATTGTTGGACATTCCTTCGGCGCCCTGAATGCCGCCCTGACCCTTTCCCGGAAATCGGTCAGCGTACCGAAACTGGTGCTGTTGGGCGCCGCGCTCAGTGCACCCGTATTTTTTGATGAAGCCTTGCGGCTGTTCCGCATTCACCCCGTAGTGATGCCCCGGCTCACTACGCTTGTGAGAGAGCGTCTCCGGGAAGACCTCTCCGACATGGACCTGCACCGCTATATCAACGGTATCAAGGCCGGCAGCATATGGATTGCCTATGATACTACAGATACCCTGGCCAAAGCCACGGAAATAGACGATTACCTGCAACAGTATCCGGCCATCCAATCCCTCCGGTTTACCGGGGAAGGACACTTCCGGATTATGCGCCACGAGGCCGTGCTAACGGGTATGCTGGCTTTCCTGGCTGCCTGATCATGATAAAATAAAAATGCAAATCCGGCTTGTTTGTTATATCTTGCGTACTTCCCGTTAATTCGCTGGTGATATGCATGGTATAACAGACAAAGACCTGGTTGTCCTGGTGCATTCGCAACCTTTAGAGGCGTTCCGGCTCATATACCAGAGGTATTGGGATCCGCTCTTTAATATCGCTTTTAAACGACTGCAGGATGCAGAGGAGGCCCGTGATATAGTACAGGAAGTGTTTGTAACGGTGTGGGATCAACGCGCACAGTTGCAGCCACGGGAATCGTTGTTGCCCTATCTGCAGGTTATCCTTCGCAACCGCATCTTTAATTTATACGCCCGCAATGAAGTGAAACTGAAATACATTGTGGAAACACAATGGCAGGTTACCTTCGCCCAGAATAACGCCGTACAGCAACTCACCCTCAAAGAATTACAGGACATCGTAAACGATGCCATCGCCCAGCTACCTCCCCGTATGCAGGAAATATTTCTGTTAAACAGGGAAGAACAGCTCACCCCCGCCGAAATAGCTGAACACCTGTCACTCTCCGTTCAAACGGTGAAAAATCAACTGCACCGCGCCACTGAAAAAATGCGGGAACACCTGCGCAGCAAAGTAGATCCTACATTGCTCCTCACCATTATTGCCATCCTGACCGGCAAATAATTTTTTGTTACGTATAAAGGAAAAGCTGGGATGCAAATTTGCATTAATAAACGTAGGCCCATTTCTGTTATCATCTCAGAAAAAATAATTTCCCGTTAAAATCCTTAGTAGTATAACGTTTTAGCAAAGTTTAGACCTGCTTTTGAATAAAAATAAAAGCAAAGCGTTTTTCTGTAAATACTTTTCAATAGCTTTGCATCCCTGTGGTTAAAAAAATGTTAACACGCGGAAATATTGCTTGTGAAGATGTATAAGTGTCTGTAGTTATTTAAACCTGCACCCACTCTTTGTAGCACCCGATCGTCCTTTGTAGCCCGGCCCTTGCTGGGCTTAACTGTTGGGGTATTACCCTGCCAGGATTCCTATGCGGTAACCACCCCGCCAGCGGACATCCCTTTTATACCAGCAACGCGTCCGGATCATTGTTGCCCCTGTATTAGTACTTAGTATACATCACTAATAACGCTCCAACTATGCACGTAAGTTACAGGAAACTGTTATGGCTACTCCCATGCGTAGCCCTTTCGGCACTATGCCTCTCTTCGATGGAAGCCCATGCCCAGTCAAAGAAAAAAGGCAACTGGCTGTTTGGTAAAAAAACACCGGCAGCAACAGCGGATACGGCCACCAAAAAGAAACCGGATACCAAAGGACTGAAACCTTATAAAGAGGTGATCACCGCCGATGCCGTTTCTAAAGAAGGACTGTTTAAAGTACACCGCGTAAAAACAGACTACTACTTTGAAATCCCCCTGAAACTCCTGGGTCGCCAGATCCTGGTAGTCAACAAGCTGTCCAAAGTACCGGAACAGCTCAACGATGCCGGCGTGAACAAAGGAATGAACTATGCCAACCTGGTCGTTTCTTTCGAAAGAGACACCCTGCTCAATAAAATATTCCTGCGTAAACAAAACCCATTCCTGGAAGTACCTGCCAACAACGCCATTGCGCAATCCGTAGCAGATAACTTCATCCCTTCCGTTATCGACTATTTCAAAATAGAAACCTATAATGCGGATACCACCGCCGTTGTGGTAAACGTATCCAAGATATTCGACGGCTCCAACAGCAGCATCAACAACGTATTTGATGCACTCGGCATGGGTAGCTCTCCCATCAGGGACCTCTCCCGCATCCGCATCATCAAAGCTTTTGAAGATAATATCGTTGCCAAATCTGAACTGACGGCAAAAATTACCGGCGTGGAAGTTTCTATTGAAACCACTACCAATATGGTATTGTTAAGCGAGCATCCCATGACGCCCCGCTTCGCCGACAGAAGGGTAGGACTCTTTACCACTCCCCGCTGGTATTTCAGCGATGAGCAACATAAACTGGAAGAAAGGGAACTCATCACCCGCTGGCGCCTGGAACCCAAACCAGAAGACCTCCAACGCTATCGCAACGGAGAATTGGTGGAACCGGTAAAACCAATCGTTTATTATATTGACCCAAGCACACCGGCAAAATGGCGCCCCTATATCAAAGCAGGGATTGAAGACTGGCAGAAAGCTTTCGAAGCAGCTGGTTTCAAAAATGCCATCGTCGCCAAAGATGCGCCGGTCAATGATCCTGACTTTGACGGCGACGACGTACGCTACTCCGTAGTTACCTACGCCGCCTCTTCCAAAGCCAACGCGATGGGCCCTTCAGTGATCGATCCCCGCTCCGGCGAAATCCTGGAAGCTGATATCATCTGGTGGCACAACGTAATGAGTACACTCCACTCCTGGGTACGCATCCAAACCGGTGCCATCGATCCCCGCGCCCGTGGTAACCAGTTTAGCGACTCTCTCATGGGACACGCCATCCGCTTCGTTTCCAGCCATGAGGTAGGACATACCCTCGGCCTGCAACATAATATGGGCAGCTCCTACGCCTTTGAGGTAGACTCCCTGCGATCACCAGCCTTTACTTCCCGCATGGGTGGTACGGCGCCCTCTATCATGGACTATGCCCGCTTCAACTACGTGGCACAACCCGGCGATAACGTGACGCAAATTACTCCCGCCATCGGCGTGTACGATAAATTCGCCATCGGCTGGGCATATCAGTATACCGGCGCTAAAACGCCACATGAAGAACTGCCCACACTGAACAAACAGTTACGCGCACACGAAAACGACCGACTCTACGCATTCGGTGAACAACAGGAAGTGCGCGACGCCATAGATCCCCGCTCCCAGATAGAAGATCTCGGCAACGACGCCGTGAAAGCCAGTCGTTATGGCCTCCTGAACCTGAAACGCATCGTGCCGCAAATCCTCACCTGGACCAAAGAAGAAGGTGATAACTACGACGAAGCCGGTAAAATGCTCAACAGCGCCATCGGCCAGTGGAACCAATATGCCTATCACGTACTGGCCAATGTAGGTGGTATCTATATCACCCCTACCGTATACGGGCAAAAACAAAATACCTACGAACACGTAGAAAAGAAAAAACAACAGGATGCGGTACATTACCTGGTGGCAGAAGTATTTAACACACCAGCATGGCTGTTCAAAAATGATATCTATACCAAAAGCTATCCTATTAAGGAAAGCCCAATTGGTAACATCGAATACGGCGCACTGGTATATGCCAAGAGCTTGCAATCCTACCTCTACTACGATCTGCTCCGCGATGAACGCCTGTCACGTATGTTGGAAAATGAAGCTGCCAACGGCAAATCCGCTTACACCGTGTCCGACCTGATGAGCGATCTGCACCAGGGCATCTTTGCCAAAACGTTGCGTGGCCAGTCGCTGGATATCTTCGAACGCAACAGCCAGAAAGGCTTTGTTGATGCACTCATCATTAGCATCGACAAATCTGTGGTACCTGTTGCAGCAAAGAAATTACAGGCCAGCGAACCAATCACCGGCATCAATGATTTCTGCACTTTCTCCCTGCAACCACAAAAAGAAGAACGCGCTTCCCGCAACATGATGTACTTCGCGGTAAATCGTGTGTCCGACGCCGTAAGTGCAAAACGTGGAGAACTGAGCCGCCTGCTGCAATTGCTCAATAGCAGAAAGAACAGCAGGGACAGGGCCACAGCAGACCATTACAGCGATCTTATTATCCGTATCAACCAGGCTTTAAATAATAAATAATCACATCTCTCTACATGAAAAAAAGTTCAATTTTACAAAAGACAATATGCCTGTTACTGGCAGTCTGTCTTTTCCCATGGTGGGCGCAGGCGCAAAACAGCCCGCGTATTATTAAGGGTAAAGTAGTAGATGCTGTTTCCGGAGATGCCCTCATCGGCGTGTCTATCTATGCCAGCAACAAAACTATCGGTACCACCACCGGTGCCGAAAACATTATAGAAAACATCAGCATCGGTGCTATTACCAACGAGAAAGGCGAATTCTCCCTGAACCTGCCTGACTCCCTGAAAGTAAAGCAGCTCACGGTAAACTATATGGGATATGAAACCCGTTTGGTGACCCTCACAGCCAGCAACACTTATCATATTACTTTAGCTACCTCCGGTAAAAACCTCAACGAGTTTGTATTTACCGGTTATCAGCAAATCCGTAAGAATAAATCTACCGGCGCTACCGATAAAATCAGTCTCGATAAAATAGATATCGGTGGTGTGATGAGCGTGGAGCAAATGTTACAGGGACAGTTGTCTGGTGTGGCGGTAACCCCACTCTCCGGCGCTCCTGGCCAGGCAGCGAAAATCCGTATCCGTGGCACATCTTCCCTGCAAGGTACCCAGGACCCATTATGGGTAATTGATGGATTGCCTGTTGAAGGTACTAACCTGCCGAAGCTTGATGATGCCAAAGCAATTGATCAGTTGTATACATCTTCTATTGCCGGCTACAGCCCTGCAGATATTGAAAGTATTACCGTACTGAAAGATGCCGCTGCTACCGCCATCTATGGCGCCCGTGCGGCAAACGGTGTAATTGTGATTACTACCAGGTCCGGCAAAAAGAACGAACGCCTGAGCATCAACTATCGCAACAACTTTACATTTACGCAGAAGCCTGACCTGGGCCGCCTCAACCTGATGAATAGCGACCAGAAAGTAAACCTGGAACTGGACCTCTTTACCTCCGACTACACCTACCTGCCGGATAATGGTGAAGTATCCCGCATTCTCAGCAAATATGGCGTTACACCGGAAGAATTGACCAGCAAAGGTTTTAATGGTATCAATGCCAACGCACGTAACGAAATTAATGCCCTGAGAGGTATCAATACCAATTGGAACGACCTGTTGTTCCGCAGTGCTTTCACACAGGAACACAGTGTAAGCGTGTCTGGTGGCGGCGACAGATCCTCCTATTACTTCAGTGGCGGTTATTACGATGAGAAAGGTGCTGCTATTGGTACCGGCGCTCAACGCTATAACATCACCCTGAAAACAGATTATGATCTCACCGATAAACTGAAATTCTCTGCAGGCATCTTTGCTAATCAACGTTCGCAAACCTCTTTCCTGACGGATAGAATGGCGGTGACCAACCCTATGAGATATTCCAGGGTTGCCAATCCATATACCAGTACTTTAGATAATAACGGCAATTATGTATATGACAAGAATGTTGTAGGTGATGAAAGCATACTGAATTTTAATGTGCTGGAAGAACGCGCCAATACTGGTAAAACCAATAAAGCGCAAGCCGTAAATACCAACTTTAAACTGGATTACGAGATCATCCCACGACTGCACATCAGCTCACAGCTGGGAATACAGTCGGAAAATACATCTTCCGAAAAAATAGCCCTGGAAAATAGTTATTATATCCGTCAGCTGGCAGATATCAGCCAGCGCTATGATCCTGCTACCGGTACTAAATCTACCTTCCTGCCCAAAGGTGGTATGATTGATAACGGAGAACAGCGAATGCAGCAGTATACCCTGAAAACATTGGTGGAATACAGCTTCAACCTGAATAAAAAACACGACTTCAATTTCATGGGTGGTAATGAGCTGAGAAGAATTAAAGACAGACTCAATACTACCGTGGGTTATGGCTATGATCCTAAAACATTGACCACGCAGCCACCAAAGTATCTGAATGATAATGAAATAAACGCACTGTATAAAGACAGGCATCAATATGTGGAAAATGCCTTTGTATCATTCTTTGGAACCGGCAGTTATACTTACAACAATCGTTATACCCTGGCAGGAAGTATCCGTTTTGATGGATCAGACCTGTTTGGTGTAGATCCGAAATACAAATATCTGCCGTTATGGTCTGTGAGCGGTTTATGGCGGGTAATGGAAGAACCATTTATGAAAAATGTGCGTTTCCTCGACATGTTAAACGTACGTGCTTCCTATGGTTTACAGGGGAACATCGACAAAAACACCTCTCCATTCGTAGTTGGCCGCTACATCAATGCCGCTATACTGCCGGGTAATACCTCCCAGATGATCCTGGTAGACGGCCCTCCGAATGCCAAACTGAGATGGGAGAAAACTATCAACAAAAATATCGGTATTGATTTCGCCGTGCTGAAAAACAGGGTGAATGTAACCGTGGATTATTATGATCGTCATGGTAAAGACCTGATCAACGCCCTGGCGTTGCCATTGGAAACCGGCTTCCAGTCTATGAACGTAAACTGGGCAGAAATGAAAAACAGTGGGGTAGAAGTAAGCATTAACACCCGGAATATCACCCGTAAAGATTTCCGTTGGTCTACCGACTTTAATTTCTCTTATAACAAGAATACTGTTTTACGGGAAACCCTGCCGGATAACTCCTATTTCCCTTCAAGGGAAGGTCAGGCTATCGGTTCCATCTGGGGACTGCCTTACGCTGGTTTGAGTGAAAAAGGGATGATCATGGTGAATTACAAAGGCAAGGTAGAATCCCTGTCGGAATTGATGCAGTTGCAGGATGATTTCGCCGGTGATCCGGATTTGGGAGGATTGTTCCCTTATACCAATCTCACTAATGCACAGATGCGTGATCTGTTCAGCAACATGGGCAGCAGCGATCCTTTGTATACCGGTGGTTTGAACAACAATTTTACTTATAAGCAATTTGACCTGTCTATTGGCCTGATGTTCAACCTGGGCCAGAAAGTGAAGATTGATCCACCTTACAACCCGATGAACTACAACCGCGGTTTGAATAGCAGCACCGCTATTCTCGATCGCTGGACACCGGCGAACCCGCATGGAAAATACCCTGCATTATTCGGCAATACTGCAGCAACAGATCCGGAGCTGAAATTACTGGGTCACTGGCTGGAAGACAAAATGTACCAGTATAATGCTCTTGGCTTATGGATCCGGGACGGAGGTTATGTAAGGGTGCGTAACATTACATTAGGCTACCGTTTACCGGAAAATATCAGCAATAAAATCAGGATGAAAGGATTGAAGGTAACAGCGGAAGCCCGCAATCCGTTTGTGTTTGCAAAGAACTATGATGGCTACCTTGATCCGGAAACAATGGGTAATATCTATGCACAGCCCATTCCTAAAACATTTACCATTGGCCTTAATGCCACATTCTAAAACTCAGTAAGATGCGTAAAGTAATATATGCCACAGGACTGGTGTTAACAATGGCTTCCATGTCCTCCTGTAAAAAGTACCTCGACATTGTACCGGTAGGTAAAGTAGTACCCACTACGGTAGAAGATTTTACCAAAGAGCTGGATGCTGCTTATGCTATCGCCGATTTGGATAAAGGAATAGCTTCTTATCGTGGGGATGAAATAACCGTGAATGAAGCCAAAAGCCGGGATGTGGATCTGGTGTCGAACAACTTCCTCTGGAATGAGAATGGCCCAACCAAAGGGCTTACTTTCGACTGGCGCGGTAAATACCAGCGGATTTTTTATGCTAATCATATCATTGGTGCAGCACCTGCTGCTACCGGCGGTACCGAAGCACAGAAAAATCAACTGCTGGGAGAAGCCTACCTGATGCGTGCGTACACGTATTTCAACCTGGTAAACCTCTATGGCAACGCCTATAACGAGGCTACCGCAGCTACCGATAAAGCCGTACCGCTTATCATCGAAGTGGATATGGAAAAAGTAGCCCGTCGTAATACGGTGAAGGAAGTATACGCACAGGTACAGGCGGATCTGGAAAAGGGATTGTCGCTGGTAAACAAAGATGTTTATGAAACAGCACTATCTTACAAATTCAGTAAAACGGCAGGTTGGGCCCTGGCTGCACGTGTATATCTGTACACTCACCAGTGGGATAAAGCCCTGAATGCTGCAAAAGCAGTATTGGATAAGAAAAATACCCTGATTGACTTTAACAACAGCACAGCGTTGCCTACCCTGTATAATTCTATTGAAAGCATACAGGCGTATGATCTGAATTATAATGTAGTCACCATACAAACAGCGTTTGTATCTGATAACCTGTTTGCTTTGTACAATCCGTTAGGCGACTTACGTCTGAAAATATTCTACGGAAAGGACAAGAACAACAAAAACATCATTGCTAAAATCAATACTGGTAATAATTATCGTCAATCTTTCCGCGTGGCGGAAATGTACCTCATCGCAGCAGAAGCAGCCGCACAGTTGAATCAGCCGGAGGTGGCCCGCGATTATATTAACCAGTTAACGCAGCGCCGTCTTACACCGGCATTCCATGCCACAGAGCAACTCCGCCTGTCTACATTGGCCGGCAAAGCCCTGCTGCAGGAAATTTACGATGAAAGAGCCCGGGAATTGTCTTTCGAAGGACATCGCTGGTTTGATCTCCGCAGAACTATGCAACCGGAAATCGTTCATACGCTGAAAGGGAAAGCAACTACCCTGAAAGCAGGCGATCCGCGTTATACGATACGTATTCCTATGGATGCCGTTGCGAGCAACCCGTTGTTAAACGAATAGTGTTGCTTTTGCATCCTTTTAAAATGCCGCAGGGGAGACTCTGCGGCATTTTGATTTTAGCTTTTAGCCGTTAGCTTTTAGCTTTTAGCAAAATGCAGCAGAGATAAACATATAACATATTCTCCGCTGCATTTTGCTAAAAGCTAAAAGCTAACGGCTAAAAGCTGAAAAAAAATTTGAAGAATTTTTTTTCTCCACTGGTACGATCGGCCAAGCTCCCTGTACCTAATGGGTCAACCAACTACTATGCTCAATTACCGGTATATCCGTTTTTTATTACAAAAGCAGCTGGAAGAGGGTCTCAGCGCAGAAGAAGAACTTTTTTTGCAGCAATGGTATCAAAGCCTGGACACCATGCCGGCGGAAATGCCTTCCGCAGCAGAGCAGTCGGCGCTGAAAGAACAATCCTGGCAGCACCTGTCGGCTATATACGAGGGAACCATCAACACGCTATCAACGCCGGTGTCACCGGCTGTTGTTAAACGTATGCCACGCTGGAAACGCCTCGCCTGGCCGGCGGCCGCCGCGTTGCTACTATTCGCCGGCGTGAGATTATATTTCCGGGAAACTCCAAAACCAGGACCAGCTAACTGGGTATCATTGGATTGCCCTGCCGGAAAGCGCCTTAAAATGGAGTTGCCGGACCATTCGGTGGTGTGGCTCAACAGCGGCTCCAGCCTGCAGTATAACCCCGATTTTGGCGCACAACGTCAATTTAATGTCCGCAACGGGGAAGTGTTTTTTGAAGTGGCCAAAGATGCCCATCACCCTTTTATCGTAAAAACAAGAAGCCTGGCAGTAAAGGTATTAGGTACCTCTTTTAACGTATCTGCCTACACGGAATTGTTGCAGGAAAAAGTGACCGTGGCCTCCGGAACCATACAGGTACAGGATCAGCACCAATGCGATGTAATCCTCGGTGCCGGCGAAGAAATAGTGTATAACAGCAGCAAAGCGGCGTTCTCTACGCAGCAGGTCAATGCCGCCCGTGCCAACAGCTGGCGCAACGGAGATATCTATCTCACCAACGTAAGCCTCGCAGAACTGGCCATTAAACTGGAAAATATCTATGGCTATAAAGTCATATTCACCAACGGGCAGATGAAAGGATGTATCAACAGCCTTCATTTTAACGACCAGGAGCCGGTTACTAAAGTACTGGACCTGCTGAAGATCATCGACAACATTACATACACCATCAGGAACAAGCAAATAATTATCAGCGGTAAGCCTTGCTGATAGAGCACTTTACCATTTAATATCAAATACCGATTATTTATGAACAATGGGTTTTTACCAACCATCAACCAAAAATGGGCGAAAGTCTTGCTGCTTTGCGTGATTTTATGCTCCATCACACAGCTACGTACCTATGCACAGTCGTACCTGCAAAAACAAACTACTATTTCCTTCAGCTATGAAACAATTGCTTCCTGCCTGAAGAAGTTACAGACAAAGAGCGGTATCAACATCTCTTATAATGAAAGTGATGTGAAGAAGTATTCTGTTAACACATTCGATTTTAAGGATCAGCAAATTACCGCTATCCTGGATCAGTTACTTAAAAATACAGACCTGCAATACCGGAGTATGAACGATGGTATTGTGATCTTTAAGAAAGAAGGTACCGAAAATGTGGCGATGCGTACCATTTCCGGTACCGTTAGCAGCACAAAAGATAAGAGTGTGGTGCCAGGCGCCTCTGTATTGGTAAAAGGTACTTCCCGTGGTGCTGCTACCAATGAAGATGGACATTTCACCATTAAAGTACCTGCCGATAAAAATATCCTGGTATTTTCCGCCGTGGGCATGCAATCCCGGGAAGTGGTGATTACAGGTGAAAACATGGATATTCAGCTGTCAGAAGATCCTAAAACACTGGGCAGCATCGTGGTAGTAGGGTATGGACAGGTTAACAAAAAAGACCTTACCGGTTCTGTATCCTCTGTGAAAACGGATGATTTGAAGAAAATGAATGCCACTTCTTTTGATGCTGCACTGGCAGGCCGCACTGCCGGCGTGAATGCGGTAAAAACTACCGGCGCCCCTGGCGCGGTTGCAGCTATCCGTATCCGTGGTGGTACCTCTGCTTATGGTAACAACGAACCATTGTATGTAATTGACGGGGTGCCCGTAGAAGTGGGCAGTGGTCAGGGGAATAAGCAATATGCTGCTGATGTAAGCAGACAAATATCCCCATTGGCCAGCATCAACCCCGAAGATATTGAAAGCATGGACATCCTGAAAGATGCTTCTGCTGCAGCGATCTATGGTTCCCGCGCGGCTAACGGTGTAGTAATTATTACCACTAAACGCGGACGCTCCGGCCCTAAAGCAGACATCTCTGTAGGATACACTGCTTCCGCTGATCAATTTGCTAAAACCTATCATCCGCTGAATGCAGCTGATTACCTGGCTACAGTACAAACTGCATATAGAAATGCAGGCAAACCAACCCCTAAAGATTCCGTATTGTATCCCGGTATCAACACCGATTGGGCGAAAGAGATGACTCGCACAGCGCTGACCAACAACATCTACCTGAACATCAACGGTGGTTCTAACAATGGAAGCACCCTGTATTCGGTGTCTGGTAGCGTAACAGATCAGGCAGGTGTGATCAGAGGTAGTGGCTTTAAACGCTATAACCTGAGAAGCCGCCTGGAAACAACCCTGTTCGACCGTTTGCGCCTCGGTACCAACATGAACTATTCCATGATGGAAACCAATAGCGGCATGGGTTACTACAGCATTATCCGCTACCGTCCGGATATACCGCCATATGATAACCTCGGCAGATATGGCGCTACGCCGGATAGCTCACAGCCTAATCCTATCTCCCAACTGGATTATACCAGGCGTGAGAGAAGTCAGAATGTATTGATGTCATTCTTTGGAGAAGTGGAAATTGTGAAAGGATTAAGATGGCGTTCTGATCTCTCTTATAATATTATAAAGGGAGATATGTTAAACTATACCCCTTCCTCTGATGTATTCGAAATACGGAACAATCGTACCGGATCGAGGGAAGACTACACGAACAACAGCACTGCCCGTATTTTTGATAATACCCTGAGTTACCTGAAAAGCTTTGGCCAGCATAATATTAATGCAGTAGCAGGAGCGTCATTCCAGCAAAGTAAAAGCGATTTTGTTACCATCAAATCCAATAACTTCTCAGATGATGAGGCCCTGAATCACCTCGGCGGTGCCAGTATCCTGAATACCTGGGCCAGTGGTGGTACTATCAGTGGATTACAATCTTACTTCCTGCGTACCAACTATAACTTCGCAGGTAAATACTATTTCACTTTTACAGGTCGTGCTGATGAATCTACCAAGTTCTCCCCGGGGCACCGCTGGGCATTCTTCCCTTCTGCCGCTTTGGCGTATCGCTTATCAGAAGCCAGCTTTATGAAAGGTGCTACCTGGCTGGAAGATCTGAAACTGCGCGTGTCTACGGGTAAAACCGGTAGTGCTAACTTCGCCGACTTCCAATATACTACCCTCTTTACTTCCGGTAGCTTCTACAATCGTAAAAACGGGATGATAGTAAATGATGTACCGAACCCGGATATCCGCTGGGAGTCTACCAACCAGCTGGATGCAGCCGTAGATTTCTCCATGTTCAAAGCTAAATTAAGAGGTACTATCGGGTATTTCAGAAAGTATACCCGCGATATGATCCTGTACCGTAGCATTACCATGGAAACCGGTGCACAGCAACAATACTATAACGTAGGTGACTTTTCTAACCGTGGATGGGAATTCCAGATTGGTAGTGATGTGATCCGCCGTAAGAACTTCAGCTATATCACCGATGTAAACATCACGCGTATACGTAGCCGTGTAGAAAAACTGAATGGTGGATTTGACCTGAATGGCGTATTGAGAGAAGGACAGAGCATGGGCTATTTCGAAGGCTTCAAAACAGCCGGTATTTTCCAATCGCAGGCAGAAATTGATGCCCTCAACAAAACTGCGCCGGATGGATATTATCAATCTGAAGAAACCGCTCCCGGCGACTTTAAATTTGTAGATGTGAATGGCGATGGTCGCATTACAGACGAGGACCGCGGTATTATTGGTAAATCAGAGCCTGATTTTTATGGTGGCTGGAATAACATTGTACGCATCGGTAAATGGGAAATCACTGCATTCTTCAACTTTAGCATTGGTAACTCCCTGTATAACCAGACCCGTAAAGACATGATGATATTCAAAACCAATTATTATAACTATAACAGGGATATTCTGGCCAACTCCTGGTCGGAGTCCAATAAAAATGGTAAGCTGCCCCGTTTAGTGACCAACGATCCTAATGATAATAGTCGCGACTCCGATTTCTTTATAGAAAAAGCGGGTTTCTTTAAACTCAAAAATCTGCAGGTTGCTTACGTCTTTAATACACCAGCGCTGAATCGGGTGCGGATCAATCATATCCGTGTATTCGTAACCGGTAGTAACCTGTTTACGCTAACACCATATAGTGGACTGGATCCGGAAGTAAACAATGCCGGTGCCAACAATTTTGCACAAGGTATTGATGCCAGTGGTTATCCAATGACCCGCTCCTTTACTGCCGGTATTAACGTGAACCTGTAAACGAAAAAATCATGAAACAATATATTTTAGCAACAATAGCCGCTACCTTTTTATTTGCTTCCTGCAAGCTGGTGAATGTTACCGACGTAGCGCCGGTAAACCAGCTGGAAGATGCCAACGCCATCACTACTGTAGAAAAAGCACAGAGTACCTTATATGGTACTTACGGTATCCTGAATGGAAATACCCTGGCCTTTAACTATTATATGCCTGCGGCCGCTGCACTCATGGGTGGTACCATGGAGCCTTTGCAGATGGGCGCTGATTATTCCATCAATAACGTACGTACCAGTGATTACTGGCTGGAATATATGTACGCCGGAGGATATAAGCTGATCAATATGAGCAATCATATTATTACCAAAACGGCGGTGCTGCCGGGTAACGACCCACGTAAGACCAGGATCATCGGCGAAGCAAAGTTCCTCCGTGCCATGAGTTATTTTTACCTGCTGCGCTTATTTGGAGAGTTCTATGATACTACTTCTACTTATGGTTTAGTAATTCATACAACACCAATAAAAGATGGAGATGCCATCCCACGCTCCGGCGTACGCGCTGTTTACGATCAGATCAACAAAGACCTGGACGAAGCGATCCTCGAAACCAATGAATTTTCCAGTACTTTTTATGCATCAAAAATTGCTGCACGCGCGTTGAAAGCGAAAGTGCTGCTTTATCAGCAACGATATGCAGAAGCTGCTGCCATGGCCCAACAGGTGACTACGAGCACACAGCGTAACCTGGAGGATACTTTCAAGATCATCTTCTCCAAAAAAATATATAATACCAAAGAAGCCATTTTCCAGACGCCTTATGATGCCAGCACTAATATCAACAACAAGTGCTATGCATTTAGCAACTGGTTTAAACCATCTGCCTTATACCGGGCCATCATGCTGGGAGATAAACGCGATACCATGGCGATTAAAGTGAGTGGTACCCGCGTGCGCAATGGTAAGTTCATGGCCGGAACCATAGATGGCGCACCTTCCAACGCAGATACCGAATATTTCCTTCGCCTCGCGGAAATTTACCTGATCCAGGCGGAAGCCATTGTAAGAAGTGGCGGATCCCTGGAAGATGCCCGGACCGCATTAAACAAAATTCGTAAACGCGCCCAGATGCCGGATATCACGGATGATGATGCCGCCGGCTTGTTGAAAGCGATCCGCCTGGAAAAACTACATGAACTGGGTGGTGAAAGTGGTGAAGAATGGTTTGATATGGTAAGATATGCCAGCAAAGGGGAGTTTGATATCAAAACCATGAAACCACAGTTTATGGGTAAGCAGCGTTATATCCTGCCTATCCCGCTGAAATCTATTCAGGCTGCCGGTAAAGTAGTGGCACAGAACCAGGGATATTAATCAATAGCTATATGAAGAAGTTATTCTTATTAAACATGCTGTCGCTGAGCTTTTTGCTCAGTGGCAGCATCCAGGCACAGACACAGCAACCGGAAACCGGGATTGTTTTCCGTCAGGATGCCTTTGCAGACGTATTAAAGGAAAGCGCCCGCACCGGTAAATTGGTGTTCATCGACTGCTACACCAGCTGGTGCGCTCCCTGCAAATGGATGGAGAAAAATGTTTTCGTAAACGATACCGCCGCCAGGTACTACAACACCACTTTTATCAATTATAAAATTGATATGGAGAAAGGAGAGGGGCCGGAGTTACGCAAACGGTACGGTGTACAGGTATTTCCTACTTACCTGTTTATTAACGGCAAAGGAGAGCTGGTACATAAAGCTACTTCCCGCATGGAGTTACCGGAATTTATAGAAGAAGGAAAGAAAGCGCTGGATCCAAAACGCTCCCTGGCCGCCATGGAGAAAGCCTTTAACAGCGGTAACCGCAGCAAGGAAAATTTACTGTCATACGCCAAAGCATTACAGAAAACAGACCGCAACAAAGCGGACAGTATCAGCGGACTGCTGATTGCTCAGTTAACAGAAAAGGATATGCTGACCTCACTGGGATGGCAAACCATACAAGCCTTTGCATGGGATGAAAATGAAAAGTTGGGTAATTTTTTTACTGCTCACGTAAACGAATACACGAAGAAATTTGATACTGCTGAAGTAAATAAAGTGCAGGAACGCTTACTCAATACTGCACTGTATGGATTGATCCGCAAGAAGGACAGCACTGCATTTTTTACACGCCTGGCTCCCTGGTCTAATGCTAGCGATCCGGCTTTGCAAAAGAAAGCGTTAATGATGCAGGCAGAATATTACCTGACTACATCGGATGCAAAGAACTTCATACGCGTAACAGATATTGCACTGGAAGGGGTGATGAAAAAAGATGACATCGGCCTGAGCTTCCTTGGCAGACGTTGCCAGTACCTGGCAGGTGGCAATAAAGCCTTCCTGCAGCAAGCCTATAAGCTGGCTAAACGCGCGGTGATAATAGATCCTAAAGAATACGGCAACCAGGGCACCCTCGCCAGGATATGCCAGGAGCTGGGTAATAAGCCGGAGGCGCTGGAAGCAGCAGAAGCAGCTTACCAACTGTCACTGCAGGAAACCTCCAAGATCCAGAAAATTGCTCAAAAAGAACTGGATGAAATCAAAGAGATGAAATAAAATACGGACCTTCGGTGACATTGCTTTATTATGCCCAGGTATATTACTGTAACGTCACTGCTGAATAAAACAAAGAAAAGGGATCCGTGGTTTCTGGACGACTATACCATTAACCCGTACAGCGGTTGTGCCTTCAACTGTTTGTACTGCTACATCCGCGGCAGCAAGTACGGCATCAACATGGCCGATAAATTATCGGTGAAAGCAGATGCTTTAACGTTGCTTCGCCGGCAACTGGCTGCCAGGGCGGCAAAGCAACAACAGGGGATAGTGGTATTGTCGTCCGTTACAGATGCTTACCTGCCTATAGAAGAAAAAGAACGACTCACCCGGGGAATCCTGGAACTGCTGCTTGAATACCGCTTCCCCGTACATATCATTACCAAATCGCCGCTGGTACTGCGCGACCTGGACTTACTCCACCGCCTCAACGAAAACGCCATTTTGCCCCCTGATTTGGCCAAATACAGCCATCGTGCTTTTATTACTTTCTCCTTCAGCACCATTGATCCTGTAATTGGAAAGCAATTTGAACCCGGCGCCCCGGATCCGTCGCTCCGCCTGCAAGCCATGCAACGTTGCGCCACAGCCGGTTTAATGACAGGCGTAAGCCTCATGCCACTGCTGCCTTTTATTACGGATACACCGGAACAACTGGCACGACTATACGCCGCTTTTCATGAACATGGCGCCCGCTATGTATTTCCTGCGTCTATTACCTTATGGGGAGAGGAACAGGCTGATAGTAAACAACTGGTGCTGCAGGCAGTACAACAATATTATCCGCAATTTAGTGGCTACTATCAGCAGCTTTTTGCGCAGCACACCGGCGTACCAACAGCCTACAATAGTGCATTACAAGCCGCCGCGGCCGCAGCTGCAGCCCCATACGGATTGCTGCCCCGCATTCCTGTTGAATAGGACAACCTGAAATTTTATGGTCCTAAACTTGCTTTCCCCCCTGTAAAAGAATATTTTAGGAAGACCAATTTTAAAACCCACGGATATGAGTAATGTAAACAATCGCAGGGAGTTCCTGCGTCAAATGGGAATATACACGATGGGAATCGGTATGTTACCCGCTGTACTGGCAGCATGTAATAATGGTAAATCTACCAACGAAGAAACGAAAGACAGCACCGCCGCTCCTAAAGCCGGCGAAGCCGCTGCCAAAGATCTTTTCTTTAAGATATCATTGGCAGAATGGTCTTTCCACAAAGCTTTGTTTGCCGGTAAAATGAATCACCTGGACTTTGCTTCCCGCGCTAAAAATGAATTTGATATCCACGGCATCGAGTATGTGAACCAGTTTTTCAAAGACAAAGCAAAAGACAAAACTTACCTGGCTGAAATGAAAAAACGCGCCGATGATCTCGGTGTACGCAGTGTATTAATCATGTGCGATGGTGAAGGGGAAATGGGGGACCAGGATGTAAAGAAACGTTTACAGGCCGTAGAGAACCATTATAAATGGGTAGAAGCCGCTGCTTTCCTGGGCTGCCACTCTATCCGTGTGAATGCTGCCGGTGAAGGTACACCGGAAAATGTAGCCAAAGCTGCCGCCGAATCTTTAACCAAACTTGCGGCCTTCGGTAAGGAACACGGTATTGGCGTCATCGTGGAAAACCACGGCGGCATGTCGTCTAACGGTAAATGGCTGAGTGGCATCATGAAAACCGTAAACATGCCTAACTGCGGTACCCTGCCGGACCTGGGCAACTTCTGTATCAAAAGAAGCAAACCTGAAAATGATACGCCCGAAGCCTGGGCTAAAACCACCTGCCTCGAAGAATACGATCGCTACCAGGGCGTAACAGAACTCATGCCTTTTGCCAAAGGTGTTAGTGCTAAAAGCTATGATTTCGATACTAACGGTAACGAAACTACGATCGACTATCCCCGTATCCTGAAAATCGTGAAAGATGCTGGTTTTACAGGGTTTATAGGAGTGGAGTATGAAGGCGAGAAACTATCAGAAGAAGATGGTATCAGGAAAACAAAAGAATTACTGCAAAGGGTAGGTGCGGCGATGTAAGTGAAATTACGAATTACGGATTACGAATTACGGATTTGTGGGTAGATGATAGCGAGTGATATTCGCGTTTACCATCTCCCCACAAATGCGTAATTCGTAATTTTCTAAAATGTAATCACTGCTTTATTATCTGTAATTTTATATTTGAAACCTTGTTGTTCTCCCAAACGACGCAACACTTCCTCAAGTGTAGCATGATAAAAACGTTCGTCTGCAATAACAGGTGCTTTGGAGGCATCTCCTTTCATTTCTATTTCCACACCAAACCACTCTTCCAGTGTCCGGCTTAGTGCCATGGGGGTAGCGTTTTGAATATGTAAGGTATCGGATAGCCATGTTTCCAGTTCTTCCGGATGGTAGGTTTCTTTTTCCATCAGGTCTATTTCATTATTGGCAAGAATCATTTGTCCACGTTCCAGGATCTCCGGTTGGTTATCCGTAGGAGAATGATAAGATTTACCCACACGGATTTTGCCGGTAAGCAGGTAAACAGTGGCGCCATGCTGACTGGCAAAAGAACGCATCCGGAAAGAGGTGCCTAATACGGTCGCCTTCAACTTATCACTGGTAACGGTAAAGGTATCGGTAGAAGGAGTTACCTCGAAAAACGCATCCCCGTCCAATATCACCGCACGGTGGCCTTGAAGGTAGTTGTCCGGTACTTCCAATACGGAAGCGGCGTTGAGGATAACAGTAGAGCTGTCCGGCAGTTTTACCACGGTTCGTTGACCAGTAACGCCTTTATGCGATTGGTAATGTACTCCTGGTACCTGCAGGTTCTCACTTTTGGTTTCCGGCGCCTTAGGCTGGCATCCGGTCAATACTACCCCTCCCAGGATGAATCCGATGAAAGTCTTTGGCCACGCAGTAGTATCAGTTTTAAATAGCATATTCCGGGAATTTTGTATGTAATAGAAAAGACCTAAAAGTAATAAAATAAACAGCGGTAAAGCTGTATGCTTAAACAATTTATGAGAAGCAATAGACAATATCTGATAACGCTGTTAAAAAGATGCGCTGATATAACAATGATTTTTGTTTAAAAGCCTGACGCACCCTAACTTTGCGGCCCATGGAAAAGCAGCTACCTTTATCATTTGATAATACGGCTATTGCATTTGAGGCAAAGACCGACAAAGCACTGAAAAAAGCCAACTTTCTCTTTAGTAACATCGGGAAGCCCTGGTTGGTAAAATTCGGTTCAGTGATGACACCGATCGCATTTAAACTGCACTTACCTATTAAAGGAATTATTAAAAACACCATCTTCTCCCAGTTCTGTGGGGGAGAAAGCCTGGAAGAAGCAGCTACCACTGCATTACAGCTGGGCAACTATCACGTAGGAGTAGCATTGGACTACGGGGTAGAGGCAATGGAAGGCGAGGATAGCTATGACGCCGCAGTTCCTGAATTTATCCGCGCTATTCAATATGCAGGCAGCAGACCTGATATTCCTTTTATTGCGATTAAAATTACCGGTTTTGCCAGGTTTGAATTGCTGGAAAAAATCCACCGTAAAGAAACCTTATCTGCGGCAGAGCAGGAAGAATATACCCGCGTACGCAATCGTATATACGGCATTGCAGAAGCTGCGGCTAAACATGATGTGGCCGTGCTCGTAGATGCAGAAGAATCCTGGATCCAGGATCCGGTTGATCAGCTCACCAACGAAATGATGTCTTTATTCAATAAAGGCAAAGTTGTTGTTTATAACACCTTCCAGTTATATTGCCACGATCGCTACGCTTTCCTGCAAACATCCCTGCAAAAAGCACAGCAGGAAGGCTATCTGTTGGGCGCCAAATTGGTAAGAGGTGCTTACATGGAAAAAGAAAATAAACGTGCCGCGGAAAATAATTATCCAACACCTATTCAACCCAGCAAAGCCGCTACAGACAAAGATTACGATGCAGCCGTGAAATTCTGCCTTGATAACCTTGATAAGCTGGCCGTATTCATTGGTACCCACAATGAAAACAGCTGCATGCTGGCTGCCCGTATGCTGGATGAAAAAGGGATTCCTCATAACCACCCGCATGTTAGCTTCTCCCAGTTGCTGGGAATGAGTGATAACATTACCTTCAACCTGGCACACGCCGGCTATAATGTCAGCAAATACCTTCCCTATGGTCCCGTAAAAGATGTAATGCCTTACCTGCTCCGCAGAGCCCAGGAAAATACATCTATCGCCGGACAAATGGGCCGGGAACTGGCATTGATCAGGAAAGAAATGCGAAGAAGGGGGCTATAAAGCTGAAAGCAGAAAGCAAAAAGCTATTGTAGCGAATGATCAAAGCGTAAATAATCGCTTCGGTCATTCGCTACAATAGCTTTATGCTTTTTGCTTTCAGCTTTCCGCTCTACTACAGGTTACTTTCACTTTGAGGCAACGGATATTTTGCCCACACATCATCATTCACCCTGTCGATTGGCAAGGTGTTTAGCAGGTTGTATCTTCTCAGATCAATCCACCGGTGTCCTTCCATAAACAGGGAATAACGTCTGTTGTAGAGTAGTTCAGTAAGGTATGCTGCCTGTGTTTTATCTCCGCTATAAGCTCCAAGATGATGTCCGGTGCGGATCCTGTTTAAGGCTACTTCTGCATCGGGGAGTTGGTTCAGTTGAATTTTGGCTTCTGCATAAATCAGTATCAGCTCTTCGTTTCGGATAATACTGATGGGAGAACTGGGAGACGTCCAGACGATGACGTCCCGGTCGCCGGTGAGGCCGCTCTGGCTGGCAGAGGAAGTACGCAACGCTGTTTTTAACTTTACGCGGTCATCGCCTGCCTGTACATCTGTTGCGAAAGAAGGATGAGAAACCCTTACTTCTCCATTACCATTGGGCGCAATAAACATGGTGTTGGCCAGGTCACCACCATTGGTGGAAAACGTATGGTAAATGCCCATGTTAAAGTCGCCATTCAGGTCAAAGAAAGATTCATTCAACGCAGTTAATGCCTCCGCCCAGTTTTTACGGTAAATATGTACCCGGGCAGCGATAGCGCGATTGAATTTAATGAGGCCTGCTGCATTTTTAAACCCGGTAAAGCCGGAAGACAAAGGAAAGATCACTTCAGATCCCGTAAGGTCAGCTTTGCCGGCATCCAGGAACTTCAGGATGGAATCCATTACTACATTAGGATCTGTAATAACGCCCCGCAGTACGTCGTCATTGGCTACAGGAATGCGGGCGCCATTAGTATTGGTCATATTGATATTCAGGAGCAGTTGATACCCGATCAGCGTTTTGGCAAAGCCGGTAAATGCCTTCTTTTGTGCATCCGTGGCTATTTCCGGCTTGGTGTTTTTGATGGCATCTTGCAGAATGAAGCATTGACGGGCCACCTGGTACCGCGATACCCAGGGATTGGTGAGATAGAAAGTGTTGTTGTCCAGCGTCTTGGTACCTCCGCCTAACAAATCCGTCGTGTAACGGGGTTCTGATCCGGAGAAGCGGTAAATTTCCCGGCCTATAATGCCCTCACCATCCAGGTAAACAGCCAGGCTGTTACGCATACCGGATTCCGCACCTGTTACCAGGTTAAATAAATCGCTTTTCGTTGGATTCTTACTGATAACGTCTACAACAGGTGTATTCAAACTGTTGATTTCTCCCTTCTGACAAGCATTCAATACCAGCAGGAAAATGACAACGGTAATATGTGTGATATACTTTTTCATATATAATGATTTTAGCAGAAAGGAAATGATCAGAAATCTATGCCCACGTGAAAGCTGGCTCGTTTGGATGCAGGAAATGACATCACGTCTACACCGGTAGACAAGCCAATACTACCGCGACTTTGCGCAGTTGTAATCGTGTTACTGCCGAAATTTGATACTTCCGGATCATATCCGATATATTTCGTCCAGGTGAAGAAATTGTTCGCGGATATACCGAACCTTAATGCTTTGATATTTTGGGTGTTTTTTAGTGGGAGATTGTAATATAAACCTATCTCACGTATACGCACATACGAAGCATCCTGTACATAAATGGAAGCATCGCCGGCGCCCGGGCGATACAGCCCTGCTTTGGTACCCTTCATCGGCGCATCGAAGTCCGGTGAAGTAGCGCCCAGATCTGTCAGCAGTTCGGTGAGGTTGATATTATCTCCTCCTTTTTTCCAATGGATCAGGAAGCGGAGGGAGAAATTTTTATACAGGGTCACTTCATTAAAAAAGCTCATCTGGAATTTAGGTTCTGAGTTACCGATCAGTTTTAGCTCATCGCCCACAATGCCTTTAATCTGCGTAGCCGGCGCTCCCTGCTCCAGGTAAAAGGTACCCAGTGAGTTACCGAAAGCACCAATTGAATAAGGCGGAATCACCAGTTTGGTTACTTTAGAGCGGTTCAGCCAAAAGTTGATGGTGCTGTTCCAACGGATGTTGGCGTTGTTTACCGGGATTACTGTCAGCCCCAGTTCTACCCCCTGGTTTTTCAGGTCACCACTGTTTTTCCACTCGTTGGCATAGCCAGACGCGCCAGGCAGGGCATGACGCAACAGTACATCGTAAATGTTTTTGTTATAGTAAGTAGCTTCCAGGCTGATACGGCCATTCAGTACACTCACATCCAACCCGGTTTCAAATTCTGCCTGCCGTTCAGGCTTGATTTCCGGGTTACCTTTCAGGTTATCTACCAATACACCGGGTAAACCATCGATATTGCTACCCAGCATACCGGTGAATTTACTGCTGTAAGGAGGTACGTTGCCAGACTGGCCGTAGGCGGCGCGTATCTTGAAGTTATCTATTGTACTGATGTTCCAGAACCTCATTTTACTTAAGTTCCAGGACAAGGCGCCTTTAGGGAATACGTAGTATTTAAGATAATCGCCGTTGTTGGTAGAGCGGTCGAAACGTACGCCGGCACTAATAGTGATAGCATCTATCAGGGAGAGGTCTTCCTGTAAAAAGAGGCCGTTGTCACGGAATTTCTGCCGGAACTGGTGGGTGGTAGTATTAGCACTGGCGTCCAGGTTACTTTGACCATTTACCAGGTTGGTAGCAGAAGTGATGATATAATCCATGAAGCCTGTTTCCAGTGTGGCGCCGGCAGTACTGGTTAAACTGAGGTTGTTATTAGGCGTAAAAGTATTTACTACGAAGCCGGCCAGGTTGGTATTGGTGTTGTTGGTATTTCCCTGTATGGAATGGCCCTGCAGGTTGTTGGCTTCAAATTGCAGGTTGCGGGGAAACAGCGCGGCAGTTTTAAAATTAAAGTAGTCGATACCGCCACGGCCAATAAGGCGGGTAGTAGACCGTTCACTTTGTTGTAACCGGATATCGAGGTTGGCGCCGCCTACAAAACGATTGGTTTTTTCGTTGTTGGAGGCCAGGTCACGTGTTTGCAGTGGGTTAGACGGAGCAAACGGGTTGTCCGGATATTCCCCTAATGAGTTGGGATGCAGATCCACGAAGTCGGGAGTAGACGATAATGCCACGCCATAGGAAACGCCGTTGTTATCGTTGTTGGTGATGCCCCTGTCTGCAGAAGAGCCAATATAATTGGTAGTAACGCCAATGGATATACGGTCATTGACTTTATGATCCACGTTTAACCGGATTGAGTTGTTGAAGTAGCCGCTGTTCTTTACAATACCATCTTCCTGCCGTCTGTTACCGGAGAGATAGAAAGTAGTTTTATCGCCACCTCCGCTGAGGGAAATGCCGGAGTTTAATACCAGGCCAGTTTGACCAAACATTTCCTTTTCATAGTCGAAGATCTTGCCTGCATTTTTAGCTGCGGTGTATTGTGCAGCATATTCTTCTCTTTTTTTCTTCACGTTGGGATCAGGATTGGTGGCGGTTCCTGCGAGGTCAGCTGCGGTTTCTGCGGTGAAGGCGCGGACACCCATCAGGTGTCGTACCTTTGTAAAACCAACTTCCTGGTTCACACTGATTTTTGTTTTGCCGCTTTTCCCTTTTTTAGTGGTGATGATAATTACGCCGGCAGCCGCTTTGGCGCCATACATAGCAGCAGCAGAAGCGCCTTTCAGGATTTCGATGTTTTCAATATCTTCCGGATTGAGATCGGCAATACGGCTGGAAGGGTTATCCTGGTTGTTGGGATTCCCGGAGGTAGCAGCGCCGGTAACATCATTGAGGCCGGCAGGAATACTGCTGTTGTTGAAGAAAATACCATCTACTACATAGAGGGGCTGTGAGTTACCGAATACGGAAGTAATCCCTCTCATTTTTACAGAGATACCACCACCAGGTGCACCGGAGTTGGCAGTAATCAGGG
This sequence comes from Chitinophaga sp., assembly GCF_017745275.1. Classification (GTDB taxonomy): domain Bacteria; phylum Bacteroidota; class Bacteroidia; order Chitinophagales; family Chitinophagaceae; genus Chitinophaga. Next base: position 4,854 of record NZ_JAGHZS010000014.1, on the reverse strand, counting down.
CACCGGGTACTTTACCGCTGAGTGCCGCGTCAAAGGTTTGCGCAGGTGCTACACCATTCAGTTCTTTACCGGAAATAGTGGCTACCGCATTGGCAAGGTTTCTTCGCTTTACTGTAGTGGCCAAACCGGTGACCACAATTTCTTCCAGTCGGGCGAAATCTTCTTCCAGGGCAATATTCAATGCCGTTTCACCGGGTTTCAGTGCTACGGTCTGACTTTTATATCCCGTATAACTTACCAGCAAACTGGTGGTACCGGCCGGAACGGCCAGTGTGTACGTACCACCCGCATCTGTAATGGTACCCTTATTGGTATTAGGTACCCGAACAGTCACACCCGGTATAGGTTTCCCACTGGCGGCGTCCTTTACTTTTCCTGAAATATTTTGTTGTGCAAATAGTGCCAGGGTACTGCACAGGCATAGCAGTACCAGCAAGCTGGATTTTGGTAGAAGCATAGCTTGTTTGGTTTAGATAAGTGATGATGTGTAAAAAGTGGTTATCTGATCATATGAGCCGATAAATAGATTTTCATGATTAATGGATTATCCGATTTTGGTTGTTCAGGTTTACAAGACACTATCATTCTGTCCTTACCAGGCTTGGCTAACACGGGTTTTTCACTACAGCAGCCGGTAGGGGTTTCTCATTAAGCCAGTTTTGTCGTAACGTAAAATATTCGGCTGGCAGATTACGAAATTTTACAGGTATTTCGGTTTTTTTTGTTTGACTTAATTATGTTATATTTTTCGACTTTAAAACTTCGTAAATTGCGGCCTTATGGATCAGTATTTATCTTTATTACAGCATATTATCAAAGAGGGCGCCGTTAAAACTGACCGCACCGGAACCGGTACTACCAGCTGCTTTGGCTACCAGATGCGTTTCAATTTACAGGAAGGATTCCCGGTAGTCACTACTAAAAAGCTGCACCTTAAATCTATCATATACGAATTATTGTGGTTTTTAAAAGGAGATACCAACATTAAGTGGCTCAAAGAACATCATGTAAGTATCTGGGATGAATGGGCCAACGAAAATGGCGATTTAGGACCCGTATACGGCAAACAATGGCGTAGCTGGGAAACCCGTAGCGGAAAAGTGATTGACCAGATTAGCGAGGCAGTAAACACCATTAAAAACAATCCTGATTCCCGCCGCATTATCGTGAACGCATGGAATGTGGGTGAACTGTCTGAAATGGCACTCAGCCCCTGCCACTGCCTGTTCCAGTTTTATGTCACCCCGGCAGATCCGGCTAAAGGAGAAACCCGTGGAAAACTGAGCTGCCAGTTGTACCAACGCAGCGCAGACGTATTCCTGGGCGTACCTTTCAATATCGCCTCCTATGCATTACTGACCATGATGATGGCGCAGGTATGTGATCTTGATGCGGGCGACTTTATCCACACCTTCGGCGATGTACACCTCTATAGTAATCATATGGAACAGGCCCACCTGCAATTGAGCAGAACACCGTTCCCACTGCCGGTGATGAAAATCAACCCGGAAGTAAAGGACATTTTTTCTTTTACCTATGAAGACTTTGAACTGGTCAATTACCAGTTTCATCCTGCTATTAAAGCGCCGGTAGCGATATAATTTTTGGTATGCGTATATCCATTATCGTAGCGGCCTCAGAGAATAATGTCATTGGCATCAATAACATGCTTCCCTGGCGCCTGCCAACAGATCTGAAATATTTCAAGTCCACTACTTTGGGCAAACCGATAGTAATGGGCCGTAAAACATTCGACTCCCTCGGGAAAGCCCTTCCCGGCCGGCCTAATATCGTGATCACCCGGCAAACCAACTACCAGCCGGAAGGCGCGTACGTAGCAGGTTCCGTAGAGGAAGCTATTGCTAAAGCTAAAACGTTTGAAGGTGATGAGCTGTTTATTACCGGCGGCTCCCAGATTTTTGAACAGGCATGGCCGCTGATAGAACGTATCTACCTCACCCGCGTATATGCCGTAGTACCAGGCGATGCGTTCTTCCCACAACTGGATGGGGCAGAGTTTGAACTGGTCAGCGATGAGCGTCATGAGCCAGACGAGAAAAATCAATATGCCTTCTCGTTCCAGGTATGGGAACGGGTCTGAAATAAATTACGAATTACAAATTACGAATTACGGATTTGTAGATAGATCGTAAACGCGAAGATTAACACTCGCTAATATCTATCCACAAATCCGTAATTCGTAATTTGTAATTCGTAATTATTTAAAAATAACAGTACCCATACTGTTGGTCAGTTCTTTTTCCAGTGAGTTAAGATGCTTCTGCATTTCCAGGCAATTCATGATCTGATCCATGTCAGTGGCTCTTTTCGCCTCTTCCTGGTTTTCATGAATCAACTTTTTGATTTTCCGCAGTATCAGGTAGTTGGTCGTGGAAATGGTGTCCTGCAGGTAAGCATTATCTCCATAAACAGTATCTATTTCAAACTGCTCCTTCCATTTCATACTGAGATCCGCTTCCTGGTCTTCCAGGATATTCGCAATCGCTTTTGAAAACTGCTGATCTTCATGATAAAGGAACCAGCGTTTATCCTGGAGATTGCCTGCATCATACAAAGCCTTATACTCCCTTAAAATCCTTTTCACCAGCTCACTTTCGGCCAGTGCTTCAAAGTCGTACGGCAAATGGAACACATAATCCGCTACTGTACTGTTGTCTTCTTCCTTAAAAGGTTTGTCGCCAAAACGTAACAGGATTTTTACCAGCGCCTTTTCCTGTTTCTCGTGCCCGTTGATCAGTGAATCTACCGAAATCCCTGTTTCAGCAGCTTCCATGGCGGCAATGGCTTCTTCACTCAATCCGTCATCATCTGGTGGAGGATTGTTGCGTGCATGTGCCTGTTCCCGTTTTACAAGCCGGTCGCGGATAAATTTATTGACCAGCTGTATCAGCCCCTGCTCATCAATATGCAATAACTGGCTGCACTGACGGATATAATCCTGTTGCCGGGTAAAATCTTCTGCCTTATCAATTTTGGAAATGGTTTCGGCAATTTCATTTACCAGCTGTGATTTTTTATTGCTGTCGGTGCCCGCCTCCTGCATACTCAGCTGGAGTTTAAACAGTACGAAGTCCTGCTTATTTTCCTGGATGAATTCCCGGAAAGCGGCGGCGCCTATTTTCTGTACATAGCTATCAGGATCTTCTTTGTCCGGCAGCAGTACCAGCTTCACATTCAGCCCTTCTTCAATGGCCATGTCCAGCCCGCGCAGGGCGGCTTTCACACCGGCGCTATCGCCATCATAAACGATGGTGAGGTTGTTGGTATATTTCTTTATCAGCCGTAACTGATCCTGTGTGAGGGAGGTACCACTGGAGGCTACCACGTTTTCCACACCTGCCTGATGCAGGGAAATCACGTCGGTATAACCTTCTACCAGTAAACATTCATTGAGTTTATCAATGGAATGCCTGGCAAAGTAAGTACCATACAGGACCCGGTGCTTTACATAGATTTCGTTTTCGGGAGAATTGATATACTTCGGTGCCCGGTCTGATTTTACCAGGATACGTGCACCAAAACCCAGGATCTTCCCGGACTGATTATGAATCGGGAAAATAACACGGCCACGGTAGTTATCTGCCGGCTGATCATTACGAATAGTAACAAGCCCCGTTTTTTGCAGGTATTCCAGGCTGTAGCCTTTATCCAGCGCAGATTTTGCGAAAGAGTCGAAGGTATTCAGACAGTAGCCCAGCTGGAACTTTTTGATCGTTTCTTCCGTAAATCCACGTTCTTCAAAGTAACTGAGACCTACATTCTGTCCTTCTTCCTTATTGAAAAGTGTATCAGTAAAATATTCACGGGCGTAGTTGTTGATGATAAACAAACTATCCGCCATGAGCTGATGCTGCTTCAGCTCCGGACTTACTTCCGTTTCTTCCAGTTCTACCTGGTAACGCTGGGCCAGCCAACGTAATGCTTCTACATAAGAGTACTTCTCATGCTCCATGATGAAGCTGATGGTATTGCCGCTGGCGCCGCAACCAAAGCATTTATAAATCTCTTTGCCGGGAGATACCGTGAAAGAAGGGGATTTCTCGTTGTGAAACGGACACAAACCCAGGTAGTTGGCGCCTCTCTTTTTCAACTTTACGAAGGAACCCACTATTTCCACAATGTCGATGCGACTGAGGATCTGTTGTATGGAGTTTTGAGATATCACGGTGCAATTAATCCAACTGCAAACATACGGGAAATTGACGAAGCCGGAAAGTGGCTAAAAGAGATAAGAAATATGTTAAATAATTTAAATGAGAGAAAAAATGCGTAATTTTATACTATATCCTCAAAATAAAAAACCTATCCTTATGATTAAACATTTACACCTGTTTTTGATGAGTGTATTGATTTTCAGCGGTAAAGCCCAGGCTGATACGGCAATACAAAGAGATACACTACAGATCCCCGCTGCACATCCCGCAGATCCGGTGGGTACTAAAATGAACGTCTTCCCTAATCCATCTGCCGGCGATGTACACCTGCAGCTCGCCAAAGCACCTGCTACGCCTTTACTGATACAAATATTCAGCAGTAATGGTGCATTAGTGCATACGGAAGTAATGAAAGATAAAGAGCTGGCACTGGACCTGGGCACACAGCCTAAAGGAGTGTATTACATCCGGAGCACGGAAAAAGAAAAGGCTATCCCGCTTGTTATTCAGTAATAATGGTGCAGAAAGCAGAAAGCAGAAAGCTATTGAAGCGGATGATCAGAGCGGATTTTGTCTTGGGACAGGATTAAACTGACCATCCGCTTCAATAGCTTTCTGCTTTCTGCTTTCTGCTTTCTGCTTTCTGCTTTCTGAGTCGTCCTGAAATAAGTTGACACAT
>NZ_JAGHZS010000013.1 GCF_017745275.1 Chitinophaga sp. | reverse complement strand
GTTTTAGTAGCATCCCTGCGGGTAGCATCGTTGATTTTCAACGACACATCTGTTACCGTATAACCCGGAGAGTTAGTAACAGCAGCGGCTATATTCAGTTGTTCATCTTTCTCCAGGATCTGGTCTACCAGCGCTTTAATCACCGGTGAAACAGTAGTGAACACAGAGGTATCCTGCGGGAATGTAATTGATGTTTGCAGGTATTGGAAATCGGTGGCTGCTGCTTCGGTACCAGCGGCTTTGGTCGTCAGCGCAATCGTGAGCGGCTTGGCAGAATGGTAACCGGCTGGCAGCGACATTTTGAACCGGGTGCTGTTGCCTTCGGTCAGGGCAGCACTGTCGGATATAATGGTCAGGACTTTCTTTGTAGGATCCGTGTTATCTTTTATGTAAAGATCAGTACTGCGGGCCGGCATCTTCACATCACCTTTATTACCATCTATGATCAACGCACCTTCATCACTGAACACCTGGTTAGCCAACGTTTGAATAGTAGTAGTACCGTTGGTACCATTTACCGGAATCGTAATGCTGCCAGGGAAACTGGTATAGCGATCGCTCGCAATGGTAGACTGCACCACATCTTTTGTCAGGTTGATGGTCCAGGCTTTTCCGGCTTTCCAACCATGAGGGAAGGTAGCCGTAATCACTGCACTTTGTCCTTCGTTTACGCTATCCGGTGTGCAGCTCAGTAATACTGAGTCGCCTGCTGGGAATGGATACTGCGCATCCTTGATCGTCAGATCAAATGTGGCGGGGCTGAATATATAGGTAGTATTATAAAGGTCGCTTACAGATGGTATAATGTGAATAGCTTCATCATCTTCTACCAATATATCTCCCGCTACTTTCAATTCAATAGCAGCAGATGGTGTGTTAAAGCTGGTATCAACAGGCAGGTTGTAATCGGTATTGGCGGTAGCGGTACCGGTGGCAGCCAGTGATACTTTAATCGGTATTTCAGTAGTTACACCAGCAGGCAACTTGAAGCCAATTTGCTGGGTACTGTTTTCAGGCATACCTGCTGTTGGCGGAGTAAAGGTGATTACTGTTTTAGTAGCATCTCTACGGGTAGCGTCATTAATTTTTAGTTGTGCATCTACTACGGTGTAACCGGTAGCTCCACTAACGGTACCGGATATATTTAACTGTTCATCTTTTTCTAAAATCTGATCAGTCAGTGCTTTGATCACCTCATTAGTAGTAGTAAATACAGCAGTATCTTTCGGGAAAGTAATAGACGTTTGCAGGTATTTAAAATCAGTGACAGCCGCTTCGGTACCTGTTGCATTGGTCGTCAGTGCAATGGTCAGCGGTTTGGAAGAGCGGTAACCTGCAGGCAGCGACATTTTGAACCTGGTACTATCTCCTTCCTTCAGTGCAAGGCTGTCTGCTGTCAGCGTCAATACTTTTTTAGACGGATCGGTCATATCTACAATCGTCACTTTCACACTGTCTTTTACCAGGATGCCGTTATCAGGAGAATTTCCGACCAATACCAAATCACGGGTGTCATCAAAAATAGTATTTGCAGTATTGGTAATATAAATAGTATCTGAAAGTACGTGGTTAGGAAGAATGGTGACAGAGTCCGTAGCAAACGTATAACTACCGGGCAAAGCTGTAGAAGAGCCGCCTGGCTTAAATTTCACCTTAATCGGAATCTGGGTGGAAAGGCCACTGGGCAACTGTGCCCATACATATGGCGATGTACCTTCATTGGCGCTGTTCGATGAAATGTTTAAGATCACCGGCGCCGTCATTGGCAACTGCTTGTCCAGGATATCCAGTGCAACGGGAGTATTGGTCAGAGCCGTGTGGGCAACACTTTCTGTTAAAGTTAGCGACAGGTTCAGGTGTTCCGTTCCTTCAATTTTATTATCGTCTATAATTTTGAAGGTGGCAGTGGTATCATGTCCACCCGCAATAATCACGGCGGTATCCGCCAATTGATAATCCACGATATCGGTAGCGGTGGAAGCAGGCAGTTTATTTATTTTAATGCCGATAGGCAAATCGGTTGTTACATGTGGTGGCAGGCTAAAAGTCAGCTTTCCATCATACGGTTCCTTCAGGGAAGCTGGTGGATCCGATGTAATTGACACGGTAGTGAGAGATGGGTTCAACCGGGTAGAATCCAGCAGGAGCAGCGACTGCGCAAAAGTTTGTGCTTCTCCCATTACCACGGCATCTGCTTTTAGTTTAATCAATTCATCTTTTTCAATGATGCTGTCGAGCGCAGCTCTTACCGGGATCTTCACCCCATTGGAGTCTATTTCAACATAGGCGGTGGTGTTATAAGTAAAGTCTGTGCCGGCAGTTGCTTCAGTGCCACTTTGAATCGAGAGGTTTACCAATGTTCTTTCAGAAGCGCGTACGCCGGGAGGCAAGGCTACCCGCACGCTATCAATAAAACCTTCTTTAATATTTGCGGGGGTATTAAGAACGATATTTTTAGGCTCATCGTCTTTAATGGTATAGGTACAGGTAGTAATACCGGAAGGACTGGTATCAATCAGCAGCAATTGGTTATCCGGAACCTGTTCCAGTTGTAAGGTAAAATGACGGCTATATTCCAGTCGGTTATTTCCAATAATGCTGATATTTTTCAATGGAATAAAATCTCCGGTGGCATAGGTTCCTGCCGGGATCATGTAACCTCCCTGAAATGTAAAATCCGTACCCAAAACAGCGGCACGGAGATCTCCGGCAGTAGCCGGGAGCAGATTTATTTTTACATAGATGGGGACTTTTACAATCCCTCCGGAGGTTACTTTAAGCCGGAGGTTATACGGATCATGTATATCCCCGTCTGCGCCCTCCAGGCCGGATGTATCAGCTCTTTCAAACGAAACAGTCAACGGACTGCTGAGGGTACTCACAGGAGTAGCATTTACAGGTACTACCGGTGCAGTGAGATTATCGCCATAGGACACACCAATCCTTGTCCCAACAGCCCTGTACTTCGTTTCTAATTGTCCGCAATTCACTTCTACCGCCAACCCTTTTCGAATACCATCTGCCATGTCCACTACGGAAATATCATTATTCAGCGAGCCAACTCCTACACGAGTCATTCTCGAATTATAGTTACGGGCAGAAAAGGAGCTGAACTTATCAAAGGCATGATAAGTATGCGTAAGTGGACCAGGTGTAGCGGTGGTTCCATGTACATCACTACTTCTGGCAAAACCTATTACGGATGGATTTGGGCTTACTCCCTCGATATAACCAAATTGCATGGTGTTATTATCAGGGTTGGGCAGATTATAGTTACCATCCTGCATCGTCGCAAATTCCTCCATGTAAATATGCGGCGTATAATAAAAGTTTTCGTTGTATAGGGTGTAATCAACAGTATAGTAGTTATTCGGGGTTATATAGGTAAGAGTCATGATGACCGTGGTAGGAAAAGTCTGATCAATGGATGCATCATAAAAATCAACTTTTCCAATCATACTCACCCGATACGGATTAGCAGCAGTACCACTACCCATCAGGGGAGAAATGGAGGAATAACTAACATCAATCAGGTTTCCTACGATGCCATAATCGTCCACGTTAAAGGCAACGTGTGTTCTGGCTCCCAGGTATCCTGTATTAATGTCCTTCGCACTTTCCGTTTTACCCTTTCTGAATACCGCGTAGGTTCCATTACTATTTATCTCTATTCTTAATCCGTTAGTAGCGTTAGTACCTCCACCCTGGTTGATAACAAGGGGAAAAGTTTGTGCATTTACACCAATGCTTATACTAAAAAAAGCGATGATCAGGTAGACGGCCCTTAACTGCAATGCGTAGATACGACGGGGCATACCTTGCTTAATCATTTTCATAGGATGGGAAAGGAGTAACATATAAGCGTGTAAATTTCTATTTATACATATAGATTTTTAGTCAAAAATGCGTAAAACAGTCCTTTGTAAAACCCTATATGCGAATCTCTGTAATTGGCTCTCCCGGTAGCACTTAATAATGTTTCTTTCTCTCTTCTGATGAAACTGAAAAACCAGCTACCGGCAATTATTAAAATGTCTCTAATCTGATGGGTGGAGGGGGCGCCTGAGACCTCTTTATGGCATTTTTGATGATTACGGTATTATTCTATACCCTTCCACCTGTCACACATTTCCAAACAATTATATATAAAATCATATATTTTAATTAGCAAATCTATAATAATATTTATATTAAATCAAAATAATTTATTGATTTTGGAGTTGTGGGCGCCTCACCAGGTGGTTAACAAAATTTTAGCGGGCTTGCCTGCTATAGCAATACAGTATCATTATGTTAAAAGTTAAAATAACCCTAGATTTGCAAAAAATAATTCAGCATGTCAACAATTGCAAAGTCCAATATTGATTTTAGCCTCGAATACAAGGTGAAAGATATGTCCCTCGCGGCCTGGGGTCGTAAGGAGATAGAACTGGCAGAAGCAGAAATGCCTGGTTTGATGTCATTGAGAGAAGAATATGGTAACACCAAGCCTTTACAGGGCGCACGCGTTGCCGGTTGCCTGCACATGACGATCCAAACAGCCGTATTGATTGAAACACTGGTGCACCTGGGCGCGGAAGTGCGTTGGAGCTCTTGTAACATATTCTCTACCCAGGACCATGCTGCTGCTGCTATTGCCGCTGCAGGTGTGCCTGTATTTGCCTGGAAAGGTTTAAATGAAGCGGATTTCGACTGGTGCATTGAACAAACCCTGTTCTTCGGTAGCCCTGACCGTCCACTGAACATGATCCTGGACGATGGTGGTGACCTTACCAACATGGTGTTTGACAAATACCCTGAGCTTATCCAGCATATCAAAGGATTAAGTGAAGAAACCACTACCGGTGTTCACCGCTTATACGAGCGTATGAAAGCAGGTACTTTGCCTATGCCGGCTATCAACATCAACGATTCTGTTACCAAATCCAAATTTGATAACAAATATGGTTGCCGCGAATCCTGTGTAGATGCAATCCGTCGTGCTACCGATGTAATGATCGCTGGTAAAGTAGCGGTTGTTGCTGGTTTTGGTGACGTAGGTAAAGGTTCCGCTGAATCACTGAGAGGTGCCGGCGCCCGTGTAATCGTTACCGAAATCGACCCTATCTGCGCTTTACAAGCTGCAATGGAAGGTTACGAAGTAAAGAAAATGAACGACGCTGTAAAAGAAGCTGATATCATCGTTACCACCACCGGTTGCCGCGATATCATCACCGGCGAACACTTCAAACTGATGAAAGATAAATGCATCGTTTCCAATATCGGTCACTTCGATATCGAAATTGATGTAGCCTGGTTAAATAAAAACTATGGCAATACTAAAGTAGAAATCAAACCACAGGTAGATAAATATACCATCGATGGTAAAGATATCATCCTGCTGGCAGAAGGCCGCCTGGTAAACCTGGGTTGCGCTACCGGCCACCCTTCTTTCGTAATGAGTAACTCCTTCACCAACCAGGTACTGGCTCAACTGGAACTCTGGCTGCACTCAGCAAACTACGAAAACAAAGTATACGTACTGCCTAAACACCTCGATGAAAAAGTAGCACGTTTACACCTGAAAAAAATAGGCGTAGAACTGGATGTTCTCACTACTACCCAATCCGAATACCTCGGCATTCCGGTAGCAGGACCATTCAAACCAGACTACTACAGATATTAATAGCGCAAAGCATAAAGCTATTGAAGCGATTGACCAGAGCGAATAGTTAAAACGTACATGCGTTTTGATTATTCGCTCTGATTTTTTTCCGAAACGGTCAATCGCTTCAATAGCTTTTTGCTTTATGCTTTATGCTTTGCGCTTTCTTTTATAAGAAGTATTTTTGCGTCATGACAAAGCTGAGTGTAAACATCAACAAGTTTGCTACCCTGCGAAATGCACGGGGAGGCAACCTACCGGATATTTTGAAAGTGGCACAGGATTGTGAACGCTTCGGTGCCGATGGTATCACCGTCCACCCGCGTCCTGATGAACGTCATATCCGCTATCAGGATGTTAGAGACCTGAAGCCATTAGTGACCACAGAATTTAATATCGAAGGATATCCCTCACAGGATTTTATGGACCTCGTACTGGCCGTTAAACCTCACCAATGTACCCTGGTTCCCGATCCGCCCAATGCCATTACCTCCAATACCGGCTGGGATACCATCGCTTATCAGTCGCAACTGAAAGATGTGATCTCTACCCTCAAAAAAGCAGGCATACGGGTATCCATATTTCTCAATGCAGATGTTACCAAAGTAGAAGGCGCCAAAACCGCCGGAGCAGACCGCATCGAATTATATACCGGCCCTTACGCAGAAGAATATACGAATGCACGGACACAGCCGCAAAATCTGCAGCTGTTCAACGACTATAAAAACACCGCGAAAGAAGCCACCGCCATTGGCCTCGACCTTAACGCCGGCCATGACCTCAATCTCGATAACCTTCGCTTCTTTAAACTGCATATTCCGCAACTGAAAGAAGTATCTATCGGACACGCATTAGTGGCTGACGCCCTTTATTTCGGCCTCGAAAATACCATACAGCTGTATAAACGCCAGTTGACAGATTAAACAGAAAGCACAAAGCAGAAAGCATAAAGCTATTGTAGCGAATGATCATTGCGTATATTATTACGCTTTGATCATTCGCTACAATAGCTTTATGCTTTCTGCTTTGTGCTTTCTGCTCAATAATAAAGCCATTCCCGATCAAGGAATGGCTTTATAACCCTTAAAACAATCAACATGAAGCTCACAACGGGGTCACAACAAAACCGTTATGAACTATATATTATTTGCTATCATGCCTGATAGCAATGTTCCGCGTACTTACTTCTTTAATAACGCAATATCCAGCACTTGGTTCATTTCGCGTACATAATGGAACTTCATTCCTTTGATATACGAAGGATTGATGTCCTTAATATCCTTCTCATTTTGCCAGCACAGGATAATTTCCCGGATACCTGCCCTTTTGGCCGCCAGTATTTTTTCCTTGATACCACCCACCGGTAACACCTGGCCACGCAAAGTAATTTCACCTGTCATTGCCAGGTAAGATTTTACTTTACGTCCTGAGAAAATGGACGCCAGCGCCGTCATCATCGTGATACCTGCACTCGGACCATCTTTAGGTACGGCTCCTTCCGGAATATGCAGATGTACGCTTTTGGTGGTAAATAACTTAGTATCCAGCTTCAGCTCTGCCGCATGTGAATGCAGGTAGCTCAATGCAGTTACCGCCGACTCCTTCATCACATTGCCCAGGTTACCTGTCAGTTTCAGGTCGCCTTTGCCCTCACTTAAGCTACTTTCTATAAAAAGGATATCTCCTCCTACATACGTCCAACCCAAACCTACAGCCACTCCCGGCGGATTACCCACTTTATAGATCTCATTCGAATAGCGGGGTTTACCCAGTATACGCTGTAAATCTTCGCCGGTTAAAGTGGCCGGCAATTCCTCTTCCATGGCCACCTGCTTGGCCAGGTTACGCATAATGGCCGCAAATTGCCTGTCCAGTTCACGCACCCCACTCTCACGGGTATAATCGGAGATCAATTGCTCAATCACCGGGTTGGCAATCTTTATTTTAGTAGCTGCTAATCCATGTGCTTCCTGCTGCTTCGGTAACAGGTGCCTTTTTGCGATCTCTACTTTCTCTTCAATAGAATAACCGCTCAGGTCAATAATTTCCAACCTGTCGCGCAGCGCAGGATGAATAGAATTGATATTGTTGGCAGTAGCAATGAACAACACCTTGCTCAGGTCATATTCCAGCTCCAGGTAGTTGTCGTAGAACGTGCCGTTTTGTTCGGGATCCAGTACCTCCAATAAGGCAGAACTAGGATCGCCACGCATATCATTGCCTATTTTGTCAATTTCATCTAGGATCATCACTGGGTTAGACGATTTGGTTTTGCGGATAGACTGTACCACCCTGCCCGGCATAGCGCCAATATAGGTTTTACGATGTCCCCTGATTTCACTTTCATCGTGTAAACCTCCCAAGCTCAAACGTACATACTTACGACCAACTGCATTCGCAATAGAGCGTCCCAGAGAGGTTTTACCAATGCCCGGAGGGCCTACAAAACACAGGATCGGAGATTTCATGTCTCCTTTCAGTTTTAAAACGGCCAGGTATTCCAGTATACGTTCCTTGATTCTTTCCATGCCATAGTGGTCATGGTCCAGTATTTTCTTCGCCTTTTTCAGGTCGTAGCTATCGGTGGTATATTCGCCCCATGGCAGGTCCAGCAGGAGGTCCAGGTGGTTGTATACCACGCTGTAGTCGGGGGTGCTGGGATGCATACGCTCCAGCTTCTCAATGCCTTTGGCAAAAGCTTCCGCGGCAGCAGCAGGCCATTTCTTCTCTTCTGCCTTACGCTTCATTTCTTTCAGCTCCCGGTCATTGGCATCACCACCCAATTCTTCCTTGATAGACTTCATCTGCTGCTGCAGGAAATAATCCCGCTGCTGCTTGTCCAGGTCTGCCTTGGTTTTATTGGTAATTTTATTTTTGAGCTCTGCCAGTTGCAATTCTGTTTGCAACAACTTCATCAACAGCTCTGCACGGGTGCGCAGGTTGTTAATTTCCAGCAGTTGCTGTTTATCTTTTAAATCAGAATTCAGGTTAGAAGAAACAAAATGCACCAGGAAAGATGGATTTTCGATATTCTTCAGGATAATGCTGGCTTCTGAAGGCAGGTTGGGCGACAGTTGAATAATCTGTGCAGCCAGGTCTTTAATAGAGGAAATGTAGGCTTCAAATTCAGAATCATCTTCTGCGGCTTCATCCTGCAGCACACTGATTTTGGCTTTGAAGTAGGGATCTTCCGTTACAATTTCATCTATTTTAAAGCGCTTACGCCCCTGGATAATTATGGTAGTACCACCATCGGGCATTTTGATGAGCTTAACAATACGGGCCACAGTACCTACATCGCTCAGGTCTGTTACTGCCGGATCCTCTATGGTACTGTCTTTCTGTGCCACTACACCGATTGATTTATCGGTTTTGTAAGCGTCATTAACTGCTTTTATTGACTTATCCCGGCCTACCGTAATTGGCAGGACAACACCCGGAAATAATACCGTATTTCTTAATGGTAATAATGCCAGTTCATCGGGAATCTTTTCATCCTCCTGTCCTTCCCCATCTTCATTCAAAGGGATAATAGGCATGAACTCCATTTCATCTTCCGAATTTCCTAAATAAAATCTGTTCATCTGAGTTATTTAAAGCCTCATGAGGACATTCTGTCAGACAATCCTGTGTAAGTCCTCTATTTTTTATGTATCCCTACATTGTCAAGTTTGATGCCAAGTGACGAAGCGTCAGTCCGCAGCTAAACAGCATTTAGCAATTAGCTGTCAGCTTTTGACTATTTGCCTCAAATAAAAATGCCACGGAGAGGAACGTAAAATACATTCTTCTCCGCGGCATTTTTGCTAAAAGCTAACAGCTAAGGGCTAGAAGCTAACCCCAACGCCTAATTGTATGCTCTGATTTTTCCAGTTGCTGGTAGTAACAACGCTTTCTGCATTCTTAACATCATTAAAGCCGATAATGTAACGGGCACTGATGTTAATAATTGGTAATTGCAGCCATAAACCAGCTACACCGGAAATTTCGCCACCTTTGAAAGCCTCATTGGCAGCACCCAGTACTTTTTTGTCACTTACCAAAGCGCCGAACTGAGGACCCACCTGGAGTTTCAAACGTGGGGTACCTAAGTCGATATTGGCTAACAATGGAATACTCAGATAATTCAGATTGATTTTCTTACGATCTTCAGCAGTACTTACACCCTGGTAGATTTTGCTGTAGTCATCTGTTGTTTCAGCTTTGGTAGAAGAAAAGATCACTTCTCCCTGTACGCCAAATCCTTTTGCCAGGTTTACCTGTGCAAATGCACCCAGGTGATATCCGAGTTTAAATCCATCCTGGAAACCCGTTCCGTCCAGCTTTCCGAGGTTTGCACCTCCTTTAACACCAAAGCGGAGGAATTTGGAACTCTGCGCATTAACGGTCGATACGGCAGCGATCATCAGCACTGCTACGGCTAAAAACAGTTTTTTCATAAAAACATTTGTTAGTAATGGTTAAAATATAGACGTCTCTGGAACATGATACCCCTATCTTGCAATTACGCTGGCCGTAAATACAAATTCCGTGCTATTTGTTAAAGGAAATCAAAAACTGTATGCCATACGGGCGGTGAAGTAACTCATAATTCCCTCGTCGGTTCCGCCGAGAGACTTGAAAACAGTGAAAGAAGGCGCCAGGTTAATACGGCCTATAAAGTAGGAAAGATTCAGGGTAACATCCACTGCGCGGGGTTCAAAATCGGTATGATCTTCAAAATTTAATTCCTTACCCGGATGCCTTTTTGCTTTCATCAGCTTCGTTGACCGGGAGATATACTGGAATGCTTTCAGATTACTGTAATAGTTGGCAGTACCCAATGTAAAATTTACAGAAGGAGTGAACATAATCACGTCTGTCCGGGCTAATACGCCGGAATAAATGAATGGATGCCGGATGGCGGCAATAACGTTAAAGTCGTTTCCACGGAGCGTTTCCCGAACATGCATGCCCTTTGCCACATCTTTTCCCCATCCGTAATCCAGGCTCAAACCCGGCTGCAGCCACCATTTGCGGTAATAGAAATAAGCAAATATTTCATTCTTAATCGGCGTAGCGGGTACGTCACTGGAATCAGCATATATATAACGGGTATACGAAATCCCGGTAAGGAAATTCTTGTTTTTCGTATAGTCGTAACCAGCAGTCAGGTCCCATTCAAACCAGGGGTTACTATTAGCATTGAAGAGATAATAACTGCTAACGCCGGCGTAAAAACCGCTCTTGTGATAATAACTCAGCGAAGGAGACAGAAATGTTTTTAAAATGATCGGCGTCTCAAAGTTGGCCACTTTACTTCCATAAGCCGGATTATTGCCATAGCCGATACCAGCCACTACTTCACTCTTCTGCTGCTTCTGCAGCAGCGAATCCAGCTGTTTTTCCAGCTCTGCCAAAGTTTGTCCCGCTGCAACACGGCTACATAACAACAGGAAGGTTAAGAAGTATAGGCGCATGTTTAATGAGTACGTACCTGCAAGATAAGCGTAATTCACCATTAAACACCGCAGATCCCATGAATAGGACGATTGTGGGGTTAAACACTGCTTTTCTGTCGGTCAACCTTTCCTTATGCCAGGTCTATCACCGTGATTTCCGGTAAAATACCTACTCTTCCCGGGTAACCCAGGAAACCGAAACCACGGTTTACGTACAGGAATTGCTCTCCCTTCCTGTATAATCCCGCCCATTCCTTGTAGAAGTACTGGGCCGGGCTCCATTTCAGGCCCGGGATTTCCACGCCGAACTGCATACCATGGGTATGGCCGGCCAGCATCAGGTTAATATCAGGGTATTCCGGGCGCACCTGTGCATTCCAGTGGGTAGGGTCGTGCGACAATAATATCTTGAACGGAATATGATCGATTCCCTCATAGGCGCGTTTCAGGTCACCATAGCGGGGGAAACGCTTAATAGCACTCCAGTTCTCCACTCCCAGCAGGGCAATTTGCTGCCCGTTACGTTCCAGTACCACGTTCTCATTCAGCATCAGTTTCCAACCCAGCTCCCCGTGTACAGCCTTGAGGCGTTCCAGGTTGGCGCGTTGCATAGCACTGTAGCCATTGGGTGTTTTATCGGGCCATGGATAGTATTCACCGTAATCATGGTTGCCGAGAGAAGAATAAACGCCCATCGGGGCTTTCACCTGGCGGAAGGCATCCATCCACTGGTTCATTTCATCGGCCCGGTCATTCACAAGATCGCCGGTAAACAGCACCAGGTCAGGCTTCTGATCGTTGATCAATTTGATTCCTTTCAGTACCGCGTTATGGTCGGCGAAGCTGCCGGAGTGAATATCCGAAATCTGTACAATTCGCAGCCCTTTAAAGGCTTCAGGTAGTTGCTTAAATGCCAGCTTTATTTTATGCACACGGTAGTTGTACTTATTGGAAAAGCCGTACATCAGGGTGCCAAAGAAAGCACCGCCGGTAATTAATCCAAGGCGGCTCAGGAATTGGGAACGGGTAATACCACTCACTACGCCCGGCGCTACATCCGCGGTGGGTGTGCCGGAGAAACGGCGGATGACCCATACAATGCCTCTTCTTACATCGTCCAGCAGCAGGAATACCGTTACCAGCAGTTTTGCCACTACCAATCCCATGAAAATAGCGGTCAGGGTAGATTTAACCGGAGCAGGCCAGTTGTGCCAGTTGATATACGGCAGCAGGGCAATGGTCAGCAGGATGGTAATGGATATAAACCAGTAAACAGAGAAGGTGATGTTTCTTACCCGGGGGGCCGACATATACACCATGGCTCTCACCGCCTGAAACACGTATATGTCCAACAATAGGAGAAAAACAATGAGAATAACAGAATTTAACCCAGGTCGCATTATAAAATTTTAATATAGTATATAATAATCAGCCAATTTAATGCAAGTAATCTGGTTATAAAAGTTAAAACTGGTTACCTGCTGGTATACAGACGAATAACAAAGGAGAACATTGTATGTTTTTATTTTTTTTATTAAGCTGGCAGAAACAGTACATTTGCTGGCTGGCCGGTATACAATAGATAATTTTAATATTTTAATAATATATTAAACTTACCCCTGCTTAAACTGGTTAGAAACGAACCCGTTAACAAATTGAGTGGCCTGTTCTGCGAATAGTTTGTGTATAAATAAATATACTACAGCACCCGATTTTTATGTAATCGTTGTATTTTTGTCCGATTAAGCTACTTTTAGAAAGAATTACGAATTACAAATTACAAATGACGGATTTGTGGGGAGATAATAGCGAAAATTCTTCCCGTTTACTATCTCCATACAAATCCGTCATTTGTAATTTGTAATTCGTAATTCCGCAATAAAACGGTTAATATGAAGTATACTTGCTATGGACATTCCTGTTTTGCAGTGGAAATAAAGGGTAAAAAGATTCTTTTTGATCCTTTTATCACCCACAATGAACTGGCCCAAAAAGTAGATATCCATGCCATTACGGCGGATTATATATTTGTGTCGCATGGTCATGAGGATCATACGGCAGACTTGCTGGACCTGGCAAAACGGACCAATGCTACGGTAGTATCCAATTATGAAATTGTGACCTGGGCGGGAAAACAGGGGGTGGAAAAACTGCATCCCATGAATACCGGTGGTAAATGGAAATTTGATTTTGGTACCGTGAAATGTGTAACAGCACAGCATTCCAGCAGTTTACCAGATGGTACTTATGGTGGCAATCCGATGGGATTTATATTTATGACGGAAGAAGGTAATTTTTATTATTCCGGCGATACTGCGCTCACGTTAGACATGGAGCTGGTACCGGCCATTGCCTCTCTGGATTTTGCGGTACTGCCCATCGGTGATAATTTCACGATGGGTATTGAAGATGCAATTGCAGCCGCGGAGTTAATTGAATGCGACAAAATAATTGGTGTACACTACAATACATTTGGCTACGTTAAGATTGATGTGAAAGAAGCATTACAACAATTTGAAGATGCGGGGCTGGATTTGATACTTCCTGAAATAGGCAGTACTATAGAGGTTTGAGGAAGAAGTGATCATTCATGATTTATCCTTTATCCTATAAATAACCTTTGAATTTTTAAATTACACAATGGCTAGAATAATCGCAATCGCTAACCAGAAAGGTGGCGTAGGAAAAACTACAAGTGCAATAAACCTGGCAAGCAGCCTGGCTGTGCTGGAATTTAAAACATTGCTGGTAGATGCGGATCCTCAGGCAAACAGCACCACAGGACTGGGTTTCGACCTGCGTAATGTGCAGCAGAGCTTGTATGATTGTATGGTGAACGATGTGCATGCCAAAGACGTGATACTGGAATCAGATACTCCTAACCTGAAAGTGCTGCCCTCCCATATTGACCTGGTAGGTGCTGAACTGGAACTCATCAATCACCCTACCCGGGAAAGAGTGATGAAACAGGTAATAGATAGCGTGGAAGCGGATTATGATTTTGTAATTGTAGACTGTTCCCCTTCCCTCGGCCTGATCACCGTAAATGCACTGGTAGCATCTAACTCCGTGATCATCCCTGTACAATGCGAATTTTTTGCACTGGAAGGATTGGGTAAATTACTCAATACCATCAAAATTGTACAAAGCCGCCTGAATACTGACCTGGAAATTGAAGGCATCCTGATGACCATGTACGATGGTCGTTTGCGTCTCAGCAACCAGGTGGTGGATGAAGTAAAACAACATTTTGAAGAAAGTGTGTTTAACACCATCATTCACCGTAATACCAAACTGGGTGAAGCTCCCAGCTTTGGTAAATCTGTAATTATGTATGATGCCGCCAGTACCGGTGCTATTAATTACCTGAACCTGGCGAAAGAAATTCTGCAGAAACATAACTACACTAAAATTAAATCCAAAGACAAAATCCTAGCTATCAACGATGACCAATCCAAGTAAGAAAGAGGCATTGGGTAAAGGCATCCGCTCACTGCTTCAAAACATCGACACAGATCTGAAGCAGACTGCCAGTACCCTGGGTGATAAGGTAGTAGCTACTGCTACCGGTATTGAACGCATTTCGCTCGATCAGATTGTTACCAATCCGAAACAGCCGCGTCGTGACTTCGATGAGGTTTCCTTGCAGGAGTTAAGCCAGTCTATTAAGCTCCATGACATTATACAGCCGATTACCGTTGCTAAAATCAGCCTGAAAAAATACCAGCTGATTGCCGGTGAACGACGCCTCAGAGCCAGCAAATTAGCCGGCCTGAAAGATATTCCAGCCTATGTTCGCCAGGTAAACGACCAAGAACTCCTGGAACTCGCGCTGCTGGAAAATCTGCAACGTGAAAACCTCAACGCTATTGAGGTGGGATTAAGCTACAAACGGTTAATGGAAGAATGTTCCCTCACACAGGAACAGGTAGCCGACCGCATGGGCAAAGAAAGAAGTACCGTTACCAACTATATACGCTTACTCAAACTGCCACCGGATATCCAGGTAGCAGTACGCAATGGCCAACTCAGCATGGGACATGCCCGTGTACTCACCGGTGTGGAAAATGTAGAAAACCAACTGTTCCTCTACAACGAAATCCTCAAAGGTGGCCTGTCTGTTCGTCAAACAGAAGAGCTGGCACGTAGAATTAATCAATCTGACAAAAATCCTCAGCAGAAATCTGCTAAACTGAAGCTGGCCCCTGCTTTCCAGAAAATTCAGGACCAACTGGCTTCTCATTTCTCGACTAAAGTAAAACTGGACAGAGGCAAAAGCGGCAAAGGAAGTATTTTAATTGAATTCTATTCAGATGAAGAGCTGGATAGCATCCTGGAAAAAATAGATATATACGGTGGCTAATAAGTCGGAATACATACTTCATCTATTACAACGTGGCTGTTTATTGTTTTTGCTTGCAATGGTAATTGCTGCTCCCCTCAGGGCACAACAGGATACCCTGCGACCCATCGCCAAAACAATGGATACGCTGATACGGCCTATACCTGCTCCGGGAACGGATACGGTGAAAGCAAATAAAGCCATCTTTACCGATTCTGCTTACGTTCCCAATAGCCGGTTACCCCACAGCCCACGTAAAGCAGCGCTGTATTCAGCCGTAGTACCAGGCCTGGGACAGGCTTACAACCGGGAGTACTGGAAAATGCCACTGGTATATGCTGCCCTTGGTACCTGTACCTACTTCTTTATTGACAACATGAATACCTATAAGCTATTCCGTGATGCCTACCGCCTTCGGATGGATGGTAACCCGGATACGGAAACAACAGATGAACGGATCAAACGATTTTCTAATGAGGGGCTAAAGGTAAATCGTGACCAATATCGCCAATACGTAGACTATTCCGTGCTGTTTTTCATATTGGCTTATGGACTGAACATTGTGGATGCCACCGTATTTGCACACCTGCGCAATTTCGATATGTCTGACGATCTCAGTATGCGTGTTAGCCCTACACTGATCAACAACCGTACACTGGGCATAGGCGTGCACCTGTCTATAGGCGGCAAAAAAAGCAAGGGTATCCGCTACGTTGCCGGCCTTTAATCAATCTTTATCAATCAATCTAAATACAACTTTTAAGGGTCATGAAAATTGCGCTCATCGGATATGGTAAAATGGGAAAGGCAATAGATGCTATTGCTACTGCTAAAGGACATGAAATTGTTATCCGGGCTACCAGTAAAGATATCCTGACAAAGGAGGCACTGAGCCAGGCAGATGTAGCCATCGAGTTTACCGTACCTGAAACTGCCTACGAAAACGTATTAAAGTGCTTTGAAGCCAATGTACCGGTTGTTTCCGGCACCACCGGCTGGCTCGATAAATTACCCGAAATTAATGCCCGCTGCATCGAAAAAAAGCAGGCCTTTTTACATGCCACCAATTTCAGTGTAGGCGTTAATATCTTCTTTGAACTGAATAAGAAACTGGCGGCCCTTATGGCCAATCAGCCACAATACAATGTGTGGATGGAAGAAATTCATCACACACAAAAAAAGGATGCCCCCAGCGGCACCGCTATCTCCCTGGCAGAACAACTGCTGGCTTCTGTTACCCGCAAAACCGGCTGGGTAAATGAGGAAACCAGTCAGCCCGAACAGCTGTCTATTATTTCCAAAAGAATAGACCCGGCGCCAGGTACCCATATCATCAACTACACCTCCCCCATCGACGATATTACCATTACCCATACCGCCCATTCCAGGGAAGGCTTTGCTGCCGGCGCTGTAGTGGCAGCAGAATGGCTCAAAGGCAAAACCGGCGTTTTCACCATGAGCGAGGTACTCGGATTTTAGAGAGCATAAAGCGGAAAGCAAAAAGCTATTAAAGCGGATGATCAAGAGCGAATATTTAAATTATTCTTTCCGTTTATATTATTCGCTTCAATAGCTTTTTGCTTTCCGCTTTATGCTTTCTGCTCTACCTAATGGCTAACAGCTAAAAACTGCTTATCTTTACAGGAATATTAAGTGCGCACCGCACCATTTTTTCATCCGGGAGGGATGCAAACCAGTCAGTATGTTATCAAAAAAAACACAATACGCATTTCACGCATTAGTACACCTAGCAGAGAATGTAGATAAAGGCCCCATCCTTATCTCTGAGATTGCACAGGAGAAAAATATCTCTATCAAATTCCTGGAAAATATTTTGCTGGAATTGAAGAATGCCGGTATCCTTGGCAGTAAAAAAGGAAAAGGTGGCGGGTATTACCTGATGCGTCCTCCCAAGGAGATTGCATTGGCTAAAATCATCCGTTTACTGGACGGCCCTATCGCCCTGCTTCCCTGCGTGAGCCTCAACTATTACGAGCGTTGCGAAAACTGCCGTGATGAAGCCGTTTGCGGGTTGAATGAAGTGATGGGAAAAGTAAGGGATTCCGCTCTTAAAATACTGGAAAACAAAACATTAAAAGATATCCTGACCCGGAGCTAATACCGGGTTTCACGTACAGGCACCAGCTGGCTGATATGGCCGGCTGGTGCTAATGATTATTGCCTTTCCCATCTCCCTATATTCCTTTCCCCAAACACAATTATTAAAAATAAACAGCATATTACCTACCGGATAATATCCACCATCATGGCCACTTTGTAAGAAAATTGCTTTTTTTTATTTTATTAGTCTATCTTTTTTATAGGTTTTATGTATTTTTGTTACAGGAGTGACCGTAATTGCTCCGCTGGCACTAGACATATCAATCAATAAGGAAGATCTACATGACAGACATTACCACTGCGTTGGCCAACAAGTCAGTGGAAGAAGCCATACAGTACCTGTTGGAGCAATACCCGGGCGCTGTAGCCTTTTCTACCTCATTTGGCCAGGAAGACCAGGTAATAGCAGATATTATCTGGCGTAACCACTTGCCGGTTAGAGTTTTTACCCTTGACACGGGTCGCCTTTTCCAGGAAACATACGATGTAATGGACCTCACTATGGCCCGTTACAAACAACCAGTAGAAGTATTTTACCCCGAAACCGCTGCCGTCGAAAAATTACTCGCCGCCAAAGGACCTAACAGCTTTTACGAATCTGTGGAAAACCGCAAAGAGTGTTGTGGTATCCGCAAAGTAGTTCCTCTCAACAGGGCGTTGGAAGGCGTGAAAGTATGGATTACCGGCCTAAGGGCAGAACAATCCGATAACCGGCAGGGCATGGAAACCCTGGAATGGGACGCACAACGCCATCTGTATAAATACAACCCGCTGATCCACTGGGGCTATGACGAAGTACTGGCTTACCTGGAGAAATATAAAGTGCCTTATAACAAGCTGCACGACAAAGGCTTTGTCAGCATTGGTTGTGCCCCCTGTACAAGGGCCATTGAAGCAGGTGAACATCCCCGCGCCGGCCGTTGGTGGTGGGAACAGTCACACAAAGAATGCGGCCTGCACGGGTAATCGTGCATACATCGCCGTTAGAAAATCAGGTTTTTAGCATAAATTATTATAGTCCATGACTCATCAAATAAATTGGGAATTTCCGCAGGCATTGGAAGATGAAGCCATTTATATACTTCGTGAAACCGTTGCACAATTCGAGAAACCGGTACTGTTGTTCTCCGGTGGAAAGGACTCCATCACCCTTGTACGCCTCGCTCAAAAGGCTTTTTACCCCGGTAAAATTCCTTTTGCGTTACTGCATGTGGATACCGGTCATAACTTCCCCGAAACCATTGCGTTCCGCGACTGGCTCGTGAATTCACTGGGACTGGATATCATTGTCAGAAATGTACAGGACAGCATTGACCAGGGAAAAGTACAGGAAGAAACCGGCAAATACGCCAGCAGAAACGCATTGCAAACGGTGACCCTGCTGGATGCCATCGAAGAAGGAAAATTTGATGCCTGCATCGGTGGCGCCCGCAGAGATGAAGAAAAAGCCCGCGCCAAAGAAAGAATCTTCTCCGTTCGGGATGAATTTGGCCAGTGGAATGCCAAAATGCAACGCCCCGAATTATTTGATATCCTCAACGGAAAAATTAATATAGGCGAAAACGTAAGAGTATTCCCTATTTCCAACTGGACTGAACTGGATGTATGGAACTACATCGTTCGTGAAAAACTGGAAATACCATCTATCTACTTCTCTCATGAAAGAGAAATTATAGAAAGAGATGGCTTATACTGGCCTTACTCCCCTTTCCTCAATACCACCGCTGATGAAGTACCTTATCGCCAGAAAGTACGCTTCCGTACCGTTGGTGATATGACCTGTACCGCTGCAGTGATTTCTGAAGCGGATAAACTTGAAGATATTATTGCCGAAATCATGGAAGCAAAAATATCAGAGCGGGGCGCACGTATCGATGATAAACGCTCCGAAGCCGCCATGGAAAAGAGAAAGCAGGCAGGATATTTTTAACAGCCGTTAGCTATTAGCTGTTAGCTATTAGCCTTTTTCTGCAAGGAGTCCTTAATTAATTTTGAACAAACTTTTTAGCGGCAGCACTAACTGCTAACCGCTGAAAGCTAAAAGCTAAAAAACAATGGAGGTTTTACGTATAGCCACTTCCGGTAGTGTTGATGATGGTAAAAGTACTTTAATAGGCCGTTTATTATACGATACCAATTCTATTCCCCAGGATAAAATGGAGGCGCTCCATGCCGCCAGCAAGCGCAAAGGCCTGGACTTTACAGACCTCTCGCTGCTCACCGACGGCCTCGTTGCCGAACGGGAACAAGGTATCACCATTGACGTGGCACACATTTACTTCTCTACTCCTACGCGTAAATATATTATTGCAGATACGCCCGGGCATATTGAATATACCCGTAACATGGTGACCGGCGCTTCCAATGCACAGGTATCACTGATTCTGATTGATGCCCGCAGGGGAATTGTTGAACAAACACATCGTCACTTTTTTATTGCCAACCTCCTGCGTATTCCGTACCTGGTGGTATGTGTAAATAAAATGGACCTGGTAGAATACAGTGAAGCCCGTTTTAACCAGATAGTGGAAGATTTCCAGCAAATGCTGGACAACGCAGGCTTTAAAGGACAGGAAGTGAAGTTCATTCCCATCTCTTCCCTGTATGGCGAAAATGTAGCTTCCCGCACCGGCGCTATCACCTGGTACCAGGGCGATACCTTGCTGGAATACCTGGAACAGGTATCATTTGATCATGAAGATCGCCTGCACCCATCGCGTTTCCCGATACAGAGCGTGATCAGGCCCAGAACCACTGAATACCACGATTTCCGCGGCTTCGCCGGTAAAGTGGCCAGTGGCCATTTTGCAGTAGGCGATGAAGTAGTATCACTGCCTGCCGGTACCAAAAGCCGTATTAAAACTATTGAGCAGTTTGAAAAACAACTAACGGTGGCGCATGCACGTGAAAGCGTGGTGATTACACTGGAAGATGAAATAGACAGCAGTCGCGGTAACATGCTGGTGAAAAGCAGTGAAGTACCTGCACAACTGAAAGAAGTAAGTGCTCAGATCTGTTGGATGGATCAGCAAAAGCTGGTAGCGGGTAAAACCTATTTACTGCAACACGGCGTAAACCGGGTAAAAGCCAAAGTACAGCAGATTCATTATGTAACGGATGTAACCAATCACGTACAGGTTACGGGCAAAACTGAAATGGGCTTGAATGATATCGGTAAAATATCGCTGAAAACCGCCGCACCGGTATTTGCGGATGCTTATCATATCAACCCTGCCAACGGTGCTTTTATTCTCATCGACGAGTTTAACAACACCACAGTGGCAGTAGGATTTATTGAGTAATCAGCCATTATTATAAAAAGGAAAGCAGCTAAGATGGGATAACTTAGGCTGCTTTCCTTTTTTATAGATATGCTTTAGATGTTTTTCAGCATATCTTCCGTCATCCGGGCCAGATCATACTCTGGTTTCCAGCCCCAATCCTGACGAGCCTGGCTGTCATCAATGCTGTTAGGCCAGCCATCTGCAATTTGCTGACGATAATCAGGCGCGTAAGACATTGTAAATTCAGGAATATGTTTTTTAATTTCCGCACCGATCTCTTTCGGAGAAAAGCTCATGGCGGAAAGGTTATACGCAGAACGGATAGCAATCTTAGATGCATCCGCTTCCATCAGTTCAATAGTAGCTCTGATAGCATCCGGCATGTACATCATCGGGAGGTACGTGTCTTCTGATAAAAAGCTGCTGTATTTTTTATGCTCTTTTGCTTCGTGGAAAATTTCGATCGCATAATCTGTAGTACCTCCACCTGGCGCTGATTTGTAGCTGATCAAACCAGGATAGCGCAGGCTTCTTACATCTACGCCAAAACGGTGGTTGTAATATTCGCACCAGCGTTCACCGGCAAATTTGCTGATACCGTAAATGGTAGTTGGCTCAATAATAGTGTGCTGTGGTGTTTCCGCTGCCGGTGAATTAGGCCCGAATACCGCGATGGAACTAGGCCAGTATATTTTATCAAGATTCTCTTCTTTCGCAATATCCAGTACGTTCAACAGGCTTTGCATGTTGATATGCCAGGCCAGTAAAGGATTTTTTTCACCGGTAGCAGACAGGATCGCCGCCAGCAGGTAAATCTGGGTAATGTTATGACGGATCACCAATACGTGCAGCATTTCCTTGTTCATTACATCCAGCGACACATAAGGGCCGGTTCCTTTCAGCAAATCGTGCTCTTCGCGAAGATCTGAAGCCACTACATTGGCATCTCCATACATCTTTCTTAAAGCCAGCGTCAGCTCTACGCCAATTTGTCCACAGGCCCCAATGACCAGAATCTTGTCTTTCTTCATACAAAAATATAATTGTAAGCTATTTTTTAAATCGGACCGTAATATTAACGGGTTCGCCGCTATTTCCGTTCATGATAGCTCAGCGCATGACAATGCTATAACAATAAAAATAACCATGTGCTTTATGCATCGTTCCGGATTACAATATTATGACAATTAAGAAAAAAAGAGCATAAAGCATAAGGCATAAAGCAAAAAGCGAGTGAAGCGGGTGTTTAAAGCAAATTGATAATTTAAATATCCGCGCTGATCAATCGCTTCAATAGCTTTTTGCTTTCCGCTTTATGCTTTATGCACTACATAAATGCCTATCTTTGCACCTTCTATTAAATGACCCAATTTTTTCAAGATATGAAGCACTTAAAATCATTATTCAAGGAACAATACAACCCTGAAAATTTTTTCCTGATTGCGGGCCCTTGTGTAATTGAAGAGGAAGAAATACTGATGACAGTAGCAGAGAAAGTAACGAGCATCTGTAAACGATTAAACATTCCTTATATTTTCAAGGCATCTTACCGTAAAGCCAACCGTACCAGTGTACATTCCTTTACTGGTATAGGTGATGTAGAAGGACTGGAACTGCTGCAGAAGGTTGGTAAAACATTTAACGTACCTGTCACCTCCGATATTCACTCTGCTGCAGAAGCTGCGATGGCAGCTGCTTACGTGGATGTATTGCAGATTCCGGCGTTCCTGTGCCGTCAAACAGATATCCTGTTGGCCGCCGCCGAAACAGGTAAAGTAGTGAATGTAAAGAAAGGGCAGTTCCTGAGTGGTGAATCCATGAAATTTGCGGTGGAAAAGATCAAAGGCGCCGGCAACGATCACATCATGCTAACAGAGCGTGGTACCACCTTTGGCTACCAGGACCTGGTAGTAGACTACCGCAATATCCCTATCATGAAACACCTAGGAGAGCCGGTAGTAATGGATTGTACACACTCTTTGCAACAGCCTAACCAAAGTAGTGGTGTAACCGGTGGTAATCCGCAAATGATCAGCACTATTGCCAAGGCTGCTATTGCCACCGGCGCAGACGGATTGTTCATTGAAACACATCCGGATCCTTCCAAAGCTAAATCTGACGGTGCTAACATGCTGCGTTTAGACCTGCTGGAAGAACTGCTGGAGAAACTGGTGGAGATTCGTAAAGTAGTAAGATAAGTATCTCATATAGAAACAAAGGGGCGAAGGCGCAAAGAATAATATTTTCTTTGCGCCTTCGCTCCTTTGTTTCTTTGCGTGCCTTTTTTCCGTAAATTCATTTCACACAAAATTCTGCTCACTATGATTAATATCCACGATTTAAAATCAGGTGATACCGTTATCACAAACTACGCAGGGCAAGAAAAAGAAGGGAAGATTTTACAGGTAGATCATGAGGACAAAAAAGTGTTGGTAGCGACGGATGAAAATGAGTACTGGTACGACCTGGACAATCTCTTACCGATTCATTTAACGGAAGCCACCTTGTTAAAATGGCAGTTTCACAAAGATGAGGCAGCATCGTCTCCGGCGGGTGGTACACTGTACGTAAGAGGGCCTTTCTCGGTGCGTATGTTTGAGGCTGGTCACAAACCGCTTTTACAGCTGCACTACCGGGATGAAACAAGGAATTTGAATAACCCGATTACGCTGAATGAATTGCAGAATCACTATCATGGTATGACCTTGTTCCATATGGAATAAACGACAATAGTATAAATAAAAAACCGGATGATGCACTGCTATGGCGGTGTCGTCATCCGGTTTTTTTATCTTGATATACTATAAATAACGCAGGGGATTTCTCCGGGCATTCTGGATATAATTTTTCATATTAACCCAGAACGCAAGAATCATATATACAATGAGAGGGGATCCCATTGTCAGAAAGGTGGCATAGATGAAAAAGATGCGTATACGGTAGGTGGCTACTCCCAGTTTTTCTCCAATAGCAGCACAAACACCGAACGCCTTCCATTCCACGAAATCTTTAATCCGGTTCATAGATCAAATTTATCAAATTCCGGCTGGAAAAACAAACGAAAAACGGGGCAGGGCATTGCCTGTTTAGGCGGTTGAATATCAGCATCTTTGCTGCGGTTGCGTGTTTCTGCTCATGATTACGGTAAAAAAGCAGGCCGTATAAATTTAATATAACGATTTTTAATAATTTTTTAGGCAGACAGAATCCGTTCATTTCCTTGATCTGTGGGTATTTAAAGGAACTGTTAAAGTACAGGAAGTTTATGCACAGTTGGCTATATCTTAAGTATTTAATTTAAAAACTTGTTGTTTTTAGTTAATTTTGCGTGCAATTTTTAACCGCTCTTAAATAATTTTTTTCCCATGGTGTTTGATATTGACATGATTAAAAAAGTGTATGCGGCACTACCGGGTAAGGTGGAAGCGACCCGCAAAATGTTAGGTCGCCCGCTCACGCTTGCCGAGAAGATTTTGTACGCTCACCTGTATGCACCTACTACCACGCCCTACGAAAGAGGCAAATCCTATGTTGAATTTGCGCCGGATCGCGTAGCTATGCAGGATGCAACTGCCCAGATGGCATTGCTCCAGTTTATGACCTGCGGCCGTGATAAAGTTGCGGTTCCTTCCACAGTACACTGTGATCACCTCATTCAAGCCAAGGTAGGCGCTACACAAGATCTTGCGACTGCTATTGACACCAATAAAGAAGTTTACGATTTCCTTTCCTCTATTTCTGATAAGTACGGCATTGGTTTCTGGAAACCAGGCGCAGGTATCATTCACCAGGTAGTACTGGAAAACTACGCGTTTCCAGGTGGTATGATGATCGGTACCGACTCCCACACTCCTAATGCCGGCGGTTTAGGCATGGTAGCAATTGGCGTTGGTGGTGCTGATGCAGTAGACGTAATGGCTGGCTTACCATGGGAGCTGAAAATGCCGAAACTGATCGGTGTGAAGCTGACTGGTAAAATGAGTGGCTGGACTTCTGCAAAAGACATTATCCTGAAAGTAGCTGGTATCCTCACTGTAAAAGGTGGTACAGGCGCTATCGTGGAATACTTTGGCGAAGGTGCTGATAGCTTCAGCGCTACCGGTAAAGGTACTATCTGTAACATGGGTGCTGAAATCGGTGCTACCTGCTCTCTCTTTGCTTACGATACCAAAATGGCAGATTACCTGAAAGTAACCGGCAGAACGGAAGTAGCTGCCCTGGCTGACCAGGTAAAAGAACACCTCCGTCCGGATGCTGAAGTATATGCTGATCCTGCCAAATACTACGACCAGGTGATTGAAATCAACCTGGACGAACTGGAACCCTATGTAAACGGTCCGTTTACACCGGATCTGGCATGGCCTATCTCCAAATTTGCACAGGCAGTAAAAGAAAACAACTGGCCTGAGAAACTGGATGTAGCCCTGATTGGTTCCTGCACCAACTCTTCTTACGAAGACATTTCCCGCTCTGCATCTCTGGCTCAACAGGCGATCGACAAGCAGCTGGATATGAAATCTGAATATACCATTACTCCAGGTTCTGAAGTAGTACGCTACACCATCGAAAGAGATGGCCTGCTGAATACTTTCGACCAGGTAGGTGGTGTGGTACTGGCAAATGCCTGCGGCCCCTGCATCGGTCAATGGGCACGTCACATCGATGATCCTAACCGCAAAAACTCTATCATCACTTCCTTCAACCGTAACTTCGCGAAGAGAAATGATGGTTATGCTTCTACCCACGCTTTCGTAGCTTCTCCGGAAATCGTTACTGCGCTGGCTATTGCAGGTAATCTGACCTTCAACCCGCTGACCGATAAGCTGAAGAACAAAAATGGCGAAGAAGTAATGCTGGATGAACCAGTAGGTTACGAACTGCCTCCAAATGGTTTTGCTGCAGAAGATGCAGGTTACCAGGCGCCTGCTGCTGATGGTAGCGGTGTACAGGTAATTGTATCTCCTACTTCCGACCGTTTACAACTCCTGGCGCCATTTGCTCCATGGGAAGGTACAGACCTGAAAGGACTGAAACTCCTCATCAAAGCAAAAGGTAAATGTACTACGGATCATATCTCTATGGCTGGTCCATGGCTGAAATACCGTGGCCACCTGGATAACATTTCCAACAACATGCTCATTGGTGCGGTAAACGCATTCAACGATAAAACTGATACCGTTAAGAACGCCTTAACCGGCGAATACGGTGCAGTTCCTGCCACTATGCGTGACTATAAAGCGAAAGGCTTTGGCGCTGTAGTAGTGGGTGATGAAAACTACGGTGAAGGCTCCAGCCGCGAACACGCTGCAATGGAACCACGTCACCTCGGCGTTCGTGCAATCCTGGTGAAATCTTTCGCCCGTATCCACGAAACAAACCTGAAAAAACAAGGTATGCTGGGTCTGACCTTCGCTAACAAAGAAGATTACGATTTAATCCAGGAAGACGATACCATCGATATCCTTGGACTGACTACTTTCACTCCAGGCAAACAGCTGACCGTTGTACTGCATCATAAAGATGGCAGCACCAGCGAATTCCCTGTAAACCACACGTACAACGAACAACAGATCGAGTGGTTTAAAGCAGGTGGTGCGTTGAACGTTATCCGCGCTGAAGCAGCAAAGAAATAAGCAGCAAAGAAATAAGCGGAAAGCATAAAGCGGAAAGCAAAAAGCTATTATAGCGAATGATCTAAGCGGATTTCCGTGAAGAGCATTCGCTATAATAGTTTTATAGACATTATCACATTATCTTGCATTATTATCTTTAGTAACTGTTTTTAAACCCACCTGTATGCTGCACGATAAATGGATTCAACTGCATGCCAGCCACAACGAAGATCCCTCCCTCGTTACCTATCAATATGAATATCTCACCATGATGTATAGCGGGGAACAACGCACCTATCACAACTTGTCGCATATCACGCAGATGATCCTGCTTTGGGAAGAATTTGTTGCTCACCTGCAAGACCCGGAAGTAGTGCTTTGGGCCATTTTCTTCCATGATCTTGTTTATAATCCATTGATGAAAAACAATGAGGCCGACAGTGCGGAAGCAGCAGAAAGATACCTGCAGAAAATCGGTTACCCGGAAAATAAAATAACATTGGTCAGCGAGTTTATTGTGGCTACTAAAACACATATCAATACCCTAAACAATAAAGACCTGGATTATTTCCTGGATTTTGACCTGCAAATATTGGGAACTGCACTGGAAGCATACAAAACTTACTCCCGGCAAATCAGGCAGGAATACAGCATCTATCCCGACCTGCTGTATAAACCAGGCCGGAAAAAGCTATTAAAACATTTCCTGGAAGCGCCAGCTATCTATCATACGCCCGTATTCCGGGAACTATATGAAGCACAGGCCCGGGAAAATATTCAGACGGAAATCAATACCTTATAAACAAGTCAAATGAAAAGTATCGTTGTTTTTTGTGGTTCAGGCGCAGGCGAATTACCTGTGTACATGGAACAGGCTAAATTATTGGGAGCTTCACTGGCACAGCGCCAGTTGACGCTGGTATACGGTGGCGCCAGAGTAGGACTCATGGGGGCTGTTGCAGATGGCGCTTTGCAGGCAGGCGGCAAAGTGATTGGCGTATTACCTCATTTTCTGCAACAAAAAGAACTGGCACATAAAGGACTCACTGAGTTAATCCTGGTAGATACTATGCATGAACGCAAAACCAAAATGAATGAATTATCCGATGGTGTTATTACACTGCCCGGTGGATTTGGCACTATGGAGGAATTGTTTGAAATGCTTACCTGGGGCCAACTCGGACTGCATCAAAAACCTATTGGCCTGCTCAATGTGAACGGTTTTTATGATCACCTCATCGCATTAGCCACCACCATGACCAACAACGGCTTCCTGTCTGCTGCCAACCAGGATAGATTGCTTCATAGCAACAATATCGAACAATTATTGCAGCAAATGGAGCAATATCAACCTTCATTGGATATCAAGTGGATTTCGAAAGAACAAAGCTAAATAGAACGTGTTTTCCATAACGGCTTTTCAAGCGTAAACCTGCGCACCAGGCTCACCCTGAAGTTACCGGTACCAAATGTCTGATAGGTATTTGGTATCGGCATACCACTGCGGGTGGTCATGGCTACATAGTGTATCCCTGCAAAGTAACGGCTGGAATTGTAGCCCAGGGAGGCCCGCACGGTATTACTGAACTGAACACCTACTTTGCGGCTGATAGTGCCGTTTTCCATGAAAAGACTGGTAACATTTCCACCCAACCCGGAAGTAAGCGACAGCGATAAAAAGAAATGCTGTTTAACAACAAAAGTATATGCATACCCCGCATTGGCCGCCAGCGAAGAGATGCCCGTTTTGTAATAGTGTTCATCCCGCAGGAAAAAGGTATCCGCCATATTGGAAGGTATGAGAGAAGAATCTCCTTTTATTCTTCCTAAAAACATTTCGCCGCCTAAGAGGAAAGAGCCGGCGCTTTTCTTTTGGTATTCATTCTGCAGGTTAGGTGCCCGGTAGGAAAAACGTTTATCGTTGAAAATATACTGCACATTGAGTCCGAAATCAATGTTCCGGATATCCGGCCGCTGCGGGTAAGGATGGAGCGCAGCATATTCCTTACCAAATACCTTTTCAGGATTGGCAACATAGTAGCCTTTATAATATTGGCCATAAAAGTCTACCACAATTTTACGCAGATAAATATGTGACTGGAGATCGATGTATTTTGTATTGCCGTATTTGTCATTCTGCCGGTTAATGAATGGCAGATTAAAGCCCAGGTTCAATCCCACGAAGCGATAGTTAGCGCCAAAACCGATGTTAAACGGCGTATTGGGGCGGTATAAAATATCTTTCTTCTGCTTACGGTCAATGATATCAAACTTGGTATATTTACGCGACCCATAGAGCCTGGCGGTGATATCTTCCGTATGGTCTTCTATATATGCCGTGTCATTTTCGGTTTTCAACCATTTCCAAAACCTTCCCTGCGCCTGTAGTTGCGTAGTTCCGGTTAGCAATATGATGCCCCATACTATAATTCGTAGATTCATAACTGTTGTAGGTTAATTTAGATCAGCCAGGTAGTTCAACGACTTCCAACTGTTGAATATTGCCTGCGTCCAGTTGAAAGCGCAGGAGAGTTTTCACTTTATGCCATCCTTGTTGCCCACATGCCCCGGGATTCATGTGCAACAAATGCAGTGCCGCATCAGGCATTACTTTCAGAATATGGGAATGCCCGCTGATAAAGAGTTTGGCAGGATGTCGTTGTAGCTGTTCCTTTACACCGGGGGCATATTTCCCCGGATAACCACCAATATGTGTCATCATCACCTCTACTCCCTCCAGGTTAAAGCGCAGGGTTTCCGGGTAACGGATACGGATATCCGCACCGTCGATATTACCGAACACGGCCCTGAATGGTTTAAACGCTTCGAGTTTATCTGCCAGTTCCACATTTCCAATATCGCCGGCATGCCAGATTTCATCCACGTCTTCAAAGTATTTAAATACCTGCGGATGCAAATAACTATGCGTATCCGACATGAGTCCTATTTTTTTCAAGGGAGAAATATTAATTTGGTAGTTATATGTCAAAAGAAAACGCTCCTAACACTACTGCGTGTTTACTTATTTGCTGTCCTGATCGTCCCGGCATAGTAGCGGGCGTATCCCAGTTCCTATACCAATTGGGTGCAAATATACTTGATGCAAGTCAACACAGTACCGATCCCCGGGAAGGTTTATTTTTTATGCGCATGGAATTCCAGCTCGATCAGTTGGACAAGTCCGAGCTGGAAACCGCTTTTCAGCAGCAGGTAGCCACCCCGTTACAAATGGACTGGAAAATTAATTACAGCGACCAGCGGATGCGGATGGCTATCATGGTATCTGCCTATGATCATTGCCTGCTGGAGCTTTTATGGAGATGGAAAAGCGGGGAATTACCTGTTGATATTCCGCTCGTTATTTCCAATCATTCGTTGTTGGAAAAAGAGTGCACCGCTATGGATATTCCGTTTCATTACCTCCCGGTTACCAGCACTACCAAAGTGCTACAGGAACGTACGGCAATCCGGCTGCTGGAAGAGCATCATATTGATTTCACGGTGTTGGCAAGATACATGCAAATATTATCTCCGGAGTTTGTCAGTATTTATCCACAACGCATCATTAATATTCATCACTCCTTTTTGCCCGCGTTTGCTGGCGCCAGACCTTACCTTAACGCCTATACGAGAGGCGTTAAGCTGATTGGTGCCACTGCCCACTATGTGACCAATGAACTGGACGAAGGGCCTATTATTGAGCAGGATGTAGCAAGGGTAAGCCATAAGCATACCGTAGAAGACCTGGTGATGCTGGGCCGTGATATTGAGCGGCAGGTGCTGACCAGGGCAGTAAAAGCACATGTGAGCCACCGCGTGATTTTACATGGTAACAAAACAATTGTATTCTGATAAAGAAAAAGGGCTGACAATCATTTGTCAGCCCTTCTCCATATTAGCCTTTCTTAGCTTTCTTCTTAATGAACTTCGCAAGTTTTTTACCGGTGATAGCATAAGATTCTGCTATACGGGTACCGGTATCAAAATCGTATCCACCGAAAGTACCGCCTGGTGCTTTGGTAATGGTTACTCTCGCTAATACTTTTGTAAGATCTTCATTGGGAACGATCAAAGCTTCTGTATTAACAGACGCTTTCTTACGGGATATTCCAATATTCCAGCCCGGCTCAACAAAGGTAGTTTTCAAAATCAGCGTATACTTCGCTTTTTTGCTTTTACCCAATTTCAGATCACCATATTCATTAAACAGGTCATTGAATTTAGGTTCAAATCTCCGGGCTCTGTCAGACTTCCAGGCTTTCACCCAGCTATCTCCACGACCGGGTTCTTTCTTATTGTACTCTGTTACTTTTTTTTCAATGTAATCTGCTTCATTGGCAAATTTTCCAACGCCTAAGCTGTCGTAGTTATAGATTACATTCATTTGGGTTTGACCTTTCAGTACACCGAGGCTACCTTCTACTAGTTTGATCTTTTGTGCGCTTGCTGAAACGCCGATCGCAAGGAGGGTTACCAGAGACAAGGTCCTGGGGATTAATTTCATATAGGTATAAGTTTTGTGCAAACTTATAACTTATGTAATATATCTCGCTACAAAGAAAGTTGTATTTTATATACAAAATCGCCGGAGCTTATCTTGTAGCCCCGGCGATACGATGTTAATCCATTTTATTTCTCTATAAACTTAGCGAGTTTTTTTCCTGCTACTGCATAAGATTCCATGATCCGCATGCCGGTGTCAAAATCGAAGCCCATCATACGACCTGGCGCATTATCGAGCGATATTTTAGCCACCACTTTACCCGGGTTAGCTGTTTCTACAATACTGATTTCTGCATCGATATAAGAGTTTTTACGGGCTACTCCTACATTAAATCCAGGTTCAATAAAAGTGGTGTGAAAAACCAGGGTGTACTTTGCATTAGGGAATTTACCAGCTTTGAGATCTCCATTCTCATTGAACAATTCTTCAAATTTAGGTTCAAACCTGTTGGCACGATCGTCTTTCCAGGCTTTGGCCCAGGTGTCGCCTTTTCCGGCTTCCTTGTTGTTGTACTCCGTTGTTTTCTTCTTTATATAATCTTCTTCGCTGTCTTTGCCTACAGACAGATGATCATACGTGAATTCCACATTGATTTCTTTTTGATCTTTCAGGGTAGCGAGGTCGCCGTCTACCAGTTTAATTTTTTGCGCGATGGCGGGAATACAAAGCATTGCCAGCAGTACGGTAACTGCTACTTTTGGGATTAGTTGCATAACATAACAATTTGACGCAAAAATATTGAAATTATTCAGTTTCCGGTCAGGGCCGGAAATTTTATTTTATCTTTAGAGAGATGCTACACGCTGCTTTATATCACTATCTCCGCAGGGAATGCGACAATGTTATTGCCGCCTATACTACGCTACAGCAGGTTCCCGGCGATGCCGATGCCGTGCATGTGTTACGGGTAGGCGTGAAAAAACTTCGTGCCTTTTTTGCCCTGGCAAAGCAACTACCGGGTTACAGCTTCGGTGCTGGTAAGCATCTGCGCGCGGTACGGTTGATACAGGCCGTGGGTGGGGCTGCCCGGGATACGCACCTGCAGGAAAAACACCTGCGCAGCTATGAACTAAAAGTCAAATGGCGTTTCGCTTTTGCTCATTTATTATTACGCAATAAACAAACTACGGCTAATACACTGCTACAAGCCACTGTGAAGCATAGCTCCCTGAAGCAGTTAGGGACCCTGCCGGAAAAATTTAAAGAAGCTATTGCTGATATAGATGCAGTTGCAGCTACCATTGCATTGGAAAAATACCTGCAACAACAACACCAGCGCATTACTCCGCCAGCCAGCAGGGCGCATCACGACGTATGGCACAGCGTAAGGAAAGATACCAAATCATTATACTACCAACTCACTATCATGGAACAGGTGCTTCCCTCCCATCAAACCGAAGTGCTGATTCCACACACCAAAAAGGCCGGCGAACTATTAGGACAATGGCATGATACCAGTGAATTATTATTATTTACAAAAGCTACGATAGCACAACTGAAGAAGGAGAAAATTGTATTGCCGGTGAATGCATCACAACTGGTACAATTACTACAGGTAGATATGAAAGAGCAACTGGCACTGTGTTCGAAGCAGTTGAAGGAGCTTTTAGTCATTAGCTTTTAGTCTCGCAAAGAAGCAAAGAAGCAAAAGAAAATTATCTCCGCTCCTTTGCTTCTTTGCGAGACTAAAACGGTTCTTCCCCCGAATAAGCCATCACAATTTCAAAGATCAGGGAGGCCGCCAGTTTAGCGGTACGATTATCTATATCCAATGAAGGATTCAATTCTGCAATATCTGTAGCTGCTACTTTTCCACTTTGCAATATCCGGCGGTAGCACTGGAGGAATAAGCCTCCGGGCATAATACCATTATAGGCCGTAGCACTTACGCCAGGTGCAAAAGGTGCCGCAAATACATCTAAACAGGTGGTCAGGTATACTTTATCCACCTGTCCCAGGAAATGCTGGATAGCAGCAAATAAAGTGTCTTTATCCTGCAGATGGAAAGCATCTGCGCTCACGTAAGTGGCATCTGCTTCTCCCGCTATGTTAAACAACTGCCGGGTATTCCCGTTTTTCTGGATACCCAGTGCGAGATAATTAAATGGGGTGCCGGACTGCTTACAGTCCTGCGATAGTTGCCAGAACCCGGTACCAGAGCTGGCACCAGCTTCCTCTGGTACACGGATATCGAAATGTGCGTCAAAGTTGATAAAGCCAACCTTCTGCCTGCCCGCAAAACGGCGCAACCCACTGGCATGACCATACGTAATTTCATGACCACCACCCAGCAGCAGTGGCAGATATCCGGCAGTGAGGATAGCATGTACTGCTTCACTCAGCACCTGTTGGGCGTTTTCCAGCTCACCATCTACACAAAGAATATCTCCGGCATCCAGTATTACGGTTTGTTCACTGAAATGAACGGGGAAGTTGGCGATGGCTTTCCTCAATGCTGCGGGACCTGCAACTGCACCGGTTCTGCCTTTGTTACGGCGCACCCCCTCATCACAGGCAAAGCCCAGCAATATAATTCCTTTGCCTTGTGGTGGCAGTACAGGCAATGCGCCCTGCAACAGGTCCACTACGCTGATGACCTGGTGCCAACGCAACAGGTCGGGCGTTGTTCCATCTATACGTCCGGTCCATACATTGGCGGCCGTTGGCTGATAGCTATCCTTTGTTATCATACATTACGATACTAATTCTCCTTTTTTCCACACCATAGCAGGTTTCATCTTCCCCTGGTAATAGAGGATATCACGGTAGTCGCTGGTTGGATAAGCCTGCAGGTCCGCGGCGTATCCGGCCAGCATCATACCTGCATCTTTCAGTTGTAATGCAGGGGCAGCTCTTACGGTAAGCGCTGCCAGCACTTCTGCTGTGGATAATTTTTCTGCGGCACTCATTACGGCTGCCTGGATCAGCAAATCGCCCATAGGCGCGGACCCTGGGTTCCAGTCGCTGGCAATGGCCACACTGGCGCCCGCATTCAGCAACTTCCTGGCGGGTGCATATTGCATCCCCAACCCTAATGAAGCACCCGGCAAAACTACAGCAACTGTATTTGAATTTGCGAGTAAAGCAATTTCTTTTTCATTGCTGGCCTCCAGGTGGTCGGCAGATAAGGCGCCGGTATTTACGGCTACTGCTGCTCCGCCGGCGCTGAACTGGTCGGCATGCACCGTGGCCGCAAAGCCCTGCTGCATCGCCTGCTTCAGAAATACCGTGGCTGCATCCACTGAGAAAGCGGTTTCCTCGATGAAAATATCCACGCGGTTTGTTAACTGCTCCTGTTGCAATAACGGCAGCAGTTCGTCAGACACCCATTGCAGGTATTCCGTTTCCGAACCAGTGTAGTCACGTGGCTTCATGTGTGCGGCCAGGCAGGTGCTGATCAGCGTAGCTTTGGTGTGCAGGCCCGCCTGTTGTATGGCGCGCAGCATTTTCAGCTCCCCCTCCAGGTTAAGCCCATAGCCACTCTTCACCTCTATGGTAGTTACCCCTTCTTTCAGGTGACGGTTAGCACGCGCCACCGTATTCTCCGTGAGTGTAACGATATCGGCTATACGTGTTTTAGTGACAGAATCCCATATGCCGCCACCCGCACGTGCAATTTCCAGGTAACTCTTACCGGCTATACGCATGGCGTAATCACGGTTGCGGGTACCATCGTAACAGATATGTGTATGACAGTCAATAAAGCCGGGCAACAGCACCATTGGCGTATCGATGAAAGCAATTTCGCTGTCCGGATACTTTTTGAGCAATGACTTATAATCCGCTACGGCAATGATTTCCCCATCTTCCAATACTACCCCGCCTTTTTCTATTACCGCTAACTGTTCATCCTGCAACGTGCCTTTCAGCGATAATCCCGTCATAGGAAGCATCTGTGCAAATGGACCGAGTAAGGTTTTCATTAGCTGTTGCTTTTTAGCTTTTAGCAGCTAGCTTTTAGCTTTTAGCAGATACAGCGGAGACCCTGTTATATTAATCTTCGCTGCATTTGCTAAAAGCTAAAAGCTAGCTGCTAAAAGCTTAGTAAATATTGATGTTAAATTTCTTTCCCCATTCCTGTGCCTTTTCATAACCGGCATCGGCATGACGGAAAATACCAAGGGCTGGATCGTTAAACAACACACGGCTCAGGCAATCTGCTGCACGGTCGGTACCATCGGCCAGTACTACCATGCCGGCATGTTGAGAGTAACCCATACCCACACCACCACCATGATGGAAGGATACCCAGGTAGCACCGCCACCGGTATTGGCCATCAGGTTGAGTAGCGTCCAGTCGCTCACCGCATCGGAACCATCTTTCATGGATTCTGTTTCCCGGTTAGGAGACGCTACAGAGCCACAGTCGAGGTGATCACGACCAATCACAATCGGTGCTTTCACTTTACCGGTTCTCACCAGCTCATTAAAAATGCGGCCTGCTTTTTCTCTTTCGCCCAGTCCCAGCCAGCAAATGCGGGCAGGTAATCCCTGGAACGCCACTTTCTCCCGGGCTTCTTTCAGCCAGTTGATCAGGTGGGTATTTTCCGGGAACGCCTCTATCAGCGCCTGGTCTGTGGTATAAATATCTTCCGGATCGCCAGAAAGTGCTACCCAGCGGAACGGTCCTTTTCCTTCGCAGAACAGCGGACGGATATACGCCGGGGTGAATCCGGGGAAGTTGAAGGCATTGGGTTCACCACCTTCACGGGCAAACTCACGCAGGTTGTTACCATAGTCAAAAGTGACCGCACCTTTTTGCTGCAACTGCAACATCAGGCCTACGTGGCGGGCCATGCTTTTCAGCGACAGCTCCCGATACTTCACCGCATCGCTTTTACGCAGCGCCAGTGCTTCCGCCAGTGTGATACCGTTAGGCACATAGCCGTTCAGCGGATCATGGGCAGAAGTTTGATCGGTCAGGATATCCGGGATGATGTTATCTTTCAACATCCTTTCCAGCATATCACCGGCATCACTTACCAAACCAATAGACAGCGCCTGACCTTTGGCCTGCGCTTCTTTCGCCCACTGGATGGCTTCCTCGTAGGAATAAGTCATGCGATCAATGTAGCGGGTATCCAGTCTTTTCTGAATACGGGTAGGATCAATGTCGGCGCCAATAAACACCGCACCGGCCATGGTAGCGGCCAGTGGCTGTGCGCCACCCATACCGCCAATACCTGCGGTAACCAGTAACTTGCCGGCGAGGTTGCCATTGAAATGCTGGCGGCCGCACTCCATAAAGGTTTCATAGGTTCCCTGCAGGATACCTTGTGTACCGATATAGATCCAGCTACCGGCGGTCATCTGGCCGTACATCATCAAACCTTTTGCACGCAGCTCGTTGAAGTGTTCCCAGGTGGCCCATTTAGGCACCAGGTTACTGTTGGCCAGCATAACACGCGGAGCCTGCGGATGCGTACGAACAATACCTACCGGTTTACCGGATTGCACCAGTAAAGAGTGATGATCATCCAGCTCCAGTAATATTTCAATAATTTTTTGCAGTGATTCGCGGTTACGTGCTGCCTGACCGATACCGCCGTACACCACCAGTTCATCGGGGTTTTCAGCTACTTCTGCATCGAGGTTATTGAGCAACATGCGCAACGGCGCTTCGGTTTGCCATGATTTAGCGTGCAACTGCGGACCACGGGGAGCTTTATAATGTGGGTGCGCTGCGTATGTTTTAATAAAGTCCGAACTGGTCATTATAAATTCCGTTTAAGTTAAGTTGATGTTGGGCCGCAGCTTCGTTGGCTACGCGCACCAGTGACTGATCTGCGATGATGGTGTGTAAAGCGGCAATGTCTTCCGAGAAGATGCGGTCTTTGTCGGCGAACGCTACTTTTCTGCGGGTGTATTGATGCACCGCTTCGAGCACCGGGCCTGACTTCAGCGGACGGCGGAAATCTACTGCCTGTGCGGCATACAGTAGTTCTATCGCCAGTATATATTCGAGGTTACCGATTACCTGGTTCAGTTTGCGACCGCTGATAGAACCCATGGATACGTGGTCTTCCTGACCCAGGGAAGTAGGCACGCTATCTGCGCTGGCAGGGAAACACAGGGTTTTATTTTCGGTAACGAGGGCCGCGGTGGTATACTGCGGGATCATGAATCCTGAGTTTAAACCAGCGTCCTGTATCAGCAATTTCGGCAGGCCATATCTTCCTTCAATCATCATATAACAACGTCTGTCGGAAATATTACCCAGCTCCGCAGCCGCTACAGTGGCGTAGTCCAGCGGCAAGGCCATTGGCTGACCATGGAAGTTACCACCACTGATGGTATCTTCTGCACTGAAAATAATCGGGTTATCGGTTACTGCATTCAGTTCTATGGTAGTGAGTTCCATCAGGTGCTGCCAGGCGGTACGGGAAGCGCCATGTACCTGTGGCATACAGCGCAGGGAGTAAGGGTCCTGAACGCGGCCGCAGTCCACATGCGACGACATAATTTCAGAATGGTCCAGCATTGTTTTCAGGCGGTGTGCCACCAGCTGGTTACCGGGAAACGGGCGAATAGCATGTAAGCGGGGATCAAAAGGTTTAGCAGTACCCATGAGTCCTTCGAGGGATAAAGCGCCGATGATATCTGCCGCTTCCAGGGCGTTGTGCAGACGTTGAACCGCTTTCACTGCAAACGATAGGATAAACTGTGTGCCGTTAATCAGCGCCAGGCCTTCTTTTGGTCCCAGTACTACCGGGGCAATACCTTCCTGTTGCATCATGGCAGCGGTGCTGGTTTGCTGTCCTTTATAGTATACCTGTCCGAGACCAATCAATGGCAGGAAGAGATGCGATAATGGCGCGAGGTCGCCGGAGGCGCCAACAGAGCCTTTTTCAGGCACCAATGGTGTTACCTGATGATCGATATGCCAGATGATACGTTCCAGGGTAGACAATGCAGCACCTGAAAAACCCTGTGCCAGCGCATGTACTTTGGTAATAAGCATAATGCGGGCAATTTCTTCCGGGATAGGATTTCCCACTCCTACACTATGGCTTTGCAGGATATTATACTGCAGGGCGCGGGTATCTTCTTCTGAAATTTTGGTATCACACAAGGGACCAAATCCGGTGTTGATACCGTATACCGTTGTATGCTGTGATACGATGGTTTGTACATACCCGAAGCTGGTTTGTACACGGGCAATCACTTCCGGTACCAGGATCCCTTTCACTTTGCCGGCCGCGATATCAATGGCGGTGGCAACAGTGAGCTGGTCTATACCGTACTTAAAAATATCACTCATGGTCAGTTATTTTTTTGGTGTATGATTATAGCTGTTGTTTGATTCTTTCAGATAGTGGTGTTTGTTGTACGGCCTGTTCTATTTGTGCAATAGCGGTCAATATTTGCTGGCTTTGTTTATTCTCGGTAGCCAGTGCTTCCATCGCCTGGGTGATGGCTTCCCAAACAGGTTGGATTTGTTGCAGCAGTTCTTCTCCTTTTTTAGAGAAGGCTACCAGTTGGCGACGGCCATCTTCCTTGCAGGGCGTGGTTTTCAGCAGTCCTTTCTTTTTAAGGTTGGTCACCATCTGGCTAACGGCGGAATGGGAA
Source organism: Chitinophaga sp. (assembly GCF_017745275.1). GTDB lineage: Bacteria > Bacteroidota > Bacteroidia > Chitinophagales > Chitinophagaceae > Chitinophaga. Next base: position 85,885 of record NZ_JAGHZS010000013.1, on the reverse strand, counting down.
ATTTCCAACTGATCAGAGATATCGATCATAGAAACCGGCTGTTGTTTGGACAACAGGTAAAATACCGGGAACCAGCTGGCATCAAAGGGAATCCCTGCCTGTTCATATACTTTGTTGACTTCCATAAGGAAGTATTCACTCAGGCGGCGCAGGCGGCTGCCAAAAACAAGATAGCCTAATGATGGATAGAACGACATGGGAAAGAATTACGAATTACGAATTACGAATTACGGAGTTGTGAGTAGATATAAGCGAATACTTCTCCAAAGACGATATTTATAATTCCTGTTTAAATTTATATAAGTACTTATACAATATTACGAAAGAAAAATGAAAATCTGATCACATCCAGGAAAATATATAAGCACTTATATATTTTAGTAATAGAAAGACGAAATACGCAGGCTGGCCGTTAATTTACGCTATTGGCACCTGCCTTTCGTCATTCGCACCGTTTACTTTTTTACAGCTTTTTTCTTTTTGATATCAAACCACAGGGGGGAGGTATCGGTCACATCACCATTATAGTTAATGGATAATTCTTCACCTTTTTTAATATCGCGGCGGGTAATGATGCTCATGGTTTCTTCCTTAAAGTCCATTTCATACTCGCAGTTGGGCTGATAATCGTGGTTATAGATAGAACAGAAACCTAAAGCCACACAGGAACGTGTTTCTTTTGCGCCCCAGAGAAAAAGGTAATTATGGAGTCTGGTTTTATCTGCGATTTCTGTATCATCATAAGAGAGGACAAGTACAGGGGAAGTTTCGATTCTCGTGCCGGCTGGAATATTTTCTTTGGTATACACTCCTCTGCCTCTTCCCTTAGACTTATCAACGTACAAGTATGGCTTAATCATAGCTCAATTTCAAATAAAAGAAGACGTAAAGTAAAGTTAAAGGAAGAAGTTATCAAAATCATGTTTAAAAAATTTAGGTTTGCGGCCCGGAAATTATTTTTTTTGCGGAATATCAAGCAATACATATGATCAATTACAACCCAAAAGAGTGGTTTACCTTTATTTTTCGCATTCATAAAGCGGACACAGTAAGAAAGCTGTTTCCTATGTTCATCGCGCTTTCCATCTATTCAGGGTTGATTGCATGGCTGGAGCTGGAGGTATGGAAGTTGTCGGCCAACAGTGAGGTATCCAAGATTTCATTGATGCATGGGTTGCTGAGCTTTGTGATTTCCCTGTTACTGGTATTCCGGACCAATACCGCGTACGACCGCTGGTGGGAAGGGCGCCGGCAATGGGGAGCGCTTGTGAACAGCAGCCGCAACCTGGCTATAAAAATACAGGCCATGTTACCAGCGGAGAACCAGGCCGACCGCCACTTTTTCAAAGTGATGATTCCCAATTTCGCCTATGGCCTGAAAAATCACCTGCGTAAAACTTACCTGTCGAATGAGATAGAAGTGTTGCCCGGACAGGAATCGCTGCATATGGACATCAGTAAGCACGTGCCTAATCAGCTGACACAGTTGATTGTCAGCAAAACCATGGAATTGTACCGCAACGGGCAATTATCCGGCGATCAGCTGATTGTGCTGAATACAGAGCTGCAAACGTTCGCCGATGTATGCGGCGCCTGTGAACGGATCAAGAACACGCCTATCCCCTTCTCCTACAGTGTTTTTATAAAAAAATTTATATTCTTCTACATCATGACCATGCCTTTCGCGTATGTATTCAGTCTGGGATACCTGATCATTCCGATGGTAGTGTTTATCTTCTTTGTACTGGCGAGCCTGGAGCTGATTGCAGAAGAAATTGAGGATCCCTTTGGTAAAGATGCCAATGATCTGCCCATTGATACCATATGCAGCAATATCCGCCTGCATGTATCAGAATTATTATAATGACTGTCCCGGCAGCGTGCTATTTTAACTTATTTTCGCAGATAGAGGCAATTGTACATGGAAAATGAAGCTTTACTGGAAAAATTCCAGACACTGACAGATGAGAAAAGTTACCGTGAACTGTCAGTATACCTGGATGACCAGCTGATAACGGATATAGCCGAATTGATTCACGAGGATCCCGATCAGGCCGATGTCATCATCAATAACCTGTCGATCAGCAGAGCGGCGGCGGCTTTCCGTATCCTGGACTTTCCATTACAGGAAGATGTGATCCGCACTTTATCGGCGGGTAAGATTGCGGAACTCATGAACGAGTTGCCGGCGGATGACCGTACCGCCTTCCTGGAAGAGCTTCCCAGCGAAGCCGTAAAAGAACTCATTAAGTTACTCGATCCGGAAGAGCGGCGGATAACCCTTTCCCTGCTGGGTTACAAGGAAAACAGTGTAGGCCGTATCATGACGCCCGACTACATTGCTGTCAGGGAAGAATGGACGGTGAAGCAGGTACTGAATTATATCCGGGAGCATGGTAAAGACAGTGAAACGATTGATGTTATATATGTAATCGACGAAAAAGGCCACCTGCTGGATGACTTCCGGATACGGGAGTTCCTGCTGGTATCGCCGGATACGGTGGTGCATACCCTGATGGATGACCGCTTTGTATCACTTCATGCCAACGATGACCAGGAAGAAGCCATACAGGTTTTCCGGATGGAAAACAGGGTAGCCTTACCGGTAGTGGATGATCAGGGCGTTCTGCTGGGTATTGTGACCATCGACGATATGTTGTGGATCGCAAACGAAGAACATACCGAGGATATTCAGAAGATAGGTGGTACCGAGGCCCTGGATGAGCCTTACCTCGACATGCCCATCTTCAAACTGATCAAGAAACGTGTAGGCTGGCTGGTGGTATTGTTTATCGGCGAAATGCTGACGGCTACGGCTATGGGCTTTTTTGAAGACGAAATTGCCAAGGCAGTTGTACTGGCCCTGTTTGTACCACTCATCATTTCCAGTGGTGGTAACAGCGGCTCCCAGGCTTCTACACTAATTATACAGGCCATGGCGCTCGGTGAAATCACCGTAGGCGACTGGTGGCGGGTAATGCGCAGGGAAATCATTTCCGGGTTGATATTAGGTGGCTGCCTGGGCATGATTGGATTTATCCGCATCCTGCTATGGAATACATTCTTCCATACTTATGGAGATCATACCGTGCTGATAGGTGCCACCGTAGGGATTTCGCTCGTAGGAGTAGTGCTTTGGGGAACCCTCTCCGGTTCTATGTTACCGCTGGTATTAAAGAAATGCGGCGCGGATCCGGCTACGTCTTCCGCTCCTTTTGTAGCCACCCTGGTGGATGTAACAGGGTTGTTGATTTACTTTACCGTGGCGTATACGCTAATGAAAGGCATTTTGTTGTAGAGCAGAAAGCAAAAAGCAGAAAGCAAAAAGCTATTGAGGCGAATGATATAAGCGATTTTTATTATCCGCTTTAATCATTCGCCTCAATAGCTTTTTGCTTTCTGCTTTCTGCTCTAATAACATATTTCCTTCAGCGTAGTACCGTCTTTATTCTTCCGCACTATAAACATCCTGTCATATTCCTGTTCTCCGATAGAATCCACGCGTGGCGCTGTGGCGCGCAAGCTATGTAACAACGGAATAATCGTATTGGAATGTCCTACCACCAGGATGCGTTTGCCCCAGTCCTCATGACGGGTTACCTGGTAGATGAAGGATTCACCGCTGGTATCTGCTGCATAGATACAGGTATCGAGGTGCTGGTATATCCGGAGACTATCAGCAGTAGCGATGGTGCGTTTAAAAGGAGTAGTATAGATTTTATTCAGCCCTGAGTCTTTCAGCAGGCGGTATAAGGCACCCGCTCTTTCCTGTCCTGCTGGTGTTAAAGTGGAATCAAAGCCGGGATGCCTTTCGGCGTGCCTGATAATATAAAAGGTACCGGTTAGAAAGGTGGTATCTTCCGATACGGGTATTGGCTGCCGGGCAGACCTTTTGGGCTTACAGGCCACAAAGAGCAAGAGGGAAAGTAAGATTGGCAGTATGCGCATAAAGCGGATTTAGAGCAGCGGATGGCTATACGCCCATCCAAAAGTTACGGCAATTTATGATTAAACCGTTACATTTATTCCCCAACAAATTAATGAACCGCTATGAGAAAATGGGTATTACCCGCCATTATTTTTTTATCAGCCAACCGCATCTATGCCCAACAGGCAAGCCCGCTCACTGTAGAAAAGATCATGCGCGATCCAAAATGGATAGGAACTTCTCCAGATAATGTTTTCTGGGGCGCAGATAACCAAACCGTTTATTTCAGTTGGAATCCCGATAAAAACCTGGCGGACTCGCTGTACTATACGGGCATTAAAAACAATACACCCCGCAAAACAGCAGCTGCCGACCGGGCCCTGATCAATGCCCAGGCAACCGGTACGTATAACACGGATAAAACCTTACTGACTTATAGCTATGAAGGGGATATTTATTTACTGGAGATAAAAACCGGCAAGATCACCCGCATCACGCAAACAACGGCCACTTCCCTCAACCCTGTATTCAGCTTCGGCGGCAAACAGGTAGTGTTTCAGCAGAACCGGGACCTGTATGCCTGGGATCGGGCGTCCGGGCTGATTAGTCAACTAACCAGCTTTAATAACGGCCATAAACCGGCAGAAAAAGACGAAAAACAAACCGGTAACGCGGAACAACAATTCCTGAAAGCACAGCAACTGGAACTGATGGAAGTGATCCGGGATAAAAAAGCTAAAAAAGATGCGGCAACAGCGTTTAACACGGCTCACGAACATAAAACGTTACGCCCCCTGTACCTGCAGGGGAAACAACTAAGCAACCTGCAAATCAGCCCGGATGGCCGTTTCATTACCTATCACCTTTTCACCGCCCCCGCAGATGCGCCCGGTACTACGGTGCCCGCATTTGTGACCGCTTCCGGCTATACTACCGATATCCCTGCCCGCGAAAAGGTAGGCACACCGCAGGGTAGCTATGAAAGCTACATCTACGACCGGCAGGCAGATACGGTGTTGTCCATTAATACAGCCACGTTGCCGGGGATCAAAGACCAGCCGGATTACGTGAAAGACTATACGCGGAAAGACAGTCCACAAGTCAGAAGCGTAGTAATAAATGGTCCCTACTGGTCGGACCGGGGCACCCATGCCATCCTCGATATCCGCGCACTCGATAATAAAGATCGCTGGATAGTACTACTGGATGCTGCTACGGGTACTTTAAAAACAGTGAACCGTCAACGTGACGAGGCCTGGGTAGCGGGCCCCGGCATCGGCTGGACGGAAGGCGGCGGCAATATTGGCTGGATAGATGAAAATACCTGCTGGTTCCAGTCGGAAGCCAGCGGCTATTCGCATCTGTATACCAGCAATGTAAGCACCGGCGCCGTTACCCAGCTCACCAGCGGTAATTATGAAGTACAGGAGGCGCAGTTATCTCCTGATAAAAAATATTTTTATATCAGTACCAATGAAGTACATCCCGGAGAAAAACAATTTTATCGTATAGGCATTAACGGTGGCAAGGCAGAGAGGATTACTACCCTTCCGGGCGCCAATGAGGTAAGTATATCACCTGATGGAAAGTGGATTGCTTTCCGTTACTCTTACTCCAACAAGCCCTGGGAGCTGTACCTGCAGCCGAATACCCCTGGTTCGAAAGCCGTTCAGGTAACGCAACTGGCACAATCGGACGAGTTCAAAACTTACAACTGGCGCGATCCGCAGGTGATTACCTTCATGGCCCGCGACCAGCAACCAGTGTATGCACGCCTGTATACGCCTGATCCCGCGAAGCGTAACGGTGCTGCCGTAATCTTTGTGCACGGCGCAGGCTACCTGCAAAATGCCCACAAATGGTGGAGCAGCTATTTCCGTGAATATATGTTTCACAATCTACTCACGGATAAAGGATATACGGTATTAGACATGGATTACCGCGGCAGTGCAGGCTATGGCCGTAACTGGCGGACCGGTATTTATCGCTATATGGGAGGCAAAGACCTGGATGATGAAGTAGATGGTGCAAAATATCTGGCAGAGAAATTGCACGTGGACGCGCAACGCATCGGTATCTACGGTGGTAGTTATGGTGGCTTCATGACCCTGATGGCCATGTTTACCAAACCCGGCGTATTTGCTGCAGGAGCAGCTTTGCGCTCCGTAACCGACTGGGCACATTATAACCATGGTTATACCAGCAATATACTGAATGAACCATTTACAGACAGCATCGCCTATCGTCGTTCATCGCCCATCTACTTTGCAGATGGACTCAAAGGCAAATTGCTGATGTGCCACGGTATGGTAGATACCAATGTACACTTCCAGGACATTGTACGTTTATCACAACGTTTGATTGAACTGGGGAAAAACAACTGGGAGCTGGCAGTGTATCCGGTAGAAGATCACGGATTTATTACGCCTGGCAGCTGGACAGATGAATATAAAAGAATACTTTTGTTATTCGAGAGTACGCTCTTGAAATAATGGAGCATTTTTAATTTTTTTTATTTAGTAGACGCGCGATAAAAGAAATAGAAAAGGGAACACAGTGAATGATGCCGGTGAATATTAAGTTATCTTAATCTTTACCGGAATCGTTTCCTGTGTTCCCTTTTTCATTTTACATTGAATGTATGTAGAATGCTATGCTGACCATATCTTAACTTAAACAATATTCACATTTCCTGATGTGATTTTAACAATTAATGCGATATTGCAATGATAAACCTTAGTACAAATCCAAAAACCTTATGTGTGGAATAGTAGCTTACATCGGGCAGAGAGAAGCCTACCCGGTCGTATTGAAAGGCCTCAAAAGACTGGAATACCGCGGCTATGACAGCGCGGGCGTAGCCCTTATTAATAATGGGCTGCAGGTATACAAAAGAAAAGATAAAGTGGCTGCCCTGGAAGAATTTGTGGCAGGCAAGGATATGCGTAGTCATATCGCCATTGGTCATACCCGCTGGGCTACCCATGGAGAACCCTGCGATCGTAATGCCCACCCCCACTTATCCGGTGATGGCAAACTGGCCATGATCCACAACGGTATTATCGAAAACTACGTACAACTAAAACAGGAACTCATAAAAGAGGGCCATGTTTTCCAGAGTGATACCGACACAGAAGTGTTGTTACACTTCATCGAAGAAATTAAAAAACAGAATGAGTGTTCCCTGGAAGAGGCCCTGCGTATCGCGTTAAAGCGCGTAGTAGGTGCGTATGTGATTGTACTGATAGATGAAGATAATCCGGATACTCTCATTGCCGCGCGTAAAGGCAGCCCGCTGGTAATAGGCGTGGGCAAAGGAGAACACTTCCTCGCCTCTGATGCTTCTCCCATTGTGGAATACACCAAAGAAGTAGTGTATGTAAACGACTACGAGATCGCCATCATCAAAGCAGATGAACTGATCCTGAAAAATATTTCCAATGAAAGACAAACCCCATACATTCAAAAGCTGGACATCGAACTGGCAGCGATTGAAAAAGGCGGGTATGATCATTTCATGCTGAAAGAAATATTTGAGCAGCCACAAACCATCTTCGATAGTTTACGTGGCCGCCTGGACGCCAAAAAAGGCACGCTGACCATGGGTGGTATGCGGGAATATGCTGAAGTACTGAGCAATGCCAAACGTATTATTGTGGTGGCTTGTGGTACTTCCTGGCATGCCGGACTGGTGGCTGAATACATGATTGAAGAATTATGCCGCATACCGGTGGAAGTAGAATACGCTTCTGAGTTCCGCTATCGCAACCCGGTGGTAGGTCCCGGTGACGTTATCATTGCGGTATCACAATCCGGTGAAACGGCCGATACCCTTGTTGCTATTGAGAGCGCAAAAGAAAAAGGCGCTATCATCCTGGGCGTTTGTAACGTGGTAGGTTCTTCTATTGCACGTTTGTCGCATGCCGGTGCTTACACACATGCCGGCCCTGAAATTGGCGTGGCCAGCACCAAAGCGTTTACCGCCCAGTTGGCGGTACTTTGTCTCGTGGGGCTGAAACTGGCAGCAGACAAAGGCACCATTACCCCGCAACGTTTTCAGCACCTGCTGGACGAACTGGAACAAATTCCCGAAAAAGTAGCGACCGCCCTCAAACTGGATGACCAGATTAAACAGGTGGCCGCCAAATATAAAGACGCACGCGATTTCCTTTACCTGGGCCGTGGATATAACTTCCCCGTAGCCCTGGAAGGCGCATTGAAGCTGAAAGAGATTTCTTATATCCACGCAGAAGGATATCCGGCAGCGGAAATGAAACATGGCCCCATTGCACTGGTAGATGAACATTTACCCGTTGTAATCGTAGCTACTAAAGACAGCTACTACGAAAAAGTAGTGTCGAACATACAGGAAATTAAAGCCCGTAAAGGCAAGGTAATAGCAGTAGTAACAGAAGGCGACCACACCATTCCTCCTATGGCGGATGACGTTATTTTTGTGCCTGCGGCAGATGAACTGGTAGCTCCTATCGTATCTGTCATTCCTTTACAACTGCTCGCCTACCATATCGGCGTGTTAAAAGGGCTGGATGTTGATAAACCCAGGAACCTGGCAAAATCTGTTACAGTAGAATAGTTAAAACAGCTTTTAGCCATTAGCTTTTAGCTATTAGTAAATGCAGCGAAGAGGATGATATGTTGGCCTTCACTGCATTTACTAATAGCTAAAAGCTAATGGCTAAAAGCTCCAAAGACCATCCTCATGAATAATATCCAAAAAAGACCCCTCTCCGAACTGGGGTATCATTTCATTGAAACCACGTTACCGAAAGGCAAAGACGAATATTATCTCCGCAATGAACAATGGAGCAGACAAGATCAGTACAGGAAATTAACCGCATATGAAGTAGAAGCGCTGGTTCGTAATGACAACACTTCCGACGACTGGAATATTATTTTTGTTTCCAATGAATTCAATCCACAACTGGTACAGCACTGCCACTTTTTTGGGATGGTGCGTATCGGTAAACTGGAACCCTACTATCTCGAATTCCACAACCTCCGCATGCCGGTAGGTTTGTACAACAGTACTATCTGTGCCTGCGATTTCGGCGACAATGTAGTTGTACATAATGTTAACTACCTTTCTCACTATATACTCGGTAATGAAGTGATTGTAGCCAATGTAAATGAAATGGCTACAACAGATTATGCCAAATTCGGGAATGGTATTTTGAAAGAAGGTGAAAATGAAAGCGGCCGTATATGGATGGAACTGTGTAACGAAAATGGCGGCAGAAGTGTGATGCCATTTGATGGTATGCTGCCCGGAGATGCTTACCTGTGGACCCGCTACCGCGACGATGTTCAACTGCAGCAACAGTTTAAATTATTCACGGAAAAACAATTCGATAAAAGACGAGGCTACTATGGTATGGTAGGCGACCGCACTGTGATCAAGAATTGTAAAATGATCAAAGACGTTACTATTGGTACCGATGCCTATCTCAAAGGCGCCAATAAGCTGAAAAACCTGACCATCAACAGTAGCAGCGAAGCGTCGTCGCAAATCGGGGAAGGCTGTGAACTGGTGAACGGTGTGGTGGGCTACGGCTGCCGCGTTTTCTATGGCGTAAAGGCCGTTCGCTTTGTGATGGCTTCCCACTCACAGTTGAAGTATGGCGCCCGGCTGATCAACTCCTACCTGGGCAACAACGCCACTATTTCCTGCTGCGAAGTGTTGAATTCACTGATCTTCCCCGCACATGAGCAGCATCATAACAACTCTTTCCTTTGCGCCGCACTGATCATGGGCCAAAGTAATATGGCTGCCGGTGCTACCATTGGCTCTAATCACAACTCCCGCGGTGCTGATGGTGAAATCATTGCCGGCAGGGGATTCTGGCCGGGGCTTTGTGTAAGCCTCAAACATAATTCCCGCTTTGCCTGCTTCACCCTTATTTCCAAAGGCAATTACATGTCGGAACTACACATCTCCATTCCATTCAGTTTGGTAGTGAATGATGAGCATGAAAACCGCCTGAAAGTAATGCCTGGCTACTGGTTCCTTTATAATATGTATGCCATCGCCAGAAACTCGTGGAAGTATGTGGATCGTGATAAACGCACTGAAAAAATTCAACAGATAGAATACGATTACCTGGCGCCCGACTCCGTGGAGGAAATGTTCCAGGCATTGGCTATCATGGAAACTACCACCGGGAAAGCCTGGTATGCATTGCCGGAAAACACGCCAAAAAAGGAACTAACGGAAAAGGATATACGTAAAAAGGGAAAAGAATTATTAACAAATAATTTAGAAGAAGTGGCTAAGCTGACCATCCTCACCAAAGGGATGGAAAACAGCTCCCGGGAAGTGGAACTGCTGAAAGTACATCGTGCATATCCCCTGTTCCGCGAAATGATTGTATTATACGGCATCAAAAATATCCTGGCCGCCAACAAACCATCCTTCCTGGCTTTACAGGCAGCCGTTAGTACAGCTAAACGCAGCGACTGGCTTAACATAGGCGGACAGCTCATGAAAGCAGAAACAGTGGCAACCCTTAAAACTAAAATCAAAAAGAATAAAATCAGTGGCTGGCCACAACTGCATACAGCTTACGAGGAAATAGGCAATGAATATGCTGCAGAGAAACTGCAGCACGCCGTTGCCTGCTTGCTGGAAATCAAGGAAGTCCCCCTTAAAAGTATGACCACTGCAAACCTGGCGCAATGGATGCAGGATTCTATCGCCACTATGGAGTGGATCACCGGGCAAATAAAACGTTCCAGGGAAAAAGACTACAAAAATCCTTTCCGCCAGATGACCTATGAAAGCGAAAAAGAAATGAATGCCGTAATAGGCAGCCTGGAAGATAATAGCTTCATTAACCAAACAATTTCCGATCTTGAGACCTATAAATCAAAGGTTAACCAAATTATACGAGAATGGGAACTGTAGAAAAAACAAGATGTGCCTGGTCTACCAAAGATAAACTGTACCAGGACTACCACGATGAAGAATGGGGCGTCCCTAACCATGACGACCAGCATCTCTTTGAAATGCTTTGCCTGGAAGGCGCTCAGGCCGGACTGAGCTGGTATACCGTGCTCACCAAAAGAGAAAACTACCGCAAAGCATTTGATAAATGGAATGTGAAAAAAATTGTGAAGTATGATGAGAAAAAGGTGGAAGAACTGATGGCCAATGAAGGCATCATCCGCAACCGCCTGAAAATAAATTCCGTTATCTCCAATGCGAAAGCCTTCCTGGAAGTACAGAAAGAATTCGGCAGCTTCGATAAATATATCTGGTCGTTTGTCAACCACCAACCCGTCGTGAATCATTATAAAAGCATGTCTGGCGTACCGGCTAAAACCGCGATATCAGATGCGATGAGTAAGGATTTACTGAAGCGTGGGTTTAAGTTTGTCGGATCTACTATTTGTTATGCGTATATGCAGGCAGTAGGCATGGTAGATGATCATTTGGAAGAATGCTGGAAAAAGACGAAAAAGAAAAAATAGTGATTTAGCTTTTAGCAGTTAGCTTTTAGTAAATGCAGCGAAGACCAACTAAGATAATCTTCGCTGCATTTACTAAAAGCTAAAAGCTAACTGCTAAAACCTAACTGTTAATCAATCAGTATTTCGCTTAACCCCTGATTATTAATAAACGTGTAGTCCGTCAGCGTATTCAAAAAGAAATACAATTGCCGCTTTTCCCTATCTGATAATGGAATCCCTTTCTTCACCAGCGGATCAGTAGTAACAGTAGCTTGCACACCATGATCGTAGAAGTCAAAAACCTGGTAAATATCGAAGAAACGCCCGTCGTGCATGTATGGGGCGCTTTTCAGGATATTGCGCAGGGAAGGTACCTTAAAACGAAGATTATCGTCCGTATTGCCAGTGATTTTCATGCGGCCTACATCGTTTAATGCCGGGAGATAAGGTAACCCGTTACTGCGGTAGGTAAGATCCGTAAACAGCGGTTCTTTATGACAACCGGCACATTTCTCCTGGAAGATAGCATATCCCGCTTTCTCTTCTTCTGTAAAAACAGCACCCGGTAGCTTCAACATCACACTATCATACCGGGAACCGGCAGATATCATGGTAGCAATAAACTGCGTGAATGCCTTGAACATTCTTTCACTGGTAATTTCCTCTGAACCAAATGCTGCTTTGAATTTACTGCGATAGTCCCGATCAGCCTGCATTTTTTCCAGCAGCTCTTTCAAATCCATTGCCATTTCGTTGCGATCTGTCAGTGGCGTTAATGGCTGCACTTCCAGGTGATTCACTCCTCCATCCCACATGAAAGCTTTTTGCCAGATCATATTAAACAATACCGGTACGGAGCGGGTGCCTTGTTGCCCGGCTACGCCATGCGCCAGCGCATGATCGAAATGACCGAAAGCCGCAAACTGCTGATGACAAAAACCACAGGAAACAGTGCTATCTTTCGAAAGACGATAATCATAAAACATAAACCGCCCCAGGGCTACGCCTTGTTTAGTGAGTGGATTACGCGAAAAATCATACAACGGCTTAGGAAAATTGGCTGGCAACTGCAGCAAATAAGGGTCAGGGCCACCGATAGCTTTCTTCTTTGTTCCGGCCTGCACCAGTAGCAACCATCCGCAGAAAATGATGATGATATAGATGCCTTTATTCATAGATAATGCCGGTTATCTGGAACATATGCTGGTAATTATTTGCTAGCTGCCTGGCTTTTACACCCGGCGCCATGATCACTACCGTATTTTTAAAACTGACGGTATCAGGCAAAAACCACTTTTCCACATCAGCGGTGAGATGTACACGGGGTTGCTTGTTTCCCGCAATGGTCAGCGTTTGTGGGAACGGCAAAGATACATATTTCAACACCTGGTCTTTTGATTTATAACCACCTGCATGAAACAGAAACTCCTGCATTGGTGTGTTGATCACAGGGGAATGCCCTTCTATCTGCGCCATAATATACCCGCTGTTCCAGGTCCAGAACATGCCGGATTCAACGGCCAGCGCGCCGGATTGTATGCCGCTCATATTGCGGATACTGTCTACCCCGATCAGGAACTGAAGGCTTTTATAACGGCCGGCAGGCACGCTGTCTAACCGTATTATTTTAGACATATCGAGTCCATCATCTACCAAAAAATAACTAACGGGCAAAACCACCCTTTCCCCATTAACATTTTCCAAAGAGAAGTTACTGAGAAAATAACGGAAACGGGTAATCGTAAATGGCTCGCCGGAGGGGTTGATATAAGTGACGGTTTTCCGGACCAGTGGCTGCGTTCCTACCACATGCGTGACAGACAGTTGCAGGGAAGCAACTGCCGGAGCAGCAGGCTGCTGCGACTGCGCCAACAATGCGTTTATCAGCAGGCAGCAGCAAGCATAGGAAATAAAAATCCGCAAACCCATGGAACTCCTTTTGTAAGAAAGTTACATGATTTTGCGGATTAAGTATTAAAAAGAAGTCAATGATAATATCTTAGGCTGCTGCATCCAGCTTATAGCCTCTTGCGCCGAACCATACTACTACTGCGAAGCAGATTAATGGAACCACATATGCCATCTGAATATTCGAAGCATCAGAAATCAATCCCATCAACGGAGGGCAAATAGCGCCACCTACAATAGACATGATTAACAGGGAAGAACCAAACTTAGTATCCTTTCCTAAACCGCGTAAACCCAGTGAAAAGATAGTCGGGAACATGATAGACATAAAGAACGGAACAAACAATACCGCCCCAATAGCTACATAACCTTTGGTGACCATAGCCAACAGGATAAGCGCTACATTGATCAATCCATAGATAGTCAATAGTATCTGCGGTTTCACTTTACTCATCAGGAAGGTTCCAAAGAAACGACCTATCATAAAGCCCAAACCAGCAACCCAGCCAAGTAAAATAGCAGCTTCTCTTTCCGGTATTCCGGCAGAGTATTTTGCAAAACGTATAAAGAACGCATTTACTCCTACCTGTGCACCCACATAAAAAAACTGTGTAGCAACTGCAGCAATTAAGTGTTTATGCCTGAAAATACTTCCTGTACTTTTGTTAGTATCTATCGACTCGTCGGCTACTTCCTGCACATCTGGCATTTTGGTCACCACGAAAAGTAAAGCGATCACTAATACCACCAAACCGATGATCATGTAAGGTACTTTTACCGTTCCTGCTTCTGCTGTCAGGTATTCCTGCATCTGAACCGGAGACATCGCATCCATTTGCGCTTTGGTCAGTTCTGTTCCGGAAAGAATAAACTTAGCTCCTAATACAGGCCCTAATACCGCGCCTACTCCATTAAAAGACTGGGCAAGATTAAGCCTGGTAGTAGCTGTTTCAGGGTTTCCCAATATCGTTACATATGGATTGGCTGCCGTTTCCAGGAAAGCCAGCCCACTTGCAATTACAAATAATGCACCTAAAAAAAACGTATACTCCCGGCTGTTTGCCGCAGGAATAAATAAAAAAGCACCTATTGCATACAGGCATAAACCGAAAATAATACCTGCTTTATAACCATACCGGCGCATCACAGCTCCCGCTGGCAACGCCATCAGGAAGTAGGCTGCAAATACAGCGGAGTCAATCAGTGAGGATTGCAAATCTGTTAACTGACATGCTTTTTTTAAATGCGGAATCAATACCGGACTCAGGTTATGGATCAGCGCCCATAAAAAGAACAAGCTGGTTACTAAAATAAACGGGAACAGGTAACTACCCGGCTTTGCACCGGTATTAGTATTGCTGGTATAGGTAGAGTTACTTACTGCGCCTCCGGCCATAACGAAGAATTTAATGTTTCAGGTGAATGTAAAATGATAACGTGTGTCGGCTCCTAATGCTTAGCTGATGGATCTGTCGAGATGAGTGTAACCCCCATCTACGTATACTATTTGTCCGGTTGTATGTGATGAACGTGGTGACAGCAGGAATACGGTTGCGTTGGCAATTTCTTCTGAAGTAGTCATTCTTTTTTCCAACGGAATTTTGGCGGTAATAGAAGCCAGTTTTTCCTCAGGATTCGGTAAAGAGTTGATCCATGTTTCATACAGTGGTGTCCATACTTCTGCAGGAATCACGGTGTTGATACGGATAGAATAAGGCAGCATTTCTACGGCCCACTCGCGGGTCAGTGCATTGATAGCACCTTTGGAGGCAGCATAACCGCTGGTATTACCTTGACCGGTGCTGGCTACTTTAGAGCCAATGTTCACGATATTACCTTTAGTAGCTTTCAGGTAAGGCAATGCAAAATGAGCGAGGTTGTAGTAATGAGACAGGTTATTTTGGAGAGAGGCCATAAACCTTTCCGGGCTACCGTTTTCGAGTCCTACGCCATCGTTGGCGCCGGCATTATTTACCAGGCCGTCAATTTTACCATACGCAGCTACAGTTTCAGCGATCACTTTCTTACAATCTTCCACTTTTCCCAGTTCTGCAGTAATAGCCAGTGCTTTTCCACCAGCAGCAATAATTTCATTCACTGTTTTTTCGTTGTCTGCCGTGCTTCTGCCAGCAATTACTGCAATGCCACCTTCAGCGGTGATCAGCCGGGAAATTGCTTCTCCGATGCCTTTAGCGCCGCCGGTAACGATAATCACTTTCTCCTGTAATCCTAAATCCATAGTCAGTATGATGTTATTTTTTATAGATGATAGAATGAGAGCGCATTTCCTCCCATAATCTGATATTGTTCTGTTGTTGATAAGGTGCTGATAAAATCGGTTACGATTCCCTTTACCTCGTGGTATTCCGCAGCCACCAGGCATACGGGCCAATCGGAGCCATATACTAAACGATTTGCTCCAAAGGCTTCCAGCGCCACTTCCAGGAATGGTTTGAAGTGTGAAGGCTCCCACTGCTGCCAGTCGGCTTCTGTAACAAGGCCGCTTAACTTGCAGTATACGTGCGGCGACTGTGCAATACGGCGCATATGTGCGGCCCATGCCTGGAGTTCACCGGCTTTGATATCGGGCTTGGCCAGGTGATCAATGATCAGGGCCTGCTCCGGAAACTGCAATACAAATTCTTCTACAGCAGGTAACTGTTTCGGATATACGAGAATATCATAGGTGAACTGATGTTGTGCCAGTGCTTTCACACCACGGCAAAAATGTTCGCCCAGGATAAACCGGTTATCTTTTTCTCCCTGTACAATATGCCGGAATCCTTTCAACTTTGGATATGCGGTATATTGTTGCAGTTGTTCATGAATATTATCAGCACGAAGATCTACCCAACCCACTACTCCTTTAATGATCTCATGCTGGTCTGCCAGCGATAATAAAAAGGCGGTTTCATCCGGCGACTGGTCTGCCTGTACAGCAATGCAGCCATGAACACCATTTTGTTCAAGCACGGGTGTCAAATCTCCCGGTAAAAAATCCCGGCGGATCACCTGCATGGACTCATCGATCCAGGCATCGCGGACAGGCTCATATTGCCAGAAATGTTGGTGTGCGTCAATAACCATGTAAAAAAAATTACGAATTACAAATTACGAATTACAGCCTGTAGCGAAGATGAACGGGAAGATTACTTGCTATAACCTACCCACAACTCCGTAATTCGTAATTCGTAATTCGTAATTACCTTATAATGCAAAGATTTGATCCATAATAATCCACTTCTCTCCTTCTTTCGCTACCGGCAATGCCTGCTGGTATTTCCACATCAGCTGCTCCCATACCTTTACGGCCGGATTTGCGGCATCCATGGCATCTTTACGCTCAAAAGAGAAGGTATCGTCTACTTCCATAATCATAAACAGCCGGTTACCTGCACGATAAATATCCATCACGGTAATGCCGGCATCTGTGATGCTCTTTTTAATTTCAGCGGATACGTTGCGGTGATAGGCTTCATATTCACTAATCAGCTGCGGGTCATCTACCAGGTCTAATGCCAGACAATATCTTTTCATAATCCTTATTTATAAGCTACTGCTGTTTGTTTGGAAGTACCCAGGCCATCAATACCTAATTCAATCACATCGCCGGGTTTCACGAATACCTGCGGATTCATACCCAGCCCCACGCCTGCCGGTGTACCGGTAGAAATCACATCTCCCGGGAGCAGGGTCATAAACTGGCTCAGGTAAGACACTACAAATGGTACATTGAAGATGAAGTTAGACGTGTTACCATCCTGCATTTTCTGGCCATTAACGGTGAGCCATAAACGAAGATTATTTACATCAGCGATTTCATCTTTGGTAGCTAACCATGGACCCAGGGGAGCAAACGTATCGCAGCTCTTTCCTTTCACCCATTGTCCGCCTCTTTCGATCTGGAAGGCTCTTTCGCTGTAATCGTTGTGCAGGCAGTAACCAGCCACATAATCCAGTGCATCCTTTTCTTCCACGTAGCTGGTTTTCTTACCAATCACTACTGCCAGTTCCACTTCCCAGTCTGTTTTCTGGCTGTTACGTGGAATCACTACATCATCATTAGGACCTACCAGTGCGGAAGTACTTTTGAAGAATACAATAGGTTCTACCGGAATAGGTGCATTGGTTTCCTTCGCGTGATCTGCATAGTTCAAACCAATGCAGATAATTTTGGAAGGACGCTGCAGTGGTGGTCCCAGACGGGTACCGGCAGGTACCTGCGGGCATTCTTTAGCGTGTGCTGCCCACCATGTTGACAGGCGGTTGAGCCCATCGGTACCAAAGAATTTTTCGCCGAAATCTTCTCCAAATGCGCTTACATCAAACATGCCTGCATCTGTTACAACACCCGGTTTTTCTTCTCCCGGTAAACCAAACCTGATCAGTTTCATTTCAATATTTTTTGATTGTTATGCTTACTATAGTTCTTTCAATGCTTTTACCTGGAGCCTTCCATTTTCTACATGCAGGTCTATCACAGGTTCCACTTTATTGCCTGTTACAAAAGAGAAATACACGTGATCCTGTTCTGCTGTTGGCTTAATCACCGCTTTGGATCCTTTAGGAACAGGAATGGTCATGCTTTTATTAAACCCACCATATTCCACATACAGTTCCACATTGTCCGCAGCAGCGCCTGGTTTAATGTTGGCAATAAAGTCTGCCAGGATTTTTCCTGACTGGAAGCTCTTTTTATATTGCTGTACCATTTCACCGCTGGCAGCCACTTTACCCAGTCCCATAGAATCTTCCATGTAACTCCAGATACGTTTGTCGGGAGATGCAAACCATAATATTTTCAGGTCATTTTTATCACTGATAGAAGCGTGATAATAACGTGGCTGATGATTCGCTTTCATAACGCCTACATACGCACTATTGGGAGCATCCCAGAGTACCTTAAACAGATCTGCATCTGCAGCATCTTTCAACAGGCTTTGTTCAAAGGTCTTTTCTTTCTCCTGACCGTTTATTTTAAACTTAATGGTTACCTGTGAAGTATCCTTGTCGCGGTCCGTAATAGTAACGTCTATGGTACCTGCCGGAGTAGCCGGATGTACAGCGGCTTCCTCTTTGCCGGTAGTACCATTTACATTTTGATTTCCTGAGTTACAAGCAGATAATACGGCTATTGCAATGGCCAGCCCTATTCGGAATTGTTGCATGGTGTAAATAAAAATTAATGAATGAATATCTTGAAAGATACGGGTAATCGTCCGCACTTTAACACGGTCATTCTATTAATTATTGAGCCTGATAAATCCACCATCAATTGGATAATCGGTACCGGTAATAAATCCGGCCTCATCAGAGCACAGGAACAAGGCCAGATGTCCTACTTCCACCGGCTTTGCCATGCGGCCAATTGGTTGGGTTTTGCTCAGTTTTTCAAACATCTCTGCTTCTTTACCCGGATAGTTTTTGGCAATAAATCCATCTACAAATGGTGTATGCACTCTTGCAGGAGATACACAGTTGCAACGGATATTAGCACCCAGGTAATCTTTTGCTACAGACAAGGTCATCGTCAATACTGCTCCTTTACTCATGGAGTAAGCGAATCTATCTGGTATACCTACGCTGGAAGCAATAGAAGCCACGTTGAGGATTACCCCACCGCCCTGTGCTTTCATTTGTTGAATCACCGCGTACATACAGTTATAAGTACCTTTTACATTTACCTGGTATACCCGGTCGAAATCCTGTTCAGCAGTGTTTTCCAGGCTTCCCACGTGGGCGATGCCTGCGCAGTTCACCAATATATCCAGTTTTCCTGCTGCTTTTACAATACCATCCATCACGCTTTTCACGGCAGCCTGGTCGGCCACATTGCAGGCGTGTACGGTTGCCTGGCCACCAGCCGCCTTAATGTCGTCCGCTGTAGCTTTACCACCTTCCTCATTCAGTTCTATAATATGCACCTGTGCACCCTGTGAACCAAATGTCTTCGCTATTGCCTGTCCTATACCGCTACCACCACCTGTGATAACTGCCACTTTATTATCTAATCTGAACAGTTCCATCTTTAAAAATTTTAAGGGTTCTAAAATACCTATTAAAACGAGGTGATTGCAATCCTATTTTCACCGTATTCTGTACTTTCTTGCCTAATTTTCGCAAAATTCAATAACAAAGTGCGAATTTGGGCCTTTTTCCTGACTTTTAGCCCATGAGAATATTCGGGATCATCACTGGCCTGTGCGCCTTATTTTGCCAGGCAACCGCACAAAATATACCGCTTAATAAGTATGGACTGGCCGTATTAAGCAGCAAACAACAATATGACCAGCTGATCAAAGCAGACAGTAATCAACGGCTGGTAAACCTGGAACATTATATACCAGGCATCCGCAAAGATGTGCGGTATGCCACTACCAACAACTTCACGAAGCAACGGCTCTATACCAAAACAGATATCTACCTGCGGCTACCAGCCGCCAAAGCGCTGAAAGCCGTGCAGGAAGCACTGCGTAAAAAAGGCTATGGATTATTAATATACGATGCATATCGCCCCTATCACGTAACAGAAGCGATGTTTAAAATTGTTCCGAACGACCTGTATGCCGCCGATCCCAGGAAAGGATCAGGACATAACCGGGGAGTAGCCGTAGATCTGAGCATGGTACACCTCAAAACAAATCAGCCTGTAGCCATGCCCACCGACTTCGATGACTTCACCTTCAAAGCACATCAAAATTATAACCCTGCAGATCCGGTAGTAGCGGCCAATCGCAAACTACTACGCGACACCATGACGCAATTTGGGTTCAAAGGCAGCAGCACCGAATGGTGGCATTACTATTTGCCGGATTATAAGAGATATCCTTTAATGGATATATTTTTCTGAGCAGAAAGCATAAAGCGGAAAGCAAAAAGCGATTGAAGCGATTGACCAGAGCGGATATTATCATATTTAATCATTCGCCTTGATCAATCGCTTCAATCGCTTTTTGCTTTCCGCTTTATGCTTTCTGCTTCTTAATATATTTTATTCAGCGCATCCACATAAGCATGAACGGAGGCATTTACGATATCGGTGGAAATACCGAAACCATAGTAAGATTGCCCGTTATGCTTTACGCGCATGTTCACTTTGCTCACATCATCGCTACCACCGCGCATAGACTGAATATTAAATTCATCCAGTTCAATGTCATCGCTGATAATATTATGAATGGCGTTGATAGTAGCGTTTACAGGACCATTACCAGCAGCACTGGCTTCTCTTTCTTCCCCTTTGATGCGCAGTTTTACGGTAGCCATCGGACGCAGCGGATCACCACATACTACCTGCAATAAAGTTACCTTGATCGCATTTTCATCGTATGTTTTGGCGTCGCCATCGCCCATCAGTTCCAACAGGTCGGCATCGTTGATTTCTTTTTTGGTATCTGCCATCAGCAGGAAGCGTTGGTACACTTCATCTACGTTGATACGCTCCAGGTTATAACCCAGGCGGCTCAGGTGATGCTTCAATGCATGACGGCCGCTGCGGGCGGTCAGGATGATGGCGTTGGAGTTGATACCTACATCTTCCGGGTTCAGGATTTCGTAGTTCTCGCGGTGCTTCAGTACACCATCCTGGTGGATACCGGAGCTGTGTGCAAACGCGTTACGGCCAACAATTGCTTTGTTAGGTTGTACCGGCATGTGCATCATGGTTTCTACCAGGTTGCTGATTTCATAAATGCCTTTGGAATTGATCTGGGTATGATAGCCCATGGCATGATGCGTTTTCAGGATCATGGCCACTTCTTCCAAAGAAGTGTTACCAGCGCGTTCACCGATACCGTTGATGGTACATTCCACCTGGCGGGCACCGTTGATAATACCGGCAATGGTATTGGCAGTAGCCAATCCGAGGTCGTTATGACAGTGAACAGAAATGATGGCTTTGTCGATATTGGAGACGTGATCTACCAGGTACTTGATTTTAGCACCATATTGATCCGGGAGGCAATAACCGTTGGTGTCGGGAATGTTAACGGTGGTGGCACCAGCCGCAATCACCGCCTCGATCATTTGAGCGAGGTAAGCGTTATCTGCGCGGCCTGCATCTTCTGCATAAAATTCTACATCATCGGTAAATTTACGGGCATACTTAACAGCGGCTACAGCGCGCTCCAGTATTTCCTCACGGGTGCTGTTGAATTTATATTTGATGTGCATATCGGAAGATCCGATACCGGTATGAATACGGCTACGTTTCGCAAAACGGAGTGCATCAGCGGCTGCATCTATATCTTTATTATTGGCGCGGGTTAAAGCGCAAATTACCGGTTCCGTTACTGCTTTGGAAATTTCCACCACGCTCTGAAAATCGCCAGGGCTGGAAATGGGGAAACCTGCTTCTATAATATCTACGCCTAAGGCTTCGAGTTTCTTTGCTACTTCAATTTTTTCTACAGTAGTCAACTGACAGCCAGGGACCTGTTCTCCATCACGCAAGGTGGTATCAAAGACGTATACACGATTTTTATCCATGATAAGTGTAATAATTTTATGAATGATTAATTCAGATTCTCTAATACTTTAGCACCCATTGCATCGGTCCCCATAACGAAATCGTTCACAATGTGCTTGTTCGCAATATCCATTGTTCTGTAACCTTGTCTGAGCGTAGCTTCCACGGCTTTAATCACACGTTGGGATTCTGTTTTCAGACCAAAGGAAATATCCAGCATCAGGGCAGCAGATAAAATAGATGCCAGCGGATTGGCAATACCTTTACCGGCAATATCATGCGCAGATCCATGAATAGGCTCATAGAAGCCAATGCTGTCGCCTACAGACGCAGATGCCAGCATACCCATAGAACCCGCTATCTGGGAGGCTTCATCTGTAAGGATATCTCCAAACAGGTTGCCGGTAACTACTACGTCGAAACGTTTTGGATCTTTGATCAGCTGCATGGCAGCGTTGTCGATAAACATGTGTTCTGTTTCCACATCCGGGTAGTCTTTCGCTACTTCCTGCACCACTTCTCTCCAGAGGCGGCTGGCTTCCAGCACATTGGCTTTATCCACAGAGCAGAGTTTTTTACGGCGGGAACGTGCTGCTTCGTAAGCTTTACGGGCAATACGTTCTACCTCATAGCGGTGATAAATCATCAGGTCAGAAGCGGTGTTGCGGTCTGCTGTTCTGATTTTTTCACCGAAATATACATCACCGGTTAATTCGCGGAAGAAGAGAATATCTGCACCACGAAGTATTTCCGGTTTAATGCTGGACGCTTCCAGCAGTTCATCAAATAGCTTTATAGGGCGAAGATTGGCATACAATCCCAGTTCTTTCCTGATTTTCAGCAAGCCTTGTTCTGGTCTTACTTTCAGTGTAGGATCGTTGTCGTATTTAGCGTGACCAATGGCACCAAACAGGATTGCATCTGCATTCTTTGCTTTCTGTAGTGTTTCTTCAGGTAGCGGATCTCCGGTAGCTTCTATCGCAACGTGGCCCATGATACCTTCTTCGAAGGTGAAGGTGTGATGATAGTTTTTGGCTATTGTCATCAGCACTTTCTGGCCCCATGCGGTTACTTCCTGTCCGATTCCATCGCCGGGTATTACTAGTATTTTCTTCTCAACGCCCATATATAGTTTTAGTGTTTAGCTGTTTGTCCTTTTAACTATTAGCTGCCAGCGGTTAGCCTTTAGCAGTTAGTGATTATTAAAAATTAAATGGTCTGGTAGTTTCGTATTGTTCAATTTCCTTGCGGAGACTGAGCAGGTAATCAATATCGTCATAGCCGTTTAACAGGCAGGTTTTCTTATACTGGTTGATGTCGAAGCTTTCTTTTTCGCCGGTAGCCACTATTTTGATGAACTGGTTTTCCAGGTCTACTTCCAGTGCAGCTTTAGGATCAGCTTCGATGGCTTTGAAGATATTGTCCAGGAAGTTTTCAGACACCTGTATAGGGAGAATGAAGTTGTTGAGGGCGTTATTCTTGAAGATATCTGCAAAAAAACTACTCACTACTACTTTAAAACCTGCATCAGCAATGGCCCAGGCAGCATGTTCGCGGGAAGAGCCACAACCAAAGTTTTTACCGGCTACGAGGATTTTACCGCCATAGATCGGGTTGTTCATCACGAAATCTGCCTTCGGTTGATTATCCGCATCAAAGCGCCAATCACGAAACAAATTTTCTCCGAAGCCTTCCCTGGTAGTCGCTTTCAGGAAGCGCGCCGGGATGATCTGATCTGTATCTATATTTTCGATGGGTACAGGTACCGCAGGTGAAACGAGGTGTTCAAATATCTTACTCATGGTGAATTTTACAATTTAAATTTTCGTGGCAGCTACTCTTAAACGTACATAATCCGCATACAGCTCACCGTTTCTCATCAACCGAGGTGCCAGCTCCTGCTGCACCTGTTGCAATATGGCGGCTTTATCTTTTTCCGGTACGTTTGCAAAGAAGTGGCCACCAAACATTTCCAGCCAGTCGCTGATCCCTGTTGCCGGATCTGCCAGCCTGGAAGGCCGGTCAAAGAAATGCACACGGTCTATTTTGAATCCGGCCTTTTCCAGCAGGGTGGTATACTCTGCGGGAGAAGGGAAATACCAGAATGGTTCGTAGGTGTATCCGCGTTGTGACATCGCTCTTTCCAGTGCTGTCAGGATCTCCTGCACATTGCCTTTACCGCCCATTTCCAGTACCAGCCGGCCACCCTGTTTCAGGTGGGTATACATCCTTTCGATGGCTTGTTCTTTTTCACGAACCCAGTGCAGGGCTGCGTTGGAAAAGATGGCATCAAACTGTTGCGGTAAAGAGAAGCGGGTGGCGTCTCCTACTACAAAAGTCACTTCCGGAAAGTTGGCGCGGGCACTTTGTATCATAGCAGGAGAGGCATCCAGGCCGGTAACAATGGCGCCTTGCTGTGCCAGTTGCGCCGTTAGTTCGCCTGTACCGCAGCCTACGTCCAGTATGGTTTCTCCGGCTTGTGGTTGCAGCCAGGCATCCACCAGGCTGTTCCCATATTCAAACACGAAGGCGTGTTTCTCTTTATATAAATCGGCGTTCCATTGATCCATAGCTTTTAGCTTTTAGCTGCTAGCTTTTAGTGTTTCTTTTAATTGGTCTGCAATTCGCTGGCTAAAAGCTAAAGGCTAGTAGCTAACAGCTCCCTCACATCTGTTACTTTACCGGTAATGGCTGCTGCCGCTGCTGTGAGCGGGCTGGCCAGGAAGGTGCGGGCATTGGGTCCCTGGCGGCCTTCGAAGTTCCGGTTAGAAGTAGAGATGCAATACATGCCGGCTGGTATTTTATCTTCGTTCATGGCCAGGCAGGCAGAACAACCTGGTTCACGCAACTGGAAGCCAGCGGCGGCAAATATTTTATCAATGCCTTCTTCTATGGCCTGGGCTTCTACCTGTTTGGAACCGGGTACAATCCATACCACCACATCATCGGCTTTCTGTTTGCCTTTCACGAAGTCGGCCACGAGACGCAGGTCTTCGATACGGGAATTGGTACAGCTACCGATGAATACATAATCTACTTTCTTACCCAGCAAAGCGGCGCCAGGCTGGAGTTCCATGTATTCGAGCGATTTTTTGAAAGAAGGTCTTTCTTTTTCGTCCAGTTGTTCCAGGGCAGGAATATGGCGGGTAACGCCCATTCCCATACCCGGATTAGTGCCATAGGTTATCTGCGGCTCAATATCGGCCGCATCGAAAGTGAGTACTTTATCGAATTCGGCGTCCTGATCGGAGTACAGCGTTTTCCAGAAGGCGAGCGACTGATCCCAGTCGGCCCCTTTAGGTGCGAACTCACGTCCTTTGATGTATTCAAAGGTAGTTTCATCCGGCGCGATCAATCCGCCACGGGCACCCATTTCGATGCTCATGTTGCAGATGGTCATGCGGGCCTCCATGCTGAGACTGCGGATGGCTTCTCCTGCATATTCCACAAAGTAGCCGGTAGCACCGGAAGCGGATATTTTAGAGATAATATAAAGAATGATGTCTTTCGAGAGTACGCCCTTGCCCAGTTGCCCGTTCACTTCAATCTTCATGCGTTTGGGCTTGTATTGCAGGATACATTGGGTAGCCAGTACCTGTTCTACTTCGGAGGTACCGATTCCAAATGCTACTGCGCCAAAAGCGCCATGGGTGCTGGTATGGCTGTCGCCACATACAATGGTCATGCCCGGCAGGGTAATACCCAGTTCCGGTCCGATCACGTGCACAATGCCCTGGAACCGATGTCCCAGACCATACAGTTCTACCCCAAATTCGGCGGTATTTTTAGTGAGCATTTCTACCTGGTGGCGGCTCAATGCTTCTTTGATAGGCTGGTCCTGGTGTAGGGTAGGTACGTTGTGATCCGCGGTGGCCCTGGTTTTGGCAGGACGAAATACCGGGATATTCCGCTTACGCAGTCCGTCAAATGCCTGGGGGCTGGTTACCTCGTGAATAAAGTGTGTATTGATGTACACAGCATCGGGATGCCCCGGCTTACTCACCACGATGTGGCCATCCCAGATTTTATCAAATAACGTTTTTCCCATCCTTTTGCTTCCTTTTAGAATTATTTATACCTTCAAATCTAACGGTCATTAATTAATTGACATATCGTTAAATTTGCTTTAATTACAACCTTTAACAGCCTCCGATATACATTAACTTATTGTTTATCAGCATTTTATAAGACTTTAATAACGATGCCCAACAGTCAAAGTGACGCCTTATTCATATTAATAAAAACACTAACAAAAGCCGAAAAACGTAATTTTCAGCTGGCGTTTAATAAAAACAATACCAAAGAAGATGTACTATTCATCCAGCTTTTCAATACGCTGGACAAAATGAAAGAATACGATGAAGAGCAGATATTAAAGAAGATCACCGATATTAAAAAGCAACAGTTATCGAATGTAAAAGCACATCTTTACAAACACCTGTTGTCCAGCTTACGGCAGTTGTACAAGCAGAAAGATCCGCTGATCGACCTCCGCGAGCAACTGGATCATGCGCGGGTACTTTACAACAAAGGCCTCTACAACCAGAGCCTGAAGATCCTGGCCAAAGCCAAAAGCATGGCACTGGAGCAGGAAGAAGTAATGCTGACATATGAAATAGTGGAATTTGAAAAGCTGATAGAATCCCGTCATATTACCCGCAGCCTGGAAAACCGCGCAGAAGTATTAAGCGCTGAGTCCAGGCAAATAGAGCAACAGCTCACAAATATCAGTCGCCTTTCTACTTTGTCGCTACGTATGTACGGCCTGTACCTCAAGCTGGGACATGCCCGCAACGAGCGTGACGGGGAAATGGTGAAATCCTTTTTTGAAAGCCAGTTGCCGGCATTACAGCATGCGCACATGAGCTTTTATGAGAAAGTGTATATGTACCAGGCATCCAGCTGGTATTACTATATTTTGCAGGACTTCGTGATGTATTACCGCTACACCCAGAAATGGGTGGACCTGTTCCGCACCTATCCATCGTTACAACACACGGATATGGACCTGTACATCAAAGCCCAGCACAACCTGCTGACTGCACATTTTTATACCTCCAACTTCGAGAAATTTAAATCGGCCCTGCAGGACCTGGAAGAGTTTATACAGGAAAAACAGGATTACTTCCACGAGAATACCCGTACGTCAGCGTTTGTATATTTATACACCGCCAAAATCAACCGCTACTTCCTGGAAGGCACGTTCAGTCAGGGTTTGGCGATGGTACCGGAACTGGAAACCGAGATCAGTAACCACACCTTGAAAATAGATCAACACCGGGTGCTGGTATTTTATTATAAGATAGCCTGTTTGTACTTTGGTAGCGGAGATAACAGTAAAGCCATTGTATATCTTAATAAGATCATCAATTTAAAAATCGGTAACCTGCGGGCCGATATACAGTGCTTTGCCCGCATACTGCACCTGATTGCACACTATGAGCTGGAAAATTACAGCCTCGTGGAATACCTGATTAAATCGGTGTATCACTTTATCTCGAAGCACAAAGACCTGGGATTGGTGATGGAAGAAATTATGAAATTTTTGCGCCGTTATATTTATGCAAATCCGAAAGCATTGCGCAGTGCCTTCGCCGATCTGAAGAGCCGGCTGGAGCAGATTTCACAGGATCCTTATGAGCGCCGTTCCTTTCTTTACCTGGACATTATTTCCTGGCTGGAAAGTAAAATTGAAAGTATCCCTGTACAGGAAGTGATTCACCGGAAGTTTGTGAATAAAGAGAAGCGCATATAAATAGGTTTTTCCATCAATAAACGTCTATATTCGCGGACATAAAACAACTGAGCATATGTCTGCTAAAAAAGAGTACCATTTTATTGCTATCTCCGGAAGCCTCCGTAAAGGATCCTACAACACCATGGCGTTAAAAGCGCTGCAACAAATGGCGCCTTCTCATATCAAAATTGAGCAGGTACATTTTGACAATATTCCTTTTTATAATGCCGATTTACACACGGAACAATTACCCGGAGAGGTAGTGCCGCTGGTGAAGAAAATCAAGGAAGCCGATGGGGTTATCATTGTTTCTCCTGAATACAACTACTCTATTCCAGGTGCGCTGAAGAACTTTATAGACGTGGTTTCCAGGCACCCTGACAAACCATTCTCTGAAAAAGCAGTGGCTATCATGGGCGCGTCTCAGGGACAAATAGGTACTGCAAGAATGCAATATCATTTACGCCAGGTGATGGTATTCCTGAATGCTTATGTGGTGAATAAGCCAGAAATTATGATTGGTCATGCCCAACATAAGTTTGACGAATCAGGTAATCTGACTGATGAATTCCTGCTCACGCAATTCCCGCTGTTACTGGAATCGCTGGTGAGGCTGAGTGATAAAATGAGCTCAGGAAGTTGATTCTATGTACGGTTCGTACTGACGATATTTTTTAAAGAAGATGATGGCCGATGCTGCCTGTAACAACAGGATAGCCGGCCATTCATAATTTCCGAGCACCATGAATAATACGATGAAAGAAGTGAGCAGGGTGTACCTGACATGTACTTCCGGGTTCATTTTCGGGAAAAATAATAACACGCGGAATAAGATGAGCAACGACAAAGCAGTAGCAAATACGGTGATCAGTCCCATCGGGGAGCTTTTCGTATAGGCGTTAGCGGTAATGATGATCATCTCCGGTAAAAACATAATGATATATACGCCAATAAGTCGTGAATAATGCCTTAATAACGAGATGGGCAAATTTTCCATGAAGTTGAGATAAGTATCATCAAAGGCGCGGTGATGTACCATAAGTTGCATGTGTGTGAGCACACTCAGCATGACGCCGATCTGCAGTCCACGGAGATCAAAATATCCGCCCTGGCGCATGATGAGGAAAGTGAGCCATAGCACACCGGCGGAGAACAACTTGGTACTGACAATGCGGCGTGGAAAATTAGTAAGCAGTTCATAAATAAAAAACAGCACCGGTGGCTTGGTAAAATGCCGGTTGATCCATCGTTGCAGGTGACCGGTAAAAAAGATGACATCCGGCTGTGATAATTTTCTTTCATATAACGTTAACGGCCATATGCAATTCGCGATGTTCAATATCACTATACAAAGGGCCGATATATAATAATGTTGTTGTATGGCCACCAGCAGTGCAATACCGGCATATATCAGTACAGGCATATAAATAGCGGTGTGCAGCAGTAGCCAGATGCGGATACGCGCAGGTTTTTCAATACTGCCCATCGTGGGAAATAAGAAATCGTATCCCTGCAGGTTGAATGTTTTGAGGATAAACCCGCTACATTTCAGGGCGTAGGCGGTCCACAGCAGGAGGACCAGGATGAGGAAACTATAGTTACCTAAAAATCCGAGCATGAGTCCTTTGTGGTAAGCCAGCAGGTTACTACCATTTACCACCCCGAACAGACCGTAAAAGAGTACAAGGAAAAATCCGGTGTTCTCAATATAAAATCGTTGTGTGAATATCTTACTAAGTATAGCTGAAGTGGTACGCATATTAACTGAGCGTAATATTTTTATGAGCTACTTTCAGTGTGCCCGTTATCGTTAATTCTTCCGGATCCAGTGGCTGGTGGGAAGTGATACAGAAAGAAACGCCTTTGGCGCTATAGGTGCGGATCAGGTCATATAATACGGCCAGTGTCCGGGTATCAATGGTGATCAGGGGCTCATCCAGCAGGATGAGGGCCGGATTGCCTATGAAGGCCAGCAGCAGTGACAGTTTTTTGAGCATGCCGCTGGAGTAGCTGCTTACAGAGTTATTCACAAAGATATCCACACCCAGGCTTTCGCTGATTTCGCGGATGACGGCTTTATCTCCACCTTTTGTTTGCAGGTAGAGGTCGAGCAGATCGCGCCCGGTGAGGAAAGAGGGGTAAAGCGGCTCTGCTTCAGCATAATTGATCAGCCGGCGGAAGCGGACGGGGTGTTCCCGGCTGCTCACATTTCCCTGCAATACAATTTCTCCCTTAAAAGGGATCAAACCCGCCATCACCTTCATACAGGTGGTTTTGCCCGCGCCGTTTTCCCCCTGCAGCCAGTAGATGCCGGCAGGCAGCTCCAGCTGGGCAATATCCAGGATGGGGACATCCTGGTAGTTCTTTTTCACAGCACGAAGTGCGATCACGGGTGATGACATAATAATAGCTTGAAATGTAAATATGAAAAATTAACGCATATATAGATATAATAGCCCTGCTTTTTAACAAAAATTTTTCCTGCCCCTTTTTCGGCTGACCATCATGCGGTTAGACCTGACAGCAAAAAAATTATCATATATCGGGGTGTTTCCGCGGTTCTTTTTTCACATGGGAATGATATTACATATAGAGACGTTATTTACCCGTGAAACATGCTATGCCACTACAATTTGAGAATGTTCTATATCTTTTTCCACACCTGTTGAAAACTTAAAAGTGGTGCCCTAAACTGGATGCTTACATTTGTAATCCTGAGCGTATGGATTTTAGGATGCAGGAATGTTGAAATATGATTTGTGTGAGGAGATAAGTGTAGATTTCAGTATGCTGACCCCAGACAGAAAAACCAAAAACCTTCGACAGTACCCATAAAATAATTAACAGATGAGTAACGAGAATGAAATTCTTTTAAAAGAGAACAAGGATCGTTTTGTGTTATTGCCGATCAAATACCCTAAAATTTGGGAGCAATATAAAAAGCATGAAGCGAGTTTCTGGACAGCAGAAGAAATAGACTTAAGCAGTGACCTGAAGGATTGGGCAGGGTTGAATGACGGTGAGCGTCATTTCATCTCTCATGTGCTGGCATTTTTTGCCGCCAGTGATGGTATTGTAAATGAGAACCTGGCAGTAAACTTTATGAGTGAGGTACAGATTCCGGAAGCCCGTTGTTTTTACGGTTTCCAGATCATGATGGAAAATATCCACTCTGAAACATATGCTTTGCTGATCGACACTTATGTGAAAGATCCGGCAGAGAAAGATCGTTTATTCCACGCTATTGACACCGTGCCTGCGGTGAAAAAGAAAGCTGAATGGGCTTTGCGCTGGATCGAGAACGGCACTTTCGCAGAACGCCTGGTAGCCTTCGCCGCAGTAGAAGGTATTTTCTTCAGTGGCAGCTTCTGCTCTATTTTCTGGTTAAAGAAAAGAGGCCTGATGCCAGGTTTGACTTTCTCTAACGAGCTCATCAGTAGAGACGAAGGATTGCATTGCGAATTTGCCTGCCTGCTCTACAGCATGCTGGAAAATAAGCTGAGCCAGGAACAGGTACACACCATCATCCGTGATGCGGTATCTTATGAAAAAGAATTTATTACAGAAGCCCTGCCAGTTGGTTTGATTGGCATGAACGCTGACCTGATGTCGCAATACATTGAATTTGTGGCCGACAGATGGTTAGGTGAACTGGGCTACTCCAAGATATTTAATGCATCTAATCCATTTGACTTCATGGAAATGATTTCTTTACAGGGTAAGACCAATTTCTTTGAAAAACGTGTGGGCGATTACCAAAAATCCGGTGTTATGGGTGGCACTAAAGAATCACAGACATTCACCCTGGAAGAAGATTTTTAAATAGCGTTTAGCTGCTAGCTTTTAGCTACTGGTTAAATGCAGCGAACAAACAAAATTTACTAACCTCCTTTGGCTAATGGCTGACAGCTAATAGCTAAAAGCTAAATTCACAAACCCATGTTCGTAATTAAAAGAGATGGCAGAAAAGAAGCAGTGAAATTCGACAAAATCACTGCCCGTATTGAAAAACTTTGTTATGGTTTCAATACCGAATATGTTGATGCAATTGATGTAGCAAAGAAAGTAATACAAGGTTTGTATGATGGGGTAACCACCAGCGAACTCGACAACCTGGCTGCCGAAACAGCCGCTTCCCTCACGACCAAACACCCGGATTACGCCCTGCTGGCTTCCCGCATAGCAGTAAGCAATCTGCACAAAAATACCATTAAGTCGTTTTCTAAAACGATGAAGAAACTGTATGATTACATTGATCCTAAAACCGGTAAATCAGCTGCGTTATTGTCTGATGAAATCTGGGAGATCATTGAAAAAAATGCAGACATCCTGGATTCCAGCATTATCTACGACCGCGACTTCGCTTTTGATTACTTCGGTTTCAAAACCCTGGAGCGTTCTTACCTGCTGAAAACAGATGGTAAAATACAGGAACGCCCGCAGCACATGCTGATGCGCGTATCTGTAGGCATTCACAAAGAAGATATTGAGTCTGCCATCAAAACGTACAACCTGATGAGTGAGCGCTGGTTTACACATGCCACACCTACCCTCTTCAACGCAGGTACACCAAAACCACAGATGTCTTCCTGCTTCCTCCTCACCATGCAGGATGATAGCATAGAAGGTATCTACGACACACTGAAACAAACCGCTAAAATTTCCCAGAGCGCCGGCGGTATTGGATTAAGCATTCACAACATCCGCGCTACAGGTTCTTATATCAGCGGTACCAACGGTACTTCCAATGGTATCATCCCTATGCTGCGTGTATTCAATGATACCGCACGCTATGTAGACCAGGGTGGTGGTAAACGTAAAGGCGCTTTCGCTATTTACCTGGAACCATGGCATGCCGACATCTACGAATTCCTGGATCTGCGTAAGAACCACGGTAAAGAAGAGATGCGCGCCCGCGACCTGTTCTACGCCCTCTGGATGCCAGACCTGTTCATGAAACGTGTAGAAGCCAATGGTGAATGGTCATTGTTCTGCCCTCATGAAGCACCAGGACTGCACGAATGCTGGGGTGAAGAATTTGAAACCCTCTACGAACAATACGAGAAAGAAGGCCGTGCCCGCAAAACCATCAAAGCACAAGACCTCTGGTTCGCCATCCTCGATGCACAAATTGAAACCGGTAACCCATACCTGCTGTATAAAGATTCTGCCAACCGCAAATCCAACCAGCAAAACCTGGGTACCATCAAGAGTTCCAACCTGTGTACTGAAATCATCGAATACACCGATGCAGACGAAGTAGCCGTATGTAACCTGGCTTCTCTCGCCCTGCCACGCTTTGTTATCGACGGTAAATTTGACCACGATAAATTATACGAAGTTACTTACCAGGCTACGCTGAACCTGAATAAAATCATCGACAACAACTACTACCCTGTTGAAGAAGCGAGACGCAGTAACATGCGCCACCGCCCCGTAGGACTGGGAGTACAAGGTCTCGCCGATGCGTTTATCCTCATGCGTTATCCGTTTGAAAGCGACGAAGCGAAAAAACTGAACAGCGAAATATTTGAAACCATCTACTTCGCCAGCTTAAACGCTTCCAACGACCTCGCTAAAAAAGACGGTGCCTACGAAACCTTCCCAGGCTCTCCTGCTTCTAAAGGTATCCTGCAGTTTGATATGTGGGGCGTAACACCTTCTCCACGCTGGAACTGGGAAAAACTGAAAAAATCAATCGTAAAAGACGGTATCCGCAACTCCCTGCTGCTGGCACCAATGCCTACCGCTTCTACTTCCCAGATCCTCGGTAACAACGAGTGCTTTGAACCATACACTTCCAATATCTACACCCGTCGTGTATTGAGTGGTGAGTTTGTGATTGTAAACAAGCACCTGCTGAAAGACCTGGTAGAACTAGGCCTGTGGGACAATGATATGAAGACAAAGATTATTTCGCACAATGGCTCTATCCAGAACATTGCCGAAATACCAGCTAATATCAAAGAACTGTACAAAACAGTATGGGAAATCAAACAACGTAACCTGATTGACATGGCAGCCGATCGCGGTGCTTTCATCTGCCAGTCACAATCACTGAACCTGTTTGTTGACACGCCTACTAATGCCAAGCTGACCTCTATGCACTTTTACGCCTGGAAGAAAGGTTTGAAAACAGGTATGTATTATCTGCGTACACAAGCTGCCGCTCAAGCCGTACAATTTACGGTGGAAAAACAAGGTGGCCAGCAAATGCAACCAGTGGTGGCTGCCGGCAGCGGTGGTAACCAGGAAGAAGAGATTATTGTGGGTGCAGTTTGCACCATGGAAGAAGGTTGTGTTACATGTAGTGCATAAGGGTTTATGTAAGTATAAATGCGAATGCCCTCCGCAACAGCGGGGGGCATTTTTTTTGTGCGTAGTAGCCAGCCACTTCCATTTTAACAACCATCACCTGTTATTATAACTGCTATATAAATGCAGTATTCGCCCATTCCCCTTATCTATCCTTACTTTCCCCATTTTGAAATATTTTTCCTTTCCCACTACGTAGTATTTCTTTCACAAACGTATACTTATCTATCAGCCATATTAGCAGGAGAAATAGAATTACCGATCGTGTTCATTCCCGTTCCCGCGCACTGTGATCATAAAACAAATGCAATGAAAATATAGTCATTCTTCCAGATTTCCATTTCAGACGTGCAGTAGCAGTAGCAGTACCTGTCCCTTATGGAGCCCACAGATCAAAGACATCGACAGGAAATTGTTTACTACGGTACAGCCTATACGTTGTTTGAGTCAGCAATGGTATGGAAGGAACAACCAGGATCATTTCAATTCTCAATAAATTCCACTATGAACATGAAGAAAATCTGCTACACACTACTATTTACCATTTTTTACCTGGTGGCGTCGCAGGGAGTACGTGCCCAAACGTATACCTGGAACCAGGTCCGGTTAGGCGGCTCCGGCGCCCTTCCCAATTTTGTGGCACATCCGAAAGTGCCGGACCTTTATTTTATCACCACTGATGTTGGCACTCCTTACCGGTGGAATAAAGACCTGCAGCGGTGGGAACATCTGATGTTATATAAGAAGATGCCCGTCGAGTACTGGGGTTGGGAGTTTAGCCAACGTTGCGGCAGCATTGCCGTAGATCCCAACGATGCTACCGGTAACATCCTGTATGCTACGGTGGAACACGTAGCCGGTGCCAGTCCGGGTAAAGGTACCAGTGCCGGTACTATCATGAAGAGCACAGACCGGGGCGACACCTGGACAGATTTACATGTCCCCATTTTGGTCAATCCCAATGGCTCACAAACCTACGGGAATCGTATACAGGTAGATCCCTCCAACAGCAACCGCATATGGGTAGTAACAGACCAGAATGGCGCCTGGAAATCTGATGATGCCGGCGCCTCCTGGACACAGGTCAGCGCTATTACCACGCCAGGCAATTGCTCTTTGCTGTTGTTCGACAAAAGCGCGGGCACCTATGCCATCAATGGCGTAAACGTAACCAAACGTATTTATATCGGCCGCTCCAACGGCATATATGTATCCGACGATGGCGGTAGCTCTTTCACGTTAATGAGTAATACTCCCTTATACCCGGTCAGGGCAGCGATTCACGCCGATGGCACCCTGTATGTAACTGCCGGGGCAGAAGACCTGAAAAAGGGCGTATACAAGTATAAGAATGGCACCTGGCAAGAAATTACGCCTATCACGTTAGACCCCGATCCCAACAAAGGCGACCGGTATTTCACCAAAGTGGGCATCAATCCGGCTAATTCAAATCATATTATTGTAGGCGTTCGTGGCTCCTGGCAAAAAGATCCATATTTTATTTCAAAAGATGGCGGTACCCTCGGCTCTTATACTCCCGGAGTTATCCATAGCCGTGATAATTCAGAAGCGCCGCATTCCGCGAATGATGGCTTGTCGTATAATGATCCGGGACATAACACCTATGCATTTACCTGGGATCCCTTTTATCCCAACAGGGTATGGATCAACGATCTGACAGATATACTCTCTACAGATAACATCAACGATGCATCCCATGATTGGAAGATCCGTGTAACAGGGTTGGAAGAAGTGATGGTTACAGGTCCTATGCTGGCGCCTCCCAGCGGTAAAAATGCACTACTCACCGCTACTGCAGACGTGGGAGGTGGCTCCCACCGTTCCCTGACGGAGCCATTATTTCAGGGCGCGGTGTCCAATACTGCACTGCATAATAACGTTTTCAGTGCCTTCAATATGAACGGTGTAGCTTTCCAATATACCGATCCTGATTTTATAGTACGCTGCGGCTCCGATGGCGCCGGCACTTCAAACATCGCCGACTCCCGCTCAGGTTATTCTACTGATGGTGGCGATACCTATACCCTTTTTCCAAAATCACCGGGCTTACGCGGCCGCATGGCAGTATCTGCAGATCGCCGCAACATTGTATGGCTCACGCAAATGGACGGCAATAGCCTGGGCAACGTTTACTGGTCGTCTGACCTGGGTAGCAGCTGGACTAAATCCACCGGCCTTACTCCTGGCATTTTGCCGGCAGGTGGACAGTGGATGGTATATCCCGGAGAAAACCACCTGGCCTCAGATAAAGTAAATGGTAATTACTTCTATGTATGGGATCGCGGTTCCTTTTTTGTGAGCGCCGATGGTGGCAAATCATTCCAGAAAACGGATGCCACCGGTCTTACTGCCAATGGCGGTAATAACGCTGGCAATGGCTCCGCTTATGCCACCGCATCCAATATAGAAACAACACCCGGGAAAACGGGAGATGTTTGGATTGCTTACCATAATGAAGCCTATCCACAATTCGGCGGTCTTTATCACACTACAGATACCGGCAAAACATTCGTCAAAGTGGGTGGCGACAACTTTAAACCCAAATGGGTAGCCGTAACCATGTCCGACACCACACCTAATGCCCACCTGACATTGTTTGTTACCAGCCAGTCCGTTCCCATCAACGGTGTGTACTACGGCGCCTTCCGCTCAGATGATACCGCCCGCACCTGGACCACCATCTTAGACCGCCTGGCAGGCGTAGCACCGAGTATTGCCGCCGATAACAAAGGCAGAATGATTATTTCCGCACATGGCAATGGTATGTATTTCGGTGCGCCAGTAGCCGGCCCTGTGCAATCCGTGGAAATCATCAATCCTTCTTCAGATACTATTGTAAAAGGATATGCTATAAAATTGAATGCAAAGTTAACCCCAACTTATCCTACTAATCCATCCGTTACGTGGACGTCTTCTGATACGTCGATAGCGAAAGTCGATCCATTCGGAAATGTAAACGCCATCAATGCCGGTACAGTTACCATTACACTTACTTCCGTGGATGGTGGCAAAACCAGTTCACGACAACTGCTCGTTATTCTTCCCACCATATCTACCGGCATTACGGTAGACAGTGTAGTATTTGGTAGTATGAATACGCCTAAGCAGGTAGTCGTTTCCGTTATACCGGCCAATACCACTAATAAAGCCCTTAGCTGGTCGGTAGCTGATACCACCATTGCCCGGGTAGATGCCAGCGGCATTATAACCGGCCTGAAAACGGGCACTACTACCCTCACCATTACCGCAGCAGACGGAGGCTTTACCAAAACTGTGCAACTGGTGGTCAATACTACCGTAGTAGCTATTAATGCAGGTAGCACGGGCAACCCGGCAACACCGTATCAGAATACCGCTATTGGCCAGTTTGTACCGGAGGGCATTGCCGGCACTGATAAGCTATGGCACGCAGGATTTACGGGAAATGTAAAAATCACCGCTACCGTGGACCTAAGCCAGGTGACTGTACCTGCGCCACGGCAAGTGTATGAATACATGCGCATCTCCAGGGTGAATCAAACGCCCATGCGCTATTATTTCCGCAACCTGATTCCTAATGCCAACTATTCACTGCGATTGCATTTTATTGAACCTGTTGACGCAGATAAAGCCAACCGGGTATTTAGTGTAAAAACCAGCGGAGATAGTCTTATTAACTTCAACCCATATCAGGCGGCTGGTAACAAGCTAAATACGGTAGTAATACGTACGCTGGAAGCAAAAGCAGATAATCAGGGACTGATCACCGTATACTTTTATCCGAATGGCGTAACCAATGGTCCTTACAGTGCTTCTATTGCTGCACTCGAAGCCAATATTATTCCGTTGCAGGCCATCAGTATTTCTTCAGACAGCAGTAACTTATACGTTAGCTACAAAGACACGTTGAAGCTCACCACCACACCAGCCAATGCTACCAACCGGAACCTGATATATTCTTCTTCCAATGATTCCATTGCTTCAGTAGACCTGAATGGCATTGTAACCGGGAAAAGAGCAGGCACAGTCATTATTACAGCGAAATCCGCAGAAAGAGGCTTTATAGCTACCAAAACGTACAACGTTATCTATATACCTGTTACCGGTATCACATTAGATACCACTTCTGCCAATGTATTTGTGGGATACACGTTACAACTGAATGCCACCGTGAAGCCGGCGAAGGCCAGCAACAAAGGTGTCATCTGGACTTCTTCAGATACAACACTGGCAACTGTTAGCGGCAGCGGTTTTGTCAGCGGCCTTAAGCAAGGCGATGTAGTGATCAAAGCTACATCTGCAGATAATCCGGCAATTTCAGCACAAGCCAATATCCATGTGGCGAATGTACTGGCCACCGGTTTAACATTCCAGCCATCTCCTTTCATCATTGGAGAAAAAGACACCGTGCGGATAAAGATCTCTTTTATACCTGCCAATACTTCTATCAAAAAAGTTACCTGGAGCAGCTCTAATACTGCGTTAGCCACAGTGGACAGCAGCGGCCTGGTAACAGCAGTTAAACAAGGCTCGCTCACTATCACCGCTAATACGGTAGACAGCTCCGGCGTGTCCGTGGCAATACCTGTAACGGTGGTACCATTTGATTCCTGCGGCGGCATTCCTAACTATGGCTTTGAAAGTGGTCTTGTTAACTGGCTGTCGTTTAAAGATACAGCGCTTACACCAGGTGCGGTATATACCGTTAACGGCAAAGGCCACTCCGGCGATAAGGCCGCCACATTGGGTTACACCAATACCAAGACTGCCCTCAACCTGAAAAGTGCCATCCCTGTCAGAGGTGGTAGCATCATTGTATTTACGCAATGGATTAAAGTAGAAAAAGACGCCAATGGCTATCCGTGGTGGGCAGGATATGGTGTTGGTTTTATTGATAGCCTCGGTAACGCCACCGGTAATGCGTCTTATTCAAAAGATGTATTTAATGTACCTGCCTACCTCGATAACTGGGCACAGATCAGGGATACTATCAATGTACCGGATAGTGCCACCGGCCTCACTTACTGGATTGCTAAATTAGGCCCTGGCACTGTATGGGTAGATGATTATTGCATAGAAGTATTAAAGACCAATAAATCGGCTGTTTTAGGCATCAATGCGGGTACTACGTTAACGCCTCCTGGTCCATATGCCAATACTACTTTTGCACAGTATGTTCCGGAAGGTCCTACGGGCACGGATAAACTGTGGCATGCCGGTTATACCTGGGTATTGAAAGTAGATGGCCCGGTAGATGTATCTCACGTGGCAGATCCTGCACCGCCACAGGTATACGAGTATCTGCGCATGTTCAAAGATAACGTTACCCAAATGCGTTATTATCTCCGGAATCTCTCACCTAACACGGTTTATTCCATCCGCATGCACTTCCTGGAATTCCAGGATGCACAGAAAAACAACCGCACATTCAGTGTGAAAGCCTCCAATGGACTGGACAGCCTGACAGACTTTAATATTTACCAGGCTGCAGGTAACAAACTAAATACGGTCGTTATAAAAACTATCCGGGCAAAAACAGATAATAACGGGTTGATACAGGTATGGTTCTATCCTAAAAAGGGACTGTATGATCCTTACAGTGGCGCTATTGCGGCCATTGAAGTGCGCAACACCTCCCCGGGAGATACGCTGCAAAGTTTGAGTCAAACTTCCAACACCATGATGCTGGCCGACAATAAATCAAACAAGCAAAGTAAGATAGATTTTACCACCGCCATATATCCCAATCCTTCGAGCAGCGCGTTTAATGTGAAAGTAACCGCTACCTCGAAAGCCCCGGCGCTACTGACGATTTTTAATAATGCAGGTAATGTTGTTTATACCACCAAAATAAGCAGCAGCACCAACTACCAGGTAGGACAAAACCTGGCACCGGGTATTTACTATATCCGTATCAGTCAGGGTACACAAATCAAAACGATGAAAGTGGTGAAGCAATAGAAAGAATTACGGATTTGTGAGAATATAGTAAAAGCGAGGATGATCCTCGCTTTTACTATATTCTCACAAATCCGTAATCCGTAATTTACTCCAGGTCTTCCGCCTTAAAGCCCCATTCCGTTAATAGGGTATTGTAGCGATCATCCGGCAGGCTTTGTTGCTGATAATGTCCGGCGATAGTTTTCTGGCGCATGGCTTCATAAATACTGACGGCGCATGCAACCGAGATATTGAGAGAACGGATAATGCCCATTTGCGGGATAATAAAATTCCCGTCAGCCATAGCCCGCGCTGCCTCACTCACCCCATTCTGTTCATTGCCAAAAACCAATGCAACAGATCCTTTAAAGTCAATATCATATAAACTCACCGCATCTGCTGCCAGATGTGTGGTCAGTATCTTATCGTAATGCTTACGCAACTCCGTAAAACAATCTGCTGCATTATCAAATTCATGGATGGTCAGCCATTGTTTGGCGCTGCTGCTGCTCCGGTGTCCCCAGTTCTTATCCCGGGGTGGTTTTGAGGTGATAATATAAACATCCTGCATCCCCACGGCATCGCATGTACGCATTACGGCGGCTACATTGTGGGGGTCCTGTACATCTTCCAGCACCACTGTTAAATTGACCTGCCGTTTCTTTAATACCGACAATAGTCGTTCCCTTCTTTCTGGTGTCATGGTGCAAAAGTAACAAAAGCAGATGTATTTTGCCTTCAGGCAGGATGATTGAGATTTTGTCCCTTTCTCCTTATCTTCACCGCAAAAAAAAGCCTATGCTCAAAAAGATCCTAAAAATTGTGGGCATCACAATAGTGGTCTTGATACTGGCAGCCATCGCCATTCCCTATTTCTTCAAAGACAAGATCATTGCGAAAGTTAAAACGGAACTGAATAACCGGCTCAATGCCAAAGTGGACTTTAAAGACGTGGATATCAGTCTTTTCAGACACTTCCCACGACTGGCCGTTGGGCTGGAAGACTTACAGGTAATTGGTACCGGTGAGTTTTCTGCAGACACCCTGCTGGCAGTAAAACAAATTGATGTAGCCCTGAATCTCATGAGTGTAGTGAAAGGCGATAAGATGGATATTTATAATATCGCGCTCATACAGCCACGGATACACGCTATTGTAAATAAAGACGGCGCCGCCAACTGGAATATCACCAAACCGGATACCAGCGCCACTACACCGGCTGATACCGGCAAAAGTAAATTTGCCCTCAGCCTGCAACAATATAAAATTGAGGACGCCCTGATCAGCTACGATGACCGCCAGGGAAATATGGCCTTACTCATTACCGGCTTAACCCACCAGGGTAAAGGTGATTTCACGCAGGATCAATTCCTGCTGCAAACCAACACCGTAGCAGAGGGTATCACTTTCCGCTATGGACTGATTCCTTATTTGTCGCAGGTAAAAACCAAACTGGATGCCGCCATCCAGGTAGATAATAACAGTAACACCTATACGCTGAAAGATGGTAAAGCTGCCATCAACAACCTGGAACTGGCCCTGCAGGGATTCTTTAAACTGGTAAATGACTCTACCTATGGTATGGACATGAGCTTCAAAGCCCCTTCTACCAATTTTAAAGACCTGTTGTCGCTGGTACCTACTGTATATAAAACGGATTTCGATAAGATAAAAACCAACGGTACCGCCGCTTTCGATGGGTTCGTAAAAGGCAACTACTCGCCCGTGCAAATGCCTTCGTTCGGATTGAACCTGGCCGTGAAAGATGGTTTCTTCCAATATCCTGACCTGCCTAAACCGGTAAAAAATATCCAGATCGCTATGAAAATCAGTAACCCGGATGGCGTACCTGATCATACCGTGGTAGATATGCCTACCGGCCACCTGGAAATGGATAACACCCCGCTGGACCTGCGCCTGCTGGTAAAAACACCGATCTCTGATCTGTATGTAGATGCTGCCGCCAAAGGCAAACTGGACCTGTCTAAAATCACCCAGTTCGTGAAACTGGAATCCGGTACCAACTTATCCGGCTTACTGGATGCAGACATCAGCGCCAAAGGCAATATGAGCGCCATCGAAAAACAACAATACGATCGCTTCTACGCCGCCGGTACCCTGCAATTGAGTAACATGCTCTATAAAAGCAAAGACTACCCCGATGGCGTAAAAGTGAATAACCTCTCCCTTCAGTTTAACCCTAAAAACGTAACAGTAAAAGACCTGAACGGACAATACATGGGTACTAACTTCGAAGCAAACGGAGAAGTGAATAACCTGCTCGCCTATACGTTCAAAAATGCCCCACTGGATGGCAAAATGAACTTTAAGGCAGATGAAATTAACCTGGATAAATGGATGGGAACCACCCCTACCGCTCCGGATCCTGCTACCGCTAAAAAAGACAGCGCCGCTGCAATACCGTTTGCTGTTCCCGCTAACCTGAACCTTGGACTGGTAGCCAATGTGAATAAAATTCACTACGACAAAGCCGACCTCACCAACGTAAGCGGTAACCTGCTCGTAAAAGATGAAACCGTGACCATGCAACAACTGAAAGCCAATGCACTGCAGGGTACCATGGAAATCAACGGTAGCTACAGCACTAAAGCCAGCAAAATAAACCCGGATATTAACCTGGCTTACAACGTGCAAAACCTCGATGTACAACAAACCTTCAATACCTTCAATACCGTACAGAAGTTAATGCCGATCGGTAAATTCCTCTCTGGTAAAATTACTTCGCAGTTAACTATGCATGGTAAGCTGGGCAAGGATATGTCGCCGGAACTGAATACCCTCACCGGTGATGGTAACCTCCTGCTGATACAGG
Organism: Chitinophaga sp.; assembly: GCF_017745275.1. GTDB lineage: Bacteria > Bacteroidota > Bacteroidia > Chitinophagales > Chitinophagaceae > Chitinophaga. Next base: position 43,290 of record NZ_JAGHZS010000013.1, on the reverse strand, counting down.
GTTTCCTGAAACAGTTTGCCCCGGTAGATCAATTGGCCAACAGCCTTAACGTAGCGCAACTGAAAGACCTTTCCCTGCGTGATATTAAAAACTACTTTGCTTTTGAAAATGGCCGCGTAAAAGTGAATCCTTTCAAAGTAACAGTAGCTGGCGTCCGCATGGACATTGCCGGTTCACACGGCTTTGACCAGTCGCTCGATTATACCCTGCAACTGACGTTGCCACGCAGCCTGATGGGCTCGGCAGGTAATGCGCTGGTGAACAACCTGGCATCACAGGCGCAAAGCAAAGGCATCCCGGTAAACCTGGGTGATAGCGTGCATTTGCAGGTATTGATGGGAGGTAACATCCTGAAACCAAGCGTTAAAACGGATCTGCGTGAATCTGCCAACAACCTGAAAGCACAAGCAGAACAACTGGTGAAAAATAAAGTAGATTCTGTAAAACACACGGTAAAAGACAGCCTCAACCAGCTGAAAAACACCGCTGTGAATTCCCTGAAAGATGAACTCAAAAATCAACTCAGCGGAAAGAAAGATTCCACTCACACTGGCAAACCATTGGAAAATGTGGGCAAACAAGCCGGAGAAACGGTGAAGAATACACTGAATGGATTGTTTAAGAAGAAGTCTAACAATACAGATACCACGAAACACTAAAAAAATTACGAATTACGAATTACGGATTTGTGGGTAGATATAAGCGAAGGTTATTACTCGCGTTTACTATCTACCCACAAATCCGTAATCCGTAATTCGTAATTCGTAATTCGTAATCCGTAATTCGTAATTCTTTCGTAACTTATGGTAACCAAAACCCCGGACCATGTTGTTGCGTTTCCTCCATACCACGTACTGCAACGCTGCTATCTTTGCCGGCGTATTATTTATCCTGATGGGATATGTTATTCACCGCTTTCCGCCCAAAACGACCAAATCATGGTATGGTTACCGCAGTGTGCTATCTACCAAAACACTTGAAATGTGGCATTCCGCCAATGAATATGCCGCCGGCATTTCCAAACGGGTAGGCATTATTATGTTTGTTTTTGGCATCGCCTGCGCATTGCTATTTGAGAGCCAGACAGATTGGTTCTGGTACCTCACTGTTGGCGCCGTAGTAGCTGGAACGATGTATATGGTGGGAGATACTGAATGGGAATTAACCCGGCATTTCGATAAAGACGGTAACCGTATCTTACCCGAATAAAACAGGAAAAGGCGCCGCTTTCGCAACGCCCTTCCTGCTTATGTATAATTATAAACCCTATCTTTTACGCTTACAGTTTTCCCTGTATATCGTGCTCAGGTACCGACTGATAGCTCTCTTTCATTTTACGCAGCTTCTCTTTACCATACGCCAGCCGGGTAATCACCACATACAATACCGGCACAATAAAAATGGCCAGGAAGGTAGCAGTAAACATACCACCTAGTACCGTCCAACCCATGGTTTTACGCGCTTCCGCACCGGCGCCAGAAGAAAATACCAACGGCAGAATACCTAAGAGGAATGCCATGGAAGTCATGATAATAGGCCGTAAACGGAGCTTGGCCGCTTCTACAGCTGCGGTTACCACATCCATTCCCCTGTCCACACGTTCTTTCGCAAATTCCACAATCAGGATGGCGTTCTTCGCCGACAACCCAATCAACGTAATCAAACCAATCTGCGCATATACGTTATTACTCAGCTTGGGCAGGAAGGTCAGCACCAGGATGGCCCCAAAAGCGCCAATAGGGACCGCCAGCAGCACCGAGAAGGGTACAGACCAGCTTTCATACAATGCGGCCAGGAACAGGAACACAAAGATGATGGAGAGGGCAAAGATGTATACCGTCTTAGATCCTGATAATATTTCCTCCCGGCTCAAACCAGAGAACTCATAACCATATCCATCCGGTAAAGTCTGTGCAGCCACTTCTTTTAATGCATTGATTGCGTCACCACTACTATAGCCAGGCGCCGGCCCACCGTTTATTTCCGCAGAGCGGAACAGGTTATAGTGAGATATTACCGGCGCTGTTTCTATGACTTTGTAAGAAGTCAATGCACTGATAGGCACCATGGACCCTACACTGTTGCGTACAAACAATTGGTTCAGGTTTTTAATGTCTCCGCGATAAGTAGAATCGGCCTGCGTTACCACGCGGAAGTTACGTCCGTAAATAGTGAAGTCGTTGATATAAGCACTACCCATATACGTTTGCAAAGCAGACGCAATATCAGAGATCTTCACGCCCATTTTCTTCGCCTTTTCACGGTCTATATCCAGTTGATAACCTGGTGTACGCGCGGTGAAGAAAGAGAAAGCCTGCGCTATTTCCGGGCGCTGGTTAGCCGCCGCCAGGAAGCTCTGTAATACCCCTTCAAAGGCCTTGATTTCACCAGCACCTCTTTGTTGCAATACAAAAGAGAAACCGGCAGTTTGACCCAGACCCGGGATAGCCGGTGGCTGTATCACCACCACATTGGCTTCTTTATACTTACTCAATTTTTTCTTGACTGTAGCCACCAAAGCCGTAATCTGCAGGGAATCTGCCTTACGCTCTGCCCATGGTTTCAGGGAACAGAAGATGGTACCACTGTTGGATTTAGAGGCGAAGCTCACCGCATTTAAACCACCCAATGCTGCATAGTGTGCAATACCAGGTGTAGCCTGCAGGTCCTTCATCATTTGCGACATCACCCCAACAGTACGTTCTGTAGAAGAAGATTCCGGCAGGTCGAAAGTAATGATCAAACGGCCCTCATCTTCTGTAGGAATGAAGCCCGTAGGTTTCCCCTTGAATAACATCAGGGTACCTACGAAAATGCAGATCAGGATTACTATGGCAAAACGGAAGTAACGGATACTTTTCTTCACGCCTATTGAATAACGGGAAGTAGTATGTCCGAACCAGCGGTTGAATTTAAAAAAGAACTTATTCAACCCTTTGGAATCCTTATCCAGGTGCATCGGTTTCAACAACAGGATACACAATGCCGGTGTTAATGACAACGCCACAAAAGCAGAAATCATTACGGAAATGGCAATTGTGATGGCAAACTGTTGGTATAAACGACCTACGATACCAGGTATAAATCCTACCGGTACAAACACCGCTGCCAGAATCAATGCAATGGCGATTACCGGGCCGGAAATTTCTTTCATGGCCTGTGCTGTGGCATCCCTGGGTGTCATCTTCTCATGGTCAATATTATGCTGTACAGCTTCCACTACCACAATGGCATCATCCACCACAATACCAATAGCGAGTACAAAACCGAACAACGTCAGTGTATTGATGGTAAAACCAAGTGGAATAAAGAAGATGAAAGTAGCAATGATAGATACCGGGATCGCCAGGATAGGAATCAGCGTAGCGCGCCAGCTCTGCAGGAACAGGAACACCACAATTACCACCAGTACCAGGGCTTCCACCAGGGTATGCACCACTTCTTCGATAGATACTTTCACCACAGATACCGACTCAAACGGTACTACGTATTCCACATCTTTCGGGAACTGTTTCTTCAGCTCTTCCATGGTCGCGGTTACGTTGGCCGCTGTTTCCAGCGCATTACTTCCCGGAGCCTGGTATACGAGCAGGTAAGCGGCGCGTTTACCATCCACATAGTTATTACCGGCATAGTTGAATTTACCCAACTGCACACGGGCTACATCTTTCAGGTATACGAGTGATCCATCCGACGGACGGGTTTTCACCACGATGTTGCCGAATTCCTCCGGTGTGGATAACCGTCCTTTGGTAAAGATGTTATACTCGAATGTTTGACCGGTTTGTTGTGGTGGCGCACCAACAGATCCGGCGGTAATCTGCGCGTTCTGTTCTGCCAGTGCAGCACGGATATCATCGGCGGTAACGCCCATTTCAGCCAGCTTATCGGGTTTCAGCCAGATACGCATACTGAAATCATCAGCGCGGGTGAAGATATCCCCTACTCCTTTTGCTCTCAGCAACGCATCTTTTACGTATACGTTGGTGTAGTTATCCAGGAAGGTAATATCGTGTGTGCCTTTGGGTGAGTACAGTGCTACCAGCATCAAAATGCTGGGATTACGCTTCCTAACGGTCAAGCCTAAACGCTGCACTTCCTGTGGCAGGGTAGGTTGTGCAATTCCCACACGGTTCTGTACATCCAGCGCGGCAATATTGATGTCGGTACCTACTTCGAAGTTGACCGTCATACTCATTTGTCCGCTGCTGGTATTGTTGGTATTGATATACGTCATACCCGGTGTACCATTCACCTGCACTTCCACAGGAGTGGCCACAGTTTGTTCTACCGTTTGGGCATCCGCGCCGGTGTAGGTACCGGTCACCTGTACGGTGGGGGGCGAGATCTCCGGATACTGGCCCACGGCCAGGTTCATCATCGCCAATATTCCCACCAGCACCAGCACAATAGATATTACTATGGCCGTTACGGGTCGTTTTATAAAAGTATCTGCAATCATGATCTTCGCTGTTGATTCTACTGATAAAACTATTTCTTGGCAGGCGCGCCTTGTGGTGCGGCTGGTATTCCAATCTGTATTTTACCGCCATCGCGTAAGCGCTGGAAGCCTTCAATAATGACCTTATCACCTGCCTGTACACCGTCCATGATCACTATTTTATCACCGAGTCTGGGTCCCAGGTGTACTTTCTGTTGGGCCGCTACGGAGTCTTTGGCAACAAATACAAAGTATTCGCCCATTTGCTCTGTTACTGCCTTGTATGGGATGACTAATCTTTCGCCGGACTGGTCGTTGAGTACACGTAATACGCAACTCATACCATCTTTCAGTTTATCATCGGGATTGTTGAATTCAATACGCACGCGGATAGTACCGGTTTGATTGTCGACGCCACGATCGATGGCCAGTATTTTACCGGCATGTACATACGCGGTGCCATCTGATAACTGCAGTCGGAACGTACTGTCGTTACCGTTACCTTTCCCCTGCATCGCGGCAAAGCGGGGAATATCATTTTCTGTTACCACAAAATCTACTGCTATCGGATTTTCACTGGAGATGGTATTCAGCAGCGTGGTACCGGGGCTCACTTGTGCGCCCAGTTTCACCTGGGAAATACCAATGCGTCCGGTGAACGGTGCTTTGATGAGTGAGTAATCCAGGTCGGTACGTACCGCAGCAAGATTGGCTTCGGCGGCAGCCAGCTGGCTACGGGAAGTTTCCAGCGTTGCCCGTGCATTATCGAGTATCTGACGGGCTACCGCATCCTGGTCTGCCAGTCGTTGATAGCGGTCGTCATCTTTTTTAGCTCTTTCAAAGCTGGCGTGTGCACTGGCTACGTTTGCCTGTGCCGACAACACCGCTGCTTCATATTTACGACGATCTATTTCATACAATGTTTTTCCTTTCTGCACAATTTCTCCTTCTTTGAAAAAGATACCTGTGATAAACCCGGCCACCTGGGAACGCAGTTCCACCTGGTTGATAGCCACTACAGTAGCGGGATATTTATCGTAATAAACGGCCGGCGATACAGCTGCTTCCGTAACATTTACCGGTGTAGGGGGCATCACTGGCGCCGTTTTTTTAGCAGGACCACTGCAGGCCGATAAGCCCAGGATACTGGCAGCGCTGATTAAGATAATGTTGTTCATTTTTTTCATATCCGTTCCGGTTACCATTTAATAATTAGCTGTTAAGGTTCCTAATGCTTTTTGCAGATCTATCCTGCTGGACAATACCTGGTACATAGAATTGTAATAGTTCAGTTGCGCACTCCGCAACTCTGTTTCAGATATCAATACATCGAGATACGTTTTGATACCCTCTTTATATTGTAACTGCAACATATCGTATACATCTTTTGCCATCTGCACATTTTCTTTCAGCGTCAGATAATCGTTGTAGTTACTCTTGTACGTGGCCATGGCCTGTACATACTGCGCATTAATCTGGCTTCTCAATGCGGCGTAATCCCATTGTGTACGCTGTAATTGCAGCTCTGCCATGCGGATATTATGTATCCGTTTTCCTCCCTGGAAAATAGGCAGTGATAATTTCAATCCTGCTAATGAGTTGGGATAGTCATGGCTGTATAACTTGCTGAATTCTGCATTCTGCCAGGCGAAGGAATAGTTGATAAACGCCGATACCGTAGGCAGAAAGCTCCATTTATTGTATTTCAGGTTGGCTTGCAACAAGCTTTCCTGTGTTTGCAGCAACTGGTATTCAATACGACTTTTATAATCCGCTACCTGTAAGGTATCATCTCCGGTTACCTGCGATGCTACGGCAGAAGAGTCTGATGTCAGAGGTACATCGCCGGCATTTGCGGGATATCCCATTAAATCCTTCAGATATGCCTGTTTTGCTGTCAGCAGTTCACGTGCCGACTTCTGCTGCGCGCGGGCATTATTCAGGGAAATGGTGGCGCGTTTAGCATCTGTTTTATCTACCACGCCACTGGCATACTGGTTCTTTGCATCTGTGAGGCTACGTTCCAGGCGGATGATGTCTTCGCTCAATACTTTAATTTGTTCGGTGGTGAGCAACACATCATAATAGGCTTTGCTGACGTTGGCAACCAGGTCTATCTGGTTACGGGTAGTGGTTTGCTGGCTCTGTTTTCGTACATCCTTTGCCGTATTACTGGCCAGTAACAGATCGCGGGTAAAGATGTTTTGGTTTAATCCAAACAGGGCAGCAGAAGAATTGGCCACACCTGCCTGAATAGGATTTCCGCCTAAAATAGACGTGGGTATTTTCAGGTAGTGCTGGATGTTGTAGTCCAGGTTGATCTGTGGATACCAGTCGGCCAGTTTACTCTTCACTGTTCTATCGGTAATCGCCTCATCAATCAACGACTGGCGGATGACCGGCTGATGCGAAATAGCATACCGGATACATTCCTGCAGGGTGGCGCTGGTTAACAGGGAGTCCGACGATGACTGTGCAAACAACTGCGGCGTTATCAACAATCCGCAGGACACAGCTAACAAATAAAATGCTCTTTTCATAAAAGGCTTTTGACATTCAGTTCATCATTGTACCAATCGAAAGAAAATATTATATCAGCTATTAGCAGTTAGGTATTAGCTATTAGCTATTAGCTAACTGCTAATAGCTGGTATAATGTTTCCTTGTTGTTCAACAGCAATTAGCTGCGTAACAATATTTTTATGCTGCAAAACATGTTAAGCTGCAATCGCTACAGCAAACAGGTAGGTTGATAAGTGAGTTGCTGATTCAAAGGATCTGAAACAATAGCTGCACGGCATCCGGGTTTAGATTCCAGGTATTTGAAAACAACGTATAACAGAGAAGTAGGTTTAACAACAAACATTTTGTTGTCAGGTAAAAGTATTCGGGCGCTAAGATAATGTTATGAAAACAAAAATCCACCCTTTCAGGTGGATTTTAACAATTACATGAAATTTTGTTCCGGTCATCCTTTATTTCGACCGCTAACAATATGTTTTTCTGCATGATAAGAGGACCTAACTAACGGTCCGGACTCTACGTAGTCCAGTCCCATGTTGTATCCTATTTCGCGCAATTCTGCAAATTCATCAGGATGTACAAAGCGTGCTACCGGCAGGTGCTTAGGGGTAGGCTGCAGGTACTGACCCAGTGTAACTACGTCACAACCGTTGTCGTACAGATCTTGCATGGCTTGTACTACTTCTTCTTTGGTTTCACCCAGGCCGAGCATAATACCGCTCTTGGTACGCATACCACCTTCTTTCAACCGGCGGATTACTTCCAGGCTGCGGTGATACTTGGCTTGTATCCTCACCTGTTTGGTTAAACGTTCTACCGTTTCCAGGTTATGTGATACGATTTCAGGCGCTACATCAATAATACGCTGGAGATTTTCCCATTGACCACGAAAATCCGGGATCAGGGTTTCCATGGTTGTTTCGGGATTTAAGGCCCTCACGGCATTGATGGTGTTTGCCCAGATGATAGAACCACCGTCTTTCAGTTCGTCTCTGTCGACGGACGTGATCACCGCATGTTTTACTTTCATCAGGTAAATGGCTTCTGCCACACGCTGAGGTTCGTCAAAATCTACGGCTTCCGGGCGGCCGGTAGCTACGGCACAAAAGCCGCAACTGCGGGTACAGATATTTCCCAGGATCATGAAAGTGGCCGTACCGGCTCCCCAGCACTCACCCATGTTAGGGCAGTTACCGCTTTCACAGATCGTATGTAATTTATGGGTATCTACCAGGTTCCTCACCTGCTTATAGTTCTCGCCTATCGGTAATTTAACGCGCAGCCAATCAGGCTTTTTTACTCTTGTTGTAGCCGGTTCGGCGGCTATTACGGGTAGTTCTTGCATCGCTTATTCCTTTCTTTAGAAAAGCAAAGTTAACACTTATCTCTTATTCCAGCGCTTCCCGAATTGAAGGCTTACATATCCTCCAAAAAAGAACTGTTTATTGTAGTCTATTCCATTATATACCACCATGATAGGGATCTTTTTGGTATACATTTCCGCATTCATCCCCACTTCCAGGGCACTTACCACCTCGTTGAAATGGGCCCAGTCAAAGCGCATCCCCAGTTTTGCGTGCACACCCGGTACCACTGTCAGGTTATCCCAACCTTTCCCGAAACCACCGGCGCCATTAATATTTTCTGCGGTCAGGAATTGTTCAGGGTCTGCAGGATCATACTTTACATCCTTATTATCCCCATTGATCTGCATATTCAGGTAATAGGGCTTCAACAGTCCCACAGATAAGCCACCATAGTAGATCAGGTCCACTTCTACCCCGTTTTTATTGGCTTTTCCTCCTAACATATAGCGCTGACCTACGCCCAGCTTAGCCTGGTAAAAATTATTCTGCTTACCATATATATAAGGACGCTGGGTAAAGTAAATACTGCTTTTCTTCACTTCCTTATTACTTTTCTTCTCCGAAAAGTCGAACTGGAAATAAGTGACCTTTTTCCGGCTTTTCCGATAGCCCATTTCCACGAAACCTGTCCAGCCATCGGTATTGAGCCTGCCACCCACCGAAAAATCACGCTGGAAAACATTCTCTCCTTCTTCCTGCTCACGGAAAACAGAGATCTTCTTCAGCTTACGCTGTTCCTTATCGCTTTTCTTGCTTTTTTGCGTGGAAGTGGTATTGGTAGTAGATTGCGCAAACAAGCCGCCGGACATTATCGCCAAAAACAGGATTAAGTATATTTTTTTCACAGTGGGCTATTATTATAATAAGTAAACGCTTGAACCAAGGTATTGTTATGTATATATTACAAACGTAGCTAATTTTTTTTTAGTTTAACAGCACCTCCGCTTTCCATATTGTACATATCCTGAAAATACCTTTAATTTTACCCTCAGATCATAAAAAGAATCAATATGCAAACGGCATCTATCATCTATAACGGGGAATTACGCACCACAGCTACCCACCTCCAGTCAGGCACCGTGATTGAAACAGACGCACCAGTAGATAATAAAGGTAAAGGAGAAAGATTTTCTCCGACTGACCTGGTAGCCACAGCGCTGGGATCCTGCATGCTCACCATCATGGGCATCAAAGCCCGCGAAAACAACTGGGCTATTGAAGGAACCAAATTAACCGTGCAGAAAATCATGGGTACTGAACCCCGCCGTATTACCGGCGTCACCATCGTATTTGACTTCCCTGCCGGTCATAACCTGGGCGAAAAAGAAAGAACCATACTCGAAAGAGCTGCACATACCTGCCCGGTGGCACAAAGCGTACATCCTGATATTGTACAGGATGTTACTTTTAACTGGTAATACGGAGCAGAAAGCGGAAAGCAGAAAGCAAAAAGCTATTGTAGCGAATGATTAAAGAGCAGTAAATATCTGCTATGGTCACCCGCTACAATAGCTTTTTGCTTTTTGCTTTCCGCTTCTCTAAATCCCTCCGATAATTTTTATCCCCACAGCGCAATGCAGGCATCGTTTCTCATCACAGTAGTACTGCTTCAACTGCAGTAACGCCTGCGACTCCATCGCGCTTTCCTGTGTTACGCCCAACTGTTCCCATTCTTCCGTGATACGGTTTCTTTCCGGTGGCAACTGCTCTAAAAAATGCAGGGCCTTTTCCTGGTAATATTTCAATTGCTTCTGCTGCCCATACAGGAACAGTAATGGCAGTACTGTATTAATGAGGATACTGTGTACCGCCTGTTTGCCCGGCAACTGCGTATGCCCTACTGCCTGTCCGAACCGGTAATGGGTACGCCAGTACGCCGACGGCTGTACGAAAAATAACTGCTCCAGCGCTGTTATATCGTTTGCATCCAGTATCCGGGGAAACAGGCGGGGACTGTGTTGCAGCAGGGCTGCGAAAGTAGCCAGCCGCATGGTGGGGAAAGCCGCCGGCCGCATCCGCAGCCAGTTCCAGTGATGCGCCGGGATAGGGCTAAGCCCATACTTATGCTGCAGATGTGCATATACGGCCTGTAATTGTGCAGCATATTCATCTGCGGGAGGCTGGCCCAGCATCCCCGCCTGCCCAAACAGGAGCGCCTCCAACTGCAGGCGTTCCTGCCGGCACCGCATCAACAGGGTATAGGAGAGCGACTGCGCTACTTCCAGCATAGGCAGCGTGTTTACCGGCATCCCATAGCTTTGCGCCACCGCCCAGTAGCATACTTCTTCCCAATTGGATTGACTGCTTTGCAGCCAGGCCCGCAATACGCCCAGCTTGCGCTCCCAACGTTCGGCCAGCAGCCGCTCTTTCCAGCTTACCCACGTGAGCGGCGGAACGCTGGCGGCATAAGGTGCGCAGGGAACAAAAGGTGCCCGCTGCCGCAATTGCTCATAACGCTGCAATAAAAGTTTGGGAATATGTTGCTGCAATTCCAGGCAAGGCACGCCCGGAATACGGTCCGCCGGCATATCATGCACAAATACCACGTGCAGGATCACCCGCCCGTATTGTGGATTATGCTGGTGCCTATGCCGGAACCAGTCTGAAGTACGGAGGTGCAGCTCCACCTGTCCCATCCATAAAGTGGTGCCAATCCTGATCTTGGCCGCTGAAAAATCAGGGCCGCCATGATGATTATGTAGTCCGGGATATAAGATCTGTACCGGTTCTCCACCGGTAGTGGCCAGGTGATCCTGCTTAAACAGCCGGAAGGCCCAGATGTACTGGAATAGCTCTTCTGAGAGCAACGGGTTAACAAACATAAAAGATACGGTTGGGGTATAAAATAGTATCAGCTAAAGGTAATAAAACATCGTTTAATAAATAAATTCAAACTTCAATTTGGAAATCTGATGAAAGTCACATTACCTTTGCGCCAGTTCTTACACATCACTTATCCAGAAAGGCGGAGGGACTTGGCCCTGCGATGCCTTAGCAACCTTTCCTGATTATATGATCAGGAAAAAGGTGCTAATTCCTGCCCCATGCGTTAGCGTGGGGAAAGATAAGTTGGCAGAGATAATACTTCACAGATATATATAACTTTCTAAGAGAGCTCTTCCAACACACGGAAGAGCTTTTTTTATGCCCACTCCGCCCCCCTTTCATGGATTTGTTGTTGTTTAAGTTGATCTTTAATGATAAAGTTGCAGCAGATTATTGTGCATATTGAACATCATTAAAAATAATTTATAACATGAAAACAGCTACACAACTGATTCATAGCATTCCGGTAGACGAACTGACAGGCGCCATCTCTGTGCCTATCTATCAAACATCCACCTTTGTGCAGGAATCACCCGGCATCAATAAAGGCTTTGAATTTTCGCGGGCAAACAACCCCACGAGAAAAGTGCTGGAAGACCTCATCTGCAACCTGGAAGAAGGGTTTGCCGGATTTGCGTTCGCCAGCGGTATGTCGGCCATAGATGCGGTGCTGAAGCTGTTAAAGACCGGCGATGAGATCATGGCGGTAGAAGATACCTACGGTGGCATCTTCCAGATATTTAACCACATGTTTGAACGCTTCGGCATCAAAGTTAATTTCGTAGATACCAGCAACATCGATAAAGTATTGGCCGCCATTACCCCCAATACCAAAATCATCTGGCTGGAATCCCCTACCAATCCAACATTGCGCATTTCTGATATCAAATCTATCAGCAAAATTGCCAAACAACATAATATCCTGCTGGTAGTAGACAATACTTTCAGCACCCCGCTGTTACAACAACCTATCCCCCTGGGGGCCGATATTGTTATTCACAGCGCCTCCAAATATCTTTCCGGCCACAGTGATGTCATCGCCGGACTGGTAGTGGTAAACAGCAAAGTACTGGCAGACCAGCTCCGCTACAACCAGAATATTTCCGGTAGTATACTCAGTCCGTTCGAAGCATGGCTCACCATCCGTGGCGTGGAAACCTTGTACCTGCGACTGGAAAAACAATGCAGCAATGCCAGCGCTATCGCTAACTGGCTGGCCGCACATCCTGCCGTGGATAAAGTATTTTATCCCGGACTGGCTACCCATAAAAATCATCATATCGCCCGTAAACAACAGAAAAATTACGGCGCACTGGTGAGCTTTTCCCTGAAAAGCGACAATATCAAAAATGCGATCCGCATCGTAAACGCCACCAAGTTATTTAAACTGGCAGAAAGTTTCGGCGGCGTGAAAAGTATGCTGGCCCACCCGGCTACCATGACGCATCGTAACATCCCGGAAGAATTCCGGAAAAGAACAGGGTTACAGGATTCCTGTATCCGTTTATCAGTAGGTATTGAAGATGCCGAAGACCTGATTAACGACCTGAAACAAGCGCTGGATAAACTAAATCATCCGGCTGGCAAGCAAATTACTGTTTTACAATAAAGCCCTTGGTAATTAACCACCACTTCGACTTTACAGAACCTGATCATCTCTGCATCGTTGAAGACTAATTGCTGAAGGCTGCAAGCTCAAAAAATGTATGGAAAATAAGATCATCAATTTAGGTATTTTCGGATTCGGCGTCGTAGGACAAGGACTCTATGAAGTGTTGAACAGAACAAAAGGTATTAATGCCCGCATCAAAAAAATCTGCATTAAAGACCCTAATAAGTCAAGACCTATCGATAGCAGCTACTTTACGACTGATAAAAATGAAATCCTCGAAGATCCTACCATTGACGTGGTAGTAGAACTGATCAACGAAACCGAAGCAGCCTTTGAAATTGTGAGCACCGCCCTGCGTAACGGCAAAGCGGTAGTAAGCGCCAGCAAAAGAATGATCGCGGAAAATCTGCCTGCCCTGTATCAACTGCAGGCGGAAAACAAAGTACCGTTCCTGTATGAAGCGTCCAGTTGCGCCAGTATTCCCATTATCCGCAACCTGGAAGAATATTATGATAACGACCTGCTCAATGCAGTGGAAGGTATCTGTAACGGCTCTACGAATTATATTCTTACCAAAATATTTGAAGAAAACCTCAGCTTCCAAACCGCCCTGCAACAAGCGCAGGACCTGGGCTTTGCCGAAACTGACCCTACCCTCGATATCGAAGGATATGATCCGAAATTTAAAATCGTGATCCTCCTCCTCCATGCCTTTGGCACATTCGTGAAACCGGAAGAAGTATTCAATTTCGGTATTCATCACCTGAATGACTTTGATATCCAGTTCGCCAAACAACGCAACTGTACCATCAAGCTCATTGCACAATGCCGCCGTCAGAACGGGCACGTATTCTCTTACGTATTGCCACACCTGATCAAAGAACATAACCTGCTCTACGATGTATACAATGAATACAATGGTATCCTGCTGGAAAGTGCTTTCACCGACAAACAATTCTTTGTAGGTAAAGGTGCCGGTGGTACTGCTACCGGTAGCGCTGTACTGTCTGATATTTCCGCATTGTTATACAACTATCGCTACGAGTATAAAAAGATCAAACAGAACAATCAGCCCAGCTTTACTAATGATGTAAATCTGAAAGTATACCTGCGCTATAAAACACCGGACCAGGTAGATCTGGCAGAGTTCTTCAATATCTCTGAAAAATATGAATCCAGCGAATGGCGCTATGTGGTAGGTACTATTAACTTACAGAAGCTGAGAGAAGCCGGCTGGCTGAAAAATAAAGATGTTAATATCCTGGTATTGGAATAAAGAGATGTAAATAAGCAAAAACCAATCGTAACAACGGCGCTGATCACAGCGCCGTTCTTTTTTGAATTACGAATTACGGATTACGAATTACGGATTTGTGGGGAGATTTAAGCGGATGTAATTCGCGTTTACTATCTCCCCACAAATCCGTAATTCGTAATTCGTAATTCGTAATTTCTAAAAGTTTTCCAGTTCTTCCACTACCTTACTTACCGGCAGGCCCATTACATTGTAGAAGCAGCCGTTAATGCTGTCGATCCCCACTGCGCCAATCCATTCCTGTATGGCATAAGCGCCGGCTTTATCGAATGGTTTGTATTGATCCACATAATACGTGAGCTGTTCCAGGTTCAACGGCTTAAAATGCACCGAGGTGATTTTGGAAAAAGCCACTTCCCTGGCGTCCTGTTGTATAATAACGCCGGTGACTACACGATGTTCACGGCCGCTGAGGCGGGCAAGAATGTCGATGGCATCCTGGCGGTCTTTTGGCTTGCCAATAATATGATCATCCAATACTACTACAGTATCTGCGGCAATAATAATATCGGTGGGAGCACAAAGGTTACGCACAGCAGCCGCTTTTTGCCGGGCTATATGCACCGGGATGTCTGGTATAGCCAGTTCCGGCGGAAAGGTTTCTGCTGTTTCTACCACTTTCACCTCGAAAGGAATGCCGGCCTGCTCTAACAACTGCTTTCTACGGGGCGACTGTGAGGCCAGAATAACGGGTTTCCCTTTATACATCTCTATAAATAAATTTTAAAAAATATCATGGACAAAATGCCGGTCAGCATTACTACTTTCACGAGGGTGCTTACCTTATGATAATGTTCCGGCAGATGTGCTTTTTTCAATTGTAAATAAATATATCCGCAAGGTACCTGTACAAACAACAGCAGGTAAGCAATAGCTGCATACCAACCCAACACCCATACCCTGATTTCCACTGCCAGTATGATAATTACCAGTGCCAGCAACAATACATTACAAAAGCGTTTGGCAGCCAGTACGCCCCATGCAATAGGCAGGGTGCGGCATCCATCTTTGCTGTCGCCCATCATATCCTCCAGGTCTTTCACTATTTCCCTGACCATGGAAATTAAAAAAGCGAACAACGCATATACGCCGATAATCTGTATCAGCTTCCGGCCGGTGGCAGACATGATCGCTTCAAAACTATGATAGATCTGTTTCTCGTAAAATCCTACCACTACTACTGCGAGTGCTGTCAACAGTGAAATAATGACGTTGCCGATCAGCACCTGTCTTTTAAAAGAAGTAGAATAAAACCAAAGCAGCAGGGAACAAATGACCTGGGTAAAGCCCAGGTAGAACTGCCCGGTTTTAAAGGCTACCATAAAGCCCAGGGATACGCCAGCCATATTCAGCAGCGTATGCCAGGCCATTGCCCAGCGCCGGCTGATAATTTTGTCCAGCACCATTTTCTCCGGCTTATTCACGATATCAATGTTGATATCGAAATAGTCGTTAATAATATAGCCGGCCGCCGCTACCAGGATGGTAGACAAACTCAGTAATACAAATTGCGGAACGGGCAGCGAGGGTTCTTCGCCGGAGCTGCGTAACACAGGTTCCACTACGCAGTATTGCAATAAAAATTGGGTAAGGCCAATATATATCAGGTTAGGGTATCTGATCAATTTAAAAAATGCAGCCCAGAGCTTCATAAGTTTCTCTTTTATTATTTCGATGCAATGCCTTCATCCATTAGCCAATGTCCGTTCAGTTTCAGCACTTTCTCCATTACTTCCCTTACGCACCCGTGGCCTCCGGGGAATGGGGATACATATTTTGAAATACTTTTAATTTCCTGGACCGCATCGGCAGGGCAGGTAGGTAAGCCCACCAGTTGCATAGGCAGATAATCGGGTATATCATCTCCCATATAAAGTAATTCATCCCAGCGCAGGTCATTTTCAAATACATAATCCTGCAGCTTTTCCTGCTTATCATGTATGCCGGTATAAATATCTTTAATGCCAAGTCCCTGTAACCTGCTTACTACGCTTTCCGATTTTCCTCCGGAGATGATTACCACCCGGTAGCCTTTTTTTACGGCCAATTGCAGGGCGTAGCCATCTTTGATATTCATTCTGCGCGACATTTCTCCACCCGGCAACAATTGCAGGGTACCATCAGTAAGTACGCCGTCTACATCCAGCACAAATGTGGTGATAGATTTAAATAAAGCCAATACGTTCATGGGGCCAAAAGTAAAGAATTACGAATTACAAATTACGAATTACGGATTTGTGGGGAGATAATAACGGATGATCTTCGCGAATATCTCCTCACAAATCCGTAATTCGTAATTTGTAATTCGTAATTCTCTATTTATGATGGAATTGATAGATGGCGTCAGACATCACCTGGTAAACTAACTGCAAATATTCGTTTCCTGCCAGGAGCTCACGGTGCAGGCTCATCGTATTTTCATCCTGGCGCAACGCCGGCCCTGTTTGTACAGCTTCCGGCGGGAATTTCTCCAGGCGGTCAAAAGTTTCTTTTATAATTGGCTGCAACAGGGAAAAGTCCAGTTGCTCTTTTTCACAATAAGCTTTTGCCTGGGCAATGAGGTGGTTGGTAAAGTTATTACAAAGCACCGCGGTGAGATGATATTTCAACCGCTGGGCGGAGGTAGTAACAGTTACACTACTGGAAATACTCTGGGCCAGGGCCTGCAGCCGCCGCAACACATCATCATTGCTGGCCTCCAGCATCACCGGGATAGGCGGATAACTTTTAGTTTCTTTGCGTATAGACTGCAACGGATATACGACACCGGTATTCGACGAAATCCTGGAGATGGCCTCTAGCGGCACCGCTCCTGCGGTATGTGCCACGAAACGCTTTCCCAGGCGCAGCTGATCATTTAACCCGGCAATGGCGCTATCGCTCACGGCCAGCAGGTAAATGTCTGCCTCCATATTAATATCCTGTAAATCGTCGGTATATGCCGCATTCAACATCTCTCCCAGTTCCTGCGCATGTGCCTTCTGCCGGCTGATCACCTGCTTTACCTGGTGACCATGAATCTTTAAAAGCTGTCCGAAACAATGTGCCACATTGCCCGTACCCACAATGACTATATCCATTATAATTTGTTTTTTAATAGTAAACCGCCGGAAATGAGCCCGCCTGCATGATTCCGTTTTCTAATATACGCGTTTTAGTGCGTCAACGATCTTTCCTTGTGAAAATGGCAAACAGCCCCGCTTTTTTAAAAGCACAGCGATATTAATAGTTTTGTTATCTTTAACAGCCTTGATTCCAGTTGATACCGGCACGTTTGTTATCATTCTGCCTGTCACATCAGGCAGTGTTGCTATCTGAACCAAACAGGGAGGCCTTTTTGAAAGACTCCATCGTTAATTATTTGATAACTAAACACATCTGGTTGTTGGAATCGCAAAGCCGGTGTGTCCTGTCCCTACGGAAAATATCTACCCGTGGTTGGGCTATACAGACCAATATCAATATAATTTTATATCATTGCAAAATTCATTGAAGTAATTATTTCACAGAATTTTGCGTATTTAGCAGCATATTAAAGAAGCATACATGGCAAAAAATTTAGTTATAGTTGAGTCCCCGGCGAAAGCCAAGACCATAGAAAAAATATTGGGCAAAGACTTCGAAGTCAAGTCCTGCTTCGGTCACATTCGTGATCTGGAGAAAGACGACATGGGGATAGACATCGATAATAACTTCAAGCCTAAGTATGTCATCCCAGAGGATAAAGAAAAGGTAGTAAAGGAACTGAAGAAGCTGGCGAAGGATACCGATGAGGTATGGCTGGCAACGGATGAGGACCGTGAAGGAGAAGCCATTTCCTGGCATTTATGTGAGGTATTGAAACTGGACCCTAAAACTACCAAACGCATTGTTTTCCATGAAATCACCAAACCTGCTATAGAAAACGCTGTACAACATCCGCGTAAACTGGATATGGACCGTGTAAATGCGCAACAGGCGCGGCGTATACTGGATCGTATTGTGGGCTTTGAAATTTCCCCGGTACTGTGGCGTAAAATGAGTATGCGCAACTCCCTGTCTGCCGGCCGTGTACAATCTGTAGCGGTACGACTGATTGTGGAGCGTGAAAGAGAAATCAACCACTTCCAGTCTGTCAGCACCTTTAAAGTAGAAGCTTACTTTACCGGTAAAGATATTAATGGCAAAAACATTTCCTTCAAAGCAGAAGGTCCGGGTAAATTCAAAACTGCCGAAGACGCCGAGAAATTCCTGCAACAGTGCGTGGGTGCAGCCTATACCGTTAAAGATATACAGGTAAAACCCGGTAAAAAATCGCCTGCGGCGCCATTTACCACGTCTACCCTGCAACAGGAGGCCAGCCGCAAACTGGGCTACAGTGTTTCAAAGACCATGTTGCTGGCTCAAAAGCTGTATGAAAGCGGTAATATCACCTATATGCGTACGGACTCCGTGAACCTGTCCGATACGGCAGTAGCTGAAATAGAAAAAGCTATTAAAGGCAGTTTTGGTAATAAATACCACCAACACCGCAAATTCAAAAATAAAAACGAGTCCGCACAGGAAGCGCACGAAGCCATCCGCCCCACCTACATGGAAAATACCACGGTAGATGATGCGGATACCCGCAAACTGTACGAACTGATCTGGAAACGTACCATCGCCAGCCAGATGGCAGATGCCGAGCTGGAAAAAACCATTGCTAAAATCGATATCTCTACTAACCACGAAGAGCTCACCGCCAGCGGGGAAGTACTGAAATTCGATGGCTTCCTGAAAGTATACATGGAAAGCCACGATGACGAAGAAGAACAGGAAGAACAGGAAGGTTCTTTACCTCCGTTAGCGGTAAAACAATCGCTGGACCTGAAAGAAATGAAGGCCACCGAAAGATTCTCCCGCCCGGCGCCACGCTATACAGAAGCCAGCCTGGTAAAGAAACTGGAAGAACTGGGCATCGGCCGCCCCTCTACTTATGCACCTACTATTACCACTATTCAGAAGCGTAATTATGTAGAGAAAAGAGAAAAAGAAGGTGTTAAGAGAGATTACCGCATCCTGGTACTGAAAGCAGATAAGATCAGCAAACAAACCGAGTCTGAAAATACCGGCGCAGAAAAAGCCAAACTATTCCCTACCGATCTGGGTATGATCGTAACCGACTTCCTCAACCAATACTTTAATAACGTAATGGACTATGGCTTTACCGCCAAAATAGAGGAAGAATTCGATGAAATTGCCAGCGGTAAAAAGGAATGGAATAACATGATCAGCGATTTCTACTTTCCCTTCCATAAAGATGTGGAAAACACACTGGAAAATGCAGAACGTGTAAAAGGTGAACGTCCGCTGGGTACAGATGCAGCTTCCGGCAAACCTATTGTAGCACGTATGGGCCGCTATGGTCCTATGATCCAGATAGGTAGTGTGGAAGATGAGGAAAAGCCACGCTTCGCGAAATTAAAGGCTACGCAGAGCATTGAAACCATTACGCTGGATGAAGCCATGGAGCTATTTAAGCTGCCCCGCAACCTGGGTCAGTTTGAAGATTCTGATGTAATTATCAATATCGGTCGCTTTGGTCCTTACGCACAACACGATAAAAAATTCTATTCCCTCAAAAAGGAAATGGACCCGTATACAGTAGAACTGGATGAAGTAGCACCGCTCATTGCAGAAAAACGTACTGCAAAAGACGAGCGTACCATCAAAATATTTGAGAAAGAAAAAATACAGATCCTGAAAGGACCTTATGGCCCATACATTAAACAAGGATTGAAGAACTTTAAGATACCAAAAGAGAAAATTGATACCGCTGCTGACTTAACGGTAGAAGAAGCTAAAGCCATCATTGAAGAAGCTAAAGCGAATCCACCTAAGAAAAAGGCGCCACCCAGGAAGAAGAAGGCTGAATAACGCAGTGGTACGAATATGATGAAAATGGAGGCAATGATAATAACTGCAGTGTAAGTGATATGCTTATTATTTAATTTGCCAACAGGATCACATCATTTGATGATTACCAACTGATCATAGATAATGGTATGAACGAAAACAGAGAAATAAACGCTTTGTTCCACCTGTTGGATGATCCTGATCTGGAGGTATTCGATACTGTTGCCAGTAAAATACTACTGTACGGTAAAGATATTATTCCAAACCTGGAGAATTTGTGGGAGAATACAATTGACGAAGCTATTCAGGAAAGGATAGAGCTGCTTATTCATCGGGTACATTACCAGGATTTGCAGGCAGCCCTGCGTGTATGGGCACATTCAGACGTACCTGACCTGATGCAGGGGGCCATACTGGCCGCCAGGTACCAGTTTCCAGACCTCATCGATTCCCAGATCATCACAGAAATAGACCGCATCAAACGTAATATCTGGCTGGAGCTAAATAATTACCTCACCCCGCTGGAACAGATCAATGTATTAAACAGCATGGTCTATAATTATTTCGGGCTTAAAGGGGAAGAGGTCTCCTATCAACGTAAAAATCAATTCTTCATTAACCAGGTAATAGAGTCCAAAAAAGGAAATCCTATCACCAACGGCATCATCTATCAGAGCCTCTGCGCCATGCTGGATTTACCGGTATATGCAGTAAATATTCCCCGTCAGTTCATCCTGGCGTATTTCGATAGCTACGTTGATTTTTCCGGTCCGATAGAACCAGGTGATCACCGGATCCTGTTTTTCATAGATCCGATCCAGGGGCAAATCTATACCCAACAGGATGTAGATACTTACCTGAAAAGAGTACAGGTCCCTTCTGTTCCTTCTTACTTTAAACCACAATCTAACAAACGACTCATACAATTCCTGCTGGAAGAACTGGCCAAGTGTTTCCAGGACGATAAAGATGCGTATAAGCAGGATGAGTTAATGAATCTTTCCAGTATCCTGGAAGATTAGCGGAAAGCTAAAAGCAGAAAGCATAAAGCTATTGAGGCGAATGATCAAAGCGTACTAATATTCGCAATGATCATTCGCCTCAATAGCTTTATGCTTTCTGCTTTTAGCTTTCCGCTCAATTAAAAAGCCCACCGCTAAGCGATGGGCTTTTTAATTTCTTGCAAGAAAGATATATTATGTGAAATAATATTCTCTTACTTAGCTGGAGTTGCAGCAGCAGCTGAATCAACTGGAGCAGTTGCAGCAGCAGCAGAATCAACGTGAGCAGCAGAATCAACTGGTTGTGCTACTGGAGCAGCGTTCATAGTGTCAACTGGAGCAGTTGCAGTAGAATCAGCAGTGTTAGAAGCACCACCATTACAAGCTACGAAGAACATACCAGCAGCTACAGCGAATACGAATAATTTTTTCATTTTGTGTTTGTTTTATTTTTTAAAACCGGCGCAAAGGTATGTAAATTTTATAAATTACAAAATCCTACCATCTCTTTTTTTGCGCAACAGCTTATTTTTTCCGGAAAAATATTTTCAGCGGCACCCCGTTGAAGTTGAAGTTCGTACGAATCTGGTTTTCCAGGTAGTTACGATAAGGCGTTTTTACATCATCCGGCAGGTTACAGAAAAAGGCAAAGGCCGGTGTATGCGTAGGTATCTGCGTTACATACTTAATACGGATAGGAATACCTCTTACTACCGGTGGGTGATAAGCCTCAATAGCTTTCAACAGCACTTCATTCAGCACAGATGTTTGTATGCGGCGTTGACGGTTCTCATACACCTCCAGCGCGGTTTCTATCGCTTTAAAAATACGTTGCTTCTCCGTTACAGAAGTGAAGATTACAGGTACATCGGAAAATGGCGCCAGGCGTTTCTTCAGCTCTTTCTCATAATCCCTGGCCGTGTTGGTGCCTTTGGTTACCAGGTCCCATTTGTTAACCAGAATTACAATACCTTTCCCCTTACGGGTAGCCAGGCTAAAGATGCTCAGATCCTGCGCAGTAATGCCTTTTTCAGCATCCAGCAACAGCATCACCACATCTGATTCATCTACTGCTTTAATAGCGCGGATCACGGAATAAAATTCCAGGTCCTCATGCACCTTGGTTTTACGCCGGATACCTGCGGTATCAATCAGCATAAAATCTTTCTGGAACATGTTATAGTGTGTGTGAATGGTATCACGGGTAGTACCGGCAATATCAGAAACGATATTACGCTCTGCACCTACCAGTGCATTCAGCAAAGAAGATTTACCTACGTTAGGCTGGCCAATGATGGCTATTTTAGGCAGGTTGGTTTCCAGCGTAGCCTCACCCATTTCCGGTGTAATATTAGCTACTACGTCGTCCAGTAATTCACCGGTACCACTGCCGCTCATGGAGGAGAGGAAATAAATATGTTCAAAGCCCATGCTGTAAAACTCGGTAGCTTCCAGTTGGCGTTGGTTGTTATCTACTTTGTTTACTACTAAATATACCGGTTTGGAAGTACGGCGCAGCACATCTGCTACATCTGCATCCAGGTCGGTAATACCAGTAGTAACATCACACATAAAGATGATGAGGTTAGCCTCTTCCATAGCTACTTTCGCCTGTTTGCGGATTTCCCGCTCAAATACATCGTCGCTGCCGCTTACAAATCCGCCGGTATCAACTACGTTGAAAGTTTTGCCATTCCAGTCGGCAATACCATATTGTCTATCACGGGTTACACCGCTCTGGTCATCTACGATGGCTTTACGTTGTTCCAGTAAACGATTGAACAACGTTGACTTGCCTACGTTCGGGCGACCCACTATAGCTACTGTAAATCCTGCCATTTTTATTTATATTTTGTCGTACTAACCTGGAAATATATCCAGGAATTTTTCATTATTAATATCCGTATTCCTTCAGGAAGGTATCGTTATCACGCCATTTACCACGCACTTTCACAAACAGTTCCAGGAATACTTTTCTTTCGATGAATTTTTCGATTTCCTGGCGGGCCAGGGTACCTAATTCACGAATAGATTTACCTCTTTCTCCCAGGATAATACCTTTCTGGGTGTCGCGGGTAACAATGATTTCCGCGGTTATCTTCGTGAGGGTATCCTTTTCCTGGTATTGTGTTACAATAACGGTGGTGTGATAAGGAATTTCTTCTTCGAATAACTGGAATATTTTTTCACGGATCATTTCTGCCACGAAAAAGCGTGTAGACTTATCCGTTAGTGTGTCATCAGGATAGAAAGCGTTGGCTTCCGGTAAGAGTGCAACTATTTCAGTGAGCAGTTCTTTAATACCTTTTTTCTGCATGGCAGATACCGGTACTACAGCTGCTGCTTTTCCCCAGGCCTTTGCCCGTTCTATTAAAACGGCCATTTCCTCTTTGAGGATGTTATCCATTTTATTGATGATAAGGATAACGGGAACTTTCAGTTTCAGTGAGTCGAACAGCTCCAGGTTTTCTTCCATGGAGTCTTTGGCGTCCATAATCAGTAGTGCTACATCGGCATCTTCGAGGGCAGATTTTACCGCACCCATCATTTTCTCGTGCAGCTTATACTTGGGATCAATAATACCGGGGGTATCAGAAAATACGATCTGGTACCCAGGGTCTGTTAATACCCCTGTAATACGGTGCCGGGTGGTTTGCACTTTGGGAGAAATGATCGCCAGCTTTTCGCCGATGATGGCGTTCAGCAATGTACTTTTCCCCGCATTGGGCTTACCGAAAATGTTTACAAAACCTGCTTTGTGCATGATGACAATTAAACGCTGCTTTCACAACTCAAACTTACGGAAATAAAAAAAGCCGAATTTCTTCGGCTCTTAAATCTTTATACGCTCTTTAGCGCTGTTTTTGTAGCGAGGAGCGGATTCGAACCACTGACCTTCGGGTTATGAGCCCGACGAGCTACCTCTGCTCTACCTCGCAATGAGGGTGCAAAGATAGGATTATTTTAATTCACACCAAATATTTTTAGAAAAAATACAAAAAGCCAACCGTAACTGGTTGGCTTTCATATTGGAATGCTTCATACACTTTTAGAATGGAAGATCGTCAGCGGGCTGTTCCTGTACCGGTTCGGCCTCGGGAACAGGGGTTTCTGTTGACGTTGCTTTTCGTTTTTCCTCTTCCCTACGGCTGAGTAACTGCAACGAAAAAACCCTTAATCTCAATGCGCCGGATAAAACACCAGTACTGTTGCTGATGTAGGCTTCCACTTTGGGAGTACCTTCTACATACACCATAGTACCCTGTGTTAAATAAGGCGCCACGTTTGTTTTGTCCCACAAAGAGCAATCTACCCAGGTGGTTCTTTCCTCCAATACGCCCTGTGCATTCTTGAAACGCTCATTAACGGCTACGGGGAAATTAAAAACAACGGTCCCGTTGACTTCTTTTTTCAATACATCGCGGCCTAAATGCCCGATTAACTGAAGCTTGATCATCAGAAATAAAGATTTAAATGGTTAAAAATTTATAAAAGATGATTGAGAGAAGTAGGTATGGAAATTACGCAATTTTCCTTCTTCCAAAAAATAATTCCCGTTTTTTATTACAATCCATTATACCTTTGTTACTGCAAATGTTCCCGCAATGAAACAGGAACATACGCTTGAACCACATGGGGTGCCTTACTTTCAGGCTGAGATCACACCCAATGAACCTGGACCAGGTAATGCTGGTTAGGAATGAGCTAACAGAAAACAGACATATTTTACATGAAACAGCTAATGTTATTAGTGCTGCTATCTATAGCAGGCACTTTGCATGCACAATCCCTGGTTACCGGTACCGTTACCAATAAAACCAGCGGCCAACCTTTAGAAGGCGTCACTATCGCTATCAACCAAACTGGTGTATTAACCGATAGCAAAGGTCATTACAGCATTCATCTTCCCAAAAAAGGAAGCTATACCTTAACCGCCAGCTTCATTGGCTTCAAATCTTTCAGCACCAACATCCTTAGCAATAATCAAATACAACAGGCAGACATTGCCCTGGAAGTATCGCCCCTCTTTGTAAAGCCGGTAGAGATCAGCAGTTTGCGTGCCGGGAAAAATGCACCTTTTGTGAACACCACTATCTCTGCGGCAGACATCAAGAAAAACAATCTCGGACAAGACCTGCCTATTCTGCTGGATCAGCAGCCTGGCGTAGTTACCAATTCAGACGCCGGTACCGGCATCGGCTACACCGGCATGCGCGTACGTGGCTCTGATATTACCCGCATCAACGTTACAGTGAATGGTATTCCCGTAAATGATGCGGAATCACAAGGCACCTTTTTTGTGAACATGCCCGACTTTGCTTCTTCCGTAAGCAGCATCCAACTGCAACGTGGTGTAGGTACCTCCACCAACGGCGCTGCTGCATTTGGCGCCACACTCAACCTCAGCACCAACGAATTCAACGAAAAAGCATACGGCGAAATCAGCAATAGCTACGGTTCCTTCAATAGCTGGAAACACACCGTGAAAGCAGGTTCCGGCCTCATCAATGATCACTTCACCATTGATGCCCGTCTCTCTAAAATCTCTTCCGATGGATATATAGACCGCGCCACTTCGGACCTGCGCTCCTTCTATACTTCTGCCGCTTACATCTCTAAAAAAACAGCCATCCGCCTGAATGTTTTCTCCGGGAAAGAAAAAACCTACCAGGCATGGTATGGCGTACCAAAGGCAATGCTGGATACAGACCGGACCTACAATGCAGCTGGTACAGAAAAACCAGGTACTCCCTACGACAACCAGACAGATAATTATCAACAAGATCACTACCAGTTATTCCTCAACCAGGAAGTGAACTCACACCTGAATTTCAACGTAGCCTTCCACCTCACCCGCGGACGCGGCTATTATGAAAACTATAATGGATTCAAGCCACTCGCCGACTTTGGTATTCCTGGTTCCATTATCAATGGTGTAAAGAGAGATACCGCCGATGTTATTAACCAGTTATGGTTAGATAACTACTTTTATGGCAGCGTATTTTCCATTAACCGCACAGGTGATAAATTCAACTGGAGCCTCGGCGGCGGCTGGAACAGGTACACCGGCGATCACTTCGGTAAAGTAATCTGGGCTGATGCCCCCTTCGAAAAAGATCACGAATACTACCGCTACCCGGCAGCAAAAAATGATTTTAATATCTACTGGAAAGGAGAATATAAAATCACAACAGCACTCAGTCTTTTTGCCGACATGCAATACCGCAACGTCCACTACAACATGGATGGGTTTGAAGCAGCGCCTGCTTATTTTGCACATGCTAATTACAACTTCTTCAATCCCAAAGCTGGTATCTCTTACAACATCAACGCTACTAACCGCGTATTTGCTTCTATCGCCATTGCGCACAAAGAGCCTAACCGCGGCGACTTTGAAAACAACTACGGCGTAAACGTTCCACAACCGGAAATACTCCGCGACGTAGAAGCCGGCTACTCCTGGAACAACAACATTGCTGCCATACAAGCCAATGTATACTACATGAACTACAAAAACCAGTTGGTACAAACCGGCATGCTCACTAACGTAGGCGCCTATATGCGCACCAATATTCCTAAAAGCTACCGCATGGGTATTGAAGTGAATGGTAACGTAAAACTGGGTAACATGGTGAGCATCGCCGCCAACGCTGCGCTGAGTCAGAATAAAGTACTCGACTATCACGCCGTTACCTACGATGAACAGGAAGCCTCACATACACAGGTATTCAGCAAAACCAACATTTCATTCTCCCCGGCTGTGGTAAGTGGATTAACATTATCCGTAAAACCAGTGAAAAACCTGAACCTCGACCTGCTGGGTAAATATGTAAGCCGTCAATATATGGACAACACCTCCAATACCGCCGGCAGCCTTGATCCATACTTTGTGAGCAACCTGCGCATTAACTACGTAGTGCCACAACCGTTATTCCGCGAACTGGGATTACAGTTTATGCTGAATAATATATTCAATACCAAATATGAGCCTAACGGCAGCACCTATAGCAGCTACGACCTGGCAAGCAGCCGCGTTATATATGATACTTACTACTATCCAATGGCAGGAATTAATTTCTTTGCAGGAGTGACCATCGGATTGTAGTAGAGCCGAAAGCAGAAAGCCGAAAGCAAAAAGCAGAAAGCATAAAGCTATTAAAGCGAATGATAAGTGCAGATGAGTAATTTAGGTACTCGCATTTATCATTCGCTTTAATAGCTTTATGCTTTCTGCTTTTTGCTTTCGGCTTTTATTCTATTTCTTCACTGGTACCAGGCGAATATTCCGCAGGTTCATTACGCCTAATCCAGGTTTGGTAAGTGGCTTCACCACCACAGTGTTTACCCCTTTTTTAGATAACACTACCGTACCTAAATCCCAATCCTGGTAATCGCCCCAGCTGTTGTTGGTACCTTTTACTACACCGGTCAACGTGGTGTTACCTGCTGTCACCGCAATCTTTGCGCCGGCAGATTCATTAGTACAAGCCGTGCTTAACACCAATTTATACTTACCGGGTTGCTTCACCTGGATATTCCAGGTAGCAGTACCTTCTACTTTCATCCAGTTGTACAGCACTGTTGGATCTCCTACTGACAATACTACTCCCTCTGTGAGAATTGCATCACCAGCTACTAAATTATACGTGCCATCTGTTTCAGGGAACACGCCCTGTGCCAGCAGCGATGTACCGGTTACATCCAGCTCTATCACGGTAGCTTCGCTGTTTTTGAATGCTTTGTTACTTACGTCAATAAACAAACCACGTTCATCGGTATCTATTTTCAACGGCGTATGTGCAGCATCCGCCAGGAAGAAAGCTTGTGGTGTTACACCTGCGTCTGGCGCCAGTGGCACATGCAAACGGTTATCTGCCGGCCAGTTGAAAATATGCAGGAAGTATTTACCGGGTTTGGTAGTGATGCGTCCCCAGTTAACACGGCCAATGCTATTGGCCCTGGAACCATAAATGGATTCTCCATTTACGCGCATCCAGTCGCCGATGTTATGCATGAGTTCCACACTTTTGTCAGGTATAGTACCATCGCCCATCGGGCCTACGTTCAACAGGTAGTTACCCCCTTTGGAAACGATGTCGATCATGTTATGTACCAGCTCTTCTTTGGTGCGCCAGTTGTGGTTAAACTTACTATATCCCCAGGTACCATTCATGGTCATGCAGGATTCCCAGTCCATGCCTTTAAAGCCTGTTTCAGGAATAAACTGCTCTGGTGTTACCAGGTCGCCATTGGCGCGGGTATATTCGCTGTTGTGGTCAAAGGCATACAGGCGATTGTTCATAATGATGTTGGGATGATGTTGTTTCACCATCGCTACGAGCTTATTAGCGCCCCATTTTTCACCTTGAATCTCTTTAGAGCTGTAATCCCACCAAACTACATCGATAGGGCCGTAATTGGAAAACATTTCCTTTGCCTGCTCATACATGTAGTCTACATATCTGGCATTATCGCGGCCTTCATTTTTTACATTTCCCGGCGCCGGCAAACCATGCTCCACATAAGCATCGGGATGGTGCCAGTCGAGCAATGAAAAATAAACGCCTACCCTCAGGCCTTGTTCATGCAGGGCATTCACGATTTCACGGAACAGATCCCTGCCGGTAACGTCCATACCATCAAAGGTGGTGGTTTTACTGTCGTGCAAAGCAAAGCCTTCGTGGTGTCTGCTGGTAAAAACCACATAGCGGCAACCGGCGTCTTTCGCGGCTTTGGCCCATTCCCTTGCGAAGTCCTTTTTAGGTTTGAAGAGTGGGGTCAACTTAGCGGCATATTCTGCAGCCGGTACATTGGCAGCGCTTTGTATCCACTCTACGGCGCCATCATATGCTTTTCCATTCCATTCACCAGCCGCGGCACTGTAGAGTCCCCAGTGTACAAACATCCCAAAGTGAGCATCGCGGAACCAGCGCATACGGGCATCCCGGATAGCTTCCGGTTCATTCGCGTTGGCCTGCAGCCCCGCATCTTGTTGTGCATAGGTAGCGGCGGCTGATAATAGCAAGGCGCCGGAAAGGCAGGCTTGTAAAAATCGCTTTTTCATTAGTTCAAACTGTTGATGTTATTTATTTGATTCGTTTTTCACTGTGTATATTGCTGATTCGTTTTTCACCGTGTATGTGGCGCTGGTTGCACGCCTCTCAACTTTCCATGACAGCCTGTCCTGTATCTAATTAACGAATTACCTGCTACAAACCGCTATTGTTGTCAATATTAGCTTAGACTCCGGGAAGATAACATTATTAAGCCCACCACCCGGGTACTTTAAACTTCCCTCCACAGAAATAACCAGCATAAAAAAAACCGCCCCAACAGGAACGGTTCTTTCTAAAAAAATATAAGTAATACTATTAACTATTCAACAGCTGCTCCAACGCTTTATCCACTGATTCAAAAGGAAAACCCTTTACCACCAGCTCCATCTGCGCTGCTATCTGCGCTGTACAAAGATTACCAATGCTTCCTTCATGCGTATGTGCTA
Organism: Chitinophaga sp.; assembly: GCF_017745275.1. Lineage (GTDB taxonomy): Bacteria > Bacteroidota > Bacteroidia > Chitinophagales > Chitinophagaceae > Chitinophaga. Next base: position 13,828 of record NZ_JAGHZS010000013.1, on the reverse strand, counting down.
CCGTTTTCTCCGGTGCAAAAGTACCGGCCTCTATATCCATACCCACCTTCTTATATGCCTCACGGAACGGCATTCCCTGCAATACCAGGTTATTCACTACTTCCACGCTGAACAGGTATTGATACTTCTCATCGTCCAGTATATTTTCCTTAATGCGGATATTTTCCAACATCAGGCGACTCATACGGAGACAGTCTTTCAACGTTTGGAAAGCAGGGAATAAATTCTCTTTCAACAGCTGCAAATCACGGTGGTAGCCGGAAGGCAGGTTGGTGATCATCATCGCAATTTCATTCGGCAATGCCTGTAATTTATTGCCATGTGAGCGAATCAGTTCCCATACATCCGGGTTCTTTTTATGTGGCATGATGCTGGAACCAGTAGTTAACTCATCAGGGAAGCTGATGAAGCCAAAGTTCTGATTCATGAACAAACACGCATCCATGGCCATTTTAGCAACAGTAGACGCAATGCCTGCCAAAGCAAAAGAGACTATTTTTTCCGTCTTACCACGGCCCATTTGTGCGTATACTACGTTATAGTTCAACGTATCAAACCCTAACAATGACGTGGTTAACTCACGGTCAAGCGGAAACGAAGAACCATAGCCAGCGGCAGAACCAAGTGGGTTTTTATTCACCACTTTGTACGCTCCCTGCAACATGGTCAGATCATCCACCAGGCTCTCTGCATAAGCGCCAAACCACAGCCCGAAAGACGATGGCATCGCAATCTGCAGGTGGGTATAACCAGGGATCAGGTGATTTTTATATTGCTCACTCTGCTGTTGTAACAGGTGAAACAGCGCGAGTACTTCTTCTACCAGTGTTTGTAATTCGTGACGCAGGAATAGCTTCAGGTCTACTAACACCTGGTCATTACGGGAACGGCCACTATGAATCTTCTTGCCTACCTCGCCCAAACGACGGGTCAGCAACAACTCTACCTGTGAATGAATATCCTCCACTCCTTCCTCCAGCTTAAAGTCGCCCGCCTGTATTTCTGCATAGATATTTTTCAATTCACTTTTCAGCACAGTCAGCTCTTCTGCTTCCAACAGCCCAATACTTTGCAGCATGGTGATGTGCGCCATAGAGCCTAACACATCAAATGGAGCCAGGAAAGCGTCCATCTCCCTATCCTTTCCAACAGTAAATTGTTCTACCGCTGCCAGAGATACTTTATCTTTTTGCCACAATTTCATAATGCTATATTTTTTTCACGCAAAGCAGCAAAGACAATTACTTTTGTTCCTTTGCTTCTTAGCAGCTTTGCGTGATCTTAAAAATCGTATTTACCAAAAACACGCTGTTTTGCTTCCGGCCATTCTTCTTTTAACATGCTGAAGTAAACCGTATTTCGCACCCTGCCTGTGCTGGTGATCATATGACGCCGGAAAATTCCTTCCTGCGTACAACCCAGGCTCAGGATCGCGTTGCGTGACTGCGTATTCAACTCGTCTGTTTTAAACTCTACCCTATTCAGGTCCATCACCTCAAAAGCATATTGCAGCATCGCATATTTCATGGCCTTATTCAGCCCGGAACCATGCAGCGCAGGTGCCAGCCAGGTAGCGCCAATCTCCGTACGTTTATTCGGCAACGATACGCCCATATAGCGGGTAGATCCTGCAATACGGTTGTCCTTTTTATCGATGATCACAAACGGGATAGACTCTTCTGCTGCCCTTTCTCTCAATGCCCTTTGAATGTACTTTTCGAGGTCCTGTTTCGTTTCCATCTGGTACAACTGAATAGCCCACAAAGAGGCGTCGGCTGCAATGGGCCACAATTCGTCCAGGTGTTCCAGCTGTAAAGGCTGTAGCAATACGCGCTTGTTTTCTAAAACAGGTTGAAAGTTCATATTACTGTATCATTTCGAGTAACTGAATATAGCTGTTGATACCTTCTTTGATTTCATGCAGGTGAATATATTCATCTGCGGTATGAGAGCGGGCCGAATCGCCTGGTCCCATTTTTACAGAAGTAGCCGGAATCAACGCCTGATCGGACGTTGTAGGTGAACCATAGCAGGTTTTACCTACACTTATACCAGCCTGTACAAACGGATGATCCATTGGAATAAAGGAAGGCCGCATACGCATAGACCTTGGCTTCACTTCACAGGATACATTTGCGCGGATGATTTCCAGCAGTTCTTCCAGTGTATATTGATCGGTAGCACGTACGTCTACTACAAAAGAGCAGTCGGCCGGTACTACGTTGTGTGCTTTGTTGGTGGTATTGATGACAGTGACGCTCATCTTCACGGGCCCTAGTGTGTCAGATACTTTCGGGAAGCGATAGTCTTTAAACCAGTTCAGGTCAGGCAATGCTTTATATAAGGCGTTTTCACCTTCTTCCCTGGCAGCATGGCCTGCTTTACCAACGCTGTTGCAATCCAGCACCATCAGCCCTTTTTCTGCGATGGCCAACTGTGTTAAAGTTGGTTCTCCCACAATGGCAAATTCAATTGGTGGCAACTGCGGTAAAATGCTTTCCACACCGTTGGAGCCACTGATTTCTTCTTCTGCGGTAGCAGATAAAATAATATTATAGCTCAGGTCGTCCCGGTGGTAAAAATGCAGGAACGTAGCGATTAAACTCACCAGGCAACCTCCCGCATCATTGCTTCCCAGTCCGTACAGCTTACCGTCTTCCACATCCGGACTAAAAGGATCGCGGGTGTATTGTGGATTGGGTTTTACGGTATCATGATGGGAATTCAGCAGTATATTACGTTTGGAGGGATCGTAATGTTTATTCTTTGCCCAGATATTGTTGAGATGCCGCTCATGCGGAATATCCATGGCCGTCAGGAAATCACTGATCAGTTGCGCGGTGCCGTCTTCCTCGCGGCTTAACGATGGGGTGGCGATCATTTGCTTCAGCAACGCCACTGCCACATCATATAGTTTTTCGTTCCACATAGGTTAGCATATTAGGGTACCTGCTACGGTGGTGGTGGTATTACTCAACACATCGTCTGCATGTCCTATCAATACTTCTTTTACGCCATTGTCAATAGCGCCGAAAGCATTTTGCAATTTAGGCAAAATACCATCTGTCAATATTTTTTCTGCCAGCAGTTGCTGGTAGATGTCTTTGTTGATCAAATTAATTACGGCGTTATCATCTGCCGGATCCCGCAATACGCCCTTCTTCTCAAAGCAGTAGATCAGTCGCACGCTATACGCAGCAGATAACGCGATGGCTAATGAAGAAGCAATCGTATCTGCATTGGTATTTAATATCTGTCCGTTACCATCATGGGTCAGCGGTGCAAACACAGGCGTAATACCGGCTTCCAGCAAGGATTGCAGCGGTGCTACGTGCAGCTTTTCGGTATACACATCGCCTACAAAACCGTAGTCAATTTCCTTTACAGGTCGTTTCACAGCCGGAATGATGTTGGCATCCGCACCGGTTAAACCAATGGCATTGCAGCCATTGGCCTGCAGCCGGGCAACCAGTTGTTTATTCACCAACCCGCCGTACACCATAGTCACCACATCAATAGTATCCGCATCGGTGATGCGTCTGCCATCTACATACTTCGATTCAATACCCAGCTTATCTCCAATACGGGTAGCGATTTTTCCGCCGCCGTGTATCAGGATTTTTTTGCTGGGTATTGCGGCAAACTTTTCGATAAAGGTTTGCAGCAATACCGGGTTATCTATAACGTTTCCGCCTACTTTAATGATAAATAAGTCGATCATAATTATCCTTTCAGTATTTCACTCAAAACAGCCTGTGCAGCCCATACGCGGTTACCCGCTTCCTGTATCACGATGGATTGTGGTCCGTCCAGTACTTCATCTGCAATGACTACATTCCTTCTCACCGGCAGGCAGTGCATTACTTTCGCTGAGTTGGTGAGCTTCAGTTTTTCATTGGTAAAGGTCCACGAAGGATCTGTGCAGGTAATTTTACCATAGTCTTTGTAAGAAGACCAGTTTTTCACATACACAAAATCTGCATCCTTCAGGGCTTTATCCTGGTCGTATTCGATGGTGGCATTACCGGAGAACTGCTCATCCAGTTCATATCCTTCGGGATGTGTGATCACGAAATCCACTTCTCCCCACGCATTCATCCACTGTGCAAAAGAGTTAGGTACGGCCTGTGGCAACGCTTTTACGTGTGGCGCCCAGGTCATTACCACCTTAGGTTTGCGGGCTTCGTGCCAATGTTCCTTGATGGTAATTACATCCGTTAAACTCTGCAAAGGGTGGAGGGTAGCGCTTTCGAGGCTCACTACCGGTACACCGGCATACTTAATGAACTGGTTGATGTATTTCTCTGTATAATCTTCTTCTTTATTCTTCAAACCCGGGAAAGTACGGATGGCGAGGATATCGAAGTATTGTCCCATTACACCCGCCGCCTCTTTCACGTGTTCGGTGGTGTTGCCATTCATGACCACGCCATCATTCATTTCCAGCGCCCAGCCTTCCTTGTCAATGTTAAATACGATAGGTTCCATCCCCAGGTTCTTAGCAGCTACCTGTGTACTTAACCGTGTTCGCAAACTCGGGTTCAGGAATATCATTCCCACTGTTTTATTCTTTCCTAATTCCTGGTCCCTGAAAGGATCTTTCTTGTAGTTCAACGCAATGTCCACTAACCGCGGGACACTGGGAACATCTGCTGTAGAAATAAATTGTTTCATTTCGCTTATAGGCTTTAAACAGATAGTGGAAAGATATAAAGGCACACTATCTGCCAATCATGGTTGTTATGCTTTATTTTTTCAATTCTTTTGCGAATGCTTCGAGGAATTGGTTGGCATGTTCCTGCGTCAATGCCAGGGAAGGCAGCAGCCTGATTACATTGGGCTTTGCTTCTCCGGTAAAGATTTTGTGCGTATGCAACAGTTCTTTTCTTACATGCGCCAACTCTTCCGGCAGTTCAATACCAATCATTAAACCACGGCCTCTTACTTCTTTTACCTTGTCGAAGGTCCGTAGTTGTTCCATGAGATAATTACCTACAGTAGCTGCATTGCTGATCAGGTTTTCTGCCTGGATCGTTTCCAGTACTGCCAGCGCAGCAGCGCAAGCCAGGTGGTTCCCACCAAACGTGGTACCCAGCATGCCATAAACAGGCTGAATTTTAGGAGCAATGATAATGGCGCCTATCGGGAAACCATTACCCATGCCTTTGGCCATGCTATAGATATCGGCATTTACACCGGCGAAATCGTGCGAGTAAAATTTACCACTTCTGCCATAACCACATTGTACGGAGTCTGCAATGAATACGGCGTTATGCGTATCGCACAGCGTCCGGATTTTCCGCAGGAAAGATTCGCTGGCAACATTGATACCACCTACTCCCTGTATCCCTTCAATGATCACAGAAGATACTTCGTATTGCTGGAAAGCCTGTTCCAGTGCAGCTTCATCTTCCCATGGTAAAAATACGATGTTGTCGGTTTCATTTACTGGTGCAACAATTTTCGGATTGTCAGTAGCTGCTACTGCCAGTGAAGTTCTGCCGTGGAACGCTTTCTTAAAAGCAATAACTTTCTTTTTACCGTTGTAAAAAGAAGCCAGCTTCAGCGCATTTTCGTTGGCTTCTGCACCAGAGTTACATAAAAACAGTTGATAGTCTTCCTTGCCGGACACCTTGCCCAGCAAACCAGCCAATTCTTCCTGCAAAGGCATCTTTACAGAGTTGGAATAAAAACCTACTTTATGCAACTGGTCTGTCAGGCGTTTTACATAGTGCGGATGCGTGTGACCGATAGAGATCACGGCATGCCCGCCATAAAGATCCAGGTATTGTGTGCCGTGGTTGTCCCAAACGTGGGAGCCAAGGGCTTTTTCTATAATGATATCGTTAAGGGGATATACGTCGAACAGTTTCATGTTGGCCAATAATTGAAAAATGAGAAAACAATTAGAACACGATGGACTTCAGTTTCAGTCCTGCCGTTTCATCCAGTCCGCACATCAGGTTCATGTTCTGCACTGCCTGACCGGAAGCGCCTTTCAACAGGTTGTCTTCGATAGAATGGATCACCAGTTTGCTACCGTTTTTTTCCAATTGAATCAGGCACTTGTTGGTGTTTACTACCTGTTTCAGATCTATCTGTTTATCGCTGACGTGTGTAAACGGATGACCGGCATAAAAATCTTTATACAGCTTCACCGCCTCTTCGAGTGATAAGTCAGTTTGCAGGTAGGACGTCACCCAAATTCCTCTTGGATAGTCGCCCCTTACCGGTACAAAGTTCACGTCTTCACTGAAGCCTGGCTGCAAGAGCTGAAGGCTTCGTCGTATTTCTTTCAGGTGCTGATGATTCAGCACTTTATAGGTGGAAATGTTATTGGCTCTCCAGGTAAAATGGGAAGTGGCCTGCAGGCTTTGGCCAGCACCGGTAGAACCGGTGATGCCGGTAGTATGTACTTCTTTCAGCAGGCCGGCTTTAGCCAATGGCAGCAATCCGAGTTGAATGGCAGTGGCAAAGCAGCCCGGGTTGGCGATGTTCTGCGCTGATTTAATCAGGTCGCGTTGCATCTCCGGTAAGCCATATACAAAGGTGCGGTCTTTCACGGTTTCGCCTAAACGAAAATCCTGGCTCAGGTCAATCACTTTCACATGTGCTGCCACCTCAGTAGCCTCCAGGAATTTTTTGGATTCTCCGTGGCCGAGGCACAGGAACATTACATCAATATCGTTGCTCAATTCTCCGGTAAACAGTTGTTCTGTTTCTCCCAGCAAATCTGCATGCACGGCATACAACGGGTTCCCGGCGTTACTACGGCTATGCACAAACGAAATAGTAACATCCGGGTGATTTAACAGCAGGCGGATCATTTCACCGCCTGTGTAACCGGCACCACCTATTATAGCTACTTTAATTTTTGATGGTTTCATTTATGATTTGATTATGCTAAAAAAGCTGAAAGCATAAAGCATAAAGCAAAAAGCTATTGTAGCGAATGATTATGCTTTTTTCTACTTTTCTAACTCATGATATTCTTAAAGTTTTGATAAAGGCTATTAACATAGCTTTTACCTCGTTTATCTTTTTATTGAGATCAATATAAATTGACTCATCTAAAAATTTCAAATCAAAAGCCAGGAGTGCGCAATACTCTACTTCATGTACAGAACCCAACGCATGATCCAGAAATCTCGCAAAGTCCCTTTCTGTTGCTCTGCCACATCCTTCCACTATATTCAACGGCACACTATATGCAGCTCTCTTCATCTGGCTTACCAACGCAAACATTTCATGCTTCGGCAACTGTGTGACCACATCTCTATAAACAAACGTTGTCATCATATGTGCCTTTCTCCAAACCTCCAACTTCTTGTAATCTCTCATATATAGTCCTTCTTGAAACATTATAAAATGCCTTAAAACCGGACTATACTAAAACCACAATCTCCCACTCAATCTTCTACACAATAGCTTTCTGCTTTATGCTTTCTGCTTTATGCTCTCTTTCACCTGATGCCAGATCATGGTCTGGTTACCGAATATTTTGCTGAAGCCTCTTACGTCTTCGCCGCTCCAGCCGCTGTTCATTTCGCCATACTTGCCAAATTTGCTGCTCATCAGGTCGTAAGGAGAGCTGATACCAGTTACCTGGAAGCGATAAGGCATGAGGGTTACAAATACTTCACCGGAAACATTTTCCTGGGTATTTTGCAGGAAGGCTTCGATGTCGCGCATTACCGGGTCCATGATCTGACCTTCGTGCATGTAGTTACCGTAGAACTGTGCCAGTTGGTCTTTCCAGCTCAACTGCCATTTGGTTAATACGTGTTTTTCCAGCGCGTGGTGAGCTTTAATGATCACCATCGGTGCCGCTGCTTCAAAGCCTACGCGGCCTTTGATACCGATGATGGTATCGCCTACGTGGATATCGCGGCCAATAGCGAATGGACCGGCAATAGTTTGCAGATATTGTATAGCTTCAGAAGGATGACCGAATTTTTTATCGTTTACTCCTGTCAGCTCACCTTTTTCAAAAGTTAATTTCACCTGTTCCTCGCCTTGCTTTGTCAGCTGGGTAGGCCAGGCGGCTTCTGGCAACATGCCATTGGAAGTAAGGGTTTCTTTACCACCTACAGAAGTTCCCCACATACCTTTATTAATAGAGTACATGGCTTTTTCGAAATTCACTTCCACACCTTTTGATTTCAGGTAGGAAATTTCTTCTTCACGGCTCAGTTTCATATCGCGGATAGGGGTAATGATTTCCACACCTGGAATCATGATATGAAATACCATGTCGAAGCGCACCTGGTCGTTACCGGCACCGGTGCTACCATGTGCTACTGCGTCTGCGCCTACTTCTTTCACATATTCTGCGATGGCCAGTGCCTGGCTCATACGCTCTGCACTCACGCTCAGCGGGTAGGTATTATTTTTCAGTACATTACCGAAGATGAGATATTTGATAACGCCATCATAATAAGAACGTATTGCATTAACAGTTCTATGACTTTTAACGCCCAGGTTGTAAGCGCGCTTTTCAATTTCCTGCAGTTCTTCTTCAGAAAAACCACCAGTGTTCACGATCACTGAATGCACTTCATATCCTTTTTCTTCAGTCAGATATTTAACGCAATAGGAAGTATCAAGTCCTCCGCTAAATCCCAGTACAACTTTTTTCATTATGACATCTTTTTTTATAATTCCAGTAACAATATTGAGAGATCCTGTTATCAGAACAGGAAGAATTTCTTTTTAGATCCGGTGGCGCCGCCTTCTTTTTTGCTCTTCAGCAAAACAAATCTTTTAAAACGCAACCAACGCTCGTACAACTTTATGTTTCCTTTAAATCTGCGGCGGCGTCTTTCGTGGTGTATATCGCCGCTGGCGGTCACATGCAGCTGGGGCTGTTTTACAGCAGCTGCTGCTTTTTCAGCCATAGCTTTCTCTTCGGCTTCCTTCAGTTTCTCCTCCGGGTTGTACAGCATCGCAGTACATAAACAGTTTTTCCTGTTTTTAGCCGTAAGAATGTCGAAGTTGACGCAACTTCTGCAGCCTTTCCAGAACTCGTCGTCATCCGTGAGCTCGGAATAGGTCACTGGTTCATAGCCCAGTTCAGAGTTGATTTTCATCACCGCCAAACCAGTGGTTAAACCAAAAATTTTGGAATCAGGATATTTCTCCCGGGAAAGCTCGAATATTCTTTTCTTAATCGATTTAGCGACGCCATGACCTCTGAAGGCGGGATTAACGATGAGTCCGGAATTGGCAACAAATTTATCGTGGCCCCAGGCTTCTATATAGCAAAAGCCTACCCAATCACCTTTGTCTGTCACGGCAATCACGGCTTTACCTTCCTGCATTTTCAGCTCTACATAGGCAGGGGAACGCTTGGCAATACCGGTTCCACGCGCTTTTGCAGACGATTCCATCTCATCGGTGATGGTATTTGAATAGTGGATATCGTCAGGAGTGGCTACCCTAACGATGATATGTTGATTTTCCAACTTTTTAAAAATTGAAATCGTGAATCAATAAACTAACTTGAAATTCCATTAATGGAAAAGGCTCACCGGAGGATTGGGGAATCACGGTGCGATAGCGGTTATGTGGGTAAGCGCTATCAAATTCTAGGTCGTCGGGAAAGGAATCTAAAGACATTGAACCCAACAGAATATACCCCTTTGTTTAAAGCGGGATGATATGCAGAGATGTTGGTATGAGTTGCGGTTTTTTCCAACTTCAGTTCAGCGTTAAATTGTTATAAATATTGTCTTTAGTTTAGAATATCCGCAAAGTTATAACAATATCTTTTTAAATAGTCGAATTTTTTTTCGTGGGGACACAATTTTAACAAAGGCTGACATTGGGTTGACCGGGATAAGGCCTGTTGATCTGCTCAGAGGGGTTATATATTATTAATTTTTACATTGATTATAAAAAGATTAGCGGAGACAAGTACCGTCAAATCGACACTTATCTCCGCTCATCGGGTCGTTTTTTCTTACCGGGTGATGACACCCAGCTCGGCTATTCCTGCCTGCGTATCCGACTCACTCGCCGGACTTACCGCCACAAACCGGATATACCGGGCTTTGGTAGCCTTGAAAGGAACGGACTGCAGTACCGGGTTATTCTTAATATTGGCAAACTGGCCGCTGGCTACCGGGTTGCCCCAGTTCTTGCCGTCGGCACTTACATAGAACGCATAACCGTATACCACTCCCTTAGCGCCATCTCCCGCTGGGGGTAAATAAGTAAATCCTTTGAGAGACAGGAGCTCGCCCAGGTCCACCTGCAATTCGTGCGGATATTTCGTGGCGTCTGTATTATATATTGTACCTGCATCGCCGTCTATTGCAGCACTGGCATCAGCAGGCAACACGCTCCATTTGGCGGGCGCTACATCAAAGGATGCTTTCACCGTTTCACTGCTGCTGCCATCTTTGCTGAAGGCTTTGGCTTTCACCACACCGCCACGGGGCAGCACCACAGCCACCACCTGTTCTTTCTTTGCCACCGGATATTTAGGCGACTGCTGTGTAGGTGCCGTACCATCCAACGTATAGCGAATATCCACATCTGCAGAAGCACAAGTAATGGTTACATTTCCATCTTTACCTCGCGCTATCTGTGGTGTAGCCAACAACCCGGGCGCTTTATACAACTGCACCTCACTGATCACCGGTGCCGCTTTGGCATCCAGGATATTGATCCGCACCTGCGTAGTGGTATAATCCGGTAAACGTAAAATGCGTTTGTGCCCTATCGTTGTTTCTTTCGCTATTTCCTTCCACTGCCCGTTTTCCAGGATCTCTACGGAGAAATTTTGTACCCGCTGCCCAAGCGCAATGTACTCCTGTAACACCACACGGTTAAAGGTTACCGGCTTCTGATAAGTCAGCGTAATGGCAGTCGTTTTCGCATCATCCGCAGTGGCCCAATAAGTAGCATTGGTGCCATCTGTCAGGTTCGCTATTTTCACAGCAGCATTACCACTACGTGTATTCGTTGCCGTTACCACCGCTTTTTTAGCCAGATTATCTTTGAAAGACGCATCCAGCACCTTTCTTAACTCCATCAAACGGGTGGAATCATTCGGATGAATCAACCCGTCTCTGTCTACCGGCACATTCAGGATCAGGTTACCATTGCGTCCTACGGAACCATAATAAATATCCAGCAGCGTAGATACAGATTTTACTTTATCATTCGTTTCCGGGCTATAAAACCATCCCGGACGGATAGATACATCACATTCTGCAGGAATCCATTGTTCGCCATCCTCATTACCCTCATTGAGTGATTTCGTAGACGGGCCTCCGGCACCGGGGGAAAATCCTTTTACATTTAACGTACTCCAGTTAGTAGTACCGGCAATACCATTTTCATTCCCTACCCAACGGCAGCCAGGACCTACGTCACTGAAAATAACTGCATTGGGTTGATGCTTGTATACTACGCTGTGAAACAGGTTCCAGTCGTACGGTTGCTTGATATTACCACCATTGGCGCCATCAAACCACTGTTCAAACACCGGCCCGTAGCTGGATAATACTTCTGTGAGCGTATTGGCAAACACCTGGTTGTAGGTGGCTGTGCCATACTCCGGATGATTACGGTCCCAGGGCGACAAATACACGCCGAACTTCAGACCATATTCTTTACAGGCGGCCGATAATTCTTTCAGCACATCTCCTTTACCATTTTTCCAGGCACTTTCCCGTACGGTATGGGTGCTGTATTTACTGGGCCACAAACAAAAACCATCATGGTGTTTGGCGGTGATCACAATACCTTTCATACCGGCTAACTTAGCTGTACGTGCCCACTGCCGGGCATCCAGGTGTGTAGGATTAAACACTTTCGGGTCTTCATCTCCATGTCCCCATTCCTTGTTGGTGAAAGTATTGGGACCAAAGTGAATGAACATATAATATTCCAGGTCATTCCAGGCTACCTGTGCTTTTGATGGTAACGCGCCATAGGGTTTAATATCCTGTGCCATCGCCATATTAAAACCCAGCAGCCCTGCCAGGAGTAATGTGCTTTTCTTCATTGCCGGAAATAAAAGTTTTATGAATTACAGATGCTAGCGAAGATAGAGCAGATAATGATAAGGAATCAATCTCAAATTCGCTATTATTAATTCTAAATTGACCTTGCCGGAAACCGCAGTGGACACTTTAGAAGCACAAGTGGGCAGTTTCTTCACCGTTTATCACAAAAATGTAAGAATATTCTACTTAGGGTTGGTTTAGATAAACCAATTTTTATAAATTTAGTGCCTCCTTTACCGTATAAAAGTATACGCTAACAAACTTTGAACAATGAATAAACAACCACTGCATCGCAGAAGTTTTCTGAAAAACACAGTAGCGGCTGGCGTAGGTATTTCTATGCTGGGCTCTTCTGCCAAGTTATTTGCCAATGAGAAGAAGCCGAAAGTTAGAATTGGTGTTATTGGCGTAGGTGCCCGCGGACTGGGCCACCTGAATTTCTTCCTTCACCGCGAAGATGCTGAAGTGATCGCTTTCGCTGATCCGGATACAGCTTTCACTGTTCCTAAAGCAAAAGCAATGATTGAAAAAGCTTATGGCACCAAAAAGAAAGTAGCGGAATATACCAATGGTCCGGAAGATTTCCGTAACCTGCTGAAACGCGATGATATTGATGCGGTGGTAATTGCTACGCCATGGGAATGGCATACCATTATGGCCGTTGCTGCCATGAAAGCTGGTAAAACACCTGCGGTAGAAGTATGCGGCGCCTCTGATATCCAGGAATGCTGGGAACTGGTAAACACCAGCGAACAAACCGGTATCCCCGTATTTGGTATGGAAAACGTATGCTACCGCAGAGACGTGATGGCCGTGTTAAATATGGTGCGTCAGGGTTTATTCGGTGAGTTGACACACCTACAGGGCGGCTACCAGCACGACTTACGCGGTGTTAAATTCAACAACGGTAAACAATACTATGGTGGTGGTGTGGAATTTGGAGAGAAAGCATTGTCCGAAGCTAAATGGAGAACTGCCCACTCTGTTCACCGCAACGCTGACCTCTACCCTTCTCATGGTCTGGGTCCTATCAACAACATGATCAACATCAACCGTGGTAACCGTTTGCTGTCGCTCACCTCAGTGGCGACCAAATCCCGCGGGCTGCACAAATACATCGTTGACAACGGCGGCGAAAGCCATCCAAATGCCAAAGTAGAATTCAAACTGGGTGATATTGTTTCTACCCTGATCAGAACCAACAATGGCGAAACCATTATGCTGTCGCACGATACCAACTCTCCACGCCCTTATTCCCTGAACTTCCGCGTTCAAGGTACCAATGGCCTCTGGATGGATGATCAGAAATCTATTTACGTAGAAAAGAAAAGTAAATACGACGAATGGGAACCAACCGGCGATCCTAAAGATGCTAACAGCTACTTTGGCAAATACGACCACCCACTGTGGAAGAAATATGCCAACGACGCTGCAGGCGCTGGTCACGGCGGTATGGACTGGTTTGTACTCAACTCCTTCCTGGAGTGCGTAAAACGCGGTGCACCATATCCACTGGACGTATACGACATGGCTACCTGGTATGCTATCACACCACTCAGCGAACAATCCGTAGCAGAAAGCGGCAGCGTACAATTCATCCCTGACTTCACCCGTGGTCGCTGGATGAACAGAACACCGATCTTTGCACTGGATGATCAGTACTAAGAGCATAAAGCTGAAAGCATAAAGCAAAAAGCTATAAAAGAGAATGGCCAGAGCAAAGGAATAATATCCGCTCTGGCCATTCTCTTTTATAGCTTTTTGCTTTATGCTTTCAGCTTTATGAGTCGTCCTGAAATAAGTTGACACAT
>NZ_JAGHZS010000012.1 GCF_017745275.1 Chitinophaga sp. | reverse complement strand
AGCGTTCATCCTGAGCCAGGATCAAACTCTCCATTGTAAAGAAGTTTTGATACCTGACTAATTTCTCTCGAAATCAATCGGATCATTTAATTATGTATAGCTGTACATTACCTGTGTTTGATTCAAACTATCACTAATTTGAATCGTGCTGTTGTTTCCAATCTTTCAAAGAACTTTTCAGTTATTACTAACTGGTAGATGATGTGTGAGATCCGATCTCTGTGGCTCTTTAGCCAAACATCTTATTTCAATTTCGCAACTTTCGCTTTCCGTTTGTTGCCCCGTTATTGTTGGGGTTGCAAAGGTAATCAACTTTTCATTTCTACCAAATCTTTTTAAAGTTTTTTTTTCAATTTTCTTTTTCCATTATCACTGATCGCAGCGTCACTGCTGGCAGTGGTTAGCGGCCATGTGGCCGTAGAAAAAGTGTGTAGAAATATAGTGTCAGAAAGAGCTTTTGTATGTGTGCTTTCTATCAAAGCGGAGCGCAAAGGTAGGCGGTTTTTTAACACTTCCAACTTTTTTACCCAACTATTTTACAACATTCTCTGTAATCCTTTACCACAAAGGATTACAGAGGCAAAAAAATTATGGTCGATCGAAGCTAACCGGCTGTAAAAGCCCTTCCGGATAGTTCACCTTCATCAAAAACAACCCTTGCGGCGGTACGGCGAAGTCGGCATTTGTACAATCCTTACTCTCTATAGCAGCCCTGAACTGTTTCATGGAAAGCTTACCACGCCCCACTCTCAGCATGGTTCCTACGAGTCCGCGTACCATTCCCCTCAGGAAACGGTTACCAGTAACGTTATAGACTATACGCTCCCCTTCTACCTTCCAGATAGATTCGGTGATCTTACATATATATGTCTTCACCTGTGTATTGCGCTTTGAAAAAGTAGTGAAGTCGTTGTATTCCATAATAACTGCCGCTGCTTCCTGCAGTGCCGCCAGATCTATCTTGTAAGGAAAGAAGTATCCCCGGTCCAGCATAAAAGGATCTTTACGGATATATAGGGTATACTCATAAGAACGACTGACTGCGGCAAACCGGCTATTAGCATCTTCCGGTACCTGGTATATTCCTCTCAGCACCACATCATCCGGCAGAATAGCATTAATCTTATACATAAACTGCGGGTGCAGTGGCAATGCGGTATCGAAATGGAGAAAATTTTGCCGGGCATTTACGCCTGCATCTGTTCTGCTGGAGCCGGTGCTGACGATGGTATCTCGCAGTAATACACTCAATGCGCGGTCTATTTCTGCCTGCACAGTATGCGAGTTTTCCTGTACCTGGAATCCGCTATACTGCGCTCCGTTATATCCCACTTCTATAAAATACCTGTTCATAATGGGGGCGAAATTAAAGAATTACGAATTACCGATAATAAATTACGGAGTTATAAACAGCTGCCCGGGTGGTACATCTGCCTATAACTCCGTAATTAATAAGGTAATAAATATTACTTATGTAACATGGCTCTGAATCGGCCCCTGTAATAATCATCGATCAACAGGGTTTCCAGGGAGCCATACTTTTCTGTATCGTATGTTTTGGAATAAGCTGCATCCAGTAAGCGATAGCGGGTATCATCTGCAGTGAGCAACTGCGCCAGTGTTTTTATCTGCGCTGTTTCCAGGCAGTAGTTACGCGTTTGGCGCTGGAATACATCTATCATGCTGTTATCCGTTCTGGCGGCCACCACTTTACGTAATACTTTACGGAAAGTGGCATCATCCATAACATTGGCGCAATCTGAATTAATTAAACGGGTATCGCCTTTCTTTTTTGTTACCGGTACATCAGGTGTAACTTCTGCACCTACTGCTGCTCCTACCGGCGCTCCTGCTGCATCTACGGCTACTTCGGCATCATTGTGCTTCTTTTTCTTTTTACTTTTTACCGGCTCTTCATCTGTTACCGGACGAGTAGCAGCCACACCATAACCACTGGAATCCGTGATGATGTTAGGCGGATTCTCGGTGTCATCAAACAGTTTGCTGCGTTTCTTTTTCTTGCGAACAGGCGCTTCTTCAGGCGTTGTTACCGGCACTTCCACCACCACAGGGGCAGCAGTTGCTGCTACTGCAGCGCCGGTAGCGGCAGGCTGGGATTTATCGTCCTGAAATTCTATGAAATCCGGATCTCCTTCTTTGGCTTTATGTTTCTTGTGTTTCTTTACAGGTTGTTCTTCTGCAGGTGCGGCTTTGGCAACATCTTCTGTGGCGGCTTCACTGGCAGCGACTTTTCCTTCTTCAGCCAGCACATCGCTGAGGATAGCCTTTTCTTCTTCTGTAAGAGGCTCTCTATCTCCTTTATGCTTTTTGCCTTTGGGCTTCTTTACTTCCGTATCAGCTGCTACCGGCTGTTCTGCAGGTGCTGCTGGTTTCACTTCCGGTTCCGGTTCATTCCGGTCGTCGCCGGTCACTACTACTTTATCCAAAGCGGAAGAAAACGGGTTGGATGATTTAGCAGGGGTAGATGGCTTGCTGGGGCCTGTTACAACAGCCTTATCAGCGAATGTAGTTTCCAGGTCCTTCTGCAGATTGGTCATCATTTCCTTCTTTGCGGTATCCAGCACGGGGACCAAAGTATCTGCCGGCACCAGTGTTTCAGTGGCTGCCGTTGCCGGAGCGCCTGCCTCTGACTTCAGCTCACGGAAGGTTTGCAGGTTATAGAGCGCGTAACCATTTTCACCGGACTGCTTTAATAAGAAGCCCTGATCGTTCTTCGCTATCTTCAGATAAAACTGTGCTTCATTGGCTTCATTTTTCGGAAAGCCCACGGTGATAGGGACAGTACCGTTTTCCAGCTGGGGCAGGATAATATATCCCCGCTCCGTAGAACTCAGCACTTTACCATCGTGCTTTACATAAAATGGTTGCCCTTTCTCGCTCTGAATATATACGTAATGACGCTGTTCCTGCGCCCAAAGACGGCCGCATAATAACAAGCATGCCCAAACGAATATTACTGTCCTGTATTTGAGATGCATACTATAGATTGGTATAAAAAACTGTTCCTGTGCAAATATTATTCCAGCACGATTAACACCTCGCCTTTTTCCACGGCGGTGCGCTCTGCCACTTTAATTTCCTTTACAATAGCATCTGAAGCAGCTTTAAACACATTTTCCATCTTCATCGCCTCCAGGATCAACACCGGATCCCCTTTATGGATGGCCTGTCCGGGGGTTACCAGTACTTTCAGTACCAGTCCCGGCATAGGCGCCTTAATGTCATTCACCTTGCGGGTCATGGCATCTTTAATGCCCATAGACGCCAATAACTGATCAATCGGTTCTTCTATGGCTACTTCAAATTGCTGTTGATTTACCTGTAGTACCACTGTTTTAGTGTCCCGGTCAACCCGTAACACCTGCGCCTGATAGCTGTGGCCGTCCATTATGATACTGTAATCGCCGGAAGGCAGTGTTGCTGCGGACCAATCTACTTCCTGGTTATCGCAGGTAAGCTTTGTGCCCTGATTCACGGCAAATGTAGATTTGCCATTCACTATTGCTTTGATCATAATACTGTTTTACAAGCCTATAACAGTAACAAAAATAGCATTTTTAACCACTTACCTCATATTTGGCCCATTTGTTTAAATTTGGCTCTTTTTAATATCGCAAGCCGATACATTTGTTTAAAACCGCTTTATACATGAATCAACATCTGAAGCAATCCCTGATGGGGATGCTCATCGGAGGAATTGCCGGCCTGGGAATGAGTACTTCCCTGATGGCCCAATCCGACAAAGCTGCCCAGGAAGACCCCGCGTTAAAAATTTACCGTGCCGCAGCCACTAAAGTAAATGATTTGGTACATACCAAGCTAGACGTGCGTTTTGACTATGCCAAGCGTTATCTGTATGGAAAGGCCTGGATTACCCTGAAACCTCATTTCTATGCTACTGACTCCCTCACGCTCGATGCTAAAGGGATGGACATTAAGGAAGTAGCCCTTGTAAAAGCAGGTAAAAATACCTCGCTGAAGTACAGCTACGACAGCCTTCAACTGCATATTGCACTCGATAAACAATATAAGCCTGCCGAATCTTATATCATTTATATCAGCTATACCGCTAAACCCGACGAGCTGAAAGTAAAAGGAAGCGCTGCCATCTCTGACGCCAAGGGCCTGTATTTCATTAACCCCGACGGCAAAGACCCGAATAAGCCTATCCAGATCTGGACACAGGGCGAAACCGAAGGCTCTTCTGCCTGGTTCCCTACTATCGATAAAACCAACCAGAAATGCACTGAGGAAATCAGCATGACGGTGGAAAAGAAATATGTAACCCTCTCCAATGGTAAGCTGGTAAGCCAGAAGAATAATGCCGACGGCACCCGTACCGATACCTGGAAAATGGATCTCCCCCACTCTCCTTACCTTTTCATGATGGCCGTAGGTGACTATGCCATTGTAAAAGATACCTGGCGTGGTAAAGAAGTGAACTACTATGTAGAAAAGGCTTACGAAAAATATGCAAAGAACATTTTCGGCAACACCCCGGAAATGCTCACCTTCTATTCTAAAATACTAGGCTACGATTACCCATGGGTGAAGTATTCACAGATTACCGGCCGTGACTACGTATCCGGTGCCATGGAAAACACCACCGCTACCCTGCACGGTGAATTCATGCAGAAAACAGATCGTGAACTGCTCGATAACAACAATTACAACGAAAGCGTAATCGCTCACGAATTGTTCCACCACTGGTTTGGCGACCTGGCTACTGCCGAGTCCTGGAGCAATCTGACCGTGAATGAATCTTTCGCCGATTACAGCGAATACCTGTGGCTGGAGCATAAATACGGTAAAGACGCAGCAGACGAGCATAGCTACGAAGCGATGCAGTCTTACATGTCGATGGTGCAATATTCCGGAGATAAAGACCTGGTACGTTTCCACTACCGGGACAAAGAAGATATGTTTGACCAGATCACTTATCAGAAAGGTGGCCGGATCCTGAACATGTTACGCAATGCAGTAGGCGATTCTGCCTTCTTCAAATCGCTGAACCTTTACCTGAAGACGAACGCCTTCAAGGCTACCGAAGCGCATCAACTGCGCCTGGCATTTGAAGAAGTAACCGGTCGTGATATGAACTGGTTCTTTAACGAGTGGTATTTCGGCAAAGGCTTCCCTCAACTGGATATCAGCTATAAGTATAACGAAAGCGCGAAAACAGTTACCGTTATCTTACAACAGATACAGAAAGAAGCCAAAGTATGGCAAATCCCAATGGCCATTGATATTTATGAAGGTGGCAAAGTTACCAGGCATAATATCTTTATGGAAAACAGGGTAGATTCCTTCACCTACACCTATACTACCCACCCGGATCTCGTAAATGTAGATGCTGACAAAGTAGTATTAGCTAAGATAGATGACCACCGCGCTTTCCCTACTTATGCTTATCAATATGCACATGCGCCTAACTACATGGACCGCCGTATTGCCATTGATGAAGCTGCAGATGCACAGGCTACCAATCCTGAAGCCGTGAAAGTACTGCAACTGGCCCTGAAAGATAAATACCATGGTTTAAGAACGTATGCTATTGGTAAACTGAATATGGCTAACGGTGCGGTGAAAGCTGTTGCCCTGCCTGTTTTACAGGAACTGGCAAAAAGCGATCCCAGCTCGCTGGTCCGTGCCGCCGCTTTACAACAACTGGGTGAGCTGAAAGATGCACAATACTCTGCCTTGTTTGAAGCTGCTACCAAAGATAAATCCTACGGTGTAGAGGCAGCTGGACTGGAAGGCCTGGCAGCCCTGGACCTGGACAAAGCTTATACAATTGCAAAGCAATTGGAAGGCGATACCAAAGGTAAACTGGTGAATGCTATTGCCGGCGTGTATGCCCGTAAAGGTAATGCTGCAGATGTGAATTTTGTGGCTGCAAAATTTGATGAAACCAGTGGCCAGGACAAGCTAAACGCTGCTTTCGACTACCTGGGTTTCCTTTCTAAAATCAATAGTACTCCTGCAGTTACCAAAGGAGTGGATCAGGTGAAAGCCATGACTGCCCAGTTTAACAACTCACAGGTAAGTACTTACATCAGCAACTGGATGCAGGAAATCAGCAAAAGTAAATCCCAGGAAGCTACCGCCGTTACTGGTACTAACCGGGATGAATTGCTGAAACAGGCTGACTATATGCGTAAAGCGTCTGAGGAAATCAGGAAGTCTATTAAAGAATAGTTTGTTGTGGGGAGATGATTTTCCCAAAGACATAAAAGAGATGAGCAAAAATTGATGTGGATAGCGCATCAATTTTTGCTCATCTCTTTTATGTCTATATTACTTCTACCAAGGCCTTGATAGCGGGATCCCAACGCCAGGGCGTACCTTCGAGTCGTACGCCGCCCAGCCAGCGATCTCCGAGGGAAATATAATCCAGGTAATTTTCTTCTTCTTCCAATATTTCCCTCCCTAAACTGGTAATCTTCAACATCTGATCATGCTCTTCTATTACACCGGCACGCACCATCCGGTGCACGAGGATATCGAGCTGGAAGTTGCTGAAGCCATAAATCTCCAGTTCATCCCAGAACAGCATGTACAGGTCGTACCAGCGATAGCTGCCCAATACCAATCGCAGCAGGAAATAGTTTTCAATTATACTCAGCCCGGTGTTTATATCGGGGAATCGTTGCAGATGAGCCTCTATAGCTGCCGGCAGGGAAGTAAGATTTCCGGGAGATAGTTTACTGACAGTTTCGAGCACCTTCGGCGTATGGAAGCACCAGGCATCCCACACGTCGGCGGCCCATATAAGATCGGCTGGTTGCAGGCGTATGCGTTGTTCAAATACCCTGGAAAGTTCCTCCGGCAATGCGTGATGGGGCAGATTGGCAATACTGATGGGGGGAAGAGAGGGGAGTTGACTGGTGATGTAATACAGGATAAACAGCATATTTATCTGACAAAACAGGTCGTATTCAAACCAAAGGACTATTTCATCAGCAGAGGAGCCGGAGAGATTTAACTTCTCCAGCTCCTGTACAACATTGGTATAATAAGTTTGTTTGTCAATTCCGTAATGATATTCCAGGTGTTTGGCGCGGCTTGCGAAGAATTCATTCAGATCTTTGGTATACTTTACTTTTCCTTCGCACATCATTTCGCGGCATATTACAACTTCTCCCGGCACCTCACTTTGCCGGAACAAGGTAAGGGTAGCATCTCCGTTTAACACATGTACGTATGACATAAAATAGTTTTCATCTTTTACCAGCTACCGCTGGCGCCACCGCCGCCACCGGAACCTCCACCGAAGCCGCCGAAGCCGCCTCCTCCACCGCCACCGGACCAACCGCCGCCACCGCTGCCGCTACCGAAGCTACTCATACCACCTAATACCGGCCAGATCCAACCGCCACGTCTGTTGTAGGTGGTGCCACCACCTCCGCCGCCGCCGCCACCGCGACTGATCAGGGAAGCAACAATCACAATAATCATGATGATCAGGAAAATTCCTCCCGGACTTATACCTGGCTTACTTCGTTTTGGGTCTGCCCTGTATTCGCCCGCCGCTGCTTTAACAATTGCATCCACAGCGCCGTCGAGCCCTTCATAATAACGGCCCTCACGGAAGTTGGGCTTGATAATATTATTGATAATATCATTGGCAATGGCATCCGGAACAACACCTTCCATGCCATAGCCCGTTTCTATCCTTATCTTCCTGTCTTCAACTGAAACAAGAATAAGTATTCCATTGTTCTTGCCTTTGGTACCAATTCCCCAGTCACGTAATATTTTTAACGACACCTCGCTGATATCGTTGTCGCCGATAGATTTCAACGTAACGACAGCAATCTGAGTGGAGGTACTATCAAAGTATGTCACTACTTTATGCTCCAGGGCGTCGTCTTCATTTTTCAACAATACGCCGGCAAAATCATTTACTAAAGTTGGAGGATTAGGCCGGGGCGGAATGTTCTGTGCTTTCGTCAGCAAGCCCGCCATCATTAACAATCCCGGTAAAATCCAGCGTAGTATCCTCATTGTTTCTAAGGTAAAATCGTTTAAAAAGAGTGGCCGCTATTTACCGAACACGATATCGTCCGGAAGTTCATTTACATCGCTGTCGGCTTCATGGGGGAAGAAAGTGCGGAGAGAAGTGCCTATTTCTTCAATACAGGCTTCTATACCTTCGATGATACGATTGTTCTGGAAGTGGTCTATTAGCAATCCTGCTTCTTTCACCCAGAAGTCATCGCCTACTTTCTCATGAATACCCTGATCGCCGAGAATGGCGAACTGACGGTCTTTAATGGCCACATATACCAACACCCCGTTGCGTAGTTTCGTTTTGCCCATTTCCAGGGAAACAAATGCTTCTCTGGCTCTGTCCATGGGGTCTACGTAAGCGCAACGACTTTCAACAAATAACCTGATTTCTCCGGATGTTAATCGTTCTGCTACCCGGATAGCCTGCACTAGCCTGTTCTTCTCCGTTTCCGAAAAAATCTCTTTTCTTTTAAAGGGGAAAATGCGCATGCGTATAATATTTTTAAAAATTCCGGTTCTCTGATGCCGGGATAAATTTGCGGAGAAAGTAGCTCCCTCTGCATTTCTATCTCCCGCAACAAAAAACCGGAATACGAAGGTGGTTATATTAGAATTTTACCTGTGGTGCATTTTCAGAACCAGCGGCAGCTTCGAAGTAACCTTTAGCTTTGAAACCAGTGATACCGGCTACAATGTTGTTCGGGAACGTACGTACGGCACTGTTATATCCATTTACTGCTTCGTTGAAGTCGTTTCTGGCTACGTTGATGCGGTTTTCAGTACCTTCCAGCTGTGCCTGCAGGTTCTGGAAGTTAGCATTCGCTTTCAGGTCGGGATAGTTTTCAGACACGGCGAGTAAACGGCCCAATGCCTGGCTCAGCTGACCTTGTGCTGCCTGGTATTGTTGAATTTTTTCAGGGCTCAGGTCATTTACGTCTACTTTAATCTGGGTAGCGCTGGCACGAGCCTGGATTACTTTTTCCAGTGTTTCGGTTTCGAAGTTAGCAGCACCTTTCACAGTGGCTACCAGGTTAGGAATCAGGTCAGCGCGGCGTTGATAGCTACTCTGTACCACTCCCCATTTATTCTTCACGTTTTCATCTTTAGTCACGAGGCCGTTGTATTTACCACAACCTAACATGACTAACAAAGCGACTACTACAATTACAATAATTCCTGTTTTCATCTGAATTAAAATTTAAGTTTTAGGTGCCGGCAATGATGCAAAACGTATTCCTGTTTTGAGGCTTGCCGGTATATGTATTGTTTTTACCGGTGAATGCTATAAAAAAAGCGGTAAACGCACGCTTTTCATAACTACACGAAAATATGGAAACTCCCCCACTAAATCGCTATTGGATAAGGAAACGGCTATTTTTTAAAAAAGTTCATTCATCCTTGAAATATTCCTCATAAAACAGTATGTTTATATGTACCTTTGCAGTGAAGAAAACGTTCAACGTTTTATTATATGATATTAAAGTGAATGGGGCAGAATGGATAACAACACCGACATCGACAGTCTCATTGTTTCTAACTCATTTATTATCAATAATTTGGACCTAACTCTGCTAAATGAGTGCACAACACATCCATATACTCTATATTGATGATGAAATACACAATCTGAATGCCTTTAAAGCTTCTTTCAGACGGCTGTACAACGTAGTGACAGCCACTTCAGCTGAAGAAGCAGAAAAGCTCCTGGCGGAACAGGAATTTCACATCATTATCTCGGATCAGCGCATGCCCAAAACTACCGGGATAGAGTTTTTCGAATCAATTCTTGAAAAGTACCCCGAACCTATACGCATGCTACTCACCGGTTATGCCGACATCAACGCTGTAGTAGACGCCATCAACAAAGGACAGGTATATAAGTATTTCTCCAAACCCTGGAATGAAGAAGAATTAAAGCATAACATCGACAAAGCTTATGAAGTGTATGCTCTCCGTAAGGAAAATAAAGAACTGACTGCCAAACTGTTGGATGTAAACCAGAAACTGGAATTCCTGGTACGACAGAAACTGATTTCCTGATCTCTTCCGGGTGAACAATGCCATATCGCCGGTACTTACCTGCGTACTACTCTTTATGCGCCTGCTTTTGCGCCCAGCCACTCATCAAAATCCCGGCAACGGCAATTTCTAAATGTTGTTTTTCCGTTAACTTGCACCACATTGTACACTTAATCATACCTGAAACATGCAAGTTTGGAAAGATTACCAGGCACAGAATAAAGATCGTTTCCTGGAGGAATTATTAGAGCTGTTGCGCATTCCATCTGTGAGTGCAGACTCCCGTTTTAATGGAGATACACAACGCTGTGCGGAAGCAGTAAAAGTACGCCTGCAGGAAGCCGGCGCCGATAATGTAGAAGTGTGTCAGACAGCAGGTCACCCGATTGTTTACGGAGAAAAAATTATAGACCCTTCTTTACCCACTGTACTGGTATACGGCCACTACGACGTACAACCTGCAGATCCACTGGAACTGTGGCATAGCGGTCCGTTTGAACCGGTTATCAAAGACGGTAACATATACGCCCGCGGCAGCGCAGACGATAAAGGTCAGTTTTATATGCACGTAAAGGCATTTGAAACCATGAACAAAACCAACACCATTCCCTGCAACATCAAATTTATGATTGAAGGAGAAGAA
Organism: Chitinophaga sp.; assembly: GCF_017745275.1. Taxonomy (GTDB): domain Bacteria; phylum Bacteroidota; class Bacteroidia; order Chitinophagales; family Chitinophagaceae; genus Chitinophaga. The sequence continues at coordinate 171,990 of NZ_JAGHZS010000012.1, read as the reverse complement.
GAAGTTGGTTCCGCTAACCTGGGCATCTTCCTGAAAGAAAATAAAGACCGCCTGAAAGCAGACGTGGTACTGATTTCCGATACTTCAATGATCAGCCTCGAAAACCCGTCTATCGACACCGGCTTACGTGGCCTGGCTTACATGGAAGTAGAAGTAACCGGTCCTAACCGCGACCTGCACAGTGGTGTATACGGTGGTGCTGTGGCTAACCCGGCTACCATCCTCGCTAAAATGATTGCTTCACTGCACGATGAAAATAACCACATCACCATTCCCGGCTTCTATGATAAAGTACAGGAACTGAGTGCAGAAGAAAGAGAAGCGTTAAATGCCGCTCCTTTTGATGAAGAGGAATATAAAGCAGATCTCGGCATCGCAGACGTTTGGGGCGAAAAAGGTTACTCCACCATCGAAAGAACCGGTATACGTCCTACCCTGGAGGTAAACGGTATCTGGGGCGGCTACACCGGCGAAGGTTCTAAAACCGTGCTGCCATCCAAAGCATTCGCTAAAATATCTATGCGCCTCGTTCCTAACCAGGACTGGCACGAAATATCCGACCTGTTCACCAAACACTTTGAGGCTATTGCGCCTAAGAGCGTAAAAGTGAAAGTAACCAAGCACCATGGCGGCAGCCCATATGTAACACCTACTGACTCTGTTGCGTTTAAGGCTGCTCATGAAGCCATCAACGCTACTTTCGGTAAAGCACCTATTCCTGTTCGCGGTGGCGGTAGTATTCCTATCGTAGCACTGTTTGAAAAAGAACTGGGACTGAAAACAGTACTGATGGGCTTTGGCCTGGATAGCGATAACCTGCACTCTCCTAACGAGAAATACGGTTTAGCGAACTACTATAAAGGCATTGAGACCATTCCTTATTTCCACAAGTTTTTTGCGGAAATGAGCAAATAAAAAAAGCTTTTAGTTGTTAGCCATTAGCTTTTAGTCCTGCAGGCTAAACTAATGGCTGATAGCTAAAAGCTAACTGCTAAAAGCTTTATTATGAGCACTACTGAAAAAGTACGCGTAGATAAATATCTCTGGTCTATCCGGGTATTTAAAACCCGCAGCCAGGCTTCTGATGCCTGCGATAGTGGTAAAGTAAAGATGAACGGCTCTTCTGTAAAGGCCGCCAAACCTGTATCTGTAGGCGATAAATTTGAAATCAGAGGCGAAGCCCGGAAATGGGTGATTGAAGTAGTAGGCCTGATATCCAACAGGGTGGCGTATAGCGAAGCTATTAAGTACTATATTGATACTACCCCCGATGAGGATAAGTTAGCGCCTGCGTTTGTGCCGTCTGTGTTCCAGACTGGTAAGCGCCAGAGCAAGATTGGCCGTCCGACGAAGAAGGATAGAAGGAGTATTGAAGGATTTATGGAAGGAGAAGAAGAGTAGTATTTAGAAAGATAGCTTTCTTTGAAAAGGTTCCTTTGTATTTCAGAGGCGCCTTTTGTTTTTTGCATTACCCGGTTTCCCGGATCCATGAATTCATGAATTTAATAATAAGTAAAATACTTCCCTCTCCTAACCTACATTCCCCGTTTTTTCTACAATTTCTCACTTTTGCGTAGTAATTTTGCCACCTCAATCTTAAACTAAGGATTATCAATGCCTAAACAAAGCGATGTACTTACTGCCGACTTCCTCGTAAAAGTAGCAGAAGAATTTGGTACCCCGGTATATATATACCATGCAGAAAAGATTAAAACTCAGTATGAAAAGCTGCAAAAGGCCTTTCATAAGTCGGACACCCGCTTTTTCTACGCCTGTAAGGCATTGACCAATATCAACATCCTGAAGTACATCAATTCTATTGGGTGCGGACTGGACACGGTATCTATTCAGGAAGTACAACTAGGCCTGAAAGCCGGATTTGATCCTAAGAATATCATCTTTACCCCTAACTGTGTGGACCTGCAGGAAATCATTGCAGCCAAAGACCTGGGTGTAATCATCAATATCGACAACCTCTCTATCCTGGAGCAGTTTGGAAACAAATTCGGCGGCAGCTATCCAATCTGCATCCGTTTGAACCCGCATATCATGGCGGGTGGTAACTTCAAAATCTCCACCGGGCATATCGATAGCAAATTTGGTATCTCTATTCACCAGATGCGCCATATTGAACGCATTATCAATTCTACCAAACTGAAAGTAACCGGCCTGCACATGCACACCGGCTCTGAAATCAAAGACGTAGATGTGTTCCTCCGTGGCGTGGAAGTGATGTTTGAAATGGTACAGCATTTCCCTGACCTGGAGTCAATTGACCTGGGCAGCGGCTTTAAAGTAGCTTACCAACAAGGCGATCCTGAAACAGATATCGACCTGCTGGGTAAGAAACTGAGCGAAGCATTTAACAACTTCGCGAAATCTTATGTACGTCCGTTACAGCTGTGGTTTGAACCAGGGAAGTTCCTCGTAAGCCAGAGTGGTTACTTTGTGGTAAAAGCCAATGTGATCAAACAAACTACCGCTAACGTATTCGTAGGCGTGAATTCAGGTTTCAACCACCTGATCAGACCTATGTTCTACGACGCTTTCCACCTGATCCGCAATATTTCCAACCCTAAGGGCACTGAGCGCATTTATACCGTAGTAGGTAATATTTGTGAAACAGATACCTTCGGATGGGACAGGAAAATAAATGAAGTAAGAGAAGGCGACTACCTGGTGTTTTATAATGCCGGCGCCTACGGTTTTGAAATGTCTTCCAACTTTAACTCCCGTCTGAAACCGGCGGAAGTATTGGTGAAAGAAGGTAAACCGCACCTGATCCGTAAACGCGATACGATAGACGATCTGCTGAGAAACCAGATCGAATTGCAATAAGTGATAGACTGGGGTGCAGGTATTTGATTTTCAAGGAGATAGATTCAGAAAACTAATACCTGCATTCCCACTGCTATTAATGATACAATATTTCCCCTACCTTTGCGTCTACATTAGTATACTTCCTTCTCTGTTATTCCTGCACTGATTTTACTGTAAATTGTAACACGATATTTATTACTGGCACACAAAAACTGATGGCCTTTGGGTATAATTATACGTAGATATGAAAGTATTAACTGCACACCCCGGTATATTTAACGATGATAAGGTAATTGAGTCCAACATATCATTCGTCCCCTTCCTGAATTATTTAAAGGAAAAGGTGAAGAATGCCGAAGAAGTTCGTTCTTCTTTCTATAAGTTGATCATAGATAAATTTGAAAGTAACCCGGAAACACTGAAGCCTATCCGTCCGGATAGTGACCTCTCCAAATATAAAGAGTACCTGGACCTGCTGATATCCGCGATCTTCCCGGTTACCACAGATCCCGAGAAAGATATTTATGGTATCGGCGTACCTTTTAAATTCGCTATCTTCTATTATTCTGACCTCTTCAAACAACTCTTTACGGAAAATGGGCAGGAGCTTACCGCCGTTCCGGATGGTATTTCCCTGGCACAGGTGAAGAAAGATAAACTGACCTGGCTCTATAAACTGATCCTGGAGAAAGTATATCATTTCCCCATGACCTACAAAAACGAAATCATCCACACCATAGAAACACCTGATGGAGGAAAACGTTATGTAAAGGTGAATATAGATCCGAGGTTTGTAGATGTAAAAGTAAACGGGCAACTACCTCCTTTGGACTACGGCCAGTTTTGCTCTAAACAGATTACAGAAGAGTCGCTGCTACAGATATTACCAACGAATATGTTTTCGCTGGAAGGCTTCGTAATATGGACTGTGAAAGACGTTACCCAATCCGAAACGCTCAATAATATCAAAAGCCTGGTGATGAATATGCGCACCAGCAATGAGGTAGATAGCTATCGGACCCTGGAAAAAATGATCCCTACCATATTGGGCATTCCAGACGTAACCGCTCACCTGGTGCCTTTCCCGAAAGTAAATGGCAAGAATGTACTGGAAGAACAATTCTCCAATACAGATCCCATTCTCGGCGTAGGCAACAAAAAAACGCAGCAGCTTTTCTTTGGCGCCATGCTGGAACACTTACAGCAATACCCGGTACCATTGATTGTACCTGATGTTAATGATACCACGATTGCACCATATAGCTTCCTCAAGTACCTGCCACTAAAGAATATTAAAAGCTTCCTGGTATTTCCCATCACGCATAAAAAAGAAATACTGGGGGTGCTGGAACTGGCGTCTTCTACTGTTAACAGGTTATCTGCAGATCCATTATGGAAACTGCAAAACACCTATCCCCTGCTGGTGCTCATGCTCAACCGAAGCATGAACATCCTGGAAAGCCGGCTGAATGAAGTGATCAAAGATCAGTTCACCGCATTACAACCTTCGGTGGAGTGGAAGTTCGTAGATGCCGCCTGGGACTACCTGCTGACACCAGTGGAAGAAAGAAAAGATATTGAGAATATCAGCTTCGATGAAGTATACCCGCTTTACGGTGCCGTTGATATCCGCAACTCTTCTATACAACAAGGTAATGCGATCCGGGAAGACTTGCAGGAACAACTGGAATTAATCCGCGATACACTCGAAACTATCGGTAACACGATACATCTTCCTTTGCTGGAAGAGCTGTTGTTTAAAACAGAAGACCTGCTCAACAACCTCAGTGATAACCTGCAGGCTGGTGAAGATCTGAAAGTAAACGAGTTCATGGAGCAGGAAATACAGCCGGTACTGGAGCATCTCTGCGATGGCAACGATGCGTTGAAACCCTTACTGACCAACTATTTCGCCAAAATTGACAAGTCAGAAGGGCATGTATATCATCACCGCAGGGAATACGAAGAGAGTTTGTCTAAAATCAACACCGCGATTAGTCAATACCTGGAGAAAGAGCGCCAATACATCCAACACTCTTTCCCCTGCTACTTCGAAAAGTACCGTACTGACGGTGTAGAATATACGATTTACATTGGCCAGTCTATTGCGCAGGAAAAGAAATTTGATCAACTATACCTCCGCAACCTGCGCCTGTGGCAGCTTTCCTCTATGGCACATATTGCGCGGCTCACCCATAAAATGGGACCTAAATTGAAAGTGCCGCTGCAAACCACGCAGATGATCCTGATGCACAGCGCTCCGATCACCATCAGCTTCCGTAGTGATGAACGCCGCTTTGATGTGGAAGGCGCTTACAACGTGCGTTATGAGATCATCAAAAAACGGATCGACAAAGTGCACATAAAAGATACTGGCGAACGATTGACCCAACCAGGGACCATTGCCATGGTATATTCTTATGTGAGAGAAATGGAAGAATTAAAGAAATATATCACCTTCCTGCAAAGCAAAAAGATATTGCTACCTGAAATTGAAATGCTGGACCTGGAAGAATTACAAGGGGTGAGCGGGTTAAAAGCCCTCCGGGTGAGAGTGAACCTGGAGCAGGAATAAACTGATTTTATATTTTAAAAGATGAAGGGAAGATAATAGCGGGATTATTCGCTAATATCTTCCCTTCATCTTTATTACATCTGACTAGAACTTAAACCCAAATGTTACATACGGTACGGTTTCTTCCCTGGAATGCCCTACCACTGCCGTAATGATGAGTGCATTGATCGGCGCGATGAATACTCCGCCGCCGTAGCCGTCGTGCCATACATGTGATGTTTCATTCTCTCTCCATACCCGGCCAACATCATTGAAAGCGATTAAGCCAACACCAGCTGGCAGTACATAAGTTTTCAGATCAAATAATTTCACCCGGATTTCTGTGTTGTTATATACACTGGCATCACCGGCGAAACGATAATTACGATATCCGCGCAGGTTCTGTACTCCCCCTACGGTGAGCGCCTGGAAGTATTCATAATTACCCCATAACTTACCACCACCAAAGCGGCTCACGATCACAAAGTTGGCCGGTATGCGGAAACTCATATAGATACTCAGATCAGATTGTAATTGCGTGGTGTTATAGCTAGCTCCATTCAATCCAAAATTACCGGAGTAGGTGGTTGTCCATAGGATCCCCCTGGTAGGAATGATCTTATTATTCCGGGTATCTATAGTAGCCATAATTTTTCCTCCCGCGTATGATTTGTTGCTGTAAATACTGGCGGAATCGAGCCCATTTTTGTTAAAGTCCGTAATAAAGCGGTTACTGTTTTCCTCTTTATTGATTGCGTAATTGTTGAACGTAGGACCATATGCAATACTTAAATGATTGCTGAATGAGGTTTTCAGCAATACCTCCGCCGTATAAAAGTTATATCTCGCACGATAATAAGTGATATTTTTCGTGGATTTATCAAACACGGTTTCATTACCGAAGCCGAAAAAGTTAATGGTATTGTTCGGTGCTTTTGCCCTGGCAAACAGCAACAGGTCTGATTTTCCGATAACGTCCGTTAGCTCGCCTTCGTAGCGGAAATTCCAGGCCTTTGTTGCCACCGCATGTGTAGCGGTGAACAAATGTTTGGCAGAAAATGGTTCTTTTCTGAAAGCATGCCGGGTAACGGATAAACCTAATCCCAATAACAAACCGTCGTCCCTGTTGTAGCCCCCAGCCAGCAGCGGCATTGTTTTTTCATATTGGAATGCACTGCGATTGTATTTGATATTTCCCGGGTCATCAGAAAGCCGGCGTTGCTCATTGCGCGAAAGTGCGAAACTATCTTTACCGGTACGTTGATCGTATATACGTATCCGTTTGCCAGCTTTCACGGTGGTGCTATCGATATAAACATCTTCATCTTTACCGCCGATGAGACGTATCCGGATAGGGGTAGCGTGATCCCCTTTTATTTCGAAGCGGTCGTTGCCGCCCATGCCGTATACATTCAGTTCTTTGGTAACACCCGGATCGAAGGTGCGGGAATAGAAATTCTGCTGGATCTCGCCTTTCTTGCTGATCTTATACATATTCAGCGCTACCTCGCCTCCTTTCAGCTTTTCCAGGGTGATCAGCTCATTCTTTTCAGTAGCGGGAACATCTACCCCTTTTGCCAGGAAGCGATAGTACTTCATCGTGTTTTTTTCCAGGATATCACGACGCACTTTCAAACGATGTAACATCATGGGGCCCACCAATGAGCGGACAGTGTCAGGGAAGGCATTTACGGCTGCTTCGATTACGCTGTCGGTCATACGTTTCAGTAAGCGATCAGTTTGTTTTTTCCAGTCTTTCTCATCCATTTCATTGAGGAAAGAGCGGTCGAAATAGCGGGTGCTGAAATTGAAGCCATTGATATCGGGAATGTAATCGCGGAAGCCTTGTACACCGGGCATCAGCCAGGGACGGGAGGCTGCGCGTGGAATGAGTCCTTCGTTGACAAAAAACGCCTGGTCCCGATCGCGGGGCACGGGGTAATAGTAGTCCTGCCCTTTATGTGACTCCTTGTACCAGCGCCATTGATCATCGTGGCGATCAAAGTCCATAATATACATATCGAATAACCGCGCCCGGAGCACTGATTTCTGGTCTATATGCACATCATTATCTCCTAATACTTTGGCAAGTACTTTCGGGGTATTATAAGTTTTCCCATTCTTGCCGGTCATCGGTTCCCTTTCTTCAAAGAGATATACCTCATTGCCATAATCTTTTACAAATACGCCTAAGGAAGTATCGGCAGGGAGGTATACAAAAGTGGGATTGGTGTGTGGTACCCCGGCAGCTTCCGCCAATACACTTACTGCCAGTGGGGCATAAGGGTTGGCAGCAGAGATCTGGTCCTGTACCACATCTCTGGCAATAGTTTCTCTTAACAGCTCAGGAATGGCTGCCAGCGGGAATTTCTTCAGCGATCGCATTGCCCATTCCGTGCCTGTACTATCCACTAAACGAAGGGAACGCGTTTGCTTACCACCGCCGCGCTGCAAAATTTTCAATCCACCTTTAGCAGTTTGAAGATTTAACACCGGGAAGTTTAACGGCGTAGCCCATACTTTACGGTAATTCTCTCCCAACAAAAACCGGTGGAAGCTACCCACCCGATTATATTGCGAATCAGCCGTTGTGGATATGAAAGGAGGTAGTTGCGCCGGCGTGGTATACGTCATGGCCTCCTGCTTAATGTCCTGCAGGCGGAAAAGATTGTCGCTGAAAACGGGCGCCGCACCATTGTCTGCATAATAAAACTGCGTACGTACAGTCCCATCTGACAACAGCTCAATGGTACTAAAACCATTGGCCGTAGAAGCAAACAGGGACTTTGATCCCTGTTTCACCCGGTTATTTTTAGCGCCGCTCCCACTCACGATATAGGCATTCGACTGGTCTTTTATCAGTTGCAAAGTATGATCATGGCCGGATACAAATACTACAGGTCCATGCGGCTTGAGCGCTTCTTCTACTCCTTTCACCATTTCCTTGTACTTCGGATTGGGCAGATCTTCCGCTGTTCCAAACACGCCACGGGCAAGTGGATAAATAGACCCAATAACCGGCAAAGGCACATACAGCGAAGGTTTCAGGTCTGTTAGCGGGAAAATATGTTGCTTGATGGTGTAATAACCACCGTGAATACCATAGCTGCGGAACGGGTGGTGCGTCGCAAAAATGATCAGCTTATTGCGGTTCAGCGCTACGATCTCTGATAACTTCGTCAGTATTTCGTCTTTATCTTTACAATCGCATGATGACTCCAGGCCCGGTTTCTGATAAGAGAACACCCACCATTCACTGTCCATGATGATCAGCGTAACCTGGTCTGAAATTTTTACTTCGATAGGACCGGGGCAGCCTTCCTTCGGTTCAAACTGCACATTGTCCAGGTTTTGAGAATCCACATACTGTTGCTGGTTACGGATAATGTTCCAGCCATCGGGCTTACTTTTATCCCAGTCGTGGTTGCCGGGGATGATGTAGCCCTGCGATTTGGTACCTCTCACGAGGTTGATCTGGTAGTCCAGGATTTCTTTGGCTACGGGAAACTGGCGGCTGCCGGAGTCAGGTACCCCCCTTGGATATACGTTATCTCCCAGGAATAAGATGGTATTTTTATCTTCCTGTAAATTAAAAGTTTTGCGGACAGCGTCTATTACCGGGTTCTGACCATTACTATGTAGTTCTCCGGCGTCCCCGATAAGGATAATACGTTTTACCACTGCCGGGGTTTGGGTGTATCCGACGTTGTAGCCGAAAATAAGTAATGCTATAAAGATGATGGCTGATCTGATCATTTGGACTTGTAGGTAAATTTGAGAATATTGGCGGCACCGTCATACCCCCCTTCGTTAGAAATATACATATCGCCGTTAGGTGCAAAAGCAATGCCTTCCGGCTGCAAAAATAACCGATGTTTTAAGTTATACGCTTCCTGTACATGGCCCTGCAGGTCGGAAATTACCAGCAGGCCATTCACAGATGCCACGATATACAGTCTTTTCTCAATCGGATGGATGGCAGCAGCAGACGGCTTAAAGAACCGCATATCTGAGCCCACCAGTTTGGCAATTTCCCGGTTATCGAAACGATAAATGGCAGAAGTATCAAATGTTTTGGTAGCCAGGTCGAACCGATAGGCGCTGGTCATCCCAACCTTTTTATCATCTTCACAATTCTTACATACCATGACGATACTGTTTTTGGCGCTATCATAGTAAGTGGTTTCAAATTCCTTTTTGCCTGTTTTCTCCAGCTTGTAGTGATCTGAATACACGCTGTCGGTGAACAGGCCATGCACATGAAACAGGGAGCCGCTGCTTTTCAGTACAAACCAGCCACTGTCGGTACGACAAATATCTTCATAGTCGCCGTTTTTGGCGAATTTATAATACGGATATGGTTTAGTGGTGGCCACGTCTACCTCATAGATCCGGCCTTCCTCGTCGTTAATAGCCATGATTTTATGTTCATCGGGAAACAGTTCGATACCAGAGATTTCCTGCATAGACTCCCGCAGCCGATAACGTACCGGCTCTTTTAAATCATAGCCTGCAGGCGACGCATATACTTTTTGTTCCCTGTCGCTGTAAGCATTACATGACAGGAGGAAGAGAAGAAAGATTAACCCGATCCGGACGTCCATAGTGTAACTTTATAGCATAAATTTAACTCAAAAATGCAGTAACTTAGGTTACAATTGCGATTTGTATACGCGAAATGGTGAACTGGTCGTTATATGCACACTGAAAAGCAGGACACATAGATTGCTTTTCACCATTCCTTATTTTAATTTTCATCTTCCATATGCAAAACAATGTTATCATAGATGCAGCCCGGGATTATGTGCTGGCTCAATATCAGCAACATCCCCACCCTAACCTGGTATACCATAATCTCATTCACACGCAACATGTAGTGCAGGTGGCTGGCCAGATTGCCGCCCACTATCGTTTACAGGACGATGAACTACTGGCGGTATACGTTGCTGCCTGGTTCCATGATGCCGGCTATTTGGTGGGAGAGGGAAAAGTACATGAAGAAAACGGCGCCAAAGAAGCCCTGCAGTTTTTACAGCAACAACAGGTACCGGAAAATGTTCAGACCATGGTACAGGGAGCCATCATGGCCACCAAAATGCCACAGTCGCCACATACCCTCATAGAACAAATCGTTTGTGATGCGGACCTGTCACACCTTGGCTCCAAAGAATTTTCCGATCGCAACAAGTTACTCCGGCAGGAACTGGAACTGACCTACCAAATGGAAATACCCGGTATTAAATGGCTGACCAATAATATCGCTTTCTTAACTGCCCATCATTACTGGACTGACTACGCCCAAACCCTGTTCAAGCAACAAAAAGAGGAAAACCTGGCGAAGCTGCAAAAAAAGCTGGAAAAGAAATCTGCTGAAATGGCGGAAGAAACGGCCGATACTCCAGATACAACTACCTCCCCTGCGTCTGCAACCGCCACCACCGTGAAAGAAAAGGTGAAGAAAAAGAAAGGGAAAGAACAAAAGCCGGAGCGTGGCGTGGAAACCATGTTCAGAACAACTTCCACCAATCACATCCGCCTCAGCTCCATGGCCGACAGTAAAGCACATATCATGATTTCCGTGAACTCCATTATCATTTCCGTGATATTGAGTGTATTGGTAAGAAGACTGGAAGATTATCCCAACATGATCATCCCTTCTATCATCTTCCTGACCACTGCGGTGTTAACCGTGATATTTTCCGTACTGGCTACCCGTCCGAATGTTACCAGCGGTGTGTTTACAAAAACAGATATTGAAAAGAAAGATGCCAACCTGCTGTTCTTCGGCAACTTCTATAAAATGCACCTGGAAGAATACCAATGGGGGATGAAACAGATGATGAATGACGCTGATTTCCTTTACAGCAGCATGACCCGCGACATTTACTTTCTTGGCGTAGTGTTAGGTCATAAATACAAACTGCTGCGCATTTCCTATAATATTTTCATGTTTGGCCTGATCATTTCTGTACTCGCATTTTTGGTGGCAGCCATTTTCTTCCCGGTAAAAGCATAATGATTCATGGGCGTTCCTTTCTATAACCGCGACCTTAGTTGGTTGTCTTTTAATTACCGGGTATTACTGATGGCCGCAAACCAACAGGTACCACTATACGAAAGAATTAAATTTCTCTCTATTTTCTCCTCTAACCTGGATGAGTTTTTCCGGGTAAGAATGCCTGCTGTATTAGCCATTAACAAAGTATTGGAAAATGATCCGGCAGTGGGTGAAAATGAATCTGTCAGCACCAATACCCTGACGGAAGTGCTGGGAGAGATAAACCGGCAACAGCAGGAATATGGACAAATATTTACTGGTAGTGTGCTGCCAGCATTATTGTCTCAGGGAGTACAACTGTACTATAACCAGCCTTTGCTGGAAGCACATCATGACTTTACCAAAAACTATTTCCTGAGCACTATCCTCGCTTACCTTCAACCTGTATGGCTGACCGGCAAACCGAAGAAACTGTTCCTGGAAAACAATGCACTATACCTGGCGGTAACGCTGGTTCCTAAAAGCAATCCGGCCGTACAGGAATATGTGGTAGTAAATATTCCGGGATCCCTACCCCGGTTTTTACAACTGCCGTCACTGGAAGGCAGACACTATATCGCATTCCTGGATGATGTGATCCGCACGCACCTGGACTATCTTTTCCCGGACTATACCGTGGATGCCTGCTACAGCGTGAAACTTACACGCAACGCCGACATTGATATGGATGAAGTGAAAGGCGATATACTCGAAGAAGTAGAAACGTTGATCCGTAAACGTGAGTTAGGTGTGCCTACCCGTTTCCTTTATGACGCCCGTACGCCCCTTCCCCTACTCCATTTCCTCGCGCAGCAATTTGATGTGCAGGAAGATGAACTGGTACAGGGTGGACGCTATCATAACCTGAAAGACTTATCCAGCCTGCCACAGCCTCCGGGATTATCCAATGCAGACTATCCGAAGGTGATTCCTGCTGAAAATAAAACAGCCGCCACCACGGATCGCCTGCTGGACCTGGTACTACAACAGGACTTGCTGGTACATCTTCCCTATCAACGCTATGATTATATTTTGCGCTTTTTCAGTGAAGCCGCCACAGATCCGGATGTAGCAGAGATTTATGTAACGTTGTACCGGATCGCTTCCGGCTCCCAGATAGCGCAGGCGCTGATCAGCGCCGCTAAAAACGGGAAAAAGGTGACAGTGTTTGTGGAACTCAAAGCCCGCTTTGATGAAGCCAACAACATCCGCTGGGCAAAGCGGATGAAAGAAGCTGGTGTAAAGCTGATCTATAGCATCCCAGGCATGAAAGTTCATGCCAAAACTGCATTGGTTAAGCGTAATCGCGGCTACCAGTGGGACTATTGCGGCTTAATTGCTACGGGAAACTTTAATGAAAGCACCGCCCGTTTTTATACGGACCATGTGTTGTTTACCAGCCATATAGGCATTACACGGGAGATGGAATTGCTGTTCCTCTACCTCCAAAGCAGGGAACAACCAGTGGCCTATCAATTTTTGCAGTTCGAACACTTGCTGGTAGCGCAGTTTAATATGACTTCGCGCTTTACAGAGCTGATAGACCGGGAAATTAAATATGCCCGGGAAGGGAAGCCGGCGCATATCATCATCAAGATAAATAACCTGCAGGAAAGAGGGATGATCAACAAGTTATATGAAGCCAGTATGGCTGGTGTACAGGTTGATCTCCTGGTACGCAGCATCAATTGCCTGGTACCAGACATCCCGGAGAGCCGGCATATCCGCATCATCCGCATCGTAGACCGTTACCTTGAACATGCCCGCGTATTCATCTTCCATAATAATAACCAGGAAGAAGTATACATGGGCTCTGCAGATTGGATGAACCGTAACCTGCATCGCCGCATAGAAGTATGTGTACCCATATATGCACCGGCCCTGCAACAACAGCTGAAAGATATTGTGCGCCTGCAAATCAGCGACCCGCATACCGCCCAACAAGCCATTCAGGCTTATGTGCAAAATATAATGTAAATTAGATATCCTGATATAATCGATTTTTATGAAGAAGTATGTTTTGTTGTTGCTATTGAGTTTCGCCTTTGCAATTCCTGTTACCCAGGCGCAAACTCACGACCTGGAACACATTTATAATCCAACTGCCGATGCCAAAGCGGATATTGCTGCCGCTCAACAACAAGCCGCTAAAGAAAATAAACATGTGCTGCTGCAAATTGGTGGCAACTGGTGTATCTGGTGCAAAAGACTGTATAAGTTTATTGAAGATGACGCCGAACTGAAAGCCACCATGAATAATAACTACGTGGTATATCACCTGAACTACAGCAAGGAAAACAAGAACCTGCCGGTATTGAAAGAGCTGGGATTTCCCCAGCGATTTGGATTCCCTGTGCTGGTAATACTGGATGCAAAAGGCAACCGCTTACATACTCAGAACTCCGGCTTACTGGAATCTGCTGATTCCTATGATAAGAAGAAAGTGGAAGAGTTCCTGAAACAATGGTCACCGTCAGCATTACAGCCCTCCCACTATATCAACGAATAACATCGTCATGGATAACGGCGCTACCACTTTTAATACGGATGCGGTACAAGCTTTTCAAAAGTTTGCACTGCATCCGTTTAAGTTTTCGGCCTACCTGTTCTGGAAACTTCCTGCAGCCTGGCTGGCCGGTGTACGGGTACAGTCGCTGGAAACCAACACCTGTGTTACTTCCGTACCTTTTCGTTGGTTGTCGCAAAATCCTTTCCGGTCAACTTATTTCGCGTGTTTGTCGATGGCTGCAGAACTGAGTACTGGTCTGCCTGCCATGATGTATGTTCAAAGTGCCCCGCGGCGTATATCCATGCTCGTTACCGGTATGGAATCAACTTTCGTAAAAAAAGCGACCGGTCTTACCCGGTTTACCTGTTCAGAACTACCGCTGTTGAGAGCTGCACTGGAAAGAGCACTGAACAATGATGCACCTGAAACCGTTACGCTCCATAGCGAAGGAAGAGACAAAGACGGCATACTAATTGCCTCTTTCGCCATCACCTGGTCATTTAAAAGCAAATCGTAAAATGGTGAATCCATTCACCCTAAAACAATGATATGAAGATTGCATTTCATGGCGCTGCGCGCACCGTTACCGGATCAAAACACCTGATCACACTTAAGAATGGCAAAAAGATTTTATTGGATTGCGGTATGTTCCAGGGTATGGGACATGATACCGATTCCATGAACAGAGACTTCGGCTTCGATCCACAGGACATTACCTACATGGTGTTATCGCATGCACATATCGACCATTCCGGCCTGATTCCCCGCCTCGTGAAAATGGGCTATAAGGGCGATATCTTCTGTACTCCCGCCACCCGCGATATGACAGAGATACTGCTCCTGGACTCTGCCGAAATACAGGAAGATGATGTAAAATTCACGAATAAAAAAATGGCCAAAGAAGGCCTTCCTTATGTACAACCCCTGTACAGCGTGGAAGATGCCAAAATTGCGATTAACTCGTTAAAGCCCATGGGTTATAACAACTGGACCAATATAGATCCGGATGTGCAACTCATGTTTACCGATGCCGGCCACATTGTAGGCGCTGCCTCCGTACACCTGCGCATCACCGAAAATGGCAAAACAGAACAAATCACTTTCAGCGGCGATATAGGCCGGTATAATGATGCCATCCTGAAATCACCTGCTACCTTCCCACAGGCAGATTATATCCTGATAGAATCTACCTACGGCAGCACCCTGCACGCCGATGCAGCACCGGCAGACGATGAGCTGCTGCGCTACATCCGGGAAACCTGCATACAAAAAAGAGGTAAACTCATCATCCCCGCTTTCAGCGTAGGCCGCACCCAGGAGCTATTGTACGCCCTGAACAATGCGCAGCTCAAAGGTACGCTTCCGAAAGTAGATATCTTTGTAGACAGCCCACTGTCTACAGAAGCTACCGCTGTTACCAAAGCACACCCGGAAGTATTTAACAGAGAAGTTTCCAACATACTGAAAACAGACGATGATCCATTCGATTTCCCGGGCCTGCGTTATATCAAATCAGTAGATGAATCCAAAGCACTGAACTATCGCAAGGAACCCTGCGTGATCATCTCTGCCTCCGGTATGGCGGAAGCGGGTCGTGTAAAACACCACATCGCCAACAACATTGATGAGCCGAAAAATACTATCCTGATTGTAGGTTATTGCGAACCTCAATCACTCGGCGGACGCCTCATGCGCGGCGCTAAAGAAGTATCTATTTACGGTACCCGTTTCCAGGTAAATGCGGAAGTAGGCGTAATCCGCTCTATGAGTGCACACGGCGACTATGAAGATTTAAGCCAGTGGCTGGCCTGCCAGGATCCTAAAGAAGTGAAAAAACTATTCCTGGTACATGGTGAATACGACGTACAACAGATTTTCAAAAAGTTCTTATTTAAAAAAGGATTCCTCGATATCGAAATTCCGGAACGTCATTATGAACTGGGATTGAGTTAGTTGGAAAGCAGAAAGCAGAAAGCAGAAAGCAAAAAGCTATTATAGCGAATGATGTAAGCGTATAGGTAATTTAAATACTCGCTTAGCTCATTCGCTATAATAGCTTTTTGCTTTTTGCTTTCTGCTTTCTGCTTAACTTATTCCTCGATCAACGGCAACCATAGATTAACCCGCGTCCCCATTGCCTTTCCTTCCTCATCGGTAAGATCTTCAATATCAAAGCTGGCATCTACGTTAAAGCGGCTGTTATACAGCGACAAACGATCTCTCGTAATTTGCAGTCCGCGTGACTGGTGCCGGGGTTTATTCACCCGCTTCATGGCAGCAGATTTTTCTCTGCCAATACCATTATCTTCTATGGTACAACGAATGCGGTTATCTACTTTATTGAAGATAATGGTGACTTTACCTTTCCCTTTTTCATGCAGCAAACCATGCCAGATAGCATTTTCCACGAAGGGCTGAATAATCATGGTAGGCACTTCCACCATATGCGGATCCAGGGAAGGATCCACGATGATTTCATATTCAAATTCATCCGTAAAACGCAGCTTCTCCAATTCCATGTAATTCTCGAGCACACTCACTTCCTGCGCGATGGTGATATTATTAAGCTGCGAATTATCCAGCACATTCCGAATCAACTTCGCGAAACGGCTCAGGTACGACAATGCCTGCTCCGTTTCACTTTTCATCATAAATGTTTGAATAGAATTCAGTGCATTAAAAATAAAGTGTGGATTCATTTGTGCCCGCAGCGCTTTCATTTCCAGTTGCGCAATTTGTTGCTGTATGGCCTCGCGTTGTTTGGCCTCCTTCCTGATACTGGAAATGCGTAACCGGAAGTAGAGATATACCAGTGAAGCTGCCAGCAGCAGGCATAACAACCGGAACCAACTGGTTTGCCAGAACGCAGGTTTAATATAGATTTTCAGCCTGCTGATATTTTCAGAAAAAGTGCCGGCGGTATTTACAGCACGTACTTTGAAAACATAGTTACCAGGAGGCAGGTTGGTATATTTAGCTACCAGGATATTATCATTCAGCACCCAGTTTTCATCCACACCCTCCAGCTGATAATAATAGCGAATGCGTTCCTGGTGATATTGCAGGCTTTTAAACTCTATGCTGATAAAGTTTTGTTTGTAGTTAAGCACAATGGGCGTGCTGTCACGCAATGCGGCCTGCACCAGCACAATACTGTCCAGTGCTTTCAGGTTGATGATGGTAACATCTGGCGGAGGTGGTGCCACGCGCAGGCTTTCAGGGTCAAAAACCACGAAGTGATCAGAAGCCCCTACTACCAGTTCACCATTTGTTAACCTTACAATACGCCGCCGTACTTTGCGGGAGTTATCAATAATATCATCTCCCTGGATGAATGTTTCCACTCTATATTCCTCCGGGAAATAGCGATAGAAGCCATATTGCGTGGTAAACCAGATTTCTCCTTTCGCACCTTTTTCCATACTCAGCACCCATTGATCGAATAGTTTATTGTTGATCAAAAGAGGTTTATAAGTATGTTTCCGGGTGTTGTAAATCCACAGTCCATGGTCAGTTCCGGCCAACAGTGTGCTATCGTTATAGCGTAGCAGGCTGGTAATGTTGTTGTATACATGGGTATTATTCCAGGCGAAGGATTCCCTTAAGGAAATCTTCCTGGTTTGTGTATTGAATTTTATAAGACCTGCGCTGCTGGTGCCCAGCCAAAGGGTGCTGTCACCTTCCGGTATGATATCCATTACTGATACCGGGCGTTTCAGGGCGTCGGTTAATTCATTAAATGCCTGGAAGGTGTTACGTTCCGGGTTCCAGCTGGCCAGTCCTCTTTTGTACAAGCCGATCCACACGGTAGTATCATTTTCCACCTTCATTTGTAACAGCGTTTGCTCGTACAGGGCAGGCGAGGTGACATGTTTAATAAACTTTCCGGTAGCGGGATTGAAGAGCGATAAATTACCGTTCTCCTGTCCTACCAGGATGGTGCCGTCTTTCAACTCTGCGAAGCTCCATACCAGTCCCCGTTCTTCGGGGATGGTAATATCAGGCGGGCCGTCATTGTGAACATAATTTTTAATAAGATTCAGGTCGGATGACAGGCGGGCGAAGCCTTGTCCCCAATAGCCCACGTATACGTTACCGTTAGTAGCCTGGTAAATACCGGTTACTTCGCCGGCGGGGAGTCGTTCGTGGATGGGTGCCGGGAAAATGGTGTGGTCATCCAGCAGCCGGAATGTTTTGTTATGCAGGCTGAGGATATTCACGCCTCTGTCGGTGCCAATCCAGAGGTGACCATCACGATCGGTCAGGAAACAGTTGGCTTCATAGGTGTAGTGGAATCCTTTTTCATCAGCATTATTGGCAATAATTTTCAGGTCGAATGCTTTGAGGATGTTGTTGTAGCGGAAAACGCCCCCTTTTTCCGTTGCCATCCAGGTATGTTTTTCCTTGTCGGAAATGATATTGAAGATGGCATCACCGTATACGGGTTTATCAGAAGGCTGTTTCCCAACCGGCTTATCGAAAACGTAATTTTTCAGCTGACGGGTGGCGGGGTTATAAAGATATAATTGGGCACTTCTGCCAGCCAGCCATATCTGGTGAAAAGCGTCTGTATATATTTTTTTGAAGGTATTGTCGATATCCAGTACCGGCAGGTGTTCCGGGTTATTGGTCCTGCTGTAGAGATTTTTCCGTTGGCGATCGAGTATATAAACACCCCTTTTACCACTGATCCAGAGGTTCCCGGTTTCGTCTTCCATGATGGCATCCATCATTTGTATGCGGTCGGCTTCAGGAATGACGGTGGCTTTCTGGAAGTTAAATGCTTTTTCGTTGAAGCGCAGGAGGCCATCGTGGGTGGTGGCCCATATTACGCCGTCGTGATCCTGTACAATCTGGCTGCATTGCAGGCCTTCGGGGCGAATATCCTTATCGGATATTTTTAATGCCCTCACCTGGTCGGTAACCGGATCGTATACACGAATATTGTCCGGGGTTCCCATCCAAATACGACCTTTCCGGTCTTCACACAGGCAGATATCATCGTAGTAGATGGAACCGGGCACCCGGTCAAAGCTGGCGATGGTAACGAGGTTAGTGCCATCATAGCGTTGCAGGGCGGTGCTGGCAATCCAGATAAATCCTTTCCGGTCCTGCATAATGGCGGAAACGTGATTGCTGGCTAACCCGTTGTTGATATCGAGATGGGAAAACTCATAGGTTAAGCTGCCCGGCTGCTGGGCGCGGGAAGCCGGTATATATGCCAGCATCCACAGCAGGTAGTAAACATACCTGACTGCATATTGCCATCGTTGGGCAGTAGCCTTGATACACCGTAGACTCATTCTTATTGTTGGGAAGCAGTACTTCAAATAAAAATACTAAATGTTGTTGTGAATTAGCAGCATGTCAGCGGAATGGCAGCAAACTACTTTATTTTTTTGGTTTCTGTCACAAAATCCGCTGCTGTCTCTCTATGAGAAGAAAGGACGTATTCATGAAAAAAATTATCATTTCAAAAGCGGCTATTAAGCAACTACATTACATTTCCGGCATCACGCTTTCTGTCTTTATTGGTGTTCATTTGTTCAATCATTTATTGGCACTGGCCGGCCCGGATGCTCATATTGGGTTGATGGAAAAACTCAGAAAGGTGTACCGGCAACCTGTGATTGAAACCATACTGTTGCTGTCGGTGTTAACACAGGTGATATCGGGCGCCAGATTATTGTTTAATCAACAAAAAAAGACCATTTCAGAAAGCATACAGATCTGGTCAGGCATGTATCTTTCGTTCTTCTTAACGGTTCACGTTTCAGCCGTTATCGCAGGACGGCTCGTAGAACATTTAGACACCAATTTCTATTTTGCAGGGGCAGGACTGAATCTTTATCCGGCTACTTTATTCTTTATACCCTATTATTTTCTGAGCGTTTGCGCCATCAGTCTGCATATTGCCTCCCTGCACTATTTAAAAACAAAGTCAAAATGGAGTGCCTGTACAATTGGTACTGTGGGGATCATAGCGTCTGTGCTCATTATGATCGGGTACACCCATTGTTTTAACTGGTGGGAAATTCCGTTAGAGTACCGGGCCTTTATTTCAAAATATTTCGGGAAAGGATAACACTTAAGCAAGAAATTTCATCTTGTCCGGGTTCCTGATGAGATACACTTCACTGATACGGAGATGATCGTCGAAAGTCAATATCATAACGGTATCCAGTTGAACAGTTAAGCTGTTCTCCAGCAAAACGCCGGTTTCAAGATTCACCTGTTTAATCGCGTAAGACAGGTTACTACCAAATTTATTGGCGATACCCAGCAGGTAGGAAATAACGCTGGCTTGCCCTGCAACAGGTCTGACAGCAGCTATTGCCTTGCCGCCGCCATCGGCAAAAATGGTGACTTCTTTTGACAGGTATGCTTCCAGCCATTTTACATCACCGGTGGCGCATGCGGTAAGAAAGGCCTGAGTCATTTCTTCTTTGTCTTTTTGAGAAGGGATGTACCGGGCCTTACCTGTTCTCAGTTTCTCTTTAGCACGATGCAGCTGTTGCCTGCAATTGTCCTGGCTGATACCCAGCAGCGTGGCTATTTCATCGTAATGATAGTCAAAACTTTCGCGTAGTAAAAAAACAGCTCTTTCTACCGCATTGAGCTTCTGAAGCAGCACCAGCAGTGCATAAGAAACATCGTTTTGTTGTAAATCAGGGAAACGCTCGTAAACAATAGGTTCCGGAAGGTTGATACCGGGATATGATAAACGCTGTTGCTTATTCAATACCGCCAGGCATCCATGTATCACTGCACGAACCAGGTATTTTTCGGGTTCCTGGATCTGCTCAATGGGTTGATTGGAAAAAGAAAGATATACATCGCTCAAAATATCCTCCGCATCACTTACACGTTCCGTCATCTTATATGCTAACCCATGCAACCTGGATTTGTATGCTAAAAAAACCGACAAGTGATCACGATGATGTGGCATCAGGAGCTATCATTTATTTAACACCAAAGGTAATGCTGATGATTAGTAATGCACGTGAGAATAAATGCAATAAAAAAGCCTGCAAAATTTGCAGGCTTTTTTATTGTACCACGTACGGGATTCGAACCCGTGATTCCTCCGTGAAAGGGAGGCGTCTTAACCCCTTGACCAACGCGGCATTTTTCGTTTGGGATTGCAAAGATAGGAAAATGTTTTACAATCCAAAATTTTTTTTCGATTCTTTTGTAAAGGTAAGAAGATTCATACAGAAAACAGGGCATTTCTCCGTCTTTTTGCCGCAACCTATCACATCCTTTGCGGCCACCATCGCGGATATAAGCAAAATGCTGGCATCTTCCTAAAAATTTATTTACTGGTATATAATTTTTTAGGGAGATGAATACCTCAGTATAACCCCAAAGCCTATACGATCTATTGTTTCAATCCGGCTATCAGGTTAATGGTCAATGCCACTACAAACGTATTCAGCGCAAAGGACAATAATCCATGTGCCAATGCGGTACGCCGGATCGCCCTTGCGGAAATTTCCACGTCCGATACCTGGAAGGTCATACCTATTACGAAAGAAAAATAGGCAAAGTCGAGATAATCCGGCCATTTTTCGCTGGGGAATTCCAGTCCGCCGGCGTGTTTGGTTATATCTTCTGTATCATCGTCATAGTATAAATTGGCGTAATGGAAGGTCAGCGTAGTATGTACCATCGTCCACGAGGCCAGCATCCCGGTAATAGCCACTGGTAAATACAGATAAGAGCCCCCTGTAATATCTTTGGACAGCATCAGCAATAACACGATCACCAAACTGGCGAACGCCGCTATCACTACCGAAAAAGAAACAAAGATCCGGCTGCCATCGTCTACCCTCGCCCAGGTACGGATTTCATTGACCGACCGGTTATAAAATACAATCCAACCTGTGGTGATATAAGACAACGCAAATACATCCCAGAGCATCACGTAGGTAATCAGCGGATGTATGTTGACCCCACTGAAAAACAGGGCCGCAAAGGCTACCCCGGTTAATGCCAGGCTGACCAACACCCGCTGCACAGGGTGCATGGCTACTAATAACTTGACAGCTTTCTTCTTTCTCATAAGAATTCTTATTCGCTAAAGATAATCCTGTTTTTCAAAGCTTATCCATCATCTTCTTAAATTATTATCCTACAAAATAAGTAGACTATTGGTCAGGTCAATCAATTTAATTAAATTAGCGCTACTTAATCAAAATCTACGACTGGCAACAAACAGTCTATTATCCAATAACAACCCGATTATCATCAATCTGCCTTCGGGCAAAAGCCTTAAATATTGTTCCCTATTTTCCTAAAGTGACCTCATTGCTTTAGCCATCATCTCAATAAAAAAAACAAGTGTATGAAACGAAAACGCTATGTCCTCTTCCTCCTTTTCCTATTCTCTTATACGGCCTATGGACAATCCATCGAAGGACGCGTAGCTGACAAGAATCAACCCCTGGTAGGTGCTTCTGTTAAAATAACCGGTCAGAATACCGGCGCAGCCACCGACCTGGGAGGATATTACAAAATAGCACTGCAACCCGGCACTTATAAAGTAAGTGTTAGCTACATCGGCTATCAAACGGCCGTAAAAGACGTGACACTGACGGCCGGCCAACATGTGACGCTGGACTTCCTCCTCAACTCCACCGACGATCTCAACGAGGTAGTGGTACTGGGTTCCAGGAGCAAGCCGCGCAGCCAGCTCACTACTGTAGTGCCGGTAGACGTGGTAGATGTAAAACAAATTGCCCAATACTCGCCACAGGTAAGCATTAACCAGATACTTAACTATGTGGCTCCTTCTTTCTCCTCTAATACCCAAACCCTGTCTGACGGAACAGATCATATTGACCCTGCCGCCCTTCGTGGTCTGGGGCCCGACCAGGTACTTGTGTTAATCAATGGTAAAAGAAGGCATACCACCTCGCTCGTGAACATCAACAGCAGCTTCGGGAAAGGCTCTGTAGGTACCGATCTGAACGCCATTCCTACTGCAGCGATCAAAAGAATTGAAATACTGCGCGATGGCGCCGCCGCACAATACGGCTCCGATGCCATAGCCGGCGTTATCAACATCGTGTTAAACGACGCCGTAAATAAAGTAGACGTGAACGTTACTACCGGCGGATATGTGTCCAAACACGCAGAAAATAATCTCGACGGACAAACCGTTCAAACCAATATCAACTTCGGCTTGCCACTGGGTGATAAAGGCGGATTCGTGAATCTCGCCGGTTCTTACGACTATCGCAATTATACCAATCGCACCGGAACGTTCAACGGCACCATCTTCAACGATTACAACGATCCAGCCCTGGCCGCCACACCCGGCAGCCCTACCGGCAAAGACATCACCGACGCAGAACTGGCTAAACGCGGATTAACACGCAACGACTTTAACTCCCGGATAGGTCAGTCGGCCAACCGCGGTGGTAGCTTGTTTCTTAATGCAGCGCTCCCTGTGAGTGAACATGCGGAAGTATATGCTTTTGGTGGACTCAATTATCGACATGCAGAAGCAGCAGCATTTTACAGAACACCTTCCCAGCTCACCCAAAATAATGACACCATTTACCCGAATGGCTTCCTGCCGTTAATCGTCACCGATAACCGCGACAAGTCGCTCGCAGCAGGCATCCGGGGCACATTGCATGAATGGAAAGTAGACTTCAGCAATACCTTTGGTGAAAACGGCGTGGACTTTACCGTAGATCACACGCTGAATGCTTCCATGCTAAAAGCCTCTCCTACTTCGTTTGAAGCAGGCGGCTATCGCTTCCGGCAGAATACTACCAACCTGGATTTCAGCCGTTTCTTTACCGGCGCATTAAACGGTATCAACGTGGCATTTGGTGCCGAACACCGCTATGAAAACTACCGCATACTACCCGGCGAAGCCTCCTCTTACACGAACTATGGCAACGCATTGAAAATAGGCACAGACGCCACCGGAAAGCCCATACTGATCCCTGATCCCAAAGGCAATATCCCTACCCGGTTCGCTGCAAACGGCAGCGCTTTTGCCGGCGCTTCGCAAAGCTTCCCGGGCTTCAGCCCCGATAATGCTACCAACGCTTCCCGTACTTCTGTAGCCGGCTATGGCGATGTGGAAGTAAACTTCACAGAAAAACTATTGGTAGATGGAGCGCTTCGCTTTGAAAACTACTCCGACTTTGGTTCTACCCTCAACTGGAAGCTGGCAGGACGTTATCAGTTCAGTCCTAAATTATTGCTCAGAGCTGCTGCCAGCACAGGATTTCGCGCCCCTTCCCTGCATCAGCGTTACTTCAATGCTACCTCCAGCGTATTCGTTGATGGCGCCTTTGTAGAATCAGGTACCTTCACCAACGATAGCCGGGTGGCGGCTTTGCTGGGCATACCTAAGTTAAAACAGGAAACTTCCCACAACTACAGCGCCGGGTTAACCAGCAACCTCGGACCGTTGAAAATCACGGTGGATGGGTATTATATCCGTATTAACGACCGCATCGTGTATACCGGTCAGTTCTCCGGTAAACAGAATGGTACGCCGAAAGAGCAGGAGATTTATAATATCCTCCGCTCTGCCAATGCGCAAACGGCGCGCTTCTTCGCCAATGCTATTAATACAGAAACAAAAGGAGTGGATGTAGTTATCACCTACACGGTACATCCAGGTAAAGGTATTTTAAGGGCAGACCTTTCAGGTACTTTTGCCCAAACATCGCTGATAGGCCCTATTCACTCATCTGAACAGTTAGCCGGCCTGGAAAATACTTATTTTGATGCGGCCAGCCGTATCTACCTGGAATCAGCCGTACCACGCACCAAAGCGAACCTGTCGCTGAATTACAGCATTCAGAAATGGAGTTTCTTCCTGCGCAATGTATACTTCGGAAAAGTAACAGAAGCTACCAACATCGTAGCCAACCAGGATACGTACAAGGGGAAAGTCATTACCGATCTCAGTGTGAGTTATAGATTCATTTCAAACCTGGGGCTGACTATTGGCGCCAATAACCTGCTGGATGTATATCCTGATGAGTTATCCGTAGGCAATCAAAGCTCCGGCCGGTTCCTTTACTCCCGCGCTTCGCAGCAATTTGGTTTCAATGGCCGCTTCCTGTTTGCGAGACTAAACCTGAACTTTTAATAAAATAATAACGGGGTAGCGTATATACTACCCCGTTATTATTTTACTGCTGGCCTGATTCCAGTTCCCGGATAATGGCTTTATAACGGTTGATTACATTAGGATCTGAAACGTTGTCGCTATCTGTCACATAGGTCTTCAATGCCTGCAAATATTCTTCTTTAAAGGCTTTATTGAATGGACTGGCGGTATATTGTATCTCCGCTTTCTGCACTTCAATTTGATTTTTCATCATTTTCCGCGCGATCCCAAAGTTAGATTCATCACTTAAAATCACGATGTTCTTTTCATAGCCTGGAATATATTTCACCAAAAATGGATCATTTACATTGGGAATAAGAATAGTATTCCGAACCGGATACACCGCGGCAGACATCGTAGAAAAGCCGGTTAATACATCTTTCCCATCTGCTGTTTTCACCAATACATCATAATCATAAATATACTGGTCGTTGAGCGTAGAATTAGTTTGCTCTTCTTTGGTAATGATAGCGGTACCTTTCACGCCATAAGCATTCAGGAACCAGGCGTTGAACATATGCGCCAGGAAAATATTAAATATCGGCACCACAAACGCCAGGATGCCAAATATCCACTTCTTTGTCCAGGCCCATAGCAGCAAAAAAAGCAGGATCAACAGTGGGAACGCCCATCCGGGATGATGGCTGAGAAAATAAAGAATGGCTGAAATAATTTTCATGGGCTACAACTTTTAAACAATAGGTTTCCCAACAAACCTACTACTAAAAAATTGTAATCAAAAATACGAGCAACGAACTTGTCTTAATGAAGTACGCCGCGCGTTATCCATCTTCTTAAAATAATATCCTACAGATATTTCATGGGTACCATTGTTGTAGGTACGATATTTATTCAGTGCATAATCAAAAGCATAGCCTATTCTCAGCTCAGGCAATACAAATACCTCTGCCATAGCCACCACTGCGCTGGATTTCGCCATTCCCGGCTGTAATGCAGGTTTATGATAGAGATCCACTGCGGTGCGATAGCCGCCACCCACCCATACCACATCTTTCAGCAATACAAACATATTCAGGTCAAGACTGGTAGGTCCCGCTCTGTCATCTTTCAACAGAAAAACGGGTTTTAAAGACACCTCCTCGTTCAAGGGTACTAAGGCGCCCCCGGATAAATAATAGTGGGGTTTAGGCACCGGGATAAAATGACCCAATGGTTTATTTTTCGCCTGGTACTGCGCTGTAAGATTATCTGCCGAAAAACCAACAAACCAGTTAGCGGTGGAATAGTATACCCCCGCCCTGGTATCGAACAGTACCATGTTTTGAGCCGCTCCATTAATGCCCGGTTCATTGGGATTGGTGAAATCCAGTGCGTTGGTATTAAGCCCCTGTTGTACAATGCCGGCACCAATTCCCAGGGCCAGTCGCCCTGTTTCCCCTCCTAACGGAATGCGATAGGCATAATTCCCATACGCTGCCAACTGGCTTTGCGCCCCGATTCTATCGTGCGATACCTGTAGCGCCAGTCCTACCCGGTCGTTGTTAACGCTCCCATCTACCGCCAGCGACATGGTTTGCGGCGCACCTGGTATTCCCACCCACTGATCCCGGTAAAAGGCATGGGCATTGAGTTCCTGCCGGTATCCCGCG
Organism: Chitinophaga sp.; assembly: GCF_017745275.1. Taxonomy (GTDB): domain Bacteria; phylum Bacteroidota; class Bacteroidia; order Chitinophagales; family Chitinophagaceae; genus Chitinophaga. The sequence goes on along the minus strand of NZ_JAGHZS010000012.1, from coordinate 145,314 downwards.
TAAGCAGGATTGATATAGATTCCATTGAAAATATATTGACTGAATTGCGCATCCTGCTGTGCATGGGCGTGTTGCCAACTCACTAATATCATCACCAGGAAGACCAGATATTTTTTGATGTACATAGTTGTTATGGTTTTAACAACGTGATATAACCTTTAAACTCTTGCCAGCGGCCATTTCCATCTTTAACGCGTAGCAGGTAGAAATAGGTCCCTTCATTCAATCCTTTGCCACTCCAATTTTGTGTATATCCTTTTTGTTCAAATACATGATTACCCCAGCGATTCAAAATCGTTAATTCATTTTCCGGATATTGTTCTAATCCGCTAATCACGAATACATCATTTACGCCATCACCATTAGGCGTAATGGCGTTAGGAATGTGCAAGGGTAATATCAACAGTTGATGGGTGCTGTTGTTGTTGGGTAGTACATTATCTTTTTCAGCCGCGGAAACAGTAGCCGTATTGGTAATTTGCCCGGCCTCCAATACTTTCACCCGGATGGCCAGGGAGGCAGTTTGTCCTGCCTGCAGACCGTTCATTTTCCACAATACGGTATGATCCTGTGATTGATAGGTAGCGGCGCCCATTGTGGGAACAGACAGTAAGTCCAGCGTTACCTGTCGCGGCAGCTTGTCTGTAACCGTGATCCCTGTTGCATCTGCGGGACCATTGTTTACTACGGTAAGATAATAACTGAAGGTGCTGTTTATTTTAAACGTACCATTATCGGCGGTTTTGTTGATCTGCATATCTGCATCTGGTCCCCTGCCGGTGATTTCTGCAATGATAACGGGGCTGGACAAGTCCGACACACATCCTTCTCCGTTATATACTTCTACCGTATATCTGCCTGGCGTTGCAGTGGTATACTCCGGTAAAAACGCGCCAGTGATGGCGATGCCATCCCGGTACCATTGGTACCGGGGAGCATTCACCGGGTTGGCCGTGAGTTTCACCTGCTGACCGGGCATAATGTACCTGACCGGTGGCGACTGCGCCATGGCTACAGCCGTCCACCAGCTCAGGACCAGGATAATGACAGATATTTTCCCCCGCATATGTGCTTATTACTCGATGGTAATAGTTGGTGCACCTGGTTTAGGAGTGACCGTGATAGTAGCATCGGTACTGTTGTACTGGGTAGTAGCGGTATAGGTACCGCAGGTTTTCATTGTATAAGCCACCTGTACACTGTATTTATATTTCTTTTCTGCACCACCAGTGCTACTTGCTGCATCATCTACCGTATAGGTGGCAGCGTTAGTACCTACGGTTGTTTTAGTACCGGTTGCCAGGTCTTCTTTGGTCCAAACATACGTGAGGTCAAAGTTTGTTACAGCCAGTGATCTGAGCCCTGTAATGGTTCTTAGCGCAGTAGCAAATGACACCGCGCTTTTCAACGTAATGGCATTGGCTCCTGTTGGTGCCCCACTGGCCGCGCAATAAGTCAAAGAAGGTGTTGATGGATCTATGGAAGAAGTAATGGAGAGATCAGGTAATACAAACACTGTAAAAAGTACGGGATCAGCCGGACAGCCTGCCGTACCGGTAGAAGCAATTACCTGGTAGGTATGCCATCCCGGAGTGGCAGAGGTGACTACCAGTTTTTCGTTGGTAGCTGTGGCAGTTCCTGCAGGTAAAGCGCCTGCTGTACCTGCGGGGTCCAGTTCTGACCAGGCCCAGCTGGTATAATTTACCGCAGGTGTAACACTGTTGTCTGCAGTAGTGGACTTTAGCGTAAAGCCGGAAGCAGCCGCACAAAACAAAGTACTACCAGTACTGGTAGAAGTACCTTGTTTGGGATCGTTACCAACAGATAGATCTGATGGCAGTTTAATGGTTTGTGCATTTACTTGTGTAGTACTCATTGCCATTAATACCATGAGTAAACAGGTAACAGGGATCAGTAAAAAACGGCGCATTTCGAATGTAGCAATTTTCATATGTCAAGGGTTTTATTGTATTGTTAATGAAGGTGATCCGGGACGCGGGGCCACAGTAACGGAAACGGGCACACGATTTTTTACATTCCCGCTACATCCACTCCTGATGGCTTCTACATAATACGTATAGTTACCTGCGGTGGTAATGGCAGGTGTAAACGTCAGGCTGTTTCCCAACAACAGGGTACCATCTGATTTATACCAGTTATATACTGCGCAGGCATCTGCATTTGTTACGGTGAATTTTATTTTTCCAACATCGTTGATACAGATAGGGCCGGGATTAGGAATGCCGTTTAGTTGTAGCGACAAAGCAGGTGCGGGCGCTACGATTCTGACATCATAAATTCTCAATGCACTGAGTGCTCCCACCAGTCCTCCCAATTGGATATCTATGCGATCAAACGCAGCAGGAATGGCGGCAGACAATATATATTTCTGGCCGGGACCACCTAGCAGTCGTAGGTTGAGTAGCGTACTGCTATTGGTAATCGGGCTGCCTACCGGCGTATTGCCCAGCATGGGTTGTATCTGAAAGCCGGTTAGCAGGTTGAGGTCCAGCAATGCGGCACCGGCATCCTGCAGTACGATATACACGGAATCTCCGGGTTTGGCATTGGTGTTGAATACCACTGTTTCGAATACATCGCTTAACACTTTTACACCGGTGTTAAGTTGCGCATAAGTAGCCAGTGTAGGATCATTGTCAATGGCGAGCCATGGGTTATCCACCCAGCCGGTGGCATTCAGTAAAGCGAGTTGTCCTGCGCGAACGCCTGCCAGCACATCTATAGCCTGGTAACAATTGGTATTGGCCGGTGCATTCTGCAGTATCCATGCATCATAAACGCCCATGCTGAGTCCTGCGGATAACAGGCCTGTCAGCTTTATCCATACACCGTCATAAGCTACCGGGTTGCCGGCAGCATCTTTAGGGGTAAGCATTACTTCCATATCACCGGAGCCACTGGCAACGGATAAGAGCGCACTCGCTGTATAGGCTACGCCTACTGCAGTTTCCACATGCGAACTATTATAAATAAAGGGTTGTATAGTTACTGCAGAACCTAATCCCACCAGATTGGAAGGATAGGCGATTTTTACACTCACGGGCGTACCGGCAGCAATGGTTGCATCAAAATTGAGATACTGCTTTGCGTAGGTAATGCCAAGTATCGCCAATGTATTTAAGGTAGACTGTGTAGCGGGATTTCCATCTGCTGCGTTGGCGTCACCCGATGTACTTCCCAACACCGTTTCTGTTTTTTGACCGGATGCATATTTCCTGATTTGTGGAACCGGGCAACTGCTGCTCTGCGCATGAACGAATGAGGATAAAAAGAAGAAAGAAAATAGCGTGAATAAAATAGCGTACCCCGTCCTCCTGTTATTTCCAGGTAACGTTCCTATGAGTATTGCATTCAAGGCATTCAACGGGAATCGCATAAGGGATAATGGTCGCTAAATGGGAAATTCGGTTCGGTACAACTAATGTAACCGAATAATCAGCGCCATAGCGGATTACGTGGTGTAATGAACAAAATGAATAAGCGCAAAAGATGAACAGAAAATGCACAAGAAAGCTTTGGGATTGGCAATTATTTTACATAAAATATTATATATATTATTATAAAATAGTATTTTATAAAATTTATCATTTATCAGCTGGTCATCTCAAAAACTGGCATGATATTAAACGAGCGCCTTCCCATTAAAACAGGTTCATCGACAAACACCATTTAGCCCCTCTATAAGTAGAATACCGATCAAAGTCCTGTTACTATCTACCATTCATTTTTACCTCCGAAAGATGTACTTATTTAGTATCCTAAATAACCACATTATGAAAAAGATTCCTCTCATTCATTATGGCTTTTTATTGCTCACTGTTTTTATGGGAGCATGTGAAAAAGATGAACCGGCTAAACCAGCGGTCTTTAAAGATGAAAGCACTATCACCTGGACAGTAGATGGCACCCCTTACACAGCAGGTGGTAATTCTGCCTATACCCAAACAGAAAATAAAACAGGTCCTACTTCAGGACTCACGAAAGACAATTCGCACGTGTTGATCGTATTTAACGGCAAGCAACCTGGCACGTTTAAGATGGGCGATGCCGGCCAGGCAGGTCAGGCGGATATTCAATTCAGTAACGGCACAAAAGGTAAATCATACGGCAACTCATATATACCAGATTGCCAGCAAGGTGGTTTCAAATACGCAGACGGTGAAGTTACTATCACGAAAATAGGAAAGCCTTTCGACGTATTTAAAGGCACAGGAGGATATGTAGAAGGAACCTTCACTGCAACGCTATATGAAGTTAACACATGTGGTCCCAACCAGGAACACGTACGGATAAAAGGCGAATTTAAATTGCTGAATATAAGCGATCCGGAATAGAACGTTACACAACATTAGGGCCTTCTCTCTTATCCATCATTATCCCAAATCACAGAAGGCCCCTTTTTCTATCTACTGAAATCGTTTAATGTTTTCTCCCAGGTCGAACACTTTCACACTATTACCTACCGCCGCCTGAATAATACTACTTCCGGCAGCACTCCGGTAGCCACCGGCGCAATGTACTACTATAGGCTTATCCAACGGAATCTCCGCTACTCTTTGTCTTAATTCAGGTAATGGAATAGCCAATGCCTGGTCAAAAAACCGATGTTCCTTCACTTCACTGCCATTCCTTACGTCTACAATAGTATAACCGGAAAGATTGGTGGCAAAATCCTCCACATTTATTGGTACCATACTTTCTTTTCCATCTTCAAAAACAAAAGCCTTTGCTATAAAAGCCTCATAGCCAATTTTAGCAGTGCGGACAATTAACTCCTCCAGTATCTCCCGGTTAGCTGCTACCAGGTAGAAAGGCTCACCCGGCGTTATAATACTTCCGAGCCATGTTTCAAACTTGCCACCATTTTGCAGGTTCAAAGCGCCCGGTAAATGATGTTCCTTGAAAGCCGCTTCTGCCCTGGTATCTATCACCACCACATTTTCATCCGGCGTTCCCTGCGCCCCACGTGGCACCCTCGCTATAGTATGCACCTGGTCTTCTGCTCCCCTCTTATTCAGGTCCACATCATAAGGAAAGTAAGCAGGAATAAAAGGTTGTCCTTCGGTTAACGCACTAACGAACACGTCTACACTCATTTCCTGCAGCGACCAGTTATTCACTTTTTCAATACCTATAGTGCTGTATTTTTCTTTTCCAAGAGATTTACCGCACAAAGTCCCTGCCCCGTGTGCCGGATACACCAGCACATCGTCTTCCAATAACATGAGCTTATTATGCAACGAATCATACATCTGCTTCGCCAGTTCTGTTCGTTTTGCGGTGATATTCCCCACGTTCTCGCGAAGGTCCGGTCTGCCACAATCGCCCACGAACAATGTATCTCCGGTGAATACTGCTTTATTACGCCCTTCTTCTTCCAATACAATGCTGATGCTATCCGGAGAGTGCCCAGGCGTGTTCACAGCTTTCAACCGGATATTGCCCAGCACAATTTCATCTCCATCATCAAACGACTGATGTGGATAAGCAGCACCTACCAGCCGGGAACAATAAATAGTAGCGCCGGTTTGCTGATGCAATGCCAGATGACTACTTACAAAATCCGCATGCGGATGCGTTTCTATCACGCCCACAATAGTAGCCTGTTCTTCTGCTGCATACGCCAGGTATGGCGCCATATCTCTCGCAGGATCTATCAGTACCATGGTACGTTCTGCTTCATTACTGATCGCATATCCATACTGCGCTAATCCAATATCTTCAAACTGTTTAATCTTCATAATTATACATTTAATGAGGTAATTTTTCACGTATTAATCCATATACCCAGGTGCCGGCAATGGCACTCAATAAAGTAATGGAGATGACCAGGAAACCGCTCCCAACCTGCGCCAGTAAAGGCCCCGGACAAGCACCGGTAATTGCCCAGCCCACACCAAATATTAATCCACCGTATACGTTTCCCCAGTGGAACTTTTTATCCGGAATAGTAATCGCTTCCCTGTTGATCGTTTTTATCTGAAAACGTTTGATCACCTGTATAGAGACTATGCCCACTATAATGGCACTCCCGATGACACCGTACATGTGAAACGATTGCAAATGAAACATCTCCTGGATACGAAACCAGGACACTACCTGGGACTTAACGAGGATAATACCAAACAACAGCCCCGTTATTAAAAATTTTATATTTCTCATAGTTGTAATAAAAAAGGTAAAAGATACCAGCTGGCAATAAATCCGCCTATCATAAAGCAACACGTAGCTACCAGTGAAGGCCATTGTAAAGAAGAAATACCCATGATTGCATGCCCTGACGTGCATCCGCCGGCATAACGAGTGCCAAATCCAACCAGGAATCCACCAACTACTATTAGCGCAAACCCACGCAGGGTAAAGAGCTGGCCAAAGTTGAATATATCCTGCGGTAACACGCCACTGAAATCTTTCACACCGTATTGCTGTAATAAGCTAACCGTTTGCGGATTGATATCAACAGGTCCCGGCACAGATAACGCATAAGTAGCAACAAAGCCCCCGAGTATAATACCCAGCGCAAAAAACAAATTCCAGGTTTCCTTCTTCCAGTCGTACCGGAAAAATTTAATATTCGCTGGTATACACGCAGCACAGGTATGCCGGAGTACCGACGATATCCCGAATGTCTTGTTCCCCAGTATTAACAAGACAGGAACAGTAAGTCCTATAAGCGGCCCCGCAATATACCAGGGCCAGGGTTGTGTAATTACATCCATTGCTATTGATTATATAAAGTGCTGATTAAAATAAAGATGCCCATTACCAGTACAAACCATCCGAACACTGGTTTCAGCTTTGCATCATTGGTATATTTCGTTAAATAACTTCCTGCTATAATGCCTCCCACAGCAAACAGGGAAAAGTATACCAGGAACAGGTAATCGAAAGCAGCATGCCTGCTGAGGTCTCCCAGCATACCTAACAGGGAACTGATAGTCATCACCATCAAAGATGTACCCACTGCCTTTTTCATGGATAACCCGCCAAATAAAACAAGCGAAGGAATAATGAGAAAACCGCCACCTACACCTACAAATCCTGTAATCAGGCCAACAGCTACACCCTGCGCCATCAGGCGGGTATAACTGACCGGAGCAGCAGGAACAACAACGTTCTTACTTTTACGCATCATGGCTATCGCCGCAAATACCATTAAGATGGCAAATACCAACATCAGCAAAACAGATTTGCTGAGCAGCACATCTCCTACCTGCAGCAAATGCTCCGGTATTGCCGGCATCACCCACTTACGCATTACAAATACCGCTGCCAGTGAAGGCACTCCGAAAATCAAAGCGATTTTAAAATCGACATTACCTTTCCGGAAATGACTCCCCGCACCCACCGCACTGGTAAGGCCTACGATAAAAAGAGAATAAGTAGTAGCAATTAATGGGTCAATGTGAAAGAAGTATACTAAGATGGGCACCGTTAAAATAGAGCCCCCTCCCCCTACTAGTCCTAATGACAAACCAATAAATACCGATGCTATGTAACCAATTACTTCCACGTTGCTGTTTTATAGCACAAAAGTAAAAGGTGTACAGGAGGAGTTTGGTGACTTATGTTACATAGGGAAATTTAAAACAATCTTATTCCTTGAAAGGCTGATCAGTTGCTGCTTTTCCATTTGTTTCAGCAGCCGGGATACTACTTCCCTGGTAGTACCCAATTCTTCTGCCAGTTGCTGATGCGTAATGTTAAACTCTTTCGATTGATAAACATGCGCTTTCTTCTTCAGTAGCTCTACGATGCGGTCATCCAGTTTCTGAAAAGCCACCGCATTCACCACATCCAGTAGTTCTTCAAAACGCTTGTGATACAATTTGAAGATGAAATCGGTCCATTCGGGATACACTTTAATCCATTCGCTGGCCTTTTCTATAGGCAGCATCAGTACTTCCGCTTCTTCTTCCACAATCAGTCGTACTTTACTGGTATCGTCGTGGATACCAGCCAGAAAAGACATGATACAGCTTTCACCGGGCTTAATATAGTACAACAGTATTTCCCGGCCATCTTCATCTTCCCGCATCACCCGCATACTTCCAGACAGCACCAGTGGTATAGCGCGGATATAGCTGTTGGATTGCACCAACACCGTGTCTGCCGGCAGCTTCTTATACTGACTGTTAGATTGTACCGCTTCTTCTAAAATGGGTCCAAAGAATTTCATGCTATAAAGGTAACCCTATTTCCATAACTGTTTTCCAGGTAGGTACACTTTCCGGAGATGTGGGTCAAATGGCGGCTTCCGCGCTTCATGTCGTTCCAGGAAGGATAACTTTAAATCGGTTATCTTTAGATCAAAAAAAGATGCTTGATGAACAGGATCTTGCAGCAAAGCTATCATTAGACAAAGTTCGTTTCCAGGAATTCCTGTCGATCTCGGAAACAAAAGTCTTTAAAAAGAATACTACCATATTCGATGGCCGTACCACCTGCAACTGGCTTGGCTACATCATCAATGGCGCCGTCAGAACATATTGTATCAACGACCGTGGCGAAGACATCAGCTTTTTACTGCAGGTAAACGGCGATTTTTTTGGCGACTATGAAAGCTACATTACCGGCCATAAAGCCGAATTTATTATAGAAGCCCTGCTGGACTGCGAAGTATTAATCTTTGAAAAAACAGCACTGGAACGTCTGATGGAAAGCGATATTTTCTGGTTAAAGTTCGGCAGGCAAATGGCGGATATTGTTTTCCTTGAAGCCAAACACCGGATCACTGATCTGCTGTTTTATAACCCGGAACAACGTTATCAAAATCTGTTACAAAAATCTCCGGAGGTGATGCGCAAAATTCCCCAGAAATATATCTCCAGCTACCTGGGCATCACACCACAATCGCTCAGCCGGATCAGGAAAAGGATCATTAATTAACTTTAGTGAACGTTTTTAAGCATCCCAAAGTGTCAACTTTGCCATATCATCAAAGTTGAACAAACCATGGAAATAGCCATCATTGGCGCTGGCATTGGCGGACTAACCACAGCCCTTGCGCTTAAAGCAGTGAATATACCTTTTAAAGTTTACGAAGCTGCACCGGAATTAAAAGCAGTAGGTGCAGGTATTATCCTTGCTAACAATGCCATGCAGGTGTATCGCCACCTGGGGGTACACGAAGGCATTGCCCGCCTGGGCAACCGGATCTCTGTTTTAAATATTACTCAACCTAACTTACGGATGCTTTCCTCATCTTCACTTCAGCCCTTTGAAGACAAGTTTCACCTTCACAATATCGCGGTGCACCGGGCCGATTTACATCATTTCCTATCCGAAGCAATTGGAATGGGAAATATTGCTTTAGGTAAGAAATTAAAAAAGATCAGTCGTCACCAAGGCCGCTTTACACTTGAATTTGAAGACGGTAATGTCATTGACACTGAAAATATAATTGGGGCTGACGGGATTCGCTCAGTAGTACGGCAGCAGCTGTTTGGCGAAAGTGAAATGCGCGACAGCAAACAATTTTGTTGGCGGGGAGTTGTAGATGCTGATTTGCCGCAGCAATATCATCATGAGCTGAATGAGTTATGGGGCAAAGGCAAACGATTTGGATTTGTAAAACTCAATGGAAAACAAGTATACTGGTATTTGCTGGCGGATACCGCACTAATGACGCCTGGTGTAGATCCGCTCGTTTTTCTAAATGACTTCCATCCGCTGGCAAAGCAGCTGGTACAAGCCACTCCCAAAGACAAATGGATTGCGGCCGGCCTGTTTGATCTCGCTCCTATTCCTAAATGGTACATGGAAGGTGTATGCCTCCTTGGCGATGCAGCACATGCCACCACACCCAACCTGGGACAAGGCGCCTGCCAGGCCATTGAAGATGCTTATGTAATAGGAGCCTTATTGAAAAAGAATTATTCCATTAGGGAAGCATTCCGGCGATATCCGGCTATCCGGATGAAAAAGGCCCGGCACATTGTTAATACCAGCTGGAAGATAGGCAAGATGGCTCATTGGCAGAACCCATTCGCTATTGCCCTGCGTAATGCGTTGATGAAATCTACACCCGCCTCTACGAATAATAAGCAATTGGGACGAATTTTTGAATTAGATAGCATCGTCTGAGATTAGCAACAATTTGTTAGCTTCCGCCATGCTATAAAAGCCAAAAATCATGATTAATGCACCCGTTAAAGCGATCACTACGTATGCTATTGCACTGGGTAAAAATAATCTTTAAGGCACTCTTATTGAACCAATAAGAGTGCTGTCTGCAAATTACACGTAAGATCAGACAACCACTTCACATAGCAATTTTCATTTATCATATTTCTCTGCGCTTCCAAGAATGTAGTTCCATGTTTTATTCTCATAGGCGTTCGTTCTTGTAATGGTTCCTGTATTCGTTGTTATGCTGACCCTGGTATCAATCCCATCAACGGGTTGTCTGCTGGCGCCGTCAACAGCCTTTTCAAAATCAGGTAAATCGATCTCCTTTACTATCGCCTCCCAATCTTCCGGTGCATTTTTCATGCTATGCTGCGTATTTTTTGTTGCATCTACAGCAACTTGAACGCTATAGTTAACTGAATCAGCAGATATCAATAAACGGGACCTATATCCCAGCTCACCTCCTTCACTAACAATTTCAATCGACTTAACCTGATGGATGTCCATACCAGGATTTTGAATCTTGTGAATATTTCCATTTGATTGACCACTTTGTTCGTTACAGCCGTTACTGCAACACAGCACAATCAGGAGTAGTATATGAATTCTTCTCATCATTTAAAGTTTCCATTTTTCGGGCCATATTCGTACCTGATATGGTTCAGATCTTCTACCAATAATTCCCTATAAAAAGCGATCACTACATATGGCATTAACTTACCCCAAAAATAAGTTTCAATGTGCGCTTATTAAACCAATTTTACTGCTATCTGTAATAGTAACCAGGGGGAACAAATCGTCTTTAGTATGTGGTATGCCGTCTTGTCCGGATGAAAAAAGCGTGTATTTATCGCCTATTTTCTGGTAGTTACAAAGGGTGCGTCCCGTCATTTTCATTCCCCGGGCCCCATCGTAAATTGGTGTCAATTCATCGTCTTTCAAAAGCTGTTGTAAACTATCTGGATATTGGCCATGTGACAATTTATAAAACTCAATACTTTTTATGACGCTGACCAACTGCTTTTGTTCTATGTCTGCAAAGCCCTTTCTGAATACATCCGCATGGGTAGTTGCATAAAACAGCGCGGAATAAAAAATAACAGTCAGGGTGATACAAGCAGCCCCGATGATAGCCAGCCATTTATCTTGATATTTTAAAATCGCATATAATATAAGCGCTACACCTACAAATGCGCCAACTAATGGGATGAGGCCTAAAAGACCTAATAGATAAGGGGGCTTTGATTTATTTGGAACGATAGCAGAATTTGTTGTCATGGGTAGTGATTAATATGCGGTAGCGATGGGCGATACCCTAATATAAACTATTTAACCCAATACTAAAACAAGCAAGGTTACTCATGTCATTCAATAATTTCAGCCGCAGGAATTACCTTAGCCCAATATGCACAGAAAAAGAAAATAGGAAGATCATCTTACAACATAACCTGCTCACTTACAGATCAAATTTAGAATCTATTCCATAAGGCTGTTCAGTAGTAATCGTAATGATTTTGCGGTTATCCGCATCTATCCATTCTCTCAGCATTTCGCAGGCAATAAAGCCTGGCTGCGGATAAATGCTGTCTTGACATGAGCAACTAACGTGCTGTGCTGTGTGATTTTTCGAGTTACTTAAGTGAAATATTTTCCCTGCTACCGTTCTGCATTATGTGTCATTATTTTTAGTATACATTAGGTTAACCATTAAAGTGCAGAGACTTATGAACCCGCAAATGCTTTCCAGGTTTCACTATCCGTTCCCGACGCTGAAAAACCCATTTGCCGAGGCCCTTCAGGAGCTAACCGAGAACGAGTGGATAGACAAGGAGTACTGCTGGCTATACCAGAATGATGAAGCTACGAGGTTGAAGTATAAGCGGACCCAAACCGCGCATATTGCCTCACAATGGTTTCCTACTGCAAGTTATGAACGGTTGCAACCTGTTTGCCGGCTTATGTTGTGGACACTCTATAATGACGACATATATGAAGAGGCATCCCCTGAAGAGATACGTTTAGTTCATAAACATACCATCGCTATATTGAAAGGAGAGATAAGCGCAGAGGAGTCCGGATTGCCGCTTGGCCAGTTATTGGCTTCTTTAAGGGCGGAGTTGTTAAAATTCCTTGGCACAGATTCCTTAAATCGCTTTGTAGCTGCTCTCAGTAGCTATTTTATAGGGCTTGAGCAGGAAATGATCTATAAGTTCAGGAAGATCTTTCCGGGTGTAGAGGAGTGTCTGACCATCCGGGAGAACTCGCTGTGTCTTCGCCCCTTCCTGGAACTGGCGGATATGGAAACCAGGCAGCCATTGCCGGATGAAATACACGATCACCCCGTAATGCAGCGGCTCATGTCCCTTGCTATACGTATGATGGTATGCTTTAATGAAGTACAGTCTGTGGTAAAAGATGAAGCTACGGATGGCATTTATTATAATGTGGTAAAGGCAATTCAGCATAACCGGGATATTTCGCTTGAAGAGGCTTGTCTGGAAGATCTGCATATGCATAACGAATACCTGAGAGAGTTTATTCATCTTCAGTCATTCCTGCCGGATTTTGGTAAATGGCAGGACGTGGTAGTTAACCGGGTGCACTATATAAGCATGACGTTAAGCGGCTGGAAATCTGTGTCCTTTAATCTGCCACGGTATAACAGTATAGATGGTTTTCCTGCTGCCAGCACTTTAAGGCAGCAAAAGTATAAAATATAGCTACTTATCAAACTGATGGCTGTAGGTCTTAACGAATGGTATTACACATCCGGAACAATACAGTATTCGCCCGAAGGTTTTGTAATTCCCCAATATGGTATGCAAGGTGAAAAAACGTTGGAGTTTGAGGTAAAGGACATTTATCAGGATTAATAATCAGGAAAACGAAAAATACTATTTAAAAAGTAAAACAGTGACAGCAGATCAATATAAAAGCGCAGACTATTTACCACGTGGTTATTACCCCTGGCCTGATCTTATCAACCCACATGCAGAACAGATGGGGAAAGATATGGATGGATGGATTGATAATGATTATACTTTTTTAACAGAAAAGCAACGGGAGAAATACAAGAAAATGAGGCTGCATATCTGTACTGCCCGTATGTGGCCCGATTTAACCTATGAGCAAACCATTCCCTGCAACAGGTTCATGCTCCAATATGTTGCGCTCGACGACCAGGTGGAACATTCATCACTTGAAGAAATCCAACAGCTACGGATCCGTTGTGTAGCCATTCTCAAAGGCGCTCAACCAAGGCCGGAAGAAAACGCACTCTATCAACACATGGCGTTGATCAGGGATGAGTTCCGTGTTCTGATGCCTGACATGTGGGTTGAGCGTTTCATTTACTATTTCTATCAATCCTTCAGATACGGGATTGAATTGGAGTATCCTTATAAAATAGCGCAGCGCCCGCCGTCGCTCACGCTTTTCAAAACCATTCGTGAGTATTCTGTTCTTATGCGCCCATACCTGATCTTTGGTGAGATTGAATCGGGCCTCGTACTACCGGAACATATTTTTGAGCATATTGTGGTTCAAAAAATGATATCTCATATGACCTTGGTTGTTGCATGGCAAAACGACATTCACTCCCTGCCAAAAGAAATGGCGAAGGGAACAGAGGTTTTTAACCTGGTCTTTGTATTGCAGCAACAATATAATCTTTCGCTGAAGGATGCTTGCGCGGAGGCGCTCCGTATCCATAATGAAGAATTGGCAAATGTGTTTGCCTTACATGCAGAGTATCGTGAGTTTGGTGAATATCAGGAGCATATAGATAAATTCATCTATTACGCAGGAGTCGGGCTTCAGGGAGTGAATTCTTTTTATCTGGAAACAGATAGATACCTGCATGGAGGAATGGGATTTGCCTGGCCGGAAAATAATGTGGTTGCCGGTAAACCCTGAAGTAAAGCCTATGAAAGATTGCTGATTATCTATCATAACATCTTAGAACCGGCATGTACCCGGTACTCTCCACTACGATCCCACTATATTCCCTGCTCCAAAAGGCTGTAGCATGTGTATTGTCCATTAATCCGGCTTTTAGGAGCAATGTAAAGCTGCATTGACAGGCACTTGTATTACATCAATTTGTTCATCCTCATCCAGCACTTGTGGAAGGTTTATGCCTCCGCCAGTGGCGCAAAAATAAAGTTCCCATAATTTTACATGCTGCATAAAACTGTGATGCATATTTTAAATCCTTAAGCTATAGACTAAACTAATTAATAGTAGTAATTTAATAATGGGAAAGAGCACTGAAGTGCCCGCTCATGGTAAATAAATATTCATCTTGTACAACACTACCGTGTATTTCGATATACGTTCTTAGCTTTGTCACTTAAAACTCAACAATAACCGTTAAAATTTTTAGCCATGTCCAAAATCCTTTCGGAAGAACAGTTCTATGCAGGACTGCAACATTTGCCCATGCCTAAATATCCCTTTCCGGATTTTATACATCCTGATTTCCAACAGCAGCGGGAGGAATACTACGATTGGATTGACAGGGAATATATCTTTCATAGTAAAGCCGCCCGTGAAAAGCATAAACAACATAATCTGACTGATATTGCTTCACGGGGGTGTCCCTTCTTAAGAACACTTGCAGAATTACGCCCCCTTGCTAACTATGCAGCCAATGGCGCCATGATGGATGATTATTGGGATCGTTGTTCCCGCAATGAAATGTATGATATAAAGAATCGTATAATGGCTATTTTAACCGGGGAAGATACTATTGAACCAACTGACAACGGAATATTTCATCAGTTCTGGGTCCTGCGACAGGATGCCATTAAATGCGCAATGCCCACCCGGTTGTATGAGAAATATATCGCTTCTATGCATAATGTGTTCGTTGGCTATGCGGAAGAAAGAGTATATTATAGAACCAATACACCACCACCACTCCCTATTTACCTAATTATCAGGCTGGACACAAGCGGAGTGCTTCCATTTTGTAAATATGTAGCGATGCAGAAGAACTACCGTGAACTACCGGATGACGTGCTTGAGCATCCACATATATTACGTCTCCACAACCTTTGTTCATGGATGATAGGTATGCATAATGATTTTATTTCCCTTCCCAAAGAACTGCATAGGGAAGGTGATACCATGAATCTCATAAAAGTAATACAGCATGAACGCAAAATACCGGTTAATGAAGCCTATATGGAGGCGCTAAAGCTCCATGATAGCTATCTGGATGAATTTATGCTGTTACATCAGCACTTGCCTCCGTTTGGAAAGCTGCAAGACACTGTATCTGAATATGTGCAAGACCTGGGCATTATGATTGCCGGAATTTACGCATGGCATACGAACGATGTATCACGCTACGTGAATGGAGGATATGTAGATGGAGAATATACTAGCCAGGGTCATTAGTTTTTATCCTTTGGTAGGGAACTATACTGAAATATTGACGGCCAGGAAAAAATCAATGGCAGAAATCAATAAGAAAATTGAATCCTTGGAGGAGAAATACCTGGATGGTGGAATTGATAAAGACACTTATCATAAGTAGCTTAAGAAATATCGGCGAACATTGCTGCTTTATAAGGTGATATTGACAGTGGAGAGGCCATTAGTTTGGAAGATCAACACCAACTTGTTAAAGCGGTGTTCAAAGACAAATTGACTTATTCTGGCGGAGTATTTAGAACACCAGCTGTGACTCCAATGTTTGAAGATAACGCCACAAAAATCAATAAAAAAGGGTTGCCCATCTATGAGCAACCCTATAAAGTTTGAAGCGCCAGCTTCATTCGTACCACGTACGGGAATCGAACCCGTGACTCCTCCGTGAAAGGGAGGCGTCTTAACCCCTTGACCAACGCGGCATGTATCGTTTTGGGATTGCAAATGTAGGACGTTATTTTATATTTCCAAAAAAAAATTTTGATAACCTAAATTTCTATTGATTACTAAAGGTATTGGTTGTAAATTCGCTCTCGATTTTTTCATACTCAAATCACGATGTAAAATGGGAACTACTCTCAAAATTGGTATTAATGGTTTCGGTCGTATTGGCCGCTTGGTATACCGCCAGATTTACAAAATGCCCGGCATTGATGTGGTAGCTATCAATGACCTCACCAGCCCTAACGTGCTGGCGCATTTGCTGAAATATGATTCAGCTCAGGGTAGATTCGATGCAGACGTTAAGCATTCTGAAAACGCAATCAATGTGAACGGTGAAGATGTGAAAATATATGCACAGAGAGATCCGTCTCAAATTCCATGGAAAGAGCACGACATCGATGTAGTAATCGAATGTACCGGTTTCTTTGCTGACAAGGATAAAGCTGCTGCTCACATTACTGCTGGTGCTAAACGCGTTGTTATCTCGGCTCCTGCTACAGGTGATCTGAAAACGATCGTTTTCAACGTTAACCACCAACTGCTGGATGGTAGCGAAACTGTTATCTCCTGCGCTTCCTGCACCACCAACTGCCTGGCTCCTATGGCAAAAGTACTGCAAGACAGCTACGGTATTGCTTCCGGCTTAATGACCACTGTACACGCTTACACGAACGACCAGAACACCCTGGATGCTCCGCATGCAAAAGGTGACCTGCGTCGTGCACGTGCTGCTGCTGCTAACATCGTTCCTAACAGCACCGGTGCTGCTAAAGCAATCGGACTGGTACTGCCTGAACTGAAAGGTAAATTGGACGGTAGCGCACAACGCGTTCCAACTATCACTGGTTCCATCACTGAACTGACTACCATCCTCAATAAAAAAGTAACTGCTGAAGAAGTTAACGCTGCGATGAAAGCTGCTGCTAACGAATCTTTCGGTTATACTGAAGATGAAATCGTGAGCTCCGATGTAATCGGTATCCACTACGGTTCCCTGTTTGATGCAACTCAAACCAGAGTACTCACTGTTGGTGATCTCCAAATGGTTAAAACCGTTTCCTGGTACGATAACGAAATGAGCTATGTATCACAACTGGTACGTACTGTAAAGTACTTCGCCGGTCTGATCAGCAAATAATTATACGAAGCACTCCCCCGCACCAGTGGGGGAGTCTTTAAATCTCCGCGGAACTACACCATAGCAGCAATTGGCCAGATTCTTTTTTGGTTGCATACTCGCTTTGTGCTGTTGGTACCGCGGTTTTTTAATGATATACCTTTCTCGTTATCTTAAATAGATTCTTATGAGTAAATTCTCCGATTATAACTTCAATGGCCGCAAAGCCCTTATCCGCGTGGATTTCAACGTTCCCCTGAACGATAACTTCGACATCACCGACGATACCCGCATGCGTGCTGCCGTACCTACCATCAAGAAAATCCTGAAAGATGGCGGCGCCGTTATCCTGATGTCACACCTCGGCCGTCCAAAAGATGGCCCCACTGATAAATACTCTTTAAGACACCTCGTATACCACCTTATTTCTTTACTGGGCGGCGTTACCGTAAAATTTGCGGCCGACTGTGTAGGCCCTGTAGCAGAAAAAGCCGCTGCTGACCTGCAAATGGGCGAAGTACTGTTGCTGGAAAACCTGCGTTTCCACAGAGCAGAAGAAAAAGGAGATGCTTCCTTTGCCGAACAACTGTCTAAACTCGGCAATGTGTATGTAAACGATGCATTTGGTACCGCTCACCGTGCACACGCTTCTACTGCAGTTATTGCACAATACTTTGCACCTGCCAACCGCATGTTTGGTTTACTCATGGAAGCTGAAGTTAACAGCGCTACCAAAGTACTGAACGATGCTGCAGCGCCTTTCACCGCTATTCTCGGTGGCGCCAAAGTGAGCGATAAAATCCTCATCATCGAAACCCTGATGGAACGTGCCAACAACCTGATTATTGGTGGTGGTATGGCCTATACCTTCCTGAAAGCACAAGGGAAAGAAATTGGCAGCTCCCTCTGCGAAAATGATAAGCTGGATCTGGCCAATGACCTGGTAGCAAAAGCGAAGGAAAAAGGCGTAAAACTGATCCTGCCAGTAGATTCTATTGCTGCAGATAAATTTGCAGCAGATGCTAACACCCAGGAAGTTTCCAACGATAACATCCCTGCAGGATGGATGGGCCTCGACATAGGACCTAAGTCTGTAGCGCTGTTCAGCGAAACGATCGCCGCTTCCAAAACTATTTTATGGAACGGTCCGATGGGCGTATTTGAAATGGCTAAATTCCAGGGCGGTACCAAAGGCGTAGCTGAAGCCATTGTAACAGCTACTGCAAACGGTGCATTCTCCCTCGTTGGTGGTGGCGACTCAGTAGCTGCTGTAAACCAATTCGGTATTGCCGACAAGGTAAGTTATGTGTCTACCGGTGGTGGCGCATTGCTGGAGTTCTTCGAAGGAAAAGAACTGCCAGGTATTGCGGCTATTGGCCAGTAGATAAAGAACATATAGTGCAAAAAGTTATTACGGTGAAAAGTTGGTTGCAAAAAATTAACCTTTGCAATACCAGCTGGCGCTGTAATAGCTTTTTGCTTTTTTATATCTTGCATAGAACCATTAACACATTCCTGTCATGAACAAACGCTTGCTATGGTATCCTGTCATTATTGGTGTTTTTGCCGCGCTGATATGGGTGATCCTTCAGAAGGGACAATCACTTCCTGTTAATGCGCTCCCTGTTACACCCAAAGTACCGGTGGCCGCGGCTCCGGAAGTACACGGCTGGTGGCGTTACCTCGACAATCTCAAACATCCACTGGGACTGTTGTTGCTGCAAATCATTGCTATTATGCTCACTGCCAGGCTGTTTGGCGTTATTGCCAATAAGTTGAGGCAACCCGCAGTAGTAGGTGAAATTATTGCAGGCGTATTGTTAGGCCCGTCTCTGCTGGGTTGGGCCATGCCAGGCTTTTCGGCCTTCCTTTTTCCGGCAGAATCGTTGAAAAACTTACAATTCCTCAGCCAGATAGGGCTGGCCTTCTTCATGTTCATCGTAGGCATGGAGCTGGATCTCAATAAAATCAGGCATAAAGCCCATGATGCAGTGATGATTAGTCATGCCAGCATTGTAGTGCCCTTTTTCCTGGGCGTTTGGCTGGCCTATTTCCTCTTTACCCGCTTCGCCCCTGCCCACGTTAGCTTTTTATCGTTTGCACTGTTTATGGGTATTGCAATGAGTATTACTGCTTTCCCTGTATTGGCGCGTATTGTTCAGGAAAGAAAATTAACCCATACACCGCTGGGTATTATGGCCATCACCTGCGCAGCGGCAGATGATATCACTGCCTGGTGCATACTGGCAGTAGTAGTGGCTATTGTAAATGCAGGCGGCTTACTCAGTGCGGTGGTCACCATTGCGCTGGCCATTGTATTTGTAACCGTGATGTTGCTGCTGGTGCGACCCTGGCTAGCCAAAATAACCGAAAAACAACTCGCCAAAGGAAAAGACAAGGCAGCCGTTTCGCTGATCCTTTTTGTACTGCTAATCTCTGCCTGGATAGCGGAAGTAATTGGCATACACGCCTTATTTGGCGCATTCCTGTCGGGTGTTATCATGCCTGCTACCCCTATCAAAAAAGTATTGACTGATAAACTGGAAGATGTAAGCGTGATTATATTGCTCCCCATTTTCTTTGTTTTCACCGGCTTAAGAACACATATCGGGTTACTTAACCAGGGTGATTTGTGGGCGGTATGTGGCATGATCATGCTGGTGGCAGTAGCCGGCAAGTTTGGCGGTAGTACCATAACAGCCAGACTAATGGGTCAAAACTGGCGTCAGTCTGTATCTATTGGCGCACTGATGAATACCCGTGGATTGATGGAGCTGGTGGTACTCAACATTGGTTTTGATCTTGGTATCTTATCTCCTGAAATATTCGCGATGCTGGTGTTGATGGCCCTGGCTACCACATTTATGACCGGACCACTGCTCGACCTGGTAGCGTTCAGTGAAAAGCGCAGCGGGTTAATGACAGCAAAATCACTATAACTATTTCCCACATAACATAAAAAAAGAGCGTGTATCAGGGATACACGCTCTTTTTTTATCCTTACACCTTGGTGGTGATTATTTCTTCTTTTTAGTAGTATGCTTCTTTTTAGCTCCTGTATATTTCTTGGTGCTGTGGTATTTTTTAGAAGCAGTATGATGTTTCCTGGAAGAAGATACTTTCTTAGCAACCGGAGCAGGCTTATCAGCCATTTTCACCGGTGGTGGGAATTTAGATTTATCCACACCTACTGCTTTATCGTCCAGGGTGAGCTGAACAGATTCTTTCAGCATCTCATCTTTTTCTGCCATGAACTGCTTCATCTTATCTTTCGGGATGCGCAGGTCATAATTATTTTCCGGGCTGGCCATTGCTTTAGAGAAGCCAGGATTGAAGCGGTCTAATTCTGCCACCTGCATGTCCAGTTTCTTAGCAATTGCTTCGAGGCGATATTTGCCGGTTACATTGATTTCAACGGTATTGTAAATTTCCTCTTCAGTTAACGGCCCTCTTGCAATCGGTGTGATATTATCCGCTGCAGGCATGTTAACCGTAATAGTAGGATTTATGTCGTCGCTTACACCGAAGAAGTTATTGAATCGATCGAGGATATAACCGGTAGCGATGAATTTGTATACATGGTTACGTGATTCGGCTGGCAGGAAATACTGCATGCCCCAGAAATCTTTACGTCCGCTGGCATTGATAGCGCGTTGTACGCCACCTGCACCGCAGTTATAAGCTGCTACAACCAGTAACCAGTCGTCGAACTGTGCATACAGTTGATTCAGGAACTGGGCGGCAGCCAAAGTAGATTTATAGAAATCTTTTCTTTCATCTACTTTTTTACCTACGCTTAAACCAAAGATGCGGGCAGTACCGGCCATAAATTGCCAGGCGCCTACGGCACCCACTCTGGAGCGGGCGTTGGTGTTAAAGCTGGATTCAATTACCGCGAGGTATTTCATTTCCTCAGGGATTCCATTATCACGGAACACTTTTTCAATCATGGTGAAATAAGGCTGGCCTTTATCAATCATGATTTGTAAATGCTGACTATACCGGGTAGCATAGTTACTTACATAACCGGCCACCAGGTTATTGTTGATCTGCTCGTATACTTTCGGGCTGCGAATAGAATTAGGCAGACTTTGCGCGGCTTTTTTAACAGCCACTGAGGTGGGAGATGCCTGTACAGCAGTATCCTTGGGTAAATGTACCCTATGATTCATTTTCAGTACAGAAGTATCGGGCGCCCCAACCGGATACACCGTCTCTTTAGGATTGCTATTGCCTCCCATCGCACTTACACTCACTAAACTTGTTGCTGGCAACAGCAGTAGTAAAAAGATTTTTCTCATACAATTTATTTTAAACAACAGTAACCTGTTCCTTAGCCATGATTTGATTGGCTATGTGTAACAAGTTTGCTTCGCTAAACTTCTTTGTGATGATCTGCACACCGTATGGCATCCCGTTTGAATGCCGGTACAAGGGAACTGATATAGCCGGAACCCCTGCCAGATTTGCCAGTACCGTATAAATATCCGCCAGGTACATGGCTATAGGGTCATCTGTTTTTTCCCCTAATTTAAAAGCTGTGGATGGCACAGTTGGCATTAAAATGGCGTCGTACTCTTCTAAAATTTCATTGAGCTTGTCTGTTACCAGACGCCTAACCTGTTGTGCCTTAGTATAATATGCGTCGTAATAGCCCGCACTCAGCACAAAAGTCCCCAGTAATATACGACGTTTTACTTCTTTCCCAAACCCTTCTGATCTACTTTTTTTGTAAAATTCTGTCAAATCCAGGTTTTTCTGGTCGGTTCTGTGTCCATATTTTACCCCATCATAACGGGACAAATTGGAGGATGCTTCTGCTGTAGTAAGCACATAATAGGCTGGTACTACATGGTCAAGGTATTCAAAACTTTTTCCTGATACGGTATGACCAAGCGACTGCAAACTTTCAAAGAAATCAATATAGCCTTCTTTCATTTCCGTGTCCAGACCATCATGATACTGGGCATCTCTTAAATACGCGAATTTGAAAGATTTATTGTCCTCCAGATGTTCCTTATAATCAGGCACTTCCTTTTGAGATGCCGTACTATCGAACTCATCTGGTCCTGCGATCACCTGTAGAACTGCCGCCACATCGGCAATATCCTTGCCAAAAATACCGATCTGATCAAATGAAGACGCGTAAGCAATAAGGCCAAAACGCGAAATACGACCATAGGTAGGCTTCAGGCCTACTATGCCGCAAAAATCCGCAGGCTGGCGAACTGAACCGCCTGTATCACTCCCCAGGCTAACCTGGCATAGATCTGCCTGAACAGCTACTGCAGAACCACCAGAAGATCCTCCCGGTACACGGGTATTATCCAGGGCATTCAACGTAGGTCCGAATGCAGAATTTTCATTGGTAGATCCCATCGCGAATTCATCACAATTAAGATTACCAATGATAATGGCGTCTTCCACCAGCAGTCTTTCCACTGCAGTGGCAGAAAATAACGAGGTAAACCCTTCCAGTATATGGGAAGCGGCACTTACATTATGGCCTTTATAGCAGATTACATCTTTAATGCCTACCACCACACCAGCAAGAGCACCCAGCTTTTCCCCGTTTTTAAGGCGGGTATCAAGCAAACGTGCTTTTTCCAGGGCTTCCTCCTCATACACTTCCAGGAAGGCATTCAAGTGTTTTAGCTGAGCTATGCGGTCCAGGTAATAGCGTACCCTTTCCGTACAGCTTGTACTGCCGGCGTATAATGCTTTATGGAAAGTAGTTATACTGCTGAATTCAGACAAGGCTAAACCAGTTAAAAAATAAACGAATCAGGAATATGCGCTTGGTGTATGTTGGCGATTACTGCGCGTTATGGTTCGGATTTTCCGGAATCACGGTAGAGCTCGTATGTGGAGCATCCGTGGTAGCCGGTGCAGCAGGAGCTACAGGTTTTTCTCTCATGCCTTCTTCAATTTCCTGGCGCACATTGTTTTTGGCGTCATTAAATTCACGGATACCTTTACCCAGGCCACGCATTAATTCAGGGATTTTCTTGCCTCCAAAAAGCAGCAATACTACCACTAAGATCAACAGCAGCTCAGAGCCTCCGACGTCCTGAAGAAACAAAAATGATGATTTAACAAAAACAGCAGTCATCTTCTCAAATGTTTATAATGTTCAGACATCAAAGATAGATCATAAAATCGGTTTTTTCACGCTCTTTACCTGATCTGGCCTGAGTTTTAATACCATTTTAAGCACACGAAAAAAGCGGCACCGCTAAGGTCCCGCTTTTAACAAATTTCCCTGTATTTATACTAAACCCTTTTTTCTTTGATACGGGCTTTCTTACCAGCACGCTCGCGCAGGTAGTAAAGCTTAGCTCTTCTTACTTTACCCACCTTGTTCAACACGATACCATCGATATGAGGAGAGTAAAGCGGAAACAGTCTTTCCACACCAATGCCATCAGAAATTTTTCTAACAGTGAAAGACATTGTTGATCCTGTACCCTGGATTTTCAACACATCACCTTTAAAGGACTGAATCCTTTCTTTATTACCTTCCACGATTTTATAGTTGACAGTGACGTTGTCGCCTGCTTTAAACTTCGGGTACTGTTTGTTAGCTGTCAGTTGTTCGTGAACAAACGAAATTGCGTTCATCTTTCAAATATTTATGGGAGTGCAAAAGTAAGTCAAGAAATAGCATTTACCAAATTAAAAATCAAGAAATTATCATCTTCAAATGGTAAAGCAATCTATATGACCTATGTATCATTAAGTTATAACAGGTCGGGCCTGCGTTGTTTTGTTCTTTCTATCGATTCCTGGTGTCTCCACTCATCGATTTTTTTATGATCTCCGCTCAAAAGGATCTCCGGTACTTTCCAGCCGCGGAATTCTTCCGGACGGGTATATACCGGCGGCGCCAGCAAATTATCCTGAAAAGAGTCTGTTAAGGCGCTGGTTTCGTTGTTCAACACCCCGGGCAACAGGCGGCCAATGGCATCTACCAGTACCGCAGCCCCCAGTTCTCCCCCACTCAGCACATAATCACCGATAGAGATCTCTTTCGTAATGAAATGATCCCGGATACGCTGATCTATCCCTTTATAGTGGCCACACAGCATCAGCAAATTGCCTTTCAGCGACAACTGATTGGCCATTTTCTGGTTCAGTGTTTCCCCATCCGGTGTCAGGTAGATGACTTCATCGTACTGCACCTTCGCCTGCAACGACTCAATCGCATTTACAATGGGTTCCAGCATCATCACCATCCCGGCGCCGCCACCAAACTGGTAATCGTCTACCTGGCCGTGTTTCAGGCTGGAATACTGCCTGAGCGGATGTACATGTATTTCCAGTAAACCTTTGGCCTGCGCTCTTTTCATGATAGAATGAGACAGCGGGCTTTCCAGCAGTTCCGGCAATACAGTAATTATATCAATTCGCATCGTACTAGCTTTTAGCCTCCAGCTGTTAGCTATTGGCCATTAGCGATTCACTAAAGGCTAATAGCTAACAGCTGATAGCTTATTCGGTGTATAACTCGATCAAACCATCCGGTAAATTCAGGAATACGGTCTGTTTCTTCTTGTCTATTTTTACCAGTGACTGTTCATTCACCGGCAAAAGTGCTTCTTTGCCCTTGATCAATACCTTTACAAGCACCTGCATAGGCATTTCAATCACCTCGTCAATAGTTCCCAAAGGACCATATTGCTGATCTTCCACGGCAAATCCCAGCAATGCCAGGGGAGCAGAGGAAGCGGTTTGCTGCTTAAAGTCTTCTTCCTGCAAAAATACCTGTGCCGGCATCAGTTTATGCGCAGCTTCTTTGGTATCTATGCCTTCCAGCTTGATATACACACTTTCCGTGTCCTTTACAGTTACCTGCTGAACAAAGTAGGGAATGAAGCTGTTTTTCCGCTCTTCCAGGAAAATAACGGTCACCCCTTTCAAGGAAGATCTTTTGCCCAGGCTGTGCCTGAGCACCAGGTCGCCCTGCAAGCCATGAGCTGATGCGAGTTTACCGATACTGAAATAGTTGTTAGCCATTAACTTGTGCTGGTTAGTCCTTCGGGAGGTAGCGATTAGCATTCAACAGCATTAATAACGGCTGATTACCAAAGGCTACATCAATTCCTCAAAAATTAAAAAAGGAAATATTTGCGGCTGCAAATATTTCCTTTTTCAGGTATTGTTAAAACGTCGCCGTTTTATGCTTCTGTACCTTCGCCTTCTGCTGGAGCTTCAGTCGCAGGAGCTGGAGTGTCTTCTACCTTTCTTACGATTGGAGCAGCCATACGAGCTTTCTTGTGACCGTCACGACGGGCAGAAACTTTTTGTTCGTGTTCAGCTTGCCATTGTGCGAACTTTTGGTAAGCAGTAGGCTCATCGAACAGGTTCAAAGTAACACCTCTTAACAGGTGTTTCAAATACAATACACCTTTGAATGACAAGATTCTTCTAACAGTATCAGTAGGTTGTGCACCTTTCTGTAACCAACGCAATGCCTTTTCGGTATCGATGTTGATAGAAGCTGGAACTGTTAAAGGATTGTAAGTACCAATTTTCTGGATGAATTTACCATCTCTTGGTGCGCGCGCGTCGGCTACTACGATAAAATAGAAAGGCCTTTTTTTCGCGCCATGTCTCTGCAGTCTGATTTTTACTGGCATAAATAAGTCGAGTTATTTTTTGCGAGTTAGGAAATATTGTTTAATTAGGGATGCAAATGTAACCACTAAGTTGGTATTTGCAAAAAAAATTTATGTCGATTTGATCGTATTAACGCATCATTCCCTTCAAACCCTTACCACCGCCGCCAAATTTATTCATCATCTTCATCATCTGGCGCATTTGCTCAAACTGCTTCATAAACTGGTTCACGTCCTGGATGTTCTTCCCGGCTCCTTTCGCGATGCGTTTGCGGCGGCTTCCGTCGATCATATCGGGGTCGGCGCGCTCTGCCTTCGTCATAGAGTTGATCATGGCTTCAATGCCTTTAAAAGCATCGTCGCTGATATCCAGGTCTTTCACCGCCTTACCCACACCAGGGATCATGCCCATCAGATCTTTCAGGTTACCCATTTTTTTGATCTGTTGTAGCTGCTCCTTGAAATCATCGAAATCGAACTGGTTCTGACGGATTTTCTTTTCGAGTTTTTTAGCCTGTTCTTCATTGAACTGCGCCTGTGCACGTTCTACCAGGGTGGTGATATCACCCATGCCCAGGATACGTTGTGCCATACGCTCAGGGTAGAAAACATCGAGGGTATCGAGTTTCTCACCCATGCTCACGAACTTGATCGGTTTCGCTACGGTGTATTTGATGGTCAATGCAGCACCACCGCGGGTATCACCGTCCAGTTTGGTCAGTACCACCCCGGTAAAGTCCAGGCGTTCGTTAAACGCTTTCGCGGTGTTTACCGCATCCTGGCCGGTCATGGAATCCACCACAAACAGGATTTCCTGTGGTTTCACCGCTGCTTTTACGGCGGCTACTTCGGTCATCATCGCTTCATCGATCGCCAAGCGACCGGCAGTATCGATAATGATGACGTTGTTATTATTGGCTTTTGCCTGCCTGATCGCATTTTCAGCAATCTGTACGGCATTTTTATTTTCCGGCTCGCTATATACTTCTACCCCGATCTGCTCTCCCAGCACTTTCAACTGGTCAATCGCTGCCGGACGATAGATATCTGCCGCTACCAGTAAAGGTTTCTTATTCTTTTTAGATTTCAGGAAACTGGCCAGTTTACCGGAGAACGTGGTTTTACCGGAACCCTGCAAACCTGCGATCAATACGATAGTAGGATTGGCTTTGAGATCAAACTCAGCCTCAGTGCCTCCCATCAGTTCTGCCAGTTCGTCTTTTACGATTTTCACCATCAGCTGTCCGGGAGAAATGGAGGTTAATACCTTCTCACCCAGCGCTTTATCCTTTACCTTATCAGTAAATTCCTTGGCTATTTTATAGTTCACATCCGCATCTACCAGTGCACGACGGATCTCTTTAACAGTAGTGGCTATGTTTATTTCGGAAATCCGACCTTCCCCTTTAAGCTGTTTAAACGCGGAATCGAGTCTCTCTGATAATGATTCAAACATTGTTGGTATTTTAAACGGATTGCAAAAGTATATTTTTTTACCGGATTTTGTCTGAAAACAGGATTTAAGTGATTTTACCGGCTGGTTTTACCTGGTGATAAAAAAAGATTAGCGAAGACAGATGAGGAAAAAGCCTCTTCTGTCTTCGCTAATCTTAAAAAATTATATCAATTATCCGAGGTAGTTGCGGAGCAACTTACTTCTGGAAGTAGTTCTCAGTTTGGTGATGGCTTTGTCTTTGATCTGACGCACCCGTTCGCGGGTGAGGCCAAATTTTTCGCCAATATCTTCGAGCGACATCGGATGTTCTACTGCAATACCGAAGTACAGCATGATCACATCTTTCTGACGGTCCGTTAACGTGGAAAGGGAACGTTCTATTTCGCGGCGGAGTGAATCGTGGTGATCCAGTTCTTCATCTGCGCTGACAGCGTTCGGGTTCTCGAGCACATCCAGCAGGGAATTATCTTCTCCATCAATAAACGGCGCATCCATGGATACATGGCGGGCAGCTACACCGAGGGTAGCTTCCACTTCTTCCGTATTGATTTCGAGGATGGTGGCTAATTCATCAGGAGACGGTTCTCTTTCATATTCCTGTTCCAGTTGGGAATAAGCCTTGCTGATCTTGTTACTCAGGCCCACTTTATTCAGCGGGAGACGAACAATCCTGGATTGTTCTGCCAATGCCTGCAGGATAGACTGGCGAATCCACCATACTGCGTAAGAAATGAATTTAAAACCGCGCGTTTCATCAAAACGTTGAGCAGCTTTAATTAACCCGAGGTTCCCCTCGTTGATCAGGTCACTGAGCGACAAGCCCTGGTTCTGGTACTGTTTCGCAACAGATACCACAAAGCGAAGATTGGCTTTTGTAAGCTTCTCCAACGCTCTCTGATCGCCCTGCTTGATCCGGATAGCCAGGTTTACCTCTTCTTCCGGCGTAATTAAATCCACTTTCCCAATCTCCTGTAAATACTTTTCCAGGGATTGAGACTCCCTGTTGGTAATGGATTTAGTGATTTTAAGTTGGCGCATTGACATAGAGTCGGAACAGTTACAGGTTAAGAAAAAGTTAAGATTTGATGAATGCCTGACAAAAATAACTTTTTTTAGAAAGCAACCAAAAAAAATCTATTGTTTTTAGATCATTTACAAATAAAATCGATTGATCATTAAGGGCTTGCAATTCTCGTGGAAATTCGCCACTATAAAGGCGAAACAGCAGGCGGTCCCATATGTTAAATTTTAATATTTATTAAAACGATAATATATATAGTTTTATTAAGGCGTATAAACTTTTTATGCATTCTTTAAAAAAAAACCGTAAATTATTTTGACAGAGTAAAATATTTTCTATAATTGCAACTGGATGATATTGATTTACTAATTATTTGAGAGATGTCTAAGAAAGTGCTTTATGAGTTAGAATTTCCGGTAAGGTGCTCACCCGGTATCCTGTATGAATTCTTATCTACACCCGCTGGTTTACAGGAGTGGTTTGCAGATAGAGTTGATTTCAGAGATAATGTTTTTTCCTTCTCCTGGAATGGTACTGCAGAAGAAGCAGAAGTCCTGGAACAAGAGGAAGATGAGTACATCCGGCTGCACTGGACGCATGCTCCCAAAGACGAATATTTTGAGTTCCGTATACAAATTTCTGAAGTAACGAATGAAACTATCCTGGTAGTAAAAGATTTCGCTGAGAAGAAAGAAATAAAGGACCAAAGTCAGCTATGGGGATACCAGGTGAAAGATCTCTTCCACCGCATCGGCAGCTAAATACCGCGTTGATTGTCAAGTACATTGAGTAGCGTTGCATATGCCTTCACTACGTCAGTAATTATTTCGCCCCAATGATCGAGCACGAAGGGCTTAGCCAACTTAATAAAATCATGACGGCTAACCAGCGTTTTCCACTCATCTAAACTAAGCGTGTCTATGAAACAGTAATTCCCATTTTCGAAATCATGCTCCCAGGGATTTTCCTGTACATAAACCTGAAATCCGGCCTCCGCCAGCTTCAAATAAGCCTCCCTTAAGGCAGTGCTGAAATGCGCCTTTACATTACCCGCCAAGTGCAGGGTAGCGCTGAAATAATGTCCCCACCAGAACATGGTACGAAATGCAAAAATGCCTGTTTTATGGAAAAATCGGGGATAATCCAGCATTACCCATGGTAAACCTTTGTACTGCTCCCCCTTCGAAATCTTACCTCCCTGTAACAACCATTCCGGCTGAAAAGGGAAATCAGTATCCCGGTCGTAAGCCGCCAGCGCCCGCTCCAGGTTCCCCATCAGTCCCATTACTTTATCTATTGCGCTGTTTTTCAACTGGATAAAGTGCGCACTCCCCACAAGGGTGGCTTCTTCCGGCGTTAAATCAAAATTTTCCATATAATTTTAACGGTATTTTCAGGTAGGGCTTAACACTCCTTTGTGAAATCGTGCTAACTTTACCATTTAGTAGCATCCTGAAATAGTAAAATACGAAGATCGGGATTCCAATTTTTTAATACCGCATTATCAGTGAAAAAACTCGACAAACTCATCATCAAAACATTCCTGGGTCCTTTTGTTGCCACCTTTTTTGTCACCTTATTCGTGCTGGTAATGCAGTTCCTCTGGAAGTATGTGGATGACCTGGTGGGTAAAGGCCTGGATACCGGTGTCATTATTCAGCTGATTTCATATACCAGTGCCACTCTGGTAACCCTTGCCCTTCCCCTGGCGGTATTATTGTCGTCTATCATGACCTTTGGTAACCTCGGTGAAAGCTTCGAACTGGTGGCATTGAAATCGTCTGGTATTTCCCTGTTACGTTTTATTCGCCCCTTATTGTTTGTTTGTACCATTATCGCTTTCCTGGCCTTCCTGTTTGCCAACTATGTGATTCCTGTAGCCAACCTGCAGGCTAAATCGCTATTATACGATATCACCAATTCCAAACCCGCATTTAACATTAAAGCCGGCGTTTTTTATAAAGATATTCCTGATTACACCATCAAAGTAGCTCAAAAAGATAAAGACAATCAAACCATCCACCAGGTTATGATCATTGATCATAAAAACGGGAATGCCATGATCCTGGCGGAAAAAGGGCAGATGGTACTCACCGCCAACAAGCGTTTCCTGTACTTTGTACTGGAAAATGGCTGGCGATATGAGGAAAGAGGTAACCGCGGCTATACTGTTCCCGGCGATATGATCAGGCAAGGATTTAAAAAATACAGTAAAGCATTTGACCTCAGCTCTTTTGCCTTTAACCGGTTAAATATGGACCTGTTTGCGTCTAACCAGCAAATGCTGAATGTGCGGCAACTGGATATGGCCATCGACTCTATGCAGAAAGCCGAAAAACAATTCAGCAAAACTGTTAATGCATATGTGACGGTGCGATACCCGTTTTTCAAATGGAAAGACAGTGCCTGGGCTGCCACTGCTCCTCCGCTGAAGGTGAAACGTTTTGAAGAAATTGTGCCCGATAAAAGCCGCCGCTCTGTACTGGAAAGATCAGAACAAAATCTGCGGGAAACGGTGAGCGCCCTGGACCAGCCCACCCTGGAGTATGAAGACAAGCACAATCTTATTATACAGCACAAAGTGGAATGGCAGCGCAAATTCACCCTGGCTGCAGCCTGTGTGGTAATGTTCCTGATAGGTGCCCCACTGGGTTCTATTATCCGGAAAGGTGGTTTGGGTACCCCATTGGTGTTTGCTGTAATTTTCTTTGTGATATTTAACGTATTTTTCATGATCGGCGAGAAAATGGCGAAAAGTGGAGTGATGTTTACATGGTCGGGCATGTGGTTATCTAACATAGTGCTGCTGCCTATTGCAGGTTTTCTAATTGTTAAAGCCATGAATGATTCGCAGCTATTTAATAAAGAGTATTATTTTCGCGTTATTCAACAAGTAAAGAAGTTCTTACGAAGATTTAAAAAACAACCTACAATTTAAAACCTACAGAATTGAAAACGCTGTTTACACTGTTCAGAAAGAATGCTTACTTCTTTCTGCCTTTCCTACTATGGGTCATAGTAGGCGGAGTGTTGCTGGCAACGTACAGCCAAAGAGAATTATTCCTGAGTATTAACGGGGAACATTCCAACTGGGCGGATGTAGTTGTCACGGGGCTGACTTACCTCGGCGACGGTATTATGTTTGGAATAGTTTTGTTTCTGATGCTGGTAACGCAGAGATTCAGACTATTTTTTATTGGACTGGCAGTATTACTGCTGGTGACCCTCGTTGTGCAGGTAGCCAAACATTATTTTAATGCACCAAGGCCCATTAGCTATTTTGGCGATGAAACGGCAACCCTTGTACATACAGTAAAATGGGTTACAGTGCATAGCAGTTGCAGTTTCCCTTCCGGACACTCTGCCGCTGCATTCGGGATGTTCAGCTTCCTGGCGGTAATTTCACGCAATAAAAAGCTGGGATTACTGTTAATAGGAATGGCCTTATGTGCGGCCTATTCCCGTATTTATCTGGCGCAGCATTTCTTCGCCGATGTATACGTGGGAAGCATTGTAGGCACACTTAGTACGATTACCGTATATGGATTTTTTAAATTCAGGGATACATCATCGTCGCCTGAAGTATGTGCTGAAGCGGTACTACAGGCTAATACAACCACCTAAATAAATTACAGGTACGCGTTACTGATGACGGATTTGCGGATAGATGTAGGCGGATAACTGATTCGCTGCATCTATTTGCAAATCCGTTGTATTTGTAGCAATTCCTGGTATGCCAACGATAAAAACTGTTAATGAAATATCTATTGATTGCCCTGGTAGCGGCTTTGCTATTCATACCATTTCTGGGCGCTGTACACTTGTTTGACTGGGACGAAATTAATTTTGCGGAAGCAGCCAGGGAAATGATAGTAAGTCACAACTATAGCCAGGTACAAATCGACTTCCGTCCTTTCTGGGAAAAGCCACCATTATTCATCTGGATGCAGGTGGGAAGTATGATGATTTTTGGCGTAAATGATTTCGCGGCACGTTTTCCGAATGCGATTATTGGTGTTGCTACTATTGTGAGTCTGTTTGCTATTGGTAAAAGACTGGTAGACGAGAAACTGGGTTTCTGGTGGGCATTGGTATATGCCGGTTCCTGGTTACCACACTTTTACTTCAAGTCGGGTATTATTGACCCTACTTTTAACTTCTTTATATTCCTTTCCATTTACTTTGCTTATCGCATTACTTATAATAGCAGGCCTTACAGGATGGCTATACTCAGTGGTTTATTCCTGGGGCTGGCCGTACTGACAAAGGGGCCGGTGGCCATTCTTGTAGCGTTGCTGACGTTACTGGTATACTGGCTCTGGAACAAGGCCAAAATCGGTATCGGCTTTGCTCACCTGGGGCTGATTGCCTTATTTGCCAGTCTCACCACGCTCCTGTGGTTTGGCTATGAAATTGTGGCACATGGCTGGTGGTTTGTCAACGAGTTTGTGGCTTACCAGATCCGGTTGCTGACAACAGAGGACGCCGGTCATGGCGGACCGTTCCTCTACCACTGGATTGTATTGCTGATAGGCTGTTTCCCTGCCAGCACTTTCCTCTTCTCCTATTTACAGCGCAGAAAGAAAACAATCTATTCTACACCTGCTGCTACAGAAATGAAGGATTTCAAGATATGGATGTGGGTATTATTCTGGGTAGTGCTGATTCTCTTTTCTATCGTTAAAACCAAGATCGTACACTACTCTTCGCTTTGTTACTTCCCGCTGTCTTTCCTGGCGGCATGGCAGGTATATAAAATTGCCGAAGGCAAACAACTATTAAAAGGCTGGAACATTGCCCTGATATTTTTCATTGGCCTGGTATTAGGGCTGGCCATCGCCCTGCTTCCGCTGGTAGGTGTGTATAAAGATATGCTCATTCCCTACATCGGTGACAAATTTGCGCTGGCCAATCTGCAGGCGATTGTACCCTGGTCGGTAACGGAATCCGTTTACGGGGTGGGCTATATGATTTTAGTGGTCATCAGCGGTGTACTGCTGGTTCGTAAACAGGTTGTTAAAGGCCTGCTCTGCCTGTTTCTCAGCACTATTGTGGTGATACAGGTAACCGTTGTACATTTTGTTCCCAAGATAGAAGCTTATTCCCAACGGGCGGCTATTGACTATTTCATCTCCCTGCAGGGTAAAGATGTATATGTAAAAGCGTTGGGCTATCACAGTTATGCGCAACATTACTATACCCGGGAACAACCACATACCAATAAGAATTATTATAACCTGGACTGGCTGCTGAACGGGCAGATAGACAAACCGGCGTATTTCATTTGCCGCATTACGGATAGCGAGCCATACCGGCAGCATCCTAACCTGGAGGTAATCGGGGAAAAAAATGGGTTTGTATTCCTGAAACGGAAGTAAGACCTGAAGGCGAAAAGCAGAAAGCATAAAGCAGAAAGCAAAAAGCTATTGAGGCGATTGATTAAAGCGAATATATTATCCGCTTTAATCAATCGCCTCAATAGCTTTTTGCTTTCTGCTTTATGCTTTCTGCTCTTACGAAGCGGCGTTATAGCGCTTTTCCACCTCATCCCAGTTAACAGCGTTCCAAAATGCCTCGATGTATTCCGGGCGCTTGTTCTGATGTTTGAGGTAATAGGCGTGTTCCCATACGTCCAGGGCCAGGATAGGCGTGCCCGTATCTTTCACGATGTTGTGCATCAGCGGGTTGTCCTGGTTGGGCGTTTTAATGATTGCCAGTTTTTTACCGGGAGTCACAATCAGCCATGCCCAGCCGGAACCAAAAACGGTTTTGGCGGCATCGTTGAATTGGGTCTGAAAAGCTTCCCAGCTTCCAAAGGATTGGGAGATGGCCGTTTTCAGTTTTTCTGAAGGTGTTTGCTTTGTGGGCGACAACAGTGTCCAGAAGAGAGAGTGATTATAGTGTCCGCCGCCATTGTTGCGAATCGCTGGTTTATCCTTATCCGTTACCTTTTTAAGTATTTCCTCCAGGCTAAGGCTGGCAAATGCGCTACCTGCAATGGCTTCATTCAGGTTTTTCACATAGGCCGCGTGATGCTTGTCGTGGTGGATTTCCATCGTAAGTTTGTCGATGTTGGGTTCCAGTGCATCGTATCCATAGGGTAAAGCAGGAAGAACAAAGGGTGCTTTAGGATCGGCAAAAGCCGGCTGGCCGGATACTGAAGAAGAGGAAGAGGCCAGGCTGCTCAATGGCCCGCTCAGAATGGCGGCGCCGGCAAAACTGGTAAGCTTGAGGAATTCTCTCTTATCCATATTTACTATTTTTAATATATATTAGAGTGTAATAAAGATCGAAGTCAGGCGCAAGAGGCCTCAAATATTAAACCAAATCTTATTGGTGGGAAGAGATGGAAAGTGATATTAAAACTAAGATAAAAGTATAAAAACAGGAATTTAATATCAAATTAAAGGAAAACTTTTGGGTAGTTTTCATATTAAATTACTATTTTACCTTACATTCATATCTTGATTACAAAGATTATTTGTAGTTAACTTTATGATTGCCAGACATATTTATCCCGGGCCTGGCAGGTAAGCAAGTCACCTGTTCATTAACCCGCCAATGCGCCAACGTAACAACCGACTACATAAACATATTGATTACGAAGCAAACTATTGAGCAATGTGAGTTGCTTGCTGTTCACAAGGATAAACTAATCAAGTGCCGGCTAGACCAAGCACTACCGCGATAAAGCAGGAAACATGATACAAGAGTACATCAGGCTACAACAGGATGAGCATAACGACTACAAGCCTGTTTTTTACGATTTAAAGCATGCACAAGATCTTCAGGCATTTGAAGCCCTTTTAAAATCCCGTCCACACATTCGTATTAATGATAATATTTATTCCCAGCTAAAGGAGTTGATGAAAATCAGGAATCCTACTAAGCGCCTGACTCCAGGGGAATATGATGAGCTGGTGCAGGCTTACCTGGGAGGAACCCCTATAGACCACTTTGGCGTATGGGTATATTATTCCTGGATAGATCGCCTGGTTCACCTGGTGGATGAGGCTGAGTTCATTGAGCTGCGTACCAGCCGGAATCAGCACAAAATCACGGCTGCGGAAATTGCCATATTGTCGAAAAAGAAGATCGGTATTGTTGGTTTATCTGTAGGGCAATCGATCGCATTAACGCTGGCAATGGAAAGAATCTGTGGAGAACTGCGACTGGCGGACTTTGACTCCCTGGAACTGACCAACATGAACCGGATCCGCGCCGGAGTACATAGCTTGCAAACGCCCAAAGTGGTGATTGCCGCCCGTGAAATAGCAGAGCTTGACCCCTTTATTAAAGTAAAGATTTATAAAGACGGGATGACAACAGCCAATATGGACGATTTCTTTACAGCAGATGGCCAGTTGGATATTTTTGTGGAAGAATGTGACGGCGTAGATATTAAAATATTAAGCAGAATAAAAGCAAAAGAATTAGGGATTCCCGTGGTCATGGAAATGAATGACCGGGGGATGATTGACATTGAACGCTTTGACCTGGAACCGGATCGGCCATTGATGCACGGGTTAATTCCGGAAGTAGACATTGCCACGCTGAAAGGCCTCTCAGATGCGGAAAAGCTCCCCATCTTCGGTCCGATGCTGGGCCTAAAAAATGCTTCCGCCAGATTTAAATATTCTTTAGGTGAAATTGGTAAAACCATTACAACCTGGCCACAACTGGCTTCTTCCGTGGTATTGGGAGGCGCACTGGTGGCCGATACATGTCGACGAATCGCCCTGGATCAGCTAAAAAGCTCAGGCAGGTATTATATAGATTTTGAGCAGTTGATTGTTTAACATACTTACGCCTTGTATAAGCGCTATTCCGAAATGTCATGATTAATGTAAGGGTATTTAGGGCTCCGGATGATCCTGAGGCTTGTATGAGATTTTATACTGGTCACCTCAAGTTGCTGGAAATTTATTTTGGTATTGCCCAGGTAACCTCCGGCAGCGCAGACTGGATGCAACACGAAAACACGATAGTGATCATTGTTGAGGACGACACACGTACCAAAACATATGGGGGAGCTCGTGTTCAGATTGCAGACGGCGTATTACCACTCCCTATTGAAACAGCGATTGGCAAATACGACGAAAAGATCTACTCTTACGTAAAAAAAGGAAGTGCTGAAATCTGTGGCATGTGGAATTCAAAAGAAGTAGCAGGAATGGGAATTGGCAGCCAGGTATTGGCCAGGGTAGGCGTGGTACTGGGCGCCCAGTTGCCCATAGATACCTATCACGTATTGTGTGCGCCTATCACCACCCGCGTAGGCAAACGTGTAGGCTTCGTTATTGATGAATCACTGGGTAACAATGGTACGTTCTTCTATCCGAAAGATGACTTCCTTGCTACCGCAATGATAATCACCGACCCTTATGAACTGCCCTATGCAGATCCTAAAGAAAAGCTGTTGATCGCTGATTTGCGGGAAAATCCTATTCAATCAAAAATTGAAGTTGGACCAAAAGGGTCCTATGAGGTAAATTACAGCCTTAAAATCCCTTCACATGCACACTCTATCACATAATTAAAAAAATAAGTTTAAATTAAAGCCTCATAATTAATCTCTTTAAAGTGATGTTGTCTAAGATTGTTGTTTTATGGTCAATCTTTACCCTCCTATTCCTGTTTCCGACAACAGCACAACCTGTTGTGTATAACAACAGTAAGGCACTGATACAGATAGGCGGTGCACTTTCCTTATATACCGACAAGGATAATGTACTTACTTTAGACGGCGTCAGGCAACAACAATTTAAACCTTCCGGCCAGGAAGTACCCAATCTCCAGATCACACCCTATACCCAATGGGCCAGGTTTTCTATTCTTAACCGGACTAAGTCGCCACAGCTGTTCCTGGAAGTAGAGTATCCGATTATCGATGATATCACGCTGTATGAAATGTTACCGGATGGGAGTACTAAAGCCACCCGGCTGGGTGAATTCACCGCTTATAAAAACAGGGGCTACGATCATCAGAACTATCAATTTCAAATCCAGGTTCCCACTAACGAAACAAGGGAGTACTATCTTAAAGTGAGAGCAGGCGAGCAGTTACAGCTGCCAATTTACCTGGGTACACCTGAAACCGTATATGAAAAAAACAATAAACGGGAACTGATTTTTGGTATATACGTGGGCGTTATTATCGCCATGGCGTGTTATAATCTATTTATCTATATCTCCACCCGCGACAATAGCTATCTGATTTATGTGAGCTATATTATCTGCGTGGGGCTTACCCAGGTAACGCTGCAAGGTTATTCCTTCCGTTTCCTTTATCCCAACAGTCCCTGGCTGGCC
Organism: Chitinophaga sp.; assembly: GCF_017745275.1. Taxonomy (GTDB): domain Bacteria; phylum Bacteroidota; class Bacteroidia; order Chitinophagales; family Chitinophagaceae; genus Chitinophaga. The sequence goes on along the minus strand of NZ_JAGHZS010000012.1, from coordinate 107,758 downwards.
ATGCATGCTACCGTGCTGGTGCCCATCTTCAATGGACTGACTGCCGTGATATTCATACAGAAGTTCCTGTCTACCAAAATCAATTACTCGCTCGGGCATACATTGTTGAATGTGGTGATAGGTTTATACCTGCTTTGCTTTATTCCCACGTTCGCAGATCAGTACACCTATGCGCAGATAATGGTGCAGATAGCCGCTTTCCTGGCTGCCTCCATGGCTTTTGTAGTAGCATGGCGCATCAGCCTGAAAGGTGTTAATGCCGCCAGGTACTTCCTCCTGGCCTGGTCTGTGTTCCTGATCAGCATCTTTATATTCGTACTCCGTAACTTTAATGTGCTGCCGTATAATAACTTCACTTATTACGCGCTGCAGATAGGATCCGGTTGTGAAGTACTGCTGCTGTCTTTTGCGCTGGCCCATAAGATCAACGTTTTCAAAGCAGAAAAAGAAGCCTCCCAACAAATGGCACTGGCTATTTCACAGGAAAACGAAAGACTGGTAAGAGAACAAAATATCATACTGGAAACCAAGGTAAAAGACAGAACGGAAGACCTGCAGGCCACCAACCTGGAACTGAATACAGCGCTGACTAACCTGAAAGATGCACAAACCCGGCTGGTTGAAAAAGAGAAAATGGCATCGCTGGGTCAGCTCACAGCCGGCATTGCCCATGAAATCAACAACCCGATCAACTTCGTGACCTCCAATATCAAACCATTGAAACTGGATATCGCAGATCTGAAAGAGTTGCTGAATCGCTACGATGAATTGCCCCACAGCAGCGATGTGCCTAAAACGCTGGCAGACATTGCCCAGTTCAAAAGGGAAATCGATATCGATTATATACACGAAGAAATTTCTTCCCTGATAAAAGGAATCGAAGATGGTGCAGCGCGCACCGCAGAAATCGTAAAAGGATTACGTACCTTCAGCAGGCTCGATGAAAGTGATGTGAAGTCGATCGATATTCATGAGGGACTGGACTCCACGCTGGTATTGTTGCGCAATGCTATTCCTCCTTATGTAAACATCGTTAAGGACTACGCCAGCTTGCCTAAAATAGAATGCTATGCAGGGAAAATCAACCAGGTGTTCATGAACATCTTTTCTAATGCATTGAATGCTATTAAAAGCAAGAAAGAACATCACAACGAATTCATCTCTATAAAAACAGCGCAGGAAAACTCCTTTGTTGTGATTACGATCAAAGATACTGGTATTGGTATGTCTGAAGCTGTAAGGGAAAAGATCTTTGATCCGTTCTTTACCACCAAAGATGTAGGTGAAGGCACCGGGCTGGGTTTATCTATCGTATTCAGTATTATAGAGAAGCACCGGGGTAAAATTGTTGTCAACTCGGCCCCCGGAGAAGGAGCAGAATTTATTATATATTTACCTCTGAACATATCAAACCATTTATCGTAATTAACCATAAGGTCTTTTAATGAGAGAAAACCGCATTAGAATATTATACATAGACGATGAGATCCATAACCTCAACGCATTCAAGGCGAGTTTCCGGAGAAGTTATGAAATCTATACGGCTACCTCGGCACAGGAAGGGAAACTGCTGCTGAAAGAGATCATGGTGCATATCATTATTGCCGATCAGAAAATGCCTGTATCTACCGGTGTGGATTTTTTTAATGAAATAAAAGATATCCTCCCCGATCCGATGCGCATTTTATTGACCGGTTATACCGATGTGGAAGATATCATAGACGCCATCAATAAAGGCCACATCTATTCCTATATCAAAAAGCCGTGGGATGAAAACGAGCTGCATAAAACCATCAACAACGCCTACGAGATCTACCGTACCCGTAAGCAACTGCGGGAAAAAATAGAAGAGCTGGAAAAAACCAATGATGAGTTAAACCGCTTCATTTACTCCACCTCGCATGACCTGCGTTCTCCATTGATGTCGGTGTTGGGTATTATCAACCTCTCCAGGCTTGATAACTCCGTGGTAGATCCCAACGGGTATATCAATATGGTGGAAAGTTGTGTGCTGAAACTGGATGATTTTATACAGAAGATCATTGAATACTACCGTAATTCCCGTTTGGAATTAGAATATGAAAAAATTGATTTCCGTAACCTGTTAAATGACTGTATCACTGCCTTTAAGCCACAGAACACCGATATTGTATTTGAAACCCAGGTAGAACAGGCAGTAGAATTCAGGGGAGATACCTTCCGGATCAGTGTTATTTTAAACAATCTGATTTCAAATGCTGTTAAGTATCAAAAACCGGAAGAAACCCATCCGATGGTGAACCTGGCCGTGAAAGTAGAGCCTCACAAAGCCACTATTTGCATACGTGATAACGGTATCGGGATTTTGAGTGAGCACCTGAATAATATCTTTAAGATGTTTTTCCGCTCCAAAAACAATAATAAACCGGGCAGTGGTATTGGTTTATATATTGTGAAAGAAGCACTCAGCAAAATCGGTGGAACCATCAATGTAGAGTCTAAGTACGGTGAAGGCACCCAATTTGAAATTACCATCCCCAACAGAAATGAATTCGATACCTGACCTGCGTGTCATATTGATAGATGACAATGAGATTGATTTATTACTGCATGAGAAGTTGATTGGATTTCAACAAATCAGCAGAACGGTTCTTTCATTTGCCAATGCCAACAAGGCCCTGGAATTTCTTTCTTCCAATATCGCTTTACCCAAAATACCTCCCACCGTTATCCTGCTGGATATACAAATGCCGGAGATGGATGGATTTGAATTTCTCCAGGCTTTTGATGCTTATCCACACAAAGTGAAATCGCAATGCCACATCGTAATGGTGTCGTCTTCCCTGGATTATGGCGATATTACCCGCACCAACGCCAATCCAATGGTGATAAAACTGCTTCGTAAACCCTTATTGTTAAAGGATCTGAAAGAAACCGTAGAAGGAATTTTCAAAGATTTTTTATAAAATGTTGGTGTTTACAATAAAAAATATATTTTTGCACTCCCGCAAGGGGAAATTTGACATATGGGGGATTAGCTCATCTGGTAGAGCGCAAGCATGGCATGTTTGAGGTGAGCGGTTCGAGCCCGCTATCCTCCACTAAGAAAGCCTGTAGATCGTAAGATTTACAGGCTTTTTTTATGCTTCATTGTTTTTCCCCTGCCGCAATGGCAATACCATCACAAAGGTAGCTCCCTCTCCTTCCTTACTCCTGGCTGTAATAATACCATTATGCTTGTCTATTACTTTTTTAGCGATGGCCAGCCCAATGCCGGTTCCTTCATATAATTCAGAGGCGTGCAGGCGCTGGAATATGGTAAATATTTTCGAGAGATATTTTTCATTAAAGCCTATTCCATTGTCACGGATTACAATCCGACAATACTGACCATGGGCAAAGGCTGCGCTGTCGGGGTTTAAATCGGTCACTATTTCAGCGCTGATGTCAATAACCGGGGGTACATCTTTCCTGGAAAACTTGAGGGCGTTGCTGATAATATTCTGGAACACCTGTCGTATTTGCCCCGGCACCGCTTCTATGGTAGGCATAGGCCCTACAGATATCACCGCATTCCGCTCTGTAATCATCAACTCCAGGTCGCTGAGAATTTCGCTCACTACGTGGTTGAGATCTGTTACTTCGTATATATTGGTAACGGATAAACGGGAATAATTCAGCAGGTCGTTAATGAGCCTGGCCATGCGCTCAGAAGACCCTACAATGCGCTCCATGTACGATAGCCCGCTGGGGTCCATCTGTAAAAACTTATCCCTTAAAATGGCTCCAAACAGCTGAATTTTACGCAGGGGTTCTTTCAGGTCATGAGAGGCCACCGAGGCAAATTGCTGCAGATCGTGGTTACTGGCTTCCAGGGATTTATTGATCTCTCTTAATTCTTCTGTCCTTTCCCGCACCTTTTGTTCCAGCATTTCATTTACCTGCTGCTGATGCGCTATCAGCGCTTCCTGCGCTAGCTTGCGCACTTCCACTTCTTCTTTGAGCGACTGATGCATTTGCTTCAGCTCCTGCGATTGCTGGTAAAGGCGGGAAAAAGTTTTCACCTTCATCAACAGGATATCGGGATCTACGGGTTTGGTGATGTAGTCAATACCGCCGGAGTCATATCCTTTTACAATGAATCTTTTGTCTTTGTTAACTGCTGATAAAAATATAATAGGGATATCCTTTGCTTTACTGTGCCCTGAAAGCGCCTCTGCTACTTCAAAGCCATCCATGCTGGGCATTTGTACATCCAGGATAATGAGGGTATAATTATGTTTTAATATTTTCCGCAGCGCTTCCTCTCCTGACAAAGCAGCATCTACTTCAAACTGGTACAGTTCAAGTGTTTTCCTGATAGACAGTATGTTCTCCGGTTTATCATCAACAATTAAAATCATACGTCAAACTTGTTTAAATGGTCATAACATCCCTGTTATACACCTGCTATCTCGTTTATAAAACCAGCCATTTCTCCTGGCTGCAGGATAATATCTACCGGCGCCAGCTCAATAGCCTGGCGGGGCATATAGTCTACTTCTGCTGTGGCCGGATCCTGCACTGCGGTAGTGCCGCCGGCCTCATGTACATCTATTAATCCTTCCGTGCCATCGTTGTTGGCACCAGACAGCAGCAGGGCAGCCATATTGCTACGATAGGCCAGCGCAGCTGACAAAAAAGTAACGTCTATACTGGGACGACTGAAATTCACTTTCTCTGAATCGTCCAGCGACAAAGTATGATCACGTTCAATCAACAGGTGATAATCAGCTGGCGCAATATAAATAACGCCCGGCAGCAGCACTTCCTTTTCAGCAGCCTCTTTTACCGGTAATGATGACCTGGCAGACAACAATTCTGTTAATACAGATTCGTACTGGCTTTGCCGGTGTAAAACAATAATAACAGCTGCGTTGAGCGAAAGAGTGAGTCCCGGCAGCAAGGTGAGTATGGGTTGTAGCCCCCCTGCTGAACCACCAATTACAATTAAATACGGCGCTGTTGTCATAAGGACTATTATTTCGTCATTACAGTTGCATTTTCCGCCAGATTTTCTCCCGGCTTTCCAGTTGCCTGAACTTACCGGTTACACTGGTAAAGTTAAGTGTTTCCTTACTGCCTAATGCCAGAAACCCAAGCTGCTCCAGGCTATCACTAAACAAGGTTAATACCCGGTCTTGTAATTGCTTATTAAAGTAAATCAATACATTGCGACATATGATGAGCTGAAACTCATTAAAAGACCCATCTGTCACCAGGTTATGTGGTGAAAAAATAATCTTCTCTCCCAGGTCTTCCCGGAATTTCACGTACTCGTAATTAGCTGTATAATACGCGGAGAAATCCTCTCTCCCTCCTGATTCCATGTAATTACGGGAATATTGCTGCATCTGCGATAACCGGAATATTCCCTTTCGTCCTTTCTCCAGCACACTGGCATTGATGTCTGTGGCGTAGATCACTGCTTTATGTAGCAGCCTGGCTTCCTTCAGCAGGATGGCAAAAGAATATACTTCTTCGCCGGTAGAACAGCCCGCGTGCCAGACACGAATAAACGGATAAGTAGCCAGTATAGGCAACACCTGTGTACGCAAAGCCTGGTAAAACAAAGGATCCCGGAACATCTCGGTCACATTCACAGTAATCTCTTCCACAAAACGCAGGGCATAAGCCGGATCAGAAATAATGCGATAACGATATTCTGCAAAACTGGGAAAACGATCTGTCACATACAGGTGATTCACCCGCCGGTTTATGGAAGCAGGTGCATATGCTGTAAAATCGTATCCGTACCTTTCCAGTACATCGTTCAGCAGCAAATTTACTTCAGACTCACTTATCGGGTTCCTGCTCACGTTTACACAGATAAATATTGATGTAGCTGCAAGAGTAATTCATCTACATCAATAGGTTTGGAAATATAATTGTCAGCGCCTGCTTCGAGGCACTTTTCGCGGTCGCCTACCATAGCTTTGGCAGTAACCGCAATCACCGGTAAAGTATGATTCCAGGGCATGGCACGCAACGCCGCAATGGTTTCATACCCATCCATATCCGGCATCATAATATCCATCAGTACTACACCAATGTTATGATTGGCCGATAACAACTGCAAGGCTTCCGCGCTGGTACCAGCTGATGAACAAGGAATAGACCTGGATTTCAACACGGCTTTCAGCGCAAAAATATTGCGCGTATCATCATCTACTATTAGCACTTGTTTCTGTTCCATACAACTATTTCATGGCTTTATCGTATAACCATACCCGTAAGAGCGACAACAACTGGTCCACATCTACTGGTTTGGAAATATAGTCGGAGGCACCTGCCTGCAAACACTTCTCGCGATCGCCCATCATGGCTTTGGCCGTAACCGCAATAATCGGCAGGTTTCTCCATTCCGGCTTTTTACGGATAGTAGCAATGGCGTCGTAGCCGTCCATTTCAGGCATCATCATATCCATGAGCACAATGTCTGCCGGATGATCATTAAGCTGTTGCAGCGCTTCTTTTCCATCTACAGCAGACAATACTTTCATCTGGTGTTTCTCCAGTGCTTTGGTTAAAGAAAAGATGTTGCGAACATCATCATCGGCAATTAACACCGTCTTATCTTTCAATACTTCATTCAACATCCCCATTTTTCCATTTCCTCCGGCAGCAGTTGGCGCATTCTCCGACACCAGGTGCAGGAACAGCGATACTTCATCCAGCATACGCTGATAGGAATGTGCCGTTTTTACAACTATAGAATCCGCATATTGACGGATACGTTGTTCTTCTGATTTCGACAAGCTCTTACCGGTAAAGATGATAATAGGCAGATTTTCCAATCCTTTTATTTCCTTCACCATTTCCAGTGCTTCGTAAGCTTTTGCATCCGGGATACCCATATCCAGGATCACGCAATCAACATCTTTTTGCTGCAGCAATGATACACCATCGGCCACGTTATCACTGATCTCTGAACTTACTTCATAATTGCTGAGGAAGTACGCCAATGCCTTGGCGTGTTTGGCATTCTCCTCCAGTATCAGCACCTTTTTAGTAGACCGTTGCAATACAAACTCCATTTTTTCAAAAATGAGTTGCATACTTTCCATGTCTACCGGCTTGCTGATAAAGTCTACCGCGCCTTTCAGCAGGCTTTCTTTTTTAACTTCCATGGAAGACATGATATGCACGGGTATCGGCCGGGTTTGCGGATCATTTTTTAATTCTTCCATCACCTGCCAGCCATCTTTTATGGGTAACTGAATATCCAGCAAAATGCCGATAGGCTTATAGATACGCGCCAATTCTGCGGCTTCATCTCCCCTTACCGCCACAATCCCTTTATACCCCCTTGCATGTGTAAAATCAAGCAAGGCCTTGGCAAAATGGGTGTCATCTTCTACAATGAGGATGACCGGCTCTCCCTTTTTAATGAGGCCACGGTCATCGTACACGCCTTCGGGAATAACAGGCGACAGGAAACGCTGTGTATCAGATGTACCACCTGGCGCTTCTACTACCGGTGACGGCAGTACGAAAGGATCACTGGCTGGCGTAGTTGCTTTGCGGGTCACCGGAATAGTGATGGAGAATTCACTGCCTTCATTGCTCACACTGGTCACACTTAGTTCTCCACCCAGTAATTTGGCCAGTTCCCGGCTAATAGAGAGGCCCAGCCCGGTGCCGCCATACTTGCGACGGGTAGAACCATCGGCCTGTTGGAAGGCTTCAAAAATCACCTGTTGTTTATCTTCCGGAATACCTATACCGGTATCTTTTACCGCAAAGCGAATCTGCTGCGGTGTTTCTGTTGTTTGTACTTCCAGTCGCACTGAACCCCGCGCGGTGAACTTCAGTGCATTTGACAACAGGTTTTTCAAAATCTGTTCCAGTCGTACCTGGTCTGTTTCAATCGTAGCAGGCACACCGGCAGCCGTATGTAATACCAGTTGCAGCCCTTTCTCTTTGGCCATTGGCTCAAATAGCGCCTGCATATTGGAGCATATGTCTGCAATGGATACGTCTCCGTATTCCAGCTCCATTTTACCGGATTCTATCTTCGACAGATCCAGTATTTCATCTATCAGTGTGAGCAATCCTTTACCGGAACTGTTAATTACCTGCGCATATTCTATCTGATCGCCATTAAGATTAAGGTCATGATTTTCAGATAACAGTCTTGATAACAGCAGGATAGAATTCAACGGCGTGCGCAGTTCATGCGACATATTAGCCAGGAACTCTGATTTATAGCGGGTGCTGAGTGCCAGCTCTTCTGCTTTCTTATGTATATCCAGGTTACGTTCTACGATGATCTGGTTTTTTTCTTCGAGCAGGCGGCTTCTTTCTTCCAGTTCTGCGTTGGATTGCATCAGTTCTTCCTGTTGTACTTTCAGCTCTTCTTCTGATACCTGCAGCTTCTGTGCCTGTGATTCCAGTTCTACGTTCATGCTTTCCAGTTCGCTGTGCTGGGTCTGCAATTCTTCTGCCTGCGCCTGCGTTTCTTCCAGCAATTCCTGCAGCCGGGTGCGGCTCCTGGTACTTTGCAGTGCAACGGCAATATTAACAGATGCCTGTTGTGCAAAGTCGATAACGTTTTCATTGAATGGATAAAGAGAACCTATTTCAATCACCCCTTCTGTGATACCGGCATGAACCAATGGAATAATCAATATGTAACCGGGATGTGCAGCGCCGGTACCACCAGCAATATGCAGGAAATCATTAGGAGCTTTCTCGAGGTAAAGTGGTTTCTTTTCCAATACCTGCTGGCCCAGCAAGGTTTTACCTACTTCTATAACGGGTGGTGCAGGATGCGTTGTAGACAGCGCATAACCGGCAGACAAATGTAATTCTGCCGCATACCTGACATACAATACTCCTGTTTGTGCCCCGGTATATCGCACCATATCAGTCAGCGCATCCTGGCTGAGGGTGGCCATATCTTTGTCTCCCAGCAAGGTTTCACTGATGTTGCTCAACCCGGTTTGCACCCATATTTTCTGGTCGTTCAGATAACGGAATTTCCTGAGATCGGCAGCCATTTGTACGATGGCATGTCCCAGTACATCGTCGTTGCTGCGGGGCTTCAAATCAATATTAAAATTCCCTTTGCCGATGCTGTCTGCCGCAACAGATAACTCCTGGCTGGCTTGATCAATTGCGACAAAAGAACGGGCAAGGCTTCCAATGGAGTCCCGTGTATGTATTTCGGGAGCAGATCCGGGAATGCCCTTCGCTATTTTAACGGCCGCGTTTCTCAATAGTTCCAGGCTATCTGTAATGCTTTTGATGGTGATAGAAACGAAAGCAACCACCAACACCACAATCAGCACGAGAGCAACAAGATAGCGGGTTTTCAGGTCATTTTCCTTCTGCGAAATGGCTTTGGCATCCCTGCTCACCTTATCCATGACGGTGCGTTGTAATTGCTTGATCTGGTCTACCGCCAGAGAAGAATTATCCCACCATGAATCGGCATTGAAGAGGGTATCTATTTTACGGGCAGTAATAGTACTGTTGATGAAGTTGGTGGTGATGGTGTACTCGTTGGTAGCTTCCATCTTCTGAAAGTCTTTCACTACCTGTGGAGTAGCTTTATCTACCAGTTCTGCCCGGAGAGAGTTGTACATATCCGTATTGTTTTCAATACGGGCAAAGTCGTCCGGCCACACCTCTTTTTTCAGCATGAAATAGTAGATATCCATGCGTATCATGCCCTGGTAGGCCGACATCTGCGCCAGCAGGTATTGTGCATTCATGTCTTGCTGCAATCCTTTCAGCGCAGGAATATCTGGTGTATTGGTGTTGGCCAGGTCGTTCAAACGGAAAATAAGATTGGAATAATAATCCAGCACTTCCCGTTGGGGCATACTTTTATTGTCGATGTCTTTACGCTTTTTGGGGAGCGTATTCAACAGTGAGTACTGGAAGAAACGGCTGTCGCTTGCCAGCAAACGACCTTTTACGGCATCGATGGCAAGATCTGTTTTGGCGCGTTGTGTGAGGAGATCATTCAGGCTACCGGTTTGTATTACATAATTCACGCTATTTCTGCGCTCCATATGTATTTCGTCTGCTACCTTCATGATAGCCGTAGCCGTAGTGACTTTGCGGACCAGGTTATCAATGGTATCAATATCTGCGGTTTGTTTATTAAATACTGCTACGCCAAAATAGATGAGACAAATCAGTGGTATTACAGCTATTAGCATCAACTTCCTGGGCAATGGAAGTTGCATAAAAAATTTCTTCATCTGCCTGAGCTTGTTTAGTTTTAAATGCCGTTATTATTCCTCCATAGCATTGCTTACCGGGTTCAAGCACATTTCATTCCAAATGGTGAGCAAAACTGAATTATAATGATAATAAAATAATAACAAAATCATAGATTTGTCCCTATTCAAAATTGATATGGCTGATAGTTGTAAATATACCTCCGTACTTTTAATTGATGATGATATAGACGACAGGATGATATTTGGTGAAGTATTAAAAGAGCTGGCACCGGATATTATTTACCAGGAAGCTACAAATGGGGAAGATGCATTAATTAAATTAAACAATCACCCTATTCCTGACCTGATATTCCTGGACCTGAACATGCCCAGAGTGGATGGGAAACAATTCCTCGCTGAAATACAGCAACTGGATCATTTAAAACACATTCCCGTTATCATCTATACTACTTCTTCGCACGAATCCGATAAGAAAGAAACCCGGGAGCTGGGCGCAGCTTATTTTCTGACGAAGCCTAATAGTCTGCATGAGTTAACACATATACTCACTAATATTCTCCAACAAAAGCATTTTTAAAGAAAAGCCTCACAAAGAATTGTGAGGCAGCTTTTCTACCATTGTTACTATTTTTAAACCCTCATATATGCATTGAGCATATGCTTTGTTGCTATAAAGGTGAATAATATTGTGCCGTCAAGTGTTAATCGATCCTTAATGACTACAGCATTATAAACTTTTCACAACGGATGCCATCCACCCGGGATGATAGAAATCCAGCTTTACTTCCGGCTGTATCCCTTTGTTATCAATGCCTTGTCCGGCGGGCACTCTGCGTGACCGGGTTACGGGATAATCAATCGAAAAATCCGGCCCGGTGAACTTTACCACATTCACATTGGCATAATCGAGCGCTCCCATAGATGGCATTCCAAATACTTTTACCTTCTTGCTTTGTGTGGCTTCGAGTAAAAATTGCTCTGTTGTACTGCTGTTACGGCCGTTAATGATGATTCCAATTTTGGCCGGAACAGGTAAGGGAGAAGGGAGGATCATGTTTTCATCGGGGCCCATGCTGACTAAGCGACCTTGCAGGCCATCGCCCTGGTGGATCAGGTTTCTGAGTTGCTCCACATATTCCTCCGGCAATTTGCCGGCCTGCTCGTCCAGCAGGTGGCTCCACGACTTGATATTATCGGGAGTAGCATAAAAATCGGCTCCTATGATCCGTACAGGTTGCGTATACAGTAACGGGCGGAGACGCTCGGTGAGTTTATCTGCCCCCGGGCCGCTGCCCCGTACATCTATAACCAGGTTCGTATTTTTCCGGAGATATTCATCGTTGGCATTGAGCACGGAATCGGCCAGGTAGTATTCTGCCGCGTCGAAACTACTGATGCGCAGATAGCCCGTGCTGTCGTTCATCTGCCTGAAAAAGAAAGCAGCGGCAGGTACATCTTCAAAAGCCGGTGCTTCCTGCAACGGCGCCGGACGATGGGTACCAGCCCGTTGCCAGCCCATAACCGACAGGCCATCCCGCTGTTTGTTAATCGTTACTGTATCAAAATCCACACGGTGATGCTGGTAGCTGATGACGTCAAACTTATCTCCTCCGCTGGCGGCGAGTTCAAAAATTACATCACCGGGTTGCCAGTCTGGCACTGCAGATTCCAGGACTACCGCAGCATAGCTGCGCAGGCCACGTGCGTTTTTCACCAGGGCAATTTTATACAAGCTATCGGCCTGGTAAATCCCTGCCACTGCTGTGATGGGCTGTTGCTGCAACTGACTGAGCTGGGGTGGCGGAAGGGTAATTTTCTCTTTTACCGGTGTATAACCGATGTGGAGCGCCAGGTGCTGATCTTTAAAAAAACGCAGATACCGGTTCACCAGCAACAGGCAATGGGTAGCGCCTTTGATAGTAGCTGCCTGTAACTGCAGTTTACCTACCATAGTGAGATACGCCTGCTGGGAAGCCGGGGTGACTTTGTCAATAAATCCTACATAATTTTTTCTGAGATAGACCTGTACGCTGTCAAATTTCTTCCTGCAATCGCATTCCTGCGCATACGCAATGGTGTTGCACAGGAGTAATAACAATACAGTTATTGCTTTCATGGCAAAGGATTTGAATGTTTCTGGCTGATAAAAAATGGTCTTTAAATATAAATCTTCGGACGGAACTATTCAGAATTTATTTATCATCGTGGCCCTTTATTAATAAATTACACGTCCTAATTAAGCGCGTATGCATTTAGACGAACTGGAAAGGCTGTACAATGAGCAGGCATATACTGAAGCAATAACAAAGCTGGAAATATATTTACAGGACCATCCCGGCGAAGTCCGGGGCTGGCAGTTACTGGGCTTGTCCCAGCTGGAAAACGCCAAAGCCACCGACAACAACGACCTGGTCACCGCCATGTACGAAGCCGCCTACGAGGCCTTCAGCCAGGTGCTGACCCTTGACCCTAATCATCAACAAGCCAGGGTACACCGTGCCTACATGGGCGCCAACGTAATGACCGATAAGGGAGACGAAGCCATCCGGGACTGCGACATCCTGATTGCCATAGGCGATGAAGAATTGACTACCAAAGCATTATTATACCGGTTCCAGGTATGGGTACTGAAAAATGAAACAGAAAAAGCGCTGGCTGACATGCGCCGGAACCTGCAGGTGTATGAATCATTGTACGCAGACGACCTGCCACAGCTCAACGTAGCCAGGTTCCAGTGCTATACCCGCATTGGGGATGTGTATTATCATACCGATAACCGGCCCGCCGCACTGGAATATTATAAACAGGCCTTTGAATGCACGGTGTATAACAACCGGTTGCTATCAACCACCTGGTTTGCACTGGATATGGCCGACTACGACTTTGCCGCCGCCATGCTCCAGGTCATGGTCAGCTCAGGAGAAAACAGCCGGGAAGATATGTTACGCCTGCTGAAGCACGTGCAGCAACTGCTGGCAGATGGCGTACGCCATGCCGCATTGGCAAGGGAATTCTGCAAAGGCACCACCGAATTCTGGCAACAGTTCTACGGGGATGATCATGATGAAGGCACACTGGAACAGATTTCTGCCGGTAAAAGATATATTGCCCAATATCCGGAAGAAGCTTACTTCTATCACTATACCGCCAATGCGTTCTTTAACATTGGTAGCTACCAGGAAGCACTCCCCTGGTATGAAAAATCAATGGCCATCCATCCTTATCCATTCAGCATGGTAAGATGGTATTACACCAGCTATAAAGTAAATGGTCAATTCCCCGAGAAGTGGCCGGAGATCACGCATCCGGTGCCGTACGACTGGTACGCTGCCGGTGTTATTTTCAGCGAAATTATTCAACTTGAAAAAGACAACCTCGTTAAACAATTAGCGTTGCCATTAAAGCGGTTTCTTTATAAACAGGCCTTCGATATTTATCATGCTTACTGGTATGAAAATAAAGGCACTTCTTACGCCGGACATCCACATCATTTTGCCATGTGTTGTAACAACTACGGCATTGCACTATATGAAGGAGGAATTTATGTAGAAGCAGCCCATGTACATACCGTCGGCTATAACATGTCGCCTTTCTGGGAGCAGCTGGAATCCAGGGCAGACGCGTATCACAGCATGGGCAAACTGGCAGAAGCCATAGACGACCGTCAAACCATCCTGGAGAACTTTACAGACGCCCTGCCGCTTACGTATTATGTGTCTATTCACGAACGCATGATCGATGACCTGTGTTCCCTGGAACGCCATGCGGAAGCACTGGATCTCTATGAAAAAATACTGTCGGAATACAACAGTTGGATTGCCCGCGACATGGAAGACCTGGAAGAATACGATCGCCAGACCATTACGTATAATATTGACCGTATAAAAACCGGGCGCGCCTTTATCAGGACCAATAGCGCAGATGACCTGTATGAACGTATACTGGCGCTGGAAACGCACCTGGTAGAGAAGCCGGACGACAGCGATGCCTATTTCAACCTGATGTATCTCTACTTTGATAATGCCCAGTATGAACATTGTATTGGCGCTATAAACAACCGTATTTCCATTGGTGGCATATCGCAATTACCGGTTATCTCACAAATGAAAATCTACTACTTCAGAGGTAAAGCAGCACTGAAGCTGGGCCGCTACAAAGCTGCCCTGGCGGATATGCAACGGACACTCGATATCATGGCCACCGGTGATACCAACGACAATTCCCCGAACTACCGGTTTGGAGTATACGCTTTTATGGCAGAAGCCTGGCTGGGAGAAAAAGAGTACGACGAATGTATCAGCTACGCTATGCAATGCGTGAACATTTACGCGGCCAATAACTGGGCCTGGGACACAGAGGCATCCTCCATACGATATACCATGGCATTGGCTTTTGAAGGAAAAGGCGATACCGCATCCTGCAAAAAATTAATAGACCTGATTGTGTTAAATGATCCCGGATATCAACCGGCAGCGGAGAAAAAAAATCAACTGAGAGGAGGAGGAATATTTTCTTTTTTCAGGAAGAAAAAATAGCAACAGCTTTTAGTCATTAGCTTTTAGTAAAATGCAGCGAAGACCAACATATGATCATCTTCGCTGCATTTTACTAAAAGCTAAAAGCTATCTGCTACATCGGCATTGGCTTATTATAGCTCACCATCCAGTGGATGCCGAATTTATCAGTCAGTTGCCCGTAACGATGCGCCCAGAACGTTTCCTGGATAGGCATTTGAATAGAGCCACCGGCAGCCAGCTTACCAAAGATGCTATCTGCATCTTCAGTAGAATTTACACCCAGCGCCAGTTGTACGGAATCACCATTTACCGGAGGCGCTCCTACCATCCCATCAGACGCCATAATGGCAAATCCGTCGGCTTGTAAAAAAGCATGCATCACTAAATTCTCTGCTCCGGGAGGCACCTGGTCTTTCATTGGAGAATCCGCCATAGTCATTACTTTGAGGTCGCCGCCCAGCACCCCATGATAAAAGTTCATGGCTTCGCGGCAGTTGTTGTTAAAAATGAGGTAGGACGTTAGTGTGTTCGACATAACAAATCTTTTTTGGATAAGAAAATGGAATTCAGGTAGTATATAAAGTTACTGAAAACACACCTTCCTCAAATTAACTTATCAATACTTTATTTCTAACCAGCAGGCAGGCACCGATAATACCGGCGCGCTCACCCAGACTGGACATTTTCAATTTGGAGTCGTTGCTCACCAGGCTCAGGGAATACTTCTTCATGGCGCTCTTTATAGGCAGGCGGATATGATCCTGTGTAGCCGCCAGCGCTCCGCCCAGGATCACCAGTTCGGGGTTGAAGATATTCATCAGCAAAGCCACGCCCCTGCCCAGGTTTTCTCCCACCCTGGCAATCAGTTCAATGGCCAGCATATCATCATTGTTAGCGGCTTCAATAATATCGTGCAGGTGAATATCATCGGGCGACTGATGTGTACGTGACAGCATGGAAGAGGAACCCGCAGCCAGCTTCTCGCGGAACATGTTTACCAGGGCCCATCCGGAAGCCGCTGTTTCGAGGCATCCTTTTTTCCCGCAGTGGCAAATAATTTCATTATCAAACATCGGGATATGGCCCACTTCCCCGCTGTAGCCGGACTTCCCGTAGTACAGCTCTCCGTTTATCAACACGCCCATCCCAATGCCGTAGTCGAGGTTGAGGAATAATACATTACGTTCTCCATTTACCAGGTCGGAACAAAACTCCCCGTAGGCCATGGCCCGGGAGTCGTTCTCCAGGAATACCCTGATACCTACCTTGGTAGCAATCACCTCGCTGAGGGGTTTATCATCAAAGTAAAACAGGCTGTAGTTGTAGCCGGTAGCGTAGTTGATACGCCCGGCGATATTGATACCTATCCCGAGAATTTTTTCCTTCGGTACAGAAAGCCCGTTAATAAAATTGTTGATCAACTGGCATAACTGCTCCAGGGAAGTTTCTGTGTTATCCAGTTCATAGGGCAGGCCTTCTACGGTAGTCACCAGGTTTTTATGCAGATCAGACAGGCCCAGGTTGAGATGGTCCTGTTTTACATCTACCCCGATAAAAAAAGCAGAATCCGGTACCAGCCCATATAAGTTGGGCTTACGGCCGCCGGTAGACTCGATTTTACCGTAGTCCATCACCAGGCCATCGGTGATCAGGTCGTTCACCAGGTTCGTGACTTTGGGTGTACTCAGGTTCAGTTCTTTACACAGATCTGCAATAGTGGCATTGCCAGAATTCGCAAAATAGGCCAGGGCGGCCTTTTTAAGGTTGATATTTTTGTAGGCTACACCGGTAGCGCCTGCACTGTTTAGTTCTTCAAAAAAGGTTTTAGCCATAGCATCAGATAGACTTATAGAATAATTGATCTCCAATTTAAGCAGCTAATTCTAATTATTTTTAAAATCGGGGCAGAAGTTCTCTTATAAATGATTTTGTTAATTCGCAAAAAACGATACCTTTGCAATCCTTTTTGAGCTAAATAAAGAGCTATTTTAGCCTCCGGCAAAATCCGGTTCACAAGGGAAAGATCTTACTTTTTTTGCGGATGTGATGAAATTGGTAGACATGCCAGACTTAGGATCTGGTGCCGCGAGGCATGGGGGTTCGAGTCCCTTCATCCGCACTTTTTGATTTTCAGCTATTTATAAATCCGAATGGATTTCTTTCTTCTTCCCAACCGGTAAACACTATTTACCGGTTCATTTTGAAAATCTTATATTCCTTCTTATATTTCGGAACCAACCACATCTTAGATTAGCGAGTGCCGAATAATTTCGATGTTATCATTTTATCATGCTGAGTGACCTGGAATTGCTGTTATTGATCAGGAACGATGATGTCTCCGCTTTTGAGGAGCTATACCACCGTTATTGGGAATCTATGTACAATGCGGCTTACAAGCGTTTACGCAACAGGGAACAATGCCGGGATTTATTACAAGACATCTTTGCTGACCTTTGGCGCCGGAAAAATGAATTAAATATCGACAATGTCAGTGGCTATCTTCATATGGCGGTTCACTACCAGGTATATAAACTGGTAGCCAAACAAGCCACCGGTCCTGCTTTCATGGAATTATTCGAGAAAATTGCCACCTCTCCCTATGCTGCCGACAATGCATTAGCCGCAAAAGAAACCCAGCAGGTCATACATGCCTGGATTAACACCATGCCCGAAAAACGCCGGGAAATTTTTCACCTGTACTATGAGGAAAAAATGAATACCCGGGATATTGCCATCCACCTGAACATCTCCCAAAAAACAGTTCAAAACCAACTGGGGAAAGCGGTACAGCATCTTCGTACCCGTCTTACCCACCTCTTTACATTACTTGTCTAAAAAAAAATTAAAATAAATTTTTGTTCCGCGTGGGAGATTTACCTGTTTTCGGTACATATACCGTAAAGGGGTATTTCCTATTATGGACCAGGACAAAAAATCTGCGTTTTCAGCGCTCGCCAAAAAGTATTTAGCCGGAAAAACTACCCCTGAAGAAACCAGTTTTCTTTGGGAGTACTACCAATATTTTGAGAAAGAAGCCAACGTACTGGACTCCTTTAGTGCCAAAGATAAAGCACAGCTGGAACAAGAGATGAAAAGCACTATCCTGGCGCAAATAAGTATACCGGAACCGGTTTCTGTCCCTGGCGGCAACAGGCGGCTATTATTTATCAGGCTGGCTGCTGCCGCCAGTATAGCTGCTTTACTGGGTTACGGTGCTTCGTTAAAATGGACTGCACTAATGAATGTACTGGACCCAGAGCAGCTTACTGAAAAGGTAACCGGCAAAGGCGAAAAGGCCCAGGTAGCCTTATCCGACGGATCCATTGTTTGGCTAAATGCGGACTCTAAACTGGTATATCCCAAAGTATTCAAACGCGGTCCGCGCCAGGTAAGCCTGGAAGGAGAAGCTTATTTTGAAGTGAAGCCTAACAGCACGCATCCCTTTGCCGTAAATGCTGCCGGCATGACCACCCACGTACTGGGAACCAGTTTTAATGTAAATGCCTATGCAGATTACAACCTGTTTACGCTAACGGTACTAACGGGAACGGTGAAGATATCTGCTGAACAAGACACCGCTTCCTTTGCCTTATTACAGGCCAACGAGCAGCTTACCTACAACAAACAGGCACACAGCTTCAAAAAAGAATTAGTAACGGCAGCCGACGATATGGCGTGGAAAGAAGGAAAGCTCATTTTCCGCGATGTACCTATGTCGGTGGTAGCCCTGCAACTGTCACACAAATATGATATCACACTGGAGATGCCGGCGGAGATAGAAAAGATGACCATCTTCGCCGACCTCGCTGACACACCACCTGAGGAAGCCATTAAAAAAATCACGAAAATTCTGTCACTTACATACACTAAAACAGGGAACAAATACACGTTAAAGAAAGCAGGAAAATAGTGTAGGAACAAAGGAGTCAATTATTCGGAATAGCTAACAGTGAGGCTTACCGGGAATTCGTTCATCAACAAAAACCATGTTATGCCAGGATAGGTCAACCAAAATTAAAGGGGCTGAAAGAGGAATTATCAGCCCCTGGGAAAAAAATGTCAAGTCTGTTTATCCGATTACTGCAGGGCGTAGGAACCTTGATGCAGTAACAGGATTTTCTTAATCATTTTTCACTATCAAATCTATGAAAAGAGGACTACACTTTCAACTTTCTTTATTCATCAGGTTTATGAGGATATCCACGCTGGTATTAGGATGCCTGTTATCCACCGTTATGGTAGCGTATTGTGCAAAAGGTTACGGACAGCATGAGCTGGATGCCCGCATGACCTTGCACCTCTCCCACGTAAAACTGCCTGATGCCCTCACTACGATCGCAGGCAGGATGAATGTCAAATTTTATTACGCAGGCACCCCGCTGATCAAAGAATCAGTAGTATCTGTAAAGGCCGATAACAAAGTGCTCCGGGAAGTACTCGGAGATCTGCTGCGGCCGTTGGGGTTGGGCTTTGATGCAGAAGGCAATCAAATCTATATCGCGAAACAACCGGCACCTGAGAAAAAAGTAGTGGTTGTTCCCATGGTGGACCAGGAACAACCTGTGCCTGTGAAAGGCCAGATATGGGATACAAAAGGCCAGGCATTGATTGGCGTTACCATCGTAAATAAATCTACCGGTAAAAACACCCAGTCTGATGAACTGGGCACTTTTACCATCCCGGCCAAAACCGGTGATACCCTGCATTTCACCATGATGGGGATGATACCTGAAGATGTAGCCGTGAAAGGGAAACAAGCGCTGAAAATTACCATGGACTTCAGCGTATCCAAAATGAATGAATTGATTGTAGTAGGTTATGGTACACAAAAGAAAATCAGTGTAACCGGCGCGGTAACCACCGTTAAAGTAGATCAACTGAAAACTCCCAGCCGCTCCCTCGCCAACTCACTGGGTGGCCGCGTTGCTGGTGTGCTCATGCAGCAGTCGAGAGGAGAACCTGGCTACGATGAGCCTAACACCTTCAACATCCGTGGTGTAAGTACGTTCACAGGTAATCCAAGCCCGATGGTATTGGTGGACGGCGTGCAACGCGATGACCAGGCTTCTTCCTGGAGCAACATTGATCCGGAAGATATTGAAAGCGTTTCTTTCCTGAAAGACGCTTCTGCTACAGCAGTATATGGTGCCAGAGGCGCCAACGGCGTAGTACTGATCACTACCAAAAGAGGTGTGGCCGGTAAACCGCGTATCGCTGCAAAAGTTGAAACCGGTATCAATGGCCTCACGCAAACGCCTAAGTTTGTAGATGGCGCCACCTGGATGACATTATACAACGAAGCCCTCGGCAAAGAACAGTTCAGCGCTGACCAGATAGAAAAAACAAGGAGTCATGTAGATCCTTACCTGTACCCGGATATCAACTGGGTAGATGCAATGTACAAAGACTGGTCTCCTCCCGGCGCCAATGTAAACCTGAGTGCAAATGGTGGTGGAGCTTTTGCCCGTTACTATGTTTCAGGTTCTTACTTCAACCAGAAGGGGAACTATCGCATGAATCCCGATAATCCTTACAATTCAAATGTAGGTTATAATCGCTTCGACTTCCGCTCCAATATAGACATGAGCCTCACCAAAACCACCACACTGGGTCTCAGCCTGGGTGCGATGCTGGTGAATGCCAACTATCCGGGTATTTCTGCGCAGGACGTATGGTACAATGCTATGATGCAGCCTCCTACCCTGTTTCCTATCAGGTATCCTGATGGCAAATGGGCTGGCCCGATTACCAACCAGGGCGTGAACCCGGTGAATGCCTTACAAAACAGTGGCTACTCCCGTGAATTTAAGCCCACCATGCAATCTGTTTTTTCATTGAATCAAAAACTGGATGGTATCACAGAAGGACTCTCTGCCACTGCCCGTTTCTCCTTTGATTCGTATAGTGAAACAGACCTGCGCAGAACCAAAAACATCGATACCTGGCAGGCTTACCGCCGTGATGCCCAGGGCAACCTGGTATACATACAAACCAACTATGGCGATAATTTCATGGGCTTCAGCTCCGGTACCTCTGATGTACAACGCACCATGTACCTGGAAACCAACATCTCTTATGATCACCTGTTTGATGGTAAACATCGCGTAGGCGGCTTATTGCTGTACAATATGCGCGAAAAAACAGATGGATCTGCCTCGAATGCCATTGGCGGTATTCCTTACCGTAACCAGGGCCTTGCAGCAAGAGCCACTTATGGTTACAAAGACAAATACCTGGCGGAAGTAAATATGGGCGCCACCGGGTCTGAAAACTTCGAACAAGGCCGTCGTTTCGGCGTGTTCCCATCTGTATCTGCCGGCTGGGTGATTAGCCAGGAAGATTTCTTTGCCAATTTAAAGCAGGCCATCAGCATGTTGAAAATCAGAGGCTCCTGGGGTAAAGTAGGAAATGATAGAATTGGTTATGGTGACAGGTTCCCGTATATCACTTCTTATGCCGGCGGCGGCGGAATTTCCTTCGGCTATACTCCTTCCTTCTATGGAGGTATTTACCAAAATAAAATAGGCGTACAGGGCCTCTCCTGGGAAGTTGCTACCAAACGCAATCTCGGGATAGACCTGGAACTGTTCAGCAAATTAAACCTGACAGTAGATGTATTCAAAGAGCGGAGAGAAAAAATATTGATCAGCCGCGCTTCTCTCCCTGGATTCCTGGGTAATACTGCGCCCGTCTATGCTAACCTGGGTATTATGGATAACAAGGGTATAGATGGATCACTGGATTACACAGATAAGATAGGCGCATTGAAGGTCAACGTATATGGTACATTTACCTATGCCACCAATAAAATCATCAATAATGATGAGCCCGTACCATTGTACCCATGGCTTTCCAACGTGGGTCAGCAATACGGTCAGTTAAGAGGATTGATAGCAGAAGGATTATTTACAGACGATGGAGATATCAGCAAACATGCCACGCAAAAATTTGGCGCTGTACGTCCGGGTGATATCAAATATAAAGACATCAACGGCGATAACGTTATCGATGCAAATGATATGGTTCCCATTGGTAACACCAGCTCTCCTAAAATTATGTATGGCGCGGGACTGGCACTGGATTTCCACGGTTTCCACCTCGAAGGTTTCTTCCAGGGAGCTGCCCAGGTAGATATCATGCTGATTGGTAGCACAGGCGCATTAGATAATAGAGCAAGGGGCATCGTTCCATTCATGGGAGGACTTACCTCTGCCAATCTCTATACAGAAGTCACCAACAGATGGACGGTAGACAATCCACGCCAGGATGTTATTTACCCACGACTCAGCATTGCCTCTCCCGGCGATAACAACTACCAGTACAGCACCTGGTGGCTGCGCCATGCAGACTATGTGCGCCTGAAAAATGTACAGTTTGGCTACAGTTTCCGTCCGGAAACACTAAAACGACTGGGCCTCCAGACTTTATATGTATATACTGCCGGTCAGAACCTCCTTACTTTCTCCAAATTCAAAATGTGGGATCCGGAACTCAACCAGGCTAACGGTACCGGCTATCCGCCGTTACGCTCTATCAACTTCGGGATCAAAACAAATTTCTAACCGGCTTTGCGTCTAAAACAGCAGTATCATGAAGAAAAATATTTGCAAGCTATTATTGATATTACCACTTTTCAGCGCGTTTCTTTCCTGCCATTACCTGGACAAGCAGCCGGATAGTCTTTTATCAGAAGACCTGGTATGGAAAACCAGGAAGCAGGCGGAATCCTATCTCTATGGCATATATGGCAACATTATATTCGGAGAAAACGATGGCGCCTGGCAACTGGGTACCACTGAAGAAAGCTACATCACCATACCCGGAACCGCCGCACGTAAAATAAATGATGGCAACTGGAGCCCTTCTACCACTGCGTGGGATATCTGGGGAACCTGTTACACCAACATCCGCTCTACCTTTGTATTTGAAAACAATATCGATAAAGTTCCATCACAGGAACTCAGCGATGACCTGAAAAGACAATACAAAGCGGAAGTAAAATTCCTTCGTGGATACTACTACTGGAACCTGTTGAAACGCTACGGTCCTTTTATTAAACTGGATGGGACCTTGGGCCTGAATGAGGATTTTAACAAATATTCCCGCGCCCCGTTTGATACCTGTCTCAACTATGTGAATCAACTCATGGATGATGCGGCAGCAGTTCTACCGCTTACCTGGTCTTCTTCCTGGTATGGTAAGCCTACCAAAGGTGCCTGTTTATCTATTAAAGCAGAAGCAGCATTATTGGCAGCGAGCCCATTATGGAATGGTAACCCGGACTTTGCCGGTTTCAAAAACAAAGACGGCAGACAACTGGCCCCTACAGACGTTCAGGCATCCAAATGGGCTACTGCTGCTGCTGCTGCCAAAGCAGTTATTGATCTCGGTGTTTATAAATTGTATACCAATGAAGATGACGGCGAACAATTTGATCCCTTTAAATCTTACACCGGCACTTTCCTGACACCATGGAATAATGAAATTATTTTCTCCTGCGCCAACTGGAATACCAACTACTGGGATCACGACTGCACCGCATTACCAGGCGGATTCCAATTATTTGCCGCCACACAAAATGCAGTGGATGCCTACTATACAAAGGATGGTAAATGGATTACCGACCCTACCTCCAACTACCAGGAAACCGGCTTTGCCAACGCTCCCGGTGAAAAAAGCTGGGGCCATGCAACCGGCGACTGGAACATGTATGCCAATCGCGAACCTCGCTTTTATGCCAGCATCTGCTACAACAAAAGGCCGGTAATTGCCGCGCCTACCGCAGATGACCGCAATCGCTACTCTTCTGACGGTAACAAAAACGGGCAGGGAAGAATTGAGTTCTACTACCGCGGTGCTTCAGGACGCAGAGTACTGGGATATGCTTTTCCCGGCTATCTCATCGCCAAAGGCGTGAGCCCTGCGGGCAACTCCTATGCATGGAGTAGCCCCTACCGGCCTTTCATCATCACACGCTATGCAGGCATTTTGCTTGACTACGTGGAAGCCCTGAATGAATCCAATAAGGATGCTGCCGACATCGTGATCTACCTGAACATGATCCGTGCACGTTCCGGCGTACCTCCTATAGAACAGGTGTACCCAGCAGCAATAGGTAACCAGGCCGAAATGCGCAAACATATACTCCGGGAACGCATGATTGAAATGGCCTTCGAACGTGGAGACAACTGGTGGACCCGCGCCCGCCGGAAAGACATGAACAATGATAATTTTAAGAAAGTATACGGAATGAACTTCGAGGCGGATGATAATGATCAGGGCTTTGGATATACCGGCTTTTATCAACGTACGCTGTTACAAACACGCTACTTCGATAAAAAGATGTACCTCTTCCCTATTTCACAATCCGAAATTGTACGTGATACCCTGCTGGTGCAAAATCCAGGCTGGTAATAGTATTATTCATTCCTAAAAGAAATTCATATGAACGCTATCATAAAATATCGTTTGTGGCTGTTACTCGCATTACCATTCCTTTTTGCCAGCTGCAAAAAAGATAAAGTACAGGGACACAATAACGGCAGCCCTATTATCATCGAAAAATTTTCGCCAATGAAAGGTGGTACAGGTGCTGAAATACTGGTATATGGAGATAACTTCAATAACGACACCACCGGTGTAACCGTATTGGTGAACGGAGTTAGAGCCGTGGTAACCGGCACAGTAGCCAACCGGCTGATATTCCTGGTGCCGGAAGGCGCCGGCTCCGGTAAAATTACTATTAGCGTTAACGGTACTTCTGCTACCAGCACGCAGGACTTCAACTACCTTCCGGCGCAATATGTAAGCACCATGACCGGCTCTGGAATTGCCGGTTACAAAGACGGCGACAGTGCAACAGCCAGGTTCAACTTCCAGTATGGACAGGGAATGACGCATGATGCCGCCGGTAACCTGTATATCACAGATGGAGGCAATAACAATATCCGCAAAATAACTCCCGATGGCAAAGTGACTACTGTAGCAGGTAGTAACACTAGCGGCGGCTATTGGAACGGACCTGTAGCGGAAGCCACGTTTAATCACCCTTATGGTATTGAGATCGATAAAGACAACAACATCTACGTTGCCGATACCTGGAATGGCGCATTACGCAAAATTTCTGCAGATGGTATGGTGTCTCTCGTTGCCTGGGTAGGCGATATCACCGATGTGGCGATTGATAAACGCAATGGAAAAGTTTATGTCGCACAATTTGGTCCTGGCAAAATCCTGGAAGTGGATCCTATAAATGGTAACCTCACCGAAGTAGCCAGCGGTTTCCAGAACCTCAGCGCTATTGAAATAGACAGCAAAGGGAATTTTTATGGGGTAGATAACAGCCGTTCCTTTATTGGCCGGGTAGACGCAGCCTCCAAACAAATGACCGTTATTGCCGGTGCCATGTGGCAAACAGGTTTGGTAGATGGACAAGGTACCGCCGCCAAATTTGATCACCCATGGGGTATTGCAATTGATAAAAACGATAACCTCTATATCGGCGGTAATGGCGGCGCTTCCTATGGTGGTGGCGACAATAACACCAATCAATGTATTCGTTTCATTGAAGCTAACACCTGGAATGTGACCACCTATGCTGGCAGCTCCTCAAAAGGATATGCAGATGGTCTCGCCAGTTTGTCGCTCTTTAATGTACCAGTTGGACTGACCGTAGACGACAAAGGTGTTGTTTACGTGATGGACGCCATGAACTACCGGATCCGGAAAATAATTTCCCGCTGATCCTGACAAACCTGGCAGGTGGAAGTGCCTGTCAGGTTTGTATTTATAGATAATTACGAACGGACTCATACCATGCAACTATTTAAATCTTTCTGGACGGCCCTGTTACTGGCCGCTCCTGCGCTTGCCTACAGCGAACCACCAGCTACTTACTACGTAGCCAACAATGGAAATGATCAAAACACCGGCAGCAAACAATCTCCCCTTCAAACAATTAGTCATGCTTTAAGTAAGGCTATGCCGGGGGATATAGTACTGGTACGCGGCGGCAACTATGCAGAGAAAGTGGTGTTTCCCCGCTCCGGCAGCCAGGGGAAATACATTACGCTCAAAGCCTATGCAGGAGAAAAACCGGTGATCAATGGCAGCACCCTCACCGTTAATGGCTTTGAAGGACTGGTCACCATCAACAATGTAAGCTGGATAATTATGGATGGTTTTGAAGTAAGTAATTTCAAAAGTAATTCCACCAGTGGCTTCCCGGATGGGATTGTGGTAAAAGGTGCCGGCACCCAAATCATCGTGAAGAACAATGAAATACATGATATTGCGCATGAAGTAGCGCCGGAAAAAGGTCGCAGCGCCCACGCCATTTCCGTGCTGGGCAACAGCCCTGCTCCCATTACACAGCTGACCATTACCGGCAATACCATACACGATTGCAAAACCGGCTACAGTGAAAACCTGACTATTAACGGTTACGTAGATACGTTTTTCGTTACCCACAATAAAATCTACAATTGCGAAAACATTGGCATTGATGCTGCCGGTGGCTATTGGGCCAACCCGGATTCAACCGTGAACTTTGCCCGTAACGGGGTAATCAGCGATAACGTGTTGTATAATGTAGATGCGTCTATCGGACCTATTCGTCCTTCCGGTGATATGCACGGTGCCATTGGTATTTATGTAGATGGGGCAAGAAGTATTACAATTGAAAGAAACAAGATCTACGACAGTGATCGCGGGATCAGCCTGGCCAGCGAAAACCAGCAATTTCCCAGTATGAATTGCATTGTGCGGGATAACCTGGTATACCATTGCTGGCTGGCCGGGATAGATATGGGCGGCTATGTAGGGTACAACAACGGCCGGGCCGAAGGCAATACGATTGTGAATAACACCCTGCGGTACAACAACCGGACAAAGGGCCATAACGGCGAAACGGAAGGCGAAATCCGGCTCACCGAAAACTGTATCCGGAACACAATCCGGGGTAATCGAATTTACGCCCGGGACAGCATCGATGTGTTTATTCACAAATACAGCAGCAGTGGTCATGATAACATCATCGACGACAACCGGTATTTTATTCCCGGGTCCGGGCAATGGATCTGGAACGGGCGCCTATATACGAAACTGGCGGATTGGCAAGCTGCCTGCGGGTGTGATGTCAAGGCAACGCATCGCCGGAAGTAAATGCTGAAAATAATGTCTGGGCAGGCCTCTTTTAAGGAAGGGGCCTGCCTTTTTTGTAAAACCCCGGAGCCGGATGCCTTTGGTCCAGAATTCCCCAAAAACAGAATAAATTTAGCTATCTTCGCGCGATCATAAAGTTGACCGATATTTACAACTAACTGGAAACTAGTTGTTTATGTTTAAAAAAGGTTAGATTAGGAAATAGGTACGAAAACGCACGGATGAGGAAAAAGCCGGTAAACAGGCTGGCGATTGGATCTGTTGCTTCACAGCATGCGTTCCTTCCCGCCGTACATATAATGTTGTGTGGCAATGCGTCAATATGGCAAGGTGATAATACTATGCTCTCCCTCACTTTCATTATCACTGTAGTCCTGTTCAGACACAGTTTCACCTGATTTTATTCAAAAAAGAGTTCTCTGCCATTCCTACTGCCCTTGTGACTTCATGACAGAAAAATAAACAAGGAATCATTATTGCTCTTAAAGAACACTTTTATACAATTCAATTATGGCAACCGTTACGAGAGAAAACATTGGTTTATTGAACGATAAGATCACTGTGAAAGTGAGCCAGGAAGACTACCTTCCTAATTTTGACAAAGCAGTAAAGCAATTCAGCAAGAATGCAAACATACCAGGCTTCCGTAAAGGAATGGTCCCTGCCGGTATGGTAAAGAAAATGCACGGTCAGGCTATCTTTGGTGACGAAATCCTGAAAACTGTTGAAAGAGAGTTGATGGGTTATGTACAGACAGAGAAGCTGGAAATCTTTGGCCAGCCATTATCTCTGGAAAAACAGGCAAAAGACCTGGATTTCAACAAGCCTGCTGATTACGCCTTCGAATTTGAAGTAGGTCTGAAACCAACTTTCGCGATTACTCCACTGGAAAACAACAAAACCACCCTTACCAAATATAAAGTAGTTGTTACCGACGAAATGGTAAACGACGAAGTACAGCGTTTACAGTTGAAAGGTGGTAAAACAACCGAACCAGAAACAATTACTTCTGAAGATAACGTGATTAACGTTAAATTCGAAGAGTCAGATGCAAAAGGCAACGTAGTAGAAGGCGGTATTGTAAAAGAAAATGCATTACTGGTTAAATACTTCTCACCTGCTATCCAGGCAGAACTGCAGGGTAAAAAGAATGACGACAGCATCGTATTCCAATTAGCTACTTCTTTTGATGAGCAACGTTTGGGCTGGATCCTGAAAGATCTGGGCTTTGAAGCAACTGATAAAGAAGCGGCACAGAAATATTTCAAACTGACCATCACTAAAGTAGGTCTGATTGAAAAAAGAGAACTGAATGAAGAGTTCTTCAAAGAAGTTTATCCGGGAGAAGAAATCACTACAGAAGAAGCTTTCCGTGCTAAACTGAAAGAAGAAATCGGTAAATACTGGGATTCTGAAAGCCGTAACCACCTTCACAACGACCTGTTTGAAGTACTGGTACACGAAACGCCAATGGATTTACCAAAGGATTTCCTCAAACGCTGGCTGCAGGTAGGTGGTGAAAAACCTAAATCTGCAGAAGAAGCGGAAAAAGAATTCCCTGGTTTCGACCACCAATTACGTTGGACACTGATCAGCGATAAACTGGTTAAAGAAAATAAACTGGAAGTTTCTTTCGAAGAACTGAAAGAAAATGCCAAACAAAAAGTATTAGGCTACTATGGCGGCGCCGCTGCAGATGGAGCAGAATGGTTAGACAGCTACCTGGATCGCCTGTTACAGGATGAGAAATTTGTAGACCAGACTTACCGTGAAATGATCACTGCCAAGTTATTTGACTGGGCTGAAGCAAAGGTGAACGTGAAAGAAGAGGAAATCAAAGCAGAAGATTTTGTTAATTTACCTCATAAACATCACCATCATGAACATTAATAATGAATTTAGAAAATATGCCATCCAGCATCGGGGAATCAGCAGCCTGGTAGTAGATAGTTACGCTAAAAGCCACAACCAGTTCAACAGCCTGACTCCTTACATCCTTGAAGAGCGTCAGTTGAATATGCAACAGATGGACGTTTTCTCCAGGTTGATGGCTGATCGTATTATTTTCCTCGGAGATCCGGTTAACGACTACGTAGCAAACGTAATTACTGCGCAGTTACTGTTCCTGGAGTCTTCCGATCGTACCCGTGATATCCAGATGTACATCAACAGCCCTGGTGGTAGTGTGTATGCTGGTTTAGGTATCTACGATACCATGCAGGTAGTTTCTCCTGAAATCGCTACTATCTGTACCGGTATGGCAGCCTCTTTCGGCGCTGTATTGCTGGTAGCCGGCGCTAAAGGAAAACGTACTGCGCTGAAGCATGCCCGTGTAATGATTCACCAGCCTCATGGCGGTGCAGAAGGCCAAACTTCAGATATCGAAATCACTGCCCGTGAGTTCGTGAAACTGAAAAAGGAACTGAACGAAATCATTGCCAGCCACTGCGGACAGCCAGTGAAAAAAGTGGAAAAAGATTCCGACCGTGACTACTGGATGACTGCGGATGAAGCGAAAGAATACGGCATCATCGATGACGTACTCCAGAAGAATCCAAAGAAAAATCTGGATACACCACAGTAGAGCCATAAAGCTTAAAGCATAAAGCTCAAAGCTATTGTAGCGAATGATATAGCGGTTTTTTAGTACATGTCGCTACTATCATTCGCTACAATAGCTTTGAGCTTTTAAAATTTTAAGTTTTTATAAAACCGGCGTCCAATATCATTTTTGCTGACAGTTAACCGCTGAAAAGGGAAATGATATAACATTTTTTCTATACCTGTTGTTACGAAACCCTTTGCCTTTAGGCTTATGCTAACTTTGGGCTTCCGGCTTTATGCTTTACGCTATTTAATGTAAATTTGTAACCCTGCATTATCACGGCAGGCCAGATAGTTTCGTAGAAAAATAATCTATTCCGAAATGAAAGAATCAAAAATTCGTTGTTCCTTTTGCAGCCGCTCTAAAGAAGAAGTGCAGATATTGATAGCTGGCGCGGAAGGACACATTTGTGAAAACTGTGTAGCCAATGCGCAGGAAATAATTGACCAGGAACTGTTTCCTCCTGGCAAGAAAGCTCCTTCGGCAGCGGCGCCGCACTTCGCGCCAAAAGTGTCTAAACCAATGGACATGAAAAAATTCCTGGACGAATACGTTATCGGACAGGATGATGCCAAGAAAATACTGGCCGTAGCGGTATACAACCACTATAAAAGGCTCAATCAGCAGATAGGTGAAGATGAAGTGGAAATTGAAAAATCCAATATCATCATGGTGGGAGAAACCGGTACCGGTAAAACCCTCCTCGCTAAATCCATCGCCAAACAATTAAACGTACCCTTTGCTATTGTAGATGCCACCGTATTTACAGAAGCCGGTTATGTTGGTGAAGACGTGGAAAGTATCCTCAGCCGCCTGTTACAGGTATGTAACTACGACGTGGAAGCAGCTGAACGCGGCATCGTTTACATCGATGAGATCGATAAAATTGCCCGTAAAAGCGATAACCCTTCCATTACCCGTGACGTAAGCGGCGAAGGTGTGCAACAAGGCCTCCTGAAATTACTGGAAGGTACAGAAGTACTGGTACCTCCACAGGGTGGTCGTAAGCACCCCGAACAGAAACTGATCAAACTGAACACACAAAATATTCTTTTCATCTGCGGCGGCGCATTTGATGGTGTGGAAAAGATTATCAGCAGAAGAATTCAAACACATTCTATCGGCTTTACCGTTAACAAGGAAAGAGAAGAAGAGAACAGAAAACAGATCCTGCGTTACATCAACTCCCAGGACCTGAAATCTTTCGGACTCATTCCTGAATTACTGGGCCGCTTGCCAGTAGTGACCTATCTGAATTCACTCGATAGAGACACCCTGAAAGCCATCTTAACGGAGCCGAAAAATGCACTGGTGAAGCAGTACAAAAAACTGTTCAAGGTGGAAAATATCGATTTGCAGGTAGAAGAAGAAGCAATTGACTACATCGTAGATAAGGCCATGGAATACAAGCTGGGTGCGCGCGGATTACGCTCCATCTGCGAAGTAGTACTGAGCGATGCGATGTATGAGTTGCCTTCTGCCAATGAAACTACGTTCCATCTGACCAGGGAATATGCACAGTCTAAGCTGGAGCAGTCTACCCTTGTGAAACTGAAAGTAGCATAACCATGGCCGGAATACCGGTATGGCTACACTATCTCTAATCATAAAACCTCTATTTATGCAGGAACTCATTCAGCAATTGCAGGAAAAAGCCGGGTTGACCGCCGAACAGGCAGCACAATCCATTGATGTGATCAAAGAATATGTGAAAGGCAAATTACCTCCTTTTATTGCAGGTACAGTGGATAACTGGTTTGCAGGAATGTCAGAGAAAGCCGGAGAAAAAAAGGCCGGTCTGATGGATCAGGCAGGTGATTTCCTGGATAATGTAAAAGATAAGGCAGAAGATTGGGCAGAAGAAGCAAAGGAAAAAGTATCCGACTTCTTCAACAAAGATAAAAAGTAATCCTTCCCATAACAGGGAAAGAGGGCTTTTCTGATGGTTAATACCACCGGGAAAGCCCTTTTCTGTTTCTACAGTGTTTTCAGGTAAAGATATAAAGCGATCAATTCCTCGTCTGTATACCGGGCGGTCATCGTCCAGGGCATATCTTTCGCCTGCAACTGCTTTCCTTCCGGCGTATTCCCGGTGCGCAACGCGGTAATAAATTCGTCTTTCGACCATTTGCCCACATGACCTGTACTGGTAATATTGGCCACCGGAGGGCCACCCGGAACGGGATTGTCGCCGCCCGTTAACCCTGGCTTGTGGCAACCGGTGCAGGATGCTGATAAATACCTGCCATAATCTGCCGTAGGCGCCTTTACTACCATAGCCGGCTGCTGCTGGGCATGATCAATTAATTCGGCCGGAAACAGGTCTATTTTGCCCAATACTGCCAAAACTTTACCTACCGGCCCCATCTTCGTAGGGATGTTAGGTGTATCTACTTCCGGCTGCGCTTTACAAAACGCGATTATAGCCGCTATATCGCGGTCATCCATCCGGGCGAACTCTTGTGAGGGCATCAGCAATAAAGTCTTGTTTTCGGCATTTAAACCGTGCCGCAGGGCCCTTAACCAGGCTTTGTTGTCAAAATCTGCAGAAAGACCTCCTTTGCCATAGGTAAGATTGGTTCCGGCAATACGTCCCAGACCCGGATCGTCAACGATCAGCCGTCCACGCAAATCCGCACCATGGCACTCCCCGCAACCCCTGATTTCATAAAGATGCTTCCCGGCAGCAATAGTGGCCGAATCTCCGGGTATTGGAATGTCCCTTACCGTTACTGCGTAAGACTTATCCAGATGTCGATGAAAAAGAAAGGAAAACACCCCGTAGGTGATTGCACAGATTAACACCAGGCCAAGTAATACCCTGCAGGCCCATTTAAGTACTTTGGAGAACATAACAATTGGAATAATGTAAGGGGCAAAAGTAATAGGGATAAATATTACAGGCTTCAGCAGAACTACTGAATTATAGAAGAATCATAACGTGGGGATTACAGGTCTATATCTTTTACTTTACGAAGCGTCTTCACATGGGATAAACCAGCCAGACCCGGTATAGAAAAGCACCCGTATTACAGGGTGCTTCTCATTGCGTAAAAGTGTTTCAAATCTTTCCTGATTTTGTGTGTTAAGGTTGATAAACGGTAAAGAGTGATGAATTAACCCAAATTTAACGTTCCTTTTGCAATATTCAATAACACTAAAGGGGTAATATTAAATTATTTTGAAAAAATGATGAACGGCTCATCATCTATCTTTTATTAAATTAAAAAAATACCGCTACTTCAAATTAATCAGAATCAATAGCAAAATCGTTATTCTATCTGAGTGCTTCGCGGGCAATCACGATCTTCTGAATTTCTGAAGTTCCCTCTCCTATGGTGCATAATTTTGCATCACGATAAAATTTTTCCACGGGAAAATCCTTCGTATAGCCGTATCCACCGAATATCTGCACGGCATCATTGGCTACTTTCACTGCTACTTCAGAAGCATAGTATTTGGCCATGGCAGCCTGTTGTGTCATTTTTACCCTACGGTTTTTCATATCGGCCGCCTGCATTGTTAATAGTTCAGCTGCCTGTATTTCCGTTGCCATATCCGCCAGCTTAAAAGAAATACCCTGGAAGCTAGCAATAGGCTTATCGAACTGATGCCGCTCTTTAGAGTATTTCAAAGCCGCATCCATAGCACCTTTAGCAATGCCCAACGATAACGCCGCAATAGAAATACGACCACCATCCAATACTTTCATAGATTGGATAAAGCCATCTCCTTCCGCTCCCAGCATATTTTCTGCCGGAACGCGACAATTATCAAATATCATTTCTGCTGTTTCAGAAGCACGCATGCCCAGCTTATTTTCTTTCTTACCGCCGCTGAAACCGGGCGTTCCTTTTTCTACAATGAACGCGCTCATACCGTGACTATCACGCACATCACCGGTACGGGCTATTACCACAGCCACGTCGCAGCTTTTACCATGTGTGATCCAACACTTGGTACCGTTGATAATCCAGTCATTGCCATCTTTCTTTGCCACACATTTCATATTCATCGCATCAGAGCCTGTATTGGGTTCTGTTAACCCCCAGGCGCCAATCCACTCTGCACTGGCCAGCTTAGGCAGGTAACGCTGTTTCTGCGCTTCATTGCCAAATTGGAGGATATGACCGGTACATAAAGAATTATGCGCCGCCACACTTAATCCAATAGCCCCACAGATACGGGATATTTCACTCACCACTGTTACATACTCCAGGTATCCCAACCCACTGCCACCGTACTCCTGCGGTACCAGCACGCCCATGAGCCCCAGTTCCCCCAGTTTTTTAAATACATGCAGTGGAAATTCCTGGTGTTCATCCCATTCCAACACGTGCGGCTGAATATTTGTTTTTCCGAAATCCCGGATCATTTGTGCAATCTGTTGTTGCATTTCCGTTGGCTCAAAATTCATAAACGTGTGGCTTTAAGGTGTGATTTCAATGTAATGTTCAATTTTACGATAAATAATTTCATCCACCAACGGCAGCGCGCGGAGCTCACTTATCGCCTTAAAACCCGCGTGGGCACTGCGATACTGTACTATTAACCGCGCTAATCTGTAGCGTATATATGGGTGAGCCGCCAAAGATTTTTCATCTGTGAGGTTGAGGTCTAGTTTTATTAGAGAACTATTACCGATCTGTAAAAAAGGTTGAATTTTTTGAAATACTGTATCTGCCAATCCATAGCATTCGGCCACCTGGGCTACCTCATAGAAGCCTCCGAGGCGGTCGCGGAAGGCTACTATCCGGCGCGCAAACCCCGGTCCTATCCCCGGCAATGTTTGCCAGGCGAGTGTATCTGCAGTGTTAATATCAATAACAGCAGGAGTGCCTTTCTTACGATAACGGGTAAACGAAGCCGCATCGTTGCCGTGCCATCTAGCTGAATCTCTTTTCCCGGGAAAGGAAGATGCCCCCTGGAAGGCCCCGTAGCGCGGATAGCTGCCCTTGCTTTCCCGTCTTTCCCAAACCCTTTCCTCCTTCTTCTCCACTATCCGCACATACGGTATTAACTGCGCACACAAATCAGGAGGCAAACTGTAAATCCGCGTCAGGTCTGTGGCTTTACGGAAATGGCCACCATGAGAAAGATATTTCGTAATCGTGAGCGCCGTGCGCTCCGGCACGCCCAACTGCTGCCATCCCGCCTCCGGCAACGTATTGGGATCAAAGTAGAAAAGTGTTTGCGCAGTAGCGGCTGGCTTGTTAGCAGCTTCGAAGGCCAGAACAGCCGCCTTTAAGTCGTTACTATCGGCTACGGGTATACGCCGTTGAAAATAAAAAAGCAGGTCAGGGGTATAACACGTTAACATCATCCCTGCTACCAGGCTAAAGATGCCGTACCGCTCCCGGCGCGAAAAACGCAGGTATCCGCGGACAAAAGATTTCCACATGGGCTAACAGTCATTTGTAGCGAAGCTACATTTTGCGTATGGCGTTTTTGTTAATAGAAATAGAACGGAATTAAATTTCCAGGGAGAGGCCATCATAGGCCAGGGCCATACCTGCAGGCAACTCTTTAGATACTTCTTCGTGTAGCCCTAACTGGTGACTGATATGCGTAAAATACACTTTCGGTACTTCCAGCTCTTTGCCTAATGCAATGGCTTCTTCCAGTGTAAAATGTGAGATATGTTTTTCTTTGCGCAGGGCGTTCAACACCAATATTTTTGAGCCCCTGATTTTTTCCTTTTCTTCGGGTGCAATGTAATTGGCATCTGTGATATAAGTGAAATCGTGAATCCGGAAACCTATCACCGGCATTTTATGATGCATCACCTGTACAGGCGTAATCTTGAGTCCATTGATCTCAAAAGGTTCGCTGCCAATGGTACGCAGGTTTATTTCCGGGATACCGGGATATTTAAAATCCGCAAATGCATAGGCAAACTCCCGTTTGATCACGCTTTGCGAAAATTCAGTGGCGTATATATTAATAGCCGTTTGCTGAAAGTAGTTAAAGGCGCGGATATCATCCATGCCGGCAATATGATCTTTATGGGAATGTGTAATGAGTACCGCTTCCAGGTGTCCTACTTTTTCGCGGAGCATCTGGTAACGGAAATCGGGCGTAGTATCCACAACAATATTGCCTGCAGGCGCAGTAACCAGGATACTGCTTCTTAAACGCTTATCTTTTTTATCCGGCGAGGCGCACACTTCACAACCACAAGCTATAACTGGAACTCCCTGCGACGTACCTGTACCTAAGAATGTAACTTTCATCCCAAAATCGTTTGACTGTTTAACCTATTCTGCTGTTTGTCCGGCTTCCGGCGACTCCGGAGATTCCGGTGTATCCGGCTCATCTGTCTCTGCTTCCGGGATCGGCTTGCTGGACTGGATTTGCTTGTACAGCTTGTGTGACTCTGCCGTCAGGATCTCTTCATCGAGAGGCAATGTGGATAAAATATCAATGAGGGTATTGATACGGCCTTCCAGGTTTAGAAATTTATTGATCACTACCACCTTCTTATGTTCCAGGATGCAGTAACCGGAAAGGAAACTACCTTTTTCAAAGCGCAGCACATATTTTGCTTCCTCAAAAATCTTTTCCAGCTTGGTCAGGTTGTTTGGAGTAATCTTTATGTTCATGCAGCAAAAATAAGCTTTTAGCCATTAGTTTTTAGCTTTTAGCAAATGCAGCGAAGATCAACATAACATGTGGTCCGCTGCATTTGCTAAAAGCTAAAAACTAATGGCTAAAAGCTATTTCGTCACCATCCTCGCGAACGGCACAATCATTTCTTCCAGAGAAATGCCGCCATGCTGGAAGGTATTACGGTAGTAGTTTACAAAGTAATTATAGTTGTTTGGATAACAGAGGTACCCATCTCCCTTGGCAAAAATATAGGAAGAATTAACGTTAGGCTTAGGTAAGCCGGCATCCCGGGGATCTCTAAAGGCCAATACTTCTTTCGCTTCATAGTTCAGGTTACGGCCATGTTTATAGCGAAGATTGGTGGTGGTTTGTTTATCCCCGATCACTTTCACCGGCGTTTTCACTCTTACGCTGCCGTGGTCGGTAGCAATAATCAGGTTTATTTTTTTATCGCTGATACGCTTCAGCGCCTGATGCAACGGGCTATGTTCAAACCAGCTGGCGGTAATAGAGCGATAAGAAGCCTCATCCCCGGCCAGTTCTTTTAATACTTCCATTTCTGTGCGGGCATGACTGAGCATGTCCACAAAGTTGTACACAATTACGCTCAGGGGATAATCCAGCATATTGTGGATATTGTTGAGCATCGTTTGTGCATCCGCGTGATTGGTCACCTTGGTATACGAAAACCGGGGATCCATTTTCAATTGCTTCAACTGCGCGGCAAAGAAATGTTCTTCATACATATTTTTTCCGCCTTCTTCGTCGTCGTTTTTCCATTCCTGGGGGAATCGGTGTTCAATATCTATCGGCAGCAGGCCGGCAAAGATGGCGTTGCGGCTGTATTGGGTGCTGGTAGGCAAAATGCTGTAAAAAGATTCCTCCTCTACCAGGCGGAACGATTCCTGGAAAATAGGTAGAATCGCCTTCCACTGGTCGTAGCGCAGGTTATCTATGAGCAAAAATACATTAGGAACATTGGGATCCAGGTTAGGCACCACTTTATCGCGGAACAGTGTGTGCGACATCACCGGGGCCTCTTTTGCTTTGGGATGGAGCCAGTCGCTGTAATTACGACTGATGAATTTGGAAAATTCGTTGTTGGCTTCCGTTTTCTGGGCGTTGAATACTTCCAGCATTTCCGGGCTGTTGGCTTTGGTCATCTCCATTTCCCAGTATACCAGTTTCTTGTAGATGTCCATCCATTCGTTGTAATCGGGGTTAGAGCTGAGGGCCATGAAAAGGCTGCGGAACTCCTGCTGGTAGGCATTGGTGGTTTTTTCGGCCACCAGTCTTTTGTTATCAATTATTTTTTTGAGAGATAATAATACCTGGTTGGGATTTACCGGTTTGATGAGATAATCCGTGATCTGGGAGCCAATGGCGTCGTCCATTACGTCTTCCGCCTCATTTTTGGTGATCATCACTACAGGGATTTGCTGATCTATTTCCTTGATTTTCCCAAGGGTTTCAAGGCCGGTAATGCCGGGCATAGACTCATCGAGCAACACCACGTCAACGACCTGGTCTTTCAAAAATTCAACGGCATCGTATCCATTGGTAAGGGCGGATACTTTGTAGCCTTTGCTTTCCAAAAAAATGATTTGTGATTTAAGCGACTCAATTTCATCGTCTACCCATAGTATATTTATCTGGCTCATAGTAAGATTTAAGGTTCCATAAAAAAGAAATTTACCCCTATTTTTTGGCAAAAATCGTTCCCTGCCAATCATTTGCCGGTAATTATATGTTAAAAACGGTTGATCACGGTAAAATGATAGCAGTAAAAAGCGAACGGGCTGATAAAGTTATTTACCTTCGCATCCATAACATTTAATTACCTGTAACCTACCAATTGTTTTTTACTGTCATAGGGGTTTCGTGGACGGAGAGCGTCATTATAAGTAAAAAATTTACATATAATTAATTCATG
Organism: Chitinophaga sp.; assembly: GCF_017745275.1. Lineage (GTDB taxonomy): Bacteria > Bacteroidota > Bacteroidia > Chitinophagales > Chitinophagaceae > Chitinophaga. The sequence continues at coordinate 69,718 of NZ_JAGHZS010000012.1, read as the reverse complement.
GTGTAGTTTTGCATACCCGCACCAGGGATTTCAGGCATGGATACCCCTTGTTTGAAAGGTATAATTAAATGCAATGACCGAACGCAAGCGAAAAATTGTTAATGATCCGGTGTATGGCTTTATTACCATAGATCACCCGTTGATTTTTAACCTCATTTCACATCCATATTACCAGCGGCTTCGCCGCATACATCAGATGGCGCTGGCGCAGCTGGTGTATCCTGGTGCTATGCATACGCGATTTCATCATAGCCTGGGTGCTTATCATCTGATGTGTATGGCCTTGCAGGAACTCCGGAGCAAGGGAGCGGATATTACCCCGGAAGAAGAGGTAGCCGCTAAAATGGCCATTTTATTGCATGACATTGGACATGGGCCTTACTCCCATGCCCTGGAGAATGGCATTATTGAAGGAGTATCTCATGAAGAGATTTCCCAGTGGCTGATGGAAGACCTGAACAGGCAGATGGACGGCGCCCTGACACTCACACTGGATATTTTTAATGGACGATATCATAAAAAATTCCTGCACCAGCTGGTGTCCAGTCAACTGGATGTAGACCGGATGGATTACCTGAACAGGGACAGTTTCTTCACCGGTGTGGCCGAAGGTACTATCGGGTACGACCGCATTATTAAAATGCTGACGGTTCACAATGGAGAGCTGATGGTGGAAGAAAAGGGCATTTATTCTATTGAGAAGTTTATCATAGCGCGGCGGCTGATGTACTGGCAGGTATACCTGCATAAAACGGTGCTAAGCGCAGAAAACATGCTGGTAAAGATCCTGAGCAGGGCAAAAGCGCTGGCACAGGAAGGAAAGCAGCTGTTTTGTTCGCCGGCATTGTCTTATTTCCTGTATAACACAGTGACCAAAGATAATTTTGAGCGGGAGCCGGATTGTTTGCGGCTGTTTTGCCTGCTGGACGACTATGATATTATGGGCGCGATAAAAGTTTGGGCTACACATGAGGACAAAGTATTGTCCCTTTTGTGTAAATGGCTGATAAACAGGAATTTACTAAAAGTAGTATTAAGTAACCAGGCATTTGATGGTAGTGCGGAGCAATTATTGCAGGAACAGGTAAAACAAAAGTGGGGCATTGAAGGCGCTGACCTGGAGTACTTTGTTTTTTCCGGGGCAGCCACGCTGAGGGCTTATAACGTTAATGACGAGAAGATTAATATCCTATTTAAAGACGGAACTGTAAAAGACATTTCCTCCATCGACAATGCACTGATTAGCCATACTCTGGCGATACCGGTAAAAAAATTCTACATTTGTCATCCAAAAATTCAGGCTAACAACGTTTTATAAACATAAAATGTTAAAGAATAAGTTCATACTATCCGGTGTAGCCTGGAAAACATACAATTTTAAACTATGCAGTTTAGCGCATTACAATTAGCTACCATGTTAGATGGTAAGCTGGAGGGAAATCCGGACGTAAAGGTGAGCAACATCGCCAAAATTGAAGAAGCCGGCGAGGGCATGCTCAGTTTCATTGCCAATCCTAAATATGAAGAATTCATATATACTACCAACGCGTCCATTCTGATTGTGAATGAGAGCCTGGTAATAGAGCGTCCGATTAAATCGACGCTGATCCGGGTAAAAGATGCCTACAGCAGCTTTGCCCTGTTATTGGAGCAGTACAGGTACCTGACCGGTAACAAGTCTGGTATTCAACAGCCCTCTCATGTGCCTGCTTCTGTGAAAATGGGAGAAAACGTGTTTGTGGGCGCTTTCGCTTACCTGGGCGAAAACGTGGTGCTGGGTAACAACGTAAAGATTTACCCTGGCGTATACCTGGGCGATAATGTGATCGTTAACAACGATTCCATCCTGTATCCCGGCGTAAAAGTATATGACAACTGTATTGTAGGCAGCCGCGTAATGCTGCACGCCGGTTGCGTAATTGGCGGCGATGGCTTCGGCTTTGCCCCTCAGCCGGACAGTTCTTACAAGAAGGTACCCCAGATTGGTAACGTAGTGATCCATGATGACGTGGAAATAGGCGCCAACACGACTATCGACAGAGCTACCATGGGTAGTACCGTGATCCGTCAGGGTGTGAAACTGGATAACCTGATCCAGGTAGCCCACAACGTAGACATTGGCACCAACACTGTTATTGCGGCTCAAACCGGTGTATCCGGTAGTACCAAAATAGGTCAGAACTGTGTAATAGGCGGACAGGTAGGTATGGTAGGCCATATCCACATTGCAGATGGCACCAAAATCAATGCACAGAGTGGTTTGTCGAAGTCTATTACCGTCCCTAACTCTTCTCTCACAGGCTCTCCGGCGTATGACTATAAAAGTTCGCTGAAAAGTCAGGCAATTTTTAGAAATTTGCCGGACCTCGAAAAGCGCGTGAAAGAGCTGGAAGAGATGGTAAAACAACTGCTGCAGGAAAGAGCAGGTGTATAAAACTAATTACTGGTCAAATAGTTACATATTAGTTAGCTTATTATGGAAAATCAACAGTTGCAATACCAACATACCCTGAAAGGTGAAATTACCCTGTCAGGTATTGGCTTGCATACAGGCGCCTATGTTAATATGACACTCAAGCCGGCAACACCCGGCCATGGAATCAAATTTCAACGTGTAGACCTGCCCGGACAACCTATCGTTAAAGCTGATGTGGATTACGTAGTAGAAACAACCCGTAGCACCACCCTCGAGCACAATGGCGCCAGGGTAAGCACCATAGAACATATCATGGCGGCGCTGGCAGGAACAGGTGTGGATAACGTACTGATAGAGCTGGATGGAGGCGAAATACCTATTATGGATGGTAGCGCCTACGCATTCATTGAAGCCATTGAAAATATCGGCCTGCAAAACCAGGATGCCAAAAAAATATACTATACTATTGATACCAACATCAGTTACTATGATGAGAAGAAAAAGGTAGAAATGGTGGCAATGCCAGCAGTAGACTATCGCATTACCTGCCTGATCGACTTCAACTCCCCTGTACTGGGTACCCAACACGCTAAAATGAAGGGTATTGAAGAGTTCAAAACAGAGATTGCCCCATGCCGTACCTTCTGCTTCTTACATGAACTGGAATACCAGCTGTCGCTCAACCTGATCAAAGGCGGCGATATCAACAATGCCATCGTGGTAGTAGACAAGCCGGTAACAGAAGAAGAACTGGCCCGTTTAGCCAAAGTATTTAACCGGGAAACCATCTCTGTACAAAAAGAAGGTATCCTGAACAATATTGAATTACGCTTCCCGAACGAACCAGCGCGTCATAAGCTGCTGGACATAGTAGGTGACCTGGCACTGATTGGTTATCCGATTAATGCACACATCATTGCTAACCGTCCGGGACATGCTTCCAACGTGGAGTTTGCCCGTTTGATCAAGGCGTACATCAAAAAGAACAAGCACAATAAAGACGTGCCTGTTTACGATCCTAATCAGCCACCAGTGTTCGATACTCCACGTATCGAAAGAACACTGCCACATCGTTACCCGATGCTGCTGGTAGATAAAATCATCGAACTGGGTGAAGAGAAAGTAGTAGGTGTCAAGAACGTTACCTTCAACGAAGGCTTCTTCCAGGGCCACTTCCCGGGCAACCCGGTAATGCCGGGTGTACTGCAATTGGAAGCACTGGCACAGGTAGGTGGTATCCTGGCGCTGAACCGTGTACCGGATCCGGAAAACTACGATACTTATTTCCTGAAAATAGATAACTGTAAATTTAAGTCGAAGGTGGTGCCAGGCGACACAATGATCCTGAAAATGGAGTTGCTCAGCCCAATCCGGAGAGGTCTTGTAGAAATGCGGGGGACAGTATTTATCGGTAATAAGGTAGCTACTGAGGCCGACATGATCGCACAAATTATAAAAACAAGAGAAGGCAAATAATAGCAATGATCCACCCGCTAACATACATACATCCGGACGCCAAAGTTGCGCCTAATGTAAAAATTGATCCATTTACCGTAATACATAAAAATGTAGAAATCGGTGATGGTACCTGGATAGGTTCCAACGTAACTATTATGGAAGGAGCCCGCATCGGCAGAAATTGCCGTATTTTTCCAGGCGCTGTTATTTCTGCCATCCCTCAGGATTTAAAATATGCGGGTGAAGAAACAACCGTGGAAATAGGTGATAACACCACTATCCGTGAATACGTAACTATTAACCGTGGTACCAAAGACAAATGGAAAACCGTGATCGGCAATAACTGCCTGATCATGGCGTACAGCCACATTGCACACGATTGCGAGGTAGGTAACTATTGCGTATTTTCCAATAACACTACCCTGGCCGGACACATCACGGTAGGCAATCACGTAGTACTGGCCGGAATGGTAGCCATCCAGCAGTTTTGTAAAGTAGGTGATCACGCCTTTGTAACCGGTGGTTCCATGGTGCGTAAAGATGTACCTCCTTTTGTAAAAGCTGCCCGCGAACCTTTATCATATGTAGGCGTGAACTCCGTTGGACTAAAGAGAAGAGGATTTTCCCTTGAAAAAATCAACTCTATCCTGGATATCTACCGTGTCATCTTTGTAAAAGGCTATAAATTATCCAAAGCGGTTAACATCATTGAAGCAGAATTCCCTGCCACCGATGAAAGAGATGAAATCCTGTCGTTCATCCGTGAATCAGGTCGTGGTATTATGAGAGGCTATACTTCCCGCACCAACAATGATGATATCTCTTAACCAGGCAGGTAAGCGTTTTAACTACGACTGGATCTTCCGGCGTGTAACCCTCACCTTTAGTGAAGGACAACGTTATGCCATCCTGGGGCCCAATGGTTCAGGAAAGTCAACCTTATTACAAGTAATCAGCGGTGCCATTCAACATAATGAAGGCACCGTTACTTATAGCACACCGGAAAAACCCATCGCTCCTGATGCGTTTTTCCGGTATTGCACCATCGCTGCTCCCTACCTGGAGCTGATCGAAGAATTTACCCTCACAGAAATTATTCAGTTTCATCAGCAGTTTAAAAATTTCCTTCCCGGTATCACACCGGCGAAAGCCATGCAGATGGTTGGGCTGGAAAAAGCTGCCAACAAGCAAATACGCAACTTCTCCTCTGGTATGAAGCAACGTATTAAGCTGGCGCTGGCCATCCTTTCTGATGTACCGGTATTACTGCTCGATGAACCCTGCACCAACCTCGATGCCGCCGGCGTTGCGGTATATCAGCAACTCATCACCGAATACGGTGGCAACCGCCTGATCATTGTTAGCTCCAATGATGAACAGGAGTATTTTATGTGCAAAGAGCATATTCACATCCAGGATTATAAGCATAAAGCATAAAGCAGAATGCAAAAAGCCATTGACGCGCGTAACCAGAGCAGAAACTATTTTTGCCTGGATCTTTCGTATTCATCATTCGCTTTAATAGCTTTTTGCTTTCCGCTTTATGCTTTCTGCTCTATGACAATTATCTTCGTACAAAGCTAAATACGCTATATGAAGACTGCCAGTAAAAAAGTGATCAATGGCTGGGCTATGTACGACTGGGCTAACTCCGTGTACAACCTCGTGATCACCACTACTTTTTTCCCTATCTATTTTTTAGCGGTGACCAAAGAACACGTTTCATTCCTTGGAATGAATTTCGTTAATTCCGCTTTGTACAATTACACCATGGCAGCTGCTTATCTGCTGGTGGCCATTACTTCCCCTATCTTGTCTTCCATTGCAGATACCAGGGGAAATAAAAAGAACTTCCTGCGTTTCTTTACTATACTGGGAGCGCTGTCCTGTAGTTTGCTTTTTTGGTTCAACAGCAATAATCTGTTGTTGGGGGTAGTTTGTTTCATGCTCTCGACCGTAGGTTATTGTGGCGGATTGGTTTTTTACAATTCCTATCTCCCCGAAATTGCCGCCCCGGAAGACAGGGACAGGATTAGTGCGAGAGGCTTCAGCATGGGGTATATTGGCAGTGTGTTATTACAACTGATCGGCTTTGGCCTGGTAGTACTGGGGCCTAAGCTGGGCATGGATGAGAGCCTGCCGGTACGCTTAACCTTTTTGCTGGTGGGTGTATGGTGGTTCGGGTTTGCGTTGATCACCTTTTCACGTCTTCCTGAAAGCGTTGCTACTATGAGCAAACATAGCGCCGGCGCATTAACGGAAGGCTTCTCCGAATTACGTAAAGTATATGCACAGGTAAAACAGTTGCCGGTGTTGAAAAGATTCCTGCGTGGTTTCTTTTTCTACAGCATGGGCGTACAAACCGTAATGATGGCTGCTACTATCTTTGGCAGCAAGGTATTACACCTGGAAGCCTCTATGCTGATTGTAACAGTAGTGATTATCCAGATTGTGGCGATTGCAGGAGCCTGGAGTATGGCCCGCCTTTCTACCCGGTTTGGAAATCTACGTGTAATAATTGGCGTTATACTGCTTTGGATAGGCATCTGTGTAGCAGGTTATAAAATGCAGACAGCGATGCATTTCTATTTGCTGGCTACTGCTGTTGGATTGGTAATGGGTGGCATTCAATCACTCAGTCGCTCTACCTACGCCAAGCTGATGCCTGAAACACAGGATACTACTTCCTTCTTCAGTTATTATGATGTAACGGAAAAAATATCGATCGTGATTGGGATGTTTTCCTTTGCTTATATAGACGACCTCACAGAAGACATGCGTAACTCTGTACTGGCGTTGATAGTATTTTTCGCGATTGGATTAATATTTATTATATCCGCACTGCGCAAGCAACGGCAAACGGCATAGCCACGAAATAATGCAGTTATTTACTGATTGGGTGCGCAGAATTGGGTAACTTTCTGTCTTCAAATAAGTAAATAACTGCATTATGAAATTATATACCATTGACACAGGATTTTTTAAACTGGATGGCGGCGCTATGTTTGGGGTAGTACCTAAGAGCATCTGGAATAAATTAAACCCTGCGGATGAAAACAACCTGTGTACCTGGGCGCTGCGTTGCCTGCTGATAGAAGATGGCAACCGCCTGATCCTGGTAGATAACGGTCTTGGCGACAAACAGGATGCAAAATTTTTCAGTCATTACCAACCCCATGGCACTGCTACGCTGGACAGCTCTCTTGCTGCTCACGGCTTTCACCGGGATGATATCACCGATGTATTCCTGACGCACCTTCACTTTGATCATTGCGGTGGCAGCATCATACGGCAGGGCGATAAGCTGGTACCTGCTTTTAAAAATGCTACCTACTGGAGTAATGAAGATCATTGGAAATGGGCGACCCAGCCTAATGACCGGGAGAAAGCTTCCTTTCTTAAAGAAAATATCCTTCCTATCCAGGAAAGCGGACAACTGAAGTTTGTACAGCACCAGGAAGGGATTTCTTTTGCAGATAACATTTCTATCCGGTTTGCCAATGGCCATACGGATGCCATGATGTTACCACAGATCAGCTATAAAGGCAAAACCATTATTTACATGGCCGACCTGCTGCCGTCTATTGGTCATATTCCCATCCCTTATGTAATGGCGTATGATATGTTTCCGCTGAAAACACTGCAGGAAAAGAAAAGCTTTTTACAGGAAGCCGTGGACCAGCAATATGTCCTGTTTTTTGAGCATGACCCTGTCAATGAATGTTGCCTGTTACAGCAAACCGAAAAGGGCGTCCGGGCAGGTGAAATTTTTGCATTGCGTGATCTGTAATCCCCTGTCAGTCTGTCACTATTTTGCGTGCTGCATTATATTTGATAGCATAGGGTATGGCTATACACATAACAACAGATAATAAATTGAAAAAACTGATCGTTGTGGGCGACCGCGTGCTGATAAAACCTGCTACTCCCCACGAACGCACCAGCAGCGGATTATACCTGCCACCCGGTGTGCAGGAAAGGGAAAAAGTACAGCGCGGATACGTAATTAAAACAGGTCCGGGTTACGCTATTCCGGTACCGGCAGAATCGGAAGAATCCTGGAAGCCGGAGGAAGAGAAGGTAAAATATATCCCTCTACAGGTAAAAGAAGGCGATTTAGCCATCTTCTTACTCAGTGGGTCTACAGAGGTAGTATACGAAGAAGAAACGTATTATATAGTGCCGCAAGGAGCTATTTTGATGCTGGAGCGGGAAGAAGATCTGTAGAAGAGCAGAAGGCATAAAGCGAAAAGCAAAAAGCTATTGAAGCGAATGATATTAACGGGTATTACACTACTTACTCGCTAATATCATTCGCTTCAATAGCTTTTTGCTTTTCGCTTTATGCCTTCTGCTTTCTTTATGCTTCTTTATATTCGAGGATATCCGCCGGTTGACATTCCAGTACCCGGCATATTTCATCCAGCGTGGAAAAGCGTATTGCTTTAGCCTTGCCACTTTTCAGGATGCTGAGGTTTGCCATGGTGATGCCTACCTGTACACTCAACTCCGTCAATGACATTTTTCTTTTTGCCAGCATCACATCCAGATTTACGATTATTGCCATAGCTTCTTTTATATAGTCAGTGCTTCTTCTTCTTTCAAAATAATTGCTCCTTCAAATACTTTGGCTAATATGTGAATAATCAGTATCCCAATCAATAGTTCCCAGGAGCTGAAAAAAGCCGAGAAAAATATCATTAATATGGAGATAATGGAGGCCAAGTTACCAATACCAACCATCATCACTATTACTGCTTTGACAACCAGTGCGGTCAACAAAACAAACCGGATACGCTGAACCCTCATCAGGTTGTCACGGGAAATGATTTCTTTAGTTCCCAAAGTAGCCGCTAACCGGTATAAAAGAACAGCTATCGCCAGCGCTGGAGCTCCCACTCCCAGGAACATTAATAAGACAAGAGCGCTCTGCATTCTATATGCTGCAACTAAACCAAATGCAACACCAACCAATACTGAAGTAATTATAAGCGTCTTTAGATAAAACTGGGAAGATTTATTTTTCATATAGTCCATTGTTGAATTAAAAAAATTAGTAGCTGCTTTTAAATAGTGAGCGCCTCTTCTTCTTTGAAAATAACAGCTCTTTTAAAAACAGCAGCTAGTACATACACTATTACAATCCCCATTACAGGTTGCCACGAAGAAAAATCAACGAAACTAACTGAAAGCCGATACCATGTGTCCTCCCAATAGGGCCAAATGCAATGAAAGATGCAAATACAATCTTGGTAACCACAAGAGCACATAGTATATAAAGTATTCCATTTACGCTCTTTAAGTTTTTACGGGAAATAATTTCTCTGTTAGAAGTACCTCCCACTAACTTAAAAAAAAAAATAGCCATGATTAGATAAAGTCCCCCTACAATAGCATGTTCCACAATCATGTTTCTTGTTACGATTGTATTCTGTGACGGTGAGGACAGGTTCAGTTGAAAAATATAATTGATATTCCAGATAATAGCAGCTGTACCAAATAATGCGAAAAAAATAACAACAATTTTCAATACAAGCGGTGAGGGGATAATTTTCATATGATTGATTTAATAATCCAAAACTATTTTTCTTTTATCGAAACTCAAAATAAATTTATCGTTTATCAATAAATATTAAACGATAAACAGTATCAAAAAGGATGATAACAATTTGAAGTTCAACCACTAATTGCTTTTTATTATCTTCATAAAAAAAATCAGGTCATGGCCAATCAGGATGCATTTCTGGATTATATCAAAAGCGGTTATACGTTTCAAGGCGAGCACTTTAAACTCGGCTGTGCCATGTTGGACGGTGAAGTAGTACCCGGCGCCGATGTATTTCTTCCTCTCAAAACCCTCAATCGTCACGGACTGATTGCAGGAGCTACCGGTACCGGTAAAACCAAAACACTGCAGGTGATTGCAGAAGGACTCAGCGATGCCAGCGTACCGGTATTGCTGATGGATATTAAAGGCGACCTCAGTGGCATTGCCGCTGCAGGTACTTCCAACGCCAAGATTACCGATCGTTATCAAAAAATTGGCGGCACCTGGAGCCCGGCTGCTTATCCATCTGAACTGCTGTCGCTCAGCCAGGAAAAAGGCGTGCGCTTACGCGCCACCACCAGCGAATTTGGGCCTATCCTGCTTTCCAAAATTTTAGAATTGAATGACACGCAAGCCGGATTGATAGCCATGTTATTCAAATACTGCGATGATAATAAACTGCCTTTACTGGACTTAAAAGACTTTAAAAAGGTATTACAATATGCCAGCGACGAAGGCAAAGCCGACCTGGAAAAAGATTACGGTAAAATATCTACTACTTCCACCGGCACTATATTGCGTAAGGTGATAGAACTGGAACAACAGGGCGCCGCCCAGTTTTTTGGGGAGAAATCATTTGAAGTGGATGACCTCATGCGCATCAGTGATGATGGTCGTGGTATCGTATCCATTTTGCGCGTAAGTGATATACAGGATCGTCCTAAACTCTTCTCCACCTTCATGCTCAGCCTCCTGGCGGAATTATATGCCACCCTGCCGGAAGAAGGAGATCTCGACAAACCCAAGCTGGTAATGTTTATTGACGAAGCGCACCTGATCTTCAACGAAGCCAGCGATGCCCTGCTCAAGCAAATAGATACCATCATTAAACTGATTCGTTCCAAAGGTGTAGGCATCTTTTTCTGTACCCAAAACCCGATGGACGTTCCGCCTTCTGTATTGGGCCAGCTGGGCTTAAAGGTACAACATGCCCTCCGCGCCTTCACCGCCAACGACCGCAAAACGATTAAACAAACCGCAGAGAACTATCCGCTGTCCGATTTCTATAAAACCGATGACCTCATTACCCAGATAGGTATCGGAGAGGCGCTGATCACCTGCCTGAACGAGAAAGGAGTTCCTACTCCCCTCGCCGCTACCATGCTGGTATCGCCAAGATCACGCATGGATGTATTAACACCCGCAGAAATTGATGCCCTCGTGGCCAATTCCAAACTGGTGAAAAAATACGCCGAGGAAATTGATAACGACAGTGCGTACGAAATGCTCACTGCCAAACTACAGGAAGCTGCTGATAAAACAGCCACGCAGGAAGCCGCACCGAAAGCCACCGGAAAACAAAAAGAAGAAAAAGGCATACTGGAACAGGTGATGGAAAGCTCCGCTGTAAGACAGGCAGGACGTACAGCCGCCAGCGTTATTACCCGTAGCCTGCTGGGCGCCCTCGGATTAGGTGGCCGCAGCAGCAAAAGCAAAAGCTGGTTTTAATTATGCAACCGGCAGCCAACGGCTGCCAGCTTACATCAATATATTATAAAGCGTATGAGTAAAATTATTAAAACGGGCGTGTGCTCGTATGGCATGTCCGGGCAAATTTTCCATGCCCCGTTCCTGCATGTGAATCCAGGATTTGAATTTACAGCGGTAGTAGAAAGAAGTAAACACCTGGCACAACAACGCTATCCTAACGTAAAAGTATATACGAGCGTAGAAGATATGCTGGCCGACAAAGACCTGGAACTGATTGTGGTAAACACACCCAACTACACTCACTTCGACTATGTAAAAGCAGCCCTGGAAGCAGGTAAGAACGTAATTGTGGAAAAACCTTTTACCGTTCACGCCAAAGAAGGAGAAACCCTCGCCGCACTGGCCGCAGAAAAGGGATTACTCTTAAGCGTATACCATAACCGCCGCTACGACAGCGATTACAAAGTAGTAAAACAAATACTGCAATCCGGTCAACTCGGTGATGTACTTGAAGCCGAAATCCACTATGACCGCTTCAAGGAAGAACTAAGTTACAAAAAGCATAAAGAGGTAGGCGGTCCCGGTACCGGTGCCCTCTACGATCTCGGCTCTCACCTGATTGACCAGGCCATTACCCTATTTGGCATGCCCAAAGCAGTATTTGGAGATATCCGCGTGATCCGTAAAGACTCTATTGTAGATGATTACTTCGAACTGCTCCTCTACTACGATCAGTTGCGCGTGCGTGTTAAATGTAGTTACCTGGTACGTGAAGCATTGCCTGCCTATCAACTGCATGGCCGCATTGGCTCCTTCATTAAGACAAAATCTGATATACAGGAAGCCCAACTGCAAAGAGGCCTGTTCCCTAATAGCCCCGACTGGGGCGCGGAAGCGCCGCATGAATGGGGACTGCTGCACACAGAAGCGGACGGTAAAGTGATCAAACAATTTATCCCTGGCGGCAATGGTAACTACATGGATTATTACAACGGTATCTATGAAGCATTGGTAAATAAAGCTGCTAACCCGGTACCAGCACAGGATGCGATTAAAGTAATCCGGGTGATTGAAGCTGCTTTTGAAAGCAGTAAAGAAGGGAAAGTAGTGACTTTGTAGATCAAGCCTTTTTACAAATATAACGAGCGTGTATCACCGGGTGGTACACGCTTTTTTTATCGGGCTACTGATAACCGTCCCGCGTCATCCCGTACTACCATGCCTTCTTCATTGAGGAATTGTAATACGTCCATGAGGTCACTGCGCTTTACATCTGGCATTTTATTCTGAAGAAGGCTAAACAACAAGGGTTGTTCCTTCAATACGCTGATAACTGTATCAGATATACGTTTAAAAGCTGCAGCATCCATGGGCTGGGCTTTCTTCTTCAAACAAATGTCGCAGATACCGCAGGGGGCGGCATCTTTTTCTCCGAAGTATTGCACAATTTGCTGCGTGCGGCAGATATCACGGTTACGTACATACGCAAACATGGCATCCAGCCTGTCGGTGTATACTTTTTTCCGTACCTCCACGCGGGCCATATTAATGCGCAGGTTTTGCGCGGATACCCGTTCCTGCAAAAAACAGAGTTGTGGTTCATCCCTACGGGGCTGATATTTAAGAATTCCGTATTGATGTAGCTGTTGTAACTGTGCCGCGATGTCATCATCTTCCATCAGCATGATGCGGCCTATCTGTCTTTCGTAAATGGGAACAGCCGTATCAAAGATGCCTTCATAGGTACGCAGCAACGTTTTAATGATTTCTTCAAGTGCAGGATACGCATTCTCAAATTCGTAGAGGGAATCTTTATTAGTCACGAATTCCGCGCGGGAAGGCAGGAATACGCTTTCACTCAGTTGTAATATGCCTTCCTGTTCCAGCACCTTTACCGCGCTGTAAGTAATGGTAAGATTCAGCTGGAAAGTGCGTGCAAAATCATTGATATCGAAATCAAAATATACGCCTTCTGCACTACCTACCGGCACCTGCAAATAATTCACGATGGCCTGGTATACTTCCCGGATTTCCTCCAGGGTAGGGAATTGCAGGGCTATGCGTTCCTGCATTTCTGCCAGCTCATCTTCATTATACAGCAGTACGGCGTATGCTTTTTCTTCGTTCCTGCCGGCGCGACCAGCTTCCTGGTAGTAGGCTTCCAGGCTATCGGGCATATCGTAATGCACTACGATGCGTACATCCGGTTTGTCGATCCCCATGCCGAAGGCATTGGTACATATCATGATGCTGGTTTCATTGTTGATCCAGGCCTCTTGCCTGGCGGCACGTTCGGCTTGTGGTAACCCGGCGTGATAGTAACTGGCAGAAATCCCCTGTAGTTCAAGCAGGGAGGCTATTTCCCGGGTGCGTTTACGGTTGCGGCAATATACAATACCACAGCCAGGCACACGGTCCAGTATATGTTTTACTTTATCAATTTTGGTGGTTTCTTCCAGCACACTATAAGAGAGGTTCGCCCGTGCAAAACTTTTGGTAAACACTTTAGCGTCTTTCATTAGCAGCTTATCGCAGATGTCTGTTTGCACGCGGGGTGTAGCAGAAGCTGTTAGCGCCAACACCGGCGCATCGGGGAAGAAGCTGCGTATATCTGCAATTTGCAGATAGGCCGGGCGGAAGTCGTAGCCCCATTGAGAAATACAATGTGCTTCATCTACCGCTATCATATTTACCGGTAAACCATCGCAATAGGTTTGAAAAAGTTTGCTTTGGAGTCTTTCAGGAGATACATACAGAAACTTGCATCCACCGCGGCGGGCGGCTTCCAGGATTCTTTCCACTTCTTTGTATTGCATCCCGGAATAGATGGAGTAAGCCGTAATTTCTTTTTTCCGGAGGTTAGCTACCTGGTCTTTCATCAGGGCAATCAAAGGCGTTATCACCAGGCACAGACCAGGCTTCATCATAGCGGGTACCTGGAAACAAATTGATTTCCCCCCTCCCGTAGGCAACAGGGCCAGTGTATCCTGTCCTGCCAGTATCGCATTTACAATATCTTCCTGAAGTGGCCGGAACTGGTTATATCCCCAGTATTGCTGTAATATGGCTACGGGTGTATTCAAATAAAAATTTAATGGTTAACGCGAAGATACGCGGATTTTGTCTTTACCAGAATCAGTCTAATCCTGGTTAAGACAAAAATATTAGTTCATCACGTTCTTATACCGCAGCCGAACAGAATTAATGGCGAGTACTACATCAGACAATCCCATAATACCGGCGCCTACAATAGGATTCAGGAATCCAAGTGCGGCTACCGGGATCGCCACAACGTTGTAGATGAATGCCCAGAAAAGATTCTGCTGAATAGTGAGATAGGTATGTTTCCCCAGGCCCAGCGCCAGCGGCAGGCTACCCAGGTTATTATTCAGTAACACTACATTGGCGCTTTGCATAGCTACCTGGGTAGCATCGCTGAGAGAAATTCCGATAGTGGCCTTGGCCAATGCCGGTGCGTCGTTGATACCATCGCCTACCATGGCCGTAGGAGCGGCTTGCATGAGGGTATCTATTTTCTGTAACTTCTGTTCCGGTGACTGTTCTGCATATACCTCTGTAATCCCCAGCTTGTCGGCCAGCTCCCGGCATTTGCGGGTGGTATCGCCACTTAACAAAATAGATTTAATACCGGCCTGTTTTAGCTGTGTCACTACGATAGCTGCTTCCGGCCGGATTTCATCTGTAAAGTTAATCCAACCGGCTAACTGCCCGTTTTTCACGAGATACAGGTTATGACTATCATCTTCCGTAATACCAGCCATCATACGGAAAGAACCTAATTGCCATTCGTTGCCGGCCTTATCGTGGGCCCGCATGCCCAGTCCTTTGTGTTCGCGAACCTGCTGTAAAGGCAGCTCTCCAAACGTTTTCCAGGCAGATGCAATAGCGCGTGCAATAGGATGGGAAGAATATTTTTCCAGGCTGTATACCACCTGTTTAAATGCATCTTCTGACATATCAAAAAACTGGTATTCGCCCAGTTGTAACTTACCGGTAGTGAGTGTACCTGTTTTATCAAATACTACCTGCCGGATGTTCTTAAACATTTCCAGTGTATGGCCTCCCTTGATAAGGATACCGTTGCGGGCGGCGCGGCCCAGTCCCACCATTACGGCGGCAGGCGTAGCCAGTCCCATGGCACAGGGGCAGGCAATCACCAGCACAGCTACGCTCCGCATCATCGCGGTGGCAAAGGTGGTATGTCCAATAAAATACCAGCCGAGGAAAGTGACTACGGCAATACTGAGTACCAATGGTACAAATATAGCGCTGATACGATCTGCCAGCTTCTGCATGGGCGGCTTATCGGCCTGGGCTTGTTTTACCAGCTCAATGATATAAGAAAGCACGGTATCCTTACCCGTAGCAGTGATGTATACTTTGATGCTGCCATCTTCCAAAATGGTTCCTCCTATTACCTTATCCTTTTCTTTTTTGCTGACAGGTGCGCTTTCGCCGGTAATCATGGCTTCGTTGGCATGGCCGCTACCCCAGTAAATGGTGCCATCCATGGGGATTTTATCACCGGTATTTACCAGCACACAGTCGCCGGTACGGAGAGTGCGATTATCTACTTCATGAATATGTTCATGACCGTGATCGGTGTTAATAAGCCTGGCGGTAGTGATCTGCATCCGCGCCAGGTCCGAGATAGCGCTGGTGGTTTGTTTCACGGACTTCTCCTCCAGCATATTGCCCAGGAATACCAGGGTAATGATGGCGGCGGTGGTTTCATAAAACATATAGTCCGTGTTACCATATATCACCGTGCCTACAAAACTATATACAAATGCGGCGCTGGCGCCCAGGGTCACCAGCACGTCCATATTAGCCATGCGGTTCATCAATGCACGGGCGGCGCTGAGTCCGAAATGCCACATCCCCGTGATATATACGGGCAAGGTTAGTGCAAACTGCACCCATGGCTCATGCAGCCATGGCCAGCTTACCCACATGTGCAACAGCAACGGGGCAGTAAATATGGCACAAAAGATAAATTTGAAAGTAAGCGTGGTATATATAGGTTGCTGCGTAGGGGCATCTTCGGGTAATACTACCCGGTAGCCCATTTGGGCAATTCCATTCAATACCTCTTTTGAATCCGCTCCGGCAGGCGCTGTAAAGTGAACTTCCTCTGTAGCGAAGCTTACATTTACGTCCTGCATTCCTTTTTTCTCCAGGTATTTGGAAACATTCAGTGCACAACTAGTGCAATGCATTCCTTCTACCTTGCAACTTATTGATGTCATTTTACAAAGGTACCAGATGAGGGTCAACGCAAGGGAAATATTATTGCAACAGCGAAGCAGAAAGCATAAAGCTGAAAGCAAAAAGCTATTGTAGCGGCTGATAATAGCGGATATTTGACTGATAGTCGCACCAATCATTCGCTACAATAGCTTTTTGCTTTCTCCTTTCTGCTTTATCCTTATTTTTGGGGATGCAATGGACATTTACGCTGGATCAACTACCCGAAACTGCCCGGCAATTCTGGGAACATTTTGCGGATAAACAGGTTTTTACACTGGACGGCCCCATGGGTGCCGGCAAAACCACGCTGGTAAAGGCGCTATGTGCCGCCAAAGGCGTAGAAGATGCTACTGCCAGTCCTACCTTTTCCATCATCAATGAATACGCCTACCGGGATAAGCAGGGGCAGCCACGCCGCATTTTTCACCTGGACCTCTACCGCCTGAAGGATGAAGACGACGCCATCAGCGCCGGTGTGGAAGATACGCTCTACCAGGACGCTATCAGCTTTGTGGAATGGCCGGAAGTGGTGGCACATATGCTCCCCCCTGACACCATACACCTGCAACTGGAAGTACAACCAGACCAAAAAAGGATCCTGCGTGAAATCGCTTCCTCTTCCAAATAACGTATCTTTGAATACTACGATATAAAAAACTAGAACAATCATATGGAGCAGAGGCAAAAACCTGTAGTAAGTGCTGGCTTTACCTACTCACCGCTGGAAGAAACACTGGATATTCCACAGAAAAATTCCCGGCTGTTTATAGGTATTCCAAAGGAAACCTCTTTCCAGGAAAACCGGATCGCCCTTATCCCCGACGCCGTCAGCATTTTAGCTGCCCACGGACACCATATTGTAGTGGAGCACAAAGCGGGTGACGGATCACATTACTACGATACCGACTATTCAGAAGCCGGCGCCGAAATAGTATATGATAAAAAAGAAGTGTTCAAAGCGGAGATCATCGTAAAATCCGCTCCCCTGAACGATGAAGAAATAGAATTACTCCATCCCCACCAGATCGTCATCTCCCCTATTCACCTGGCTGCGCTGAAAGCATCGCAGGTAGAGAAAATGATGGATAAGCGCATCACACTGTTATCTTTCGAAAACCTGAAAGATGATGCCGGCACTTATCCGATTGTACGGGCCATGAGTGAAATTGCCGGAGGCGCCTGTATGCTCATTGCAGGACAGTACCTCAGCAACGACAACAAAGGGAAAGGCATCCTGCTGGGAGGTATTACGGGTATCCCGCCTACCAAAGTAGTGATCATAGGCGCAGGAATTGTAGGGGAATTTGCCGCCCGCACCGCCCTGGCACTGGGTTCTTCCGTAAAAGTATTTGATAATAATATCTACAAGCTAAAAAGGCTGCAAAACAATATTGGCGTACGTGTATTCACTTCCGTTATCCAGCCTAAAGTACTGGCAGAGCAACTGCGGAATGCAGACGTGGCAGTAGGTGCGTTATCCTCTCAAAGTGGCCGCACACCTGTTGTAGTCAGTGAATCTATGGTCAGCAATATGAAAGCCGGCTCTGTGATTGTAGATGTGAGCATCGACCGCGGTGGCTGTTTTGAAACTTCCGAAATCACTACGCACGAAAACCCGGTGTTCAAAAAGTACGATGTGGTACATTACTGTGTGCCTAATATTCCATCCGGATTTGCCCGCACCGCTTCCGAAGCTATCAGCAATGTGCTGATGCCTTTATTGGTGGAAGCTGCCGATGATGGCGGGTTTGAAAACCTGGTATGGATAAAACGCGGCGTGCGGAATGGTATTTACCTGTATAAAGGTGCGCTGACTAACTACCATTTAAGTGAGAAATTTAAATTAAAGTATACCGACCTGGAACTACTGCTGGCAGTGAAAGGATAGCTTTTAGCAGTTAGCCATTAGCTTTTAACAAAAATGCAGCGGAGATTAACATATATAATGTTCTCCGCTGCATTTTTGCTAAAAGCTAATGGCTAACTGCCAAAAGCTAAATACTATACTTCCAGGTTATACCCCATCAGGATGGCGGCTATAATAATGATTCCCACTATAATCCTGTAATACCCCCACATTTTAAATCCGTATTTCTTTACGGCACCAATAAAGAACTTAATGGCTAACAGGGCTACTACAAAGGCTACTATGTTACCGATCAGCAGCAGTTTCAGGTTGTCCGGATGCGCCATCAGCAACTCTTTTCCCTTTAACAGTTTATAACCGGTAGCAGCCGCCATAGTAGGCACCGCCAGGAAAAAGGAGAATTCTGCAGCCACGCTGCGGGACAGTTTTTGTTGCATCCCTCCCACAATAGAGGCGGCACTGCGGCTGGTACCCGGAATCAGGGCTAAACACTGGTAAAACCCGATGCGTAACGCGGTAAAGATGTCTATTTTCTCTTCCGTGATAATGGTTGGCTCTTTAAACCAGTTATCTACGAATAATAATATGATACCGCCCACCAGCAAAGTGATACCTACTGTAAGGGGACTTTCCAGCAGGGCGTCTATTTTTTTACTGAACAGGAAACCCAATATCAGCGCGGGGATAACCGCTACCGCCAGCTTCAGGTAAAAGTTTAAACGGTTTTTATCGAATACAAAAAATTTCCTCCAATAGAATACTACTACAGCCAGGATGGCACCCAGTTGGATCACCACTTCAAATAATTTTGTGAAGTCATCTTTACCAATTCCCAGCAGCGCGCTCACAATAATCATGTGACCGGTGGAGGAAATGGGCAGGAATTCTGTAAGTCCCTCTACGATGGCGATGATAATAGCCTGAAAAACGTTCATCGAATTTAATATGGTTAAAAGTGAAAAAAAAAGCGATGATTGCTCATCGCTGTAAGAATACTTTTATAGGAACGAATTATGCATTTGTTTTTGGACGGCGCATAATCGCATATACTTCGATCAGCAAACCCAGTACTATCACAGTAGGCGCCAGGGTAATTCTGCGAAAGCTATACACTTCCTCTGGTTTAAAGCTGTTAGGATCGTTGGCGTCGCCTCCCATCATCAGGAGAAAACCCAGAACAATCACCACAATACCAGCCAGCATAAATTTATAATTCTCTTTCGGGAAAATAGGGCGGCTGTTGGCCAATGCATCTTTTGATGCTGGATTTGCGCTAGTTTTAGCCATAGTGTTTGGTATTATATCTTCAGTTAAAGATGTCTAAAATTAATAAAGATCGTCCAGTTTCAGGCGCAGGTACTTCATCACAGAGCGATGGGTACTTACCAGGGAAATACAGATACCGATCAGGATCATGCCTACGAACAGGAGGGCGATCATTACATTGTCGCGTAGGCCCGCCAGTTCCGGCAGCAGCTTATCCGCAACAGACATAATGCCTACCAGGCCGGCAATAGCAATCAACGCGGCAATAGCCCCATTGGCAATACTGCGTAAATCGAATGGCTTGGCAATAAACCACCGGGTAGCTCCTACCATTTGCATGGTTTTAATGAGGAACCGGTTGCTGAACATCGCCAAACGGATGGTATTGTCTATCAGGAATATCACCACCAGGCATAATAACCCACTAATGATAAGGATGATGAGACCAATCCTGTTCACGTTTTCATTCAGCTTGCTCACCAGCATCCGCTGATAGGAGATTTCCCTTACAATGCTTTGTTGGGAGAGATTACTTTCAATAATCTTCAAACTATCATTGTTCACATAATTGGCGTTGGCCTTTATGTTAATGCTGCTATAGAGCGGGTTATATTGTAACAGGGTGATAAAATCTTCCCCGAAATCCTTTTTAAAACGTTGGGCGGCCATGTCTTTAGACACATACTCAATGGACTTGATATATGGTTTGTGGGCCATAGAATCACGCAGGGCAAGCGCCTGGCTTTCTTTTACATTATCTCTCAGAATTACCTGTACCTCAATGCTTTCCTTAAAATACACGCTCAGTTTGTTGGCATGTATGACCACCAGACCCAATGTGCCCAGTAAAAACAATACCAGTGCCACACCAATGATGGAGTACAGGTAGGATGGTTTCGACTTCTTTGCTGATGATTTCCCGGATTGCGCCATTAATCTGCAGTTTATCGGCGAAAATAATAAAAATTAGTAGTTATGTGTTTAATTTTGCCAACCCGTCAAGGAAACCTTGCTCATCCGGGCAATAAAATGGCAATATATGGAGATGTTGGGGAATGACATTGGCGTATTAATGAATTTAACATTATTTTGCTGAACCGGCATTATGACAATTTTTTAAATTATAACTGATAACGCCTTCATCACCGGATCTATTGTTGATATCCGGCTAATTAAGGCCATCTACAACCGATATATGGAATACAATTTCAGGGCAATCGAAAAAAAATGGCAGGAACAGTGGGAGCAATCGCATGCTTACCGCGTTAGCAATGACAGTCCAAAGCCCAAATGTTACGTACTGGACATGTTCCCTTACCCCTCCGGAGCGGGTCTTCACGTAGGACACCCCCTGGGCTATATTGCAACAGACATCTATGCGCGCTATAAAAGACTAAAAGGCTTTAACGTGCTACATACCATGGGGTATGATGCCTTTGGCCTGCCTACAGAGCAATATGCCCTGGAAACCGGTCAACATCCCGCAGTAACCACTGAACAAAATATCAAAGCATTCCGCGAACAGCTGGATAACATCGGCTTTTGCTACGACTGGGACCGCCAGGTAACCACCAGCGACCCTTCCTATTACAAATGGACACAGTGGATATTCCTGCAAATCTTCGAAAGCTGGTATAACCGGGAAACCCAGAAAGCAGAGCCCATCAGCACCCTGATCAGCCTCTTTGAACAAAATGGTAATGCCGGACATATTTGTCCGGGCGACCGTACCATCCAGTTCACCGCCGCTGAATGGAAAAGCTATGGAGAAACGGAACAACGCAATATATTAATGCAATATCGCCTGGCCTACCTGGCGCATGCCGAAGTAAACTGGTGTGCTGCACTGGGTACTGTACTGGCAAACGACGAGGTAGTAAACGGCGTCAGCGAACGCGGTGGCTACCCTGTAGTGAAAAAGAAAATGAGCCAGTGGTTCCTGCGCATCACCGAATACGCTAACCGCCTGCTGGAAGGCCTGGAAACAGTATCCTTCAGCGATGCCATGAAAGAAATGCAGCGGAACTGGATCGGTAAAAGCCAGGGGGCTGAAATTAAGTTCGCGCTGAAAAACAGCACCGAAAACATTGAAGTATACACCACCCGTCCAGATACCATCTTCGGCGTTGACTTCATGGTGCTGGCTCCGGAACATGATCTCGTAAAGTCTATCACCACTCCTGAACAACAGGGTGAAATAGATAAATACCTGGAATACGTTCAAAGTCGCTCTGAACGCGAACGTATGGCCGATGTAAAACAAATCACCGGCTGCTTTACCGGCGCCTACGCCATCAATCCATTCGATGGCCGCGAAATTCCGGTATGGATTGCTGAATACGTGCTGGCCGGTTACGGTACCGGTGCCATCATGGCCGTGCCATGCGGTGACCAGCGCGACTTTGGCTTCGCCAAACACTTTAACATCCCGATCACCAACATCATTGGTGATGCGTTTAACGGAGAAGAGGCCAATGCCACCAAAGATGCCAAACTGCAAAACAGTGGCTTCCTCAATGGAGTTGACATGAAAACCGCTACTGACATCGTGATCAGCAAGCTGGAAGAAATGGGTATCGGCAAACGCAAAATCAATTACAAAATGCGGGATGCCGGCTTTAGCCGCCAGCGCTATTGGGGCGAGCCATTCCCTATCGTTTATAAGAATGGTATTCCTTATGCCATGGACGAAAAAGACCTGCCGCTGGAACTGCCACACGTAGAAAACTATAAACCCGGCGCAGAAGGCGAAGGCCCACTGGCTAACATCACCGACTGGGTAAATGTAGCCCCCGGCGTAAAACGCGAAACCAACACCATGCCTGGCTATGCCGGCAGTAGCTGGTATTTCCTACGTTATATGGATCCGCATAACAAACACACATTTGCAGATCGTAAAGCCACCGACTACTGGAACCAGGTAGATGTATACGTAGGCGGGACCGAACATGCCGTAGGTCACCTGCTCTATTCCCGTATGTGGACCAAAGTGCTGTACGACCTCGGACATATCGGATTCCAGGAGCCATTCAAATCACTGATCAACCAGGGCATGATTGGTGGTAGCTCCCGTTTGGTATACCGCGTTCGTGGCACTCACCAGTATGTTTCTCACGGATTGAAAGATCAGTATGAAACAGATGAACTGCACGTAGATGTGAACATCGTAGATGGCGTAGAACTGGACACAGCAGCTTTCAAAAAGTGGAAGCCCGACTTTGCAGATGCTACCTTCATCCTCGAAGATGGCAAATATATCTGTGGCGTTCAGCTTGAAAAAATGAGTAAGCGTTTATTCAATACCGTTAATCCAAACGACCTGGTAGAGAAATACGGCGCTGATACTTTCCGCATGTATGAAATGTTCCTCGGTCCGGTAGAACAATCCAAACCCTGGGATACCAAAGGTATTGAAGGAGTACACCGCTTCCTCAAAAAACTGTGGCGCCTGTTTGCCGATGAGCAAAAAGGTATCATTGTGAATGAGCAGGTTCCTACACCGGAAGAACTGAAAATATTGCATAAAACCATTCAGAAAATAGATCACGATACCAATGGCTTCTCTTATAACACGGCAGTAAGTCAGTTTATGATCTGTGTAAATGAGCTGGCTACCCTCCGTTGTCATAAACGCGCTATACTGGAGCCATTGCTGATATTGCTCACGCCATATGCACCGCACCTCTGTGAAGAACTGTGGCAATACCTGGGTAACAATGAAAGCATTCTGAATGCATTGTATCCTGTTTACAATGAGGAATATACCAAAGAAAGCGCCTTCAATTACCCGGTAGCCATCAACGGTAAAACCCGCTCTGAGATGGGCTTCCCGCTGGATGCTGCTGTTGCTGATATTGAACAGGCAGTATTGGGTAATGAAATAGTGCAGAAATGGATGGAAGGTAAAGCGCCCAAAAAGGTGATTATTGTGAAAGGAAAAATGATCAACGTAGTGGTGTAATTACTACTGTTTATTTAAGATATAACGGCTGTTCTGCAAGGTGTAGAGCAGCCGTTTTTTATGGCTCAACTATTTTTACTATCTCCACTGTACCATACAACAATACCAATGTCAACACAACAGCAAGCCATACCATTAAACCTATTTCCCAATACTTTGTGAAAAACAATCCAGCGCCAATAATACCATAGACAACAGGAATAAAAAAAATCATTTCCGCCTGCAGGTATGGGTTACGGAAATCCGCATATATCAGGAACAGCATTATCACTGTTGGAATAACCGCTAACAATAGGGCTTGCTTAAACATCTTAGGCATAGGCTTTCGACAAATGATTTTTTAATTAAACCTCATTCCACTCATCCCACTCATAATCAATCCGCAGGTAGAAAAACCTACCAGCAAAATAATTCCGGAGCACAATAGTAACACCTTGCCCATATGTGTATTTGACGCAATCAACATAACCAGTCCGATAATAAAATAAGCCCCGGCCACCAGCAACATAAGTATACCCGCACCAATAATGGCTTCTCCTCCTGCTAAACAAATCATCAGTAAAATACCCAGCGGCACACCGCTAAACAGCAATACTTCTTTAAATGTCTTATTCATAAACTAAACAATTGAAGTGATGGAGCGTTCTTTCTGCAGTTCCTTCAAATACTCTTCTTTATCATCTCTATAAAATAAATTCATTGTTTCAAAAGGTACTATGCGGCCGTCTTTATGAACAATATGCACACACGATTTTTTGATGGCGCGTACATCAAAATCGTACGCATCCAGGAAACGCATAATCACGATGCGGAATAAATTCGTATAGTCAAGACCGGGAGCCTGCACCTGTGGTAAACAGCAAAGTAACGACTGCATATCGTTTACGGCAGCATCGGTGGAAATACCGGTACTAAAAATCTTCAGCACGTGCTGGTGCAGCTTTTCATCCTGCTCATACACGATGGTATTTTTAGAGTTATTCAGTAATACGGTAGGATCTACGTAACGCGTCAGCGGATATACCTGTCCATCTATTTTCAGCGCATAGGCCATAGCCAGCGCATCAGGGTTGCAAGGTACCGGAATGATGTCATTCGAATTCCAGATAGGCGACTGCTCCAGGATACGTTGCCGTACTTCTGTTAACGTGATACGATCTGTGGCAGGGTCAAAGTCATCGGTGCGACCTGCTACCTGCACGGGTTGAAAGGTAACACCACGCACACAAGGTTGTTTCACGGCATAATCAACAATGGCACCCATTTCATCATCGTTCAGTCCTTTCTGTAGGGTGACCACCAGCGTGGTGCTGAGATTTACTTCATTCAGGTTAGCGATCGCCTGTTGGCGTATATCGGTCAAATCCTTTCCACGCATACGTTCCAGCACTTCCGGTTTAAAGGAATCGAATTGCAGATACACTTCAAAATCCGGCATATAAGTAGCCAGGCGGGCAGTAAATTCTTTGTCTTTCGCGATACGTATACCGTTGGTGTTAATCATCAGGTGCCGGATAGGCTTGCGTTTGGCGATGTCCAATATCTCAAAAAACTGCGGATGAATAGTAGGTTCTCCCCCGCTGAGCTGTATTACATCAGGCTGTCCTTCGTTGGCCACAATGATGTCCAGCATCTGCTCTATTTCTTCCAGTGTACGGTGCCGGCCGTAATGAGGCGACGACATTGCGTAACAGGTAGGACAGGTAAGATTACAACGGTCCGTTACTTCGATTACGGTTAAGCAAGAGTGCTGCTCATGATCTGCACATAAACCGCAATCATAAGGGCAGCCGTAATGTGTACTGGTATTGGTTTTGAGTGGGGCCTCAGAGGGCTTGTTATAATTACGGGTATTTTTGTAGTAGTCCATATCTGTAGCAATCAATACCTTTTCTTTTCCATGATGCGGACAATGTTTGATCATGAAAACTTTCCCCTCTTCAAATATCACCTTTGCATCTACACGCCGTAAACAGGTGCTGCAGATGCTTAGTGTGAAGTCGTAATAGGTATAATTTTTTTCAGGCATATTGCTTTTGAATTAGTCGTGATGGAAAAAGAATAACAGGTAAATAGTAACATAATCCTGCCAGGCAGGCCAATTGTATAGATCCCAGGCCAAAGGCAAAGCGATAGCCGGGCTTAATAAAATCCAACCCGAAACGAAACAGCAGGTAGGCGATCATGAAAAGTTTGAATCGTCCGCCGCTGACCAGCGTCCAACGTTTACTGATAGCCGCCAGTGTTAGCCAGAGTATGATGAGGAAGATAATTTCATAGAGAGATACCGGATGCCTGAGCTGGCCATCGCCGAGGTTCATGCCCCATGGCAATGAAGTGGGCAGGCCGTAGGTTTCTTCATACACACCCATAGAAAAGCAGCCAATACGGCCTATGATCATGGCGAGTATCAGTGGGTATACAAATAAATCGCCGGTGGAATGTCGCTCCCCTATTGCTTTCTTGATCAGTTCAACGCCTGCCAGTCCGCCGAGTAGTCCGCCCACAATTGTTTTATTTTGGTAGATGTATAACACCGTATTATGCGCTTCCAGGAGGCCAGGCGGATTCTCCAGCATTCCCAATAGCCGGCTCCCGAATAATGCCCCGAAAATAGCTCCTATAATGGCCCAAACGCGGTTACTGCTTGCGATACTATCGCCTTGTTGCCTGCGCAGGTACAGGAAATAACGGAAGCCTATAAACATGCCCAATGTTTCTGTGACTGCGTGCAGCAGCAGATGTAAGGAAAACAGGTGGATATATACGGGGAACTGCAAGGGCGATCATTATTTAATCCACAAATTAATATTTATATTTAGACGAAAGTCAAGCATAAAAAATATGTTACAGGAGGTCTTAAAGAAGCATCAATCCACCTTCAAGCCGGTTATTCCGCTTTTAGGAGATCATGAATCCCTGCTGGTAATGGATTTTACAGCCAACAATACTACTCTCACGAAGAATATACTGCAGGACATTAACAAGTTTAGCAGGTACGTCAACAATACGCTTGCGCAAAGTGGCTGCCGGTTGGGCATTGGCGGGTATGCAGAGCATCGTACCATTTATGCGGTAAGTCCTCATTTCGACGCCGGAGAAGAGCCGAGAAGGCTGCATCTGGGCGTAGACGTATGGGGAGATGTGGGCACGCAGATATTTGCGCCCATGAACGCACATATACATAGCTTCCGGTTCAACGATCATTTCGGGGATTACGGGGCCACCATTGTGTTGCAGCATCAGTTGGAAGGATATCTCTTTTATACCTTATACGGGCACCTTAGCATCTCGAACCTGCAGGGATTATATGAGAATATGCCTATAACTGCAGGACAGCCGTTGGCTCATTTTGGCACTCCTTCCGAAAATGGCGGATGGCCACCGCATTTACACTTTCAGTTAATTGAAGACATGCAGGGATTCCGGGGAGATTACCCGGGTGTATGCCGGTATAGCGAAAGAGAGAAATATTTGCAAAACTGCCCGGACCCGGACGTGATTTTACAATTGAATCAATATACACATTGATCTTCTACTTTCTCCTCTTAAAAACATCAAATAGTTAATTCATTCGGTTTTCCCGTTACAGGTATTATTTTTATGCGGTAAAATTTTTGGGAATGAAAAAACTATGGCTGTCAGGCCTTTGCTGCCTGATGATGGGTACCCTGGCCGCACAGGCACCATTGAAGGTAATGACATTTAATATCCGGTATAATAATCCCGACGATAGCTTAAATGCCTGGCCTCATCGCAAAGACAAAGTAGCATCAACAATATTGTTCTACGGTGCGTCTACATTGGGCGTACAGGAAGCACTACATGACCAGATGCAGGATCTGCAACAACGCTTGCCTGCTTATAAAAGCATTGGCGTGGGCAGAGACGATGGAAAAACAAAGGGAGAATACTCCGCGATATTTTATGATACCAGCCGTTTACAGTTATTAAAAAGCGAAACCTTCTGGTTGTCCGAAACACCGACGGTGGCAGGTAAGATAGGCTGGGATGGCGCGTGTACACGCATTGTTACCTGGGGTAAATTCCGCGATAAAAAAACAAACAAAGTATTTTTCCACTTCAATACACACTTTGATCATATGGGCAAAATTGCCCGCAGGGAAAGTGCGAAGTTCCTGTTACAGCAGGTACATTCAATAGCAGGTACTACACCGGCTATTATCACTGGTGATTTCAATGCAATTCCTGCTGACGAACCTATTCAAATCATTGAGAATGCCAATGATCCATTGCATTTAACAGATAGTAAATCCATTAGCCAAACGCCACACTATGGCCCGGTAGGCACTTTCCATGGATGGCGTGTAGAAGGCGATCAACCGATCGATTATATTTTCCTGAAAGGGAAATTCAATGTGGAGAAACATGCGACCATATCTGAAGCGTGGGAAGGAAGATATGCGTCTGATCACTTTGCTGTGTATGCGGAGGTTCAGCTATAGCAAAGAAGCTGAAAGCAAAAAGCTATTATAGCGAATAACAGGGCGAGTATTTAAATTACTCATACAGTTCTGTTATTCGCTATAATAGCTTTTTGCTTTCAGCTTTATGCTTTCAGCTTCTCACCTCAATCATGTGTGTGTTCAACAGACATGCTGTTTTCCAATGCATCTACCACCTTGTTATGGAGGTTACCATTGATGTCAACAGAGATTTGCAATTTACCATTGTTAAAGGAACCAGTGAAGTCGCCGATTTGCAGTTTGGTCAGAATCAGGTCCATAGAAATTTTCAGAGAACCTTTCCAATCGATTTTGGTATCTGTTACTACTACATCCTTTCCGTGCGCCATTAATTCAATCTGGCCGGAAAGCAGAATTTCTACTGGAATTTTTTTGCTATCCCAGGTAATGAAGCCTTTGAGTTTTACTGCAGGATCTTTCTTATCTCCTTCTACTCTGGCATACACTTTTACCTGCTGATAAGTGCCTTTTGGAATTTTAATGGCACCCAGCAGGGTTGGTACTTTCTTCAGATCAATCTGGCGATCTGTTTTTAATTTGAACTCCAGTTCATCTTTTCCGCGTCTGGCATCGAAGCGGATTTCTCTTAAGCGGGCCGTAGCAGTATCCCAGGTGATGTCAAAACCACCAGATGCTGCTTTTGCCATGGAAGCATCACCTGTAATAGCAGATAAGCGTCCTGAAGCATCAGGAGATAACGTGGCAGTCGGATTGACGGCTGAAATTTCGTAGTTGACACTCGCTACGTCGGCATCGTTGATTGGTTGTTGTGTGTCAGGACCAGCCATGTCCTTGTTAGAACAAGAAGACAGCATGATCGATGCAATGCCCACAGCACCGCAGAATTGTAGGATTCCGGTTTTCATTATTGATATGGTTTTTAATGACTAATGGGGAAATTCTTCCGGTAAATTTAACAAAGAATTTGCGAAAACAAATAAGTTCATTGTTAATTAAAAAAGAAAGATCCGACGGAACAACGTTCCATCGGATCAATATATTATATCAGCCCCTCATTATTTTACTTCACAGACGCCTTTTCAATTCGTGTAGGCGTGTCCGTTCCATTCACAATAGTACCGGCACTGATAGCTATAGCATTAATGATATCAGTAATATTTCCTACATCCAGTGTAGACAGCTCGTCATCAACTGTGTGATAGTATTGGTCTTTATCGATTTGTGTAGTGGAAATAGTATGTGCCGGCACACCTTGTCTGGCGAGGGTGGCATTATCAGAACGGTAGAATAAATTTTGTTCAGGATAAGGATCCGGATAAAAACTAAACGTAGAGCCGTGGAGGTTACGTTGAAGGATTTGTCCGAAATCAGAACGCTCGAAGCCGGTAATGAAGGCACTGTTCCTGCCAAATTTGGATTCCTTCCCAATCATTTCAATATTAAACATAGCCACTACTTTGTCCGGATCCTGTTTTTCAGAGAAGTAACGGGAGCCGTGTCCGCCAGACTCTTCAGCAGTGAAAGCCACGAAAATAACAGAACGTACCGGTGGATGTTTCTTAAAATGTTTCGCCAACATAATAACTGCCGTAGTACCGGACGCATCATCATCTGCGCCGTTGGCAATGCTATCGCCGGCTACAGCAGGTAAAGTACCCAGGTGATCATAGTGGCCGGAGAACACCACATATTCGTCGGGTTTACCACTGCCTTTAATCATGCCGGCTACATTGGCAAAGTGTTGTATATGAATAGCCCTCCGGAGATGTATACGCCAGGTAGCATCGGCCGCTACCGGTTCTTTTTCGAAGACCATGATCATATGCTTTCCTTCGGATGCCTTATCGGCAGCTGTTTCCAGTGCTTCCCTGGTATCATAGCTCCGTTCAGAAAAAGAGGCGGATAAGTCGCTCAGGTAGCCAGCCATGGATGGATCCAGCCATATCAGCGTATTCTTTTCTAACTTTTCCGGATGACGCAGGATCTGCATCAGCGCTGCCGGATCTTTTGCATGCAGCTCATTATAGCTGCCATCTTTTTCCCAGTCAAAATCACGGCCAGCGCCTACGGGAATAACGGGCCA
Source organism: Chitinophaga sp. (assembly GCF_017745275.1). GTDB lineage: Bacteria > Bacteroidota > Bacteroidia > Chitinophagales > Chitinophagaceae > Chitinophaga. Next base: position 39,690 of record NZ_JAGHZS010000012.1, on the reverse strand, counting down.
GTCTTTTTCCTGCCCATTAACGGTAAGGGCTACACTGGATTGTTCCATGCGGTATTTTCCAAATTCCTGGAAAAAATTCTTTTCGCCGGGCAAGGGTTGCAGACCCGCTTTACTAAATTCGCTGCTGATAAAATTTGCAGCTTTTTCTATCCCGGGAGTGCCAGGTAAGCGGCCACCCATATCATCTGCGGCCAATGTGCCGATAATGCGGGCTACTTCTTTTTCTTTAATATCCTGCGCATAACCGGTAATAGCTATCGTACCGGCAGCGAAACATAATAACAGTGATTTCCTCATAAAGCAGTTAATCCTTTTTCTTATTTTTTTATTGGTTGTTGATGGTGGCTATTTCTCTGGTTGAACATACCTTAGGCATAGCTGCATTGTTTGTGCAGATTGCAAGTCTAACGTTTTCCCATCAGGTGAAGCTAACACTTTGGTAGGATAACCATACACTTTATATGATTTTTCTATCTTATGATGAAAGATGTTGCAATAGCGAATGATATAAACAGGAACCTTGCCTCCTCCCTTTGAATATTTGCGTATTTTTGATGCTATATCATTATGTCCAATCAGCCTTTAAGACCAGACGATACCAGACTCAGTGCCGCAGACAAAGAGTTTGAGAATAGTATTCGTCCCAAAGAGATCATGGATTTTTCAGGTCAGGATCAAATTATCGAGAACCTGAAGATATTCATTAAAGCGGCGAAGATGCGTGGCGAAGCCCTCGACCACGTGTTGTTTCACGGTCCTCCGGGACTGGGAAAAACCACCCTGTCGCGTATTGTGGCCAACGAACTGGGGGTAAACATCCGCGAAACTTCGGGGCCGGTGATCGAAAAGCCCGGCGACCTGGCCGGTTTGCTCACCAACCTGGAAGATAAAGACGTGCTGTTTATTGACGAAATACACCGGCTCAGCACCGTGGTGGAAGAATACCTGTATTCTGCCATGGAGGATTACCGTATTGATATCATGATTGATACGGGTCCCAGCGCGCGTTCCATACAAATCAGCCTGCTGCCTTTTACCCTGATAGGCGCTACCACCCGCTCCGGGTTGCTCACAGCGCCGTTGTTGTCGCGCTTCGGGATTAAGTCCAGACTGGAATACTATAATGCCAATACTTTACAAAAAATTCTGTGGCGTGCTGCCGGCCTGCTTAATACCAAAATCACGTCTGATGCCGCTCATGAAATAGCCCGGCGCTCGCGGGGAACCCCTCGTATTGCCAACGGACTGCTACGGCGGGTGCGTGACTTCGCCCAGGTAATTGGTACTGGTGTGATTGATATGGAAATAGCCCAGCTCAGCTTAAAAGCCCTGAATGTAGATGAATACGGCCTGGATGAAATGGATAACCGCATCCTGAATGTAATCATCGAAAACTTCAAAGGAGGCCCGGTGGGTATTACCACTATTGCTACTGCTGTAGGGGAAGAAGCGGGTACCCTGGAGGAAGTATATGAACCATTCCTGATCCAGGAAGGCTTTATTAAACGTACCCCACGGGGAAGAGAAGTAACAGAGAAAGCATACGTCCATCTTGGGAAAACCTCGTTTAGAGGCGGGAGTAATTTGCTTTTTTAAGCATAAAGCAGAAAGGCTAAAGCATAAAGCTATTAAAGCGAATGATCAGAGCGTATATTTCGCTTAGACCATTCGCTTTAATAGCTTTATGCTTTAGCCTTTCTGCTTTATGCTTCCTTCACCACCAAACGGAATCCGTTACCGTGGATATTTACAATTTCAATATTTGGATCGTCTTTCAGGTATTTACGCAATTTAGCGATGTATACATCCATACTACGACCATTGAAGTAGGTATCGCTACCCCATATTTTTTTCAATGCCAGTTCTCTTGGTAGCAGGTCATTCTTATGTTCGCATAACATATGCAGTAATTCGTTCTCTTTAGGGGAGAGCGTATGTGTTTCATTGTTATGCGCCAGTGTACGCAGGCGGGAGTTAAAGGAGTAAGAGCCAATTACAAACTCATGTACTTCTTCTTCTTTGCTATTCAGTTCCTGGTTACGTTTCAGGATGGCTTTGATTTTCAGCAGCAGTAATTCACTGTCGAAGGGTTTGGAGATATAATCATCTGCACCCAGTTTATATCCCTGGATGATATCTTCCTTCATGGTTTTGGCGGAGAGGAAGAAAAGCGGGATATCAGGATCTACATCCCTGATTTCTTCTGCCAGCTTAAATCCGTCCATATTGGGCATCATAATGTCCAGCAGACAGATGTCAAATTTTTCGCGGCGGAAGGCTGCCAGAGCCAGGATACCATCGCGGCACAATTCCACATCGTAGTCATTCAGCTCCAGGTAGTTTTTCAGTACCATACCCAGATTGGTATCATCCTCAGCCAGTAATATTTTCGGTTTACGTTCTTCCATAATCATAAAGGATTGATTATAACAAATATAAAGTTTTTCTGCGGCACGAAAGGTCGGTAAAATTTAGGGGCCACCGGTCAAATGAATTGTTAAAACTATTACTATGATAAGCCCGGAATACGGGTTATTTCTTACTCAGCAGTGATGTAAAGGGATAACGGAGGTTACTGTAATTGACCATATCTACCACAATATTACCTACAGAGATGGGGCTTTCTATACGTAAAGGCACTTTATTCGCATCATCGCTCACCCATACGGTCATTTTTTCCCCGCCTTCGAAGATGGTTCCTTTGATCAGGAGTGGTTTGAATTTGATAGCACGGAACTTTCCAAACTTGGTATTGATCTCTTCTTTGCCCATGTACCGGATATAGATATTATATACCTGGTCGTCCAGGAACATGGCAAAAGGTATTTTATCGCCGGCCACGTATTTATCGAAATTGATGTTACGGGCGTAATAGATGGCGCTGATAACGTCCTGTACACAAGGAGGTACGGTAAAGGTACCGTTGGTACTGATGGCCTGATGGGCGGCCTGGTTAAACACCACGTTATTAAAGATTTTGTAACCGCCTTCATTTACGTTACGGATAAACTTCAGGGGTTGCATGGTGGCAGTGTCGATATAGCTTTCGTATTTATCCCGCACTTTAAAGATCCAGTCGTATGCCCGGTAGGTTTTACCATCTCCTACTACGTGGTATACATCGCGGTTGGCGAAGCGTTCGAGGCCTACATTAAAAGTAGCTTCCCCGGCGCCTACATACATTTTACCAAGGTTATAGAATACTTTCAGGGTGATGCTTTCGCCGGCATTAAAGCTGGTGTTACGAATGGAGCAGAAATCAGTTTGCGCTTCAACACGTTGAATACAGGAGAGCCATAAGATAAATAGTAGCAGATACTTCATTGGTGGAAGCTATTTTTCCTTAAAAATTTTTACTCCTAACAACAATACACTCCCCAAAACGGCGGGCACTACCAGGTTAATCAGCCATATCCCTACTGTGGCAGCAATAATGGCCATGGTATTGGAGCTCAACAAACCAAGGAAAAAGATACTCACTTTTCCACGTACCCCCAATTCTGCGATGGCGATGGTAGGAACGCCAGCCATTACCAGGTAAATTACGCTGTTCAATAGGAAAGCCTGCCACCACATAAACTCCATGCCAAGTGCGTCCAACAAAATCAAATACTGTGCCGAGAAGACTATATACCGGAAGGCTGAAAGCAGCAACAGGTAACACAATTCGCCGGATGAGTATTGCACTATAATTTGAACAAACGCCTTTGCTTTTTTCAAAAAAGGCACCTTTTCAAATACAGACAGAATAATTTGTAACCGAAAATATAACAATATCGTCAGGCCACAAATAAGTATACCGGCAATCAGGATTATTTTCTGCCAGGCGGAAGGGTTCAGGAAAGCGCCTTCCTTTGCCAGCGCGAAGTTGTTGATATAGTATAGTAAACCAATTAACCCAAAGATAATAGTCACTATCAACTGGCTAAAGCTTCCAACAATAGTGGCTGCAATGGCTTTCAGCTTATTCTCATTTTGAAGATAAAGGATGCGTCCACCGTACTCGCCTACACGATTTGGGGTATTAATAGATAAAGACACTCCCGAAAGAATGGCGCTGAAGGCTCTTGGAAAAGACACAGATTCCAGTGGTGCCACTAACTTCTGCCATTTGCGGGCTTCCAGCCCCCAGTTAAAAAGCATGAGCACCACTACCAGGAAAATCCCTACCCAGCCTTTTTCCTGCAGTGTTTCCCACATGTGCTGAAGAGAAACCTGGAGGTTATCCCGGTGCTTTAACTGTGAATAGATAGAATAAGCCAACCAGGTAAAAAGCCCTGCCCCTAATAAGTAATTGAGAATTATTTTGGTACTTTTGTTCAGATAGTCAAATTTTGGCAAAAATAAACTGTGGTTGGCAAACAAGTCAAAAATAATTCTCGGCATTGACCCCGGTACCCTCGTAATGGGCTATGGGCTTATACTTATAGAAGGGAAAAAAGCCCGTCTCCTGGAGATGGATGTCCTGAAGCTATCCAAATTTAAAGACCACTATGAACGACTACAACTGATTCACACAAGGGTACAGGAACTTATACAGGAGCACAAACCCAGCAGTTTTGCGATTGAAGCACCTTTTTTTGGAAAGAATGTACAAAGTATGCTCAAACTCGGGCGTGCCCAGGGAGTGGCCATTGCAGCCGCCATTCAGGGAGGCCTGGCAGTAACAGAATATTCTCCCAAAAAAGTAAAGCAATCCGTTACTGGTAATGGTAACGCAGATAAAGAGCAAGTGTGGCTGATGCTGCAGCGTATTCTCAGCATCCCGGAACGTCCTGATTACCTTGATGCTACAGATGCGCTGGCTGTAGCGGTGTGCCATTTTTACCAGGAAGCTAATCCGCTTGCAGGCATCAGCAAAGCGAAAGGTTGGGATCAATTCCTGCAGCAACACCCCGAAAGGATTACCCGGTAAAAACAAACAGGCGAAAGGTTATTTCATAAATCCGTAAATTGTAGTTACTTTGGTTGAAATTCAGCAACCCAATTAAAGCTACCGGCAAGAGACCGGATCATAGCTTAACTATGAAAAGTGACCATCATTGTTATTGACAGGTTATATAACAAGCTTTTTTATATTAATCAGCATCAGGCAGATATGAAAGCAAGAATCCTATTGGTGGAAGATGATCAAAATATTGGTGCGGTTACGAAAAAACGATTGGAAGAAGCGGGTTATGATGTAGTGCACAGTATAGACGGCCAGGCGGCATGGGAGCAGTTTCAGCTACGCTCTTTTGATATTTGCTTACTGGATGTGATGATGCCCAAAAAAGACGGACTACAACTGGCGCAGCAAATCCGCGAACTAAACGACCACGTTCCTATATTATTCCTCACTTCCAAAAATGAAAAAGAAGACAGAATAGCAGGTCTCCAAACAGGAGCGGATGATTATATCAGCAAACCTTTCAGTATGCAGGAGTTAATACTCCGTATTGAAGTGTTCCTGAAACGCACCATGGGCCGCGGTAAAGACAAGTCCAACCAGTTTGCTATCGGACTGCTCACCTTTGATTATGATGATCTTCGGCTCTTTACTACCAATGGAGATGTGTCTATTTCGGTAACACAGAAAGAAGCAGACCTGTTGAAATACTTCTGTAATAATCCCAATAAAACACTTAAAAGAGAAGACATTCTTTCCAATGTATGGGGAAAAGACGACTACTTCCTCGGACGTAGTATGGATGTTTTCATTACCAAACTACGGAAACATTTCAAATCAGATCCACAAATTAAACTGGAAACAGTACACGGGGTGGGCTTCCGGTTTAATGTTCCCCCTCCCCGGTAATACGCTTATAAAGCAGCTACAATTTGTGACTGTATCTCCTTAAATTCTTCTGCAGACAGCTTCAGCTTACTACGGGAAAAATTCAGGTCGTCAGCCGAGTTAATCGGGATGAGATGCATATGTGCATGTGGAACTTCCAGCCCTACCACACTCACGCCTACACGATTACAGGGAACGACTTTCTCTATGGCATGTGCAATAGGCTTGGCAAACAATAGCCACTCCTTCATCAGATCGTCCGAAACATCAAAAAACTTATCTGTTTCCACTTTGGGAATTACCAGGGTATGCCCTTTTACCAACGGGAAAATATCCAGGAAGGCATAAAAATGTTCATTCTCCGCTATCTTATAACTCGGAATTTCACCTTTGATGATTTTCGTGAAGATGGTCATAGTCGTTATTTCTTATTACCAAAGTAAAAATAAAAAGGGTTGCAAATGAATGCAACCCCTGCAAATATCATTAAAAAGTAGCAGTACCGGTTAAGCAGTAATACTATCAATCTTAAATTTAATCTGTCCATTTGGCGCCTGTACTTCGGCCACATCTCCTACATGCTTTCCTAGTAAGCCTTTTCCAATAGGTGAAGTAACAGAAATTTTGCCCGCTTTAAGATCGGCCTCTGTTTCAGAAACTATCTGGTAAGTAACTGTCTTTTTATTAGCTACATTGGTAATAGTTACTTTACACAGAATAGATACTTTAGAAGTATCTATCGCATCTGCACTCACAATACGTGAGGTAGCTATCGCACTTTCAAGTGTGGCAATCTTAGCTTCATGCAAACCCTGTGCTTCCTTGGCGGCATCATATTCGGCATTTTCCTTCAAGTCTCCCTTTTCCCTGGCCTCTGAAATAGCACGCGCAATTTCAGCCCGACCCTTGGTTTTAAGTTGGGTCAGTTCATTCATCATCTGATCCAGGGTTTCCTTCGTTATATAATTTATGCCAGACATAACCTGTTGTGTTTTTTGTGGTTATAAGAAAAAAAAATCAACGCCTCCATTTGCACAGAAGCGTTGTTTACTGGTATTATCGCAAATATAATGAATTTCCTATAAAGAAAAAAGGGCCTTATTTCTGAGATAAATAAATTGAAAATCAATTATTTACCTCAGAAACCACCACCTGCTTGACAGGTTTATAAAATGTTTAATTTCTCTAATACAATGCGGGCCATTTTAATACTCGCCTGGTGGGAATAACCAGCAATATGCGGGGTTACCACCACATTAGGCGCCTTCAACAGCCACGCTAATTGCGCTTTTTCAACTTCGGTATATGTATCCGGTTTTTCGTTTTCCAATACATCCAGGCAAGCCCCTGCTATCACACCGTTTTCCAGCGCCGCTATCAGGTCTGGTGTATTCACCAGCTTCCCCCTGGCAGTATTCATGAACCACACCGGGCGAGCAAAGGCGGCAAAGAAGGCCGCATTAGCCAGGTGTTTTGTTTCTGCTGTTAAGGGCAGATGTACACTTACTACATCCGCCTGCCGGAAGATATCCTCCATAGTAGCTTCTTTCACGGCAGCAGTACCAAACCCGGTTTTATACTTATCGTATGCCAGGATATTCACATCAAACCCCTGCAATTTATGCGCAAAGGTGCTACCGGTATTACCATAACCAATAATCCCTACGGTTTTTCCATTCAACTCATAGCCCCGGTTGCCATCCCGCTCCCAGATGCCATTCCTTAGCTCCAGGTTACTTTTCAGCACATTGTTCAACAGGCAAAGCAGCATGCCAACGGCCTGCTCCCCTACTGCATCCCGGTTACCTTCAGGACTGCTCACACAGTGAATCCCTTTGCTTTCTGCATAAGGTACATCTATCAGCTCCATGCCTGAGCCTAAACGTCCAATCCACTGCAGGGAGGTAGCGTGATCCAGGATATATTTATCTACCCGGATACGGGTAGTCACAATCAGTCCCACACAATCATGAATGGTGCTGTATACTTCATCATACGTAATGCCCGGCTGGTAAATAACATCAAATCCTTTGCTTTCCAGCTGGTCTATCAAATACGGGTGTGTTTTTGCGGTAACTAATACTTTCCTGCTCATATCATCTTATGGGATAATGCTGCAAAATCGGCCACACTCAACTCTTCCGCTCTTTTTGTAAAGATGGGATCCTGTGCTAACAGTTCCTTATCAAACATGGTCTTCAGCGGATTACGCAATTGCTTGCGTCGTTGTCCGAAGGCTGTTTTCACCAATACAAAAAATTTGCGTTCAGAGGCAATATCAGCCGGTTGTTCCAGCCTGGTAAGGCGGATTACGGCAGATTTCACTTTAGGGGGCGGATTGAAGCAATTTTCGTGTACTTCAAATAAATATTCGATTTTATAATATGCTTGTAACAACACGCTCAGGATACCATATTCCTTATTGCCATGCGGGGCAGCAATACGCTGGGCTACTTCCTTCTGGAACATGCCTACCACCACATCCACCTGGCTGCGCCAATCGAGCACTTTGAACATGATCTGGGTAGAAATATTGTAAGGGAAGTTGCCGATCAGGCGGAAGGGACCTTCAAAAGGTAAGGCGGCATCCAGGATGCTTTCATTGATCAGCTTACCCCTGATATCGGGATAAGTTTTTTCCAGGAACTGTACCTTTTCAGTATCCAGCTCGATGGCCTTAAATTGAATACCTGGCAACTGCAACAGGTATTTTGTGATGGCACCCCCACCAGGGCCCACTTCCAGCACTTGCTGGCCTTCGGTTACAGGTAACGACTCCACAATTTTCCTGGAAATATTTTCATCCGTCAGGAAATGCTGGCCGAGAGATTTTTTTAATGTATACATGGAGGATGCAAAGATAAGCTTTTAGCACTTAGCTGTTAGCTTTTAGCAAATGCGACGTTAATCTTCCCGGTATTTGCCAAAAGCTAACCACTAAATGCTAAAAGCTAAATGCTTATATTTGCCCCTCATTGAGGCAACACAGCATGAGTACCACCCAGACCAACAAACCGGTAATAGGTATCACCATTGGCGATATCAACAGCATTGGCGCAGAAATTATCATCAAAACGTTTATGGACACACGTATGATGGAGTTTTGTACGCCGGTGATTTTTGCGTCCAACAAAACCATCAACTTTTACCGGAAGCTGATGAATGAAAACAACTTCAATTACCAGAGTATCAAGGACTTTACCCGCCTGAATCATAAGCAGGTAAATGTGTATAACTGCTGGGAAGAGGAAGTACAGATCACGCCGGGTGTGCTGAATGAAACCGGGGGTAAATACGCTGCCCGGGCACTGGAAGTAGCCATCAAATGTATGCAGGACGGCTATATCAGCGGATTGGTAACTGCTCCCATTCATAAAAATAATATCCAGAGCGCTAACTTTAACTATACCGGTCATACCCCTTACCTGCGGGATGCCTTCCAGGCTAAGGATGTACTTATGTTCATGACCGCCGACAACATGCGTGTAGGCCTGCTCACCGAACATGTTCCTTTAGCAGATGTAGCCAAATACGTGACCAAGGAAAATATCCTGGGCAAGCTGCAACTCATGAAAGACAGCCTGGTAAAAGATTTCGGTATAGATCAACCCCGTATCGCAGTACTGGGCCTCAACCCACATGCAGGCGACGACGGCCTGATAGGACGCGAAGAAATAGAACAGATTATTCCAGCTATCCGTCACGCCAAAGGCAATGGTATACTGTGTTTCGGACCTTATAGTGCCGACGCATTTTTTGCCCGTGAAATGTTTAAACAATTTGATGGCGTATTGGCCATGTACCACGACCAGGGCCTCATTCCTTTCAAATCACTGGCTAGCGGCAATGGTATCAACTATACCGCAGGTCTCGGCATTGTACGCACCTCTCCGGATCATGGTACCGCCTTCGATATTGCCGGCAAAAATGTAGCAGACCCTGATTCCTTCAGACAAGCCATCTTTACCTGCCTGGAAATACTCGAACAACGCATACGCTACGCAGAAAATACCCGGAACCCACTGAAGAAAACTGAATTGGCATCCGAATAAGCATAAAGCGGAAAGCATAAAGCAAAAAGCTATTGAAGCGACTGACAAACGTGAGTATTATAACAACCTACTCGCGTTTGTCAGTCGCTTCAATAGCTTTTTGCTTTATGCTTTATGCTTTACGCTTTCCTGCATTCAAATACCCCTGGATAGAATTAACATAATTCTCAAAGGCCTTCCTGCCGGCAGCAGTTATTTTACAAATTGTTTGGGGATAATTGTCCTTAAATTGCTTTACTACAGTGATATAGGCCACATCACGCAACTTGTTAATCTGCACACTTAAATTACCTGCGGTGGCATTCGTCTTTTCTTTCAGCAAAGTAAACTCTGCTTCCTCCTCGCTGAGTAATATCGACATGATAGCCAGCCGCAATTGTGAATGTAGTACGGGATCCAGATCTTTAAAGTCCATGAGCATGTTTTTCTGAGATACCTGGTCAGGCATTTAACTATTTTGTTCCAATGGTTTCCGTGTAATGAGAACAAAATAGTTAAATACCTGGATAATAGATTTCAAATTATTTCTGGCTGGCTTCCAGCAGCTTGCGGGTATACCCCTCTCCCCAATGTGGAGCAATGTTACTTTCCGGCTTGAAGGCGGCAAACTTTTCCAACGCCAGCTCGAAGGTAGTTTTGGCTTTCGACTTACTACCACCAAATTGTTCTGGTGTAAATAATAAGGATTGTCCCTGTAACATGTATACACGGGGATTTTCAGGATTCAGTGCCTTGGCTGCTTCCAGCTGAGCGGCTGCTTCCATACCATATTTCATTCCCCTTGTCATAGGATCTACGGTGAGTCTGGCTGTAGCTACCAGTGAACGAACGCAGGCAATTTCTGAATTCTTGGGACTTAGCGCATCTGCCTTATCCAGGTTAGCTTCTGCTTTGTCTGCCAGCGCATCTGTCTGACTTTTATCTTTCTGGGTAAGGGCTTGCATTACCTGCATATAAGCAGCGTAGTAATAGGGTAACCATTGTACTTTTTCGGCATCCGCAATGCGTTCGAAGGTATTGCTTTTCTGTTGCAGCCCTTCAGGAGTAAATGTGCCGGCACTATCCAGATCAGCGGTTTGTTTCACCATCGCATCCTGGTACTGTGCGCTTTGGGCCATGGTAGCGGAAGTACAAGTACCCGCAATTAAAAAAGCTAAAAAGAAACGTTTCATATTTATTGTGATTAGAGGTTATTAATAACATCCTGTCTTCTGTCTATACCGAAATTCATAAACATACCCAGGAAAATAAACCGGGGTACATTCGGTGTAATTTCATCCCGGCGCAGGCCATCAGAAGAATAGTGGTAACCAAACACCTGCTTGTTACCCGGTGCATTACTAACTGACAAAACAAAGATGGTAAAAGCTTTGCGGATAGAGGTCAGGTAACTGGCGCTTACCCCCAATGCATTGTACGTCATCGTTTTTTCCGACATAAACTTGTCAGCAGGCAAAGTAGGGTCGTAATACGGGCGACCGGTAGCAAATGTATACGTTAATCCAAGGTTAGTGGTGATCTTCGGAAAGTAGTGCTTATATACAAGGCTTGCGGTATGTGTGGCGGCGAAGTCCGGCTGTACGCGGAACGGATAGTTCAGGTAATCCCGCTTGGTATCAAGGTAAGAATAAGAGATCCAGTAATCCACGTTTTTAAAGGTTTTACGATCACGCCAGAATACCTCTATACCTTGTGCATAGCCGCTACCATTGTTGTTATAGCCGGGCACTGTTTTCACCAGGTCGCTGTATTTCTTATAAAACACTTCCGTACGGAAAGTATAATCAGTGGCTACCCGTTGATAGCTGGCAATATAGTGGGTGGCTTTCATATAGCCGAGGTGGTGATCAAAGCGAACATACTGTGGTTCCGGTTTCTGGTAATAATCACCATAGGCGACAGAAAACTGGCTGTAGTTATTCATCTTGTAAGCCAGCGACACTCGGGGAGCTAAATTCATTTTTCCCAATACAGAAGTATACTCTGCACGGCCACCTACACGTCCTACAAAGCTGGGAGTAAAATAGATATCTCCTTCCGCAAAAGCAGCGGTGTAGTTGTCCACGTAATTAGCGTTGTTACTGTTAAACGCCGACTTTTCGATAGCATACTGATACTCCCCACCAAAGCGAATCACCGAGAATTGTCCCAGGTTCTTATGCAGCATCACTTTTGTCTGACTTAGATCCGACTGCCCCCGGATCAGCGTCGGCATTGGATTTTTGCGTAAAGTGTCTGCATCTATATTATCGAGGTTAGAGCTGAAAGAGGCGCCCAGGTAGAGGTGCCAGTCGTGCCCGATATTCTCCCGGTAAGTGAGGTTCGTGTAAAAGTTATGGTTATGCAACTTAAAAGATTCTGTATATCCCGGGTATTCCAGGCTATTTTTATCGAATCCCATCTTTGTCCAGTTACCATATCCATAAAACTTCAGCATCCCTGTCCTGGATGTTTTATGGCGAAAGTTAACGGATGTGCCTATAATTTCCGGACCGAGGTTGGGCGTTTGTTTGGGTTTAAAAATATTGAAATAAGGAGACAGGTTCGTGTAGTCAGCTTCCACACCGTAAGAGGTCTTTTTATCTTTCGACAGGTTATCTAAACCAGCGCTGGCACCAATAACAGATACACCTACAGAGGAAGAAGAACGCTCCGGCAAATCAACAGATTCCAGGATCAGGGCAGAAGACAATCCCTGCCCATATTGTGCAGAATAACCACCGCTGCTGAAGGTAGTTCCTTTAAAGAGAAAAGGAGAAAAACGGCCACGGCCAGGGATATCGGGTAAGCTGGTAGAAAAAGGATTCCTTACCAGCATACCATCTATGAGGGTTTGAGTTTCATACCCTGTTCCTCCGCGTACAAACAGCCCTTCCCGGTCGTTGGTTTGTTGTGCACCAGGCAAAGTTTTGATGGCGTTCACAATATCAGCACCGGCACCTGCCGTTGTTACAATGTCGAGCGGTTTCAATACTGTCCCTTTTTTATCATCGCTGGCTTCAAAGCTACCGGCAGATATAGTGACTACGCGTAGCGCATTCACCGCATTTTTAAGTACTATATTCAGTTGCTGATCTGTGTCTGTATTTATTTGTAACTCCAGCATCTGATAGCCTGTGAGGGTAGCGGACAACAGGTGATCTCCGGTGGCAGTGGTAGTAAAAGAAAAGGATCCATCGGCAGTAGTAGTAGCCCCATCATAGGAACCCTTTATGGCGATGTTTACGCCAGCTAACGGATGTTTCTTGTTATCCGTCACTTTACCGCTGACCTTATGCTGGGCGAAGGATAACAATGGCGCCAGTACGAATAAATATAGATAAAGGTTGAATTTCGACATGTTTAGGGATTAATTTTCACATCAAATGTAAACTAGTTTATTTTATAAACCAAAAATTCTATAAGAGAGATCTTAAACAGGAATCGTCCCGCCAACCCGGCGGGACGATCCTTATTCATAGCAAAAAACAATTGACGCGTTACTTATCTCAATAACTCAATCCATCCTTTATAGGACCTTTCTCCATTAGGTGTATTTAGTTTGAGGATATAATAATAAGTACCCTCATTCAGCCCATTTCCATCCCAGTTATTCTGATAATTTTTCGACTGGAATACCATATTACCCCAACGGTTATAGATAAATAAGGAAGAATTTGGATACCTGGTAACACCGATAATGACGAGCTTATCATTCTTACCATCTCCATTTGGTGTGATAACATTTGGAATAAGAATATCATCGCCTGTTATGGTCATTTCCTTACTGCTGGCGGAATTGTTGGCAGGGTTTGGATCCGTCACCTGTGCAGTAGCGGTAGCGCGGTTAGCGACCACACCGGTATTGGTAACCCTTGCCGTATATTTCAGTGTAGCCGTTTGCGTGAGTCGCAGGCTATCCAGTGTCCATATGATGATCCTGGTATTTGGATCGTAATTAATGGTACCTATACTGGCATCGAATCCATTCACTATTTCCAGGTTACTGTTCAGGGTATCACGTACGGAGATACCGGTAGTCGTAACTGGTCCGGCATTGTTCAGCGTAATCGCAAATTCCGCCTTACCCCCTACCCGCAATGGCGTAGTATTCAGCAGCTCTTTCTGCACCTGGAGATCCGCCATGGCCACCTGGTTAATGACTGTAATTACGGAGGCGCTGGTATTGTTTTCCGGACGACTATCCACTATTCCATCCGGTGCAGCAATTACTGCCTGGTTACGCAACGATGCTGTGCTGGTTACCTTACCACGTATTATGATCCGGATACCAGCCCCGGCCGGGAAGCTGCCGATAGCCGCTTTCACTACATTTCCTGCGTTAGTGAGCTGCACGTTGGCAGCACCACCAGTAAGTGATGTCACCACGGCGTAAGCCCCTTCTATACCCACTGGCAGGATATCTGTAATCACCGCACCGTCACCCGCAGCAGGACCAGCATTTTGTGCATTGAGTTCGTAAGTAATGGAATCATTCACAAACAAAGCAGCCGGGCCTGATTTGGTAATAGAGAGATCAAGTGTTTTCACTGCAGGCACCACGGTGGTGACTACCGGTGCTGACGGAATGGACGTACCTGTTCCCGGATTGAGTGTTGCGGTATTGGATACGGATGTAATGGTAACATCTGCAGGAATAATACCATCGATATTCACTTGTATGGTATTACTATTACCTGCCGCCAGGTTACCTTTCACAGACACGCTGTTGCCGCTGCCAGTGGCCGGACCAATTAACTGAGAAGTCCCATTGGCTACGGCAGTCCAGGTTACGTTAGTTATTGTGGCTGGTACGAGGTCAGTAATACTTATGCCGGTAGCCGTTGAAGGGCCCGCATTAGTCGCTACCACTACATAATGAATAACCTCACCGGCTTTCACGCTTGTACTACCGGTTTTAGTAATGCTTAACGCTGATTTACCGGTTACCTGCGTAGTAGCAGTACCAGTGGTGGTATTGTTATTTGCATCTGTAGCACTGGCTGTATTCGTGATAGTACCCGTGAAGTCCGGATTGATCTTACCTGCTATCTGTATGCTAATGGCGTTACCAGTACCGGCCGCAATATTACCAGCCAGCGCTACATTACCTGTACCACTGCTGCTGCCTGTAATCTGCGCTGCGCCTGTTGTTGTGGCTGTCCAGTTAACACCACTGAGCGTATCAGAAACAATATCACTGATCTTCACACCACTGGCATCAGATGGGCCGTCGTTGGTAACAGTGATCGTATAACGGAGGCTATCGCCTGCAATAGCCGTTGCTGCTGCCTGTTTCACCACATGTACATTCGGTTTCTTCGTTACATGAGTGATCACGGAGTCACTTGGAATAGAGTCATTCAGTATCGCAATGTTGGAGAGTGAAGCCACTGTAGCATTTGCAGGCACCACACCCATAATATTAACTACGATCGTGTTGCCCACACCCGCATCAATATTACCATGCACCAGTATACTGTTACCACTGCCGCTGGATGTACCAATTACCTGAGATGTGCCATTCGCGGTAGCTGTCCAGGTTACATTAGTAATAGCAGCAGGTACATTATCTGTAATGGATACCCCTGCAGCATTGGAAGGTCCATCATTGGCAGCGGTGATGAGGTAACGAATAGTATCGCCTGCATTCACACTACCCACGCTGGTTTTTGTAATATGCAACGATGGCTTGCTACCTACTATAGTACTGGCCGCCGCACTGTTCACTTTTCCGGCCGCATCAGTAGCGGTTGCATTGTTGGTAATCTTACCCACAAAGTCAGGATTAATCTTACCTACCACCATTACCTGGATGGCATTCGCTGCATCAGCGCCAATGTTTGCGCGCAATGACACTGTATTCCCGGTTCCCTGTGCAGCGCCAATAATTTGTGCATTGCCGGTAGTAGTGGCCACCCATCTTACCCCTGTAAGCGTATCGCTTACCAGGTCTGTGATTTGTATATTCCTGGCATCAGATGGGCCATTGTTAGCTACCGTAATATTATAGCGCAAACTATCCCCTGCATTTGCAGTCGCCGGCGCCACTTTATGTATAGTCAGTGCCGTAAGCTGACGAATCTTCGTATTCACTGTGCTACTAATTGTGGTAGTATCCGGCTTCCTGAGTGTAGCTGTATTTGTTATAGATTCTGCTATAGCATCTGGTGGCACCAGCCCATCCACCACAATCTGTATTTTATTGGTTATACCTGCCGGGATGTTGCCGTTAACGGTGATATTATTACCAGTGCCGGAAAGCGGTCCGGTGATTTGCGCACTACCAAAAGTAGTTGCTGTCCAACTAACATTGGTAATTCCCACTGGTACCAGGTCTGTAATGCTAATACCACTACCATCGGATGGCCCCTGGTTGGTAGCTGTAATGAGGTAACTGATACTACTTCCTGCACTCACTGTATCGGGGCCTATTTTCTCAATCGTCAGCAACGCAGAATTCTGCACAGTGGTTTTAACATTCGACGTATAAACGTTACCATTATCAGTAACCTGCGCAGTATTAGTGATATTACCCACGAAGCCCGGAGCTACGGTACCTGAGATCAACACTTTAATTTCATTACCTGTACCCGCCGGTACATTCGCAGTGAATGCAACCTGGTTACCTGTACCGGAAACAGGTGTGCCCGTGGCCAATGTAGCAGTGCCTGTTGTGGTAATATTCCAGGTAACATTTTCTACCTGTACAGGTACCAGGTCGGCCACCTTTGCATTTACCAGGTCAGAAGGACCGTTATTACCTAGTATGATGGTATAATTAATAGCACTTCCCGCAACAGCAGTGCGCGGTCCCGACTTGGTAAATTGTATACCTGATTTATTAGTAACATGCGTATCCACCGAATCACCGGCTACTACTTTTGCACCCTCGTTCACGGTTACCTTATTTTCTACAATACCGGTAGCAGACGATGCTACCACACCGCTGATATTGATCAGCACATTCCGTTGCGGACCAGCAGGTATGCTGGCGTTGACGCTGATAGTATTACCTGTTCCACTATTGGTACCGTTAATCGTAGCACCTGTGGCCACAGCATTCCAGCTCACCTGTTGAATGGCAGCAGGTACCAGGTCGTTGATCACTATATTATTCACATCAGACAATCCCTCGTTGGTCACCAGTAAGGTGTAGTTGATTTTACCACCGGCAGCAATGGTGTCCGGCGCTGATTTGCTCACTTTCACTTTCACTTCCTGGATAACCTCTGTGATGACTGGTGGTGTATTCACACTATTGCCATCCAGTGAATAACTGGCGATGTTCGTAATATTACCAGTGAAAGAAGGCATTATAGTTCCACTAACGTTAACCACTATACGATTTGCTGCACCGGCAGGAACGCTCGCCACCAGGCTTACATCGCCGGTCTGATTCGTAACATTGCCGCCGGTAATAACAGCGTTGCCGGCCGCTGTAGCAGACCAAACCGGTTGCTGTACCTGTGCAGGCAGTATATCGGCTATTTTGATATTGGCGGCGTCTGATGGGCCTTCATTGGTTAAGATGATATTATAACTGATAGCTCCACCCGCTACGCCTGTGGAAGGACCTGACTTAACAATACGTAATCCCGGCTTGCTCACCACTTGTGTTACTACATTATTGGAAAGATAATTCACGCCTCCTGCCGTAGCCGTAGCCTGGTTATTTACTGCACCTGTATAATCAGCCTGTATAACACCGGTGATCACCACATGCACTGCGTTACTGCTACCGGCTGGAATATCAGCGGTGAACGCTACGTTGCCTGGTTGCTGCTGCAGGTTGCCTCCATGTACCACTGCGGCACCGGCGGCAGTAGCAGACCATTTGCTGTCTTTTAACTGTGCAGGTATTACATCTGCCACATTCACGTTTACTGCATTTGATGGACCATCGTTATATACATCCAGGGTATAGGTAATGGTAGTTCCTGCAGTAGCCTTATCTGGCGCTGCTTTCAGCAATCTTACACCTGTTTGCGTAGCTAACTGTGTAACCACTGTATCGGCAGTAGGCGTGCCATTAGCCAGGGTTGCTGTAGCCACATTGGTTAAGCTGCCGATAGCGGCAGCATCGATAGTACCGCTGATGTTTACTACAATCGTGTTGCCACTTCCGGCCGGTACATTAGCCTTGAAGCTCACATCTCCCGGATGATTACTAATATTTCCACCAACGATAGCGGCACTGCCACCTGCTGCAGCCGACCATACGGGGTTCTTCAGATTTGGAGGTAAGAGATCAGACACAGTAATACCATTGGCAGCAGATAATCCGTTGTTGGCAATGGCAATAGCATAGGAAATCTGCGCACCGGCGGCGGCCCTGGCCGGTCCTGACTTACGGATAGTAAGACCAGGCTTATTCTGCACCAGCGTGCGTACATCGTTGCTGACCACGGTTTGCCCGTTACCACTCACTACAGCATGATTGATCATGAACCCTTCAAAAGCAGGAGCTGTTTTACCTGCTATGTGTACGGTAACAGAACCGCCGGCTGGGATATCTCCCACAATGGCTACTATATTACCTGTGCCCGTACCGGGATCTGTAATGGTAGCATTGGTGGCAGCAGCCGACCAGGTGATACCTGTTACGGCGCCTGGTATGGTATCTTTAATAGTAACACCAGTGGCATCTGAAGGTCCGCTATTATGTATTTGCAACGTATAGCTCATGGTATCGCCGGCAATTACCTGTGCAGGTCCTGATTTCACTACAGACAAGCCCGGTACAGTAGTCACATTTGTACTTACTAATACCTGTGCAGGAGTTGGATCCGTTTGTCCAAAGCCGGGAACAGTAGACGCTGCATTGTCCAATACTCCGCTGGCTGCCGGGTTCACGGTACCTTTTATAGTAATGGTCACCACACCAGTATTGGCCGGAATATCAGCTGCCAGGAAAATACCTGCATCACCGGTACCACTGGTAGGCGTAACATTGGCACCACCAGTAGCAGTGGCTGTCCAGGTTACATGCTGCACATCTGCTGCAGCCGGCATGGCGTCCGTAATGGCTGCGCCTATTGCATCAGCAGGGCCTCCGTTGGTAACCGTCACCACATAAGTTATTTCTTCACCTGCTACGATGTTGGTAGGTGCTGTTTTATTGATACGCAAATCCACCGAATTATTCACAGACGTCACTACCGTGCTGGAGCTGCTGCCAAGAGCGGTGGCGGTTACTGTGTTGGTAATAGTAGCAGCGGCGGTGGCGCTAACAGTACCAGTAACAGTGATAGTGACAGTACCAGAGTTACTACCTCCTACCCTTGCACTGAGGTTAATATTGTTGCCACTTCCGTTAGCCGCGGATAACACACCTGCATTACCAGTTGCGGTAGCTGTCCAGGTTACCCCGGTAATGTCTGCCGGCACGACGTCTGTTACGGTTACTTCACTGGCATCGGAAACACCACTATTTGTTAATACAATGGTATACGTGATTTGATCTAATATATTCACACTGGCAGGTCCTGATTTGGATACCTGCAGTCCGAGGTTGGTAGATATGATGGTACTGATAGAACTGGTATTGTTAGCCGGATTCATTTCTTTCACATCTGCAGGAGGTGCAACAGTAGCAGTATTAGTGATAGTACCGGTAGCCGCCGGATTTACCGTTCCATCAATCTTTACTATAATGCTGTTGCCGATACCAGCAACGATATCGCCTGTCAGCGTAATATTATTACCGTTGACAACTGCTGTACCGGCGCTGGCATTGCCGGTAGTAGTCGCTGTAACATTGGTAATAGCCACGCCGGCAGGTACCGCATCACTGATCAGCGCATGGGTAACATCTGAAATACCCCGGTTAGTGACCAGCAATTGATAGCTGATATTTTGTCCTGCTGCAATATTCGCCGGACCGGATTTCACAATCACCAGGTCTGCCTGTTTACGAACCAGGGTAACAGCAGTGGCATTAACCGGGTTCGTATTTTCAAAGTCAGGAGGTGGTGCTACCGATGCAGTATTAACGAGGAAGCTGCTATCGGTCGCAGACGGATCAATAATACCATTTACAGTGATGGTAATACTGTTACCGGTGCCTACCGGCAAGTTGCCGGTGAGATTAATATTGCCTGTACCATTGCTGGCAGATACAGAGCTGCCTGTACCTGCTGCAGTAGCAGTCCATACCGGTTGCAGCAGGCTGGCAGGAATAATATCTGTAATCGTGAGCCCCGTTACATTAGAAGGGCCAAGGTTATTGACCGTGATGGTATAATTAATTTTTTCACCGGCAGCAGCGCTACCCGGGCCGCTCTTCACAATTCTCAGGTTAGCCCGGCGCAGTACCTGAGTATTCACGGTAGATGCCACCGGAACCTGTCCGGCAAGTGTCGCTACGGCGCTGTTGACAATACTATCCCCGGTATAATCTGGATTTAATATACCCGTTACCGTTATATCAATACTATGACCGGCGCCTGCAGGTATATTGCCATTCAAACTAATGTTGCCTAAACTACCCGTATCGCTGACGCTGGTGCCAACACCAGTAGCTATCGCCTTCCAGGATGGATTTAGGATAGCAGGATCAATGATATCATTAATCTGCACATTCACCGCGTCAGAAGGGCCGCCATTTTGCAGGTGAATGGTGTAAGTAATCGGGTCGCCGGCAAACAACACCGAAGGACCGCTCTTACTGAGTTTCAGTAACGACTGTTTCACCACACGGGTGGTGGCAGTATCCATTACCGGTATAGGTTGGTCTGGGGAAGATGCATACGCAATGTTCCGCAATGATGCACCGGTATATGCCGGATCGATCACCCCTTTCACAAGGATAACGATGTTATTGTTAGCTGCTCCTGCCGGAATATCACCGGTTACCACCACCTGGTTACCCGTACCGGTTGCGCCGGTAAGCACAACGGCATTGCCGGTTTTAACGGCTGTCCATGTAACGTTCTTAATGGCAGCAGGAATGGTATCAAAGAACTGAACGCCCGGTGCATCTGAAGGCCCGTTATTGCTTAACCTCAGCAGATAAATAATATCCTCTCCGGCAGCTTCCTGGGAAGGACCGGATTTAGAAAGCGCCAGCGCTATTTTCTTCACTACATGCGTAACCGTAGTGTTGGAGGAAATAGGCGGTAGTGTACCCGGTGTTGCCAACGCCACATTGTTAAGGTCTCCGGTAAATGCAGGATCTACTGTACCGGTGATGGTTAAGGTAATCATATTACCGGCGCCAGCAGGAATACTACCCTGCACGCCTACATTATTGCCCGTACCACCTCCTACTTGTACGGTGGCTCGGCCAGCAGCTACTGCCGACCAGTTCACATTTTTAATGAAAACAGGCAACGCATCTGTAATCGTTACCAGTGGCGCATCAGATGGTCCTATATTAGTAGCAGTAATGGTGTAAGTAATAATACCTCCGGCAGCTACCGTATCTGGCGATGTTTTCACAAGTTGTATTCCTGGCTTGCCAGCTACAATTGTGGTAACAGTATCGCTTCGGGAGGTGTCCCTGTGATTTACTATAGCGCGGGAGCTATTGATAAATGTACCTGTAAAGTCGGGTGCAATGGTTCCGGTAACGGTAACGAATAAATGATTTTGCGTACCGGCATCTACATCAGCCAGCACAGCCACATTATTGCCGGTGCCCGTACCACCGGTATTCACATTGATACTACCAGCGGTGGTAGTAGACCAGCTTACATTGGTTAATTGTGATGGCACCAGGTCACTAATAATTACATTTTTTGCGTTTGATTTTCCATAGTTGGTTACTACCAGCGTATAGCTGATCGTTTCGCCTGCATTGGCCTGGGCGGGGCCCGTTTTGCTGATACTGATCAACGGATCATTAGTCACCACGGCAGATGAGGAAGCGCTGACAGGAGGCATTCCGGTCACCGTAGCAGTAGCCGTGTTATTGACCGTTCCAGCAGCACCAGCATTCACAGTTCCATCTACATAAACAGTGATACTACCTGTACCTGCTGGTATATTCGCCACAATAGCTACGTTATTTCCATTGCCCGTTGCGCCGCTGCTGATGCTTGCACCGCCACTCACAGACGTTAACCAATTGGTAGCTTGTATCACTCCATTTACAGGATCAGCAATATTTACATTCACAGCATCTGAAGGGCCACTATTGGTGATCTGTAGAGTATACCGGATAAAACCACCGGCAGAAACATTACCTGGTCCTGATTTGGTGATTTGCAACGCCGGCTTGCTGACTACATGGGTAACTACGGTATCTGATGGTATTGGCGTGTCTCCGTTGACTGCCGCAGTGGCAAAGTTAGAGAGGTCGCCGGTGAAAGAAGGCGTTATTGTTCCGGATACATTGATGGTGATAGATGCCTGCTTACCTGCCGGGATATTGCCCGTAACATTAATATTGCTACCAGTGCCGGTAGCACCACTGGCAATAGTAGCGCCATTCATCAATGATGTTGTCCAGCTCACATTCGACAAACCTGCCGGTACAGCATCCAATATATTCACATTTACAGCATCGGATAAACCGGTATTGCCAACAGATATGGTATAATTTAACGATTGTCCTGCAACAGCAGTATCCTTACCTGCTTTCGTGATCGTTAAAATAGGTTTGTTAGCCACATCGGTGATCACTGCATTGGAACTTACAACTGGCCCATTATTCGTGCTAATGAATCCCTGGTTCCTTATCTGCCCAACAAATGAAGGATCTATTTTAGCCTGTATAATCACATCAATGGAATTGCTATCTCCCGCAGGGATATTGCCTACCACCTGTGCAATGCGATTGGTGATTTGGGAAGATGTTACCGAAGCATTTCCGTGCGACAACGTAGTAATACCAGGATTCTGCAGCATACTGCCTAATGTATCCAGCAGTACTGCATTTAAGGCATCAGAAGGACCTGTATTGGTAATTTTCAGGAGATATGAGGCCGATCCACCAGCAGTGGCCGTAACAGGCCCCGTTTTCGTTACTACAAGACCGGCGCGGTTGGTAATCTGTGTAATTACTTCGTTTGACATCACCGGCTGTTGTCCGTTTACCGCTACGGTTGCTGTATTACGGATATCGCCGGCAGCTCCGGAAAGAATAGTGCCCTGCACCACAATGGTCACACTATTACTGCTTCCGGCTGGAATGTTTACATTCACTGATAACGTATTGCCGTTACCGTTAGCACCGCTGTTAATCACTGCATTGCCGGCAGCGGTGGCTGTCCAGGTGACGTTGGTCATCGTGGTTGGCCCTACTACATCTGAGATCACTGCATTTACCGCATTTGATGGACCGCTATTATTCACCGTAATCGTGTAAGTAATATTCGTTCCGGCATCTGCAGTAGCAGGACCTGCTTTTACAACCTGTAAGCCGGGTTTGTTCTCAACTATCGTTTTGTTAAATGCTGTAACAGTCGTGTCTCCGGCTAACCTGGCTGTGGCAGTATTTAATAAGGTATCCGTAGCCGCAGAACTAACTGTACCATTGATTTGCAGGGTAACCACATTTGCCAACCCGGCAGGTATATTTACGGTAGTGGAAATATTATTTCCGGTGCCGCTGCTGGCACTACCTGCAGCTACTTCAGCAGTGCCAGCAGTACTCACCACCCAACTAACATTTGTAATAGCCGGTGGTACCACATCTGACAATACAATACCCACCGCATTAGATGGACCCGCATTGGTGAGCTTCAGTTGGTAACTGATGGGCTGTCCTGCTGTTACATGACCGGCAGATGGTCCTTGTTTTACCAGCGTAATACCAGTGGAACGCTCTATCACAGTATTCACCGTATTGGAAAATAATGTCGGCGATCCCGGAGGAGTAATGCTGGCGGTATTTGTCAGCGTACCTGTGGCTCCCGGATTTATAGTACCGGTGATATGGATAGTGATTTTATTACCAACGCCAGCAACAATACCAGCAGTGAAGCTAACATCTCCGGTACCGCTGCTAACGGAAGCAGTGGCGCTACCGGTAGTTGTTACAGTCCATACCGGATTTTGAAGCGTTACCGGCAAATGATCCAACACGGCAGCGCCGGTAAGATCAGAAGGGCCATTGTTCACTATTATCACATCGTAGCTCAACGATGTACCCGCCACTGCACTGGCAGGACCACTTTTATCTATTTCCAGGCTAAACTGTGGATTCGGTGTATCCGTATCCGTAGCACTATTACCTGAAGGATTAATATTATTATATCCGGATGGTACCACTATGCTGGCCGTGTTGGTTAACGAACCGGTATAATTGGATGGAATAGTTATCGTTAAAGTATATACGATTGTGCTTCCTGACGGGAGACTAATTGTCTCATTAATAGCCCCGTTACCGGAGGCGTTTGCCTGTCCGCCACCCGGGGTTACGGCGGTCCAGGATGCGGTGGTAATACCGGCCGGCAAAGGATCCTGGAAGGTAGCGTTTATAAGATCAGCCGGGCCTTTATTCACAACTGTGATCTTATACTGCGTAGTAGTTCCCGGAACGTACGTAGTGGTATTATCTGTTTTTGTCACCACCACTTCTACTGCTTTGGTAACAGGGGTTACCAGGGTAGTAGTGGCTGGAGTAGAATCAGGAATGGCTGATGGCGGCGTAGCACTGGCCGTATTAGTGAGACTGGCGCCGGCAAAAGATGAGGCCACATTTCCAGCGATGGTTAATGTTACAGAAGCGCCAGGCTTCAGCGTTACACCGGTCCAGTTGCCATTGTTATAACTTCCCGCTGATGGCGTATAGCTGCTGGCAATAAACCCAACCGGCAAGGTATCTACTACCGAAAACGTTTCTGAACTTAAAATAGTAGATGGACCATTATTAGTCACTGTCAGTGTGTAAGTCAGTGGCCCTCCGGCGCTGGCAGTAGCCGGCGTTGCAATTTTAGCAATGGTAAGATGCGCCATCCCTTTCGTCACAGTAATCGTTACTGTGGCCTGGGAGCAGGCCCCCTGGTTGTCACACACCTGGTAGATATAAGTATCTGTACCCACAAAACCCGGTACTGGCGTATAAGTAAAGGTGCCGTCAGCATTTTGTATCACGCTGCCGGAGGCAGGTGATTGTATCAGGGTAGCCGACACCGTTATAGGCTGATTTTCCGGATCGCTGTCGTTGGTCAACACATTACCGCTCACCGGCACATCGCGGATAGTGGTATAGTTGTCATCTACTGCTACAGGCGGGTTGTTAGGCACCGCGCCGGTTACAGTAGAAATATTATTTCCGGGCACCGGATCCGGCAAGCCGGAAGGATTGCTAACAGTAGCCGTATTAGTAATTACATTACCACCAATAGCGTTGGCTGCTACGGTGCCGGTTACTGTAATCACTATTTTATTACCTGCTGCAAAAGGAATATCTCCATTGGCGGTAATGATATTACCCGCGCCTGAGAGTGGGCGTAAAGCCACATTGGTACCAGTAACTGCAGAAGTCCAGGAGGCGCTGGTCATCAGGGCAGGGAGTGTATCTTTCAGGGTAAATCCGTAGATATCTGATGGGCCTGCGTTTTCGATGGTGATGGTGTAAGTTAATGGGCTATTGGTTTTGTAGGTATTGCCCGCATCAGATTTCGTCACTTTCAGATCTGCCTGGGAAGTGTAAGTCAAAACAATGGTATCAATACTGGGCGGACAGTTACCGCTGGTAATCGTCCACGTGAGTGTAGCGGTGGTATTGGGTTGCAGTGTAGCCGTAGTAGCTGGTGTGGTAGTACTGCCAATTACCGCATTGCCGCTCACCACTGCCCAGGTGCCTTGTCCACTGGAAGGCGTATTACCACTGATGGTGAATTCGCCGTTGTTATACTTCGTCTGATCCGGGCCCGCATTAGCGGTTGCAGGCGCAGCAGAAATGATTAGCTGCATGGTATCTGCCGAAGGTGCGCATGGGCCGCTGCTGATAGTCCATACCAGCGAATAGGTACCAGGCTGCAGGTTCTGCACAGCTGTATTGGGTTGCGTGGCGTCCACAAAAGAAGCCGTATTAGGTCCTGCTATCTGTGACCACTGGCCCGTTCCTGCGGTGGGTGTGTTGCCAGCGAGTACAGCGCTGGTCACATTACACAATGGTTGATCGGGACCGGCATTAGCCACGGTTGGAAGTGAGCTTACATTTATAACAACGGTATCTTTAGATGGTGGACAATTGCCATTCCGGATAGTCCAGACAAACGTAAAAATTCCGTTGGTTAATCCACTGATGCTTGTACCAGGCAAGGTAGTATCTGCTATCACAGCAGTAACAGGGCCTCCTGTTTGCTGCCAGGCACCATTGCCATTTGCCGGAGTATTGCCTGACAAAGTTGCCGAGGTAACATTACACAGGTTTTGATCGCTGCCGGCATTAGCTGTAGTAGGCGTAGTATTGATCTGCACAGTCAGGGTATCACTGATCATGTCGGCGCAGCCGGAACTACCACTGCTCACAATACGACGAAAATAGGTTGTCTGTGAAACTACCGGCGCATCATAAGTGGCTTGTGTCGCACCAAAAATATCATTAAAGGAAATATTATCCAATGAGGATTGCCAACGATATGTATAGGTACCATTTCCTCCGGTTGCCGCAACAGTTTGTGTGAACATCACCGGATCTCCACTATTACAAAAGCTTTGGTTACCTGCAACCGCGCCCGGTGTCAATAATGGATTAATGGTAATCATAATAGCAGCACTGGTATCGCTGCAACTACCAGCATTAACAATCCTTCTATACCAGGTAGATTGAGACAACACTGCGGGCGTATAGTCTTTACCGTTATTAGTCCCGGTAGCAGATATGAAACCAGCCGTACCACTGACTATACTGGACTGCCACAGGTATTGTGGGGTGCCTGCAATAGTACTGCCGGTAAGGGGAGCCGGAGTATTACCAATGCAAACAGACTGCGCCGCACTAATGGTGTTATTAGTGATAGCCGGGGAAACAGGAATGCTGCTGGTTTTAATATTATTACATCCCGCTCCGGAAGGGGCGCCATTACATTCCACATCGGGATCGGTTGGATTACCACTGGCAATGCTGGTAGCATCTGGATCGGTTACATCCGGCGGACGCATCACACTGGATTTGGTGACCAGGTTTCCGCCTGCCGGCACATCGGTGATGGTACCCGTAAAGCTGTAGTTAACTACTGCTCCATTGGCCAGGTTAAGCACGGCTGTATATGCATTGCCGGAAAACCCACCAGACACGATAATACCATTTCCGGTGCTGGTAACATTGACCGGTGTAAACTGTGACGGAAAGGTAAAGCTGTAACGTGCGCCGTTAGCTGAGTCTGGCCCATTATTTCTTATCGTGGTAGTATAAGTAATTAGGTGACCGGCACAAATAGCTGTCAGCGCAGGAATGTTGTTGACTACTTCCAGGTCCGCCTGATATTGTTTTACTATTACACTGGCTGTTTGCGGTGCGCTAAAAATATATGCCCAGGTATCCAGTAAGCTATTATCGCCATAGCTGTTCGTATATTTATGCCCGTTAGTAGTGCTGTTTATGCCCGGGCTCGCCGATGCATTCACGGGAACAGGGGCCCCGCTGCCACTCCCCAGCAATTGATCATTCCAGTATACGGTAGGGTCAGGGGCGTTGGAGCCATTGGTGCGGGTAATAATAATACCGTTAGCATTATTCTCCACATCCATATAGGGGAAATGTACCTCTCCTGAATAGAGGACAACAGAAATATTGATATTAGCGCCATTAGCTACATCGGTGCCCAGCCCATCTTTTCCGTCCCATAAAATAGCATTGTCTCCTGCCACAGAAGACCCTGTAATAATCCGGTCTATGGGATCATTGGTACTCCCGTTATTATTGACATCTATTGATATTTTAAAGTTACCGTTCTGGTTAGCTGTGAAATGTACATAACCTCCGTTTAGTGGAGGTGTACCGGCGCGACCTGGTGTACCTTCCCGGCCTGTAAAAAATACCTGGGACACCACTGGTGTAACAGGTGTACTGATTAACCAGGTAGTGGAAGCTGCGCCATTTACCCAAACGGGAGCGTTGGCGGGTAGTGTATTATCTGGTGTGTTATAAAATAATTTCTGAGTGATGTTGGTAGCATCATCCGGCAATGTAGGGTTATGGAAGGAATAGGCACCATTGGCTGAAACAACAGAATTAAGGTCTACACTTTTATATACGGGTACCCCGGTAGCCCTATCGCGGGTACCTTTATTATTTACAAAAAAAGCAAAGAGAAATGGCTGTATGCCATTGCTGGCCGCAGTATAAGTGAATCCATCTTTGGTGAGTACATTGAATTTACCATAAAAAGCTGAACTGGCAGTACCGGCATTACCAGTAAATATATTGAGGAAAGTGCGGCCGGATTGTGGTATTCCTACGCTGGCCACCGTGACATCCCATGCTACAATCAGTGCTAAAGTACTTACCGCAGTCTGATTGGCGATAGTCCAGGCGGCATTGGCTGCCGGCGGACTAAACCCATTCCCTAATGCCGTAGCTGATGTATTGGGAGGATCAAATTCTATAGTCCATATTCCTTGCTCTCCAGTCTGCACAGTTCGCGAATATCCGTTGTAGCCCCCTACTGCGAGGGCAGAAGGCCCCAATAGCTCCTCCGCACGATTATTAATACGTCCTACAGTAGTGGAATTGCTGGTGTTATAGGCGTTCCCGTTAGGTGCCGTCAACCTGGTGGTACCAGTACCAATACCTTGTGCACTGGAACCAACATAAATTACTTCTCCCACCTTCGCATACACGAACATTCTGCCGGGGTTGTAGATATTCCCAATCAGTGCGCTGGTAGCTGTAGAAGAACTGGTCATATAGGCACGGTTCCCCAAAGCACCTGCCGGATATATATCTTTACTACCTTCCGCTTGACAATATAGAATAGGGAGCAGGGAAAATAATGCCACTGAACAAAGCGTAAAAAATCTTTTCATACAAGCGTTTTGCGTCTCAGACCATTGCTGAACAAACACCTTTCATCCCACTGTTGTCCTCGGGGTTCAGACAAGCGTATCGGAGTTTTCTGAAATGAATTAAAAGAAATAATAGAATAAGAGCCAATCTAAACAGGCGAACTACGGATACAATTTTTGGTGATATTACTCTTAAGGTAGGTGGTGGCTATGAACAACCCTGTTGGGAAAGATTATGCGGCGAATATGGGAATATTGTCCTGGTTTGTAGATATGTGTTATGTGACAAATGTATAGCGGACTGTCCATATAAAGAGCAATGCTCTTATATTTTCTTTTTTAAAAGATTTGTTATCAATTATATAAATATTATTTTATATCAAAATCGTACATAATACCTATAAAAAAAGCACCCTTTGCTTCTCAGCAAAGGGTGCTTTTTTTATAATGCGATAGAACGTTATTATGCGAATCTTGGTTTCAGTTCGTTGGCCAAAGTAACCATTTTCTTGATACCATCTTCTGGCAGGTTACCTTTTTTGAACTCAGCCAGTACTTCTGGTAAACGTACCTGCATTTCATTCAGGAACGCTTCTTCGAAAGCACGAACTTGTTTAACAGGCACGTCGCGCAGCAGACCGTTGGTACCCAGGTAGATCATAGCTACTTGCTTTTCTACGGCATACGGGCTAAACTGAGCTTGTTTCAGGATTTCCACGTTACGGGCACCTTTGTCGATAACTGCCTTGGTAGCAGCATCCAGGTCACCACCGAATTTGGAGAAGGCTTCCATTTCGCGGTATTGTGCCTGATCGAGTTTCAGGGTACCAGATACTTTCTTCATGGATTTGATCTGAGCGTTACCACCTACGCGGCTTACAGAGATACCTACGTTGATCGCAGGACGGATACCGGCGTTGAACAGGTTACCTTCCAGGAAGATCTGACCATCGGTGATGGAGATTACGTTGGTAGGGATGTAAGCAGATACGTCACTTGCCTGTGTTTCGATGATAGGCAATGCAGTCAGGGAACCACCACCTTTTACCAGGTGCCTGATAGACTCAGGTAAGTCGTTCATCTGTTTTGCGATTTCGTCGTTGCTGATGATTTTCGCAGCACGCTCGAGCAAACGGCTATGCAGGTAGAATACGTCACCAGGATAAGCTTCACGACCAGGAGGACGTTTCAGCAACAGGGATACCTCACGGTAAGCCACCGCCTGTTTAGACAGATCATCATAAACGATCAGGGCAGGACGACCTGAGTCACGGAAGAATTCACCGATAGCAGCACCCGCAAATGGAGCGTAGAACTGCAACGGAGCCGGATCAGCAGCGTTCGCAGCAACGATAGTAGTGTAAGCCATTGCACCTGCTTCCTGTAATGTTTTCATTACACCGGCAACAGTAGATGCTTTCTGGCCAATCGCTACGTATATGCAATAAACAGGTTTACCTGCTTCATAAAATTCTTTCTGGTTGATGATGGTATCAATACAGATAGCTGTTTTACCTGTTTGACGGTCACCAATTACCAGCTCACGCTGACCACGACCTACAGGGATCATCGCATCAATTGCTTTTACACCTGTTTGCAGTGGTTCTTTTACTGGCTCACGGTACAATACTCCTGGTGCTTTACGCTCCAGTGGCATTTCGTACAGTTCACCTTTCAATGGGCCTTTACCATCTACCGGTTCACCCAGTGTATTGATAACGCGACCAACTACACCCTCACCCACTTTAATGGATGCGATTTGTTTGGTACGACGTACTTTATCACCTTCTTTAATACCTGCTGACTGACCCATCAATACCACACCCACGTTATCTTCTTCCAGGTTCAGTGCAATAGCTTTAACGCCGTTGCTGAATTCAACCAGTTCACCGTAACCTACGTTACCCAAACCGTAAATGCGGGCAATACCATCACCCACCGACAATACAGTACCTACCTCTTCCAGGTCGGCAGAAGCATTGAAGTTGCTCAACTGCTGGCGTAATATCGCCGAAATTTCATCAGGTTTAATATCAACCATAATTATGATTTTAAAAAAAAGTCGTTAAAGAAATTTAGTATAACGACAACAGCTTTGCGTGTACGCAGCGGCTGCTGTATTGATTAACGTATGTCAGATACGTAAATGTTCTTGTTAAACTGTTGTTTGATGTCTTTCAGATCACGCAGGATAGACGCATCAAACAGCTGATCGTTTGCTTCCAGAACGAAACCACCAATCAGGTCAGGATTCACAGATGTTTCCAGTTGAATCTGTTGTGGCGTTTCGCTGGCGATCTTTTGTTTAATAACATCCAGTGTGGCGTTGTCCAGTGCAACAGCAGTAGTGATTTTAACCGGGCTGATATTTTTCAGCGTCATGTATTGACGGGCAAACTCAGTGGCCATTTCAGCCAGTGCACTTTCACGACCTTTATTTACCAACAGGTTAATAAAGGAAATGGTAGTAGTGCTTACACGGCCATCCAGGATAGCGGTTAATATTTTTTGCTTTTTATCAGCCTTAATGATCGGGCTTTTCAGCAAACTCACCACATCAGGATTGCTTTTCATCACCTGTTGTAAAAACAACATGTCAGTATGCACCGCTTCGAGCTGGTTCAGTTCCTGTGCCAGATCTATCAATGATTTTGCATACCGGGATGCTAAACGGGGATTCTGCATATAGCTTTTAGCTTTTAGCTTCCAATCTTCAGCAGTACTGCCAAAGGTCAAAAGTTAATCTCTTAATTTAATTTGATTTCTCCTGCCAGTTGTTTCACGTAACCTTCCTGTGCTGTTTTATCAGCCAGTTCTCTTCTCAACACTTTCTCTGCTACTTCAATAACGAGGTTACCTACCTGGTTCTTAACATCCGTTAACGCAGCCATTTTCTGGTTTTCGATAGCGGTGTAAGCTTCAGCGATGATCTTTTTAGCTTCTGCCTGGGCCTGTGCTTTAGCTTCGCTGATGATCAGATCTTTCGCGTCTTTTGCTTCTTTCAGGATCTTACTTCTTTCAGCTTTCGCTTCTGCCAGCACATGCTCATGTTCTGCTTTCATCTGTGCCATCTCTTCCTTCACTCTTTCTGCTGTAGTAATGGAATCAGTGATGGAATCTTCTCTCTCCTTCAAAGTAGCCAGGATGGGAGTCCAGGCAAATTTCTTCAGGACCAGGAAAACGATAACGAAAATGATAAATGAAAAAAGAAACAAGCCTAACCCGGGTTGTAACAGATCCATATAATTAGAATTTTATTATTGTTGTTATATTGATACTAACTAATTTCAAAATTGGCATAAAAGATTACTGCATCCATTGCCCTGTGCGCCGGATGCAGTAAAAAGTTTCGGCTTACATAACTACCGCCAACAGACCAGCGATTACACCGAAGAGGGCAACACCCTCAACCAGCGCAGCAGCCAGGATCATGTTTGCACGGATGTCGTTAGCAGCTTCTGGTTGACGAGCGATAGACTCCAGAGCGCTCTTACCGATGTTACCAACACCAATACCAGCCGCGATAGCAGCGATACCAGCACCAACAGCACCACCAGCTTTAGCCAGACCAGATGCAGCAGCAGCCTGCAATAAAATAGACAAAAGTGCCATAATGAATATGTATTTGAATTATTAAAAAAGTTATTTCTAAAATTGGAAGCTATCAGCTATTGCTGTCAGCTTAGTGATGTGCTGCATGCGCATCATCATGTGAACCTTCCATCGCCTGGCCAATAAATACGGCTGTCAGGTTGGCAAAGATAAACGCCTGGATAAACGCTACCAGCAACTCCAGCATCATCATAACGAGATTGAACAAGATGGTGATTGGCATAAAACCAAAACCAGCGATCGGGCTCATAGCACCAAATATAAATATCAGGCAGATAATGCTCAGGATAATGATGTGACCCGCCAGGATGTTGGCAAACAACCGGATCATCAGGGATACTGGCTTAGTGAATACGCCAATCAGCTCCACTGGAACCAGGATGATTTTTACACCCATTGGTACCGGAGGATTAAAGATGTGACCCCAGAAATGCTTATTACTGCCCAGCATAATAGCGATAAAGCTGATAATAGCCAGTGCAGCAGTTACGGCCAGGTTACCGGTTACGTTCGCAGAACCAGGTATCAGACCTAATAAGTTGTTGATCAGGATGAAAAAGAATACAGTCAGAATAAATGGCGTAAACTTAGCAGCGCCTTTACCGGGAATATTTGGCTTTACCACCTCATCACGCATAAATATAATTACCGGCTCCAGCAGGCTTTGGAAACCTTTAGGCGCTTTCTTGGAACCACGCTCTTTATAAGATTTTGCTACATTCAGCATAATCACCACCAGCAGAATAGCGGCAATGAGCATGGAAGTGATATTCTTGGTGATAGACAAATCATAAATTTTCTCACCAGTAGGATTATCATTGCCATCCACTGCGATGATATCGCCACTTGGATATTTGGCAGCATCCAGCCCCTTTTCAGCACGGTAATGCTCAGTTACCAAACGGTATCCATCATGCGACTCATGACCGTGATGGAAAGCGGAAGACATAAATACAGAAGTTCCACGTGCAGGATTATGGATGATCACAGGCAACGGAATAGTTACATGCGTTTCGCCCAGCTCGAACAAATGCCAGTCATGCGCATCTTTTACGTGGCCGAAAATAGTTTCCTTAATATCCAATTTCTTAGGTTCAGCCTCTTTTGACTCACTATCCCCACTGTTAGCAGGGGCTTCCACCGCTGCTTTCTCATGATGACTGTCCTGTGCAAAGGAAAAATTACTAATACCGTGAAGGCCTAAAACCATCACAAGTGCTACCATTCTATGTTTGAACCAATTGAAAGAAATCACCGTTTTCTGAAATTTTGCGCAAAGATACTCGTTTTTATCTTCAAAATTAAGCGACTACGAAAAAAAAGACCGATATATTCTAATTATATTGATAACCAGCCCCTTGCAGGTAAAAAAATATCATTTTTTTTGATAAAAAAAGACCGTTAAAATGAACGGTCCGCTAAAGTAATTCATATTACTATTTTCACTATTTGTTGAATCTTTTTTCGGCCGCTACTAATCCTCCGAAGCACCGATATTATTATAATAATAACATATATAAATAACAAAAGGGCAATCCTGTGATTCATTCCCCGTAACCATGGCAAGTTGGTTACGTAAAATAATTTCACAGTCATTGCCCTTTATAATTTTTAGAAAGATGGATACCTCCTGGTCATCTTCATTGACCAACCAGATCCCCTATCCCACTATTTAAACGAAACATACTTTTGCTCCGCTTTTATAATCCCATTGAAAAATGTTTCCAGTTGCTTAAAGGCCTCCGGCGCCACTGTCTTATTACAATTGGTTTTAAAATGCCGGTTAATCACTAACTGGTCATCTCCCTCCTTTTTGAATCCCAGCACATAACTCATCTCATCCAACTGTAAACTGGCATTACCCGGCACCTGGTCAAACTGCTTACCTGCCGGCAACCGGATACGGATCTCCGTACTGTAATCATCCGTATTTTCATAATCCCCATACAGGAAAGGATGCACACGCGCCTCTGGCGTAAAAATATCTGCCGTAGCTACAATGTCCATAAATGCAGGCTTAATCATACTGAAATCACCTACATTGATCACATCATTTTTCACCGTAAACGTAACACGCAGCCACACCGTATCTTCCAGGTTATCCAAATTGCGGAAAGAAAAAGTATCCAATACCACCTGGTTCTTAAACATACCGCTAATATTCTGTTGCACCGCATCCCTGGTTTCTTCTGCCGTTTTATGCTGATAAGTATGCCTGATATGCGAAGCCAGCTCTCCACTGTAGGCACATTCAGAAATAATCCGCTGATCGCTGCCGGTTAAATCTACCTGCAGGCGGCGGTAAACAGACTTAGGTGCAAAGGTAGCACCAGACAATACACTTATCTTCTCACCCGCTTTATAATTGTAAGGGATATTCAGTATCTGCGCACCTGCCAGCGCTGAAGACAATGAGCTAAATGGTAAGGCATTATCTGTTAATTCCAGGTACCGGTACACACCGCCTGCTTTATACCGTACAATGCAGTGGTTAAAGTCCATAGAAGGCAACTGCATATTATGCTCCCCATAGTCCTGGGTACTCACCAGTATCAGGTTAGCGTCCAGCCCCGACTTCCGCGCAAACGCCAGGAACAGGGTGGATAAATCCTTGCAATCGCCCAGGCGCGTTACCAGCGTTTTACCCGCACGCTGCGGTACATAAGCACCCTGGCGGAATGATACTGAACTATAAGCAATATTCTTTTCTATGTATTCGTATATCCTTCTGGCTTTGGTAACGTCATCCAGTTTCTCCACACCTGCCGGGAAAATTTCTTTCCACGCCTTGTTAATCTCGAAGTCTTCCTTCGACTGTACCCGCGTAATATCACTGTACCACTCCCCTATCACATCCCAGTCTTTCACGGTAGACACGTGCAATACTTTACCGATATCATTCACACTAGGCATATAAGATTCATTGCGCAACGCCGGGATATTTTCCTCCCTCCAACTGTACATCTTAAACTGCTCATACTGGCTGATCTTAGGCTTTGTATTCCCCCCTTTTGCATATTCATAATACAACGGAATACTGTCTGATATCAACACATTATAACTGCAAATATGCTTAGGCACATAAGAAGAAAAATACACCTTGTCCCAATACTCTCTACCCAAACGCCCGCGCCCATAACTGTTAACCTTGTAATTGAAATAAATCACATCTCCCTCATCCAGCTTGGTAAATACAATCTCATTATTATTGGTTTCCGCGGGTATTTTAGAACCATTGGCTTTAATCACTTCTGCCTTCACAATCATCACATCCTGGTACACAGTATTGTAGGGAATAGAAATTTCCTTCCAGCGGGAAATACCTTTTTTGTTATTAATACAGATAGCAGTATTAATGGTTTGTTCCCCTGCACCCTCCGGGTAAATGATCACATTCTTTTCATCAAAAACGTACGCGTAAGACTGGGATGAGTCACGGGGAGCTTTCAACGCGGCAGTGATCTCTTTGTAATAATCCAGCACCGGAAAATACTTATCCATAGCTGGTTTATTTTCCAGTGTGCGCACTTTTTCGCGATAACCAAACCCACCGGCATACATGGTCAATGCCTGCTTATAGTAATGGATGGCAGAATCAGTTTGCTTTTGCTGAAGGAAACAATTGGCCATATCCCCAAATGGGCCATGACTGTACGGGCTTATCTGATGCACAATACGCAGATAACGCATGGCTGAATCATATTCCTGCCGGCCATAATAAAACTTGATAAGCCTGTTATACGCTCTTGTATCAAACTCCGACATGTTTTTCATTTTATGCATCACTTCCAGCGCTGCCGCTGTTTTTCCCTGGTTGAGATACTCATCGGCCAAAACTCCCTGCATGTCATAAAGCGACCTTTTCTCGCAAAATTTCTCCAATACCGCTAATGCTTTAGCCGGATCATTATTCACCTTACTTTCATACAGATACATAGCTTGCACGATATCGGAAGAAAACGGATATTTTTCATAGGCAAACTTCAACAACTGCACCGCGCTATCTATTTTTTCCTGCGACAATAACAGTTGTAATTTCCGATAGGTAGTAAAACGATGTTCTCCATGAATAGCAATCATCTGGTTAAGCACATCCATGGCTTCTGTATAATTCTTTTCCTCCTCCAGCTTAGTCACTTTGCCACCTAAAATCCAGTAATTATCCGGTGTGAGCATTTTCACTGTTTCCAGCTTTTCTGCTATTTCTGTGCGGTCATTTTCGTTGGAGAGACAATCGATATAGCAACTCTGCAGCAGCATATCTTTCGGATATTTCTTCTGCCAGTCGTACATCACTGCCTTTGCTTTATCCCAGGCTTCGTTGCGGATGTACACCCTGCTGAGTAATACAGCCAATGCCGGATCTGTTGGATGCAATGCACATTCCTTTTTAAAGTACTCCTCCGCAAAATGTCCGACAGTCACTACTTCCGTTTGAGATAAATCCGGGTGATAAGGCTCCGGCGCTGCCTTGGATGTAAGGCCGGCAACCGGGTTATATTGGTTGTCCGTTAACCGCACTATAAAATGAGGAGTGGTATTACTTTCTGTGTAACCCAGTTGCACCAGCACACGGTTGTAGCCTTTATTCAGGCGCACTTTGGCTTTCCACCAATCCAGCTCGGTCAGTTGTTCTTCCGGCTGGCTGATGATCAGTTTATCATTTATCCATAGCTTCAGGGTGCCATTACCAGCCAAACCTACCAATGCTTCCATATCTGCGGGCGACTTCACAAAAGTCTGAAGATAACCAACAGCGCTACTGGCAGAGAAGGAAGAGCCTACAAAATTCCAGCCTTGCCGGGTAGTCACCAGGGGTACATACCAATTCACGGGTGCGTTATTACTGGATATAAAACTTTTCCCATTTGGCTGATTAACCGGCCCATAGTCTTTGTCAAAACCACTACCCATAATATTATCAAAGGGCCCTACATATGCCCATTCTTCCAATGCCCCCATTTGCGGGTACAAGGCTTTGGCAAGGTTGCTCTGATTGCTGGTGGTATAGTGATACGCCTTAAAGTACCTGGCAGCAGCCCTTAGCGAACCGTTAAAGTTCACCGTATCAGCAATAATACGATCCAGGTTTTCCAACTGTGTACCGGCTTTGGCTCCATACTCACCCAGCATGGACCCATTAAACCACAACGCATATACATAAGGTGCCGGATTAATAAAATTGGTCAGCGGATTAAAGTAGGTGGTAGAAAATTCATCGGCATAGCCGGTGCCGGTTTGTATGAAGATCAGCGTACTAATAGCACTGTTCTTCTGTGGTCCGTTGGATTTAATGACTTTTTGTAAATACGTGACAGCCAGTTTCAGATCGTTTCTGTGAATCGCTTCCCAGGCCTTTTCATAATCGCCTGCAAACAACAAAGTGGGGCACAGTAACAGGATAAGAATAGCGTTAACAACTCTTTTCATCAGGTATAGGATTTAACTGCAATAAATGTACAAATAAATTTATCGCAGTTATATCCTATTTATGATGTATACCTTTATACTTTACTTACGTTGAACTGCATACTATGCAGTTTATAGTAAAACCCTTCCAGTCTTAACAATTCTTCATGGGTTCCCATTTCTTTGATCTCTCCTTTATCCAGCACAATAATCTTGTCTGCCTTGCTGATAGTCGACAACCGGTGTGCAATAATAATCGCGGTACGGTCAGCGATGAGCTTATCGATCGCTTGCTGGATCATCATTTCAGATTCCGTATCTACTGAAGAGGTGGCTTCGTCCAGCACCAGGATCGCCGGATTATACAGGAGGGCACGTACAAAGGATATCAGCTGCCGCTGGCCGAGAGACAAGGTACTACCCCGCTCCATCACCTGGTAGTTGTAACCACCGGGCAATTGCATAATGAAATCGTGGATGCCAATGAGCTTAGCCGCACTCTCCACCTGTTCGCGGGTGATATTGCTGTTATGCAGGGTAATATTATCATAAATAGATCCGGCAAACAGGAATACATCCTGTAATACCACGCCTATTTTGCTGCGTAACGATTCCAGGGAATACGACGGCAGATCAATTCCATCAATTTTGATGCTTCCCCGCTGAATTTCGTATAGTCGGTTCAGGATACTGATGATGGTAGTTTTGCCGGAACCGGTATGTCCCACAATGGCAACGGTGTCGCCGGGATTCGCATGAAAGCTGACATTCTTCAGTACGTAACGGTCATCTACATACGCAAAGCAAACATTATCAAAAGTGATCGCACCTTTCATATTGTCTGCCCGCTGCTGACCAGTATCCGGGATATAATCCTGGTTATCCAACACTTTGAAAACGCGCTCACTGGCCACCATTCCCATTTGCAGCGTGTTGAACTTATCTGCCAGCATACGCAGCGGCCTGAACAGCATATTCAGGTACATAATAAAGGCGATCATGACGCCCTGCGTTACTTCGTAGTTTAATACTTTATTGGCGCCCCACCATACCATTAAGCCCAGCGAAATAGCCAGGATGATTTCCACTACCGGGAAAAATACGGAATAGGCAAAAATGGCGTCTATATTCGCTTTACGATGTTCTTTGTTGATGTGCTTAAAGCGGGCAAACTCCCTTTTCTCTCCTGTAAAGGCCTGTACTACCACCATACCGGTAAGATGTTCCTGTACAAAGGCGTTGAGGGCAGCAACGGCGTTACGCACCCGGTAAAAGGATTTATTTACACTTTCTTTAAAAATATAAGTCGCAAAAATCAATATCGGGAAGGGCGACAAGCTTATCAGGGTCAGACGCCAGTCTTCCATAAACATTACCACCAGTATAGCCACTATCATC
This sequence comes from Chitinophaga sp., assembly GCF_017745275.1. Taxonomy (GTDB): domain Bacteria; phylum Bacteroidota; class Bacteroidia; order Chitinophagales; family Chitinophagaceae; genus Chitinophaga. The sequence goes on along the minus strand of NZ_JAGHZS010000012.1, from coordinate 558 downwards.
AATAAATCCGCTACAATAGAGATAATCCCTTCTGAAAAAACATCATTAATAGCTTCAATATCATTGATGGTGCGGGTGGTGAGTGTACCAATGGGGGTTTTATCGAAGAATGCCAGGTTTAAGTGTACAATCTTCTTATACACAGTTACCCGCAAATCTTTTACCACCGACTGTCCCAGCCAGTTAGTCAGATAAGAAAAGAAAAAGCGCACAATAGTTTCCAGTATCAGTAATCCCACCTGTACAACTGTTACCAGCAGCAACATCTGCATTAACTGGTTAGCGATGTATTTATCCACTGTTACCTGTATCAGGTAAGGGCGTAATGGAGATATAGCGGCTAAAACAACCGTTAATACCATGGATATGTAGAAGGAGCGTTTGTAGGGGGCTGCGAACGAGAATATGCGCCGTAATAAACTAAAATCGAATACTTTCTTTACCGCAAGATTTTCCAATGTGCCAGGAAGTTTATTTGTATTATACAACAAACCTACGACAAATAGCAGAAAGCTGAAAGCAGAAAGCAAAAAGCTATTGAAGCGATTGACCAGAGCG
>NZ_JAGHZS010000011.1 GCF_017745275.1 Chitinophaga sp. | reverse complement strand
CGCATTAATCATTCGCTAAAATAGCTTTTTGCTTTCTGCTTTCAGCTTTCTGCTCTAAAAATAAATCTGCTGAACATGTCCGGAACTCCTGTATTAAAAAAACTATACTTCCACAAAGCGGCTACAGCGTTGATTGTGGATGCCCCCGATGAATATATTGCCCTGATTGGTGATGTATCTTACGACACTAAGCCCGCTGCTAAAAAGAAGGGTGCTTATGAATTTGTGCAGGTATTCGCTACACAACAATCGGTGCTCGAAAAACTGGTGAAGCAACACGTAGCTTCCGGTAAGCCGGATTGTATTTTCTGGGCCTGTTATCCCAAAGGAACGGGTAGTATTAAGAGTGATATCAAACGGGAAACGGTATGGATAGCCTTTCAGGCGGCAGGACTGGAGGAGGTAACCAGCGTATCTATTGATGATACATGGACGGCATTAAGAGCAAGGCCAGTCGATAGATAGCAGAAAGCAGAAGGCATAAAGCAAAAAGCTATTTTAGCGAATGATTAATGTGGATATTATTTCTTCGCATTAATCATTCGCTAAAATAGCTTTTTGCTTTCTGCTTTCAGCTTTCTGCTCATTAACATTGTCCGGAATCGGACAGGCCTTGTGTTATTAGCGGGCATCTGCGATAGCGTTACTGATTGTAATGGATTGATAACCATGGTATTTTTGTTTCGGCATTTTATTGGAGCAACTATCCGCCAGGTCACGTGTCTATACGGTGAACGGCTATAACATTACACTATGTTTAAAAATTACTTCAGGGTTGCATTACGGAATATATGGAGGAGCAAAGGTTTCTCTGCGATTACCATCTTCGGGCTGGCCATCGGCATGGCTACCTGTTTGCTGATCACATTGTTTGTAACAGATGAATTGAGTTACGACCGGTTTAATGAAAAAGCGGATCGCATTTTCCGGCTGGATGCAGATTTCCTGGTAAACGGCAATGCCTTTCATGAAAGATATTCCCCGAGCCAGCTGGGACCCGTACTGGTGCAGGATTTTCCGCAGGTAGAAAACTATGTACGTTTTTACCAGCAGGGAAATATCCTCGTGAGAAAAGGGACATCTACCCTGGTAGAGCAGAACGCCAGTTTTGCTGATTCTTCCCTGTTCGATGTATTTACGCTTCCATTGATTGCCGGTGATCCTAAAACGGCCCTGACACAACCACATACCATGGTGATTTCTGAGCGGATGGCGCGCAAGTATTTCGGAAGTACCGATGTGCTGGGAAAAACATTGTTCACCGATAATACCAATACTTACCAGATCAGTGGTGTGATGAAAGATGTGCCGGATCAGTCGCACCTGCATTTCGATTTTGTGCGCGCCATGTCGGAGCTGGAAGATAGCCGCAGTACGCAATGGATGGCCGATAATTATACCACGTATGTATTGCTGCGTCCCGGCGTTACTGCGGCGCAGTTGAGTCAGTATCTCCGGGCGGCTACCTTGAAGTATATGGAAACTTCTTTACAGAAAATGATAGGAAGTACTATTGCGGAAGCGGAGAAAGCCGGCGGACATTTCAGGTATACGCCGATTGCCTTACCTGATATTCATTTAAAATCTCCCCAGGCCAATGAAGTAGAGCCTTCAGGCAACATACAATATGTATATATTTTCATTGCGGTAGCGATCATTATCCTGCTTATTGCCTGCGTGAATTTTATGAATCTTTCTACGGCCCGTTCAGCAGGACGTTCCAAAGAAGTAGGAGTGAGGAAAGTGTTGGGTTCCCAACGTTCATCGCTTGTTTTTCAATTTTTGACAGAATCTGTGCTCACCAGCTTTTTTGCGTTGATACTGGCATTGGCGATCGCTGTGTTGTTATTGCCTTTCCTGAACGAGTTATCGGATAAACATATTGCGTTGAAGATGGCTTACCTGTTTTGGCTGTTGCCTTTCCTGGTGGTAACGGCCACCGTGATAGGTTTGCTGGCAGGGAGTTATCCCGCCTTTTTCCTATCTGCCTTTGATCCTATGAAAGTATTAAAAGGGAAGCTGACAGCAGGTTTTAAGGGTAGCTGGCTAAGAAATAGTTTGGTCGTATTCCAGTTTTCAGCGGCGATATTACTGATAGTAGGTACATTGGTGATCAACAGCCAGTTGAATTATATCCGTCATAAGAAACTGGGATATAATAAGGACCAGATGCTGGTGTTAGGGAATACCGCTTCTTTAGGTCGTCATGCGAAGAGCTTCCGGGATGAAGTATTGTCTGTTCCCGGGGTGGAAGCGGGCACTATGACCGCCTCTTTACCTACGGAAATCGCTATGAATACCAGTATTTATTCCAAAGATGCCGCGAGAAGCAATGGACAGGTAACGGGTTTAAATGACTATTATATTGATGCAGATTACATTCCAACGATGGGAATGCAAATGGCCAGTGGCAGAAACTTTTCGCCGCAAATGCCTTCCGATACCAATGGGTTGCTGATGAATGAAACTGCCGCGCGTTTGTTGGGCGTGACTACCCTGGAAGATAAATATCTCTATGCAAACAATGAAGGGATGCTGCGATTGAAGGTAATTGGCGTGGTAAAAGATTTCAATACCGGCTCTTTAAGAAAGAAGATACCACCTATTATTTTCCGTTTGGGCGAATATCATCGCAATATGGTGTTTAAGGTGCGCACGGGTGACTTGCAGGGAACCATTGCGCAGATCAGGCGTCGCTATGAAGCGCAGGACGGTATGACCGGACAGCCTTTTGTATATTCTTTCATGGACGATGACTTTAACCGGTTGTATCGGGCGGAACAGCGTACCGGCCGGATCTTTATATCCTTTGCGGTGCTGGCGGTGCTGATTGCATCGTTGGGGGTGCTGGGACTGATCACCTATGCAGCAGAGCAGCGCACCCGTGAAATAGGTATCCGTAAAGTACTGGGTGCTTCTGTATTAGGTATTGTAGCGATGTTATCAAAAGATTTCCTGAAGCTGGTATTCCTGGCTATCCTGATAGCTTCGCCACTTGCGTGGTTTATGATGAACCGGTGGTTACAGGATTTCGCTTATAGTGTAAAGATTAGCTGGACAGTATTTGTGACCGCAGGTTGTATCGCTATATTGATCACGATGCTCACCGTGAGTTACCGGGCTATCCGGGCTGCGCTGGCGAACCCGGTACATAGCCTGAAGGCGGAGTAATTAATTAGCCAGTGGTAGCTCCAGGTAAAACGAGCTGCCACCTTCTTTATTATTTTCGAACCAGATCTGCCCGTGCTGGGCCATGGTATATTCTTTACAGAGGAAAAGTCCCAATCCGATTCCCTTTTCGTTGTCGGTGCCAAAGGTGGATCGTACTTTCAGCGAAAACATATCCAGTTGACGGGAAGGGTCTATACCAGCGCCGCTGTCTTTTACTTCAATACGGCATTTATCACCGTTTCTGCTGGTGCGGATGTAGATAGCGCCGCCGAAAGGTGTGAACTTAGCGGCATTCCCTACCAGGTTACGTACAATTAATTGCAGCATATTGAGGTCGGCCATTATTTTTATGGAGGCATCTATATTGGTATCCAGGCTGATATTTTTTTTGGCGACAGCCATCTTATTGATTTTGAGAATGGGCAGTATGGCGGCAGCAACATCAATGGGAACCAGGTTTACGTTGAGGCCATCCAGCTGGGTTTTAGACCATACCAATATGTTATAGAGCATTTCCTGTGTACTGTTGACTACATACAACAGTTCTGTTTCTATCTGTACTTTGTTTTGCGGATCTATTTCTATTTCCCGTAACAGTTGGAGGTAAGACTGTATAGAGGCCAGCGGATTGCGGAGGTCATGGGAAATAAGAGAGAACAGTTTACTTTTCTCTGTATTCAGGATTTCCAGCGAACGGGTTTTTTCTTCTCCTCTTTTCTTCTCTTTGTTGTAGGCTGTTTTCAGATAGATGGTGCCTACAAAAATAACGATTACATTAATGATGTAGGTGGGTGTCATGTCAGCGAAGATGTCGCCCCGTTCAGGATAAACATCCGCGATGAGGTTGGGATGGTAATACTCATAAATGATAAGACCCAGGACGGTAAAGAGGTTCAGCACAATCCACCAGTAGTATTGTTTGGGCGAAGAGATGAGCATGGTGAGGAAAAAGGCCAGGGTAAATGACAGGAGGGAGGCGCCTCTGATACCACCACTATAGAAATAATTCACTGCAAAGCCCACGTTGATCATGACTACCGCAATGGCAATACACAGGTTTACTTTCTTCCTGACTCTTGATAAATAATATATACCGGCAAAAATGAGGACCAGCGCCAAAAAGATCAGCGAGGTAGCAGTGAGTCCTGTAAAGTAGTTGTAAGGTACATTGAACCCGATGATGACCAGTGAGATGATACAAATAGCATTAAAGATGCGGTTTTCGAGGGTGAAATGCAGGGGATCTCCTATAATATACAGTGAAAATGTTTTCACTCGCTCTAATAGATTTCGGGTACCGGTTGTTGACATATAACGAATTTAAGCAAAAAGCGTTGCTATCTATATGAAAGTGGTGTATCAGGGCAAATCATATTCTCCGTTGCTCATAATTTTTTTGGTATTCTTCTTACAATTTGATTAATTTTCAAAAAGATAAGTGTGCAACCAAAATGAATTTCTGACGTTATGAAAAGCAATATCCGCGCCATTCCGCGTCCTGTAAATTAATTATTCCAACTGAATTAATGTTTTGATAATACGCTTACCGTTTACCGGCTAAGCGGATAAAAGTAATTTCGTCAGGTGCGATCATTCAATTAATATGACTACCTATTTAACAGACATAGCACTGTTTCACCTGGTTAAAACTGGCAGCATAGAAGGCTTTACCGAGTTATATTTACGCCACTGGGAAGAGTTATATGAGTATGCCTGGAAAATCCTGGGTAATAAAGATCATGTGGAAGACGTACTGCAGGAGCTTTTCCTGCATATATGGGATAAGCGGGAAACCATTGAAATAGATACCAATGTAAAAGGATATTTATTCCGGAGTCTAAAAAACCGGATCTGCAATTTTTTAAAAGCCAATGCGGTAAAAAATGCACATTATCAGGCGCTGCTCAACAACATGGGGAATGTTGCGGAAGAAGATGGCGTGATGGAACGAAAAGAATACGTGCGGCGGCTCCTGTACCACCTGGAAGTGCTTCCTGATAAGATGCGGGAAATAGCGCGCCTCTATCTCATGGATGGCCTTAATGTCAAAGAAATCTCCGATCAGCTTTCTCTTTCCGAACATACCGTGCGTAATCAGCTCAACAACGTAAAACGACGCCTGCTTCGCAAATAAGCCTGTTTGTTAATGAAATGTTAATTGCTATTTTCTTCTGATCAAAAAAGGATGGCATAGTTGTCTTCGTATACACATACGGGTTACTATGGGGGAACATGATAAGAAAATATCGGACTGGCTGGATAAGTTGAGTCAGCAAAACAAGGAAGTACCCTTTACTTCTGACGCAGAGAAAGAGCAGGCAAAACAACGCTTACTACAGTCGATCCTGGCAAATGCCGCACCGGCAAAACCAAAAATTCGTCTGCTTACCCGGGTGTATCGCATTGCCGGCAGCGTGGCTGCTGCGGTTTTCCTTTTCCTGGGCATCCGCTATGTTTTACATAGCCGGGTACAGGAAGAAAAAGTATCCCTTACCTGGATCAGCACCGGTGTCAAAGAACATAAACGGGTGTTGTTACCAGATAGTTCTGTGGTTACCCTCAACGCCAATTCACAAATCAGTTTTAGCAACCATTTCAATAAAGAAGACCGTATCGTTACCCTTCACAAAGGCGAAGCCTTTTTTGATGTGCAACCACAGCCTGCCCGCCCATTTAAAGTATTCACTGATAGTATTGTGACCACTGTATTGGGTACCTCTTTCAATGTGATCAAATATCAACACAGTGCCGCTGTGAAAATCACCGTGAAAACAGGAAAGGTAGGCGTGGGAAAAGCACAACAAACATTTTGTCAGCTATTGCCGGCAGACCAGGTCCTGATCAGCAGCAAAGACTATCGCTTTACCAGCAGTCATGAAGAAGGGCTCGCCGGCGATGAGTGGACCAGCGGCCGCATTGTAATGCGGGAAGAACCATTGTCTAATATATTGGAGCGACTGGAGATGATCTATGGGGTGGAGTTTGACAAGCATACCCTATCCGATGATTCACTCCGGACAATCACCTTTAATGCCGGCATGCCTTTGCAGAGCGTGTTGTCAATTGTAGAGAAAATAAGTAATGTACGGTTTAGCAGTAAAGACCAACAAAACAAAATCCACTTGTATGTAAAATGAAACAGCATTCGCCCTAACGAATGCTGCTGAAAACTCTCACATAAAATGTAAGCTCATGATTCTCATTTCTAAAATTAGAAAAAGGATACCTATTTGCCAATTATTTAAGGCAAAAGTACTCCGGCTGCTGCTATGGCTACTACCATTAGCCTTTGGCAGCAACGTTTTCGGGCAAACCAGCCCCGCACTTGATAAGAAAATTCCACATGTGGCCATCCCGGCAGGCAACGCCCTGGACGCCCTGAAAGAAATTGAAAAAATTACCGGGCTTAATTTCGCCTACAATGCCAACCAGCTCAAGACTTTCACCGTTAGTCACCAAACCTATGACAACAAGAGTTTACGGGAAATATTAGCCGGCATCCTGAAAAATACCAAAACAGTAGTCAATGAGCAATCCGGTGTGATCGTGATTCTGCCCGGCGAAACACCTGCACCCGCTGCAAAGCCGGTAAAGAAAACCAGCGGTATCGTCAGCGATAAAACCGGTCCTTTGCCTGGCGTCACCGTATTAGAAGAAGGCACTGGCAATGGTACCATTACCGATGAAAACGGGCGCTATTCCATTAAGCTGAAAAATCTACCCGCTACTTTGCAGTTCAGCATCACCGGTTTGAAAAAACAAACGCAAATTGTTACAGAAGAAGGAACGCTGAATGTTAGCATGGAAGGCGACTTCCAGAAACTGGGCGAAGTAGTGGTGACCGCCCTTGGCATCAAAAGAGAAGAACGTTCCCTCGGATACGCCATCCAGAAAATTGGCGGAGAACAGGTAGATAATGCCAAATTCACTGACCTGAAAACGGCCCTGGCAGGCAAGATTGCCGGCGCCCAACTGGTAGGCGCTCCCAGCTCCACCTTCCGGGATGCGGGGGTACGTTTGCGCGGCGCCAACAGCCTAAGCGGTGGCTCTCCCATTTTTGTACTGGATGGTACCATCATTTCACATACAGATATCAACCTGGATAATATAGAATCTATTTCTGTGCTGAAAGGCGCTGCAGCTACCGCCCTATACGGTATCCGCGCGGCGGCAGGAGCAGTATTGCTGACTTCCAAAACAGGTAAACGCAATCAGCCCATGCGGGTAGAAGTAAACTCCGGTACCGCCTTTGAAAAATTATCCGTGATTCCGCAATACCAAAATATTTACGGCGCCGGTGATAATATGAACTTCGACGTTTTCCACTATGATGCCAACAAGCACCCCGCTACCTGGAAACAGTTTGATGGCCAGAAAATGGTGCAGTATTATATGGACCAAAGCTGGGGCCCAAAAATGGACGGCACCATGGTGCGGGAATGGTTTAGCTGGTATCCCGGCGACGACTTTGGAAAACTGACGCCGTTCGAATCACATCCCAACAACGTACGTGATTTTTTTAGAACCGGCATCAACCTCAATAACAGCGTGGCTTTTTCAGGCGGTTCTGAAAGAGCATCCTATCGCTTGTCGTATGCCAATCAATACCGCGATCTTATTTATCCCAATGCCAACCGCAAACGTAACTTCATTGACTTTGCCGGTACCTTTGATGTGACCGACAAGTTTTCTGTTTTTGCAGATATCAATGTCGTAAGTACCAAACAAATCGCAGAACCTTACGACGGTGGTAACTCCAATCAGCGTAGCATCATGGCGCAGTTTAACCAGGAGTTTCAACGCTCCGTGGATATGAAACGGCTGCGCGATTATAAAACGCCCGACGGTACCTACCGCACCTGGAATATCGTAGGCCCTAATGGTAACGACTCCGCTACCACACTGAGGCCTCGCAAACGCGATAACCCATACAGTGTGTACTATGAAAGCTTTCGTCGCTATTCCAACTTCCGGGTATTTGGTAACGCCGGTTTCAATTACAAAATACTACCTAACCTGAAGTTGCAGTCGCTGATACGCGCGGATATCATGGTCGATGATTACGATGACCGCATCGCCTCCGGTACTGTAAAACAGGATATGTATAAATCCGGTCAATCGCTGCCCCGCGAGTTCAACTACGAAATGACGCTGAACTACAACAAGCAGTTGCGTGATTTTTCGATTGACGGATTGGTAGGAGGCAATATCCGTCATTATAAACTGACCCGCAATGAAGCCAATACCGTAGGTGGACTGAGTGTTCCTAACCTATATGCCATCACTGCCTCTATTCAACGCCCCAACGCCTTCAACGATTATTTCGAACAGGAAGTTAGAAGTGTATATGGTAAAGTATCAGTAGGCTATAAGCGTTTACTGTATGTAGATATTACCGGTCGTAATGATTGGTCGTCTACCTTGCCTGCCGCAAAGAATTATTATTTCTACCCATCCGTATCCGGTAGCTTTATTTTCACGGAGCTGTTGCCTAAAAGCAGCTGGCTGAACTTTGGTAAAGTACGGTTAGGTGTAGCACAGGCGGGTTCTGATGCGGGTATCTTCGCCATCAATACCGGCTATAACCTGCAGAGCTCTTACAATGGCTCGCCGGCGTTGAATACACCGGACCAATTGGTGGATCCGCACTTGTCGCCTTCACTGAGCACCAGTATTGAAGCCGGTTTGGCGCTGAAACTCCTGAATAATCGTTTAGGGGTAGACGTAAGCTTCTACAAGAATAAGAACACCAAGCAGATCGCCAACCTGCAAATCAGCGAAACAAATGGTTACAATAGCTACCTGACCAACCTCGGGGAAATTCAGAGCAAGGGTATGGACATTGCGATTACTGCCATGCCTATACGTAAACGGGATTTCTCCTGGGACCTGTACGTAAATGCGGCTACCAACAAATCTAAAGTAATAGACCTGGCTGCCAATATGGATAACTACCTGGCGGCGTCAAGAGAAAATGGGCTGCGCCTGGAACTCGATCACCGTAAGGGGGCAGAGTGGGGATTACTGGTAGGACCTACTTTCCAGTACTACCAGGCAAAGGATGCCAATGGTAAGAATATTGAAAGTCCTTCTAACGGCAAACCTATTGTAAACGCCAACGGGGCTTACCTGACTAACGAAAACCAGCCGCTGGGATCTATCCTGCCCAAGTTTACCGGTGGTTTAGGAAGTACATTTATCTATAAAAACTTTGACTTCACATTTTCTATCGATTACCAGGTAGGCGGTAAGTTTTTGTCGCTCACCAAGATGTTCCTGCTGGGAACCGGCCTGGATCCATCTACGGTAGGTACCAATGATAAGGGCAACGACTGGCGCCTGCCGGTAGCACAGGGCGGCGGTATTAAGCCGGATGGTGTACTGGCCGATGGTACGCCTTTCAACGGCTACGTGGAAGCACGTACGTATTACTGGACATACCTGTTTAACAAAGTAGCGCCACCATTTATTTATGATGCCAGTTATGTAAAGCTGCGGGAGCTGCGCCTCGGCTATACCTTCGCTGCCAGACCCTGGACAAAACGCCTGGGAGTAAACAGTTTGAATATAGCTTTATATGCACAAAATCCATGGTTGATTTATACTGCCCTGAAAGGCATTGATACTTCCGAGCTGGAAAGCTTCTGGGAGGAAAGAGGACAGGTGCCTGCTACCCGCACCATTGGTTTTAACCTGAAACTGGTATTATAACCATCAAACATTGACTTATGAAGCATTCATCTATTACATATATACTTTTACTGCTACTGGCCGTATATGGCTGTAAGCCGGGCGACTTCGGGGATATTAACACCAATCCCAATATGCCGAAGCGGCCTTATACCGGTTATATGATTACCAATATTATCCGCGATATGGCTGCTACCATTGGAGGCAGCAGCGGCTCGCCTATCCGGGAGGCACCATTGTACTCGCAACACCTGGCGGAAATGACTTACCAACGGGAAGGCGTATACGTAAAAGGTAACTGGGACTTCGGTTACTACCAGGGACCGCTGAACGATGTGCAGGTGGTTATCAAAACCAACCAGGATCCCGCTACGAAGCTGCAGGCCATTTCCTTTGGCTCCAATGCCAACCAGTTGGCCGTAGCCCGTATTATCAGGGCTTATTTCTTCCTGCATATGACAGATCGCTGGGGCGATGTGCCTTATAAAGATGCGTTGAAGGGCAGCGATAATCTTACCCCTGCTTATGATAAGCAGCAGGATATCTACAACGACCTGTTTAAAGAACTAAAAGAAGCTGCTGCCCAGTTTGATGGCGGCGTAAATGTAAAAGGCGATATTATGTTTGGCGGTGATCCAAACAGATGGAAAAAATTTGCTGCCACCATGCGTTTGGTGATGGCTTTACGTCTATCCAGGGTAGATGCCGTAAAAGGGAAAGCTGAGTTTAATGCCGCACTCACCGACGGGGTGATCATGGATAATAAAGATAACGTAGTGTACAACTATCTCTCAGGAGATCAGAACAATGAAAACTACTGGTCATTCAGTTGGCGGGTAGATAACAATCCTTACGCGTTATCCAGTACCCTGGTTGATAATTTGCAGGCCAACAATGATCCCCGTTTACCGAAGTTTGCCGACAAAGCCGGTGATGGCCTGTATCACGGGCAAACCTATGGTGTGATCAACACCAATTTCTCTTCTATGTCCTTGCTGGGAGCTGCTATGCGTAAGCCGGAAACACCGGTGTACTTTTATACCGCTGCGGAAGTGCAGTTTGCACTTGCAGAAGCGGTGAAACTCGGCTGGATCGCCGGTGGAGATGCAGAGGTAGAAGGTTATTACCTGGCGGGTATCAAAGCTTCCATGCAACAGTTTGGTGTATACACGGATGCTGCTTATGCCGCCTGCATTGCATCACCCAATGTAATATATAATCCGGCTAAGGCGCTGGAACAAATTGGTACACAGAAATGGGTAGCCCTGTTCCTCAATGGCTGGGAAGCCTGGCATGAATGGAGAAGAACCGGTTTCCCGAAATTGCTGCCACCAGCCAATGCACAAACCCGCGACGGACAAATACCCCGTCGTCATGGATATCCTTCCCGGGAAGCATTGCTGAATAAACAACATTATAACGAAGCAGTACAGCGCATGGCCAGCCCGGATGACCTGAGCAGCCGCGTATGGTGGGATAAGCAGTAAATAGGTTTTAGCCATTAGCTTTTAGCTTTTAGTAAATGCAGCGAAAATTGCCATATATTGGTCTTCGCTGCATTTACTAAAAGCTAATGGCTAAAAGCTAAAAGCTAAAAGCTATTTTAACCCGATCATATGAAAAAGATAACCTGTATTTTTCTTACTGCCTTCTTGTTGTGCGCATTTAACGCGCCATCTTCTTTTACCCGGAAAGACGCTGCTAAGGCTTATGCCGCCTTTAACCAATATTTCTATAGTGAAACGGATCAACTCTATTACGCAAATACGGAACGGAAAAATATCGGGGCCATCTGGACCCAGGCCATTTACTGGGATATGGCGATGAATGTATATCAACGTACCCATGCCGCGGCCGACCGGAAAAGAGTCCGGGATATATTTGAAGGTGGCTACCGGCGTTACGATCAATACAACTGGAATAATACCAAAGAATGGTTTATTTATGATGATATCATGTGGTGGGTGATATCATTGGCACGGGCGCATCAGCTGATGGGCGATAAGGAGTACCTGCCTTTGGCAATAGCAGGATTTAAGCGGGTATGGGAAGGTGCTTATGATCCGGTAGAAGGAGGGATGTTCTGGGATTTCAGGCACAGTGGTAAAAACGCCTGTATCAATTTCCCTACCGTGATCGCCGCCATGAATTTATACCAGGTCACCCGTGATACCAGTTATTTACAGCGCGCAAAAGCGGTGTATCACTGGGGCGTGCAACACCTGTTTGATACCGCTACCGGCCGTGTGGCAGACAATTATGTAAATGGCCGCAAAGGGTGGTCGGATTATACTTATAACCAGGGCACTTTTATTGGGGCGGCAGTAATGCTGTATAAAGTCACTGGTGTAGCCAGCTACCTGCAACAGGCCAACCTGGCCGCAAATTATACACAACAAAATATGGGTGCTTACAAAGGGATCTTACCAGCGGAGGGCGACTGGAATGAACAGGGGGTATTAAAAGCGATTTTCGGGCAATACCTGATGATGTTGATTACAGATGCGAAGCAAACGCAGTTCCTGTCCTGGATACGGCAAAACATCAATACGGCCTGGAATAACCGTGATCCACAGCGGAATCTCACCTTCCGCAATTATGCGATCCCTTGTGTAACCGGTGTATTGCAGTCGTACGAGGCCAGCAGCGCAGTTTACCTGATGCAGATTTGTCCGCCTGAAAAATAACGGATCTTCCTTTTCAGCCGGCAAACCCTTATTTTTGCGGCCTAAATTTGGAGATACCTCATGAGAAAGCTTTTTTCTGTATTGTTTGTTTGTTGCCTGTCCTGCATCACCGTGACCTCATTTGCCCAGGACGATGTACGTACCTGGAGCCTGGCGGAAAATGATACCCGTTATATTTTTGCAGATACCGCATTTGTGCGTATCAGTACTGATACGAAGCAGGCGCCTATAGATACCTTGTTAACCGGCGAGGAAATTACGGTAGTAAAAATTACGGATAAGTTATTAAACCTGAAAGGGCTTACGGCCCCCTGGATACAGGTCAAGTATAAAAAAGACGGGGTAGATAAAGAAGGTTACCTGTGGCAGGGACTTATTTCCTTTAGGCAGGTGCGCCGGGGAGATACGAAGTTCATCTATGCCATTGATCGTCGTATGGACAGCACCGTAGTAGCAGATGATGGTGTGAAAATGGTGATGAAGTACTTTTTGGTAAAGCTGAAAGTGGTACAGGCCGGCCAGTTGAAAGCTGTTAATTCCTTTAAAATATTTGATGGAGAAAGCGCAAATTTCGGTGATGCGAAAATCATGAGTGGCCTGGGTTTATCCAATGTACAAAACATTGTGGTGCTCACTTTTGGCGGAGAAGCGTGTGGTATTGAGAGTAACTACTTTTACTTTGCCTGGCTGAATGATAGCCGCCTGGTGCCCTTGCCTGCGCGGATGAGTGTAGGGGATGCAGGCGCTTACTATCACGATGAATCGTTTACGTTCCCCGCAGAGAAAAACGGGCAGCCGGATATCATCCGCTGGGACCTGGTGGAAGGTGAGGCTACAGAGAAGATGGATAAGAATGGAGAACCTGTTTTTAAAGAAACGAAAAGCACTTTTAACTATAGCTGGGATGGTGTGAATGGAACGTTTAAAAGAGCAGAAAGCGGAAAGCAGAAAGCAAAAAGCTATTGAAGCGAATCAAATATTAATACGCTTTAATCATTCGCGTCAATAGCTTTTTGCTTTCTGCTTTCCGCTTTCTGCTCTTTATCACTAGCAATGGCCGTTCATCTATTTTTTCATACAATGCTGTTTATATAAAATAGCTTTGTGATGTTAAAAGACGCCCGTCACTATTTACCATGTCCGCTTACAATCAACCCAGGAAACGCGTTCTGATATTCATTATCACAGGATTAGCGCTGATATTGATTACCCGTTTACTTTATTTACAGGTCGTAGAAAAAAAATATGTGCGCCTGGCAGATGCCAACGCGGTGACCCGAAAAATTGTATATCCCAGCAGGGGGATTATTTTCGACCGGCAAAACCGGAGTATCCTGAGTAATGATATTTTGTATGACCTGGTAGTAACGCCGGCAGCTGTTAAGAAGATAGATACCGCTTATCTCTGTAATATTCTGCAAATAGATATCGATGAATTTAAATCGCGTATAGCCGATGCCGTTAAGAAGAATGGACGGGTGCGTCCCTCTGTTTTCGCGGGGTTGTTATCAGCTGCCACTTACAGCCGTTTACAGGAAAGTATGTACCTGTTTCAGTCCGGCTTTGAGCTGGTACAACGGCCTATACGTTCCTATCCCTATAAAGCAGCTGCCAATATATTAGGTTATATCGGTGAAATCTCACCAGCGATGCTGAAGCTGTCGCATTACAGTGATTACCAGTCGGGTGATTATATTGGCCTTACCGGGTTGGAGAAAACTTACGAATCGGTGTTAATGGGGCAGCGGGGTACGCAATACATCGTCAAAGATAACCTGAACCGTCCTCAAGGCTCCCTGGAGAATGGGGCGTATGATACGGCTGCTATTGCCGGGAAAAACCTGCGTTTGTCGCTCGACATTGAACTGCAGGTATTAGGTGAGCAACTGATGCGCAATAAGATAGGCAGCATTGTAGCCATAGATCCGCAAACTGGTGGTATTCTGGCGATGGTAAGCGGCCCTGTTTTTGATCCTAACCTGTTGACCGGAAGTTCGCGCACCCGCAATGTAAGTAAGTTATTTTCCGATCCTACAGAACCGTTCCTGAACCGGGGCATACAAGCCACTTATCAGCCGGGATCTTCCATGAAACCATTAACGGCCATTGTAGCACTGGATGAAGGATTGATTACACCGGCATTTGGATATCCCTGCACCGGCGGCTATTACGCCTGCGGCCACAGAGTGGGTTGTATGCACGCAGAAGGCGGTCACGCGGCCAACCTGCGTATTGCCATGGCGCATTCCTGCAACTCTTATTTTATGCACCTGTACCGGCTGGAAGTAGATGCCGGTAAATGGGGCGGCGTAAAAAACGGGCATACCAAATGGAAAGAGTATATGTCGAAGTTTGGACTGGGGCATAAACTGGGTATCGATATCCCCGGAGAGAACCCCGGTATTGTAGCAGATACGGCAGTGCTGAACCGGTTGTATCATGGCAACTGGAGTTCCTGTTCTGAATTATACGTCGGGATGGGACAGGGGCAGGTAGCGGTCACCCCGCTGCAAATGGCTAACGCCATGTGTTTGATCGCCAACCGTGGCTTTTATTATCTGCCGCACCTGGTGCAGTCGATAGACCAGGATAATTCCGACCTGCTAAAGAAATTCAAAGAAAAGCATGCCGTAGGCAATGTATCTGATACCGCTTACAGCGCCGTGATTTATGGCATGGAAGACGTGATAGAACATGGTACGGGCCGTGGTGCACATATGGAAGGTATTGACGTATGTGGTAAAACAGGTACTGCACAAAACCGGGGCATCGTAGATGGTAAAGTAGTGGATCTCAAAGACCATTCTGTGTTTGTGGCGTTTGCGCCGCGTGAACATCCGCGTATAGCCATTGCCGTAATTGTAGAGAATGCCGGTATGGGAGCTGCTTTTGCAGTACCTATTGCCAACCTGATGATGGAAAAATACCTGCGTGATACATTGCCTGCCTCAAAGCAGCCTATCATGAAACGTATGCTGGAAAGCAGTACTATCTCGCTGGCGAAACAGCAGCTATCGAAAATAGATTCCCTGAATATGACTACCGGTGCGTTAACCGCCGACCAGGTGCTGAAGCACTATTTTCATTGAGCCATTTTGTTTGTATATTACTAAGATGAAGATTCTCTGGAGGATAGCGGGCATATTATTGCTATTATACATCGGTGTATGTATCCTGGTATACTTTATCCAGGAGCGCTTACTGTTCTTCCCGGAAAAGTTACCTGCTGATCATTCCTTTCATTTCCAGGTTCCTTTTGAGGAGCTACCCGTTCTTATGAAAGATGGTACCCGGTTGAATGGGTTATTGTTTACGGGAGATAGTGCTAAAGGACTGGTTTTTTATCTTCATGGTAATGCCGGCGCACTCAACACCTGGGGAGAGGTAGCTGCTACGTATACCCGTTTGGGATATGATGTATTTATGTTGGACTATCGCGGCTATGGCAAAAGCGAAGGACATATAACCAGTGAAAGGCAGTTATATGCAGATGTACAGGCGGTATATGACCAACTGAAGCGCCGGTATCCGGAAAACCGCATCACCATACTTGGTTATTCTATTGGCACGGGTATAGCAGCGCAACTGGCGGCTGTGAATCACCCGCGGCAGCTTATTTTGCAGGCGCCTTATTATAGCATGACGGATATGGCAGCACATCAATATGCTTTTCTGCCCTCTTTTTTATTGCGTTATAAATTGCCTACTTATCTATACATACAGACCATTACAGCGCCTATTACTATCTTCCACGGTGATCAGGACGAGGTGATTTATTATGAGTCTTCTGCTGTAAAGCTGAAACCATTCCTGAAACCGGGAGATACGCTGATTACTTTACATGGAGGTACACATAACGGCATGACGGATAACCCGGATTACCAGGCGGCTTTGCCGGGAGTATTGAAGTAGTTGATTTTACTACCAATCAAACCCCAATTATTTTCACCCCTTTTTTCTTTGCATACTTCAACTGTGCCGGATCCGCATTAGTAACAATAGCCTGTACCATGTCTATTGGCGCAAATTGCAGGTAAGACGGTTTATCTATTTTGGCGGCATCACATAGCAGATAAGTTTGTGTGCTTTGTGCGGCGAGTGCCAGTGCGATGGCGGCTTCCATTTCACTATGTGCAAACAGGCCCTGTGCGGATAGTCCGTCTACCCCGATAAATGCCTTGCCAGCATGGTATCTGCGGATATGTTCTATGGCCAGGGTGCCGTGGATGGCTTGCCGGGCTGCATCATATTCGCCACCAACGATGTTGAGCGACACCTGGCTGTTTTGCAGTTCGCTGATCACGGGCATGGAGTTGGTGATGACTTTAATGCGTTTGTTTTTAATGAACTGGCATAAGCGGAAAACGGTGCTGCCGCAGTCCATGAAAATGATATCTCCATCCTCGATATAGCTGGCGGCTTTGGCGGCTATTTTATCTTTAGCGGCGAGGTTGGAGGCGGCTTTGTGAATGAAGCGATGCGGCATTTCCGGTGCTTCCGCCGGGATGGCGCCGCCGTGTGTACGATACACCAGCCCCTGATCAGAGAGGAGGTTCAGATCGCGGCGGATGGTGATTTCCGAGGTGTCCAGCGCCAGCGCGAGCGCTTTGGTATCTACTTCTCCTTTTTCTGCCAGCTGCGCCAGAATTTTTTGCTTACGTAATTGGAAATTCATTGGAATACTTTAACTTGATCAAAAATAATCAAAAACGATCATAAACGATCAAATTAATATGAAAGAGATAAATATCCTCGACACGGTGATTTTGTCAGATAACTGGTATACCCTCAAGAAGGTGATTTATGAAATGAAAGGACCGGATGGGGCAGTGGTACGGCAGGAGCGCGAAGCATACGATAGAGGCAACGGGGCTACCATCCTGCTTTATCATAAAGAAAATAAGACGGTGATACTCACCCGGCAGTTTCGTATGCCCACTTATATCAATGGCAACCCTACCGGCATGCTCATAGAATGTTGCGCCGGCCTGCTGGATGAAGACAATCCCGAAGCCTGCATACGCCGCGAAACAATGGAAGAAACAGGGTATAACATCACCGATGTGCGTAAAGTATTTGAATCGTATATGTCGCCCGGCTCTGTAACGGAGATCCTGCATTTCTTTGTGGCCGCGTATTCCAAAGAGCAGCAGGTGCATGCTGGCGGCGGGCTGGAAGAAGAGCAGGAAAATATTGAGGTGCTGGAGATACCCTTTACTGCGGCGATGGACATGATCCGTACCGGGGAGATCAAAGACGGGAAAACGATCATGCTGTTACAATATGCGGCGCTAAATAACCTTTGCGGCTAAACGAAGCCGGCGGCAAAGGTTGTGCAGCAATAATTGCGTACCTTCATACATGCAAACGTGTGCTATATGAAAATGGAACGTCATCTTCCCATTGCTGCATTGAAGCCTTTCGTGAAAGCTTTCCTGATTATAGAAAGTAGCGACGGAGTGGAGAACAGCACTTTGCCGGATACGTCTGTTGTGATGAGTTTCCGGTTCAGCGGAAGTGTGGCACGCGTTACGCCAACTCTTACCGATACCTTACCGGGTGCTGGTTTATCGGGAATGCGTAAATCGGTGCGGCAATGGAAATATGCACGGGACACCGGTAACCTGCTGGTGTTGTTTGAAGAAGGTGGGGCTGCTGCTTTTTTTAAAACGCCCCTGCATGAATTGTTTGAAGCCCAGCAACCGCTGGAGGACTTAATCCGTTTACAACAGATCAGGGAAGTAGAGGAACAGTTGGCGGAAGCGGGGAGTCACGCGCAAAGGATTGCAGTGGTAGAAACATTCCTGTTATCTGTATTGAGTATGCAAACACCGGATATGCTGGTGCGTCATGCCGTTGCACAAATTAAAAACAACCAGGGCAATATAAAAATGAAGCAACTGGCCGCCGAATTATTCATCAGCCAGGATGCTTTTGAAAAACGTTTCCGTCGCCACATTGGATGCACTCCTAAGCAGTTTGCCGCGATCGTGCGCTTAAGGCAGTTGATTGATCATTTCGACGGCACGGAAAGCCTCACAGATGCGGCGCATAAAGCCGGTTATTTTGATCAGGCGCATTTCATCAAAGATTTTAAAGCATTTACCGGGCAAACTCCACAGGTCTTTTTCCAGCACACTAACTGGTGGTAGTTATCGTGTTGAACTCCGCTATCCGGATAAAATTTTCCCTACCGGAACATTCTTGCCGTTATTGTTCTCCTCCCTGAATCTACGTCCCTTTGCGGTATTGTTCATCAAAACAAAAAATATGTCAACAACACCGTATACAGGAAAAAAAGCAGTAGTAACAGGTGGCACCCATGGCATGGGTTTGGCCACTGTAAAGATGTTGATAGCGGGTGGTGCAGAAGTATTGCTCACCGGTAACAATCCCGGAAATATAGCAGCCGCGCGCCTTGCATTGGGCCCTAACGTGCAGGTAGTACAATCTGACACTGCCAGCCTGGAAGATATTCACTCGTTGGTTGGTATTGTAACAGCAGCGTTTGGGCAAATTGACTTTCTTTTTGTTAACGCGGGGTACTCCGTGCTGGAGCCCTATAGCCAGGTTACGGAGGCGTCTTACAATAAAACGTTCGACATCAACACCAAAGGTGCATTCTTTACTGTGCAGCAGTTGGCGCCGTTGATAAAAGATCATGGCGCTATTGTGTTTACTACGTCTATTGCGAATCAAACTGGCTATCCGGGCATGA
Organism: Chitinophaga sp.; assembly: GCF_017745275.1. Lineage (GTDB taxonomy): Bacteria > Bacteroidota > Bacteroidia > Chitinophagales > Chitinophagaceae > Chitinophaga. The sequence goes on along the minus strand of NZ_JAGHZS010000011.1, from coordinate 198,642 downwards.
CCGTATATGCCGGCGCCAAGGCGGCCCTGGCTGCCTTTGTAAAAGGATTTGCCGCGGAATTGTTGCCACGTGGTATCCGCGTAAATGCGGTGAGTCCGGGGTTCATACAAACGCCAACGATGGGCGTAACAGGCGTATCAAAAGAAACCTTGCTGGAGTTTGAAAAAACAGGGGAGCAGATCACGCCGCTGAAGCGAAATGGAAAACCGGAAGAGGTGGCAAAAGCCGTGTTATTCCTGGCGTTTGACGCCACTTTTACTACCGGCGAAGAAATGACAGTAGATGGTGGGTTATCGCAGCAACTCACGTCGCCTGAAGCATTACATTAATTAATGAGGTAGGGAAATAATTTAGGGAGAAGGGATACTGCTGCGGTATCCATCTCCCTAAAAAAATAACGGCAGACTGCACTCCTGTACGTGTAGCCTGCTCCGTTAGTTAAAACATTTCTACGCCGTTGATATCCGTATTCCAGAACTGACCGGTAGCACTATTGTTGCGGATCCCGGCGTAAATAACTTCCGCAGATTCGCGGGGAGTAAGGGAGGCATTCATACCTCCCAGTTTTGTTTTCACCCAGCCGGGGTGCATCGGTGTTACCCGGATCTGCTTTTCTGACAAACGTTTCGCCAACATCACGGCGTACATATTCACTGCTGCTTTCGACATCCGGTAGGCGGGACCATTGATACCCGCGTTTTTAATCAGGCCCATGGCGGATGACATCATCACTATCTGCGCTCCCTGGTGGAGATGCGGCAGTAATGTTTCAGTAAAGAACACCAGCCCTGTTACGTTGGTGGCAAAGGTTTGCGTAAAGGTGTCCGGCTTTGGTTCCAGGTCGTATACATCCGGTGCGGCGCCGGCGTTATTCACCAGCAGGTCTATTCCTCTGCCGGAGGCGGCGATGGCAGCAACGGCAGCCTGTACCATCGATGAATCGGTAATGTCCAGCGGAATAACGGTTAAAGCAGGATGCGCAATGCCTGGGATATCTCCTGATCTGGAGGTGGCAAATACATGATACCCTTCGCTGAGTAATTTTTGCGTGAGTGCAAATCCGATTCCGCTGCTGCCGCCGGTTACAACGGCGGTTAGTGGTGGTGATGACATCATAAATAATGTGTTGGAAGTGCCCCAAAACTAGGGCATGGAGGCGGGTGGTTTGTCGGTAGTTATACGGATATTATGGTATACGATGTTGTACTTACCCAACAGAATTTTTTAAAAAAAAGGCGCAAAATATTTTTAAATGAGCAAATGCTCAGTTATCTTTGTGGCGCATGAGATATAGAGATGAAAATAAAGTATTAGCTATTCGGGAAGCTGCCATTGATATGGTAGCCAGCGACGGGCTGGAAAACTTCGGGATCAACCGCCTCGCAAAAGCGGCGGGGGTGTCTCCGGCTACCATCTATATCTATTATAAGGATAAGGAAGACCTGCTCACCAGCATCAGTATAGAAGAAGGTGTGAAGATGACCCGTGCTACCTTGAAAGGATTTGATCCTAATATGTCGTTTAAAGAAGGGTTGTGGGTGCAGTGGCAAAACCGCGCTGCATTTTCATTGGATAATCATAAGTCGGCTGAATTTTTTGAACAGCTTCGCAACTCTACGTATAAGGACAAAATGCTGGAAACCATCAACGACGAGTTCAGGAAGAATATGGGCAATTTTGTGGAAAATGCCATTGAACGCGGTGAAATAGAGAGGATGCCCCTGGAAGTATATTGGTCCGTAGCGTTTGCTCCGTTGTATTCCCTGATCCGGTTTCATAACGAAGGCAAAAGTTTGGGTGGCCGCAAGTTTAAGTTCTCCGAGAAAATAATGAAAGAAACATTCGACTGCGTATTGAAGGGACTGACGAAATAGCTTTTTTTTTGCTTCAATTCATAAATGAACGCTTGCTTATAAATATGTCTACCGCTTACATTCTCATTTTTAAAACAAATATCAATAACCCGGAAGATCGCCGTAAAGTGGCGCAGGTACTGGATTTGGAACCCACTATTGGAAAATGGACTATAGACCTGGAAGACGTGGATCGTGTATTGCGGGTAGTGGCTATAGCCCCGGTAACGGACCGTATCATTGCCCTGGTAAATGCCTGCGCTTATGACTGCGTGGAATTGGAAGACTAATATCTATTAATATCCTTTATATGAAACAACAAGCACCTGCCTTTTCTACTCACCAGAAACTGGTGATTGCCCTATTGGCCTTCACACAGTTTACGGTTGTATTGGATTTTATGGTGATGTCGCCACTTGGTGATATGCTTATGAAATCGATGAATATCAAGCCTAATCAATTTGGTTTAATTGTATCTGCTTATGCCTTCAGCGCTGGTATATCCGGCTTGCTCACGGCAGGTTTTGCGGATCGGTTCGACCGAAAAAAATTGCTGTTATTTTTTTATGGCGGCTTTATCCTGGGTACATTTTGCTGTGGTTTAGCCAACACTTATTATACCATGATGGCGGCGCGTATCATCACCGGCTTATTTGGTGGCGTTATGGGTTCTATTTCCATGGCTATTATTACAGACCTGTTTCCTTTGTCGCAACGCGGCCGGGTAATGGGCTTTGTACAAATGGCTTTTGGCGCCAGCCAGGTACTGGGGATTCCTATTGGCTTATTGCTGGCCAACACCTGGGGCTGGGAGGCACCTTTCTTTATGATTGCAGGCATCGCGGTATTGGTGATGCTGGTGATCAGCGCCCGCCTGGAACCTATTGTGGCACACCTGGCGGTACAGCGGGATAAGAGCGCTTTCAAACATCTGTTGCACACCGTAAAGAACAAACAATATCGTATAGGCTTTACCGCTACTGCACTGATGTCGATCGGCGGCTTTATGATGATGCCTTTCGGCAGCGCTTTTGCCATCAATAATCTGCATGTTACGCCTGAACAACTACCGCTGTTATTTATGGTAGCCGGCATTGGCAGCCTGGTTCTTATGCCATTATTGGGCAGGGCCAGTGATAAGATAGATAAGTTTAAGTTGTTTACAGCGGCGGCAGTATACATGATGGTGATTGTGGCTGTTTATACGCATTTATCGCCGCAGCCGCTGTGGATCATTATCAGCTTCAACGTATTGATGATGGTGGGTATCATGGGACGAATGATTCCGTTTACGGCCCTCACCACTGGTATTCCTGAGCTGGCAGACCGGGGTGCTTTCATGAGCGTGAATTCCTCCCTGCAGCAAATTGCAGGTGGCATTGCAGCAGTCATTGCCGGTATGATTGTATCGCAGAAAGATAAGTTTAGCCCGCTGGTCAATTATGATATGTTGGGATGGGTAGTGATTGCGCTTACAATTCCTTGTATTTTCCTGGTATATCGTGTAAGCGTACTGGTGAAAAACAAGATGGCACGTGGGACAGGCGTTACAACCATGCCTGTAGCTACGAAAGCTTAAGAACAGGTGAGGTTGTCGCTTCCTGCTGCTGACAGCCTCACTTCATTCCTTGTTTGTAAACCACGCAAAGCGTATATACGAAAATTGATACTATCTTACCTGAAACTGATACTAAATAAGGATTGCAAACGTTTTACCATCACACAAACGTTTGCGCAAGATTTACCGCAGCCTTTTATTGTTGAACTTATTTCTATAAGTTTAAGTAACCCAAATCCTATTTTATGAAGTAATTCCTCCCAATATATTTAGCGGACCTTGTCCGATAACTCGTCTCAATAATTATTCACAACGATTAATAACCAAACAAAAATTGTCACACTATGAAACTACTTATCACAGCTGCCACCTTGTTTAGTTTGAACGTAAAAGCCCCGGTGAATGTAAAGCCCCCAGTGAAAGAAAAAGCTATCAGCAAAGCAGTGAAGCCGTTGTCTTTTCCGAGAGACGTTAACTGGATCATTGGCTATTTTCCCAGCATGCCCATGTTATCGCTTAACTGGCCAGGCACCAGTTATCCGGGAATTGGCCCGATTCCGGTAGTATTCCAGGGCACCACGTATATGGTGAACCCGAGTTCAGTGGCCTACCTGTTAATGCCGGGCGTCACTATTGCCGCCAACACTAATTACACGATGACAATTGCAGGCGTTAACTACTATTTCCGCTGGGATGGAAGTAGCAGTCAATGTACAATTACCGGCCATGATTGATGTAATTTTGGAATAGTAACAGTGAAGGCTATACGGAGACGTAAATTTCTGTAAGGCAAAAAAAGTGCAGGCTAACCGGTTGATATGCCGGTTAGCCTGTTTTTATGGATTGTTTTTTTCGGGAGAAGAACAAAAATCGTTTACACGGCTAATATGTATCTTGTTATCGTATGTTATTACTCTCAGAAAAAGACCTCGTATGGTCAGCCGTGGTGGCTAACTGCAGCATGAACCGCGACCGCAACGCCAGCGGTATTAACAGCTATGAAAGAGAATTTAAATTAGTACCAGCACGCTTCCTGGAAGAGATAGTGCAGGAAAACGGCTTCGCCAGCTGGCTGGATTTATGCTGTGGGAGCGGGCTTGCATTAGCGCAAACCTATGATGTGTTGGCGCAAAAAGGACTGCAGCAACAAGTATATTTAAAAGGGATTGACTTACTGGATACTTTTCCGCCGATGATGGAAAACACCCCGGGCATTAGCTTTGAGGTGACTTCTGTAGTTGGCTGGCAACCAGACCGATCTTATGATCTGATTACCTGTTCTCATGGTTTACATTACCTGGGAGATAAGCTGCAGGTAATTGCCATGGCTTGTAAAGCGCTTACACCGAATGGATATTTCATTGCACATCTCGATATAAAAAATATATCCATACCTGCTCCGGTATCATTGAAACAACTATTTACTACGCAGGGATTAGCTTATAATGCCCGCACCCATCTTCTTACCTGTAAGGGGCCGCGGAACTTCAAAGCAGGGCTTACTTATCTTGGCGCTGATGATCAGGCAGGGCCCAACTATACCGGGCAGGGGGCTGTTAATTCCCACTACGATAATAGGTAATAACACGGTGGGGAAGGTGAAAACCTGCCGGTGTTTGGCACCGCTAAAGTTCACACGTTCCCCAACACAATAGTTATTTCTTTGTGAATGTATACCTGATATGTGTGGTCAGTTCTGAGGGTATTACTTCTGCAATCCGGATATCATATTGTTTGTTGTCCATGCCTTCAAACAGGCGGATACCACTTCCCAGGAAAAGCGGGGCAATATGAATGAAACATTCGTCTATCAGCCCGGCTTTGAGAAACTGTTGAATAATATTCGCACCGCCTTGTATCCGGATATCTTTTCCTTTGGCAGATTGCCGGGCTTTTTCCAATGCGCTGTGTATGCCGTCGTTAATGAAATAGAAAGTGGTAGTGCCTTTTTGCACCCAGGGCTCCCGCTTTTCGTGGGTGAGCACATACACGTCCGCTTTGTATAGATCTTCTTTCCAGTGAACTTCCCCTTCGTCAAACATTCGTTTGCCCATGATGTAGGCACCGGTTCTGGCAAATACGTCGTCTATTAATTGGCTGTCGTTGCCATATTCTTCACCGCCTTCCATGTTGATATTTTTCCAGAAAGCTTTTTGTTTATACATCCAGTTGTGAATGATAGGACCATTGTCGCCGATAGGGTTGGCCGGACTTCTGTGATCGCCGGCAAAAAAGCCATCCAGGGATATGCCGCTGTCAAAGAAAATTTTGCTCATAATTGCAGGGTTGTGGTGATGAATTAGCCGTTAGCTGTTAGTAGCTAAATATCTATAGTTCAAATATCCGCTTTAGTTTAGTAGCCGTTAGCTAAAAGCTAAAAGCTAACGGCTAACTGCTGTTGAAAATTGACCATTGCTTTTTTCTTTCGCGGCTGCTAACTTGTGATAGTAGCTATAAGAAATGAAAATCAGGACGAATCCTACCAGGATGGGAGCCCACTGGGAAGCAGGATCACCTGCGGCATAGCCGGAATACATGGCACCGGCGAGGTCAAAGAAAAGACCCGCATAAGCCCATTCCTTGAGTCGTGGAAAACGAGGTACCAGGATAGCAATGATCCCCAGTATTTTAGCCAGCCCCAGGAAAGGCAGCAGGTACATAGGATATCCCAGGTGTTTAAACATGGTTTGTGCTTCTGGTACGCTGAGCAGATCAGGGATGGCGCCCAGCAGGATCAGGGCAGATAAAATACCGGTAACAGTCCAGTAAATGATTTTTGTCTTTTTCATATTTTTATAACAGTTTAAGGTGATTAAGGCTGCGTGTCAAAAGTAAGTCGACGGTTAAAATCATGATGGGTGTTGGCACGACTTAAAAAGGGTTGATTCCGACATTCTTTTATCTTAGATTTGACGTATGAAGCAGATATCTATTCTCGTTCCAAAAGGCGCTGTGGCGCTCAGTTGTATTGAAGGGTCTTTTGTTGCCTTTAATAAGGCGAATGATTTCCTGGAAAGCCTGGGAAGGCCGGCCCTGTTTAATGTGAAGCTAGTGGGAGCAACCAAAGAAGCGCAGGTATATGACCGGCTTTTTCGGGTAACACCGGATGTGCTGATCACGGAACCGCATAAAGCAGACCTGATCATTATCCCTGCGGTGAATGGGGAGCGGGAGGTAGCTATCAGCGACAACCAGGACTTTTATCCATGGATTGTGCAGCAGCATAAAGCGGGTGCCGAAGTGGCCAGCTTATGTGTAGGCGCCTTTTTACTGGCGGCTACCGGCTTATTGCAAGGCCGGCGTTGTTCTACACACTGGCTGGCGGCGGCAGACTTCAGGGAGATGTTCCCGGATGTGGAGTTGGTATCTGAAAAGATTATCACCGATGAACATGGTATTTATACCAGCGGTGGCGCCAATTCCTTCTGGAACCTGCTGATCTACCTGATAGAAAAATATACGGATCGCGATATGGCCATCCTGGCGTCTAAATATTTTGAAATAGAAATAGACCGCGATAGCCAGGCAGCTTTTACTATCTTCAAAGGACAACGGGAACACCAGGATGAATCCGTGAAACAGGCCCAGGAATTCATCGAACAAAATTTCATGGAAAAGATCACCGTTGAGCAGTTGTCGACGATGTTTGCCGTAGGGCGCCGCAGCCTGGAAAGAAGATTTAAAAAAGCAACCAGCAACACAGTATCAGAATATATTCAACGGGTGAAGGTAGAAGTGGCGAAAAAAGGTTTTGAAAGCAGTCGCAAAAATATTAATGAAGTGATGTGGGAAGTGGGTTATTCAGATACCAAAGCTTTTAGAACTATTTTTAAAAAGACTACCGGGTTATCACCACTGGAGTACAGGAATAAGTATAATAAAAGTGCGATGAAAGCAAATTAAGCCTGTGTATCCGGGTTTGCAGGATGGGAGAATAACTTCTGCCAGCTGCCTTCCAATACACCTTTCAACATATTGCATAATTCCTGGAACGTATTAGGCTTGGTCAGGAACAATTTTGCACCTAAACGCAAGGCATCTTCCATATCTTCCTTCATATCAGAAGTGCTGAGGATGACGATATTGGTAAGTTGGTGCCGCAGTAACTTCTTCAGCTCAATCAAACATTCCCTCCCATTCATTAGTGGCATGTTAAAGTCGAGGAATATAAAATCCGGCGCCTGGATCCTCTTTTCCTCCAGCATAGCCAAGGCCTGGATACCGCTATCGCAGATATGTGTTTCTATTACGGGAGAAATGTTCTGGATGGCTTCCTGGAAGAAACTCCTGTCATCCGCATCGTCATCAATAATCATTATTTGTTGTGGTTTTCTCATGGTTAAAATTTAAAGATGATGGATTTCCATTCAATTGGTCACTCGGTGGGAAATATGAAGATAAACAAAAATGTGAGAGTATTCAAATTAAATATTTACTAATGCGTACGGTGGACTTTGTTAGGAGGGCTGACGTATTATATATCAGCCATAAGCCTTTGTTTTACAACGATTAAATCATCCAGTATGAAAATATACCAGCAGCCGGTACAACTGCATCAACGAAAGAGAGGATTTCACCTGATCACGGCCGAACTCGTACAGGCCTTTCCACAGCTCGCGGAAATAAAAACGGGGATGCTGCAGGTATTTATCCAGCATACATCGGCGGCATTGACCATTAATGAAAATGCAGATCCTACGGTACGATTGGATTTCGAAATGTATTTCAGCAAAACGGTGCCGGAAAATGATCCTGCTTATTTGCATGACGATGAGGGACCAGATGATATGCCGGCTCACCTGAAAGCAAGTTTGCTGGGCAGTTCCGTGATGATCCCGATCCGGAATGGCCGCCTGGCGCTGGGTACCTGGCAGGGCGTATATTTATGTGAGCATCGCAATGATGGCGGCCCGCGTAGATTGATGCTGACCGCCTGGGGAGAATAAACCTATTTTTCAAGCCATTTTTTGTAGGCAGTTCGCATACAATGTCCACAGGGACGGTACCCATTTTGTTGCGCCTCTGCTTCATCGGCAAAGAAAACACGGTTGGATGTTTTCATACGCTTGCCAGAGGCGCAGGAGAGGGTACCGTATATTTTGAGCGACTGGTTACCACCCAGTTTGATAGCTCCCTGGTGAATCAGTTTACCCAGTTGGATCCGCGATATTTTTTCATGATACACCATGATGTTGCTTTTATCAGCTTTGCGCGTCGTGGAAGATGATGCCTAAGGTATGGCGGTTGCCGCTATGCACAGGGCTTACACCATGTTTCATATTTACGCGGTAATAACCTTTGCTGCCTTTCACCGGCCGGAAGTTGGTGGTGAATATCAGCAGATCGCCCCGCCGGGGCTGGAGTACATTGGCTTTAGACTGTGCCCTGGGAATTTGTTCGGTGAGTACGAATTCTCCTCCGGTGTAATCTTCTCCCGGTTCATTCAAAAACAACACTACCTGCATCGGGAAATAAATATCCCCATACAGGTCCTGGTGCAGGGTGTTGAATCCGCCAGGGCCATACTTCAGGATCAGGATAGTAGGTTTGGTTTGCCCGTTTTCATGGCAGTAATTTTTCAATTCCGCATGCGTAGCCGGAAACTTTTTATCGATCTGTAATACCTCCATCCATTTATTCGCCACCGGTGCAATAAAGGGGTATACGGTTTCCCGTATGTTTGTAATCATTGGTGGTAGCGGATATTGGAAGTATTTGTATTCTCCTTTGCCGAAGCGGTAGCGTTCCATTACAATGGTTTTCCGGTAAGTATTATCTGCGTTGTAATCGTTGATCAGGGCTTCACATTCCGCTTTGGAGAGGAGGCCTTTCACCAGGGCATAGCCTTGTTCCAGTAATTGTTCCGTAGTATCGGTCCAGTTGTGCGACAGTAGTCGTTGATGTATATTGTTCATCTGTCATCATTTATATGAAGGGTAAAATTACCGTCCCATTGCGCGATAGAAAACCCGGATCTTGCGGTGTTGTAAAAAGCCGTGTTGGTATTTTTCGGGGTAAACGTTGTATTTTTTACAGTGGGTTATCCGTAGGATGGTATAAAGATGTAATCTTGTAACCGATCAATGAATCATTAGTATGTTGAAAATTGCGATCATCAGTGACATCCACGCCAACTTGCCTGCGCTGACGGCGGTATTGGAAGATATCAGGTTATCAGGTGCAGACCAGGTATATTGTTTGGGTGATTTAACGGACGCGGCGCCCTGGCACAATGAAGTGATTGCGCTGATCCGAAGCCGGCAGATGCCGGTGATTATGGGAAATCATGATGAGCGTATTGCTTTTGATTTGCCGATAGTGCCGCTTAGCAAGCATAGTAAAGAAGAGCAGGCTGCCAGGAATATCGCTATTCAATATACGAAAGACAGTATCACGCCTGCCAACAAAGTTTATCTGGCCAACCTGCCACATTTTATAAAATTATATTTTCATGGCATCACCTTGCTGTTGGTACATGGTAGTACCCGGAGTAATGATGAGTATATTTATGAGCAACATGATGCTGATGATATCCTGGGTATGTTAAATGATTTTCAGGCAGATGTATTAATTACGGGGCATACGCATTTGTCGTATGTCAGGTCGTTGCCGCCGGCTGGCAAGATGGTGATGAACACCGGGTCTGTGGGAAGATCCAAAGAACCGGACCGGCTGGCTACCTATCTGCAACTGACGATCAGCGATGGTGTAATAACGCCGGAGATCCGTAAGGTAGATTACCCGGTAGCGGATACTATCGCCGGGATCCGTAATAGCCCGGTACCGGATTTTTATGCCCATGCTTTGGCAGGAAAAGAGTAGCGGTTATGCCATCACAACAAGTTCTTTCAGGGTGTTATATAATTGTTCCATATTAACCGGCTTGCTTAAAAATCCATCTGCGCCGGAAGCGATCACTTCTTCCCTTACTTCGCTGTAGCAGTTGCCGGATACCAGGATAAATGGGATTTGCCGGAGTGTTCTGTCGGCTTTAAATTTTGCGAGCATTTCTATGCCGCTGATGTGTGGCATGATCATGTCCATCAGGATCACATCTGGCTGGTGCATGATGGCTTTGCTAAAGCCTTGCGGGCCTGAGTCGGCGAGGATAACCTCTATGCCCATGCGTTTGAGTGCCAGTGAAAAGGCGAGGTGGTTGAGGTGATCATCGTCTACTACCAACACTTTGAGGCCGTTGAGGAGGGAGTAGTCGATAACGGTACGTGCGCTGGGCGGCGGAGCAATGCTTTCTACGGGCAGTTGCAGGGTAAATACGCTGCCGCCGCCATCAGGGTTATCGGTCACGGTTAAGTCGCCGCCCATCATGCGGGCCATATGGCGTGCGATGGGGAGTCCCAGTCCGCTGGATTCTGTTTGTTGCCCCTGTTCGCTCACATACGGATCAAAAATGTGTTCCTTTTTATCTGCCGAAATACCTGCACCCTGGTCGGTTACCGAGAGTAGGAGTAGGTTATTTTTTGTGGTGGCTTTTACCGTAATAATAGAGCGGAAGGTGGTAAACTTAATCGCATTACTGAGCAGGTTTACGATGATGGTGCGAAGTTTTGATTTATCTGCCAGGATATATTCCGGCAGGTGATCGCTGAAGGCAATATTAATATGTACCGATCTTCTTTTGGCGAGGTACTCATAGGTATCACAGAGTTGTTGTATCCAATCGGTGAACAGGAAGGGGCTTTTATTGATTTCATCTTTCCCTGCTTCAATCTTGGACCAGCCAAGGGCGTTGCTCATCACGAGCTGCATATCCTGGCAGGCGAAATGAACGGCTTCCAGGTGGGCGATGCCTACCTGGACGGTCCGTTTACCCCTGTCGGCTGTTTCAATATAGTTCTGCAGGATACTGTTCACTACGTTCAGCGGGGACCTGATTTCATGGGTGGTTTCCCGTACGTAGATACGCATGGCCTGGTTGGTTTTATCCAACTGGTTCACCAGCAATTGCAGCTGCCTGTTCTGGAAGCGGCTTTCGCGGGTGAAGTAATATAAGGCAGTTCCATTCAGGAAGGTGGCCGCTGTTATTACGAGCCAGTGCAGCGCTGCCTCGGTATCTTTTGTTAATGTCAGGGAGGGGATAATACCGCGGCGGTAATTTAATTCAATGAGCAGCATCATGCCTGCGCTGGTCGTTAAAACGATGGCCTGGGCCAGTGGCCGGTGAAATACAAGGAATACACAAAATGCCAGGAAGGGGGCAAACAGGTAGATCTGCGAAGCAGGCCCCAGTAGGGTACCGAAATACCAGATAGACACGCTATGTAGCAGGAACATGATTTGCTGCCCGTATTCCGGCCGGCTGTACCGCGTGACCAGCAGGATAGATAGAAAGCAGGCGCTTTCCACAAGGGCCGGGTACAGAATGCTCTTATACCCGGTCATATAATATAATAAGCAGCCTAATACCAGCGCGAGCATGCTGGCGCCAATGGCTAATGAATTGACAATCTTTATAATCCTTTCCGTTGTTTCCGCTGCTTCAGCACTTTGACTGGTGGTCCTGGGTAATGTAGTCGTCATTTTCATAGTTTTCCAGGTTTTTCGAATAGAAAAGGGGTTGCCGATCATATTTGCTGTTTGCATTCAAGGTAGAAGAATGCAGATTATCAAGTGTAAATTCTTTGTTAACAACATAGATGTTTTACGAGAAGTTTAAAGTTATCCACGGAAGATTTTCACAAGAAACGCACATTTTTGATTGGGTTATGAACATTTGGAAAAAGCAGAAAGCAAAAAGCCGAAAGCAAAAAGCTATTGAAGCGAAGGATCAGAGCGATTTTTTGTCTTTTCCAGGATTAAACTGATTATACAGATTTGTTTTGATGATTTTGTAAGATTTAAAAGATATAGGAAGAAAAAGGTAGATATGCTAACTTTCTTCTCTCTATTTTTTTCTAAATCAAAAAAATAAAATCAGTATAATCAGTTTAATCCTGGAAAAGACAAAAAATCGCTCTGATCCTTCGCTTCAATAGCTTTTTGCTTTCGGCTTTTTGCTTTCAGCTTCACAATAAATGGTACGATTTTTTCGCGGCAATTCATAAATAAAATGAGTGTATGATGGAAAAGATCAACCCGGTATCAGATAATGCGAAAGTAGTGCTTTCCCTGATACAAGCCATTAACGAGGAAGATTTTGATGCCGCCCAACGTTTGGCCAACGACAACATGACCTTTGAAGGCGTGCTGGGTAAGCGGGAAGGCGCTGCCGCTTATTTTGATGATATGCGAAAAATGAAACTGAAATATGATGTGCAGAAAGTATTTGCAGACCAGGAAGACGTATGCCTGTTTTATGATCTTACCATGTCTGGTAAAAACGTTTTTGGCTGCGCCTGGTACCACCTGGATGGTGGCAAGGTAAGTTCACTGAAAGTGATTTTTGATCCCCGGCCTTTCCTGTAATCCGCTAAATAGCGATTTGTTGTGCTTTTAAGATTATCGGGGTGTTTTTTTAAAAGAAAACATCCCGATAAAATATTAACTTCCTTCCGCTTATATGCATACTGTTGTTTACCTATATCGATACTGCCATGCGGATTCTTTTTGCTTTGTTTTTCCTGTTGTTATTAAGCGCCGGATGCGGCAATAAAAAGGACAATACAGCTCCAGAAAAAAAAATACAGGTAGAAATACATATTAATCATAACTATAGAAACTATGGTGACAAAGGCGTTTACCTGGGTGCTTTGTACAACCGTGTTATTGCGGCGCCGGTTACTTTTAAAGTGCAGCTTTCCCGTACAGATGGAAAGCCGGATACCGTGATTACTGCTACCATTCCGGCAGGTCATAAAAACCTGGTACATAGCGACCCTTCCGAACAAGGTATTATGAATTTGTTTGAAAAATATATTGGAGAAGGATATAAAGAGGGATTAAAAATATTGTCGATTGAGTGTGAAGACAAACAATTTTCTTTTTCCACGGATCCTGATCCGGTGAATCACCTGGATTTTATTACCGTCACCGATTTTAAATCGAATGGTGATACCATACATTACCAGGGTTTCAGCGATTTTACCGGTATGGATTATCTTCAGTCAAATAAGTCCTACGCCTTTTCGACGAATAAAGAGTTGCGGGTAATTTCTGAAACCGGGCAACCCGCTTTATATGTAGGGCTGCAAATAAAGATGCCTTATTGCAGATATTATTACAAGGGAGATCATGGCACTGAACTGAATAACATGGAGCAGATTGCAGAAGGTTCCGGTTCTACCGTAGTATTTACCATTACGCGTGTAGGCGATAAAAGTTTTGATGCCATCTTTTCCGGTAAGGTATGGTCCAGGAAAGAACCAGATACGCTGGTGATCCGGGAAGGTATTTTGATGAATGCAAAACTGCCACGGGTGCAGTAATTTTAAGATAAGAGTGGCGCCGCCGTTGTCACAACGGTGGCGTTTTTATTACAGCATAGGAGAAAATAAATTTTTTTTCTATCTTGCCCTGATAATAATACTAATTCAATGCAACGTATTTATTCCAGCACACCTCCTCCTGCTGTTGTTGTTTTCTAGGAAAATAACCAGCATCTCTTCTACTTAGCCACTGTTCCGCATAACGGAAGCAGTAGGTTTGTTATATCTGTCTAAGTCTTTTGGACCTGGTTATTTTTTCGTGCCCTTTATCCTCCTTTTTTCTTTTTAATCGAAAATAATGACCAGGTATATATTAATGGTTTTCGCCGGGGCGTGCAGCTTTGGCATACTCTCTACATTTGTAAAATTAGCTTACCGCGAAGGGTATACGCCCGCTGAAATATCGGCTACACAAGCCTTTACAGGCATGATCGTATTATGGATACTATGGCGGCTATACCGAAAAAGTAAAACCTCCATGACTGCGCGGGAATGGAGCGGCTTACTGCTAACCGGTGCCAGTATTGGATTCACCAGCTTCGTGTACTATGTTTCTGTGGCTTATATCCCCGCTTCTGTGGCCATTGTGATACTGATGCAGTTTACCTGGATAGGATTACTGCTCGAATGGTTGTTATTCAGAAAGCGGCCATCCCGGCTGCAGTTAATTACTACTGCGTTAATTCTTATTGGTACCTGGCTGGGCAGCGGATTAGCCACCGGTGGGTCGCTGTCGTTGTCTGTTAAAGGATTACTCTATGCCGGGGCGTCGGCATTTTTGTATGCAGTGTATATCATTGCCAACAGCCGGGTAGGAAAACAGTTGGAGCCGCTGCAGAAAAGCGCGGTGATCATGACTGGTTCCAGTATCGGTGTTTTGTTGGTGAATGCGACGCCATTATTGGCCAGCACACATTTTGACGCGGGACTATTGAAATGGGCCTTATTCCTGGCGTTGTTTGGCACCATCATTCCGCCGTTGTTGTTTGCGAAAGGCATTCCTAAAATAGGTGCGGGTATCAGCGCCGTGATTATGACGGCAGAGCTGCCGGTGGCAATTGTATGTTCACACCTGATATTGCATGAGCCGGTAAATGGCTGGCAATGGGCCGGGGTGGCGTTGATGCTGTTGTCTATGGTATTATTAAATATGCCTTATTTCAGGCGATAGTAAATGGCTGGCAGTCTGAAAACAATATTGTTTTCAGACTGCTTTTTAGCGATAAAACACTGTGGAGATTGCCACCAGCAATAATCCGTAATCCCTGAATTCCTCCCGCATCACCTGCAGTGATTTCCCCATATGCTTTTCCACGGCTTTCACGGAAATGCCTAAACGCTGTGCAATTTCTTTGTTAGAGAGGTGGTCGCGGCGACTGAGAAGGAATACTTCACGGCTGCGTTCTGTTAATTGATCCAGTGCTTGTGCAAATCTTTTTTCCAGCAGCTTGTAGTCATAGGCATGCTCATTTTCTGCTGTTTTGATAACAGGAAGATGTTGATGATGTTGCTGATGCAGGAGTGAATTACGTAATTCATTGAAGATACGGTTGCGCAGGGCGCTGTGAAGATAGGCACTGAGATTTTGTATGCCAGTTAGCGTCGCGCGTTTTTTATAGAGGGTGGTAAAAATATCCTGCAGCATGTCTTCCAGCAGGTGTGGTACGGGAAATTTTTTGTAGGCGTGATTGTATAGCATAGCTGCATAACGCTGGTACAAGGTTTCGAAGGCCTTGTTATCGTTATTTGCCAGTAAAGTTAATAATTCGTCATCCTGTAATGCAATATACTCCCTCATGCGTACCACTTATGCCGGTATAGTTTTGGTATCCGGCCGCCATAAAGGGCAAAAGATATAAAAAATGGATGGTTACCGGTAATAAAAGCCCAAAATTAATTTGGAGAAGGGGGTAGGGTAGGTAATAAGTGCCGTGTCTATACCAACAGACAACCAAAATAATGAGTGATCAACAACTGATTGGATTATTGGAAAAATACCTGCAGGGCCAGTGTACAGCAGATGAACAGGCGGCGCTGGAATCCTGGTATGAAAACTACAGAACTGCTCAAATGCCCGACAGGGAAGATGCGCAGCCGGATTTGCTGCGCATGTATACCGATATGACGGATCGTTTAAAGCAGGAAGGGGAATGGCAGGAAGTCCCGGTAGCGGTTGTGCGTAGTGTTTCGTTCAAATGGAGAAAAATGGCTGCTGCCGCGGCGGTATTGCTGTTGGTGGCAGGTGCTGCCGTATGGATATGGTCGCCCCGGGCCAACCGCCAGCTGGCATTGGATACGGCCGAAGGCGTCCGGAAAAAGGTTTCGCTGGAAGACGGTACCCAGGTATGGCTCAATGTGGGCAGTCATCTTACTTATCCCGCCAATATCAGCAGCAGCAACCGGGAAGTATACCTTCGGGGAGAAGCTTTTTTCGAGGTAGCCCAACAGGCGGCGCATCCTTTTATCATTCACACTGCCAACCTGAATGTGCAGGTACTGGGTACCCGTTTTAATGTAAAAGCATATGATGGAGAGGGCAGCATTGAAACCACACTGGTAGAGGGCCGTGTGGCGGTGAGCCGCAATGGCAACAGCCTGGTGCTGGAACCCGGCGAAAAAGCCATCCTGAAAAAGAAAACTCCGGGGAACAATGAGAAGGGAGCAAACAGCCGTATCGTTGATTGGGGCGATGTATTACTCATCGTGGAAAAAGTAACGCCGGAAGCAAATAATCAACAGGTGAGCGAATTGGTATGGATGGATAACCGTCTTGAGTTTAAGGATAAAACATTCCCGGAACTGGCCCGGCTGATGAGCCGCTGGTATAACCGTAAAATCATCTTAACAGATACATTCCCGGCAGATTATAAATTCAAGGGCACTTTTAAACAAGAAACTGTCACCGACGTGCTGAAAGCATTACAGATAACAGCCGATTTTAATTACACCATAAAAGGAGATACTATTTACATACATCATTAATCAACCAGATCACAAAACAGTAACACGATGAAAAACAGTACACTGATTCCACCAGAACCTGTATAACACACTCTTTCCGCCAAAAAAAGAGGGAAGTGTCGCCACACCTCCCTTTTAAAAGCTAAACATGGAACGAAACAAGTAGTCCGTGCGGGATTTTTATTGTTTCAAATGTCTAACATTCAATTCAAATGTATGAAAAAAACGCTGTGTTTAAAAACAGCCCTTTCCAACTATTTAGTGAGAAAAACATTCTTGTGTATGAAGCTTTGCCTCATCCTCATTACGGCTTTCATCCTGCAGGCGCGTGCCGATGTGCACTCGCAGAGCCGGTTTACGCTTAACAGCAAGCAAATGGCGTTGCATAAGCTGCTGGAGTGGGTGGAAACCAGGAGCGATTACCGTTTCCTGTACAACTACAAAACTTTTCCGAAAGATGAAAAGGTAGATGTGAATGTGAAGGAAGCTACATTGCCTGAAATCCTCGACCAGGTACTGGCTAAAAACTTCCGCTACAAAATGCTGGAAGGTGGACTGGTAGCTATTTCTGAAAGTACAGTAGACATAACGGTATCGGGTAAGGTAACGGCGGAAAGTGGCCAGGAGTTGCCCGGCGTAAGTGTGCAGTTGAAAGGTACCAGTAAAGGAACTGCTACCGATGTAGATGGTAATTTTAAAATGACGGTACCGGAAAATGGTATCCTGGTGATTTCCTATCTCGGGTATGAAACCAAAGAAGTACCTGTAAGAGGTAATACCCAGTTAGTGATTAAACTGAAAGCAGCGGAATCAGGTCTCAACGAGGTTGTGGTACTGGGTTACGGCCAAAAACAAACCAAACAAAGTATTACCGGCGCTGTATCCAGTATACAAACCAAAGAGCTGAAACAAAGTCCTGTGGCTAACTTATCCAATGCCCTGGCAGGGAGGCTCCCGGGGTTGATCACCGCACAGCATTCGGGTCGCCCGGGTAATGATGATGCACAACTGTTTATCCGTGGTATCAGTACTACCGGCGCTACCAACCCACTGGTGGTTATAGATGGCTTACCCAGGGGGGATGCCAACATTGGCCAGTTGGATCCCAACGAAATAGAATCCGTTTCTATCCTGAAAGATGCCTCCTCTACTGCATTGTATGGGATACAAGGTGCGAACGGGATCGTACTCGTGACTACCAAACGCGGAAAGGATGGACCTCCCAATATCCAGGTAAACATGCAATATGCATTACAGCAGCCCACTAATTTCCCCCGCTTCCTCAGCTCTTACGAGTCTGGTGTACTGGAAAATGAAGCCGCTAAAAATGATGGCATGCCTGCTGTATTTACTGACCAGGAACTGGAATATTATAAAACCGGTCTGAAACCATATGATTACCCCAATACCGACTGGTACAGCGAAATGATCCGGAAAAATTCACCGCAGAAAACATTGAATATTAATATCGGTGGTGGATCGAAGTATGTAAAGTATTTTGTTTCCGGATCATACCTGCGCCAGGAGCCAATCTACAACCGCGCCAATGAGAATATCTATGGCGTCAAGTATAAATACGATCGTTTCAACTTCCGCTCTAACGTAGATATTACGCTGGATAAAAATACGGACCTGCAGGTGGACCTGGCATCGCGATTGGAAAACAGGACCAGCCCTTCCGCCGACCGTGGCAACAACGAATTTTTTTGGGTGGTATTATCACAGATGACCAATCGCCTTACGCCCCGGCTCAATCCCAACGGGAGTATTGCCTCCGGTACCATGCGGGAGGATTTTTATAATCCTTATGGACTGATCACCCGCAATGGCTACCTCGATGCCTATTGGCATAGCACCAATGGTAGCGTGGCACTCACCCGCAAGCTGGATTTTATTACGCCCGGCCTGAAAGTAAAAGGACTCTTTACATTTGAAAACTACGGTGATATTAACTTTGCACTGGACCAGGAATTTGATTCCTATCGCTATAAATCCAATCCCGGCAGAGAAGGTACCTATACCCAACATCGCAAAGCTACCAGCCTGCAACGCTCCGGCTACTCCAGCGGAGAAAGATATTACTACTATGATCTGAAGCTCATGTACGACCGCGATTTCGGCAAACATGCCGTGAGTGGTTTGTTCCTCTTCAACCGTAACTACCGTTCCCAGTCGGGCAACCTGCCACGGGTATACGAAGGATATGTTGGAAGAATTGCCTATAACTATGCAACTAAATATTACCTGGAATTCAACGCCGGTTATAATGGATCGGAAAACTTCCCTCCCGGCAAACGGTATGGATTTTTCCCCGCTATTTCTGCTGCGTGGATAGTGAGCCAGGAGAACTTTATGAAAGATCAGCATGCATTCAGTTTCCTGAAAATGCGCTTCTCTCATGGATACGTGGGTAACGACCAGGTGAACGGCGGCCGTTGGTTGTACTTGTCTGACTACTCCCGTGGCGGCGGATTCACCTTTGGTAGCGTAGCTTCCGGCGTAGGCGGCTATTATGAAAACAGGATCGGGAATACGGCTATTACCTGGGAGAAAGCGGCCAAAACAGACCTTGGTATAGAGACCGGTTTCCTAAAAGATCAGCTGAAATTTTCTGTGGACTTCTTCAGTGAACTGCGTAAAGATATCCTCGTAGCGGCTCGTACTATTCCCGGCTATATGGGTATCACGGCGGATCTGAACAGAAATATGGGACGTATACAGAACAGGGGGATAGAAGCAGAATTGAATCTCAACACCAACGTAGGAAAGGTAGGCGTGTTTACAAAATTGAATTACCAGTTTGTGAAAAATAAAATCCTGGAACTGGATGAACCTAAGCTGGCCTATCCCTACCAAAGCCAGGTAGGATTACCTATTGGTTACGATCTGGGATACATTGCAGAAGGACTTTTCCAGAGCCAGGATGAAATCAATAAAAGCCCGAAACAAACTTTTGCTCCACTGATTCCCGGTGATATCAAATACAAGGATATTAATGGTGATGGTAAAATTGACGAGGCAGACAGAACGATGTTGCCCATGTTGAATGTGCCAACCGGCTATTTCGGCGCCACGTTCGGCATCGATTATAAAGGAATAGATGTAAGTGTATTGTTCCAGGGAGCTACCGGCGGCCGCCAGATCTATTCTTCGCAGCTTACCGCCAACTATCGCGAAAGCTACCGCCCAATTCATGAAGGCAGATGGACTCCGGAAAATGCTGCCAACGCTACGTTTCCGGCGCTGCACCTTTCAGAGAGCAATATGGCGAACAACTTCGTGAGCTCTACCTACTGGATCAGGAAAACAGATTATGTGAAGTTAAAGAATGCAGAAATCGGCTATCGCTTACCCGCTCATTTGCTGAAGAGAGTGAAAATAAAGAGCGCGCGCATTTATGTGAATGGCATGAACCTGATTAGCTGGGATAATGTAAAAGACCTGGGCATAGATCCGGAATCCAACACCGGCGGACGCTGGGGCTGGCAACCTTACCCGATTATGCGCATATATAACGCAGGTATTACCATCAATCTTTAATCACGGTAGATAAATTATAATGATGAAAAAGGTATTCATAAAAACAGGGATTGCTGCCGTGCTGCTGTGTGCAACTGCCTGCAGTAAAAATTATCTCGACAGAAAACCCAGTGACCTGATCACAGAAAAGGAAGTATTTTCCAATATTGAAAATACAGAAGGCTTTGTCAACACTATTTACCAGAGCTTACCGAATATGTTTAAACCAGGATCCGCCTGGGGTTTAAACAGTGCTACGGATGAAACCAACCAGAGTATTGATAACTCTGCTTCCTATCCGGATGCAGGTAACTTTAATACCGGGTCAATGAGTCCGTCGAATTTCCCGATGTCTGATCTGTGGAGCAGCTATTATGGAAAAATCCGCGCCTGTAACAAGTTCCTGGCTAACTACGACCTGGTGCCTACAGATCCCAACTATCCGGAACGTCGCGGACGGCTGAAGGGCGAAGTGCTTTTGTTGCGTGGCTATTATTACTTTGAGCTGATGCGCACCTGGGGCGGACTGCCTTTGCTGTTAACAGAAAAGAGCCCGTTCGATGACCCGGCCAGTCTTTACTACAAACGTAACAGTATTGATGAAGTCACAGCCAGCATTATAAAAGACCTGCAGGAAGCCGGCACCTTGTTACCGGTTACTTATGCCGACCGTCCATCTAACTGGGGACGTGCCAGCAAAATGATTGCCATGGCGCTGGAGGGACGGGTACGCCTGTTTTATGCGAGCCCGCTGTATAACCCCGGCAATGATGCAGCCCGCTGGCAGCAAGCCGCAGTAGCTTGTCGTGCTGCATTAGACACGGCTATCACCAACGGCTATACGCTGAACGATAACTATAGTGATATTTTTACGCAGTATTTCAACCGGGAAGTGATCTGGAGCCGCCCTGCGCCCGGTGCTTTCGGTGATGGTGGTATTGACCGCGAAATGAATCCCCGCAGTGCCAACGGTTATGGTAACGTTACACCTTTACAGGAGCTGGTAGATGATTATGAAATGAAAGCTACCGGTTTACCTATTACCGAGCCGAATTCCGGTTATGTGGCACAAAGGCCTTACGATGGAAGAGATCCCCGCTTTTATGCTACCATCCTGTATCCAGGAGCTACCTGGAAAGGAAAGGTACTGGATCCCAATGGTGCTGATGCACCCCGTTCCGGACAAATTTCTACCAACTACTGGCAGCGTAAATACCTGTTGCCTTCCGTAGACCTGTTTTCCGGTACCGGCGGAAGCGATCGTAAATGGGTACTTATCAGAACGGCAGAATTGTATCTCAACTATGCAGAGGCGCAGAATGAAGCTACGGGTCCGGAGGCAGATGTATACAATGCACTGAATGCGGTGCGTGCCCGGTCGGGAATGCCTGCTTACAGCGGCGGCGACAAAGCATCCTTACGTGCTAAAATCCGCCATGAAAGAAGGATAGAGCTGGCCCTGGAAGATCATCGCTTCTGGGATGTACGTCGCTGGATGATTGCAGCGCAGGTGGATAATAAAGATGTACATGGCGTAGCTGTTTCCGGTAATGGAAATGTTACCTACACCTATCCTGTGATAGAGAAGAGAGTATTTGATGCCAATAAAAATTACTGGTTGCCTGTTCCGCAAAGCGAGATAGACAAGGTGAGTGGCCACAATACAGGCTTCACACAAAATCCGGGTTGGTAATTGTCACTGTTTCACTTAAACAAGAACGAATGAAAACTATATTATATCGTTTGCAGATACTGTTGCTGATAGTAGTGGCAGCTGCCTGTAAAAAAGACAAGGGCTTTGAGCACGACAACAATGCCCCGGTTATCGTGGATAAATTTACGCCTGAATCGGGACCTGCAGGCACAGAAGTGCTTATTTATGGCAGCAACTTCACCACAGATACTGCCGCTGTAAGCGTAACCGTAAATGGTGTAAAAGCCCTGGTAGAAGGTGTTATCGGCGATCATATCCTGGTAGTGATACCGGAAAAAGCAGGTAGCGGCAAAATCACCGTTACTATTAACGGAAAAACAACTACCACTGCAAAAGACTTCGGGTATATCACTTCCTATAAAGTAAGTACGCTGGCTGGCAATGGCGCCGCAGGCTTTTCAGATGGAAAAGGTATTTTCTCCTCCTTCAATTTTAACAGAAGATGCGGACTGGATGTGGACGATGCAGGTAATGTT
Source organism: Chitinophaga sp. (assembly GCF_017745275.1). Classification (GTDB taxonomy): domain Bacteria; phylum Bacteroidota; class Bacteroidia; order Chitinophagales; family Chitinophagaceae; genus Chitinophaga. The sequence goes on along the minus strand of NZ_JAGHZS010000011.1, from coordinate 176,179 downwards.
TATGTAGCAGACGCCGGTAACTTTCGTGTGCGTAAAATTGCGCCGGATGGTACGGTGACCAGCCTGGCTGGTAACGGCAACTGGGGCTATATGGAGGGAAAAGGTGAAACAGCGCAGTTCTCACTGCCGCTGGATGTAGCGGTTGATAAAGATGGAACGGTAATCGTCGCAGATCCGGCGGATTGGACTATCCGCAGGGTTACTGCCGACGGCACTACTTCCCTCATCGCCTGGGGAGAAGCATGGGGAATAGGCATCGACAAGCGCAATGGTAATATCTATTATGCCAACGCCCGTGGCTCCGGCAGTATTTTCCAGGTAACACCTTCCGGTACCGCCACAGAGATCATCAAAAATCTCGTTTACCCGGTAGATGTAGCCGTAGATGATAAAGGCAACCTGTATGTGTCTGAAAACGGTACCTCTATGATTAAAAAGTTTGCGGCAGATACCTGGGAACAAACCGTGATAGCAGGTGCTGCATACCAAACCGGGTTGGTAAATGGAAAAGGCGCTGATGCCCGTTTCGACTATCCGTGGGCTGTTGCACTGGATGCGAACAACAACTTGTTTGTGGCAGGTAATGGTACCGGCGATGGTTCTTCTAACAACACCAACCAATGTATTCGTAAAATCACAGCCAACACCTGGGATGTAACTACGTACATCGGTGGCAGCACCGCTGGATTTGCAGATGGCGCCGGCTCTGCGGCCCTGTTTAATGCACCTACCGGTGTAGCGGTAGGTAAAAACGGCGTAGTGTATGTGCTGGATAGAAATAATAACAGGATAAGAAAAGTAATAGCGGAATAAATATGACCAGGTTAAAGCAAATTGTATTAGCAGGATGTTTGATGTTATTGTTTATCCAGGTGCGCGCACAACAGCCAGCTCCTTTTAAATGGAACGTGCTGCCCGTAAAAGGATTGTTGTTGAGTGTGCCGCAACGGCAGGATGTGCCGCTGCTCTGTGATTTTATAAAGAAAGCATTGGTAGCGGAAGGTGTGAATACGCTGGCACTAAGAATTGAGCTGGCCTACAAGTTTAAATCTGACCCGGAAGTAGCGGAATGGAATGGTATCACGGAAGAAGATTTGAAACAGATTGTACAGGCCTGTAAAGAAGCGAAGATCCGCTTTATCCCGACAGTGAACCTGCTGGCACATCAGTCGGAGCAAACGGAGATAGGGCCGCTGCTGAAGAAGTATCCGCAGTTGGATGAGTCGCCTGATTACAATCCACCGGTGCCCTGGAAGGATGGTGGCATGTTCGACTTCTACAGCAAGTGCTTGTGTACGCAGCATCCTGATTTGTTCAAAATCATTTTCCCGTTGGTAGATGAGCTGATTGAAGTAACCGGCGCAGATGCTTTTCACGTGGGCCTGGATGAGGCCTGGATCATTGGGTATAATAAATGTCCGCGATGTGGTGGTAAAGATCCGGCGGAACTGTTCGGGGCTTATGTGACCGCCCTGCATCAGCATCTCAAAGAAAAAAAATGCCAGATGTGGATGTGGAGTGATCGCCTGATAGATGGTAAGGAAACCAACCTGCTGGCCTGGCAGGCCAGTATGAACAATACGGCGCGTGCAATAGATATGATACCTAAGGATATTATGATCTGCGACTGGAAGTATGAAGATGCGCCTCCAACGCCTGCCTACTTTGCGGTGAAAGGATTCCAGGTATTGCCGTCTTCGTGTGGAAAGGAATCTTCGGCGATGGCGCAACTGGAGCAGGTATATGCAGCCCGCAAAAATGCGTTGCAGGCCGACTTCTCCCGCACACTGGCGGAACGTATGCCGGGCATATTTGAAACCATGTGGGTAAATACGAAAGAGTTTATTGATGGATATTATGGCCGGAAAGGCGTACGCCCCGGCACTATGGCCAACGTAAACACTTTTAAGGCTTTGTTTGCAGAAATAAGAAAGAAAGAAAAATTGTAGGAGAGCAGAAAGTATAAAGCGGAAAGCAAAAAGCATAAAGAGAAAGCAAAAAGCATAAAGCAGAAAGCAAAAAGCTATTTTAGCGGATGATCAGAGCGGATTTTGTCTGTGGGCAGGATTATTCTGATCATCCGCTAAAATAGCTTTTTGCTTTCTGCTTTATGCTTTCTGCTCTTTTATATATCTTTGGCCTCAACCAAAATACGAGAGAAACGCCTGCCTGGCGATGTGGTATGCCTGATGAACGCGATATCTGGATGAAATTTTGTGCTGGTGAACAAGCTGCATTCCGTGAATTATATGATACATATTATTCACGCATGTTTGTTTGGGGCTGTAAGTGGCTGGATGGCGACACGGCTTTTGTAAAGGATCATTTACATGATTTTTTTATTTATATCTGGGAGAAGCGGGCCAATTTGTCGTCCGATATCAACGTATCAGCTTACCTGCTTACCGCCTTTAAACGGCGTTTAATTGAACAATGGGGGCGGGAAAAGAAGCTCACCGATGTGAGCAGCCTCATTAACCTTTCCGCGGACACCCGGGAAGACGCGGATATTTTTACTGCACAGTTTAACCGTATACAACAGGCTTTACAAACATTAACCCCGGCCCAAAGAGAAGTGATTGAGCTCCGGTTTCTCCAAAATATGTCGCTCCAGCAAATTGCAGATGCCAAAAATACCAGTCTCCGTACGGTCTATAACCTTACCCACAGGGCCATTATACAGCTTCGTCAGGAAGTGGGTAAAAAAAATATTTTTTTTCTGTGGTAAATCCATCCCGCTTTTCCCTCTGTATAGAAAAAGCACCCGGGAATGGCCAATATTTCAGTAGACCAGTTAATAGGACAGCCGTCATTTATTAATTATTGTTTTCATGCGAATGAAGATGATGTGAACTATTGGACTAACTGGGTGGCGGCGCATCCGGAGTATGCTGCTATTGTTGAAGAGGCCACTGACATGGTGAAAGCTGCCGGCTGGCTGCTGGTGGCAGAAAAGGAAAAGCCTGCAGCCATGGCAAAAATGGATGCCTGGTTGTTGGAAACGTCGGCGCCGGTACGTCGTATGCGCTGGTATTATCCGGCGGCGGCTGCCGCGGTGCTATTGCTGGCGGCGGTCTGGTATTTCCGCCCCTCGCCGGTTCAGAAGCAGCCGAACCTGCCTGTTGTAGCGGCTCCGGCCAAATTATATTACCACAACACCAGTGGTGCTATGCAGGGATTTGTGTTACCGGATAGCAGTTATGTACTGCTGGAAAATGGCACAAGTTTACAACTGGATAGCGCCTTCGGCAGAAGCACCCGCAGTATGGCCCTGAACGGAACGGCCTATTTCAAAGTATCCCCTGATCCGTTGCATCGCTTCCAGGTAACCGGAGGTAGTTACATGGTAACTGCGTTGGGCACCGCTTTTCGCATGACGGCCACCCAGGGGAAATTACAAGTATTGCTGGAAACAGGAAAGGTGATGGTAGAAAACAGTCAAAACGGGATACGCAGGCTGGTGGCTTATTTGCAACCCACGGAAAGCCTGCTGATAGATCCGTCTCACCAAAACAAACAACAGCAACACACCTTTACAGCAGCCACCCTGAATGCCTGGAAGGCACAGGAAATGGTATTTGACCACACCCCCGTAAGCGAGGTGTTACTGCAACTAGAAGCCAGTTATAATATTCAGATTCAAATAAAAGATAGCACGCTGCAAAAAGAAGTTTTTTCAGGACGGTTTAAGAATGACGCATTATCAGCAGTATTGGATGTACTGTGTTTTACTTTAAACAAGCAATATCAATTCATTGATTCGACCAATGTAATAATTCAATAATCAACCAAAACCATTCGTAGTATTATGTATTTACGTTTTTGCCGGTTATCCGCGAGGATAACGAGTAGACATTCCCATGCCTTGTTTGCGATGATGATGGTGTTAGCATTTACGCTGGCGTTGTTGCCCGCGCAGGCGCAGGAAAAAAAGCAGGTGGCTTTGGAAAAGGTTCCTGCTGAGAAGGCGTTTCGCAGCCTGTCGGCCTTGTATAAAGTCCGTTTTTTTTACGCCGGTTCTGCTATTCATGCCAATGAAACCATTAGCATTCCTGCCGGTGAAAAATCGCTGGAAGAAGTATTACAGTACCTGACCATTAATTATCGTTATGCGTTTCGCCGGAATGATAATATGATCAGTGTGAGCCGCGTGACTACTGCCACACCCGCATTGACCGAACGTATTATCCGTGGCCGTATCGGCCTTTATGAAGGAGATGCCATTGTGTATAATGCAGGGGTGACCATCCGGGAAGCCGGCAGCACCAACGCTGCTATCACGGATGGGAAAGGATATTTTTCCATGAAGCTCAAAACAAACGAGGCACAACTGAGCATCAGTTGTGTAGGCTATGAAACCAGTGAACTGGAAGCAGGCGACAGAAGCATGATCAATGTTACGTTGCGTCAATCTTTACGCAATATCCCGGAAGTAGTGATCTCTACGGGGTATCAATCGCTGGCACGGAAAAACACTACCGGCGCCTATTCCCAGATTGGCAGCGCAGAAATACAACGCCGGGGCAGCCAGTCGCTCACCAGTTTACTGGAAGGAAGCATTTCAGGATTAACACTGGCCACGGGTTATACCGGCAGTAGTAAAGACCGTCACCAGAATGGTATTAACATCCAGGTGCGTGGTGGTAGTGCTATTCAAACAGAACGTAGCGCACCGTTGATTATCGTAGACGGTTTCCCGGTGAACCAGTTACCCGATAATATGAATGATGTGGAAAAAGTGGATGTGCTGAAAGATGCTGCTGCAGCGGCTATCTGGGGGGCGCAGGCATCCAATGGCGTAATTGTGGTAACCACAAAAAGAGGTAAGGAAGGAAAGCTGAAAGTGAACTACGCTACCAATATGTACTTCACGCAACGCCCGGATTATTCCACGTTGAAGCGTGCTAACAGTGCAGACCTCGTGGATTATGATAAAGAATTGTACGACAAAGGATTTATTATGCCGGAGATCTTCGAAGGATCATCTACCGGGTATTCTCCTTCTTTTGATCTCCTTTTCCAATTGGATAAAGGCCTGATTACCGACGCAGAATACAATCGTAAAAGGGATTCACTGGGTAGCATCTCTAACCGCTCACAGGTGAGTGATTTGTTACTTCGTACCGGCGTTCGTCAAAATCATTACCTGTCTCTTTCCGGCGGTGGTAAAGGATATCGCTTTATGGTATCCGGTTCTTATGATAAAGGAAAGTCTGTGTATATCACAGATAAAACCGAGTCTATGCAGCTGAATACCCGTGGCGATTTTGAACTGAATCCCAACCTGCGTTTCAATGTAGATATCAATGGCGTATTCCAGGATCTGCGAACAGCGCCGAATATCAGTGGAAATATACAACAGCTGGCGCCTTATCAATTGCTGGTGGATGCCAGCGGTAATTACCTGTACGACTATACGTCTTTTAATAAAGCAGCGAACGATGAGCTGAAACCACTGGGATATTTGGAAAATGGCCGGAATTTATTGCAGGACGCGAGGTTATCCAATAACCGGAGTAAGAACTTCGGGTTAAGAACTAATATCGGCGGTGAATGGAAAATTATCAAAGGGCTGACACTGAATGCCGGATTCCTGTACGACCGGATGAAGCAGAGTGGTAGGGACCTGGTGTCGAAGGACTCCTATGATAACCGCAACTATATCAACCAATTTACCACCCTGGATGCCAATAACAAAGCAGTTTACAACCTGCCACAGGGAGATCGTTTGAACCAGTCGGAATATACCAATAACAACTGGGCTTTCCGTTCCCAGCTGCAATACACCAACCTGTTCCGGGGTAAGCATTTTGTGAATTTTGTGGTGGGTACAGAGGTGAAACGTTACATCAACGAAGGATTTACTGCCACTAAATTTGGCTATAATGATGACTTACAGAGCTGGCAGCCGGTTGACCAGAAAATGTTGCTGAGTAATACGCTGAAATGGTGGAACGGCCGTTCTATCCCGGTATATGATGCCACGAGGAATGACCTGTTTTCCTATAATGACGAAAGACAAAGATCTTACTATGGAACCGGTGCCTATACTTACAATGATCGTTATACCATTACCGGTAGTTATCGGGTAGACCAGTCCAACCTGTTTGGTGCGGACCCTAAATATCGCCGTACGCCGTTATGGTCATTAGGTGGCGCCTGGGATATGGCAAGAGCATCCTTTTTCCATGTACCTAATGTCAGCATGTTGAAGTTGCGTGGTTCTGTTGGTCTAACCGGGAACTTTGACCGTACCACCACTCCTTTGCTGGTAGCTAACCGCTTTTTTTCTGCCAAACTCAATGAATTTTATGCGAGGGTAAACAGTTACAATCCCAAGCTGCGTTGGGAAAGAACCCGTACTGTCAACCTGGGAGCAGATCTTGCAATGTATGATGGTCGTTTACAGGTAAGCGTTGACCTGTATAATAAGTATGGCTATGACTTGTTGGGAACGTATACCCTGGATCCAACCGTGGGCTTTACCAATATGAGAATTAATGCAGCCAAAATGAGGAATAAAGGTATTGAACTGGCTGTACAGGGCAATATCATTGAAACCAGGCAGTTTAAATGGAACAGCCGTTTGAATGCTGCCTATAACAGGAATGTGATCCTCGATAACAAAATACCGGATGGTAATCCTGAATTGAACCGGGTGTCCGGCACCTCACAGTATGTAGAAGGATATGCACGGGAATCGCTGTGGAGTTACCAATGGGCCGGACTGGACGATCATGGTAACCCGCAGGTATATGGCGATAAAGGGGAGAAGGTAAAAGTAGCCCAGTTTTCTTCGCTGGTGCATAGTGGTACTTATCGTGCACCTTTCTCAGGAGGTTTTACCAACGTATTTACTTATCGCGGATTTTTTGCGAGCGCGCTTACTACGTTCAATTTTGGTAATGTGCTTCGCCGTGAAATGCCTGATATGTATGGTTATGCTTTCTCCAATTCCCTGAATTACCAGGTCAAAGACCGCTGGCGTAAACCAGGTGATGAAGCCAAAACAGATATTGCTGCTATCACCCCGTCATTCGATCCGGCTGATTTCTATGATGGAAGAGAACGTGTCATGCAGTATTCTTCCAACAGCGTGATTCCGGGTGATTATATTCGTTTACGTGAAATACAGTTAGGCTATAATTTACCGGCTTCTTTGCTGAAAGGTACTGTGCTGAGGGGCGTACACCTGATTGCGCAGATGAATAATGTGGCCTTATGGAAGAAGAATAAATACGGTATAGATCCGGAAGCCATCGATCCGATGAATGGCGGATATTACTTACCTGAACCTAAGGTAACAACGATTACAATTCGTGTTGAACTGTAAAAAAAGAGATCATGAAAAAGTTAGCAATATATTCGATAACGATGCTGGTGCTGTTTTCCAGCGGCTGTAAAAAATTCCTGGACGTTACCCCTAAAGGAAAGTTCTTACCTAAAACAGTAGCAGAATATGAACTGTTTATGAATGATCCGCTGATAGCGGATGCCTGTTATGGATATGAAGAAATGATGACGGATGATGTAGCCTATACCGATGAGGGAATGGGTTTGCTGGGAGACGGACGTAGCTCCAGGAGCTATCTTTGGGCGAAGGACCTGTTCCGGGCAACAGAAGATGATGGGGAGTGGAACGGCTTGTATCGTAATATCTATAACTGTAACCTGGTGTTACAGGAAATAGGAACAGCAAAGGATGGTACTCCGGAAAGTGTAAGCCGCATTACCGCAGAGGCGAAAATTCACCGTGCTTTTTGTTATTTCCACCTGGCCAACTTATTCGGCAACGATTACCAGGCTGCCACGGCCAATACTGACCTGGCAGTGCCGCTGTTGCTGAAACCCGATCTGGAAGCTAAAACCCAACGGGCTACCGTGCAGGAAGTGCTCAACCAGGTGGTCAAAGATTTATCTGAAGCACTGGCTGAAAGTGGGTTACCTGATATGGGTAGGAATTATGTGCACCCGGGTAAGGCAGGGGCCTATGCCCTGCAGGCGAGAGTATACCTGTTCATGGGTAACTATGAGCAGGCATTAAAGGCTTCTTCAGCCGCGCTGGCATTGAAAAATACCCTGCTGGATTACAATACTATCAGCTTTATCAACCCGGCAAAACCCTATAGCGGTTTAAAGGGACTTCCTACAGTAGACGCTAATCCGGAGAATATTTTGTCCAGGACCACCAGTCTGAGTGGCATTATCACCCGCTTTATGATCAGCCCGGATTTACTGGGGATTTTGGGAGAGAAGGACCTGCGTTACGTATATTCCTTTACCAGAATTCTGAGAAGTGCCTCTTCTCCTGTTAACCCTTATCCTGATTATTTTGGTAACTATATCAATTACAGCATAGGCGTACCGGAAATGATGCTGATAAAGGCAGAATGCCTGGCGCGTAACAATAGTAAAGACGAAGCGATCGATCTGCTGAATACCCTTCGTCAAAAAAGATTTAAGCCTGCTGAGTATACTGCGCTGACGGCTGCTACAGCGGACGAAGCCCTGGTGCAGGTGCTGCAGGAAAGAAGAAGAGAACTGATGTATCACGGCGTGCGTTGGTTTGACCTGAAGAGATTAAACCGGGATTCCCGCTTCAAAAAGGACCTGACCCGCAGTTATAAAGGAACGACTTATACCCTTGCGGCGAATAGTTCCTGCTACCTGCTGCAGATTGCACCGAAAATTATTACCATAAATCCAGCCATTATACAAAATCCCAGGTAATCACCTGATCACAAGGCTGACTAAAACCTTTTTTAGTCAGCCTTTTTTAAAAACCGGATATGAAATTATTAAGCGTTCTTTCCGTGGGGTTGTTGCTCAGCGCTACCGCCCACGCACAGCAGTTGACTTTTACCACTGCCCTGCATGCAGAAAATGAAAAAGTAACCATTTACCGGGAGTGGCCCACGCGGCAGTTGATAGACACGCTGCGGCTTTCCGGTGGTACTGTTACTTATACACTACCCACCGGTGCAGGTGTATACTCCGTTCGTTTGCGTAAGCCTTTTGTGGATGCTGTTTGGTTGGAAGAAGGAGAGAAGGTAACTATTAACGTAACCAAAGATACTGCGGTGTTAGTTAACGGTGGTGCGCTGCAAAAGAAATGGAGTGATTTTGAAAAGTCCATTAAACCGGATGAGAAAGCCTGGAATGAATGGGGACATAAACACGAAACCGCATCTAATCTCGATGAAAAGTTAAAAGCCAATGCAGCAAGTAACCGGTATGCAGAAAAAGTAAACCAAAAGAGACTGGCTTTTGTGTTGAGCAATGCCGGTAATTTAGCCGGTGCCTGGATGGGCTATTACTATGCCTTTGCGTGGTCGCCGGATAACCTCGAAAAGCTGGTGCCGGCATTTCAGCGGCAAGCCGCTGCTCAAAGCACTTACCAGTTGTTGGCAGAGAAACAAAAGGCCGCTGCTGCCTTTAATATGACCGGAAAAAAAGCGCCTGTATTTTCGCTGCCGGCTATGAATGGTAGCCATGTGTCGTTAGATAGCTTGTTTAAACAGCATCAATATGTATTACTGGATGTATGGGCCTCGTGGTGTACGCCTTGCCGTGCTACCAACCGCAAACTGGCTCCCTTGTACGACAAGTTTCATAAAAAAGGAATTGGCTTCGTATCTGTTTCTGTAGATGAGAAAAAAGAGCTGTGGGAGAAAGCGGTGGCAGCAGATAATATTCCATGGACACAGTTGTTAAGTCCTCATGGTATGAACAGCGATTTTGTGAAACAATACAAAGTACAATCGTTGCCCGCTACTTTCCTGGTTGATAAAAACGGCACCATTATTCAGCAACATATTGAAGTGGCTGACCTGGAAAAATTATAAATACTTTTTATGAAAACATGTGTATTGTTATTGCTCGCGGTGTTGGGCTTCGCGCCATACACCCGTGCGCAGTTGTTACTGAAAAATGCCACCATCATTGATGGGGATGCAGCGGTAAAGCCCCGTAAAGGGTCTATCCTTGTGCGCCATGGAATGATCGAAAAAATTATTGAAGATGGTGCTGTACCTGATGAGCAATTAACGGTGATAGATTGTACAGGTCAGTTTATTACACCGGGCCTGATGGATGCCCACGTACACCTGGCTACCGTAGATATGAATGATCAGAAGGGTATGCATCTAAAAACAGACAGTATCCTGGAAAACATGATCCGCCATGGTATTACCACGGTGCGGGATATGGCCGGTGATGCTATTTTCCTGGCTGAGTACAAAAGAAAAACGGTCACGGGGCAACTGGCAGGACCCGATATCTTTTATGCGGCGCAGTTTGCCGGGCCTGGTTATTTTGAGATGGTCAAAGGAGGCTCCCGTGGAGATAAAGACCTCGGTACTACTCCCTGGTATCGCGCTGTTACACCGGGAACGGATTTGCGGTTAGCTGTTGCTGAAGCCAAAGGTGCGGGCGTTACAGGGATTAAAGTATATGCAGATCTTACCAGGAAACAAATAGCGGCTATTACCGAAGCAGCGCATGCGCAAGGGATACAGGTATGGAGTCATGGTGCGGTGTTCCCTGCCAAACCTGCTGATGGTGTGGCGGCAGGTGTGAATAGCTTATCCCATGCCGCTGATCTTTGTTTTCAGCAGCTTAAAGGAGATACCTTGAACGTCAGTAAATCATGGGAACAGATCTACAAGCACTTTGTACTGGATACGTTGGTACAACGTAAACTGTTACAGGGCATGCAGCAGCGGCATATTTTCCTGGACCCTACTATCTTTCACGCCACCAACAATAAAATGTGGAATGCGCTGACGATTACGCGTATGGCACATCAACTGGGCGTAAAAATTGTTACCGGTACTGATTGGATATATCCTGAGAAGAATGAAGAAGTACCTTTGGAACAGGAAATGGCATTGCTGGTGAATAAGTGTGGATTAACTACAGCTGAAGTAATTCAGTGCGCAACCCTTAACAGCGCTGGCGTTGTAGGGTTACAGGATCGCGGTGTGGTACGTGCCGGTAAACGCGCTGATTTGCTGATCACTAACGTAGACCCTTATACGAATATATCTGCACTGTTTACGCCCGCGGTAGTGATAAAAGATGGAAAAGTGTTGCGTTGGTAACTGTTATAGAGTCACTATTTCAGCGGTACCATACAGCGTATATCCGTATCGTTGAAATAGTCTTCCAGGCAATAACCCTGTGGATCAATACCAGGTGTGCCCAACAACCGTTCAAAAGTAGGAGTTACCTCCATCAGGTGCTGCTGATACTGCGGCAGTATTTCGCTGATATAAGTCCCTTTCCGGATCGTAAAACTCTGCAGCCCATACTGGGCGCCTTCCCCGGGTGTTTTCGCCGCTGCAGCGGCCCTGTAAATGATGCCATGCCCGCCTTCAGGACGGGAGATCCCATATAAATGTCTACCGGTCATATTTCCAGGCAATGCCGTTAGTTTTTCGAAAGCTGCCTGGATGCCCATTGGAAAGGAATCTGCCTGCACATAAAATACTTCTATGTCGTGTTCCAGGGTAATGGTTTCCATGATGTGATGGTTTAGTAGTTCCCTAAAGGTAGCTGGTATTGTTGGTTCATATACGGGGTGAACAAGACAACTTTAATGGCGTATCAGGCCAATGAATTCACGCAATCGTTTGTTCCGGTATTTTTGGGTAAAATCTGTTAACATTATCCTGTTCAACAGATGCTGTATGAAAAATAATTTGATGGGCAGCCTGGCGCTGGTGTTCCTGCTGGCCACGCAACAGCCCGTATCGGCGCAGGTATTTTATGCCGGCAAAGCGCCGGCGAAGGCCGTAATTGTACCCGGCAGGAACGTGTTGGGAAATGATATCCTGGAAGTAAACCTGGGAGAGGTAAAAACGCAATTGGGCCCGGTAACATTCCGCGATAAGCTACTATCCACGCAGGTGCAACTGGCAGCTAACCAGTTGTTCGCCTTAAAGTTAAATGATGGCAGCACTTTGTACCCATCGGATTTTGCGGTGGTCAGTCGCAGGGAACAAGCCGTAACAGCAGCGCCGGCGGCGATCCGCGGGGTAGATCGCTTACCGGGGAAAGAGTTGGTGTTCGGGTTGTTTAACAAAACGCATCGCATCAGTATAGTGTGGCGCATTGTGTTACATGACCATTGCAATTTTATTCAGCAACATTTTCACTTTACAGACCCACAGCATAGCCTTAAAGATTTATCGCTGGTAAATATTCCTGCAACGGCAAAGCCGGTGCTTTCCGGTGTGGTAGATGGTTCGCCGGTGTTGGTAGGCAACCTGTTTTTTGCAATCGAACATCCGATGGCACACCAGGAGGAGAGTGCGGCGATGACGCAATCTGGCATTGCCGCGTCGGCTACACTGCGCTCTGGCGACGGTTTCGACATTAGTGTCGCCTGGGGTGTAACGCCTGCGGAGCAACTTCGCCGGGGTTTTCTAACTTACCTCGAGAAAATAAGGGCGGTACCTTATCGCGTATTTCCACATTATAACTCCTGGTATGACGTAGGATATGATGGCCGCGAAATTACGGAAGCAAATGCGTTGGATCGCATCCGGCTGTTTGGTGATAGCCTGGTGGTAAAGCGTAAAGCGAAGATGAGCGCTTTTTTGTGGGATAGTGGCTGGGATGATTATAACCGGCTCTGGTACTTCAGTAGCAAGTTACCAAATGGTTTTAAGAAGATGGAAGCGTTAGCCCGGCAGTATCATGCAGCTATGGGCGTGTGGGTATCTCCCTGGGGAGGTTACGACCAGGAAAAGATCAGTCGCCTGGCGAGTATTGAAAAGCTGCATTTGCCATTTACACCAAACGATAATGGCTTAAGTTTAGCGGACCCGCATTACTTTGATTATTTCATGCAACTCACCAGGGGCTTTGTGCAACACCAGGGTGTAGTGAGTTTTAAATTTGATGGAGTAGGCGCCGGTAACGGAGTAGGAGGAGCAGGAGAGAAGTACGCCAAAGATGTGGAATCTTTTCTGCGGGTGATAACCGGTTTGCGCAAAATAAAGCCGGACCTGTATTTTAATCTCACAGTAGGTACCTGGCCTTCTCCCTATTGGCTTAGCTATGGCGATGCCATCTGGAGGGCAGGAGAGGATATGGGCTTACTGGGCGCAGGGACCAAAAGACAACAATGGGTGAACTACCGCGATGCGGAAGTATATAAAAACGTAGTACAACGGTCACGGCTATATCCACTCAATGCGTTGATGTATCATGGCATTGTAGTGAATAATGAAAATGGCCTGGGAGCTTCGTTTACGAATGATGATGCGGGGCTGACGGAAGATGTATGGGCTTTTTTCGGTAATGGTACCGGTATGCAGGAGTTGTATATTAATCCGCACCTGATGACTAAAAGTGGCTGGGATGTATTGGCGAAAGGAATGAAGTGGTCTGCACAACACCGGGACGTATTATCCGATGTACACTGGGTAGGCGGCGACCCCGGTAAGGGAGAAGCTTATGGCTTTGCGGCATGGAACCCAAAGGAGGGAACGTTAACATGGCGGAATCCATCTGCCCAAACCACAAAAATTACTTTTCGGTTAAAGGAAGTATTAGAATTGCCGGAGAGCTATCGAACGCGTTTTTCGGCCTTTAATGTGGTCAATAATACAGGTGTGGGTAACATGGATAGTGAGGAGAAAATTACAATGGAGCTGGCGCCATTTGAAGTGAAAGTGTTGGAACTAACGCCGGTGAAATAATCAGCAGGTAATGCCTGAGGGGGCTTACGATAAAAGGGTGTACCGGGTAATGCCGGTACACCTTTATTATTAAATGCCGAGAGCGGCTTTTAGTTTTTGATCCAGTTCATCACCGCCGTTGCCAACGAGTTTGAATAGTACTTTACCATTTTTATCCAGCAATATTTTGGTGGGAAACCCGGTAATACCATAGGACATGGCCAGGTTGTTGGTGGCTTTGTCGTAGTTATTTAGTACCTGTATCCAGTTGATACCATCATCTTTAATCGCTTTTAACCATAGCGCTTTTGCGTCGTTAATGTCGTCGGATTTTTCATCTGCAATGCCAACGATTTCGAGTCCTTTGTCTTTATACTTTGCGTATATTTCTTTCAGGTGAGGATGACTGGCTCTGCAGGGGCCGCACCAACTGCCCCAGAAGTCGAGCAATACGTATTTCCCCCGGAGGGAAGACAGTGAAAAGATATTTCCCTGGTTATCTTTTTTGTTGAAGTTGATCACGGCGCCTTCGCTGGTAGCTTTGGCACCGGTGATGCGTGACGACAGGTATTTACCGAGATAAGTATTTTTATACGTGTTGCTCAGTTTATTGAAAGCCTGTTCATACGCCGCAGGATCAAAATCGCTTTGCAGCCTGGTGAGTAAGCTCACGCTGAGAAATGAATTAGGATGACTGGCCACAAACTGTTTGTTCATAGCAATGAGTTCTTCATTGGCAGCAAGCATTTCAGCGTTAACCGCTTTTCTAGCCACGCTATCTTCCGGTTTACGCAGGCCAGCTCCTTTTTTGCGCAGTTCCCAGACTTTCGATGTGAGTGGCATTTCTTTTTGCCGGAAAGCATTCATTTCTGTATTGGCCTTATCGCCTTTTACAGTAGCCTTGTACAACTCTTCCGCATCACCAGTGATCTGCACATTGGTTTTATCCGACAGGATAATTTCCAGGTTAGGTGCAGGCATAAACATACCGCCTTTCACAAATTCAAATTTGCTGGCCGGATGGCGGCTGGAGAAAGTGGCTATTACAGGTTCGTTTACATTGCCGGAAAATACAAACTCGTCGCCGTTGTGAGAGATCGGCGTATCTATTTTGTGACCATCTGCGGTAACATAAGACAAACTCAGTTTATAGTCGCCCTGTCCTTTAATGCGGGCGGTTACTTTGTAGCTTTTCTGCGCCGCTGCGGGGAGAAAAGAGGCCAGCAGCAAGCTGCCGGCCATTAGGAGGGTGTTTTTTTTCATGGTTGGTGTATGATTTTAGAATCCCATCATTTTTACAGCACCGCCTTGAGCTGGTGCTGCTTTAGCGCCTTTATTCAAGGTTTCCTTTATTTTAGCATCTGCTTCCTCGGTATAGCCTGTAATGCGTTCTATGATTTTTCCTTCGCGGTCTACCAGGTACATGGTAGGAATGCCGGAAAACTGGAATTGCTCCATGGTTTTATCTTTGTTGTCACTCAGCATTTGGTCCCATGGCATCGCTTCTTCCTTCATGGCTTTTTTCCACGCATTTTTATCGGTGTCAATAGAAATGCTCACTACTTCGAAGCCTTTGTCTTTGTAGTTGCTATACAGTTCCTTTACTTTTGGAATCGCTTGTCTGCATGGTCCGCACCAGCTTGCCCAGAAGTCAACCAGCAGGTATTTGCCTTTGTATTTTTCCAGTCCGGCCAGTTTCCCGTCGGCGTCAGGATATTGTACAGCAGGCATAGGCTGGCCTGATTTCAGGCGCATAGCTTGTGCTTTGTTGGTAATGATGGTTTGTTTTAAATCCTTTGCTTCTGTTAACCACGGGTAACGGGCCATCAGCTTATCGAGCATCTTCATGGCGTTATCATATTTTTCGCCAGCTTCTGTCCCTGCCATGCCACGTATGGCATACACCATTACCGGGCGGTCTGCGTAGCATTTTACCAGTATTTCCTCGCGGATGTTATTATCTTCACGCATTGGGTTGTACTTCTTATGATTTTTCATATAGTCGTACCAGGTAGTATCTGTTGCTTTCTTTGCATAGTACTCCATGTTATATTCATCAATCAATCTGCGATAGCCCAATTCGTTGTTTAGTGTAGACAGGTTGATGAAGTTATTATCGTAAGATCCTTCCACGTAATTGTAGTGAGGTATTTTTACTTTGTACCGGGCTGTATCATAACCTCTCATCGCTACTTTTACATCGGCGTCGCTCCAGAAGGTAGCACGGTCCCAGTTCATGGCGTTGATGATATAAATGCCCTGGTGATCTTGTTTGATTTTAAAGGAGAAGGTATTGTCTTTGCTTACTACGCAGGAGTCTACCACCACAGGTTTTCCTTTCAAATTGTCTTTGGACAGATATACTTTGTTAACCTCCTGTCTAGGATCGGTAAATTCCACGCTACCATTTACAGTGATGGCTTTTACGATTTTGTTTTGTTGTGCGATCACGGCTGCAGGAGCGGCAAGCAGGAGCAGCGGTGCGCAAAATTTCAGCATTGTTTTTTTCATCTCTATTAGTTTAAATATAATTGATTTCCGTTTTTACCTGCTGTAGTCGGCGTTTTGTACCAGGTTGTCGTTAATGAAAAACTCCCTGGATGGAATGGGCATCAGCACATGGGTAACTGGTTGTCCGAACGATTGCAGCCAGGTATTCATTTTACCAAAGCGTTGCATATCGCTCCATCTGAGTCTTTCTCCTATAAATTCCCTTCTTCTTTCCTGTTCAATGACGCTGAGGAAGGCGGCGGGTGTGGCAAAGTCGGTGTTGTTAACAGTGCTGGCATTGCGGGCGCTGCGTAACTGGTTGTAGGTAGTCACATCTACGGTGCCTTTGCGGGCATTGGCTTCGGCAACAATCAGGAAAGCCTCGCTATAACGGCATACTACATACGAAGGCGTTAATTCCTGCGGGAATTTAGTGATGAAGTATACCGTGTCAACGATAGCACCACCTTTGGTACGGGCAAAGTAGCTGCGGCGGATATCTGCAGGCTCATATGATTTTACGAGGTTGCTGTCGGCCCAGGTATTACCTGACCCCGCCTGCCCGGAGTTGGTACCTCCTCCCTGGCCATATATATTGGGAAGACCATAAAAGGTACTGGTGCTGGTTTCGTTGATTTTGTATATCGCTTCGGGGCTATTTACGGAAGACTTGAAAATATCTCCAAAGTTGGATTGCAGGCTGAATTTACCAGAGCTGATCACGGCGTTTGCCATTGATAAGGCTTCATCGTATCTGCCGTGGTTCAGGTAGAAACGAGCCAGTAATAGTTGCGCGCTTTGTTTGGAGCCGCTGACAGCATTTGTATATGCAGGCAAGTGATCGATCGCGTTTTTAAGGTCCGATTCAATAAACTGGTTTACTTCTGTTGCCGGGTTGCGCGGAGGGCGACTTTTAGGGTTTTCATCCCCTTTAATGATCACTACGTCACCGAAACATTCTGAGAGTAACATATACGAAAAACCACGCAGCAGGAAGGCTTCACCAAGGGCAGTGTTCACCGTGCTGTCGCCGGAAAATTGCGTGGCATATTGAATGACCATATTGGCATTGGCGATGCATTGATATGGTTGTCGGTAAGCCGGTACCAGGGTGTTGTCATTCGACGGAATGTTGTTGTTTTCGTAGGCTGTGAAACCCAGCGACTGAAAGTCATCGCTCATAACATCCTGTAGTGCATAGTAGGTATAGAATGCATTATTGTTGGTGAGCGCCAGTTTAGCGCCGTTGATCACCAGTGGCAGGTTGTTTTTGGTGAGCTGTGAAAAAGCAATTTTGGTATTAGGGGCTACGTCATCCAACTGCTTGCTGCAGGCAGATAAGCCGATGGTAACGATAGCTGCGATGTGTAATAGCGTATGTTGTTTCATGTAGTGACGGATTAAAATGAAAGATCTATACCAATAACAGCCGAGCGGGGATTTGGCAGGTTAGATGTTACAATACCTGTATTGGCAGCGGCTTCCGGGTCAAATCCTATGTATTTTGTGATGGTGAATACATTCTGCGCAGATGCGTATAGGCGTGCCCGTGTAATTTTTGCTTTCGCCAGTAAATCTGCCGGCAGCTCATAGGCTACTGTAAGATTGCGCAGGCGCACATAAGAGGCATCATATATGAACTGGGTAGAGGGCCGGGAGTTCCAGTCGGTGGTTTGTCCGGCGCCGTGCACACCTGTAACCGCTCTCGGTACATCGGTGATATCTCCTTTTTGTTTCCAGCGTTTGTTGATGATGTCAAATTTATTGGGCATTACGCCGTAGTAGTCAAGATCATAGTTACGAAGTGTTTGTTCGTAGAAGTCGTATATTTTGTTACCTGCTACATAGTTGAATAAAGCTGATACAGTGATTTTTTTGTAAGACAAGGTAATATTGGTACCTCCGGTAAATTTGGGCAGGGCCACGGGAACAGTAATCATATCATTGCTATCCCATTTACCGTCTTTATTCTGGTCTTTATATAGCATATCACCGGTTTGCGGATCTACGCCCATGGATTCATATACCTGTACGGACCCTAACGATTGTCCAACTTTAGCTCTGCTGTATGGGCCACCGAAAGTAAAGGCGCCGTAGCTGATAAGGGAATCTTTTAATGACACCAGTAAATTCCTGTTGATGTTCATATTACTTTCCACTTTCCAGGAGAAGGCTGCGCCGGCGCGGCTGCTGACAGCCAGTTCCAGGTCTACACCATAGTTGCGGATAACGCCGATGTTGTCTGGGATAGAGGCGGCACCATAGATATAAGAGATGTTATTAGCGCTTAATAAGCCGTCGGTGGTTTTGTTATAGTAGTCTGCAGTAAAAGTAACCCGGTTATTAAGTAAGGTTACATCTACGCCTGCATCTACCTGCCTGGTTCTTTCCCATCGTATACCCGGGTTACCAATGGTAGTGCCGAGCATGAGGGCAGAATTGCCCATATAGGAGGTAGCATTGAGCAGGTTTTGCGCATCAAAATAGTTCAGTGGGCGGATATTACCACTCATGCCATAGCTGCTGCGAATCTTTAGTTGGTTGATGATGCGACTGCCGGCGAGGAAATTTTCACGGGCCATATCCCATCCGCCCGAAACAGAAGGAAACCAGGCATAGCGGGAATGGGCGCTTAGCTTGGAAGAACCATCGCGGCGGAGAGAGGCGTTGAGCAGGTATTTACCGTCCCAGTCGAAGCCGGTGCGGAGAAAGTAGGCATCAGATACTTCTTTGTAGTTGTTATTATAACTGCCAATATTAAAAGGGCTGCCATAAGAAGCGCCGGACCCTGCGCCGGTAATACCATCTACCTTCGGAAAACTATAAATATCATAAGCGTAGTAATTCAGTTCGTTGTTGTAGAACGTATACCCGAGTGTGGAATTGATTCCCAGGCGCCTGATCCTTTTCGTATAGGTGAAGTAGTTATCGAAGTTATAAGAGAAATTGTCTACGCTCTGATTTTTGAATATACCCTTGTTGAATGAGCCCAGGTAGCCAGTTGCCGGGGAGAAGGCAATATTGAGATCATTAAATTTGGTAGCATTGAAAGCCGATCGGAAAGAAAGGCCACTCATCAGTTTTACATCTGCCGACAGGCTACCAAAGTATACATTGTTTTTATCTTTATTATTGTTATCCATCATAGCGCCCAGTGGATGTTGTTGCTGGCCCACATAATAGCCCAGTGATCCATCGGGGTTAAGTACCGGATCTTCCGGGGTATCTGGCCGGGCATTGAATGCAGTAACAACCGGGTTACTGACATTTTTTCTGACAGACTGTGTAATGTTGATATTACCGTTTACTTTCAGCCAGTTGTTCACCTGTTGGGTGAGATCCAGGCGGCCGGTATATCTTTCGAAATTGCCGGTGCCCATAGTGGCTGCTTCTGCATACCGGCCCAGCGACATGTAATAATTATTCTTTTCACCGCCACCGCTCATACTGGCTTGCAGGTTATTGACAGGCGCATTTTTATTTTTAATACGATCGAGCCAATCGATGCTGCGGTTGGCCATATGGAGGCCATTCAGCTGGCTTTGCAGTGTGTTTTTTTCGTTTTTCAGTTGACTGATCCTGGCAGGAAGGAGGCCATCCGGGTTAGCCAGCAGTGCATCAATATCACTGATCCGGTTGTTGCGGGAATCGTTAAAAGCCGAAGTATATTCAGTGGTATTGAGCATATGCCGGGAAGTAGGCACATTATTAACGCCCGTGTACATATTGATATTCAGCGAAGGTTTGCTATTGAGCTTTCCTTTTTTAGTAGTGACAATAATCACACCGGTGGAACCTCTGGCTCCGTATATTGCTGCTGATGCGGCATCTTTCAGCACTTCTATTGACTCAATATCCTGTGGATTGATATTATTAATAGAAACAGTGTTGCCTTCGAGGATGAGTCCATCCACTACGATCAGTGGATTGGCGTAGGTGGCGTTGATAGATTGTGAGCCGCGGATGAGGATATTAGGCGTGCCACCCGGCGCGCCGTCTTTCGATGCCACAAATACGCCGGCTACCCGGCCTGTGAGTGCTTTACCGAAATCACTGGCAATGTTTTTTTCGGAAGACAAGGCGTCGGCTTTTACGGTGGAAATGGCGGTTGTCAGGTTTGATTTTTGTTGAACGCCATACCCTATTACGACGGCGTCTGTAAGATGAATGGCTTTCATCTGCATCATGATAGGCCCCGCCTTAATCAGGCTGGCGGCTATTACTACATTTTCGAAACCAATAGAGATGATTTGCAATTGTGCATTCGCCGGCACATTCAGTTCAAATTCCCCTTTGTCGTTGGTGGTGGCTCCCTTAGTGGCGCCAATTACTTTTACAGTTGCTCCCGGAACTGGTTGGTGAGATACCGCATCCTTCACGGTTCCCTTTAAGATCTGCTGTGCATAGGCGGAGATACCGGACATGCATAGGAGGATAAATAAAAATGACTTTCTCATACAATAGTTGGTTGATTTTTTACGATATGTGAACGGTCCCGAACAAGAATGAAAATCCAAAGTACTTATCCTGTTATTTCTTTTTCCGGATAATGGACATACCCGCCGGGAGAATGTACATTCCGGGTGTTGGCAAGGATGAAATAATTTTGAGGCCGAATTACATGTATAAGCACGAAATAGCCATTAGCAGGTACTTTCAACGGTTTAATGAGGACGAACAGTGCTTTGACAGGTACGAAAAAAATAAGCATAGATTTATGCCGGAACGGTGGAGGTAAGTACTATCTTCAGGGTTGTAAGTGTATATGAAACACCATAAACTATATAGGTATTTTGCGCACCTGGCTGTTTGGATGGCCTTCATACTCCTGTATATATATCCGCAGATAAGGGGAGCGTTAGCGAATGCGCATCTGTTGAAATGGACCGCTGTAAAATACGTGGTGTATGGAGCTATTAACTTCCAGTTATTTTACCTGCTGGTATTTGTATTCCTGCCGGATGTAGTAAAGAAGCGGCAATACGGCCGGATGGTACTGTATACTGTGGTGGCGGTTTTGGGATTTTCTGTGATTAAATACCTGATAGGTTATTTTCTTTTTCCGGATGAAGTATTATTCAGGGCTATTCCATTAAAGATGATGCAGGCAAAAGGCATAGCATCTATGGCGATATCAGTACCCAAGCCTATGACCTTTATGCAGTATTTACCACTGACGATACAGGTAGGTACCGGAGTAGCGTTACTGGCGTACAGTTACCGGCTTTTCCTGGAATGGCGGAATGCTGCTCCGGGCGACCGATTGCTGGCTACCACGGCGGCGCAGGCAAGGCAGCGATATGAACGCATGCAGGAGGGATCCCGGCAGTTGTTATATAATCTACAACAACTGGCGCCACTATTAGAGAATCCGGAGAAACGGGAAAAGGAAGGCACAAAAGCGATGTTGCTGCTATCAGACCTACTCAGATATATGTTGTATGATAAAGCGATGGAGCAGGATAAAGTAAGCTTAAAAAAGGAGTTACTGAACTTTGAACGTTATATAGCGTTGCGTAATCTTTGCAATACAACATCCGTCATTACATTGGAAATAACCGGCGATGAACCGGCAGGGCTGGTGGAAGTATCGCGCCTGCAGCAATTGGCTGATAAAAGAATGCGGGAGCTGGAGGGCGTTTCCGGCAGGTGGATGATGACGCTGGATATCAGGCGTGAAGCAGCATGGTTGTCAGTGACTGCTGAAAGTACTGCCGGTTTGGTGACTCCGGATAAAATAAATATATGGTCAGAGAATGAATAATGCCCGTAAACATATCGTTGAATTTTTTGCACTGATGCTGGTATGGATGATACTGGTATACGGACTAAATGCTATTACCCTTGTGAAGCGCACCCCGCAGGTGATGCATAGTTTTCATATTAACTATGGGCTTTTTGGGATATTAAACTTCCTGTTATGTTATGTTTATCTGCGTTGGGTAGTGCCACCATTCCTCCACAGTAATAACTGGGGCCGGTTGCTGGTCACCGTATTGCCCATAATGGTGGGCAGCATTGTGCTGAAGTATCTGATAGCAGATACTTTTTTCCGCGACACGATTTTATATACCGGCTACCGTTATGTTAACCGGGAGAAGGTGCAGCTATATCAACCTTTCGTAACTTATTTTATCAATGGATTGTGGAGCGGAGTGATCATCCTGATTGCCGCATTTGCCTATTGCTTTTTTATTTCATGGTTACAGGAAGATAAGCGAAGAGCCCTTTTACAACAGCAACAACAACAAGCAGAATCTGGTTTTCTGAAGATGCAGTTAAATTCACATTTTCTGATTAATAGTCTTAACAGCATTTATTCGCTGGCGCTGGTGAATTCACCGGAAGTAGTAACAGCACACAAAACCCTCACAGATCTCCTGGCTTATATGGTGAACCAGCCTTCTGATATTGCTTACCGCGCTCCCATCGAAGAAGAGGTACGTTATCTGCAGGACTTTGTTGCGTTGCAACGTATACGTACTGGTTGTAATGAAGGAGTCATATTTGATGCTCCGGAAGTGTTACCGGATAAAACTGTATCGCCTTTACTACTCGTACCTTTTGTAGAGAATGCCTTCAAGCATGGCGTGAGTAATCGACCGGACAAACCTGTTACCATCACGCTGATAGGAGATGCACAACAATTGATATTCCGTGTACATAATTATATATCCGGCCAACAGCGCGATAAAACAGGAGGTATCGGATTAGATAATGTACGTAAGCGTTTACAGCTGATTTATCCCGGCAAACATACATTGGAAGTAATGGATCAAAAGGATGAATATTATAGTAACTTAGTGATTAACTGGTAATGATATGGCAGTAAAGTGTATAGTAGTAGATGATGAGCCGTTAGCGGCACAGGTATTGGTATCCTTTATCAATAAAACACCCGACCTGCAGCTGGTGAAAACATTTCTCCATCCACAGGAGGCATTGCTTTTTCTGAAGCAGGAAAAAATTGATCTCGTATTTTTGGATATACAAATGCAGGAGCTCAGTGGCATCGAGTTTATGCAGCTGGCGCCTCCTGGTATACAAATCGTTATTGTATCTGCTTACGATGAATATGCCGTAGAAAGCTTTGACCGCGAGGCAGTAGACTACCTGTTGAAACCCGTGTCCTTTGAACGTTTCGCAAGAGCCGTACAACGGGTGCAGGCTAAAATTACGCCTGCCATTTCGCAACCTGCCGGCACCGACTATATTTTTGTGCGCACGGATAAACGTATTGTCCGTGTGGATGTAAAAGACATTCTTTTTGTGGAAGCACTGCGGAATTATGTAGCGATTCAAACTACCCAACAAAAAATTCTTACCCTGCAAAATCTCCGTAGCTTTGAAGAGATCCTGGCACCATTTCGTTTCTTCCGGGTACATAAATCCTATATCATCTCACTGGATAAAATAGATAGCATAGAACGACAACGCATTTTTACAGGTGCTTATAACGTGCCTATCGGGGATGCCTATATGAAACAGTTTATGGAGGTAATTAATATGCCGAGATGACTTGTTTTTGATCGTGAGCTATCTTCCCATGGTAAAATTACTTGTAATCAGAAAACCCACGTTATCAATACGTGGGTTTTCTGATTTATGTATTATTGGATTTTTGCGGAACTCATTTTATCGTTTGCACTCGGACTCAGGCCACCCAGCCAGCTATTGTTGCTGGTAAGTGTCCATGAAGTGCCGGAGAAATTATCATCTGCATAAATAATAACGGTCCAGCCGGAAGGTATTTTTACAGAAGAGGCCCAATCATTTACCACTCCCTTCGCCTGTAATTGAGATAAGGTATAATTTCCTTTTGGGATGGCTTGTGAGGCGGCGCCTCCATAACTGGCATCCTGATAAAACACTACACCGGTTGTGCCGTTATTGCCGCCAGCAGGGTTCATTATTGCGATCAGTTGTTTACTGACAATATAAGTAGGGGCGTAGGCGGTGTTATCTGTTGAAGAAGTCAATGGTGCATCCCGATCCACTGCATAGCCAAATACTCCCCCTTTCTTGCCAGTAGAAGGTTCCCAGCGGGCATAGTCATATGCACGGCCGGTACCGTTTACCGGATAAGTAATATCATACCAAACGTTGGAAGGATATCCTCTTTCTTCATAGAATGAAAAGCCAGGTACAAATTGTGTTGATTGGATGTAAGGAGAGAAGGTATTCCAGGTGGATTGTAATGTACTGGCGCCACGACCATAAGCCTGTAACCATACATAGTTTACCATCGTATATACTTTTTTGAAAAGATTGTTGTTGCCATCCTGGTTGGTATCAAAGGTGAGCAGCTTTCCGGTACCGGATTTTGGTCCGAGGTAACCGGAAAGTGCTTTGTATACACCGGCCATATCGGTCAGGGTTTGGCCGGAGGGATTACTTTCTATGTCAATATCATAACCATCGAATCCATATTTATTGATGGTACTATCCATAATTTGTTTCGCCGTGAGTGCATAGCCGGCAGAATCGTGAGTGGCGCCTGCAACGAGGTCTAATCCACCTGTCAGGATTACTTTGGTGCCTTTTGTATGCAGTGTGCTGATCCATCCGGGAACCTGGCTTGCTACCGGGGATGTAGGAGAAAAACAAAACAAAATCAGTACATCCAGGCTGTCTGGTACCTGGGAAAAATTGGTACCGAATGGAGCCGGTCCGTAACAGGGCCCTTCTAAGCGATAGAAGGCGGCATAAATTTCATGGGGACGGCTTTTGTATGCCAGCAGACTATCCAGGGAACCATTAAGTGCTGTTGCATTGGCGCCTGCCGCCAAAGAAGCGTTACTGTTGACGGATAATTGATCGGATCGTAGATTTTTGGTACAAGCAGTACCTAATAAAATAATGAACAATGCAGAGAATAACGGGAATAATAAACACTTTTGTTTCATGTGGATGAATTTTATGGTGAAAAATGATGCCTTTAGCCAATGATGGGATCATGGTCTGATATAGTGCAGGATGCGCTTTAATAATGGGCTAACATAGTTAAAGCGTCATAATGCGTTGGGTTAAATACGCGCTCTCATTGCTCAATTTGGGTCTATATGTTCTCTCTCATTGCTCGATTTAGGTCCGTAACGATACGAATCGTCGGCTATTACTAAGATACATTAAAATCAGATACAAGATAACTTTTTTCTCCTGATGCTATGCTGTTTAAAAGGTGCATTGATAATGTTAATAGTCTTCATTGTTTGGGATGATGTTAATAGTGTGCCGTTCACAGGATAATAGTTTTCAACTTTAAAACCCTTACATTTAATCTATGCGTATTATCCTGAACCTGATTATTGTACTGTTAATTACAGCCTGTCAATCTTCAAAGGGGCCTTCACGTAATACCACCTTGAAATTGAAAGATAACAGGGGCACTATTAGAATGAACCTGCCAACTGCCTGGGATACGTCATTCCAGTGGATACATTACGGCGATTGTGGCTTACCTTGCAATAAAATTAAATATCGTTTTCAGTCCAAAGCCTTTCCTGTTGCCTTGGAAAACGGATGGTTTTATGAAGATTTCCAAAAAGATTCAGTGGAGCAGTTAACTGTTATACAAGAAGCGTTGAAGCAAACCACTACTGATACGTTGGTGGCGCTCAGGTCATTTCGCAGCAATGTGAAGAAATCTTTTTTGATAGAAAATGCTCACGCGCAATTTGTACTAGATACCATTCAACAGGTGGGGAGGCATTTAATTGCTGTAGTCGGAGTTGCTCAAAAAAGCCATGATGGAAGTTTACAGTATTACGATATCGACGCATTGGCCATTTTAAAACGCGATGGTGTGTTGTTTGAATTTAAATTTTTGTCGAAGAAAGGACAAAGTGGAGAGTCGTTGTTTGTTAAAAAGGTAATGGATATCATCCACTCTATACAGTTGGAAGAATAGTTTTTAAAATGATAAAACCCTGTGTTAACACAGGGTTTTATCAGCATCTAACTTTTCCTACTTTTCTTACTTCTCCGCCTCATGTATCGCTCTCACCGTTTTTATGATTGCATCTGGTGTAACTGAAATACTGTCAATGCCCTGTTGTACCAGGAACTTTGTGAACTCCGGAAAGTCGGATGGTCCTTGTCCGCATATACCTACTTTCACTTTTTGTTGTTTCGCTACTTTAATCAGGTGCGAAATCATCCGCTGTACTGCCGGGTTCAGTTCATTGTAAAGATTGGCCACCAGGGAAGAATCCCTGTCGAGACCAAGTGTGAGCTGCGTCAGATCATTTGATCCTATCGAGAAACCATCAATGAAAGCGGAAAATTCTTCCGCCATCATAATATTGGAGGGGATTTCTGCCATCAGGTATACTTCGAGTCCGTTGTCGCCACGGCGTAGTCCAAATTCTTCCATAGTAGCCAGTACCAGTTGAAGTTCTTCTACGGTGCGGCAGAAAGGAATCATTACCACTACATTTTTTAGTCCCATGGTTTGACGTACTTTGAGCAGGGCTTTACACTCCAGTTCAAAGGCGGCTTTGTATTGCGGAGAATAGTAGCGCGATGCCCCTCTCCAGCCGATCATGGGATTTTCTTCTGTTGGCTCAAAGTATTTACCACCTAAGAGGTTGAAGTATTCGTTGCTTTTGAAATCAGAGAAGCGCACAATTACTTTTTCCGGGTAAAATGCGGAGGCAATTTTTCCTACGCCGTAAGCCAGTTTGTTCACGAAGTAATCGGTTTCGTTATCATGGCCTTGTATCAGTTGTGTTATATTAGCGGAGAGCTCAGCATCCTGCAGCTCTTTGTGCTTTAATAACGCCAACGGGTGTACTTTGATATAGTTGTTGATGATGAATTCTTCCCTGGCGAGTCCCACTCCTTTGTTTGGCAGATGTGCGAACTGGAATGCCATGGAAGGGGAGCCTACATTCAGCATCAACGGAGTGCGTATAGCAGGCAGTTTGGTGAGGTCCAGTTGCTCTTCGCGGAAAGGCAATAAACCTTCGTATACAATGCCTTCGCTGCCTTGTGCGCAGCAGACGGTGATTTCCTGGCCATCATTTAATTTCTCCGTGGCATCGCCGCAACCAACGATGGCAGGAATGCCCATTTCACGTGCTACAATGGCCGCATGACAGGTACGTCCGCCTTTATTGGTGACAATAGCGGAGGCCATTTTCATGATGGGTTCCCAATCGGGGTCCGTCATATCGGTTACCAATACATCGCCGGGTTTGAATTCACTGCCGGTGATTAAGCGGTTATCGAGGGAAAAGAGGATATTCACTTTGCCGGCAGCAATTTTATCACCTACGGCAATGCCTTTTAATAATTTTTTGGCCGTGTCGGTATGATCAATGGAATAGGAGGTGATCAGGTTATGATCTTTCCTGGAGTGAATGGTTTCCGGGCGTGCCTGTACAATGTATAATTCATTGGTGAGCCCATCTACCGCCCATTCTATGTCCATCGGGCACCAGCGGCCTTTTTTATCAGAGTAGTAAGATTCAATGGCGCGCACCCAGGTAGCCAGTTGCATGATTTGTACATCACTCAAACAGAAATGTTGCTGTTGCTTTTTTTCTACCGGGATAATTTTCGTTCTTTCATCGCTGCTTTCTCCATACACCATTTTCTTATCTTTCACGCCCAGCTTCTTTTCGATGATAGGTGTGAAACCCGCTTGCATGCAGGGTTTGAATACGATGAATTCATCGGGCGATACCGCACCCTGTACCACCATTTCTCCTAAGCCGAAGGAGCCATTGATCACTACTACATCTTTGAACCCGGATTCGGTATCAAGGGAAAAGGCCACACCGGAAGCGCCGAGATCGGAGCGTACCATTTTTTGTACGCATACGGACAAGCCTATACTAAAATGGTCGTAGCCGAAGTTAGCGCGATAGCTGATGGCGCGGTCGGTGAAAAGGGAAGCGAAGCAGTTTCTTACCGCGTCTATCAATGCAGCAGGACCTCTTACGTTGAGGAAGGTTTCCTGTTGGCCTGCGAAAGAGGCATCGGGGAGGTCTTCTGCGGTAGCGGAAGATCTTACAGCTACGTCTGTTTGTTCCTGTCCGTATTCCTGTGACAGCTCATGATAGGCGGCGATGATTTGCTCACTCAGTTCATGTGGAAACCGGGTGTTGCTGATGGCTTGTCTTATTTTTTGCCCGGCTCTGCGCAGGGTAAGGATATCGTTAAAGTCGACCGTAGCTACCTGTTCTGCGATAAATGTCTCCAACCCGCTATGCTTCATAAATTGGTAATAAGCGGTAGTGGTGATAGCAAATCCGTCGGGCACGGCTACGCCCATTTTGTCGAGGTTGGCAATCATTTCTCCCAGCGAGGCTGATTTTCCGCCTACCAGGGCAATAGCATCCATGCCCACCGCTTTTAGCGGCAGTACAATACTTTCTCTCATATAAAAATGAGTTTAGTGAATAAAAAATATGGAAGGATGATGTACGTCTTCCAAACGTGGTTTATATATTATAACAGCAAACTGATGGTTTGTGTTTTACTAAGAGCAAATTATAGTAAGTGGAGGTGTAATAACAACAAGTCGGGTAAAAGCGAAAACAAAACTAAAAAAAATGCCTGCCGCCGACTTTTTTTCCTAAATCAGTAACAGTATCCCTATTTTTGATAAAAATACGAGCATGAGTTTCATACCTGACCAGATTGATATGTGTATAATGGACATATTGCAGGAAGACGCCAGAACAACAAATAAAGAGATTGCTTCCAGGTTAGGTAAGTCAGTTACTTCTATATTTGAAAGGGTAAAACGGCTGGAGGCAGAAGGGTATATATTACGTTATATAGCAGTACTCAACAGAAATAAACTGGGTAAAAACCTGGTGGCATATACCAGCGTAACGCTGAAGGAGCACGGGCACGACCGGCTACTGGCTTTTGAACAGAAGATCAATACTTTTCCGGAAGTGATGGAATGTTATAAAATGAACGGACAGTTTGACTACCTGTTAAAAGTACTGGTAGCAGATATGGAAGCCTATGAGCAGTTTAATCTCAGTAAGTTATCGAAGCTGGAGAACATCTATAAGATCCGTAGCCTGTTTGTTTTAGCGGAGTCGAAGTTTGAAGTAGATCTGAATTTGACAACTGGCATGCAAACGAAATTGCAGCATAAAAAATAAATAAATTTAAAAAGTAGGGGGCGCTGGTCAGGCGTCCCCTCTTTTATGTCTACCGGTTTCCCAACACCGGAAATTCTGAAATCCGCAACCTGGTGCAGCCATAGGGGATGAGTGTTATTTCTTCTTCTTTATCATCGCTTTCCATACCATAACTGATATTAGGAATGGGTCCGCTCATTTCGTTATACAATTGCCAGGAAGGGATTCTTCGGGCAGTAGTTTTTATGGAGATGGGTACCTGTTTGGCGTGCCATGGATCAAGGGGAATCACGGGGGCCTTCACCACTTTATATTGCCCATGTTCCGGACCATTTGTGAGGCCATAGTTCCACGGGGTGGCAGGGCGTATTTCCGTATAGGTTTGACCGTAGTCGCCCGGATCTTTTGTATTGTGGATGAGTTGTTCCGTTTCGCCGATTTGTAAGGCGTAGGTGAGCGGACCGCGTTCCACCGACAAAGAATTTTCGTTCCAGGTTTGCTGATAGAGATGCATAGGAAGCTCCAGTGTGAGCACATCGCCAGGAGCCCATTCGCGGGCTATCTTCACTACCTGGTTGCCATTGGCCTCCTGCCATACGCGGCCATTTATTTTAATGATGCCGTTTTTACACCAGGCGGGTATGCGCAGGTGAAAAGGGAAATATATTTTTTTCGGGCTGTTCAGGGTGAACCGGATACTTTCTTCGAAAGGGTAGTTGGTTTCTTCTTTGATAGTAACCGGTATTTGCGCCCCTACGTATACTTTCACTTCACTGGGTGCATAGAGGAGTGCAGCTACGCCGCTGTCGGTGGTAGCATACCATAAGTTTTGCGTGAATTTGGGCCAGCCCTGGTGCATGTTGGAAGTACAGCAGGGGTAGCCGGTCAGTAGTCCGTAGCAGAGGTCTGTGCCGCTATGATTCACATCAAAGTTGCGGATATGACGGGTGGCCATCACCTGGTTGGCCTGCTGGAAGTATTGATGTGTCATGAAGTCGGCCGACATCTGCGTAGGGAGAGCGTTGAAAGCAATTTTTTCCAGTTGATCCGCGTAGCTTACTTCCCCGCTTATTTCCAGGATACTTTCCAATGTAAACATCATTTCTACTGCGGTACAGAGCTCTGCGCCCTGGGTAGGGTTGTTGCCATGCAGGGCTTCATCACCGCCAAAGAGTCCCTGTGGCGTACCATTGAACCGGCGCAGGTCTTCCAGGCCTTTGAGGGTAGCCGCTTTGTATTGGGCATCCGGTTGTTGCTGGTAGTAGATCATAGGCTCTTTCATGCCCTGGGCAAGGTTTACGCCGTGGATACTACCGGTGGTAGATAAAAGGGAAGTATGCAGGAAAGCGTTTGTATAGTCAAACGTTTGATGGTGTAATAGTTTGGCAAGATCCAGCAGGAAGGCATCCCCGGTGATATTGTATAACCAGTAAACCACCATCAGGTTATCGCCGGCCCGGTAGCGTGCCCAGAAGGTCCAGTGATCCAGCGGATGCTGTGGCAGTTCTTTTAGCTGGTAACGGAAATAGTTCGTCATCAGGTGAATAATACGGGGATCAGCGGTGGCATCATAGTATTGTTTGAGCACCTTCAGCATTACCATTTTAGGCCACCAGTCGCGGCTATTGTCGCGTTGAATGCCTGGTTCCGCGGGGTAGTCTTTGGCAGGCCCGAAATAGCCGTCCGGCTGCTGGCTGCTGATCGACCATTCTACCCAGGGCTTTACTTTGGCAAT
This sequence comes from Chitinophaga sp., assembly GCF_017745275.1. Lineage (GTDB taxonomy): Bacteria > Bacteroidota > Bacteroidia > Chitinophagales > Chitinophagaceae > Chitinophaga. Next base: position 145,160 of record NZ_JAGHZS010000011.1, on the reverse strand, counting down.
GAGTGCAGTGTCTTTGAGGATATAGGCAAGCGGAAGCAAACCATCTATCCAGTAGGGGCCACGTTCCCATTGATCGCCGTCGCCGCCCAGCCAGCCATTGCGCTGTCCCATGACCTGTGGATACAGTTGATCCAGTTGACCGGTTGCCCCGTTTTTTTGTTGCACCAACAAATGGTGTAACCAGCCTTTGGGCGTGATAGCGCCCAGCGGAAGCGCCAGGTAAGGTTTAGGAGCAAGCGGTGCGCGGTTAGGATGATAAGAAGGCACAGGGATGGTGTTTTTTTTCCCCTGTGCCAGGGTGGCTAAGGAAAGACCCAGCCATAGCGTGGAAATAATAGCAACGAATTTCATGAACAGTCAACACAATTTATCCGGCTAATTTAGCCGGAATACGGACTGGCTGTTATCACAAATGACTCATTATTTCTTTAAAACGTATCAAAATGAGAAAGCCGGTGAAATATGTTAAATACGCGTATAGGTGTTGGGGTTAGGAGGTACATATTATGACATTGTTAAGTCAGCCATGGTGACTATCTTTTTTTATGTGTAAGTTTGAAAGAAAAAAATGCGCCTGTTATTCTTCTTGTTTGGCATCTTACTCGTCAGCACCGCACATGCACAAACCACACCATTCACTATTGGAGAGGTACAGCAGCTCCGGTCCAATGAACTCAACGAAACACGCACACTGAATATCTATCTCCCGGAGGGATATCAACAAAATACCCAACAGAAGTACCCGGTGATTTACCTGCTGGATGGATCGGCCAATGAAGATTTTCTACACATGGTAGGACTGGTACAGTTTTTAACCATGATCGAACAAATGCCGCCTACCGTGGTGGTGGGGATCGCGAACGTAGACCGTAAGCGTGATTTCACCTTTCCTACTACCATTGAAGCAGATAGGAAAGCCTATCCTACTACCGGGCATTCTGCGCCATTTATCCGTTTCCTGGAGAAAGAGCTGCAGCCTTATGTAAAGCAACATTTCCGGACCAATGATACCACTACGCTGATCGGGCAATCCTTAGGCGGTTTGCTGGCGACTACGGTGTTGGCTGAACGTCCGCAGTTATTCAGCCGGTATGTGATTATCAGCCCAAGTTTATGGTGGGACAACGAATCGTTGCTGACCAAAGTAAAACCTCCTTTTGGCAATGCCCAGGTTTTTATTGCTGTGGGCACAGAAGGCAAAAAAATGGAGGACGATGCAAAAGCACTGGCAACAAAGTTGCAGGCGGCAAAGGCGGCGGTGACGTTTTTGCCTATGCCCGCAGAAAACCACCTCACTATTTTGCATAATGCGGCGTATAAAGCATTACAGGTGTTGAATGCGGAGAAGAAGTAAGGGTTAGTGTTGTTTTTTATCCGTTTTTTTTCCTTTGGGGAGATGAATGAGTAAAGTGCAGTCATTCTTCAATGGCTGTATTTTCATCACAATACTTCCGAGGTTCTCTTCATTTCCGCTGTGCCGGTTAATGACGGAAATCTCTTTGATAAAAAATCCGACATGAGACAGTACTAATGTAAGGCTATCCCGGTCAGAGGCATCACGAAGTTGAAAATTCCCATTTTCATTCGATGCCACACCAATGCGCGTACCTTTTATCATGATGGCGGTGCCAGGGAGGGCATCCATTGTTTTCGTACGGTCGTTTACGTATTGAACGATGCCTTTTATCACCAAAGTATCCGGCTTTATGGTGGGCATTATCGAATAGCCATGTGCCGGGGTAAAACTCAATCCCCATATGGCCAGGGCAATAACAACTCCGTATAAGGGGGCAGGAGTGGATAATGTTCTTTTCTTCATGGCAGTCGTCATAGTAGATAACGGGATATTATTAAATATAAGTTTTTTTAATAACAATGGAGGGATATGATGGCATGAACGTTGTCTTATTAATCAGAGGTTTTTTAAAAACCTCTCATAAATGCCTAATTTCGGTGCATTGATTAAAACCTGCTTATTATGAAACTATACACGGCCGTAGCATTACCGGTATTCCTCCTGACCCTGTCATCCCAGGACCTTTACAGCAAAGACAAGCCTGTAACGGAATTTGTTGCCCCAAAACCTCAAACACGTATTTCTTTTGGTAGTGGTATTGACCTGATTGTAAAAGGCCTGGGCCTGAACATCGACAATATCCGCTTTATCAAAGCGCCTAAGGCCAGCGATTATTTTAAGAAGGCCAACGACAAAGCACCTTATGCGGAGTCGCTCATTATTGCCGGTAATAACGGGATTGAATCCGGCCGTGATCTGAACCCGGAAGCACCGGCCACCCGGGAACAATTTGCGCTGGCACTGTATGAGGCTATTCAACATACCGGTCCATACGCGGAAAACATGATGTGGATTAATGTGAAAGATGAAAAATCTTTCTCCGGCAACAGCCTGAATGCGGTTCAATCTCTCATTAAATCTAAGGTAGTGGCGCTGGAAAATGGTAATTTCCGCCCTAAAGCATATATCACTAAATCAGAAGCAACTGCTATGGTAAAAAAAGCAGCCGCTTTTGTGCAGTCCATTAAAGGAAATGCCGGCAATACACCGGCACCGGAAGGTACTGTGAGCTTTACCACTACCCCTGTGAACGATCACGTAAACAGTGTGGTATTGTCTGCAGGCCAAAAGCCTACCGGCGGTTACGTGTTACAGGTAACCCGTATTGATTTTACTTCAGATCACCAGGCGATTATTCATTATAAGCTCACTTCACCGGCTCCGGGTAGCATGAATATCCAGGTGATTACCGAACCTAAAGCGGAAACGTTTGTGGGCAGTGATTACCAGGTAACCCTGAAAGCAGATTAATTTTTTTGGTTAGTATAACATCAATAGGGCGTCTCAAAAGTATTTGAGATGCCCTATTTATTATTAGACATAAAAGGAAAAATCGACCCTCTTTTATTAAATTAGCACCAGACTAAAGGAGGAATATTGGATAGTACCAGGTTTTATATTGATAAAACAACACTTGTTAATATAGCGGAAGGTGATGGGGACGCATTCAGGCAATTGTTTTTTGCGGTGCTTCCATGGCTGACTCCCTATGTGAAGAAAGTTATAAGGGACCCCGATAGCGTGGAAGAGGTAGTCCAGGAAACGTTTATCCGTATCTGGATCAGCCGGGATAAATTACCCGGCATTGAAAATCTCCAGGCATGGATCATGCGCGTGGCCAGCAATGAATGCTTTACCTGGTTTCATAAGCAGGCAGCCGCCCGTATGACGACGGCCCTTCCTGATACTTTGCCGGAAGCAACAACTAACCAGGTGGAAGAACTGGTTGCCAGCAGAGAAACCCTTCATCTCATCAAAGAAGCAATAGCACTGCTTCCTCCCCAACGCCGGAAAATATACCTGATGAGCAGGGAGCAAGGCCTCAAAACACAGGAAATAGCAGATAAACTACAGTTGTCGCAGAGTTACGTGAAAAATACTTTAAGCGCCGCACTCAATAATATCAGGCAGTTCCTGCAGGCAGCGGGGAAGTCAATTCCTTTCCTGTAAACGATCTCACCCCATAAACCTTTCATTGGTTTCCCTGTTTTTAGCAACTCCTTTTCCATTTTCTTCAAAATTTTTTTTTATCCCATAGGTACCATTTCCCTTTTTTACATTCTTACCTATACAACGCAGTAAAGCGTACCTGTAATTCTATCTATTAGTTTTGAAAACCATATATGCAAGAGCGAATATTCTTTTTGATAAAAAAGAGTCAGGAAACAGTGCTCACGGAGGAAGAAGAAAAAGAACTGCATGCGTTCTTTTTAAATGAAGCTAACCGTGAAGTGTTTAACCTGGAAATGCAAAAAAATACGGATGCTCTCATCGGGGAAGGCGTTGATCCGCAACAGTGGGAACCGGTACTGCAGCGGGTATTAAGTGCTGATGGATCCGCCACCGGTAGGGTAATACCAATAGAACAGGCCGCGGAAAGAGGCTTCGGTAACTGGTGGAAATATGCGGCGGCTGTTGCTGTAATGGTGGCGGCGGGAGGTTTTTGGCTGAGCAGACATCAGCCCGTATCAACGGTGAAGGAACCGGTGGCAGCGATTATGCCGGCTGCCAATAAACCTATTCTGCGGATGAGCAACGGCAAAACAATTGTGCTGTCCGATGCCAGCAATGGCATAGTGTCTCAACAAGGCAGTATGACGATTGTGAAACTGGATAGTGAACTGCTGGCCTTCAAAGGAGTCGCCAATAGTAGTGAGCAAATGCTCAATACGTTGATCACACCTAAGGGCAGACAATATAGTATTATACTTCCGGATGGTACGAAAGTGTGGATGAATGCTATGAGTGAACTTACATTCCCTTCTGCTTTCAACAGCAGGGAGAGAACCGTAACACTCTCAGGAGAAGCTTACTTTGAAATAGCAGCTGCGGCCGATCATCCATTTGTTGTAAACACCAGGAACCAACGGGTGCAGGTATTGGGCACCAGCTTCAACGTCAGCGGTTATGAAGATGAAGCAATGATCAGTACCACGTTGATTACAGGAAAAGTAAAAGTAAGTGCCGGTGGTAAATCAGCCGTACTGCTCCCAGGTCAACAATTGCAGCATAACAGCAACAGTTGGCAGGTATTGCAAAGTGCGGACACTGATGCGGCTATAGCCTGGAAAAACGGGTACTTTTCTTTTAATAAAGCAAATATTGACGCCGTCATGAGGCAGCTCGAACGATGGTATGATATAAATATTGTTATTGAAACTAAAACCAAATCACATCAATTCGTCGGAGAAATACCCATGAATGTAACACTGGAAGAAGCCATGAGTATTTTAAAACATAGTGGAATTAATTATGCTATCAAAGGGAGAACAGTAACTATCACTGACTAGGAAATCACTGCCAACGCACAGCGATACTGTTACAGCCAACCAATGCTAAATCGTATACCAACCAAAATAACATCAATCAAAAATCAACCATTTGCTATTATGAAAAAAAACAGCACCTAAACAACCAGGCAACGCTTAAAAAACAAAAACAGAAGCGGTTGCAACGCTTCTGTCCATTTATTCGGGTTCATCGATAGTCATCCGACCAAGAACGCTTATCTCTTCACCCAAACAACACAAATTTATGCAATTAACAAATTGCTGCCGGCATTTTTTTGCCCGTTCCCTACTAAAAAAAACAATGCTCATTATGAAGATCAATTTCTTCCTGATCCTGGTAATGTGTTTGCATGTGAGCGCTAAGAGTCTGTCACAGGATATTTCCATATCCGTTAAAGAGGCACCCCTGGAACAGGTGCTCGCCAACATTAAAAAGCAAAGCAATTACCATTTCTTTTATGATGCACAGCAGCTAAAAGCTGCACTGCCGGTAACTTCCAGTCTGCAGAAAATATCGCTCAAAAAAGCGATGGCGGTTATAATGGAAGGACAACCACTTACCTGGTACATTGATGAGGAACACAAATTGGTCACCATCGGGCAATCGCCTGCCAATACTGTTTTTGTTGTACCAATCGTAAATGGCGGCATTAATGGGGTGGTGGTGGATGAACATGGAAAACCAATTCTTGGTGCCACTGTTGCTATCCGGCCTTTCAATAAAGGTACCGTTACCGTGGAAGATGGTTCATTCAGTTTTAAAAACCTCCCCCCCGGCGAATACCAGCTTACCGTCAGCTTTATTGGATATGGCAGTTACCGGCAAAACCTGCGTGTGGACAGAGGTGTAGTAACACTGCGGATAGCCCTGAAACCTGAACTCCAGGAGCTGAATGCTTCGGTTGTTGTTGGTTATGGTACTACTACGCAGCGGGTTAAAACAGAATCCATGGCTACGCTGAAATCAGAAGAGCTGATGCAGAATCACGCCAGTGCTGCGGTGTCAGACATGCTCTCAGGCCAGTTGCCCGGGCTGTATACACTGAAATCCGGTGGCGCACCCGGTGCCGGCAGCACCCTGTTTGTACGCGGTCTCAGCACCTTTAACAACTCTACTCCGCTGGTGGTGATCGATGGTATACCAGACAGAAGATTGGATGACCTGAATGCGAACGACATAGCCACCATCTCCGTGTTGAAAGATGCATCTGCCATATCAGTATATGGAGCGCGTGCGGCAAATGGGGTAATATTGATTACTACTAAAAAAGGAAGCCTGGGCAAATCCACTATTACATTTACCGCGAATGCCATTAACCAGCGCCCCACCCAGTATTACAAACAAATGAATTCATATGACTACGCCAGGCTGTACAATGAGGCGCTGAAGAATGAAGATGTTTTTAATCCAGGCCAGGGAATGGGCTTCTCTGATGAGATGCTGCAAAAATATAAAGATGGTACTGATCCTGATCACTACCCTAATACAAACTGGGTGGATGAAATTCTTGCAAAATCTCTCTGGCAGCAGAACTACAACCTGGCTATTTCCGGTGGCGCAGAAAAGGTACGCTATTACCTTTCCGGTGGCTATACGAAAAACAACGGCCTGGTAAACGTTGAAGGCTACAAACGATACAATCTGCGTAGCAACCTGGATGCAAGCATCACGCGTGATCTGAAAGTATCCCTGAATGTCAACGGTTCATTCGCTAATACAGACGGGGAAGCAGTTTACAGTACAGAATATGTAATCGAGAATCTCTATGGCACACCACCTACCCGTGTAAACAGGTTCTCCAACGGGTTATACGCCTATGTACCGGAACAACGTGGCAATGCTTACCAGCAGTCTATCGGGAAATCCGGTTATTGGTTTACCAATACCAATATCTTTAACTCTGTAGCTACCTTGCAGTATGATCTGCCTTTTATTAAAGGCCTGTCTCTGAAAGGGAATGCAGCCTACGATAAACTCTATACTTTTGGTAAACGCTTTGCCACGCCGTTCGATATGTACTCCATCAGTTCCGCCGGCAGTTATACAAAAGTGGCAGCTTATCCAACGGAACCCTTCCTGAGGGAATACTTTACACAAACGCAGAGCGTTACGCTGGAAGGCGGTTTGCAGTACGATAACGACTTCGGTAAACACCGGGTATCCGGTACCTTGTTGTACACGCAAACAAATGGGAAATCTGATAATTTCAATACCCAGCGGAATGGATTTGTCTCTTCAAGTTTGTCAGAACTGAGTCTTGGCGACCCAACAAGGGTTACTAATACCGGCTCCGCTAAGCAGAACGCCAGGAGAGGCCTGGTAGGACGACTGAATTATAATTTCGATACCCGCTACCTGTTCCAGTTCAACTTCCGTTACGATGGATCTGATATCTTTCCACCAGATCATCGCTTTGGATTCTTTCCTTCTTTCTCTGCAGGTTGGGTAATATCAGATGAACCTTTCATGCGGGGAGTGGCAGATAAGATCGATTTCCTTAAACTACGTGCTTCCTGGGGACAGTTGGGTAATGACCGGGTGGATCCTTATCAATTCCTGACTACCTATAATCTTGGCAGCACGCCAGGTTATTCGCTGGGAGGCGCATCGCCCACCTATTACCAGACACTTAGCCCCAGCGTATTACCCAACCCGGTGTTTACCTGGGAACGTGCCAATATTTCCAATGCAGGCCTGGAAATGCATGTTAAGGGCGACCTGCTGACCATAGAAGCGGATTATTTCTATAAACGTACCCAGGATATCCTGGCTCCGCCTGCAGCACAGGTACCTTCCGTCATCGGTATCGGGCTGCCGCCTACCAACGATGGTATTGTAGACACAAGAGGAATAGAACTCAACCTGACACATACCATGCGTTTTGGCAAATTCAGTTACTATGTATCACCGAATATCACATTTGCAAAAAACAAAGTGATACATTATCCCGAATCCCAAAGCATTCCTGGCTGGCAAAAAGTAAGTGGAAAATCTATCGGTTATTTCTATAACACTGTGGGCCAGCATGGGCTGGGATATGCTTCTGATGGGCTTTACCAGTCGGACGATGAAGTTGCAAAAGGACCCACACCGCTGTACCCGGATACAAAGGCAGGCGACATACGCTATAAAGACATAGATGGCGATGGCAAGATTACGGCGGCAGACCGTGTATTGATCGGGGCTGAACTTTTTCCAAAAATTCAGTATGGTGTTCGTTTCGGCGCAAAATATAATGGGCTGGAACTAAATATACTCCTCCAGGGCGCAGGAAATGTTAAAGGCTATGCTTACAACAGTTTACCGGCAACAACCGCCAAGCTTGACAGATGGACCCCTGAAAATCCAGGTGCGTCCTGGCCTCGCTTGTGGTACAATAACCAGAACAACCAGGAAGATTCCGATTATTGGCTGCGCAACACTGCCTACCTGCGTGTAAAAAATATTGAGTTGGTGTATGCCTTGCCACAAAGCATCTTAAAGCCTATTCACGCCAATTCCCTGCGAATTTTCCTGACCGCCAACAATGTATACACGTTTACTCACTTCAAACTGTTTGACCCGGAAAGTGCAGGAGAGGTACGTGACCCGTTGATGAAGTCGTATACAGCCGGTATTTCTTTGCAATTCTAATCTGAACTGACATGAAAAAAATGATTGCCTATATAACGGGAACACTTATAATGGGGGTGGTTGCCTGCAACAAGGAGGCCTTGAACAAAGGTCCACTGAATCTTTATAGCGATAGTAACATCTGGAAAGACAGCGCACTTATCAGCCGTGTGGTGCTGGAATCATATGACGGTATTCATAGTATTTATGATGATGCCGGCAATTGGATGCCCATGGATATTACCGACGAAGGTAAGTCAGCAAGATCTTTTCTTGCATCCAACCTTATCAATACCGGGCAATACACGGCATCTACCGGTATTTATGATGATGTATGGACTAATACTTATACCATGGTCAGGAACTGTAATAATGTGCTGGAACACCTGCCGGATATGCCACTCAGTGACGCCGGGAAACAACAGATAAAAGGTGAAATGCTTTTCCTGCGCGCCTTGCATTATATGGATCTCTACTCCATTTTTGGTCGCTTCCCAATTATAACAAAAGTATTGTCACTCACAGATGACCTTACTGTGCCGAGAGGTACTTCGGAAGATTGCGTAAAGCTGATGCTGGATGATCTTAACCAGGCGGCAGCCTTATTACCTGCTGCTTATCCCAAAACGGAAGCGGGCCGTGCTACCAGGTATGCTGCATTAGGCATGAAATGCAGGCTGCTACTGAACCAGAAGGACTACCAGGGAGCTGCAACTGTTGCAAAGGAAGTGATAGATAAAGGAGGTTATAGCCTGTTCCCGGACTACGAATCCATGTTCTATCCTGAAAACGACGACAACCAGGAAGTGATCTTCAATAAAGAGTTTGCAGGCGATTTGAGTGGCCAGGTACATTCGCTGGATGCATACGATAACGCTGCTTTTTTTACAGGATTCAGTAGCCTGGTAGATTGTCCGACCCAGAATATGGTAGATCAGTACCTGATGATAGATGGGCTGTCCTGGAATCAATCGCCTAAATTTGACCCGGCGCACCCATATGCCAATAGAGACCCGCGTTTTCATGCCAGTATAATTTATGACGGCACCAACTGGATTAATGAAACCATGGACCTGAAACTCGGATCAAAGTATAATCCGGCTACTTACAGCACCGCCATTACAGGTTACATGTTGCGGAAGTTCCTTAATCCGAAATACATCTTCAATGGAACTAACAGTAATTATCAAAACTGTATCATGCTGCGTTTAGGGGAAATATATCTCAACTACGCCGAATGCCAATTGAAGCTTGGCAACCCGGAAGAAGCCCGTACGTATATCAACCTGTTGCGTCAGCGTGCAGGCATGCCCGTGATACCATCCGGGCAACTCACCTGGGATAGTTACGTGCGTGAACGCACCGTAGAACTGGCTTTTGAAGGACAACGGTTCAATGATATCCGTCGCTGGGGTACCGGCGCCACTATGATAGGCGCAGCTATTAAGGCCGTGCAGATCAGCGAAACCAATGGTATACGCAGTTACAAAACGGTTCCGCTGGAACAGCGTTATTGGAGCGACAAAATGTATTATTTCCCGATTCCCCAATCCCAGCTGCAAAAATACCCGGCTGGTAAAGTGCCTGAACAAAACCAGGGCTGGTGATTGGTCTTAAAAAATATTCATCCTAAATAATCAGTCATGAAACTTTATTCCAGAAATACGGCGATTGCAATGACATTGCTGGCTATTCCATGTATAACTGCGGCGCAGCAGGTCAATCAAAAGAAAGTGGATAGCCTGGTGGCAGTGATTAACAGGCAACCTGATAATATTGCTGCTATTGATGAATTTAATCAATCACTGTACCGCGACACCACACTCCGGCTGCATCATTATAAAACCTGGATGAAAAAGTATCCCAGGTCCGCTGGTATCTACTACGGAATAGGAACTTTATATACTAACCAGGAAAGCCCGGCTGCCCGTCCCTACCTGTTGAAGGCGGTAGCCCTCAATCCTAAACTATCAGCCGCTTATGCAGAACTGTCTATTGATGCGGAAAGATGGGGTGAGTTTGATCAGGCGTCTGAATTTCAGCGGAAGGCTTATGAGGCAAGCCCTGATAACCCGGACTACCTGTTTAGTTACATGTATCATTTTGAAACCAAAGATCCGGTTAAATATGCTGCATTGTTGAAGGAGTTGAGAACCAAATTCCCGGAAAGTGACCGTGGCGCCCAGGCGCTTTACTGGAAAGCTTTGCGCACTATAGACTTTAAGGAGAAAGTAGCCATTTATGAAGATATGAAGCAGCATTATCCCATCAATAAATCAAATTGGGGCACGTCAGGGATGAGTGATTACTTTGATGCACTGCTAGGCGATAACCCCGGAAAAGCAGCGGCATTGGCGGGAGAACTGGCAGCTACACCTGGCATTGAAGCTTCCACAAAAGATGAGTTTACTAAAAGTAAATTAATGGCGGAACAGTTGATAAAAGCAGATGAATTGCTAAAGGCGGGTAACACCGCAGCCGCTATCACATTGCTTGGCAGCCTGAAAGCCAAGCGCTGGGGGCCCACCATTGGTATTGTAGCATTGGCGAAAGCCAGAGCTGCAGCAGCTGTAAGCCCGCAGCAGGGATATGATACGCTGATGAAGTATTACCTTAAAGAGCCGGCCCGTGTGATGAAAGAACCGCTATACAGCTACGGTCGGCAAGCCGGTAAAACAAACGAAGCCATTGAAAAAGATATTAAATCCAGGTTACTTAATACTTCCAAACCTGCCATCTTCTCTTTCGACGCCTATATGGAGCCCGGTAAGAAAACCATGAAGGACTACAGCGGAAAAGTAGTGCTGCTTACTTTCTGGTTTCCTGGCTGCGGCCCCTGCAGGGGCGAATTCCCACACTTCGAAGAAGTGTTGAAACACTTCAACCGGGATAACGTCAATTATATAGGAGTGAATATCCTGGCAGAGCAGGATGAATATGTTATTCCATTTCTAAAATCCAGCAAGTATACCTTTACCCCGTTGCGGGACAAAGAAACCGCCCGCACAAACCTGCCGGTAAGAGGAGCGCCAAGCAATTTCCTGATAGACCAGGAGGGAAGAATTATCTTCTCCAATTTTATGATTCAAACGCCGGAAGCACAACTGATGTTGCAGGACATGATTAACCTCTTGCTGGATAAGAACACGTAAGTACCGATGAATAAATAATCATTACAAAGGCTGTCCCAAACTATGGAGACAGCCTTTACTTTTTATGTCATTATTTTCCTCAAATGGCATCTTTCCCAATCACTACCCAGTCTTCATTACCATGTCCTTTCGCAATCCACCGATCCATTTCTTCCGCAATAGCTGGTAATACGGCCAGGTGACCATTTTTTTTGTCTACCGCATCTATAAACAGCTGGGTATCTTTCCGTGCCATGTTCAGTTCCCAGGAAGGGTTGCTGTAATCGCCGCTGGTCATGCGCTTCAGCCTGTTGTTGATGCCCGCACCGGGGTTCCAGATTTCCAGTAAGCCTGCTACTTCATTGTTGTGAATATTCAATGCTTTGGCGAGTGACAAGGTATCAGACAAACTGGCCGTTAATCCTACCAGGAAGCTGTTACCAACCAACTTGATACCAGCGGCTTTGCCGGTTACCTCACCCAGGTTAATCAGTCTACCGGTCATTTTACCAAGCGCCGGTGAGATGCTGCTGATGACTGCCTGATCGCCTGAAACCAGCATGTATCCGGTACTTTCCAGTGCATTGGGCGGACCCATGAATACAGGGGCGTGTACATAAGTAAATCCGCGGGTGCCCCAGTCTTTTGTACGTTGAATGGCGCCATCCACAGAGGTAGTGGTATGATCAATGATGATGGCACCGGGAGTGAGACCGGCAGCAGCGGCGGCCAGTACTTCATCTACGGATTGATCATCTTTGAGTGTGATGTGTATGCGATCGGCTCCCTTTACGGCGGCTGCCACATCGCTAAAAGCTTTAGCGCCATATTGTTCCAGCGCGGTGGCTTTTGAAGTGGTGCGGTTCCATACTTGTACCGTTTCTCCATTGCTGATAAGCGCCCTCACGAAATTTGATCCCAGAAGGCCCATGCCTAAGAATGCTATCATAACCTTGAATTTTTTTTCGAAGGTAGGGAAAAGTTGAGCAACGGAATTGGATGAAAATGACACCGGCAGCCTCATGGGCTGCCGGTGTGTATTGTTGGTTTTTTGTTTTATACTGATTAAACTGATGGTTATTTTTTGATTAAAAAGATGATCAGGGAATCAGGTTAATCAGTATAATTTCGGACAAGACAACAAATCGCTAGGTTTTCGCTTTTTCGAAACGACCATTATCCACTGCGGTACTATTGCTGGTATTTAGCAGGATGACTACCGGTGTCTGATAATTTTTTTGAGGATCCAGGTGCAGGAAGTATTCATGTGCGCCGATCATTTCCGGGGTAAGTGTTATACCCGGATTTTCAAGATAACTGGCTTGCGTGAGTGTAGTGCTGGCAGGTAGTTTTACCCGTAAGCTACCGGATACCGGTACATTGCATACTACCATGAAAATACTGTCGGTATTGGCTTTGCGGATATAGTATCCCCAATCCTGTTTGTCGAATCCGGCATAAGTGCCGCCGCGTATAGCCGTTCCATTTACTTTCATCCACTGACCAATTTCCTGCATGCGTTGTACTTCTTCTGTGCGGAAAGTGCCGTCGCTTTTAGGACCGAAGTTGATCACGAAGTTCCCGCCCAGGGAAGTGGACTTCACCAGCATCTCAATTAACTCGTTCGATGTTTTGATATGCCCGGCCCATTTGGCGCAATAGCCCCATTGATTTTCGGGGATGGTCATTACGCCTTCCCAATCGTTGCCGTGTATGTCTGCGAACTGTGTGGGGAGTTTGCGTTCCCAGCCCTGTTCGTAATCACCCATCAGGCGGCCGTTGCTATCAAAGTGTCGTGCACCTTTTTCATCGGCGCGTAAGCGGCTGCCGATAATCAACCCGGGATGAATTTTTTGCAGGTATTGTTCCAGCTCATCAGAGAAAGCGCCGTCGTTCTTCCAGGAATTGTCCCAGGTACCGTCGAACCAGAAGCCTTTAATTGTTGGATATCTTACTAATAACTCCTGTAACTGGTGCTTTACAAAAACCTTAAAGCGATTGTAAGCTGCGCTGTCTGCCGGCGTTTTCAGCGAAGTACGCCAGTCCGGATGATTCCAGTCGATGATAGAAAAGTAAAGATATACATCGATGCCCTGTTTATTATACGCATCCACCATGGGGCCAATGATATCTTTTTTCCAGGGCGATGCGGCTACCGTGTAGCGGGTATACTTACTGGGCCATAAGCAGAAGCCATCATGATGTTTGGTGGTGATGATCATGTAACCGGCCCCCATGTCTTTCGCTTGCTGCGCCCATTGTTCGGGATGGTAGTTGACCGGGTTAAACTGTTTATACAGGTTATCATAATCCGCTTGTGGCATTTCTTTCCAGGAGCGGATCCATTCTGCTGCGCCGTTATAGGTTTTTCCATTCCATTCGCCGCCGGGGATAGCGTAGAGGCCCCAGTGAATAAACTGCCCGAGGCGGAGCGACCGCCAGCGCGCCATATCAGGATCTGTTCTGTTACCGGTGCGATGCGCGCCATGCACCAATGGAATGGTGTCTTTTGCGGGAGCAGTGGTTTGTGCCTGTCCCTGTAATTGTAACAACAGCAATGCGCTGGCAGCAGCCATACAAAGTTTCTTCATGTTGATCAGTTAATGCGTCCAGGTAATGGTGTCGGTATATGCTTTACCGTTATGAATGCCCGATGCCTGCAGGGTATTAACACCTGTTTGCAGGGAGATGTTGTCAAAAATAAAGTCCCGTTTATTGGCGCCATGGTGGCCGGTTACAGGCTTGTTGCCGTTAACCGTCAGCGTGATGTTCTCCAGGTTGCTGAATACTTCCACGTTTACAGTTGCCGGGCGGTGGGTATTATTGCGGCGTTCCGCAATGTAGATCATGGGTGCCGGGTTCCAGTTGGCTTTATACCAGTAGAAAGCGTCCTTTTTTTGCTGGCGGTCGTAGGTGATCAACCCTTTCAGGTTCCGGGCATTAACGCCACCACGGTTCCACATGGGCACGGCAAATTCAAACATATTCCATAAATAGGAAGCGGCAATATAAGGGTGTTTTTCTATTACCGACCACTGTTTCACGTGTGTGGCGGTTTGATAGGTTTCCGGGAAGAACTGCCCACTTACGGGATCGAAGTTGGTGCTGAGGCTATCGGTATGTTGATTGATATTGCCATCTGCACCGTATTCGGTCAGCATCAGTTTATAGTCGGGATAGTTCCTCTCCAGTGCGTTTACCCAGGGTTCGATATCATCTATTTTACCTTCATACCAGCCGAAGTAGCGGTTCATGCCTTGTATATCGGCCGCCAGGTTTGCCGGGCGGTTCATCTCTCCATAACCACTAACAGCCACGGTATAACGGTCGGGGTCTTCTGTTTTCGCCAGGTCATTCAGTTGCCGGGTTAATACGGCTACATGTTCGTCTGGTGTTTTGGAATAAACTTCATTGTGCATGCCCCATACGTAAATAGCAGGGTGGTTGCGGTTTTGCCGGATCAGCTCTGTGAGTTGCTGCCGGGCATTTTCACTTTCTTTTCCGGAGAAGTTGTTCACAAAAGGTATCTCTGCCCAGATCACAAAACCCATGGTATCACATTGGGAATAGAGGTATGCTGATTGCTGGTAGTGGGCAAACCGGATGGTGGTGGCACCTATTTCGCGGATCAGGTCCAGGTCTGTTTTGTGTTGTTCATTTGTGAGCGCATTGCCGCAGTCCTGCCATTCCTGGTGACGGGTAACGCCGTGCATGGCATAAGGTTGTCCGTTCAGGAAGAAACCTTTGCCAGGGATCACTTCAAACCGGCGAATGCCCAGTGGCTGCGTTACCGCATCCAGTGTTTGTCCTTTGGATATCACGGTTGTGGTGAGGGAATACAAATACGGATCCTTTACGCCGTTCCAGCGGTGTGGGCGGGCTACCGGTAAGTCCTGCCGGATGATGTTGATACCTTGTGGACTGAGCGTTACGTCTTTAACGGTAACAGCTACACGCTTTCCTTGCCGGTCTTTAATTTCCGTTTGTACCTGTACGTTAGTATGATGTGGTTGCTTGTTTTCAATTTTGGCCACTACGTGAATATCGGCACTTTTGTCGCTGACATTATCCTGGGTGATGGCCAGCCCGGGGGAGGCGTAGTCGGTAGTGGTGATATTGATATCATTTGTAACCAGCAGGTTTACCGGCCGATAAATACCGCCGAAAATGCCGAAGAGAAAATTGTTGACGGGCAGCACATCTTCTCTTGCCTGGTTGTTGGCTTTGAGCACAATTGTGTTGGCTTCCCCATACTTCACAGAGTGTGTAATTTCAAAGCAGAAGGCGGCATAAGAGCCTTTGTGCTCGCCGATTAAGCGATTGTTCACATAGAGGGTCGCTACGGAGCCTACGCCATCGAAGCGAAGAAATAATCTCTTTCCTTTCAGTGCAGTGGCTACGGTAAATACTTTTTTGTAACAGCCATCGCCGGCATAGAAATTTTTTCCTTCCTGCATGTCTTTGTTGTTCCAGGTATGCGGTATTGTCACATTTGTCCAGGCCGTATCTGTGGCATTAGCAGGTGCGGTGAGCGTACCTTTTCTGAACGTCCATCCATCGTTGAAGGCGATGACTTGTCTTCCTTCCTGTCCGTACCCCTGTAAAAACAGGAGTACAGAAAGGAATGTGAGAGTGATATATTTATTCATTGTTCAGCGCTGATTATTTACCGTATCCGTCGTTCTGTTGCAGTACGGCGTCTTTGTTCACATCTATTTCCGATTGAGGAATAGGCAAATGTATGTTGAAGTCGCTAATGGTAGGCGCTACTTTCGGGTTGTATTTTTTCACGCGTTCTACCAGTTTTCGTGTACGGATCAACGTGAGGCGGCGCAGTTCTTCCGCGGTGAGTTCCCTGGCTCTTTCATCGAGAATATAATCCATGGTCACGTCGGCGGCCAGTACAGGAGTAGCTTTGGCGCGGCTACGGATCACATTGATACTGGTGGCTGCATCGCCGGGACGGCCCTGCATAAGCTGTGCTTCTGCCATCAGGAGATAGGTTTCACCGAGGCGCATTTGTATACGGTCTTTGTACGATTGTGCACCCTGGATATCCTGTGGCTGAAATTCGTACCATTTGGTGGTGTGTGCGTAAATATTCTGTATAGTATCAAAGCCGCTTACCACTACCGGTTGACCGTATTTAGGAGAAGCCGGGTCATTATAGTAGTAATTGCGACGGATATTGTACGAAGAGTTACGCATATCATTTTGTTCGTACAGTTGATATGTCCACCAGTTGGTGGGGCGGATTCTGCCGATGCCACGGCCGCCGAGGGAGTCGCACACCTTCATGCCGGAAACGTTTACATAGAATGGTCCCCATTCGCGGCGACGCTGATCAAAGGTAGAGCCGCCACCGGTGACATTGTAGTTTTGTTCCAGCACCCAGATCGCTTCCGTATTACCCTGGCTGCGGCGCATATTGCCGTAGGTAAACATGTCGGCAAACGGATCGCCGGGCTGGGAGGCCTTTACGCCATAGCGGTTGGTGATCAGGGTGAAGAATTTACTGTCGATCACCCGTTTGGCAGCAGCTTCTGCATCCGCTGGTTTGTTGGCGCGGAGATAAGCTTCGGCCAACAGTTGCGTGGCGGCAAATTTATTGATACGGCCTTGTTTGGTCACGCCTGCCGGATCGGGGAGATGGGCTTCAGCAAAGGTCAGGTCAGTGATGATCTGCTGGACTACTGCTTCTTCTGTAGCCCGCGTGTAATCCGTGCGTGGTACGGATACCGGCGCTGTAATCAACGGTACGCCACCAAACAGGATGGAGAGGTGATTATAGGCATAGGCACGGAAGAAGCAGGCTTCTGCCGTATAAAAATCCCGCTGCGCCTGTGTGAGCGTGGCGGCAGGATTTTTTGCCGCATCGATGATCACATTGGCGGTATTGATCACCTTATATCCATAGTTCCAGATGCTTACTAAGGAGCCGGTTTGTGAATTGAGGTTCTGGTAGTTTTCGTAAGGCGCCTGCACGGTGTTGGGTTGCCCGGTAATGGCCATATCGGTGCCAACGTAAAAGGTAGCCAGTAGTCCCTGTACATCTCCGTAGTCGTTGCGTACATTGCTTAAAAGACCAGTGCTGGCGGCCTCGAAGCCGAGTGGATCTACCAGGGTGTTGGCCGGTGCATAGTCCGACTTCAGTTGTTCGTTGAGAAAGCTTTTGCTGCAGGATGACAGCGAAGTGATGAACACACCTGCCGCCAGCATTCCGCATATATATAGACTCTTTTTCATCGTCATATCTTTTTAGGTTATAAACTGATATTTACCCCCAGGATAATGGTGGTGTTAAGCGGATAAAAATTGGAACTCTGCTGGTCAGGTCCTTGCCCGTTCGCCAGGCGCAGGTCTTTGGTAGTACCGGAAGTCGCCAGTGTAGAAGGAGCCGTTTCCGGATCATAGCCCTGCCACTTGGTAAAGGTGGCGAGGTTACGGCCGCTGATATATACCTGCAGGTTCGAAATTTTATACCGCTGTAAAGTGTGTTTATCAAAATTATAACTGAGTGTCACATCTTTCAGGCGTGCGAAAGATGCATCCTGTGCATATTTGTATCCTTTAGGATTGGTATAGAACAACGCCGGGTTGGTGTTGATTTTGTTGTCGGAAGTCCAGTAAGGAATTTCTGCAGGCAGGTTAATAATGCCGGCCTGGTCTCTGTTGTCGAGGATGTTGTTTGGACGTAAAGCACCATGTACATCCTGTATAAAGATGTTCAACGTAAAGTTTTGATAGCGGAAAGTATTCGTTAAACCGGCCACATATTTTGGTAATTGTGTACCGAGATAAGAACGGTCGGCCGCATCTATTTTCCCGTTGTTATCCAGGTCTTTAAACTTGATGTAACCCGGTTTTGCGCCCGGATCTATTTTTGAATCTTCGCCTACCTGCCAGATACCGGCCATGGTATAATCGTAGATACCGAGCATTGGTTTACCAATAAACAGGTTGTTGCCGATATCGTCTTTATTATCACCATACAGGGCCACTACTTTATTTTTATTAAAGGAGATGTTGAAGGAGGTTTGCCAGGAGAAATTATCTGACTGGATATTGCGGCTGTTCAGTAATATTTCCAGTCCTTTGTTCGCGGTTTCCCCGATGTTATCATACACAGAAGAATAGCCATTGATAGCAGGAATTTTTCTGCTGAGGAGCAGGTCGCTGGTGCGGGTGCTATAGCCTTCAATACTACCACTGAGACGATCATGCAGAATGGCGAAGTCGATACCCACGTTTAACCCGGCGGTAGTTTCCCACTTCAGGTTAGGATTGCCTAATGTGTTGGGAACAAGGCCTATGGAGGTTACGCCATCATATACGTAATTAGCAGTGTTGAGCCTTGTTAACGTACGATACGCTCCTACTGCCTGGTTGCCGGATTTACCATAAGACGCTCTCAGTTTCAGTTGAGAGATGGTAGGTATGGCTGCCATAAATTTTTCCTGTTGGATATTCCAGCCGGCAGCAACAG
The DNA here is from genome assembly GCF_017745275.1 of Chitinophaga sp. Classification (GTDB taxonomy): domain Bacteria; phylum Bacteroidota; class Bacteroidia; order Chitinophagales; family Chitinophagaceae; genus Chitinophaga. Next base: position 126,064 of record NZ_JAGHZS010000011.1, on the reverse strand, counting down.
AAGGGAACACGCCATATTTGTTGTTGGCGCCAAACCCGGAGTAGCCATCGCGGCGGATGGTAGCGGTGAAGAGGTAGCGGCTGTCGTAGTTATAATTGGCGCGGAACATCTGTGATACCAGGGCGCTGCCGGTATAAGACGTAGTGGTTTTCTGCACCTGTGCAGCTTTCAGGTTGTTGAAGTCGAGGTTATCATTCACAAAAGTATTGGCATCCAGTTGTGAGGTGAATTGTTCGTCTTGTTGTGCGCTGTATAATGCGGTGAAATCTACCTGGTGTTTTTTTACGCGCAGGTTATAGGTCAGGAGATTTTCTACAATCCACTGTTTATTTTCTTCGTTATACACTTTCGCTGTTCCCTGCATATCGCCCATTTTACGACCGGAGTAGTCGCTGGTGCGGTTAGGACGGAAAGAGTAAGAAGCATTCACCCGGTATTTCAGTCCTTTCAGGAAGGGCGGCGCTATTTCTGCATAACCGCTGCTGGTCATATTTTTACCACGATCCAGCCCGGGATTATACAGGTTGATGAGTGGACTCTGATACAGTGTTTGTGGTGCAATGGGATATACTTCATAGTCGCCCGCCGCATTGTAAAGGCTGCCATAAGGACTTAGTGCGTTGGCATCAAACAGGGTGGCTTTACCACCGTCCTGGTTGTTGTTTACGAAGAACATGTTCACGCCTGTTTTCATCCACGGTGTCACATTTGCATCAATGTTGGCGCGGATGCTGGCGCGGTTATACTGAAACCCTTTGATAGTACCTTCTTCTTTCAGATAAGTACCGGAGAGATAGTATTTCACATTGTCGGTGCCACCGGAGATGCTGAGTTCATGGCTATGAATGTATCCCTGTTGTGCGATTTCTTTGAGCCAGTCTACTTCTGGTTTTCCGGCGGCAAAATTTTGTTGTTCAGTCAGGTAAGGTAAATCGGGTGCATCGGGGCGTCCGGCCTGGATATTGTACCAGTGATTTTTGGTGCGGTATTGTTCCCCGTTCATTTGCTTTACGGTATTGCTCTGGTATTCCGGTCCGGCGTAGCCATTGTAGGAGATAACGGGTTTACCTGTTTTTCCTTTTTTAGTGGTGATCATGATCACGCCATTCGCGCCCCTGGCGCCATAGATGGCGGAAGCAGATACATCTTTCAGCAGGTCGATGGAGGCGATATCATTTGGATTGATATCATTGTACGAACCGGCGAAAGGGATACCATCCAATACAATTAATGGTGCATTGCTGGCATTGATGGATTTAAGACCGCGTAAATAAAAGGCGGGAGAGCTGCCTGGCTTACTACTGTTACTTACAATATTAACGCCCGGAGTAGTTCCTTGAATCGATTGCAAAACGTTGGTAACAGGAAGGTTCTGCAGGCGTTCTTTAGGTACGGAGGCGATAGCGCCGGTAACGTCACTTCTTTTCTGCGTACCATAACCCACTACCACTACTTCTGTTTGTTGTTCCACGGAGGCTTTCATCACGACGTTGAAAGTAGCGCTGCCGGTAACGGTGACTTCCTGCGTTGTCATGCCGAGGTAGGAGAATACCAGTACCTGCGGGCCTTCGCCGGTGATGTGCAGGGAGTAAGTACCATCAGTGCTGGTGCTGGCGCCCTGGGAGGTACCTTTTACTCTTACCGATACGCCCGGCAGTGGAGCGCCGGCTTCATCCAAGACTTTTCCTCTCACATCTATGGGTGGTGCGGCCACCATGTTGTCGTTGTTGTTACCTGCAGTTTTGGGAGAAATGAAAATCGATTTGTTCACGATTTCATATTTCAGTGGTTGCCCTTTCAGCATGAGGTCGAGGAAAGCCTGTATAGGAGCGTTTTCCACTTTCATGGTAACAGGATTGGCTTTTTCCAATACTTCTCTGCTGGCTACTACGGTGTAGCCGGATTGTACCCGGATAACGGGGAAGATTTTTTCTACCGGTACATTTTTGCCGGACCAGGTAAGGAGTTGTCCGTACCCGGCGGCATGTACTTGTAACAGTGCGGTAGTAAGTAATAGAAACGTCAGTTTCATGACTAACAGCGTTTTGGTTGAAAACCAGTGCCTGGCCAGTACTTTTGTTCGTGTAGGTACATAGCGGGCCTGGTTACAAAGAGCAATTTTTTGCATAGCTTTGCATTGATTTGGCTTGTAAATAATAGTTGTCCGGAATATTCAACTGCTTTGCATAGCTGGAATCTTTTAGCCGGAGGTGGTCGAAACACCTTCGGCTTTTTTATTACAGGTATACTGGCGTTGCTGGTGGAACATTAGTTCACTGTTTTCCTATAACATGTTGTTGTTTGGTTGTTAGATTTATTTTAATCTTTGATAATTAATTTTCTACCCTCCAGCCGGAAGTGCATGCCTGATTCCCGCAGGAAATTGAGTACGGTGGCGAGTGTTACATCGCTGTTGATTTCTCCCACAAAGGTGATATCCGGAGGTGTTGTTTCATATACTACTTCAATATCATACCACCTGGCAATGATGCTGATGACGGTGGTCAGTTTTTTATCCTGGAAATTCAGGATCCCATTTTTCCAGGCGATGACGGCGAGGGTATCTACCTGTTTGTTGAGGGTAGCTATGCCGGTGGTTGCGTTGATATCCAGTTGCTGCCCGGGTTGCAGCCGCCTGGTTTGTTGCTGTGCTTTTACCTGTACGGCGCCTTCCAGCAGGGTAGTGCTGAGGTGGGCCTCATCAGGGTAAGCGCTGATATTAAAATGTGTGCCGAGTACTTCTACGCTTGTTTCATTATTCATTTTTACGATGAACGGTGCATTGGGTTGAGCGGCTACTTCGAAGTAGGCTTCTCCCGAAAGCGTTACGCTCCTGGTTGGGCCGGTGAAGGCAGTAGGGAAGGTGAGGGAGCTGGCAGCATTCATCCATACATGGGTCCCATCGGGCAGCAGCAGTTGGAACTTGCGGCCACGTGGTGTGGTCATTGTATTATAGTTGACGGTGCCTGCGCTGGTGGCATCATAGCTTAGCTGCCCGTTCTGCAGCACTAACCTGGTGCCTTGCTGTGTGCTGATCACGCCATTATTTAAACTGTCCAGCACTACCTGGCTGCCATCGCCGAGCGTGAGTACAGCGCCGTTTTTACCGGGTTTTATGTCGTGGGCATTAGTGGCCATGGCAGTCGCGGGAGCTTTGGTAGCAGGGCGTTGCAGCCAGTAACCGCCTACGGCGATTAGCAGTAATACGGCGGCAGCAGCATAGTACCAGCGGTACGACCTGATTTTCCGCACGGGTGCGGCAGGTTGAAGAATGGCCTGGATGGCATCTTCATACTGCGCCGGATTGTAGGCCGGATCAGGTAATGCGGAGGCATGAAGTTCACCGATGAGAGTGGTCCATGCGTCTTCATCACCGTTTGTGCGCAGTGCAGCAAACAATTCTTCTTCTTCCGCAGCGGTGGCGGTACCGTTATAATAACGATGCAATAAAAACCGGTAATACTCTTTTGCTTCCACGATACAGTCCCTTTCTTTGCTCATAGACGCCCCGAAACAACAAGTGTACTATGCGTCTTAAAAAAAAATTAAAAAAATCTGGATAGGAGTATAATCAGCAGGATAGGAAGTCGCGTTCCTGTTTGTTTTTCCAGGTATTCGCGGATAAATTTGCGGGCGGTGACCAGCTGGTTTTTTACAGTATTTTCAGATATGGCCAGGGCATCGGCTATTTCCTTGCGGGATTTGCCTTCCTGGGTATTCATCATAAAAACTTCCCGGCGGGAAGCGGGTAATTTTTCTACGGCATCTTTGATCAGGGCCTGTAGTTCTCTGGCATAGATGCCGGCGGAAGCATCTTCATGATCCGCTACTTCTTCGATATTATCCTGCCGGCTTTTTTCCCTGGCATGTTTGCGAAGGGCGGAGAGGGAATAGTTGGAGGCCAGTGTATACAGCCAGCCACCGGGATTTTCAATTTCCCGCAGGGTATGCCGCACCAGCCAAACCTTCAGGAATACTTCCTGGAGCACTTCTTCCGCGGCGGTATCTGATTTCAGGAGCTTTTTTACAGATCCGAGTAATACGGCATTGTAGCGATGATACAAGGAACGGAAGGCTGTTTCATCTCCATCTGCAATTTGAAAAAAAAGAAGCCTGTCGCCTGTTAAACTCAATGTCTGTGCTGTATTTTATCTCATCAATATTATATCATTTCCTCTTTTCCAGCAAGCGCTTTCTTTCCATTGATCATTTTTTATTGGATATGAAGAGGGGAAGCGATTAATTTACAACATGGAAAATCATACACCATTTAGCACAATGGCATCAGCAGCCATTCATGCTGCGCAGGCCGGGATGGGCGAGAATGCTCACCTGGCGCCCATATACGCTACTTCAACATTTACATTCGATAATGCCCAACAGGGCATGGACCGCTTTTCCGGTGCAGCACCTGGATATATTTATTCCCGTTTTGGTAATCCCACGGTAACAGTGGCAGAGCAGCTGATTGCGGCCCTGGAATCTTTTGGTATTGTACGGGAAGATGGAAGTCCTTTGACGTTAAAAGCTATCCTCCATGCCAGTGGCCAGGGAGCCATGGCTACCATGTTCCTCGCTAATATTGCCTCCGGAGATACAGTGCTTACGCATTACTCGCTTTACGGCGGTACCCATGAATTTTTATTTGACTTCCTCCCGAAATTCGGCGTAAAAGCGTTGATCGCTGATTTGCATGATTTGTCACAGGTAGAACAGCTCCTGCAAACCCGCCCCGATATCCGGATGATTCATATTGAATCGCCTGCCAATCCTTCTATGCGTTGTGTGGATATTGCCGGCATCTGCGGGATTGCTCACACGCATGGTGTAAAAGTAAGTGTAGACAACACATTTGCCACACCTTACCTGCAACAGCCTTTCCGTTATGGCGCTGATTTTGTTTTCCACTCCACCACCAAATTCCTGAACGGACACGGCAGCGCCATCGGCGGTGTGCTGCTAGGTAAGGACCTGGCCGCGATGCAGAAAATCAATAAAACGGCAAAGCTGTTAGGAGGCACTGCCAATCCGTTTGATACCTTCCTGCTGATCCAGGGTATCAAAACGCTGGAGTTGCGCATGAAGCAACATTGCAGCAATGCCATGGCAGTAGCGGAATTCCTGGAGGCACACCCCGCTGTGGCCATCGTGAATTTCAACGGTCTGCCTTCACATCCGGACTATGAACTATCTGCCCGGCAGATGCGCCATCCCGGTGCCGTGATGAGCTTTGAACTGAAAAATGGTTTCGAGGCAGCCGTACGATTTATTGACCGCCTGCAAATGTGTTTACGCGCAGTGTCTGTTGGTGCGACAGATACGCTGATCTCTCATCCGGCGTCTATGACGCATTCCGGCATGAAGAAAGAAGACCGGGAAAAAGCAGGCATTTCAGATGGATTGATCCGGATGAGCGTAGGACTGGAGGATGTTGTGGATATATTGAATGATTTGGATCAGGCGTTAAAGTAATAACGACAATGTATACACGCCGGCAATAGCTACCACCGCCATTACAATCGTTCCGGTACTATATACCCGCAGCATGTCCTTGATCTCCAGCCCGGAGAATTTCGATATCACCCAAAAATAGGCATCATTGGTATGTGATATCATCATAGAACCGGCGCCCATAGCCAATACGCAAAGAATGCGTCCATTGGCGGTATCCAGCCCCATGAGCGGCAACAGCGGTTGCATAATGGCCGCAGCAGCAATCACCGCTACGGTAGAAGAACCCTGGGCCGTTTTCAATAAAGCAGTGACGAGGAAAGGCAACAACAACCCCAGGGCGGCAATGGATTGGTTTTGTGCAATATGACTACCAATATCTGCTTTGGCGAGGATGGCTCCAAAGGCCCCACCACCACCGATAATAACCAGGATGCCCGCAGCTTTTTCGACTCCTTCCGCCAATATTTTTCCCATATTACTTTTTAGTTGGGTGAGCGCCAGCAGGATGCCGGTGCTCAATGCTACTTCCGGGATGCCTAAAATAGCCATGAGTTGCAGGAAGCGGGACGGGTGACTCACTTCAAGGCCGCTGAGTGAACGGATGGCAATGAGTAAAACAGGTAATACTACCGGCAGCACTGACATCCATATCGACGGGCCTTCCCGGGTATCAGCTATCGCCGTATCTTCCGGGCTAACGCCAACGCCTATCCGGCGACCGGCAAATCCTGACCAGAGGTAACCACTGATAGATGCGGGAATAGCAATCAATAATCCATATAGCATCACTTTCCCTGTTTCCGCCTGTAGCGTGCCTGTAGCGGCGGTAATGCCCGGATGTGGCGGCATGAGGCAGTGTACGGCGTACAGCCCGGTTGCCAGGGAAGAGGCCATTACTATCATGGGAATACCGGAACGTTTTGCCAGCGCTTTATTTAATCCACTTAATACAATAAATCCCGAATCACAGAAGATGGGCATGCCTACCAGGTAGCCGATGATATTCATGGCCATGGCTGCGCGCTGGGTACCGGTGATACGTAATACAGCCTTGGCCAGCACCGTAGTACTGCCGCTATGCTCCAGTATTAATCCCAGCGTAGTGCCAAGTATAATCAGTAATCCTAATGAACCAAGGATTTTACCAATGCCTGTTTTAATGCTATCAATAATTTCCGTGACGGGCAACGCCAATATGCAACCGGTGAGAATGCTGGCCAATAGCAACGCGAAGAAAGCATGTATCCTGAAGCGAGCGGTGAGCAATACAATGAGGCCAATGCCTGCCAGTAAGCCAAGTATGCTTTGTGTCAGTGGAATGGTATTCATAGGATTACAAGATAGTCATTTATTCTTTCGGGTTACCCCGCCTGTAATCGGGCAATTGCTTTTTGTTCATGAGCCTGTAATGCCCGCAGTTCTTCTACAGGAAGGGTAGTAGGCGCTCCCCAAAAAATAGTATGCGGATAGTTTATTTGTTGTGCCTGGATGAGTGTAGCCCTTGCTACATGAAAATCAGAGGTCACCACCCAGAGGACATCCGGCGCCAGGTTATAGATCAGCGCTTTGGCCTGTACAAAGTCATCCACGGTATTAACAGAATCAACAGGGGTGGTAAGCGCCGCTTCCGGAATACCATGTGCCAGTAGGTAACGATGAGAATAATAATAGTGGGGATGATCTGTTTCATTGAAATGTGCCCCTTTGCCACCGGTGCAGGCAACCAGGAATGCGGGGTTGTAATGGTGAATTTGCAGCACTGCATCGAGCCTGTTTTGTGCAATGATGCTGAGATTGCCGGCCGCGTCATTAGGCGCGCCCAACGACAGGATAAGACCTTTCATAAAGAATTACGAATTACGAATTACGAATTACGAATTACGATTTTAGGGTAGATTGACGGGGATAAATATAATTGAGAATTATGATTTGTGGGTAGATAGAGCGAAATTATTTCGCTACTATCTACCCACAAATCCGTAATTCCTAATTCGTAATTCGTAATTCCTGCGCAGCAGTCGTGCTAAGCCAACTGGTTTTGATATGCAGGATACCTTTTTTCTCAGTAGCGTTGTAATAGCAGCCGGTGGGGGCTTTGTTGAACGACTGCTGATCGGTAAATATTTTTAGGGATTGTCCATTCACGGTTACTTTTTTAGGTTTTGCCGGTTGATGAATATCCAGCAGGTAAATTCTTTTTGCATGCATGCCATCAAATGAGCCTCTGGCTGCGTTGATTTTTACCTGTACACCTTTGGTAGCATCTACTTCCAGCAGGGTGCGGGCAAAAGCGCCGGTTTTGTAAGCCCGTGTCAGTCCATCATCTTCATATAGATCAAAAGAAGATTTGCCTGCAGGATAAATATCCAGTGTCAGCGTATCTGTTTTCTTTTCACCGTCGAAGTTCATGAGTGGATACATGGGGATGATGGCACCCTGTTTTACCAGCAGCGGCAGTTTATCCAGCGGGGCGTTGTAGTTATTGATCACAGTAGGACCGCTGTAGGCGGTGCCATCCCAGTAGTCGTACCAGGTGCCGGCTGGCAGATAGATGCTGTCTCTTTTTCCTTCGCTTTTGTAGACGGGTGCCACCAGCAGGGAAGGCCCGTTCATGAACTGGTATTCCGTTTGGGTACCCTTGCATACCGCATCTTCCGGAAATTCTAATACCATGGCCCTGGAAGCAGGTACGCCGGTAGCATGTGCTTCTGCACAGAGGGTATACATGTAAGGCGTCATCCGCATTTTCAGTTGCAGGTATTTGCGGTTGGTAGCTGTATTTTCCGGTCCCTGTAAATAAGGCTGTTTATTTTTCTTCGCCCAGCCACTCATGACCATAAATACCGGTGTGAAACATTTCCATTGCAGGTCGCGCACATAGGTAGAATCACTTCCGCGGAAGATGCCATCCACGTCGCCGGTGGCGGCATTTTGCGCGGAAAGGCCTGCGCCAATAATGGTAGGGATGTGGAAGCGGATGTACTCCCAGTTGCCGGACTGATCACCTGACCAAACTGTGGAATACCGTTGTGTACCGGCCCAACCCATTACGCTCCAGATGTAGCCACGGGCATTGCTGTTGTTTTCAATGCCTTCATAGGCAGCTTTACAGCCATCCAGTGCAAACTTATATCCCGGGCCTACCCAGGCAACATCCAGTTTAGCCAGGCGGGAGCCATAAGTGCCTACTTCTCTGGCAATTTTATCGACGCCGTTTTCTGTCCATAACCCGGTGTAGAAGCCACGTTTGTGTAATTCCATGATGGTGGAATCCAATTTCGTGTAGCCGCAACCGTAACCATCGTTGGGCAATATCCATCCGCGGGGCATATCGTTTTCAACGTATTTGTCTGCCACCAGTTGAATCACGTCCGGTGTAGTACCGGTGGTGCCGGTACCTTTATAGGCTTTGGAATCCGTACCGGTGCCACCGCGATTGTAGCAGTTGGCATCGCCTAAGCTCAGCGCCCAGCGCGGCATTAAGAAAGGACGGCCGGTGATCTGCGTATAGCCGTTGAGGATTTGTTTTAAAGAAGGACCGTAGAAGTAGAAGCAGTCGAAACGATTTTCATTATGTGCAAATTCCAGCTCTTCTTTGAAAGAGTAGCGGCCCACATCGAACGTATTTCTGAAGGCGCCATAACCGGCGGTTGACATATAAAACGGTGCCGGGTTGGGTCGTCCGCCATTATCCCAGCCATTGCCTTTTTCGATTAATATTTCCTGGCCACGGTGAGAGAAATAGCCATTCTGCATACCGCCGCCATAGAAGTATTCGTTGGGCTGGCGATGCATGGTTTGGGTAGTGCTGGCGCCGAACGATAATGGTGCCGCTTCTTCCCAGATCACGCGGGTATCGCTTTCGTCGTACATGGCAAAGCGCAGCGGTTGTTTGTATACACGTACTACGCAGGATTTACTTTTTACCTGGTAGTAATTTCCTTTATCCGTTGCCGTTACAGTCGATTTACCCGGTGTATCATCTACCACGATGTCATTGCCGGCAGGATTGGTGAAATCACCATCCGGCGCCATCCAGATACGGAAGATATCATCGCTGTAAAAAATCAGTTTAAAGGCAGACAGGCCGGCTTTGATGTCAAATTCATGTCCCGCGCCTTTAAACTCCGTGAGGTTGCCGATATGTGATTCTTTGGCATTCACGCGTGCACGCAGGCTATCATTAGCGGTGTTTTCATCGCCGGGGTATTGGAGCACAAAGCTGAGGGCATGCATGGTGCGATCTGTTAAATCAGTGGCAGGAAATTTCACGGTTAATTCCTGTCCTGGCGCCAGTCCTTTTTTGCTGGCAGGTACGGCGGTACTGATCTCTCTATGCTGATCTATTTTACAATTTACCGTAAAGCCGGCTTTCAAAGTTTCTATACCGGTATTTTTGACGGTAACCGCCAGTACATCGGCGTTGGTGAAAGTATTCTTTTGTTCCTGGTGGGAAGTCAGGCGGGTAACTGCCAGGTCTTTCCTATAAGCTTCTGCCAGTTCAATATCATCTATCATCCAATACCAGCTATAAAATCCTTTCCAGTAAAAGCGGATATAAATATGTGGCTGATGCGCCGCTACTGCCGTGATATTGAGTTCCTGGTTGATTGGAATAAACATATCATTGGCCGCGGGCATATTGTTCATGACGTTATAGTCGGTCCATTTGATGCCATCGGTGCTAACGCCCACCAACAGCGCGGCTCCGGGGGCAGCAAATTCGCTGTTGTACCGGAAGGTATGCTGAAAACGCAATATCACAGACGATTTGTTGGCGCAATCGATAGCGCCGGTTTGTATCCATGTATCTGGATACACTTTCTTTTTCACCCAGGAGGGCTGGTCTTCATCCACCAGGTAGCCCGCCTGAAACTGCAGGTGATAGCCCCGGCTGCGGGAAGCAATAGGCGGCGCCTGTTGCTGGTATTGATAGGAGCCGGGATAGGGCTGATCTGTAACGATCCAGTTCAGATCCCGTTTGCTGGAATCCACATTTTTCCATCCCTCTGGAAGTGTACTGGAAGTAAAGCTTTCCCGCCAGAAAACTTTGGATTTTTCTGACGCTGTTTGTGCAAACGTGATGGCACCGGAAAATGCTAAAAAAACAAATAGCAGTAGTTTTTTCATGTATTGTTCACCATTAAATTCAGCAGTGATAAAGGTAAGTTACCTGCTGTTGCTGTTTACAAAGATAAGGCTCAAAGAAAGGATATTTTCCGGTTTTTTTAGGTAATAAAAAATAAAGATGTATGAATAACAGGTACCTTTGGGTAGATAAATTACCCCCGACATGTTAACCATCATTATTATCCCTTTGTTATATGAAAGATAGTAGTATCCCCGATATCAGCTTCGCAGAAGTATTGCGGTTTATCGGCGTCAAGTACCTGGCATTTTATATCCTTGTGATGTTACTGAATATGGAAAACTATTTCCCGCTTGATTTTTCCAGGATCAGCATTAACGATTTGGCACTTACTGTATTGCTTCTTGCTTTTTTACCGATCGTATATACGCTGTTATTTTCTGTCATTGTTTATTTTTCCTTTACAGCAGAGGATATCGGGGTATTTGTTGCTTTAAATATGGCGGTTGCCATAGCTGAGTTTTGTGCGTACGTGTCTATTACCTCAAATCAACTGAATGGCGTATATAATTTTATTGTCAGCATAGTTGTATTTATACTGCTGTTTCGGAAAACTATCAGATCTAATTATTTGGATGAGCAGGACGTAGAAATAGAAGAAGAGTAGACATGACAACTCTTCTTCTGATAGTATTAATACATATTTTGTTTTATTAATATCATTAGATTTTCCCCGCAACAGCTTGATAATGGCTATTTTACATACCTTTGTGCCCTAATACGTCTGATCATGAAAAGAATGTTATTGACCTCACGCTATTGTTTGCTGGCCCTGATGGCCGTTGTTTTAATGGCTTCCTGCGCCACTTCAAAGAAAAGCAGCAGCCCGCAGGTATATATGAACAAGCAGTATAAAGAGCTGAAGAATGTGTTGAATGAAGCGGAAGTAAGCATTATCAAAGACAGCCTTAAAGTGATTTTTCCTAATAACGTACTTTTTGCTACGGCCTCTGACCAGGTGAATGAAAGTGTAAAGCCTACTTTTAGTCATTTTGCAGAAGTGCTGAACAAGTATAATAAAACAAAGATCCTGATCACTGGTCATACGGATAATACCGGCGCCGCCAGTTATAATCGTGATTTATCAGAAAGACGTGCCGCAGGCGCTAAACAATTGTTGAACAGTTTTAATGTGAGCAACGAACGGATGTTTACGTGGGGCCTGTCTGACCGCGATCCTATTGCTCCTAATGATACAGAAGCCGGTAAGGCAAAGAACAGGAGAGTAGAATTTGTGATCCTGTATGATGTAAAGGAATAACGATAAAAACTTTTTTGAAGACGCCACACTGCGCATTGCGGTGTGGCGTCTTTTTTTCGTATACCCCTGCCGTTATAGCTGTCTCCGCGCATGAATAAATTGCGTTTTTTTTGTATTATTATTCCCTATCTGAAACCCAAAAATATTCCCGTTATGAATTCACGTCGCGATTTCCTGCAAAAAATTGCCGCTTCGGCTTTGGTAATGCCGTTGATGCCGCTGGCCGGTTGGGCTGCCCGTGTAAACCACTATGATGGCCCCGTGTTAAAAGTAGCCATTATGGGATTGGGTAGCTATGGCAACCGGGTGGCTGAAGCCATGAAAGCTTGTGTAAAAGCCAAACTCACCGGGGTGATCAGCGGTACGCCAGCTAAAATAAAAGACTGGCAGGGCCGCTTCGGTATCCCTGAAAAGAACTGTTATAACTACGACAACTTCGACCAGGTTAAAAACAACCCCGACATTGATGCGGTATATATTACTACGCCTAATGCGCTGCACCACGACCAGGTAATACGTATAGCCGCTGCCGGTAAGCAGGTGATTTGTGAGAAGCCCATGGCAGTGAATGCCAAGGAAGCACAGGAAATGATCGACGCCTGCAAAAAAGCCGGGGTACAGTTGTTGGTTGGCTACCGGATGCATTTTGAACCCAAAACGTTAGAGATTATACGCATGAGAAATAACGGGGAGTTCGGGAAAATTATGTTTTTCCAGGGACAATGCGGGTTCCGCATCGGCGACCCAACCCAGTGGCGGCTGAATAAGCAATTGGCCTGTGGTGGCGCTATGATGGACATCGGCATTTATGCGGTGAACGGTGCCCGTTATATGGTAGGAGAAGAGCCGGTATGGGTAACCGCTCAGGAAACCAAAACAGACCCGGTGAAATTTAAACCTGGCGTAGATGAAACCATCCAGTTCCAGCTGGGCTTTCCAGGCGGAGCGGTGGCTTCCTGCTTGTCCACCTACAATATGAATAACCTGGACCGCTTCTTCCTGAACGGAGAGAAAGGTTTCGCTGAGTTATGGCCATCTACCGGTTACGGACCTATTAAAGGCCGTACTAATAAAGGCGAGTTAACACAACCACATGTAACGCACCAAACGGTGCAGATGGAAGAAATGGCAGGCATCCTGCTCGAAGGTAAGCAACCCACTGTAGCCGTCAACGGAGAAGAGGCGCTAAAGGATTTAAAGATCATCGATGGCATTTACCAGGCGGCAAAAACGGGGCAAAAAGTAAATCTGCACCTTTAATCCTGTTTGATTGGCCGAGGAATTTCCGTACATGATAGTGAAAAACAGCAGGATCATCTATTAGTCGCTACAGGGCTGCAATACCCATGTGATCAATTCGTTTCTTTACCGTCAAATTGATCACTATGAAAAAACGATTATTCGCTGTTACTATGCTATGCGCGATGGTTGCGGTGGCCAACGCACAGCAATGGCATTATGGCCTTAAAGCTGATCTGAACATGTTTAAGCTGGATGGGCAAGGTATTAAACCGAATTATACACCAGGTGGCAACATCGGTTTTTTTGCAACCTATGATTTTACAACGAAGTGGGGAATACAGCCGGAATTACTGTTTTCACAGGCCGGACCCAAACGGGATGATGATTTCAGCTCCCGCTATATCCACAACAGTAATGACCAGGCCAATAAAAATATTAAACTGAGTTATATCACATTGCCGGTGCTGTTGCGGTATAACATCAATAAGAAAATCACCATTAATGCTGGTCCGGAATACAGTTACCTGTTTTATGCGAATGAAAACCTGCTCACCTATAACCAGTCGGCCTTCAAACGCAATGACCTGGGAGTGGCTGCCGGCGCCACTTTTACGTTTGATATTTTACACGTGTATGCGCGGTATGTGTATGGACTGTCGAATGTAAATAACATCGACGACCGTTACCAGTGGAAAACGCAGCAGGCGCAGGTGGGACTGGGGATTAACTTTAAATAATTAGTTTTGTACCGTTCTGATAAAGAAACCGTACAACATGTATAGAATATATAGACAAGGCGCTGTGGGCGCTTTACTGGATGAATATGAAAGAGCGATAGGGGAGCTGATCGTTTGCATAGCGGATATTCCAGATGCAACATTGGTAGCTATTGCAGATCCGGCTACGCAGAACCCGGACTGCCGCTCTATTCAAACCGTTTTGGCACATGTCACCAACTCTATGTATTCCTATGCTGGCTATGTGCACCGGCATAAAGGACACGACTATACGAAACCGGACAAAATACTGCATACCACCATCACGTTGTTCCTCGCCGCGATACAAGATGCCTTTCGTTTTACGACGGTCGTTTTTCAGGACATAAAAGACGATGAGCTGGAACGCATGGACTCGTCGGAAAAAATACTAACGAACTGGGGACAATGGTACGACATAGAGCAATTGATGGAACATGCCATTGTTCATATACTGCGTCACCGGCGACAAATAGAAAGAATGAAGAACCGTTTAAACAGCTCTTCAGGCGCGTAATAAGTACGACTGTATATTTTGTAGCTGGTGTATATGTCGCTGTGTATGAATATTAATAAACTGAATCCACTCATACCGCGTAAACGGGCCAAATCCGGGCACTTCAAAGGCCATGCACTCGTCTTTTAAGTCGAGTGTATTTGCTGCATTCGTCAGCTTTTCCCATGCCTGGTGAATATTTTGGAGTACTTCATCTTTTGTAAGAGGATCATTACCCGGCCGTATCATTTCAGGTGATTGCATCTTAATGCCAAAGTTCAGGAACATGGCTTTGATGGCATCTACCTTTTCATCCGGCATGCGATCAGTAGGTTGGGCAGGGCCATAGAGCAGGCTGCAGTCGCCTGCTTTCCAGATATGTTCTGCTACCTGTGCGGCTGTCCAGCTGCCTTCAAAAGGTAGTGTATTTAATTGTTCGGTACTTAAAGACGACAGCAGACGGAGTAAGGTGTTGCCGGTGTGGTCAATATCATGGAGGAGGGCTGTTTTCATAGCAGCATGTTTTATCTGCTGCAAACTTAAAAGGATATCCTGATTTTGAACGGGGGTTAATACGCCAATATAGCGGGCTATAAGCGACAAGAATTAAGGCTGAAAGCGTAAAGCAGAAATCAAAAAGCTATTGTAGCGAGTGATCAGCGGGTATTTAATTATCCTCAATGATCACTCGCTACAATAGCTTTTTGATTTCTGCTTTACGCTTTCAGCTTCTAATATTATTAAGCAATAATTCTCTTCTCAGCCGATGCCACTGTCTGCGCAATCAAGGTAGCAATGGTCATTGGGCCAACGCCACCAGGTACCGGGGTATAAGCAGCGGCACGATCTTTTACTTTATTGATTTCGATATCGCCCAGTCCACCTTTATGATAACCGGCATCTACTACAATAGCGCCATCTTTAATCCATTCTGCTTTGATAAATTCTGGTCTGCCTACAGCACCTACTACGATATCGGCCTGTTTAATCAGTTCCGGTAAGTTGTTGGTTTTGGAATGGCAGATGGTAACGGTAGCATTTTCGTTCAGCAGCATCATTGCTACGGGCTTACCGAGAATAGGACTACGACCTACCACCACCGCATGTTTGCCGGCGATAGGCAGTTTATAATGTTTCAACAGCTCCATGATACCAGCCGGGGTAGCGCTGCCATAGGCAGGTTCATTCATCGACATACGGCCAAATCCCAGGCAGGTAACGCCGTCTACATCCTTATGGATAGCGATTTTATCAAAACAGGCCCTTTCATCGATCTGGTGAGGAACCGGGTGCTGTAACAGGATACCACAAATCTGGTCGTCGTTATTTAATTTCTCAATTTCAGCCAGCAACTGCTCGGTAGTGGTTTCTTCCGGTAAATGTACCCGCAGGGATTTCATGCCTACGCGCTCACAGGCATTGCCTTTCATTTTTACATATACCTCGGAGGAAGGATCATTACCTACCAGGATGGTTGCCAGTACCGGTACTACGCCTGTTTGGTCAATCACTTTCGCTACCCTGACACTTAAAGCAGCTTCCATTTCTTTGGATAAACCTTTCCCGTCTAGCAATACTGATGTTGCTGTCATATTAAAATCTTTTAGTTATTTGTTACAGTGACGCCGAATCATTGAAGGGCACAAAGATACTTAACACCGAATAATTTGCCGCGCCTGATAACTCCTACTGACGAAATTTATTTTTGCGCACACGAATTCCTCCCGTTATTTTTTTCGTCTTTACTACATAAGACCTTCCAAATGGTCGTTCTGCGTATGAAAACAAGCACCAAGATCTTTTCCTCCCTGAAATGGGGACTGCTGGGCATTTGTGGCCTGTTAACAGCAGGGCCAATGGTATATGCCGCCCCGCCTGTAGAAGTGGATATCTGTGTATATGGAGGTACCTCCGCCGGCGTGATTGCCGCCTATACGGCCAAACAATTACATAAATCCGTGATACTGGTTTCGCCTGATAAGCACCTCGGTGGCCTCACTACCGGGGGACTGGGATATACGGATATCGGTAATAAATATGCAATTACCGGGTTATCGCGGGATTTCTACCGCCGCATCGGGAAGCATTACGGCCAGCTGGAGCAATGGATATTTGAGCCCGGCGTGGCAGAAAACATTTTCCAGCAATACATCCGTAGCGCCAAAGTGCCTGTGCTGTATGAGTATAATATTAGCAGCGCACAAAAGGAAAACGGGTATATCCGGCAAATAGAAATCAAAGGCGCTGATACGCGTGTGGTGAAAGCCAAAATGTTCATCGACTGCTCCTATGAAGGAGACCTGATGGCCAAAGCCGGCATTCCTTACACGGTAGGGCGGGAAGCCAACAGCCAGTACAACGAAACCTATAACGGGGTGCAGGTCCGGGATATGCACCAGTTCCCCGATGGCATTGATCCCTATAAAATTCCCGGCAAGCCGGAAAGTGGCCTGCTCTGGGGCATCAGCAGCGGCACCCTGGCAGCACAGGGCTCCGGTGATAAATTTGTACAGGCTTATAACTTCAGGATCTGCCTGAGCAATCAGCCCAACAACCGTATCCCCATTACCGCCCCCGAAGGATACGATCCTGCTAAATATGAATTATTAATCCGCCTGCTGGAGCATACGAAGCCTAAAAACCTGTCGCCCATGCTGAAGCTGGACCTCATGCCCAACGGCAAAACGGATATCAACAACAAGGGCGCTTTTTCTACCGATATGATCGGGATGAATTACAACTATCCGGAGGCCGACTATGCCACCCGGCGAAAAATCATCCACGACCACGAAGTATATACGAAAGGGCTGTTGTATTTTATTGGTCATGATCAGCGCGTGCCTGCGCACCTGCGGGAGGAAATGCTCACCTGGGGCTATCCGAAAGACGAATACAAGGACAACGGACATTGGTCGCCCCAGATGTACGTACGGGAAGTAAGGCGCATGATCGGCGACTACATCATGACGCAGGCCAACTGCGAAGGCCGCGAGAAAGTAGCCGATGGCGTGGGCATGGCAGCTTATGGTATGGATTCACATAACTGCCAGCGTATAGTCATAAACGGTATGGTGAAAAATGAAGGCGACGTGGAAATTGGTAACCTGAGTCCTTATCCCATTGCTTATCGTGCCATCATCCCTAAATCCGGCGATGCAAAGAATGTGTTGGTGCCCGTGTGTTTATCGGCCTCGCATATTGCTTATGGCTCTATCCGGATGGAGCCTGTGTTTATGGTACTGGGACAATCAGCGGCTACGGCGGCGGCAGTAGCGATTGATGAAAACCGTTCCGTACAGGAGGCAGACGTAAAGAAGATACAGCACTTGCTCACCATGGATCCGCTGGTGAATAACAGTACCCCGGAGATTTTGGTAGATGATAATGACGCTGCCCATGTGACTATTACGGGCGACTGGAAGACGCTGACCCATGGGGGATATGGCGCCACTTTCCTGACAGATGAAAGCAAGGGGGCGGTAGCCAAATCGGTGCGGTTTACACCGGAAGTGAAGAAAGCAGGTAAATATGACGTATACACGTATGTCCCGCGTTTGCCGGGCCTGGATGGTAACATGCAGGTGAAAGTGAACGATGGCAGGCAGGTAACGGAGAAAAAGGTGACAGCGGCGGCAGTAAAGGTACTGGGGCAAACGTCCGGGGAGTGGGTGAACCTGGGCAGTTATGATTTACCGGCGGGCAGCAGTGCGTATGTGGAAATAGATAATCATCAAACCGGGGGCATAGTGGTGGCTGATGCGGTGTTATTTATCCCCCGTTAAAAAAAATATCCGGCCGGAAGGATTCGGGAGCTGTTGTTTCCCGTCTTTAACATAACTGATGTAATTCCACAAAATGATTATTTTGTAATAAATTCCATGACCTTCCTTGCTGAAAGATAGCTTACATAATGAAAGAGAGCTGTTGCAGCGCGTGGCTGCGGGAGACCAACAGGCCTTCCGGCTATTGTTTGACCGCTATTGGGAGAAGATGTATGCCAACACCCTGCAGTTTGTGAAGTCGGCGGCCAAAGCGGAGGACCTTACACAGGAAATATTTATCAAGGTGTGGATGAGCCGGGAACGCTTAACTGCTGTCAATCGCTTTGATGCCTTTTTATATACCATGTCCAAAAATATGATCCTGGATGAATTCCGGAAGCGTGTATTACCTATCGTACAGGAAAACGGCCAGGACATATATCTGCCATCCGATCTCCCTTCCGCGCAGGATAAACTGGAATTCAAGGATGTAGAAATACAGTTGAATGCAGCGATCGACCGGTTGCCGACGCAGATGCAGCTGGCGTTCCGGTTGAGTCGCTTCCAGGGAATGTCACATGATGAAATTGCGCGGGAGATGAATATATCCCGCGTCACTTCCAAGAATTATATTGCCCGCTCTATTGCAGCGATCCGGAAACATTTGTCGGCCAAAGCCGGTCATCTTACCGGGCTCCTGTTATTACTGTGGTTAGGAAAATAAAAAGTTGAAGAAGGTAAGGATTCGGGAACATTTTTTATTCGTCTTTATTATAACAGCCCTTCATGAGAGTGTGCTGATCTGTCATCCGGTTTTATGTCAAATGAGGAATTAAAAACATTGTTGGAAAAGTACCTGGGAGATCACATCACCCCGGAAGAATTGCAATGTTTGCAGGAAGAGGTGAAGAATGCTGACCAGGAAACCGCCCTGAGTGATATGATTGCTGCTATTCTCGCGGAAGACCGCTATACTGCCACCCCCCGGAAGGATCTGCAACAGGCCTTCAACGAGGTAATAACGGTAGCGGCTATACGTGAGGCGATGGGGAAAGAACCGGGGGCAGAAATATCAGCCACTGCTTCCACATCTCCCGTAATACCTGTCCTGTATAAACTGGCGGCTGCGGCTATATTCCTGTTAATACTCGGCGCCGGTTTCTGGTGGTACAAGGGTACTGTCGTTAAAACAGCCATCGCAGAACATGCGTTGCCGGCCATACATCCGGCGGGCAACAAAGCGACACTCACCCTGGCAGATGGCAGCATCATTGAGCTGGATAGCGCCCAAAACGGGGCTTTAGGACAGCAGGGGAGTACTCGTATCATTAAAGTGAATCACGGCCGTTTGGCCTATGCTGCCGGCAGCAGTGATGCCAGTACTGCGCCGCAATACAATACCATCAGCACACCTAAAGGCGGCCAATACCAGGTAGTATTACCTGACGGCAGCCAGGTATGGCTGAATGCCGCTTCCTCACTGAGATTCCCGGTAACCTTTACCGGTAACAACAGAACAGTGAGCCTCACCGGCGAAGCATATTTTGAAGTAGCACAAAATGCCCGTCAGCCTTTCATGGTACACACCAGTGGCATGGACGTAAAAGTACTGGGTACGCACTTCAATGTAATGGCTTACCCCGACGAAGGCCACGTGAGAACCACGCTGCTGGAAGGTGCGGTGAGCGTATCGCAAGGCGGCGCCACCACCCAGATGCAGCCGGGGCAACAGGCCCGTATGGATGATGCAGGCACGGCGTTTAGTATCAGCCGCCCTGACATATCTGATGTAATGGCCTGGAAAAATGGTGAATTCAGATTCCGCAAAACTGATGTGCCGATGATCATGCGGCAAATTGCCCGCTGGTATGATGTAGAGATCACGTACAAAGGGGACTTATCCGATATTAAATTGTATGGCAGCATGACCCGTAAAGAAAATGTTGCACAGTTGCTGGAATTACTGGAACAAACCGGCATGGTGCATTTCAGTACCAGCGGGAATCGTATCACCGTGATGCCAGCCGATATAAAGTAATGATTTGTCAGCGGTGTTTCCACGTTCAACACCTGCCTGAATATCTATAAATCTCAACCAAAAGATAAATATGGAACTGCTTACTATTTCCTGCTTCCAGGGAAGGAGGAGTCGCATGCCGGCAACACTCAAAACATGGCTGCTTAGCTTTTTATTGCTGGCAGGCGCTTTCTCCGTCAGCGCACAAACGCCCACTGTAAAACTATCGGTCAATAAAATGCCCCTGGATAAGGTGTTTGACCTGCTCAGCAAACAAACCGGTTACCAGTTTATCTGCGATGAAAAACTGCTGGAAAACACACCGCCGCTGAGCGTAGACATTAAGAATAAAACACTGGAAGATGCATTAAAAATATGCCTCAAGGATCTGCCACTAACTTACGTGATTAAATATAATACGGTAGTCATAAAAAAAAGTTCAGCCGGCGCCAAAGTCATACCCGGCAACGGAAAAGATACACCCGGTAAAACCATCACCGGTACTATCACCGACAGCACCGGCATGGGCTTACCCGGTGTATCCGTTGGCGTGAAGTCTACCCCGAAAGGCGTACAAACGGATGTCAACGGACATTTTACCATCCACAATATCACCGACCAGGATGTACTCACTATTAGCAGCATCGGCTACCAGACCATACAGGAGCCGGTAAAAGATCAATCCACTTTTCATATCCGTTTATCCCCTACACCTAAATCGCTCGTAGAAGTAGTGGTAGTAGGCTATAGCACGCAAAAGAAGGTAGACCTTACCGGAGCCGTAGCTACGGTATCCGGTGAAACGCTGGCGGCCAGGCCGGTAGGACAAACTTCCGCCGGCTTACAAGGCACCATGCCCGGTGTAACCATCACCCAGGGCAATGGTAAACCCGGCGGTGATGGCGGTTCCATTCGCATCCGCGGCTGGGGTACCCTGAAAAACCCCGATCCACTGATACTGATAGATGGGGTAGAAGGATCAATCAACAACATCGATCCAAATGTGATCGCCTCAGTTACCGTATTGAAAGACGCCGCCTCTGCTTCTATTTACGGCTCCCGTGCCGCCAATGGCGTTATATTGGTGACAACCAAAAGAGGGAAGAGCAGCAAACTGTCCATCAACTACAACAACTACGTGGGCTGGCAACAGGCCACCAACCTGCCCGACCTGACTAACGCGCTCGACTATATGTTATTGGCCAATGAAGCCTATAAGAACTCCGGCCGTACACCTCTCTATGCAGCGTCATTGCTGGAGAAATACCGGCGCCAGGGCAACGGCAGCTCCGATTCACTACCCAATACCGACTGGCAAAAGGCTGTGCTCACCGGTTCCGGCTTTCAGCAAAGTCATTTCTTAACAGTGAACGGCGGTACTGATAAAGTGAAAATGTTATTGTCGGTAGGATACTTTGATCAAAAGGGGTTGATTAAACAATCAGAGTTTAAGCGCCTCACCGTTCGCGCCAACAACGATATCATCTTTTCCAAAAAACTGAATATGCAGTTTGACCTGCAATATATCAGTCCTGTTACCACGGAGCCCTCCGCTGGCGTAGACGCCATTTTCGCATATATGAACAACATTTCGCCCAACCAGCTGGCGGTGAACTCCAACGGTACCCGTGGTGATGGATGGGTGGGCAACAACCCCGCTGCTTCTGCTAAAGAAGGCGGATTGAAAAAATTAAGTGCCCCCTGGGGAAGTATCAACACCACGATTAACTATCAGCCTGTAGAATGGCTGACAGCCTCATTTAATATCGCTCCCAAATACATACAAACCTATACAAACAGGTTTTCAAAAGCACTGCAAACCTATCATCCCGATGGTACGCCGGCAAACAGGAATCCGCAGATCAGCGCATTGGAGGTGACGAGTCAGCGGGAGTTTTATAACAACATGCGCGGTACGCTCACCTTTCACAAAGCCTGGGGTAAGCATGACGTAAAAGTGCTGGCGGGTGCAGAGCAAAATAATTATCGGCAGGATGTAATATCTGCCTCCCGCGATAACTACGTATTACCTGATTACCCGGTATTGGATGCCGGCGGTGCCGGCAATATGAAGAATAGTGGCGGCGGTGCGGAATGGTCGCTGCGTTCCTTTTTCGGCAGGGTGAATTATAACTATAAAGAAAAATACCTGCTGGAAATGAATATCCGTAACGATGGTTCCTCCCGTTTTGCAGAAGGACGGAAGTGGGGCGTGTTCCCTTCTGCGTCTGCCGGCTGGCGTATTTCAGAAGAGGATTTCATGGCGGCGCTGAAGCCTGCACTGAATGAATTAAAGCTCCGTGGTTCCTGGGGAAAGTTAGGAAATCAAAACATCGGTACTTATCCATCGGCTACAGTGGTGAATCTCAGCTCTTACACCATTGGCGGACAAATTGTGAATGCCGCCGCTATGGACGCATTAGCGAATAGAAATATCACCTGGGAAACCACCGAGATGACGGACGTGGGATTGGACATCACCTTGTTTTCCCATCTCTCTATAACAGCAGATTATTATAGCAGCAAAACAAAAGATATTCTCTTACTGCTCAACATCCCGCTGATCACGGGTTTAAAGGCGCCTTACCAGAACGCCGGTAAAGTGAGCAATAAAGGTTGGGAGCTGGGACTCAACTATGATGGCGCCATCAAAGATTTCAAATACAACATTGGTGTGAACGTATCAGATGTGAAAAATAAAGTGGTAGACATGCATGGGATCAATCAATCAGCGGTAACGGTAAGCCGGGAAGGATATCCGGTGAATGCCATCTTCGGATTGCAGGCGGAAGGGTTCTTCCAGGATGCCGATGAAGTATCCAAACATGCTACGCAATTTGGTACCATTGCGCCCGGAGATATCAGATACAAAGATCAGAATGGCGACGGCATCATCAATGAAAGCGATAAGGTGATCCTGGGTAACACCATTCCACGATATACTTATGGGATAAGCCTGAATGCCAGGTGGAAAGGCTTTGATCTTGGTGTGTTTTTACAAGGTGTTGGTAAAGTAGATGGTTTAATTTATGGCGCCGGCATCATGCCGTTTTATGTAAGCTCTGTAGGTGGCACCGCTCAGGAAAGATTCAAAGATTACTGGACACCGGAACATAAAGACGCTGCTTTTCCGCGACTGGTATTTGGCGGTACCAACAATCAACAGATTTCCAGCTTCTGGATGAAAAGCGCTGCATATCTACGTTTGAAGAATTTACAAATCGGATATACACTCCCTCGTCACCTGGCCCAATCGATGAAGCTGAATAGTCTTCGTGTTTTTGTAAACGGCTCCAACCTGTTTACCGCCAATAAATTCTGGAAGGGATATGATGTGGAAACTGCGGTAGGTGTGGCAGACAACTACCCTGTAATGAAAATGTACAGTTTTGGTGTTAACGTAAATTTCTAAAACCATCGTTATGAAAAAGTATGCCCTCTATATACTCCTGATTACACTGCCGGCAGTACAGGCCTGCAACAAAGATTACCTCGATAAAAGTCCGTTGAACGGTCCTTCTGATGCGGCTTATTTCAAGAACCAGGATGAATTGCTGCTGGCCGTCAATGGCCTGTACCGCGCCATGAACAAGCCGATGGACGAATACGATCCCGGGCAACTGGAAGGTCCCAATATCAGCCTGATGCTGGATGCTGCCACCGACATTGGCTATGAACGCAACGCCAGCGACTTGCAAAAAATTGGTACCGGTAACCATGACGCCAACAACACCTATACACAGGGATTGTGGACGGATTTTTATAAAGTGATTGGCCGCTGTAACTATATCCTCGACAATGCAGATAAAGTGAAGTCGGTTACAGATGCCGCTTTGTTTAAGCGCAGCATCGGCGAAGCAAAGTTTGTCCGCGCCTATATGTACGAACAACTCATTTCTTTATTCGGCGGCGTACCATTGGTAACGCATACGCTTACACTGGAAACCGCTCAGATTCCACGTAGTGATAAACAGGTAGTGCTCGATTTTATCTTCCAGGAATTAGACAGCGCTGCTGCATCCTTACCGGCTACCTATACTGCTATAGATGCGGGTCGTGCTACGAAAGGCGCTGCACTGGCCATTAAAGCGCGGGTAGCATTGTATAATGAAAAATGGAAAGTAGCCGCCGATGCAGCCAAAGCTGTAATAGATCTGAATGTGTATAAACTGGAAGATAATTTCCCTCGCCTGTTTTCCTATGATAATAAAAATTCTGCCGAAGTAATTCTCGCGCTGCAATACCAGTTACCTGTGATCAACTGGGGCGGACCTTATCCTATCCTTTGCCGCAATGCCGGCGGCGCTTCCAACAAAGTGCCTTCCCAATCTTTAGTAGATAGTTACGAATGTACTGATGGATTGACTATCGATAAATCGCCCCGCTATGATCCTGCGCATCCTTTCGAAAACCGGGATCCACGGTTAGGCTACACCATTGCCTTACCGGGGTCTATATTTTTTAACTACCAGTTTGAAACGCATAAAGACAGCCTCATGTGCTGGAATTATAACACCACACCGGCTACGCGCATCGTGAACCAGGACGCGGTGAATGCGTATGCATCTTTCACCGGCTATTGCTGGCGTAAGTATATTGATTTAAAAGATAAAGACAACATGCGGCAGTCGACCATGAGCATCACGCTGATCCGCTATGCAGAAGTATTACTCACCTATACCGAGGCAAAGCTGGAAGCGGGCGAGTTAGATGCCTCCGCGTTCCAGGCGATTAATGCCGTAAGGCAACGTCCCGGTGTGAATATGCCGCCAATACCTGTCACGGCTACGCTGGCGGAGTTACGTTCAGCCGTGCGCAAAGAGCGCATGTATGAATTAGCCTACGAAGGTTTCCGCTTGTTTGATATCCGTCGCTGGAAGATTGCGGAGAAAGTGATGAAGGGGCCGTTGTATGGACGCGTGCCGAGAGGGTTGCTGGCCGGTGCGCCGGCGATAGACGCCAATGGTATCGCGGATTACAGCCAGGTGGCGAATAAAGCGGATATGCGGGTGGTGGAGGTGCGGACATTTAATCCGGGAAGGGATTATTTATGGCCGATTCCGTATATAGAAACGCAAACGAATCCGAAGATAGTGCAGAATCCGGGGTATTGATATTGCGAACAGCGGAAATACGGATTTGTGGAAAGATTGGAGCGAAAAAGTATTTGCTTTTATCTTCTCTCAAATTCGTATTTCTTTTTATGTAGATAAGATTAAAGAATGTTTTTGGTATGAATATTTTAATACCTTCATCTTGATACCCAATGTCCGTTTGCAGGGTTCATTGTTTAAATCTTTATACCATTGAATATGAAGGATTATATTCCAAAGACAAAGGATGATCTAAGTGCAGTTGAAATACTGAAGCATAAATCATTTGAGGATGTGAAGGCAGAGGTTTCATATTTACTGGGATGCCTGCAAGATCTGCACTGGGATGTTGCAAGTGAAGTTGGTGCTTATTTGGCTCCCCACGTTAATGAAATTAAAGACAATTTGTTGGATATTCTTTTATCTAATGATGAAGAATGGAAGTTTGGCATTATGAAGAGTCTGATAGCAATTGCCCCTGTAAAATTAGATGAGGAGCTACTTTTTTCACTGGAGAGGATTAGGGATTGTCCTACAGAACGAGAAGTGAATGAAGAACTTCATCTCGTTGCAAGGGAAATATTAGAAAAGGAAATTAACTAAAATGGGTTTAGATTTTGACTCCCGGTGTTATTGAATTTTTTTGTTGCTGGCCAGGTAGTAGCATGTTATAAGTATATTTTGATAATGAAGGATTTTTAAATGAACTAATATTTTACCAATGCAGTTCATCCTGGAAATAATAGTTGAAGGTATTGTTCTCATTCTTTTCTCCATCCCTGGTGCATTTATGAGGTGGATATTTATGCGAAGAAAACGCTCATATAAGCAAATACTCCTTGATGAAGATGGGGGGAATGCTGGAGTTGGGGTGGTTGTAACGGTGATAGTTATGGTTATCGTAGCTATCGTAGCTAATTGGAGAAAGGTGTGAAGTAATTAGGTGGGACTTCAAATTGATTATTAGGGTT
Source organism: Chitinophaga sp. (assembly GCF_017745275.1). Lineage (GTDB taxonomy): Bacteria > Bacteroidota > Bacteroidia > Chitinophagales > Chitinophagaceae > Chitinophaga. Next base: position 99,865 of record NZ_JAGHZS010000011.1, on the reverse strand, counting down.
TATAAGATTTCTTACAAATAGATGGATGACAATAAGAGATAATTAAATATGGCGAGTAGTTTTATCAATTTTAAGGGCAACGGATTTTGGATAAAGGATAATATTTTAAACTTAACCCTTATTTTTCTATATGCTAAAATGTCGGAACCTGAGCTGCCTTCATGGGCAATAGAGTTTGAGAATTTAATAAAGAAAAATGCAGCCGGAGAGTTTTATGGCTTTGTGGATTTAGAACTGGATTTGTTTTTAACGAATGATGAAAGGACGCTGTTATTTATAAAATTGCTGGATCAAACTATAGAAATATTAAGTAAAGTTGAGTCAGACCTGCGCAATACTAAACTCTACGATAGCGTAAAAAACGCCTTTGTACTTGATGGGATTAATATTGAAGCTGTAAGGCTTATAAAAGTGTTAGAATATTTGAAGGGACTTGTAAAGGGTGAAATAGCGACCAATGAATCAGACCCAATAGAATATTTTTTTTGAAAAAGGTATGGGTTGTTTTATTAAATGTTCCTTCCTGCAAAATCACCTGACACAACAATTTCAACAAAACCGCGCCGTTTAAGAGCAGAATAATCCTGACGTAAACAAAATCCCTTCTCCGCTTGTTGTCCACCTGAGCACCAGAACAAATCGTGAATATATAGCTTTGTCATGCACTCCGAAAGCGCCATTAACCACTTCACAAGTATCTCTTATGAAAAACACGCAACTATTGTTTCTAATTGCCATTGTATTTGCCGGATGTACCTCTACCAATCTGATCTCATCCTGGAAAGATCCCGCCTTACAACCGCAAAAGTTCAGCAAGATCCTGGTCATCGGCATGGCCGGCTCAAAGGACCGCGACATCCGGGAGAATCTTGAAAATGCGATGTCGCAGCAACTGACTGCTAATGGCATGTCGGCGGCAACAGCTACCAGTATTTTCGGACCTAAAACATTTGAGAATCTTTCTGAAGCTGAGGCAGTGAACCAGATCAGTGATAAAGGTTTTGACGGGGTCATGATTCTTTCTTTATTGGATAAGAATAAGGAAAGATATTATTCGCCAGGACGGATGTCTTATACGCCGTTTGCGATGGTGCGTAGCCACTGGTATCCTTATTACCGGGTAATTTATAACCGTACGTATACACCGGGTTATTACAATACTTCGGTGGATTATACACTGGAGGCTAACCTCTATTCTTCAAAGGGCGAAACCCTTGACTATTCTGCCCAGGCAAAAACATTTGATCCTTCCAATGCATCGGCACTAGCCACTAGTTTTAGTAAAACGGTGATTGCAGATATGCTGAAGAAAGGCGTGATTACAAAATAAATTACCGGTAAGGAGAATAGTGGTTTGCCTTCGGTGAGCCACTATTTTTATTTCCGTATATCCCGCGGCAACTGTCCAAACTTCTTCCTGAATGCGGCTGTAAAATGATGTGGATGTTTATATCCAATCCTGTCTGCCACCTCGCTCACATATAGTTTCTCCTCTTGTAGCAGTCGTTTTGCTTCCTGCATACGGATATCGCTGAGGTATCCAAATACGGTGGTGTTGAATAATTCCTTAAAACCGGTTTTAAGTTTCATTTGGTTAATACCTGCTTTGCGCGCCAGTTCCATCAGGGATAATGGCCGATCAAAATGTTGGGTGATATAGTCTTTGATTTCGTGTAGGCTGGCTATATCTTTTCCGGGTATGGTGATTTTTTTTGGGAGATGTATATCGTCCAGTTGTTTCACTTGCATCAGAAAAAGCTCGATGGCTTTAGCTTCGAGATATACTGCTTTCAGATGACCCTGGTAAGGTGCCTGTTGCAGGTTGTTAATGATGCCTTGCATGGCAGGTAACATCCGGGCAGTGAAGGCAGGGGAGGGCTGATTAAAGGTACCATCTTGAACGAATCGCCGCATAAAAGGGCTTTCTTCCGTGAATAGTTGCTGATAGAAATTTTCTGACAACATCAGCTCAAAAAACAAACGGTTTTTGTGCGGAGTAGCTGCTACTGTCAAATCATAAGGTGTCGGTGATTCCCGGTATATCACAAACTGTTTTTCAGCTATGGCGGTAGCTGCGGGCGTATCATCCTGTAAACGGAAATGGGATACAATAGCTTTTTTAGCAGGTTGGAAGGTCATCACTTTTGGGGTAGGGTTATGATAGTTCCCCCAGCGAAAGTCAATTTCCCGGAGGGATAATTCTTCCAGTTGGATCTGAAACCCGGTACTGTCATGAAGGTGCACCTGCTTTTCCTGTACGGGTGCAGAGTCGGTACTACCTGTTTGGCAACTGCTGAGCATAAAACTTCTTTTTGCGTTGATGAAACTTCCTTTTGCGTTAACCGGTGGGGGCAACAGGCGGCTAACTTTGGCTTACTAAATTAAATCAATAAAATGGAAAACAATCAGTATGTCACTGTATTTGGTGCTACCGGAAAGATAGGTAGTGCATTGCTCAATTTTCTGTCGGCAGAAGGTATCCCGGCTATTGCCGTGACGCGTGATAAAAGTAAGGCAGTAGCACTGCCTTTTGTGGAATGGGTAGTTGCAGATATGTTTGATAAAGACAGTTTATATAAAACGATGGATCATAGTAATGCGGTGTTCCTGTCATCGGCCATGGGCAATCATTTCGTGACAGAACAGCAACAGGTTATCCAGGTGGCGGTGGAAACCGGAGTTGCACACATCGTGAAACTCTCTTCGGCCGCGGTGGGTAGCAGCATAGGCAGTTCTGCTATTGCGGCGTCACATGGCGCTGTAGAAGACTACCTGAAAGCGGCCGGTATTCTGTGGACAATATTGCGGCCTACCGGTTTTATGCAAAACTGGTTAGGAGAATTTTCTCAGCGGGTGAAATCGCAGCGTACTATCGAGGAAGCTACCGGCGATGGGAAGCGGGCATATATTGATCTGAGAGACATTGCAGAAGTGGCGGGTACGATTTTGAAAGCACCGGCGGATCATGCAGGTAATACGTATATGCTTACAGGTGGAGAGGCCATCAATTATGCCCAATTGGCAACCATGCTGAGTGCAGTGGCAGCGGGCCCCGTGACTTATATTCCGCTCACGTTGGAAGAAGGCCGGCAACGGCTGGAGCAGAAAGGATTACCTCCCTGGGGAGTGCAAACGTTTATGGCATACGCGGAAGTGCAGCGTAATGGAGACGCCGCATTGGTAAGTAGTGCGGTGTCAGATATTCTTCAGAAACCGGCACGTACCGCGGAAGCTTTTGTGCAGGACTATGCCGCCTGGTTTAAGTAAAACCAGAAAATTTAAATAGACAGCCAATCCACAATAATGTGGGTCGGCTGTCTGTTTTTTTTCGCAAAGGAATCCTTATATTTAATCATAATCCACTCATATGAAAAATGTGATCGCCTACATTACTGACCCCCATCTGGATGAAGCCGGGCTCGCTAATTTCCCTGTAAACGTCAGGGAAGACATGAAAAATATGTTGCAGGAAGTACATGCCGCCGGTATCAAAAACGTAGTGATTGGTGGCGATATAGGCGATAAAGCGTCGCATACTTTTACCTTCGACCTGCTGCGCCAATACGCCGGTAGTGTGAAGCTCACGCTGGGTAACCACGACAAATTCAAAGAAGTCATCACTTACTACAATCCTTTGCCATCAGGCAGGGAGGAGATGTATTACTCCGAGGAACACAACGGCTACAAACATATTTTCCTGGACTCCTCCGCTGAAGAAATCAGCGCGGCACAACTGGAATGGTTCAAACAGGAAATGCAAACCAATAAAAAAGTAATCCTGTTTGTACATCATCCTATACTTGGTGTGAATGCGGAAGTAGACCGTGCTTTCCCACTCAAAGGCCGCGATGATATTGCCGCCGTATTGCAGCAGCACCCGAACAACGTATACATCTTCTGCGGACATCTGCACCTCGACGATGAACAAACCCAGGGCCATATTCAACAGTATGTGACTCCCGCTGTTTCTGTGCAGTTTGTAAAAGACGCCGCCACACTCGAAATGGACCACAAATTTTTCGGTTACCGGATTATTGAAATCAATGATGATGGTATTGATACCGAAGTAATGCTCAAACAACGATCCTGATCACAAAAAAAATTTGGATGCTCAAATAAATTATTTTAGTTTCATTGCATAAAGTAATTTTTTTTATTGTTCATTTGCTTAAACGTTTAAGCAAATGACGGCCACGGATATGAAAAACAGGAATGAAGTAGCGTGCACGCCAGCTTTGGGGCAACCTATGTATCGAATTCAACAGCCCGGCATTACATATCTGCCGGCAGCTTTTATAAAATAACATGTACATGAAAAAAAGTAACAACCGACGTTCTTTTCTGAGAAATATGGGCGTAGCATGCTTCGGTATTTCTGCACTGCCGGTAATAGCTTTGGGAAAGTCTTCCGAAGAAGAAGCAGCATCAGGTAAACCCACACCGGAGAGCGGCCACCGCTTTAACGATACCTATACAGGAAAATACAATAATCGCATCGCCTTTCCCATCGGCGGTATTGGCGCCGGCATGTTTTGCCTGGAAGGCACAGGCGCCATCTCTCATATGTCTATCCGGCACAACCCGGAAATGTTTTACGAACCCGCCATGTTTGCTGCCATCAGCATCAAAGGCGGTACAGCACGTGTGTTGGAAGGTGCGGTGCCCGACTGGAAAAAATTCGGCCAACGCGATGCCGGCCTGGGAGGCACTGGTGGCGCTACCTGGGGACTACCACGCTTTAAGGAAGCCACCATGAAAGCACGCTTCCCATTTGCGGATATCCAGTTGAAAGATGCTACGATGCCCGTGCAAGTGGCCATTAAAGGTTGGAGTCCTTTCATTCCTGGCGATGAAGATCATGCCAGCATGCCGGTAGGCGCACTGGAATATCATTTCACCAATACCAGCAGCAAAACAGAAAGCTGCATCTTCTCTTATAATGCCCGCAATTTTATGCGGCAGGCCGATACCCTGCATACGGTGAAAGCCATGCCCAATGGGTTTATATTGTCGCAGGAAGCAACGGAGCATGCGGCGGAGAAACAAGGCCACTTCGCCATTTTTACCACGGAACCCGGGACCGTGGTTGATCACTGCTGGTTCCGTGGTGGCTGGTTTGATCCATTGACCATGGTATGGAATACTTTGAAAGATGGCAACACGCGCAGTACGCCTCCGGTCGACAAAGATGCGCCAGGTGCCTCTCTCTTCGTACCGTTTCAACTGAAGCCCGGCGAAAAGAAAGTCATCCGCCTGATGATGGCCTGGTACGTACCAGACTCCAAACTACGTATAGGCGATAACGCTACCAGCACCTTCGGCAACTATTACAAACCCTGGTACAGCAACCGGTTTAAAAATATAGGTGAAGTAACAGATTACTGGAAGAAGAACTACGCCGACCTCTATACGAAAACCGCTTTGTTTACCAATACTTTTTATAAAAGCAGCTTACCTCCTGAAGTAGTGGAAGCAGTAGCCGCTAACCTCACCATTCTGAAATCAGCTACCGTCATGCGCCAATACGATGGCCGCTTCTGGTGCTGGGAAGGCTCCGGCGATAACTGGGGGAGTTGTCATGGTACGTGCACGCATGTATGGAATTATGCGCAGGCAGTACCGCATTTATTCCCACGCCTGGAAAGAAGTTTACGCTACACTGAATTCCATGAAAATCAAAATAACGAAGGACACCAGGGCTTCCGCGCCAACATGCCCATTTCTCCGCTGGTGCATAACTTCCACGCTGCCGCAGATGGACAACTCGGCGGTATCATGAAAGTATACCGCGAATGGCGCATCAGCGGCGATACCGCCTGGCTGCAGGAAATGTATCCCTTGGTGAAAGTGAGCATGGATTATTGCATCCGCACCTGGGATCCCCGTGGCAAAGGAGTGGTAGAAGAGCCACATCATAATACTTATGATATTGAATTCTGGGGCGCCACCGGTATGTGCACCAGTTTCTACCTGGGCGCTTTGCAGGCATTTGCATTGATGGGTACTGCATTGAGCAAAGATGTATCCTCTTACATGGCCCTCTATGAGAAAGGTAAACAACAACTGGAAACTTCGCTCTACAACGGTGAATACTTCATACAAAAAATTCAGTGGACGGGACTCAATGCACCAGACCCGGTGAAGGCACAATCTTTCAGTACGCAATATGCGGATGAAGCCATTGCACTGCTGAAAAAAGAAGGACCTAAATATCAATACGGTGAAGGCTGCCTGTCAGATGGTATCCTCGGCGGCTGGATGGCACGCGTATGCGGCATGAACGAACCCGCAGATCCGGCAAAAACGAAAAGTCATTTACTCGCCGTACATCGCTACAACCTGAAGAAAGATTTAAGCCAGCATGTGAACCCGCAACGCTCTACTTATGCCCTCGGCAATGAAGGCGGACTATTGCTATGCTCCTGGCCCAAAGGAGGTATGCTCTCGCTGCCGTTTGTATACAGCAATGAAGTATGGACCGGTATCGAATACCAGGTAGCTTCCCACCTGATGTTTCATGGAGAAGTAGCAAAGGGACTGGAGATTGTAAGAGCCTGTCGCCAACGCTACGATGGCACCGTGCGCAATCCCTTCAATGAATACGAATGTGGTCACTGGTATGCGCGGGCCCTGTCCAGCTACGGATTGCTGCAGGGACTCACCGGCCTGCGCTACGATGCGGTAGACAATGTGTTGCACATCGACTCCCGCATCGGCGATTTTAGCAGTTTCCTGGCCACGGAAAAAGGCTTTGGTACTGTGAGTTGGAAAAAAGGTGTTCCGTCGCTACAAGTAGCGTATGGCACTATTCCCGCTACCCACGCGATCGTGAATGGAAAGAAAATACTGTTATCCGCATAATACACACCCTTTTCACCGGTTCATCAGGCAGGCTTTTATGTTAAACAGGCTTTAATCAATGGTTGCTTAAACGATTAAGTAAACGAAATCACCAAAATCCACACGTTTATGAAAGCTTCCCTGCAAGGAAGACCACCCATGCCACGATCTGTCACAAAATCAGGGTGGAGCTTCCTGTTCTTTTTTTTCAGCAGCATTTACACCTTATCTGCACAAAAAGTGATCACGGGAAAAGTCACCGCATTTGCCACTGGCAAGCCCCTGGCAGAAGTGAATGTAGTGGTGAAAGGTACACCTGTAGGCACTACTACCTATCCCGATGGTACCTATGCCATTAAAGTAGAACAAAATGTAACACTGGTATTTACCTATGTAGGCTATGAAACACAGTTGATACCCGTCGGCAATCAAACAGAAATCAACGTTGCCCTGAAGCAACAGTCCAGCACTTTAGGAGATGTAGTAGTGGTGGGATTTGGTAAACAAAAGAAAATTTCCGTTACCGGCGCCATCTCCAGCGTGCCGGTGAATAACCTGCAACGCATTGCCACACCTTCCTTGTCGAATGCCTTAGCCGGCAGCATGCCTGGCATCATCACCCGCCAGAGTTCTGGTGAACCCGGCTACGACGGCGCCGCCGTATTTATCCGGGGCTTCGGCACCTGGGCCAACAGAAGCCCGCTGATCCTCGTTGATGGCGTAGAGCGGGATATCAATAACCTCAACACCCAGGAAATCGAAAGCTTCTCTATCCTCAAAGATGCTTCTGCTACCGCGGTCTACGGCGTAAGAGGCGCCAACGGCGTTATCCTCATCACCACCAAAAGAGGAAAGGTCGGAAAGCCGGCAGTGGTATTTCGTACGGAAAATGCTACGCTCACGGCACTACGCCTGCCCAATTATATCAACGGCGCTGAATATGCAGGCTTAGTGAATGAAGCGCTGAGTAATGATAATCTTCCCTTAAAATACACATCGGAAGAACTACAGAAATTTAAAGATCATTCCGATCCCTATCTCTACCCGGATGTGAACTGGACGGACGCCGTGCTGAAAAAAAATACTTTTCAAAGTATCAACAACCTCAGTGTAACCGGCGGTAACGAAATCATAAAATACTATACCAATGTCGGCTATACGATTTTAAATGGCATTTATAAACAGGACCCGGCCAATGCCTATAAAACCAATGCGCAGATGAAGCGCTATAACTTCAGGTCCAATGTAGATATCAACGTATCCAAAACCATTAGCCTGGAATTGGGCGTTGGCGGGGTTATCCAGCAAGGCAACTACCCGGGCACCCGCGCCCCTGATATTTTTGACGCACTGAAAATCACATCTCCCATTAACTATCCAAAAGTAAACCCGGATAACTCCATTGCCGGCGCCTCTACTTCCTACCTGCAGAATAATCCCTGGGGACTCGTTACCCGCGCCGGCTACACCCGGCAGGATATGAATACGCTGCAAGGTACTTTCAGTGGTAAATGGGATTTGTCGTCGCTTGTGACAGAAGGACTATCCGTGCGGGGCATGTTCTCCTATGATCATACTTACTTCGCTTCCACAGAAAGAAATAAGCAGTACGCCATTCAGCAATACCGCGGCAAAGACAATAACGGCAACGACCAATACGCCATTATCCGGGAGGAACAACCCATGGGATACCGGGTCATCAACCGGGCTAACCGTGCCGTATATACGGAGTTAGCCGTTAACTATAACCGCAGCTTTGGCGCCCACAACGTAACAGGTATGCTCCTCGGCAACCGCCGGGAATATATTGACCTGACCGCCAACAGTACCATCAATAACCTGCCTTACCGCCGCCAGGGCCTCGCCGGCCGGCTGACCTATAATTTTAAAAACCGTTACCTCGCGGAAGTGAATGCGGGCTACAACGGCTCTGAAAATTTCCCCGAAGGAAAACAATATGGTTTCTTCCCGTCAGTATCCGCTGGTTGGGTGATCAGCAATGAAAATTTCTGGTCCATCAAAGCCATCTCCAACCTCAAAATCAGGGGTTCGTATGGCCAGGTGGGTAACGATCAAATCAGCATCGGTACAGACACCCGGCGCTTCCTGTTCCTCACCACTATTAACCGCAACGGGCAGGACTATCTATTTGGCGATAACCAACGGGTGTACGATGGATTTGATGAAGCGCAACTGGGCAATAATGACGTCACCTGGGAAGTAGCCAACAAAGCGAACCTCGGGCTCGATCTTGAATTATTCAACGGCGCCATCACACTGCAGGTAGATGGCTTCAAAGAAAACAGGACCGGCATTTTAATTCAACGAGGGGTCATTCCACGGGTAACCGGTTACTTCCCCGGTATTCTTCCTTATGCCAATCTCGGTAAAGCAAGAAACAGCGGGGTAGATGCGTTACTGGAAGTAAAACGGACTACCCGCAGCGGCTTCTTCTACAACATCCGCGGAACGTTTACCTATGCCCGTAGTATCTGTACGCAGAACGACGATCCCATCCCAAAATATGCTTACCAGTCGTTTGTAGGACAACCCATCGATCAGCCAATGGGGCTGGTGGCGCTGGGCTTTTTCAAAGATCAGGCGGACATCGACAAAAGCCCTAAACAAACTTTCATGGAGCAGGTACGCCCGGGTGATATTAAATATGAAGATAAGAACGGTGATAACATCATTGATGATTATGACCGCGTACCTATTGGCTATCCACGCACGCCGCAAATAGTATACGGGGCCGGCGCCAGCTTTGGCTACAAAGGATTTGAACTCAGCTTCTTTTTCACAGGCGCTGCGCAGGCCAGTCTCTTTGTGGACGGCCCCTCTATGTACGCTTTCGCCATGGGACTCGGCACATTTAATATCCTGCATGAATACTACGATAACCGCTGGACACCAGGCAATCCGAACGCTAAATATCCACGGGTATCCCCGTTGCAAAATCCGAACAACAACCGTACCTCCACCATGTTCCTGCAAAATGCAGCTTACCTGCGCCTGAAAAGTGCCGAAGTGGCTTACAACATTCACCTGAAACAAGGACGCAGGGCGGGTCCGGAAGGAATACGAATATTCGTCAACGGGTTTAATCTCATGACCTGGGATAAAATAAAAGCCATAGATCCGGAATCAGAATATGGTACCGGTGGATATCCGTTGCAGCGCAGTGTGAATTTCGGTACTCAGCTCACCTTTTAATTCATTCATGATGAAAAATATATTTGCCCGCTTATCAAAACAGCTTTGTGTGCTTTTACTGGGCATGCTGCTGTTGCCATCCTGTACAAAGACTTACCTGAAAAAAGCACCGGACGAAGACCTGGATATTAAAAAGGTTTTTTCAGAAAGGAAGTTTGCCGAATCATTTCTCACTTCCGCTTACAGCAATATCCCGGTAATGTTGGGTGCTGCCGACTGGGACCAGCGCAATCCCTTTACCGGCGCCTGCGACGAAATGGAGATTACTTTCCTCGGCGCCTATTCACATATGCTGAATTCAGGCGCCTGGAGTTCCAACGACTACTTCCCCGATATCTGGGGATATATGTACGAAGGCATTCGCAAAACCAATATCTTTTTGGAAAATGTAGCACAGGTGCCTATGCCGGAAGAAGACCGCAAAAAATGGATCGGGGAAGCTACCTTTTTAAGAGCCTTCTTTCATTTTATGCTGGCCCGTGTGTATGGACCTATACCCATCGCGGATCATGCCTATACGCTCAATGAAGACTATACGAAAATCCGTCGTGCACCAATCGATAAAGTGATAGGATTTATCACATCAGAATGCGATAAATCTGCCGGGCTGCTCGACTGGACCGTGACGCCTGATAAATATGGCCGCGTTACCAAAGCCGCCGCTATGGCGTTAAAGGCACAGGCGTTACTGTACATGGCCAGTCCTTTATGGAATGGCAACCCTGATTACATGGGGATCAAAGACAAAGACGGTACTTCGCTTTTTCCATCTTTTGATAAAGAAAGATGGAGAGCCGCCGCAGTAGCCGCCAAAGCTTGTATAGACGGAACAGAAGCCAATGGCTATAAATTGTATCGCTCCGCTTCCAACGACCCGGTGCGCAATTACCAGGAAATATTTATTGAACGGAATAATGCAGAAGTATTGTTTGCCCGCAACGCCGGCGAACACTCACATTTTGAACGTTGCAGCAACCCTATCAGCTACGGTGGTTACTCCATTTTTTGCCCTACCCAGGAACTGGTAGATGACTATGAAATGGAGAACGGCCTGCGCCCTATTACCGGTTACCAGCCGGATGGTTCACCGGTTATCAATGCGGCGTCAGGATACGTGGAAACGGGCTATGTAGCTGATAAGCATCCAAAAGATTATTACCCCGCGGGAGTACGGAACATGTACGTGAAACGGGAACCACGCTTTTATGCCAGTATTAATTTTAACGGCGCCACCTGGAAGGGGCGTGGCATACAATTTTGGAACGAAGGGCTGGACGGCAGAAGGAGAGCCGGTTCCGATTACTGCATCTCCGGCTACCTGATGAAGAAAATGGTGAACCCTACCTCCGATATTTTTCAAAACAGGTTTTCATTAAATACCTGGATTTATTATCGTTTGGGCGAAGTATATTTAAACTATGCAGAAGCGCTCAATGAAGCAGATGGCCCGGTAGCAGATGTGTACCAATATGTAAACGCGATCCGTGACCGGTCCGGTTTGCCTGCACTGCCTGCCGGCTTATCGCAGCATGAAATGCGGGAACGTATTCATCATGAGCGTCGCATTGAACTGGCTTTTGAAACGCACCGCTACTTTGATACCCATCGCTGGAAAACCGCCGGTGACATAGACAATAAAGCCATTCACGGCATGAACATTGGCGCCGGCGCGGCACTCAACGACGATAATTTTTATAAAAGAACCGTCATAGAAAAACGGGTGTTTGTATCGCCTAAGCATTATTTATGGCCGTTACAACAAACGGAGATCAATAAAAATCCCAACCTGGTGCAGAACCCGGGCTGGTAAACTATTTAGTTTTTGTAAGATGATAAACGCCATTTACCCCCGCTGTATCAGCGGGCTATACAGACGGGTTTTCAGTTGGTGCATTGCCGTTAGTATTTTATTACTACCGGCAATGCTCTTTGCACAACAAGGCACTACCGAATGGATACGACCCGACCATGCCGAAAGTCCGCCGGTATGGGGCATCCGCAACGGTATAGTAGTAGCGCTCTGGCCTGCCGCTATAGAAAATCCCCGGCCCGGCAATGATGGCGGTCCGCGGGGATTGCTGCGAATCGGTTATGAATGGAAAAATATTGTTTACCATATCAACTACATCGCCATTGAGCCGGTGGTAAATGGCAACATGGAGTTCAGCGAAATATCACCTTCGCAGGTTGATGGCAAATGGGGCAAACTGATGTGGGCCGGTGAAACAGCCGATCCGGCAAAGTTTTCAGCCGCCGCAGGTACGCGGGGCATTGTTGTTACGGATACACTGAGCCAGGTTATTACCGATACCCAACATCCGGGAAATACCATCTTGTACCTGTATGTTTTTATGGAGAAATTCATCAACGGGGCGCATCCGTATCTGCGACTCAGCATCCATAGCAACCGGCCGGAAGAGCTGTGTATAGAAGTGTTTCATCAGCCGGGTAGCGCTACCATGGAACGTTGCGGCGTTTCTGCTACCATGGGGAACTATTCCCGTTTAAGGAATTTGTACCTGGAAGATACCGTTGTGAACGCACGGAAATTATATGCAGGTTACCAGGATATTAATTTTATAGAGAAGGCTGCCTACCCGTTACCACAATTATTACACAATCACAGCGGTGATGTCATCGTAATGGCGGCGCCGGATGAAACACTCAATGAATTATCTGCCTGGCCGGAAACGCCGGCCTATACAGCCAGGTGGGGCTGGCGTTATCGCCCTTTCTATAAACTGGTACAATACTGGCGGGTAGCAGCTACACACGTAGATCATTCGTTGCAGGCAAGAGTGAACGGACGGGCCAAATACTGGGGCGGAGGCAATGGAGATCCATCCGCATATATCAATATTCCCGGTGGCCCTTCTTTCGAAAACTTTGAATTAAGACAACCATATCGCAGCGGCCAGCAATTTTATTTTGGCCTCACACGTAAAACGATTGCACAGTTGTTATTGGAATAGCCGTCGCATTGTTCAAAGGAGCAGAAAGCTAAAAGCAGAAAGCATAAAGCTATTATAGCGAGTGAAGTTTGCGAATAATAATCCGCTTTAATCACTCGCTATAATAGCTTTCTGCTTTCTGCTTTCTGCTTTATGCTTTCTGCCACGCATAATATCCCACTACCACAAAGCAAATCAGCGGCACGATATATCCCAACTGCACATTGCTGTAGTAACTCACTGCTCCCAAACCCAGCGGTATTAAGGCGCCGCCAACAATAGACATCACGAGGAAGGCAGATGCCGATTTGGTTTCATTGCCTAAATCATGAATCGCCAATGAAAAAATAGTAGGGAACATGATCGACATAAAAAACTCAACCGCCGGCAGCAGGTATACGCCTGTTCTACCGCCAACGCCTACACTATAACACAGTAGTAATACACAAGCGATGCTATACCACAACAATAAACGACGGGGCGCAATTTTCCGCATGAAGAAAGTACCCGCATATCTTCCCAACATAAAACACAACAGCAGGATACCGAGGAGGGTGGTGGCTTCCTTTTCCGGCATATGCCCGCTATAACCGGCATAACGGATAAAGAAGCTGGAAATACATACCTGTGCGCCTACATACGCAAATTGTGCCAGCACGCCCCAGCGAAAATGCGCGTGCCTGAATACACGAAAGTTGATTTGCAGGCCATCGCTATGTTCTTCTTGTATAGGCGGAAAACGTACTACCATAAACAGGATGGCGGTGAGCACCAACACTCCCGCAATCACCAGGTAAGGCACCTGCACGGAACGGGCTTCGGACAACAGGTAGGCATTGAGCACCTCCGGCTGCATACTGTTCAACTGTTCATGTGTAAACTCTTTACCGGAGAGGATTACTTTACTGAGAAAAAAGGCTGCTACAAAAGCCCCCAGCCCATTAAAAGCCTGTGCGAAGTTGAGTCGCTGCACTGCCGTTTCCGGCGATCCCATTATCGTGATATACGGGTTGGCAGCCGTTTCGAGGAACGTCATGCCGGCAGCCACCAGGAATAATGCAAACAGGAACATTCCAAACGAGCGCCATTCTGCCGCCGGGAAAAATAATACCGCGCCGGTGGCGGCAATTAACAGCCCGGTGATGATGCCTGTTTTGTAACTCCACTTACGCATGAGCCACGCGGCAGGTAGCGCAAAGAAAAAGTAACTGATCCAGTAGGCAGCATCAATGAAGGCCGATTGAAAATCATTCAGCTGGCAGGCCTTTCTCAGGTGAGGAATGAGCACAGGAATGAGATTACCGGTAAGTGCCCACAGGAAGAAAAGGCTGATAATAAGTACAGAAGCAACTTTCAGGGAATGGTTGCCCGAAGGAGCCGCAGTGGCCCCTGTCTTTACATCAATCATAGTGGAATCCATAAAGTGGGTTTGATAGTGGGTTATAGCCGGAAGGTTTGTACTTCATTCACCAACCTGCCAATATGATCTATACTGATTTCTACGCGATCGTTATCCTGTAAGGTGAAGCTGTTATCCGGTACGAGGCAGGTGCCTGTCATCAGGTAGCAACCTTCCGGGAATGCACATCCTTTGTACAGGAAATTCACTAACTCTTGGTGGCTGCGTTTCATCTGGCTGATAGGCACACTGTCCGTATATTGTACTTCATCGTTGCGGTAAATAGACATGTTGATGACGGTGTCCGGCGGAATAGGTACGCTGGGCACCATCAGGCAGGGCCCAAGGCCGGCGCACTTTTCATATACTTTTGCCTGCGGCAGGTACAGCGGATTTTCTCCTTCAATACTGCGGGAGCTCATATCGTTACCAATCGTATAGCCTTCAATGGTACCCTGACTGCTGATGAACAGCGTGAGCTCCGGTTCCGGTACATCCCAGGAAGAATCTTCGCGGATGTACACCGTTTGTCCATGACCAGAAACACGGTGCGGCGTGGCTTTGAAGAATAGTTCCGGTCTTTCAGCTACATACACTTTATCATAAAAGGTAGCGCCGCCGGATATCTCTGATTCTTCCATGCGCGCAGTACGGCTACGATAGTAGGTAACACCGGCTGCCCACACCTCCTGTGCTCCAATAGGTGGCAGCAGGTCGGCGGCCAGCAACTGTTCTGCGATGGCGGCGGGTACCGGTGTTTTGCCTTTAATGTCGGCCAGTACATAATCAAACAGGCCGGTTCTGTTGACATACGTATTCCAGTTGGCAGCTACCGTATAGTACTGGTCCTGGTGCGCAACCAGCAAGGCAGCAGAGGTCTTATAGATGCGGATGATGTCCATGTGATAGTATTTGCGGTGGAGAATATTATTTATGATGCAGGAAATTCTGCACGTCTTGTAATGATAGTTGCCAAAGCTGCGCTACCATAGCTTCCAGGGCTTTGCGGTCGCCTTCAAAGTGCATGGTCACCTGTTGATAACGCAGGGATTCACCTGGTTTCAGGGCGCGTGCATCTGAAGAAGATTCTACTTCATAAAACGGCCCCATTTGCGATCCGTCGGCTAAAGGGCCATCGTTGTAACAGTTAACGGCATCGCCTTTAAACGGTTCTTTTTGCTGCTCCCATTTTGAATTTACGTAGCGGCCCTGCGGTACTACTTCGTAGAATAATACGGTCAGCGTGTTATTTTCAAGGTCTATGCTACCGGCGCCTCTTTTCGCGATCAGTGGCGACAAGCCCAGTTTGCCGCGGGCTTTGCCATCGGCGCGGAACAGCAACAGGCTGTCTTTTACGAGGAGATTTTGCGGCGGAATTTTTCCGAAGTAATCATCAGTGATATGTGAGGCTGCATTGGGAATAGCCTGGAAAGGTGCTACAATAGCCGTTTGATCTGAAGGTTTGAACATACCCAGCAGCCAGATACTGAGCAATCCTTTTTGTTCCTGCCAGGCGCTGTCGCCGCTGTTAGTCACGGTATTATCCGTTTCATAGGCCACGCTTTTAATACCTGCAGGAGGTGCAAATCCCAGCCTGCTTTGTATATCAGGGCTTCCCAGGAGGTGTATACTCCTGTTGATATGTATTTTGAACGTACTGCCGGAATAATTTTGTAAGATGCCATCCTGCTGGTAGCTTACTGCGGTATCAGATTGTGCTGTGAGGGCATAATGTGCCGTATCGATCAGCCCTGGCGTTTGCCAGTTGGCGAAATCAAATGATTTCCCCGGAGGAAAGAACAGCGCATACTGACCGCCTTCCGGTCCCAGCCAGAAACGTTCTTCTCCGCCGAAGGCGTTGATATGCGGTGCAAATTTTTGTGCAGCAACCAGGTGGTAGTTGATCCAGCCAAAGCTTCTGCCGGCGCTGCCGCCCGTGGTGCTGGTCATTACCCTTGCCTGGTAATCGCCGGTAACTACCACACTGCCGCTATCGTCGGCATGTTTGAGTACCACTACATTGTTGAGATGCTTTTGCAGGAAGCTAACGTCTTCACCAAAGTTGACCGGTTTCATATTATTTTGTTCATGCGAGGCGCCCGGCCCGTTACAGGCTGCCAGCGTAACAGCCAGGCAACCGGAGATAAAAATGGATTTCATATCAATGGAATTAAAATGGATAATTCTTATAAAAGTTAAGCATAAAGCATAAAGCCGAAAGCAAAAAGCATAACCCCATCTTCTCTCTTCATATCATCTATCCGCTACATTCCTCCACCTTAGCTAATAGCTAACAGCTAGAGCGAGATTCCCCGTTTCCACGGAATAAAATCATCCTGTCCAAGCTGTTGTGCCTTTGTCTGGTATTCCCCGCTGGCGGTGGCAATCACGAGTTCCAGTATATCCGCTGCCACATCATCCAGCGAAGCATCTCCGCTGATGATAGCACCGGTATCCAGGTCGATGATGTCCGGCATTTTAGCGGCGAGTTTGCTGTTGGTAGATAGTTTAATGACAGGGGTTACCGGGTTACCGGTAGGAGTGCCGAGGCCTGTGGTGAATAATACCACGTTGGCGCCTGCGCCTACTTCTGCGGTGGTGGATTCCACGTCGCTGCCGGGCGTGCATAATAAAGCCAGGCCAGGACGCTGTATCCATCCGGGATAGTCGATGACGTCAGTAACAGGAGAGGAGCCGCCTTTCTTTGCAGCGCCGGCAGATTTGATGGCGTCGGTGATAAGTCCGTCGCGGATATTGCCGGCGGATGGGTTGGAGTCGAAGCCGGATCCTACCGCTTCTGCGCTGCGGGCGTAGTCGCGCATCAGTTGCACATAGCGGGTGGCCAGGTCGGTGTTCACACAGCGATCGCTCAGTTCCTGTTCCACACCACATAGTTCCGGAAATTCCGAGAGGATGACGGAGCCACCTAACGCCACTACGGTGTCGGCTACACGCCCAACAGCCGGGTTGGCGGAAATGCCGGAGAATCCGTCGGAACCGCCGCATTCCATGCCGATACACAATTTGCTGAGTGGCGCAGGCTGACGTTGGTAACTATTGGCCTGGGCCAGCCCTTCGAAAGTTTGCCGGATGGCTTGCGTCATCAGTACTTTTTCGGAACCGGTTTGTTGTTGTTCCAGGTAAATCACGGTGCGGTCAAATCCCGGCACCCGTTTTTCGATTTCTTCTTTCAGCATATCTATTTGTGCATTCTGGCAACCGAGACTGAGCACTGTTGCACCGGCCACATTAGGATGTGTTACATAACCGGCGAGAATACCACAAAGCGTACGTGCGTCTTGTTTAGTACCACCGCAGCCCATGGTATGAGTGAGCAGTTTAATACCATCTATGTTGGGGAAGGTACGTAATGGCGCTATGTCATCTGTTGTGTAATCCGTAGCTGTTACGGGACCGGTGGGTTTACCCTGGCGGAAGTCCTGTAGCAATTGTTGCAACATGGCTTCGTAGGTAGGTTGCTTCCGATAGCCTAGTTCTTTCACCAGCACTTCATGTAGCAGTTGTACATTCCTGTTTTCACAGAATACCAGCGGGATGATGATCCAGTAGTTGCCGGTGCCTACGCGGCCATCGCTGCGGTGGTAGCCGTTGAACGTGCGGTGTTGCCACCGGGTTACATCGGGGGCAGCCCAGTGTTGGTGGCGTTCCCCGCTTACAGAAAAACTTCCAGAGGCGTGGCGTATATTTTGGGTGGTGATGAGTTCTCCCGCGGGAATGTCTTCGTTGGCGATGCCTACCAGTACGCCGTACATGTTGATGGCAGCGTCTTTGGCAATGGGTTGGGCGGCTATCTTATGTTTGGCGGCCACATTACGTATAGCCGTCACAGTTTCCTGGCCGCAGGTAACAGATGTGCCAGCAGGAATATCTTGCAGGGCTACCCATACGTTGTCGTCAGGATGTATTTTTAACGTGGTTTGTTTCATGATGATAATAATTTATAGCAACGATCTGTCGAGGTGTACGTATCCGCCGTCTACATGAATGAGCTGCCCGGTAGTATGGCTGGATTTTTCAGACAGCAGGAATACGGCCATCTGTGCAATTTCTTCCGGTGTGGTCATGCGTTTTTCCAGTGGGATGCGTTCCACGATGCTGGCCAGTTTGGCGGCTTTATCTTCAAAGGTATTGATCCAGCTTTCATAGAGGGGTGTCCAGGATTCGGCCACCACAATGGCGTTCACACGGATGCTGTAAGGCAGTAGTTCTACCGCCCATTCGCGGGTCAGTGCATTGCGGCCACCATTGGCGGCGGCATAAGCGGAAGTATTGCCCTGACCGGTTTCCGCGGTTTTGGAAGTGATGTTCACGATAGCGCCTTTGCTGGTTTTCAGGAAAGGCAGTGCGTGATGTGCCATGAGGTAATAGTGTACCAGGTTGCGGTGGAGCGATTGCATAAACCCATCGTAGGAGCCGTGCTCTAATCCTATGCCATCGTTGATGCCGGCGTTGTTAATAAGACCGTCTATACGGCCGTATTGTGCTGCTACAGCGTCTACGGCCTGTTTGCAGGCGGCAGGGTCGGTGAGTTCAGCTACTACCTGTGCGCCTTTCCCACCGATGTAGGCAAGGTGTTGCAGGTTATCTTCTTTACTTCTGCCAACAATAACAGGGAAAGCACCTTCCTGTGCGAGTACGGAAGTGATGGCAGCGCCAATTCCTTTGGCGCCACCGGTAACGATGATGACTTTATCTTTTAAGGCTAAATCCATTTTTTTTCAATTACGAATTACGAATTATGAATTACGGATTTGTGGGGAGATACAAGCGAATCCTGAGTTACGAGTTAGAGATTACAGATGGGAGAGGAGTGTGTAAGCACGAAAGTGATTCGCTTGTATCTCCCCACAAATCCGTAATTCATAATTCGTAATTCGTAATTCTTACCCCGTGGTTCTCACCCAATCACCATTCACTAATCGCCATATGTGCATGGGATTATGATCCTGTAGTTCCGGCGGCAGCAGGTAGGCTGGGAAGTCCTGGTAGCATACCGGGCGGCAGAAGCGATAAATGGCAGCGGTACCTACAGATGTACCGGCAGCAGGAGTGGTGGCTGGCCAGGGACCGCCGTGCACCATGGCATGATTAACGGCTACGCCTGTAGGAAAACCGTTGATGATAATCCTGCCGGCTTTCTCGCGGAGAATGTCAATCAAACCGGCATGTTCGTGCAGGTCTTCCGGAGTGCCGTGGATGGTAGCTGTGAGCTGACCTTCCAGTTGACGTGCCAGGGTATATAGTTGTGTGATGCTGTTGGCGTGAATATGTAAGGACGATGGTCCGAATACTTCTTCCAGTACATGCGGTGTTTCCAGCGCTTTTTCGGCAGTGATCTGCAGCAGGTGAGGAGTAGCTTTTGCCGGTGCAGGACTGGCGGCGCCCAGCACTACAACACCTTCTTGCTGCAAAGCGTTTATACGTTGCTGATAGGCTTCTAAGATACCCGGTGTAAGCATAGGTGCGGCCGGTAAGCTGCCAATACCTTGTTGCAGTGCCTGCAGAAAAGTGGTGGTGGCATCATCACCGGGTGTGATAAATAGTCCGGGGTTGGTACAAAACTGCCCGGTGCCCAGGGTCACCGACTGCAGCAGCTGCATGGCCAGCGCGGGGCCCTTCTCCCGTAATATGCCCGGCAGAAAAAACACCGGGTTTACGCTGCCCATTTCTGCAAATACCGGGATGGGTACGGCGCGGCGTGTAGCCGTATCGTATAGTGCCTTGCCGCCTTTGAAAGAACCGGTAAAAGCAATGGCGGATACCAACGGATGGGCAGCCAGGTACTGGCCTGTTTCGTAGGAAGTACCGTGTACCATGGAGAACACGCCTTCCGGCATTTGCGTACGTAGCACGGCTTTACGGATAGCAGTAGCTACCAGGTAAGAAGTATGTGGATGTGCAGGATGTGCTTTGAACACCACCGGGCAACCGGCGGCCAGTGCGGTGGCAGTGTCGCCACCGGCTACAGAAAAGGCCAGCGGGAAATTGCTGGCGCCGAAGATGCCGATCACACCCAGGGGGATCTGCATTTGGCGTACATCCGGTGTGCCGGTATTGATACGCGCATTTACCCAGGATCCTTCTGCAATGGTGTTGGCAAACAGCCGCAGTTGCCCTGTAGTACGGTCTCTTTCGCCCTGTAGCCTTGGCACGGGCAGCCCGCTTTCTGCGGATGCTACCTGGATTAATTCATCTCCCAAAGAAACAATATCATCAGCGATGGCATGCAGAAATTCAGCCCGCTGCGCCGGTGTTGTTTTTTTGTAAGTAGTAAATGCTTTCGCTGCCAGCGTGAGGGCGGCATCTATTTCGCCGGTAGTGGCTTCGCGGAATTCGGTGGGCAGCCATTGTTGCTGCACCGGGTCAAACGCCCGGAACAGCAGATCGCCTTCTCCCGAAAAATTATTTCCGATCAGTTGTAATCCTGTTGACAATGCTCGACTCATCTTCCTGAATTTTTTATTTGAATAGTTAGTTTACTTCGAGATCATTCATGGCGGGCAGTTTAGGGAAGGGTGCATGTGGTTCACGCTGGTACCAGAACACCGTACTGCTGATATCCGATTGTTGTGGCAGATAACGGCCACCACTGCGCCAGCCCAGGTCCTGTATCGTTACTTTCAGCTCTTTTTCAAAACGGACAGGGTCCATGATATGCCAGCGATACAGACCAAAACGTTGTTGCGATTTATATAAACCATCCGGGCGGATCACCTGGTGCAAGCCGGTATAAGGGGTGCTGAACTCATTGTATTTGCCTTTGAAGTCGAAGTTGTAAGAACCGCAGAAATAGTCTTCTGTGCCCGTACCGCAGATAGTCGGGTATTTGTTGTCGCCATCCATGAAGAACTTAATTTCCCCTTCGCCCCACCAGCCGTTATTATTCACGCCCCAGGCGAGATAGGTGCCTACATACTGGCCCTGTCCTTTTACACCGTCCAGCATGGTGAAGGAAGCGTCTTTCACGGGATTATTGCGACGGAATTGTGCATGGAAATAACCGGCATCCTCTGGCACATTGGTCAGCGTATAGTCCACCTGGTAGTACAGTGTCATACGTTCGGTATTGATATTTTCCATGGTGATTTTACACTTCTTGCGGAAGGGCATGGCCCAGTAGCAGTTGAAGGCGCTGCCGGGGTTGACGCATACCGCGAGGGAATTCAGCGGTGCATATTCTCCCCAGCCCATGCCGAAGAAGTCGCCCACGGGCACTTCTACAGAGGGCGTTGTTTCATCATCCCAATAGAAGCGGAGTATCGAATAGCGCCAGTTGCCGGTGGGAGTCATCCAGATATGCTGAATGGCGCCGGGGCCGCTCATTTCGGCGAGGGTAACGGTTTTGCCAGGTTCAATAAAAATGTAAGGATTTACTTTCCAGCCCTGTCCCAGTTCCCTGGCGGCGCCGCGGGCATTGCCCTGTTCCAGGGTAGCCATGCCTCCTTTGCCGGGTTCGCCGGTAAGGTTTTCCGGGCTGATAGAGCGGGTTTTGGCATTGGAGAGGCGGAATAAATTTCCCATGTTCATGTCTAATCCGTTGAAGGATTGTTGTGCGTTGGCAGCCCAGGTCAAACAGGCAGATAATGATAGTAGCAGCAGTTTTTTCATGATCGGTGGATTTAGCAATTCATTGACTTGCTTTAACGTTTAAGCATAGTGGTAAAATACGTTGCACCGGCATGCATGGTAATGTGAAAAGGTTAGCGTTGTCCGCAGGACTTTCTCACCACCAGCGTGGTATCGATGCAAATATGTTCTATCTCTTTTTTACTGTCTTTGATTTCTTCCAGCAGCACGCGCACGGCTTCCCTGCCTATTTCGAGAATAGGTTGACGAACAAAGGTAACGGGCGAGTAAAACAGGTCCAGTGCTTCGCCTTCATCGAAGGTGATCACGGCCAGTTGGTCCGGAATACGTATACCTAATGAGTTAATATATTTCAATCCCTCCATGGCAATGCTGTTGGTGGCAAAAAACACGGCATCTGCCGGTTGCCGTCCACTCAGCAGCTGATCGATGGACACTTTAATATCTTCTTTTAAATGGGAATAACGGGCCGATTTCAGCAAGGTAGTCCCCCCGGGCAATTGATGGTCCTGCAGCGCCTCTTTATAGCCGCGTTTCCGCTCGCTGATATGATGCAGCGTAGTTTTATATCCTATCATACCAATACGCTTCCGCCCTGTTTTAATGAGATGCGATACCGCCTGGTAGGCCGATTCAAAATTATTCACCGCAATATGACTGGCTTCAATATCCGGGAAGAAACGGTCGATCAGCACAAAAGGCACTTTCTGCGCCTGCAGTTGCCGGATCTGTTCTTCCGAGCCTTCGGCAGGCGTAATAATTAACCCATCTACCTGCCGGTTGATCAGCACATTAATCAGGTCGCCCGACTTATCTACGTTTTCATCAGAACTACCGAAAATTACGGTATAATTATTCCGCTTGGCTTCATCTTCTATGGTACGCGCAATATTGGCAAAGAAAGGGTTGGATATATCTGCCACAATCAACCCAATGGTAAACGATCGCCCACTTTTTAAACTACGCGCAATATGGTTGGGCTGATAGTTCAGCTTACGCGCTATTTCACGGATCTTTTTCGCGATCTCTTCTCCAATACGGGCCTCTTTTTCTTTGTTGGTCAGCACATAAGATACCAACGCGGTAGACACACCTGCTGCGGTGGCAATATCTTTCAGTGAAACCTTCTTCATGATTTAAAAATATGCTTAAACGTTTAAGGAAGCAAGTTTTTACCGGAATTTTTTTTAAGTTTCCGGGAGATGTATACCTGGTCAGGGTTTCACGGGCACGCAAAGGAGCAGGGGGAGCAAAGATGCAAAAATCAGGTTACATTATATTATCTCTTTGCGTGTTTGCTCCTTTGTTCCTTTCGCGAAAAAAATATTTTTACCTTCCTGTATTCAACTGACACACTGTTGTCACATCGCGTTACTAGCTTTGTATCATCATCAAAAGCAAATACTTAAAACAAATCAATATGAAACCATTTACGATCAATGTAGCCCAGGAAACCTTAAACGACTTATCCGCAAGACTCCAACAAACCCGCTGGACCGATGAACCCGAAAACGCCGGCTGGAGCTATGGCACCAACCCACAATACTTACGTGAACTGACCCATTACTGGCAGCACCAGTTCGACTGGCGCAAACAGGAAGCCCTGCTCAACAGCTTCTCCCAGTTTACTACTACTATTGATGGCATCGATATCCACTTTGTTTATATAAAAGGAAAAGGCAGCAACAACAAACCTTTACTGCTCACCCATGAATGGCCCGACTCTTTTTTCCGTTTTTATAAAGTTATTCCGGAGCTTACCATGCCGGACAAAGATGGCCAGGCATTTGACCTTATCATTCCCTCTATGCCCGGTCATGGTTTTTCCGGCCGTACCGCCGTTACTTCTGAAAGAACTGCACACCTCTGGGCAAAACTGATGACGGAAGTCCTGAACTATGGTACCTTCCTGGCTGCAGGTGATTTTGCGGTAACCACTGCACTGGCGCAAAATTATCCAGCCCTGGTAAAAGCGATCCACCTAACGGATACCGGCTATCCGAATGGAACAGAAGACTGGTCCACCATGTCGCCTGCAGAGCAACAATTTGGTCAGTTTATCCAGGGCTGGTGGTTTATGGAAGGCGCATTTAATATGATCCAGTCTACTAAACCGCAAACACTGGGCTATGGACTAAACGATTCACCCGTAGGTCTCGCTTCCTGGATCCTGGAAAAATTCTATTCGTGGAGCGATACAAAGGGAGATATCGCTAACAGCTTTACGAAAGATGAGATACTCACCAACATCATGATCTATTGGGTAACCAATACCATCAATACCTCCATCAGAAGATACGCAGAAGATGCCCGCGCTAATTTTGGTCCACAAGGCCCCAAACCTGTGCCTAAAACAGAAGTACCTACGGCAGTATCTGTGTTCCCGGCCGATAGCAACACACCGGAAGAATGGGCTGCCCGCCGCGTAAACCTGAAAAGCTTTAATAAACTGCCGAAAGGAGGACGCTTCGCAGCATTGGAAGTGCCTAAGTTGTATGCACAGGAAATACGGGCATTCGGCGCATTGCTGGGATAAAGAACAATTACGAATTACGAATTACGGATTTGTAGGGAGATGTAAGCGGGTGATATCATTCGCGTTTACTATCTCCCTACAAATCCGTAATTCGTAATTCGTAATTGTTTAGTATTTTCGATGCTCAACCAAAGTCATTAAAAGAACAAGGCCGTTTGTATCAGCGCATCATTAGCGCAGGCTATCCAACATAATCGCCCTGAGCACCAAAAATATATTGCCCGTTATGCAAGTAATCAAGTTTACTTCGGCTATCCGGATTAACGCAACTGCTGCGAATGTTTTCGACTATACACAGGACTATGGTAAGCGCCTCCAGTGGGACAGCTTCCTGAAAAAAGCAGACCTGATGGATGGTGCCAGCACCGCCGGCAAAGGCGTGAAAGCCCATTGCGTAGCACAAAATGGTATCGGCATGGTAACTGAATACGTTACCTTTAACCCGCCTAAAGTAACCGCCGTCAGGATGACCAAAGGTCCTTATATGTTCAAATCATTCCTGGGGTCGTGGACCTTCAAACCCATCGATCAGCACACCACCGAAGTGATATTCCTGTATTCTTTTGCAGTCCGTTTTCCCTTTACGCTATTGGATAAATTTATTAAGCGCCATCTTGAAAAAAATGTAAAACAACGGCTGGCAGATCTGAAATATCATATAGAGTATCAGCCCGCTATCTGAAAAAAAAATGAATCCGATGTCTCATTGCCGGAATTCCATTTGTTATAAGGGTGTAATACAAATTATAAAACACACTAAAAACTTACAAGATGGACGAGTTTATGCTAATTTTCAGACATCAGGACGGTAACAAAATAGCTTCACCGGAACAGATGCAGATCTGGATGAAACAAACCATGGACTGGATCGGCGGTATCGCCGCCCAAAACAAATTCATCAGTGGTAATGGGCTGTTTTTTGACGACGCCAAAATAGTACATGCCAACCGTATGGTTACCAATGGCCCTTTCGGGGAAATAAAAGAAACCATTGGCGGTTACATTATGGTGAAAGGCAATACTATTGAAGAAGCCGTGGAGTTTGCCAAAGGCTGTCCTATTCTACAGGGAGAAGGCAACACCGTAGAAGTTCGCAGAATTGCCAAAGCCGATGGCATCCATTAAAAAGTGAATGAATTCGTTCCGCCCCCTGCCACCCGCGAGGGGCGGAACTTATGTTCGTATGATGCAACCCGGTTTGATACCACACCTGTTCCGGACAGAGTTCCGGAAAATTACGGCCGTGCTCTGTAAAGTGTTTGGTATGGAACATATAGAAGTAGCAGAAGACCTGGCCAGCGAAACGTTTTTGTCTGCCCTCGAAACATGGCCCTACAAAGGCATCCCGGAGAACCCCACTGCCTGGCTTTACCTCGTGGCTAAAAATAAAGCCAAAAATTATTATCAGCGCAACCAGTTGTTCGCCGAAAAAATAGCGGCCAAAATAAAAACTGAATCCCCGGAAGCCACGGAGATAGAGATCAATCTTTCTGAAGAGAACATCGCCGACAGCCAGTTACAGATGCTGTTTGCCATTTGTCACCCGGCCATCCCCATGGAAGCGCAAATTGGACTGGCACTCCGCATCCTTTGTGGTTTCGGCATCGAAGAAATTGCCAACGCGTTTTTAACCAGCAAAGAGGTGATCAATAAACGATTGTTCCGTGCCAAAGAAAAACTGAGAACAGAAAATATCGCGATCGTATTTCCCGGCAACAACGAAATCCAGGACCGGTTAGATACGGTATTAACCACCCTGTACCTGTTATTCAATGAAGGCTATTATTCGGAAAGCCAGGATGCAGTATTAAGGGAAGATCTTTGCCTGGAAGCCATGCGCCTCACTTATCTCCTGGTAGAATATGAGCCAACCAATCAGCCCCGCGTAAATGCCCTACTGTCGCTTATGTGTTTTCATGCTTCCCGCTTTGAAGCACGCAGAAACGAAAACGGAGAAATTGTATTATACCAGGACCAGGATGAAAGCCGTTGGAATGAAGAACTGATCAGCAAAGGCGCCTGGTTTTTACATATTGCTTCACAAGGAAAGGAGATGTCGCGATACCACATCGAAGCAACCATCGCTTATTGGAATACGCAGAAGACCGATACCCCCGAAAAGTGGGAAAATATCCTGCAATTATACAACCGCCTGCTGCGGCTCGTGTATTCGCCAATAGCCGCATTGAACAGAACATATGCGTTGTCGAAAGTAAAGGGAAAAGCAGCGGCTATTGCAGAAGCAGAGAAACTGGAATTGCCCGGCAACCATTATTATTATGTACTACTGGGAGAATTATATAGTGAGATAGATAATGCCAAATCCCTGCAGCATCTGCAACAGGCGCTGCAACTGGCGAAAACGGAAACGGATAAACGAACGATACAACAGAAGATAATCACGCAAAGACGGAAAGGAACATAAGGTCCTCTTCACTCCTTTGCGCCTTTGCTGTTTAGCGTCTTTGCGTACTGTAGTACCACAAATTGTTATAAAAAAAGCAGGCCTGTAGCATATTAGCTGCTGATGGCTTAACTTAACAGTGTAATACCTATACTTTTTAACCAGGTACTAATGAAAAAATATTACCCGCTGACGAAAAAAGTGACCCTGTTTTTCTGTTGTCTTTTTTTCTGCTCACTAACAATAAATGCGCAAAATAATCCGGCCAACAGCATATTAGGTACCTGGATGAATGAAGAGAAAACCGGCAAAATTGAAATTTATCAGTCAGGAAATATTTACCTGGGAAAACTTCTATGGGGTATTTATATGTTGGATGAAAAGGGAAATCCCCGTAAAGATACGAAGAACCCCAATCCAGCTTTACGCAACCGGGAGTGGCCGAATATGGTGATGCTCACCGGCTTCCGGTATCGCGACGGGCAATGGGAAGGCGGTGAAATTTACGACGCTACCAGTGGTAAATCTTACCGTGCTACCATGAAAGTCAGGAATGGCCGGCTGGAAATCAGGGGCTATGTGGGGATTTCGCTGTTTGGCAAAACTATTTACTGGGACCGCGTGAAATAAATCAGGAGTGTGCATGTGCTCTTTCATGATCCAGCAACCATTTCTTTCTCCAGATACCGCCGCCATAGCCGGCAAGCTGTCCATCTTCTGCAATCACCCGGTGACAGGGAACCAGGATAGAGATACGGTTCATACCATTGGCATTTGCCACCGCCCGCACGGCTTCCGGGCGGTTCACCGCTATCGCTTGCTGTTTATAGGAACTGGTAGTGCCGTAAGCAACGGTTTGTAATACCTCCCAGATGCTTTGCTGGAAAGGTGTGCCCGGCGAATACAAAGGCACCGTAAATGTTTTCCGGCTACCCGCAAAGTATTCCTCCAGTTGTTGCTGTAAGATGTCAAAATGCGGATTGGCGCCCTGGATGATGTTAGCATTTAATAGTTTAGCCAAGGACTTGAGCTCAGTTTCCAGCATCTTACGGTCTGTAAATTCCAGTAAACAAATGCCTTGTGCTACAGCACAGGCAAACATTGTCCCCAGCGGCGTTTCCAGTCGCGTGATATTAATCACCTGTTTATTTCTACTATTCACAGGAGATACGCCAAATACTGATTTGAAGGAATCTGCAAACCCGCTCAGTGATTCATAACCCGCATCAAATGCCACGGCGGTAACTGGTTCGCCCTGTTGTATTTTTTTGAAGGCCGCATTGATACGGAACATTCTTTGGTAAGCCTGAAAAGTGACACCGTGATTTTTCAAGAACCATCTGCGGATGGTAATGGGCTCTATTCCTTTTTGCGCCAGGTCGGCGTCTTTAAATTTCCTGGAGGGATCTGCATTCAAGGCATCCAGTATTTCCTTTATTTGCGGTGGTGTTTCGTTCAGTTTCTCCAGCGGATTACACACTTTGCATGGGCGGTATCCTTTCAGGATGGCTTCTTTGGCGGTTTGAAAAAATTCTACATTTTCCGGTTTGGGCTTACGGGCAGTGCAGGTAGGGCGGCAAAATATACCCGTAGTTTTTACCCCGGCAATGAACGTTCCTTCGTAAGACACATCTTTATCAACAAGTGCCTGGTACATGATCTCGTGTGTCAGCATGTATATTCTTTTTTTCAAAAGTACGCATGTTGCTACCGGACAACAACCGGAAAATGAACAAGTATTTTCGGGTCATTGAGTTAGATGATCAGGACGATGCCGGTATTTCAGCGGTACAATACAATGAATGCATTTTCCAGCCGATAGTTTCGTATAACGCTCTGCCATCGTCGGTAGCCACCAGTAAGCCTTTTTTAATGCCGCGGGCATTTCCGATCGCTTCCAGCTCTTTCATAATGATGGTGCCCAGCTTACGGCGACGGTGATTTTCATGGGTGGCGATGCGGTCATATATCGCGAAATCTTCTACAAAGCCAACGCGTCCAATGGCGGCTTCTTCCCCGTTGGCGGCTAAAATCCGCACAATCGATACACCGGGATTTTCCGTGGTGTGCAGTGTATATCCTTCGGGCAGAGGAACGTTAACCGGCGTCATACCTTCGAGGGCTGTCATCATATAAGCGGGCGATTGCAGCACCCAGTTGGATGGAAGCAGCGTACGTACTACATCCGGCGGTGCACATACTTTGATGAACACATAGGGTTCCGTAATCCTGTCGGCCAGCTGACGAACAGCGGAAGAAGGAGCATCAAAAATATAGCGTCTCACATGATCGGGGAGTCCTACTTCAATGCGATAAGCGCCACTGTCTGGCACCGGAGGTGTTACTTCGCGGGCATGTGCCCATCCTTTTGCCCAAACGGCTACAATTTGCGGGTCGGCCTTATAAAGTTGGTCATGCATGGTATGCTGGTGTATATCTTGTAAAGATAAAGTATGTGGTTGAAAATCAGGAACCAATTTATGGTCTTGTACGCAAATGAAAACCGGTGCAACATGAATGTTCACCGGGCGCTGGTTTGCCGGCTGCAGCATAATAGCAGTGGCACGGTTGTATATCTACCAAAAGACACCATAACGGTAATGGATATGGAATACCTGCAGCTCTTTTGTATTTTAGCCTCCTAAATTGTTAAAACGCTTACCATGAAATCCTGGTTTTTAATTGCCTGCTTATTGACGGTGACCTTCACCCATGTATATGCCCAAAATGGAGCTGCTTTGTTATCGAAAGGCGGAGATGGCCATCCTGTTTTTGAAAAGAGTTATATAGATGTGCAGGGATCTCCCTATTTACAGGATGATTGGGCAATAGGCAATGTAGACCTGGTGAATGGTAAGGCTTATAAGGGCGTAGCCCTCAAGTATGACCAGGTGAAAGACCAGGTACTGTTTAAAAATGATAAAGACGAAATGAATGTGTTTACACAGCCGGTGAAGTCCTTTACCATTAATAACAGAAAGGATAACAGCACACTGTTGTACCGCAACGGTTTCACCCCACTTAAAAATGCCACAGAAGCCTCTTATTACCAGGTATTGGCGGACGGCCAAACACAACTGTTAACAAGAATTGTGAAAAAAATCCGTGACGACAAAGCATATAATTCTGCTACTACCGTTCGCACTATAGACAGCTACCAGTGTTATTTTATTGCCAAAGGCAATACGCCGGTGCTGATTAAAAAGAGCGACAGCGCTGTATTGGAAGCGCTGGGAAGTAATATTCCTGCGCTAAAGGAGTACATTCGTAAAGAGCGGTTAAACGTAAAGAACGATGCAGACCTCGCAAAATTGATTGCCTATTACAATACTTTGGAAGGAAGCAGCCACTAATCATAAAATGTTTGGCGGCAGCTGGTAAATACGCTAAAGAAAGCAACCAGCCAGGCGTTTCTAACGACTGCCGCCAGATAATAATTCCCTATCGGTATGCTGTTACCTGTTGTAACAGTTCCATCGCCCTGATCACGGGATTCCATTCTTTGCCGCTGAAAATAAGGCGGAACCATTTCTTGTCCCGGTTTTCATACCTGATATTTACAAACAACCAGATGGCCGCCCATGTGAAAGCCCCTGTTACGACTGCCTGCAGGAGGTATAACCATACATTCCCATTATACAACATGCTTTGATTCCAGTAAAAGGTAGTCCATAAAGGAAGCTGCAGGAACAATAACCGGGCGCACCAGAGAGTAGAAGACCTTAACTGGCACAACTTCTCCTGTGTTTCCAATATGGGCGCATTGATGTTTACCCGCTGGATTAATATTAACTGATAGAGATAGATGCCGATGGCCAGTTTGGTTAGCAGTACCTGTATGCCTGCTGAGGCCAGGAAAAAGAAACTGGCGCTACGGAATGTGTGGATGAGTATACTGTCTACCAAAATTACCCATATTATACCGGCCATTACAGCGAATATTTTAAGTGGTGTCATGGAAGCCAGGGCCGACTGCACTTTCATGTGTGTAATGTCTGCTGCGTTTTGCCTGTTGAATGACAGGTATTCTTCCAGCCGCTTATCATAGGCTTTCCAGAGATGAATCATTTCTGCGTCTTCCATTGTAATTAAGTTTTGAGGTGGGTGAATTTTTGTTTGAGAGCGGCTTTAATTCTGCTGATTTTTGTTGACACATTACTAACAGAGATCCCAATGATATCGGCAATTTCCTGATAACTTTTTTCTTCGAGATAAAGCAGCATCAGTGCTTTGTCTAATTCTTTCAATTCCGATATGAACTGCTGCAAAAAAACAATGTTTTCTGTAGTGTCGTGCGGAAGGGAGTGATCGGTCATATTCAGGGCACTATCAGAAAGCGGACTGTCAACAGATTTTCGCCTGCTCTCCCTGCGATAAAATGAAATAGCGACATTTAACGCAATGCGATATATCCAGGTGGAATATTTGTACGTAGGAGAATATTTATCAAACGATTTCCACAACTGTACAATAATCTCCTGGACCAGATCTTTTCTGTCTTCTGTATCCTTACAGTAGGCATGGGCGATTTTATACAAAATGCCCTTATGTGCTTGAATAACAGCCAGAAAATTATCCGATTTATCAGGGGAATTCATGAGTTGTAATTGTCAGAAACCAGGTTGAGAAAATTGTTTGCTTTCTTCATTATTCGCATGGGCGTCTGAAAAATCACACTTTGTCCATTTATTTTTTTGTAAGCCCTTTTCCTTTGCTCACCCACGCATTATTCTTTATGTTAAAGCGATAGGGGAGATAGGCATCTTCGCCGGCATAGGCAACACCTACACGGGTAGATGCCACGATCAGGTCATCGGGCAGCGTGGGTGCATCTTCTATCCAAACAGTAGCCCCGTTCAGGCTTTCACCGGTAAGCTTGTTATCAATGCCCAGTGCCTTGCTCAGGTTACCCGGGCCGGCTGTGATATTATGTGTAGGCTGATTCCCAAAACGGGCTTTCATTATCTCCAGGCCATCAGCAGGCTCCAGTGCCCGGATCAGTACTGCATGCGGCATATCGGCCATATGGGTAATTACATTAAAGAGATAGTGAATGCCGTAACAAAGGTATACGTAGGCTACGCCGCCCGGCTCATACATCACAGCGGTACGGCTTGTACGCCGCTCATTCCATGCATGGGACGCCCGGTCCGTAACGCCCGCATAGGCCTCCGTTTCCACGATAACCCCTGATGTACGCATGCCGTCTATATTGGTGACCAGCGTTTTTCCCAATAGCTCCTTTGCAATGTTGACCACATCCGGTTGCCGGTAAAACGATAACGGTATCTTTTTCCTTTTCATGTAAGGAAGGTACAAATCGTTTGGCGATAGATTTTCTGGTAACAAAAAAAATAAGTGCCTGTCGGTTTTGTTCTATTTCCCGGGGGCAGGCCGTCTTAGTTTTGTCAAAAAGAAAATAAGCATGAAAACGAAAAAGAATATTCCTTCCAATGTATTAGTATTAGGTGGCACCGGTAAAACAGGTAGCAGGGTAGCAGCAAAATTAAAAGCAGCGGGATGGCCCGTACGTATTGGCTCCCGCAGTGGTTCGCCTGCTTTCGACTGGGAAGATGCTACTACCTGGGGACCTGCATTAGCCGGGATGGATGCCGTATATCTCAGCTATCAGCCCGACCTAGCGGTACCTGGTGCTTTGAAAACCGTGCAGGCATTTACAAAAGTCGCGGTAGAAAAAGGCATCCGTCACATTGTATTGCTGTCGGGGCGTGGAGAAAAAGAAGCACAGGCGGCGGAAGACGTCGTGATGAATGCCGGTATCGACTGGACCATCTTACGCGCTGCCTGGTTTAGCCAGAACTTTAGTGAAGGTTATTTGCTGGACCCCATCCTGGCAGGCCATGTGGCCCTGCCTGCAGGTAACGTAGTAGAGCCGTTTGTAGATGCGGATGATATTGCAGATGTAGCAGTTGCTGCATTCACAGAAGAAGGTCACGCCGGGCAATTATATGAGCTCACTGGTCCCCGTTTAATGACTTTTGCAGAAGCAGTAGCGGATGTAGCCCGCGCTACCGGCAAACCATTGATCTATCAGCAGCTGACAATGGAAGAATATAAAGGCATGATGCTGGAATACCAGGTGCCGGAAGATATGATCTGGCTGATCAGCTACTTATTCACCGAGGTGTTGGACGGTCGTAATACCTATCTCGCAGATGGTGTACAACGCGCACTGGGCAGAGCACCGAAAGATTTTAGTACCTATGCGGAAACTGCTGCCGGCGCCGGTGTGTGGAACGCATAGTTGTTAAAAAAAGATCGTCTCAACGGGCGTGAGACGATCTTTTTTATTTGGAAAGAAATTCCCGTCAGCAAGTATGATAAAGACGAACGGATGATACGTATCAGTGATCACCCGATGAAGAAATAGACGCTTTATACTGCATGGCACTTTTCAATTGCATGATTAACGTGGTGTTTTCTTTAATATTGGGTATCAGTTGATCAGCCCGGGTAGCCCATTGGAGCGCATCTTCCAGCGCTTTATCTCCACGGTGGAGGGTATTGC
Source organism: Chitinophaga sp. (assembly GCF_017745275.1). Lineage (GTDB taxonomy): Bacteria > Bacteroidota > Bacteroidia > Chitinophagales > Chitinophagaceae > Chitinophaga. Next base: position 66,385 of record NZ_JAGHZS010000011.1, on the reverse strand, counting down.
CAAAAGCCGATGCGGCTGTAAACAGCCGCATGTAGATATCTCTCGAATAAGTATTTACCACTAATGCTTTCTGTTCCTGGAAATCAGGCACTTTGGTGCTGTCCTGCGCACCGGACAGAAACGGCGCCATTATTTGTGTATAGCGGCGGGCGTCTTCCGCGTGAATACTGTCTATTGTTAATTCCATCAGGTTCCCTACCATGATATAACCGTTCTTCTTCAGCAGGGCCGTGTCTTTTGTCAGGCCGGCGTACATTAAATAAATACGATTCATATACGATTCCTGTTGCTGGTTGGCGGTGCCGAGTTGCTGCACATAGCTGATTAAAGGCTGTAGTGTTGCTATATTTTTGTCCCGGAGTGCTACCGGGATAGCTCTTTCAGCAACTTCATAAAAAAGACGGGGTGTCACTATGGCTTTGGCAGTATCGCTGAGTTGCGCATAGTGTTGCATGATCCATGCCAGCGCATTGGTGTTAGTTCCTTTCAGATACCGGCCAATGAACAGTAACTGTGGCTCTTTTTTTAATTTGGCAGCCGGTACAACTTTGAGCCACGCATCAAAGGTGTGGCTGTTATCTATATTCAAACTGAATTGCTGCATGATGTACGTGCGCAGAAACGCAGGTTCCCGGTTGCCCGCCGTAAAGGCAGCTTCCAGGTTACCCAGCTGGTTTTTATCGTTGGCCAGCTCCATCACTTTATCCACCTGGCTGATGAATACCGGTGCATCTCTTTCTCCGATTACTTTATGTACCAGGTAGCCGTTGCTGTTGAGATACAGGAAAGTAGGGTAGGCCGTGATATTGAATTTTTTAGCGAGCTGAATACCTTCGCCTTTCTCTGCATTCAGTTTATAATTCAGAAAACGGGGATTATATTTATTGCCCACTTCCTGTAAGGGAAAAATAAATTTGTCCATTCCTTTGCAAGGGCCGCACCAGTCGGTGTATACGTCAATAAAAATCATTTTATGCTGTAGTTGCGCTTCCTGTAGTAAGGCGGCGTAAGTACCCTTGAAGAAGTGAATACCGGTATCCGGAGAATGTTGCGCAAACGAAAATCCGGTGATACAGCAGAAAATCAGGAAGGCCAGGCTTGTTTTCATACGTGTTTACTTATAAGATGTATGCCGGGACATTTTTTCCGGGCAGAAAATAATGGCCGGTGCTAACAAATATAATAAGTTGCAATGGGCTTTTTCCAACAATCTTATGATGCTGCCTGTTGATTAACAGGAACGTTTTTTTTATCTTGTATGTATACCGCTACCATATGCTTACTAACGTCATCGAATATATTATCCTGATCCTGATTATTATCTCTCTGGTGATGCTGGCGCAGAAACTGAAGATCGCTTATCCTATTGTGTTAGTGATCGGCGGCCTCATATTGAGCCGGTTTAATTTTCTGCCATCTATACAAATCAACCCTGAACTGATTTTGCTGATTATTTTGCCGCCGTTGTTGTATGAAGCGGCGTGGTATACTTCCTGGAAGGAGTTCTGGCGATGGCGCCGGGTGATATTCAGTTTTGCTTTCCTGATTGTGATTGTCACCTCAACGGTGGTGGCGGTGGTATCGTATGCACTTATTCCGGGTTTTTCACTGGCATTGGGTTGCCTGCTGGGCGGTATTGTATCGCCGCCGGATGCTGTGTCTGCTACTACTATCCTGAAGTATGTGAAGGTGCCGAAGCGGCTGTCGGCCATCCTGGAGGGAGAAAGCCTGATGAATGATGCATCCAGCTTGATTGTATTCGGTTTCGCCAAGGTAGCGGTAATGACCGGCGTATTTGTATTCCATGAGGCAGCAGTGAGCTTTGTGGTGGTGATTGTGATGGGCGTGGGAATAGGGCTGCTGGTAGGGTTGGTGTACTACGTGGTGCACCGCTGGCTGCCTACCAGTACGGAAATGGACGTAGTACTCACGCTTACGGCGCCTTATGTGATGTATATCGCCGCGGAATCATTTCACGGTTCCGGTGTGTTGGCGGTGGTGAGTGGCGGACTTTTCCTGTCGGCCCGCAGTCAGCGTTTCCTTACTTACAGAAGCAGATTACAGGGCGCCAATGTTTGGTCTACATTGGGATTTTTATTGAATGGACTGGTATTTATGCTGATAGGACTGGAGTTGCCCGTTATTATCAAAGAACTGGGTACCGTAAGTGTTGCAGCGGCGATTAAATACGGGTTGATCATTACCGCTACGTTGATCATCACCCGCTTGTTATCTACATTGGGGGCTTCTGCTTTTACAGTGTTTGCCAGTCGCTATATTACCACGGCAGATAATCGCCCTGGCTGGAAAGGCCCGTTGATTATAGGCTGGGCGGGCATGAGAGGCGTGGTGTCGCTGGCTGCAGCATTGTCTATACCGGTATACATGGATAATGGTGCTTTATTCCCCCAGCGTAACCTGGTGTTGTTTATCACTTTCACGGTGATATTAATGACCCTGGTGGTACAGGGACTTACCCTGCCGTTGCTCATCAGGTGGGTAAAGATGGAAGATCCGGATAAACATTTGCCGCGGGCGGAACAGGAACGCAACATCCGCGAGGCGTTGATACAGGAGAGTATTCATTTCCTGGATACTTATCATGCAAAGGAGCTGGCTGACAATGCGGCATTGCGGCAACTGCGGGAAGACCTGGAACATCGTAAATCGGTATCCATGCACAATCAAACGGAGCCGGTAGATCATAAAGTGTATAAGAAAGTATACCTGAAGATGTTAGCGCATCAACGAAAAGTATTACACGAGCTCAATAAAAATCCGCATACCGAATATGAACTGATCAGGAAGTATCATGAGCTGATAGACATAGAAGAAGAAATTTTGATCATGAAGCTGGAGCAGTTGTAGTGGGCAAATAAATTGTATCTTGCCGGCATGAAAATGAGTGATTACCTACGGCAGGGGAAGTCTGAAAATTACCAGGACGCAGAAGATAAGGGTTTGCTGAAAGCCGGTGAGGTAGCAACTTTGCTATCGAAGCAGTTCAATACAAAAATCACGGCAAAAGAGCTGGAAATATTTGCAAGGGAATGGCACCATGCCGGCGTGTTTAAGAGTAGTGCTGGCCAATCGCTCAGGGGGCGAAAAGTATATTTCTTTTCAGCAACTGATATCAGTCACATCTCCCTGGAAAAAATATTAGCCAACCGGGAAAAGGCAGCAAAGAAGCCATTACCGGATACAAGGCAGGTGCAGGGTTGGTATCCTCAATATTTTCGTACCACCGACCCCGTTACACGACGCAATATATCAAAATCCTTTATTGGCATTTATAAAGGCCCGGCAAATAAAGCACCCAAAGGATTTAAGCCATTATCTGCAGAAGCGATGGCTGCAGCAGAGCAGCGGCGGGGAAGAGAATTGAAGCCGGGAGAAATACCTGATTTTAAATAGTACTGATATGTTATCCCGTATCCTTATACTGGCCAACTTAATGCTGGCGTTGTGTGTGTCTGCCTATAGCCAACACTTTGCTAAGAAAGATTTTGATGTGGTGAATATGGCGGTGTGGAAGGCGGACACTAAAACTGGTTTAATGCAACTATTGAATGGATTGTTGAAGAATGATCCGTTAGTCAATATCAATAGCCGCAATGGAATATTAATGTCCAACAGTGGAGTAGGAACGCCATTAAACCGGCAACTTCACGGAGATGTTTATCATCAGCGGATTGTGCTACGATTGTATCCCAACAACTTTTTTATTAACTTATTAACCCGGAACGATAGTATCCTGTTCAGTGCCGTTTGTTTTACGGAAAGTGCATTTGCGCAAGGCCCCGGATTTCTGGAGGCAGATAGCACCGTAAAGGCCATTCATTATAATGATGCTGCTGTGCAAGACTTCCTGGATATACGAAATAAATTTTACCGCTCGCGAAAGACGATAAGCGATATTGCCGTTGAGATCTCTGCTGATAGAGTATACGGGATGAGATGTGGCTTTTTTGATCTCAAAACAGACGGTAGAAAAAATATTGAGGAACTGGTAGCTAAAGCAGACCCTCTACCGGAAATTAGGGGAATGCTGCAAAGCCTATGCTGTGAAGAGCAGGCTTTGGGCGTCGCAGCTATTGATATGCTTATTGAAAAAGGAGTGACTATAGACAGCTTCAATGATAAGTTATACAGGTATATCCGGCAAAGAAATGCACCAGTGGTTACCTGCGCAGGATGTAGTATGGGGATCGTAGCCAGACTTTATAACGATAAACAGTAACACCAACAGAATATCCCCTATATTTGCCCCCTCAAAAAAAGGAACAATGACCTACGCGGACAGATTAGCAGCGGTAAAATCACATTACCCGTTTGAAGAGTGGAGCGAAAAATTTTATCCTGATGAAAATGACATTGGGGGATTAGACCAATACAGTCCTGAAAATTGTGAAGCCGCGACCGATATTATTAATGAGCTGATTGACGGCCTGCAAAGGGCCGGTGAAAATGCGGAAGAAGCCACCAAACTGGCCCTGTTTGAAACGGCCGTGAAAGCATACAATGGAATGAATGAAGAAATAGCTGGTTTTATAGAGACAGCAGAACGCGAGGACCTCTGTGATCTTTTCGATATGATCACCGTGGCCGCTGGACTGGAACCGGAAGATTATGCTGATGGCGACGGAATCACTGATCTGTGGCGGGAATGGTAAGCTATGGTTAATCCGGCTTTTTTTACATATCTTGAATATAGAAAATCATCCATGATATGAAAAGCATGCACACTTTGCCACTTATCTCAAAATATGCCGCAGAGCAACCCCGCTTTACCTTACTGGACTCAGTAGCTAACAGAATTTCACTGATCGCTTTTTGCAGTGTGTTCAGCTTTCTTTTCATGTATATTTTCCTGCCCTTTAATATCAATATCTGGTATGAAGGGCAACACCTGGCCCTGATGCCTTTATTCCTTATTTTTACTTTATGTGGGGTAGCGGTATTAAGCATCACCCAGTTTTTGCTGGCCAATTTAAAATGGCGCCGTAAACTCACCAACGCCACTTACGGCTGCTGGTTCCTCGGGGAAATTATCCTTGTAGCACTGATGGTGACTATTGTGAACGTGTCCATCACCGATACGTTCTTCTTTACCTGGAGCGAATTTATCAATACCCTCCGTTATACCGCCCTGATCCTGCCTTTGCCCTACTGCATTGCGCTGCTGTGGTTTTTTACCCGGGAAAAAATAGCCCAGCTGAAAAGCCTGGAGCTGGCGCGGGAACAACAGCCGGAGCCCATCGTGAAAACAGACGACACCTGCCTGCTACTCCGCGATGAACATGATAAGCCGGTGCTGACTCTGCATCCAAATAAATTGTTGCTCATGAAGGCAGAAGATAATTATGTGCAGGTATTTTATCTATCCGGTAATACCATTGCCAAAGAACTGATCAGAACTTCCATGAAAAAAATGGAAGCCTGTTTACCTGCCGGTACCTTCGTGCGCGCGCACCGTTCTTATATGATCAACCTCACCAAAGTGGTGCTTTTTAAGAAAAATGCAAAAGGTTACTACCTGCAATTGGAAGGGATAGACGACATCACGGTACCGGTATCAGCTACCTGTTTGCCCACACTACAGGATCGTTTCGCCCCCGTTGCCTGATTTTACCCCCAATAGCGTTTATTTCGCCCCAAATACACCACCACTGCCGTTTTCGATCAGGGGATTTTGGTAATATCGCTATATCACATGGCCATTATTACGAGTAAAAATCCACCACCAAACCATCTAAATCTCCCTGCCGATGTTAAGATCCATTTTCATAGGATTGGTTTGCTGCTTGCTGTTACAGTTTAGCGCAAAGGCTCAAATTGTCATTTCGGGAAATGTCAGGAACAGTTCCACCAAGGAAGTAGTCCCCGTTGTGTCTGTTACCATGAAGGAAGCACCCAATGGAGATTATACCAATGATCAGGGCAACTTTAAATTCTCTACACGCAAAAATTATCCTGTTACCCTTATACTGTCATCGGTAGGCTTTGAAACAAAAGAAATCATCATTTCCGGCCCCGGTTTCCAACGCATAGAGCTTGCACCTGCTTCGGTACTCGGTAAGGAAGTGGTGGTTTCAGCCAGCCGCTTTGTACAAAAGAAAATTGAATCACCGGTAACCATCGAAAGGATTGGTACCAAAGACATCATCAACTCCCCGCAGCCCAGCTATTATAACATGATACAGGGCCTCAAAGGCGTAGATGTAACCACCTCCAGTTTGCTGTTCACCACTATCACCACCCGCGGTTTTAATACCAGCGGCAACACCAACTTCACCCAGATCGTAGATGGAATGGATAACCAGGCCCCAGGCCTGAACTTCCCCATCGGCGCCATCATCGGGCTCACTGAGCTGGACGTGGACAACCTCGAAGTACTCTCCGGTGCTTCGTCGGCCCTCTACGGCTCCCGCGGCCTCAATGGTACCATGGTCATGACCGGGAAAGATCCGTTCAAATACCAGGGCCTCAGCGCCCAGATCACACAGGGCGTTAATCACGTGAAAAAAGGAAAGTCAAATGACCCGCTTGGACCATCACCGTATTACGACTGGACCGTTCGCTGGGCCAAAAAAGTAAGCGACAAATTTGCCTTCAAAATAAATATGCAATACACCCAGGCCAAAGACTGGATGGCCAACGATACCACCAACACCAACGGTCCCGGTGGCCCATTGCAGGACCCTAATTACAACGGGGTAAATATGTACGGTAGCAAAACCTCGGTAGATATCAATCCTTTCCTGGAAGGCGCACTGCAACAGGTGCCTGAACTGGCGCCTATCATCAATCCCATGCTGGCAGAAGGCAACCACTACGTAGCACGCACCGGGTACCCTGAATATGGATACCTCAGCAGTGATGCCAAAATGTTTAAAGCCAACGTAGAACTGCGCTATAAGATAAAACCCAAGTTGGAAGCCATTCTCTCCGGCACCTACGGACAAGGCGATGCGGTATACAGCAATGATACCCGTTACGCACTGAAAGGTTTTCACCTCGGGCAATACCGCGCAGAACTGAAAGCAGAACACTGGTTTGTGCGCGCTTATACCAGCCGGGAAAATTCCGGTCGTACTATTATTGCGATGCCCACCGCCCAGCTGGTCAACGAAGCCTGGAAGCCCAGCTACGACGGCAACACCGGCGATGGCTGGTACCCGCAGTATACCAGCGCATTACTGGAAGCAATGTCGCAGGGAAAAAGCTACCTCGATGCCAGCGCACTGGCCAGAACATTTGCGGATAAAGGCCGCCCCGATGCCGGCAGCGCACTGTTCCTGCACCTGAAAGACAGCATCTCCGGTATCCCCACCTCTAAAGGTGGTACCCTGTTCACCGACAAAAGCCGCTTGTTTAACGCAGAAACCCAATACAATTTTACTCACCTCATAAAATTTGCGGAATTGATTGCAGGGCTGAATTATCGCCTCTACCGCCTCGATTCAAAAGGCACGCTCTTCCCCGACAATGACGCACCGATTGATGTGGCAGAGTACAGCGCTTATGCTCATCTCACTAAAAAAGTAATACACGAGAAACTGAGCCTGGCTACCGCTTTCCGGTATGATAAAAATACCCTGTTCGCCAAACCACGCATTACTACCCGGGCGTCCGCCGTACTGGAAGTAAATAAGGAAAGCTTTATCCGCTTCTCTTACCAGAACGCATACAGCTTCCCGTCTAATATTCAATCGCTGCAAAGCACACCGGTGGACTATAACAGTTTTGCTTCCGGCGGCTCCGACCGGCTGCTCAACGGCGTTTATCATTTTGATCAATACCCGGCTTATACGCTGGCCAGCGTGGATACTTTCAAACGCACCAAAAATCCGGCAGACCTGAAAACCTTTCAGCTTAATGATATCAAGCCGCAATCCGTAGATGCATTCGAGTTAGGTTATTCTTCCCTGATCGGCGGTTGTGTGCTCATCGATGTATTAGGCTATTATTCCACCTGGAAAAACTTTATCGGGTATGTGAACGTGGCGAATACACCAGGTAGCAAGGATCCGAACGACTTCCTTGACCACAGTAAATATGTGCAATACAATATTGCCTACAACGGGGCAGAGAAAGTAAATACTTACGGCTATGCCGCCAGCGTGAGCGTGGACCTGTCGCATCATTTCCTGGCCAAGGTGAACTTCTCTTCCGACTTCCTGAAGAACCGTAACAACAGCCAGGTGAATAATTTTAATACGCCGAATTATAAATTCAACATAGATTTTGGTAACACCGGATTTGGTAAGAAAGAACGGTTTTCTTTTAACACCACTTTCCGCTATCGTCCGGCTTACTTCTACCAGATTGGCTTTGGCAGCGGTACCGTACCTGCATCGGCGGTGATAGATGCGCAGGTAAGCTATCGCTTGCTGCAGGCGCATTCTACTATTAAACTGGGCGGGGTAAATTTAACCAATACCTACTACAGGAACGGTTTTGGTAGCCCCGCTATTGGCGGTATGTACTATGTCACTTTTGCATACAATGTTTTCTAAGGTTAAAAAACAAACCCATATATGAAACGATATCATATCTGCTTATTCATGATTGCCCTGTTGGCGGCCTGTCATAATAACCCGGAACCTGCCAGAGACCCGCAGGGATATAAAACCCGCCTGAATTTTGGCCCCGGCGAGGAAACAAAAATTGCGGAAGCGCTATTGTCGCTTACCGATAGCAGCGCCATTACGCTGAAAGAAGGACTTTATAAGTTCGATAACCTGAGCATTGCGCAGTTAAAGCATATCCTGATACAGGGTGCCGGGGCGGATAAAACCATCCTCGACTTTTCGTCCCAAAGCCAGGGTGGGGAAGGCATCCGCGTTACCGATGTAAAAGGCTTCACCATCGATGGATTGACCCTGCGCGACTCCAAAGGCGACCTGATTAAGATCAACAAAAGTGAAAATGTAGTGATCACCAACCTGCACGCCATCTGGTCGGTATCCGATTCTACCAGTGGAGGCTATGCCATTTACCCGGTGATGTGTAAAAATGTATTGGTGGAAAACTGCTATGCACAGGGAGCTTCCGATGCAGGCATTTACGTAGGGCAAACCGACAGTGCTATTGTGCGCAAGTGTAAAGCGTTTAAGAATGTGGCGGGTTGCGAAATTGAAAATACGTCGCATGCACAGGTATATGATAATGAGTTTTGGGGCAATACCGCCGGCTTCCTCATTTTCGATCTGCCAGACTTATCTAAACGCGGTGGTTTCGTAAAAGCGTACAACAACTATTTCCACGATAACAACGAAAGGAACTTTGCCAAATCCGGCAGCTTCGGTTCTACCTGGGGTGTGGGCAATGCAGCGCCAGGCAGTGGGGTAGTGATTTTGGCGGCTTCAGATATTGAGCTGTATAACAACCGCATCATCAATAACAACTCCAGCGCCATTTCTGTGGTATCCGGATTTTTTATCGATGAAAGCGCAGGGTCAAAAATCAATGATCACTATTTCCCGATTCCTAAAAATGTACACATCCATGATAACGTGATGGAAGTAGGGCCTGCGTTTCCACCGGCAGTATACGAACATCATACGGGTAAAATCCTCGTGGGTATTGAGCAGCAGCTCAACGCGATGGATCCTTCCCGCAAAAATGCGCGCCTGCCTTTCATTACCTATGATGGTATTACCACGAATATCCTGACTAAAGGCACAGCGGTAAACCCGGATTCGCTGTGTATTAAACAAACTGGTTCCAATTTATTCGTCAATGTAGACGCCCTGAATATGACGTCTAAGAAATGGCATCCCAGCACTGATGTGACGCCATATGTTTGTAAATAGTGTTATAAAATTTTTATAGGGAGATGAGGAAGCCTTGCTTAATAATTGTGTGTTTTTTATGTTGGATCGCTGCCACGCAGAGCTGTCAGCAGAAACCGGCGCCTGCTGCGGCGGCAGGCCCGTTTCAGTTTAAAGCGAAATTGTCGGATTATGGATTCTTTACCGGTGCGCTGAAATCGTTGATACCCCGCAAAGGTGTCCTGAACTATGAACTGGCTACGCCGTTGTTCACGGACTATTCCGTTAAAGACCGTTTCATTGTGTTACCGGAAGGGAAGTCCATGCAGTATACGGACCATGGTCCGCTGGATTTTCCGGATTCGACATTCATCGTAAAGAATTTTGCCTATATCAACCCGGCGCATGAAAAGATCATGATCGAAACCCGGATCCTCTTCAAAGATCCGGCAGATAAGCAATGGAAGGTGATGAATTATCTCTGGAACAAGGAACAGCAGGATGCGGAAAAGTGGATCCTTGGTAAAAAGATCCCCATTACCTTCCTGGATGATAGCGGCCAGCAACAGTCGACCGTATACCAGATGCCGAATACCAACGATTGTAAGCGTTGTCATATCAATAACAGTGTCCTTACACCCATTGGGCCCAAGGCGCGCAACCTGAACTATACCCGTGCCGGCCAGGCAGAAAATCAGCTGCAGCAGTGGGCCAGCGGTGGTCAGCTCAGCGGGTTACCGGCCATGGATAAGGTAGCGCAGTTGCCTAACTGGAAAGATAGTGTGCACTTCACCGTTAATCAAAGGGCGAGGGCCTACCTGGATGTGAATTGTGCACATTGCCATACCAAGGGAGGAGATGCCTACAATACGGGCCTTTTCCTGGAATATGAGCAAACCGGCCCGGATAACCTGGGCATCCGGAAGTCGCCGGTTTCCGCTGGTGGCGGCGCCGGTGGCCTCGACTATGACGTGATTCCCGGTGATGCCCTGCACTCTATCCTGGCGTACCGTATGAATAGCGTGGAACCGGGTACCGCGATGCCAGAACTGGCGCGTACCGTGGTGCATAAGGAAGGGGTGGCATTGATTAAACAATGGATTAATGAAATGAAGAAATAAAGGGAGCATTTCCCGGAGGGATCTTTTCCCTTTTTGATAAATTATGAAACAGGTATATATTTTTAATATATACCTGTTTGTTTTTTATGTAATTAATGGAGATGGCGCTCAAATGATCCTGTCAGGAACTCCGATTCCCGTTTCATTTTTTCCGGATTGCGTAAATCAATTTCCCGATTCGATCTCCGTATCGGTTCGCTTTGCCTGACATTTGCGCAAAATTATCAGTAGTTGAAACATTTATACTTAATCATCGGACTCATTTTAGTAAATCTCACAGTACTTGCTCAAACAGGTAGTATTAAGGGGAAGATTAGCTCAGCAGACGGACAGCCGGCAGCATTTGTGACCATTGGACTGAAGGACATCAAAAAAGGTACCCTCACTAATGAAGACGGGGAATTTGCTTTGAAAAATGTGAAACCGGGTAATTATGTATTAGTGATTTCCTGCACTGGTACCAAAACCATCAACAACACCGTAACGGTGGCAGCAGACCAGGTTACCGCAGTGAACTTTGCACTGGAAGCTACTTCCAGCCAGTTGAACGAAGTGGTGGTAGATGGTACAAAAACAAGAACCATCAATAAAAGACCGGTAACCATCGGTAAATTACCAGTACCGGCAATGGACTTACCGCAGGCAGTAGCCCTGATTGGTCATGAAGTAATAGAGAATCAACAGGCACAACGCATGAGCGATGTGGTGAAAAATATCAATGGTGTATATATGGCCTCTACAAGAGCCGGTACCCAGGAAACCTTCAACGCCCGTGGTTATGGTTTCTCCAGCACCAACACCTTTAAAAATGGCGCCCGCGTTAACTCCGGCGCTATGCCAGAAATGAGCTCCCTGGAAAGGGTAGAAGTACTGAAAGGCAGCGCTGCTATCCTGTATGGTAACGTTTCTCCCGGTGCCATCCTGAACATGGTTACTAAGCAACCTAAATTTAATTTTGGTGGAGAAGTAAGCGTTCGCGCAGGTAGCTTCGGTTTATTAAAACCCACCTTCGATGTGTATGGACCATTGTCTTCTAAAATCGCTTACCGCGTAAACGGTACCTTCGAAACAGCAGACAGCTATCGCGACCAGGTACACTCCAAACGTTATTATATCAATCCTTCCTTCCTGTTCAAACTCAGCGACCGTACGGAATTGCTGGTACAGGCAGATTACCTGAAACATGATTTTACACCTGATTTTGGTATTGGATCAGTAGGAGATACCGCTATTAACAACAAAGCCTCCCGCAACACTTTCTACGGGGAAGGATGGAACTATGCTCATACACAGCAAACCACCACCTCCGCCAATATCAGACATAAACTGAGCAATAACTGGACCCTGAACGGTATTGTTTCTTATTCTAAATATCAACGTGATTATTACTCACTGGAAAGAATACAGGCAAAAGGAAATGGTAACTTCTTACGTCCGCTGGGCGCAAATGCTACCAATGAAGATTACTTCTCAGGACAGGTAGATCTGACAGGTACATTGAAAACCGGTGTCCTGGAACACACCATCCTGGCTGGTGTTGATGCGGACAGATATCTTACTGGTACCTATGCTTATGGAGTACCATCTATCAATAAAACTACCGGTATTTATGATAGCATCAACGTATTTGATCCTACCATGTATCCACGTCGTACAGACAAGCCGGTAGATACGCTGAAATCTGTATCTAATGCACCAGTGAATAGAGTTGGTGTTTATGTGCAGGACCTGATCAGCATCTCAGAAAAAGTGAAAGTGATGGCAGGTATCCGTTATTCATATCTGCAAACGGAATCTCCGGTAGTATATGATTTTAAAGGTGGTAAAACAGTAGGAAAATCCAGGTACGATCAGGCATTTTCTCCCCGTTTCGGATTAGTATATAAGCCAGTTGCCACTACTGCTTTATTTGCGAGCTACTCTACTTCCTTTACGCCAAACAGCGGCCAGGATATTTATGGCCAAAATCTGAAGCCTTCCATTATTTCCCAATATGAAGCAGGTGTGAAGAACGACTTCCTGAAAGGATTGTTGTCTGTAAACGTAACCGCTTACCGTATCCGCAATAACAACTATGCGCAAACAGCGCCTTTCCTTAAAGATGGTACCACACAAAATAATAATACCAACATCAAAACGCTGGTAGGTGAAACCCTCAGCCAGGGCGTGGAAGTGGATATTGCTGGTCATCCTTTGCCAGGTCTGGATGTGATTGCTGGTTACAGCTACAATAGTATGACCATTGAAAAAACACCAGGTGAGAAAGGTAGTTCTATAGCAGGAGAACGTTTAGTAGGAAACCCTAATCACACGGCAAATGCCAGCGTATTCTATACCCTGCAGCAAACCAAATTGAAGGGGCTGAAAGTGGGTGCTGGTTTTTACTACCTGGGTCAACGCTTTGCAGGTTGGAACAACACCGTTCAACAAACGCAAACCTATAACCGCCTTATCTCTGTGCCAGGTTACTCCACCCTCGACCTGAGTGCGGGTTACAATTTCAAACGTTTTGGTGTAATGGCGAAAGTGTCTAACGTTACCAATACTTACAACTACTACGTACACGAAAATTATAGCGTTAACCCAATACCGCCTACCCAATTTACCGGAACGGTATCTTACAAATTCTAAAAATTGTCGTGTTATAAATAAAATAGACGAGCCGCGCTCATTTGAGCGCGGCTCGTCTATTTTATTCTTTCTATCAAAAAATAAAAATTAGTTTAATCAAGATAAAAATTCGCGTTGATCATTCGCTATGATAGCTTTTTGCTTTCGGCTTTACTTACAAGCGCCGGCTTCCAACGGCACACTATCAAACTTCAACTGGTTGTCATCTGCCGGAAACACCGGGATACCTTGCTTGTCGAAGCTTTCAGGCACCGCTTCAAAAGCCTGTTCTTTCGTTACTTTAAAAATCACTGGCCTGCTGCTTTCCACGCCTTCGCTGTAAAATGTGTATTTACCACGGATAATGCCCTGGTGAACGATGCCGTTGAAGTCACCGGTATTTTTATCTTTCTCAAAGAAGTTATACACCAGTTTGCCGGTAGCTACGCTATCCTGGTAGGTAAGGGTAAGCAGAACAGTATCTTTACCCAGGGTCTTTTCATAGCAGTTGACCTTTTTTTCCGTTTCTGCCGGTAAGGAATCTGTGACTGCAGTAGTTTGTTGCTGCCCTTGTTGATGGCAGGAGGCGAGGATGCCGGTTCCCAGCGCCAGTACGATATAAGGTGTTTTCATAACCTTAAATTAAACAAAAAGTAGCAAAAACGTTATAGATATCCGGTTTGCTGATGTATTATTGAGGCATGCAGCAAGGGATCATGTAGTTTGGTCCGGAACATAATGATAACTATTGATGATGAAAAAAACAGGATTTATACTTTCCATCGTGAGTGGCATCGCCATGGCTTGTTTCAGTAAAAGTGCCGTAGCACAGGTGGCAGTTGATACACCTGCCACCGTAGCGGATTGCAGCAAATGTATGGTGTTGGCGGAGCAGTCGCAGCACCGGCTTGTAATTGTAGATGTGCCTACCGGCGCGCTCATTTGGGAATGGAAACCGGAAAATTCCAACATAAAACCGGAACATTTTAAATGGTTTAGCAACCCCAGCGACGCTAAACCCGTATACAATAATCAATATATCCTGACAAACGCCTCCGGTGGAGGCGTGGCCCTGATCAGGATCGCAGATAAAAAAGCGGTGTTCTATGCCTATGCCGGTGGAAATACCCACTCTGTTGAACTATTACCAGATGGTAATATTGTCAGCGCTTCCAGCACAGGCAACTACCTGATGCTATTTAAAACAGATACGCTTCAATTCCCTGATGGCGTATATACGAAAAAAGTGTCCATCGATTTCGGCCACAACGTAGTTTGGGATGCCGGGCAGCAAAGACTTTGGTCTGCTGCCATGGCTACCATGCATAGCTTTAAGTACAATTTCAACTGTGCAGCACCGGACCTCATCCCTGATACGGTGATTCATCTCCCCGGTACGGAAGCCCACGACCTGTTCCCGGTATATGGTGAAAGCAATCTATGGCTCACCAACACCACCAACGTATACACATTTAATGTGATCAGTAAGCAACTCACGCAGGCCAATGTATTACAGGCCAATATCAAGAGTGTATCCTCAGCCGGCAACGGGCTGCCGGTACTAATGGTCAGGCCTAAAGTATCCTGGTGGACAGACGAAGTACTGGATGCCAGCGGGAATAGTGTCTTCTCCCATAAAGGCTGGAAAATTTATAAAGCAAGATGGGTAGTGCCCAATACCTTCAGCTATCCGGCCAACGACCAGGTGCATCTTTGTAAATAGCAGAAAGCATAAAGCATAAGGCAGAAAGCCATTAGAGTGGATATTATATATGCGTTAATCATTCGCTTCAATGGCTTTTTGCTTTATGCTTTCTGCTTTCTGCTCCCGCTTCGCTGATTCTTCGTACTTTTGCCAGCAAATGCAAAAAGAAAAGTACTCATTAGGTAATATTCTTACCAATCTCAAGATCGATTCACTCAATGACATGCAACAGGCATCGGTGGACGCAAACAAGCAACACGCTGATGTAATCCTGTTGTCGGCCACAGGTTCCGGTAAAACGCTGGCATTCCTGCTGCCTATACTGGAGCGACTGGACCCTGCCAATAAAAATACACAGGCCCTGATCGTAGTGCCTTCCCGCGAGCTGGCCCTTCAGATAGAGAAGGTGTTTAAACTCATGGGAACCGGCTACAAAATTACTGCCTGCTATGGTGGCCACCTGAGGGAAACAGAAGAAAACAACCTGATTCAGCCGCCGGCAGTGATTGTGGGAACACCCGGCCGCCTGGGAGATCATATCCGCCGCGAAAACATCACTGTAGCAGCCATCGAAACGCTGGTACTGGACGAATTCGATAAAACACTGGAACTGGGCTTCCAGGAGGAAGTGTCTTTCATCGTGGAATCATTGCCCAATGTGAAGAAACGTATCCTGACCTCGGCTACTGAAGCCGTGGAAATACCGGAATTCCTGGCGCTCAACGAGCCGCAGAAGCTGAACTTCCTGCCGGAAGAAGGGACACCGGCTGCACGACTCACTATCAAAGAAGTATTGTCGCCGGAAAATGATAAGGTAGACACCCTGTTCCGCCTCATTTGCTACCTCGGTAACCGCTCCACCATCGTATTCTGTAATCACCGCGATGCCGTAGAACGCACCAGCAAAATGCTGTCAGAAAAAAGTATCATCAATACCTTCTATCACGGTGCTATGGAACAACAGGAACGCGATGCGGCCCTCTGTAAGTTCCGTAATGGCTCGGTAAACGTACTGGTAACCACTGATCTGGCTGCACGTGGACTGGATATTCCCAATATCCGCTACATTATACATTTCCACCTGCCGCATACAGAAGATAGCTGGACACACCGCAACGGCCGTACTGCCCGCATGGAAGCCAGTGGCACCGCTATCGTGATACTGGCGCCCGATGAAAAACGGATGCCTTACCTGGCAGATGAAACCATCGAAAGCATTGAACTGCCCGCTACTGCTACTATACCGGAAAAACCAAAATGGACCACCATTTTCATTGCTGCCGGTAAAAAAGATAAAGTGAATAAAGTAGATATTGTAGGCTTCCTCTCTAAAAAAGCGAACCTGAAAAAGGAAGATATCGGCTTAATCGAAGTAAAAGATTTCTTCTCCTTTGTAGCAGTGGTGAAATCCAAAGTAGGACACGTGCTGGAGCAGATTAAAAATGAAAAGATTAAGAATAAGAAAGTGAAGATTGAAATAGCAAGATAAAACGCAGTCGTATTCCGTAAAGCAGAAAGCAGAAAGCATAAAGCAAAAAGCAAAAAGCTATTAAAGCGAATGACCAGAGCGTATGAGTAAATTAATAATCGCTCTGGTCATTCGCTTTAATAGCTTTTTGCTTTTTGCTTTATGCTTTCTGCTTTGCAGAATACGACTGCGTTACTTCAATCAGCCCTACAATATGATCATTGAATTCCGCCAGTTCTTCCGCCGGTACCCATAATTCATTATGTATCACCCCACCCACATTTTCTACTTTATATCGTTTCAGAAAATTACTATCTACGTCAAATTTGGTCACATAGCCGGCACCATACGCCGGCACATTCCATTCCACAGAGATTTGTATGGCATATGCCTCATTCATTACAGGATAGAAGATGGGCTGATCGGGGAGCCTGGGTGGAAATCGTTTCCAGCCGGATTGTTTAATTAATTCCAGCTCTGCTGGTCCTACGGGGCGGTAAAGGGTGGTTAACTCCATTGTTGATTTTTGTCTAATTTTAATCACGAATTTAGGCAAATGAGTACTAAAAACAAACAACCGGAGATCCCGCAATATGTGTTGGGCGACTTCCGCCACCTGCACCGTCAGGAAAATGATACTTCCGATTTTGGATACAATAACCTGGAAGCGGAGAAACGCATCCCGGGATTTGAAGTATACTCCAGTGAAGGCCTGCGCCCAGCAGTAGGGCCACTGAAATCTGATTTCTACCGGATCAGCATTACCTTAAGCGGCGGTGTGGATGTGCAGTTGGGGCTGGAAAAATTCCGGCATCAGGCGGGCACCCTGAGTTTTACTTTTCCCGGGCAGGTATTTAGTAAAGACAATATCGCTGCCGATACTTTCGGGTATTATATTTTATTCAACGCCAATTTCCTGGAAGACCTGCTGCCTGCGGGCAGAATACCCGTTGAGTTTCCCTTCTTCGATTATTCCGGTGTACCCTTTATACAGCTGGATAAAGCCGCTATTACTGCTGTAGCGGATTTTGTGGGTAAGATGAACGAGGAATTGAGGCGCCATCAACCCGGATGTGACCGGGCCGTGCAAATGTATCTTTACCTGCTATTATTGGAGGTGAAGCGAAGTTATATCGCGCAGGAGTTGCATCTAACAGCTACAGATACACGAAATACTTACCTGGTGCCCCGGTTTAAGAAACTGGTGAGCCAGCATTTTCTCACAAAGAAAAAAGTGGCAGACTATGCGGAGCTGCTGGGAGTTACGCCAAATCACCTGAATCGCACGGTAAAGGAAGTCACTGGTCATACCGCATCAGCCGCCATTGCGGATATGCTGGTGCAGGAAGCTAAAGCAGTATTGCGGTACACGGATACTGCCATATCGGAAATCTCTTACCAGCTCAACTTCAGCGATCCTGCAGGTTTCAACCGTTTCTTTAGGGAACAGACCGGGCAAACACCTTTGTCGTATCGAAAAAATGCATAATCGGGTTAATACAATGCATAATCCGGGTAACAACACAACGGCTTTTATGGACCAACTTTGTGTACATAAAAGATCACGATATGTCTACCACATTTGAAAGTAAGAAAGTAGTTATTGCAGGCGGTTCCACAGGTATTGGTTTGGCAACCGCTGTTTCATTGGCCAAAGAAAAAGCAACCGTAACTGTTACCGGCCGTTCTGCTGCCAGCCTGGAAAGCGCGGCGGCGGCAAATCCCGGCATACAAACCGCTATACTGGATAGTAATAACCGCGCGGAACTGGATACATTTTTTAGTACACAAGGCGGTATTGATCACCTGGTGATTGCGCTAAGCGGTGCAAAAGGAGCCGGTAAATTTGCCGAGTTATCGCTGGATGATTTGAGAGCAGGCTTTGAAGGCAAATTCTGGCCCCAGCTGAATACTTTACAGGCAGCCCTGCCTTACATCAATAAAGGCGGCAGTATCACCCTGATTACAGCTATTTCTGCTATTTCACAAGCGCCGGGTGTATCCGGGTTAGCCGCTATCAACGGTGCATTGGAGTTAATGATTCCTTCTATAGCTAAAGAAATACAACCTTTACGTATCAACGCTGTTTCTCCTGGTGTGGTAAATACCGGCTGGTGGGATTTTCTGCCGGCAGCAGATAAGGCTGCTACCTTTGAAGCCTATGCAGCCCAAACGCCGGTAGGCAGGGTAGGAGAACCTGATGATGTAGCAGATACGATCCGCTTCCTGATGCGTAATGGCAATATAACCGGTACGGTAATACGTTGCGACGGCGGTTTAGCGCTGTAATCTTACCAGGCTACCTCTTCATAATTTTTATACAGCTTTCCAAATGCCGGCGTACCATTTATGGCCTGTACAATAGGGTCATAGATGCGTGCGGCGGCATCGTCGAGCATGAGCGGGGGTAGGAAACCATCTTGTTCCAGCCTCGACTTCTTCTCTATCGGGTTGCCCGTAGATACCCATCCCACATCTACGCTGTTCATGTAAATATGCGCGGTTGCATAGTCGGCGGCACTGGTGCGCGTCATCATATTCAGTGCGGCTTTGGTCATGTTGGTATGGGGGTGGTAAATGGTTTTCTGTGCATAGCTGAATTGCCCTTCTGAAGAAGTTACATTGATGATGAACCGGTTGGGGAACGGCGATTGCAGCATCAGCGCTTTGAGGCGGCTGTTCAGCATAAAGGGAGATATATTATTTACCAGGTTGGCCGACAATACTTCTGTGGTGTCTACTTCATCCAGGCGCATCACCCAGCTATTACTGCTTCGCAGGTCTAACGGCTGATTGAAGTAATCCAGTTGCCCGGGCGGAAATAAGTCAGGATTGCCAATCAGGAGGCTACCGGTAGGCGCTGTGCCTGCAATCCTTGCCTGGTCTGCCGCGGGGAGTAAGGGCAGCTGTGCGGCCTTATCCACTAAAGGCTGGTAATATTCCGGTGGATAGTGAATGGTTTGTGCGGCGTTGTTGATGAGGATATCCAGCGCTGGTAAAGTTTGATAACAATATTGCAGGAATTGCTCTACCTGCGGGATACTGATCAGATCCAGACCGTATATGGTGAGCCGGTCTTTCCATTCGGCGTAGTCCGGTTCCCGGGTGTATTGCAGCAGGGCATCGGCGGGAAAGCGGGTGGTGGCAATCACGGTGGCGCCATCACGGAGCAGGCGCAAAGCTGTGACATACCCGATTTTCATACGGGCGCCGGTAACAATGGCGGTTCTACCGGTCAGGGATACACGCTGTGCTTTCTTATCCATATGAATTTGCGCACAACGGGGACAAAGCCGGTGATAATGAAAGTGCACAGTGGTATAGCGCTCCCGGCAGGAGTAGCAGATGCTGGCACTTTCCAGTTCCTGTTGGATGGGCAGGTAGATGGTATCTGCTACCACCTGGCTGACGGAAGATTGCAGCCCTTGCTGAAACACGACGGTGTTGGCGATCTTGCGCTGGTCAGCTTCTCCGCGGCGCGATAGCTCCGTGTGCCGGATTTCTTTACGGGCCGTTTTATATATTTTGGTAACTAATCCTTTTAAACGTTCGGTATCAGGGGAGTCAAATGGATGTTTGCTGAGAAACTGTAATATGGTATAAAATTTATCCCATTCGTCTGTTGAGAACTCCTGCATAGTGATGGTGCTTAAATATAATGGTGGCAGCAACAACCAGGCTCGAACTGGTATTTCCTTCCTGGCAGGAAAGCGACCTTCCAACATTGGTCCATGCTGCTGCCGCGGCAAAAGTAATGATTTAAGCGTGTATACGATACAGTTATCAGCTGTGTGCGTGTTATTTCACAAACGGATCCGCATACTTTACATCTTTTAGCAGCGATTCATCGGTGAGGGTATGCATGAAAGCGATCAGGTTCTTTTTTTCATCGGCTGACAAAGGAATACCACCGGGTCTCAGTTGAATGCCGAGGTTGGGGTTACCTTTAATTCCAGCGGCATAATGATCCAATACCTGGTCCAGTGTGGCGAAGCGGCCATCGTGCATATAGGGGGCTGTTAGCGCCACGTTACGGAGACTGGGTATTTTAAAGGTGCCCTGATCTTTTGCCTGATGCGTAATTTCTCCATAGCCTTTGTCGGTATAATCTGTTTCCAGCCCGTTGTTGGAACCAACGCCGGTGTTGATACCGGTGTTTTCCAGCGTGAGAAAGGAGGATCTCTGGCCCAGTTGACTGGTGCCCAGGTCGCTATGGCATTCCGTGCAGAAATCGCGCTGCATGATGTGCAGGCCCTCTAATTCCTGTGGCGTAAAGTTGGCGAAATTGTTTTCAACGCCCTGGTCATATTTTGAATTGAAGGAAACGATGGAGCGCAGGAATTGCGACAATGCTTTGCCTATTTTGGCAGCAGTGATATCCGTGGTGCCGAACGCAGCTTTGAACAGGGCCGGGTAATAATCTATCGTACTTAACTTCTTTTCCAAAGTAGCCAGATCAGGCATGCCCATTTCCACATGATCCACGATAGGCATCAGCGTTTGTGTTTCGATGTCGCCTGCACGGAAGTCCCAGAACATTTTGCGGTCGGGGAAGA
Organism: Chitinophaga sp.; assembly: GCF_017745275.1. Lineage (GTDB taxonomy): Bacteria > Bacteroidota > Bacteroidia > Chitinophagales > Chitinophagaceae > Chitinophaga. Next base: position 45,149 of record NZ_JAGHZS010000011.1, on the reverse strand, counting down.
AGCGGATATTCACTACCGGCATGGCATTGCGCCGTGTGTGACCACCATCAAATCCTTTCGATAATGCAGTGATGTCTGCAAAGGCATTGGCCTGATGATGACAGGAAGCGCAGGCAACAGTATTATTCACCGACAGGGATTTATCATAAAATAGTACCCTTCCCAATGTGGCACCGGCATTGGTGATGGGATTGTCTGCGGGTGTATTATCCAGCTCCGGGTGGGCTTTCATATGTGCTTTCATCCAGGCAGGCATATTATTGATGGTGCTTACATAATCATATAATGTAGCGGGCAGATGAGGCCCATTGGAATGGGGGCCCGGTTTGGGACCTGGTTCTTCGTGATGAGCGGCAACGGGATCTTTTTTACAGGATATTGTATTCAGAAGGGCGGTCGCAATAAACAGGAGGATTATCGAACTGGCTGGTCGTTTTATGATAGGCATATGCAGTTTTTCTGTTATCACACCTCAACAGAAAAATACCCTTACGGAGCAGTGAAAAATACCGGGAAGCAGGTAGAGAAAAATGGTAAAAGCGACCGGAGTCGAACCGGTGACCTCGAACTTTGGGGTAAGTGTTCTTCCAACTGAACTACGCTTTTACCGGCGTAAAGGTAATCAAAAATATATACGTTCCCGTAGTTAGTGGAGTGAGAGGAGAAAATGGTAGAAGCAACCGGGCTCGAACCGGTGACCCTTTACTGGCATGGTAAATGCTCTTCCAACTGAGCTACACTTCTACCGCTGTGAAGATACTAAAAAAGTATATACGTTACCGTTATAAACGCAATGCCTGCATTACCCGGTCAAAGGTGAGCTTCAGTAATTCGTCACTGAGCGTGAAGGGGAGGCCGGCCATGGTAGAGTTATCGAGGTGGAATTTGACGAGTGTATAGAAGGTACCATAGGCAATCGCCCAAAAAATTTCTGGCGGCAATTTTACAATTTCTTTCTTTTCTTCCGCGTTAGCCACAAAATCGCGCATGGTTTGTTTGAAACGCTGTTCGCAGGGATCGTTTTGTTTTTCAATGAGCGGGGAGTTCCGGAACTGTTCCCAGAAACGATGATGCAACGGATGGCGCAGGATATGGTGATAACGGTTGCGCCATTGCTGCCAGAGGCCTTGTTCGAAAGTCATGTCCGCGCTGAAACCATCCAGCATTGTTTGCACAAAAATGCCGGTTGCTTCGGCATAAAGCTGGTTCAGCAGATCTTCCCGGTTCTTAAAATAAATATAGATGGTAGATACAGATATCCCGGCCGCTTTGGCCAGTTTATGCATACTCAATCCGTCAAAACCCTGGGAAACGATCATCTCCATGGCTTTCTCCCGGATTACTATAGCTTTATTTTCATCTTTGGCGCGCATGGCGCAAAGATAAAAGAATGATTGTTCTTTTAAGCGTTCCGGGAGATTTTTTATTTCAGGCCATCCAGCGAACTGCCCGCAGGAAGCTCGTAGGGATCTTTGCCTGCTTCAAAAACGCGGGCGGTCAACTTACCTTGCAGGGTTAAGGTGCCGTTGTGTGCATACACCCAGCTACCTTCCCGTAGTCCCAATACCGGCACTGTATTCTGTGTGAGGTATTCTTTGATACGGGTTTCCCGGGTTTCTCCCATATGCTGCGAACCTTCAATGGGATCCTGGTAATGTGGATTCAGGTTAAAAGGGATAAGCCCCATGGTATCAAAACTGGAAGGATATACAATGGGCATATCGTTGGTATTGCGCATGGTGACGCCGCCTATATTGCTGCCGGCGCTGCATCCCATATAAGGCGTTCCGCCGTTAACAGCATCCCGCAGGGTGTTCATAATGCCCAGTTCATGCAGCGTTTTCACCAGCAGGAAGGTATTCCCGCCCCCGGTAAAAAAGCCTTTTGCGTTTTTGATGGCCGCCGCCGGATCATCGAATGTATGCAGTCCGCGTACCTGGATGCCAATGGCACCAAAGGCTTCCGCCGCCCTGCTGGTATAATCATCGTGCGAAATACCACCCGGCCGTGCAAAAGGAATAAAGATGATTTCCTCCACTCCCGCAAACAATACCTTCATGGAAGGCTGCAGGTAAGCCAGGTAGGTTTCTCCAAATAAAGTGGAGGTACTCGCCAGTATAAAATGCTTCATGATCAAATAATTACCCGGCAAATGTAGGTCATCTCCTTAAAATATATTCCGTACAGCGGGATAGCTACTGCGGAATAGTGGTTTTATGGGTTGGAAAAAAAAACGATTGGTTCCTGGTGGGACGATCTGTATCTGGCCATGGTAATGTGTTTTGTAAAATATTTTCTTTTTTAATTGTAAAATTGACAATTATTTTGTTTTTTTGAATGTCCGCAGCAAATCATCGCTGTCCGGCAGTATTTTAAAATCCTCGTTATGAAGAAAAAATATCAATATATCCGCACGGGTATCCTGGGGTTACTACTTTCTACGCAGGCCATACAGGCACAAAACACGGTTACTTTTAAGCCGGATGCACCTACACAAACCATTAACAGAAATATCTACGGACATTTTGCAGAGCACCTCGGTAACTGTATCTATGGTGGATTCTATGTAGGCGACACCTCTCATATTCCCAATACCAACGGGGTACGTAAGGATGTTATTGCTGCCCTGCGTAAAATGAAGATCCCTAATTTACGCTGGCCTGGTGGCTGTTTTGCGGATACTTACCACTGGAAAGACGGCATAGGCCCGAAAGATAAGAGGCCTACCATCGTGAACACCTGGTGGGGAAATGTTACGGAAAACAATAGCTTCGGTACACACGACTTCCTGAATATGTGCGAGGAACTCGGTGCAGAACCTTACCTCTCCGGCAACGTGGGCAGCGGTACCGTGCAGGAACTGGCCGATTGGGTACAATACACCAACTTCGGCGGTAAAAGCCCGATGTCAGACCTGCGCCGGCAGAACGGCCGCGACGAACCCTGGAAGGTGCGCTTCTGGGGAATTGGTAATGAAGCCTGGGGCTGCGGAGGCAATATGCGCCCCGAATACTATGTAGACCTGTATCGTAAATTTACCACCTTCATGCAGGGACACATTTTCAGAATCGCTTCCGGTGCCAATAGTTCTGATTATAACTGGACGGAAGTACTGATGAAAAATATTCCTGGTTCTCTCCTGGATGGTATTGCCCTTCATCACTATTCTGTAATAGACTGGAACAGGAAAGGCGATGCAGTTGACTTCACGGAAGAACAATATTTCACGACTATGAAGCAGGCCCTGTTTATGGATACCCTTGTCCGCAAGCACGCTGCTATTATGGATAAATATGATCCGGCTAAGAAAACAGCATTAGTGGTAGATGAATGGGGAGGATGGTATAACGTAGAAGGAGGCACGAATCCTGGTTTCCTTTTCCAGCAAAATACTATGCGGGATGCCATGGTTGCCGGATCTACGCTGAATATCTTTAACAACCACTCAGACCGCGTACGCATGGCTAACCTGGCGCAGGCCATCAATGTGTTGCAATCTGTGATCCTTACTAAGGGAGATATCATGGTGCTCACACCCACTTACTATGTGATGGAGATGTACAGCGTACACCAGGACGCCACCCTGATCCCTATAGATATTCACAGCAACGACTATACGTTTGGTAACCAAAAGCTCTCCGCCGTATCCGCTTCGGCTTCGAAAGATAAAAATGGCGTTACCCATATTTCACTGGTTAACATAGACGCTCATAAAGCCCAGGAAATTACGCTGGATACCCGTAGTGAAAGTTATAAGTCCATCAGTGGCAGTGTGCTTACATCCGCCAAACTGCAGGATTATAACAGCTTTACCAAACCGGATAACATTAAGCCGGTCGACTTTAAAGGCGCTACACTGAAAAAGAATACCATCAGTGTAAAGCTGCCGCCTTTCTCCGTGGTAGTACTGGAATTGAAATAGCCAATACGAATAATGGTGCAGTGGAGGATCTTGTTTACATGATGATGCGATAACAGGCGTACCACCTGCTATAGTAAACACTTTCTCCGCTCACTGTTATTCGTAATTTTTTGTACATTTTTATAAGTGTCAATTTTACAGTAATATGAATTCAGCATATGTAATAGGTGTAGATTTTGGTACCGACTCAGTACGCTCCATTATTGTAGATGTACGGAACGGGCAGGAAGTAACTGCTGCGGTATTTTACTATCCCCGCTGGAAAGATGGACTGTACTGCAACGCCGCAGAAAGCCGCTTTCGCCAGCATCCACTGGACTATATCGAGGGGTTGGAAACCACCATCAAACAATGCCTGCAGCAAGCCGGCAGTAACATCGCCGCTCACATTAAAGCCATTTCAGTAGATACCACCGGCTCCAGCCCGGTAGCGGTAGATGAAACCGGTACACCACTGGCATTGACGCCCGCCTTCCGCGACAATCCAAACGCCATGTTTGTACTCTGGAAAGATCATACTGCGCTGAAGGAAGCTGCTGCTATTAACGCCACTGCCGCCACTTTTGAAGAAAACTATCTCCGCTTTGTGGGCGGTATCTATTCCTCTGAATGGTTCTGGGCTAAGTTGCTGCATATACTTCGTGTAGACGAGCCCGTTAGAAAAGCCACTTATTCCTGGGTAGAGCATTGCGACTGGATACCTTTCCTGTTGTCAGGTGGCACGCATGTCAGTCAACTGAAGAGAGGCGTTTGCAGCGCAGGACACAAAGCACTGTTTGCAGAAGAATTTGGCGGGCTGCCGCCGGATGCATTTTTTACCGCGGTGGATCCACTGTTACAGGGTTTTACACAGCGACTGTTTACCCGCACTTATACCGCCAGCGAAGCCGCAGGGCATCTCAGTGCGGAGTGGGCAGAAAGGCTGGGATTATCTACCAGCGTAGTTGTTGGCATCGGCGCCTTCGATGCACACATGGGTGCAGTAGGCGGACAAATAGCGCCTTATCACCTTAGCAAAGTAATGGGTACCTCTACCTGCGATATGCTGGTAGCACCTATGGAAGATATGCAACACAAGCTGGTAAAAGGCATCTGCGGTCAGGTGCCCGGATCTGTGATCCCCGGCATGATGGGCATGGAGGCGGGGCAATCTGCCTTCGGTGATGCCTATGCCTGGTTCAGCAACGTACTGGCGTGGCCGTTACAACAACTGCTGCCGGCTTCGTCGCTGATCGATGCCGACACTGCTGCGAAGCTGGCCGCAGAAACCAGCAGTAAATTAATTGCCGAATTATCGCGGCAGGCCGCACTGATCGCCCCGGACGAGCACAGTGAGCTGGGAATCGATTGGCTGAATGGTCGCCGTACCCCTGATGCGGATCAGTCGCTCAAAGGTACGCTGACAGGCCTTCACCTGGCTACAGACGCTCCGCGCCTGTTCCGCAGCGTGGCAGAATCCACCTGCTTTGGCGCCAAAGCCATTGTAGACCGCTTCGAGCGGGAAGGGGTGCCGGTTAAAGGATTGATAGGCATCGGCGGCGTCGCCAAGAAATCTGCCTTTATTATGCAGATGATGGCTGATGTGATGAACATGCCGATCCGCATTCACCGCTCCGAACAAACCTGCGCGCTCGGTGCTGCCATGTTTGCGGCCACAGCGGCTGGTCTCTTCACCCGCGTGGAAGACGCCATGGAAGCCATGGGGCAGGGATTCGAAAAAACATATACACCGGATCCCCAACGGGCAGGCATATACGCCAGCCGGTATCAAAAGTATAAAGCATTAGGCGCCTTCACCAGCGCTCTCACCATAGATTAAATTTGTATGCAACGCTACCAGGACATCCGGCAGGCCGCCTACGAAGCCAATATGCAGTTGCCCGCACTGGGATTGGTCATATTCACCTTCGGTAATGTGAGCGCCGTAGACCGCAGCCAAGGCGTATTTGCCATCAAGCCCAGCGGCGTGCCATATACCCAACTCACACCAGGCAATATGGTGATTGTGGACTTCGAAGGGAAAACCGTAGAAGGCAATTTGCGCCCTTCTTCTGATACGCTCACCCATGCTGTACTCTATCAACATTGGGAACACATCGGAGGAATTGTACACACCCATTCCACCTACGCCACCGCATGGGCACAGAGTCAGCGCGATATTCCCATTTACGGCACTACACACGCAGACCATAACACGGTAGATATTCCCTGTGCACCACCCATGTCTGACGACATGATTGCCGGCGATTATGAATACCAGACCGGTTTCCAGATCATGCGGGCATTAATCGACAGAGGCCTTACCTACGCAGAAATAGAAATGATCCTGGTAGGTAATCATGCGCCTTTTACCTGGGGTAAAACACCGGAGAAGGCCGTCTACAACAGCGCAGTATTGGAGTCGGTAGCCCAAATGGCTTACCTCACCGAGTCGATCAATGGCAATGCGCCCCGGCTGAAAGATGCCCTGATTAAAAAACATTTTGAACGCAAACATGGCCCCAATTCATACTACGGCCAATAAATTCTATCATATGCTTCAACTGAAAACATTCGAAATCTGGTTCATCACCGGTAGTCAGCACCTGTACGGCGAAGAAACCCTGAAACAGGTAGCGCTGCATAGCCAGGAGATCGCGGCCGCACTTAACAATAATTCGCGTATACCCGTTACCGTAGTATATAAGCCTACTGTCAAATCACCGGAAGAGATTTATGCGGTTTGCATGGAAGCCAACACAGCTACCAACTGTATTGGCGTTGTTACGTGGATGCATACGTTTTCACCAGCAAAAATGTGGATACGCGGACTGAAAGCGTTATCCAAGCCGATCTGCCATCTGCATACCCAATATAACCGTGATATTCCGTGGAATGAAATAGACATGGACTTCATGAACCTGAACCAGAGCGCTCATGGCGACCGTGAATTCGGGTTTATGATGAGCCGCATGCGCATTAACCGGAAAGTGATCACCGGCCATTGGCAGGATCCGGAAGTAGTGGAAGAACTAGCCGCCTGGGCCCGGGTAGCCGCCGGCTGGCACGACTGGCAAGGTGCGCGCTTTGTACGCTTCGGTGATAACATGCGCTTTGTTGCCGTTACAGATGGCGATAAAGTAGAAGCAGAAAGTAAGTTCGGCTTCTCCTGCAACACCCACGGTATAGGCGATCTCGTTAGTGTGATCAACGGCATCTCTGATAAAGAAGTAACCACACTGGTACAGGAATATACCGACAGCTACAGCATCTCCGCTGCGCTGTTAGCTGATGTGGCCCTGAAAGACGCTGCCAGGATAGAACTGGGATTAAAGGCATTCCTGGAAGCCGGCAACTACAAAGGTTTCTCCGATACATTTGAAGACTTGCACGGGATGATACAACTCCCCGGTATTGCGGTGCAACGCCTCATGAAAGCCGGCTACGGCTTTGCCGGTGAAGGCGACTGGAAAACCGCCGCGCTGGTGAGAGCCATGAAAGTAATGGGTAGCGGCTTACCGGGAGGCAACTCCTTTATGGAAGACTACACCTACCATTTTGACCCCGCCAACCCGATGGTACTGGGTTCACATATGCTGGAAATATGTGAGTCTATTGCAGAAGGAAAGCCTTCCTGTGAGAAGCACCCGCTGGGAATAGGAGGCAAGGCCGACCCGGTGCGACTGGTATTCAACACCGCCGCAGGCCCGGCTATCAATGCTTCCCTTGTAGATATGGGCAATCGTTTCCGCCTGCTGGTGAATGAAGTAGAAGCCGTAACGCCGCCACAAGACTTGCCTAAACTTCCGGTGGCCCGTGTGCTTTGGAAGCCATACCCCGATATGAAGAAAGCATGCACTGCCTGGATATTGGCGGGGGGCGCGCATCATACCTGCTACAGCCAAAATCTGACTTCCACTCATATGCAGGATTTCGCTGAGATGGCAGGCATAGAACTGGCGCTGATAGGTAGGAACACCGATTTGCGTGAGTTTAAGAATGAATTACGCTGGAATGATATAGCTTACTAGCAGTCATCTTATTAGTACATGCAGGAAGTTATTGACATAACGCGTACTGCATGTACTAAAAGGGATCCCTAAAAACCCAACAGCCAAAATGAAAAATGTACTCTCCACAGGCGATATTATCGTCTTTATTATTTATTTCGTTGTCGTATCTGCATATGGTTACTGGATATACAGCCGGAAGAAAAAGGCCGCTACGGATACCAAAGACTTCTTTCTTGCAGAAGGATCGCTTACCTGGTGGGCTATTGGTGCTTCCCTGATTGCCTCCAATATTTCCGCTGAACAGTTTATCGGGATGAGTGGAGATGGTTATTTTGTTGGGATAGCGGTGGCGGCCTATGAGTGGATAGCGGCGATCGCCCTTATCATTATTGCAGTGTGGTTTATTCCCATCTACCTGAAGAATAAAATTTATACCATGCCGCAGTTCCTGAAAACGCGCTACAATGAAACAGTGGCGCTGATCATGGCAATTTTCTGGCTGTTTCTCTATGTGTTTGTTAACCTCACTTCTATTTTATATCTCGGGGCATTGGCCATCAATGGGTTGCTGGGAGGTGAATACCTGCATGTGGTAATGATTGCCCTTTCCATTTTTGCGGTGATCATTACGTTAGGGGGTATGAAAGTAATTGGTTATACAGATGTAATACAGGTGAGTGTATTGATCATTGGCGGGCTGGCCACCACTTACATGGCATTAACGCTGGTAAGTGAAAAGTTTGGCCTGGGACATAATGCGCTGGCGGGTTTTGGTGCGCTGATGAAAGATGCGCCGGATCATTTTCATATGATACTTGCCAAGCCAGACGCAAGCTCCTCGCAGGAGTATATCAATAAATACCTGGTGCTGCCGGGTATACTGATGTATGCTGCGGGTCAGTGGATTGTGAACCTTAACTACTGGGGATGTAACCAGTATATTACACAACGTGCGCTGGGAGCTAACCTGCAGACAGCCCGTCACGGAATCCTGTTCGCCGGTTTGCTGAAAATAATGATGCCCGTAATTGTGATGTTACCTGGTATTGCGGCCTATGTGCTGCAAAAAAATGGGCATCTGCCGGGGCTGGCCAGTAAAGACGGCGCCTATGCGGCTATCCTTGGTTTTCTTCCGGCAGGCCTGAAAGGCTTGTCTATCGCAGCTTTAACTGCGGCAATAGTTGCTTCGCTTGCGGGCAAAGCCAATAGTATTTCCACCATTTTCACACTGGACATATACCGCAGGTATATCCGCAAAGATGCGGAGGAAGCCAAACTGGTATGGACAGGTCGTATCACGGTAGTGGTAGCGATGATATTGGCGATACTTTTTACCTGGAATGATTTGCTGGGCATCGGCGGAGAAGGTGGTTTTACTTTTATTCAAAAGTATACAGGCTTCATCAGCCCGGGCGTGTTTGCGATGTTCCTGCTGGGCATGTTCTGGAAGCGTACTACCGGCACGGCTGCCATAGCCGGTATCATTACCGGTTTCACGCTCTGCGTATTCTTTAACCAGTTTGCGCCGGTGGTATTAGGTCATGAAACGCTGTTCTATACCGCTTATCCCAATGGGAAAGGAGGTTATGAAATTCCCTTCCTTATCTGTATGGGACTGGCGTTTATGTTTACCATGATAGTAATGATTGCCATTAGCCTGGCCGGTCCTAAGGTAAATCCAAAGGCATTCATCCTGGATAAAGGTATGTTCCGCATCAGCCCGGCTACTCTGGTGATAATCGTTATTACCCTGTTGCTGTTATCTGCGCTGTATATACGCTTTTGGTAACGTATAGCAAGTTATCTTAGCACAGCAATAACACAATTTATGAAACGGTTACCCGTTGTAAAAAGACGAATAACAAAATGAAAACATACCGTATTGTAACAGCTTTCCTGTTGTTAACCGGCGTATATGCCTCGCCGTTAGCAGCACAACAGCCATTGAATTTTACCATTAAAGCCAACGAAATAAAGGCGAGGGTATCACCTCATATGTGGGGGATCTTTTTTGAAGATATCAACCTCAGCGCAGATGGTGGTATTTACGCGGAGCTGGTGAAGAACCGTTCTTTTGAATTCAGTAGCCCGTTGATGGGTTGGAGTATTCCGAAAGATGTGGCAGGCAACGGGCGGGTACTGATCGTCAATCGCCAGGCCGATCATCCGGCTAATCCGCGCTTCGCGAGGATAACAGTGCCGGGTACACGTAGTTTTGCACTGGTCAATGAGGGCTTTCGGGGCATGGGCATCAAAGCAGGAGAGCAATACAACTTCTCCCTGTATGCCCGTCAGCAGGGAAGCACCGCGGTGAAAGTAACAGCCACCCTGCTGGATGAAAACGGAAATGCTATTGGCAGCACCACGCTTACGCCGGAAGGCAGTAGCTGGCAGCAATACAAAGGCAGTTTCACTGCTACTGCAACCGTTCCTAAAGCGAAGCTGCAGGTACAATACAGCGGCCCTGGCATCATCGACGCAGACATGATCTCCCTTTTCCCACAACATACCTGGAAAGAGCGCCCCAATGGCCTGCGCGCTGACCTGGTGCAACTGCTGGCAGATCTGCATCCCGGGTTCCTTCGCTTTCCCGGCGGCTGCATTGTTGAAGGGAAAGAGCTAAGCAATCGTTACCAGTGGAAGAAAACGGTTGGAGATGTGAATGAACGGACGCTGATCATGAACCGCTGGAATAATGAGTTCGCCCACCGTGCCACACCGGACTACTTCCAGTCGTTCGGGCTTGGCTTCTTTGAATACTTCCAGCTGGCAGAAGATATCGGTGCCACGCCGCTGCCAATTCTCAATTGCGGCATGGCCTGCCAGTATAACAGCGGCGAAGTGGTAGCCGTGGATGAACTGGATCCTTACATCCAGGATGCATTGGATTTGATAGAATTTGCTAACGGAGATGTACACACTACCTGGGGCGCGCTTCGTGCTAAAATGGGTCACCCGGCGCCTTTTAACCTGCAAATGCTGGGTGTAGGCAATGAACAGTGGGGACCGCAATACGTAGAACGCTACACCATTTTTGCGAAAGCTATTAAGTCGCGGTATCCGGCCATACAACTGGTGAACAGCCTGGGGCCGGGCCCCAGTGGAGATCAGTTTAATTTCCTGAACGATACGCTGCGGAAACTGCATGCAGATATCCTGGATGAGCACTATTACAGCTCGCCGGAATGGTTCCTGAAAAATGCAGCCCGTTATGATACCTACGATCGCCACGGTCCTAAAATTTTCGCCGGCGAATATGCCGCCCATACCAGGGAAGCAGTGGAAGGCGCTAATAAAAATACCTGGCAATGCGCCCTCGCAGAAGCTGCTTTCATGACCGGGCTGGAACGCAATGCAGATGTAGTGGCCATGGCCTCGTACGCACCGCTGCTGGCGCATGTGGATGGATGGCAATGGGCGCCGGACCTGATCTGGTTCGATAATCTCCGCGCTTATGGCACTCCTAACTATTATGTACAAAAACTGTATGCCAACAACAAAGGAAGCGAGGTAGTACCTATACTGAAAGACAATAGTATCATCAGTGGGCAGGACAGCGTATATGCGTCTGCGGTACTTGACCAGGTGATGGGGGAACTGGTCGTAAAACTGGTAAATACATCTGCTGCTACCAAGCCGGTTACATTAGCGGTGCAGGGCGTGAAACCGGGAGCTAAAGGGCAGTTGGTAACATTGCAGCATCACCAGCTACAGGGACTTAATTCATTGGATCAGCCTACCAATATTTCCCCGGTAACGCAAAATATCGATATAAAAGGTAAAACCATACAAACCAATATGGCGCCCTGGTCTTTTTATGTGATCCGGGCGAAGATAAATAAGTAAATCAGCAAACTGTCTCTATATAAAATAAAAACCGTTGCCGGCATAGTAGCTGTCAACGGTTTTTTATTTTAGTTCAGAAGCGTGCTGCTGCACCTGGTCAATGATACAGCAGTACGCCGGTATTATTCTTTTATCATCCGGCAACCATACAGGGGACCTGCGCTGTTATTAGCTTTAGGTACAAACCGTATGTTAACGTGTTCTTTTCCTTTGGTGAGATGTTCCGGTATAGCATAGGAGATGTGATAGAACCTGCTCTCTTTGAATTTGTTGAGATCTTCTGTAGCAATGGTGGTTCCCTCTACCACAATATCGAAGGCCCGGCCACGGTTATCCATGCCCCAGTAGGTACATTGCAGGGAGTGTTTGCTATCAGGGGCTACTTTCATCCGGAAAGTAAAGTAGCCTTCCGGCCATGCTATGCGCCATTTGCGGCCGTGTTCTTCTTCTGTACCGGTTTTTTCACCACTGAAATCATGGTCACGTTCCGGTTGCATTTCACCCGGGCGGAAGATGTCGGTAGTGCGGGCATCCAGTTCCTGTTGTTTCTTTTTTTCTGCTGCATATACTACCTGTTGCTGTTGCCAGCTTTCCGGTGAAAATACGTCCCAGTAAACGGTATAGTATTCGTTTTTAGTTTGATAGAAAGGTATCAGTGTAACATCGTGTGGCTGCGCGGTGCCGGCAGAGCGGAATTGGAGCGTGCTGGCATCTGTCCGCCTGATCCAGGTATCCGGAGCAGGGTTGGCTGTTACCAATACGGGAACACCGCTAACAGGATCGGGTTCTTTCTCCCCCAGAACACCGGATAATAATACCGGGCCGTAAAAAAGCGCTTGCCGGTTTTGATTATCGGGTATGGCTTCTGTGTAAACATCTGCCGGAAGTGTTAACTCAATTTTGTCGTTATTTTTCCAGTTGCGGCGGATAACGAAATAGCCGCCGGCATCTGTTGTAAGCGGTTGTGTGGTACCATTTACCCGTAAGGTAATACCTGCTCTTGCCCAGGCAGGCTTACGGATGCGGATGGTAAGGGAAACGGGTTGACGGGTACTAACGGTGAGGGTCGTGCGATTGTCGGCCGGCAAATTATTTTCCTGTTTGATGATAGTACCTTTTTCCTGCCATTGGAGTATAGAAGGAATGAAGAGGTTGACATACAGGCTGCCGTCTTCTCCTTTGTAATAAATACTTTCACCATATTTCACATGGTTTTCCATACCTGAACCAAGGCAACAGGTGAAGGTTTCAAACTCATTGCTGTATTCTTTACGGCCACCCATACGAAGGGGAATGAAGTAGCACATCATACCGGTTTCATGATTTTGAGAAGCCAGGATATGGTTGTACAGGGCTTTTTCGTAATAGTCCATCAATCTTGCCTGGGGAGACAATGCAAACAGGTGCCTTGTCAGCTTCAGCATATTATAGGTATTGCAGGATTCAGTGGTATTATCTGTCAGCGCATCGTTGAGTTGCCGGGCAGGACCAAAATATTCGTAGTTGCTATTGCCGCCGTTTGCATAGGAGTGGTCGCTGGTAACTATTTCCCAGAAGTGTTTTGCAATAGCAGCATCGTTGCTGTCTTTATTCAGTTCATATCTCCGTATGCTGGCAATGACTTTTGGGATTTGCGTATTGGAATGCTTACCGGGAAGTATATCTTTCCCGATTGCCAATGAATCGAGAATACGTTTATCATAGAAGCGATAGGAGAGGTCCAGGTACTTTTTGTTGCCGCTTAGCGCATAGGTGTTGACGAGTGTTTCCGCCATGCCGCCGTACTCACAAATCAACATTTGCTGCATCTGTTGTTCCGTCAGGTTTTTAATCACATTGCCGGTCCAGTCGGCGATGCCTTTATTGACCTGCAGCGCCTGTGCATTATTACAGTACAACCAGGCGTCGAGCAGGCCGGCCATTATTTTGTGTACAGTGTACCAGGGAGACCAGGCGCCGTTGAGATCAAAGCCACGGGAACGGATATTACCGGCAGCTACTTCTGTCCATAGTTTATCATCGTTGGGGAAGGCGCCAATATATCCACTGCCGCGTTTTTGCTGGCAAACTGCCAGTTCGCTTACGAGATAATTTACGCGGTTGAGATAGGCGGTGTCCTTCGTGGCGGCATATTGCAACGCACAGGCAGATAAATAATGGCCCATGGTATGACCGGCAAGACCGCCGGTTTCCCAGCCACCATATTGTTTGCCTTTAGGGACTAATCCTGCATTGCTTCGAAAGGCAGCTAACAACCTGTCAGGATCTATTTTTAAGAGATAGCGCGCATCCGCCAGCATGGCTGTTTTGAAAGGACCATCCAACAGGGTGACTGCACCCTGCGGAAAGGGATATGCTTTTATATCCACTGCCGGCTGCACTTTCATTTTTGGCTCTTTCCAACCTGGAACATAGGATTGGGCATAGATGCTACTGTGCCCTGCCAGTGCGAGACAAGCGATAATTAATTTTTTCATTTGTAAAAATTTGACGAGGTAAAACTAGCCGGCATCGGGTATAGTCACTTTCTATTTTTTGACAGATAGTAAACGTATTTTAATCAATCGCTGTTTTAAATGTTTAAATGACACTAAAAAGTAAATAAAATTATTTGACTTTAACAAGATTATCCCGATATTTAGTAACTCTTTTCACTTAACTATCAAAATACGTTATGGACATGAATTTAAAGGCTATGACTGCTCTAATAATTTCCGGTGGAACCCTGCTGGCTTCCTGTAACAACAATGCTGCTAAGAATGAAGAAGGTAAGGACTCCACTGCTGTAACTACTACGCCTGCATCAGGCGCTGTTCACTTCGGCCAGGTGGATGGTCAGGATGTGTTGCAATATACCCTGAAGAATGCCAATGGCATGGAAGTGAAAATTCTGAACTATGGTGGTACCATCACAGATATCATTACCGCTGATAAACAGGGACAAAAAGGAAACGTGGTATTATCTTACGACTCCCTGTCCGGCTACCAGCAAAAAGGACAACCATACTTCGGCGCACTGATTGGCCGCTATGCCAACAGGATTGCCAATGCCAAATTTAAACTGGATGGTAAGGAATATACCCTGGCACCTAACAACAATGGTAATAGTCTCCATGGTGGATTGAAAGGATTTGATAAAGTGGTATGGGCCGCTACACAAGCCGGTGATAGCAGCCTGCAACTGGTGTATAACAGTAAAGACGGGGAAGAAGGATATCCCGGTAATTTACAGGCAACCGTAGTGTATACACTCACACCAGACAATGCACTGCAGATTACTTATAAAGCTACCACCGATAAACCAACCCCGGTGAACCTCACCAACCACGCTTACTTTAACCTGTCAGCCGGTAAAGACAGCACCATCCTGGGACATGAGTTATCGTTGAAAGCCAATCAGTATACCCCTGTAACTGATAAGCTGATTCCTACCGGTAAACTGGAGGCAGTGAAAGGAACCCCGATGGATTTTACTTCTCCAAAGA
This sequence comes from Chitinophaga sp., assembly GCF_017745275.1. Taxonomy (GTDB): domain Bacteria; phylum Bacteroidota; class Bacteroidia; order Chitinophagales; family Chitinophagaceae; genus Chitinophaga. The sequence goes on along the minus strand of NZ_JAGHZS010000011.1, from coordinate 29,904 downwards.
AAATTGGTGCGGATATCGACAAGGTAAAAGGTGGCTATGACCACAACTGGGTATTGGATAAGAAAGAAGGTGTGCTGGAAACAGTGGCTACACTGTATGACCCTGCCAGCGGCCGTTATATGGAAGTTGCTACCACCCAGCCAGGTATGCAGTTTTATACCGGCAATTTCCTGGATGGTAAACTGACAAATACACGCAATGGCCAGAAATATGTGCAACATGCAGCGCTCTGCCTCGAAACACAACATTTCCCTGATTCACCTAATCAGCCATCTTTCCCGAATGTAATCCTGAAACCGGGAGAAACGTTTTCGCAGACTACAGTGTACAAATTCTCTACTAAATAGCATAAAGCAGAAAGCTTAAAGCAAAAAGCTATTGAGGCGATTGATCAAAGCGTATATAATATTCGCAATGGTCAATCGCCTCAATAGCTTTTTGCTTTAAGCTTTCTGCTTTATGCTTACTTGAAATTCGGATTCTGTATCAGCAAGCCCTGGCTTCTGTCTATTTCCTGCTGTGGCATTGGGAAGTAGTAGTTCTTAGGACGTGCAAACGTTCTTGGAGCACCTCCATTGATAATTTGAGTATTATCATATGCCAGCTTAGGTTGTTTGTATAGCGATACAATATCTACCAGTTTCGCTTTATCCCAACGGATTAAATCCTGGTGACGCTCGTTTTCGCCACATAATTCTACGCGGCGCTCATGCATCAGTTCTTTCATGCCACCGCCAATAACTGGCTTTAATGCAGCAGAGGCGCGTCTGCGTACTTTATTGATTTCAACATCACCGGCACCCGCACCATTCAGGCGGATCTTGGCTTCCGCCACCAGCAGGTAGATATCTGAAGAACGCATTAACGGCGTTTTCAGGGAATAATCCAGGCCACCGGAAGGTTTCCAGGAACAGAATTTTTTATAGTGATAACCGCTCCAGGAAGCATCTGCATTGTAAGTAGCAATACCGGTACCGATGTTTACTTTATCGCCGGGTTGCATGATGCAGATATTTTTGCGGGGGTCACCTGCTTCAAATTCATCTACCAGTCCTTTGGTAGGATAGAAGAAGCTCCATCCATTCCAGTTACGTGGAGCATGGTAGGTAATGAAATCGGAGTAGCCGTTACCATCTACGGTTTGAACTGCCATCAGCATTTCTGAATTATTACCGGTAGCTACGCTGAAATTGTCGGCATAGTTAGGTGCTAACGCATAGTTTGCATTGCTAACTACTTTGCTACCCACTTCAATCGCTTTGTCCAGCTTTTCCCAGTTCATGTACAGCTTGCACAGCAGCCCCCAGGCAGTACCTTTGCTTACACGGCCTTTGTCGGCATCGCCGTAAGATTCAGGCAGTTGATCAGCCGCAGCCAGCAGGTCTGTTTCAATTTGTTTGCGCAGTTCGTCGGCGCTTACTTTAGGTTTTTTGTAGTTGGATTTCAGTACATCATCTTCGGTTACCATGGGGGCATCTCCATAGATGAGCAGCAAACGCCAGTAGGCAAAGGCTCGGAAGAAATGCGCTTCACCGAGGCAACGGGCTTTGATAGCCGGGTCTATGTCCGTGATTTTGGGAACGTAGATCAATACGTTGTTAGCGCGGTTAATGGTTTCATATTTCCATCTCCAGCCAACTCTTACACTATAGGTGGTAGCATCGTAGGAGAAATCTTCAATAGCACCGTCATAGCCGTGGTCACCACCGCGTACCTGGTCATCGGAGCAGTTATCGAATACAAACTCGTTAAAGCCGGTATAATCTTCTTCCAGCAGCACATTATACATACCTGTAACGCCGTCTAAGGCATCACTCTGGTTACGCCAGTAGTTACCGGTGGTGTAGTTACCTTTGGGCTGTACATCCAGCACACTCTTACAACCTGCCAACAGGAAGGCACTTGCTAAAAATATATGTTTCATCCGTTGCATAGTCATTTAATTTAAAGTTCCCGTGAATTAAAAGTTAAGGGTAGCACCGAAAGTATAAGTCCGTGCCTGTGGATACGCGGCTACGTCTACACCACGTTGTCTGTTACCATCCGGTGTACCATTGTATCCCAGCTGCGGAGTCAAACCTGTATAAGGCGTCAGGATAAACAGGTTTTGTGCGGCTACGTATACATGGATATCGGAGATACCGCTGCGACCCCATAATTTAGACGGAATAGTATATCCCAGGGAAACATTTTTCAGGGAGAAGTAACTACCATTTTCTACAAAGCGGTCAGATACGCGGGCGTTGCGATTGTCATCGTTTTTAGACATACGTGGTACGCTGTTGCTGGTACCTGCACCATGCCAGCGGTTTAACGCTTCTGCATACATGTTGTAGGAATAGGTAGGGTCCATGCCTTGCATTTTGTCTGCGTTGTACAGTTTAACACCGCTTACACCGGCAAAGGAGAGGCTCAGGTCAAAGCCTTTGTAGCTGCCGCTGGCCTGGATACCGTATACCATTTTAGGATTCGGGCTGCCCAGGTTTACACGGTCTTTGTCGTCTACAATACCATCGCCGTTGATGTCGAGGAAACGAACATCACCTGGTTTGATTTTATCTTTATTAGGATCATGTGCCACGTTAGCATCGTTCTGGATGTCGGCGGCAGTTTGATAGATACCATCAGTTTTCCAGCCATAGTAAGATGCCAGCGGCTGACCTACATAAGTGCGGGAAATTTCTACTCCTTGTCTGCCATACGGTGTAGAGCCGATGTAAGAAGAAGGATCGTATAATTTGGTGACTTCATTTTTGATGAAGGAAGCGTTAGCGCTCACATTGTAGCGGAAACCGTGGTTACCGCCCTGGTAGCCTACTTCTACTTCCCAGCCTTTGTTGTTCAACTGACCGATGTTACGATCGGGGATAGTGGCAGTACCGTGGAGATCCATTTCCGGTGCGGGTACCAGCATGTCGCGGGTGTTCTTGTTAAACCAGGTAATGGTGGTATTCAGTTTGTTGTCGAAGAAACCGGCTTCCAGGCTGATGTTGGTCATAGCCGCTTTTTCCCAGGTGATGTTAGGGTTAGCGAGACTGGCATTCCAGATACCGGTGAACGGCATATCGCCGAAGTTATATCGTCTGTCTTTGAGAACAGGTGCGAGGTATTGGAAGTCGGCCACGTTTTGGTTACCCAGTTGTCCCCAGCCACCGGTGATTTTCAGGTTGCTGACCACTTTCACGTTTTCCTTGAAGAAGGTTTCGTCTGAAACGCGCCATCCTGCAGAGAAAGCTGGGAAGTAACCCCAGCGTTGATCAGGTGCAAACCGGGAGGAACCATCTGCGCGGAAGGTAACGGTCAGCAGGTATTTTTCTTTATAGCCATAGAAGCCTCTTACAAAGCCGGAAGCGATAGCGTTGGCAGGTTTGAAGTTACCTTGTGCATCGTGGATATCGTTACCATTGCTCAGTACACGTTGATCAGGAGATTCGTCGTTGAAGCCCCAGCGGTCAGCGCGGAAGAAAGAGCCATTGTAGGTTTGCTGGGAATAACCACCGGTAAACGTGATGTGGTGTACCTGGTTAAAGAACTTGTTATACGTCATGAAGATTTCGCTCAGCTGGTTATTTTCCGTAGTGCTGCGGTTGAATAATTCGGCATGGTCACGGGCACGGGTTTGATCCAGTACTTTAGGAGCGAAGTTATACTCGTTGTAGATATTACCATCGAAGCCGTAGTTGGCGCGGAGGGTAAGACCATCGGTAATTTCCAGTTCTCCGTATACGCTGGCCAGCATGCGGTAGGTTTTACCCCACTGGTCGGTGGTTTCAGCGGTATATACGGGGTTGTTGATATCACCCAGTTCATTGCTGGCTTTGGAGCTACCGTAGCTGCCATCAGGGTTGTGTACCGGGATAGCAGGGTTGAAGCGGAGTGCGCTGAAGATAAGACCAGTCTGGGAAGAATAAGTATCCGGGCCGGAGTTTTGTTTATAGGTCAACTGCATATTTTCACCTACTTTGAAACGTTTGCCCAGCTTGTGTTCTGAGTTGATGCGTACAGAGTAGCGTTTGAAATAGGAGTTAACAATGAGACCGTTTTCATCGTAGTAACCTGCGCTCAGCATGTAGTTGGAGCTGGCGTTACCACCGCGTAAGCTAACGTCTGCATTTGTAACGTTACCGGAGCGGAGGAGGGCGCGTTGCCAGTCGGTCCGTTGGGTAGCGTAGTAAGGATCTTTCCAGATCGGGTCTACAGCGCCGCCATCGTTGGTAGCGCGTTCCTGTTTCAGCATAGCCAGGTCAGGAGCGGTGAGCAATGGAATATAGCGGATGGTATTGGAAATACCGCGGTATACATTGACAGATGCTTTTAATTTTTCGCCGTAGTTGCCTTTTTTAGTGGTGATGATCACCACGCCATTGGCGGCACGGGTACCATATATCGCAGAGGAAGAGGCATCTTTCAGGATTTCCATGGAGGCGATGTCGTTAGGGTTTACATCATTCAGGCCGGTGGCGGGGATACCATCGATAATCACGAGTGGATCGGCGTTGTTGATGGTACCGGTACCGCGTATACGAATAGACGGGGTGCTGCCGGGTGCTCCATCAGAGCGAACGATGTCTACGCCGGTTACGCGGCCCTGTATGGCAGAAGCAGCGTCGGGTACCGGCAGGTTTTTGATGTCGGAACCTTTAACGGAAGCGATGGTTCCGGTAACGTCGCGACGGGTTTGGGTACCGTAACCTACTACTACAACTTCTCCCAATCCTTTTGTGGTAGCATTCAGAGATACGTTAATCACGCTCTTGTCGCCGACCGTGATTGTTTGCGGCTCGTAGCCGATAAACGAGAACAAAACCGATTTAGCACCTGACGGTAAAGAAAGGCTATAGTTCCCTTTTGCATCTGTACTGGTGCCATTGCTGGTGCCCGGCACTAATACATTTACACCAGGCAGACCTGCGCCGTCTGCCGCTCCGGTAACTTTTCCGGTAATGGTCTTCTGGGCTATTGCAGCGCTGGTGACTGCCAATAGGAAGACCATTAGAAAGCATAATTTTCCAGTGAATGAATACCTCATAATTTGATGAATAAAGAAGTGAATTAGATAAACGTGAATTTGTACAGATTACGGCCTGTCTGTTGATTGTTTACTGAATTACTGGTTTTGGTTGTGAATGAATAATTTTTGCTAAATCGTTTTTTCAATATTGCCTGTTGTAGGTTTGTTTTTTAGTTTTTCACTGGGCTGCAAAAATGATGATGAAAAAATGGTTGGCTCACTCACATGACTACATACACCGTACTTGGCCAGAAAGGTAATGAATTTTACAAATGTAGCAGTATAGTTTTTTAACTGGTACTGATAGTGGATTAATTATGTATTAACAGTTGAGAAGGCGTATGGCAGACGCTTATGGCGGGCAAAATAAAAAAGGGGCTGATTTATCAGCCCCTTGAAAAACGTAGGTAGATTAGTTGGAAGGTACTTTTTCTTTTGGAGGGGAGACCCGTGTCCCCTGATGCTGTTGCCGCCTGTTAGCCAGGTAATACACCGGGATACCTGCCAGCGTAATAATCATTCCCGGCCAGGTAAACCGTGGTTTATAAATAAATAATAAACTACAAAAAGCCAGCCCCATCAAAATATACAACACAGGCAATACAGGATATCCAACCGCTTTATACGGTCGGTCTGCGTCCGGACGTTGCCGGCGAAGCACAAAAATTCCGGCAATCGTTAGCATGTAGAATGCCACTACTACAAAAGAAATCATATCGAGTAAGTCGCCATACCTGCCGCTTAAACACCACACACAGGCCAGCACACATTGAATCCACAATGCAAATGCCGGTACGGCCGCCTTATTTAACGTGCCTGCTTTTTTGAAAAATACACCGTCGTTCGCCATCGTATGATACACCCGCGCTCCCGCCAGTATCAGTCCGTTGTTGCACCCAAAGGTGGATATCATAATCATGGCAGCGATAACAACGGTGCCGGCATTTCCGAGTACAGCCTGTGATACGGACACTGCTACCCGGTCTTTCGGCGCCTGGGCAATATCTGGTAATGGTAATACCGCGAGATAGGTGATATTGGTGAGCAGGTAAATCAAGGTCACAATGGCTGTTCCCAGGAAAAGACTCAACCCGATGTTACGTCGCGGATTTTTTATTTCACCGGCTACGAAAGCCACATTATGCCAGGAGTCACTGCTGAATACAGATCCTACCATGGCTGCTGCGATAGCGCCCAATGCCGCCATAAGGGAATAGGAGGGACCACTGGCGCCGGCAATCAGCGGATGCAGGTGCCAGGCATGCTCCCAGTTGGCCGCCCATACAGCCGGCTTTAATGCCACCAATCCGCAAATGATTAATGCTGCCAGGCTTACCAGCTTCGTTAGCGTAAAAGTAGTTTGAATCGTTTTGCCTCCTTCAATACCCCGTGTATTCATATAGGTTAGCAGCACAATCACCATAATGGAAAGTAACTGTGCAGCACTTACCTGGATAAATCCCAGGTCCATTAATATATGTTCTTCACTGAATACCGGTAGCAGATAAGCGGTGAATTTGGCAAAGGCTACACCTACGGCGGCTATGGTGGCCGTTTGTATAACGGTGAAAAAGCTCCAGCCATATAAGAATGCCGTCATAGGGTTATATGCCTCTTTCAGGTATACATATTGTCCGCCGGCACGGGGAAACATGCTGCTCAGTTCACCATAGCTTAATGCTGCGGTGAGTGTCATAAAGCCGGTGATAGCCCATACCAGCAGCAACCAGCCGGCACTGCCGGTGTGACGGGTAATGTCGGCACTAACAATAAAAATTCCGGAGCCTATCATACTGCCCGCCACGATCATCGTGGCATCCAGCAGCTTGATAGACGGCTTGAACGAAGGAATGTCTGACATAGTAACGATAGTAGTTTGGTTGATATCACCTTAAATCTACTGTTACTTTGCTGGCAATTCTATTCGCTTATTGACCAATACTATGCAGATTTTGTAGTTGCTCCGTCCGGAGTATGATCCAATTGTTCATATTCCCGCAAATAACTACGGGGTGATTTCCCGGTAATACTTTTAAATACCCGGTTGAAGTTGGCGATACTATTGAAGCCACAATTGTAAGCAACCGTGGCGATGCTGTCGAATGAGCCACCCGCCAGCTTTTTGCAGGCTTCATTGATGCGTACCTCGTTTAAGAAAGATACGAACGTTAAGCGGGTATGTTTTTTGAAATAACGGCAAAATGCCTGTGGCGTCATATGCGCCTCGCGGGCAATATCTTCCAGCTTTATTTCAGTATCATAGTGCTGCATAATATAATTATAGATATACCCGATGCGGATACCTTCCTGCTCATTCACCGCCGATAAGCGGGACCCCGTAATCAATGGCTCCAGCCCTTTGATGGTCAGAAAGAAATTCATCAGCTCCACAAATGCCAGGAACTGCGCAATGCCCTGCGACTGGTGAATCTTCAGCATACGGCTGGAAATATCCAGTATATGCGCTTCCGGAACTTTAAACCCGTTGCGCGACTGCTCTACAAACGTCCTGATCTTCTTAAATTCCGGTAATTCAAATAACGGCGACAGTTTACCCTCCGGGTTAAAAAATAATGTCAATGCCTGCACATTCTTCTTGTTCTTACTTCCAAACGGCAATTCCTCGCTCTTTAATACATGGGGCTGATTACTGCCTATCCAGTAAATTTCATTTGACCAGAATGCATGCATATTGTTCTCTACTATTAACGTTCCATGGCCATGCTGTATCCAGGTGAGCTGGATTTCTTCATGCCGGTGCAGGTGCGGATAGAAAGCCGGCAGCGAATCTTTTTGTGTGATAATGGTTTTGTCGTGCGCTACAGGTATTGTAAACTGTAATACTTTCATGTACTTTACATTATTCTTTTTTTAACACCTTTCAGGGATTTATCGCCGAAATTAGGTGAAGATATGAGAACAAGTTATTAAAAATCGTTTAAAAACTCCGATTTGTGCGTAGTACTTTTAAAAAAAAACAGACCAGCACCTGTTTTTTATAATTGTCTATAATACATTTATTTACAGCAGATCCGCATCACATATGAGGTACCTGAAATTCCTTTTCTTTCTGGCACTACCAGGTCTTGCACCGGTAATGCTTACTGCGCAACAAAGCCAGCCAACTCCCTACCTACCTGCACATGCGGAAATATTGCAGCGCTATCGTAATATGCAGCGACTGGATACCATTACCCGTAGAACGGTGTTCCGGCATAACGTAGATGCCAACTGGTTACCGGATGGTAACGCATTTTGGTATAGGGCCGATAACAAAGACAGCACAAAAACTTATTATCTTGTGAATGCCCTGACCGGGAAAAAAGAGGTAATAACGGATACTGCAAAAATTGCAAATTTATCAGGAAAAACAACCGGCCCCCGACCTTTCCAGCACCGGGAACCCAGTCGCTGGGAAAGCTTCGCCACCGACAGTATTTCGCCCGACAAGCAGTGGGTTGCCACCAGCATCCAGGGGAATGTATATATAAGGTCGCTGAAAGATGGCAGCCTGACACCTTTTACACATGATGGCGATACAGCGAAAGACTATTATGGCGCCCTCGCCTGGGCGCCCGACAGCAAACACCTGGTAGGCTATCGTATTCACCCCGTAGAAGATTCCGCTGTATATTATGTGTTAACAAGTGTGCCGGGTACCTCCCGCGGACAACTCCGCTCACAACCGTACAAGCAGCCAGGAGACCCGTTTACCACCTACGAAATGTACGTGTTTAACCCGGTCGCCAAAACCACCATCAAAGTCAATACGCCTATCATCGATTTCTTTGATACCCCGGTGTTACACTGGCGCCATGCCGATAACCGTTATTTTCTTTACGAGAAACCAGACCGCGGCCATCAGCGCTTCCGCATTATAGAAGTGGACGCTACTAACGGTAACACCCGTACGGTATTGGAGGAAAAAACAACCACCTTTATTTATGAGTCACGGATATATACACACTATCTTCCCGAAACCAACGAACTGCTATGGACCTCTGAAAAAGACGGCTGGCAGCATCTCTACTTGGTAAATACGCTCACCGGCGAAATAAAAAATGAAGTGACCAAAGGTGATTGGGTTGTGCGGGACATCGATAGCGTAGATGCTGTGAAAAGAGAAATATGGTTCCGTGGCAGTGGCAGAAACAATGGAGAAGATCCTTATTTCATCCACTATTATCGTATCCGCTTCGATGGCAGTAAGCTGCTGGATCTTACTCCGGCCACCGGTAATCACCTCGTTTTCTTTTCTCCCGATAAAAAATTTTATATAGATAAATATTCGCAGGTAAATGTGCCTCCGGTAAATGAGTTGCGCCGTACCGGCGACGGAAAACTGATTACCACGTTGGAAAAAGCAGATGTCAGCGCGTGGCAGGCCACCGGCGTACCTTTCCCGGTACCATTTGCAGCAAAGGGGCGCGATGGCAAAACAGATATCTGGGGCATCATGTGCCGCCCTTCCAACATGGATCCCAACAAGCAATACCCGGTAGTAGAAAATATTTATGCAGGTCCGCAGGATGCCTATGTACCCAAAAGCTTTATGAGCTATTATTCTGATATGCAGGCGCTCGCGGATCTGGGCTTTATTGTGGTGCAAATAGATGGTATGGGCACTGCCAACCGCTCTAAAGCATTTCATGATGTATGCTGGAAAAACCTGGTGGACGCCGGCTTCCCGGATCGTATGCTATGGATCAAAGCCCTGGCCCGCCAGTACTCCTTCGTGGATACCAGCAGGGTAGGGCTATACGGCACTTCTGCAGGTGGACAAAATGCCCTCGGCGGACTCCTCTTTCATCCGGAGTTTTATAAAGCTGCAGTGGCCTCCTGTGGCTGTCATGATAACCGGGTAGATAAACAATGGTGGAATGAACAATGGATGGGATACCCGTTAGACAAACATTATGAAGAACAATCCAACATCACCAATGCCGGTAAGCTACAGGGAAACCTGCTACTCATAGTAGGAGAAGCGGATACCAATGTGCCGCCGGAATCTACTTACCGGGTGATTGACGCACTCATCAAAAAAGGAAAAACCTTTGAGTTTTTACCGGTACCCGGGATGGGACATAGTGATGGCGGCCCTTATGGCCGTATAAAGCGCCGCGATTTTTTTGTGCAGCACCTGCTGAAGGCAACACCACCGGATAGAAATATTAACGAATAAAACCTGTTCCCGTGAAAAAAATATTCCCCCTGCTTACCGGGATACTACTGCACTATGCCAGCGTATCCGCACAATCAACCGACAATGACCTCTATGCACAAACCAGTGAGGTCAATAATATTATGGTGCAATATGAAGCAGATGCCGGTAGTCTTCACCGCTTCTATTTTATAGAAAATTCACCAGAGCACTTTGCCCGCTTTAATACGCTGATAAAGAGCTATCAGCAACGGTTACAACAGTTGAATTATGACCGCCTGAATGTTGGTGCGCAGGTGGACTATACGTTGTTCAAACGCCGTCTGCAATCGGCTGCGGAAGAACTGCAGGAGGCGCAGCAAACGTATAGCTCTGTGAAGCGCTGGTTTCCGTTTGCCGAAAAAATTTATGAGGCCGAACAGCACCGCCGTCGCGGTGACAAACCGGATGCCCCCGCCCTGGCTGCACAACTCAGCGAAATAGCGAAAGAAGTTGCCAGGCAACAACAGCAACTGGCAACGGACAGTAGCCTCTCTTTTGCACAAACGCGCTGTGGTATGGCTACCGTGAAAGACCTGCGGAGTGCGCTGAACAGCGTATTTACTTTCTATAATGGCTACGACCCACTTTTTTCCTGGTGGATTCCCGCGCCTTATAAACAACTGGATAGTCTCCTGAAAAACTACAGTGCCGCTTTCGCCAGGCAGGAAACGAAGAAGGTACAACTACCGGACGATGGCAGCGGCATTGCAGGGCATCCTATTGGCCGCGCTGCACTGGTGCGGGGCCTGCAGGAAGAAATGATTCCTTATACGCCGGAAGAATTACTGGCGATCGCCAACAAAGAATTTGCCTGGTGTGATGCGGAAATGGAGAAGGCCACCCGCGAAATGGGATTGGGCACCGATTGGCGGGCGGCACTGGAAAAAGTTAAAAACAGCTACGTGCCGCCGGCAGACCAGCCCGCCGCCATGATGAAGTTGTATGAGGAATCTGTTGGCTTCCTCCGCGAGCACAACCTGATTACGCTGCCACCACTTGCTGATGAAACCTGGCGCATGATCATGATGACGCCGGAACGGCAACTCGTCAACCCATTCTTTACCGGCGGGGAAGAATTTAGTGTATCCTACCCCGTTAGCAGTATGAGCCAGGAAGATAAAATGATGAGTATGCGCGGTAATAACCCGCATTTCTCCCGTGCCACAGTACACCATGAACTCCTGGCCGGTCATGCTTTACAGGAATTTATGCAGAACCGCTACAAAACATACCGCCATTTTGAAACGCCTTTCTGGATTGAGGGCTGGGCCCTCTATTGGGAACGGCTGCTGTGGGATCAGGGCTTTGCCAAAACACCGGAAGATAAAATAGGTATGCTGTTCTGGCGTAAACATCGCTGCGCAAGAATTATCTTCTCTATTAATTATCATACCGGCAAATGGACACCGCAACAATGTATCGACTTCCTGGTAGACCGGGTTGGCCATGAACGGGCCAATGCAGAAGGAGAAGTAAGACGCTCTTTTGCCGGCGGTTATAGCCCCTTATACCAGATCGCCTATATGATCGGTGGCCTGCAGTTCGAAGCGCTGAAAAAAGAGCTGGTAGACAGCGGGAAAATGACATTCAAACAATACCACGATGCCGTATTAAGAGAGAACATGATGCCTGTTGAAATGCTCAGGGCCATTCTGCTTAATAAACCGATACCGAAAGATTTTGCCACCAATTGGCGTTTTTACAAGCTATAACGGAGAATACGCCGGTGCTTTCCAGCACCGGCTTTTTATTGCCCCAGACTTTCCATTCAGTTAAAATCAGCAATCTATCAGTTAATTTCCGGGAAGTAATATCCACTCTTTTCAAATAGTTTTGTTGTAATAATTGTCAAATTAACAATTAAAAATCAGCCAATTCGCGTCCATTGCGTTGTTTAACGTATTGTGTAAACCTGTAACAATGTAGATCAACCAGAATTTTTAACATCGCTTAAATCATTATCCCATGCGAGTAATTGTCATGGCTTTTATCGCCCTGTGGGCGGTCTTACCATCTGTTGCCCAAAACGTAAGAGTGACGGGCACCATCACAGATGAAAGAAACGGGCCATTGCCCGGAGCCTCCGTTAAAATCAAAGGAAATTCCCAGGGAGTAGTCACAGATGAAAAAGGAACATTCGTGATTACTGCCCTGCCTGACGCCACACTGGAAATCAGTTTTATTGGCTATCTCAAGCAGGAACAAAAGCTGAAAGGCCGCACACATTTAAACATCGTGCTGACACAGAAAAATGGCGCACTGGAAGATGTGGTGGTTATCGGTTACCAGACCGTTAGTCGTAGAAAAGCCACGGCCGCCGTTTCCAGCATCCGGGGGAAAGACATTGAAAACATTCCTGCCGGCAGTTTCGAACAGTTGCTGCAGGGCCGCATGTCGGGCGTAAATGTGCAGAACTTTACAGGCGAACCCGGTGCTGCACCCACCATTTCTGTAAGAGGAAATACGGCCATCAGTACCTCCTACCAGGATAATCAGTACAAGATATTAAACAAGCCATTGTATGTTATTGACGATGTGCCACAGTTTAATGATGATATGATAGGGCCCAACATCGGCACCGGTACCAATAGTATTGCAGGACTGAATCCCAATGAAATAGAATCGGTAGACGTATTGAAGGACGCCGCCGCAGCAGCAGTATACGGCTCCCGTGGCGCCAATGGTGTGATCATTATCAAAACCAAACGCGCCAAAACAGGAGCTCCCCGCTTCAGCCTTTCCGCCTACGCCGGACTAACGGAGATCCCTAAACTCCGTACCGTATTGGTAGGCGCCGCTGAACGCCGGGAAAAAATCCGCCTGTATGACGATGCCTTCGAAGGTAACCTGGACCGCTTAGTCCACAAGAACCTGATCATGACCGATAGCCTGAATCCTGACTTAAACAAAGCCACCGACTGGCAACGTTTGTTTTACCGGAATGGTATGATCCGCAACGCTGATCTTAACGTATACGGGGGATCGGAGTATAATACTTACCGCTTATCCGCTGGTTTTTATATGGAAGACGGGATCGTGAAAGCTTCCGGGTTTAAACGGTATACACTCAATTATTCATCTTCTATACGTACTAAAAATGGTGCGCTGGAGGTTATCCCCAATATCCGGCTGGCGCGTATGGAGCGCGGGCGCGGCTCCGGTAGCAGCACCGACCTGTTCGGTGCACTTGGCCAGAGCATGCCATCCTCCCTCTTTGCACCCGATGAGAATAGCCTGCAAAGAGTACTCGGCAGATACTCCAGCAATATGGATATTAATACCGATAACCAGGTAAATGGAGATATTTCCTTCCAATTGCGTTTATCCAGGCAACTGTCGTTCCGCTCCCGTAACTCTGTAGCCATGGTGATGAGCCGCCGTGATATATCCGTACCCGGAGAACTGAATGCAGACCTGGGCAACAGTGCTGCATCCAACAGTGGCCTGCAACAAAGTTATACCACCTCCAACGACCTGAACTGGAACGCCGTATTTGGCAAACAGAAAGAACATACGATTAATGCCATTGTAGGACAGGAAGTACAATACAGTACCTATCAGAATACCTATGCACGTGGTGACCGTGGCGCCAGCGACCAGATACAGGTGGTCAATGGTTTCCCGCAGGGGCCATATCTGACCGGTAGCTCTTCCTATTCTGCCTTCGGTATCCTTTCACTGTTTTCACGCGTTAACTACGATTATAAAAGCACCTACCTGCTTTCCGCATCCCTGCGTGGTGATGCCGCCTCCAGTTTTGGTCCCAATAATAAATGGGGATATTTCCCCGCTATCTCGGCAGGGTGGATCATCAGCAATGAACCCTTTATGCGGCGCTACTCCAACTGGTTGTCTATGCTTAAACTCCGCGGTAGCTATGGAGTGCTGGGAAATTTACCTGGCGACTACTACCTGCAATATAGTTTGTACAACGTGGGCGGTGCCTGGTATAATGGTAGTAACCTGAATCCTACTACTTACAATGGAACGGTAACCATCACTCCGCAATTCGGCTCCGGTGGCGTGGCGCAGAAGGATATCAGCTGGGAAAAAACAACCAGCTGGAATGGTGGGATAGAAGCAGAATTGATGAACGGTAAGTATTATTTCAGCGCTGATGTATATGTGAAAAACAGCAAAGCCGGTTTGATCAATATGGACCTGCAAAGCACCACCGGTATAGCTACAGCTAAAACAAACGGTGCACAACTGCGTAACGCAGGCGTAGATATTAATTTCCAGGTTCGTAATGTATTGCCGGCAAAAAGCGCGCTTCGCTGGGAAATACTATGGAATGTGAGCATGAACAAAAATATGGTGGTAAGCCTGCCAAACGACAACAGGGATATTACTTTTGGCAACCTGTTCAATACCACCCATATCCTCTCCCGTGGCCAGGCAGTGAATACCTTCTATTTGCTGAAAACATTAGGTGTATACGCTACCGATGCAGATATTCCTACCGATAGATATACCGGCAAAAAATTCCAGGTGGGCGCCGTTAATGATCCCTCCGCCAATAACCCCTTCCGCGCAGGCGAGTTTATTTTCGCAGACCTGGATGGTGATGGCATCATAGATGCTTTCAACGGTGGTATTACCGGCGACAAGATTCCTTATGGCAATCCTAATCCCTTTTTAACCGGTGGTATTACACAAAATTTCTACTGGAAGAATTTCACTTTTGGTTTCCTCTGCACCTTCACCTTTAAAAGAGATGTGCTGAACCTCTATGAATCTGATACCTACGGCCGTTACGGCTGGGACCAGTCAGGTAATGAGTTCTCGAAATATGCGGTATCAGATCTTTCCGGGATGAATATCTGGAGAAAGCCCGGCGACAAGGCACAATATGCCCGCATGGATATCGGCACTTACCGCTACTATTATCGGGCCGATCAAACCTTTTTCCTGGAGAAGGGAGATTACTTCCGCATTAAAAATGTATCCTTCGGATATACATTGAAAGAAAAAGCACTGAAGCCACTGCATTTGAGCAGGCTTCGCTTCTACGGGCTAATGGACAATGTCTATATTTTCCAGGCATCGAAAAGATTGCCGGATGCGGAAAATGTGAATCCCTACGGAGAATATAATGGAGTAGGATACCCTAGTCCGCATAAGTACACCCTGGGTATTGACGTAGGATTTTAAAAACAGCTAAACACATTTTATGAAACGATTGCTTTTTATTCTCTTCATAGGAACCTGTTTATCCGGATGCAAAAAGATGCTCAACCAGGCGCCGAAAGATACCACCTACGAAGAGAAATTCTGGAAGTCAGAAACCGATATGAGAAAAGCGCTGGCAGGCGCCTATGCTTCGCTGCGGGCCAATTTGCTGGATCAGGATTACCTGCATAACCTCGGCGATCTTACCCTGGGAGATCAGTATATTGTTATCCAGGATGCCCCTTATTTTTACGGAGCCGACTGGAACATACAGGTGGGGAAATTTGAGATGAATTACCTGGGCGTATTCCGTAACTGGTCAAGGTTTTACAGCACGATCCTGCAAACTAACCTGATACTGGAAAAACTACCGTTGGTACCTGATAATACTTTCCTGGATGATCCGGAAAAAGGACGAAAAAATATAGCAGGACAAACCCTGTTTATCCGCTCCTATGTATATTTTCAGCTGCTGCGTACCTTCGGTGATGTACCCCTCATTACTACGCCGGATCCCAATCCTATTGCCAATACACCATTGGCCCGTACCGATAAAAAAGTAGTGGCGCAGCAAATATTAAATGACCTGGACTCCGCTATTAATTGTCTCGATATGGCATATGACGTAGAATCCAATAGAGGCGTAGTACCCAACAAAGCAGCTGCCATGGCGCTACAGGCACAGGTGTATATGTGGCGTGCCTGTGTGATCAAACAACCGGCCTTTGAAGGTACACCGGACCTTGCAGATGTTAATAAAGCTGCCGCACTGGTAGAACAGGTAGTAAGCAGTGGTTTATATGGAGTGGCTGCTGCCGGCGAAAAAGTAGACAGCCTGCAATATGCAAAGATATTTACAGGCAACAGCCGTGAAAGCCTCTTTGAATTATATACCCGCTTTATCAATAACGAAGGGTCCAGTAATTTGATGCCTGAAAAATTTCTTCGCATACCCGTGCTGGCCAAAGTAACCCGCAGCAATTTATTGTTAGGCAACAGTTATGTGAACAACCTGTTTCCACGCGTTATTCAAACCGGGCCGGAGGAAGAAGATACTGTAACGAATACAGATATACGAAGAAGAGTTTTTTTATATGATGCAGATGGTGCCAGTCCCATCTTTGTAAAATTCAGCAATGTCGTTTACAACAATCCTAATCAGCAGGCGGATCCTTATCTCGACAACAATGTGCCGTTAATCCGCTATGCAGATTTGCTGTTAACCCGTATGGAGATAGCAGTATACAATGGACAATTGGGCGATGCCTATTCACAGCTGCGCAGCTTCCGCCGTTCCCGTAACCGCCCGCAGCAAGACTCCGCCGCTTTTGTCAGCGATGCACCGCTTTCCTACAATCGTATGCTGGACGAAATTATGACGGAACGCGCGTGTGAATTGTTTATGGAAGGACAGTTGTATTTCGATGATGTGCGTATGAAACGCACGTTTGTTCCCTGGCTTACACCTGCCAGGTATAACCAGGAAGGATACCTGATGCCGCTGGATCCTGCGCTGTTCAATAACAACCGGATGCTGGTGCAAAACAAATACTGGGCTGGTAAAATTTAAGATCTCTAAAAATAATCTTCATGAAAATATTACAAGCATGCATCCTGCTAATACTTCTTATTACCGGATGTAAGAAAGATAAATACCTGGTAGATGACGGAGGTACTAACCTGGAAAGGATCAGGAAGATGTCTACCTACGATTTCCTGAAGGAAAGTAAGGTCCTGGACACGGTGGTACTCCTGATAGACAAAGCCGGGATGAAAGAAGAGATAAACGGCGATATCACTTTTTTTTCTCCTACCACTTTCGGTGTTAACAGTTTCCTGGCGCAACAAACAAAAGCACTGCAAAGAAAGTATAATAACGAAAACATCAAGTTTACATTAGATAGCCTGGTTACCGACAGCATTAAATTTTACCTGCGCAGGCACATCTTCGCCGGGGTAATAGACAAGAAGGCGCTGGGTTATACAAAGAAACTTTTTCAGAATAAGAGCGGAGAAGGCAGCTATTACCTGAATCTCGAAAAATACTATATAGATGTAAGTGGTATCCGGTCTACTACTAACCGGATATTGCTACGTCGCATTTTTGGTCAGGCAGATGAAGACGTGCCCGATGGCGTACAGAATAAAGCGCCGGACTTCTATGCCTATGTGCAAACATCGGAGGTACGTACGGCCACCGGTATGGTGCATGTGTTGGAAGCCAACGCTAATCTTGGATTTTATATTTATAGAGAAAACTAAAATAAGCAGCTATGAAATATATTTTGTTCACCGCCCTCGCCTTTACTGTACTCATCATAGCCTGTACCAAAGTAGAGAATGGTTTTTTGAGTGAAGGCATGCGTTATAAAAGCCCGGAAATTTATATTCCTAAAGGGATCACAGCCCGCTACCCGGGTATTTTATTTGATGGTTCCACACCGCCTGTACATTTTGAATTATTGGATATGCGCCCGGTAGAGGGTGGTAAGCTACCCGCCGCTTTCAGTACCAAATACCCGGTATGGACATTTAAAGATAAAATGTCTTTCGATCCCGATAAGGATACTACTATTGCGTTGTTGCGTGCCAAACAGGATAGCTCGCAGGAATTACCTTTTGAGTTTAACCCGGTGAACGGTGGATTTTTATTTAAGGCTCCTGCCACCAATTTACCGAATGGGGTATACGAGTTTGATGTGAAAGCGACCAACGTAAATGGGAGCAGGATATACAAAAATCTGGCACGTCTGCATATCCAGGATCCGGAATATATCCGCATGACGGAGGTCCCCGTCATTCCTGGTTACGACTCTGTTACGAATACTTTTCCCGGCGAGGCTAAAGGTACTATGGAGTTAAAGCGCATTTCTGCACAGGGCACCAAGGTATCGTTGAAGATCGTGGATAAAAATGGAAAGCTTTTTAACCCGCGGAATGGAGAGGTGATTGTGCGGGGCGACCGCCCATCTTTTGCTTCTTATGCGAGGTTTAACCCCGTGGTGGTAACCGATACTGCGCTGATCACCGATTTCGCTATTGCGCCATACCCGGCTAAGCTAATTCCCGGGTATGTGAACTACCTGATCTATTATCGTATTCCTGCCCGGTTTATAAAAATGGACGGAGGACCCATCAAAGGCTGGGCGGCCAATCCCCGCTTTGGATTCCAGATATTATTTGAAGGTACTTATGAAGTAACCGTGAGGTTGCCCAATGTAACTAAGTTGTAACAGGCGGAACGCATACCGCGTTCGGCCTGCGCCGGGAGTGCAGCTTTAAATGATGTTATATATTGCGGGAGGTGAAATGAGTGAAAACCCGTTGCTCGTGCAGAATGACGGCAGTTTTGATAATTGTAATAAAGACAATTATAAGTTATTATATTAGATGCGTATGAATACAACAGGTATGACTTCATTTTTTGGAAAGATAACAGTGGCGGCTGCCGGACTATTGTTCACCAATAGCACCCTGAAAGCACAATTAAAGCAGGATTATCCTATAAAGCCTGTAGCATTTACGCAGGTCAGGGTAAACGATCTTTTCTGGGCGCCGAAAATTAAAACCAATGCCAGCGTAACCATACCATATACATTGGATCAATGCAGGAAGACGGGCAGAATAGATAACTTCCTTCGGGCTGCTGGTAAGCTGCCGGGAGATAAATTAACGGAATATACCTTTGATGACACCGACCTCTATAAAATAATAGAGGGTGCTTCCTACGGGCTGCAAATGCAGCCCAATCCCGGTTTGGAGAAATACCTGGACACCCTCATTGCTATTATCGGGGATGCCCAGGAGCAGGATGGCTATCTCTATACCTTCCGTACCGTGAAAGCAGCCAAACCTCACGAATGGATGGGGAGCAGGCGTTGGGAGAAAGAAGAAGATCTCAGCCATGAACTATATAATGCCGGTCATCTCTTTGAAGCTGCGGTAGCGCATTACCAGGCTACAGGTAAGAAAACATTGCTCAATATTGCCATCAAAAATGCAGACCTGCTGGTACGTGTGTTTGGCTGGGGGAAGGAAGAAAAGTATCCCGGTCACCAGATCGTGGAAACAGGTCTGACCCGCTTGTACCGTGTAACCGGAAACAAAGCTTACCTGGACCTGGCTAAATTTTTTCTGGATGTACGCGGGCCCGGATCGGAGTATAGCAGCGAATATAACCAGGCTTATAAGAAAGTGACTGATCAGCACGAAGCAGTAGGACATGCCGTGCGTGCCACCTACATGTATACAGGTATGGCAGATGTGGCGGCATTGACGGGTGATCGTCAATACCTGAAAGCCATTGATGATATTTGGGAAGATGTGGTAAACCGTAAATTATATATTACCGGAGGTATTGGCGCTACCGGTGCAGGAGAAGCATTTGGAGCAGCGTATGAACTGCCTAATATGTCGGCCTACGCCGAAACCTGTGCTGCTATTGCCAATGTGTATTGGAACAACCGGATGTTTTTGCTCCATGGCGACGCCAAATATATAGATGTACTGGAACGTACGCTGTATAACGGATTACTATCCGGGGTGTCGTTAAGCGGCGACCGTTTTTTCTATCCCAACCCACTGGCTTCTATGGGACAACATCAGCGGAGTGCCTGGTTTGGTTGTGCATGTTGTATCTCCAACATGACCCGCTTCCTGCCTTCAATGCCTGGATATGTGTATGCACAAAAAGACAATGATGTATACGTAAACCTGTTTGTAGGCGATTCAGCTACTATACAGTTGAAAGCAGGTAAAGTGAATATTGTACAGCAAACCATGTATCCCTGGAACGGTAAGGATGACATTACCATCCGTCCGGCTAAACCAATGACTTTCAGCCTCAGGATACGTATCCCCGGATGGGCGCAAAATCGTCCTGTACCGGGCAACCTGTATTTTGAAGACGACAGCGCCACTGTGAATATTCCCGTGCTGTTGAATGGAGCGCCGGTTACATATACCATGGATAAGGGATATGCCGTGATAACACGTACCTGGAAGGCGAACGACAAAATCACGGTAGACTTTCCTATGCCGGTGAAAAAAGTAATGGCCGCTGCTCCCGTAAAAGATGATCAATACCGCTTTGCCCTGGAACGCGGCCCTATGATGTTTTGCCTCGAAGGTCCCGATAATAAAGAGGCCACTGTGCAAAATATTGTAGTGGATAAACAGGCCGCCGTGCGTACTGTTTTCCAACCTGACCTGCTCAATGGCGTAATGACACTGCAAATGCAAGGTACTGCCGCCAGCAGGCAACTGCATTCAGATTCCCTGCTCACCAGCCATCAAACGGTAACGGCTATACCGTATTATGCCTGGGCTAACCGCGGACCATCTGAAATGACCGTCTGGATACCGTTTGAAGCCTCCGTGGCCAAGCCTAAGCCGGCACCCACCATTGCTTCTAAAAGTAAGGTCAGCGCTTCTATCAAAAATAAACGGATGTACCTGGCACTGAATGACCAATATGAACCCAAAGACTCCAAAGATAACAGTGCACTTTACCTGCACTGGTGGCCTGCAAAAGGCAGTAAAGAATGGGTGCAGTATGACTTTGACAGCAGCTACACGGTGCATGCCGCTAAAGTATACTGGTATGATGATGGTCCTTTTGGTGGTTGCCGCGTTCCTGCCGCCTGGAAAATATATTACCGGCAAGGCGACAATTGGGTGCCGGTAAAGAATACCACCCCGTATCCCACGGAGAAAGATAAATACAACCTGGTATCTTTTGAACCAGTCACCACCACTGCACTGAAACTCGAAGTGCAACAACCGGTAGAAAATGCCAGTGGCATACATGAGTGGATAGTGGAGTAATGCTGTTGTCCATATCATAAGCTATCGCCGGCCTGCACACGGAAAAGCGCAAAGAAAATGACCTTCTTTGCGCTTTTCCGTGTCCGCCAAACTTTACAAGTGAAGAATATTTAAATAATACTTTGTATTGCAAAGTGCTTTTTATTTTATAACTTTACATTGTATTCAAAACCTATTTATGGAAACTGGAATTTCCAAACGCCTGCCGGGCATTTTTGTATTCGGCCTGGCATGCCTATGTCTTGCATTGATTGTGCTAACGTTCGCCGTTTACATGGGGCCTCGCAGCATTAGAGAAACCGGCTTTGTGCTGACACATTTCATGTTATTACTTTATTTTTTTGTCATCTGGTTAAGTGGTCACCTAAAACGCAATCCACACCGGCGAAAGCTGGTAGCCATATTTGTATTATTACTACTGGTAGACGCTTATACAGTCAACACTTCCATGGCCGTATTCGATGCTACTACTCCCTGGTTTGCCATTATTTTGGTGCTCATGGGCGCCAACATCCTGGCATTCTCCTGGTTTGAAGAGTCCCCGGAATGGGTGAAGTGTTTGCAGTGTGCTTTGCTGGGTTTTACTTTCCTGGCGCCGGTGTATTTGGCGTGTTACCTGCTGAATATGTATATCATCAGCATCATTGGATTGATCGCCATAGGTATATCCCTGGTTACCTTTTCTCCCATATTCGTGATCTGGTTCCATACCAGGATGGTACGCAAGCTGGTATGGCCCATATATCGTTACCGCTTTATCTACCTGTGTGCTATGGGGTTGGCAGTAATGATAATCGCTGCCTATGCTTTTTTGTATGCGACGAAAGTAAATGCCATGGATCGTATTTATGGTCAAACCACACCCGGTACAACGGATATGCCCGGCTGGATAAGAGTTGCACAGGAGCCCATGTTTGGACCGGTTACAGAGATGATCTTAAGAACCGGCATTACTTACAGGGCCCCGGAAATGGATGCATTTGGTTTTTTCGATATGCCATCGCAGCGCGAGTATGACAGCGAAGTAAAACACGACCCATTGTTCGTCCTGTCGGCTTTTATCTTTGGTCGCACCTCTATCCCGGAAGAAGATAGAGTAAAAATCCTCAGCGTGGCGTATGATAAACGCCACTTTGCAGAAGAACGTCTTTGGGGCGGGCGACATTTAGCGACCACTAATGTGAACACCCGCGCGGACCTCTGGCCACATTACCACCTGGCTTATACCGAGAATACAATTGTTGTCAACAATGAAGGTGAGGAAGACTGGCGGCTATGGAATGAAGAAGCCATTTATACTTTCCACCTGCCGGAAGGAGGCGTCGTGACTTCATTATCGCTTTGGATCAACAACAGGGAAGAAAAAGGAATATTAACCACCAAACAAAAAGCAGATAGCGCCTATAAGGAAATTGTTGGTCACCAATACCGGGATCCTTCTGTTGTTCACTGGCAGGAAGGTAACCGGGTAGTGGTGCGCGTATTCCCTGTGCCGCCGCATGGTAAACGGCAATTCAAAATTGGTATCACGGCGCCTTTGAAAGTACAGGATGGACAGTTGCTCTACCAACCCACCTGGTTTGAAGGTCCGTCCGCAGAGCATGCCGACTATAAGGTATCGTTGAACATGCAACAATGGCCCAAAGAAATGGCCACGCCTTCCGGGTTCTTCCACGATGACAACCGCCTGGCGTACCTGGGTAACTATCATCCCAACTGGGAATTAAAAATTCCCAATGAAACGATCGACAACGCCGCTTTTAATTTTAACGGGCAACGATATACGCTGCTGCCGTATACACCAGCCTATGAATTCTTTACGCCTGCCAATTATTATCTCGATGTTAATCAAAGCTGGCATTACAACGACTACCTGGAAATAATCTCAAAGCTGAAAGATAAACCAGTGTGGGTATTTCATCCCCAAAAAGGATGGACAGCCGTAAACGCACTGAATAAGAAAAACTTATTCGAAGATCTGCTGGAACTCAACTTCTCCCTGTTTCCTTTTCATCTGATTCCACAGCCCGCTACTGCCATGGTAATCACGGCTTCCGGTCAAACCTCGCCACAGCTAAGCGATTTAGGAGAAACTACATTTCAGAATAGCCTGCGCAGCTGTTTTAATAAACAACGGATACGACTATACGATATAGGCCAAACCTTATCACCTTACCTTGCCACGTTGAAGGAGTCACGGTCACTGATCTACGAAAAGGGAAGCCTGGAGCAGTTGTTGTCTCAAATCAGCAAAAACAGTTTCCTGAAACCGGAAGAAAGCAGCAGTCAGTTGATCATGGCGTCATCTGGTATCCGCATTGCCCGTAGCGCGGACAGCACCCCAACACAAGGTCCGGATCACCTGGCCCGCCTGTTTGCCTACAACTACATTTTACAGGAGCTGGGTCCGCGGGTAGCTGCTGCGGACGCCGGCAAAGATAGTCTCCTGGTGCAGGTAGCAAAGGAAGCTTATGTGGTATCGCCGCTATCCAGTTTGATTGTACTGGAAACGCAGGCCGACTACGATCAGTTTGGCATTAAAGACGATAACAATGCGTTGAAGAACGCTTCCCTGAATGGCCATGGTGCCGTGCCGGAACCGCATGAATGGGCCTTGTTTATAGTGGCAGTAAGTTTACTTTTCTATGTCAGATTTGAAAAACTGCTGTTCCGCAAAAAAGGAAAGGCATGCTAACGTTATTGTATACACGGTGTACAAATAGAGGGGCAAAACTGCCGGCAACCTGGTTGCTGGCAGTCTATTGCTGTGTAGCCATCTACGAATTACAAACTTATTTCGCGTGGCGGAGCGCTTTTTTTGGATTGTCGGTATTGGCCATGGGTATGACCTTCCGGGTAAATGCCGCATTAAAAGGAAGTACCCGCTGTGGCTGGGCCGCGTTGCTGTTTTTGTTGCTCTCCTATAGCATGCCGGTGCTCACATTACGTTACCTGGTATTAGTGTCCGCCGCTTTTTTTGTGGTAGAATATTTTTATGGCCGTATACAATGGCTCACTTTTATCACCGCCCTGTTGATTACCCCGGTCATCGACTATGTAGTGAATGTATTTAGCTTTCCGCTACGCCTGTGGCTGACCGGTATTGCGGGGAATATACTGGCAGCGGTGAATCCGGCGGTGACCACCAGCGGCAATATGATTCAACTGGGGCAGCAGGCATTTACAGTAGATGTGGCCTGTATGGGGTTGCAAATGATGTTAACATCGCTGCTTTGTGGCGTGATGCTGATCGCCTTTTATCAGCGCCGCTACCAGAAAGCATTGCCCGTGATATGGGGGATATGCGTGCTGCTAACGATTGCAGGACTGAACATCATCGCCAACCTGTTTCGTATTATTTTGCTGGTGCAATTTGCGCTGCCACCGGGTACACCGGCGCATGATGGTGTTGGTATTTTGTCGTTGCTGGCGTATGTAGTACTACCCATGATACCAGGTACCAGGTGGTTACTGCAACGTTATGGAAAAACAGTCGTTGTATCCTCTCCGCCGCCGCCCCGCCGCTACGCGCCGGTATTACAGGGTGTGTTACTAGTAGGCGTTATTGCCGCCCAGGTATGGCTATGGCATCCTGCGATGACTGGCAATGCTATGGATTCGTCGGTGAAAACCCTGCCCGGATATGTGCGCACCAATGAAGATGATCACGTCATTAAGCAAACGACTACCGATGCATTGTTATACGTAAAACCTATCCGGGGTTTTTACTTTACAGATCATCAGCCGATGATTTGCTGGAAGGGCAGTGGTTTCGAATTTTCCAATGCACAGGAACGGACCATACAGGGCGTAAAAATGTATACCGCTACTTTGCAAAAAGGCAATGATCGCCTGTATACGGCCTGGTGGTATGAAAGCAGTACCTGTCGCAGCAGCAGCCAACTGGCATGGCGATGGGATGCTCTCCGCAACGGGAGCCACTATTACCTCGTGAATATCACCGTAGAAAAACCGGCTTTACTGGAACAAAAAGTCCGCGAATTATTAGCGGCGCGGCTTATTCAGTAATTTCTGACTCTTCTTTATGACGGGGTTGATAATACAAATAGTAAAATGCCAGTATTAAGATACCCGTTACAAAAGGAATCAGGGCCAGGTGCTTATAGGTTATTTCACCCATGATCACCTGCGTATCAAAGTGAAAGAACTCACTGATCATCCAATAGGAATTGGCCGTAATCCAGACGGTAATAGCCACATTATGGCATAATTCCGACATGTACTGGCGGGTGCGCCAGGCAATCACAATAGAAATAATGAGGGTAGGAAAAATCATGGCAATGCCCAAAGGCTTCCAGATCATACACCAGCTGATATCTTTCAATAGCCAGAAAACAATATGCAGGTTTTCCATTTTACGATAACTCAAAGGAATACTGTATACCGATGATGTGGTGGCTTGCTTGCTCATGTGCGTAGTTCGGTTAATTTTACCTGGTTGAAATAGGGGATAAAGATATTCTTTATCTTCGTTTTGTACCAGCAAAACTCCGGCGATGAATGAATTTTACTGGAATTATCAGCAAACCAGGTTTCATGGTATTGAGTGGATCCCCCCACAGCATCACCGTGTCATGATCATCGTACACGGAATTGGCGAGCATGTGGGACGTTATGACCACGTGGCCGGATTTTTTATGAAAGAAGGCTTTGCCGTAGTAGGCATCGATCACTACGGCCACGGTAAAAGCGATGGCCCTAAAGGTGGTTCCAAAGGCTTTGCCTTTATGTTCGACTACCTGCAGGCGTTTTTACAATATGTAAAAGACACCTGGCAACAACCGGTTGTAATGTATGGCCATAGTATGGGAGGAGGGGTGTTAACCGGCTTCTTACTGAAGCGGCATCCGGATATCCAGGCAGCCGTAGTTTCTGCACCAGCATTGATTATAGGCATGCGCCCCGGTGCATTCCTCAAAGGTATACTGAAGGTAGCCAGTACATTAGTACCTGATCTTCGGATAAACCAGGGACTGGACATCAATAAAATTTCACATGATAAGCAGGCCGTAGAAAAGTTCAGGGCAGATCCATTGCGACACGAAAAACTGAGCTTACGCCTGGCGAATGATATGATTCAAAATGGGGCCTGGTGCCTGTTACACGCCGATGAACTCAAAGTGCCCGCCTTATTAATCCATGGCAACGCCGATGAATTTACTGCCGTGGAAGGTTCCCGTCTTTTTGCCGGCAGAGCGCCTGCTACACTGCTTACCTACCGCGAATGGGATGGGATGTACCACGAAATGCATAATGAACCGGATAGCCGTGATGTTTTATTGTTTATAGCTGGTTGGCTGAGTAATGTTAGAAATTAGTAATTTCGATGTTACAATTCTATCAATTATGAAAATCCAACGTTCTATGAAATGGCTGTTGCCTGCTATTGTCCTGTTTTGTGCAACAAAAGCCAGTGCGCAGCAAATTGATCTCGGTGCCAGAGGAGGCATCAGTATTCCAAATCTCACTGGCGGCGGCAGTGAAGAAAATCCCCTCAATAAAGGTTACAAATCACGCCAGGGACCCGATTTCGGTATCTTCGGAGAATACCATTTTAGCAAACTCTTTTCTGTGGAAGCGATGATCAGCTATTCTTCCCAGGGAGGTAAAAAAGACGGAATGCAAGCGTTTCCTGTTCCGGCGGCATATGCGACATCACTTCCTCCGGGAACGAAATATCTATATGCTGATTTTAAAAGCCAGGCGAAACTGAACTACCTGATGGTGCCTATCCTCGCTAAATTTGGATGGAACCTGGGGCCTACATCTCCATTACGCCTGTACGTTGATGCAGGTCCGTTCTTCGGATTTTTGTTAAGCGGCAAACAAGTGATGAGCGGCGGTAATCAACCACTTTACATGGATGAAAATGGTAAAGCGCCGTTGGGTGCTTCCAGCAATTTCGACCAAACCGTTGATATCAAAGATCAACTGAATACTTTCAACTTTGGTGTAAGTGGAAACGTTGGACTGGCATATATCTTCGGACGTAACCAGGTATTTGTTGAAGGCGGTGGAAACTATGGCTTCCTCAACATCCAGAAAGGATCCGCTAACGGTAAAAACAATACCGGTGCTGCTACTGCATCTATCGGTTATGCTTATCGCATTAAGAAGTAAGCAGAAAGCTGAAAGCATAAAGCAAAAAGCTATTGTAGCGAATGATCAGAGCGAATAGATATTTAATCCTTCGCTCTGATCATTCGCTACAATAGCTTTTTGCTTTATGCTTTCAGCTTTCTGCTCTACGGATTTGTCGACCACAACCCCGCTGACTTCACCAGCACTCTTCTATTCAGCTTCAGTTGCGCTACTACAAATTCAGCTAAGTCTTCTGGTTGTAATACCTTATCAGGGTTGCCATCCGTTAATTTCAGGTCTTTCGCCATATCAGTAGCAATAGTACTCGGTGTTAACGCACTTACCCGGATATTGTGTTTCCTTACTTCCAGCATCAGGGACTCTGTTAACCCCAGCAGTCCGAACTTAGAAGCGCTATAGGCGCTGGTTAATGGTGCACCCCGTTGTCCGGCAGTAGAGGAAATATTGATGATATCACCTGTTTTCCTGTTGATCATATCCGGCAACACTGCACGGGTAACATAATAAACGCCCATCAGGTTTACCTGGATGATTTGTTCCCATTGGGCAGGCTCCAGTTCCAGGAATCCGCCAAATGCTGCAATACCGGCGTTATTGATCAGGATATCTATTGCTCCTATTTCTTTTGTGAGATGAGCAACCGCGGTATTTACCGCGTTCATATCGCTCACGTCTGCGGTAGCATATGCCACTTTTACGCCCGTGCCTTTGAGCTCTCCAGCCACCTCTTCCAGTGAACCTGCACTACGTCCCATCAGGGCGATATCTACACCTTCCTGTGCCAGCGCCACTGCCAGCGCACGGCCAATGCCTTTACCACCACCGGTGATCAGGGCCTTCTTTCCTTTTAAAGATTCCATAATGCATTCATTTCTTAATGACAAAAAATACCTGGCAAAGGTACAACCCTTTGTTACATTTACAGATTATCTTCGCATTATATCCACTATATAACAGTACCCAACAATGATCACAATCTCCAATGAAAAACTTACTGTGGTAATAAATCCACAGGGCGCAGAATTGCAAAGCATTATCCGCAACGACAACGGACTCGAATATTTATGGAGCGGAGACCCTGCCGTATGGGGCAAGAAAAGTCCTGTTCTTTTTCCTATTGTAGGCGGACTGAAAGACAATACCTACCACTATAATGGTCAGTCGTATACCCTCGGTCGCCATGGCTTTGCCAGGGAACAACTGTTCAGCATCATGACGCAGGGAACGGATCATGTCAGTCTCCATCTCACAGATCATCCGGCTACCCTTGCCGTATACCCTTTTCATTTCGATTTTATCATCGAATACCTCCTGCAGGACGATCAGCTACAGGTAACCTACCGCGTAGTTAACAAAGACAATAAAACATTGCTTTTCTCTGTAGGCGCCCACCCGGCATTTAAAATCCCATTGGTGGAAGGTACCGGCTACAACGACTACTACCTCTATTTCAATAAAGAAGAAACCACTGGTGTATGGCCCCTGTCTGCCGGCGGACAAATAGAAATGGCCCCCGTGCCCATGCTGGAACATACCCATGAACTGGCCCTTAAGAAATCATTGTTTTACCACGATGCACTGGTATTTAAAAACCTGGCATCTACGGCTATCAGTATTAAAAGCAAAGCCACACCGCATGGCCTAACCATGGAGTTTGAAGGATTCCCGTACATGGGCATCTGGGCAGCAAAAGACGGCGACTTTGTATGTATTGAACCCTGGTGCGGTATTGCCGATAATGTGGCGGCTACAGGCGCTTTGGAAGAGAAGGAGGGGATTAATCAGCTGGCGCCCGGTAACAGCTTTGAAAGAACCTGGACAGCGACGATATTTTAAGCCTTTAGCTGTTAGCAAATGCAGTGAAGATGATGTTATGTTGATCTTCGCTGCATTTGCTAATAGCCAATAGCCAATAGCTAACAGCTAACAGCTAAATGCTCTAAAAGTTATATCCGGCTTTCAGGCCAAAGAAGCCACGGGTACCATCTTTGAACCATGCTTCATACTTGGCTTCCACATCCAGACCGAGTAAACGGATACCCAAACCTGGTGCTACCAGTCCGCCTACACCATTGTAATTCTTTCCGGTATACTGTACAGTACCACCTTCTACTTTTACATACAACAGCGAAATCAGCTTATAACGTAAGCCCAGGCGAATAGGCACGGTATTTAAATCTTTGTAGTCATAGCCTACACCGTTAGTAGTACCGCTTTTACCACCAAAATGGAAGTAGCTTACGGAACCTACGGCAGTTAAACCTGCTACCAGTTTTACGTCAGCTCCCAAACCAATACCATAGCCGGTGTTATGAGTGTTGCTGAAGTCGCCTGTTGGGAAGCCTGCTTCTACAAAAGGACCGATGCTGAAACGCTTCAATTGTGCCTGTGATGATTGCGTGCTGATACAGATCACCAATAGCATGGTTGCAAATGACAGGAAGATTTTTTTCATAAGAAACTAATTTTCAAAGGAATGGTTGATTGTAAAAGTAAGAAACTAAACTCAAATGGGGAGCAGAAAGCTGAAAGCAGAAAGCAAAAAGCTATTAAAGCGGATGACCAGAGC
>NZ_JAGHZS010000010.1 GCF_017745275.1 Chitinophaga sp. | reverse complement strand
ATCACTTACACCGTGCTGGTAACACCAACCGCAGATGGCGCAGTAACCCTGCAAGTTCCTGCCGATGTAGCCGTGAACGTGGGTAACAATAACAACACGGCTTCTAATACATTAAACATCGTATACGCTGGCACAGCGCCGGTGATCACCGCTGTAGATGTACCAGCTAACGGCATTTATCACACCGGACAGGTGCTCAGCTTCACCGTACACTTCAGCGAAAATGTAATTGCTACAGGCACGCCGTCGTTAGATGTACTCATCGGTGCTAGCACTAAACAAGCTACACTTGTGAGCGGCAGCGGCACCAACGCATTCGTGTTCAGCTACACCGTGCAAAACGGCGATATGGATATGGATGGCATTACCCTCGGCACCACCCTCTCCGGCACCATCCGCAACACCGCCGGTAAAGACGCTGTACTGACACTTAACAACGTTGGCAACACCAGCGGCGTATTGGTGAACACAGCGCATCCGGGTGTAGTAATCAGTACTTCCGCCACTTCACCGGTGATAGCGCCATTTACTGCTACCATCACCTTCTCTGAAGCGGTGACCGGATTTGTCCTGAGTGATATTACAGTAACTAATGCAACACTCAGCAACTTCCAGACTACTGACAATATCACTTACACCGTGCTGGTAACACCAACCGCAGACGGCGCAGTAACCCTGCAAGTTCCTGCCGATGTAGCCGTGAACGTGGGTAACAATAACAACACGGCTTCTAATACATTAAACATCGTATACGCTGGCACAGCGCCGGTGATCACCGCTGTAGACGTACCAGCTAATGGCATTTATCACACCGGACAGGTGCTCAGCTTCACCGTACACTTCAGCGAAAATGTAATTGCTACAGGCACGCCGTCGTTAGATGTACTCATCGGTGCTAGCACTAAACAAGCTACACTTGTGAGCGGCAGCGGCACCAACGCATTCGTGTTCAGCTACACCGTGCAAAACGGCGATATGGATATGGATGGCATTACACTCGCCACCACCCTTTCCGGCACCATCCGCAACACCGCCGGTAAAGACGCTGTACTGACACTTAACAACGTTGGCAACACCAGCGGCGTATTGGTGAACACCGCGCATCCGGGTGTGGTAATTGCAACCAGCGCCCCTTCTCGGGTAAATACCCCGGTAACGATCACCATCACCTTCAGCGAAAAAGTGAATGGATTCACTACCACCGGTATCCTCGCCACCAATGCTACTGTCAGCAATCTGCAAACAACAGATCATATCAGTTATACTGCTGTGATCACCCCACTCACAGATGGTGTTGTTAATGTCAGCATACCAGCAGGAGCTGCCACCAATGCCGGTGGTAATGATAATACCACCTCTAACGCTATTCAGTTTACCTACGATGCAACGCCGCCGGTGATCACCGCCCAAACGTTGAATGTCGACTTCAACAGCCCGGCAGGCACCGTGGCAGGAACCCTCACCGCTACTGACGCAAGCGGCATCATCCAAAACTGGATGATTACCGCAGATGAAAGCGGCGGCGCCTTTGCCATAGATGCCCAAGGTAAGATTACCGTGAAAGATGCAGCGATACTCAGCAGTAAAGCCGGTACCACCGTACGTGTAACCGTTACAGTGAGTGACGGACTGAATACCAGCACACCAACGGTAATTAATATCAATATCTCCCAGGCCTTCGTCAACCAGGCGCCTACCCTGGATCCTGTTCCAGATGCAGGCAATTGCGCCGGTACCACTGAGCATACCATCCAATTAACTGGTATATCGGCAATAGAACCAGGACAAACCTACCATCTCACTGTGGCGGCAGATCAGGCCGACTTTGATGTGCTCAGTGTAGATGATAATACGGGCACCCTGCGCTATCAACTGAAGAGCAGTGTTACCAGTGGCAGCGTGAACGTTACCGTAACCATCAAAGACAACGGCGGCACCGCCAATGGCGGCATAGATACCAGGCAGCGCACCTTCCGCATTACCATTCATCCGCTGCCGGAAGTGAACATCAGCAGCAACAAAGGCAGTACGGTATCTAAAGGAGACATCATTCAGCTCACCGCCACTGGCGGCACCAGCTATAATTGGGCTACCGTAGATGGTATCATCAGCGGACAACAAAGCGCAGTATTGCAAGCCAGGATTATGACAAATACTACTTACCAGGTAACAGTAACCAATACCGCCGGATGCAGCAATACCAACAGCATCAATATCGCAGTGGTAGCCGACTTCAAAGTAGCATCCAACAATATCCTGACACCAAACGGCGATGGCAAAAACGATAAATGGATCATTCACAACATCGACAGCTACCCCAATAATGAAGTGAAAGTATACGACCGCACCGGCAGAATAGTATTCCAGCGCAGAAACTATAACAACGACTGGGATGGCACCATAAACGGACATCCGTTGGCAGAAGGCACTTACTACTTTATTTTGACCATCAGCGGCGATACGAAAACAGCGAAAGGATATATTACCATCATCCGGGACCAGCAATGACCCGATTAAATTATGACACTATGCGTTTTTCATCCGGCATACGCTTTTATAGCAAATACATAAGCCTGCTAGTGCTGGCAATGGCTGGCTTTCTGGCAGGCGGCGCGCAATCACTCAGTAACACGCCCGCCTTATTGGAGCCTTCTGCTACGCAATATTTCCAAAATCAATACCTGGCCAACCCGGCAATGGCAGGTATTGATAGCGGCCTTCATTTAAACGCCGCCTACCGCCGGCAAATGAATGGGATTGATGGCGCCCCCATCTCCAAATTCTTTACGGCAGATGGTTACATCGGCGCCCGTGTGGGCGGTGGCGTGCATATTTTTAATGATCAGGCCGGGTTAATGAACCGTACCCGTGTAGCGCTTTCCTACGCCTACCATCTCCCTTTAGGAGATCGCGGACAGACGCTCCATTTAGGTCTTTCCCTGGCCATGAACTTCCAGCGCATCGATTATAAAGCAGTAAATGGAGATGGCTCCGATCCTTCTATCGGTGCATTCAACCGCCGCGACAACTACTTCGAAGGAGAATTTGGTATGGCTTATACCAACACCCACTGGAATATCCAGGGATCTTTACCGAATATCCGGACCCTTTTCACCGGCGATAATAAGGCGGTAGATGGCGGTACTATTTATTTCACCGCCATCTCCTATAAATTCCTCCCGGAAGGCGCCATCAGCAGCATCATCCCCAAAGTATGCTACCGTGGCGTAAGAGGGTATGATAATATATTTGATTTTGGCCTTCATGCAGGCTTCCTTCACGAAGTAGCGAATGTAATGGCCCTCTATCATACCTCCGGTAGCTTTACCGGAGGTCTCGGCGTTAACATCCTGCAAACGGTAACGCTGCAGGCCATGTACACCACACAAACCAATGGTATGAAAACCTATGTAGATGGTGGTTATGAAATAGGACTTACCGTGAATTTATTCAGGCGGTAACAGCAGAAATTTGTCGCAATTGCCCCGCAAATATACGCACGTACCCCTCCTGCAATCCGCGTATAGGGAATACCTTTGGTATACATTACAGTCATCATTAAATCAATTGCTATGACACCTGCAACTGCGTCTCACAAAAACAAACCGTTAAACAAACAGTTTACGGCCACCCTGTTAAAAAGCCCTGCTAAAGGCGGCTGGACTTACGTCATCTGGCCGGAATCTGTTACTTTCTTTGGTACCAGGGGATTAGTAAAGGTTAGAGGCCTGGTAGATAACTTTCCATTCGAAAGTTCCTTCATGGCCCTGGGCGATGGCACCCATAAACTGCCCATTAAAGCGGATCTGCGGAAAGCCATCGGGAAGGACGCCGGTGATACCGTTATTATCCAGTTAAAAGAACGTATCTAACTGTATTTCTTTTGCAAGAAATTAATGTTAATTTGTTACTATGAACCCGTTCCCCGTAGTAGCAAAAATTTCCCTGCTCCTGGTAAGCGTATGCTGCCTGCTGAGTATCACTGCTTCGGGGCAAAAAAATCCAATGGTCTATCAACATATATTTCAGACCGATCCCTGGCTGAAATACTGGGCCGGCAAGTTGCCGCATTTTGACTTATCTGCATTTCAATATATCCGCACCAGCGATTTTGAAAACAGATTAGAAGACGACCACCTTTCCGATAATGATCGTGAATTCCAACAAACTTTTGGGAAGCTGATCAGTTACACACCTGATAAAAAAATGTACCTGGATTTTTACAGTGCAATGATGGTTTTTGATACGGTTCGTGCAAAAGGAAAGATAACTGTTACCCCTGTTTTTGATGTGGACCAATACCTGTTCATCGGTGACTACCGCCGTCATACGCTGAAACGCCTCATGGTCATGGAATTTTCAGACGGCCTGGAAGAAGCTGCCTGGCTATCTGATAGTACCTTTATTTTGGTGGGCACAAAACATGATGGCGATTACTGTTATCCGTTTATTTATATCGGGAATTTAAAAAGACAAAAATTTGATTATTATCTCCTGAAAAGTAAAAATCATATACCCAATCGTATTTATCGTTCCTTAAAGTGGAACAGGTTGAAAAACGTTAAATTTGAGGAATAGGCGCCACCGCATTTCACCCAGCTATTTTTGTCATGAGAACGCAATTGATTTTACCTCCTGCTCCTATTGCTGATTACATCAGTAGTATCGTCGTAATAGAAAATAATAATATTTTCCGGGAAACAATTTTGCCGCTCATTGCCAAAGGCTATCCCAGCATTGTTTTCCAACTGACAAATCCCTGCCTGACCGCCGGCACGAAAACAGATCACCTGGTATTATACGGACAGAATATAAAGCCTATTCCCTTGCATGTATCCGGGCATGTGACCGTGATTGCGTACTTTCTTTATCCGCACATGCTGAAATTTCTTTTTGAAGCCGATGCCAAAGAGCTGACAGATCTCAGTATAGACCTCAGCCTAACGCCTGTTGCGCGGGCGATGAGCCTGCAGGAACAATTACTCAACGCAAGGGACCTTCATACCCGTTTAAAATTACTGGATAACTATGTGCTAAAGCTGGCGGCCTCCCGGAAGGCTACATCTCCGGAAGCTATTGCCTATGCTACCCGAATTATACAAAACAACCATGGCATCATTTCCCTGCCGGCGCTGCAAAAGGAATTATATGTGACAGAGCGGACATTGCAGCGATTATTTGAATCCCATGTAGGGCTATCTCCCAAAACCTTTAGCCGGATTTGCCAGTTTCATTCCGCCTTGCAACACCTCGAACAAAATCAATTCACAGACATGATCAGCGTGGCTTACGCCAACGGCTATGCCGATCAGAGTCACCTGATCCGCGCTTTTAAAGAATTTACCAACTACTCCCCGCTGGAATACCTGAAAGCAGCCAATGATTTCCCGCGTTAACAGCCTCCCGGAAGATTGTCGGGTTTGTTCTATCATTTGGCTGGGCGCCGCCGTTACTTTGTATCATAAAATCAACAACATATGAGAAAGATAATCGTTTCTGCCTGGGTAACACTGGATGGCGTTTTTGACGCAGACACCATGGGCCAATGGTTCGCCCCTTATGATAGCGAAGACAGAAGAACGTATATCCGTGACGGTATCCTGGATTCCGGCGCCTTCCTGTTCGGACGCAAAACCTACGAAATGCTGGCCCCTTATTGGTCGTCGCTGAAGAACAATGAAATGGGTGTTGCAGATCAACTCAACAATTCGCCTAAATATGTAGTATCTGCTACCCTGCAACAGGCGGATTGGAATAATACCACCATCATCAGCGGCGATATCGCTACCTCCCTAACGCAGCTAAAACAAGCACCCGGCAAAGACATCCAGGTAGAAGGCAGCGCGGCGCTTATCCAATCCCTGTCTGGTTTACAGCTGATTGATGAATATCGTTTCCTGGTACATCCGGTAATTATGGGTAGTGGAAAACGTTTCTTTGGAGAGGGCTTCCAGGTACCAGGATTGGTGTTAACAAAGAGCCAAACGCTTGAGCACGGCGTAGTGGCACTGTATTATACTGCCCCGAAACCAGCATAAAAAAGGAGGAGACACCGGCGATCCGGTGTCTCCTTTTTAATGATCCATCTGACAAGCATGCAGCATGGTTGCTGTGCTTGGTTTTTGCATACGTAAATTATATTAAAAGAAATGTATCACGGAAGTATGCAGTATCTGGCCAGCGGCTGTACCTTCCTTCTTCACTTCTCCATCTACTACAATTTGTACCTTCATCGTAGCTGAAGCATTAGGGCCAACACCACCAATGCTGATGCCTACACTTCTGGCTCCGGCAGGTTGGGTCAGTTCCGGGCTTGTCCACGTAGCACCGCTGAGGTTAGTAGCAGTGGTTATTTCGTTGTCAAATCCGTAACCTACATCCGATAAATTCACACCACTGGAAGCGGTGACCTTCAATACTACTTTGTGGGTTTTTGCGGGTGCATTATCTTTGTCTTTCTTACAGGCTGTAAACAATGCGGCCACCAGTAAAGCGGGGATTAAAATTTTTGTCAGTAATTTCATGATTCAATATTAATAGTATGCCTACTCTTTAATACTACAGTTTTCGGCTTCCCTGTTTATTGACATTTCCGGTTTTGGCTAACAATCAACAGTACATGCACAAAATTAAAATGCTGTATTACAGCCAACAATACCCGGTTACAAGGTTTTCCACCTACCTGTTTCCAGGTATTTTTCACTGCAGATAGGTGGTATCCGCAATAGTTATTATTTTGCTTACATGAGAAAACTGCTTTTCTTCTTATTCTTACTGACAGCAAATCCCTGGTGCCTGGCACAGGTACATTTAAGTGGCCCATCACCAGCAGACAGCCTCGAGAAAATATTAATACAACCCGGACCCGATAGTCTCCGTGCCAGGGCCAGCTTTGCGCTGAGCGACTACTGGACAGCGAAGGATACCCTCAAGGCCATGAAATTCCTCCGGGAAGGCGCGCCATATATCAAAAAACATCCTTACCTGCAGGCACTGTACTACTTTTATGAAGGCCGCCTCCTCAATAAAAGCAACCCGGACAAAAGCCAGCAAAATTATATGCTGACAGATTCCTTACTCCAACACATTAAAACACAGGAATCCTACTTTTTCAGGGCACAAGCCTGGTACGAATACGGACGCATACAGCAACGGAAAGATGATTACAAGGCTTTCGCCGATATTATTCTCAATAGATCTATTCCCCTTGCAGAGCAATCCGGTAACCAGGTACTGGTTGGTAAAAACTACCTGGCACTCGCTATTGTATTTAAAAATGCCAGCCAGTTCGACAAAGCAGAAACCTATTGTTTAAAAACGATCGACATCCTGAAACCCCTTACACCACCAGCTAAGGAACTCATAGATGCCTATCATACCATTGCAGAAAACTATTCCCTGTCCGGGCAGAATGTAAAGGCCAAAGCCGCACTGGATAGCATGTATCCCCTGCTAAAGGCTTATCCCGATTCAGAATATTACCTCGATTACTACGCCGCCGAAGGCATGTACTTTACCATCGAAGGAAAGTTTAACGACGCACTGGCCAGCCTGGATAAAGGCGTGGCACTCGCGCAAAAGCTCGGGTTAAAATATGAGGAACAACGACTGCTGCTACAAAAATTTTATGCCTATTACAACGCCAAAAATTTTGTATCCGCGAAAGATGTACTCACCTACCTGATGAAACAGGAACAGATGATGAGTCTGTCCAGCAATCGTTTACAGCTGTATTATGGTATGGCCGTGACTTACGAAGGCCTGAAGCAATGGGCTCCCGCCTTTGAATGGATGAAACGCTACAGTGAGTTCAGTGATAGCGTAGCGCAAAGTCAGCTAAAAAATGATGTACACGCCCTGGAAATAAAGTTCAGGGATGCTGAAAAAGAAAAAGAAATCACCGCCCTGAAAGCCCAGCGTATGGAGCAATCCCTTGCCGCAAGCAACGGCCGGCTTGTCAACTGGCTACTGGGATGCGCCAGCCTGTTCCTGCTCATTATCCTGGTATTTGCGTTGATCCTTTACCGTAGCAAGAAAAAGCTGATGATACAAAAAGAATTGAGCTATCAGCAACACCTGCACGAAATTGAGCAGCAACAACAATTACAATTCAGCCAGGCCGTATTACAGGGAGAAGAGCAGGAACGCCGCCGCCTGGCGCGCGATTTGCACGATGGCCTCGGCGGGATGCTGGCAGGTGCCAAAATAAATTTGTCGGCCCAGATTGAAGATACCTTCTCTCCCAATCAACGCCAGGAACTCACAAAAATCACCGCGCAACTGGATCATTCCGTCACAGAACTCAGACGCATTGCCCATAACATGATGCCTGTAAACCTGTTGAAATTCGGGTTAACCACCGCGCTGAAAGATCTTTGTGAATCACTGATGACCGACAGCACACAAATCGATTTCCAGGCCCTGGGTATACAAGATAGCCTGAAGGAGGAAGTGCAGCTACATATTTACCGCATTGTACAGGAGCTCTTATCCAATGCTATCCGCCATGCTGCGGCTTCACATATTATATTGCAATGCAGCCAGGATGAAGATCTCTTTTTTATTACCCAGGAAGACAATGGAAAAGGATTTGATCCAACAGTAAATGGCCCTGCGTCCGGCATCGGTCTTAGTAATATCAAAAACAGGGTGGGTTTTCTAAAAGGAAAAATTGACATAGATTCGGCGCCAGATCAGGGTACCACCATAAATATTGAATTGCATGTTAACTAAAAATACCACACTGGCTATCGTAGACGATCATCCGATTGTACTGGAAGGATTGCAACGCCTGCTGGCCAATGTATCCAATATTACCATCAGCGGTTGCTTTACTACAGGAGCTGACTGTATGGCCTTCCTGGAGCAGCACCCGGTTGATATCATTTTACTGGATATCACGCTACCCGATGTAAATGGGATAGAATTATGTAAGGTAATTAAGGAGATGTCACCCGGCACACATGTGCTGGCGCTGAGTAATCATTCCGAACGCAGCATGATCTTACAAATGATTCAAAATGGAGCTACCGGCTATCTGCTGAAAAATATTTCTGCAGAAGAATTAATTGCCTGCATCAGGGAAGCCCTCAGTGGGCTGATTACCTTCAGCAAAGCCGCCAGGGAAATAATGGCACGTCCTTCTTTAGGAGAGCTGAAAGACACCCCGCAATTAACTAAAAGGGAAAAGGAGATTTTGCATTTAATCGCAGAAGGGAAAACCACGCCGGATATGGCGGCCCAGCTCAACCTGAGTCCACTCACCATAGAAACGCATCGCAAAAACCTGATACAGAAATTCCAGGTAAGAAATGTGGCAGCATTGATTAAAACCGCCACACAACAGGGGTTGGTATAAGCGATTTATTTAACGTAAATGTCAGATAATTCGTTGGTCGCATAGCCTTTCTGTTCCCAGCTTCCTTTTATCTTTAGGAGCATAATGATGTAAGGAATGTCTATTAATAACCAAAAAGCTGTTATCACAACAACACTCAGATTTGAAACACCGCTGGCATAGAGTGTGTACATTGAAAATGCCTGGAAGGAAATAAAAACAAAATCAACCACCAATGCAACCAGGATGGCCCATCGTTTTTCCAGCCAGATAAAAAGATTAGCTGCGATCCGCATTATCGGAAAAAGGATTGCCAATACAAGATTTATTATATACCATAGGTCACTCATAAGTTCCGGCGTAAAAGCCCTGAACCTCCAACGGGCATATAGCGTAGCAGCCAACATTAACACTGGCAATACCATAAATACCCACACATAAACCTTCAATGCCTTCGGCATCAGCTTGCGGCGGCGTACCCTGGTTTCCTGTATAAAAACCTGGTCAAAAATAGAGGTAGGTACTTCTGGCATAACTATATAGGTAGATAGTAATCGTATAGGGTATTACGCGCAGCGGAATAACAGGCTGCCCGTGCAAAGCGGCTTTCAGCTATTAATTCAACACATAAAATGCGAGTACCTTCTGTACTTCATACACATTCACTGACTTCGTGAACTGCTTTACAATACTGGGCGCAGCCTCACTGGAAATCCAGATCTTCAGTTCTGCATCCAGGTCAAAAGTCCCTGTTGACTCCACACTAAACCTTGAAATGCTTTTATAGGAAATGCTGCGATATTCCGTTTTACTACCGGTAATTCCCTGTTTATCAATGAGAATTAAACGCTTATTGGTAAAAATAAAGGTATCTCTGATCAGCTTAAATCCGAGTTCAATTTTTTCTGTCTCGATCAACAGCTTTCCATAATCTTTCATTAACTGCTCCTGGCTTACTTCGCCAGCATTGCCCAACAGGCCTGAAAAAAATCCCATATTGAAAAATTGCGTTTAAATGCAACACGCGCAAAGCTATGAAATATGTTCATTTTTCATATAATGACCTGGGAAATTATCTGCCAGCTATTCAAGTATCAGCCTCACTTCATTATTCCTGCGCATATCCGTGCTCAGATTGAATGTTTGAGACTTACGTCCATAGCGGATTCGCAGGGCGGCCGTATTAGGAGGAATTGATCCCAGGTTATCCGCCGTGAACAATAAAATATTCTCGCCGCGCTGTAGCTGAATACGGATTTCCTGCGGTGCCGTTTTTACGGGGAAGCCCGTTACCACCCATTTTCCGTTCAGCGACAGGGAGATGCTGTCGCCATCCTGCACCTTCGTATCCCTCAACTCCAAAATGATGTCCGCTGTATGTACCGGTATAGTGGCTACCGGCACGTTCTCCCGCTGTATAACGGGGTTGTTGGTAGTAGCAGGGCGACGGGCAGGATGATAGATATTCGCTACCAGGAAGGTAGCGTAGGCGTTAGGGCGACTGCTAAAATTGAAGCCATAGGGTCGCTGATCAATTGTAGCCTCCAGCAGTCCTGTGTTAGGCGGCAGATGACCATAATTGTCGGCGAAAAAGATAAAGCAGTTTTTCCCCGTGTCCAGCGGTATAGTTAGTTGACGATTATGATCATTGATTTGTTCCCGGCTAAAAAGGGTACGGCTATTATGCAACAGGGTAACGGTATCTTTATCATACTGCTCCTGGTCTACCACCTTTAGTACCAGCGTACTATCATACGAAATAATGCTATCATAAATGCCGAAGTATACCTGGCTGCGTTCCGGGTGCAGTATCCGTTGCACGCTGGAATCGGCCAGGGGTTTATTGCCGGCTTTAGTAAGCCTGGCAGCGCCCCGGTACAGGAAATCACGCAGCGAAACTTTGGATTGCTGGTAAATTTCATCGTCTTCATCCAGCCCCCACATCCAGATATCAAATTTATCGATCCACATGCGGTTCAATACCAGCGCACCGTCTTTATAGTCCAGTGTACCATTCAGGTACCACATCCAGGGGCCCAGCTTATAAGGCGTTTGCTGCAATGGATATTTATTACGCCCGATGCCAAGCTGTTGTGCATTCTTTTTTGCAAGCAGCAATTCATACCGGCCGGTAAATTCTCCGTATTGCAATTTGATGGTGGCGGGATACAACAAGCCCGCTTCCGGTTCGCCGATATGCAGCTCCATAGTAATAGGCTGCGACATGCCCGGCGGTTTAACAGCCGTACGCCAAATGCCCGTCCATTGATCCGTTTGAGCAATTGCGGGCTGAATAATAATAAGTAAACAGGCTAACAATACAAAACAGTGGTGTTTCACGAAAGATATTTTTTGATATGCTTATTTGACCTTCTTCCCTACTCTCTCTTCCATACCGGCAACGAGATGAATACATTCCTCCAAACGGGTAAAACATACGCTGCCATCTAAGGCCAGGTCTTTTTTGGTGACGTCCACACCGGCCAGGAAAGCTTCCAGGTGCGACAAATACCGGCCCTGCTCTTCATACAGCACTTTATATATCTGTTCGTTCAGCTTATCGCCTTCCTGTTGTACGGGTTCGCTCACCAGGTCGTTTACCCCACGCATGCCTTCCATCACCTTACTCATTTTTTCTTTCAGCAGATCCAGGTTATCGGGATCCTTTTTTCCCGGCGCGATGTTGTGTCGAAACAGGCTATCAGCCAATACTTTCCGGGTTTTCTTGTATACGGTCAGGTCTTCTTTCAGGGCTTCCAGTCCTTGTTTGAGCTGTTCCAGCTTTTCGCTGGAAAAAGATTGTTTGTCTACGTCGTTGCTCACATGTTTGATCCAGGTCAGCAGATCAAAGGTCACATCTGTTACCATGGTATTGGCAGTTTGCGCGAATACAGCTGAAGAAAAGATCAGCAAAAAAACGAACAGGGAACAACCTGCAACTTTCCTGGAAATCATTTTTTTATTCTTTGAAGTGTCTGTAAGAAAATACATTATCTGCCGGAATTATTGAAAATACATAATTTATCAGAGAGCAGAAAATATCCCCGCTGTTTCATCAACAACTAAATACTTCCTATATTTAACCTGCCCGAAGCATCTCCTTACATCAGATTGCTAAACCCTTATTGTCATGAAAATAGCCACGTATAATGTTAATGGCGTAAACGGCCGTCTCCCTGTATTACTTCGCTGGCTGGAAGAAACGGCGCCCGATGTAGCTTGTTTGCAGGAACTGAAAGCCCCGCAGGAAAAATTTCCGGAGCAGGCGATCCGCGATGCCGGCTACCACGCTATCTGGCATGGGCAGAAAAGCTGGAATGGAGTAGCTATTCTGTCGCGCACCGCCGACATAAAAGAACTCCGCCGTGTATTACCAGGCGACCCGGAAGATAGCCACAGCCGCTATATTGAGGCCGAGATCAACGGCCTTATCATTGGCTGTTTGTATTTACCAAATGGGAATCCTGCGCCGGGTCCAAAATTCGACTACAAGCTAAGCTGGTTCAAACGGCTCACCCAACATGCGCTCACCCTGATGGAACAAAACGTGCCCGTGATCTTAACAGGCGATTTCAACGTGATGCCCACAGACCTGGATGTATATAAGCCTGAACGCTGGGTGAATGACGCCCTGTTCCGCCCCGAAACCAGGGAAGCCTTTCATCAGCTGGTAGCGCAAGGCTGGACAGACGCCATCCGGCACCTGTACCCCACCGAAAAAATTTATACCTTCTGGGACTATTTCCGCGATGCCTATGGCCGGAATGCCGGTTTACGCATAGATCATTTTTTGCTGAGTCCGGCGGTGGCGCCGTTGCTCGTAGCTGCGGGAGTAGACAGAGACGTACGTGGCTGGGAAAAAAGCAGTGATCACGGACCCGTTTGGATTGAAATAAAAAATCCTGCTGCACGCTAAGCGCGCAGCAGGATCACAACTATCTGTAATAACCGTGATAATAATGGTGGTGATGGTAAGGGCGGTAATACCCGGTCCTGTCGCGGACTACAAGGCAACTACTTAATCCGGCTATCAATACTACGGAAACAATGAAATATTTAAACGCTCTCATGATTGTCAGGTTTGAAGATACGTGATGAATAATGTAAGGTTAAACATCTGCAGACTGTTTAATTTTTTCGTTGTTATAGTAAATGATAAAACTGTGCCAGACTGAGGCTGCTTCTGTTATCTAATGTTAACGCTTTTTCTCCTCCAACATCGCCACTACGCGGTGTATTTGCAGTTTCATTGATTATTTTCTTATCATTGCAACATGACCTTTTCAGACGCATTGATGACAGCGGCCCGCCGCTATTGTATGGAGCATATTACTTACTGGACGAACCGGTATCAACAGGAACGCACGGGTGAAGATTTTCCGGAGTATACGTATACCGATAATGACTACAACTTATTCCCCCGCTATAATATACTGCAGGCCATACTCGGCGAAATAGAATTGCTGACCGGTCAAAATGATGTGTCACGTGATACCTTAGCAGAAATTGGAAGGACTGCACAACTTCCATTTTCAGCAGAAATAGAACACCCTGTAGAAGCAGCTGCCATCGCGGAAGAGCGGGCTAAATTCATTGATTTCATACACCACATCACCACTGAAGCGCTGGCACAAACGCCACCGCTTCCCTACCGTCGCCGGCTAAACGAAGAAGACAAACAGGCAGTAGATCAGCAATTACTGGAACGCTGGAATTATGATGGTAACTACTGGGATCCGGTTGATCCCAAGTGTCCTACAGGCGTTATCTATCTCCATACCACCCACCTTACTGC
The DNA here is from genome assembly GCF_017745275.1 of Chitinophaga sp. Classification (GTDB taxonomy): domain Bacteria; phylum Bacteroidota; class Bacteroidia; order Chitinophagales; family Chitinophagaceae; genus Chitinophaga. The sequence continues at coordinate 587,940 of NZ_JAGHZS010000010.1, read as the reverse complement.
CAATGACTATGCGGCACTCACCCATTTTATCAGTGCTTACGCCGCGCCTTATGTATTGGAGATAACAGAAGAAGGTATCATCACAGCTATTCCCTCCGGCGATTTCCGGCCGGAAAAAGAAGAATGTGCTTATTGTGATGAGGATTATAACTGGGTAATTTACTGCTCCCATGAATCAACGATTACTTTTGCGGGAGAACAGCTACAGGCTTTTATCAGGGAATTATTTGCGGGGCGGGAAAACTTATTGCTGGAATAAAAAGAGGGAAATTCTTCCCGGATCATTTTGAATAAATGACGCGGTTTTCGAATTCCCCGGTGACTACCTTTCCATAGATGACTTTCGTCCAGCCATTTTCATAGCCGTGATTATTCGCAATCAGGTAGCCTTTGTGCTGATCTTTTTTAGTGATCTTATGTGCATCAATATAGCGGCCTTTGACTTTGCAGAATACGATATCGCCAATGGCATATTCGCTTGCTTTGATAAAAGTCAGCAGGGTGCCGCTTTTCAGGATGGGCAACATAGAGGTGCCGAAGGCTTTCATTTTTCCGGTACCGATGGCTTCGAGTTCATTTTTTAATCTTTCGTACTTGTTCATTTTGATTTAATTTTTTGGGGATGCATTAAATAAGGGTGATTCCTGTTGTTTTAAAGGGTTAAAAAATAAGCGTACAGCTAATTACTCAGCATGTGCGCCAGTATAGGTCCGCATTTTTCGCGGCAGGGGGCATAAAAATGTCCGTGTTGCCAGTAGGCGGATTTCGGCGATAGTCCCCACCAGAATTCAGCCAGTGCCAGGGGTTCCATTTCATGCTGAAATGCATATTGGAGCAGCTTGGGTGCAGCGCATTCTCCTGCGCCTGCAGGCGGCCTCTTATGGCCGGTAGCGGCAAAAATATCCACCAGGCTTTTTGACTTTCCCGATTTATTCAAAAAATGGTACTGGTCAAAAATTTTATTTTGCAGAGAGATAGAATGATGTTTACGTAAATTTTTCAGGAGATGGATTTCCGCGGCGTTGCCTTGGGGGTCAAACAATTCCAGGGCGGTAATTTCCTCGCTCATTTGCGTTAGTTGGGTCATTCCCGTATTCACGAAACCTCCTTCTGCCAGCGTGTCAAATATGGGCGGTACAAAGCCTGCATGGTGATTAGCACCTGCCAGTTTACCTGAAAATGCCGCCAGGTATCCCAGCTCATCTTCTTTTGTACGAACGGCCAATACACCGAACATCTTTCCTATAATCACCCCTTCTGCATCAGATGACAACCCGAAATTATGCGTCCATTCCTCCTGATACTGCAGATGTGACTGTAGTTTGTCTGCCGCCAGCTGGCATAGCGGGTGCAGGGCATTGTCTATTGAAAAGGTAAGGCCTTCGGCCAGTGCATGAATAGTTGTTGATTCGTCATACGTGCAAAACGCGGATGGTTCCTTTACCACGCTGTGCATTACTATTTTCTCTTAAAATAATGCGCAAATTTAACAAAATTTTCAGAAAATCACTGGCCAGTTCCTTTTTCTTTATAAAGTGAAGCGTATGCCGGCAGAAAGATTCAGGTGAGTCAGGTTCTCTTTTTCATCATCTTTCAGATCAACACTGCTGGTGCCGTTAGACTGTTCTATTTTGATGCTGCTCAACGTTCCTGTGATCAATGATGCCTGGGCGCCTGCAGAGAGATAACGTGTAATGCGGAAATCATAGCCCAAATCCAGGCTAGTGCCAGCCGTACCACCTTTTAAAATCATTTTGTTGATGGCTACTGCTGAGTTATTACGGAATCCCAGATACCCCAGGCCTACATTAGCATAAAAGGCATTGGTTTTGGCTTTGTTATACAAACGGGTACCGAAAATGGCGCCGATAAAGTTGATACTGATATTATCCGAGGTGCTTACGTTACCGCCTGGAATAGGAAATACCCCGCTATTGGAGGCATGAAAACGGCTATACTTCAGCCCTACTCCCATTTTCTCTTGAAAATAATAGGTGGCATCTGCGCCAATGTTAAAGCCAGACTTCAATTTCTTTAGATAATCCCTGGCTTCTCCATTAAACTGCGAACCAATCTTACCAAGCCGGTAACTATAGCCGCCATTCACCGAAATACGAAAGGCAGGGAAGTCCTTTGTTTGCGCTGATACACCCTGCATCAGGGCAGCGCTACATACTACTAATAATAACTTTTTCATACAGTATAGATTAAATAGTAACTAGGTGGTGGCCATGAAAATACGGTATAAATCGTATGCCTGAAGACTTCCCATACTTAATGAACTGATTACCAGAACCACATAACAATCTTTAAGTTGTCAAGCCGCCATCATTGGACCTCAAAACACCTTTCCTGTTAAAAAATAAAATGTTCAATGTATCTTACCCGCTTTTTCAGGCAACCCCGTTGTGGACGCATTAAACTAAACAGTGATCAATGATGGCGAACGAATCTTTATTAAAAACGAAACAACACTTTGAAATTTCAGATGGGTTAAGGGGAATTGCTGCCATCTCTGTAGTCGTATTTCACTTCATGGAAATCATCATTACCGATTATAGCAAAAACTTTATCGGACACGGCTTCCTGGCAGTAGATTTCTTTTTCTGCTTATCCGGGTTTGTGATTGGCTATGCGTACGATAACCGAATAGGTAAAATGGGCATACGTGAATTCTTTATATCCCGTATGATCCGTTTGCATCCGCTGGTCATAGCAGGTAGTGTGTTAGGCTTACTGGGCTTCCTGATCAATCCGTTCGGATTGCCGCCAGCTATTTATTCTGTTGGTGAAATAAGCCTGTTTTTTATCTGCTCCCTGTTGCTGATCCCCTACCCGTTTATGCCTGACCGTTACTTTAACCTGTTTGGATTGAATGCACCGGCCTGGTCTTTATTCTGGGAGTATGTGGCGAATATTTTCTATGCCCTGGTACTTTGCCGGCTACCCCGCCGCTACCTGGTAATATTGACTATCATAGCCGCAGCGGCCATTTCGTATGTAGCTTTTCATACCGGTAACCTGATGGGTGGATGGAGTAAAGATACTTTCTGGCAAGGTTGCGCACGTATCTCTTATTCTTTCCTCGCCGGATTAATTGTGTTCCGTTTTAACTTAATTATCAAAAACAGGTTAGGTTTTATTGGTCTTACCGTACTGCTGCTGGCAGCATTTCTTCAACCCTACTTTACATGGAACTGGCTGGCGGAACTGCTCACAGTACTGGTGTACTTCCCATTGCTCATCGCGCTGGGTGCAGGTGCGCAATTAGCTCCTTCATTGAAAAAGCTTTGTGTTTTTTCAGGGAAAATATCTTACCCGCTATATATGAGCCACTATGCTGCTATGTGGATATTTGCCAACTGGTTCAATGCATATCATCCCAATGCTACACAACTGTCGCTGGTTATTGTCCTGGGAACACTGCTCCTGGTTGGCTTTGGCTGGCTGGTGATGGTGGTATATGATACACCGGTGAGAAGATATTTAACGGCGGGAAGGAAATGATATTAAGGAGCAGAAAGCGTAAAGCAGAAAGCAAAAAGCAAAAAGCAAAAAGCTATTGTAGCGATTGACCATAGCGGATCTTTATACGCACTAGTCACTCGCTACAATAGCTTTTTGCTTTTTGCTTTCTGCATTAGGCTTTCCCAATCACTTCTTTGCGGTGCTTTAATCCCCGGTAATGTAATGCATTAAACATACTGCATCAGCCATTCCCGGGCGACGGCATCATCCGTAAATGATTTCATGGGAATAGGTGGCGTTTTCATAGCGAATACCAACTTCATAATTAAAGCAGATAATCCCGGCTTGGACACCATGGCCATAGCCGTATATACTTCCGGCACCTGTTCACCGGAAAATTGCCGCGTGGCTTTGTCTGGCACCGGGGATTTAGCCAGGTAAATCAATAGCGGCACTTTACGGTTGCCCGTGATCTGTTTCACCAGGGCAATATTGCCGGTAATATTTTCCACTGTTCTTTTAATATTTTTAGAATAAGAATAGAGGATACCAACAGGATCATAATAGTAATCTGCTATTTCACCTTTGATCAGTGGGAGGTGCTCCGGAGGATTCATGTCATGCTATTTTTGTAATGGCTATGCCACCATGATTTTTACTGCGATAAATGTAACGTATAAAAATGGGAACTCCATTGCTACCGCTATTCTGGCCGATAAAGAAAATGTACGCCGGGAATAATCAGATGAGTTGACCTTCCTCTCAACAAAATAATTTCTCTCTATCTTTACTTTGTATATTTTCGCTTTACTGCTAACTTTGCAGGCATATAAACCTATACTGCGACTAATACCAGTATGCCAAACATTTATTTATACCCCAAAAAACTAAAACAATGAGGAAACTCATATTGGGCTTTGCTGCCCTGACCATGCTTATAAGCAGCTGCAAAAAAAAGGACAAAAAAGAAACTGTTACGCCTGCCAATGATTGGTATATTACCACGTCAATAGCTACGCAGGTAAGAGATGGTATAGTGACAAAGAACCAGGACAGCGTTTTGTACACATATAACGCTGATAAAACCCTGCATACGGCCGAAGAGTTTTCTGTCGACAACGGACTAACCTATTATGATTTGCTGACGTTCGTTTATGATAACGGAAAGCTGGTAAAACTGAACCGGCAAAACGGCAGAGTAGAATCGCCTGCCACCATCCTGGAATTCCGGTATGCCGGCAATTTGCTCACCCGTTCCTATGCACCCGGACAAGCTACCACCAACTACGACTCCCTGGTGTATGAGAATAATAAAGTGGTGGCCTTGGTAAAAGTCAGATCAGGGAAAATCGACAAAATACTGGAGTATACCTGGGACGGGAATAGCGTGGCCACTGAGAAGCAATTCAATTGGGATGTGGCTAACCATCTAAAAGTACTTTCACTGAGCCACCAGTATGGCTATAATGATGTGGCGAATGCACGCAAAACACTGGCATTTCCTTATTATTTGCTGGGCGACCAGGGCGGCAGCGCGCACCTGCTTTCTGCACGTGAAATAACCAACCGGTCTACCATCAATACCCTTGGTGCGGAAACAGATTTCATTTCGTATACCCGTGACCGGGATAATCAACAACTGACCGTTGCAGATACCAGCTGGTACAAGGCTACAGCGGGAGGCACCAAAACAGCCGGGTACATTACACGGTATAAGTATACCGACCTCAGTAAATAATCGCATTCCCTATAAAGATGAGGCCATCCTGTTACGCGGGATGGCCTCCTGCTTTATTCCCTTTTCCTGAAAAAAATTTGGGTAACTCAAAAGTTACATATATCTTTAGGTAACTTAAAAGTTACATATCATGGCAAACACAATTAAACATCAATTCTTTTTTCCGCACCCTGCACAGATGGTATGGGACTACCTGACCAAACCGGAACTAATGGAACAATGGTTGATGAAAAACGATTTCCAGCCTGTTGTGGGCCTCGACTTTCAATTCAGAACAGGGCCTATACCCAGCCTGGACTTCGACGGCATTTTCTACTGCAAAGTATTGGAGATCGTTCCCCTGAAAAGGCTGACATATTCCTGGAAATGTGGTCCCGGCGAAGGCAAAATTGCTATTGATTCGGTAGTGAGGTGGCGACTGGAGCCCAAAGACAAAGGCACTGAATTATTTTTAGAACATAGCGGTTTCTCTGAAACTGAAAACCTCAGCATGTTTGCTGCATTGAAAGATGGCTGGTTGAAGAATCTGCATAAAATTGCCGACCGCATAAACACCCTCCAACATGGCCACACCAACGCTTGATGCCTTCCAGGTAATCAGTGATCCCAGCAGGAGAAAAATGCTGATGCTGCTGTCGGAAGATAGTTTAACGATCAATAGCCTGGCCGACAACTTTGATATGAGTCGCCCTGCAGTTTCGAAACATATCAAAATATTGCATACCGCAGGATTTATCTCCATCCGGGATATCGGGCGGGAACGCTACTGTACATTGAAGCCCGATGGGTTCCGTGAATTACAGAACTGGCTCTCTTACTTCGATAATTTCTGGGCATCCAAACTGAAAAAACTGGAAACCTTACTGAATAACAAATTACCTAATTAAAAAACATCCAAATGGCAACTCCTGATTTCAACACTACCTTTGTGGTACCACAAGCACCACATGACGTATTCCAGGCTATCACGAATATTCGTGGCTGGTGGTCCGAAAACATTACTGGTGGCACCACGCAGCTCCATGATGAGTTTTTCTATGAAGTGACTGGTCTTCATACCTGCAGAATGAAACTGGTAGAAATAGTGCCGGACAAAAAAGTGGTATGGCAGGTACTGGAAAATGATTTCACTTTTACAAAAGATAAAACTGAGTGGATTAACACTCATCTCGAATTTGATATCACTCAAAAAGGAAATCAGACAGCCGTTCATTTCACCCATCGCGGGTTGGTACCTGCTTATGAATGTTATGATATATGCCATAACGCCTGGAGTGGCTATATCAACAACAGCCTGCGTGACCTGATCACCACCGGTAAAGGGCAACCCAATCCTAAAGGCGGAGGACTTCCTAAATAACGCATCTAAAAAATTGCACCATGGAAACAGGTATTATCGGTGCCGGCCCTATTGGGACCGGTCTTGCAGCACACCTGGTTAAACTGGCCTCGATAACCTGTGGGTACAGGAGCAACTGGGGTTTCCAGTAGTCAAAGTATTCAATTCCATCTTCGCTGAAAGCCTGCGTGACAAGGGCCCGCCGGCTGGCGATAAAAATCGTATAGCCCTCTACCTGCGCAAAATGCGGGATAAAAAATAATGATGCAGGATGCTGCAAATGCAGATTACTTGTGCGTCCACCTGGCTGGTGGACGCATTTTTTTCAATGCCCTCCTTCCTCCGGAAAAACAAGATTATCAAGTGAAGGAAGATTTTCGGAGTAAGGCGCTACATTCACATTTTTTTATTTACTTTGAAGAAATAGCATACATGAAGCTCCCTTACCTTGTACTAGCCTTCCTGGTATTCTGCTGTGGCCATGTATACAGCCAGAAAGTAGAGATACTGAAAAAATCTGACACCTTTCAACGCAAAAAAAAATCGCGCGAGATAGTTTATTGGAGCAACACCGCTGATACATCAGGGCTGGAATATGTGGCTACCATTTCTTCCACGGCTGTTGCCATGGAAAGCAAAGCGCTTTCAAGGCTGTGCGCTTTAGCGGTACATCGCGGTATGAAATCAGGCGCCAACACATTTATGTTCCACTCCTACACGGACACAGATTCAACGAGGCCGGCATTAACACTCGATTTCTTCTTTGCAGATGACTCGGCACTCCAGCGGAATACAGACCGCGAGGAAAAGAACGTGGTATATATTTTCGGCAACAACGGAAAAGCCATGCCCTTACAAATAAATGGCAAAGATGTAACAATTCCGGCCGATAGTTTTCTCCGTTATGAAACAACCTTTGGCACAGCGCTGAATATCAGCAAAGGCGGTAGTTTCGGCGCATCCATTGGAAATATCCAGGCGGCAGTAGGAAAACCTGCCCTGTATTATGCTGTATCAGGCTTTGGTCTGGGCGGGATGGTACCACCTCCGGGAAGCATAGGCATCTCTTTCACTACCGGGCGAATTACCCCAATGGATCCGCACTTCGCGCGTATGCTGATGGATATGCAAAAACAAAGGAAATACTGATCTTCATTCCTGGTACAATTGTTTATTATTGTAGCTTTCTATCCTGCTACATCCAAAATAATGAATAACGCTGCTTATCATGAGAAAGATAGTTTACCTCATCCTCTCTTTTGTTCTTACCAGTCCGGCCTGGGGACAATCTTCGAAAGTGAATCATTTCATTGACTCCTTTGTAGTTAAAAATAATTTTAACGGTACTATACTGCTGGCAAAAGCGCATAAATGCGGGTATAAAAAAAGCTTTGGGATGGCCAATTTTCAAATGAGTGTCCCCAATACCGTTGATACCAGGTATAAAATTGCTTCCATCACCAAAGCCTTTACTGCTGTATTAATCCTGCAACTCTATGAACAGGGTAAAATTGATTTGAATAAGTCAATCGATACTTATTTGCCGGAGTATAAAGGAGATGCAGCCAATAAAGTAACGGTCGCCCAGCTGTTGAATATGACTTCAGGCATCCGGAATATGGATGATGGCCTAACACTGGAATCAGCACTTAAAAATGGTATGCCTCAATATCAAATACCACATACCACCGATGAAATGCTGTCTCTTTTTAGCAGTGGCAAGCTGGTAAATGAACCAGGCAAAAAGTGGGATTACAACAATGCTGATTATATCATCCTGGGGAAAATAATTGAGCATATTACCGGGAAAACTTTTGAGCAGTATCTCCAGGTGAATATACTGGACTCTTTATTAATGAATAATACCGGTATAGCCTATCAGCAAAAAATTATTCCCAGGCTTGCAGCTACCTATTTCTACCGGGATGATATTAAAACAATGGTAAACGACCTCCCGGTGTACCCGGAAAACTGGTACGCTGCCGGTGCAATGTATTCCACTGCTGATGATATCTTTAAGTTTACCCGTGCACTGTTTGAAAAGAAATTATTGAAACAGTCAACACTCGACCTGATGTTCACCTCAGGACCAGATGAATATGGTTATGGTGTTTGGGTTTACAAAGATTATGACATTCACCATAAACACTATACGATCATAAAGCGGCCAGGCAGTATTATGGGAGCACAGGCCATGCTATTTCATGTATTGGAAAATCAAGCTACCATTATTATCCTGAGTAATACCGGAACAATCAGTTTGGATGACTTTGCAGCAAAAATTGCGGAGCAGATGATTGATTGATATATACAACAACCAAAGCAATAACTGCTATATCACATCTATCCCTACCGGATCAATATATTAGATGCTACCAGGCTATCTACGTATAGCCGTTACTGATGTTCAAGTATTTCTTCCCTGGATGGTTATACAGTTTCAGGTGAACCGGAAGCTTGGAGCGCTGGCATTACTCTCTTCAAATGCTTTGCGGTATTCGCGGGGCGACTGGTCCTGGTAAATTTTGAACTGCCGGTTAAAATAGGAAATATTATCAAACCCGCAGGCATAGCAGATGTCAGCGATTCCCTGATCTGTGCCGATCAACAGTTTGGTAGCATGACTTATCCTTGTTTCATTCACAAATTGCGAAAAAGTTTTGCCTGTTCTTCTTTTGAAGTAGCGGCAAAAGGCCGCTTCACTCATGCAAGCCAATGATGCCGCTGATTTGCTATCTACCTGCTGCTGATAATTTTCCAGTACATATTTAAAGATGCCCGTCAGTTTCTTAGAGTCGGCATCCTTGTAATGCACTTTCCGGGGATCTTCTGTCAATAGCGACAGATGATCTCTATCCTGCAGGGAAAGCTCATCCAGCAATTGTAGCAGCAGGATCAGGTTTTTCATTTGCTGGTTGGGTTGAAACTCGAAAAAAAGATGACGGAGCGCAGCAGGTATTTTCCGGAATTGCAGCCCATGTTCCGAGAGCTGCATCAGGTCTTTTATTTTTTTCAATTCCAGTTTTTCAAAGAATTCTTTACCAAGAAAATCTTCAGAAAATTGTACAATGATAGCGTGGGCCATGTCCTCATTGTTGCCATCAACTGCATTGTCGTTACAAAAACAATGCACCAGCCCGGGCCCAAACATATAAATCTCTCCTTCATTAAAATTTACCACCTTATTTCCTGCATACACCTTTCCAGAACTGCTTACCACCAGGATTAATTCGTATCCATGGTGAAAGTGAAAGGTATTGGTGAAGCGCGGCTGGCAAAACTCCTTGATCACAAAACTGGCATCTTCCGGTGTGGAAATACGCCGGTAGGGCAAGGTGGCAGCGCTGCTTTTCTCAGGTGCTGAGATATGTCTGTAAGCCACTTTCATAACGCTAAATTTGGTACACTATTTATTTTACTACCATCAAAATTGGGATTATGGTAAATATAGTATCAATATCTTGCAAATGAAGTACTTTTATTTCAACTGTAAGCTGAATAAGTTTGCAATACAGTGATGATCTTAAAAATTCCCGTTATAAGCCCACGTAGATAACGCTGTACTGTTGAACGGATATAATAATATCCATACTTACATGTATTTTAAACCCATTCTGACTTATAAACCTGATACGTTATGGAATTAGCGATACACAATTGGATGAGAGCCGAATCGATTGAAACCACCATGCAACGCGTAGCATCGCTTGGATATACCCGGCTTGAAATTGCCGGCGTTCCTGAGCAATATGATACCCAACACATCAGGAAGTTGATGAAGCACCATGGTTTATCCTGCTGGGGTGCGGTCACATTAATGCTGGGAGAGCGCAACCTGCTTGCCCGGGATGAAGCGCAGCGCGGGAGGTCTATACAGTATGTGAAAGATGTAGTGAAGATGGTAAAAGAGCTGGATGGTCATATGGTATCAGTAGTACCGGGAACAGTTGGGAAAATTATCCCTGATGGAAGACCTGACGAAGAATGGAAATGGGCAGTGGAGGCGCTGAAAGAAATTTACAGCTATAGTGAGGCAGCAGGCATATTACTGGGCATTGAGCCAATTAACCGCTTTGAAACTTATTTCATCAACAGGGCTGAACAGGCGTTGGCGCTGGCAGCAGCAGTGGGTCCAAATTGTGGTGTTTGCCTGGATACCTTTCACATGAATATGGAGGAAGAAGACATGTTTGCGGCTATCAGGAAAGCCAAAGGCAAACTGGTAGGCTTTCATGTGGCAGACAATAACAGGATGGCACCCGGTATGGGACATCTTAACTGGGAAAAGATTGTGGCTACTTTAAAAGAGATTAACTACAACGATGTGCTTTCAGTAGAGTTCTGCGCCCCATTGGATCGTACTCCTGCCAACCCATACCCGGATGCGATTGATAACAACCCGGAAAATCTTTCCCCGGAACAGGAAAAATTCCTCGTGGACCATGGCAGTAGTGCCGTTACAGAAGCGTTTTATACCATGCTAACAGCAAAGTCATTTAATACATTATCAAAACTTATTTAAAGAAGCGATGAAAATAGCTAATGTAGAGGCATTTTGGTTACGCTGTCCCGTTCCAAAGGAAAAACAACACACGTCGGACTACGGATTACTGGCAAACTTTGATATGACTTTGGTGGTAGTTACCACAGAAGATGGCTTACAGGGATTTGGTGAAGCCAAGGCTGCTGTGGGATCTTCAGGAGTGTGCGCTTCCATTGTGAATTGTATAGAAAACGAATTAAAACCAATTCTGCTGGGCAAACCTGTCAAAGATATTACCCGTTGCTGGGAAGAAATGTATAACGGTACACGTGATCATTATGCATTGTCGAGGGGCCGCAAATTCCCGGTCCTGGGCAGAAGAGGACTCATGATATCCGCCATGAGCGGTATTGATACGGCGTTGTGGGACCTGAAAGGGAAAATGCTGAATGTTCCTGTAATGGATTTGCTGGGAGGTGCCTGCCGGGATACGATGCCTGCCTATGCCAGTGGCGGCTGGGCTGATGCGGCCAACATTGGCGCACAATTAACCGGCTATACCAGCAAAGGATTCCGCGGTGTTAAAATGCGTGTAGGCATCATGGATAATACGGTACAAAATAGCATAGAAAGAGTGAAAGCTGCAAGAGCCGCACTGGGACCGGATATTAAATTAATGGCGGATGCACACGGCACCTTTAGTGTGCCGGAAGCGAAACAATTCTGTCGCGGCGTACGGGATTGCAACCTTCACTGGTTTGAAGAACCTATTAATCCGGATAACCGGATAGGGACTGCCGAAGTGAGAGCTGCCACAGATATTCCTATTGCGGCAGGAGAAAGTGAGTATACCAGCTTTGATATCAGGGAGCTGGTGGATATCAGGGCCATTGATATCATACAACCGGATGCGGCTATCATTGGCGGTATTTCAGAAGCGGCCCGCGTATCACATATGGCGGGTATACATCAACTGGAATTAGCGCCGCATTGCTGGGGATCGGGATTCTCTTTTATGGCAGGACTCAACGTTGCATTTGCCTCTCCTTCCGCCACTATCATCGAGTTTTCTCTCGGGGGAAATCCTATGATGCATGATTTGATAAACGAAAAAATTACGGTAACAGATGGCGTTATTGTGGCGCCCACCGCCCCTGGACTGGGAGTAAGCCCCAATTGGAGTTTTGTACGGGAGTTTACACAAAAAGTTTAGATTAGAAGATCTCTGAAAATAATTATATGGCTAAAGCACTTAAAATTAACCACGTTACGCTGATCGTCGACAACCTGGAAAAAGCAGGTGCATTCTACCAGCATGAATTAGGTCTGGAACCGCTGGCTGCCTTTAGGTTTGATTACCCGGTGATGTTTTTCAAATTTAATGAAGAACAACAACTGCATATTTCCGAGTGGGAAGATAAAACCTCCTTCCGTGGACATATCTGTGTACAGATAGACGATTTTAACAGCATCTTTTTCCGCATGAAAGAACTGAATGTAATTGATATCCATCCCTGGGGAAAGGTGAGAAAGCTACCCGATGGCGCCATGCAGATGTTTGTACGTGATCCTGCCGGTAACCTGGTGGAAATTTCTTCCAAACCGGGACAGGACATAGACCCGAGGATATTAACCGATGAGTTGTATGAAGAAGGGTTGTATGTTTCCAACAGGAATGATTTCAGGGGATACCGGTCAGATGATGCTACTTTATATCACAAATAACAGATGAAAAAAAACGTATTGTTACTGGAAACAATTGCGGAGGAAGCTTTGCAGGAGTTGCATGCCGCCGTAAATGTATTTACAGGATATGAGGATACCGGTTTGCAGGTAGCATTGGCGCATGGGAATATTCATGCTATCATCACCCGTGGGAAAGGACTTATCAATCAACCATTGATAGATGCCTGCCCGCAACTGGAAGTCGTGGCCCGCTGTGGCATAGGGCTGGATAACGTAGATGTGGCCGCTGCCACTGCGCGAAATGTGTTAGTGATCAATGCGCCCGGCAGTAATGCCGCCACCATGGCAGAACATACATTGAGCCTGATGCTGATGGGCATGCGTAATATGTATACTGCTGTTTTCGAAGTAAAGCAAAACAACTGGAGCTGGCGCAATCAATATACCGGTGATGAGTTAAATGGCAAAACGCTTGGCATATTAGGGATGGGCAACATCGGTCAGCGTGTAGCCCGGCTCGCTGAAGCCTTTGGTATGAGGGTATTATACTGGAACCGATCTGCACGGGATGTGCCATATAAACAAATGGAAATAGAAGAACTGTTGCAGCAGTCAGATGTAGTGAGCCTGCACCTCCCCTTCAATAACGACACCAACGGTATCATAGGCGCAGAACAGTTACATCAGATGAAAGCCAATGCCTGGCTGATAAACACGGCAAGAGGAGCTCTGGTGGATCATGCCGCATTACTACATGCATTGAACACGCAAAAAATTTCAGGTTATGCCGCTGACGTATTGCCAGAAGAACCGCCGGTGCAGTCGCTCCCGGTAGTACAACATCCAAGGGCTATTATTACACCGCATTCCGGAAGTTTAACGATAGAAACGTATAAAAAAATCTGCCTGCTTACGGTGGGAAATGTGATTGCCGCGTTAACAAACAATCATCCCGATCCCAACAGTATATATAATCGCCACGCGCTAACAACTAATAAAAAACTATAGCCAATAAACGCCGTACAATGAGAAAAATTTGCTTTTGTTTATTGTTCCTGTTATGTGCCAACCTGATATTGTCGGCGCAATCTGCACAGAAGAAGCAGCCACTGGTGGTTTTCGTTACCGGTGATCATGAGTACAGCAGTGAGGAAACCTTGCCACTGATAGCCGCTGCACTGGAGAAAGATTATGGCATGAAAACAATTGTGCTCAAAGCGGCACCGGATTATAACAGTGAAGAAAATATTCCAGGGCTGGAAGCACTGGATCAGGCAGACCTGGCGGTTTTCTTTTTGCGTTGGCGCAGGCTGCCACCTGGTCAGCTGGCGCATATTGAAGCCTATCTGAAAACAGGAAAGCCTGTTATGGCATTCCGTACCACCACACATGCCTTTCATTTCCCGGCAGGACATGCCAGCGAGAAATGGAATGCCTTTGGAGAATTTGCTTTAAATGCGCCTCCGGGCTGGGGTGGCGCAGCCCAACATACACATTACGGTCATGAAAGCAGCACTGATGTAAGTATTATTCCCAACCAGGCAAATAACCCAATCTTAACTGGTGTTGCCAAACACTTTCATGTTCGCTCGTGGCTGTACCGCGTATTGCCTGACTACCCTACCAAAGGCTCTACCTGGCTGCTGATGGGCAAAGCAGTGAACCCGGATAAAGCAGCCATAGAAAACCCGGTGGCATGGACCGGTACCAATAGTTTCGGCGGCCGCGTATTTATGACCACCATGGGCCATCCGGAAGACTTCCGGCAGGAACCCTTCCAACGGCTGGTGATAAACGCTATCCATTATGAACTGGGACTTAAAGTACCGCGAAAATGGAAAGGCAAAATTGATATACAGGTACCTTACCGCGTGGCTAAATAAGTAGAGAACATTTTCTGATTCCTGTAAAAATTATTCAAGATGCTGAGCACATGTAAGATCGGTACCCGCGTACCGCTGATGTCCATTCTATTGCTAATAATGATACTGGATGCCTGTAAACCCGAGGCACATGCGCCGCTGACGGTTTCCAAAGATCTACATATTTCCCTGATTGGAGGCAACCTGGGATCAAGAATGACCTACTATGATAATTTTGAAACGGAATTATACATTCGTTATCCGGACTATCAACTCCACATCCGCAATATGTGCGATGGTGGAGAAACTCCTGGCTTTCGGCCACATGCAGGCAGAAATACGCCATGGGCATTTCCCGGTGCAGATAAATTCCGCCCGGAACTGGCAAAAGAAGTGTCCGGTATGGATAATCCCAGCCAGGGCCGTTTTGAAACACCCGATCAATGGCTCACCCGTCTTAAAACAGATGTGATTGTTGCCTTTTTCGGCTACAGCGAATCGTTTGAGGGAAAAGAAGGACTGGATAATTACAAAGCAGAATTAGATGCCTTTATAAAATGGACGCTGCAACAAAAGTATAACGGCACCAGCGCTCCTAAGCTGGCCCTGGTTTCACCGATTGCGTTTGAAAATCTTTCTGATAAATATGATCTCCCGGATGGACGCAGAGAAAATGAAAACCTGGCTTTATATACCGCTGCAATGAAAAAAGTAGCTGCTGCCAACAAAGTATTGTTTGTAGACGCTTTTACCCCATCGTTGCAATGGTATAAGGATACTAAAGAAGAACTGACTGTTGATGGTTCGCAATTGAACGCAGCCGGTTATAAAAAACTCGGCCTGTTACTGGTTGATCAAATTTTCGGCAAAGTAGCTCCCAAAGCGGAAGCCAACAGGGCGTTAGTGCATGATGCGGTGAAAGAAAAAAACTGGATGTGGCTCAATGATTACAAAATTCCTAACGGTGTACATGTCTTTGGACGCCGTTATGATCCTTATGGACCAGATAACTACCCGGCAGAAATAGAGAAGATCCGGCAAATGACGGCGATCAGGGATACCGCTGTTTGGCAAGCTGCGACTAAAGGAACAAAAATGGATATCGCCGCCGCAGATAAAAATACCAAAGTATTGCCGGCCGTTAAAACCAACTACCATCCCGCTAATCCGAAGGATGGCAACCTGCGGTATCTTAGTGGTGCAGAAGCAGAACGCCAGCTTAAAGTACCTCCGGGATACAAAGTGGAGCTCTTCGCTTCTGAAGAACAATTCCCTGACCTGGCTAAACCTATGCAGATGTCTTTTGATAACAAAGGCAGGCTATGGGTAGCAGTAATGCCGAGTTATCCGCACTATAAACCAGGAGATCCCAAACCCAATGATAAAATTATCATCCTGGAAGATACTGACAATGATGGGAAGGCCGACAAAGAAACGATTTTCGCGCAGGGGCTGCACCTGCCTATCGGATTTGAAATTGCACCGGAAGGTGTATACGTGGCACAGGGAACTAATCTTAAAATATTAACCGATACCGATGGTGATGATAAAGCAGATAAAGAAGAAATACTGCTGAGTGGATTTGATGATCATGACACTCATCATAGCAGCCATGCTTTCACGGCTGATCCATCAGGCGCCATTTATTCCGGAGAAGGCGTTTTCCTGCATACGCATGTAGAAACATCTTACGGTACCATCCGCGCCTCCAACGGCGGCTTTTACCGGTATGATCCCCGCCGTCATCAGCTGGAACGCACGGCGCAATTACAGATTCCCAATCCATGGGGCATCGCTTTCGATGACTGGGGGCAACCTTTTTTTGCGGAAACATCCAGTCCGGATATGCGCTGGATGCTGCCCGGAACGGTGCTGCCAAAGTATGGCCAACATACACATAAGTCGGTTCAGTTGATAGAAGAGAAACATAAAGTACGGCCTACCTCCGGCCTGGAATTCGTATCCAGCCGGCATTTCCCGGATTCATTGCAGGGCGATTTCCTGATCAATAATACCATCGGTTTCCTGGGTACCAAAGAGCATACGCTCACCGACGATGGAACCGGCTACAAAAGCCATCATCGCATGGACCTGCTGGTGAGTAGCGATCCCAACTTTCGCCCGGTAGACCTGGAGTTTGCGCCCGACGGTTCTTTATACGTCATCGACTGGCACAACATCCTCATTGGCCACATGCAGCACAATGCCCGTGACCCGCTGAGAGATCACTCACATGGAAGAATATACCGCATCACCTACCCGGCAAGGCCGCTGGTAAAACCGGCACATATCGCCGGCGCCGGTATAGATGAACTATTGGATAATCTTAAAGTACCGGAATACAGAACCCGCTACAGAACCCGCCGCGAACTCAGAGGACGCGACAGTGCACAGGTACTTGCTCACTTGAAAAGCTGGGTGGCACAACTGGATAAAAATGATCCGCGATATGAGCATCACCTGCTGGAAGGTCTTTGGGTAAGCTGGGGACTGGATCGTGTAGATCAGGACCTGTTAAGGCAATTACTCAAAGCCAGGGATTATCATGTGCGGGCAGCCGCGGTGGAAGTAGTACGCTACACCGGCCACCAGGTGAAAGACCAGGCCAACCTGCTGATGCAGGCCGCACAGGATGAAAATAGCCGTGTACGACTCATGGCCATAGTGGCCGCCTCGTGGATAGGCAAAGAAAAAGGTCTCCCTATTTTAGCAGCCGCTAAAAAATTGCCATTAGATGAATGGATGATCCATGCCTATGAAACTGCCGTCGCTCACCTGAAAGGAGAAAAAGTAAAAGAAGCAGCAGAGAACGGCGCTAATACCCGGTTAAAAGGCAAAGAACTGGCATTGTTTAATCAGGGCCAAAAAATTTATGCAATAGAAGGCTATTGCAGGACCTGTCATCAGCCGGATGGCAAAGGGCTGCCCGATTCCGGATTTCCCCCGCTTGCCGGCTCTGCATGGGTAACCGGCAGCGATGAACGATTAATCAAACTGGTGATGAAAGGCATCATGGGGCCTATTGAAGTAAATAATAAAACATACCCCGGACAAGTACCCATGACACCTTTTGGCAGCTTGCTAAAAGATGAAGAAATAGCTGCCGTGTTAACCTATGTCCGAAACTCTTTCGGAAATACCGCAGCAGCTGTTTCTCCTGAAAAAGTAAAACAAGTAAGAAAGGATATAATCAACAAGAAAGATTTCTATTCTCCCCAGGAACTGCTGAAAATACATCCTATGGAAAAGAAATAGCTACATCCCTGTACTGGCGCTAAAACGCGGGCGTCAGTACAGGGAATCATCATACATAACCAGACCCGCATAGCATGTAGCATTTTCCCATTTTAATAAGTTAGGATTCATTATTTATTTAAAACAAAATCACAATCATCAACCAGAAAATCTTCAGCAGCAACACCATTGTATGTTCATTTATTCAAAGCATCTTTCTCAATCATGTATATGGAATAACATTTTCACCTGTTAACTTTTAAATTATGAAACACTTTTCTACGGTAACATTCAAACAGATGGCATTACGCCAGAAAATTATTCATATAGTCCTGTTCCTCTTGCTGGGGGTGGTCACACCAATCCACGCACAAAACGCAACGCTGATGGACGTTCATGGCCGCGTGCTGGAAGAGAGCGGCGCAGGCGTACCCGGTGTGAGCATAAAAGTAAAGAACGTTAACAAAGCCACTACTACAGATGCTGACGGCAGGTTTACCATTAAGGGGGTGCCCGATAATGCGGTACTGATTACTTCCTATATAGGTTACGTTACACAGGAGGTAAAAGTAACGACAGATATGGTGATCACCCTGGTACCGCAGGTAAAAAAAATTGATGAGGTAGTAGTAGTGGGATATGGTACCACCAGGAAATCGGATCTCACTGGTGCAGTAGGTACCGTAAAGGCGGAAACGCTGCAGGAACGCCCCGCTTCATCGTTGAATCAAAGTTTATCCGGCCGCGTTACCGGCGTAAATGTATCCTCTAACTCCGGGCGCCCGGGCGGCAGAACCAATATCCGTATCCGTGGGTCCAGTTCTCTCAGTGTATCTAATAATCCGTTGTATGTAATAGATGGGGTAATACTGAACCCGGTGGATTTACGTAATGGAAGTACGCCTATTGACTATCTTAATCCTAATGATATTGCCTCTATTGAAGTATTGAAAGATGCTTCGTCTACCGCTATCTATGGTGCGCGCGGTGCCAACGGGGTGATTCTTGTTACCACCAAAAGAGGGACTTCCAATGGTGGCAGAATTACCTATGATCCCGACTTTAGTATAGGTGTGCTGCCCCGGAAACTGGCGTTACTCAATTCGAAAGAGTTCTTAGCGGTAGAAGATCTCGCCTATGCCAATGCACAAAAATATGATCCCGTTGGATGGGCCACCGGTACGAAATACACCGACCCCAGGAAAAAACGTACTAATCCAAAATTATTTGATTCGCAGGGAAATCCGCTATACGACACCGATTGGCAGGATCAATCCTTTCAAAAAGCCTTCACCCAAAATCATCAGCTTGGATTTACCGACGGCGATGAAAAAAGAAGTATCGGCGCATTTCTGAATTACCGCACCCAGGAGGGATTGGCAAAAGGATCGTGGCAAGACAGGTATGCCGGTCGCGTTGTTTTCGACAGTAAAATTAAAGAATGGCTGAAAATTGGCGGAACACTGAGCTATACCGATCAACGGGAAAAACAGGTGGACCAGTTAGACGGCGGGGGTATTACCATGATGCGGCAGGTATTGGAAGCACTTCCTATCATCCCTGTAAAATATTCTGACGGATCATGGGCCAGCAACCGGGATTACCCGGGAATGGAAGGCGGCGACAACCCGCTGAGAGTGGCAGCCGACAGGATCTCTATACTGCACACGCAAACGCTGTTGGGAAATATGTTTGCCAATGTACACCTAGCACCTGGACTGGAATTGAAATCTACCGTTGGGGTAAACATCATTAACCAACGGGAAGATTACTTTGCCGCCAAAGGCATGCAGTATATTTCTGATAACGGAAATGCCTCTGTCAATAACAACCGTTATAACTCGTGGCAGTTTGAAAACTACCTGACATACACGCGCGACTTTGCCAAAATACATTCGTTAAATGCCATGGCAGGGGTATCCTGGCAACATATCGACCGTTTTGAAAACCAGGCCAACACAGAAGGCTTTACGGACTCTTATTATCAATACTATAACCTCGGCGCAGGTTCCAGCCCACAGCCCCCCTCGTCTGTAGGTACCGCTAACGGGTTGAATTCTTACTTTGGCCGTGTTAACTATGGCTTCCGCAACAGGTATTTAGTCACCTTTACCGGTCGTATGGATGGCTCCTCAAAATTCGGACGCGATAACCAGTTTGCTTTCTTTCCCTCTGCTGCTCTGGCATGGAGGGTAACAGAAGAAAATTTTATGAAGAATATCCCGGCCATCTCTAACCTAAAACTGCGTGCCAGCTATGGTGCTACGGGGAATTCCGAAATACCACCTTACCGTGCATTGGCAGGACTGGGTAACTATAGCGTGGTTTTTAATGGTGCACGTAATTCCGGTGTGGGAGTAGATCGTATTGCTAACCCGGGACTGCAGTGGGAGAAAACCCAACAGATTGACTTCGGTATGGAGCTGGGATTATTTAAAAACCGGCTGAACCTGGAACTGGATCTCTATCGCAGAAAAGTAGATGGTATGCTGCTGGATGCTCCCCTGCCCTATACTACCGGGCGCGACAAAATTTTCTCTAACGTAGGTAGTATGGAGAATAAAGGAATTGAATTTGGTATCAACTCCACGAACATCCAAACGGAGCACTTCTCCTGGAGTACCACTTTTAATATTTCTGTAAATAAAAATAAAGTACTGGCACTGGCAAATGGAGATATTCTGATGGGCAATGGCGTGGTACGTGTAGGCGAACCCGTTGGCTCTTTCTTTGGAAGAGTAACCCTTGGAACCTGGGGCAGCAAGGAAGCCGACGAAGCCAGGAAATATAATATGTTGCCCGGCGACATCAAATACAAAGACATCAACAATGATGGGATCATCAATGACCTTGACCGAGTTATCATCGGAAAAGGTATCCCCGACGGATACGGCACGTTCCTGAATACCTTCCAGTATAAAGCCTGGTCGCTCACGGTGGATTTACAATTTATGTATGGCAACGATGTACTCGACCGGAGTATACATTCTGCGGAAGACCGCCAGGGCATTGCCAATAGTTATAAAACAGTGCTGAATGCCTGGACAGAAACAAATCAGAACACACAGATAGCGCAGATACGTCCTATCAATGCGTATTATACCACCAATAACGATAGCCATAAAGTAACAGGTGGTTCGTTTATCCGTGGCCGTAATTTGCTGCTCTCCTATGTATTCCCGTCGAAAACTGTATCTGCCATGAAACTCAGCCGCCTTAGGGTATATGCGGCAGTACAGAACTTTTTCCTGGTTACCAAATTCAAAGGGTATGATCCTGAGGTGTCCAATTCCAGCTCACCTTTCGACCAGGGGCTGACGTTGTACGATTACCCCAAACCACGGGTATTTATGCTGGGATTGAATGTTGGATTATAATATTACGCCACCACTTAATTGAAAATCATGAAATCAACAATCATAAAATACGGACTGCTGGTAGTGACAACAGGGGCCTTGTTCCTGACAGGTTGCCGGAAATTCCTGGATGAATCAGATCCCAGCAATTATACTGAAGATACTTATTTTACAAAGCCTGAACATGCCAGGAGCTCTGTAAATGCGGTCTACGCCAGCTTACGGGATCCGATGAGCGGAGATTTTGGCGGTGCAGCCTGGACCATGACAGAATTTGCCACCGGCCAAGCCGCCACCGACCTGGGACAAGCAGTGAACAGCTATTACATAAAAGACCTGCATAATACCGCTGATAACGGTTATGGAGAAAACTACTGGAGAAATTACTACAAAGGTATTGCCAATGCCAATCTCTCCATAGCCAAAATACCAGGTATTAAAATGGATCCGGCAGAGGCTAAACGGTTGCTGGGAGAAGCTTATTTCCTGCGGGCCTGGTATTATTTCAACCTGGTACAAATGTTCGGTAACATCCCTTTAATTACGCAACCTGTTGATTTGAAATCAGACCAGTTACGTCCTAAACAGGCGGCCCCGGAGGAGGTATATAAATTAATTGTAGACGACCTTACCACTGCAGAAAATGCCGGACTACCCTGGACAGATGTGAGTGGCAAAGCCTCCCTGGGTGCAGTGAAATCGCTGTTATCAAAAGTATACCTCACCATGGCCGGATATCCACTGCAAAAAGGAGCCGCCTATTTCGATCTGGCCGCAAAGAAAGCAGGTGAAGTGCTGGACTCCAAACAGTTTAAGTTATTCGATACTTATTACGATTTACATAACCCGGCAAAGAAAAATATAGAAGAGAATATTTTCATGATCCAGTATAAAACACAGGTCATTCCCGGTAGCTGGCAGTCGTTGATTATTCCTTATAATAAAAATATCTCGGCGTATTCTGCGGAAACTGGTGGTATCTATGCTACGGCCGACTTTGTAAAATCATATGACCCGGCCGATTTGCGTGCAAAAGAAGGACAGTTCTTTTTTACTGAATTCACCAACCAGGATGACAGGAATCAAAAAGTAGACCTGGGAGGATTTTTCCTGTATAAACTTTTTGATGTAACCGCACAAACCACTACGGCTAACAGTGATCTGAACTGGTCGTTGATACGCTACGCAGATATCCTGCTGGTGTATGCAGAAGCTTCCAATGAAGTGAATGGACCGGGAGCTGCGGTGTACGATGCAGTAAACCAGGTGCGGAAAAGAGCCAGGATGGCCAATCTTGCAGGACTCACCAAAGAACAGCTGCGGGAAGCCATATGGCGGGAACGCTGGTATGAATTGTGTTTTGAAAACGTTACCTGGTTTGATATGGTCCGCCTTCGCAAAGCATTTAACCTCACTACAAAGGGATTCGACAACTATGTAGGGCATAAATTTTCCTATGGTCCTGTGTTAACAGAAAGAGAGTTGTTGTTCCCCATACCCAGCCGGGAGCTACGGAACAATCCTAACCTGGTACCTACCAAAGGATATTAACGGTGAAAGTGATGTAACCCCAAAAAATGCAGCGAATGACCAGGGCGGATGTTGTCTTTGAACAGGATTAAACTGATTATATTTTTATGATTTAATAAGATGATAGGAAATTGAACAGAAATACATCTGTTGGTATTCTATATCTTTCTTAATCCAGAAAATCTAAATAAAAAATCAGTTTAATCCTGTTCAAAGACAACATCCGCCCTGGTCATTCGCTGCAATAGCTTTCCGCTTTCCGCTTTCCGCTCCATTGAACTTTTCCCTACCACATTTGTTATTCAATACGCCGATGCCAAATCAGCCCGGATAGATTTAAACTATTAAATTATCAAATTAATTGATTATCATTATAACTACAATAGCATAATTTTAGGCCCTGACATATAGGTAAAGTATTTCTTCAATACCCTAAACTCGTACACATGGGACAAGAATCTAACGACATCAGTAAATGCCCGTTTCATAATGGTAGTATGAAACAAAATGTTGGCGGTGGTGGCACCAGGAATCGTGATTGGTGGCCCAATCAGTTAAAGGTGAGCATCCTGCGCCAGCATGCTGCAGAATCCAGCCCGATGAATGCCGACTTCAATTACGCAGCAGCGTTTAAAACGCTGGACCTGGAAGCAGTGAAAAAAGATTTACATGCCCTTATGACGGATTCACAGGACTGGTGGCCGGCAGATTTCGGGCATTATGGTCCTTTGTTTATCCGTATGGCCTGGCACAGTGCAGGCACCTATCGTGTGGGAGATGGCCGCGGCGGCGCCGGTTCAGGACAGCAACGTTTTGCACCGCTGAACAGCTGGCCCGATAACGTGAGCCTGGACAAGGCGCGCAGGTTGCTTTGGCCCATTAAACAAAAATATGGAAACAAAATTTCCTGGGCCGACTTATTAATTCTAACAGGCAACGTAGCACTGGAATCCATGGGCTTTAAAACCTTTGGTTTTGCCGGCGGACGCGCAGACGTATGGGAACCCGATGAAGATGTGTACTGGGGCTCAGAAACCACCTGGCTGGGCGGTGATATACGCTATGCACACGGTTCACCGGGTGTAATAGAAAATCATGGCGTATTAAACACTGATGAGAAAGCAGATGGCGATATTCATAGCCGCAACCTGGAAAATCCACTGGCGGCTGTGCAAATGGGATTGATCTATGTGAATCCCGAAGGACCGGACGGTAACCCGGACCCTATTGCCGCTGCAAAAGATATCCGCGATACTTTTGGCCGCATGGCCATGAATGATGAGGAAACCGTAGCATTGATTGCCGGTGGCCACAGCTTTGGTAAAACACATGGCGCTGCACCTGCTACCCACGTAGGCAAAGAACCTGAGGGCGCCGACCTGGAATTGCAGGGATTAGGCTGGGCCAATAGTTATGGCTCCGGTAAAGGCGCGGATACCATTACCAGCGGACTGGAAGTCATCTGGACAAAAACACCTACCAAATGGAGTAATAACTTCTTTGAAAATCTCTTCGGCTTTGAATGGGAACTGTCTAAAAGCCCTGCCGGCGCCCATCAATGGCGTGCTAAAAATGCAGAGGCATTTATACCTGATGCATTTGACAGTGGTAAAAAGCATATTCCAACTATGCTGACTACCGACCTTTCTTTAAGGTTTGATCCCATTTATGAAAAAATATCCCGGCGCTTCCTGGAACACCCGGAAGAACTGGCCGACGCCTTTGCCCGTGCATGGTTTAAATTAACCCATCGTGATATGGGACCACGTGCACGCTACCTTGGACCCGATGTACCATCAGAAGTATTGATCTGGCAGGATCCTATTCCTGCAGTAAACCACCCACTGGCAGATGCCAATGATATTGCAGATCTGAAAACCAAAATACTGGGATCGGGGTTAAGCGTATCAGAACTGGTTTCCACTGCATGGGCTTCTGCATCTACGTTCCGTGGTTCCGACAAACGTGGCGGCGCCAACGGTGCACGCATTCGTTTGGCACCTCAGAAATACTGGCAGGTAAATAATCCTGCGCAACTGCAAAAAGTATTGGATAAATTAACGGCTATTCAAACCGCGTTTAACAGCTCCGCTGCCGGTGGCAAGAAAATATCACTCGCTGACTTGATCGTACTGGCAGGTGTAGCTGCAGTAGAAAAAGCCGCAAAAGATGGCGGTCATGCAGTGAGCGTTCCTTTCACACCTGGCCGCATGGATGCTTCCCAGGAAGAAACGGACGTAGAATCTGTCGGTCACCTGGAACCTTTTGCAGATGGATTCCGGAACTACCGCAAAGGAAGATCCGGTGTATCCACAGAAGCGTTGCTCATCGACAAAGCACAGCAACTCACGCTGACAGCGCCTGAACTAACCGTATTGATCGGTGGTTTGCGCGCATTGAATGCTAATTTTGATGGCTCCGCACACGGCGTATTCACGGCACGTCCAGGGCAGCTCACCAATGATTTCTTTGTGAACCTGCTCGATATGAATACGGCGTGGAAAGCAATATCGCAGGATAAAGAACTGTATGAAGGCAGTGACCGTAGCAGTGGCGCCAAAAAATGGACCGCTACCCGCGCTGACCTGGTGTTTGGTTCCAACTCAGAACTGAGGGCCGTTGCAGAAGTATATGGCAGCTCCGATGCAGGCGAAAAATTTGCGAAAGACTTTGCCGCCGCGTGGAACAAAGTGATGAACCTGGACAGATTTGATATTGCCCGATAATAAAATAAAAAAAGAAAAAGAGCCTCCATTTTTAAGTGCCCAAAAGTTTAGACACTTTTGGGCACTTAAAAATGGAGGCTCTTTTTTAATGCAGTAATGTTATCATTACAAATATATTTTCCCTTCCATCACTATTACAGATGAACCACTCACCCATATTCCATCCTCCTCTACCACAACAGCAAGGGTAGATGGCTGTGCAACAAATTTGCCCTGCAGAAAAATATAATCTTTGTATTTCTCTATATAACCCAGTTTTTCCAGGTAGCCCGCAAGTGGCCCTGCTGCTGTACCTGTAGCCGGATCTTCATCTATCCCGATGCCGGGGTTGAAAAATCTCGATTCTACAGTGACGCCATCGGCTACACCGTTAGTCGTAAAAAGATAAAATCCTTCAAAACCATATTGCTGTGAGATACGCTTTAACAACCGTTTATTCACGGTCGCATTTTCTAATACAGCCGTATCCCTGACAGGTACCATGAGATGCGCTACTTCCGTTCTGACGATCTGCACCGGCCAATCGTACAATACCAAATCGTCCCGCTGTAATCCAATGGCTGCTGCAATGATATCTTCCGGTACCCCTCCCGCCATGACAGCCGGCTTTTGTTTCATGCCAACATAAGGCAGTTCGTTCCTTGTAGCTATCCGCAATGAAACCGGTATGTCTTTTACTTTCACCCGGGGAGATTGCCCCTGATGAGAGAAAACGTTCCATTGTTTTATCAGTGCCAGGCACACGGCTCCCAGTAAGTTGTGGCCGGCGCCGGCCACCTCATATTTAGCAGGGGTAAAAGACCGTACTTTGAATACTTTTTCTGTTTCTGAATAATATACAAAAGAGGTTTCCGAATAACCAAACTCCCGCGATATGTTGTGATACTGGTCTATCTCCAGTTCATGATCTATACAAACTACAGAAAGCTGGTTTCCTTTGTACGGCTGATCCGTAAATACATCCAATACGTAATAATCAAGTTGTTTCATTTTTGTAAGTGACTGTTTGATTTTCAAAATTAGATAGCAATCCATTATTTTCGCTATGAGTTAACCCGAAGTAACCGGTTACCTCGGGTTAACTATCACATACTTACAATATGAAACAACCAGATCAACAACATACCATCTGCGAACAGGAACTGGCCGCTATCCGCGACAGCCTGGAAGTACTCGGTGGCAAATGGAAGCTAAGGATCATGCGTCATCTCAGGATCCATGCGGCGGAAGGCAACACCTTCAAAAAAATTCAACGGGAAGTGGAAGGTATTTCGGCAAAAATGCTAACCAAAGAATTACAGGACCTTGAATTGAACCTGCTGATCACC
This sequence comes from Chitinophaga sp., assembly GCF_017745275.1. Classification (GTDB taxonomy): domain Bacteria; phylum Bacteroidota; class Bacteroidia; order Chitinophagales; family Chitinophagaceae; genus Chitinophaga. The sequence goes on along the minus strand of NZ_JAGHZS010000010.1, from coordinate 561,190 downwards.
CGAACTGTAAGAGATACGAAGCCTGTGAGCGTGAGCTATGCTATCACGCCATATGGACTCAGCGTTTTTACGGTAAATGACAGCCTGGTGGAATGGGGATTAAATCACCGGCAGAAAATCAGGTAAGCATCTATTGAAAAATAACAGCCACCTTCTGCATACTCTGCTCCAGTCCTAATTGCGCAAAATGACTCATACTGCCAAATTCCGCATATTCCGTGACTGTCATCTCGGTGCTGTCATCCCCCAAAGGCCTGAACACTACTACCGTTCTGATATCTGTAGGGAAATCAGCTGGCATGCCTACTTTGGTGGGCTCCGTTTTATTTCCGTCTTTATCCGCCAGGTTCTGAATGAATTCTATCTTTTCAAAAGGAATTATTTTTACATACTCCCAGATAGAATACCATTCCTTCTCTCCCATTTCTTTTGGCGCTCTCATACTCACCAATGATTTACCGCCTTCACGAAAATCGATATCAGCTACCGGTGAAATAAAATCTTTTGGCCCCCACCAACGCTTTACCAGTTCAGGATCTACCCAAACCTGCCAAACCATATCAATAGGTGCATGGAATACTTTTGTTACTTCAATTTGCTTCGCCATATAGATGCGGTATTAAGCATTTTGTAATGCGCCGATATCAAATTTCTTCATCTTCATAAATGCCTGTACTACCCGTTGCCCCTTCTGTGGATCAGACAATAGTGTACCTAATACTTTGGGCACTACCTGCCACGACAATCCGAACTTATCTTTACACCAGCCGCAGTTACCTTCCTTGCCGCCGTCAGCAATGAGTTTGTACCAATAGTGATCAATTTCCGCCTGATCATCACAGGTAATTACAAAAGAAACGGCCTCATTGAAATGAAAGTTATCTCCGCCGTTCAATCCCATAAAAAATTGCCCGTTTAATTCGAAGTTAACCACCATTCCATTATCATTCACAATTTTCGAATTCGGGAAAATAGTACAGTAAAAATCTGCTGCTGCCCTGGCCTGACCATCAAACCATAAGCAGGGATACAATTGTTTTTCCATGAAATTTGATTTTAAGTTATGAGTGAATTATTTTTTCTTCTTTGCTTTCATCTCTCCCAACAGCTCATCCATGGCGGTTAAGCGATTGTCCCACAGCTTTTGATACGGCGCTATCCAGTCTGCTATTTCCTTCATCTTCCGCGGATTTAACTGGTAATGAATTTCGCGCCCCGTTTGGTGCTGATGCAACAATTCACATTCCGTCAGAATCTGAATATGCTTCGATATCGTTTGCCGGGATGAATTAAAATTTTCGGCAATTGCCCCCGGCGTCATTGCCTGTAATGCCACCAAAGCCAGTATAGCCCTACGTGTAGGGTCGGCGATAGCCTGAAAAACATCTCTACGGATTTCCATTATTTGCAGCCATTTGACTGCAATATAATGCAGCTATTTGACTGCGCAAAATTATTTTTTGGGGAGATGAGAAAATGCGGGGCATCTGCTGACTACATCAGTCAAAAAAAGAGTATGTTTACTTATACCTAAACACTACCTATGAATATTGTGAAACTCAAACCGGATGATCAGGACAGAAACAGTGAAGCATGGAAAATGCTTTGTGAATACGTAGACATCTGCGCACGGGAGCATCGCACAGAATTTGCACCACGAGAGTATTTGGGGGACGAGCATTTTCAACGGATCTATACACTGCCCACGACAATCGGGACACTGACAAGCGTAAAAAAAATGCGTTTATATGGTAGCAAGCTGAAAAGAATACCGCCGGAAATAGGTATGATGGCGGCACTGGAAGATTTTGACCCTTATACCTCCCGCGATCTGCACTGGTTTCCGTACGAGATCACCCGCTGCAAACACCTTAAAAAAACCAGAGTGAGCATCCGGAAATTATACGGCAATTTTAAAAATAAAAAACCGTTCCCGGATTTGAATGATTTTCATATCCGATATGATGGGGATCATATGAAGTGCAGTGTATGTGATAAAACAATGCACGATAACCAGGCTAACCAGGTTTGGATAACGTTACAGATAGGCCATGATGACGCCCCATTGCTGGCCAGTCTTTGTTCAAATGAATGCGCACAACAACTGCCAACTCCCCCGCCAGGATATATTCCACACGCACATAAGGGAGGTAACACAGTTGTTTTTCCCAAACATGGTCCGCTTTATTATATGGGAAAATAATCTCAACATCATTTGACCGCGCCTAACCACCCCCCTTCCTGCATCCAATAGGCACAACGCCCAAACCACTCCTCAAACGGGGGTTTACCGAGAAAACCATGTTCGCCTTTTTCATACAAATGAATGGCAGCAGCTACTTTATTCCGTTGTAATGCCTCATAAAACAATAAACTATTCCGCACCAGCACCACCGTATCATCACCGGCATGTACCAGCCATGCTGGCGGTGTTTTATTAGTCACCTGCAACTCATTGGAGAACCATTTTATTTGCGCGGCTGTGGGTGTGGCGCCGAGTAAATTGTTACGACAACCGATATGTCCTACACTATCAGTACAACTGATGACGGGGTATACCAGCAACAAGAAATCCGGGCGCAAACTGATGCCATCCGGATTATTAATCAATGCCTGATCAAAGTGTGTTCCGGCGGTAGCAGCCACATGTCCGCCGGCGGAGAAGCCCATTAACCCAATGCGATGCGGATCTATTTGCCACTGCGCCGCCTGTTGCCGCACTGTTTTAATGGCCTGTTGTGCATCCTGCAAAGGCCCAATGGATGGCTCCCGCATAGTATGCCGGTTGGGCAACCGGTATTTTAATACGAAAGCGGTTACACCCATTTGCGCGAATGCTTTAGCCACCTTCTCTCCTTCCATTTTAATACAAAGCACGTGATAACCACCACCGGGGCAAATAATCACGGCAGCGCCATTTGCTTTACCGGCCGGCGGCCGGTAAATGGTCAGCGTTGGCCGTGACACATGATCTACCAATGTATCCACTACCGGATCTGCCCGCCGCCGTTCTTCATCCGCTACACCGGTAGCATTGGGAATACTGTCGGGGTATAACGGCCACTGTTGCTGTGCATACCCCGCCATTACTTTTAAGCAGAGGAGCAGTAATATTCCTTTCTTTTTCATCAGGTTGTTTTCTAAAGATGAATCTGTTGGCTTCCTGCGTGTAATACAATTTCTTTGCCCTCCCAACTAAATCTGCCGGTAATACCTGCTGGCAGTACCACTGACCCGGTTACACCATGTGCCTTGTTTCGTGTAAGCGACACCGTTATATCCCCCGCCGGATGCGGCAACACCCCTTTCACTTCCTGCAATGCACCCATGGCCGGCGCTATGAGTACCTTTTTAAAACCGGGGGCATCCGGCACAATGCCGCAGATGGTAGCCAGAAAGTCATAATTGGGGCTGGCTGCCCAGGCATGGCAATCGGAACGGGTGGGTTCCGGCTTCTCTGCAAAAGTAGTTAATCCCAGCTGCAGCATATCACGCCAGGGGCCCAGCTGATCGTAATACACATCTGCCATATGCGCTTTTTTCAACGCCTGTGTAAGATAAAAACGATAATAAAAAGTAGCCTGGCTCAATGTTTTATCGGTCAGCACTTTTTGTAATACCTGCGGCAATTCTTTGGATGATAATGCACCGCTGAGCGCCGCCATGATATTGGCATGCTGGCTGTAGCTTTTCCTGGATGGCGCATCAGCCATCACACCCCTGGTGGCATCGAAACAAAGGGAATAGGTATGTGTATTCAGTAATTTGGCCAGTTGCCGCCAGTGCGTTGCATTTTCGGTCTGACCAAAATAAGCCGCCAGCTCCGCTGCCTGTGCTAACGTATACGCATAATGGAGAGTACGGATGGCACTGTTGTGTTCTGCACCACCACTGAAATTCTCGAGGCCAGGTACCCAATCTATAAAACTCCACCAGCTCAATGGCCCCAGCATGCCTGTTTTCGGGTCTATGCCGCGCTCATGCCAGTCGAGCACATCTTTCATGGCAGATAAAAATTGTTTAACAAATGCGTCATCGGGCCTATGCATCCAGTAGTCGTGAATCATCGTGATCCAGAACAGGGAGAAGGTAGGAATCACCTGTAGCCGGTTGCTGGGATAGCGCCCCTGTGGCTGACCTTCAGGCGTGCGGGAATGATAGAAATCCATCAGTGCCTTTCGAACAAGACGGTCATCACCGCTGGTATACAAGGATATCAATGCCTGGATGCGGGTATCGCCTTCATATTGCAACTGCTCATAGTAGGGGCAATCGAAATAGGTTTCACCTGCACATAGTTTCGCGGTGCGCCAGCCCGTTTGCCAGATCTGCAACAGGCTGCTGTCGTTGCAGCTAAAGGCTGCTTTCAGTTGTAACGGATACCCGGTGCGCATACCGTAAATATCTGTAATCACCAGTGGCTCACCAGCGGTGGTCACCTCCAGTTGCAGGTAGCGATACGTGCGGAGCCACAGTGGACGGAACTTCCGGTCAGCTCCGCCATCCGGATGAAAAATATCTGTGTTGCCTTTTATTTCCTTTCCGTTGATGTCATTGCGATTACCTTTTTGCCCGTTCTTATCAAACAGGGCTTCTGCATAGGTCAGTTTTACAACAGCATCTTTACCGCCACTCACCTGTAGTTCAGGATAGGCCACGGTATTATAGGTCTGGTCCAGCAAGAGATGCACCGTGCTATTTGCGGGTACGGTCAACGGATGCTGTCCGTCAGGAAATCCTGTTGGTGGCTGGGCCAGGTCACTGCGCCTGAGTGCGGGTATCCGTTGCCGTGTTTCTTCAAACAACGGGATGCTGCGTGGCGCAAGGGTCCAGTAATTATCCGTGCCGTAGCCTACCGGCGTAGCGCCGGTAGGAATGGTGATGGCATTGGCCCACTGGCTGTCGTCATAGCCGGGTTGTTCCCACCCCCACGGATATACGTTACCACGCACCTCATCACCAGGGCCTACTACGATATAGGCTTGCAGCCGTTCGCTGTTATCTGTAGAACAGGGCGTGTAGGCGCTGTCGTGCAGCACTTTCCAGTCCCTGCCGGTATTCACGGCGGCTTCTTTTGCTGTATTACCCTGCAGCAGGAAAGCGGTGCGGTTAGAGATCTGTGCTACCGGCGCCAGGGTCCCCATATTCCATACCAGGGCAGCGATGGTGTTGTTACCGGAACGGAGATAAGGAGCGATATCAACAGTTTCATAGTACCAGTTGTAGAGGTCGCCCCGTGCGGGACCGCTGCTCACGGGGGTACCATTTACCAGCAAACGGTAACGGTTATCCGCAGTTACGTTTACCACGAAATGGTCCGGCTTTTCGGAAAGCGACCATGTTTTCCTGAAATGGTATACCCCGTATTCCCGGGCGGGTGCACCGGGACAGGCAATCCATGCGGCCGGCCAGATGCCGGTTAAGAGCGATGGGTTAATGGCGGTTGACTGGGCCTGCAACTGTAGCTGGGCTACCAGCGCCATTAACACGGCGAAGAGCGTTTTCATTTTTACCATCCGGTGTTCTGTTCAAGTTTTTTATTCTTGCTGATCTCATCAAAAGGAATAGGCATAAAATACATTTTTTCTGAGAATACTGCAGCCTGTGGATCTACCGGCTGGGTAGTGTAAGAAAAAGTGCCATTGGGTTGTTTGGTGATCACCATGCCGGTTCCCTTTTTGCCATTAAGGGTGCTCACCGCTGTTTTCCATCGGCGCAGATCCCAGTAGCGCTGATTTTCGAAACAAAATTCCACGTAGCGTTCGTTCACAATCAGGTCACGCATGGCATTCTTATCGAGTGTGCCAGGTACCAGGTTGTTTTGAATACCGGCGCGTTTCCGAAGCGTATTCAGGGCATCGTACACACTGGCATCCGGTGTGGAGAGCGCTTCGTTTTGCGCTTCCGCATAGTTGAGCAATATTTCAGCATAACGGATTTCCAGCCATGGCTGCACGCTTCCATAGCCCCAGGTATAGATGGTATTGGATTGATCTGCCATCTTCAGGGTATAATAACCGGTAATGGTATTATATACCTGTGAAGAGGCTACAGAATCATAATCACGGCCGCCTTTGTAGATGAGCAGGGTGATCTCTGTGAGAGTACCACCCAGCATACCCTTTCTTTTCGCACCATTATAGCCTATATCCGCATAAAAGCGATCGTCCCTGCCAACGTATGGGTTAGCGGCGTCAAAGCCGCTGCCGGCGTCTGTAATGCGTTTCCCGTTTTTCATGGGAAACGCGTTGATCAGTTCCTGCAGGGGCGACACATGACCGGCGTCTCCGTTGGCAATGACCAATGGCGATAACATCGCATCCCAGCCATGGTATTTCTCCGGCATTTTATATTGTACTTCAAAGATGGGTTCTTTGTTGTTGGCAGACATATCCTGCCACAGCTGTTTTATATCCGGATACAGGCTATATTGATCCAGGTTCATAACAGCCTTTGCTGCATCAGCGGCTTGTTTCCACAGGGAAGCATCCTTTTTTTCATTGTATAGCGGGCTTGCCTCATACAGCAGCGTCCTGGCTTTCAGCGCCAGTGCGGCACCTTTACCGGCTTTTCCCCGGGGTGCCTGCCCCGGAAGATCCGCAGCAGCTGCGTCTAATTCTGTGGTAATAAAAGTGAAGCATTCAGTCAGGCTATTCCGGCTTACCTGCAGGTCGTCAGTTAAACTTTGTGGTTTCGTGATCAGTGGCACGCCGCCATATCTTTTCACCAGGTTAAAATACTGGAAGGCTCTCAGGAAGCGTACTTCTGCTTTAAGTCGCCTGCGGTTGGCATCGTCAATGGTGGCGCCATCTATCTTCGATAAAAACTCGTTGGCTTTCCGGATGCTGGCGTACAGGTTGCCCCATACGTCCATCGGATTACTGGTGGCATCCCAGTCGCCCCTTAGTACCTGCCACGCTGCTTCGCTGGGATAGTTCGTTCTTGCTTCATCGGTAGCATCCGTGGTGGCGATGTACAAATTGCGGTTCCAGCCCAACAGGTCGTTGTAAATGCCGTTCACAATCAGCTCTGTTAGTCCCGCATCATGCAATGCTTCTTCAGGCGTAATGGCATCCGGGTTGCGCGGATCGAGGAAGTTTTTGCCACAGGCCATACAAGCCAGTGATAACAAAATATATAGATAGTGAAGATGATAACGTTTCATGGCACTCAGTTTAAAAAGTAAGGTCAATACCTGCGTTAAAATTCTTTTGCTGTGGATAGTAGCCACCGGCGCCCCTGGTCACCGCTTCCGGATCAAATTCTTTCAACTGGCTCCAGGTAAACAGGTTAAAGGCAGATACGTATAACCGTAACCGTTGTATGCCTGTTTGTTTCAGCAAAGTATGGGCGAAGTTGTAGCCGAGATCGATGGATTTCAACCGGGCATAGCCGGCTTTACGCAGCCATATTTCCGAATCGCGGTTATTCATAGAGCGGCCACCAATCCATGCCAGTGGGAACCTGGCATTGGGATTATCCGCCGTCCAGCTGTCGGCCAGGTAGGCGAAGCTGTTGCCTTCACTGTTGGTGAACATGGTTCTGGCATCGCCCTGCAGCATGAAGGTGCGCTGCGCAGCGCCCTGTATCAGCAGGTGAAGATCAAATCCTTTATAGCCCAGGCCTGCTGCAAGACCGTACATGATGCGCGGGGTATTGCCATAGGGAGAAAGAATTTCCTGGTCTTTGGCATCTATCTTTCCATCATTATTCAAATCCGCATATTGAATATCGCCGGCTAAGGTATGCTGGCCAAACTGCGTACCCCCGTACCAGTTATCTGCATCTTTTTGGCTTTTAAAAATGCCGAGGGCATGGTATCCCGCCACAAAACCCAGCGGGCGGTTCATTTGTTTCTGGAAATCCAGGGCATTGGCCGGGTCATCGATTTGTGTGACTTTATTGGTGGCAAAACTGCCGGAAAGGCGGATATCATAGTTCACCGGGCCAATGTTGTTATGGTGATACAAACTCAGTTCCCAGCCGTGGCTTTTCATTTGTGCATAATTTTCTGCCGGCAGGCTACGGCCAAAAGTGGCAGGCACCGAGCGCACGCGGCTCCAGAGGATATCTTTTGTTACACGGGAAAAATAATCGAACTCAATGCCCAGCAGTCCTTTCCATAACTCCGCATCCAGGCCGATATTGTTGTTATCCTGCTTTTCCCAGGTGATACCGGTATTAGGATATACGCCATAATTCAGGGAAGACACCGCCTTTCCATCCATAACAGGGCCGCTGCTGGAATTGATATTATAGATATCCTGGAACTGGAAGGCACTGACCCGGTCGTTACCTATAACGCCCCTGGATACACGCAGTTTCAGGTTATTAACGAAACTGAGTGCACTGGCATTTTTAAAGAAGGATTCTTCAGAGATTCTCCAGCCGGCAGATATGCCCGGGAAGAAGCCGAAACGATGGTCAGCCGGGAAGCGGTAAGAACCATCATATCGGAAAGAGCCTTCCAGCAGGTACTTGTCGTGGTAAGCATAGTTTACACGACCTACCACGCTTCGGCGGGCATCCTGCAAAATACCGGTGCCGGTGATGCTCTGGTTAGCCGGACCGCTGTAATACAATTCATCCCGCAGCGTATTGGGGAAGTCTGCTTTCGTAGCCTGCAACTGATCTCCCTGGATGCCGTATTGCTCGTATAACAGCAACGCACCTACGGTGTGACGGTCAAATGTCCTTGCATAATTTAAGGAGATATTATAGTTGGTAGTTGTCATCGGTGTATACGTTTCCGTTAGTGCGGGTGGTTGGCCTACGGCTTTGGTACCGGTAACGTTACCCTGGTTATCTTCGTTATACAACAGGTAAGGGATGGAAAAATACTTATCGAACAGGTGGTCTTTAATTACGGCGGCCATTCCTTTCAGTGATAATCCTTTCGTGATAAAAGGCAGTTGCTGTTCAAAAGAAATCGTACCTGCGTACTGGTTATCCGTGGTATGCCGGTAGCCGGAGCCGTCTACAATCTGCACCGGATGGGGACCATTGGCATTAAAGGGGCGGCCATGTGGTGTATAGGCCGGCACATCTGGCCGGGTACGCAGCGCTTCGGCAAAAATGAAAAACTCATCATAACCGGGTGTGGAGGTCATTCCCTGTTCTCCGGAAAGATTGATGGATACGGTCAGTGTTTTGGTGATATCCGCATCCATATTTGCGCGGAAGTTGTAGCGCCGGTAGTTGATATGTCTGTACATCCCTTCCTGGTCGGTATAACCGAGTGAAGCGAAATAACGCACCGCGCCGGATCCGCCGTTGACCGACAAATGATGTTTGGTTTGCGGGCTGTTTTTCCGGAACGTTTCCTTGTACCAGTCGGTGCCTGTTTTTCCGGATTTAAAATCTGCCAGTTCTGCATCCGTAAACACAGGCTGACTGCCCTGGTTTTTCAATGCCTGGTTGCGGAAAAGCGCATAGTCGTAAGGGCTCATAATCTTTGGATACCCGGTAGGCTGCTGGATGCCGGCCATACCGGAATAGCTGATGGTGGGCTTTCCTGTTCTGCCGCGTTTGGTGGTGATGAGGAATACCCCGTTGGCTGCGCGGGCGCCATATACAGCGGCAGCGGAAGCATCTTTCAATACAGAAAAGCTGGCTACATCTGCCGGATCAATATCCTCCATGGTATTGCGTACCACGCCATCTACCACAATGAGTGGCGTATTGTCGTTCAGCGTACTGAGTCCACGGATCTGCAGGATGGAACCGCTGCCGGGTTTTCCGCTGGGATTGGTGGCAATAACGCCGGGTAAGCGGCCTGCGATGCTGTTGGTCAGGTTGGCAACCGGTTGCTTTTCCAGCTCCCTGCCATTAATGGTGGCCACTGCGCCGGTAAGGTTCACTCTCTTTTGTGTACCATACCCTACTACCACTACTTCTCCCAGCGCAGTGGATACCTCTGCTAATGAAACATTGACCACTGTTCTTCCGCCACATCGTATTTCCTGAGTGGTATACCCGATAGCGGAAAAGAGGAGCACACTTTCGGTGCCCGGAACTTTTAAAACATACTGCCCTTCGGCGTTTGTCTGAACGCCGGTGGTGGTGCCTTTTACCGTTACGGTAACACCGGGCAGCGGATTATTTTTCTCGTCATTCACTCTACCGGATATGGTACCGGTTTGCGCCGCCAATGGGATCGCAAATAGTAGCATACCCATCAACAGTAATAAACAGCAATGTGATACATGCAGGTACAGTGCCCGCCTGGTGTGGATCCTGGTCATAACATAGTAATTAATAACGGTGGTTGTTGCGCTTTGCGTAATGCTTGAAATACAGGTGATGTCTTACTCAGAGCCGATAAATGCGTTGCGCATTTTCATGAAATAAGCCAGCCAGTTCTTTTCGTGTGCCCGTGTTGGTTAGCACTGTGAGTAGTGCATCCAGCCATTGATGATATGTACCAGCCAGCAATACTACGGGCCAGTCGCTGCCAAACAGCAGCCGTTCATACCCGAAGCAGCTGATGGCATGGTTGATATATGGTGCTAATAGTGTTGGTGTCCAGTGAATAGGATCCGCTTCTGTGATCAGCCCGGATAATTTGGCGTACACATTTGGGAAAGCGGCCAGTTGATCTATATTTCTTTTGAATGCATCCAGTCCATTGCCTTTGATATCCGGTTTTCCGAGATGATCCAGTATAAAAACGGTGTCCGGGCAGGCGGCCGTCATTTTTGCTGTAGCGGGCAATGATGCCGGCTTTGCGCTGATATCGAGCGACCAGCCATATTCCGGCAACAATTGCACCGCATCCAGGTAAGCACTGCTACAACACAGGGAGGGATCGTCATCGTACATCCTCCTGATACCTTTTACCAGCGGATTGGCGGCCAGCAACGTAAAGACGTTTCGCACAGAGCGGCCTTGTTCCAATGGCGCATAAGCTACGATGCCCCGGATCCGCTCATCGGTTTGCGCCTGTTGCATCACGAAATCTATTTCACGCAGGTATTGGTCCGGGCGGCAGGCCGCCTGCACAAATACTACGCTGCTAACATTGACTCCCTCTGTGGCCTGCCGGTAATCGGCCATGGTATAACGGCGGTGGATATACGGGAATTCCTGCAGCCATGGATACTCCAACTGCTGCGGATCCCACAGATGCACATGGCTGTCTGTAATGGGTATGTCAGTCAATGGGTGTATCATGAGACGATTGTTTTGCATGCCAGGCTTCCAGTATACGCAGCCAGGGTCCTTCATCAGTTACACAGCCTTCTGTGGCCGATGAAACCGTCAGGCTGTATTTATACAGGATCCCTTTGCAATACTTCAGTGCCGGCGGCTGCCATTCAGATTTCCGCTGCAGGATCTCGGCTTCACCCAACGCTACATTAATCTCATTGCGGATGGCATCTATTGAAATAATATCTCCATCCTGTATTAATGCAATCAGCCCGCCATCATAGGCTTCAGGCGTAATATGCCCGATAACAAATCCATGCGTGCCGCCGGAAAAACGACCGTCGGTAATCACCGCCACACTTTTGCTCAGTCCCGCACCTACCAGTGCGGCAGTTACTTTCAGCATTTCCGGCATCCCCGGGCCTCCCCTGGGGCCTTCGTAACGAATTACTACCACTGCGCCGGGCGCTACTTCCTGCTGCTCTATCGCGGCAATAGCCGCAAACTCCCCATCAAAAACTTTGGCGGGGCCTTCAAATGTTTCGCCTTCTTTGCCGGTAATTTTAGCAACTGCGCCCTGCGGCGCCAGGTTACCATATAATATTTGTAAATGACCGTTACGTTTCAGCGGCTGGCTCATGGGATAAAGGATGCCCTGCGTAGCCCCCAATGGGGCCACATCCCGTAAGTTTTCTGCCAACGTGGCGCCGGTCACAGTGAGGCAGCTACCATCGAGTAATCCATCTTCCAATAACGTTTTCATGATAGCGGGAATTCCCCCTGCCAGGTGTACATCTTCCATCAGGTATTTTCCACTGGGCTTCAAATCTGCCAGCAACGGCGTTTCATCGCTGATGCGCTGAAAATCTGATAACTCCAGCGCTATTTCTGCGGCACGCGCAATGGCAATCAGGTGTAGTACCGCGTTGGTAGAGCCTCCCAACACCATCACCAACCGGATAGCATTTTCAAAAGAGGCTTTCGTTAAAATATCCCGTGGCTTCAGATCCTTTTCCAGCAGGCGATACAGCGCAGCACCCACAGCCAGGCATTCCTTTTTCTTTTCAGCGCTGAGAGCAGGATTGGAAGCACTGTAAGGCAAACTAAGCCCCATGGCTTCTATGGCGGCCGACATGGTATTGGCGGTATACATGCCACCACAGGCGCCTGCGCCGGGACAAGCATTCTGTACAATTCCCTCAAAATCAGCAGGCGATAACTTACCTGCCAACTGTTCGCCATAGGCCTCTAAAGTAGAAAGCACATTGATTTTCCTGTCTTTATAAATACCAGATCCGATGGTACCGCCATACACCAGTATAGACGGGCGGTTCAGGCGACACATGGCCATCACGGCGCCAGGCATATTTTTATCGCATCCCATCACCGTTACCAGTCCGTCATACCACTGCGCACTTACCACCGTTTCTATGGAATCTGCAATGATATCCCTCGAAGGCAGCGAAAAGCGCATACCAGGAGTCCCCATCGTTAACGCATCACTCACCCCGATGGTGTTAAAAATGAGTCCTACCAATCCGGCTTCCGTGATGCCTTGTTTTACCAGGCCTGCCAACTCATTCAGATGAAGGTTACACGGGTTCCCTTCAAACCCCGCGCTGGCAATGCCTACCTGGGCTTTCTCCAGGTCTGCCCGGGTAAGCCCCGCCCCATGCAGCATGGCACGGGAGGAAGGCTGGCTGATATCCTGTGTAAGCACCCGGCTATACCTGTTCAACTGGTGATTCATATGATCCGTTTTTTAAGTGAAAGCAAAGGAATGCCTGCAGTTGTGCAAACAACTGTTACAACGACATCCATAAAGTAGCTGTTATCCGACCAATGTACCTCCTGCATCACTGGAAGCATAGGCTGCTTCCACTACCTGCATGGTCTTATAGGCACTGTTAATATGATTGATTAAAACCGGCGCCGATCCTTCTGCATAACACATCAGGTTGGCCATAGACGCCCCGAAAGCATCGGGCATCCAGGTGCCTTCCAGTTGCACCGATTGCCATTCCGGCGTTTTATTTCCATCCAGCAACACGTATTCAAATGTATCCGGCACCCCGTGCGGGTAATCGATGTTCAGTCCAAGCGTAGTCCTGATCGCACCTTTGGTACCTTCCCATTTAATAAACGAATCCTGGTATTTCAAGCCAAACTCGTGGCCATGATTGGTATTAATAAACGCCCTTACAGCTTCATCATATTCCAGCATAATCACAGAACGCGTAGATGCCAGCTGCATCATTTTGGGATGCTTTACCGTCTTCGCATATACGCTTTTCGGTTCTCCCAAAAAGTAACGCAGGAGATCCATGTAGTGGATACTGTGATACAACATTTCCATGCGGGGGATACCGAATAAAAACTCCCAGAGATGCCAGGGATGGTAGATGTTCATCCGGATTTCCATATCGTGGAGGGTGCCAATGAGCCCCTGGTTGATCATGTCTTTTGCCGCCATCACAGCAGGTATAAAGCGCATCTGGAAATTAACGGCGGCGGTAAATTCTTTTTCACGGCATAGTTGCAGGATGCGGTCGGCGCCTGCAATGTCTTCTCCCATGGGCTTTTGCATGAGCACTACCGCCCGTGGAGGCAGTTGTTCGAGAATACCCGGCAACACCGATGCAGGAACCGCAATATCAAAGATCACCTCCTCCAGCGCCTGTGCTACCAGTTGTGCCACATTATCGTATACCTGTGAAATATGAAACGTATCGGCCAGTTGCTGCGCTTTCTCTATCATGGGATCACAAATGGCCACCACCTGCCAGCCGGCTTTCTGATAGGCGGGCAAATGGGCGCCTCCTACAATGCCTCCTGCCCCGATAATAGCGATGGGCCTGGGATGTATCGGTAACTGCGGTTGATAGTGAATGGTGATCCCTTTTTCCATGGTTCAAATTTCTTCCAAATTAAGCGATCAAACCAACACTTTAAAGGACATTACCTGCACTATTTTGATCATTCTGATATTAATAGCGGGCAAATAGATTATATTAGTACTACCACGGCATTTAAAACCGCCAACGTTATGAAAGCTATTTTGCAGAAAGTCCCCGTTTCCACAGATGCCTCCTTTGCGGTACAGGTATTTTGCTCTCCTTATTTCGATACCCCCTGGCATTTTCACCCGGAGTATGAGCTGGTATTGGTATTACAGGGAGATGGCACCCGCTTTGTGGGCGACAGCATCGCAGACTTTGCCCCTGGCGACCTGGTATTATTAGGTACCAATCTCCCGCACTGGTACAGGAACAGCGCGGCTTATTACACCAATGATCCTGCCCTGCAGGCTAAATCTATTGTGATCCAGTTTAACCGGGAATTCCTGGGGCCTGCTTTTTTTCACCTGCCTGAAACCGCGGCTATCCGCAAGCTGCTGGATAAAGCAGTGCAAGGTATCAGCATTAACGGGAACACCCGTACGCTGTTAGCAGATAAGATGCAGCAAATGGTGCACAGCACCGGGATGGATCGCCTGCTGCAATTATTATCGATGTTGCACATCGCTGCAGGAGCGACCGACAGCCATTTGCTGTCCAGTCGCGGCGCCAGCGGCATCAACGTAAAAGATGCCGAACGCATGAATCGCATTTACGAATTTGTGATGCAACATTTTACGGATCCTATTTCTACCAACGAAGTATCGCAGGCCGTGAACATGAGTCCTTCTGCTTTTTGCCGTTATTTTAAGAAACGGACCCGTAAACATTTCACTTATTTTCTGAATGAATTGCGGATTGGCCATGCCTGTAAATTGTTACAGGAAGATGACCTGAGTATTACTGAGATCTGTTTTATGAGTGGCTATAATAACATCTCATATTTTAACCGCCAGTTTAAAACGTTTAAGAAGAAGACTCCGCAGGCGTTTAAACAGGAGTTTGCGCCGGCGCAGCGGTATGCGTAGCCGCTATTGCTCCTTGTTATATACCGTTATCACGTCCTGAGCAGTAAGAAAATCTGTTTCGGGATGGAGCGACATCAATTTATTTTTTACATACAGCAACTTAAAATGTCCTCTTGAGAACCAATGCGAATTTTCATACCGCACATAATCGAGCAGTGGATCCAAATATATTTTAAATGCATTGGCATTATCCGTATTCACGCGAACAGGCCTTCCCAATAATCTCTCCAATTTTGTTATTACTATAACACTACCTTTCCTTTTAAAATCTTTGCGTATTGTCTGGGTGCTATCCAGGTCTATATTATACACGCCCATCCCTTCTAACAACTGACCAACCGGGTATCTGGCAGTGATATTATTACCGGCTGTATCAAATAGTTGTACAGTTATCTGCGGTGTTCCGGTGTTGGAGGCCACTACATTCCTGATAACACTAAAACTGCTGTCCAGCTCATGAAACAAAATCGTGTCTTTCTTTTTCGTCCAGCTGCCCATTGCAAAGCTTGAATGATTTTCACAACCAGATTCTATATTGTAAATACCATTGGGGAATAAGATAATAGTTGTACTACAAAGGGCATCCGCTTTCGAATAGCGACCAGCTATCTGCCCCCACGTAGTAATTGAAATAAGTAAAGCGCCTGCTAACAGTATAAAAGCATGTTTCATGAGGCAAACGGGATTTTGTTTTCTTACGGAGGAAGATAGTCTTTAATCCGTAAATAAGAAAACCTGTCAAATGAAACTATTCCTCATTTGCATTTATCAATGCTGCCTCCCGAACAAACCAACGATCCATTGTCCGTTGCAATTCCTCCATATCCGGCGTACCATCTGCAGCCCAGGCTACAATGCCATCCGGGCGGATCAATACAACGCTCAGGCCTAAACGATTTTTCACATTACCGGCCATATACTTTACCTGGTGAGCATAAGCGGCTGTTAGTTTTTCCAGGGAGACATTTACTTCAAAGTCGAGCAGTATGGCACGGCCTTCGCGCAGATGTTCTCCTATATCAGTACCATCTTCAAAGGTAAAATTGGGCACGCTGTAACCCGCCAGTGGATGATTTCCATCCATAGTATAATGCGTGGTAATACCCCATATCCGGCCTGCCATGTAGGTCACACCATCGCGGGTATGCATGAGGTCCCGGATAATGGCATATAACGCGCGGGCATGCGGATCCGGATGCATGATGGCAATTTGCGCGCGGGACCAATCCAGTACCTTCTCTCCCACCGGGTATCGTTCGGTATAATAACTATCGAGCAATCCTTCCGGTGCCTGGTGATGAATAGTGGCGGCCAGCTTCCAGCCCAGGTTCATGGCGTCTCCCAGGCCGAGGTTGAGGCCTTGTCCACCTAATGGCGAGTGGATATGCGCAGCATCGCCTGCCAGTAAAATACGGCCATTGCGGTACGCAGTGGCTTGCCGCGACCGGTCCGTCCACGTAGTAGCTACATGTACAGCGGTTATGGTGACGTCGGTATTTGAAATGCGGCGTAATAATGCCTGTACATGCTCTCGGGTAATCGGTTGGGCAGCCTTATGAAAGGCGCCACCATCAAAGTCCTGCAGGATCAGGTAATTGGGTTGCGATAATAAGTACATCCCCGTTTCCGTGACATTACGGCCGGGACGCAGTTTCTCTACATCGGCAATATCCAGCCCTACGGAGTAACCGGTGAAGGTGGGTTCTGTACCGGCAAATTCAAAACCGCCTTTCTTACGTACCGTACTACGGCCGCCATCGCAGCCTACCAGCCATTTAGCATTGAAAGATTGATCGCCTGCCTGCACGGTGACACCATCGGCAGTTTGTCGTATATCCGTTACAGTGATGCCCCTGCGAATGTCTACACCGAGAGCTACTGCACGGCGGGTTAGCACGGTTTCCAGCTCCATCATCCCGGACATTAAATTGGCAGGTGTAGATTCGGGCAAACGATATTTCCATTGGGAAGTATCTACCTGCTGCTGGTGAAAGGTAATACCGGCAAAATGGCCGCCGGGGCCGGTAGCAGGCGGAGCCTGTGCCGTTCTTACGGAATGACTGTGCGGATACTTTGTACGTTTGTGGATCTCCAGCTCATCGAGTAATCCACGACGATATAGTGCTTCTATACTGGGTGCAGAAAGCCCCCGCATACCAAAAGGCAATTGCTTTAACGGGGAAACAGGATCTGCGGCCTTCTCCAATATGAGTACGGAGCAATTGGCCTGCGCCAGTTCAGCAGCCAGGAAGAGCCCTACGGGTCCGGCGCCGGCAATAATGACATCGGGAACAAATGGGTTTGACATAGTGGTTGGTTGGGTTTGTGTTACGTTCATATAGCATGATTGAAGCACAAAATTCCCAAATGCAAAAATATCAGGATTGTATAAACGCGACAAAATTATAGGGAACCACCCGTAGCCCTTTCTTCACATTCCTCGCAAATGCCGCGGGCGTAGTGCCGCTGTAGCGCTTGAATTCCCGGCTCAGGTGCGATTGATCTGTATAGCCCAGTTCATGCGCCAGGCCGGCGATATTAGTATCGGGATTACGCCATAACTGATTTCTGACCTGCTCAAAACGTATCAATGCGGATACATCCTTCACGGTATGCCCGGAAGATTGCTTAAAGTTCCGTTCCAGGGTGCGTACCGTGGCATGTGCGGCAGCAGCTACTTCGCTGACAGGTATATTGCCATTGGCTTTCCGCATCGCTACACCGGCTTTGAATAACATGCTACCTGTGGCCACATGCGATCTTGCTTCCAGGAAATATTGTTTAAGGACGGCAATGGCGGCTGCTATGTTACCTGCAGCTATATGTTCGCGCAGGATGCCCTGCAACTTCGCCACGGGATGCTCAAATATCCGAACGCTGTCCTTATTGGAAGGTAACCCGAGCAAATCGAATACCGTCCACGGAAAGCACCTGACGGCAATAATTTCCAACCGTTGCGGGGAGTAGAAAAAAACAGGTTGATTAAGCAGGCCTACCATAAACGGTGAGGGCAATGACTGCAGATCCCCATTGGGCGCCACGCTATACAGTTCTCCGAAATGAAAAATAATTTCGGTATAGCCATCCGGCATTACCTCGTAAGGCGAAGGTTGTTCACCTGCTTCTCTGCAGTTATACCAAAAGCATTTGATGGTATCCCGTAGTTCCTCCGGAGATTCAAATTCATTATGCAACATGGTTAAAGGTAGTGAATTTGAAGCTTCCGGCATCCTTCATCCGCTACGCACGTGGAGCACTTGAAAAGTTACCTCCCTGCCTGTCCACCTGCTCATTAAAACTGTATACACGCGGTAGAAGCGGGTTTCTCCGTATGTAGCCCGTACACCGTTTACCTGTAAAGGAAAGTCTCCTGCAAAAACCACGTATATTGGTACCAGGAAAAAACCTGTACTGACTATGGCAAATCACTTACTAAAATTCCTGCCTGCACTGCTATTGGCCGTCTTTAGTACTGCTGACACACTTGCACAGGAAACCGATTTTGAAGCACTATCGAAAGTGCCGAGGGATACTACTTACCAATTTCCACCGGATTATAAAATCGCCAGACCAAGGCTGGCTGCTCCTTCATGGGATGAAGACTATGACGCTTATACATCCTTTCTTACACCGGCGATGAAGAAAACACAGGCGTATATGAACTTCCAGGACAAAGGGGTAACCACTGTTGTCACTCCCAATTCCATTATTCCCCATGCACAACTGGACACCACTACAGCAGTGAATGATCCGGGTAAATTAGTGGGCACCTGGCGTATGCTGAAGTTCCGGTCTATCCGGTTTAATGATTCTGTCTATCTCCCTACCCAAACTTATTACCGGCTCCCGGATGTGGTCCTGGACGATAAAAGCCAGGATGACGCCTTTGCGGTGATCACAGATAACAACATTAAAATGTATGTGAAAGAAGCCGGTAAACCCAGCTTCAAAAAAATGATGTCTGGAAAATATAAGGTGGAAAATGGCCGGTCACTGATGATGTACAAAGTATTTAAATCCGACGGCGGGGTTTCCCAATATGGTATTGATGAAAAAGGCCACCTGATTATTAATTACCCGAGCGTCATTGAAAATATAAAAAAGGGAGAATACTTTTCTTATTATGCAGTGATACAACAATACATTTATGAAAGGGTGAAATAACTTTATTTCATAAAAAAAGCCAACGTCCTTACGGATGTTGGCTTTTTTTATGGTTACGCAAGCACTGTCATACCTATTGTAAAAGCCACTCCAGCTTGTACATGTGATGAAAAGAATCATAAGACATTAAATCACTATCCTGTCGGAAATTTACATCCAACTGATCCGGTAATGCTTTCCTCCCGCTGAAAGCATTTTTTAAATTCCAGCCGGTAAGCTCCTGCAGCGGGCCATCTCCAACGGAAAAATAATATTGAAAGTTATCCCTGGGAAATGTTTTTACAGCGGTCATTATCTTTCTTTTATACAATAGCAACCGGGCATTCCTGTTTAAAATCTCGTAGCTCGTGTGTCCAAGCAGCCGGTATGTTTTTCCATCCCGTAAGGTTACTGCAAATATGGAATCCCTGGGAACCTGCATTTTTCCGTTGTCCGCCCGAATGCTCAGGTAAGGCTTCCGTGTATGAAGCTTCATATTGCTATATGCATAATAGCGATGATCGGCCAGATAATCGTTCATAGAGAGATAAAGCCCACCTGTTTTCTGATGGCCTATACCAGCCATTACCGGGGATAACGCCCCTGCCATCAGCAGGGTTGTTAAAAACTGTTTCATAATATGTGATAATTTATACCGCTTGTTTACAATTGAGATGCCTATTATTATTTCTACAGCATGGATACCGGCATCTGTTGATGAGTACAGGATTCCGGCGTACACATCTCCTCAAAAAAAACATATACAGGCATATCAAAATGAGAAATGCAGTCAAAATGAAATAAGCCTGCCTCAAAATGACCGGGTTTCTCATTTTGACATACTTTTCCTTTCCCTTTCAGGCAGACGTTCTAAAATTTCTGGCAGCCGGAATGCTTATTGGATAATGATTTCACAGGTCTGGCACACTAAATCCCCCGCGCAGGCATACAATTGGGAATGTAGTCACCAAATTGTATAAACGAACGAAAAATGAAACGAAGATTTGTAACGTCGCTTGTCCTGACTTTGTCCCTGTCATATGGATATGCGCAGCAAGACACTACCGGTAAAACTCAACCTGTTATTGTAGATGGATCTAATGGAAGATGCTTACCTTCTCCCCTTTCTTCACCTCCATTTCCCAGCGGGGAATGGGTAGGCGGCCCACTGATAGGCGCACCTGCAGACGCCCCCGATTATCCCCTGACCAAACTATTAGGACTTGCGAAAAGTAAAAGCCGGATTAAAATCTATGGATGGATAGACATTGGCGGTAATTTCAGCACTTCTAAAAATTCGAACGCACCTACTTCTTATAATCTTGTACCTAACCGTGTGGTACTGGATCAGGCTATTTTACGCATAGAAAGGCAACCGAATACCGTACAGCAGGATCATGTGGACTGGGGTTTTGTGGTTGATAATATTTACGGTACCGACTATCGTTATACGCTTGCAAAAGGTATTTTCAGTGACCAGCTCTTAAAAAATAACCACTTGTATGGATATGATCCTACACAGGTATATGGTATGCTCTATCTTCCCAAAGTAGCCGAAGGCTTGCTGATTAAGGTAGGCCGCTTTATTTCTCCGGCTGATATTGAAGCGCAGTGGGCCCCCGACAACTACCTGTATTCCCATTCCCTGATGTTTACGGTAGATCCATATACATTCACCGGTGTACACGCCATATTACGACTGAATGCTCACTGGCAGATTTCCGCAGGAGCGCATGCTGGTAATGATATGACGCCATGGAGCAGTTCCGCCAGTTTGAATGGCCTCGCCATGGTACGCTGGGTATCTTCCAATAACCGAAACTCCCTGTATGGTGGTATTAATAGCTTAGGAAAAGGTTATTATAAAGATGCGCACGACAATCTGCAAATGGCAGTAGCTACCTGGGGACATAAGTTCAATGAAAAAATACATATGAATACCGAGGTATACTATATGTGGCAGCATGACGCGGCCGTAGGTGGTACCGCCATTGAAGGCCCGGGGAAAGAATGGTACATGGGTACCGGCTTAGGTAATACCATTCCAGGTATTGCATCTGCCGTAGGCGCTGTAAATTATTTCCAGGTACAGCTATCGGCGAAGAAGGACTACCTGTCGATCAGAAATGACCTCCTGAACGATCCGCAGGGCAATCGTACCGGTTTTGCCACCACCTATACCAGTCATACCATTGGCTGGGTCCATCACTTCAACAACCTGGTCAGGATAAGGCCGGAAGTACGATATGAAAAAGCGTGGAACAACGACGCTACCCCATACGATAATGGAACACGCAGCGATCAGTTTACAGCAGCTATGGATCTCATTGTACGGTTCTGATAAACTCGTTTGATTTTTAATATAGGTTTTATACAACTGCAGGTAATTCTTTACCAGGCAGTTTTTTTATTATGCCATCTTATATTCATCCATTTTCCGGTAAAGGGTAGACAAGCTAATGTTCAATAACCTGGCGGCTTTTGATTTGTTACCGTTTACATAATCCACCACCCATTGTATATGTATTTTCTCCATCACTGCCAGATCAAAAGTACCTGGTTTTTGTTTCACCGGATGCTTATGCAACGTAAACTCCAATGGCAAATCATCCACGGTAAGTGTGTTACCGGTACAAATGATCACCGCACGCTCCATAATGTTTTTCAACTCCCGGATATTACCCCGCCATTCATGCAGCTTCAGATGTTCTATAAACTCACGGCTCATCTGCACTACCTGTGTATTGGATTTTCCGGCAAACTGTTGCAGGTAATAGGAGGCAAATAAAGGGATATCTTCTTTTCTTTCTCTTAACGGCGGCAGCTCAATGGTAAATACATTAAGACGGTAGAACAGGTCTTCCCGGAAACGTCCCTGTTGAATTTCCTGTACCAGGTTGCGGTTGGTAGCGGCGATAATACGTATATCCACCTTCGTTACTTTAGTATCTCCCACCTTTATAAACTCGCTTGTTTCCAGTACCCTTAATAGTTTGGCCTGCAGGTCCAATGGCATCTCACCTACTTCGTCCAGGAAAAGGGTGCCCTGGTGGGCTTCTTCTATCAATCCTTTTTTGTTTTTCACAGCACCGGTAAATGCCCCTGCTTTATAGCCAAAGATCTCGCTTTCTAGTATGTCTTTCCCAATAGCACTACAGTTAATGGCAAGAAAATCTTTTTCTGCCCGATGGCTGGCATTATGAATAGCTTGTGCGAACATTTCTTTTCCTGAACCGGTTTCCCCCAACAGTAATACGGCGGCATTACTGGGCGCTGCTTTCATCGCCAGCTTCCGGGCTTCCCGAATCCCGGCTGAAGTACCCAGCAATGCATCAAATGAGGCGTAGTTATTATTGATTTTTGTTTGCAGTTGTACCACACGGTTTTGCAATTTTACTTTCTCCAGCGCGCGGTGTAACAGTGGAATAATCCGGGCATTATCATTGCCTTTGGTGATATAATCAAACGCCCCGTTCTTTATGGCGCGTACACTATCAGCGATGTTACCATAAGCCGTTAGCAGGATAATTTCAGCTGGCAACTGTTTGTCCCGCATGTGTGTAACGAGGTCGATACCATTGCCATCCGGCAGCATGATATCACTGAGTACTATGTCTATGGCTTCTGTGTGCAGCAGCTGCCGCGCGGCTTTCAGGGTATCACATTCCAGGATACGAAAACCTTCCATTGCAATAATACGTTTCAATAACTGACGAAGTTTCTCTTCATCTTCTACGAGTAAAACCGTACCGGTTGTCATGTTCTGGTGTATTAAAATTGAAAAAAAATTAATGCCGGAGATTGGGAATCAATCCTACTTTTGTTTGTGTGAAATCCAACAATTCACTGCTGATTTGTAAAATTCGTTCCACATCTTCGCTGATGCTATCCAGCAGCGCCTGTTGTCCTTCCTGCAAAGGTCCGGTCCTTTTATCCGATAGTAAACTGAGACTCATTTTCATAGCTGCTATGGGTGTTTTCAGTTCATGCGAGGCCGTGGCGATAAATTTAGTTTTGGCAGCTTCCAGTGCTTCAAAAGCACTGATATCACGCAATACGGTCACCGTTCCCTGGTCGTTGCTGATGACTTCCTTTATGAAGACGGCCGACCCGATCCGCAGCTGCTGATTTGCCGGATGTTTATTGATAGACGCCAGCATTGTGGCTCTATCCCTTAGCTGAGGGCCACATAAATGCATCACCACTTCATTCATAAACAACAGTTGATGATGGGGGTCATAACAAATAATACCATCATTCATCTGGTTGATGATCGTTTCTATCCTTGTTTTCTCCATCTTTATTTTCTCCAGGTTACTATTTTCATATTCATGTAGTTTCTCCGCCATTCGGTTGAATACAATGGCTAATTCGCCTAATTCATCCGTTCGGTTAATGTCAATGCGGGTGTTGTATTTCTTATCTGCAATCTGCCGGATACCGGCAATCAGCTGATGAATGGGATGCGTAACAATATGCGGGTAACTGAAGATAAACAGGATGGATACACTAAGTAGTATCAGGGTAATGACAGATAACGTAAGAATGGCCCGTGAAGCGGCCGCAGATGATATATTATTTTTTCGGATGATGGCCTGCTGGTTAATAGCCGATATTTGCAGAATAACGTGTCGTAGTTCCACTGCCAACTGAGGGTTTTCCGGGTGCAGTTGAAGTTGCTGTACCAATGATGCAGCACGCGCCGTGGCACTATCTTCTCCTGGCTCTGTTACATTTTGTTCCTGTAATAACAGGTTCTGTTTTAGTATCTCCAGTTGTACCGGTTGTTGTTCCAGGGCGCCCAGCATGTTGTTGGAGAACATAATAGATCTGATATTTTCCCGGAGGATAAGGCGCACATCTCCATTTAACCGGTAAATCTGATAAATTCCCTGCATGCTGATCGCCAGCGTCATCAGGAACAGGAAAATCAATCCCAGGGAAAATTTTGTTTTTAAGTTCAGCGACATTTGCATTGAATTGATTGGGTGTACCAGCGGGTCCACCAAACCAATGCCATGTTACGTTAGTGATCTCTTTTCAACTCAATTAACTGACAATAAACAAATTATGAAAATGTCAATACCAGCCATCCCATAACAGGTATACCAAAATGGGAGGGTCTTTTTCATTTTGACATGGAAACAACCTTCTATAACAGGAAGACTCCTGTTATAGAAGGTTGAAAATGCCGGGACCAGGCGCTCCCCTTCTCCCGAAAAAAATAAAAAAACAGGCCTTTACTTCATGGTGAAAGTTTCATCAAAAGAGGTCCTGTGCGTACTTCCGGGCTGATTCATCCAGTATTTCACTTTTAAGGTACGGGTAACCGGATCAAATTTATTTACACCGGAAGGATCTAATTCTGCCGATCTTCCATTGGAAGAAGGCTGTCCGTATTTGTTGATCACACTGATCACATGGTAATTGTTATCGAGATTTAATACCACTCCAAATGAACCGTAGTAAGAATTACCCCCGTTGTTCAGGATCTTATGATATACATCATTGGTCTGATCGTTATCCACTAATTCCAGCTGTGTGGCAGTTACCTGCCGCAGTGTTACATTCCAGGGATAGGGACCAGTGAGGGCGGCATTGGTATTGTCTGTCATTTGCCCGGTGCAGGTATATGCCCCGGCAGCAAGATTAACGGCTACCGTTTGTTGTGCATAAAAAGTATCAATTCCGGCAACGGGTATATAAGCGGTTGTTAACTGAATGGATGAAAGGACGGGCGAAGCATTTTTCAGGGTATCTGCAAACGCCATAGCAGCCAGGTACTTCATGGATCCTGTTGTTCCCGTCGCCGTGGTATAACCTACCGTTGTATATTTACAGAGCGTATCCACAGCCGGGAAATCTAGCAGTATTCCGGACTGGCTGTTGGTGACATTGACCCTTCTGGCCTGCAGGTTATTTTCATACAGTTGTCCCAGGCTTGAGCCGCTCACAATAGCAGATCCGGGAGTAGA
This sequence comes from Chitinophaga sp., assembly GCF_017745275.1. Lineage (GTDB taxonomy): Bacteria > Bacteroidota > Bacteroidia > Chitinophagales > Chitinophagaceae > Chitinophaga. Next base: position 535,999 of record NZ_JAGHZS010000010.1, on the reverse strand, counting down.
AGCGTTCCCCGCTTTATCATAAGCTACAATTTCAAAAGTATATTCACCTTCCGGCAAACCAGGAACAATAACTTTCTGTATCACCTCATTCGTAACTGGTAATTCAAGATGCTTCTCCCGGTTGTTCCAGTAAACTACAAACCGGGTGATGTTAGGATCTTTTGACCGGGTGAATTGTACTTCTACCCGCCCCCGGCCGGAATGTACTGCCAGGTTGGTGGGAACACCGGTATAAAAAATCTCCCCATTTGTCAGATAAGGCATGTACTCATGATCCATTTTTGTACACGCTTGTAGTCCTGCTGTCAACAACAGGGCGTAGATAATATTTTTCATAACAACTTTTTAAAATGCTAACGGATAGGTTTACTTATAGTCACCCATAAATTTCATGGATGCCATTTCCAATCCGGCACCGCCGGAATAATTTTTCAGGATCACCAGCCGGAAATAGCGCATGGTGACTGCCGGCAGCGGAAACGTAAACTCCGAACCATTATTCACTACCTCGTAATCCGCACTATTCAACTGACCGTAAGGAAGACCTGATGGTTTCACCAATTCATACACCCCTCCTATCTGCGTCCAGGAATCATCAAGGGCGCCATTGGGATTAGGATTCATGCTCCCGTATACTTTAAAAAAGCGCAACGTACCGTTTCTGAATTCAGCGCCGCCATTTTGCCGCATCCAGTACCTGAAACGGCTTAACACCACGGGCCGGCCAAAATCGACTGTTACGCGGGCCGGCACGGAATCATTAGGGCCGGTTCCTCCGTAAAAGGCCCAGTCGCCGGACTTGTAAGGATTGGTCAGTGGCACGTTAAGGTCAGAGCCACAGCAGGCCACCTGATCGCCGGGCAACAGCAATGCCTTCATCTTTGTACGATCCAGCTCCTGCTCTTTCATAGATGTTACCTTTGTCCAAACAGTATCTGACACATTACCCCACCTGTCGCGTACAAAAGCGCCGAATTTTCTTTCTATCGGTGAAAATCCACGAAGTGAAAAATTACCGGCCGAATCTTTTGTATAGTTGGTATATACATTCTCTGCTTTCCCGATCGTGTCTACCAGTGCTACCACGGCGATATCAGCGCCTGTCACATTTCTGAACCGAATATTGGCGCCACCGAAATCCGCCAGGATTTCCAGGGAAGACTTTACCGTCAGGTAAGGCGGTGTTTGCGGCGTCACTGTCACTTCCACCGGATCAGACTTTACTTCACTTCTGCTAACCGCATATAACGTTACTTTGTAAGGACCTGATTTTTCAAAACCCAGCACCTTCAGCGTATCAGTGTAGTAGGATGCTTTTACCTGCTGCTTTGATTGCTGGTTAATCATGTAATCGGCCTGTACATAGAGTATTTCGGGGTCTGCAGGGATATCATACATGATCAACGCCCCGCCGGGAAAGTTATTCACCCTTACATTCGTGACCACAGGCGGTTTCTTGTTGCTTTTATAGATGGGCTCGAGGTTGGTACCTGTTTGTTTCTGACACGCGTAAAACGCCACCGCAGCAACCACGGTCATCAGCGCCATTATATACTGCAAAAATTGTTTTTTCATACTTTTTGATTTGATGGATAACAGGGCTGCTACACAGTCCCGCTTCCGGCTACCATAATGGATTCTGAACAAGATTAGGATTAACGTAAAGGTTATCTTCCTTGATAGGCGCCAGGAAGTCTTTATAGGTATTGTGCGGTTGGTAAATAGTTCTTACACCGTAAAATGCAGCCGGTGTGCTTTGCGAAACATTCCAACCGGTAACGGGGCGGTTCATCAGGTCCAGGCGTTTCCATCTGCGCATATTCCAATAGTTCTCCCCTTCGAAAACAAATTCTATCATAGTTTCCTGTTGAATAATGCTACGTAATCCTTCCCTGGTAGATGGTTTGTTGGCATTGCGGGAATGCGCTGCCCAGGACTGTACCACGCCATTTAAACCTGCCCTGCTGCGCACCGCATCAATATATTGATATGCTTTAGCAGATGGTCCCTCTGATTCATTGAGCGCTTCTGCATACATCAGGTATAATGCACTTAACCGGATAGCAGGCCAGGTATAAGCATCTGCCGTATAAGAACCGCCGTCACCGGATGTTTTCCAGCTTACCAGTTTTTTAGGCCAATAGCCGGTAAACGAATACCTGGATAAAGATTGTGCGGAGGAAGATCCCCACATGGTATTTATATACAACAGGTTGTCTTCATTAGAACGCTGTTTGATAAAATAGGAAGATCCATCAAAGGCCAGGTCCGCATAGAAACGATATTCCCTGTTCACATTAAAAGAGGAGGTGGTGTAATTCGGTTTTAAGATACTGCGCATCGCGTCAGGAATGGTGACCAGCTTCGTATACCTGTTACCGTAATCCCAGTTAAGATCCTCATCTATAGGTACGCCGTTGCCGGTATAAAATATTTCGCAGGCATTCATGTTCGCGGCCCACAAGGAATAAGTATAGGAATACACATCATTCCTGGGAGCGCATTCCCGCTGCAATTCTGTGGTAGTACTCTGAGGGAAACCCCATATACACTCCTGGTTCCAGTCTTCCGTAATGGCACAACGGATGTCCATACACTTCTTCGTGGTATCGCCGATTTGCGCGAGGTCGAAAGGTTTTTCAAAATAATACAGCTGAAATCCGGCGCTGTTAGCGGATACAATAGCCGCATTGCAGGCATCTGCCGCCTTTTGCCATTTCGATTTATCAAATGCCGTATTCACGAGTGCCTTTCCATCTTTGTTTTTTAATCCTGCATAATCGGCGTTGCCGTTAAAAAGCGGGCTTGCATTCAGCGTTAATGCATAGGCTTTAATGGCCAGTGCAATAGGCGTTGTAATACGGCCCAGTTCTTCCCGCTGATTAGTGATGGTGGGTGGCAGATCGGGGATTGCTTCATCTACCAGCTGTGCAATATACGCTGCTATATCGTCTACCGGATCACGCTTTACCTTAACGGCTTCCACGTCTGCCGATACGGGAATATTGGTTTTCATTATAGGAAAAGGACCATACATGCGCATCAACAGGAAATGATAGTAGGCTTTCAATACCTTTACTTCCGCGATCCACCTTTTTCTTTCTACCTCTGTCATATCCGGGACCTTGCCTATATTTTCCAGGAAAATGTTGCAGGTACGCATTGCTGTGAACATGGCCAGACCACCGTTTTCTCCATCCCAGTAGTTGGCGATGGGCTTTACTACGTTCTGGTAGTCGTAGCACAACTGCATAATACTTTCCGGAATTCCCGGCGCCTGTGACCCGGGATAAGGTGTGGCTATTTCTCTTGATCCCAGGAAAGTATAATTATCAGCAGGGCTGCCCAGTAATGGCAGATAAGAATAGCAGGTAAACAGGTATTTCTTGGCGGTGGCACGCATCTGGAATGCCTGATCCAGGGTGGCTACGTTGTCCGGAATAATATCGAGGAATTTATTACAGGCAGGGCTAAAGGAAATGATGATCCCCAGTAGCAATATCTTGATCGTTTTCATACTTACTTTTTTCATTGTGAACAACTGGCTATTTAAATGAACAGGTAACACCGACATTAAATACCCGTTGAATAGGATAGCCTAAGCCATTACCGCCCATTTCCACATCCCACAGATTAAATTTGCTGAAGGTGAACAGGTTGGTGCCATTCAGGTAAAACCGTGCATTGGTCAGGCGCAGTCTTCTCATCAGTGGTGTAGGCAGTGTGTAACCTATTTCTACAGATTTGATACGCAACAAGGCGCCATTTCTCATAAACCAGGTGCTGGTTTGATTGTTATTATCCACGATGCTGGTACTCAGCCTGGGCCACAGGGCATAAATGTTTTGGTTGTCTTCACTCCAGTGATTATCTGCCCATACTTTCAGCAGCTGCCGCTGATCATCGATGAATGGTGCTGTAGCTTTGGTATCAATCCAGAATGATTCGCGGGCCAGGCCCTGAAAGAAAATATTGACATCAAAACGATCGTAGCCAGATGAAAATCCAAAGCCATATACTATTTCCGGCGTAGTTGGGAAGCCGATCGGCGCCTGATCCAGCTCACTGATTTTCCCATCTCCGTTTATATCCCTGTATTTAATATCTCCACCCCCATACATACCAAAATTTTGTTTGGGCGAATTTTTAGCATCGAGGTCGTCTACAAACAGCCGCTCTGCAATGTAGCCCCACTGCTGCATAATCGAGTGACCTACGTGTAACTTATTTTGCTCCGGATACGCGGGTTCTTCATACACATCGAAGCGACTGGTGGCATAAGTAAAATTAGCCATCGCCTTAGCCCACCATTTATTGGTGATCTGGTGAGAATAGTCCATCGCCACATCTATACCTTTTGCAGAAGCCTTTCCTACATTGGCACTGAGGCCGGCCGATAATCCCATTGTAGTGGGAATAGATTTACGGGGCATCAGGATATTGGATCTTTTTTCATTGTAAACATCTACTTCCAGGTTCAGACGGTCAAAGAAAGAAGCTTCAAATCCGATATTGGTTTTCGCCGCCTTTTCCCAGGTGATGTCATTGTTGGCATAGCGGGAAATATCAATTCCTGTAAGACTATAATCTTTCAGGGTACCAAATCTCATTCCTCTTATACCACTGTTCATGTCAACATTGGAAAGATAAAAGAAGCGGTCGTCCGGGCTGCCAATAGCATCGTTGCCGACCAGTCCGTAAGTAGCTCTGAGCTTCAATTTGGTTACTATACGCTGGATATTTTCCCAATACTTTTCATTAGACACCGTATAAGCAATGCCTGCAGAGGGGAAGAAGCCGAAGCGCTGCGTTTTGTAGAATCGTTCTGACCCGTTATACCCGAAGTTAAACTCAGCCGCATACCGGTTATCATACAAATAAGTAGCCCTTCCGGATAAGCCCACGTTTCTGAAAGGCAGGGAATTTTGCAAAGTGCCGGCGTTACCGGTAAGGCTGTTTTTCGCTACACCCACCAGCGTACCACTGAAGCCATGTACTTTGTTAAATGTTCTGCGATAGTCTACGGCTAACTCACCATAAAAATCAGACGACAATGTTTTATCACCTTCTGAATAATTGAGGTACTCTGTCCCGGCCGGCGCCTGCGATTGCCCCGCCTCCTGGTTGATAGCGTTCAATGAATAGCCTTTTGTTACGTAGTCGTAATTATAGGCTACATAATAGAATGGATTATACTGCCTCGATACAGAGAAGTAAGCATTGCGCTGAATATTAATTAACCCCCTGGCCGACAACCCTTCTGTGATGAAAGACAGCTTTTGATTCAACGCCAGCTGCGCATTGATGGCAGAACGGTTAAACTGCTTGTACCCTTTCTGCAGGTCTGCATACGGGTTATTATACTTACCATCAGCGGCATTACCGAACATAATATGCCGTACGTATTTTGTTTCCTCAGTAGGTTGATAATACGCAGGGAACAGTACCGGGTTGGATTGCATGATCTGGTTATAAATATCCTGGCCTCCGCTGATAGGGCCGGAATAATCATCAAAGCTCCCGGATATGCGCACAATCATTTCTGTAGACGGCGTAAGATTAACATTCACGTTACTTCTGACAGAATAGGACCTCAATTTGGAATTACTATTGAAGTTGCTCTTCTTATCCATTTTCAATATGCCATTATCCATGTTCATGGCGCCGGATACATAGTAACGGGCAATTTTCCCGCCACCGTTTACAGATAGGTTGTAGCGCTGGTTAAGCGCAGAATTACGAAGCAGCATTTTCTGCCAGTCGGTAGCCGGATATATTACAGGGTCAGTACCCTTCCTGGTATTTTCAATTTTATCTTTCGAATACAGCAATCCGCCCAATGGATTGCGGGTGAGTACCGCTTCATTGGCCAGTTCCATATAGGTAACCGGATCTGCCAGTTGCACATCCCTTGTAGAACGCGACAAAGAATTTTCCGCCCTGAATGACACGTTTGCGGGACCTTCCTTACCTTCTTTTGTGGTAATGAGTATCACACCATTGGCACCTTTGGAACCGTATAATGCCGTAGCTGTAGCATCTTTCATGATGGAAAAGCTGGCAATATCATCCACCTGCAAACGTGCGAGATCTGTAGTAGATGCCTCGATATTATCGATCAGGATCAACGGGGATTTACGATAGCCGAAGGTAGTTACTCCTCTTACAAAAAAGTCCGCGTTATCGAATCCGGGCTCACCGCTCCGCTGATAAGCAATGATACCTGCCAGCTTTCCCGCCAGTGCGGTGGTGAGGTTGCTGCTGGGGATTTTCAATTCACCCGGTTTAATAGATGTTACCGCACCTACTACTTCCGTTTTCTTTTGTTTTCCATGCGCTACCACTACTACCTCATCTACTTTTGCATCCAGGCGTTTGAGCACGATTTGCAGTGGTGAAGCATTATGGACGGTTATTTCCTGTGCTTCATAACCAATAAAAGACACCATTAATATTACACCTGTGCGGGGTGCCTGGATGGTAAAATGACCGCTGGCGTCAGTTGTTACCCCTTTGGCGGTTCCTTTCAACTTTACCGTAGCGCCGGGAAGTGGTGTACCATCTTCACTAACGATGGTACCGGTTATTTCGATGGCCAGCGGCGCTGCCGCAGACGAAGAATCTCTTCCTGTAGTAGTAACGCCGGCAATCATAATCCTGTTTTTAGAGATGGCATACGTTAGGGGCAATCCTTTAAAACAGGCTTTTAAAGCATCCGGCAATGGCGCATTACGCACGTCAATACTGATGCTGCTGGCATTACTGATCAGGTCATCTTCATAGAAAAACCGGTAGCCGGTCTGACGGTTGATCTCTTTCAGCACCGTCTTCAGTGATACATTTTTTCCTGACAATGTAATGCTCTGGCTGTACCCGGTGGCGCTGGCCTGCAAACAAATACAGAGCAGGCCGAAAGTGGCAAACTTCATCATCATCAACAGTTTAATGGTTGTTTTACAACCTGGGTGGGCAAGGAAATGTCCTCGTAAATTCATACATTCGTTTTTTCAACTACTCATTTTTAATGAGTGGATTTGGGTGAAGAATCAGAGACCTCTGAGCATAGCACTCCCTATCCGGATACTATGCCCAGACTATTCGCCCGCATTCAACCGTTCTGTCTCGCACACAGAGCGGTTTTTTATGGGCTGATTTTGGTGATACTTATTATGGCTGTTACTGCGCTATTACTATTTTTCTATCGTTCATTTTATACCTGATACCGGCTGCCTGCATAAAACTGAGTACTTCTTCAATGCTTTCATTACGTCCTACTATCCCTGTAAAACGCTTCTGACTAACGGGTCCTTCATAAGTTACATCTATGTCGTACCAGCGGGAGATCTGGCGCATAATTTCAGAGAGGGTAAGGCTGTTAAAAACGAAATTCCCATTCTTCCACGCCATCACTTCGTCAACGTCAGCCTGCGTAACCTTCGTATTTCCATCCAGCAGCACCGCCTGCTGACCCGGACGTAGCATCACGCTATCCTTGCGGCCAGCTACTTTCACGGCACCTTCCAACAGCGTTACTTTAAGGACGCTTTCATCCGTATATCCGTTTACGTTAAACTTTGTGCCAAGCACCTGTATTTCACCACCCGCCGCTTTTACCCGAAAGGGGGTTTGGTTTTTCTGTATTTCAAAATAGGCTTCCCCTGTTATTTCCACCTGCCTGCTATCTTTTGAAAACGCAACAGGGAAACGGATGGAGGAAACAGCATTCAGCCAGGCCACGCTTCCATCCGGTAATGTAACATGAAAGGTGGTACCTTTTGGAGTGACTATCTTATTATAAAGTACCTCTCCTCCTTTATCAGCCGAGGGATGATAAACCAGTTGTCCATTCTCTTTTTTCAATACCGTATTCCCCTGTTGTGCCACTACGCCCTTACCGGAACTATCCAGCGCAATAGCGGTACCATCAGACAATGTAAGCATCACTTTATTTTTCACAGGAGAAGGCAGGTGATACTGTGCTATTTTCTCCGGATGCTTTTCACGGGCATGATACATCCATCCCGCCACTATCGTCAATGGTAATAATATCGCAGCAGCCCTGAACCAGCGGTTAAAGAAGATAGTACGCCCCTTCTCTTTTTCCTTTACACGGACCATTACCCGGTTGTACATGACCTGCCGGCTTTCCGGGCTGGTAAGGCCGTCGGATGTCCCCGATTCCAATTGATCCTTAATCGTTGTACGCAGGTCATTATCACCTGCAGATAATTGTTTCGACAACGCTCTCTTCGAGATCCTGCCTTCCAGGTATGCTTTTATTATTTGGTGGAATCGTTGCATAATATTTATGTTATCAGTACAGTTGTAGCTGATTCAGATATAAAGACACGCGACCTGGAAAAATGTACCAGTGGAGTTTTACTTTAATGCAAGAAAAATTATAACGAAAAGAAAAGTACGCTCATCTGAGTGTTCATGGAGGTATTCGCGGATAGATTGTGTGGCCCTGGACAGGTGATTCCGGACCGTATTCCTGGATAGTCCTAATTGCAAGGCAACTTCTCCCAGCTTAATTCCATGTAGTTGATTCAATTGATAAATTACTTTTTGCTGGGGAGGCAGGTTATTAATGGCGTTAATAATAAGGCCACGGGACTCTTTCAATACATATTCGCTTTCCGGTGAGCGCAGTCCCTGCGCTTCTTCAGACAATAGCTGTCGCAGGTAATCCTTCTCCAGCCGAAGCCGGCGTAATTCATTCAAAATCCGGTTGCGTGCAATAATAAAGATATAGTCGGCGATGTTTTTAACAGTAGGTAAAGCCGCTCTTTTAAGCCATATTTTTACAAAAACGTCCTGCACTATTTCTTCAGAGAGATGAGCCGATTTTGTATACGTATATGCGACACCGTAAATTCTGTCGGCATAGTGATGAAATAGCTGCTGAAAGGCATTTTCATTTCCCTCCGCCACCAGTTGCAAAAGCTGAGCATTACTAATAGACACCGTATTTGACGAAATCATACCACGTGGAAAGTTGCCTTAAAAAAAGTGTACCAGCTAAAAATAAGGATTATTTATTTCCACAGAAATGCAGGAATACAGAACAAGAGCCAGGAGGTTAACAACAAATAATTTTTTTGCCACAACAGCACATATTTAAAAATCAATACCAGTTAGGTTTCCGGCAAAACAGGCTGTTACGGGATCACTTCAGCAACACATCGGGCGGATCAAAAAAGCATCGTAAATTGATAATATCGCGGCATAATTTTTATTGCTGCAGGGTGGAATAACAGGGAATACGATCCTGTTCCGTTATCATTTTATTCAATCAGCCCTCTTTTAATTGCTTCCTTTACCAACCCCACGGTATTTTTAACATCCAGTTTCTGGTTGATATTCATGCGGTGGGTTTCCACGGTACGCTGATTAATAAAAAGTTTATCTGCTATTTCCTGGCTGGTTAATCCATCAGCTACCAGCTTCAGTATTTCCTTTTCCCTTTTCGTTAGCGGCACATCAAAGATGGAGCGTCGCTGGCCGGTGATACTTTCCTGCAGCAGGATCTTCTTAATGGTATCATCTATATATTCCTCTCCTTCCATCACTGTATCAATAGCTTTAACGATGGTATGTTTATCGCTGTTTTTAATCAGATATCCTTTCGCACCATTGCGAAAAATCTGTTTTACATAGTTGGAATCATCAAAGCTGCTGAAGGCGATAATTTTAATGGTGGCACATTTCTTCAGGACCTGTTTACACAGGTCAATTCCATCGATGCCCGGCATCTGGATATCCATCAGTAACACATCCGGCGTGGAGGTTTCCAGGTAATTGAGCAGTGCCACGCCCGATTGGGCCGTATGCACAATTTCCAGGTGAGGGAAGGCCGCCAGCATGGTTTTCAATCCATCCAGCACCACTACGTGGTCGTCTACAACTGCTAGCTTACATTTATTCATATCGTCGCAATTTCCGTTTTTACAGTGGTCACGTCAAATTCAAGATAGGCGCAAACGCCGTTTTGTTCAGAGGTTTGTATGTCGATTCTGCCATTCAGGGCCCTGACGCGGCTCCGGAGACTTCTCAGGCCCATGCCATCGGTATGACCGTCGTCTGTGAAGCCGATGCCATTGTCTTCAATAGACACGGAGAGCAGGTTATCCTGCTCGCTCACCTGTACCATGGCCTGGGTAGCCTGGGAATGCTTGACAATGTTATTCACCAGTTCCTGCACCATTCGGTATACGGACAACTCAAAGCCATCCGTATAGCGATTGATATCTCCCCAGGAATCATAAATAATCTGCAGGGATTTACTATTGCTGACGCTATTACAATGACGCCGCAAAGCTTCATCCAGTCCATGTTGCAACAGTACTTCCGGCATCAGGTGATGCGAGGTTTTACGGATCTCCGTGGTAACTTCATTCAATAACTTCATTCCCTGCTGATAACCTTCTGTGTTGACCAGGCCGGTGGCATCCGGGACACTGCTGAAATGCATCTTGGTGGCCGCCAGCATACCGGCAACGCCATCATGCAAATCTTTCGCGATGCGGCTACGCTCTCTTTCTTCTCCCTGCATCAATGCCTGCAATAGCTGCAGTTCCTTCTGTTGCTGAATGGCTTCCAGCTTTCGCTCATGCAGCTTCCTTTTGCTGCTGCGTTGGATCACCAGCAGCGCGACAATTAACAATGCCACTATTAAAGCAGCGATGGCGAAATACATATAGTTACGATTCTGCTGAAGTTGAAAATCTTTTTGTGCCAGTTCTTTTTCTTTCTGCACCGTTTTATACTGTGTTTCCAGTTTGGCTACCATGTCTTTGTTTTCCTTACCCGACAAAATATTCTCGTACACATTGGCCTTCTCTATACAATCAAAAGCGCTTTTATAATCACCCAGGGCATATTTGGCATGGGCCAGCTTCTCATAAATATATCTCCCAAAAAAAGCCTGGTTATTAACAGATTCCAATCCCTTCACTCCCTCCGACAAAATCATATCTTCGTCTTTATAAGCTTTTTTGAGGTGATAAGCATCCGCGATATCCAGTACAGCAGACATATAACTAAACGGGTCCACTCCTTTTGAATAATACATCGTCTTTTTGCCGGCCAGCACCGCCGAATCCGCCATCCCCAGCCCCGTGTAGCAGACCGATAATAAATGATATACCCTTGCATATACCGCCGGGCTATTCAACGATTCCGACAAGGTCATAGCGCCTCTTGCATACTTCATCCCTTCGGTAAAATCCTTCCTGACTTCATACACATGCCCCACGCATACCATGGCCATTACAAGATTGGCGGTATCACCTACGCTACCGGCTACACGAATTGCTTTCTGCCCGTATTCCAATGCTTTTGGCAGCTCTTTCATATTACTATACAGCGAAGAAAGATTGGTGATCAGCAACGCATACACCGATAATACCTTCTTTTGTTGTGCCTGTTCATCATGCTCCAGCATGGCATTTTCTACGGCCTGTATTCCCTGCAGATAATAGGTAATGGTACTGTCGAATTTATCCATTTGCCGGAATGCCTGCGCTGTATTGTTATATACCGATATGATATACAATAGCTGCTTCTTTTGCTGATAATAATCCAGGGCCTTCTTATTGGCAGCTATGGCAGCAGGACAGTCATTCAAACTGCTTTTCACGTATCCGATACGCCGGTACGCCAACGCCAGTCCTTCCTCCCAATGCTGCTGTTCACAGATTATTTTTGCCTGTTCAAAAACACGTAATGCAATGGAGTCTTCCTTGTCCAGCAAGGTGGTACCGTAGCTGATCAGGCGACTTGCTTTGGCTGTATCATCCGGCATTCGTTGAATGGCGAACAAAGCGCTATCCTGTGCGTATGAAAATACGGCCACACATAAACCAGCTATCATCGCGATTATTTTCCGCGCATAGCCCTGGATATTATTGGCAAAGCAAGTCATTATATGCTGTTGTTTTTATGAATGTCATTTCGTCGGCATCCGGAAATAGCCTTCTATTTTAGCATTGCCCAGTATGTCGCCGTTTGCATTTAGTTTTGCTCCCTTTTCTATGAAAAATGAACCGCTTACATAAGGTTCCTCCGGCACAGAAAAATGATCGAATTTCAGGTACCCCGGGCTGGGAAGCTCTTCTTCCGCATCACCAATAAAATACGAACTGGTATATTGGTACTTTCCACCTTCAGTATGATAAACGAATCCTGGTAAAAAAGCGGTTAAACTGCTCCCCCACTGTAACTCCGGTTGATTTTGGTCCCACGCAACAGATACATCCATGCCGGACGTATTGCCGCCGGAAATAACAAATGGTAATGAGTCATAGATACAGGCATCTTTTGCAAACTGGATCCAGTTACCGCCGTTGATACGCAATACCACGCCTTCATTGATAACAGAGATATTGGAAATCAGCAATAATTGTCCAGGGCCCGCATTCACTGCTACTGACACGGCTGCACTGCCTCTTCCTCCATTGATCAGTTCCGGAGCAGTATAGTCTGCATATTGTGTTTGGGCGTTCAGCTTTCCTACGCCGGATAAGCGCCAGTTTTTAATTTTAGCATACTCCAGGTCATAGGGCGTTCCAATCGGTGTTTCTTTTCCTGCCGGGGCGCTTAATGGTAACAACAGGTCATCATCCGCAATGTACCGTATCGCCCGGATTTTCACAGTTTCAGTTACCTTGAGCACCGGGTTGCCTGGTATCAGTCGCATCGCTTCAAATTCGCTCCAGTCGCTAAAGTGATCCGTTTGAATCGTCGCCTTTTTTGCGGTGGTATCCAGGTGGCCCCCTCCGACAGATTTCCAGATACCGCGATCATCCTGGTACGCGATACCTTGTACCTGGGGTATTTTCTGCTCTCCTTCGCCATAAATATACGAAAAGGAAATACTTACCGGTTGCTTAAAAATTTTCCCATGCGGCGTTATCCTATAGGCGATACCGTTACCCGCCGGGTTGGTATTGGTGATAGGTTGTATTTCGATGGTAGTATCACCGGATAAGGCGCCCTGCGGGATAGTGATGGTAATTTGACCGTCAGCGGAAGTAACCGTTCCACCGTTCACGCCTATACGTTTGGAGGTAGGAGCTCCTTTGATAATTCCCTTTTCACAAACCACTCCATCTTTGGAGGGAGGTTGCGGTTTCACGGTGTCATCGTGATGAGGCCTGCAGTAAGCACCCAGGACCCAGGTAAGCATCAATAAATAATTTCTATGATGGAAGTTCATTTTTATTTTTTTAGTATCAGGGAAAGAAGATGGCAGGATGGATCCTGCCATCATGCATTAAAAGACGAGTGTAAGGCCCAGTTGTAGTGGAGAAATACCATATCCCAATTCAGCAAAAGCACCGATATGATTGGTAAAAAGATAACGTGCACCGGCATGTATTTCCGCATCTACGTTGCCACCGGAAGTAGTATAATCTTTGGTATAAGCAGCTTCCCCTTCGCTGCCTGGAAACAACTCGGTGTATTTATACGTATAACGCCTGTACACCAATCCTGCTCCTGCATATATATCCAGTTTGGGATTGGAAAGCTTCATCAGCTCATTGAAGTGATAAGATCCCCTGGCAGTAAACATCAAATAAGTGTATTTATCTTCACTGGTAAACTTTCTTTTTACATAACCTATTCCAATACCTGCACTGATGTTTTTAGCCACGCCGTATTCATAGGAAGCGACGATCGGAATGCCGCCGGTACCTACCAGTCCGTAACTGCCAAGGCCTACGCCCAGGTTCAGGTAGCTGCTACCTTTCGCGGTTGACAATAATTCTTTTTTGGGGCTTTGAGCGTTGGCATTACCGATAAAAAACACCGCAATAAAAACGCTCCACAATAGTAATTTTCTCGTTTGCATATTTGTTTGATTATTGATTACAGGCACAAAATTAGGCGGGGAAAAGGCGGGAAATATTTGTACCGTTACTGATCTTTCAATATCAGTATATTTACGGAGAGCGTAGGTTCAAAAACAAACAGCGCCAACGGCCGTTATCCGGCGTGGCGCTGTATTCTACGGCACTCAACAAATGGGATGATTATACTTGCATTATACTAACGGGTAGCCCAAACGAATATGTTATGGCAGCTGTTGCGCTGCTTCCATCTTTTTCTGCATAGTTATCATTTCTTCTACCTGTTGGCGGCTGCCGGCTGCCTGCGTTGTATTGGCAGCCATCATACCGGTTACGGCGCCCAATGCTGCCAGGCCATGCCAGATCCTTTCCTGGCAATCAGCTATCATTGCCAGCAGTGGCTGATCGGCGCCTGTCAGCGCGGCGCCGTTGCCCGTTGCTGCCACCAGTGTATCCAAACGGTACGCGCTTTGCCGGAGCAGCCATTCGTTTTCTTTCCACCACTGATACAAAGCAATATGCCTTTTCCGGAGTACCTGTTGCCGTTTATTATCTGCGGCACTTGCTATTTTCACCATCAGCGCATAGTCAGGCAGCTCTGATAACTCATCACTGTTTTCAAATACCTTCACTTTCTTTGTAGGTACATGGCTGAGTTCCGCATTCATTTGTGCATCAATAGCGAATATCTCCGGGTCGCCGGCGCGTAGGAACTGAACAGGACTCCTTTTCTCCGCTTCTCTAAAAAACAGTGGCCAGTTTACAATTCGTTCGATAGCTAAAAGCTGTTCGTGGTACTTTTTTCCCCGTGCGCTGAAAGCCGCAGCTCCCGCGCTCCACGACAATTTTCCGCTGGATAGTAACGGCCGTCCTTCCATCACCAACGCAAAAATCACCAGTTGCCCTTCTTCATCTATGCCATTGGTGGCGGCTTTATACCGCTGCATCATTTGCTGCTCCTCTATGCTGTAATTATTTAGTAAGCGCTTATTCTCACTTACCTGCTCCACATTCGATTTAAAAAGAGGGAAGAACGAGCGTAGTATTGCTTTCCGCTGTGCTTCCGAGGTAACGTTGGCTGCTTCCTGTTTGCTACCTGCTGAGACGTCTGTAATATCTATTGTGGAAGATGGAACCGGCATTACCGCAAAATAATCTTCGAACTTTGTGTCACCCAGGTGTTGAGTAAAAGCTTTTGATGATATAAAAAGGGACATCATGGCTAAAAAGGGACGATATAATTTTCTATACATAGTTATAGTTTGATAAATTCTACTCTCCTGTTTTTTGCCTTTCCTTCTTTGGTATTATTATCTGCTACCGGCTGACGCGCGCCTTTTCCATCTGTTTGCATCCGGTTTTCATCAATGCCATACTGTGCGTGCAGGGCTGTTTTCACCGCAGCGGCTCTGCGTTTCGACAGATCCAGGTTTCCCGCATCGTTGCCGTCATTATCAGTATGACCAATAATCATCACTTTAACGCCGTTGTTTTCTTTCAGGTTCCTGGCTATTTCCTGCAGTACGCCGGAGCTTTCGGGTTTTATTTTATCCGAGTTAATATCAAACAGGATACCCGTTGTGACCAGCTTTCCTTCGGTGATCAGCTTACTGCGCATGTCGGGTGTTCCTTCTGCCAGGCGGATATTGCTCACGTAATACCCCACGTCATAGCTGGAGCTGCCAGTCTGAAATTCGAACCGGTTGAAAAGGATTTTATCCGGTACTGCCTGGGGAAGATCGTATACTTTTTCTCCGTTGATCCATAACCGGAAGCGTTCTTTTTGCACCCACACCGCGAAATGAATGGGTTTTGCCAGGCACGAAGCAAACTTCGGCAGTTCTTTATTTTCTGACCTGAAGTACCCGCTGTTATTTCCTCCTGAAGTACTTTCCAGGTTGATCGTGGTATGCTCATCTGTATAGGGCTGCAGGGTAAAGCGGATGTCTGCTCTGCTGTCGAAACTGTTATTAAAGAACTGCCGGGCTTTATCATCGTTTGGCGGCACATTCATCAGCCGGATCACCAGGTCTGCATAAGAAGTATTATCCACATTCTCCGGCAAATGCAGTACTGCATCAAATTCGAGGGTAAAGTTGCCGGCACCTTTGATATAGGGAGATACAAAATGGCCGTCTTTCATCAGGCGTAGCCATTGCCCGGGCTGCTCCCGGATGGTAACAGTTTGCCCCTGGTTGTTGGTGCTCCATTTAAGCGGAAATTCTCCCACTACATCCTGGGAAAAATCTTCGGCGTACACCATCGTTTCTCCGGGAATAAAATCGTAGTGGGAGTAGCTTTCGAAGCCAGCGTCCTTCTTTTGAGAGGGTCTGGCTTCTACAGCTGTTTCTTTTTTGTCTGTTTTCTTTTTAGCAGCAGTTCCTTCTTTTTTCACTTCATCTTCTGCTTTATCGATCGCCTTATCCATACCTTCCTCGGTACGTTGCATCGCTCTGTCCTTCACTTTTTGTCCGAACCTGTTCAGGATATCCTGCTGGCACATGCCTGCCAATGGGGAGAAAAACAACAGTGTTACTAAAAACTTTTTCATACGGTTCTGATTTGCTGCAAAACTAGCAGCAGGCGGACCCGGTTTTCTAAGTATAGATACTGAGTTTTAAAAACTAGTAGGGATAACAGGAGAAATATTATGCGCCGGGGTGAAGGGGTTAAATGGTTGCATGATACTTTATTTGGCAGTTTTTGAAATGTAGTAGGCCATCTGGAAATAGGCAGCAGACCAGATGCTGTTGGCGAGGAACTGGATAATTACACCAGGTACAGGAATGAGGGCAAATCCTAATAATGCCATCCAGCCGGTATAAGCGGGCAATAGTTTGCTTTTTTGTACGGCTACGGCCATACAAAACAAACCGATCATAGTGCAGGCCAGCGATATGGCGAAGAAAAATCCCAGGGCGCCATTCATGACGGCAAAAGGAATAGCCTCCCTTACGCCCTCCTGGTAGAGGTGTCCGACAGCGGGGAACAAAAAGTAGCAAATGGCAAAAACGCCGATACCGAGCAACTGGTGCGTAAGGGTAAATAAAAAGCCGGCGAAGGCCCATTTCTCTGCTTTGGACTTTTGAAGGTATAGGTACAGTCCTACTGTTCCTATCATTTCGAGTGCAACCCCCAGGAAGCCTCGTCCGGCCCACCATAGATACTCCGTGGAAGTAGTGAGACTGGCAAACTTTTCCGGTTCCAGGTCCGCTTTAAAAATTACGTTCTCCTGGTCGATCAGGAGATCACCGAAGGCAAAAATAAGCCCCCCTATCCCTAAACAGCATAGGGATGCTACGATTCTTTTTTTCATATGTGTGTTATTGTATTACGCTATAGGAAGATACCAGTGAATAAACAGGTTATTGGGGTTGGAAGGATCCGGCATGGTGTCGAATTTAAAGTAAGAAACGCCGTGCCGGTGTTGTATAGCGGCCTGTTGTGCCAACGAGGTATTAACTTCAGTACTTACGGCTTCGTAGTCCTGTACTTTACTGCAAAAATTGAATTTGATATATTTTCCCTCCAGGACTTTTGCCTGGAGAAAGGGATCTGCCGGCAACTCAAAACCTTTGGGAACAATGGCGGCGTCATACCTGCATGCTCTGTCTCCGGTGAGATGCGGGCATTCATGTAAAATAGCGTAGTGATCAAAGTCTTGCGGCGTTTTATCAATTGCCTGGATATAATCGGCTACTTCCTGCCATATGGCATATATATCTTCCGAAAAATAATTTCCGCGGGAAGCAAACACCCTGGCTGTTTGCGGGCTCTCTTTACTGATTACACCATTGGTGGAAATATACCGGGATGCCTGCAGGGGAACCGCCTGCTGGCATTTCAGCGACTTCCGGTACTGGAGAGGTGACACCTGGTATACTTTCTTAAATGCCCGTCCAAAGGCACTGTTGTCCTCAAAGCCTACCAAATCTTTTATTTCATCCAAAGGCAACCTGGTTAATGCCAGGAAATAGGCAGCAGTATGTAATCGCTGGTTTTGTATATACTTCCCCAGGCTGGTGCCCAATTCCGCGCTTAGCTTTCTGTGCAGGTGAAAAGGGGAATACCCGGTCACTTCTGCCAACAGCTCTAACGTAATTTTACTATCCAGGTGATTATTGATGTATACAAGCACTTCGCTGGTCATTATTCGTTTCTTTTACGCTACAAATGTAATAAGCGGGTGTGAAACGAAATGTGCAGTTCTTGCGGTAGCGTTGAAATGGACAGTGCGGAACGTTGGCAATAACTAATGCCGCAAATTAAACACCCTGATACATAATGGGATCAACCCTATAGATACCGCCATAAAAATAGCGACCCGGATATAGTTGAGCATTTGCCAGCGGGCCGTTTTATCTGCCAGCCCGGCTATCACTTCATTGGAGATGGCTATCTTCTGAAAATTGATGATGTTAGGCGCAAAATACGCCAGGGTCCATACTCTTACGGCAAAGTGAATAGCGAATAAGATGAGCAGCCAATTCCTGGCCATATCTATTTTCCAGCAAAAAACAATGGCCAGCAAAAACGTTACCTCATGTATAGAATGAAAAACGATCCAGAAGTTTTTAAGACTGGCGCCATGGCCATCCAGTAATAATTTGAAATTCGCTGGCGGCGCATCCGTCCACCTGGGAACAAATACCAGCGTTTCAAATATCTGTGCACCATTCATTAAAAAGTAAATCAACGTGGTGATATACAACCAAAGCTCCGCCCTGTTGAGATAACTGGTAGTAATAGTATTCATGTCAGTGTTTTTAGCAGATATGTATTTATATCGTTTTCGTCTTATTAATAATTAAAAAACATCTATTTCGATACAAATATAGGGCAAAAGTATTCCCAAACAAACCATTTCAACTGTTTAACACTATATTTACATCGAATTCGATATAAATCATGAGTGAACTGGTAAAACTTATTAGCGCCTGGGAGGAATACGCGCAAAAGAATACAACTACATCTGCCCTGGAATTTTGTATGTATTTTTTGGCGAAAGAAAGTAACAGCCAGTTGTTCAGCGGGCTGACACCGCCCGACCTGAATACGGTATTTGCAAAGCTGGTAGGGCGACTGGCGGCGATGCAAACCGCTTATTCCAAAATGGCATTACAGGAAATTCCGGGGTTTGAGCTGGATTGGTTTTATTATTTAAATGCGATCCTTCATTTTAAAGAGGTAAGGAAAACTCAGATTATCCAATATAACTTCACGGAGCAAACCACCGGCATCGACATTTTAAACAAGCTGAAAAAACTGGGATATATTGCGGAGAGAAGCGATCCGGATGACAAGCGGGCCAAGCTTGTACGCCTAACTGCGGCAGGTGAAAAAATCCTGTACAAAGTATATCCGCTGCTGGATAAATCCACCCAGTTGATGTATAGTAATATTGATAACACGGATAAACAGGTAATCATTAATTTACTCAAAGACACAGAACGTCAGCACCAGTTGCTGTTTTCCAACTCCCGTAACAAATCGCTGGATGATTTGCTGGTAGAGGTATTGGGAGAAGAAAAGATAGCGCAGATGGAACGGGAACAGAAAAAAAGAGCCGCTGATTTTCAGGCGGCCAAACGTCATCACAAAAAGTAAGAAACAGGGCATGTAATGGCTGCTCTTATCAATATCATTTTTCCTGTAGTATTTTATTTCCTTTCCCAATCATCATTGTGCCGTAAAGGGATGTGGCGATGGCACAACCGATGCTAACAACGGGAGTAGTCACCGCGGTAGCATATCCTTTGCTGAGTAGTACAAACCCGGCTATTGCCACGAGGCAAACGAATACGCCCATATAATAATCGAACTTCCGGTTAAACACTTTGGCCAGCGGGAAAAAGTGCAGGCCTACAATTAATGCGACGCCGGGAAGGAACCAGTCATCGCATCCGATATTCACCAATACATTTTTCAATATCAATATCCCTGCACCTTCGGCGATAAAAATATAGATAAATCTTTTGCTCTTTTTCTGATCTTCAGTGGCTACGGCTTCCGCGGCGGGCAGTTGCTTTGTCGCCTTCTGAAACCTGGCATAAAAGGTTAGAAACGCTATTACAATCCCTGCAAATAAAACACCGATGAGCCAGTAGTCCCGGCCATGCAAAGCTATTTCACCGACGGTTGTCCATCCCAGTGTGTTGAGGATCATGAATGATAGTCCGGCTAAAACGCTTTGGAGCTGTTCTTTTGTAGGGTTGACTGTTGTTGAATATTCCATAGTAAAGGGAGTCTTACAATAATTATCAAGCTGTAAACATAGCAAAAAAAACCACTTCCTCAACCGTCACAAAATTATCATAGAAATATTTATATCTTTCTATATAATTTTTTACTACCTTTACACCGGAATAAATTTGTTGTTGCAAATGGACAATAAAAAATTTGAGAAAATATCCCGTGCACTGAGTGATGCCAGCAGGATTACGATCTTGCAGGAAGTCCGTAAGAAGCAGGAATGTATGTATTGTGCAGAGATCACCGATATGTTGGACCTGACCCAGCCCTCCGTTTCCCACCACCTGAAGCAATTGGTAGACGCCGATTTGCTGATATCAGAAAAAGAAGGAAGGAATATTAAGTACCTGTTGAACCAGGACGTCCTTGCTGCGTATATTGATCGCCTGAATGAGTTAAGGAAATAAATTTTTTATAGAGAAGATTACCTGTTTGTTGTTGTCTTAATTATATCGAATCATTTAAATATTCAAATCAATTTAACTAATGAAAAAGTCAATATACGCAATGGCGCTGGGAGCCTTTGGCATTATTACCACCGAATTTGGCGTTATAGGTGTACTCCCTAATCTTGCCCAGGTGTTTGATGTTTCCCTGGAAACGGCAGGATGGCTACTGAGTGCCTTTGCGCTGACGGTAGCCGTATCTTCTCCATTTATCACGGCGCTGACCCGCAACATCAACCGGAAGCTGTTGATGAGTTCTGTGCTGGGTATTTTTGTGCTATCCAACCTGCTTTCAGCCTTCTCTCCTAACTTCACGGTACTGATGATTGCCCGTGTTTTGCCGGCTTTCCTGCATCCGTTGTTCTGGAACATATCGTTGGCTGCTGCCTTCAAGGAATCGGGCAGCAAAGCGGTATCGGTGGTAATGTCGGGAGTGAGCATTGCTACGGTAATGGGCGTACCGATGACGACCTACGCTGCTGAATTTTTCAACAATTGGCAGGCATCCTTTTTCCTGGCCAGCTTCATCAGC
This sequence comes from Chitinophaga sp., assembly GCF_017745275.1. Classification (GTDB taxonomy): domain Bacteria; phylum Bacteroidota; class Bacteroidia; order Chitinophagales; family Chitinophagaceae; genus Chitinophaga. Next base: position 514,916 of record NZ_JAGHZS010000010.1, on the reverse strand, counting down.
CTGATCGCATTTACCGGCATGCTGTTGTATGTGCCTTCAATGCCGGCCGCTAAAAAAGCAGCAGGGAACAGTCAACTGTATGTACTGAAAAATCCGCAGCTGTGGCTTAATCTTACCTCCACTATCCTGATGCTGGCGGGTATGTTTTCCAGCTATGGCTACCTCGCAGCCTATCTGGAAAAGGTGACGCACATGAATGGCGCGCAAATCAGTGCTATGTTGCTCTTATTTGGCGGTATGGGTGTATTGGGTAACTGGATCATTGGTATCACTATCAGTAAAAACGTGATGCTGGTGACCCGCATATTTTTTACTTCACTGATACTCATCCAGGTGCTCGCTTACTTCTTTGGTGGCATCTTTACGCCGATGGTGATCGTTCTTTCTATCTGGGGCGCCATCCATACCGGTGGATTTTTAATCGGTAATATCCGCAGCACGCGTTCCGTACCACATCATGCATTGGAATTTGTGAACAGCCTGCTCACCTCCTGCTATAATATCGGGATATCACTGGGTACCATGCTGGGCGGTATTATTATCGCCAACTATGGCGTACATAATGTGGTGTGGATGAGTATAGGATTGCTGGCAGCCAACCTGGCACTGAGCTTTGTGACCTTCGAGCAAAAACAGCCGGCCACCGTAGAAGTGCCGGTAACGGAAGAAGAACTCGCCGCCCGCATGATGCATGCTTAAAACAATCATTGGTCAGTTGCGCTATCTTAAAGAAAGAAGTACTGGCTGATCATGCCCTATAAACTACAAAGCTTGATACATCTTTCAGAAAGATGTATCAAGCTTTCTTCATTTTATTAATGCTAACTGCAAGCTGGCTTCTGTTTCAACTTCCGAATCATTTTATTCGCAAGTTCCCTGTTTTCAGGAAGCAACACTTTCCCGGAGAGCTCGTCTAAATACTTATCCATCCTGACTTTCACGCCCAATGCAGACGTTCCGTTTAATACTTTCTTTGCTTTCATAATGATATGTTGATAGATGCACAATCATTCCATGATACTGTTTAATCCTTTATAGTCTCCTTGTATAACGGGGATTCAAATATAAATTAAGCAATTGCTGGTATTATTTTACCTGCAGACCAAAAATTGTCACGGGCAATATTATTTATTATATAACTTCCTGTTATTGCCCGGTAAAAACAAGTTTATGTTGCAGCCTACAAATTCCATTTCCACGCGGGCGCCGTTATGTGTCATTGAAAAACGTGCCGACAGCTGTAGTCAACAGGCGCTCTATTATAAGCAAGCAAACCGATTTTTTAACTTATAAACTGTAGTACTTTTTTTTATCACTGATAATGCAAACGATTGCATAAAATATTCCACCAAACATCGATTCACGTTAAAAACCACATTATGAAAAAGGACCACGAATGAAGAAAATTCAGGTAGTTCCTACTGCCTAAAACTACTTTATCCCATCACAGCTAACAACCAAAAAATCGTTTTATGAGAGTAACAGGGAAATTAACTATTGTGATCATTCTCACGCTCTGTACTGCATTTATTCAATCTTACGCACAGAACAACACCGGCAGCGTAAGCGGTACTGTGGCGGATCAGGGAGGATCTCCACTGCCCGGCGCCACCATTGAAGCATCCGTCAACGGTAAACGCGTAAATATTGCCATCTCCGATAGTATCGGGAAATTTGTGTTCAAAAATTTACCGGCCGGCAGCTATTCTTTTAACGTGCGTATGATTGGATACGACACCAAATCCTTTGCCGGATATAAAATAGTTCCGGGACATAATACAACGCTATCGTTTGCAGTAACCTCTACTGTAAGTGAACTGAGCAGCGTTGTCGTGATCGGATACGGTACCCGAAAAAGACAGGACGTCACCGGCGCTGTAACCAAAGCCGACCTCCAACTACAAAAACAATCGCCTAACGCCAACGTGATGTCGTCTTTACGGGGCACTGTTCCCGGGCTCACCGTAGGACAGGTAACCAAAGCCGGCACCGACCCTACCCTCATGGTACGTGGCAGAAACTCTATATCCGGTACCACTTCCCCGCTGATTGTAGTAGATGGTTTGATCTACCGGGGATCTCTCACCTCCATCAACCCGGCCGACATTGCCAGCATCGACCTGCTGAAAGACGCCAGCGCAGCGGCTGTATACGGCTCCCAGGCATCTAATGGCGTGGTACTGGTGACCACCAAAAGCGGATCCGGAGGCGTCGACAAACTCACCGTTGATTACAGTGGCGCCTATTCCATACAGGAGATGACCCGGAAAGATATGAAACCCGCTACCGGCGCTCAATACATTGAAAAGCTGGGCGACTGGTACCTCTCTGAAAGCCGGGACCCCAACGATATGACCAAAATGAATCCTAACTGGGACCCCACTACGAAAATGCCAGGCATTGAAGGCGATAACTACAAAGCCGGCTATGAAGCTAACTGGTGGGACCTGATGACCAACAAAACCCCAAGGATACAGAACCATAATATTGGCCTCAGCGGTCGCTCCAAAAAAATCCGCTTCTACCTCGGCTATGGCTACTTTGATCAGATCAACCTGATTAAAAATGATAACTACCGCAGGAACAGCGTTAGAATCAACGTGGAAGCCAAACCTGCCGACTGGATCACCGTAGGCGCCCAGACAGGACTTTCCATCAACGACTACAGCGGCGTTTCTCCTACGTTTTCCGACATCATGCAGTTGAAACCATACAACCTGCCCTTTGATCCCAAAACAGGCAAAATGCTGGAGTTCTACGCGCAAACCACTACACCTACGGCATTGGAAGTATTGAAAAGATCAAGGGACTTTGATCGTAACCTGAATATTTTAGGCAACTTCTTCGTAAGTGTAGATATTCCATATATCAAAGGGTTGAACTACCGCGTTAACTTCGGCAACAACTATATCTACAAAAACCGCTTTAATTACAATGCACCTAACCAGGAAGCCACCGCCTATAAAACTTATATGACGGATTACTTCCTCACGCTGGATAATATCCTGACGTACAAAAGAGATTTTGGAAAGCATGGTGTGGACCTCACCTTGCTATATGGTGCGGAAAAAAATATTCATGATGGCAGCAGAACTACCGCCGGTGGTATTACCAACGGCTCTTTATCATACAACCGCCTCGATGTGGGAGATCCCTCACGGCTTGTTGCGTCCAATGACCTGGACATTCTCCCGTGGCAGGAACAGGCGCTATACCAGATGGCCAGGCTTTCCTATTCTTTCGACAAAAAATATATTATCACGGGTACAGTGAGAAGAGATGGATTCTCCGGTTTCTCTGCGCTCAACAAATGGGCCACCTTCCCTTCTGTGGCTTTTGCATGGCGCATGAAAGAAGAAAAATTCCTGAAGCCTGTCAGCTTCCTCGATGACCTGAAACTGAGATTGTCTTACGGATCTACCGGTAACAGAACCGTAGGCCGTTATCAAACGCTTGCCCAGATGAACGTTGGTTTAGCAAACGGTTACCTCTATGGCAGCTCCGGTGGTGCGCAACTGGGCACTTACCTGAACCAGTTACCTAATACCGGCCTGCGTTGGGAAACAACTCATTCCTTTAACACCGGTGTCGACTTCTCCTTTTTCAACAACCGCCTCTTTGGTTCACTGGACCTGTATTTCTCTAATTCAGAAAACCTGCTGAACTCCCGGGCCACGCCTACTATCACCGGCTTCAACAGCTTCCTGATCAATATCGGGAAAATCCAGAACAGGGGACAGGAGTTGAACATCACGGGCGTACCGGTTAGCAACAAAAACTTCAAATGGGAAGTCACGGCTAACTTCTTCCGCAACCGGAACAAAGTACTGGATATTGACGGTACTAAAAATGACCTGATGAATGGAGCTGACCCCATTTTAAGTTACTTCATCGGTCAACCTTATGGCGTGGTATACGACTACAAAATTACGGGCATGTATCAACTGGGAGAACAAATCCCTGCCAGTCTTGCTGCACAAGGTTTTAAAGCCGGTCAATACAAAATTGACGACAAAAACGGTGACGGACAAATTACTCCGGCAGATAAACAAATACTCGGTAAACTGGATCCCTCCTACAGCCTGGGTATTTCCAACAGCTTCCAGTACAAAGCATTCCAGTTGAAATTCTTTATCAATACTATCCAGGGGGGTAAAAACAGCTATATGGGTGCGCCAGGTATTATGCTGCTCAATCCGGATAACATCAGGAACAACAATGGTTTTGTATACGACTACTGGACGCCTAACAATCCAAACGCCCGCTACAGAAGCGTTGCCGCTTACGTAGCCACGTTGGGTGAAAACTTTGGCCCTTATGTATCCCGGAGCTTTATCCGTTTGCAGGACATCACCCTTACCTATATGCTGCCAGAAGGAGTATTGAGCCGCTTAAAAGTAGTAAAGGCAGCCAGTGTATACGTGAATGCACAAAACCTGCTGACTATCACCAAATGGGATGGATGGGATCCTGAATCCAATCCACCTTCAGACCAGCGGTCGTCATTGGGCCTGAGAATGCCGGGCGGTCTCGGACTTGACCAGAACGGCTATCCCGTGATGAAAAACTTTTCACTGGGCGTAAACGTGACCTTTTAATGCTTCACCCGTAAATTGAAAGAAATGAAAAAAAGAATCTTCATATATCTCTTCGGCATTGGTACGGTGTTATCTTCCTGCAGCAAAAGCTTCCTGGATGAAGAACCACTGTCGATCTATACGCCGGACAACTCCCTGCAAACAGCGATCCAGTACCAACAGGCTACCAACAACCTGTACAATGGCCTCCGGAACATCTACATGGGCAATATGAACCTGGATACCTATTTCGGATTATATTATGCCACCGACTTCGCCTATAATGGCACCGACTATGATCCGGCAGCGAAACTAAACGCCTACAAAGCAACCATGGTGCCCAGCTATTTCATTCCGCAGGGCATCTGGACCGCCTACTATAAAATCATCACCAATGCGAACCTGATCATTGCCGAACTCAATAAGTCCAACAAGCTGAGTGATGCAGACAAAAACAATTTCCTGGGTCAGGCATTATTTTTCAGAGCATATTCCTACAACGTACTGGCGAACCTGTTTGGTGGCGTGCCAATTGAACTGAATGAATTACAGGCGCCACGTTACGACTATGTACGCGCCAGCAGAGACGAAGTATATCAGCAATGTAAAAAGGACCTGCAACAAGCGATCGGTCTATTGTCAGATATTAGCCAGGTGCCTGATGGAACAGTGAACAAACAGATCGCGAAACATGTCCTCACGGAAGTACTCATCTCCCTGAAAGATTATGATGGCGCCATCAGCACAGCCACAGAAGTGATCAACTTTTCCGGCGTATCCCTGATGACCGGCAGGTTTGGCAGGAGAGCCAGTTTACCGGGCGATGCTTACCGCGACTTGTTTGAATACAACAACCAGAACTACAGCACCGGTAACCACGAAGGCTTACTGGTGATACAAACTGCACTGAACAATTCTGCTGCAGTAGGTGATCAAACTGCATGGGCCGTAGTGCCGAGCCTTGGTGGCGTAAGGATCGTGGAATCTACCACTAAAACTAAAATGTCTATCCTCTTCAATGCAAAATTTGTTGACAGTGTTTCTTCCAATGGTATCGGCTGGATACGCCCTACCTCCCACTTCTTCTACGAGATCTGGACACCCGGCGATATCCGCAATTCTTCCTATAACATTGTGAGAGACCTGCGCATTTCCGGTGTGCCTGCTACTTCTCCCGATTATGGCAAATGGTACGTAAAAGATGGTTATAAAGACCAGGTAAAACCGGCAGACTACAGGGATACTATCCGTAACTTTTATCCGGTGATCAGGAAGATGTCGCCATCTGCGGGTGACTTCGTATCTGCAGCCGGACCAGCGATTCTTTCCAATATCACCAATCCCTTCGGCGGCCTTTTGCTGAACGGCGCTTCCCGCCTGTTTATACCGAAATATATGGCGCGCCTGGCAGAAACATACCTGCTCAGGGCAGAAGCCTATCTCGGCAAAGGACAAAAACAACTGGCGGCAGATGATATCAATGTGCTGCGTAACCGCGCACAAACCACGCCGGCCACTGCTGCCGACATCAACATAGATTATATCCTGGATGAACGCTTACGCGAATTGTATATGGAAGAATTCCGCGCAGTAACGCTTACCCGCTTAGGACTGTTGTACGACCGTGATAAAAGATATAATCCCAAATCCGGTTTAACGATTGAAACATATCATAACCTCTGGCCGATACCTACCACTGAAATAACACAGAATACAGGTGCGGTATTGCAACAGAACCAGGGTTACTCCAATTAAATAAAGGATCAGTAAAAAAGCCTTGCAGGAAATTTCCCTGCAAGGCTTTTTGATTTTAAAAATAATCTTACTCAGGTATTGGCTACCAGGAACACTTCTCCGCTGGCCGGCAGCAGGCCATCCATTCTTCCCTTGAAATAACGGTCTGCCATATCTTTTGTAGCAACGGTTTGAATATTTTTCAGCCCCACTTCTGTAGCGAGTGCGATAATTTCCTCTTCTGAAAAAAAGCTAACAAACGGCGTCCCTGCCGCGGCGGCGCCTTTAACAGACATTTCCATGAGTGGCTGATCTTCCGGCTCCAGTAATGCTACCGGCAAATAAAAAGCGATAGCAATAACAGACCCGGATGCCAGCAACATCATTTTCCGGAGGGTGTCTGTAATCGCCTCGCGGGTAAGATAAAGTGTTACACCAGTGCAGGAAACAAAAGCCCGTTGTTGCACATTAAAGCCGCTGCGTAACAGCTCTTCCCACCAGGAAGATATTTCAAAGTTGACAGGCACAAAATGAAGATTGGCGGGGATGGGATATCCAGTCTCACGAAGCCGTTCTGCTTTCCAGGTAAGTGTATCCGGTTGGTCTATTTCGTATATGGTTACCTGTTTGCTCACATCCGTATTTCTCTGTGCAAACGTATCCAGTCCTGCGCCGAGGAGCACATACTGTTGTACGCCTTTGGCGATCTGTTCTTTCGCGAGGTCTTCAATAAAGCGGGCACGGGCTACAATAGAGGCCCGGAGCCGCTTTGTATACTTCATATCCGGGCGTTCCTGCCAGTCGTCAGGGGGTGCTATTAACTGCCACCCGATTTCATCTTCCAGCACATGCGGCTTTGCATCCACCTGTACATGTAAGGCTCTCCATAAAGCGGTCCGCAGTGCGGTGTTGTCGGGCTGTATTGCTTTATTTGTTTCCATAATGCTTGTTGTTGATGCCACAAAATTAGGGCGCCTTCTATTGAACGAATTGTATAAACCCGACAGCACTGTATTTAAACACTAAAATCAGGGAATCGTTCCTTTGCGTCCTGCAAAAAAGCACCAGGTGTAGTACCAGCAAAAAATTTGAAGTCCCTGATAAAATGCGACTGGTCAAAATAATTCTCCAGGTAGGCCAGCTCTGTTAACGACGCTACCGGGGTGGTACGCAATGCTTTCAACGTAGCCTGGAAGCGGCATATCCTGGCATATAATTTAGGAGACAAGCCCACATGTTTTTTAAACATCCGCTCCAGCGAACGCTCTGATATTTGCAGCGCTGTTTGCACCTGTTTTAATTCACCGCCTTGCTGAAACTGCCTAATGGCATATCTTACCTGATCATCTTCGCTTTTACTATTCGCGGTAAGCCGCAGGAAGAACTGCTCCAATGCAGCAATACGCCCAGTAGTAGATGACTCATTCATGAGCTGCTCACTGATACTGGTATACAGGAGATCGTTGAGATCGATATGCCGCTGCGTTAATTCGCTGGCCGCCACTCCAAAAACAGGCTGTAATGCGGTGGGCTGAAAGCTAACGCCAATATTCCGAAAATGTCCCCTGGCGCTCATCTCCAGGTATTGCGTGGCTTGTCCGAATAAAAAAGAGGTGGGTAGTGTTTGATTATCTTTATATACTACAGCAGGATTTTCCTGGAAAACCAGTCCTGGCGCCCCATCCGGAATGACTTTAAATTTCTCAATGATATCGGCACTGTTATTTTCCAACAGCCAAAAGAAACGAATATATTTTCGAAGCGGCGCTACGGGCAATATGATCCTGGCATCCATCTTTGCGTAAAAGTAAAGTGATCAGTATTTATCTTCCTATACTCAAATTTATCAAATTTAAAGACTAGGTAATGAAAGGCGCATTAACCCACTTTCAATGGCTTTACAATGCTATATCCCGCCAAGCGTTTGGCATTCTCTTCTGCAGCAGACATCCGCTCCTGCTTTAAAAAACTAGTCTATTAAATCCTGTTGTTTTAAAAAATCAAAAATCAACTTATCTACTTCAGAGACCTTGTCTTTGTCGGCATACTTTAACCAGCTAAAGTTTTCTATTTCTGCACTTTCTTTTAATATTCCCTTGTAACTGGCGCTGTAGCAGGTCATTTTCACATACACTCCTTCCGGATGCCCGTCTGCCTGTGCCTCAAATGTTCCTATGAATTTCAGTGATGGCACCTCCAGTTCAACACTCAATTCTTCCAGTACTTCGCGGCATATGGCCTGTTCATCACTTTCGTTCTCCTCCCTTTTACCGCCAGGGATATAATATTTTTGTTTCCCAAAAGATTTGGTAGATAGTATCTCCCTGTTTACTATTTCTATCCAGGCAAGTTTGTCAATGACTTTCATATGATTTATTTAAGCGATGGTCGCGCCAAAATTAACAAGTTGACCGAAATGTACCGGGAATTATTTTATCTGTTAAACTAGCTGCTTTGAAAAAAGCAATGTTTTATGTAGCTTATTGTTTTAAGCTTTATATAGTTATCTACATATGAAGACCGGATTAAAAATTCTTATTGCGCTTATCTTTTTATCACATTACTGCAACGGACAGCAAGTAGATACGGCATCTCTCATTAAGAGCAATAACCCATTGAAAACGCCGCTCGATAGCTTAGTGCAACAGGCTGCAGAACATTATCTGCAATCTCCCGTCACCTTTGATTTGTCGATTGGTATCATTCAAAATGGTCAACCGCATCAGTATACCTATCATCGTGGAGCTGGCGCTGTACCTCAAAATACGCAGTTCTATGGGTTAGGCTCCATCGCAAAAACGTTTGTTGGTGTAATGCTGGCACAGGCGGTACTTGACAGGAAAATGCAACTCACCGATGATATCCGTAAATATTTACCCGGCAGCTATCCTAACTTGCAATACCAGGGGCATCCGGTTCGGGTGGTGGACCTGGCCAACCACACTTCCGCATTACCTGTAATGTCCAGGGCATATGATGACAAATATCTTGACAGTGTGACGAAATTAAAACCTTCCGCATTCAGGGATTTCTACAGCAGTTATACGGCGGACAGTTTGTTCCGTGATATGCACCAGTTTACATTGGATACCATTCCCGGCACCAAATATCGTTACAATGGCAACGGCATGATGGTACTGATCGCTATTTTACAGCGTGTTTATCATGTGTCGTACCAACAACTGGTTACTTCGTATTTGAAAAAGCAACTGCGTATTACCAACACCACTCCTTTGCTGACGTCAGCGGAAGAAAAACAATTGCTTCCGGGTCACGACGGGAAAGGCAAGGTATTACCCTTTATTCCTGATAATGGTTTCAGGGCAGCTCCGTCTATGTTTTCAACGCCGGCGGATATGCTAACATATGCAGCCGCAAACCTCAACAAACAAAACACCGTTATTCAACTCAGCCATAAAATTACTTTTACAACACCGGATGGCATGAGTATCGGTTTGAGCTGGATGTTAGATAAGGAAGATAATGGGGTACCTTTTATTATGCATACCGGCAGGGATGGCTGTGGCTTTACGTCGCTGTGCTACCTTTACCCGGATTATAATGCCGCCATTATCCTATTGGTAAATGATAGCAACGGCCAGGACAGATTAGCTGAATTAAAAAATGATCTCCTTTCAAAGCTATTGTAATCACGGGTGTGATCAACAAAAAAGCGCACCGTAGTGCGCTTTTTCTGTTTTATATGCCAAACAACTCTTTTAGTTTTTTCTCTATTTCTCCATCCCCCGCTTCCCCGAATCCAATTTGCTTCATGATTATTTTTCCCTCCGGGCTAACCAGGTAAGCGGTAGGAACAGCCGTTACCGCGAAGTTATTTACTGATATCTTTTTAGTATCCAACACCTGTGGCCAGGGCAATTGTTGCTTTTTCAATTCATTGAGCCAGGCGTTTTTATCGTGATCAATGGAAATGCTGAGCACTTCAAATTTATCACTGCGATACTTTTGATATAACTCCTTCATACGCGGAAAGGAGGCTTTGCAGGGCCCGCACCAACTCGCCCAGAAATCAATCAATATATATTTACCGCGAAAGCTATGAAAGGCCACCGATTGATCCTCCGGTGTATTCAACACGAAATTGGCCACCTCGAAACCGGGTGTCTCATTTTTTATTCCCTGCAAACGGGCCGCTACTTCTTTGCCCTGATCGGAACGTTTTTGTTTCGGAGTCAGCTTATGATAGATCCTTTCCAGGTCTGCCGGTGGTAATATGGACTGATAACGGCCAAGGATAAACGTACCTACATAATCATCTGCATGCGCCTCTATAAAATTGCAGATATAAGGAATCATCCGCGTTTGTACCAATTCCTGTAGAGCCGCGCCCCTGGCAGAATCGGCGGAAGACTTATCCGGGAAACGTTCCTTCAGTGCATTCGTCATTTCCGTACTCACCAGGTGCCGGCCGGCTTCAAACTCCTGGAAGGTAACCGCCGCGCGGCTTCCACGGATCTTTGCGGATCGAAGCCCCCGGGCAGCATCTGCTACGTTGAGGTAAACAGTACCCGGACCTTCCGTTAGCAGCTGCAGTGCTGGCGGCATGGGCTTCAATTTGGTTTCGTATGCTGCGCGAAGTACCGGTGCTGCACCTTTTACCCAGGGAAGACTAATAGAGAATTGGCCATCTTGTATTTCAACAGAATCCTTTTTTTTCCCATCTTCCAATACATATATTTTATGATACCCCTGCAGGTCCCCTTTCACAGTTCCTTTGATCACCATCTTTGACTGGGCTACTACGCTGGCAGCACATCCCAACATGAGTAACACTGAAAATAACTTTTGCATATTCATTCATTAAATGGTTAGTAGGAACGGGTTTCGAGCGGAATGCCCCACTGCGGATTAAACCGCAGCACCACATTACTAATGGGCACAATAAAATCTTTAGAATCGATGGTAGCGGTATAAGTCTGACTGCCTACTTTATGTGTGATCTGTGATTTAGACCAGGGCTTACCGTTTTCCAATGCAAAGCGTTTCAGGTCGAGGAATCTTTTGAAACCACCCACCGGCAGCTCGCGCCTCCTTTCTTCGAGCACTTGCTGAATCACTTCGTCCTGTGTGCCCACGGTCAGCGGAGGTGTACCGGTTTTAAAACGGTATTGACGCAAGGTGTTCAAATCAGCCACTGCCAGGTCCAGCCTGTTTGTTCTGGCATATCCTTCAGCGCGCATGAGCAATACTTCCGGCCAGGAGAAGCCATCGGTCATTTTTGTTTTCCGGAAACGGTAGGTGCTGATGCGCATACCATCGTCAAAGCCGCCACCGAGCGTTGTTTTGTAACCGGGCGCATTGAGAAAGAAAAAGCTGAACCGGAGATCATTGGCCCGGTCATACAATGCCAGTAACTCCGCGGAAGGATAAGACAATGACGCCGCCACGCCTGCATCCCTGTCGGTAGCCCTGTAAAACAACATCTCCCTGCTATTTACCAGGTTAATAAATCCATCCTGGGAACTCACCAGCAGCGAAGTAAGCGGCCGGGAAGGATCTGCAAATTTTATTTTATTGTAATCGTATAACACAGCAGATGGGTTACCAGCCGCAGTCCAGGCCAGGTTGGCATAATATGCCACGCTATCATACTGATGTGTAAAAAGATGGTAGTAAGCCAGCATCGCATGACCGGTAGCCTTACCTGCGCGGGAAGGCCAGGTAGCCCGTACCGGCAGATCCGGTAAGGCTTCATGCAATTCACGGAGTACCCGTGTGGCCACTTCTGCTGTAGTAGATAGCTCAGGAATGGGCTTGTTCACATCTACATCCACAACATAAGGAATGGTTTTGGTGGCGTTGGCCGTACCAGGTTTGTATACAGGTCCGTATATCATATTAGCATTGAAATAGCACCATGCCCTTGCCACTATAGCCTGTGCCACCGAAGTTTTACCTAAGGTTTCTTCTTCCGGTGTTTTTGAGCCAATACCGCGAATGCCTTCAATCACGTTGTTGAAATAGGATACCTGGGGATAGATACCCAATGACCCGGAACTCCAGAATTGATCATCTACATTGGGATTTTTATAAGGCTGACGGAAAATGTGTGCATAGTAACGCTCCACATTAGGATGACTGTTGAGTACAAAGCCTACTTTACCCTGTCCTTCTGTTATTTCAAGGTTATCGCCGAGGGTAGCTAATATAGATCCTTTATTACCATCCAGGAAATTAAGATCTACTGTACTGGTATTATCCAGCAGGTGATCATAGTCGGCTACGGTGGATGGAATCAGCTTCCCTTTGGGCTTTACATCGAGGTATCGTTTACAGGAGCTGGCCAGTAAAGCGGCTGCAATGAGTATAATATATTTCTGATTGATCATAATAATAAGATTAGAGATTTACGGAAAATCCGATATAGAACTCGGGTCTCATAGGAAGCCCTCTCTTAACAGGGAAGCTCGTCACCTGCTCCAGGGTTTCCGGATCTATCCCTACTTTGTTGGCTGTTAGCATCAACAAGTTGCGACCCTGGAAATAAATCCTGGCATTGTTAAGTCCTGTATTGCCCCACATTTTATTGTTGAGCCGATAGGCTAATGTTACATCCCGGAGTTTCACGAAATCTGCTTTTTCTACCATCATAGATGTGTATGGGAAATACCAGGCGTCTGTGTTGAAAGCAGCGAGTTTCGGATAAATGGTATTATTCTCATCGCCTGGTTTGCGCCAGCGCAGCACAGCATCTTTATGATCCAGGTTATCTCCGTTATAAGTATCCCTGCGGAACACGCCTCCCAGTTGCCCGATCACCATAAAGGAGAGATCAAAGCGTTCATAAGTGAAGGTGTTGGTCTGGCTCAATATAAATTTAGGTCTGGCTGTTCCGGTATACACCATGTCTTTCACTGCGAGGTCGTTTCCATATATTTTCTTTCCCCCTGCTGAATAGTATTGTGGTGTACCTGTATTATCCAGTCCTGCAAACTGGTAGCTGAAAATACCGTCGAGTGGATACCCGGTTCTCAATACTGCGCCGCCAGCATTGCTTCCCAATATGGTATTGGAAAATGCAAAGGTCAGGTAGTTAGGACTTGGATAGTCGTAGTTAAATTGTAATACCTTGCTTTTATTATAGCTGCCATTGAAGAAGATATTCCAGCCGAATTTATCTGCTTTCACCACATCAGATTCCAGCGACAGCTCAATACCGGTATTCCTTGCGGATCCTGCGTTCCGGGTAATCATTGCCCTTCCGTAAGTTGGGTCAATAAAATCAGGCGCCAACAGATCTTTACTGAGCTTATTGTAATAATCGATGGTAAGGTTCAATCTTCCATTCAGCAAACGTACATCTGTACCGATATTGGAGATAATGGTACGTTCCCAGCGCAGGTTATTATCCGGCAGAGAGGCTATGCTATAAGGAATGCCTCCGGTAGTAGCAGAGTACTGTGCCGGTGTTACCAATAAGAACGGACCTTGCGTAAAGGAGATATTTCCGTTGATACCGTAGGAACCACGTATATCCAGTTTATCTATCCATGGCACATGAAAGAATTTTTCCTGGCCCAGTTTATACGTTCCACCTACAGACCAATTTGGTTTATACCTGTATTTAGGATTGGTACCAAACAGGTTGCCCTGGTCGATACGCGCACTACCACTCAGGATAAAACGATTATCATATTCATAGGAGCCGTTGGCGTATACGGAGAAGAAACGGTTATCACGCAGTGCATACGATCCATAGCTAATGGTTTTCATACCTGCGGGGAATAGAAAATCTGCGGCATATGCATTGCTGTTGAAATCCTGGTAATTGAAGGGGGCAAAAGTTCCTGCCTGATCATTATAACCTACCTTGCCAGGCACCACGTTATTATCGACCATGTCTTTATTTACCTCGCTACCGGCAATAAATGAAACCCGGTGTATGCGATTCAATGTTTTATTGTAGTTCGCCTGTGCCCTCAGGGTGTACGCTTCGCTCTGGCTACGGGTTTCATTCAATATAGCGCCTTCCGGCAGGTAATGTTTACCCGGGCTGGAAATAGAAGAAGCCGCATTGTAAAGTGACCTTACATAGAAGGAATTAGCCTCGCGCAGGCTACGCAGGATACCGCTTCCGCGGGTCCATGAGCCGCCAACTTCCGCACTTAAGCCATCCACGATATCTACAGCCAGGCTGGCGCCCAGTCGTACCTGGAAAGCCTGGTTCCTGGTGGTAGCCAGTCCCAGGTCGTTCAGTGGGTTGTATTCCATCGATTTAAGGCTGCCGTAATTGGTGTAGCGATCGCGAAGATCTGGTCTTGTTGCAGGAATATTTTGTGGATTCCCGGATGGATCAACGAGATTATAATATGGCTTCATGGTTTTCCAACTGGTGTAATCAAGCATATCAGCGGCATCCATGGGGGCCTTGTTGTTATTGAAGTTGATGTTAGAGAACATTTTAACGGTGACCCGCTTCGCTGGCTTCCAGTCGTTTTTGAGATCGAGAATCAGCCGGTCGCTGTTATTCCCTTTCATGTTGCCCTGGTTGGTAATGTAACGGATAGCTGCATTGGTAGAGAATCTATCTGTGCCGGCGGAAATAGAAAGGTTATGTTGCTGTGTTAAACTTCTCCGGAATAGATAGCGTTCCAGTTGATCCTGGGTATTATTTTTTCTCAGCAGGTCGAGTTCTTTATTCACTTCCGCTTCTGATATCAATCCCTGGTCCTTCATGATCATTAACTGTGTAACGCGGCCATAGGAAGTATTGGCTTCGTAATCCTCGAGGATACTGGCTGCATCGCTGTTGTAGTAATCTATTTCAGCGTCAACATAATCTGCCGCACTGGCTTTATGTAGGTAAGATAATTTTGGACGAAGCGTTACACCCATACTTCCTTTATAGCCTACCTGCAGCTTGCCTTGTTTGGCGGTTTTGGTAGTGATAACGATGACACCATTGGAAGAACGGGCGCCATAAATAGAAGCAGCTACCGCATCTTTTAATACCGTGAGCGTTTCAATATTATCCACGTTCACGGACTCTAATCCGCCGGGGGCCGGAAATCCATCAATCACCACCAATGGGTCGCCATTCGCCAAAAAAGTAGACCGGCCGCGTACCTCCACTTTACCCTCTTTCGTAACAGCTACGCCGGCCGCCTGCCCTTCCAGCATTGTTAGCAGGCTGGGTTGCAATTTGCCTTCGAGTCGCTTTGTTTGTATGGAGGAATAGGCACCCGTCATTCTTTCCCGGGAAATAGACTGGTACCCGGTATTGACTACCGTTACCGCTACTTCATCCAGTTTGGTAGACGCCTGCGCCAACTTCACCGTTAATGCAGGTTGTCCCTCTTTCAGCATTTCTGCCGTCACGGTGATTTCACGGGAGGTATATCCCACATAGGAGAAACGGAGCGTATGCCCTTCGCTGACGTTCACCGAAAAGCTACCATCGGATGCAGTGGCGAGACCTTTTTGTGTTTCCTTCACCTGTATACTCACGCCGGGCAACGGTGTGCCCTGCATATCCGTAACCCTGCCGGTAATCACTTTTACAGGCGCCGGCGCAGCAGTTGCGGCGGCAGGAGCATTGGAAGGTTTGCCGGACAGGATAATTGTTTTTCCCTGCAGCACGTAACCGAGGTCCTGGTCTTTCAACACCAGGTCCAGTACCTTGGTTAAAGGAACATCTTTTACGGCAAGGGAAACGGTTTTTGATCCCGCCAGCAATTCTTTATTGCTAAACAGCACATAGCCTGTTTGCTTTTCGATAACCGCAAATACTTTTTTCAGGGGAAGGTTCTTTCCTGAAAGCGTTACCGATTGGGCAGAAACAGCCGCCTTCACGGAAACCAGGGCCGTGATCAGAAATACAGGTAGCAGCCTCATTACTTTTGAAATTTGTGCCCGCAGCCTGCTTCCCTGGCGCGCAGGGAAATACAGGCCACCGTAAGCAGTTTTTTGCATAACTTGTGACTCATTTTGGTTGTGAATAAAAAGCGGTTTGCGAAACCTTTTATAATCAACTAAAATACCGCCGGAAACGAGGCCAATCGGTTCCGGCTTTTTATTTCAGTGGCATAGTGTCAGGGCATGACAATCAGCGTTCTGCCCTCGAGACGAAAATGAACATTTGATTTTTCCAATGCAATCAACAACCCATTCAGGGGAATATCCCGCGTCATTTTCCCGACAAACTCAATGTCAGGCACGCCGGACTCATATTTAACATCGATATCGTACCATCTTTTTAACTGGCGCATGACCTCATCAATTTTAGCATCTTCAAAATCAAACACTCCATTCTTCCAGGCCATCACCTTCCCGATATCACCCGCTTTGACCACCATGTTGTTTACCATGTCACCGCGCATGGTCAGCATCGCCTGGTCGCCGGGGCGCAATATTATTTGCTGCTTTCCTTCCGGCCGCTTCATAGTCACGGCCACTTTACCTTCCAGCAGCGTGGTATTCAGTGTGGGTTCGTCCGTATAGGCATTCACGTTAAAATGTGTACCCAATACCGTTACCTCGAACCGGTTATCC
This sequence comes from Chitinophaga sp., assembly GCF_017745275.1. GTDB lineage: Bacteria > Bacteroidota > Bacteroidia > Chitinophagales > Chitinophagaceae > Chitinophaga. Next base: position 498,093 of record NZ_JAGHZS010000010.1, on the reverse strand, counting down.
GCATTCACGATAAAAGGCACTGCCCTCCCTGCTTTTACCATGGAAGCCGCTTCAAAGTAAACTTCGCCGCTGATAGCCACCCGGCGGACATCCTTCGTAAACTGTGTGGGAAACCGAATGGAGCTGGCAGCATTTAACCACGCCATAGTACCATCCGGCAACTGAATTTTAAATTGCCTTCCCTTGGGTGTCACCAGCGTATTAAACGTTTCTTCGCCGGAAGATTTCCCGGCAGTGGTGTATTCAAGTTCACCATTCTTCACTGACAATACCGCCCCGCCCTGTTGGGCTACAATGCCGTTTCCTACGGAGTCCAGCAGGATCTTTGAGCCATCTGCCAATGTAAGAATAGCCCCCTCCTGTCCTGGCATAATTTGTTGCACGACAGTGGATGCAGGTAGACGCTGCACCTTATTTTTTGCCGGCCAAAAGAACCAGGCGCCTGCGGCCAGCAACAATACCGCTGCTGCATAACGGGTCCAGGAACGGCGCAGGAAATGGATACGGGAAATAGGTTCCGCTATTTCCGGCTCCTGCAAATGTTGCCGGTGGAATGCTTCCAGTTCTCCTGTGGCAGCGGCTTTGAAGGCAGCATATTCCTCATTCAGCTGGGAAAGGCCACCACCTTCATTCAGCCAGGTTCGCCATTCTTCGTGCTGCGACTTTTGCCGCAGCCAGGTGGTTAATTCCACCCGTTCTGCCTCCGTTAACTGGTCCAGCTTTTCGTAGGCCGTTAGCTTCGCAGCCCGCAGCAGCGCAGATAAATCATCCTCCGGGATATCGGCATCATTCATCATGAAACAATCGCTATTTACTATAAGACAACAGCCGTGTACCGGATTTGACTTCCCCGGTAACTTTTTTTTAATTTTTTTTGAGAGATGAGTTAATCAGCGAGTAACAGGCTGATAAGCGCCATGCCAGGCGCAATTTTTTCCCGTAATAACCGGATAGCCCTGGCTTTCTGGTGGCTGACCGCCGAGGGAGAAATGCCCAGTTGCTGCGCGATTTCGTTGGTAGAAAATCCTTCGATATTTAATTGCACCACTTTGGTGCATTCAGGGGGCAGGGTTAATATGGCCGCGTGTAACACGCGAATGGTTTCGGCATTAAACACATGCTGCAAAATATCCTCATACGTTTTTTCTTCCAGCTGCTCTTCGTAAGCCTGTTGGGCTTTCTTCTCCTCGCGCTTTTGTTTTTTCAGGTAGTTTAAAGAGCGATTACGCGTGGCTACGTACAGGTAAGCTTCAATATTCTTTACTTCCGGCAGGGATGTCCTGGTTTTCCATAACTGCAGAAAAATCTCGGAAACAATATCTTTTGCCATTGCCTCGTCGCTTACAATCCTGTTTGAGAGCAGACAAAGCGCGGGATACATCTCTATAAAAAGTTGGTCGAATGCCGCTACATCACCATCTCCTATACTCAAAATCAATTCTTTCCCGCTATGTAATTCACTATTTTGCAATACGCATACAACTTTTAGCCTACAGATACCTTTCAAAGATAAAATTTACTTCAGGATAATCAAAGGATGGAAAACTCTCGTGTATAGGCTTTGGCCGGGATGGCGTAAATGTGCAGGTATCTTTTTTACGTTTAGGGCTGATCAACGCCGGTGGTAATGGTATTGATCAGCCCTGCCAGGTAAATTGAAAAAGCGGTTTGTTAGTGCTGCATCACTTTGTCGAGATAGATGGTGAAGTTACCCGCTACTTTTACTTTTTTAGCGCCACAGATATCCGGGTTATACATGGGCATACGGCCGCTGTGGTTGATGCCATCCATGACACAGGCATCGGATTGATTATCCGGGCCATAGGCGGCGTTGTACCTGAACTGCCCTGTTAACTTTAGCAAATTAGCCGTGTCCTTAACCCCGGTAAGCGTCAGATAGGTTTTGCTATTGCTGCTGTTAATGTCGGTTTCGTAGTAGAGGAAATACATCTGGGCGGAGTAACCAACCTGGTTATTTCCGTTTTTCATGGTTACCGAACCGGTAGCCGTTCCGGTTTGTTCATTGCCTGCCTGCAACGCTAATGTCATCAGGCCGGTGGCGGATTCTATTTTGAAACTGCCGTTGCCGTCAGGCACCAAACCTCCCACACTAAATCCTTCCAGGGAAGTTTTTGTAAAATTCAGCAGGGCTACCTGTACATCCTGGCCCCGGGCCTCGATTTTCTGGTTAACCTCCCCTGTTATAGTAACAGAGATGCTGTTCAGGTCTGCCGGATCAGTATCTGCCGGCTTTTCTTTATCTGATTTGCTGCAAGCGGCCATCGCACAGGCGAGTAGCGGCAGATAGATTTTTCTGTAAAACATGGTGCGCAAAAATAGCATACTTTTTTTATCCTGCAACGGACATCCCCCATCACAAACGGAAACGGTTAAACGATGTGAGGGATGTTCTTCCGCATCCGCCATTGGATAGGTGAACTAACCGTAACAACCACCGGGTTATTAAAGCAATTCCAGGTCCAGGTGCTGGTAGGGAGAAAGAAAATGATTATCGGGAGCCAGTTCTGTGATAAGGTAGTTGATGAGGTTAAGGTCGCATACTTTCATCCGCTGAGAAGAGTTTAGTTTTTCTGCGATGCTCATGATGCCTAATTTTTTGGCAGCGCGGATCATGGCTCTTTTCACCTGTACCACTTCCCAATCGGAATCGGTCATACCATCCTGCACGGAGAAGCCGTTGGCACCGAGCAGGCAAAGATCTACTTTAATATCTGCCAACTGGTTGATCACACTTGCGCCCATGTGTACATGTGAGCTGGGAGAAAGCTGGCCACCGATGCTGATAACGGTAAGATTGCGGTGTTCCACCAGTTCCAGTGCCACCAGTGGGCTGATGGTAAAAAATGTGGCGCGGAGGTTTTCGGGGATACTCTTTGCCAGTTCAATCATAGTGGTGCCTCCACCGGTTAATACCACCATATCATTTTTCAGGAGCTTAATGACTTTCTGGGCAATCTGTTGTTTGGCCGACTGCGCATATACGGTGTTATCCGCATTAAACGGATAATGAAAGGAGCGGCCGATAGCGCCGCCATGTACTTTCAGCACCTTTCCTTCTTCCGCCATTTCTTTCAGGTCACGTCGAACCGTGTCTTCTGAAATGCTCAACATCGCGCTGATATCTGTTGACAATACTTTGTTGTGGAGGTTGATCTGCCTCATGATAAAGGCCTGGCGTTCATCTTTCAACATTGGTGGCGAGTGTTTTTAAACGGCACAAATTTAAAAAAAAGTAATCCAATCTGATTATGCGTGTTTTAGCGTGTTTAAATTATAACAAAAACGCGCTTAATCAAAAATTCACATAAAATATCGCATTTGTGTTTTATATTCATGCAATAAAACGCAAATATCTGCAACAAAATTGCGGCTTATTTAGAGTAGAAAGGAATTATGTGACCCGACAAATCTAACTTGTACACAAGCAAAATACTGTAATTCAACCTTTTGTTACCATAATTACTTGTTCAACCAGAAATCAAACCGTCCCAACATGAAAGAAAGGATACTCATCACTTTCGCTTTCCTGCTGTTTTATGCCAGTTCATGGGCCCAACAAATATCAGGAACCGTGGTAGATAAAACCAACCAGGAACCCATTATCGGTGCTACTATTCAGGCGGGTAAAACCGGCGCTGTGACCAATACCGCCGGAAAATTTACCCTGCAAATACCAGCAGGCGTCAGTTCCTTACATGTAACATTTATAGGTTACAAATCACAAACGATTCCATTAACCGGCAGCAATGAATACAGGATCCTGCTGAGCAGCGATGAACATTCGCTGGAACAACTGGTGGTAGTAGGCTATGGCACCCAACGAAAAGCCAATCTGACCGGGGCCGTCACCACCGTGGATGTCGCCAAAACCATGCAAAGCCGGCCGATTACGGATCCGTCCAAAGCCCTGCAGGGAATTGTACCCGGCCTTAACATCACCTTTTCCAATGGAGGACTCACCCAGGCGCCGGCCATCAATATTCGCGGTATCGGTTCTGTCAACGGAAGTGGACGCCCGCTCATCCTGGTCGACAACGTGGAAACGCCCGACCTTACCATGATCAACCCCGATGATATCGAAAGCATTTCCGTACTGAAAGATGCCGCCTCTACTTCTATCTATGGCGCACGTGCCGCCTTTGGAGTGGTATTGATCAAAACGAAATCAGGTGTGCGTAATATGGCCACCCGCGTGCGTTACTCCAACAACTTCGCCTGGAACTCTCCCACCTCCCTGCCCAATTTTGCTGACCCGGTAAAAGAACTCACCGGGCTATACGACGCCGGTGTACGTGCAGGTACTACCTCACCTGAACTATTCGGCATGCAGCTGCTCAAGTTGCGCGACGGCATCAAAAACTGGCAGGAGAAATACGCAAATAACCGCAAAGGCATTGAAATGGTGCCGGGAGAAGATTTTGAAATTGATCCCAATGGCGGCCCCACTTATTTCTACAGGGTATGGGACGCGAAAAATATGTTGATCAGGAAATCTTCCCCGCAACAAATTCAGAACATCAGCGTACAAGGCGGCAGCGAAAAGATCGCCTACTATATGTCCGGCGGATACACCAATACCGGAGGTATCCTGAAAATGAATCCCGACAACCTGAAAAAATATAACATCACCGGTAGCGTCAATGCCTCCGTCACCAAATGGCTGGATATGGATCTGCGCATGATGTACCGCAACTTTGAATACGATTATCCCTACCAATACCAACCCTACTTTCAATACATGTGGCGCTGGGGCGCCTATTTCCCTTATGGTACCTACCAGGGGAAATACTTCCATCACACACCGGGATATCTTGCCAACGCCAATACCAGCACCGTTACCGACGCCTATACCCGCGTAAATCTCGGCGCTACCCTGAAGCTGACAAAAGACTTAAACGTTCGCGCAGAATATACCATCGGTCGCGATAATATTACCCGTCACGAAGTAGGTGGTAAAGTAATGGCCTGGGATTTCTGGAGCGCAGGCATGCCGCTCACCAACATTGCTACCGCCTCCCAGGATGTGGTAGGCTACGCAGCCGGTAACTATAAAGTGAATACGTTTAACCTGTATGCTACCTACGACAAGCAACTGAATGCAGATCATCAGCTGAAATTTATTGCCGGTATCAATGCGGAAGATGAAGATACCCTGAACTTCAGCGCTTACCGCCGCAATCCGTTGGATCCTACCAAAGCAGAAATCCCATTGGCCAGCGGCGACCAGCTCGTAGGAGGCGGTCATCTTGCCAATGCCTATGCAGGATTTTTTGGCAGAATCAACTATAGCTATAAAAATAAATGGCTGCTGGAATTGAATGGCAGATACGATGGCGCCTCTTCTTTTCCACTGGCCGACCGCTGGGCTTTCTTCCCGTCTGCCTCTGTAGGATACCGCCTCACCGAAGAAAAGTTTATGGACCCGCTTAAAAAAGTATTGTCGGATCTCAAGATCCGGGCATCTTACGGTACCCTTGGCAACCAGGACATGGGCGGAAAATGGTACATACCCGCTATGACCACCAATAACCAGGTCAACTGGATGAATGGTGGCAACTACGCTTCCGGTGTAAACGCCCCACGCGCAGTAGCAGCATCCCTCACCTGGGAAAGAGTACGTACCCTCGATATTGGGACTGACATCAGCCTGTTTAATAATCATATAGGCGTTACCGTAGACTGGTACCAACGTAGCACCGACAATATGCTGACCAACAGAGCGGTTCCCGCCACTTTTGGTACAGAGGCTCCCCGTGAAAATAATGGCGCACTCCGCACCCGCGGCTATGAAATTGCAATAGATGCCAATTACAATCTCACGAAAGAATGGGGTGTGTATGGCTCCGTAGCTTTCTGGGATAGCAAAACCATGTTTACAGAATGGAATAACCCCTCCGAATTATTATCACTGAACTATAAAGGAAAAATGCTCGGGGAAATATGGGGTTTTGAAACAGACCGTTATTTTACGAAAGATGATGACCTCACTAAACTACCTGATCAGTCGAAATTATCAGACGGCAACTTCACCTTTGGCCCGGGTGATGTTAAATATAAGGACCTCGACGGCAACGGCGTTATCGATGGTGGAAAGGTGACCCGCAGCAACCACGGCGACCTGAAATTGCTTGGTAACTCCCTCCCCCGCTACCAGTACAGTTTCCGCCTGGGCAGCACTTATAAAGGATTTGATATTGATGTATTGTTCCAGGGTGTAGGTAAAGTAAACTACTGGGGATTGGGCGACATTACCCTGCCCCTGTACCGCGCCGGCGACATCATGTATGAACACCAGCTGGACTACTGGACGCCTACCAATACCAACGCCTACTACCCAAGACCTTATCCCGGTAATGCCAATGGCAAAATCTCCGGCTTACTGTCTGGTGGAAATAACTTTTATCCGCAGTCGAAGTACCTGCTCAACCTCGCTTACCTGCGTTTGAAAAATATTACGCTGGGATATACCCTCCCTGCCAATATTACCAAACAAATTCACCTGCAACGGTTACGCATATACGGCAGCGCACAAAATATCGCCACCATTTCTAACGTAGGTGTACCGCTGGATCCGGAAATCACTACCGGCGAAGGAAATATCCTCGGCAGAACATGGCCATTTCAAAAAACCTGGTCATTCGGATTACAGGTCACCCTCTAAATCAGCAACCCATGAAAAAGCATATATACTTCTCCGTTATATTGACCTGCTTGGTAGCAGGAACCGGCTGTAAAAAATACGTGGACAAAGGTCTCCCTGACCAGTTTGATGACAATACCTTCTGGCGGTCGGAAGATAATATCCGGTCGTACAACTGGCCCTTCTATGAAAATTTCCTGGGCTATGGCAATGGTAACAGCTTTGGTGATTTTTACTTCACCTCCTTTTCAGATGACCAGGCCAGCACCGCTTTCACGAAATTTACGCAAAACGTTCCTGCCAGCTCTTCCTCGTGGAGCTTTAGCGATGTCCGCAAAGCCAACATCATGCTGGAAAGAATAGACCGGGCTCCCATTTCAGACGAAGCAAAAAATCACTGGAAGGGCATTGCACGTTTTTTCCGCGCCCTCATCTATTTTAACCGGGTAAAAGATTATGGAGATGTACCCTGGATAGGAAGATCCACGGATATCAGCGATACCGGCTATATCTATAAATCACGCGATCCCCGCACGGTGGTAATGGATAGTGTACTGGCGGACCTTGATTTTGCTACTACCAATATCCGTATAAAAGACCTGGACAACACCATTAACCGGAATGTTGCCCTGGCACTTAAATCACGTATATGCCTCTACGAAGGAACCTGGCGCAAATATCACAATACCCCGCAACTTCCCGGCGCTGCCAAATTTCTACTGGCTTCAAAAGATGCCAGCGAAAAAGTAATGGCAAGCGGAGCTGTGCTCAATGCCGATTACGTCACCACCTATAATTCGGTGGACCTTGCCGGTAATAAGGAAGTACTGCTTTATAAAAAATATCTCCCGGGATATCTTACCCACTCGCTGATCGGGTATCTTACCAGCAGTACCCCCATGGCAGGGCCCAGCAAATCCGCTATTGACGCATTCCTCTGTTCAGATGGATTACCCATTAAGTTATCCCCGCTTTACAAAGGCGACGATAACCTGGCCAATACCCGCGCGAACAGGGACAAACGACTGCTGCAATCCATCGATACCATCCTGTGCTACAACGGCAACCTGGTTAATGGCCGCAGTAGCAGTACCGGCTATCGCCCTGCAAAGTTCCTGCAACCCGCCGTTGCCAACATACTGGCGCCTTACAACGATACGGACGCGCCTATCTTCTGGCTGGCTGAAATATTGTTAAACTACGCCGAAGCCACAGCAGAGCTGGATGATCTCGGTCAATATAGCTTTTCACAAGCGGATCTCGATAAGTCTGTTAACCTGCTCCGCGTCCGCGCTGCCATCCCTGCCCTTCAATACAAAGGCGCACAACAGGTGGCTGTAAACGGCGCCGCCTATACAGACCCTGCCAAAGATGCCACCGTACCTTCGCTCATCTGGGAAATCAGGAGAGAAAGAAGAACCGAACTATTATTCGATGGTTTCCGCTTCCAGGACCTGATGCGCTGGGCCAAAGGCAGCTACATGAATACCAGCAACAAAGATATCTGGCGTGGCGCAAAAGTTCCCGACAACGGCGCCGTAAAACGGGATGCAGACGGCTATATTATACCTTATACCGCTGCTACTGCCCAACGTACTTTCATCGATCCTAAAAATTATTTCCAGCCGATACCAAGCGGACAAATAGCTTTGTATCCATCCGGTAATTTGTCACAGAACCCGGGCTGGTAGCAGTATACCTCATTAATAAAAACAGCCGTTGCAGACGATTGTCTGCAACGGCTGTTTTTATTTTACACTGCCATTTCAAGGATGAATTACTACTTCACACACTTTTGTACCAGGTTATACTTTCTTCCCGGCTTTCTTAAACACCGTAGGACTTATTTTATGATACTTCTTAAAAATACGGTTTAAATGACTCTCGTCCGTAAACCCCAGCTCATAGGCAATTTCACTCATGCGCATATCACTATGCAGCAACCTGGTTTCTACTAACCTGATTTTATAATGTGTAATATAACTCTGTAATGTTTCGCCGGTTTGCTTTTTGAAATACCTGCCGAGATAATTGTTTGAAATATTAAAATGACGGCTTAGATTTTCAGTTTTAAGTTTCCCGGGTTCAAAAATATTTAGCTGTATATAATTCAATATCTCTAAAATAGGCTCACCAGTATCTTCCTTTATATTTTTCGGCAGTTTTAATGCAATATTCCTGGCCACAACAGTGATGATGGTGCTGATAATCTGTTCTGAAATGCGGGTATAATAGATCTGTTGTTTCGTTTGTTCATCAAGGATGGCGTTTACCAGCGAAAGGATCAGCGGCTTATCAGTTTTATTTTTTAAGATACAACCCGGCCTATGGCTGGCATTTTGTATAATGTACGCTACGTGTGTCACCGTATCCTGATCCTTGCCTGATTTCTCCCTGATATATGATTCATTAAATCGCAAAAAAAAGAAACTGGTTTTTTGATCAATATCAAAGGAGTAGCTATCCTTCGGAGTTAATAAAAATAAATTCCCTTTCCGGTAATTAAACTGGTGGTTATTGACAAACTGCACGCCAGTCCCCTCCATCACGTAGATCAGCTCAAAGAAATTATTGCGTTTAAGCGGCTTTTCGAAATGCTGTAATTCCTTCCATTCGATATCATACTGCTGGTGTAAAGTCCCTCTTCCCATGTTATAAAAATACAAAATAAGCGCAATAATGTACAACAAATACAGTATCTACCTTGTATATTTTTGCCAATACAAATTTGAATCAAATGAAAATTTTAATGATCGGTGCTGGCGGCACCATTGGCAAAATGATGACAGCGGCGCTGCATGGGCATGACGTTATCACCGTAGGAAGAAACACCGGGGCGCTTACGTTTGATATCTCCGAAGACACCGCTGTAGAAAATTTATTCAAACAGGTATCTCCTATTGATGCTATCATTTGTACTGCGGGCGATAGTATGACCACTCACCTGTCGGAAATCAATAAAGCCTCCTTCATGGTAGGTATACAGCAAAAGTTATGGCCACAGATTCACCTGGTACTTTCCGGCATAAAGCATTTGAATGATAATGGTTCAATTACACTGATATCCGGAAAAATGGGTGAGCTTCCTGCCAAAGGCTCATCAGGCAAGGCGTTTGTCAACGGAGCCATCAATAGCTTTGTGATGGCTGCCGCACAGGAAATGCCCCGGGGAATAAGACTGAATGTGATCAGTCCTTCGAAAGCGTCAGATATTAACGAAGCAGACTTAATAGCAGCCTATAAACGCTGCCTTACCACCCCGGTGAATGGAGAAATTATAAGAGTAGGTTATCATCAACAATAATTCAGCATGAAATATATAGCAACGCTCCTCCTTACGATGTCCCTTTCTTTTGCACGAGGACAAGACCATATCCCGCAGCAGTTATGGGGCACCTGGTCGCTGGTCTCGGTTGAAAATATACATACTGATGGCAGTAAAATTTCGCCTTATGGCGAACATCCTGTTGGCATGCTCATTTTTACCAATACAGGCAGCTACGCAATTCAGATATTAAAAGCCAATCGAAGTAAGGTATTGGCCAATGATAAAGATAAAGCCACAGCGGAAGAAAATGCAGCGTTGGTACGTGGAAACAATTCTCATTTTGGCACCTATACCGTTGATGAAAGTAAACAGGTAATTGAATTCCATGTTCAACATGCTTTTTATCCAAATTGGGAAGGGATAACACAGGTGCGTACGTATTCACTGGAGAATAACCTGCTTACGTATACGGTGACTACGCCTACCAATGGGGGCGCTGCTATAGCGAAAGTGGTATGGAAGAAAGATTAGACGGTAGTATATTATTATTATCTTCGCACCTTATGTTAGCAGCATCACATTCTATAAATATCCTTATACCTGCATTTTGCCCGGATGGGCGTGTTTTACTGCCGTTGGCCCGGTTATCTAACCCCGAAGGCTGGCAGTTCAACTATCATTTGCGGGCTAAATCGGTGGAGGATTATTAAACTGATCCTGTTTATCATCCTTTTAACCTTATTAATTATATACTAAAAAATATAATGCAGCATCCGTTAGTCACTATTATCGTTCCTGTATACAACCTGGCTCCTTACCTGCCACGCTGCATAGCAGCACTCTTACAGCAAACATATACCCGGCTTGAACTGATATTTATTAATGACGGTTCTACCGATCGTTCACTGGAAGTATTACAATCCTGGCAGGAACATCCGCAGATAAAAATTATTTCCCGGGACAACGCTGGTCCTGGTCCAGCCAGGAACACAGGACTGGACCACGCACAGGGCGACTATGTGCTCTTTGTGGATGGTGATGACTGGATAGACCCGGAAACTGTAGCCCGGTGTGTGGAAGCTGCCCAGGCGCATGCTGCAGATATAGTTTGTTTTGGTTTCAGGAAAGTTTATCAGCGGGGGGACACATTGGTAGAGGCAGAGCCGTGGATATATGAGCCTGCCAGCTTTAACAGCAGTGATTACATTATTAGCTTTTTTAGCGAAGCCACCCACCGGAAAGATAAGCTGAACACTTCTACCTGGGGAAAATTGTATCTGCGGTCTCTCATTGAAGACCACCAGCTCCGGTTCCGCCAGGCCACTTTTGAAGACTCCCCTTTTTTCCTGGAGGCAGTATATGCTGCCAGTCATATTCATTGCCTGGCAGATACCTTTTACGCTTATTTTATCCAGGAAAAAGATGCGGCCCAGCAGTCCGTTACTTCGGCTCCCATCAATGACCGCAAGATTGCCAGCTTTTATAGTGCTGATGCATTAATGAAACAATTTCTGCTGTCAAAAAACATCTTTGAGAAATATCGTCATTATTACTATGCATACCATAACGCCAGGATACTGCAATATGGTGGTTATATGGACATCTATGTAACAGACAGACCATCACAGGCCGCTGCCTGGCAGATATTTATGGCACAGCTGCAACAACACCGTCACGATCTTACGATGGACCGCAAACGACTGTACAGGGCTTACCGTAAACGAATTGTTGCTTTAAATATCGGCGCTGCCATCAGCCGTGTCAGCGCTCCGATGGCGCACCGTTTTTTTCGTTGGTACGAAAGAACAATGGCCCCAAAATAGTGTCCAGCTGTTCAAAATATCTTTCAATGCCAAATTCAGCTGCCACCTTCCGATGCAGTGTTTCCGGATCTATGGTTGACCTAAAGGTACCTAATATATCGTCGAAGTAAGCCAGCGTGCCCGTATCCGGAGTCTCGCGGTCTTTTTCCCGTAATAAATACACTCCCGGGAAAGGCCGTTTGCTCAATTCCTGTATGGCACCTACGGGGTTACCAATTACGGGTATGCCAGCAGCCAATGCTTCAATCACCACCAGTTCAAACCCTTCAAATCTGGAAGGTAATATGAGCATATCGGCCAGTCCATAGGCTTCGGGACCAATGTTATCGATTAGCAAACCTTCTTTTACCGTGGTATGCGCCAGCCCTTTAAAAGCAGCACTATTAGGAGAGTGATTACAGGCAATCAGCAGTTGCCACTCCGCCGACTGTTCAATGACCGGCGCCAGCTTCAGCAACACATCCATTCCCTTGGGCCCTTCCATCCTGCCTACAAATAAGAGGGTGCGTCTCGTGGTGTCCTTCTTTCCGAATGGGTGAAACTTAGTCGTGTCCACACAATTGTTCAATACCACTATCTTATCGGCCGCTGTATGGTAGTAGTTGACCAGGTCTTCTTTTACCTGTGCCGCTACGGCCACTACCAATTTAGCCATTTTGCAGGCCCGCTGCTGAAGGGCTGCCATACGGCTCAGTCCTGGTGCTGTTCTCCCGTAAGCGACTTCCATACAGTGATAACTGCCATGCAGAAAAGCCACATCTGCCGGGAAAAAAGGCACTGACTCCCCCTGGGAAATCACTACCCGGCCCTGCTTGCGTGTCAGCCAAAGCAAAGCAGAAGTATAACGTGCCAGGTAAATCATTTTACGTTTCTTAAAATGCCGGTACCGGAATAGCTGGTTAAACAACCGGCCAAACAAGGTATGATGAATGAGATACTCCTCATCGATCAACTTTGTTTCAATGCCACGGCTATGCAAATATTCATCCAGGTAATACACAACCCGCTCCACGCCACCAGCATAAGATTTCCCATTAAACGATATTAACCATGCTTTCTTCGGTTTCATGTATTTGCTTTTAGCGTGTAATTCCCATTGCTTTATCCAGTTTCTGATACCCGCTTTCTACGGAAAAGTGTTCTTGAAAATAGGTCTGTCCCTGGCGGCTCAACAATTCATACAATTCTTTATCCGACAATACCTGCTTTATATTCGCCGCAAAAGTTTGCGGGTCATTGGCTAAAAGGCAGCCATTATTAGTTTTATTCGGCAGGCCATCCAGGCCGCGTTCTGAACAAATCACCGGTAAGCCGTGCGACATCGCCTCCACCACTTTTACCTTCACACCTGTACCCGTCAGCATTGGGCAAAGCGCCACCCGCGACCGGCGGTAATAGTCATCCAGGTTATCGGCAAATGGCACCAGCGTAACATTGGGATAATCTTTGCTGATATGCGCCGTAATAACTCCCACCACACAGATTTTAATATCAGCAGGCAACAAGGGATATACTTCTTTAAAAAACCAGGCGGCAGAACGGAGATTATGTGGGTTGTCCGATGCTACATACACAAGGTCAAAGTCTTTATGTGTAGACTCTTTCACCTGCCCGGGCCCTGTCATGATCATCGGAATGTGTTTTACTTTTTCCTTCAGGAATTGTCCGAAGAAATAAGTCTCTTCCGGTGAAATAGCCCATACCTGTTTAAACTGTCCTACCCGGCGCAGCTCATCGCCCAGCGCGGCTCCTTTATCAAAACCAGCATCATGCTGGTGCTGAGAAGCCAGCAGATCATGCGTATCGATGATGGTCATCGCATCTCCTACCAATGGATTATCCCGGATAAAATCCGCCCAGTAAGCGTAGCTGATAATGATATAGTCATATTTCTGCCGGCGCAGGATAGCATCAAATTGCCGGCGCAGGTTCAGCGTGGTATGGTTAGGAAAAGATCCGGGTACATGCTTCAATTTCCGCTCATACAGGATATGCCACAACTTATAGGTGAAGAAATATTTTACCGGGTTGCCTTTCACAGGTTTACGATCCAGGACCCATATATTTTCCGCCAAACCGCTGTCTTCAAAGGCTTTCACGCTTTCCGGCGTGTATTTGCCCCAAACGGACTTCGTAATAAAGTCCACCTTCATGTTCCGTGCTTTAAAATACTTCAGCAGGTGCAAAGCACGGGTCTGACTTCCCCCCTTTTTTTCAACTGGATTTAATGGAAAAAAATAGAGTATCCTTTTCATGTGTTTCTGGTCGTTTTTTAAATAAGGCCGTAAAACTAAGGCTTTTTCCCTAAAGTGGGTTGATACAACCGTATCTGCAAAGACGTAGGATTAAACTTCCTTGTTGAGAACTTTAAATCTTCAGCATTAAAACATACCGCACCATATGATTCATAAAAATTCACCGATTAACTGTAAATTTGGGCGATAGATAAGATTATTATAATTATAATCATTATCATCACTGTACTATCAATTTTGTATACTACACCTGGATATGACTTCATACGCATTTTGTAATAACAAAGGAAGGATTCAATTTCACTTTCCGAATATACGGTTGGCCACTCTACACCTAAAAACTCCACAGCATAGGGATTTTTGACTATATCGTTGGATGATATCTTCTTCATGTTTTGCTCATCCGGTAAAGTAGCGCTCTCATTTTACGTAGATAAAAGCCGTACATAATAGCGTATCTTAATATTACGCACTTGCTGACTTATTCTCCAGGAAATTCAATAATATCATCCACATGGATAAAAATATAAATACTCCCTTAGTAACTGTTTTTATGCCTGCCTATAACGGTGAAGCTTATATTGAAAAGGCCATACAAAGTGTCCTCGACCAAAGCTTTACTAATTTTGAGTTGCTGATTATTAATGACGGCTCTACGGATCGTACGCTTGAGATCATTCGTAAATTTACGGATCCCCGGATTCGTTTGGTTCACAACGATGGTAATAAAGGTCTTACTTTCACCCGTAACCGTGGGATTGAAGAGGCTAAAGGACAATACATTGCCATTCTGGATTGTGATGATATAGCCATGCCTGATCGCCTTAAAGCACAAATCAGTTTCCTGGATTCGAATCCTGACATCGCCTTATGTGGCGGACAAGCCATCACGATTGATGAATCCGGCAAAGAGACAGGAAACTTAAATGTGATAGCCGGAGATAAGAATATATCTCCTGAATTGGTATTTCACAATACCTTTATCAATTCGAGCTTAATAATCAAAAGATCAGCCATGCTTGAGGCAGGTGGCTATAGAGACTTTTCTCCTGCAGAGGATTATGAACTTTCTTACAGAATTGCTTTACGTCATCCGGTAGCAAACCTTAAGGAGGTCCTCGTCGCTTACCGCCTTCACAACAATAACATTTCAAAGGTTCAGCGTGAGAAAATAATCAATGCAGAACTCCGGATCATCGAAAACATCCATACAAACCTGGGTATTCCCAGAAATGAAAATTTAATCCGGATTCATCATGACTACTTCAGTTATCGGCTTTCATCCAGAAGCTCAAAAGAATTCCTACAGGTTTTTGAGGCCTTAAAAAAAGGTAATGCCACCTCCAGGAATTATACTGTCCATATATTCAATGAAATACTCTACAAAAAATGGTTTTCACTGTTAAGATATACAGAAGAAAAAAGCATTCTTCCTTTATTTTTTAAAAGTGAATTATTCGAATGGCAGTTTGTCACTTTTAAGGAATTGCGTAAAGTATTTAAGCAAGCTTTCTTTCGTAATATTCTTTTAAGACGGCGGAGGAAGTAAGCACACCGAATACATTTAAAAGTCCATGTAGTCTTGTGCCTGAGATGCCGGCCACTTTCCGCTAACCGCAATGCGAACTTAATTACGTATAGCCGTTATAGTGGGGAATAATAATAATGAAATATTAAAGCACACTTACCCTTTATAGTAAAATCAACAGCCTGTAAGGGAGTTTAATCCTGTTTCGATAATAAATATTCCTTACCCCATTTCCCAACTAATGCAATACACTAAAACTCTAACCATAAGCAGCATATAAACATTCGTAATAACAAAGTGGGTGATGAGAAGCCCCCGATTTTAGTCCTTGCAACGGAGAAGTCCCCTTGGCGGGTAAATTTTAAATTCCGATGTTATGATTACCACCATTCAACTGCAGCATGCAGGTATCCTTATTTTTTTCTATTTTGCGTAAAATTTCCACAACTATTTACACAGATATTCAATTAACATACGATCGTTTATCCGTACTTACAAAACGACCGAAGCATGCCGAATGATACCAGCCATTATAATGAAAAGGAAGTCCTGGAGAGCGTAGCCGCTTCCAGCGAAGAGGCATTCAAACAACTGTTCGAAGCTCATTATAATAAACTGGCATCATTTATATTACGCCTTACCAGGTCGCACAGTATCACAGAGGAATTGGTACAGGATGTATTCGTAAAGGTATGGCTTCACAGGGCGGAATTGCCTGCTGTTAATAATTTCGATGCCTGGGCCTATGTTATAGCCCGGAACCTCGTATTTAACCACCTGAAAAAAGCGGCCCGTGAACTTCAGCACCACCAGGACTGGCAATATTCCCATCATCCGGAAATTCACGACAGCCGCCAGGACAGCGAACCCGATATTTATGCCGCACTTGAACGGACAATTGAAAAACTCCCCCCTCAGCAGAAAATGATCTACCTGCTGAAACGCCGGAACGGAATGAAAAATGAAGAAATTGCCCGTCAGTTGAAGATCTCCACCGCTACGGTAAAAAAACACTTCAGCCTGGCACTTCGCTTTATTAAAGACCAGGCCAGGCAGGGCTTTGAGATACTCCTGCTGCTATTATTCTTCTTTTTTTAAAAAAATTTTACCCTCCATTACTCCTTTTCTTACTTCCGGTTGTCTGAATAAACAGAAGCATATCTTCAACGCTGAACGATGTGCATCAAACCAAAACTAAATTATGCCCGGTGAAAGAATAAAATATTTACTGGAAGCCTACTTTCAGGGAACAGCCTCCGACCAGGAGGTGAACGAATTGATGCAGCTGATCAGCCAGGACGGCAACGATGAGTCCATGCACCAATTGTTGGATAACCTTTGGAATAATTTTGTCCCGGACGGCCAGATATGGTCAGATGCAAAAAAGTCAGCACTGTTTGCGAACATCACTGCGAAGACAGCCTCCCGGCAGTCACCAGTAGCGCGCCGTTTGCGCACCTGGCACTGGGCGGCTGCAGCTGTTGTGGCAGGCATTATTGCTACCCTTGTGTTTTATCCACGGCAAAACCATACATCCACTCCTTCCGTAGTAGCGGCGGCACAGCATCATGACATTTCGCCGGGGAAAGATCGGGCTATACTCACTTTACAGGGCGGCATCCAACTGGACCTGGACAGCCTGCAGGATAGCAACGCAACCGCCTATGGTTTTAGCAAACAGCAAAATGAAATCGTTTTCAGTCCCGCTGAGCAGCAGGTCACTTATAATACACTTACCACTCCTAAAGGCGGCAAGTACCGGCTAACATTGCCCGACGGCAGTAAAGTGTGGATCAATGCTGCATCCTCCCTGCGGTTCCCCACTGCCTTCCAGGGCAATACCAGGGAAGTTACCTTAACGGGAGAAGCTTATTTTGAAATCGCTCAACAGGCAACGCAGGCTTTCCATGTAAAAGTAAAAGACATGGATGTACAGGTGCTGGGTACACACTTCAACGTAATGGCCTATGATGATGAGGCCACCATCAATACCACCTTGCTGGAAGGTGCGGTAAAAGTATCCCGGGGCGCACAATCCGGTATTCTGAAGGCTGGCCAGCACGCCATAGCAGATAAGCAGGGACAGCTATCCATCGGCACGGCAGATATTGAAGAGGCCATGGCATGGAAAAACGACCTGTTTATATTTAAAGCCTGTGACTTTGCAACCGTCATGCGTCAGATTGCACGCTGGTACGATGTATCCGTTATCTATAAAGGTAAAATACCAGAAGGAAAATACGCCGGCGTAATCGGAAGAAATAACAATATTTCACAGGTACTGAATATTCTCAGGGCTTCAGGCGTATCATTTGAAATCAACAACAACACCATCGTCGTAGAATAACACGTTATCGTATCTTTCTTTTTACTAACACAATTAAAACCAAAACAGCACTCGTTATGAAAATTGGAATCACATAGTTCCGCAACGCACACCTATACACAAAAAAGCCGGAAACGATTGCAGCGTTCCCGGCAAAACGTTTGAATCAAGCCACAAAAGCTGGTAGGCTTTGTAATTGTCTCATCCAAACTTCTCAAAAATATGGAAAATTTTTCCAGGAAAAGTCATGCCTGTATACGAAGGCAATATCAACTAAAACTAATTCGCATTATGAAGGCGACTATTTTTCTGATGGTAGTTGTTTGTCTTCACGTTAGTGCCGCCACCATGGCACAGAAAGTTACTTTATCCGGCAAAAATATGCCGCTGGGAGAAGTATTTAAGGAGATACGCCGCCAGACTGGCTATCAGCTCTTTTTCCGTGACGACCTGATTAACAATGTACCCGCAGTCAATGTAGAAATAAAGGATGTTCCTGTTGAGGAAGCATTAAAACGCTGCCTGGCAGGGTTTCCATTCACTTTTAACATTGTTGAAAAAACGATCGTTATCAAACCAGCCTCACCTCCTGCGGGCAATCAATACCAGCAGGCGATTGAGATTACAGGAACCGTGGTGGATGCTGCCGGCAAACCGGTAGTAGCCGCTAACATTGTTATCAAGGGTACCACTACCGGCGCAACTACTGATGCTGACGGTAAGTTCAGGCTCCGGAGTACTCAGCAAACTGTTACCCTGATGATCAGCTGTGTGGGATACCATCCGCAGGAAGTGGAAGTGCCAGGCAGTCAACAGATCACGGTCGTGCTAAAGGAAATGAATACTGCGCTGAACGAGGTAGTGGTAGTAGGTTATGGTACGCAGAAACGTACAGAGCTAACCGCTGCTGTATCCACCATGAAAGGCAGGGATGTGGCGCTCAAGCCTGTAGCAGATCTTTCCAACAGCATCGTAGGCCGTGTAGCCGGTGTGATTGCTAATCAGGGCAGCGGTGAACCGGGCCAGGACGGATCTACCCTCCGGATCAGAGGTACCTCTACCACCGGCAATGCCGGTCCATTACTGATAGTGGACGGAATACCCCGCTCTTTTTCTCAGCTTGATCCCGCTTCCATCGACAATATATCCGTGCTGAAAGATGCAGCTGCTGTTGCTCCCTATGGCCTGGGTGGCGCCAACGGCGTAATACTGGTAACCACCAAAAAAGGGAAGGCCGGCATCCCAACACTTACCTACAATGGTTATGTTGGCTTTCAGAACCCTACCAGGGTACCCAAAATGGTGAACGCTTATCAGTTTGCGCTATTCCAGAATGAAGCCGCGAAAAACAGCGGCCTTCCTACCCTGCCCTTCACCGCAGAACAGATAGCACAATACAAAAAAACGGTTGACGGCGCTGCCGATGCCAACCCAGACAAATATCCCAACAGCAACGGTATCAGGGACGTGCTGCGCAAAAATGCATTGCTTACCTATCACAACCTGGAACTCAGCGGCGGCGGAGAACGGGTACGGTATTATACCGCGCTGGGCTACACCTCGCAACAAGGACAGTTTAACTCTACCTGGATGAAAAAATATAATGTCACCTCCAGGATTGATGTAAAAGCGACACCTACTACAGACGTATCGCTTTCGCTGATGGGTTATGTAGCAGACTATCACTATGCCGGGAAAATGGACGGCGATGGCTACGCATCTGCCGGAGGAGGCATTATGTACCAGGCTTTCAGAACACCTCCTACGTCTGCTATCTACTATTCCAATGGACTGTGGGGCAGCTATATCGGCCGTTCACTCGTGGGCTACATCGATCACAGTGGCTACGCATTCAATGAAAACACCCAGCTGTATACTACCTTCTCCATAGAGCAACAGCTGCCATTTATAAAAGGACTAAGCATAAAAGGAGTAGCCAGCTATGATCCGAATAATACATTCACCAAAGTATGGCAAACACCGGTACTCTCCTATACTCCCGATTTCTCTGCTGATCCTGTAAAATACAATCCGGTATACAGTGAATTCTCCCAACCTCAGCTCAGTCAGAATACCGGGCAGGGTAAAGCATTCACTTACCAGGGATACCTGAATTATCACAATACCTTCGGTGCGCATGACGTCACTTTTCTTGCAGTAGCAGAAGCGCGAAATGGCAAAAACTGGACGATGAATGCACAGCGCACCTACTTCCCTATCGACATTGATGAACTTGACCAGGGAGGCGTAGGCGCCGGGCAGATGACCAACGGCGGCTCATCATGGAAGAATGCACAGGTAGGATATGTATACCGCCTGGGCTATAATTTCAAACAAAAATACTTTGCAGAACTGGCCGGCCGCTACGACGGACACTATTATTTTGCACCCGGCCACAAATATGGATTCTTCCCATCAGCATCGGTAGGCTGGAACCTTGCGCAGGAAGAGTTCTTCTCCAAAGCCCTGCCTCAGGTGGACCTGCTGAAGATAAGGGCATCGTATGGAGAATCAGGTAACCTTGCAGGCAGTGCCTATCAATATCTTGCAGGCTACGGCACCTACGGCAACGCAGCCATTTTTAATGGCTCACCCACCACAGGCGCATACGAAAACAGTCAACCTAACAAAGACATCACCTGGGAACGCGCCAGGAAATTTGATGTTGGGATCGACGCGTCCATCTGGAATGGGCTCCTCACTATCCAGGCAGACTACTTCTACGAAAAGCGTTCAGACATGCTCGTAAACCCCACCGTAGTGGTGCCGGTGGAATACGGTATATCACTGCCCCAGATAAATGCAGGCGTGATGAGTAACAAGGGTATTGATCTCTCTATCGGAACTTCTCATACTTTTGGGAATGGTCTTCGTATAGACGTAACCGGTAATTTCACCTACGCTCAAAATAAATTACTACAGGTTTTTGAAACCTCATCTACCTATAACAATCCTAACAGACGCCGCACCGGCAGGGCAAATGGCACCCAGTTCGGACTACAATCGCTGGGATTCTTTACACCAGACGACTTTACGCCGGATGGGAAACTGAAACCAGGTATAGCATCTGTACCTGACGCACCGGTACAACCAGGCGATGTGAAATACCGTGATATCAGCGGGCCAAACGGCAAACCAGACGGCATCATTGATGATAACGACGAAACCGTGATCGGCCGCCCCAATGGCAGTCCACAAATTATTTATGGCCTGGCTCCATCCCTCTCCTGGAAAGGGATTGATCTTAACTTCCTGTTACAGGGCGCAGCACAAATCACTTTGCCGGTTGGCGGCAGCCTGGTAACACCTTTCGACCAGCAGGGCTCTGCCACGGCACTTACCTACGCTGAACACTGGACCCCTGCTAACACCGATGCACTTTACCCAAGAGTATATATGCAGCAGCCGGATTATAATGCCAAATGGTCGTCGCTGTGGTTACGCAAGGCAGACTATCTCCGCCTGAGAAGTATGGAACTGGGATACACGCTGCCAACATCCATCAGCCGCAACATCCGTATGCAGCGCCTGCGGGTATATATGGCCGGTCAGAACCTGTGGACATGGACCCCGCATATGAAGGAGTCGCTGGACCCGGAAGCCAGATCTTCCAACGGTCAATATTACTTCCAGCAACGCACCTACTCATTTGGACTGAATGTCACCTTTTAATCACAACCGAAAGTAAAATCATCATGAAGAAAATAAAGATCTATATAGGTTGTATGGCTTTACTGGCATCCGTCTTCACCGCATGCAAAAAAGACTACCTGGAAGTGCCGGCCACCAATTTTGTTTCCGATGAAACCATGTGGGCATCTGCTTCCAATGCCGACCTGTTTCTGAACGACATCTATAATCAACTGCCTAATATCAATGCTGAAACGGAACACCTGGACCAGTACACAGACAACTCCGATGTGGGCGTACTATGGATGTCCGGTTATTCAAGGATTGCAACGGCCCAGATTACACCTACCAACATCCCCGTTGGTCCCTGGGATATGTGGAAATGGGAATCAAATTTCAAGAACATACGCAAATGCAATCTCTTCATTACAAAGGTTTCCGCCTCTGCCCTGCCCAACGATTATAAAACGCAAAGGGTAGCAGAAGCGCGGTTCCTGCGCGTGCTGTATTATCACTGGCTGTGGGCAGCATATGGCGGACTTCCGATTATCACCGTTCCGCTGGACAACCTCACCCAGGGCGATGATATATACAAGCCAAGAGCCAGTGAGAAAGAAACGTTCAAATTTATCACCAGCGAACTGGATACCATCGCGAAAGTGCTGCCGCTGAAAGTTGACCCGAAAGACTACGGACGCCCTACCAAAGGCGCTGCCCTTACGCTTAAAGGCTGGTGTGAATTATATGAAGCCAGCCCGCTGCGTAACCCCGCAGGAGACGTAAGCCTGTGGAAACAGGCCGCTGCCACTAATAAAGCGGTAATAGCACTGGGCGTATATGACCTTTATCCCGACTACATCAATCTCTTCCTCGAAAAAGGTAACAATAGCAGTGAATCTATTTTTGCACGCCAGTATGGCCCTCAGAAAGGATCTCCAATCGAGGGAAAACAAGGTCCTGTACGTAACGCCAACGGAGCCCAGGTGGCATGGGGCAATTTTCAACCCACACAGGAACTGGTAGATGCATTTGCGATGGCCAATGGTAAAGCTATCACGGATGCCAATTCCGGTTACGATCCCTCCCACCCTTATCTAAACAGGGAAGATCGTTTTTATAAAACCATCATCTACGATAGCGCCATCTGGAAAGGCTATGCAGTAACCACCCGCGTTGGCGGCAATAACGCCATTGATCTGGGCTATAGCAGCGATAATACGCACACAGGTTACTATGCACGCAAACGCCTGGATGAATCAAGGAATCCGAGCGACAACTTCACCGGCATCGCCTACCAGAACTATATGTTCTTCCGCTATGCAGAAGTATTGCTCAGCTTTGCAGAAGCTGAAAATGAAGCCAGCGGCCCTACAGCAGAAGTACTGAGCACCATCAATAAAATCAGGGCCAGGGGCAACACGCCTTCAATAGAAGCAACATACGGTAGTGTTTCAAAAGATCAGCTGAGAGAAATCATTCGCCGGGAACGCAGGGTGGAACTATGTTTTGAAGACAAACGCTGGTGGGATGTAATAAGATGGAAGATAGCAGAAAAACAACCAGATGGGACACCAGGTGTACTCAACCGGCCCGAGATAGGGATGCTAATCACCACTGAGGCCAACAATACACTAAAGTATACCCCTACCATCATCCGTAACCGGCTGTTCCTGCCCAAGATGTACCTGATGCCTGTTCCGCAGGCAGTTATTGATCAGAATCCTGCCATTGGCAAACAAAGCGGAACAGATGGCTGGTTGAATGGTCAGAATCCAGGCTATTAATCTCATGCTTCACCACTCATTCTGAAATTATGCACATCATTCACAGATATATAAAAATAGCGCTGATTGTTGCCGCAACTACTGCCTGCCGCAAAGAGCATAGCGAAACGGTATATATGCCGGCTGCCAATAAAACATTGTCACAAATCATATCTATTACAGATCAGCCATATGAACTGAAATTCGTAGTAAGCCTTACCGGCGCCGACTACGCTACCAACAGCCACCTCACGGCTGCAAACGACATATCAGTGAGCCTTGTAGCTGATACCACACTGGTTACCGCCTATAACACGGCTTCCGGTACCAACTACCTGGCGATGCCTGCAGGCTCCTATAATGTACCTGCAACAGCAACGATCAGTAAAGGCAAGGGCATCAGCGATTCCATAGCTATTGTAATTACTGCAAAAGATAAACTGGCATCATTTCAGCCCTACCTGCTTCCGGTAAAGATTACCCAGGTTTCAGGTGCAGCTGCTGATAAATACCAGCAGATATTATACATCGCATTGTCTGGCATTGCAGATGCTGCCAATATTCCATTGTACAACCGTGCCAACTGGAAAGTGACAGCTGTATCAACAGAAGAACCTGCAGAAGGCGGAGGAAATGGCCTTGGAAAATGTGCCATCGATGATAACGCTTCCACTTTCTGGCAATCCAAATGGGCAGGCAGTGAGCCCGGTCCACCACACGACATCACCATAGACATGGGAGAGATCAAAACCCTTCATGGCATAGCACTGATGAACCGGGATTTTTCAGGCAGTTGGGCAACTGATGGCCACGGGCAACCTAAAACTATCAAAATCGCTATCAGCAACGATGGAAGTAACTGGACAGATAATGGAGGGTTCAGCAATCTGCCGCATCCGGAAGGACAACCATTCACCAAATTCTTTTTTTCTACCTACAAAACCTGCCGGTATTTTAAAGTAACGGTAACGGATGTATACGCAACCAACAGTACCAATATTGCTGAATTGGGCGCATTTTAAATATACCTGGATAATCAGATCACTATGCAACGTATTGGAAAAATTTTAACCACACTATTATTGCTAACTTCTATCGCGACCGCACAGCGGGCACCGAAGCCATACGGCCCGGTGCCCAACGGGCGGCAGAAAGAATGGTATAACTGGGAGATGATCGCATTTTTTCATTTTGGGATAAACACCTTCGAAGATTTTGTAAACGAAGGAGAAGGGAAAGTAAGCACCGCCATCTTCAACCCTACAGCACTGGATTGCAGGCAATGGGTAACCACACTGAAAAACGCCGGCATTCCCTGCGGGATATTGGTAGCCAAACATGCCGATGGTTTCTGCAACTGGCCCAGCGCATATACGGACTACTCTGTAAAGAACAGTTTATGGAAAGGTGGTAACGGCGACCTCGTAAAAGAATATACAGATGCCTGTAAAGCACTCGGCATAAAACCCGCACTGTACCTGGGCCCGCACGACAGGCACCAGCATCTCTCTCCTGTTTACAACACCGGCGATTACAGCGATTATTACGCCAGGCAATTGTCTGAACTGCTCCGCAACTACGGCCCCATCTGGGAAATATGGTGGGACGGCGCCGGTGCTGATGAACTAACTACGCCCTTGTATACACGCTGGGCTGATACCGTCAGGAAACTACAGCCCCAGTGCGTAATTTTTGGCACCAAGAATTCCTATCGTTTTGCAGATGTACGCTGGGTGGGAAATGAATCCGGAAAAGCTGGTGATCCCTGCTGGGCCACCATTGATTCTATCTCTATACGCGATGAATCCCAGCATATTCAGGCACTCAACGAAGGCCAGTTAAACGGTAATGCCTATATTCCCGCAGAAACAGACGTATCTATCCGTCCCAGCTGGTTTTACCATAAGGAAGAAGACGATAAAGTGAAAAGCCCATCGGAGCTATGGAATATCTACTGCAACACAGTAGGTCATAACAGCGTATTGCTGCTGAATATTCCGCCGGACAGACGCGGGCTGCTCCATTCTGTAGACTCCTCCAACCTGGTGCAACTGCGTCGCAAAATAGAAAATACGTTTGCCGTAAACCTGCTCACCGGAAGTACCGTTTCTTCTTTGCATCCAAGAGGAAAAAATTACCTGCCGGCCAACCTGACGGATGCCAATGCCGGCAGCTACTACGCCACGCCTGACGGGTACACTACAGACACTGTCACTTTTACACTGAAAGCGCCTGCTACATTCGACTGCCTGATGGCACAGGAAGTATTGGAATTGGGCCAACGCACTACCGGATGGTCTGTAGACTACTCCAGCGATGGTAAAACCTGGACTCCTATTCCAGCCGCCACTAATAAGCAAACTATCGGACACAAATGGATCATCTGTTTTCCGCCGGTGACCGCAAAGAAAGTGCGTTTAAGAATTACCGCAGGCCAGGCCAGCCCTGCCATCCATACTTTCGGCGTATATAAACAGGCAGCGTATGCTGATATTAACCAATAATATTTTCCATGCTTAATAGATTTTTCATTGCCTTGTTGTGCTGTATATGCACAACATTTTACGTCAACGCCCAGCAGGTAAACCCTGCCAGGCTCTATAAAATTTCCACCCCCGCCGGACTGGTGCTTGACAACGACGACAACAACGCTAATGAGGTACAACTGACACTGGCGAAAGACAAGAAAAATGCAGAAGGGCAGGTATGGCAATTAACACCACTGCCAAACGGTTATTATCTCATCAGCAATCCATTTAACAATAAGGGAATTGACAATGACAACAGGCAGGATGGTACCGGTAACCCCGTTATTCAATGGGATAAAAATCCAGGCAACGATAATCAGCAATGGAAGCTGACCATCCTCGGAACAGGAGATTACCTGATAACTCAAAAGGTAAGCAAAATGAACCTGGCCATAGATGGAACAGAAAAAGAAGGCGCAGTGATTTACCAGCTACCGGATCAGCCACAGGCATGGCGTTTAAGGGCCACCTCAATGCAGGCACCAAAAGAAATACAGGCTAAAAAGGGTGTCAATGACTGGGAGAATGAAAACATATTCGCGATCAACAAGGAACCAGGTCATACTACCTATATCCCCTTCCCTGACGTTGAAAGCCTGAAGGCTGATAACTATTTTCAACATCCCTGGGAAACACCGGGTTCCTCCCTGTTTCTATCCCTTAATGGCAACTGGAAATTCAATTGGGTAAAACAGCCGTCAGAGCGGCCATCTAACTTCTACAAACCAGGTTACGACGTATCTGCCTGGAAAGAAATTCCTGTACCGTCTAACTGGGAAATGTATGGATACGGTACACCTATCTATACCAATATTACCTATCCGTTTAAGAACAATCCGCCTTTCATCCAACCCCAAAAGGGCTACACCAATGAAAAAGAACCAAACCCGGTAGGTTCTTACCGCCGTAATTTTACACTGCCCCCCAACTGGAATGGTAAAGAAGTATTTGTTCATTTCGATGGCGCCTACAGCGGTTTGTACGTCTGGATCAACGGTAACAAAGTTGGTTACAGCCAGGGAGCAAATAATGTAGCTGAGTTTAATATCACCAGGTACCTGAAGCCTGGGAACAACACCATTGCCGCCCAGGTATTCCGGTGGACAGATGGCAGCTATATCGAAGACCAGGATATGTTCCGTCTTAGTGGCATCCATCGGGATGTTTTCCTGTTTGCCACACCGGCTACTCACGTGCGCGACTATACGCTAACCGCCGCCTTCCCCGGAAGCGACCTAACACAGGCAACTTTCCAGGCAAAAGTATTCGTACACAATTACGGCCAGCAGGCATCGCAGGCTGTCACCGCAGAAGTTACCCTGCTAAAACCGGATGGCTCAGTAGCAGCGGTGATGTCGCAACAAATACCCAACGTACATCCGGGAGCTGAACACGAAGCTGATCTCACTACAGCTGTGGCCAGTCCGCTGCTTTGGAGTGCAGAGACGCCTGCCTTGTATGACGCTATCATGGTATTAAAAGACAACAAAGGCAATACGCTGGAAGCAATGTCTGCAAAATTTGGATTCAGGAAGATAGAAATAAAAGACAAACGCGTTTGTATCAATAACGAGCAGGTGTTTTTCAAAGGCGTGAACCGGCACGACATCCATCCTCAATTTGGAAAAGCAGTTCCTGTGGCAACCATGATGCAGGATGTGCTGATGATGAAACAATATAACATCAATACCATTCGCACCAGCCACTATCCTAACGACCCAAAGATGTACGCCATGTTCGACTACTTTGGTTTATATGTGATGGATGAAGCGGACCTGGAATGTCACGGCAACCAGAGTATCAGCAATGACCTCAACTGGCTTCCTGCCTTCACCGACAGAATTGTACGCATGATACAACGTGATAAAAATCATCCGGCGGTGATTTTCTGGTCGATGGGCAACGAAAGCGGAAACGGGCAAAACTTCGATTCTCTTTGCAACACTGCACGCAAGCTCGATAGCAGGCCTATTCACTACGAAGGAAAAAGTGAAGCCGCCGATATGGATTCACATATGTATCCCTCTCTGGCTGGAATGTCCAACTACGACCAGGCGCCGTCTGCCCGCCCTTATTTTCTCTGCGAATACGCCCATTCCATGGGCAATGCGATGGGTAACCTGGCCGAATACTGGGACTACATCGAAAATAAATCGCAGCGAATGATAGGTGGATGCATCTGGGACTGGGTAGATCAGGGGATCAATATGAGCGGCCGACCCAGGGAACATTACTACTTCGGTGGCGACTTTGGCGACAGGCCAAATGACTTTGATTTCTCCTGTAACGGTCTTACCACTCCCGACCGCCGCGTTACCGCCAAAATGATAGAAGTAAAAAAAATCTACCAGTATATTAAATCTGAACTACTGGCAGCCAACCCCGCGAAGATAGCGGTCACCAATAAATACGACTTCCTTAATCTGGATCAGTTTACTGCCCACTGGGATCTGCTGAAAGATGGAGTGAAAGTTGAATCAGGCGATCTGGCAGTACCAGGTACTCCTGTAAATAGCCGCACTGTTCTGACCATACCTTATAAGACAAGGCTGGAAAAAGGCAGCGAATATTTCGTCAATCTATATTTCCAGTTGAAACATGATGCTGTTTGGGCGAAAGCAGGACATATCGTTGCGCAGGAACAATTTGCACTGAATGAACGTCAGCCACTGGCTACGCCGGAAATGAATACATCTGCCAAAATTCAGACCATCACACAAGGCAACAATCTCATAATAAGCAGCGATAGCCTGAAAGTTGTTTTCGATACAACCACGGGCATCATGACCTCTCTCCGTTATGCTGAAAAAGAGATGATTTACCAACAGCAGGGATTTGCGTTTAACTGGTATCGTAGTTTCAATAATGATAAATATGTAGATCAGCACTACTACCCTACTGCAATAAACAAAGCCCTGTTTACTTCCCGCATCAGCGACAACGGGAAGAGCATAACAGTGTTGGTGAATGCCAGCGCCATCATTGGTTCCAAAACACCCGTTAATGTACCTTACCTGGTTCGTTATGAGATCTACGCCAATGGTGTAATTGATGTAGATGCTACTTTCAACACGCCAGCCGCCAGGAGTATAGTACATCGCCTGGGCTTACGCGCGGCGCTGACACCTGGCATGGAAAACATCTCCTACTATGGTAACGGTCCATACGAAAACTATTCGGACAGGTTGCAGTCTGCCTTCATGGGAGTATATCAAACCACCGCAACAGGTATGGAAGCAGAACATTACGTGCGTTCACAGAGTATGGGCAACCGTGAGAACATAAGATGGGTAACCATTTCAGACAATAGCGGCACAGGTCTGAAAATCTCAGCAAAAAATCATCTGAGCTTCTCCGCCCTACATCTGACAGATGAGGATTTGTTTCTAAACTCATTGCACGATTTTGAGCTGGAGAAATACCGGAAGCCTCAGATTTTTCTGAACCTTGACTGCCTGCAGCAGGGCGTTGGAAACGCCAGCTGTGGGCCTGAGCCATTACCACAATACACCATACCGCCGAATACAACTATCAGCTATTCATTCAGGATAGAAAAATTAAGATAAAAGGAGGCTGCAGCATAAATACTGTGAGCCTCCATATTGAAGACACCAGGGATATACTTTATTTTTCAGCAAACAATCCTGAATTCATAACGATAGTTCCGCTCTTTGTAAAGCGAGGTAAACCCAGTCGCCAAACAGGATTTTTATAGAGAGAAAAGAGAAGACCTGCATTTAGTGCAGGTCTTCAAATCTTCCAGTGAACCCTATAGTATTACCTGGTCGATACAAAATAGTTCTCCGCCTTGCCCGCTTCGGGAGCTTATCTATTATCTATCCTGTCTTTCTGCTTCCGCTTTTAAATTATTCATCCATGTTTCGAGCGATTGTTCCAGTCCGCGCTGAAACTTTCCCCGCATTAATGAGACCAGCCATCCTTCCATACTTTCTTCAACACGAACTTCCGTACGTTCGCCTATTTGCGTAAATGACCAGTTGTGAATGGCAAAAGCCCCGAATGCTTTACCCGACCAACCGATCCTGGTATAGGGAATGGCTGTATGAATAGTTGAGTGGATGGTTAATCCACCCGATTTCCAGTCGAATGAACTGCCTGCCTGAAATGGACCTTCCAATTTAGGTGACTGTACATCCTTATGCCATTCCGCCCAGTGATCTATCCTGCTCATGATTGTCCAAATTCTTTCGGGCGATGCATGAATGATAATCTTTTTTGTGGTTTGAACGGGGGCATTGGTATTAATTGTAACAGAAGCTTTATATGAAGTGAATAACTCCAATCCTGTTATTAAAAGTGCAACGGCTGCAATGAGCAATACAATACTGAGAATCATCTTTTTCATGTTGTTACTATTATGTTTTGTGAAAATGCTGGTATTTACAGGAGCGTTTCTTCAATAGTTTGCTTAGGTAGATGGTTTAAACTTGCCGCATTAGGATGGGCATAAATAATGAGATGTTTCATTCTTTTTGTTTTTAATAATTGAACAAAACAAAGATAGAATGACAGTGAGCGGCAAAATTGTAAGAAAACGAAAAGGAGTAGAATTACAAGACCATCAACGAAAGATAAAAATGCAGGTTGTGCAAGAATTGCATGTAAAACAATAGGCTAGTCTGTTAAATAGACTGGCCTATTGTTTTACATGCAATGCTTGCACAACAAAAAATAAATCTTATTGCGATGCTAAAGCTGCGAACCTAAAATATGCAACAACTGCTGATAGGATAAAAACTATAATCAACATTGGGAGCATTTTGTATTCCTTCTTTTTGGCGTGAACAAACATGCCTGCCAACATTATTAAGCAAAAGGCCGTTGCTGCCATAGGCGTCAAAATTGGTGCAATGCCTGATAGCCATGGGACTATAATACCGATACATCCTAATAATTCAAGAACGCCTAATATTCTGATTGGTATTATAGAGCTGTTCGATTTCAAATGTCCGTCTGCGACATGTTTTTCTTTACTGCCCGAAATTTTTCCATAACCAGGCATAATAAAAAATGCAGAAAGAAGCCCCTGTATTATCCACAAAATGGTATTCATCTTTTCTTTATGAAGTTAAAAAATAAGCTATTGAAAGCCTTGCTTGATGGGCACAATAAAATACCTTTAAAAATTTCAAGGTTGCGCATCAAAAGGATTTTGCTTAACAAAATCTCTTTATTTTTTACTTCTGACTAACCCTTTTTGGGTTGGTCTAACCAAAGATTAATATCTTCCATTCTATAAATCTATTTGTGGTAAAGTACGTAAAGATAATAAAAGATTATGCCACCAGGGGTATTGCAAAATAACAGGTTTTAATTATCGCTGAACACTTTGTCGCAAATGAAATAATCTTAACACAGGAATTAGAACCAGAAACTACCATGTACTTAAAATCAAAACGTCGTAGGTTAGTATTGACAAGTCAACCCGAATAAAACCAACTACCCACGAATCGCAATTTCGCGCTTTGATAGACTAACAAATAGGTTAAAACAACAAAGCCCGCTCTAAGCGCAGGCTTTGATAATTTCCTGTGATCCCGGCCGGGCAATTCTCGAACCATTTCCTCAAAAATTTAAAGCAATTGGCGGAACTGCTACCATAAAATAATGCACTTTTAAACAAGATCGCCAATTGCATTCTTAGACAACAACGGATAAATCTTAACCTTTAACACTTTAAAGTTTTTTTTAGCAGATTATCTGGATAAATCAATCCGTTTTTCTCAAAACTAAAGAGGGCGTCTCAAAAGTAATTTTGAGACACCCTCTTGTTACGACACAGTATAAATCCTTACCTCAGCATCAGCCTTCAGGTAAGGTTTCTGCGCCATCACAATATCACTGGTTACCGGAATATGCCAGTGTTGCCTTGCTGGTTAGGTGAGTAAAATTGGGAGATGGCACGAGGAAAAGGCTTTAAAGTACCATTTGAGCCGACCTATCAAAATCAGGCCATGTTGTTCCCCTGATTTTAATCAGATGGTATCGGCAGATCATCCGGTTCGGAACAAATACCTTCTTTCCCAGGTCAATATAACATCAAAAGAAATCAATTATTTGAAAGCATTATGATAATGAAACCATTAATTTTAACCCGACTTCTTTTTTTTCGTATGGCAGGCAGGTGAAGAATGGCAAGTTGAATTCCTTCGTATGAATAATCACCATTATAATATATAGGCAGTCTCTTTATAATTTTTTCTGGCATCCCCGGGTGGTAATGACCTAAAAAATCACACTTTAACTATAAGAAGATAATTTCTCTTGAAATGAATTTTAAAATACTTTCCTTATCCATCCTGATCTGCAGCCTGCTCATCCCTCAGTCGCTGGCTGCACAAAGAGACCCGTTAAATGATTACAATGTGCGATGGAATACGCCAGGTATCAACTCACAAGGTTCTATGCCAATCGGGAATGGAGATATAGGTGCTAACTTGTGGGTGGAACCAAATGGCGATCTGGCATTTTATATATCCAAGACTGATGCGTGGAGTGAAATAGGTCGCCTGCTGAAACTTGGTAAAGTTGTCATATCTATCACCCCGAATCGCTTCAATACAGAAACATTTTCCCAGGAATTGAATCTTAAGGATGGTGAAATACTTGTTAATTACGGTGATACCAGGATACGGTTTTGGATTGATGCAAATCATCCTGTTATCCAGGCCGATATAAAAAGCAAGGCCCCTGTTCAGTTAAAAGTAACCTATGAAAGCTGGAGAAGAGAAAAACGCCCCATCCTGGGCGAAGAAGGAAAATCTGTCTGGGGTATCGGACCCACTCAGGTATCTAATGACTGCCTGAAAACTATATACCAGGATGCGGACAGCATTCTTAGCGGAACACACAATCGCATTCTCGCAGTACATCACAATGCCTCCTCCATTTTTGAAAATAATTTGATGGTACAATCGCTATACAAGTATAAGGATAAGATGACAGATCCGATTATGCACCGGAACTATGGTGTAATGATAACTGCCAAAGGGTTGACCAATATATCCGATACTGCAATGATAAGCACAGGAGCAGCTAATAGCTTCCAGGTCCAGGTATTCCCGCTGACCCAAACAGGTACCATTGACGGCTGGGAACAAGGGACACAAAAACAAGCCAGATCAATACAGGCAATAGATATACAAAATCGTATTGCTGCACACAAAAAATGGTGGCATAATTTCTGGGATCAGTCTTTTATTTTTATTTCGGCGCAGGACTCTATTGAAAATCAGAAAGCCCGTACCGTTACTCAGGGATATATTTTACAACGCTACATAAATGCCTGCTCCGGACGAGGTTATTCTCCCATTAAGTTTAACGGAAGTATTTTTACCGTGGATACCTACAAGCGGGATGATCGATTTAAGGGTTTCGATGCCGACTTTCGCATGTGGGGTGGTTGTTATTGGTGGCAGAATACAAGACTCCTTTATTGGAGCATGCTCTACTCGGGTGACTTTGCTATGATGCAACCATTATTCAAAATGTATATGGATGCCCTGCCATTACGCATTGCAGCAACAAAGCAGTATTATCATCATGACGGAGCCTTTTTTCCGGAAACGATGAATTTTTGGGGAACATATGCCGATGGTGACTATGGCTGCGACAGAGACAATCAGCCTGAAGGCTACACAAAAAACCCATACATCCGCTATTATTGGCAAGGCGGGTTGGAACTGTCGTTGTTAATGATCGATTATTATTCTTTTACCGGGCGAACTAAATTTGCAAAGGATACACTGATACCTCTCGTGTCGAACATTCTCCGATTCTATGATCAACATTGGAAAAGGGGTAATGACGGGAAGATCTTCTTTAACCCGGCGATGTCATTGGAAACTTATCACACAGCCATTAATCCGCTGCCGGAAATTGTGGGGATTCACACGGTGGCCGAAAAAATGCTGCAACTTCCCGTGTATCTAACCGGATCTAAAAACAGGACAATGTGGATAAAACTCATCCGCGATTTGCCTCCCATACCGCTTCGAACAACAGCCGGTAAAACCATGCTGGCACCGGCTCATGAATATAGTAACAAAGCTAATTCAGAAAACCCTGAGCTATATGCTGTCTTCCCTTATCGCGCCTATGGTGTTGGAAAGCCTGATTTGCAAGTAGCACTTGAGACATTTAGTCATAGAGTACATAAAGAAAATGGCGGCTGGCAACAAAACTCAATTCAGGCGGCATTACTAGGTTTGACAGAAGAGGCTAAGGATATGGTAGTACAAAGTTTTTCAAGCTGGGATAAAAACTTTCGCTTTCCTGCATTTTGGGGTCCTAACTATGACTGGACTCCTGATCAATGTCATGGAAATGTGGCAATGATTGCTCTTCAACGAATGCTATTACAATGTGAAAACAAAAAAAATATACTTCTGCCCACTTGGCCGAAAGAATGGGATGTGCATTTTAAGCTGAATATCCCATGTAATAAGCAGGTTGAAGGTATATATAAGGACGGGAAGCTGAAAAGTAAAACATTACCAGGATGGAAATAATCAAAAATTCCCTTTCCCATAAATCATATCTTTTGATATCTTATAGTCAGATTCGACTGTCAAAAAAAACGATTTATAATTATCCTCATTAAATCCAAACGACTTGACAGGAGAAATTTCAACATTCTCTATTTCATGAATCATATCTTGGATACAGTAAATTAAAAAATATTACTGTATCCTTTCAGGTTCGTTTGATGTAGTTTACCTTAATATCCTAAAAGCAGAAAAGCCGCGTAAATCTTACGATTTATGCGGCTTTAATTGTCTTTGATATTCTTGTTGTGATCCCCTTGGGATTTCCGATCTATTTCCTAGTCTTACCGCAGATTACTTAAACACGTTCTAAAACGTTGATTTTAAGCATTCTGCAACAGCGAATCGCTTTTCTACTTCTTAACTTTATTAAGGTTGGCCCCACTTTAATAGACTAAAAAATAGACTAGTTATGCTGTTACCTCTTAAATTAGTATGCAAAAGTAGCAAGATTAGGCGCGATGGTACAAGCCTTATTTTTATCCAGTATTGTTACAACTCCGACAAAAGAACATTGTTAAACACAGAAATTGCTATCCCT
Source organism: Chitinophaga sp. (assembly GCF_017745275.1). GTDB lineage: Bacteria > Bacteroidota > Bacteroidia > Chitinophagales > Chitinophagaceae > Chitinophaga. Next base: position 463,203 of record NZ_JAGHZS010000010.1, on the reverse strand, counting down.
CCCGCCTATTGGAAACGCTCCCGTATAGCGACAAACCTGCCAGAAGTATTTGGAGATCCTGAAACACTCAACAAAAGGCTTAAAGCTATGTTGCGTGTAGTCGAGGATGTTATCTCCCATGCCGTCCAAAAGAAAATAATAGATGTATTGGCATTCGTCAAGAGTACCTTTAAACCTGACCTAAACCCCGAAACCCTTTCCCCTATGGCAGACCAGATTGCAGACAGACAGCCGGAAACAAACCTGAACTTTTACTTTCAGATAGATGATTACATAAGATGCAAGACCAATAAGGTTACGCCTGGCATGTTGCGGGTTTATAAAAACATGAAAGACCACCTACAGGCATATCAGGACTATCGTAAAGCCATTATTACCTTTAATTGCCTTGACTTTAATTTCTATGAGGGGCTGGTTGATTTCCTGACCTTTGAATATGTCCAGCGTAGGCGCAAGACCGTTACAAAGGGGCTTAAAACAGCCACAGTAGGCAAAACCATTAAACAGCTCCGTATATTCGTCCGGGATAGGGTACGCCGTAAAATCATCCCTCCTATTGACTTATCGGATTTTAAAATACTAAATGAGGATTCGGACGCTATATACCTTTCATGGAAGGAGATAAACCAGATATATAATACTGACCTATCGGATTTCCCCTCCCTCCTTCCCTATCGTGATCTATTTGTCTTGGGATGCCTTACCGGGCTTCGGTTTTCAGACTTTTCCAATATCAAGCCAGAAGATATACGGGAAGGGATGCTCCGAAAAAAACAGGAAAAATCAGACCACTGGGTAGTAATTCCTTTAATGGATGCGGCTAATGAGATCCTTATAAATCGCTTTCAAAGGGTAGTCCCTATCGTAAACAATCCGGATTTCAATGTAAATATTAAAGAAATTGGCCGACTAGCGGGCATTTGCGAACCGGTTAAATTCTCTTATAAGAAGGGCAATCAGGATATTGAGGTGATAAAACCTAAATATGGATGGATAACCTCTCATACCTGCCGGCGTTCCTTCTGTACTAATGAGTTTCTTGCAGGGACGCCTGTAGAGTTAATCATGAAAATCAGCGGTCACAAAAGCTTACAAGACTTTTACAAGTATATCCGTATTAGCCCGGAAGAAGCTGGGAGAAAAATTAAAGAAATATGGGAGAATAGGAATCGAGTTGCGACAACTCCTTCTGTTCAATGAGCAACACTCCTCATAAACAAAATGATCCATATAGTTGTCTTAATATTTCACATAACCAAAATAATCTACAAAACATGAAAAGATTTATCACCCTCGAACACATTCAAACTCTAGGAGGTAAGAAAATTGAGAGCATTACATCTTTCAATGATATCATAATAGTAAATGATGATGGGGCGCAGCCGGAAAGGCTAATATGGTTTTTGAAAACATTAACTGAATATGAATCTCATCAGTTATTGGCCGTTTCAGACCATGAGGGTTCAATTTCATTCTTATGGAGCGACGTTCCCCCAAAATATCAGAAAATACGAGACATAGGAATGCCTGATGGAGACATATGGTCTGTTTACAAAAATTACAATCTTGATCATGACAATCTAATGAGGGAATAATTCAGAACTTAATAACAACGGCGCATGAGAAATCAAGCGCCGTTGTCATTAAGTCCAGATCCTGAGTTTATTTACTTGTTTCCCCGAAAACAGAAGTACGTAGGTTATTGGTAACTTCCTCTGCTATCTCGCGGATTTTTTGCTTTTCAGCGTTACTTAATGCTGGTACCAACTTACCCTCCACACGCTTGTCAATGCCTCTCATTTTCCTGTAAAAGGTTGGAGTGCTATAATTGCATTCCTCGCAGACCCGTTCCCTGAAAAGTAACGCCACATTGGTAAACCCTGCATGAAACGTGAATAAAACATTTGAAGATTTAATACTATTCATCAGTCAATGTTTAATGGTGAATAACGAGCTGCTTACACTTGGTTTGTTCTTCAATATTTAAAGAATGGACCCTCTGAAAGAAAAATTTGAAATGGTTGGCCGCAAACTCGGCTACCTCCTCGTCTACCATGCGCTTTTCTATATTTAGGAGTATCTCCGCGTATTCGTCTATTGTTTTATCAAGATCATCCGCTTCTATGGATGATGCAAATTCCTCCAGCCAATCTAAAGGCTCCGCCAACTCGGTAACTAACTTACTATTGAGATTCGTAACATTGTCCCGGATCAAAGCGTCTTTAACAATAAATACTGCCTCCCCGCATCTGATAAAATACTGAGCGAATAGCATAAAATCATCACGCTGTGTCGAGGTCCAGTTATCCGCTTCTTTACTGGCTATAACCCGGCTTAACGAGTACCAACAAAGGTTTACAAAACTAGTCTTACTAGTGAAGGGGGTGATGTCGCACAGGTTACTTAATAAACTTTCCATAACTTTTTAATTTAAAAAATGATTAAAATGGCTACAGGTCTGATTATGCCAAACAGTTCTCCCTTCCGATCCACATGGATCGGTTAGCTAAACCTTATCATTAAAATCTGAGAAACAACCTAAGCCTGCGGGAAGGGAAAAAGGAAAAGGCGCAGGTACCAACTTTCTCCGCTATAGAGGCCGTAGGAAGCCTGAACACAGATAAGTTGGCCCACGCCTTTATAGCATGAGCCATTCACTTATCACCCTGTGTTCTGAAATTTCCTACGTTTCTATAGCAAGGCAAAAGCGAATTGCTTCAAATTATTTTATTGAAGAATCGCGAAAATATTGATTTTACTTTACAAGTAAAACCAGTTCTATCAATATTTATTCATAGTATGCTTTTTAAAATTCAGATTGTCGGTTTATAATTGACGATACGAAAATAATTAAAATAATGACATATTCGTCATTATTCAGAAAAATATTTAGCCCCATCTTGTACATAAGATGGCGAAGCAAATAAGAAATAATAAGCTGTTAAAGGGAATAGCCGCGATTCTTAAAGAATTACGTGAGGCTAAAGACGTTAGTCAGGAAGAAGTTTATAATGATACGAATATACACGTTGGTCGAATAGAAACGGCCAAAGCTAACCCTACTGTCAGCACACTATCTGCTCTCTGCAAATACTTTGGCATTACTCTCTCTGACTTTCATAAAAGGGTTGAAGAATTATAACTTAACGCAATAAATCTCCTTATTAAGAGCATACTGCGCGTTGTCCAAGATGATTTTTTCGAACATGCCCGGTAGCGAAAAAGCGTTGCAAAAATTATCTTGGACAACGCGCAAGCCCGCGGCAGTAATTTATTTTTCAGCGTCATATTCCCCTTCTAAGCCTTCTTTTTTGCGTCTGTTTCTGATTATTTTCCTGGATTATTTTTTGTAATCCTGCAATGGAAAACTTACGGTCTATCTTACTTCCTTTAAAGCAATAAAGCCCCTTTTTAAAACTAATTCCTTGCAATTCTCTGGTACCTGATTTATACTTATACTGTATATCTATTCCCGATTTAATCAGGCTATCTATTAACCCCGAAAGGCTTCTAGCTAGTTGTAATTTCTTTTGAATAGCGTTGTAAATTTCATAACGAATGGCTTCTTCTGTGTTCAAAGACTCGACATTTGTCAAAGACAAATTTTTCTTTTCAGCCGGAACTAATTGATATCTCATAGTTAGTTCCTGTGCTGCTTTCTTTCCTCGCAACCCGATCCAACTGTCACGAATTGCCTTTCTTTTATTTCCTACAAAGTTGGCTATAATATGCAGGTGCAAGTGTTTTTTGTCGATGTGTTTGGCTATTGCAAACTGCGTATCAGACATACCAATCTTCTCCAGATACTCCCTCGCTATTGTTTCCAGTGCATCATCCGACAAAGATTCTTCTGGATAAAAGCTAAGAATACCATGAAAAACGGCCTTCTTTTTACCCGGTAAATCCTTTCTTTGAGCTTCAAAATCATGGGCCATTAGGCGGTAATCATAGTCCCTTACTCCTTCTGCGGCTAATACTATGGCCCGGTTTTCATCTTCACATATATACCGGCAGCAGCCATAAAAACTACTGCCGGTAATTACCTTACTTATCATTTGTCAACCGGTTTATTAGTTCATCAAACTGCATTCTATACTGTTCAAAGTATAACAAAGCGGCCGCCAGGCCATGCTGGTGAGCTGCTTTTGCCAGTTGATTAATGTTAGAGGCCATGCCTATTAACTGCTTTAGCAGGTGCTTTTCATCTACAGTCAAACGAATTTTAACCTGCCCATTAAGGGCAATTTGCCGGAAGAATACAGTGAGGGAAAAGCCGCTTTCGCGGGCTTTTTCCTTCACTGTATAATACTCTGCCGCTGTAAATCTAACGCTAAACTGTTTCTCTCTCCGAACGGCTTTAGCCGGTCGGCCTCCTTTACCTTTTGGTCTTTGCTCTGATCTCTCCATACGATCTCCGATTTAATCTCCGCTGCATTTCCCCTTTGCGACCATCGGGAGTGAAGGGGCGAGCGGTTTTTGCGAAGCAAAAACACCGCTCGCTAACGGAGCGAAGCCCGTTCCGAATCCGCGAATGGGGTGCCGAAGGCGACCCGTTCAATCTTCGTGGGTAAGGGGCCTGCGTGGAGCAGCCCCTACCCGATCTCCCTGAACTGGTGGCAACGCCGCCGGTTCAATCTCCCGGAACAGATAGCAACGCTGTCTGTTTGATCTCCGCAAATGGGCAGCGAAGCTGAACATTTAATCTTTACTGTCTTGTTTGGGTTGTAATAATTGCTGAATGTCGTTCCAGAGAAAGAAAAGACGAGATTCAATTTTGTAAGGTTTAAGCCTCCCGCGCTCAATCCACTTGTAAATAGTGGGTTTGGTAACCTGAAATAGTTTACAGACTTCTACCAGCTTAAAAAGGGGCTTATAAGTCAATCCAGGAGTTTCATAGACTGGTGGAGTGGATCTATTACTTTCCAGATTAGTAACTTCCTCCCGGATAATAAGCCTTACCTGTTGCCAAAACTGGTTGGGGTCAAAGGGAAACAACATGGGGGTTACAGCTTTTTCAATTTGCACATTTTCTTTCATACACTTACTGTTTTAGCTGACAAACATACGTTTGGAGGCAAGCTAAAAAAAACCAAGTATACTTAACATTGGCACATTATAGCAAAAAGAAGACTATTCTTTCTCCAATTTCTTTTCCAACTCATCTAGTAGGCCAATAGCTGGCGGATGGCCCAATTTTTCAAAGTAAGTCCTTGCAACCGTTATGCCCTTTACTACTTCCGCCCGTTCCTTTGGTGTCAGATTTTTGGGGTGTATAATTCTTCGAAGGTTTTCTTTAATGCTATCTGTATCCACACCGGTTAACCTGTTTAACATCTGGGCAGAAAAGGCATCGGAAGCAATTCTTTCAACACCCGCAGTTTTGAGAAGTATATAAAGGGTAACTGTTAGGGCTGGTATTTTAGATTGCGTTTTAACGCTTTTGGTTTGAGGCTTTTCAACTTGCTTACTTTTATGGTTCGCAATAAGTGTTTCTAGTTGAGGTAGGAAAGAAACGGAAAATAAAGGCAAATAGATAAACAAATAGACCACACCAAAACTTATAGCTCCGATCACAAATAGTACAGACAAGTAAAGTAGATTAAAATAAGGACTGAATGGCGAAATAATTAATAGCCCAATCCCAAACAATATCAGAAAGTGGCAAAGCACATGCTTATACCAATAATAAGCGATTAACTTTCTTCGTGTTCCTTCAATATTCCAATTGTAGACAACCCGCAATTCTTGCTTCTGAATGTTGCGAAGTAATAGCTGGATATATCCAGCATTAAGGGGTAAATCGAAAATGGCAAAGGATGCCAGGCGCCGCAGATTCTTTCTCATACAATATCCTTTTCCTGAATTTACAAAATATCCATGCAAATAAAAAAAATATATTATTTTCCATTGAACAATTAACTGATTAAAGAGTTACATTACTGGTAATCTATTATTTCTGTAAAACACCACAACATTATGGGCAAGTTCCACATCAAAACAGCAAAAGACGGACAACACTATTTTAACTTGAAAGCTGAGAATGGACAAACCATTCTATCAAGTGAAATGTATACCACCAAAGCGGCTTGTAACAATGGCATTGATTCGGTTAAAACAAACGCGCCTAATGATAGCCGCTACGAAAAACTAACCGCTAAAAATGGGCAATATTACTTCAACTTAAAAGCTTCAAATGGGCAGGTAATTGGAACTAGCGAAATGTATGAAGGCACCGCTGGACGTGATAATGGAATTGAATCTGTGAAAAAAAATGCACCTGGGGCCAGTGTTATAGAAGATTAATACATTATAGAGGCAAGCCTTATTCTATCAGCCTTGCCTCTTATTTTTATTTGCAATTTCTTTATTGCAAATTGCTACAATTTGAGTTTGTATAATAACAGCTATCCTGACTTTACTAACAAAAGCCTATATTCACCTTCTTCTCATGTAGTAGGACTGTTTTGCCGCCCCACTGATATTTAATCTATACGCAACCATCTCAACACTTGCATTAAAATGGGTAGCTATGTCGGATTGGCTCATACTCCGCTTTAGGGACCATAACAAACCAGGTTTGGGAAGTTGCAGGGTAGCTCCAAGACATTTTGCTTCCTCTTCTTGAACTTCATCAAAATGTCTCATACCAAAAGGAAGTGGAATATCACGGATTGCTTCATCGACTTCATGTCCACAGATTATATGCGCCAATTCGTGCATTATGTTACTTTGTTGCCGGGGGGCTGAGTGAAATGGGTTATGTATAATTATCCTATTCCCGGCTCCTGTAGTCATTGTTAGGGCACTCCAGCCACAATCACTTCCATTTGTTCCCGAAAGATGGTCCCGTTCGTGCTGTAATGTTAAAAATTCTGTGGCACTATAAATCGGTATCCTTAAATGTTCTGCGAGCTTAAAAGCACAAATTGGCGCGCACGCGTGGAGTTTCAGCTTATCCCTATACTCGATAGCCAGTTGCTCTGCTTGTGCGGGGAAACCACGTTTTAGAATTTTTTTGGGTGCCAATACTTATTATTTTGAAGAGTATGCCAGATCAATCATTTTAATTAGCATATTAACCGTATCTGTACTTAATTCTCTTTCTGCTCTTAAGTGAGCAACAACCTGTTCCCTGTTAGATACTGGACTTGTTTCAGTGTTAGAAATAATAAAAGAATCTGTTGATACTTGTAACCACTTACAAATTTTTATAAAAGTATCGACATCGGGAACTTTCCCTTGTTCAATTCTCGAAAGCGTAGCAGCACTAACCCCACCAATCTCATCAGCAATGGCCCTCAATCCTTTATTCGCCCGTTTGCTTTTAAGCATTCCTGCTAAAAGCTCCGTATTGAGTGTTGATTGCATGTTAATAACTTTTTATTAATAAAACAATGTTGCACTTATGCAACATTGATAAATATCTGTATCTTTGATGCAACAGCCAATCTTATTGTCTTATATATGCAACAAATCTAAGACTAAAACTGATAAATACAATACATATGAGTAAAAAAAATGTACATGTTGTCCCAAATCCCGGTGGTTGGGGCGTAAGAGTTGAAGGGAATGAGAAAAACAGCAAAAATTTCGACACCCAAAAGCAAGCTATTGAATATGGTAGGGAAAAAGCACAGAATAGCAGAGCCGAGCTTCTCATTCACGGGCAGAATGGTAAAATTCGTGAAAAGAACAGTTATGGGAATGATCAATACCCTCCAAAAGGCTAAATCAGAATGACAATGACCGAAAAAAAGAAAAAGTTTACAATACTTTCTATCGATGGTGGTGGCATACGTGGTTTAATCCCGGCAAAAGTACTATCTGACCTGGAAAGAGAATTAAAACGGACTGATCCTGACAAAAAGTTTCATGAGCATTTCAATCTTATCTGTGGAACTTCTACCGGAGCTATTCTAGCTATTGCCATTTCCCTCGGTATCCCCGCTGGTGATTTAGTGGAATTTTACAGGGAAAATGCAAAAGCAATATTCCCTAAATGGTATCTGAGGATAATTCCACGGAAAAGCAGAGCTATTATAACATCCATTTATAGCAACAAAAGTTTACGCAAAAAACTTGAAGAAGTATTTGCCGCTGCAAACAATGGTATACCTCCTTTAATAAATGATTTGAAGACAAATATTTGTATTCCTGTTTTTAATGGAAACGATGGACAGATAAATGTTTTAAAGACCAAGCACCACGAAGAATATATTAGGGACTACAAGCTGCCGGCACATGAAGTAGCTCTTTCCAGTGCTTCAGCGCCAGTTTACTTTCCTCCGCATACGTTTCGCTTCTCAAACGAACATGGGAGTGGTATTAATGTGAATATGATTGATGGAGGAATATTTGCCAATAACCCTTCCCTAATCGGCATATTAGAAGCTACCGAAAAATTAGGATATGAATTTTCCGATATCAGACTATTATCGCTCGGTACTGGAAAGGGAAGACACGTTATCAAAACTGGATGGAAGCCCAAAGACATATGGTATTGGCTATTTCCCCAACCGAGATTATTGGATATCATATTAGATAGTCAGGCGCAAATAACAGAACAGTATATCGCCTTCATAAAAAGGATTGCGGCCAGACAAAATAATGATTTCGATTATCTGCGCGTTCAGTATGACCTAGGGGGGGACACCATTGATCTTAATGCTTCCGAAAAAAAAGACCTGCAAAGATTAGAAGCTATTGGAGATGAATTGTCCAAAAATTATGTTCATAAAATCATAACTCTTTTAAAAAATTAAAACTAACAACTATGGCAGATTGTCACGGCTTATTCCAAAGCTTCCATGAAGAAATATCTATCGGTAAAGCGAAGAAGGATAAAATGATGAACTCTAAAAATGGGTTACGAAGTAGAATCCGAAAATATTTTAAAGAAAATCACCCTGAGTATGAACCTAAATTCTATATACAGGGTTCGTATAAAATGAAATCAGGTATAAGAACCAAAGATGACATTTGTGATCTGGATGACGGTGTTTACTTTTTCCGGGAACCTGATGTTGCCGCAACCACACTTCAAGGGTGGGTTTGGGATGCCGTTAACGGCTATACGGACGCTACCCCAGAGCATCGCAAAAAGTGCATACGGAATATTTTTTCCCACGATTATGAAATCGATAACCCGGTATATTATAAAGTTGATGGTAAAGAATATCAGCTTGCGGTAAAGGGAAATGGATGGGAAGACAGTGATCCTAAGGCAATGGTAGATTGGATTAACAAAAAGAAAGATAAAGAGGGGCGACTCATTCGGAATATAAAATACCTTAAGGGATGGTGTGATAATAAACGTAACAAGATGCCAAGTGGTTTAGCAATGAGTATTCTAGCCGCCAATGCGAAAGATAAGATTGTATTGAATGACAGGGACGATATTACACTTAAAGATATTTTGAATGAAATAAAAAAGGCTCTCAATACAAAATTTGAATGTATTGTGCCAGCGGTTCCAAATGACGATCTATTTGCGGATTATGACAAAACAAGAAAAGAAAATTTCCGCACCGCTTTAAACGAATTCTTGGAAGATGCTGAAAAAGCAATTAAAGAAGATAATCAGTTTAAAGCAAGTAAACTTTGGCGTAAACATCTCGGTGACCGGTTTCCCGAAGGTGAAGACAAAAAAGAAGATTCAAAATTACGATCTGCAGCGGCAATTGGTGCCATAACTTCAAATCCTTGGGGAGAATGAGCAACGGAATTGTAATATTTAAACAAGAGGCTATCACCATCAATAGAGAATTCCCAGACTTGAGCTATTCAGAAGACGAGAATGGTATACCTCTTGTCATTGGGGTATTGAAATTGATTGACCAAAAAGGTAATCTGCTAGATAGTTACAAAATCAGAATCAGTCCGACAGATAGTTACCCTTTACGATTTCCTCATGTGTTTGAAGTTGGCAACAGACTACCTATAAATATTGACTGGCATGTCTTTTCGGATGGTCACTGTTGCATAAAATCAATTCCTGAAGAGATTCTCCTTTGCAGGAATGGGATTACTTTAGCCAGTTTCATTAAAAATGAAGTAATCCCATACTTCTTTAATCAAAAGTTCCGGGAGCTCAATGGATATTTCCTCAATGAACGTTCACATGGCACACAGGGTAATATTGAGTTCTTTGAAGATGTTTTCAAAACCAGTAGTTACACCGAAATAGCAAAAGGACTGATTTATATTTCACAGAGAAAGGAACCATCGCGTGTAAGTGAATGTTTCTGTGGTAGTGGAAGTAAATACAGAAAATGTCATCGAGAGGCATTCCGAATATTAAGCCAGTTTACTAATGAAGAATTGGATTATTATTTTAAAATAATAATATCATCTCCCCGCTATTTGACCGTTTAATTTCTCTGGAAGCCTTCATCTCTGAAGGGCAATAAATATATACAGGATTGACTTAAAAAATTTGTGGAATAAAGGCGAAAAGTTATCTGTATAAAACTAAATAACCCCTAACGCGAATTCGCGACCTAATAGACAAAAAACAAAAACCCGCGCAGCGCGCAGGTTTAAAATTTTCATTGTGATCAATCTTCTTAGGACAACATACTGAGTCAACTCGTAGCAAATCGTTATGCCTCAGATTCAACAGGCGCATTTGGCGCATTGGCTTTAACAGAATTAATTCCATTATCCCGTGCACTTTCAGTTGTATACATCTCACTAGTTCCAATAACTTGTCCATTGCCTGCTTTGAGATTGAAATAAAACGCCCCCCTAAGTGAGGCTAGTTTATCATATCGTGAATCATTTACGGCATTTGTCTTAACAGATGCAATGCCATTATCGCAAGCAGCTCTATTGCTATACATTTCACTAGAAAGAATAATCATGCCATTATCCGCTTTTAAATTGAAATAATATTGATTATTCTGGCTTCTCTTAATTACAAATTTCCCCATGTGATAATCCTATACGGATGATGTTTATTTTTCAAAATTCCAAGATAACTTGCGAAAACTAATGCTATTCGCCTTCCGATTTATCCTTCCTTTTCCAATATTCAGCAAAACCTGAATCTTTAATCGTCTTTATTAACTCTTCTTCCGCATCTACAAGCGCTTTTGACAGATGGACCCCGATCTGTTGGAAAGCATCTGTAATTTTGGTGGTCTTACTATAAATCAATCGACCGGTTCCTCTATGAAAATCCTTACGTAGAAAACTGAAGTTATCGTTGTATGTATTATCTCTTCCAACAAGAATGATATCTTCTTTTAAATTGCTTAAGATAATTTCCCAATTGATCTCATCTCCTATTGAATATTTGTCACTACTTGGAGGATTACCAATTAGTTTCCTTTTTTGAGCCTTGGCTATTATTTCATCAGTTGTATACAGCAATCTATCATTCTTAACCGCTTCATCAGTCAGTTGTTTAAAGGCTGTAGCAACTTTGTCCTTTGAAGGGTCTACTAAGATCTCACGAATGTATGCTGTAATTTCATTTCGCTTAGTTTTGTACTCATTCTGAATAGCGATTAACTCTTTAAACCCTGGATAGTCCTGCAAAAATGAAGAAGAAAAATTTTCGAGCTGAGACTCCTTATCGAAATTTTTTTGAACGTCTCTGATTACCTTTTCTCTTCCGCGCTCAAATTCCTGAATTATCTGGTCGGTAAGAATAATATGTTCACTTTTCTCCAGAATTTCAGTCAATAAATTTAGCCCCTCATTAGTAGAGCGATAAAAATCAAAATATATATTAGTATCAATCAGTATTTTCATTCTTCAAGCAGGATAATAAAAACCAGTACCAAATATAGCAAATAAATCAATATAAATAGACCTAAGTAATATACCACAATGACTATAATACCATCCTTCCATCTGAGGAAGGCAGCTCACCTTATCGCTAGGCGATGCAAACTATTTGCATCTCCTCTTGATTATATACTTTCTATGGTCCTAGTTCCAACAACTACAATAAAAAACTAAAACCGAGATTAACGCAAATTTCTAAAACTAAATATTGTATTTTAGTATAGACAAGTCAACCCGAATAAAACTAAGTAAACCGAAACAGCGCAATCGCACTTTGATAGACTAACAAATAGACCAAAACAACAAAGCCCGCGACTAGCGCAGGCTTTGAAACTCTCCAGTGATCCCCTTGGGACTCGAACCCAAGACCCATACATTAAAAGTGTATTGCTCTACCAACTGAGCTAGGGAATCCGCTACCACCTTCATTGTTAAGGGGATGCAAAAATAGGATTTATCTCATAACCACCAAATTTATTTTCAAAAAAATAAAAATATCTTTCATCCTGTTATGAGAAAATATACTTTACTGTTAGCAATTGCCAGCTTTTCCTATGCCTGCGCACCCACTAAATCATATATTTATTCCCGTGGTGCCGATGGGCAACTCCGTGTACAGGAACATACAGACTACCCCACCAATATTCCCTTAAAAGCCAAGATAAAAAAAAGAGATATTCATCCCACGATCAATTTTGTGGAATCAGTAAAAGAATATCGCCGCACCTTTCATCATTTTCCACAAGATCTCTGGAACCTGCAAAACCTGAACGACAGAAGCAGAAGTGCTTTTAAAGATATGACCGAAATCGGTTTTACGGATCTTCGATTACATTATGTTTACCTGGATTCATTTGTCGTGGCGTTTGTACACAAACCCGTATACGATCCTAAATTAGGAGGGAAAAATTTGGGGAAGGAAGTAGCGGGGAAATTTATTTTTACCTATCAACCCAAAGATTCTACTTTCCTGTACGTTAAGACACTTGACTAGTCAGCGTTTGCAGGGCAGCCATATCTACCTGGCTGCGTTGTGGCACTACCAGTGAGCAAGCCATGTTACCTGCTATCCAGCTAATCGCTTTGTATTGCAGGAAGTGCTGGAATTCAGCCACCATGAAACTACCATTCATGGCAACGGATTTTACATTAAATAGCTCCAGGTCAGTGGTGAAGCCGGTACGTAATACTTTGGAAAGGGCTTCTCTGGCGGTCCAGAGCAGGTAGGTCTGTTCCTCGGAGGTATATGACAGCGGAGCTATCAGCGCTGCCTCTGCGGGCGTTAAAGGAGGTAAAAAACGATCTCCGTCTAACAATTCTATATCTACGGCCATCGGGTGTGCTTCCGGGAAAACCACCGCCATTGCGCTGCCTGCGCTATGGGTGATGCTCACCTGCAGGTTGCTATAACCCGGGCAACTCAACACCGGCTGCCCGAATACACCCGGACGAATACGGATATTATTGGCAGCAACTCCCGTAAAATCAACAGCCGCCAGCTTTGCAGCATGGCGGCCGAGTAAGTAATGATGTTGCTCCGCTCCCTTTGAAACAGCTCGCTCTTCCGGGTGCAGAAAACGACCTAATTGCACCTGTAAGGCAGACAAAGACAATGACGACACTGCCATAAACACCGGGATGGTGTGCCCCTCCCGTGTTACCGTCAATGCCAGGTGATGGCTATTCGTCCATTCCGTCATGATGAGGATCTCCTTTTTCTGTTTTACTGCTGTTAGCCACCAGGGTATTGAGATGATTTACTTCTTCTTTTGTAAAATATCGCCACGAGCCGGGCGCCAGGTCTTTTAATGTCATGTTCATGATGCGGGTGCGCTTCAACGTCACTACCTCATAACCCAGCGCTTCGCACATACGGCGGATCTGGCGGTTCAACCCCTGCGTAAGAATAATACGAAAACGGTTGGGCCCCTCCTGCTGCACAAAACATTTTTGCGTCATCACACCAAGAATACGCACGCCATTGCGCATCGACTTAACAAACTCCAGGTCGATGGGTTTGTCAACGGTAACAATATATTCTTTCTCGTGCTGGTTACCCGCCCGGAGAATTTTATTCACGATATCACCATCGTTGGTCAAAAAGATCAAACCTTCAGAACGCTTATCCAGCCTGCCGATCGGGAATATCCTGCTGGAGAAGTTCACATAATCGATGATATTCGTTTTATCTTTCAGATCTGTTGTACAGGTAATTCCTTTGGGCTTGTTCAGCGCAATATACACGGTAGTTTTTTTCTTCTTCAACGGTTCCCCGTCTACTTCTACCACGTCACCATCTTTAACACGATTGCCTTTGGAAGCGATGTTATCGTTGATCGTTACTCTACCCTGTTCAATATATTTATCAGCTTCGCGGCGACTGCAAAAGCCCGTTTCACTGATGTATTTATTTACGCTTATGTCCATAATTACCGGTTAAAATCAGCTGCAAATTACTTAAAACCGGGCAAAAAATCAGGCAGGGTCCAGGGTGTTACCACGCCCGTTTCCAGGCCCATTACTTTCATTGGGTGCACCAGTACCTGGCGTCCGAAGTAGCTACCAGCAATGCGCCCGCGCATGTAATAGCCCTGCAGGATGTACCGGGGTTCACCGGTGTTGATATCCAGCACAAAATCGGCGCCCCACTCATTGCCTGCTGTAGCGCTGGCACTCACGCAAACCAGCTCCTGGTCTTCTGTTACAAGGATATCGCTGCCAAATATACTCCCGGCGTCATTCCCCATCGCGGAAAAATTCCGTTGCCAGATGGGCCGCAGCTGGTCATCGCAGCACAGCAGGATATTACCGTCCGTCAGCACGAGGTATTGCCGTAGGTCCGCTATATACACCACTTTGTACACCCGGTCGGGGTAAGGCGTTTTCATCACGATACCTGTGAATGTAGCGCCATCTACGGCCAGCCAGGCTTTCTTCTTTTCCAGCGGGAAGTAAAAGGTGTTGGTATGCGGATTAAAAGTTCCAACCGCCAATCGCAGTTCCGGCTTTAGTTCTGCCACTATATCACCGGTAGAAATATTTATCCAGGCTGGTTTTTGATTATATGCTTCCACCAGCAAATGCTGGCCGCTGTTATCAAATACCGCATTGTAATACATATGCCGGTTGGTGCTGAACAGCACTTCCTGTGTAGCCACCCGCATCACTACCAGGTTAGTCACCAGTTTGCGCGCTCCTTTGATCCAGGGAGAATTCAGCACCAACAGGCCGCTGCCTGCATGCCAGGCTACTACACGATAGCCGGGATATTGCGGCCAGGCCTGCACACGGGATTCGTTTACATAATACACCAATGGCGCCATCTCCTTTTCATCATCCCTGGAAAGAAATAATTGCTGGCTTTTATAGTCGGTAATGTTGTTCATTTATTTTTTTTAGGAAGATAAATAACGCAGCAGTGCCTCGGTTAAACAAACAGGTCAACAGGTTCACTGTACGTTGGGTCGCGGCAAAATTAGGTAAAATAATTCTGCTTTGATCTTAAAGGGTAACAATGTAACTTGTTGATGGCTGTCTGTCTGCTACCCGGCTCCCATCATGAAAAGAATACTATGCCTGATCTACGGCCTGTTGTTGCTTCATTTCCGGCTTACAGGTCAAACGTTGCTCCCGTACATACTGAATGGTACCGCTACCCAGCGCACCTGCAACTGCTATGTGCTGACACCGGATCAACAGTTCGCCAGCGGCACCGTATGGAATAAAAATAAGATCAACCTTCAACAGTCGTTCAACTATGTATTTGATGTGAACCTTGGCTGTAAAGACGCTACCGGCGCCGATGGTATTGGTTTCATTCTGCAAACCAAAGGTACCAACCTGGGCGGCACCGGGCAGGGACTGGGATTCAAAGGCATTTCCCCTTCTCTCGGCGTGTTGATAGATACCTGGCAAAACTTCGATGAAAACGATCCTCCTTATGATCACCTGGCCATCCAGATGAACGGCCTCACAGATCATAACGGCCCCGGTAATCTCGCAGGACCGGTGACGGTGATTAAAGACAATGATAACGTGGAAGACTGCCAATGGCACCTGTTCCGGATCAAATGGGACGCGGTATTAATGCACCTGGAAGTAAGCGTTGATAATGAGCTACGCCTTGCGCTCAACAAAGACCTCGTCAATGATATCTTCGGCGGTGACCCCAATGTTTTCTGGGGCTTTGGCGGCTCCACCGGCGGCAGCTCCAACCTGCAACAGTTTTGTGCGGCGCTCCGCCCGGAATTTAACTTTAACCCGCAACAGGTTTTCTGCGATGGTACACCCATACAGTTTAAAGATAATTCCAGTTCTTTCGGGTCCATCACCTCCTGGTGGTGGGATCTGGGAGATGGTACGTATTCTACAGCACCACTCCCTCCTCCACATATATATCCTGCAGCAGGACATTATGAAGTGCGGCTCGTGATCCAGGATAACAGCGGCTGTGAGTCGGATACCCTAAAGGCCCCTTTTACCGTAGGGGCGTACCCGGTAGTCGACTTTGGCCCTTCTACCCTGTGCCTGGGTTCGCAGATGTATATGCAGGATCTTACCACCATCACGGTAGGCACGCTGCAACAATGGGATTGGGATTGGGGCAACGACAGCACTGCCACGGGTGCTAAACCGCTGGCACCTTATACAGCGCCGGGTTCCCACCAGGTACAATTGAAAGTCACTTCTGCCCAGGGATGCAGCAGCAGCCTGGAAAAGTCTATACTGGTGAGCAATACGCCACAAATTAGTGGCAGCGGAGAAAATGTATGCCTGGGTGTTACTACTGATTTTCAGGGGATCAATAATACGCCCAATATTCCTATCGGGCAATGGAACTGGGATCTGGGCAATGGTACCACGCTGCAACAACAGCATGCTGCCTGGCGCTATGCAGACACTGGCTACTACCCTGCACGCCTATACGCTATCAGCACGGATGGCTGCCAGTCAAACACGGTGGACGTGCCCGTCACCGTTACGGCGGTATACGCCCGTGCCGGTGCTGACACCATTGTAGCCAACGGACAACCATTGCAATTACAGGCCGGTTGGATTGACCCTCGGATACGGTACACCTGGTCGCCCGCCATCGGCCTCAACAATCCCTTTATACCTAACCCGGTAGCCATTTTACATAAAGATCAAACCTATCGCCTTACCCTTACCTCCCCGGAAGGCTGCCACAACGAGGACTACATCAACGTAAAAGTGTATGAAGGGCCGGAGTTCTATGTCCCCAACGCTTTCACGCCCAACAACGATGGGCGCAACGACGTATTCCGCGTCATTGCAGCGGGTGTACCTAAACTGGATTTTTTCTGTATCTGGAATCGTTGGGGACAGGAAGTATACCGCAGCACAGACCTCCCCGGTGGATGGGACGGCAACTGGCAAAACAGGCCCGCTCCCGCCGGCACCTACGTTTGGATGGTGCAGGGAGTGGATTATACTGGCAGGCAGTTTAGCAGGAAAGGAACGGTAACGCTTATACGATAATTACACCCGGTAACAAATGGCATTAATATTCATCCCTGCGCCTACAGAAGCAAACAGGATCACATCGCCCGGATGCACCGCCTGATTAGGAATATCGCCTCTTCTTACCATATCATACAATGTAGGCACGGTAGCTACGGAGCTATTGCCCAACACATGAATATTCATAGGCATGATGTCGGCAGGTATCTCCCGGATATCATATAATCCGTAAAATGCCTTGATAATAGCGATATCCATTTTTTCATTGGCCTGGTGGATGAAGATCTTTTTAACATCGCCAATAGGAATATGCCCTTTATCCAGGCAGTCCTTCATCGCTTCAGGTACGCGTTTGAGCGCAAACTCATATACTTTGCGGCCCAACATTTTAATATAACGGATACGTTTATCCACATTTGGGGCATAAGACATCCCCATATTGATATAGTTCAACTCATCAGTTGTAAACGATTGTACGCTGGTACTGATAACACCAGGCGCATCTGCTGCTCCTTCCACCGCTTCCAGCACAACGGCGCCGGCACCGTCGCTAAAAATCATACTATCGCGGTCATATTGATCAATAACACGGCTTAGCGTTTCCGTTCCTATTACCAGTGCTTTCCGCGCCATTCCGGCTTTAAAGAAAGCATCCGCCTGGATCACCCCCTGCACCCATCCCGGGCATCCAAACAATATGTCATAAGGTATACAGGCCGGATTGCGGATACCCAACGCCTGCTTCACCCTGGAAGCCAGTGATGGCACAGCATCCGACTGTATGGTGCCTTGCAAAACATTCCCAAAGTTATGTGCCACTATGATCTGGTCCAGCGTTTCCGGATCTGTACCGGCATCTTTGATCGCTACCAGAGCAGCTGCTACGGCCATTTCCGAAGCATTCATATCTTCATCAGCATATCTGCGTTCACAAATACCTGTTACTTCTTCAAATTTGCGGATAATATCCGCTCCTTCCGATGGTATACGTGTTTGCTTATCACTGAAAAATTCCTGTTGTAAAAAGTCCTTATTCAATTTCTTGTTGGCAGGAATGAAACTACCGGTACCAGTAATAACAGTTCGCATATCGTGAATCATAGTCTGATTTTCAGACCGCCACATGGCAGCCCAGGCTATAAATATACAACATTTGCGCTGGTGCTGTATACCTGCAGGAGAATTACGAATTACAAATTACGAATTACGGATTTGTGGGAAGATGGTAAACGCGAATGATAACATTCGTTATTATCTTCTCACAAATCCGTAATTCGTAATTCTCTCCTACACCAGTTTATCTGCTATTTCGCTCAACAACTTGTAGGAATACAATCGTTCGTCCTGGTCGTAAATATGTGCGGTAGCAATCACTTCATCTACCTGCGTATCGTTCAGGAACTGCTGCAATCCCTTTTGCACGGTATCCGGGCTGCCCATGAAGGAGCAAGCCAGCATACTTTGTGCCTGTGCCGCTTCCAGTTCCGTCCAAACGCCGTCCATGCTATCGATGGGTGGTCCCATTTTGCGCAGGCGTCCGCGAACAATGCCAAGGAACAACTGGTAAAAAGAGGTAGCCAGACGGTTGGCGGCGGCATCAGTGTCTGCAGCAATCACGTTTACACAAGCCATGGTATGTGGTTGCTGTAAAAATTCCGATGGCTTAAAATTCTTCCGGTAAATAGCCAGGGCGGCATGCAGTTGCGCAGGCGCAAAATGGCTGGCAAAAGCATAAGGTAACCCCAGCGCCGCGGCCAGGTAAGCACTGTCGGTGCTGGAACCCAGTATCCAGATCGGGATATCCAACCCTTCACCAGGAATAGCCCGCACCTGCGCGGTATGATTGTCGTAAGAAAAGTATCGTTGTAACTCCAATATCTGCTCAGGGAATTCGTTGACAGCGGCCATACGATCCCGGCGTAAAGCACGGGCTGTGACCTGGTCCGTGCCCGGCGCTCTTCCCAGGCCAAGGTCTATCCGGTCGGGATAAAGTGTAGCCAGCGTACCAAACTGTTCTGCTACTACCAACGGTGCATGATTGGGCAACATAATACCACCGGAACCAACCCGGATCGTTTTTGTACCGCCGGCAATATACCCCAGCAACACTACAGTAGCGGAACTCGCTACACTCGCCATATTATGGTGCTCCGCCATCCAAAAACGATGATATCCTAATTGTTCTACATATTGTGCCAGCCGCAGGCTGTTCTTAAATGATTCGGTAGGTGTTTGTCCTTCCAGTATCGGCGCGAGGTCTAATACGGAGAAAGGACGCTTAGTTCCATGCTTACTCATACTCCTGATATTATGTTGATTCGTTCTTACAAAATTACAACAATCCCGGGGAGGAAACAGGTCGATAACCTGTAGGTTAGCAGGCAGCAGAAAGCAAAGCAAATGAAAACGCCTAGGCCTCCAACAATTGCATGAACGCCATAGCAAAATGATACGCATCGCCCGGCCACCGGGCAGATAAATAATGACGATCCAATACGGTAAAGCCCCTGTGCAGGTGACTGGCATCATCCCTATGCAATGGCAAAGGACCTGGTATAAACTGCCTGGCATCCGCTAAACAGGCCGTTACTTCTGCCTGTACAGTAATGGGATAAGTGAGATAATAATCTTTCAGCCACCACCTGGTAAGACGATAGGCAGTCAGCTCCTGCGACTGCAGCAAGGCGGTGGTGTTATAACCGTGTAATACCGGGGCATTGGTACGGGGATCTTTACTCCGGGCCGCCAGTACTACACCGTGACAAATAGCCCCAACGGGTTGTTGCCTTGCGAAGAAGTCCGCCACAACAGCCTGTAGTTGCGGGGATTCGAGGTATACACGCATTGCTTTATCATGGCCACCGGGCAATAATAAGGCATCAAAATCACCGGGTTGTATGGCCGAATATTTTAACGGATTACAAAACGCATCACTGTTAGACATCTGGTGATAGGCTACCACGGCGTCTTTGCGGGCAGCCAGTAACCATTTCCAAATGCCCAGCCCCGTTCCTTTTAATATCCGCATATCCGCCATACTGCTGTAACCGCGGGGCGTGGCAAACTGCACATCATATCCCTTTGCTGTTAACAGCCACCAGGGGATAGCCGCCTCAGTCGGATCAAAGCCATATTCAGGCAACGGTACCAGCACTTTCTTCATTCATATGCTTTTGGATAATGCAGAGGGTCAGAATAAGAAAGATAGTAAAAAAGATTGAACCCGGGCTGGTAGAACGCCAACGGCGGTTCTTTAAAAGATCAATGCCGTCAGCAGAATAATATAAATCACCAGCTTGATAATCCTCCAGCGATTGGTACGAAAATGCCGGGGACGTGTGAAATCAATATTAATACGCTTCATGAAGTAGCTCAGCTTTCCTTGTCCCATCATGGTTTTAAACATCCCCCACTCATTGCTGCATCTCAGCAACGTCATATAATACCCTACCTTTATTTCCTTAAAGCCCATACCAGCGGCACGGATACAGTTGATCACTATATCAATCAGCGGAATGGCGACCAACAATATCAACCATTTCTGCCAGCTGAGATAAAGAAAAAATAAGGGCGCACTCAATAACGTCAACACAATCCCTTCAACCGGGTTGGGAAATGCATACCAGGTAAACTGTTTGAAGCGCGGCAGCAATAATGCCATCCCTTCTCCATAACGTTCAAAACGCTTGTAGTGTGGTTGCCCGTCATTCCACCATGGATGCGTTACCCGTGCTGCTTTCACACAAGGAAAACGCGCATTGTTACGCAAACAGATCTGCGCCGGCAGATCCACATCTTCCCCACCTCCATTTTTTGGATAAATATCAGGAAAACGTAACTCGCCCATAGCAGCACGACTATACATCATATTGGCCGTTACCCCCCACATAAATTCTTCTTTCCTTTCAGCAATAGTAAAGATGGTGGTTAAACCTGCCGCCGTTAATGCCCGCGTGAAAGTATTCATAGGCGCAGGAAAATCCGTAAGCCCAATAAATCCAATAGCATCTCTGTTACCTTCAATGGCTTTTACATATTCAAACAATAAGTTGTCATCCGCTACAATATCGTCATCGAGAAACAACATCCAGTCACCATTTCCGGCGTTAATCCCTTTATTACGACTTTCTCCCGCGCCTAAATTCACCGGGTTAATAAACAACTGTATCGCTCCTTCTTCTGCTAAACGAAGTATTTCTTTACCAGGTTTTACTTTCGGATTATCTACTACCACGTAATAGTTAAACCGCCATCCATTCGGCTTTGGCAAATGAATCAGCGGTAATAAATATTGTTCATCCAACCGGAAGGAAGGAATGATAATATCGATGGAATTGGAAAATGTTAACATAGTGCGCGAAGATAAATAACATTCTTTTTTGTTTCGCAAGGCGAAAAAAATATATATTTGCGCCCGAATATTTGTTAACCTCGTTAATCAAGCTAACCCAAATGGAACGTAAACTTGCGTCTATCGTAGTAATAGACCACATTGCGCCTATCCCTGGCGCCGACATGATTGAAGTAGCTACCGTAAAAGGATGGAAACTCGTAATCAAAAAACAGGAATATAAAGTGGGCGACCTCGCCATCTACTGTGAAATAGATGCCTTTCTGCCCGTGATTCCCGCCTTTGAATTTCTCCGGAAAAGCTCCTACCGCCAGATAGGCGAAAAGGAAGGATTCCGCCTGAAAACCATCAAATTTCGCGGACAGATTTCCCAGGGACTTTTGTTGCCCATCAGCATGCTGCCCGACATATCTCTGCAACCCGGAGATGATGTAGCGGCACAACTGGGCATCACCAAGTATGAAGCGCCCATACCCGCTGCACTGGCAGGTATGATGAAAGGCGGCTTCCCTTCTTTCATTCCTAAAACAGATGAAGAAAGAATACAGAACCTGAGCGACCAATACGCCACCTACAATGGCGAACTTTGCTATGTCACAGAAAAGCTGGACGGCTCTTCCGTTACCTACTACCACCGCGATGGTGAATTTGGCGTATGTTCCCGCAACCTGGAGCTGCTGGAAACTGCCGACAACACCCTCTGGAAAGTAGCGCGACAACTGGATATCGCTGCCAAACTGGCCGCAACCGGCCGCAACCTGGCACTGCAGGGAGAATTATTCGGCGAAGGCATACAGGGTAATCCGTATGACCTGCGCGGACAAAGCATCCGCTTCTACAATGTATTCAACATCGATAGCGGCGAATACTTTACCATGGCTGATTTCGTTGGCCTGATCCAGGAACTCGGGTTACAGCATGTGCCCATACTGGATAACGCGTTTCAGTTGCCAGGCACCATTGATGAACTGTTGCTCATCGCAGAAGGCGCGTCTGTACTCAGCCCTGCTCATCGCAAAGTGGAACGGGAAGGCCTCGTTATCCGCTCCGCGGATCGACGTATATCCTTTAAGGTTATATCCAATAAGTTTCTCTTAGAGGAGGCTTAAAAGCGCAAGGAAAGGCGCAAAGAAAATAAGCAGCAACGAAAAAATCTTTGCTGCTTATTTTCTTTGTGCTTTTGTTTTTTTGCGAGACCTGACCAAAATCATCCCTCTCCTGACGCGCATCATTCCCCACCTTTCTAACCCGCTGTACTTTTGTGATGTGAGATTGAAACAGTGATAAAAGATTCACAATAAAATATTGAGGTGATGAAACAGGCATTTAGAATCGAACACGATTTTTTAGGTGAAAAAGCCATAGACGACAGCGTTTACTATGGTATTCAAACATTACGTGCAATTGAAAATTTCCATATTACCGGCATACCACTTTCCCACGAACCTATTTTTATCAGGGCACTGGGATACGTTAAAAAAGCTGCTGCCATGGCTAACAGAGACCTCGGTGTACTACCGGCCGATGTAGCAGACGCTATTATTTACGCCAGCAATAAACTGATCAATGGCGCTTATGCTGATCAGTTCCCTACGGATATGATCCAGGGTGGTGCAGGTACTTCTGTGAATATGAATGCTAACGAGGTGATCGCCAACCTGGGATTGGAATACATGGGACATGAAAAAGGGCAGTATGAATTTTTACATCCAAACAATCATGTAAACTGCTCTCAGAGTACGAACGACGCCTATCCTACGGCTTTTCGTATAGCCCTGTACTTTAAGATGAATGAATTTATTTATGCGCTTGATGCCCTGCAGCAATCTTTTGCCGCCAAAGGAAGCGAGTTTGCACCTGTGCTGAAAATGGGACGTACCCAGTTACAGGATGCCGTGCCCATGAGCCTGGGAGATGAATTCAACGCGTTTGCCACTACCCTCCGGGAAGATGTGCAACGCCTGAGGGAAATACAGGCTTTACTTACAGAGGTAAATATGGGTGCTACCGCGATTGGCACCGCCATTAACGCGCCCGCCGGCTATCCTGAACTGGTTACCCAATACCTCGGTGAAATCACCGGTTTACCAATTGTACTCGCGGAAGACCTGATAGAAGCTACTTCCGACACAGGCGCCTTTGTACTGGTATCCGGTATGATGAAACGCACGGCGATTAAGTTATCAAAGATCTGTAACGATTTAAGATTATTATCTTCCGGACCACGGGTAGGCCTACACGAAATTAACCTGCCACAAATGCAGCCAGGTTCTTCTATCATGCCAGGTAAAGTAAACCCGGTGATTCCTGAAGTGGTGAATCAAACCGCCTACTATGTGATTGGTGCGGATTTAACCATCACCATGGCTGCAGAAGCCGGACAACTCCAATTGAACGTGATGGAACCTGTTATTTCCTTCAGCCTGTTCAATATGCTCTCTTACCTGCACCATGCAGTAGATACCCTGCGCGAAAAATGCGTCAACGGTATCACCGCCAACGAAGAAGCCTGTAAGCAAATGGTGATGAACAGTATTGGTATTGTAACGGCACTGAACCCCTTACTGGGTTATGAAGCCTGTGCCGCCATTGCAAAAGAAGCGTTGAATACCGGCAAATCTGTACATCAGATTGTAGTCAGCGAAAAACAATATATCAGCCAGGCACAATGGGATGAAATCTACTCTTTCGAAAACATGATCCATCCCCGGTTTATGAACTAAATACGGCTTAACCAGCATCCTATAAAGTATGAACCGCCTCCTCCGGGAGGCGGGAATTACAAAACAGCAAATCACTTACTAACTGCACCTTGCTTGTTCATAAATAAATGGTATTGCCTGCAAGTGAAGAGGAAAGGCCCGTGAGATTGGTGCAGGTGTGCCTGCAGACCGGTACGTTAAAGCGTACCGGTTTTTGCGTTTAACGGAAAGCGATATCTTCCAGTTTTTCCGCCTCCAGTATCGTGATGCTGCCATTGCGGATGGAGATCAGCTTTTCATTTTTAAAATCACTCAGCGTACGTATCAGCGACTCCGTGGCCGTACCAGCCACCGTTGCCAGTTCTTCCCTGGAAATATTGATCACAAAATTCCGGGTATTGGTTACCTGGTATTTATTACGGAGATGTACCAACGCACTGGCTACTTTTTTACGTAATGTATCATAGGCAATGCCCAGCAAGCGCTCTTCTTTCTCCGTTACATTCTGTGCCAGCATTCTCACGAAACGGGTCACGATATAAGGCGTACGATTAAATATCTCTTCTGCATCTTTCCTGGGTATCAACACAATTTCTGCATCTTCCATCACAACAGCGGTGGCCTTATAAGGCGTTTCTTCCAACAGGGCTACATAACCAAAGAAATCTCCTTTCTTGTAAAGTCCTATCACCAGGTCTTTCCCGTCCTCATGTGTTTTCACCGTTTTCACTTTCCCTTCCCGGATATAATACAGGTAACGGGGCGTGCCCCCTTCTTTGTATACGGTTTCGTGCGCGGCTACACGCATGGTGTTCCTGTTTTCGGTAAACTCGCGGATCAGCTTCTTCAGGTCATGTTCATCTGTGGCTTTCGCGGGGCCGCTCGCCGCTGCCTGGTATTGGTACCGTTGCAGGCGGCTCTCTACTGTCAGCAATAAATCGTTATTGGAAAAAGGTGAAATAAGGTAGTCATCTGCGCCCAGGTTCATAGCGGTCCGAAATAACCGGGCATTGTATTTATCTCCCAAAAAAATCACAGGTACCCGTTCCATCGAAGGATCTTTACGAAGCGTACCCAATACACCTAATCCATCGATTCCATTCATACTCATTTCACAGAGAATCATATCCGGGTGTTGTGCTTGTGCAGCCATGATCCCCGTTTTGCCGTCGGCGGCCTGTATTACGTTGTAGTGATTGAGCAACAATAATTCCCCTATATTCTCCTGCAGTTGTTGAAGGTTTCCTATTAACAGAATTTTTTGCATATTCCAAAAATAAGGGAAATCGCTTACGCATAAAAAAAGGGGTGGTAAGAATACCTCCCCTTTAATATTTTAACCATATCCTATGAAAAACCTGATTCAAAGATATGCTCATCTCCGTTAGTCTCAAACCTTATTTTGTGAACGCATGAAAATCGTATGTGAATGCATGATATTTCCCGATGTTAACCACCGGTTAACAAAAATTAACCCCGTTTTAATTCCCCAGGGTTTTAAGCGCCAGGTAAGACATAAGGCCTGCACCCGTTTCCAGCGCTTTCTCGTCGGCGTCGAAAGTGGCGGTGTGTAACCCGGATTTAATACCCCGGTCTTCATTCCGTACTCCCAACCGGTAAAAGCAGGCATCCGCCACCTGGGAATAGGAAGCAAAATCTTCTGCTGCCATCCAGATGTCGAGGTCTGCTACCTGGTCCGCCCCGAGAAAGTCGATGGCGTGTGCGCGACTGGCAGCAGTGAGTTTATCTTCGTTGATTAGTACAGGATAACCTCTTTCAATTTTAATATCGCAGGAACCCTCCATGCCTTCCGCAATGGAGATGGCCATTTTTTTAATTTTCTCATGTGCCTCGTTCCGCCACTTTTCGTCCAATGAACGGAAGGTACCATCCAGCCTCACTTCATCAGGAATTACGTTGTTGGCACCGTTGGCTATCATTTTACCAAACGATAATACAGATGGCGATAGCGGGTTAGCACGGCGGCTCACAATCTGTTGCAACGCGATCACAATATGACAGGCAATTACCACCGGGTCTATACCCAGGTTGGGCATGGCCCCATGGCCACCTTTTCCTTTTACCACGATGGAAATCTCATCGTTGCTGGCCATATAACGGCCCGAACGAAACCCTACCTTTCCTACCGCCAGTTCCGGCATCACATGCTGCCCCAGGATGTGCGCAGGACGTGGATTCTCCAGTACCCCGGCTTTAATGAGCAAACTGGCCCCGCCAGGAATCACTTCTTCCGCCGGCTGAAAAATAAATTTGACAGTACCCGAAAATTCCGCCTTCATCCGGGTGAGAATACCCGCCACCCCCAACAACGAAGCGGTATGTACGTCATGACCACAGGCATGCATCACGCCTGTATGTTGTGAACGATAAGGCACGTCATTTAATTCTACAATAGGTAAGGCATCTATATCGGCGCGCAGGGCCACCACTTTATCCGATGGCGCTGCACCACCCTGCAATAAAGCAACAATGCCGGTATCAGCCATTCTTTCGTAAGGAATATCCAATGCCCGTAACTTTTCTTCTATAAATACAGCCGTTTGGTATTCCTTATAGGAAAGCTCTGGATAAGTATGCAGGTGGCGGCGATTCGCAGTAGCCTCCTCCAACAGTCCGCTGGCTAATTGCCGGATTCTTTCTTTAAGCATGTAACAACATTTTTTTTATACTGTCCTGTGATAAAAATTCTTTTACAAAAGTATCATCTGCCAGGTGCGGAACAGCAGCAGCTTCCCCGCCCCCCTTATAATCCTCAAGTATACAATTTTTTATCCGGCCAAACAGCCCTTCTTCTTTTTCGGCCCATATGGACCAGAGTACGGAAAAAGCAGCCAATAACAACGCATCCGGTGAGCACAGGCATTAAAAGCCCCTGGACACACCGGTTTACCATCTAAGCCATGGTACAGCCGAAGTATTTCCATCTCTCACATAAAAAAAATAAGTATATTTAGGCAACTCCCCAATTTAAAAACTTATGAGAAAAATTTTCGTACTACCATTACTGTTATCTACCTATTGCTGTTTTAGCCAAACCACTACGAAGGACATTCTGCTGGAACAATTCAAAACCACGCATAATAAAGCCGACTGGTTTGTGCCTGTAAACACCGCCATAGAAGGACTAACAGCCGAACAAGCCAACTGGAAAGACAACAGTGGCAACCACTCCATCGCCCAGCTGACGAATCATCTTATTTACTGGGACCTCGATCAGCTTCGCAAATTCAATGGAGAAACCCCGCCACCTTTCAACGGTGATAATGACGCCACCTTTGCTCCTTCCACACAGGCCGCCTGGGACGGCACCGTAAAAAGAATGGACAGCGTGCTGACCGCCTGGGAACAAGCGATTCAACAGGCTGATGAAAAAACACTATCTTCCCATTATTCCATCATTGCTCATATCAGTGCGCACAACGCATATCATATCGGGCAGATATTATTTATCCGGAAGCAAAAAGGCTGGTGGAACCCGGAAAAAGGCGTGAAATAAAGCACCCGTCGCAATAATGATTTACAGGTAACGGAGCAGCAATTGCTCCGTTATTTGTGGCTGCAAAAACTGATCACATTTAACCAAGTGTATGCTACAACGCGTTTCCCTATCCCTGCTATTCCTTTGCCTTTATGTGGGCGCTGCTGCACAGGACAGCACGCTACAGCAACAAGATTCTCTCCCACGAAAACATTACACCCGATCTGTTGTATGGACTGCACCAGTCAGTAAAAGTACCACTATTAACGGCGTGGCATTGAGTCTGATGACAGTCGTCGATTCATACAAGGATACTTTAGTAGTACAGGGGCTTAACGTTGAAGTAGCGCCCTTACAGGCATTTTTCACGATGTTTGCTATCGCCGGTGGTGCAATAAATCCTTTCGCCAAAGACGAGCCCGGCGACACACTTCACGATACAGATAGCCGGGGAAATGAGCTGGTGAAAGGGCTTTCATTGAGTGCTGGTGGTTTGATGGCAGACATGAAAGGATTGGGTATTAACGGACTAATGACCATGGGTAAACGGACCGATGGTGTACAAATCAGCGGCATCATCAATGCATATAATGTTTCCAACGGCGTTGCAATAGCAGGCCTCTGTAATGCAACCACCACGGGGAAAGGGTTGCAGATAGGATTGATTAATATGGCCAAAGAGGGCCGGTTCGTTCAGATTGGCCTCATCAACCGCATTGGTAAACGCATCATCCCCTTCTTCAACTGCTCACTAAAGAAGAAAACCGTCCGTCCCATCGTCGCCACCACCAGGTAAGTCGCGACAATTCCCGGGATAATCTTTGCAAAAAATCACAGATTCCTTTATATTTAAACCCGGTTTTCACGTTAGCCAATTGCATTTCCTCACCTGTTGCCGCAGGTTTGCCGCTTTCTGCTCCGTTAAAATCTGTTTTTCAAAACTTTATTTTATTACATAAATGTGGATCATTTCCCGTTTTAATACTCAAAATTATCATCAATGGCAGTGAACAGAAGAGCCGCAATCAAGCAATTGCTGTGGGTATCCGCCGGCATGGCCATATTACCAGCCTGCCTGCAACATACTACCAGGGCCTCCCTGGAACTTAAACATATTCAGGTAGACGGCGACCAGGAAAAAATGCTGGCTGAACTCGTGGAAACGATTATTCCTGCTACTACCACTCCCGGTGCCAAAGCACTGTCCGCCCACCTGTTCACCCTGATCATGTTGGACGACTGCTACAAAAAAGAAGACCAGCAACAATGGCTCAAAGGCCTGAAAG
Organism: Chitinophaga sp.; assembly: GCF_017745275.1. GTDB lineage: Bacteria > Bacteroidota > Bacteroidia > Chitinophagales > Chitinophagaceae > Chitinophaga. The sequence goes on along the minus strand of NZ_JAGHZS010000010.1, from coordinate 434,091 downwards.
CTTTTGAAGCCGCCTGCAAAAAATTGAACGGACATAATTTCCTGGAGTGCACCATTCCTCAGCGGGAAGCGCTGCTCACCAATATGGAAGCCAACCGGGATAACAAAGACGATATTGCCTTCTTTTACAACACCACCAAACGCCTGACCATCCAGGCCTATACCAGTTCTAAATATTTCCTGACCAACGTAAATATCTATGAACTGGTACCAGGACGCTACAAAGGATGCGTACCTCTTAAACCCATTACCCGGAAGATTGCCTAACCCATAACAACATGAGTAATAACAATACCAGCCTGCAAAACCGTACGTTTGATGCCATCGTTATTGGCTCCGGCATCAGCGGCGGATGGGCAGCCAAAGAATTTACAGAGAAAGGACTGAAAACACTTGTACTCGAAAGAGGACGTGATGTAAAACACTTAAAAGATTATCCCACTACCAGCCAGTTCCCCTGGGAGTTTCCGCACCGCGGACAAGTACCGGAAGACATCAAGGCTGCCAATCCTTCTATCAGCCGTTGCTATGCTTTTAAGGAAGACGCTATGCATTTCTTCGTAAAAGATAATGATCATCCTTACGGCCAGCCGAAGCCATTCGACTGGATCCGCGGATACCAGGTAGGTGGAAAGTCGCTGATGTGGGCCCGGCAAACGCAACGCTGGAGCGACTTCGATTTCGAAGGCCCTGCCCGCGATGGTTTCGCCACCGATTGGCCCATCCGGTACAAAGACATTGAACCCTGGTATAGCTATGTAGAAAAATTTGTGGGCATCTCCGGCAATAAAGATGGTATTGCCCATCTCCCGGATGGGGAATTCCTTCCCCCCATGGAACTGAACTGTGTAGAGAATTATTTCAAAGACTTTGTAAAAGCAAATTATAAAGACCGCCACGTGATCTACGCCCGTTGTGCCCATTTAACACAGCCACAACAGGTGCACCTGGATCAGGGCAGAGGACAGTGCCAAAAAAGAGATCTGTGCCAGCGCGGATGCCCGTTTGGCGGCTATTTCAGCAGCAACTCCTCCACGCTGCCCTGGGCGCAGAAAACCGGTAACCTTACCCTGCGTCCTTTCTCCGTTGTGCATTCTATCATCTACGATGAACAGAAAGGAAAAGCCACCGGCGTACGCGTGGTAGATACCAATACCAAAGAAATGATGGAGTATTATGCCAACGTTATTTTCGTGAATGCCGCGGCAGTGAATACCAACCTCATTCTGCTCAATTCTACCTCTCACCGTTTCCCGAATGGGTTAGGAAACGACAGCGGCACCCTGGGCAAGTACTTTGCCTTTCATAATTATCGCGGACATATCTCCGGCCAATATGAAGGTTTCAAAGACAGCACCACTGATGGCAGACGCCCTACCAGCGCCTATCTCCCCCGCTTCCGGAATGTATACAAACAGGAAACAGATTTCCTCCGGGGCTACGCTGCCGGATTTGACGGAGGCAGAGCCTCACATACCGATACCAACGGATTTGGTAAAAGCCTGAAAGACCAGCTCTTCAACAGTCAACCCAATGATACCTGGTATGTAGGCTCCCATATGATGGGCGAAACCATTCCAAAAGAGAAAAGCACTGTTACACTCGATCTGCAACGGAAAGATGAATGGGGCATTCCGGTCATCAACATCGATGTTGATTACGATGATAACGACGAAAAAATGCTGAAAGACTTCTTTGAGCAAATGACAGAAATGTATACCAAAGCCGGCTTCAAAAATATCAGGACCAGCGACTCCAAACAGGCGCCCGGGCTGGATATACACGAAATGGGCGGCGTACGTATGGGATTGGATCCCAAAACGTCTATGCTCAATAAATGGAACCAACTGCATGCCTGCACCAATGTATTTGTAACAGATGGCGCCTGCATGACGTCTACTTCTACGCAGAATCCATCGCTGACTTATATGGCGTTAACCGCCAGGGCAGTGGATTACGCGGTGAAGCAATTGAAGAAAGGAGAGATATAGCTGATTTTAAATAAGCAAAAACGGGTGCTTCTATTAATGGAGGCACCCGTTTTTACTTATTTAAAACTTTTATTCAACTTAACAAGCTTTTTTTAAATATCGTATATATCTTTTCAATAATTAATTTTGCATAAACATTACAACAAATATGTAGCATTGGTAAGACTGGTCCTACCGTTATTTTAAAACCAAACATCTATACCGAGTCCCCTATATAAATATAAAACGATGACAACAAAAAAAATCCTGAAAGTTAGCCTTTGCAGCCTGGCACTTACTACGTTGTTTTCCTGCGGAAAATTACTGGAGCCACCTACACCACCGGTAACCGACTCCATTGGGGGTTTAATCGCCCACTGGCCGCTCGACAGCGTTACCGGAGCAAAAGATATTTCCGGCCACCATCACGACGGTATGCCTTTTAACACCCAGTTTACTACCGACAGATCGGGCAATAAAAACAGCGCGTTTTACTTTAATGGACAGAACGCGTATATCTCCGTTGATGATAAGGCTGATCTCCGTTTAAATAACACCGACTTTACCCTGAATGCCTGGGTGAAACTGGAGAGCTATAATTCCTCCTTTGGGTCCAATATCCTGGGTAAACGTAACAATGACGCCAACGGCGGTTACCTGTTTGCCATAAGGGGAAATAAAGGTTCAACAGCAACGGGAATACTACACTTCGGCCCCGGCGGCGATGATATCAATGCATACGGATCAGAAGTAGTTACCCTTAACGAATGGCACATGGTTACCTGCGTATACAAGCTGGCTCAAAAGAAAATCAGCTTCTACGTAGATGGTGTACTGGATAAAACTGTTATCGGTATATTATCTCCTAATCCACAGGTAGCTATGAAATTGTACATAGGCCGGGATGACATCTACTCTCCTACCAATGGTTATTTCTTCCAGGGTGCTTTAGACGATATCCGGATTTATGGAAAGGCGTTAACTGTGGAGGACATACTGGAACTTTACGGTCCTGCCAATACCCTGAACAACGGTCTGATTGCCTACTGGCCTTTAGATAGCCTCAGAGGAAGCCGTGATATCTCTGGTCATAATCACCACGGTATTATCAACAACGTCACTTATACCACAGACAGCAAGGGTAAGTTCAACGGTGCCTTTTATTTCAATGGCATCAACAGCTTTATCACCGTGAATGATTCTGCTGACCTCCGTTTAACCAATACCAGCTTTGCCGTGAATGCCTGGGTGAAACTGGAAAGTTACAACTCTTCATTTGGTTCCAGCATCCTTACTAAACGTAACAATGCACCTAATGGCGGCTATACGTTTGCAGTAAGAGGATATGCCAGCAAAACAGTACCCGGTGTATTGCACTTCGGCCCCGGTGGAGATGATATCAATGCATACGGCTCCAAAGTAATTACTACCAGCTCCTGGCATATGCTGACTGCAGTATACGACCTGGATACAAAGACAGTAAGCCTGTACATTGACGGCGTACTGGATAATACCAACACTGGTATATTACCTCCTAATGCTCCTGCTACTGTCCAATTATATATTGGCCGCGATGATCCAAATTCTCCTACCAATGGCTACTTTGTTAAAGGTGGCATGGAAGAGATCCGCATCTATGGCAGAACATTGTCTACAAGAGAAATAAAACAGTTGCTTAACCTGAACAATTAATCAATTGTACTAAAAAAGAACGAGGGTATCTCTATTATGGAGATACCCTCGTTCTTTTTTATGCTATACGTTTAACTTTCCGCTTCCACCCGATCCATGTTTAATCCGACCGCCAATGGTATCAACATCAACCCCTGAAACACGATGAACATGGCGTATGCAGGCTTGATATCAAATAACAGTACTGCTCCATCTTTGTACTTATTGAGCAGATAATACGCCAACAGGAGAAATACATAAACCAGGGCCGTGGTAAGATAACCAAACCGTACACCATAACACCTGTCAAATATGATGGTCATAGAGAACGCTACAAAGAAGGAGTTTACCAGGGCATATGGAATTTGGGACGATGGTGAAAAGAACTCCATTACCATCCCGACCGCAAAGGTACCTATCACAAACACTAAATTAGTAGCGATCAACGTAGTGATTAATGCACTTAGTTTTTTCCTGCCCATGCCCCAATATATAGACAATGGTAAAATAAGCAGGAAACCCAGGCTGCTAAGGAAAGAGTGCTCGCTATAGGGTTTGCTGAAGTAAGTCCAGCCGAATGTCCAGCTGGTGGTTAAGACCACAAAAAACACCATTGTCTTAATAAATGCGGCGGTATCAAAGGTTAGCTTATTCATAGGTAACGGAGATAATTACTATGAAGATAACCATCTTTTTTATCACTCCCACTGCAATTAATTGCCCCCCGGCTGCATCTTTTGCTGTAATTTTGCAGCCACAATCAACTTTTTGATGACACGTTACTTTTTTGCTGTTATCAGCATCCTATTGCTATTCCCTGTTATCGTAAATGCACAAATTCGTAAAATGAGACCTTTAAATGAACTGATCAATACAACAGAACCTGGCTGGGCATTGGTACAAGACTGGATTAAACAAGGCAGCAACAAAATAGAAATACTGCCAAAAGATAGCAACCGCGCGGATGAAGCTTTATATCAGATCCAGGTTACTACCCGCTCCCCTATGGGCGCCATAGTATATGAAACCGGCGGGCTGTTGGTAGATAATGGCTGGATCAGGGTGTTAGGCTCCGGTCATGAAAAGCTGGATCGCAGTTTACCTGGCTGGAATAAGGGCAAATCATATACTCAAACAGGGGAACAACCTTCATTTTTGTTGATTGCCGATGATGTACTGGGTGGTTTCTTTGCCATCAATAATGGCGGATTGGCCATGAATGAAGGTATCGGGAGCGTATTTTATTTTGCCCCGGATACATTGGAATGGGAAAACATGGAAATAGGCTATAGTGAATTTATCCGCTTCTGCTGCTCCGGTGATATCGTTGGTTTCTATGAACAGTTTCGCTGGAAAGGCTGGCAACAGGATATCAGCCGCATGAATGGCAACCAGGGTATGAGCTTTTACCCCTTCCTGTTTACCAAAGAAGGAAAAGACCTGGAAAAAGTAAGTAAAAAACCGGTACCGATAGACGAGCTATGGGCGCTACAAATGGAGTTACGCCAACAGGCAGGACACTAATCATCACCTTACCGGATGACGATCACAGACGTGCCGTATAAAAATGTTAAAATTCATCTATGCCGCCGTGGTACGGGAATAATTGCTATACATTTAACCCTTGTAGCAACTGATCATTCACCTAAAACTTTGTCATGGCTCACCACTTATTAAAAGGTAAAAAAGGAATTATTTTCGGTGCACTGGATGAAAAATCCATTGCGTGGAAAACTGCACTATGCTGCGTAGCTGAAGGTGCAGAAATTGTTTTAACCAATGCACCTATTGCTATCCGCATGGGTGAAATCAATGAGCTGGCGCGGCAATGCAACGCCCCTATCATCCCGGCAGATGTAACGAATATGGATGACCTGGAAAATTTGTTCATCAAAACAAAAGAACATTTCGGCGGAGGCGTAGACTTTATCCTGCACTCTATCGGGATGAGCGTTAACGTACGTAAAGGCAACGACTATACGAACCTGAACTACGACTTCATGCATAAGTCGGTAGACATCTCCGCGATGAGCTTACACCGCATGCTGCAGGTAGCTATGAAACATGATGCCATCAACGAATGGGGGTCTGTAGTGGCGCTGACCTTTATTGCCGCTCACCTGGCCTTCCCTAACTACAACGAAATGGCAGACATTAAAGCCATGCTGGAAAGTATTACCCGTAGTTTCGGTTATCAGTATGGTATCAAAAAACATGTACGCATTAATACCGTTTCCCAGTCACCTACCATCACCACTGCCGGACAAGGTATCGCCGGCTTTGATGGATTCGTGAACTATTCAGAAAAGATGTCGCCTCTCGGTAACGCCACCGCTGATCAATGTGCCGCATTTACGGTTAGCCTCTTCTCTGATTACACACGGATGGTGACCATGCAGAATTTATTTCACGACGGAGGCTTCTCCAGCACTGGTGTTACAGAAGCCGTGATACAACAGATGGAGCTGAAAGCATAAAGCAGAAAGCAAAAAGCTATTGTAGCGAATGATTAACGCGAGTAAATAAATTACATATCCGCTTTTATCATTCGCTACAATAGCTTTTTGCTTTATGCTTTCAGCTTACCTAAAGATCCAGTATAGCAAGGCCATCACACCCAGCAATGCTGCAGACAATACTTTATAATTCGCCAGTCCCGGCCAGCCTTTGGCACGCAATGGCGCCAGTGGACTTTCCCAGTATAAGCGGCTTCTTTCTGTAGTATGCTGCATCGGAAACGCCAAAGAAAGCGCCGTCTGCAATAACACACAAACAATAAACAGGTAAAAAGCAACGAGTAAAGGAGGAGTATGACTCAGCGGCCCTTCGGGGTAAAGTTTGCCCGTGAAATATACTACGGCACCCAGGATGGAACCTACCCATAAGGTATACTGCGCTGCAATAGCAGAAGCCTTTTTCCAGAATACGCCTAACAGGAACACACAGGTAATAGGTGGGGCAATATGCGATATAACGTCGTTAATGCCGTTAAAAAGGCTCTCATATTGATTCAACAGGGGTAGCAGGCCAATGGACAGCAACAGCGCCAAACCGGCCGAAATACGGCCCCATTTCACCAGTTGCCGGTCGGTAGCCGCCGGCTGGTACCTTTTGTATAAATCATAACTCACCAGCGTAGCAATGGAGTTCAGCGCGCCGGAAATCTGGCTCATCAAACCCGACAACAACGCCGCTACCAGCACACCCACCAATCCCGGTGGCACCAGTTTGGTAATCATCAGCGAATAAACGCCTTTGGTATGCAGCTTCCCATCTGCCTGTTGCAAGGCACTCAAATCCAGGCCACCCTGTTTGTACAACACATAAGCCAACAGTCCAGGCAAGATAAAAATGAACACCGGCAACACTTTGATAAAACCACAGAACAACGCACCTGTACGGGCATGATTTTCATCCTTCGCTCCTAATACCCGCTGCACAATAGTTTGGTCCGCACACCAATACCAGATACCAATCACCGGGTAGCCAAGGAATACCGCATACCAGGGCAATCCATCCGGATCGCCCGCCGGCCTTAGCATGGAGAGTTTACTCAATTGATGCTGCTCCTGTAATACCGTCATCACCGGCTGCCAGCCGCCTACCTTCCACCACGACAGCACTGTGATGATGATCGCTCCTCCCAGCAACACAACCGTTTGCACGGATTCAGTAACCACCACCGCACGCAAACCGCCAACAATGGTATATGCGCCCGTTACCACGGCAATCAGGATGATGCTCGTAAACATATTGATGCCGAACAACGTTTCCAGCACAATACCTCCTGCCAGGAAAGAAAAAGCAATATGAATGATAATCGCAGATACTACGGATACTATCGCGAGCCAATCGCGGCACGCACGGTTATACCGCCGTTCCAGGAAATCCGGTAAGGTAGCTACGCCGGAACGTATGTAAAACGGGATAAAAAAAAGTGCCAGCAATATCAGCGTGAAAGCAGCCATCCATTCGAAATTACCCGCCAGCAGGCCAGAGTCAAATCCGCTTTGGGCAAGACTTACCAGATGCAAACAGGAAATATTGGTAGCAAACAAGGCCATACCTATCATAGGCCAGCGCAGGGATTTGCCCGCCAGGAAATATTCTCCGGCTTCATTGCTGCCTTTCTTCCCCGACCAGCCGGCCCAGAATCCCAGCAGCACAATAAAGGCCACATAGCAGATGCTGATGATTGTATCTGTTGTAGAAATCATCCGGGAAAAGTATTAAGCGCCACCAAATCACAGCTACTGCCCGGGATCTCAGGCGTGCGGTAAAATCCGCTGCTGATTTCGGCAGGATGCGTGAAATGGGTACGCAGGTGAGGAATGTGCTCCAGGAACAGGGCTTCATGCCCCATACCGATGTGATTAAACAACACCAGGTGCTGATGCAGTTGGCCCATATCGCCTACATGAGGTACTACCGGCACCCCATACTTTTTGCATAACAGGCTTACAGTCAGAAATTCACTGACGCCTCCCACCCTCACGGCATCTACCTGGATAAAGCCCGCACAGCGGGTTTCCAGGTAATTTTTAAAGATCACTTTGTTGGGTACGTGCTCTCCCAACGCCAGTTTCACGGGGTTCAACGCGTCTGCCAATACTTTATGCGCCAGTACATCGTCCGGGTGGGTAGGCTCTTCTATCCAGTAGGGACGGATGTCTGCCAGCCTTTTGCCGATAGCTAATGCCTGCGGGAGGTTCCATTGCTGGTTGGCATCTACCATTACTTTGACAGAATCCCCTACTGTATTTCTTACAATATGTGCTCTTCGTATATCCGTGTCCGGGTCTTTTGCGCCTACTTTTAATTTCAGTGCACTAAAGCCTTTGTCCAACGCCCGTTTGCAGTTGGCTTCCAACTGGTCGTCGGAATAGTTGAACCAGCCTGCCGAAGTATCGTAGGCCGGGTAGCCCGTTTGCAGGATGGCTTCCCGTGAGGTGCGGGAGGGCTGCATGTCCGTTAATAAGGCCACGGCTTCCTCCCGCGGTAATACCTCTTCGAGGTATGACAAGTCCAGCGTATTCACCAACTGCTCCGGCGTAAGGCTCAACAACAGTTGCCATAAAGGCACCTGTTGTTGTTTGGCCCATAAATCGTAGCAGGCATTGGTAACCGCTGCCAGTGCGAGGTGTACCACACCTTTGTGAGGGCCCAGCCAGCGGAATTGTTGCTCGTCAGAACGCAGGCGGAACCATTCGCCGAAAGTGGCCATCACTTCATTAATATCTTTCCCTATCAACTGTTCTCCATAAAACCGGGCGGCCGCACACACCAGCTCATTACCTGCTCCCAACGTAAATGCGAGGCCGGTACCGCAATTGCCTTTGTCGTCGTACAGGCAGGCTACGGCGTATGAGTAAATGGGATTCTGATGTATCGCATCACTGCCGGCACCGCCCGATAAAGGGAAACGGGCATCTTTTACTACGATCTTTTTAATCATTTTATGTTCACTGTTTTTATAGGGGCGATAGCTGCCACTGATTTGTCTGTTTCTAATACAATCACGGTATCATTGGCATCCGGCAATACAGCCGGCAAGGTGAGCGTGATAGCATCATCTGTTTGCTGTAAAGCCACTGCCGCGCCTTTCATCACATAAGCCTTGTTTACTTTCACACCAGGCAGCGCAGGTAGTGTTAATTTTTCTACCGGTTTGAAAATATGCAGGTATACTTTTTTACCACTACGTGTAGCCGCGTACGTATCATTAGGATAATACGGCCCGCCATGGGTATTGTAAACAGCGGCGCCGTATTGCTTCAGCCATTGCCCCATTTCTTTCAAACGTGCTACCTGCGCAGGTTCTATCCGGCCATCGGCACGGGGGCCTACATTAAACAACAGGTTGCCGTTACCACATGCCACTTTCGCCAGGGTTTGCAGGCAGGTGTTTAAGGACTTCATTTTATCATTAGGTTTCCAGGACCATTGTTCACAGATAGTCATGCAGGTTTCCCAGGGTGTGTCCATGTTTAAGCCACCAATACGTTGTTCGGGTGTATCATAGTCACCCAGGAACCTGTCTGTTCCCACCGCTTCGGTACCGGCAAATGTTTTACCCAGGCGGTTGTTGATAATCAGATCTTTCTTCAGCGTTTTGAGATACGTATAAATATCCAGTCCCATAGCTGGTGTCCACGCGGTTTCCCAGGGGCCATCAAACCAAAGCATATAAGGATCGTAGTGAGTTACCAGTTCCTTCAACTGGTTTTTCATATATACCAGGTACTTTTCCATATCCGGCTTTTTCCGTGGATCTTTCGTGGCATCCGTCGTATTATCGAATGGATAGTACTCATTATACCAATCCAATACGGAATAGTAAATACAGAATTTGATATGATATTTTTTGCAGGCTTTGGCCAATAGTCCTACCACATCTTTTTTGAAGGGAGTTGACATAATATTATAGTCGGTATAGGCAGATGGCCATAAGCAGAATCCATCATGATGCTTCGCGGTGATGGTCAGGTATTTCATACCGGCGTCACTGGCAGTTTTCACCCATTCATCGGCGTTAAACAGTACGGGATTAAATGCTTTGTACAAGGTATCATAGTCTGCAGCAGCTACTTCTTTGTGCCGGGACCATCCGATTTCGGTGCCGCGCAGGGTAACGGGTCCCCAGTGGATAAACATGCCGAAACGCAGGTCCATGAACTGATCCATGACGGCTTTGCTGGTCAGTATTTTCGGGTCCAGCTGGGCATTGGTTTGCCCGTAGCTGTTGAACGTCAACAGCATTAAACATAAGATGGCAATACGTTTCATACTTGGGAATTTATAGTGTTCGTTTATAACCTAGTTCGGCGCCGCCGCTCACGGGCATGATAGTGCCGGTTACAAAGCGGGCATTATCGGATAACAGGAACGCACATACGCTGGCAATTTCTGTCGCCTCCGGGCAATAGCCCAGGGCGTGGATTTGGTCCAGGTATTGTTCCATGCGGGATGGATCGGCTTGTTCTTTGTTCCATTGCCGCAGCATGGGCGTCCATACACCTGCAGGCGCTACGGCATTGACCCGTATGCCATATGCGGCGTAATCCAATGCCATCGCTTTGGTAAGCGCATTGACGGCGCCTTTTGTACCTGCATAGGCCGCATGCTGCTCCTGTCCTATTTCCCCTACCAGGCTGCTGGTGTTGAGAATGCAGCCTTTAGTTGCTTTCAGTGCGGAGATGCCGTGGCGGGTAGTATAATAAATGCTGCGGATGTTCACGTTCATCAATAAGTCCCATTCGGCTTCGGTAGTGTCTTCCAGCGGTTTGGCAGGACTGGCAACACCGGCATTATTATGAATGGCGTCAAGCCGTCCGTAAGTTTGTAAGGTTTGTGCTATGGCTGTTTCCACGTCCGTATTGTCTGCTACATTGGCGTTAATAAAGAGGTGGGCATTGCCCAGTTGCGTTTCCATCGCCTGCAGGGCAGTTGCGTCTTTATCGATAACCACCACCGTAGCTCCTTCTGCCACATAATTGAATGCACAGGCGGCTCCTATGCCAGATGCACCTCCGGTGATCAACACTATTTTGTTCTTCAGTATCATCATTCCTATTGTTTCCGTGGAAAATATCCGGCATGCAGGATCAATTAGCATCCGGTTTCAAAAGTAATCATCGATAAGGTAGGTCATCCCCGTGAAATTGACTTAAATAAACACTATTTTGACTTTATTCCTGTTTTTCTCTATTTTACACTGATAATATGAAGCCACTTTTTGCCATACCGGGCGACAAAGCCCTGGAAGAACGTGTATACCAGGTAAAGGAAATTACGCAGCCGTACTTTTCTACTGAGTTTCATTTTCATCATGAATGCCAGTTGGTATATGTGGTGGAAAGCGCGGGCCGCCGCATTATTGGCGACAATGTTGCTTATTTCGACAGCGGGGAACTGATCTTTGTTGGCTCCGGCACTCCTCATGTGTGGCATAATGAACAAAAGTATTTCGAAGTGAAAAATCAGTTGCAGGCACGGTCGCTGGCCATGTACGTTTCGCCGGACTTATTACTGGAGCACCTGGCACCTTTTGGTAATATCAGTCATGTGAAAGCCTGGTTAAAAAAATCGCAGCGGGGCATCGAGTTCTACGGCAAGGCCAAATCGGATATCCTGGCATTGATGCGGCAAATGCTGCAGCAGCAAGACCTTTCACAAACTATCACGTTCATTACGTTGCTACAAACCATGATATCAGCCAAAGAATGCAGGCTACTGGCGAGTCCTAACTACGTGAACCTGTACAATGATAAAGATCAGTCCCGGATGGATGATATCTTCAAATTCATTTTCCGTCATTTCAAAAGAGATATTCCTCTATCCGAGATAGCGGCGGTAGCCGGCATCAATGTGCATTCATTTTGCCGCTTTTTCAAAAGCAGGACCCAAAAATCCTTTACTTATTTTGTGAATGAATTAAGAATTGGCTATGCCTGCAGACTGTTGCAGGAAAAGGAAATGCCTATGATGGAGCTATCGGCCAAATGCGGATATAACAATACCACCCATTTTAATCGCTTCTTCAAAAAAATAAAAGGCAAAACACCCAGGGAGTATAAGAAAGAGGTTTCCCAAATAGATTGATCGAAGCGACTTTTTGCCTGTAAACAGGATTATACTGATTACAGGCAAAAAATCACTTCTATCATTCGCAAACGAGGAAATGTACTATCCTTGTCACTTCCGCCGCATCACCGGTTTCAATGGTGAGGATATGTTTTCCGGGAGCCAGATCATCTCCCAGGACCAGGTACCAGGGCAGATAAAGGCTTTTGCTCCACTGTGTCCTGATATTTTTCGTTTGTACGGGACCGTTATCAATGCGATAGGTGATCACACCAGCATCGGGGCCGGATAACACACTTACGCCAACAGTACGGCCGGTGAATGCAAACGCAACAGTAGCATGGGCTTTCCCGGATACCAGCATTGGTACTTTCACAAAGCCTTCGCGTGTAGGTACATGATCCGTTGGCTCCCATGACTCCGCAACAGTGAAACCATTTTGAGCGGTGGCCCTATGTATATCGGCATAGTTACCTTTTTCATAGTTCAGCGGATCTGCCGGAGCGGGTAGTTTAAATGCCACGGGGCGTTTGGGCACGGGTCTGCTGAATTCACTTTCCAGCAAGCGTTTGATGGCGTTGAAATAAATATTTTGTCCAAAGGGAGATGGATGCAGGTCTTTGAAATCATCCTTCCAGTTAAACTCGCCTGCATCAATGCGGGTGGTCACTTCTTTGGCGAGGTTGATGAAAGGCAGGTGGTACTTTTTGGCGAGATCCTCGTGTACCTGTACTTCCACTGGTATTTTACCGGCGTGGTAGTCCGCCATTTTATCCTCGTCTGCAAAAGCCATCAGCACAATATTGACTTTGGGGTTTGCGCGGAACGCATGGCGGATAATCCCCTCCATGGCGCGGCGTTGGGTGATTTCATTGGTACCGTTCACCCGGTCGTTGACAGCTGCTTCCAGGAAAAGCAAATCCGTTGGCCCTTTATCAGCGACGTCCTGTTTAAAACGGAAGGCATGTGGTAAGCTGCCCAACGACGGGATGCCCGCATTAATATACCGGAAAGCAGTGCCCGGCCAGGCTGCAGATAAGTATTCGCAGACTTTGCCTCGCCAGCCTTCCATATTGGTGATAGAGCCGCCCAAAAAGGTGACGGTGACTTTCCTGCCAGAACTGATGTTATACAGGGCATTGTCAAGATGGCCATAGCTGGTGACAAATGGCTCCTGTGCCTGTGTGGTAACGGTAATGGCTATACTCAGCAGCAGCCATGCGAATATCTTCATAACGGTGAATCTGTTTCGTAAATATAGTTGTCTGGGAGCAGAAAGCATAAAGCAGAAAGCAAAAAGCTATTGGAGCGAATGATTAGCGCGAGTAAATAAATTACTTATCCGCTTTTATCATTCGCTCCAATAGCTTTTTGCTTTCTGCTTTATGCTTTCTGCTAAAACTACTTGCTTCTCACCATCAGCCTGATCTTACGAGATGCTGGCATAGTAGTAGTGTAGCCGTTTACCGCGATATAAGTAAAGATAAACCCGGTTATTTTTTTACTGCGATTTACCCATGGATGGCTGCCAAATAAGCCAGGGCTGCAGTTTTCGATCAGTATATCATCAGGAGTGGTAACATCACGCCAGTTGCCGATACCATACAGGCCTTTGGAAGTGAGCAGTACCTGCGGATATGGAGAGTAGGCGAAGGTGGTAGCATTGCTGGTTTGTGGCTGTTCCATTGCAGCGATAGCAGCTTCAGACAATACTCTTTTGCCATTGGCTGCTACTCCTTTGTTCATGATCATGTACAGGAAAAGCATGTAATCGTCCGGCGAGCTGCTGACACCACCCGCAATTTTCGGATTGCTGCCCAAGCCGTAGCCTGTGTGGGCCATCCCCAGGGGCGTAAAGAGATTTTCATCTGCCAGTACTTTCCAGCTTTTGCCGGATGCCACTTCACAGATGCGGCCTGCAATCTGCATACTCAAACCACCATATTCAAAGGTGGAGCCGGGCGCATATTTCAGCGGCACATTAGCGGCAATATTATTAGCGGCTATTTCCAGCGTAGAGAATCCATCTGACTCATAACCCTGCGCAGATTCGCCCGGGAAACCGGAAGTATGCGAAAACAACTGGGCAATAGTGATGGCGCCCTTCCTGTAAGTGGTAAAAACAGGCAGGTATTTGCCAATGGTATCCGACAATTGCAATTTTCCATCGTCCACCAGGCTCATTAAAACCGCGGCAGATAACCATTTGGAGCAGGAAGCAATCGGTCTGACAGTAGTTGATTCAAATCCACCATAGCCTTTGGAAATAACAGTTTTTCCATCCACCTGGATAATGGCATAGCATTTCCCTCCAAACTCGTTGTTAACAGCATCCGTTAAAACTTTCTCTACATCAGCGTATGACCCGGGAGTAGTAAGCGGAGCGTCTGATTTCCTGGCACAGGATAAGAAGGTAAGAACAGCGCCACTCAGCAGGCAACCAAAAAGTAATTTTTTTTTCATGAGTTCAAAGGAATAAATAAACAGCAGTAAGTTTGGCTATACAACGTCCGCAGGATATATTAAATTGCGATCATGATAAGATATAATAATGTGCTTTTTGACCTGGATGGTACTTTAACGGATCCTAAAACCGGGATCACGAAATCAGTGCAGTATGCGCTGGCAAAAGCCGGGATTGTGGAAACAGACCTGGACCGGCTTATTCCTTTTATTGGACCGCCGTTACAGCAATCGTTTATGAGCTATTATTCCTTCACAGAAGCCCAGGCCTGGGAGGCGGTTCATGCTTACCGGGAGTACTTTAAAGTGACTGGCATTTATGAAAACCAACGCTACGAAGGTATCCCGGAGTTGCTGACCCGTTTGCAACAACAGGGACGCCGCTTATTTATAGCGACCTCGAAACCGACTGTTTTTGCCCAGGTGGTTATTCAGCATTTTGAGCTGGCACCCTACTTCGCCGGCGTTTATGGCAGCGAAATGGACGGCACCCGCGCGGATAAGGGAGAGCTGATCCGCTATGTACTGGATACAGAACAGTTAACACCGGCGAACACGATTATGATCGGGGATCGTAAACACGATATTATCGGGGCACAGAAAAATAATATCGCCTGCATTGGCGTAGGCTACGGTTACGGTAGTACGAATGAGTTAACCGCTGCCGCACCGGATTTTATATTCCATTCAGTAGCGGAATTAAGCGCTGCTTTTTCCTGAGGAAAAAGTTTATTTACTGCGTACCTGTTGCCTTAGCGGCTAACAGCTGCTTTTGCTGCTTCCCATTTTCCGTTCCCTTTCGCAATATCTACATGCTTTTGACCATGAGGGGTCATGAGTCCTGCTGCCAGCAATTTCTCTACCCTTTCCACGTTGGATTTACTCCAATTGCTCTTCGGGCCCCGCGGTGAAAACCGTTGATACCGGCTGTCTTCATCGCGCTTATTAGTCAGGGAGTCGATCCATCCAAAGCAGAGCGCTTCTTCTACCGCTTCCGGATAGCTGACACAGGGTGTGTCGCTGTCTTTTTTGTACAGAATAAGGCAAACTTCCGTTTTGGACTGGCCGTGTTTTTCCAGCCACTGGCGCCATTGTTGCCTGTTTTTGGCATAAAATACTTCCTTCCCTTTATTCGTTTCCATTGTGCAGCAGTTATTGGATGATGGAGAGGGTTTCGTTATTGGTTGGCTTTAGCTGCCAGTATTTCCAGGTAGTGTTTATTGGTCATGATACCGAGGATATTTCCAAAAGGATCTACCACGGAAGCCGTTACAAAGGCGCCTTTACCGCCGCTGCGGTCTGTAATATCATCATACAGTTTAGCACCGGCAGCCAGGAGGCGGTCGAGGGTTCCTTCCAGGTCATCTACGTGCCAGTAGGCAACCGCGCCGGCGCCTGGTGTGGCGGCGCCTGCAGGGGCATATTTGCTATCGATGATACCTAACTCGTGCTGGTAGTCGCCGATGCGGAACTCCGTGTAGCCGGGAACGTTAAAATAAGGTTCCATACCCAGGAAGTCTGCATACCATTTCTTTGCTGCTTCCAGGTCTGCTGCATAAAAGCTGATAGTTGCCAGACCGCGTAATACGGATGATGCTTTCATTTCTACAGGTTTTATAGTTTTTAAAATCCTTGTTTCGTGTTTGATAAGTCAAAGGTATCCGGCGGCTATGACAACCTTATGTCAGCAGTGATTTACTATTTTAAAAAAATTTTGAGGGCTGCTACTACCTGTTATAGGCCCTTAATTGTAAAGAAGAAGGATTCAATACTTTCACGTCTACCCCGGTGGCGGTTAGCAGGCCGGTTTTCGGATGCCGCTTAAACACTACAATGTTGCCGCTGCGTTGGTTGGCGACCAGCAGGAACTTACCGGTGGGGTCAATGACAAAGTTCCGCGGATGTACGCCGCGGGTTGGCTCCTGCCCTACTTTCGTCAGGGTACCCTTTTGCGGATGAATGGCATAAATAAAAGTCATATTGGCATCTTCCCGGGTAGAGGCATATAAAAATTTACCATCCGGGGAGATGTGAATGTCAGCGCTGTTATAGTCCGATGCAAGTGATGGCAGGTGAGCGCTGATACCCTGTATGCTATCTAACCGGCCGGAATGGTAGCGATAGGCAGTCACCATACCACTTATTTCGTTGATGCAATAAGCGTAAGGCAAGGCAGGATGAAATGTAAGGTGACGGGGGCCACTGCCGGGTGCAGTAGTGGTATAAGGCGGCGTTGCCGGTTGCAGAGGAACCGGTTGGTCAGCGAATAGTTCGTATGCCCTGATTTTGTCGGCACCCAGATCAGGGAAAAACGCGTAGTGGTTGTCTGGTGCAAATATGGCAGCATGCACATGTGAGCTCGTTTGGCGGGGCAAAATGCTGCTGTCACGAAATGTGATGGTCTGGCTGGCAGGTGCGATGTGCCCATTTTCCAGCAGCTGAAAAATGGAGAGGCTACCGCCGGTATAATTGGCGCAGAGCAGCCACTTGCCTGCTTTGTCAACGCCCACATAGGCAGGGTTATCTCCACCGCTGTGCTGGCGACTCAGCAGCGTTAATGTTTCATTGGTACTATCGAAGGCCAGGCTGCTGACGCCGCCAATATTGGGCGTTTGTGCTTCCGAGCACGCATAAATATATTTACCATTGGGTGATATAGCCAGAAAGGAAGGATTCAGGATACCTTTCAGCGCATACACGGGCTGCAAGGCGCCGGTATGATCGTTGAAGCGATACAGGTATACCCCGTCTTTTTCCTTATCACGATTATAACTTCCTACAAAAAGGTAATACTGCTGGGCATTGGCCAGCAGGCCTGCTAATAATGCAACGGCAACAAGACAACAAAGTTTACGAAACACGGGCAACAGATTTAAGCGTGAAATGGATACACAAGATACTCATCTCCGGAAAAAATAATAACAGGAGAAATGGCCTGTGATTATTTTTCCTTCATGGTAATACTTCAAGGCAGGCTGTTAAAACAGGGATTTCGAAAGAAGAAAAACAAACTGGTCCCCTCCATAAATAAAATCTGGTCCCCTATCGCTATGAACGCTTGTAATATTTTTGCATATAAATAAGAAAATATGAAAGACTCAATTGGATTTCCTCAATTAATACTGCGCCTGGCGCTGGGATTAGGCTTTATTTTACCGGTAATGGACAGGCTTGGGATGTTAGGCGCCCCGGGAGCGGAAGGGGTGGCATGGGGCGACTGGCCTCATTTTATTGCCTACACAGAAACGATACTCCCTTTCTTGAACAAGCCTTTGGTGAATGTGGCCGGTGCGCTGGCTTCAACAGCGGAGGCGATATTTGGGATTTGCCTGATTATAGGGTTCAAAACCAAACAGGCAGCGTTTGGCAGCGGTGTGCTGACTTTAATTTTTGGCATTTGTATGGCCCTGTTTTTAAATATCCAGGCGCCATTCAAGTACCCGGTATTTGTTTTCGTGGGTGCTGGTTTTGTGCTTTCCGGAGTATCCCGTTTTAAGTGGAGCGTGGATGAATTACTTACTAAAAAGGCGGCCTTAAAATAATAATAGACAAATTTGTCTATTATTATTTTTCTGGTTAGCTTTGTTGCATCATGGCAAGACCAGGTAATCCAAAGGAAAAGATAATGGCCACTGCGGGCCGCCTGTTTTACGAACAGGGCTACAATGCCACCGGCATCAACCAGGTACTGGAAGAAGCCGGCGTTGCCAAAGCGAGTCTTTATACGCACTTTGGTTCCAAGGAGGAACTGGGACTTGCCTACCTGAAGGAAGCCAGGATGCAATGGTTTGCCGCTATCACTGCAGTAGTGGAACAAAAAACGGATCCGGAGGATCGACTGCTGGCCACTTTTGAGTTCCTTGAAAAACAGTTGCCGTTACAGCATTTCAAAGGTTGCCGCTTTATTAATATGCTGGCGGAGATTGGTGATGCACAGCCGGAGATGCAGCAACAGGTGCTGGAACACAAGCGGAAACTAAGACGCTACCTGCATCAGTTGCTTATCGCTATACCCGGACAGGCCGCGGCTGGCACCGCAGATACCATTTACCTGCTGTTTGAAGGCGCTATTGTAGAGAGCAAAATATATAAAGAAATATGGCCGGTAAAAACGGCTAAAAAAACGGTGAAGCGGCTGATCAGCATGGATTAATTACCCGCTCACGACCACCTTATTTTTCAATGCCCGTAGCTACGGGTAATTTTTAAAACTTATTATAGACAAATTTGTCTATAATTAATGATCTAAACGATGAAAACAATATCACCACTCGCCTTAACGGAAGCCCCTGCAGCGGCGCAACCCGTACTTGCCCAGGTAAACCGCCTGCTGGGCCGCGTACCCAACATGTATGGAGTAATGGCCCATTCACCTGCCACCCTCGAAGCCTATGCACAGTTAAGCAACGCCCTTCGCAAGGGTACGCTGGGTGCCTCCATGGCCGAAAGAATTGCCCTTGCCTCCGCGGAATATAACGGCTGTAACTACTGCCTGGCGGCTCACACCTATACAGGCGCCAAAGCCGGTTTGTCTGAAAATGACATCCTGGACGCCCGCAAAATGGATTCCGTTGACCCTAAAGTAAATGCCGGCCTCGCATTTACCCGCCAGTTGCTGGCAGCACCCAACAGCTTATCACCCAACGACATCCAAAGGCTGCAGGAAGCCGGCTATACGGAAGGAGAAGTCCTCGAAATCATTGGTAATGTGGTCCGTAATATTTTCAGCAACTATGTGAACATCGTAGCTGGCACGCCGGTTGACTGGCCCCCTGTTGCTCACCCGTTAAACGAAACTACCCATGAAAACAGATAACATCACCCTGTTGCTGGAGCAGCCCTTTGAAGCGGCACTGTCGCAGGCCAGAACCGCGATCGCCGAAAATGGTTTCCTGCTGCTCCATGAAATCAACCCACAGGCCATCCTGGCCAGCCAGCAAATAGAGATCGGACCGGTGCGGCAATTACTGTTTTTTCACCCGGTATATATGAAACAGTTACTGGACCGGGACCCTACCGCCGTGATTGAAGTACCCCTGAAACTGGTATTGCGGGCTACTGATAAAGGCACTACCCTCAGCTATTTCAATCCGGTGGCGCATTTTGAGGGCTATGAAGGACTGGATGCACTGGGAAAAGAACTGCACCTAAAAGTGGAGCTCATTGTGGCACAGCTCCGGAAAACGGTGTAAAAAGCATCTTTTAGGTAAGGATCACCCATTGCTTCCATCTTACTGAAGAACAACGCGTATACGGGTTTAAATCCGTAAATTTAGGTACCTTATCAATCATTAAAAAAGATGAAACCGATATTTCTTTTAACACTGATCCTGGCTTCGCAGATTGCCTGCCATAGCCAGACGGGCAATAAAGAACCCATGGAAAAGAACCCATATTACTCAAGAACAGACACCCGTAAGCTGCATGTTACCAATGCAGAATGGAAAAAAGTATTGCCCCCGGACCTTTACGCCGTTGCAAGGGAAGCCGCTACGGAAAGACCTTTCACCGGAAAATACTGGGATGCAGACGTAAAAGGCAACTACTATTGTGCCGTATGCGGTAATCCCCTCTTCCGTTCAGATGCCAAGTTTGCCAGCTCATGTGGCTGGCCCAGCTTCTTCGAACCACTGAGGGCCAACAGCGTCATTTATAAAGAAGACAATTCCCTGGGTATGCAACGCACCGAAGTACTCTGCGAACGTTGCGGTTCCCACCTTGGGCATATCTTCGATGATGGTCCACCGCCAACGCATAAACGTTTTTGTATGAACTCTGTTTCACTGGACTTTGAACCAGATCCCGGCGCGCATTGATTTTTTGAGCAGAAAGCTGAAAGCACTAAGCAGCAGGCTATTGTAGCGGGCGACTAAAGCAGATGTTGTCCTGGAACAGCATTAAACTGATTAACTTTTTTTAAATCTTACAAAATCAAAAAAGTTAATCAGTTTAATCCTGCTCTCAGACAAAAAATCGCACTACTCCACAAAATGTTCCAGGAAAGCCTTTGCAAAATCCGACGCATCCAAATGCTTGTTCAGATTGCGTTTGAAAGGACGATAAAATCCCATAGGTCCTACCCGCATAAGATGATAAAAAGGACGACTCAAATCCTGTGAATTAGCCAGTACAATAAAGGTGAGATCTTTCTCCGGCACCTTTACAAAAAGGGCTGAATAGCCGGTCCACCAGCCAGTATGCCACACCACTTTAATTCCTTTATAGCGGCCAATAAACCAGCCCAGGCCATATTGTATGCGTTTCCCTTTTGGCGTTACATAAGGTGTAAATACCTTTTTCCAGGTGGTATCCTGCAGAAATTTTCCATCGTCAATAGCGTTGGAATAAATACCTAAATCAGCTACCGTACTCATGATACCCGCAGCCGGGCCAAATCCGTAACTAAAAGTTACCGGCACCATTTGTCGGTGTTGCCAGTCGTAGGGCTTGGCTACCTGTTGCATAAACGTTGCCTTATCATACCCGGTGAGTGCAAAGTTCAGGCTATCATCTGTGCTGGGGGCGGTATTTTTAAGCGACAGCGGCACCACTATCTCCTTCATCAGCAACTCCCCGAAAGATTCACCGGAAGCCTGCTGAATCACTTTGTCCAGTTGATTGTACCACGCGCCATTATACCGGAATTTATAACCTGGCTTGAATCCATTCAACGTGGTTCCCATAGCCGTATGCGTTAGCAGGTGCTTAATTTTAATTTTCGGATCGCTTCCCCAACGGGCGCCCAGGTTGATTTTGTATTTGCTGATGGGATCATCCAAACTAACTTTCCCTGCTTCCACCTGTTGCATCAGGATAATGGAGCCAAATGTTTTGGTAACCGACGCCACCTGGTAAATAGTATTTTCATCTGGTATCACCTGGTGTTCCCGGTCGGCGTAGCCAAATCCTTTTCTCCAGGCCAGCTGGTGTCCGTTCACAATACCAACGGAGATACCGGGAATGTGATAGTGTTCCTGCAGCCAGGCTATTTTCTTTTCGAAAGCGGTAATGTTGGCAGCGCGCCATACAGTGTCCTGCGGTGTTACTTTGACGGCTGTTACGGGCGTGCGCGTAGCGCGACAGGAAAAAAACAGCACAACGAACAGCAGGTATAAGTCTTTGCGAAATGCGTGGGAGCAATTGATCATGTGAAGAATGGGTTTGCCCACAAAGCTGCATGTTCAGCGGGATTTCACCTACTCATATCCTGATTTGAGCAATGAAAAAGATGGATTTGATTACATCTTCATAGCCGTTTTTCTGAATTCGGAGGGCGACATGCCGGTATGCTGTTTGAATACCCGCTGAAAGGTAGCGGGGGAACTAAAGCCACAATCGTACGCCAACCCGGCAAAGGTGAGTTGCGCCACATCGGCCTGTAATAACTTTTCTTTAAACAGGTTCACGCGGTAGCTATTGACATACTCATTGAAGTTCTTACCCAGGTGTTGATTGAGTACTGCGGATATAGTTTTGGGAGAAAGCCCGGTATGTTCAGCTACCTGCTGCAGGCTAAGCCCGGTATCCAGGTACAGGCGGTCTTCTTCCATGGCTTTTTTCAAAGAGCGCAACGTGGTGTCTACTGTGCCTGCCGGCAAAGGGATATCGCTTTTTTTATCGGTCACCAGTTGCTGATAAGAGATGAGATAGCCACGGATGCCCAACCAATAGATCAGGAGTGTCATGGGTATATAGATAGGATACCAGTTGAAACTATCCAGCATCATATCCGTATAACGCGGGATCACGTAGGGCACCAGGTATACCAGCCATACTGCTGCAAATGCGGCGATCCCGCGGGCAAACTGCCGCAACCACAACCAGCCCGGAGTAACTTTACCGGCGGCCTGGTAACCTGCCAGGTATTTAAGAGAGATATAAGTGTATATCGCTACCGATAACCATCGGGGAATATCTGCGTATACGTTATAGTCGTCAATAAAAGCCCCCCAGGGACCGGGTACATTCTTAATGGTGTTCGTATATACACCGGTAACAAAAATAATGGCTGTTAAAGGCGGCCCCAGGTCAATAATAGCTGGCAGGAACTGTAATCGCTCGCGGCGCCCCAACCTGAATCCCGGTTCCAGGAAAGCGCGGATATAAAAATACATCAGCGGTCCGAATAACATACCGGTGACCAATGGTACAAAGTTAGACAGGAACACCAGCCAATGCGAACCAAACCAGTCTTTAAAACCGGCGTATACCCCGAAGCTGGCCGTAGCCATCAGTAAGATGAAAGTACCCAACAGCCGGTTCGCCAAACGATTATTCGGCGCATAAAAAAGCAATATACTTACGATAATGCCCTGTATCGTTCCCAGTAAAATAATCGTTTGTAATAATCCTTTCATGTGCGTGCTGATCCGGAAAACAAAATACACTAAAAATCTTTGTGTACATGATCCGGGATCTTTCAATCAATTGTTTCCTTATTTTAGACATCTCACCTAATCATCTAAATACCAGTTAAATGGGACATCGTACTTACCTGATTAAATCAAGCCCGGATGCATCAGTGGTGCTGTTTGAGGCTAATAACAGCCTTCCATTTTTCTGGCTGACTTTGATCCGGGAAAAGCACCTGGAACAGGCGGAAAGCGCTATGAGAGAAAGATATGCGGCCATACAGGAAGCAGATGACGATAACTTTCCTGCCGGCTATTCCAATATCCGCATTAACAGGCAGGAGGCGATTACCAACGGCGAAGCCACCTACCCATTTCTGGAAAAATTCTATCCAGCTACTTTGCCTTTATTCCGCGACTTTATCGCCTTCCTTGATAAGAATACTACCTCTCCGGAGGTGTTGGAACTGGATATTTTTGCCCTATCCGGATTTAATGGAATAGACTTTTTCCTGGAAGATCTGCAGGACGACCTGCGGGCACAGGAAATGAATGAGGGAGAAAAAGTATCTGGTTATTTTAGCTATCACGACCTTACCTCGCTGACGGGATATGGAGCCTTCCCTGGAAGCAATGCAGGAAAGTATCACTACAAGCCTGTACAGCAGCCAAGACATGCACCCGTTCTGAAGGCGCCAGCCACAAAGCCATCTATACCCGGATCTATTGGCATCATCCTTATCGGCATTGCTTCGCTGTACATACCTTATCGCGGCTACCAGAAGGAAGGCATTACCTTTACGGTTATCTTCTGCCTGCTGCTGGCACTGGGTGTAATGTACATGGGCTTTAAGCGGCTGGTGGCAGCCATCAGCAAATAGTTAAAAGAATTTCTCTACCGTCAGCCCGTAATTCATCAACAGGTTCTCCCTGTCTGTGCGATTTACTTTGTTATACGTCATAGCCGCTGTAACACTCAGCCAGGAACGGAGCTTAACGGAAAGGCTGTTATTACATTTTATAATATAGTCGTTACTGTGAATGAGTGAATTTTGAAGATAGTTAGATCCTTCCAGCACCACCATATTATTGATCACCCATTTGTAGGATACCCGCAGGGAATTGCGCACCGTTTGATACACATCGGGAATGGTATCCTGCAGGTAAAGGTTACTGGCTTCAAAGAGTACACCATCACTGAGGTTCAGCGTAGCCTGTGCATGATGGATTACATCATAGGCAATACCGCCGCCACCCTGGAAGCGGCTATTGATTTTTAACGAATAACTTTTTTCGAAGTTGGCGAGGCCCCAGTAATAAAATTTCTTCTCTCCCCGGTACACGCTTACATCTGTGGCGGCGGAAATATCGTTGTTGGTCATGCTGTGGTCCTGTTTACCATAAACATAACTGGCCCCGGTATTCATGGTCAGCCGTTTCTTACTGATTTTAAAGCCCAGGTTATTATTTAGCAAGAAAGAATTTCCGTTGTTTGTTCTGTTGATAGAGCCGGTGGAGGCGTATTTCATATAATAATGCACCGAGTCGCTAAACTGTGCAGAGGTGGTCAAACAATAACATAACGACAATAATAGTAGAGTTATTCTCCTCATGATCCGTATTTAAATGCAATTCCCCGCTGCACAATTAACGTGCCTGAAGAATATTCAACAGATTAATTATATTTATGCTATGTTCAAAACATTCACTGGCGCTATTAAGCGCCGTCCATACCATTTATTGCTACTGGCAGCGTTACTGGCATTTGTGCTGTCATTATTTATGTACAATCGCCAGGTAGATATTCATCTTTATGACACTTATATAGTGACATCCGCCACATTTTTGTTATGGCCGCCTATGCTGTTTTTTACGATCATCGGGCTGTTGTATCTAAGCCTCCATCGATTTTTGCCACGTAAAACGCTCACATGGTTACATGTAATACTTACACTGGCCACATTGCCCATCGCCATTATCATCGTTTACTGGTATCAGGAGTTTGCCTCGTCGGCAATAACATTTGTTCAGCCTGCAACAACAACGGCCATACTACTTCAACCACAACAACAACTATTTATTGCTGCCGGCATTGCTTTGGTAATTGTCGGTACACAGCTGATCTTTATTGGTCACCTGATCTATGGCATCACTAATTACTTCCTGAAAAAACAGGCGCTTTAGCATGAAAAAATAAAGAATTTTAGAGATCTTAGCCGCCTGTCACCTGCATAGCAATCATATTGCTATCACCACGTAAAACAACGATATGTCATCAAGAAGGAACTTCCTGTTACAAACTGCCATGGGCATGGCTGCTACTACCATGGCGCCTTTCGCTGCTACCGCCGCCTTTACTGGTAATAAAGAAAAAGGACCACTCGCCGTAGGCATGGCGGGTTACACCTTTGCCAAGTTCGACCTGGACCAGGCCATCGCCATCATGAACCGGGTGAATATTACGAACATCTCTGTGAAGGATATTCATCTTCCCTTAAACAGCACACCAGAGAAAATACAGGAAGTGCTGGGGAAATTTACCGCTGCCGGCATCAAAGTATATGCGGTAGGCGTTATCTATATGAAAACAAAGAAATCAGTAGATGAAGCCTTCGAATATGCCAAACGCGTAGGTGTGCCGTTGATAGTGGGTGTACCAACACCTGACTTGCTGGACTATACCGAAGAAAAAATCAAAGCATATAATATCCGCCTGGCAGTGCATAACCACGGTCCGGAAGATGCATTGTATCCCGGTCCTAAAAACGCCTATGACCTTATTAAAAACCGGGACCCGCGACTGGGATTATGCCTGGATATCGGTCATGCCATGAGAGCCGGTGAAGAGCCTTCCAAAGCTATCCTGGCGTATAAAGACAGGATCTTTGATCTTCACATCAAAGACGTAAGTGCTGCCGCCAAAGATGCTAAAGCCATTGAGATAGGCAGAGGCGTGATCGATTTTAAAAAGCTGGTTACTGCATTGGATAAGATCCGCTACCAGGGTGTATGCAGCATTGAATACGAAAAAGACATGAGCGATCCGCTGCCGGGCATTGCCGAATCAGCAGGCTTTTTCAGGGGAGTGATCCGCACGGTGAACAGCTGAGTTATTTTGTAAGCCGGGAGAATAGGATTAAATTAATGATCTATTTTCTCACGCTCAAAATAACTTTATGAGTTTAATTACTGTGACGGTATACCTGCAGGCATTGGGCGGCAAACTATTGGGTCCCAATGCCTGGAATCCCAACTACAACTCCATCTCCGTGGTTATGAATGTAGGCGGTACGCCCTTCAACTTAAATTATAACGCCAGCAGCAGTATCGATGATGGTAACATCACCCCGTTGGTGAGTGGCCGTACCCCCAACCTGCTACCGATTATCACCCCTGATAATACCAACAGCGGGCAGGTGGATTACCTCGCTACCGACAGCAACTCCGTATGTGGCACGCTCCCGTCGTTCCTGGTGACCACCATGACACCCGCCACCATCACCGCTACCATCCCCTATCCCAACATGGATACACCGATGACCATTACGCAACAGGTAGTGCTTAGTCCCACCCAATCCACGTATACGTATACACTGATAGTGCCGGGACTGCTACTGGAGCAGGATACTGCGTCCTCTCCGTCCCAAGTTGCAGTGTTCGTGAAAATGATGTGTGGCTGCCCCGTAACAGTGAATACCTTCAAAAGTTTCCGGGCGCCGGAAGACTTTGTAGTGACGGCTTACGCCACTTATGGACCAGCTGGCACAGTGGCTTATCCGATGCACTTTGATCCGGCCGCCAATAATTCCTCTTTCATCGCTACTATGGTAGATCCTTCTTATACCAGCATTTACTTTACCGCGCAACAGCGTAGTACCGGCAATTACGGATACCTGCTGGTATCCGGTTCCTGACAACAAAAAGGGACTGCCTCCCTACAGAGACAGCCCCTTTAATTCATCATCTATCAACCTACTTAACGTTTACATGATCGGCGGGCGCATTATCCCTTACTTCTTCGCTGGCAATAGTTACCAGCGTATCGCCTGTATTTAGTTCCCCGAATACTTCTGTTTTCCCTTTTTCGGTACGACCGGTGGTAACGGGTATCCATTTTGTTTTTTTATTTTCAATCTTCACTACATATATGCCTTTCGTGGAATTCAGTATAGCCGTTGACGGTACCAGGAAGTTGCTGGCACTACCGGTCAGCGGAACCGCTACTTCTGCTACCATACCCGGTAACAGGCTTTTATCGTTGTTGGCCACATCAATTTCGATGTGTTGGGCGCGGAGCTTGCGATCCAGCGCACCTGCCAGGCGTATTACTTTTCCTTTAAACTGTTTATCTGCCAGTGATCTCACGGTAAAATTCACTTCACTCTGGTTGTTCAGATAGCTGGTATACGCTTCCGGTACACTCACCACCAACCTCAGTTTCTTTTGTTCCTGTAAGGTAAAGATGGGCAGTTCAGAGCCTTTACCTGAAGGGCCCACATAGGCGCCAGCGCTGACGTTGCGGGCGGTGATCACGCCGCTGAAGGGTGCACGGATTTCCAGGTAATTACGGTTATCACCTATTTCCCGATGTGCGGCTCTGGCGGCCTCCAGTTGTGCCAGGTCTGACTTCTGGCGGGCAAAGGCCACGTCCAGGTCGTTCTGGGAAATGGTACCCGGTGTTTTACTGGTTTCCAGCAGGCGGTCGTAAGTGGCTTTGCTGGATAAATAAATGGCTTCCTGCGACTTCAGCCTCGACTCAGCACCAGATAATTGTGAATTGATTTCCGGCGCTTCCATGGTCACTAATAACTGTCCTGCGGACACTTCACTACCTACGTCCACATTCATTTTTTTCACGAAGCTGTTTACTTTGGCGTAGAGGTCAACCTGCTGGAAAGCGACCAGCTCACCGGGAATTTGTATAGAAGAAGAAAGACTGCCTTTCTCCAGGGAGAAAGCGTCCAGCGCGGGCGCTATTTCAGTGGCGGATGGGTCTTTCGCTTCTTTGGCGCCGGAGGAGCTACAGCTTTGTAGTCCTGCGGTGATCATCATGGCAGACAATAAAGAGAAAGTGATACGGAAACCGCTGTTCATAAAATATATTTTAATAGAAATTAGATGATTATGCTTTTTCGTTTGAAGGAATGTAGTGTATACTGTCTTCATCTCCCGGATGCAATGATACGCTCTGCGTGCCTGCTTTACCCTGTCCCCAGGCAAAAGCCAGCGGCAAGATAAACAATGCAGCGAAAGTAGAGGCGATGAGTCCTCCAACCACCGCGCGGCCTAAAGGAGATGACTGGTCACCCGCTTCTCCCAAACCGCTGGCCATCGGAATCATACCTACCACCATGGCTAACGCCGTCATAAGAATAGGGCGTAAACGCAACGCTGCCGCTTCTGTAGCAGATAACAATGCATCGCCATTATGCTTGCGCAGTTGCTCCGCATTGGTGATCAATAATACCGCATTGGAAATAGATACCCCTACGGACATAATCATCCCCATATATGACTGCAGATTTAAGGTGGAGCCGCATAACATCAACAATGCCAATGAGCCTAACAATACTGCCGGTACGGTGGCCAGCACTACTGCAGATACTTTGAACGACTGGAAATTTGCTGCCAGCATCAGGAAGATCACGACGATGGCTACAATCAAACCACCTTGCAAACTATCCAGCGTTTCTGTGAGGGTACTGCTTAAACCAATCAGTTCCACATTTAAACCACGGGGTAATTTACCCATGGCAGCAATAGCTTTTTTCACATCCACGGCCGCCGAACCAAGGTCTTTATTATTCAGGTTAGCCGTTACCGTTAGTGTGGGCATAGCGCCAAGGTTATCTGCTTCGCCGTAAGTGGTGTCAGTACTCATGTCAGCCACATCGCCCAGTATGGGGCGGGGTGTGTTTTTCAACAGCGGGATCTCTCCTACCTGTTCTTTGCTGGCCATTTTACTTTCCGGCACCTGTACCTGTACACTATAGCTGTATCCTGCTTTTTCATCTACCCATACATTCTTTTCCGTTAAACGTGAAGAGGAGGTAGAGGCGATGAGTGACCGGGAAACGTCGCTCATATCCACGCCCAGCTGGGCAGCGCGAACGCGATCCACTTTAATATTGAGCGCCGGGTATTTAATAGACTGCCCAATCTGCACATCGCGGAGGTAACTGATTTTCTTCAGCTCATCCACCATGATCTGCGCATATTTTTCATTCTGTTTTTTATCGCGGCCGGAAAAGCGCACCTCTACCGGTGTAGGCGATCCCTGGCTGAGAATTTTATCGGTTAATTCAATCGGTTCGAAGGATAATTTCATTTGCGGGTCAATGGATTTGGCACGTGCACGGATCTTATCTTTTAACTCATCCAGGTTAACTTTATAGTGTTCGCTGAGAGTCACCTGTAACACGGATTCATGCGGCCCGGCCATCCAGAGGAAGATAGGGCTGATAGAAAACAGCTGCGGATGCATGCCTACATAAGCGGAGGTGATGTCAACATTCTCTTTTCCAACAATACCTTTAATGCCATCGAGTAACTGCAGCGTTTTCGCTTCTGTGACTTCGATACGTGTACCATCCGGAATCCGCATTCTCACCTGGAACTGGCTACCATTTACTTTCGGTAATACATCGCGGCCAATGGAGCCCAGGAGCAGTGCCACCACAGCGCCTACCAATACCAGGTAGCCAATAACTATAGGCCGGCGATAAGGCATCATGCGCCCTATAAAGCGCAGGTAGCGGTTACGCAGCTTTTCGAAGCCACTCACTTTTCCATCGCGGTTGCTGTCCGCCCGTTCTACCAATACTTTTTTCTGTTCCCACGTATCATG
The DNA here is from genome assembly GCF_017745275.1 of Chitinophaga sp. GTDB lineage: Bacteria > Bacteroidota > Bacteroidia > Chitinophagales > Chitinophagaceae > Chitinophaga. The sequence goes on along the minus strand of NZ_JAGHZS010000010.1, from coordinate 404,207 downwards.
TTCACCGGCACCTGCCAGTCCTGATGCCGCAAATTCTTCTGCATCCGACATATTGGTACCATCGGCTTTTTTGTGGTGCTTTACTTTCATCACCCAGTTGGCCATCACTGGTACAAAGGTTTGCGCCAGGAAGTAGGAAATGATCATGCTAAAGCCAATGGCCAGGGCCAGCGGCAGGAACAGCGAACCGGGGATACCGCCCATGGTGAATGCCGGCGCAAATACCGCGAGGATACAGAACAGGATCAGCAGCTTCGGAAACGCAATTTCCTGGCAGGCATCCCAGATGGCCAGGGCCTTGGGTTTCCCCATATCCAGGTGCTGGTGTATATTTTCAATGGTTACTGTACTTTCATCTACCAGGATACCAATGGCCAGCGCCAGTCCACTCAGCGTCATGATATTGATGGTTTGCCCAAAGAGGTTGAGAAACAGTACCGCTGAAATGATAGAGGTAGGAATGGTGAGGATCACAATCATCGCTCCTCTTGGATCCCCGAGGAAGAGCAGTACCATCAAACCTGTGAGAATAGCGCCGATGGTACCTTCAGTGAGTAAGCTCTTCACGGAGTTGATCACATAGGTGGACTGGTCAAATTCATAGCTCAGCTTCACATCTTCCGGTAGCTGGGCCTGCATTTTTGGAATAGATTTCTTCAGGTTTTGTACTACTTCCCAGGTGGAGGCGTCAGCGCTCTTCGCAATACTCAGGTATACCGAGCGTCTGCCGTTTACCAGTGCATAGCCGGAGGTAATATCCGCGCCGTCTTCCACGGTTGCTACATCGCGCAGATACAGATTTTGTACATCTCCCTTAAACAACGGAATATTTTCAAAATCCTTGATGTTACGGATAGTGGTATTGGCGGAAGCGATATAATTATTATCCCCAATGCGCACATTCCCCGACGGAGCAGTTTGGTTGTTCACGCGCATGGCTTCTACCAACTGATCGGGTGTAAGATTGTGCTGGCGCAGCAATACCGGATCCGCTTTGATCACTACGGTACGCACGTTCCCGCCGAATGGCGGAGAAGCCACCAGACCGGGAATAGATGTAAACGATGAACGTACGTATACGTTCGCCATATCCAGTAATTCGTTGTTGCTGCGTTTATCGCTGCTCAGCACCAGTTGGCCTACCGGCAGCGTGGACGCATCAAAGCGAATAATAAACGGCGGGTTGGAACCAGGTGGAAACGTGGCCTGTATCCTGTTGGAAAACGCACTCACCTCGGCCGCCGCCTGGGCCATGTTGGTACCGGGATAGAAGTTGATCTTCATCAGCGTGAGGCCTTGTATATTCTTGGTTTCAATGCTTTTGATCCCGTTCACAAACAGGAATATGTTGATATACTGTTTGGCGAAAAAGGCTTCCATCTGCACCGGCGTATAACCGCCGAAAGGATGCGATACATAGAGTACCGGCATATCCAGCTTGGGGAAGATGTCGATCTTAATCGTATTGACCGCTTTTATCCCGAAGAAGAACAGGCCGGCAACAAGTACCAGTATGGTAATAGGTTTTTTTAATGCGAAACTGATTAAGTTCATAATAACGACGTGTTGGTAAATAAAGCCATCAATGGCGTCCGTTTAACGAAAGCGATCTGCGCTAGTTTTCAAATATGCTAAAATCTCCTACTGCTGCAGCTTTCAGCAATAAAGCCTGCCACACATTGCTATAGGCGATGTCTTTGTCTGTTTCTGCCCGGATGAGTACATAGAGCGCCTGTGTAACATCTACCAGGTTAGTGAGCCCGTTTTTATACAATACTGATTTCTGGAGATAGGCATCTGATGCAGCTTTCACCTGCACAGGCACTTCCCGGTAGTTATCCAGGGCATTCTTTATTTTGATATCGGAGAGGTCCAGTTGTGCGCGGATCTGCTGACCAGCGAGTTCGTATTCGTATTGTAATCCCTGGCTGATCTGCTGTTGCGCCCTCACCTGCCGGGATATGCGGAATGGTTGTGTGATATTCCAGGTAACGCCTACGCCCAGCAAATAGTTGGTGCGGGTAGGTTTCACGCCATCCCAGTAGTTGTGTGTAAAATCAGTTTGATCGGCTATATAGCCGGCGCCAAAGCCGGAGCCACGTGTCTGCAGTAGTCCTACCAGTGAAAAGGCCGGGTAGTACAGCGTTTTAGCGTACTTCGCCTGTTCATCGCTGAGGGCAATACGGCTTTTATACCATTGCAACAGCGGATGATTATCCGGGTTGAAATTTTGTTGCGGCAGGGCTGGAATACGTGTCATATAGGTAGTATCTACCGTAAATGATTGCGGCGCTACGCCCAGCAGTTGTGCCAGTTGATTGCTTTGTTCCTGCTCAAAATCCTTCGCTTTGGTGAGGGCAATCCTGGCGCTGGAATATTCTGCATTGGCCTGGGAAGAGTCTACACCGGCGATGAGTCCATTCTTCACGCGGGTCACAACTACGCGACGGATCGTATCTGCGCGCTGCAGGTTTTCCTCGTAGGAACGGGTGAGCTGTTGTGCTGCCACGAGGTTTAAATAAGTGGCCGCCACTTTAATTTTGTGCTTAAAAATCTCTTGTTGCCAGTCTTTATCGTTCTGTGTGGCGGCCGCTACTGCCGTTTTCACCTTTTCTTTTGCTCTGCCAAAGGCAAAGAAGTCCCAGTTGATATTAGTAAGGTATAATGCGCCGAAGGCGGCATTCCAATTCTGATGATCGAGCGAGGGTCCGGCTGAAGCGGCGCTTAGTCCTCCAAAGCCGTACAGGGGACCATTCTGGCCGTTGACGGTACCATAATCCTGCTGTACTCCTACATTGACATTCGGCAGGTAATCGCGGCGTGCCTGCGATACCTGTTCCCGTGCAGCCGCCGTATAGCTGGCTTTGGCCTTGATGGTACCATAATTGGCGATGGCGGTATCAATGGCCTGCTTAAGGGTAAACACCTGCTGTGCATTGGCGTTGTAGCCGGCGAGTGTTGTTGTGAACACCGCTGCAAACGTCAACAGGCAATTTTTTTTACTCCACATGAATAACTAGATTTTACGATTGAAATGCCGTTAAGGATATTTCAACCACAAAATGACTGTATCATTTTGAAGTAACTTTGAAGGAAATTCAAAATTGATATTTTTTTAGGGAGATGGATACCTACGCGGGCATCTCCGCCGCTGTGGGCAAGGGTTCGCCGTTCATCACATTTGGCACATCTTCTTTAAAAAAGTAAACATGTATCCTGTGCCAGCCATTGGTATAGGTATAATCAATGGTATAATTACTCACCTCGCAGATTTGCTTTACAATCGCCAAACCCAATCCTATACTGTCACTGCTCTGGTTACTTTTTTTGAATCGCTGGAATAGTTCACTGGTAGGGATCTGCGGCGGCAGGCCGGTATTACTGATACAAAGTTCCCGGTGAGTCAGCAGCACGTCTATTTGCCCGCCATCACGGTTATGCCGGATAGCATTACTCAGCAGGTTATTCATCAGCATCTCTGCCAATGCCGGATGGATGTTCAGTGGTACGGCTTTATCCAGTTGCGTGGACAATTTAATGTCCCGCATCAGGATCCAGTCTTCATAAGTAGCCAGCACCTCTTTGGTAACCCTGCAAAATTTCAGGCTTTCTGTAGTTTTGAATTCCTGGTTTTCCAGCTTGGTGAGCAGGATTAAGGAGCGGTTGATATGCGATAACTTTTCAATGGCATTCTGCATATCTCCTATCAGTGCGGCTTGTGTGCCATCGATATTCGTTTCAGAAAGCAATTCTATTTTGCTGCGGATCACGGCCAGCGGTGTTTGCAGCTCATGTGCTGCATTTTCACTGAACTCTTTCACGGCGGCATAGTCTTCCATGGCTTTATCCGTCATTTTGCGGAGGAAAGCATTCAACTCTTTGAATTCAGTGGTGCTGGTTTCGGGAAGTTGTATCTTCTTTTTTTGTTTCAGATCGAAGCGATGAATGGCTTTCATGGTGCGGCGCAGCGGCAAAAAGATTTTTCCGGAGATGAGCCGTGCCGTCACAGACACCGCAATGGTCAGCAACACTATTTTCCATATCACCGCAGTGAGCATTCCCTGGAATATTTCTTCTGACTTAATTACGTAATTGAAGGAAGAAATTTTATAATGTTGTGCCCCTACTTCATAATAGGAGTTCACGGTAATGCGGCATTCTTTCCGCCCCAGGTCTTCTGCCACATAATTATCCTTGCTGACAGTCACCTTTTCCGCCGGTAAGGTGCCAGGCAGCAGGCTGATTTCAATGGGGCGGCCATGGGTATAACGGTCCGGTTTTTCGCCCGCACGGAGTTGCTGGGCCACCCGGTCGTTAACGGCCTTCATACGCTCTATTTCCGCCTGATCCAGGTGTTTTTTGATATTGTTGCGGGAAATGACCATGGTAATGGGTGTTACCAGCAATACAACACCAATAAACCAAAGCGTTATTTTGTTAAGTAGCTTCATGTTTTGGATGTATTAAACTTATAGCCTAAGCCATATACCGTTTCAATGTAATCTGTTCCTTCCACGGCACTGATCTTTTTTCTCAGGTTTTTTACATGTTGGTAAACGAAATCGAAATTAGCCAGGTTATCGGTATAATCCCCCCAAAGGTGGGCTGCAATAGACTGCCGCGATAATACACGGTTTTTATTGACCACAAAATACAACAATAGGTCAAATTCCTTGCGGGTAACATCCAGCAGCACATCATTCACGGTAGCTTCCACCGTGTCGGTATTGAGTACTATTTCATTGAAGGTGACCAGGTTATTGTTGCTCCCTTCCAGCTTTTTACGGCGGTAAATCGCCCGCAGGCGCGCATGCAGCTCCGGCAGGTGAAAAGGCTTGGTGACATAGTCGTCTGCCCCACCTTCCAGGCCGTTTACCTTATCATCCAGCGCATCTTTGGCAGAAATGATCAGTATCCCGCTATTGATGTTCTCTTTTCGGATATAATTCAGCAACTCCAGGCCATTACCGTCCGGCAGCATAATATCCAGCAGGATACAATCGTAAGAGAAAAGCGACAGCTTTTCCCGGGCTGCTTCGAAGGTGTACGCCAGCTCACAGATATACTTTTCGCCGTTGAGATAATCGGATATCCCGCTGGCCAGTTCCTTGTTATCTTCTACAATCAATACTTTCATAAAAACATACCTGGTGTGAAGGTGCTATGTAAATTTATAGCAATTTTGAAGTTTAGGGAAAGATGGGGGCTCCAAAAACGAAACATCCCCACAGCAAAGGCGCCGCGGGGATGTTTAACAGGTCATAGAATGGCTCAGGAACCAAATATCTCTTTCAATTTCTTATTCATCGCCTCATCATCTTCCCCACCGCCGCCATAGCGGCCAATAATCACGCCTTTAGGATCTATCAGGATCTTGGTTGGCAGCGTATGAATACCGTAATAATCGCTCGTATCTTCAGGATTAGGCAGGTTTTTCTCCCGCTTGCTCCAATCGAGGCCGCGGAGTACATGACGCCAGATACCGATACCATCCTGTGCTACCGCCTTTTTCCAGGCAGCTGGATTGGAATCATCATCTGAGATACCGATGATTTCAAAACCTTTGGCGCTGTACTTACCATACAGCTCTTTCAGGTGCGGATTACCTTTGCGGCAAGGACCACACCAGCTGGCCCAAAAGTCCAGCATCACGTATTTGCCTTTGAGATCAGCGAGGCTAAGGGTTTTTCCGTCGATATCTGTTTTGGTGAACTCGTGTGCAATACTGCCTGGAGAACCCGCCCGCAGGCCGTCCAGCTCTTTTTTAATTTCGAGGCCATCTAAGCTCTGTTGCATGGCCGGTGACATTTTAGCGTAATAGGCCTCTCCTTCTGCCAGCGGCATGCCGCTTACACGGTAACGCAACATCTGAACAGCCGGATAAGCATTGGGATGCTGATCAATGAAGGCCTTATCTATTTTCTCCATTTCGTCATAATACGGCTCCATCTGGTCTTTTATCTTGTCGAGCCTTGTTTTATAGGACTCCAGTACTGCTTCCGGCTTTTTTGCCTTGTGAGCTGCTATGTATTCCTTATTCAGCTTATTGAATTGCTCTGACAGTGGCTTCAGTTTCTTACTTACCGGCGCTTCGGCGGCCGTGAGCAGATCTTTATCTGCCTGCGACTGCGAGCCGGTGAGCTTTGCATCTTTCAGCCTGCCGGTGGCAGATGTCAGCTGCATCGGCGCAGCGTCCATGAAAAAGGAGGTGAAGTCCCCTTCTCCATACATTGCTTCTTTTTTATCGAGGTACATCCTGCCTTCTACGGGCTGAACCAACTGCCCCTGGAAGGTAAACCTGCCATTTTTAGACATTACACTATCGGTCCGGTATTGCTCTGCGCCGGTGGCATAGCTGAGATACACATAGCGGTTAGGTAATCCTTTAATATCTCCCTTCAGGGTAAAAGGTTGCTGTTGTTGCGCCATGGCAGATACCTGCAACAGTACCAGTGGAACGGCGAATAAACTATGTTTCATGGATTTTATTTTGGTGGATTATTATTTAAGTATTTCTGCCAATGCGGTATGCAGCTTAGCGCCTCTTAATTCTTTTGCGATAATGATGCCTTGCGGATCGATCAGGAAAGAACAGGGAATGGCCTGGATACCGTATTCCCGGGCCACTTCATTGCGGAAGCCTTTCAGGTCGGATAACTGCATCCATGGCATGCCATCTTTTGCAATGGCTTCTTTCCATTTGTCGGCTTTATCATCGAGTGATACGCCTACTACGGTGAAGTTTTTGTCTTTGAATTTATTGTAGGCTTTCAGCACATTGGGATTCTCTGCACGGCAAGGGCCACACCAGCTGGCCCAGAAATCGAGCAATACATATTTGCCTTTGAAATCGGATAAGCGCACAGGTTTCCCATTCACATCGGCCTGTGTAAAGTCGATCATAGGCTGACCGATGGCGCTTTTCTTAATTACTGCCAGTCGTGCTGCAATTCGTTTACCCACGGCCGTTTGCCTGGCGGCAGGTGATAGCAATTGGTATACACTGTCTACCGGTGCATATTCTCCAAAGGTGGCCATATCTGATACGAGGCTCAGGCTTACCGGGCTTTCGGGATGTGCTTTAACATAAGCCACAGAACGCGCCCGGTTCTGCGCACGTAAAGCTTCTATCTGGTTTTCCAGTGCCAGTTCAGCAGTATCATTGCCTTGTACCGTCTGGTATTTTGAATAGAGGGTATCGCGCTGCGCGGTAAGATCCTCTATTGATTTTTGGTACGCGGTATACGCATCCTGTGAGGCCGAACCGGTGATCTGCAGCTGATCTACAGAATCGATATTGCCTTTGATCGTCACCGCTGCATTTTCCATGAACAACTCTATATAACGGGAAGAGGTCATGATATAAATTTTCTGTGGTTCTTCGATCTTGCCGGTCCAGGTGAACTGTCCGTCTTTCACCTTAACAGTATCTGACTTAGCAGAATCTGCTACCGGGATAGAAAGATATATGACCGAGTCTTTCAGGCCGGTGATGGTAGCAGTGATGCTGGCAGCGGGCTGCTGTGGCTGGTGACAGGCAACAGCCAGCAAAGCGGCAGCGGAGAGTAGTTTAGTGTGGATCTTCATATTCATATTCATTTTCATTTTTGATAGCCAGGGTTTTGATCTCCAATCGCCGGGTTCGACACAAACTCAGCATGCGGAATGGGCAGGATATATTTGATTGGATCTGCAGCAGTAGGACGCAGTTCCTTTATCAATGCAATGGGAAGCCGCAATAAGGCCATCCACTCCTGTCCGTCTTCAGCCAGCAGGTTCCTGGAGGTTTCCAGGTACAGTTGTTTCAGCATATCCTCTGTGGAGGAAGCATTATCAACAGCAGTAAAATCCGTTACACCGGCATGTGACATGATATTTTTGAGGATACCCCGGGCAGTGGCAATACTACCGCCGCTTCGTACCATCGCTTCTGCTTTCAACAGGTATACTTCTGTTAAACGGAAAGCATAAGCTGTTTCCGAAAGTACGGATGGTTCGTTACCCTCTTTAATATATTTCAGGAAAAAGTAGGTATCATCCAGGTCAGGATTAGCTGAACCAATCATCCACGCGCCGCGGGGGTCGTCCTTCAACAGGTCTTTCAGCGCAGTTTTTGCTATAAACAAAGAAGAAGCACCCGGCCAAAATTGCTTGCTCGTGTTATAGTAGTAGCTTTCCTGGTTTTGCTGTGGTTTGATCCCGAGCATCACTTCCGGGCTGGACAGTCCTTTTACATAAAAAATATCTTTCGTTTGTGGTTCCAGCGTAAATCCGCTATTGAGAATGATGCTGTCGGCAAGGTCAATTACCTTCGTATAATCTGCCTGCTGACCATGGCTCATCAGCACCCGCATCTTCAAGGCCATGGCGGTCCAACGCGTTGCATAAAATACCGGGTTCTTCGCCGGTGCATTAGCAATAGCATCATCAACATCGGCAAGGATAGCCGCATAACTGTCTTTCACAGAACTACGCGCCTTCGATACCCCTTCGACTGTTACAAATTCATCCCGCAGTAAAATACCGAAGCGGCTATTTAAGTCGAACCATTGGCCGAAATAACTCAGCAATTTAAAATTGCTGTAAGCGCGGAGGAAACGTGCTTCTGCCAGGATTTCCTTTTTACGGTTGTTAACAAAGGCTTTATCCTCCAGTGCTGTTACCCCTTTGATAACGCCGTTGGCGGCGTTAATGGTTTGGTAAGAAGGTGCCCAGTAGATTTCTGAGAAAAAAGACCTTGTATAATTATTATTTTCTGCATCATCTTCGCCATAACCATATCCCAGATAGCCAGCGTAGATAGCAGGTCCTACTTCATTGTTTTGCCAATCCGTTACATTTTCTCCGGCATTTACATTGGCAAACCGGTAGTAAACACCGTTGAGCGCAATTTCTGATGTACGCTGATCAATGATGGTATTTCCATCGACCTTTGCATTTTCGGGCAGTTTCCCTAATTCCTTTTTGCAGGACACTCCTGTGATCAACACCGCACCCAGCATTATATATATGATCCTTTTCATAAAATCTTTTTTGTTGTTTTAAAATCCAAAACGAAGGCCGATATTATATTGCTTCGTAGTGGGGAACGTACTCACATCCGAGCTGCCATTAATTAAGCTGTAAGGATTATTACTTACTTCCGGATCAGGACCGGGATAGTTTGTAATGGTGAACAGGTTGGTAGCAGAAGCATACATAGACGCATCGCGGATATGCAGGGAATGCGCTACTTTCACCGGCAGCTGGTAAGTGAGTGTTACAGATTTTAATTTGAGATAAGAACCATCATATACATCGTCGCTGGCAGTTGCACCATAATTTTGTCCCAGTATCAACCGCGGGCGGTCGTTGCTGGGATGCTCCGGTGTCCAGCGGTCTTTAATGCGTGCCCCTCTGTTGGCATAGGAATCGAAAGCTTTGTTTTGAATATCTGCCAGGTAAAGTAATTTTCCGCCGTATGAGAATGTAGTCAGGGTAATCAGGCTGAAATTTTTATAGGTAAAGGTGTTGGTGAAGCCTCCAAAGAACTTAGGTTGGGCCTGGCCAATCACATCGTATTTAGGGAATCCATTGTCCCCTATTTCATACATAGGGTCGCCTATTGCTATGAAAGGCGATAAATATTTGTAGTAGGGATATTCCTTTTTATAGTCAGCCAGTTGCTTATCGTTTTGGATAATGCCTTTGAATTTATAACCATAAAAGAGACCTAATGGTTCCCCCTTTCTTACAATGGAATTTCCCTGCAGATAAGAGTCCGTGCTGCCTGCATTGGTAAAGTCGCTCGTAATATCCATTACTTTACTTCTGTTGCCAGACACATTAATGGCGCCGGTCCACTGGAAATGTTTGTGTTTAATGAAATCCATACGCAGATCCAGCTCCAGGCCTTTGTTATTAATCGTAGCCAGGTTGGAGATTACATTGCTGTAAGAAGAACTGGGTGGCAGTTGTGTAGCCATTAACAAGCCGGTGGTATTTTTTTCATAATAGCCAATCACACCACGCAGCCGGGAACCGAACATTTCAAAATCCAGCCCCAGGTCTTTCTGCAAAGTAGATTCCCATTTGATTTTTTCATTACCCAATTGTGTAGGGACCAGCGCATTTCTCCCGCCATAGGAACCAGGCGTATACAAGGTATAATACAGGTTATCGCCAAAATTCTGTGTACCGGTATAACCAGCGCTGGCTCTCAGTTTCAGCTCATTCAACCAGGTAACGCCTTTCATAAACGGTTCTTCAGAAATACGCCAGGCCACACCACCTGAAGGGAAGTAACCTACGCGGTTATGGGCAGGGAATTTAGAAGACGCATCAGAACGACCCGTGAAGGTAAACAGGTACCTTTCTTTAAAGGCATAGTTAGCGCGTGCATAAAAACTCAGCAGGGAATTCTGCCCGGAGGTACCGGTAGATGGTAAAGTAACTGCAGCGGAGGACAGGTTGTTGAGGTATTTATCATCCGGAAAACCTTGCCCGCTGGCGGAAAAAGAATTAAAACGATATTTCTGCCAGGAAGTACCGCCTAACAAGGTTAACCGGTTGTTTTCATTGAACTGTTTATCCCAGGTGAGGGTATTTTCAAAAAACAGGTTTACCTCTTCTGTTTGCCCCTGTGATCCGGTCCCCCCATTAGAATCACTTACTCCGCTGGAAGAAGCAATCCCGGCTGTACTTGGCACATAGTTCAACTGATGATAGTTGTTATAATTCACTGAAACAGTGGATCTGAATTTCAGGTCTTTCAATACATCATAATCGCCGGAAAGTGATCCCAGCAAAGAGGCTGTTTTTCCCTGGTTAATACCATCCAGCAGGATCAACGGGTTTTGATATCCCTGGTAATCGTATCCCCCAATCTGGGAGCCGAGGAAACGATAGTAAGTGCCATCAGGATTTCGCGCAGGCAAAGTAGGCGGTGCATAAAATGCAGCGGGGTAAATACCGTTGGTGATATTATTTTTAGTGAACCCGTAATCCAGGTTGGTAATGATACGCAGCTTGCTGGTGATTTCGTTGTCCAGGCTTATCTTTCCTGAAATACGGGAAAAATCTGTTCCCAATACCACCCCGTTTTGTTTGTTGTAAGACAATGAAGTATAATAACGGGAACCTGAACCACCGCCACGTACGGAGATGTCCGCATTCTGAGAAGCGGCATTACGCAGTACAAGGCTTAACCAATCGGTATTCGCAGTACCCAGAAAGCTGGGATCATTCAGGATTTGAGTTGCTTTGGGATTGGGTTGACGACCATAAGCCGCCCTGGAGTCGTTTAGGTTTTTAGCTGCTTCTTTCAACAGGGATACATAATCAGCGGCATTGATCAACTTTTCTTTGATAGGACTGCTTACCCCTGCATAGTAGTTCACATCCAGTATAGGCTTCTGGTTCAGCTTCCCTTTCTTGGTGGTGATAATAATCACACCGTTTGCGGCTTTGGAACCGTAGATAGCGGTAGCAGAAGCATCTTTCAGGATGTCGATGCTTTCAATATCATTGATGTTTAAACCAGCAAGACTGTTTAATCCACGGGAAAAGGAACCGGATACCCCACTGTTGCGTTCATCACTACCGCCGCTCTCGATGGGGTTTACTACTTCTGCCTGGTTTTGTATATATCGGTTCTGGATGGTTACCTGTACGCCATCAATGATATACAGCGGATCGTTACCGCCCATCAGCGAGGTACCGCCACGGATACGGATCTTCGCCACACCGCCGGGAGAGCCGTCGGCCTGCGTTACCTGTACACCGGCTGCTTTACCACTGAGCGCCTGATCTATGCTGACAAATGGTACATTCTTCACTTCATCCACATTGACGGAAGCTACCGATCCGGTGAGGTCTTTTCTTTTAGTGCTGCCGTAACCTACTACCACGTATTGATTGAGGTCATCCACTTTTGCATGCAGTGTTATTTCAATCGCCTGTTTACCGCCTGTGTTGAGGCTTTGGGATTCAAAGCCTACACAGGTGATCAGCAATACCGGCCGGGCGCCGGCATTGCGCAGTACAAAATATCCACCCTGATCGGTGATGGCAGCGGCGTCGCCACCTTTCACCCGCACCGTGGCGCCGGGAATCGGCTGTCCTTTGTTGTCCAGGATCCTGCCCCGGATGTCATCGGGTGGCGCCAACTCGTCGCTAAAGTGATTTTCCGGTGCAGGGGTTGCTTTCCGGGAAATAACGATGGTGTTGCCTTCGATGTCGAAACTCAGTGGCTTGTCCTGTAACAACTTAGCCAGCGCCACTTTCAGCGGCATCTCTTTCAGGTTGGCGGATACTGGTGTTACGTCTGATAAGTCTTTGCTCCGGTAAAAAAAGACGTAACCGGTTTGTTGTTTAATGACAGTAAATACCTGCTGTAGCGGCATTTCTTTGCAGGTGACAGTTACCGTTTGTGATACCCCGCTGGCACAAACGTGTAAAGCCAGCACCGTTAATAAAACTGCGGTCATTCTCATTACTCGCCAGATTTTGGTTACATAATCAGTCCCTGGTTGAGGGGACTCGCTTTCAACAAGTGAACCAACCGATTGCGCGGATCTCCCGTGCTGGTTGCGAACAACATTAATTTTCATACCTTAGATTGGTTTTTGGTTGACAAATGTTTCTCACCCACCTTTTACAGGTAGTCGTGAAAAGCTTTCCTAAACAGGGTTAACCACTTTCTAAAACCTGGTGCGGACGCCAATCCTGAGCACCAGGTTTTTTTATGGATGAACATAAGATCTCCGTGTCCGGTGGACCTCATTACTTCATAACATGATTTTACGGATAGTTAATTGTGCGGGCGTTGGTAAGCCCCGTCACATCGTTAGTTTGCTGATATTGGTGGTATCAGCGATGGTTGGTATTTGGTTTAGTTAGATTTTAGTTATGGATAAATAATAATCCGTCTGCCGTCCTCTACTTTAAAGTTTATTTTCGCCTGCGATAAAACTTTCAACAACTGCTCCTGTGTCAAACTTCTTCCTATCTCCCCTGTAAAAGTACCTTCCGGCACTTTGTCGCTATACCGCACTTCTATGTTATACCATCTCGATAATTGTCGCATGACCGTTGGAATATCTGCGTCTTCAAAAGAGAAATAGCCATTTTTCCAGGCAATGGCATTACTGGCCTCCACTTTTGTTACCTCGTTGGTGATGGCGCCCGTTTGGCTTACCCTCGACTGTTTCCCCGGCATCAGCAATTTCGCAGTGCTTCCGGCTCTTACTAACACGGCTCCTTCCAGCAATGTAGTATTGATGGTGCTTTCATCCGCGTAAGCATTGATATTAAAATGCGTACCCAACACCAATACCTCCAGGCGGTTTACTTTCACGGTGAATGCGCGCTCTGCGTCAGAAGCTACTTCAAAGTATGCTTCTCCCGTAATACTTACATTTCTTTCCTTTCCTGCAAAAGCAGTAGGATAAGTGATGGACGAATTGGCATTCAGCCATACATCAGTACCATCCGGCAAGGTAATTTTATATTGCCCGCCACGCGGCGTACGCAGTACGTTGTAAGTGACCCCGGCTGCTGCCGATTCATTATGCTGATACACAATTTGTCCGTGTGTTGTTTTCTCTACTTTGGTGTTCCCCTGCACTGTTAATACGCCGGTACCTACGCTGTCCAGGTTCACCACGGTGCCATCTGCCAGTGTCAGTGTAGCTTTGTCGCCGCCCGGCAAAATGGGCTGTACTTTCTCCACCAGCACGGCTTTGGGCCGATACTGCCAGGCATAAAAACCGATGCCTGCCGATATTAACAGCAAGGCGGCCGCCGCCACTTTCCAGTTGAAGCGCTGCACAGGCACCAGCTTCGGCATTGCTGCGGGCCGTGTAGCTGCGTACAGGCGCTGGCGCATCCGCGCTTCCAGACGGGCCTCCGTTTCGCTATCATCGGCCTGCAGGTGAACGGTGAGCGAATGTTCATCATAGGCATTATACCATTGTAGTAACTGCTCCTTCTCCTCTTCACTAGCTACTCCGGCAAGGTACTTTTTCGATAGTAAAGCCAGTTCGTTTGTGTTCATCCGTGTTTGTGATTTACAGGTGCTATATAGTTAAGTCTGGGAAAAAGGGAGCTACCCTACCTCCGTAGAAAAAAAAATTAAAAAATGGGGGATCCTGCTCAGAACAGGGCATGAAAATAATTCCGGAATTGAAGGCGCAGGCGCTGCAATGCTTTACTGATATGCTTTTCCACGGCTTTCTCAGAGATATTTAATTCCGTGGCTATTTCCCGGTTAGAGAGCCCTTTATTGCGGCTATAGTCAAAAACAATCCTGCATTTTTCGGGCAACTGTTTCAACTGCTCCTGCATTGATTGCTGCAGGAAATGGAGTTCAGCGGTATCATCTGCAACCGCCTGGATGGCTTCCGGCAAGGCTTCCATGTTGGTTACCGGTATCAGTTTGGATAATTGGGTAAAAACAGCATACCGGCTGGCAGTGGCGAGATAGGCGGGTAACGACCGGATAACGGATTGCCCCCTGCGCTGCCACAATCCTGTGAGCACATCCTGAACTACATCTTCCGCCAGCTCACGCGAGCGTAAACGATCATATGCCAGCACATACAGGCGTTTCCAGTACCTGTTATAAATTTCTGTAAAGGCGTTATGATCATCACCGCTCATCAGCTGTACCAGCGTATCGTCTCCATAATGGGCATAATCGGTCATCATCTCCAGCGTAATACTAATGATTGGTTGATCCTATAATGTTCACCTGATACCTCAAAGCTAAGGTTTCATCTAAAGAGAAACAAGCACCTGACCCTGTAATAATACGATTTATAGTGGAAAATATTCATGAAAAAGCCCCCGCAGCAGCATACTACGGGGGCTATCTTTATAAAATATTACTTACCTGATTTCTGCCAGCATCTCTTTCACTGCTGCTTCCAGCTGTGCATCCTCACCTGCCAGGAATTCTTCATAGCGGAGAGGTACGCGGATATCCGGTTCCACCTGTAAATTTTCGGTAGGACGGCCTTCATTACCGATGGTAGCTACCATTGGAATACCAAATACCAGTGTCGGATCTATCTGGGTTTCCCACCATACCGCGGTACCAGTACCTGGTACAGGCATACCAATGAGTTTACCTATTTTCCCTTGTTTGTATACATATGGGAAGATGAATGCATCGCTGTAGTTTCCTTCACTCATCAGCACGCAGCTCGGCGCCTGCCATTTGGTACCAGGTTCTCCCCTGTCGAGTACATGGCCCTGTGGTGCAAATTTCAGGTAGCTTTTACCGCTGAGGAAATGATACAGGTCGTCGTGCAACCATCCACCACCATTGAAACGGGTATCTACAATCAGCGCTTTCTTATCGCGGTTGCGTCCCATGGCATCATCGTATACCGTGCGGAAGCTGGCGTCGTTCATGCCTTGCACATGTACATATCCTACTTTGCCGTTGCTCAGTTTATCTACCATAGCGCGGGTACGGGCTACCCAGCGTTTGTACATCAGTGCATTTTCGTCACCACCGCTGATAGGTTTCACAGTTTCTTCCCAACGCGTTTTGGTATCCGGATTGTAAATGCTTACCAGCACGTTACTGCCTGTTTTACGGTTCAACAGTGCTGCCCAGTCGGATTTGTCCGTAATACTTTCGCCATCTATTTTTTCGATGATGTCGCCTTTCTTTATTTTGCTGCTGGCTTTATCAAACGGACCACCAGGGATCACGTCTTCTACTTTCAGTCCATCCGCTGTGGAAGCTTCATTGTATAACAATCCGAGCGACGCGGTATTGTCGCCATTCACAGGCTGTGGCGAATAACGGCCACCGGTATGAGAGCCATTCAGTTCACCCAGCATTTCACTCAGCAGTTCTTCGAAATCGTAGTTGTTGCTGATAGAAGGCAGGAAACGGGCGTAGTTATCGCCATACATTTTCCAGTCCATATTGCGGAGCGTAGGATCGTAAAACTTCTCTTTCACCTGTTTCCAGGCATGCCAGAAAATATATTTACGTTCTTCTTCCTGGTTAAGCGACAATTCCGTGTTGATAGATACCGGGGTTATTTTTCCGCTGCCGGTTTCCACTTTCACTACGCTGCCCTTGTTGCTGACAAAGAGGGTATTACCATCTTTGCTGAGGGCAATACTGCCGGGAGTACCGCCCAGCTTGGCGAGGATCTTGGTTTCACCTGTTCTCGGTTCTGTTACCCACAGGTCGTATCCTTTTTCAAAAGCGGCCATGTAATATAGCTTGCTGGCATCCTTGCTCAGCACATAATCGGCGATGGAAGCGCTGTTGATGGTGAGTTTTACTTTCCTGTTTTCCAGGTTATTGAAATCTGGCTGGAAACCTTTTTTGGTGTCGGCAGAATCTTTGGCTTTCAGGGTAGAATCTTTGGCCGCTTTACCACCGGTCGCTTCTTTTTCTTTCAGCAGGTTAAATTCATCTTTCGACAATTTATATTTATCATATGCGTCCTGGTCGAAGAATACGCCGAAGATGTCTACTTCGCGGCTGCCCTGGTTGGCGAGTGATTTACGTCCTTCACGGTCGCTGGTCCAGGTGAGCATTTTACCTTCTGCGGCCCATTTAGCGTTGCTTTCTCCGAATCCGCTACGTACCGGGTATACAGACGCTCCTTTTCCATCGGCGGGTATCAGCGCCGCATTGGAGTAAAAGAAATTGCCCTGTGCATCGTCGGCCAGTATCCATTTGCTGTCCGGGCTCCATTCAAAGCTCCAGTCGCCATCCGAATAAGAGTAGTTATGTCCTTCCGGTAGCAGCGTGCGTGTTTTGCCAGACGCGATGTTAAATACTTTCAGCACGTTGCGGTTTTCGACGTAAGCGATTTCTTTGCCATCCGGCGAAAACAGGGGCTGGAATTCTTCCGCTGCCGTAGCGATAACGGGTTCTTCTTTCAGCAAGGTAGCCGTAAAAAAGTAAGGTTCTTCTTTGCGTACCTTAGTGGTTTGGTAGATATCCCAGTTGCCGTTACGTTCCGCTGCATAAATGAGTTTCTTTCCATCGGGCGACCATGCCACCATTCTTTCCTGTTGGGGGGTATTGGTGATACGCTTGGTAGTATTGCCTTCTACGCTGGTCACGAATACTTCGCCACGGGCAATGAAGGCCATTTCCTTGCCATCCGGGCTCATGGCAAATTCGGTGGTATTGCCGTTCACGGGTACATTTTTCACGATGGCACCACGGCCATCATTGAAAATGTTGATGGCCAGCTTACGGGGTTGTTCCCCTTCTTTCAGCGTATATATTTCCCCGTTATAAGTAAAACACAGGGTATTATTATCTGCTTTAGACAGGTTCCGCACCGGGTGTTTGGTAAAATTGGTCAGCTGTTGCATGCTGCCGTTACCAGCCAGGGATGCTTTAAAAACGTTTTGTGAAATACCGCCTTTTTCGCTGAGATAGTAGATATCGTTACCATTACCGAAAACGGGCTCCCTGTCTTCTCCTTCGTAAGGAGATACTTTTTCATAGGTGCCTTTGACTACATCCATTACCCAGATGTCCCTGGTAACAGCGGATACGTGGTGTTTACGCATCGGATCTTCATAACCTTTGCGGTCCTGGAAAATAATTTTGTTACCGGCTTTGTTGTAGTGGGCCACATCTGCACCGGCCGCACTGACCAGTACAGAACGTCCGCCTGTAACGGGTACCGTGTACATGTTCCTGAAAATGCGATAGGGAAACCTTACGCTGGCAGCAGGCGCATTACGGACACTGCCGAAAAGCACCTGTTTGTTATCTGCGGTAAAATCGTACGGATAATCCGGGGCACTGTTGCTGGTTAATCGAACCGGCGTACCGCCGGTAGCGGGCATTACAAACACATCAAAGTTACCGTACCTATCGCTGGCGAAGGCGATATACTTACCATCGTGGCTCCATACAGGCAGCATATCGTGGGCTTCATGGATGGTCAGTGGTACAGCCACCCCACCCTTTACGTCTACCCGGTAAATATCGCCTTTATAGCCGAATGCAATGGTGTTGCCGTCTGGCGATATAGTGGGATTTCTAAGCCACAAGGCATTTTCCTGGGCATAGGCAGTGGCAGCCATCAAAAAGGCGGCGCACCCAAATAAAAGTTTCTTCATAAGCGCTTTCTTTAGTTCTGTTGCTTAACGTAACGGCGTAGTAAGCCGGTACCCAAAGTAAAAAAAAGCGCTGCGCTTTACAAACATCATAAGGACAAGTGGGCGGAAACAGTTGTCGAAGGCGGAAAGCGTAAAGCAGAAAGCATAAAGCTATTGCAGCGGATGATAAACGCGGAGATTAGCGGAACATGGTACCGAAAACCCGGTCCCATAGCGTGGAACTGACTCCGAAGCCCAGGGCTTCGTTTTTATAGTGATGCAGGTGATGATTGCGCCAGAGGGGCTTCAGCCATTTAAAGGGAGGCGACCAGGCATGGATGGCATAGTGCATGCTGCCATATGCCAGGTAGCCGGAAATAAAGCCGGGAAAGAACACAAAAGCATTTTGCCGCATGAGTCCATAAAATACGGTGAACAGGAAGGAAGAAATGATGACACTGGGTACGGGCGGCATAAACAGCCGTTGTTTGTCGCGTGGATACTCATGGTGATTACCATGCATCGTATACGTAATTTTACGGGCTACCGGGTGATCGCTCACCCAATGGAATAAAAAGCGGTGGGCGATGTATTCGAAGAGCGTCCACCCCAATACCGCCAGCAGGTATATTACTGCAATGCGGCCATAACTATATCGCAAAGATGTTTTGCTGTAGTATAACATATAACCGATCACCGGCAGGTACATCCCGAAGATCACCACGGGATGGGTTTTGGTCAGAAACTCCAGGTATCGGTTGCTAAAGATCTGTGCCTGTCCTTTATTATGTATTTTCTCAAACTTCATAGCAGCGGGTTTGATAGCTGGTACAAAATTGTATTCCCTGCGGGATTTAGCCAGCCAATTTCCAATGAGTTGTTGGATTAGGGAGATGAGTTGCAGAAAAAAGACATTTACCTGCAGGTCGTTTGTCCTATTTTCCTTTACATTTGGAAGGCATAACTTTGAGAGATGAAAGCGAAAGAAACCGTTTCAGAATTTTTTGAGTTACATGGACAGGCGCATTCCGGGGAATTATTTACAGTGAACCGGCTGGAAGAATTTGGTTGCAGCGATACCAACCTACCCTCGGGCAGGCGTGACTTCTACAAGATTTCGCTGATCATCCAAGGTGGGGGCACCTTATCGTATGCGGACAAATCGCTGCATATGACAGGTCCCGCCCTTTCGTTTATGAACCCAATGATTCCCTATTCCTGGGAGCCGGATGTGGCGCATCAAACAGGATATTTCTGTCTCTTTCCTGAAACTTTCATCGATCAGCATTTAAAAAATGGTGGGCTCGCGCAATCGCCCCTGTTTAAGGTAGGCGGTAATCATGTTTTCTTCCCGGATGCTGAAAAAACTGCCTTCCTGCAAAACATTTTTGAAAGCATGGTCCGGGAAACCAGCACCAGCTATGCCCATAAACATGACCTGCTGCGGAGCTACGTACAAATCCTGATGCATGAAGCGTTGAAAATGGAAGCGCCGGATACCTATTACCAGGCAGGCAATTCCGCCCAACGCATCAGTGATCTGTTCCAGAACCTGCTGGAAAAACAGTTCCCCGCCAATCCGCCGCACCAGGTAATCCGCTTTAAAAATGCCAATGAATTTGCCGCACAATTATCCGTACATACCAATTCCCTGAACCGGGCATTAAAAGAAACCACCGGTAAAACTACCAGTGAATGGATTGCAGATAAAATCAGCCAGGAAGCCAAAGCGTTACTGTTGCACAGCCACTACGATATCGCGGAAATTGGCTATTGCCTTGGATTTGAGCATGCTTCCAACTTTAACATCTTCTTCAAAAAACAAACGGGACAAACACCTAATCAATTCCGGAAAGCCACTGTTTCCATTTCATAACTAGCTGTTTGATTCGCATAATTTCCCGGTCATAGCGCCCGCTATCTTTGTGTCATAAACAAAACGAATATGACACAAGAGATGTTAAAAGACAAAGTATCCCTCATCACCGGCGGTACAACAGGTATAGGTTTAGCCACTGCAGCTTTATTTCTTAAAAATGGTGCGAAAGTAGTGATTGCGGGTCGCCGGGAGAAAGAAGGCCAGGCCGCCGTAGCCCAATTACAATCTATCAGTCCTGATATTCATTTCATAGCAGCCGATGTGTCCCAAAGCAAGGCCGTACAGCAGTTGATAACGGAAACGGTACAACGTTTCGGCAAACTGGATATTGCGTTTAACAACGCCGGTATAGAAGGCCATTTTGCGACTATTACCGATACTACAGAAGAAGAATTTGACCAGGTGATTGCCATTAACCTGAAGGGGGTTTGGTTATCTGCCAAATATGAAATGGAGCAGTTTAAAAAACAAGGTACCGGTGGCGCCATTGTAAACACCTCTTCCTGGCTGGCGCGTGGCGCCGCCGTTGGTTCTGCCGCCTACTCCGCCAGTAAGGCCGGCCTGGATGGCATGGTCCGCTCACTGGCCCTGGAGGGTGGCCCATCCGGCATCCGCATCAACAATATTCAACCTGGCTATATTCATACTCCTATGTTTGATCGCTTCTTCCCGGCGGAAAATGCAGCCGAGCTGATGGCTCCATTCCTGAAGCATGCGCCGGTGGGCCGTTTTGCAAAACCGGAAGAAGTGGCTGAACTGGTGCTGTGGTTAAGTAGCCCCGCTGCTTCTTTTGTGACCGGGGAAAGCATACTGGTAGATGGCGGGTTAGCCATTGGAGGACAAAGATGGTAAACTCCTTCATTTTGATTAAATTTATAACAGCCAGATCCGGCTGTTATAAATTTATTCCGGATGGCCATTCCGCTACCTTTTATTATTCCATCAAACAACATAGGTCATGGCAGCATATCAAAGTGAAGAGAAAGCAAACCAACAACCGGATGCAGAGAATCCTTATGCATTATTGAATTTGCAGCTAACGCCGGTTGAAAAGTGGGCGGCTGGTATTCCCGCTGTGATAGCGGCCATGACTGACCTGGTGGAAGCCAAAGCCTTTTTCAAAGGCAACAGGGCTTTGCTGAGCATGAATCAGTTCAAAGGATTTGATTGTCCGAGTTGCGCCTGGCCGGATCCGGACGACGAGCGCTCCCCTATCGGCGAATACTGTGAGAATGGCGCCAAAGCTTTGGCAGAAGAAGCCACCTCAAAAAAAATCACACCGGAATTTTTCAGGGAAAATTCGGTATATGATTTATCAAAACTGGACGACTATCACATCGGGAAACTGGGGCGACTAACAGACCCTGTTTATTTACCCCAGGGAGGCACTCATTATCAGCCCATCAGTTGGGACGATGCCTTTAAAAAAATAGCCACGCATCTTAATGCGCTTGAAAATCCTGATCAAGCTGCTTTTTATACTTCCGGAAGAACGAGTAATGAAGCATCGTTTGTATACCAGCTATTCGCCAAAGCGTATGGAACCAACAATATGCCCGACTGCTCCAACATGTGCCATGAAACGTCGGGATCTGCATTACGGCCAACTATCGGCATAGGAAAAGGCACCGTTACGCTGGAAGACTTTTATGACGCTGAAGTAATTGTTATCATTGGTCAGAACCCGGGAACCAACGCACCGAGGATGATGAGTGCCCTGGCAAAAGCGAAAGAAAACGGCGCCAAAATCATTGCGGTTAATCCTCTTCCCGAAGCGGGTTTGATGGGATTTCATAATCCCCAATCTATCAAAGGTGCTATTGGCGGTGGTGTAAAACTGGCTGATTTATACCTGCCTGTGAAGATTAATGGCGATATGGCATTGCTGAAAGCACTGGCCCTGCTGCTCCTGGAGCAGGAAGATAAATTTCCCGGGAAGGTGCTGGACCAGGCATTTATTGCCGGCAAAACAGTAGGCTATGAAGCCTATGTAGCGCATTTTAAAAACGGGCACTATCAACTGGATCAACTGGCGGAGCTTTGTGGTGTTTCAAAAGAAGACCTGTACCAGGCCGCCACCATGCTGGCATTCAACAAAAGGATTATATTCTGCTGGGGAATGGGCCTCACTCAGCAGCCCAATGGCGTGGACATGCTACAGGAAATCCTTAACATCGTACTGCTTAAAGGGAGTATCGGCATCCGCGGAGGAGGGCTTTGCCCGGTGAGAGGCCATAGTAATGTGCAGGGAAACCGTACCATGCTGATTGATGAGAAACCCGGCAATGAACAACTCGACCGCCTCGAGAAATATTATGGTTTTAAAATGCCACGCGAACATGGTTATGACGTGGTGAAAGTGATAAAAGCCATTCATGAAGAAAAGGTGAAAGTGATGTGTTGTATGGGTGGAAATTTTCTTTCTGCAACACCGGATACAACGTATACCGCCAATGCGCTGAGGAAATTGAACCTGTTGGTTTGCGTTTCTACAAAACTCAACAGGGGACACCTGGTTCATGGAAAAGAGGCTTTAATTCTGCCTACCTATGGCCGGAGTGATAAAGACATTGTGAACGGCGAAGTTCAGATCGTCAGCACAGAAAACTCCATGGGCGTAGTGCAGGCTTCAAAAGGTGTGCTGGATGCTGTTTCTAAAAACCTGGTGAATGAAACGCAGATTGTTTGCCGGATGGCCATGGCTACACTGGGCTCAAAATCTGTCGTGAACTGGCAGCTTTATCACGATAGTTACGATGAAGTAAGAAATGCTATTGAACAATGTATCCCTGGATTTGAAAATTATAATACCCGTGTTCGTCAAAAAGGTGGTTTTTATCTTCCGAATAATGCCAGGGATGAGCAACGTTTTGCGCAGGAACTCGGGGGGCGGGCGCCGTTTACAATCACGGAGGTACCTGGCAATCATTTGGAAGAAGATGAGTACATGATGGCTACTACCAGGACCCACGATCAGTTCAACACCACTATATACGGCCTGGATGACCGTTACAGGGGGATTAAAAATGAGCGTCGTGTCATTTTTATGAATCAGCAGGATATAGATAAAGCAGGTTTTAAAGCGGGAGATAAAGTAGATTTGTATAATTATGATGATGGCATAGAGCGTATAGCACCTTTGTTTATTATTGTTTCGTATCGTATACCGCTAAAAAATACGGTTACTTACTTTCCGGAAACCAATGTGCTGGTTTCTATTAATAACGTGGTAAAAGGAAGCAATATGCCTGCTTCAAAATATGTAAAAATAAAGATAAGAAAACATGATCCCGGCGTATACCGGAAACTACCACAGTAGCAGTAACAGGATTTTATAGTATGATTATAAGAAATAAGGAACATTGGTTCAGGATGCTTTTTGTCTGGCATGGCTCAGTATTACCACGATTGGTACCCAGGCTTATCCTGTTGTTTTTATTGTCTGTATTGGTGGTGTATCTCCATGGAACCATCTTCTCTTTTAAGGTTCCGTTGAACCCGGCTCCGCTGACCTTATTTGGTTTTGTACTGGCGTTATTCCTGGGCTTTCGCAATAGCGCCAGCTATGAACGCTTCTGGGAAGGGCGTAAGCTGTGGGGATCTTTACTCAATTATGCACGATCACTTACCCGGCAGGCGCTGACGCTGGGCGAAAGATCCGCACCTGTAATGGATTTCGTACAGTTGCTCAGCGCATTTACCTACGCCCTCAAACACCAGTTGCGGGGAACAGATCCCCTGCCCGATCTGCAAACACGCCTGAATGAACAGCAATTCGCCGTAATAGCCGCCGCAAAATATAAACCGGTTGTATTAACCAAACTTATGGCGGAATGGGTGCAGCAGCAACGCCGGGAGAACCGGATAGACACTATTCAACAAGCCCGCTTTGATGAAAACTTCGACAAACTAGAGGAAATTGTAGGAGGCTGTGAGCGGATTCAGTCTACCCCCATACCTTATAGTTACCGCGTATTATTACACCGCACTGTGTATATTTATTGCTTCCTGCTCCCGTTTGGCCTGGTTGACAGCCTGGGCTGGTTTACGCCATTTATTGTAGCTTTTGTGGCGTATACCTTTGTCGCTTTTGAAGCCATCGCAGACGAGATTGAAGAACCTTTCGGAACAGATGCAAATGATCTCCCACTAAACAATATGTGCGCGATGATAGAACATACCATATATGAACTGGCCGGCGCACCATATGATGCCGCTCAAAAGAGTAACCGGCATATTATAGATTAATTTTGCTGAAGATAGATGCCCGGTAAAACACCGCTGATCGTCATTTTACCGGACACCCATTTCCTGCGCTGTTATATCGCCGACGGCGCTACACCATAGGCCTTTTTAAATGCGAAGGAGAAATGTGAGAGGTCTTCAAATCCTACTTCCAGGTATACATCGGAGGTTTTACGATGCTTTTCCTTGATCAGGTAATAGGCTTCCTGTAAGCGTTTTTGCTGTAGCCATCGACTGGGAGAAGTATGGAATATTTTTTCGAAGTCGCGCTTGAAAGTAGCCAGGCTTCTGCCTGTGAGGTAAGCAAATCTTTTCAGCTCCACATTGAAGTGGAAGTTCTGCTGCATAAATGCTTCGAGGTCTATTTTGCCAGGGATACTAAAATCAAATAGCGTGTCTTTCAATTCCGGGTTGCCTTTCAGCAGCAGCAAAATAGCTTCTTTCAACTTCAGTTTCATCAGCGGCTCATTGCCATCGTTGTTCAAGGCGTCGTAAGGCTGTAGCGACTGCATATATCCCGTATAAAGCGGATTAGGCTTCAGTAGTGTTATTACCGGGGCTTCCGCTTGCCTGCCAGCCGTATAGCCGTATTCCATACTAAATTCGCGGAGTGTGTCTTCATCCAGGTATATGGAGATGGTTTTAAAATCTCCGTTCTCCGGTGGCTGCTTCAGGAACTTCACCAGGCTATTCCGCCGGAAAAAACCGAAGTCGCCTTCATTGAGGACAATGGATTGCTGCCCATCATTGAAAGTGATGGAACCGGAGATCTGGTAGTTGAATACATGCACCGGCACAAACTGCTCTCCTTCCCTGCTCCTGTTCACATAACAGGAATATACTATTTGCTTCGACATACTATTACAAGATACTATTTTTTGACGCCTTCACTTATTGCTTTGCGGTAAATGCCCGTCCTACTTCGGTATCCAGGAAATCAACGGCATCGTCATGGTCCGTTGAAGTGGTTACTGCCAGCCATTCTTCGAATTCTGCTTTTCTTGTTTCGTCGGCTTTCTTTAAAATAGTGGCGGCTTCACTGCCTAATACCAGGTGCACCGGAGGGTTCGGATGATCTGCCAGTTGCACCATTACTCTGGCGGCTTTATCAGGATCGCCGATAGGTGTATAGTTGCCGGTTCTTAAAAATTCATTTATCCAATCTACAGTGGATTCATATCCTTCTACTTTGGGGGCGTAGGTCATGGAAGCGCCGCCCCAGTCGGTCCGGAAGCCACCTGGTTCTATAGCCGTAACACGAATGCCCAATGGCGCCACTTCTTTGGCCAATGCTTCCGTAAAGCCTGCCAGTCCGAACTTGGCCGCCTGGTACATGGTTAACCCGGCATTGCCTACTCTTCCGCCGATAGAACTGATTTGTAAAATACGGCCGGAGCGTTGTTGGCGCATATGAGGTAATACCGCCCTTGTGATGGCAATAGGTGCGTATAAATTGGTCTCCAGCTGACTGCGCACCTGTTCTTCTGTATAGGCTTCCGCCGCACCGGAGATGCCGAAGCCGGCGTTATTTACCAGCACATCTATCCTACCAAAGTGCTTAATGGCGGCGGCTACGGCCTGCCGGATATCTTCGTTATTGGTAACATCGAGTTTTAGTACGAGTAATTGCTCACCGTAAGTAGCAACGAGGTCTTGTAATTGCGCGGTGTTTCTGGCAGTGGCGACAACGCGGTCGCCTGTTGCTAATACTGCTTCGGTGAGGCTGCGTCCGAGGCCGCGGGAACTTCCTGTAATAAACCAAATCTTTGTCATGATGATTTCTTTTTTGTTGAGACAAAGGTCGGGAGGAATGGGGAGCGGGGTTTTGTTGAACGGCTCAAATGTGGTTTGTTGGGTGGCTCAGGAAGGAAGGTTATTATTTGTTGCGCTTTCTTATAAATTAATTTTTTACAATTAAAAATAGATTTTCATCATTATCTTCTATGCGCTGATAAACTATCCGCTCTTCCTTCTCCGTAATTAAAATCCAGGAAAATGGGTTCAAACTATTATCGGCTATCAATACCTCTGTTTTAAGTGCTTTACAAATCAGGTCGGCCAGGTATCTCACATCAAATACCATCTTCGTATACACAAACAATTGAGTGCAAAAGTCTCCTTTGATTCCTGAACAATCGAACAATACATCTTCAATTTGATCCCCATTCATATCAAATGGAGCTACGGACACGCCCATCTCTTTAAAAAACAAGATCAAACATTCTTCAATATCATTTAAACTAATTTTGTTCTTAATAATTAAGCTGTACATGCTATTAAAAGAAATACGTGTTTACAAATAAACCCTTACGCACTAAATTCTTCATAAGATCTAATTGCTAAAAATTCCGCCCGCTCCCTGAAAGTCATATTATCATTGTCAATGATTACCTTCCTATCAGCGGGTATCGCATTTACCAGTGTACTGAGTATATCAAAGTAATGGAAAGTACAGGAAAAAATGTTGAAAGCAGCAAAATGCGATGTAACAATTTCCTGTTCCTTTTTCTCCATCAAATTAAATATGTTGTTATCCAATGAAAGGAAAAAATAACCCCGTTCAACATCTTTTAGGTGAAACGAAAGTTCTTTATTATTTACATACTCAAAATCAAGTATCCCCTCTGTGTATAGTTTAAAATCGGACAGGGAAAACTCAGCATCCGTTATGATAAAGGCACTTCTCATAATGCTTATATTACAACGAAAGATAATTAAATAAATATTTCTCCCTGCATTTGTAACTCTTTTTGTAACCCAATGTTTAGACCCAACAACTATTAGCCCCTACTTTCCGGTAAAAGTGTTGGAGAGTGCAGAAAAGCTAAAAGCCTTTCCCAACAAGAGTTGGCTAAACAAATGAAGACTTCTTATACTATCGTAGGGAAGTATGAACGTGATGAGATGTTGCCCTCCATTGAAGTCGCTAAAAATTTAGCCCGACTCCTGGATACAACCGTGGGTTACTTATTGGGTGAAGCTGCCAACAGTAATACATTTAAAGACCCTGCCATGCTACAGCGCCTTAATGAGATCAGCTCATTACCTGAAGAAGATAAACGCTGTATCTTATATACTATAGATAGTTGGTTACAAAACGCGGAACTAAGAAGGCATTTGCACATAGGTAATAAGACATGGTTGTTGACCAGGTCTTATTATCTATGTATTTAAAACATTATTCGGCGATTCTTATCCTGCTCCATTCAATATCCGCTCCTCTACTTTTTCGGCCAAAATCCAGCCCATTTGCCCAAATTCAGAATCATCTAATTCTGATAATGTCCCTAAAACAATAACACTACCGTCTTTAGAATATGAGATTCCATCCTCTTCCTTAAAATCATCTTTATTTATCGGTTTCCAACCATCGGAGATACTACGCAAAACACATCCATCACAATACTTATCCGTTGAATAAAGCATAACATTACACTATCTATTCTTACAATAAGATATCGCTGATTTCAACTCAGCCATAGATACATCAAATTCTTCTAAAAAATCTTTTATACTTTCTCTGACACTAGCATAAAATACCACACTATAAACAGTCAACCTTCTTCCTAATAATACTGGCTGGCCAAACCCTTTAAATGCATTACGTTCTACAAAATTCATAAAAATTCAAAATTTAAGGATTAGCAAGGGATACTAGACGAAGAAAATTATAAGGATGAAAAGGTAATAGAAATACCAGACTTCAATGAATTTATGCAGATGCTCACCCAGCAATTTCCTTACGTTGCCGTAAGCATCCCTTAATTGCTTTCCTTCAAATCATTTTTAACAAGATCCAGCGCCACCGCCAATTGTATCTGCTTACTTTTACTAAGTTTATGCAAATATTGTTTAACCGTAATCGAATCAATTATTGGCGCGACAAGACTATCATGGCTAAGTTCTACATTCACTATCAGTTCATCATTAATTAATACTTCATAAAGATCCTCCTCCTGTTCAGGGATCGAGCTAATAATATATGCTGTTATCATCTGCGGATAGTGTGCCTTCAAAATAGCTATGAGGCCAGCTCCTCTTTCACCAACAGATATGAGATCAGATCCAAATAGCCATTGATGAGAGCTGACAAGCTACTTCCGATACTCCTGCTCTGCCATACTTCCGATCAGTTTCATACGGTCATATAATTTAAAGTCTCCTTAATCAATTAATTACCCAATAATCGTCTTCTGCCTCCTCTGGAAATCGTATATTCTTCACCGCTAAAGATGCTGATACTATTTTATTATCGTCAATAAAAATACGTACATAAAATTCCGATGAACATTGCTGACAACCCTTTTCCGTAATCCCTTCCACGAGTACGATCGACGCTCCCGGGGCTCCGGTATCATTGCCATTCCATCGCAACTCATCGAATAATTGATATTCAAACTGCCAGCAATCTCCATAATGAAATTGAGCGATCCAGTTTTGCGTATGCTGACAATTAAGGCAAACAACATTCTTCAGATGCAGGGTATTATATATGCCCATTTTTAAAAAATTCATTTAAATTAAATATACCCATCGTCTCTATTGCCGCTACAGTCATCTTCAGGGCTCCTACCCTGAAAGATAAAAAAATTCTCCTCCCTAAAAACAAAAAGCTACTGCTACGCCTAAACGCAACAATAGCTTTCCTCATATCTTCTCCGCTCCTACTCCGCTTTCAATGATCGCACCGGGTTCATAGTTGCCGCTCTCAGCGCCAGGAAGCCTACTGTCAGCAGCGCTATCAGCACCGCCGCCAGGCCTGCCAGTCCAAAAGTCCACCAGTGGATATTTACACGATAAGCGAAACCTTCCAGCCAGCGATGCATGCCCCACCAACCCAACGGAGTGGCAATTAATATCGCTATCAGGACAAGTTTTACAAAATCACCGGACAACAACGCCACGATATTGGAAACAGAAGCTCCCAATACTTTGCGGATACCAATTTCCTTGAGTCGTTTTTCTGTGGAATAAGTGGCCAGGCCAAATAACCCCAGGCAGGCAATGAAGATGGTCAGGCTGCCGAAAGCACCGAATATTTGCCCAAAGCGTACATCCTGTTTGTATTGATCGTTGAACGCCTGATCCAGGAAATTATAGCGGAATGGCCGCTGTGGCTCCATCGCATTCCAGGTACGTTCTAATTCCGCAATGGTTTTAGAAAGGTCGCCGGATTTTATGCGCAGGGATATTTTATTCTTGCCGTTGTCTTCTGCCATGCGGATGGTAAGCGGTTCTACTTTTTTGTGCAGCGACTGATAATTAAAATCTTTCACTACGCCTACAACAGTGCCTTTGCGGCCCCATTGTTCAAAATTTTTGCCGACGATACCCTCCGGCTTAGCATAGCCATACTGCCTCGCAGCAGCTTCATTCACAATCAGGGAGTAAGTGGTATCTCCCGGAAACGCCCTGTCATAAGCGCGGCCCGCCGCCATCTTCATTTCGTAGGCTTTGAAAAAATCGTAGTCTACTTCGTAGATAGCCGGATCAAGCTGTCGCATTTCTCCATTGCTGTTGACAATGCCGGTACCGGCATTGGGGAAGAAATCGCCCGGCACAGCGCGGGAGGCGGTAATGGACTGCACTGCAGGATTTTCTGCCAACCTGGCTTTCACGGTTTCTATGTTCTTATTGACAGTAGCATCGCCGCCGTAATCTATCACCAGCATCTGATCCTGCCGGAAGCCCAGGTTGCGGGTCCGCAGGTGATCCAGTTGTGTATATACAATAGCCGTACAGGCAATCAGGGCAATAGACAAGCTAAACTGAAATATTACCAGCCCTCTTCTCAATTGTATGCCTTTGGTAGAACTATCAAATTTTCCTTTCAACACCAGTGCCGGCTTAAAGCGAGCCAGCACCCAGGCAGGATAGATGCCTGCGGGTATTCCAACCAGCAATGGCGTTACCGCCAGCAACAGTCCCATTTTCCAGTTGAGCAAATCTGCGTACGCCAATGGCTTACCGGACAGCTCCCGCACCAGTGGCAGCAACAACACCACCATCGCCAACGCTGCGATAGTAGCCAATGCCGCAATTAAAACAGCTTCTATCAGGTATTGGAAAATAAGCCCCTGTTGATAAGCGCCTACCGCTTTACGTACACCTATTTCTTTTGCCCTTTCCATAGAGCGGGCTGTTGTCAGGTTAATAAAATTAATGCCCGCAATAAACAGGATGAAAGCTGCTACCAGCGAAAAGATATATACGTTGGCCATACTGCCGGTAGGTCCAGGCTGCCGCATGGCCGCGGAATGCAGGTAGGCGTTCTTCAATGGCTCAAAGGCAATAGTGTAGTTACTTTCTGTTGCACCGGGATGATATTGCTTTAAAAATCCGGGTACTTTAGCCTGCATAGCTGTTATATCGGTATGCTCCGGCACCAGGAAATACGTATAAAAATCTACATACCCCCACTGGTCAAAAATGCCCGGACGTATTTTCCGGAAGGTACTCATCGAGATCAGGGCAGAAAATGTAAAGTGAGAATTGGCCGGCACATCTTCCATCACCCCGGATACTGTCAGCGTAAGATCTTCTGCCTTAAACGCTTTCCCAATAGGGTCTGCATCTCCAAAATATCTCTTCGCCATACTTTGGGTCAGCACAATGTTATAGGGATTTTTAAGCGCGGTGGCCCTGTCGCCGGATAATAACTTCCAACTGAAGATATCGAACGTAGAAGAGTCGGCAAACAGCAGGTTGCTTTCCTGGAAGCGCTTGTCGCCATACTCCATCAACACTGTCAGCGGGCTGGTAAACTGCGTTACTTTTAATACTTCCGGAAAATATGTACTCAGTACGGGGCCTACCGGTGCGCAGCCCCAAACCTGGTACTCTTCCGGAGCCGGAGGGGGCAACTCTTTTCCCCCGGGATTGCGGAATGCCTGCACTACGCGGTATATCTCGTTATAATGCTGATGATAACGATCATAGGAAAGTTCGTCCTTTACGTACAACATGATAAGCACGCAGCAGGCAATACCAACTGTGAGGCCGGTGATATTGATCAGCGCGTAAGCTTTACTCCTCGTAAGGCTACGCCAGGCGATCTTTATATAGTTTTTGATCATAAAAAGTATGATTATAACAATACATGATAAAGGTATGCTTCCGTTAGCCAAAAAAATGCCATTTAGCCACCTCTAATACCATAGCGGGGTTGCTGGTATAACAATGCCGGCAGATGTTCAAATACGGACACTTTATCACAGAAATGGACATCCCGGGCAGGAACAAAATTACCTTTTCCGAACATCCCCCTATTATTATTTGTTTAACCTTATAGGTAGTTGTACATCTAATAAAACACGTATTTATGAAAACGATGCTCATACTGACCGATTTCTCCGAGAATGCCTTCCGTGCTGCGGAATATGCCGCGGAAATAGCCGGGGCTTTGGGGATTCAACGCATCCTGTTATATCATGCCTATCAAACGGTGATTGGTGGAACAGACCTGCCTATCGGTAATTCGCAGGGTACACAGGAGATGTATATAGACAGTATTTCCCAACTGGCCATGGTACAGGACCGACTGAAATCTATGGTGAAAGATATTAAAGTAGACCTGCGCACAGAAGACTATCCCCTGCCCAGCTATATCAGCGAGTTATGTAAGCAGGAAGAGATAGATATCGTGGTAATGGGCGTATCGGGCCGGTCTGGCCTGGAGAAGCTGTTGTTGGGCAATACCACTTCCATGATGATTGAAGAGAGTAAAGTACCGGTATTAATTGTACCTAAAGATACCAATATCGGCCGAGGTATGAAATCGGTGGTCTTTGCCACAGACCTGAAAGATCATACGGCAATTCCCGTGCATCAGTTGTATGAAGTGCTGGATGCTTTCCAGGTGCCCGTACAGGTGGTGAATGTACAAAAAGGGGCGCCAGAGAAATATTCGGAAGAAGCGCGGAATACGATGGCGAGTCTGCATAACATTTTTGAAAAGTATGAAGCCACTTTCGATTATATCAATGATGATAATACTGTAGATGGTATTCTCTCTTACTCCGATCAGCACCACGCTTCCATGATTGTGGTGATTCCACGGAAAACCGGTTTCCTCTCTTCTTTATTTAAAAGTAGTATCTCAAAAAAGCTCGCTTATAATTCCAATGTCCCGTTGTTGTCTTTGCCACCGGTTCCTGGTGGAGATGAAACCGCTGGCGAATAATGCCAGCGGTCTTCTATTTAAATGAGTACTTTATTATCTACTGCACATTTAATCAGCATAGCGGTATTACGTGCATTGAATTTGCCAAGTAAATTCCGCCGGTGGCTGTCCACCGTATCCGAGCTGATAAACAGTTTTTCTGCTATTTCATGATTGGTATGTCCGTTGGCAATAAGCGACAATACCTCTTTCTCCCGCTTGGTAATATGTAAATGCCCTATGCCATCTGTTTTAAGGGCTTGTTTTAATGCTGCTGAGAGATAGGTACGTCCGGAATACACGTCGCGTATGGCTTTCAGCAGTTCTGCTTTATCTGCATTTTTCATCAGGCAACCGCTGGCGCCACTGTCTAACATTTCGGCGATACCGCTGTCGTTTTTATCATAGCTTAATCCCAATACGGCTACTTCGGGATAGCGTTTCTTGATATGGGCGCAAAGCGCTGCGCCACTGATATCGGGTAACAGGGTATCGAGTAACACAACATCTGCGGTATGGTGGTCCAGGAAGTGAAGACAGGAAATACCGTTCCGGGTTTCACCCTCCAGTTGAATATCTGCTTCCAGGCTTAGCAGGGATCTTAGTCCTTCTAAAATCAATGGGTGATCATCAACAAAATATAAACGAATCATGGTTTTTCAGTTTGCTGTAACGTTGGTATGCGATGGCATAATGAAGTTGGGCGAACAAGTGAACTCGTCATTAACCAGGTATCTAAGATAGTAAAAAAAACCGTCGGTTCAACGACAAGACAAGTTTAAACCATCAACATACAGGTGCCCCAGTCAGGTTTAATTTCAGGATCTGCAAAACTGATCAGCGACAGGCCGATTCCGGCAATTCCTTCCAGCACATTATGACTGCTGACATAGTTCGGATGATGATAAAATTTAAATCCGGCGGGACCGTCGGCCCAGGTATTCATTTGTAGTGTGGTATGCAGCCATTGCTGCGATGTATCCAGTAATAGGGAATCTCCGGTGGCTAGTCCGGCTTGCTGGAACAGGTGCGCTATGCCGGCGCTGCCATGGCATAAGCACGCATCATGTACGGCACCATTTTTTACATTCCGGTATTGCGCGATGTGTTGCAACATCGTAGTGGCTTCCTGCTGATAATCTTTCCTTTGGAGGCGTTTGCCGGTATTCAGGAGCATAATGGCAATGCCCAGATCGCCATAACACCAGCCCAGGCGGCTGTGGGATTCTCCCACTACCTGGTTCGCGTTGTCTACCAGTGTGGGGAACAGGGAGTGTCCGGGAGGTGCTGTTTGCCGGATACCCAGCAGCCATTGTATACTTTTTTCTATGAGTGGCAAGGTCGTTTCCCTGGCAATTCCTTTTTCATAACAACGGGCCAGTATATCGATGATGGCGGGGATACCATGCGCGAGGCCCAGGTTAAATATATCCTTATCGGGATTGTCCTGGCTGCGGCTGGAAAAATGATCCTTCCAGGCTATACCACCGGGAACAGGCATGGCACTTTTTTCCAGCTGCTGCACCAGCTTCTCCAACTCGGCCTGAGCAGTGGCAGCGGGCAACCTTTCCAATAAATACAGCGCCGATCCTAGTCCCTGGTGTAGAAAATCATTACGTCCATCAGATAATTCTGTACGCATAAATTCCGCTATCTGTGCATCGATATCCGCGAAGCTGTCAGTTTCCCCATCCGCTTCAATAAATCCCATCTGCGTTAAGTGCTGTATACACCAGGATATCCCTGCAATACCGCTGCAGTGAGAACCATTCATAGGATGCTCAGACATGTCCAGCAGGCATTTTTCTATAATGTCGTATACTTTTCCCATATGTGCTTCATCGCCTGTGAGCTGGTAATAATAGGCGTAAAATAAAGCTACCCCTGTATAGCCTCCTAACAGGCTACTATTGGTATCGGTGATGGTAAACCCATCCAGTTCTGTGCAGATCTTTTGTAAGAGGAGCCTTACTTCTTCCTTATGATTCATAAACTGAAATGCCTTTAATATATAATGGCAAAACATGTATTGCTTAGTGCATACATGTTTTGCCATACAGTCAGGTTGAGAAAGCTGTTAGCCATTAGCTGTTAGCTGTTAGCAAATGCAACGAAGAGCATAATATGTCGATATTCGCTGCATTTGCTAAAGGCTAAATGCTAAAAGCTAATCGCTAGTAGCGGCAGGAATCTACGCTGCAAATAGGAGCGCCCTGGCTCATATTATCAGTGCAGATACGCAGGGAGCACAGCACGGAACAGGTGCCTACTGTTGCAACCATTTCATGCTGGTTTGACACCGCTGAAAGGCTGGCTACTTTTATTTTACCCAAACTTAGTTTTTTTGCTGATAGCTTCTTCATAACAAATGATTTTTAGCAGTACAGTAAATGAAATGATCAGAAAAGACAAATGTCAGCGCTGCACATGGGCGAACCCTGGCTCAGGCAAGTGATTTTTTCACTTGGCACACAACGAAGTGATAGCATGAATGCATCTTCATTGGCATTGACTTTACTGAGATCGGCAACTTTTATTTTACCGAGATGTAATTTTTTTGCTGATAGCTTTTTCATCGTGCCATTTTTTAGAAACAGGTATCTTTTGAAATAGGTGGTGGGCATTTTGCCATCAGGCTGCAACCATTGTAAGTAGGTGCTTTTACATCTGCCTGATCCAGGCTGCTGATGCTCAGTTTGGCAACTTTTAATTTACCCAGGGCTAATTTTTTAGCAGGTTCTTTTCTCATAATAGCAAATTTATGTGGTTGAAAAAATAAAGACTATTCTATTGGCAGGTTGTTAAAATAGGGCCATAAAAAAATACAGGTTTTCATCATCGTTATTACAGGTTATGGTAAAAGTAGGTAGAAACTGTTTAACTCCTACTCACGTAAAAACGTGATTTTTGAAAAGCATGTTTAAACATAAAATTTCCCTGTTTTACGTGATACGCATGTATAGAAGAAACTGCTACCTTCAGCACCTAATGTTGACCTGGGCCATGATTAGAGCAGAAAATTTCTATGTTGTAAGAACGCCACTGTTACCAGTGGATACCATTACCAAACTACAACATATTACCAACGATACACTCGCTGACACCATTAAAGCCATCTTCCGGGATGAATACCTGCAGGAAGCCATCTATATTGCGTCACCTGAATTATATATGGAATTGCAGAAGTGGTGGCAGGGCACTTCCGTGAATGAAAAAGATAACTACAAGCTGGCATCGTCGCTCTATCGCTACCTGCTGCGGATGAGTACCCGCTGCACGCCATACGGGCTCTTTGCCGGTTGTGCCACCGGGGAGCCGGCGGACCATACCAATATTCAACTGCAACCTAAACAGGAACATAAAAAACACGGCCGCCTCGACATGAACTATGTGGCCGAACTGGCAGCTGCCATCACCGCTGTTCCCGAAATCAGGGAACAACTCCTGTATTATCCCAACAACTCATTATACGCTACCGGCAAACAATACCGCTACGCCGCCTATACCGTTAAAAATAAAATCCGCAGCTATTACCTCACTGCCGTGAATCAAAGTCCTTACCTGGACAAAATATTACAAACCACCGCACAGGGAGCAACGTTGGCGGATATACGTAATTGTATCGTCAGCGAAGAAGATGATATCAGCGAAACGGAAGCCGACGAATTTATTACTGAACTGCTCGAAAACCAGCTACTGGTGAGCGAACTGGAACCTACCGTTACCGGAACGGAGTTTTTTGTGCACCTTACCCGGCGGCTACAACAGTTGAAAGGAACAGAAGAATTCACCCACCCGCTTTCCCGCATTCAACAATTGTTGCAGGAACAGCATACCAGCATCGACAAATACACCGTGACGCATGCGCTGGTGAAATCCATGCTCATCAACACCAACAGTAAAGACCTGGTACAAACAGATCTTTTCCTTGCTACCCATGCCAATACGCTGAGTCATACCGTTATCAATGAATTGGCTGCGCAAATCGGGCAACTGTGGAAGCTGTCGCCTGTTAACAGCAACGCGGATCTGCAAAACTTCCGCCAGGCATTCCAGCAACGCTATGAAGAACAGGAAGTACCATTGAGCGTAGCACTCGATACCGAAGCCGGCATTGGCTATGGCGCTCACAGCCAGCACAGCGCTGATCATACCCCACTGGTAGATGACATCGTCGCGGCCCCAAAAGGCCCCGCTACCGGCAGCCCCCGCACCAAAATGCAGGAGTTCCAGTTGCAGCAATTGCATCAATGTTTACAAACCGGTCAAAAGGTGATCCAACTCACAAAAGAACACCTCGATACACTGAAAGACCGCGATGTACCTGCCCTCCCACACAGCCTCTACCTGATGGGAAGTATCCTCAGCACCGATGCTACCGCCATCGACAATGGCAACTACCTCTTTGATATGAACGGCTGTAGCGGCCCTTCCGCCGCTAACCTGCTCGGCAGATTCTGTCATGGCGACGAAGCACTCAGCACCCGGGTAAAAGCCGCACTCGCCGCAGAAGAAGCCGCCGACCCGGAAAAAATTTATGCTGAAGTAGTACACCTGCCCGAATCCAGGACCGGCAATATCCTGATGCGGCCACGGCTACGGCCATACGAAATTGTATACCTCGCCAACAGCCTCGCGCCGGAAGCAGATCAGATACTCCTCTCCGACCTGATGGTCAGCGTACAGCGCGGCAAAGTGGTGCTCCGCTCCAAAAAGCTGGATAAAATTATTATTCCCCGGTTAAGTACGGCCCATAACTATCGCAACGGCCTGCCAGTATATAAATTTCTCTGCGACCTGCAAAACCAGGACCACAACAGCGCCATCGCCTGGCAATGGCAGCTTCCCGGCGAAGTGTCCTTCTTCCCCAGGGTGCAATATGGCCATATCATCCTGAGCAAAAGCAGCTGGATACTCCATAAAAAGAACTATCCCGCACTCCATAAAGCTGCGCCTGCTGACTATATGGAAATTTTCGGGGAGATAAGAAAACAACTGGACCTCCCCCGTTATGTGGTCATCACGGAAGGGGACAATGAACTACCCGCAGATCTCGACAATGAAGTAGCCGTACACCTCCTGCTGACACAACTGCTCAAAAAAGAGCAAATTACCCTGCAGGAATTTCTCCATACACCCGATCAATGCTGGATAACCGGACCCGATGGGAAATATACCAACGAATTGATCATACCACTGCGGTATACTTCTCCCGAAAAAATAAAAAAACAACCAGCTCCTTCAACAGCGGCAGTAACGGATATCCCTGCACGTAAATTTATAACCGGCAGTGAATGGCTATACGTAAAACTATACACCGGCACCCGCAGCGCAGAAAACATCCTGAAAGAAGTACTCCTTCCCCTCACGGCACAACTGATAGCGGAAGACGTAATAGATAAATGGTTCTTTATTCGCTACACCGATCCTGAACATCACCTGAGAATCCGCTTTCATCACGGGCAACGCAAAGATTTCTGGAAAATCGTGCTGGAAAGATTATACGATGCCCTGGCACAGTTGCCTGATAATATTTATCGCATACAAACCGATACCTACGAGAGAGAAATTGAACGCTACGGCGCCGCTACCATGACTTTCAGCGAAACCCTCTTCCACTTCGACAGTGCCTGTGTAATACAGGTACTTAACCTGCTGGATGATGAAGAAGGGGAACATTATCGCTGGCTGCTTTCTTTGCGCGGCATAGACACGCTGCTCGATGATTTTGGCTATACCTTGCCTGAAAAATCGGGGTTGCTAAAAATGTTGCAACAGGGCTTTTACGAAGAATTTGGCGGCGGTAAACCTTTGCTGCTACAACTCAATAACAAATACCGCGATGACATGCGGGAAATCAGTAGTATTCTCGACCCGGCACAGGATGCTGCCAACAACCTGGAAGAAGCTGTGTCTTTCTTTGCCACCCGGTCTCAACAAATAAAAGCACATCTGCCCACGCTTACCCCCGCACAACGGGACGATCTACTGGGCAGTTATATTCATATGTTTCTCAACCGGATGTTATTATCCAACCAGCGCAAACATGAGCTGGTACTCTATCATTTCCTCAGCAGGTATTATGAATCAATGTTAGCAATTGCCAAAAAACAACTCAAAGCTGTATCATAAATATTTTTTTATTCACTTAAACAAAATCGTATGAAAAAGAAAACAGAAAAGAAAATGACATTGGGTACCGTTAAAGTAGCGAAATTAAACGTTGCCAACACGCAAATGGGTCAATACCCTACTACTACTGTTTTTACAACAACTACTCACCACACATTTGATTGCTAAACTCATCACAACATCGCTTTGTATGAAAAAGAAAGCTGAAAAGAAGATGAAGCTGGGCGCCATCAAAGTGTCCAAATTAAATGGTGCCAACGAAAAGGCAGGGAAAACCTACCACACCATCACAACACATGTTAGCTTAAACTGCACTGACTTCTGCTAACTCCAACTACCATTAACCTCTGTCAATAGCAAATTAAGAGCACATTTTTTTATCAATTAAAAACAGCTTGTATGAAAAAGAAAATCGGGAAGAAAATGACATTGGGCTCCGTAAAAGTTGCCAGGTTAACTGCTATTAATGACGCAGGTAAAAAAGGTCACACCATCTTCACAACAACGACTCATCGTACGTTTGACTGCTAAAAATTAAATTACCGGGTAGCCTGTTTACTTACTCCTACAGTAGACAAGTTACCCGGTATTTTTATTATTCCGGTATAAACAACACCGCATCAGCCACTACAGCTCCATCAGCTCCACGGCTACTGATTTCCACAAAAGCATTTTTACCCGCTTTCAACTGATAAGTACCGAGATCCACCCATTCTCCGGAAGTTTGCCCTTCTACTTTCACTGACGCAGATAATAAAGGGACTGCTTTCACTGTTTTTCCATCGTTGACACTAATGGCAGTACTGGTAGCATGAGATGCCACCCGTGGCACATAGGTATACACGTGATAACGGCCGCCTTTTTTAATCACCGGTGTAAAGCGTACAAACTTTTCACTGCCATCTTTCGCATCAGCGGTAAGCATAGACGGACCATAGCCGCCCCAGGTGATACGTTGCCAGTTTCCCGTTACAGTTACCTGCTTTGCATCGTCATTGTCTACCAGGATTTCTGGTGTGCTGTGATTAGCCAACGGATTATCGGCCAATTGTTGTTGTACTTTCTTCACATCTACCGTTTGCACGGTGGCTTTACTGTTAATGGCTACCACAGCGGCAGTGGCAGCAGATTGGGCCAACACCATGAATACCGGTTCCATGCGGATAGAACCATACGCAATGTGAGAAGCAGATAAACAAACCGGCACCAACAGGTTTTTACAATCGGCTGCCTGGGGAATGATAGAACGATACGAAACCGGGTATGGGCCAAATCCACCTACCTGTACATCTCCCTCATTTTTCACCATACCATTCACGACTAAACGTTGTGTATTGTGGGAATCCATAGTATAAGCAGCCATCCCAACACCATCGGTGACGGTTTCCTTTCCTTCACAGTTGGCCTGCGTCATCACATAGGCGCCCACCATGCGGCGCGCTTCCCGGATATAGAGTTGCGGCGACCAATGGCCACTGTTCACATATTCATCTTTAGGATAGCCCCAGGTCTGCATTTCCTGGCGCAGATGCAATGGCATACGTTCATCATGACCAATAAAATACAGGAATCCTTTTGTGTATGATTCGTGATCAGCAATAATTTTTTTCCGGGTGGCAGCGTCTCCATCCGGGTAGTCGTAGTTCATACCGATCATATCTGTGGAAAAGGCGCCTTTGTTATTGATATCTGTTTTACCATTAGGCATTTTGCTAATGATAAGCACATCATTGAGGACTTTGGCGTCAATCTTTTTTACGACACGCAGCAGTAGTTCATACCGTGTAGAATCGTAATCCGCCGGCCGGGTGATGGGTATCCTGTTATCCGGCTGATTGGTTAAACAGATCCTGTAATTATAGGCCTGTACTTTTTTATCACCGGTGCCGGGCGCTTCCAGGGTAGCCGGGCTAATGCCCCATAGCAATCCACTTTCCGGTTTGCCTGGTATCTTGTAGGGATCTATGCCATCGGGAAACTGGTGTTCTTTTTTTAACTGTACACCGTTGTAGGTTTCGTGATAAAGGTTGTTGGCTTCACGGCCTACGGTATATGCCACACCGGCCTTTGCCATCAGGTCTCCTTCATAGGAGCAGTCGATGAACATTTTGGCTTTCACCACCTGGTCACCCAGTTGTATTTCCGTGATGTAGCCCTGTTCTTTTTTAACGTTGCTGAGCTGGGCATCATACAGCACGTCGACCTTTCCTTCCCGGATATATTGCTGAAAGGTTTCGCTGGCTACGTGGGGTTCAAAAATCCATTGTTCGAACTTTCCGTAATGACGTCCTATGCGGCGATAAAAATCGCGGGAAATACCGGAAATAGCGGATTTATTGCCGATATCGGTATAGCCTAAACCGCCGGCACTGAGCCCGCCGAGTTGCTTCTCCGGTGAAACCAGCAATACGGTTTTATTGAGTTGCTTCGCCGTATAGGCGGCGATGACACCGGCGGAAGTACCGCCGTATACACAAACATCTACTTCTTTAGGAGTGCCTGCGTGGACCAGGCTGGCTGACAGTAACAGGACGCCAGGGAGCGTCATAATTTTTTTCAGAAACATAGTAGTATTTACTGTTGATGAAAACAGATCAATATACCGCTCATTACGTAAAAAAGGAAATGCTGTTATTTTTAAATTACAACAACACTAATTTATTTAGTATTTCGTAAAAACGAAGAAGCCTCAAACACCACTACAGCATGGCATTTAAGACTTCTCCGCATTATTCATTTGCTTTCTGCTACAAAAATACTAATATTTTTAGTAAAAACAAATCTAATTTTTACTTTTCATCAGGCATATAAATCATGCTTTGTCCAGATCAATGCATCGGTATCATAGCCCAACGCCTCCGCTTTATCCAGGAAGCGTTTTTTTGTCAGTGCCGGGATTGAAGTGGTGCGGGATAATATCCAGAGATATTTCCGGTTGTTGCCTGCCACCAATGCATGTTTATAGTGCTCATCGATATCGATGATGTTATACCCGGCATAAAAGGGTCCAAAAAAAGATACTTTCAGGCGGGCCACATCCGGCGCTTCCACAAATTTGGCGATGCCGGAAGCTTCTTTCCACTGCTGTTTATCCGGCATAAATCCTTTATTGTTTACTTCCAGCTCTCCGTCCTCATTCAGCGTATAGGTAGCTGTTACATTGGTCAGGGTACGTTCAAATCTATCATCCAGCCGGGCAATTTCAAACCAGGTACCCACGTATCTCCGCACATCAAAGGGCGATACTGCCCTGGCGCCGCGGGGAATAGATACTTTAAAGCTATTGTATAAAATAATAGCTGCAGCGGCAGATACGCCCGCTGTTACCGCAATGGCAAGCAACTTTTTGTTATTCATACAGATCTCCGTTTTGTCGATGTATGTATGCAAATACATTGCCTCTACCCGATCCCGCTACTAGCGGGCCCTGACAATAAACCGCCCGGCATTACTGTGGCATTTCTGCTACATTCCGGGGATATTATTTTATCCGACGGTATTTATCTTCCTGTACCAAATTCTACTTCATTGGCCCAATGGGCTTTCCAGTCCGGATGAAATGCCCGCGCATTCCGTTTCGACACACTCCGTTCTTTCGCCAGCTCCATGCAACTCCCCGGCGCGCCGTTGTCGTTAACACGAAACGATAACTTCACCCGTTGTCCTTTATCGATGGCCGCTTTTACATCGGGCAATTCCGCCCAGGGAATGGCGCATTCCGTAATAAGGGTATTCCCTTCCCTGCGGATGACCAACTGGCCGCCTTTCACCGGCCCTTCTCCGGCCGATTTAGGCTGCCGTGGAAAGAAGTGCTTCCGGTTGAGCCCCGGCGCCAGGAGCCGCCATATTTCCGTTCCACCGCCATATTCCGGTGCTACCTGGTTAAAAGCATATTCATAGTCGGTGCATTTATAACCCGTGAAGCGGGGCATGGTGCCAGGCGGACAAGCTATCATCCCATCCTTTCCTTCGGGCAATACGTTAAAAGCTAATAACACGTTATCATATGAGTAGCCCAATCCTGAATTATCCGGCGTTACCGGGTTTTTGCGATAGGTATAATGACGCACGCCGGCAGGCCATACCAGCGGCAGCTTCACGGGCTCCTCCACCACATGCAGTTGTACTCCGGCTGGTAATGCAGGCGTAGTTCCCACAATGTAGTGTCCCGTTTTCCCGTACACGCCTTTCCAGTTACCGCGGGTGTCCAGGTCTTCTTTCACAAAAGGACCGGCGCCCGGCGCGGCGTCATCGAAGAGCAGGGCCCCTAGTTTCACAGCATACCACCAATCGCGGCTGCGCAATACAATCCTTACTTTCCCGGATAGCTGTAACACTTCCCAGGCCCCATTCCACAGATCAGGAACCATCCGTTGCAACAGTTGCTTACCACCACTGTATACTTCCAATGTGACATTCGGTACACGGAGATTGGGCAGGTATAGCGCCACCTGCGCGGGCGTGGGCAGATCCAGGTCGATAGCAAAAGCATTGGTATTGTCGCTGCTTTCCAGGTAATGCATCGTACGCCCGTTGCCGTTAGGCAGCTGCAAAGCGCTGCTATCTGTTGCCGGCACACTGCTTTCTTTACTGAGTAATGCGCGCTGCATATCCATGGCATAGGCGGTATCCGGGTAAAAGAAATCATCATCAGGCCGCGATGCAAACCGGTAAGTGCCGGGATGAGGCGTACTGTCGGCTACCTTGGCTGCAAAGTAAAAGTAATGATCATCATAGGCTACGTAGCCATTGGCATAGCCATTAGCGTTGGTGTCAAAATTTTTGAACGGATACCAGGCGGCTTCCGTGAGGGTAACCGATGCTGCGCCGCTACTGCTCACCGTTTGGGGCAATGCAGTTTTCCAATCGTCCAACTGCCCATCTACGTGTATGCTTAACCGTGAGATTACATTTACATGCATATTTTCGCGGTGCATGGCCACCCCATCCTCCCCGGCATCTAAATGAACCGATAGCGGGTAAGTATTGTTCACGGTGGCTTCCCCGCCGGTTATTTTCACGGGTACCATGCTCGTTTCATGCGGAGCTAGTTTCACCCGGGCCGGGAATTGTAATTGTAATGCGCCTAAGCTAACACGCAGTTGCCCCTGGACCGGCCGATTGAGGATATTCGTCAATTGCAGCATCATCACCGGCTGTTGGGCGATAGGTGCGGTCATATCTTTCGCAATAATTTCCACCGGCTCATAACCTTCTATCCGCGCGGTATCCAGTGCTGCCAGCAGCCGGGCAAAAGATCCTTTTGATCCATTGGTACGTAAAAAATATCCCTGGCTGTTCAATGGCACCGTTAGCCTGCCAGCTACCGGCGGCAACTGGTTCCCGTAAAAATCGTACAACTGAAAATTAGCGGCGGGCAGCACCAGGCGGCCACCGGTAAGCGGTGGATACCCATCTGCCAACTGCTGTCCCAACCCTCTTACACCGCGAAACAGTACCTGCTCCGGCCCAAAGGCTTCCCCGATGTCACCGCTGATTACTACTGTACCATCATCTGCCTGCTGCCGCAAACCGTCAAATACCATGATCCAGGGCAGCCCGTTGGTGAACAACAGGCGGTTAAAATTCCTTTCTCCCACCAGGTGTTGCACTGCTCCCAAAGCGGCGGCGGGCGACCAGGTAGCCGGAATCCGGTCTATCACTTTTACACCACCTGGTGTTTTGATCTGCTGTGTATAATGTTCACTGCCCCTCCCACCGGAGTACATATAACCTGCATAAATGCCCATCGAACGGTCATATCCGGCGGCACGGTTGGTGGCTACGGTGAGGCCTATACGATCATCGGTATTGCCTACCCAGCTTTCGGTATCCCATATTTTCACGCGGCCTCTGGGGGATTTGCGGTTTACCCACTCGGGGTAAATAGCCGGCGACTCCATGCCCTGGTAATGAATGGAACAAAAATCGAAGATGGGCAGGAATGTCATTTTCCCATCTGCAAACAATTTATCCCAGGCATTGGAATTAGAGTCGCCGCCACCTACCAGCACATCCGCCCCTTTTTTGCGCGCTTCCAGTACGGCCGCTGCCAT
Organism: Chitinophaga sp.; assembly: GCF_017745275.1. Classification (GTDB taxonomy): domain Bacteria; phylum Bacteroidota; class Bacteroidia; order Chitinophagales; family Chitinophagaceae; genus Chitinophaga. The sequence continues at coordinate 359,656 of NZ_JAGHZS010000010.1, read as the reverse complement.
CACCGTATATATTTCGCGATAACGTGGAATATCCGACTGCCAGCCGGAAATAGATAATCCCTCCCAGGGCTCATTCCATAACGACACCGCCGTTACGGGCCCCCGGGGCCAGCCATGCTTTTCACATAGCCGTTGTACAAATGTTTTGAAGTCACCGTCAGATGAAGGCAACCACACATAATCCAGTTTTGTTTTTTTCATCACGCCGGCGGTGTCGAGAAATGACCGGGGCCTGTCCAATGGCTGCGGACCTGTACCCGCACCAAACATCAGTAATACGGTAATATTGCGGCGATTATATTCAGCTAATTTGCGGTCAATGGCCGCCATTTTTTCCGCATAGTCCGGTGCGGTAACCGGCGTGTAATCCACGCCCATGCGAATGGCCTGTACACCTACCCGCTGGAGAAAGTCGGGCCCCATGTCGTCGAGCGACTGCTTCGGATATTGTATCCGTTCAGGATTGGCTTTGAAAGTACGTACCAGGCTGGTGATAAAGCGGCGACCATGTTTACCTAAATCCAGCACCAACGCGTAACCTCCGAAACGGGCAGGTATCTCCGGGGAACTGTCAAGGTTCACATATCCTTTGGGCGCAATATTCACCTTTACCGGGTACGTATGAATGGTAGCAAATTTCTCCATTTCCGGCAGCCAGATATCTCCGGGGCGTCCTTTGGTGCCGTAGCTGATCAGCTCAATATTTCCTTCCGCTACCAGCGGCCCGTTCAACTGGTTTACCACCTGTATAGTATACCTGGGCTGCTCTCCCGGCCACAGCACATTGGTAGGTTCCGTGGCATGTACCAATGCTACGGAGTAATCGTATTGCCGAAGATGATTTCGTACCCCCATCACCGTTTCATAGTTCACCCATTCTTCCGGCGCCTTCATTTGTGCCATAGCATTGCCTGCACTGATCAGTATCAGCGCTATTATCCATCTGTATTTCATTACTTATTGCTTTATAAACTTCGACTGTCCAAACATCCTTGTGTTGGCCGCATCTGTGATCACCAGGATATAGGCATTGGCAGGTAACTGGCTGATATCTATTTTCAATGGCGAGGTACTTTTTGCCGACACCTGTTTTACTATTTTACCATTCAGATCGAAGATGCTGACCAGGCAAGGTTTTGCGCCGGCTACTTTCAAATCCGCATACAATACGTTCCCTACCGGGTTCGGATATACGCGCAGTGCCGGCTTAGCAGTAGCTAACGCATGTAACGGCGATACTGCGGGTGTCCAGATATATAGCACCACCTTGTTACCATTGTAATCATCTTTGGTGATGTAGTACTCCCCAGTGCTGCGATGGTAGGCTTTGATACCATACTGGGAATCCACGTCATTGCCTACATACACAGCAGGATTGCTGCTGTTCATCGTCAACACCAATGCGCCTGTGCTCAAATCAAATACATCTATATCCGGAATGGCATAGTAGCCTACGAAAAGATAGTTGCCGGCGGCAGACATCGACTTGGCCTGGGCGCGACTGAGCGTAATAACGGTATTGGGTACACGATTACCGGCCACCCAGCCCCGGTAAACTTCTATGCGGTTGCCAATCAGTGTCCAGTCAGTGTTTCCGCCCGCCAGCACCATCATATCGCTGGCAGGAATATATTCCAGCCGGTTCAACCGGGCAATAGAGGTGGGTGTTGGTGTGGAAATCACGGGCCCCCAGATAGGTTTGCCATTGGCCGCAAAACCGGTTAACGGGTAATGCTGAATGGCATTGGTTTTATCCTGCGAGATCCAGATATCTCCCAATGAATCCAGACAAAAGCCGTTACGTACTTTTGAAATGGTATCTCCCGGAATAGCAATGTAGCCATCCGTAGCAGGATTAAAGTAGTACGTATAAAACACATCAGCATTCTGGTTATTGGCCACCAGTATACGATGCCCGCCAACATTAGCCAGGTGCCCGAAATGCTCTCCCCGCCCATGATCGCCCCATTGTATGCGTGCATCCTGCGGATAACGGTAGGGATCTACCGTATTGGCTACATAAGTGCCGCCATCTGTACCGGTATAGGAATAGATAAGATTGCCGCTGTATAATAATTGTCCATCGGTACCCGCATCCGCTGCGGCAACGCCTTCAAAATTCAGTGCCTGCAATGTCCACAACAAACTATCGGTAGTGCTATAGCAATGGATATCGGTAGCGCCGTTACGACCCAGGTCCCAGGTACCTCCCCAGGGATTGTTCAGTACATACAACTTACCGGCGGCATCCCGACCAATACCCACCACCCTTGTAAAGCGCTTGTCGCCCGTAGCTCCGCGAATACCGCTGCTCTCATCCAGGTAACCACCTGTTACACCAAAAGTACCGCTTAGTACAGGCGTTCCCGTTAGACCCGTGTAAATTTTGATATTCATATCGGGGCCCTGATCTCCTACCAGCAACTGCCCGCGGGCGCTGTCGGCGTACAGGGCAGACGGACGGGCCGTTGCTCCCATGGAGATCACGGTGCCGGCTATACCGGTACTGTCATAACGCCGGATCAGACCAGCATTCAACTGCGCCACCCATACGGCACCTGCACTGTCTACCGCAATAGCGCCCGGACTGCTCACGGGCCATTGACGGATCAATGCGCCGCTGGTGGTAAACACCGCTACCCGGTTACCGGCAGAATCACTGACAAATACCCGGCCTCCCGCTACTGCAATACCTTGTATTGCATCTGCTGTACCGGCGCTGGCGGTAAACAGCAGGTCACGGGTTTTGGTAGCCCGGTTATAGCGCCCTATTTTGCCATAATTGGGGGCCTGCTGCGCCGTGAATATATGCGTAGCATTTCCACCAATAGCACTGCCCTGCGATTCCTTGTTGCCACCCATAGATCCCAGCGTAGCGGCGTTTTGATAAATGCCAATATTGCGTCCTTTCTCGTCCCACATCGAGGCCGTATATACGATCCCCTCCGGCGACACCCACATAGAACGGGCGCAGTTGCCAACATGATTGGCCACATCCGGAAATGTATTGCCTACCCAGGTGGTAGTATACTGTGCATGGGCTGTACCCACACAGGTTAATGCTGCGATAATGGTAATAATCGTTTTCATTGAAGTTATTTTTGAGAGATGTTAATAGCCATGATTCTGCTCCAGCCGCGGATTACGCCCGATCTCACGTAATGGAATGGGCCACAAAGCCTGATCTTCTGTAATCCCCAACACTGCTGCGGCTCTGCCTGTACGTACCAGGTCATAGAAACGATGACCTTCAAAAGCCAGTTCTTTAAACCGTTCATTTTCGATAGCTAACGCCAGGTTGGTTTCTGCTGCCTGAGGATAATCGTGCGGAGAAGCGGCATCCAACGGCAAGGCAAATGCACGGCGACGAATCGTATTCAACAGGGCAATGGCATCAGCGGTCTGGCCCAGGTGGTCCAGCGCTTCCGCTCTCACCAGCATAATATCCGCCAGCCGCAGCGCAATGATGTTCGGTTCTGTACCATTGCTTAAACGGGTATACTTATTTACATAAGGCAGCGCAGGTGTAGCAGTGCTGAAGGCCAGCGCTGCGCTTTTCCGGATATCCCCTTCTTCATAGGCGCCAATGATTTTATCAGTAGGCGCTACCTGGTAGCTCCCCGGCTGCAAGCCCGCCGGAATGCCATTTACCGGCACATAAAAACTAAACAGGCCATTGCTCTGTGCGGATGCACTTACGTACTGTATTTCAAAAATGGATTCCGTACTGTTTTTGCCGCTGGTAGCAAACATGCCACTATACGCCGCACTCCCGCTTACCAAACTATACACCGGGCTATTTATCACCTCCAATGCTTTGGCTGCCGCTGCATTATAATCCTTTATACTCAGGTAAGCCTTCGCCAGTAACGCTTTGGCGCCGCCTTGACTGGCCCGCCCACGCGTAGATACCGCTGCCGCAAACGTTGGCGGCAACATCGTTTCCGCTAATTTGAGATCCGAAATAATTTGTTTGAAAACGCTGTCTACCGAACTGCGGGGAGCGGTGAAGTCCGCGTTAAAAGAGGTATACGGCTCCAATACCAAAGGCACACCACCATAGGCTTTCACTAGGTTGAAATAAAAATACGCCCTTAAAAAATATGCTTCTCCCAGCAGCTGTTGTTTACGTTCCGGTGCAAACAAGCTGTCTTTCATAGCTGGTACATGTTTCAGCAAATCATTGGCCCGGCCGATACCGGTATAATTATTTTGCCAATACGCCGCTACAATGGCATTATCTACCGGGATACCGTGATTTGTAAACGGGCTATAATTGATCAGCAGTGCCGTAGTAGCATCCGATGCCGCATCAAAGGCGAGCGGAAACTGTTGCGCCAAACTTTGTGCAGCGGGGTAAATGCCTACTGCAGCAGCTTCTGCGTCGTTGCCGGTTTGCCAGAAATTTTCATCCGCAATGGTATACTCCGGCACCTGGTCCAGTACTTTTGAACAGGAAGCAAATAATATCAGGATATAGATGAGTCGTAAATTTTTCATAGCAACTACTTTTAAAAGTTCACATTTAATCCAACGAGGAAAGTACGGGGCTGTGGTTGTACTGCCCAGTCGATACCCAACTGCGAATTCTTCACCGACTGGTTCTGCGACTCCGGATCAAGACCGGAATAATTGGTGACCAGGAAAAGATTTTGTGCGCTCACATACACCCTGGCGCTGCTCATCCGGGCTTTTTTCATCAGGGAAGATGGGAACGCATAGCCGAGCGTAATATTCTTCATACGAATGAACGATCCATCTTCTACAAAACGATGTGATACCTCACCGTTGGTCAGGCTACCCGGTACGGTAGGATCATTGAAAACCGCTTTAGGCACATCGGTGATGGTATTTTGTGGCGTCCACCTGTTGAGCGTACGTACGTCGCCGTTATTGTAGCTGCTCATACGCTCCAGCATACTCCGTGTTTGATTATATACTTTGTTGCCATACGACCAGTATAAAAAAAAGCTGAAGTCGATGCCCTTATAGCCAAAGGTGTTGGTGAGCCCACCGGTATAATCCGGCAACGCATTTCCTAAAATCACGCGATCTGCTGCCGTTATTTTTCCATCTTTATTAATATCATCATACATCATGTTCCCTGTAGCCGGGTCTACCCCTTTACTACGATAGCCAAAGAAAGAACCAACAGGTTCGCCTACACGAAAAATGCTGGTAGGCAAACTGGTGGAGAAAGAACCCGGTAAGCTCTCTGTGAAATCAGAGCTGGAAGGGTCACCGGCAATAGTTTCAGGGAGGCTCGTAATTTTATTCCTGTTGAAGTACAGGTTAAAATTGGTGCTCCAGGTAAACTTGCCCCGGATATTATCGGTGTTGATGGCAATCTCCAATCCTTTGTTCATAAGTTGCCCGATATTGGCACCATTGGTACGTGCAAAGCCAGAGCTATAGGGAAGATCCAGTTTAAAGATCAGGCGGTTGGTTAACTTACGGTAAGCATCTACTGTTACATTAATCCTGTTGTCCAGGAAGCTGACATCGAGGCCCAGGTTGGTAGCTGTAGTGGCTTCCCAGCTCAGGTCCACGTTAGATAAAGAGGTAGCAGCAATCCCGGCTTCTGTGCCGTAATTATACCCGGTAGAATAAGTAGCCAGCGAGGGGAAATCGTTGCCCAACCCTTCGTTATTACCAGTAACACCAATACTGGCCCGCAGTTTCAGGTCGTTGAAAAAGCGTTGCTGCTTCATAAAATTTTCATTGATGATACGCCAGCCGGCGGATATGGAAGGAAAAAAGCCATATCTCTTATTGGCGCCAAAACGGGAAGAGCCATCCGTGCGCGCCACTCCTTCCAGCAGGTAACGATCGTCATAGTTGTAGCTCAGCCTGCCGAAATAAGATACCAGTCCCCACTGCGAGCGGTAGTCTATGGGTGAAGAAAGCGACGTAAACCCGGTAACAGCTTGTATAATATCTGTAGAGTTGGTATTGCCGGATACCCCGATCCTGCGTACGCTGGCCTCTTGTGCGCTTTGTCCGAGCAAAGCGGTTAATTTATGTTTTCCTTTTAGCTTCGGCACATACGATAGGGTATTTTCATTCACCCATAAAAACTGTGTAAATACAGATACAAAGCCGGTAGCAGCGGAGCCATTGTTCACCAGTTTGGACTGGTAGCGATCGTCGGTCACCTGTTGATTGTCGAAGCCCAGGCTGGTTTTAAACTTCAGCCCCGGTAAAATGGTGTATTCTCCAAACACGTTGCCGATATAGCTGTTGACGATCGACTGAAAACGCAGGTTGTTCGCAATCATGACAGGGTTAGTCCACCGCCGGTTGGGATCCGTATAGTAGGTACCGTTAGGATTGTAAATCGGGTCATTGGGGTTTTCAATCAGCGCCAGTGCCAGCACAGACTGTCCCGAAAAGCTGTTGTCCATGCGGTTATTGATAGAGCGTACGCCTGTAAGGTTGACGCCAATCTTCAGTTTATCAGAAGCGGCAAAATCGAAATTCACGCGTGCGTTGTAGCGTTTGAAATGCTGTACCCCCACAATAGTACCTGTTTGATCCAGGTAGCCTAATGATACGTAGTGCGACATTTTACCATTACCGCCGGAGATAGATAAATTATAATTGGAAACAGGCGCAGATCTGAAAATAGCGTCCTGCCAGTTGGTATTACGACCGGTATTCACGATGGCCGGATCGGGCGCCAGTCCGGCATTTACCCGCGATTCTTTAAACAGCTCCACGAACTGTTCTCCATTGAGCAATGGCAACCGTTTGGGAATATCTGCCACGCCGGTGTACATGCTGAAATTAAAACGTGACTTCCCTTCAGTACCTCTTTTAGTGGTGATGAGAATGACCCCGTTGGCGCCACGGGAGCCGTAGATGGCGGCGGCGGCCGCATCTTTCAAAATTTCCACCGATTGTATATCATTGGGATTAATGTTATTGGTGGTGGTAATGCGTTGCCCATCCCCGGAGATGCCATACTGTGCGGCGGGCAGGTTGCTCATGGGCACACCATCGATCACATACAAGGGGCGGTTTTCCCCGAACAGGGAGCCGTTACCACGGATACGGATATACGTTTCATCGCCGGGTGCACCGGAATTCTGTACTACCTGCATGCCGGCTGCTTTTCCCTGCAGGGCTGCATCCAGGTTGGTCACTGCCACACCTGCCAGCTCACTTCCTTTCACGGAGGTGATAGCGGAAGTGACATTCTTTTTTTGCTGGGTACCGTAACCCACTACTACCAGGTCATTCAGCGACGCGCTTTGTGGCTTCAGCACAATACGCAGGGATTGAGATCCAATCACGATAACTTCTTTTGATTCAAAGCCTACATAGGAGCATACCAGTATACTGTTTTCACCGGGAACGGCCAGCGAAAAATTTCCCTGTCCGTCAGTGGTGGCGCCAATGGCGGTGCCTTTTACACGAATGGTTACACCGGGTAAGACCTGTCCTTTTTCATCTGCAATGCTACCCGATACCGTGAGGCGCTCCCCTTCACTTTTATTGGATGCAGGCGTTTCTTTCTTCGTTACCACAATAATTTTATCCGCCACTTCATATTGCAAAGAAAGCTTGTCCAGGAAGGGTTTCAGCACCTGCTGCCAGGGTTCATTCTTACATTCCAGCGATACACTGTTGAGTGCCGGAGATGCTTGTCCTCTCCAGATAAAAGAGTAACCGGTTTGTTGTTTAAACAGGGAGAATACTTTTTCCAGCGGCACATTTTTAACGGCAATGGTAACATTTTGCGCATCGCTGCAAAGGGGCAGCAGTGCTACGATCAGCATTATCCATAGCGATTTGGCCGGCAGTCGCTTTATCACAGCGCACATACCAAGGGTAAGGAACTTCATATTTTTCGGTCGTGGATTTAAACGTTAGTAATCATAACTCGTGGAAGCGGTTAGCATGCTATTCCCCTGCCGAGGGCCCTCAGCACGGTTTTTCAGCTAGCGTATACGTGGTGTATGCTTGCAATAATCAGGTCATGGATTATTTCATTTAGATGATCATTTAATTGGCAGCCTCGTAAGGCAATACAGTTATTACTTTTCCCTGCATCTTAAAACGAACGATTTTGGTTAGTGCCAGTGCTTTCAACAATTGTGGAATCGGTGCGCTGCGGGCAATGATACCGGACAGTTGTACAGAAGACAGATCTCCTTCGTACTTCACTTCCACATCATACCAGCGGGCAATTTCCCGCATAATGCTGCGGATATCGGTTTCGCGGAAATAAAACTCTCCATTCTTCCAGCCCAGTGTTTCGGCCATATCCGGCTGACGCACCTGTAACTGACCGGAAACGCTGTGCCATACGGCCTGTTCTCCCGGATGCAGCAGCATGCTGGCATTTATTTTTACGGCCCCCTGTACCAGGGTGGTTTTTATGGTTTCTTCATCGGCATAGGCCATTACGTTAAACGCGGTACCTAACACCTGTATGTCCATGCCTTTGGTAGCCACGACAAATGGTTTCTTATCATCTTTTGCCACATCGAAGTAGGCTTCTCCCGATACTTCCACTTTCCTCGTATCTGCTGTAAAAGCGGCAGGATAGCGGATGGAGGAAGCTGTGTTGAGCCATACTTCTGTACCATCAGGTAAGGTAAGATGATATTGGCTACCATGGGGCGTTTGCATTGTATTAAACATGGTGGCGCCATCCTGGCCTGCAGCAGCATGGTAAGCTAATGCACCGTTGGCCAGCTTCACTACCTGCGTGTTGCCCTGTTGTGCAATAGTGCCTGTACCGGCACTATCAAGCGATATGCGGGAGCCATCTCCCAAAATCAACACCGGATGATTGGAAGGCAAAGTTTGCCCCGCCAGCACTGGTGTACGGCCTGGCTTGCGTGAAGACCATCGCCAGCTCATCGTAAATATCAATCCAAAGAGGACGGCGGCAGCCGCGTATTTAAACCAGGAACGCGAAATTAATGGTGCTTTCAAACGGTGAATCACCGGGTTCATTGCTTCCTGTTGCCGCACCTTTTCGATAATCTCAGCAGCCATTTCTGCGGCATCATAATCTGCCCGCTCCGCAAATGCAGGATCAGTAAAAGCATTTTGCAGCAATTGCGATAACAACGCCTTATTCTCCGGCAGCATGGCCATGGCCCTGAACTGTCGCAGCGCTTCGGCAGATAACCCGCCGTTCATATATTGATGGAATAATGCTTCAAATGTTTGGTCAGACATACGTGGTGGCAGATTTTAACGACGCCGTAACTTCCCCTCTCCTATAAGGACGAAAAATAAAACAGGGGTAAGACAGTCATCCTAAAAAATAATTTGACAGGAAAAGTAACAAGATAAAAACGCCCTCCGCATGATGGCGCAGGTACTCCCGGATACTACGTAAAGCCCGGACAATATAGGTTTGGGAACTGACTACGGAAATATTCAGTTGTTGGGAGATCTGTACATGGCTCAGGCCATTAAAACGATGCAATACAAATACCTGCTTTACTTTTTCCGGCAGCTCTTCAATGGCAGCCAGCAGCATTTTCTCCAGCTCTTTGTATTCCAGGCTGCTCTGTGCATCGCTGAAAGATACTGTTGCCAGGTGATCCGTCAGCATGTCGAGGTTATCCGTATGCAACACTTTTTTCCGCACATGATCCATGATCAGGTTGCGGGCACACACATATATAAAGGTGCCGGTGTTTTCCACTTCCGGTAGCTTCTCACGGCTATTCCATAATTTCACGAAGATATCCTGGGAAAGGTCTTTGGCCTGCTCCGGTGACCGGGTAAGCCGGAGGGCTGTACCATACACCTGCGGCCAGTATTGCTGTACCAGCACCTGGAAGCTCCGCTCATCTCCGGCTGCAACGGAGAGCAATAATGCCTTTTCATTAGCGTGGATCAATGGTTGTAGCAGTTAGTCATACGGGTAGTAATACATGAAAATAATACAACCGTCGCTAATTTGCAAAACGCTTTTACGCTTTTACGTTTTTGGGGCTAAAAACGTTGTCACTGGCGATCCAGCTGCTCCTGGAAAATTTCCAAGAACTGCCCTACATGATAACCATCCATCAGCGCATGATTTACATGTACAGATACGGGCATTACCTTCCGCCCGTGTTTGGCAGTCATCTTCCCAAAAGCAATTTTCGGGCAGCTATCTTTAAAAGAAAAACTACGGGCATGAGATACGGAAGTAAAATTAATCCAGGGCATAGAAGAATAATGGATCACATTTTCACCGGATACCGCAGGTACCAGGCCGGTGCTGTTCCGTACCCGTTCTGTTTCCCGGGTGCTGTGTAGCGCAAACTCATTAAAATCTTTATAGTAATCCATGTAGGCAAACCCAAAGGTGCCATCCGGGCGGTTAATAGTAGGCGATGCATGTACATCGTCGTATACCCATACGGCATCATCAACGATCCGGTAACGAAAGGGCGTTACTTCATTAGCCGCCACCAGCGATTTATGCAGGTACCACAGAAAAAAGGAGCTATTCGTGGCTTTTGCCTGCTCATAGGCCACCGTTACATCTACTTCTGCACAAACGCCAAAAAAGGGTTCTTCAAAATGGCCAAAGAATTGAAAATGATCTTTCCTTGGCCAGGTATCCAGGTTTAATAATTGTTTCATGCTATTAACTGTGGCAATAGTTCTGTTACCGTGGTAAATTGATAAAAACGGGGATCTTCAATAGTGGCATCCACATGCTCATGTGCCCAGGTGGTATGAAACGGAATATGTACTGCATGGCCCCCGATAGCCAGTACCGGCATCACATCCGACTTCAGTGAATTGCCGATCATCAGGAATTCATCCGGACGGCAATCCAGGTGCTTCAGCAATTTGGTGTAATCCGCCTCTTTTTTGTCGCTCATAATTTCTATGTGATGGAAATAATGTTCGAGACCGGACTTTTTCAACTTGCGTTCCTGGTCTAACAGATCACCTTTGGTAGCCACTACCAGCCGGTATTTCCCCGACAATGCCTGCAATACGCCTTCTATTCCATCCAGTAATTCTATGGGCTTGTTCAGCATTTCCTGGCCGTATTCAATCACCTTATGCAATATCTCCGGACGGGCCGTGTTTTCTGTTACCCGCAGCACCGTTTCTATCATACATAACATGAAGGCTTTAATGCCATAGCCATACAAAGGCAGGTTAGCCATCTCCGTTTTAAATAATTCCTGCGACACGGTATGATGCGGCAGGTAGTCTTCCAGCAGGCTGCAAAAGCGGGCTTCTGTTTCCTGGAAATAAGGTTCATTTACCCAAAGTGTATCGTCGGCGTCAAAGGCGATGACGCTAATATGATTGATCATTGTTATTTTTACATTTTACGGATGCAAAAATAAACCGCACCACTGAATTAAACGGGACAATTGTCCCAACCCGGAGATATGTTACGTACGAATCAGGAATTTTTAAATTTTATGGAAACATATGCCGTCAATAACCCGGCGGTAGTACAAAAATCCTTTGCCCCCGGTGCGCGGCTGATCCGGCAGGGCGATACCATCCGGCATGTATATATGATTCTCGATGGTATCACCAAGTGTTACATAGCAGAAGATAACGGGAAAGACTATATTTTCGAATTCCTGGGTAAAGGAGAAATCACCGGAGAACTGGAAGCGATCAACAAAGGTGCCTGCCTGTGTAATATTGAAGCTATTACACCGGTACAGGCATATGCCATTCCGCATTCCCAATTCGCGGCGCTGGTACAAAACAACCCTACTTTCAACCAACTGCTGTTGCAGGAGCTGGCCACGCGTATCAGTCAAACCTGCATCCGCGCCTCCTATCAGCAACTATACCCCCTGGAATACGCCCTGCTCCGGCTGCTCACCCTGGAAGCCGATCAACATCTGCTGCTGGCCAAGAGAGATATGGCTGCCTACCTGGGCATTTCTGTCAGAAGCTTTAACCGTACCCTGAAAGAATTAAGAGAACGGAACATCATGCATACCACCGGGTTACATATCGATTTAACCAAACAACAACTGGAAAATATTTTAAAACGGTTTGAAGAATAACCGTTCTACCCCACCTGCCATAATCCCGCCATCGGTTGCATAAATATTCCCGAAATTAATTTTGCCAGGTCATAAAAATGACCTTATTTTATTTCACCCAAGTAACACCAGGACCACTCAAAATAACCACTCAAAACAAGTGTCATGAACACCCTTTTGTGCCCCTGACCGGCAACCTGAAAAGCTTTCTACGCTCTCATTATAACCAATAACTACCTACTTCTTATGCAAAGTAACTATCAACGTTTCCTTGGCCCGGTTTTCAAAAGAGCGCAAATTGCCGCACGCCGGGCGGAAATAAAACGACAATCCGCACTCCTCGGAGGAAAGGAAGGATTCCAAACTTTTCTGACAGAAGAAATTCTGGCCGACGAGCAACCCGTTACCATTCCGCCGGAATTTAACGGGAAAGATTATGTGACCTTTCTGCTGCACATAGATGCGGAAATTGAGCATGGGCTGATGCTGCAATACCTCTACGCCGCCTACAGCCTGGGTGGCCCACAGGTGCCGGAAAAATACCGGGACCAGGTGAGCGCCTGGCAGGAAGTGATCCTGGGCATTGCGAAAGAAGAAATGGGACACTTTGTATCTGTACAAAATGTATTGAAACTCATTGGCGCCCCATTGCATTTCGAAAGACAAGATTACCCCTGGGATACGCCATTTTACCCGTTCCCTTTTAAACTGGAACCACTGACCCTCGACTCACTGGCCAAATACGTATATGCCGAAGCACCCGCCAGCTTCATTGAAAGCAATGATCCGCTGGCCGTAGAGATCAGGGACCGCGTACATGCAGAGGTAGCAAACCCTAATACGGTAGGCGCCCTGTTTCATGTGTTGCTGCAACTGATACAGGACCCTAAAGTAATCAGTGATGCGGTATTCCAGGCCGACACCTATCCTTTCCAGGCCAAATTTGATGAATGGGGCCGCGGATATAAAGGCGGGCAAAGAGGCAATACCCGCCATGGCAATCCTGCCGGCGCACCGGATGTACTGGTAATGCCACTGGCCAGCAGGGATGATGCATACGATGCCCTTAATGCCATTGCAGAACAGGGAGAAGATAATACGACGGAATCCGGCGAACCTTCGCACTTTATCCGCTTTAAAAAAGTGTATGAAGAAATGAGCGCGGTGATAAAGGAATCCGGCGGCGCCTGGAGCCCGGCCAGGCCCGTAGCCGTGAATCCTTATATACCCTCCGATACAGACGACGAAAGCGCCGATCCTTCCGAAGGACAAACATCCGACGAAGAACGCGATAAAATCACCAATCCGGAAGCACAAAACTGGGGACACCTCTTTAACCTGCGTTACCGGATGCTGTTGAATTTCCTCACACACAGTTTTGTACTGGAAGATGGATTAAACACCGCCGGTGACATGACACCGAGAGGGCTCATCATTAATTCTACTTTTGGAGAAATGTATAACCTCCGGAGCATCGCTACCGCTATGGTACAAATGCCATTGCACACCGGTGGAAGCAATAAAACTGCCGGACCGCCTTTCCTTACCCCTTACACGCTGGCATTGCCCACCGGAGAACATAACCGCTGGCGTACACACGCTGACCTGCTCCAGGCTTCCGCTACCATCATCCAAACGTTGCTGATGATAACACCAGAACAAAATCACCGCTACCTCTATGCGTTGAAAGAAGCAGATCATAAGCTGTTACACATCATCAAAGACATGCTGGCCGTTAACGCCTGATATTCACGCTAAAATTACTGTTATGAAAATCACTGAAGTTCGCATACTGCCCCCATTTGCCATTGCCCGGCTGGGTTCATCTCCCACTCCCGTAGCGGCATACGACCTGGAAGTACCTGCACACAAACCTTTGGGCTTCCGCAAAATTGTACCTCAACCTACTTTTACCATAGATCCCACTACACATGAGTTAAGTGTGGATACTCCTAATGAGATTATTTTTAAAGATGCCCTCAGCACCACAGATACCAGCGGTACGATCCGCCCGGTAGCGCCTTTCCTGGAAGTGTTTGCCGTTACCGATACCCAACCGGGTGTGCTGATACCACTCACCCCTGCCCTGCTGCAACAGGCAGGACTTAGCCTCGAAGACCTGAAATGGGAAGTACACCTGCACAACTCCAAGATCATGCGCAGGACCGGTGACCCGGATGATAACATCACCGCCAGCGCGGTGATTCAAAATGATTTTGCACCACAAAAAATATATGGGCGGTGTAAGAATTTCATCGAAGGGGCGCGGCTACCACTGGGAACCTTACAGTTCATAAAGCCTTCCTCCCAATTTCCGGGTATCCGTTTCCGTTATACTCCCGGTGGCGGTAAAGTATACGGTGCCTCCCAATATAGCATCAAAGCAGAAGGACAGGACCCTACCCCTGATCCCAATATCAAAAACTCGGCGTATGTGATATATAACCCCGATAAACCCTGGGCCCATTATAGCGAGTCTCCCAACTTCAACCCGAAGTATACCATGCCGGCGCAGATCTTTGCCGGCTACTCCGACAGCGCCGGTAATCAGCATAGCTGGGGTTATATCGATGATGAATGTGACGGTACGGTTAGCGTTACCGTAGGCCCTGGCCTGGTAGCCAGTGCACACGTATGTGCCGGGCCGCCAGCCTTTGCGCCGGATATACTCCCTATCCGCGCCATCTCCGATGAACTGGAACTAATCCTGCTGGGCACAGACAGGGACGGTGAAGTGTCTATTGAGGAAGCAGAAGAAATCGTACGTCGCGCCTTTGAATCCATTTCCCTCATGAATACCGCCGTGATGAACGGCAACCCGATTAACGGCAGATGGAATGTGGCCAGCACCATGGTACGGCAGGACACCAACGACTTTGGCCGCTTATACGAGCCTATCATGGCAGGTTCTATTGTAGACAACCTGGCATTGCAAGCCCTGCATGAACGCGTATTCAACGGACTCAGTACCGGCATGGCCGCCTGGTTTGCAGATGCATTGCGCCGCCCCGACAAAATCGGCGACCTGTCCGACAAAGAACGGCGTAAAATGCCGGGCCTGATGCGGGGCGCCGATGGCCGTGGTTTAACACTCACCTGGCGCATGATCAATACGGTGATAAAAGCAGCCGCTAATGCCATGTTTGAAGACAATAACGTGAACGGACATACGCTAACAACATCCTATAGCACCGGCATCCCGATCAATGACTTCTCCTCTCAAATACATTACCGCGGCGAAGGCAACCCATACAGCGTACTTTCCAGGGCGGCTATCTCCAACTGCTTCCCCGGACTGGAATCTGATTTCAGAAACCTCTGGCGCTATATTTTTGAAGGGCTAACCATCAGCGAAAATGATAACTATGTGCTGGAAGAAACACCGGCCCTGAAAGGATTGGCGGGTCGCCGTATCGTTGGCATCAATGGCAGGCCTACCATGGTAAAGGGAGAAGGACCTGTATTCCCCGGCGGCGATAACGTGGCGCTTACTACCACCGACAACCCCAATGGTGCTGCGTTCATGGAGTGGTCGAACTTCATTGCTTCCCTGGGTCTGAAAGCCGGTGATACGGTTACCCTGCACTTCACTCCCGGCGAAGCCAATCTCCCGGTGCTGGTGACCGCAAAACAACTGGAGAATACCACTAACTTCCCCACCTTCCCCTTTGTGGTCAGGGAGATTTTCACCCACAATACGGCTGCCATTTCACCGGATATGCTTCGTCCCGGAGAGCTCACACAAGGGTTGTGCGCACCGTGGCAAAACGACTACCGCGAATGCGCCTGTTACTACTGGGCCGCCACCCGGCCGGACTACGTAAACATTACTCCCGGCGAAAATGGACTCAGCAAAGGAGATATGTGGCTGGCGAAAAGACGCACCGGCGAATATATACCGGATAACCGGGTAGACAGCCGACTGTTTTCCTACAACGACTTATTCCAGAACTGGGAAGGTGAACTCAATTTTATCATCAATGGTCGCGATGCCCTCAGTAGTGGCATTACCCCGCACATGCCCACTGATGGCCATCACATTGCCGGCGGCGGAGCAGATACCTTCCCCTGGAAGAAGAAAGAACAACAACAGGAGGTTACCACGGATAAACGAAAAAAACAATAATCATGTCTGCTCCTTCTCCCTCAAATACGACCAAACATCCACTTAACATGATTGCCAGGGAACTGGCATTGCAGATAGCCCGGCAATCTTTGCCGGGCTCTTCCCAGATACACATCGTACCATCTACCGGCCGTACGCAGTTACTGGTAAGCAATGGCAGCCGCCTGCACATCATCTCCCCGGAAACAGCCCAATATTTTCAGCAACTCATCGCAGAACAGGATGAACACGGGATTGAGACAGCATTAACGCATTTCGGCTTCCGGCAACCCGCACTGATTGATGATACCCCGCTGAGTAGTCCGCCGGTATACGCACTTTCCCTTGCCATTGCACAGAAATGCAACATGGGCTGTACCTATTGCTACGCCGACCAGGGCGACTTTGGCGGACCCGCGAAAAATATGCAACTGGATACCGCGCTGCAATCCATCGACTTGCTGCTGAAAGATGCCGTGCCCGGAGGCAAGGTACAACTCACCTTCCTCGGCGGAGAGCCATTAATGAACCGTGCTTCCCTGCGGGCCGCCACCTTATACGCCGCCAACGCCGGCGCGAAAAAAAATGTGCAGGTCAATTTTTCGCTGACCACCAACGGTACCCTGCTCCGGGAAGAAGATGCCGCTTTTTTTGAAGAACATGGCTTTGCCGTCACCATCAGCCTGGATGGTATCGGCGCACAACACGATCAGCAACGCCCCATGAAAAACGGCGCCGGATCGTACCAGCGCATCATCGAAAAAATACAACCGCTGCTGGCGTTACAGCAACGGATGCAGGTATCCGCCAGGGTCACGGTAACGCCTACCCAAAAAGATCTGGGTAATACGTTGCTGGAGTTTGTTCAAATGGGCTTTCACAGCGTTGGCTTTTCACCGTTACTTCGCGCTGCCAACGGCCGCGATGAAATGACAAAGCAGGACCTGGAAATAATGCTGGAAGGCATGATTGCCTGCGGGCTACTGTTTGAACAACATGTGATGCAGGGTAAGCGCTTTCCATTCTTGAACATGATCAATGCATTAAAAGAAATCGCCAAAGGCACACACCGCCCTTACCCATGCGGCGCAGGAGCCGGGTACATGGGCGTTTCCGCCGATGGAGACCTGTTTGCCTGTCACCGTTTTGTGAACGAAACCGCCGGCAGCATGGGTAATATCCGCGATGGTGTAGATGCCACGCTGCAAAACAACTGGCTGGCCTCCCGGCATGTACACCAGCAACAGCCCTGCAATAGCTGCTGGGCCAAATATTTGTGCGGAGGTGGATGCCATCATGAAGTACTGGAAAAAGGCCGCCACGCCTGTGATTACATCCGTGGCTGGTTACATTACACCATGCAGGCCCACGAACGGTTAAGCCGGCTGGCGCCTGACTGGTACAAATAGCTACATTATCACTTACATGGAAGTATATGACATCCTGATCATCGGGGCCGGAGCTGCCGGCAACTGTGCTGCATTGCGACTGTTATCACTGGGCTACCGCGTAGCGCTGGTGGAAAGCAGCGTATTTCCGCGGCCACAAATTGGTGAGTCGTTGTCGCCCGGCATTCACGGAATTTTCGACTACCTCGGGGCCAGCAACCTGCTGTCAGCGCCTCATTGTCAGCATCAGTTGCCGGCGGAAATCATCTGGGAATCACAGCAACCGCTTTTACTAACACCGCAAACACGCGGCCACGGCGTGATGGCAGACCGGGGCCTGCTCGATAAAGATTTACTGCAACTGGCCACTTCCCGCGGGTTGCAACTATTTCAGCCAGCCAGGTACGAAAGCAGCCGGCATAATGGCGCACACTGGGAAGTAAACATCCAGCCATATGGCAAAGACGCCCTGTCCCTGCGAGCCCGGTTTATATTGGATGCACGGGGCAGAAAAGCTATACGGCAGCAACAACGCCTGCTCACCGCACCATCTATGGCAGCTATCTGGGCCTATGTACCCGCCTCGCGGATGCCGGCCCATACCTGCGTAGAAGCTATACCCGATGGCTGGATATGGGGCGCCCCGCTCTATGACGGGAGATACCGGATCATTACTTTTGCGGCGGCCAACACCATCAAACGGAAACACCTACACGATATTTACAACGGGCTGTTACAACAGTCTGTTTTGTTCCGGCAAAATAAAGAGTTACATCCTTTACAATCCTGCGCGGTAACAATGTATGCACATACACAACCCTGGCAGGATTACCGGTTGCAACTGGGCGAAGCCGCATTTGCCATTGATCCGCTTTCTTCTACCGGCGTTGAAAAAGCCATGCGCTGTGCCTTACAGGCCGTGATTGCCGTAAATACCATTTTGAAAGGCGGAGATATACAACTGGCTCAGGAATTTTATGAGGATCGGATCATCAAATCGGTGGTGAGTCACACACACTGGACACGGCAATACTATGCACAGGCATGGCCGGGAACTGCCCACTGCTTCTGGCAGGAACACGGCGGTAGTTATCTCCCGGAAAAACATATATCCAACTCCTTCACGGAAAAACTAAGCAGCGCACTGCAGGAAGAAAAACCGGTAACACCACCACCTGCTGAAAAAGCTATCGACATCAATTATGTATTGCAGCAACTCTGGAACGGAAAACCAATGGTATCTCCGGCGATCAGCTATGTCCCCTCTTCCTGTGTGGTGAATGATTGCCTGGAAATAAAAACGGCGATTAAACATCCTAATTTGCCGGGCACCATGGCCTTCCTCGAAACAGTGGAAATATATCCACTGTTGAAAATGGCGGCACACACCCCTACTTTCGGGAGCCTGGTAACCGCCTGGAGCCAGTTGATGCCATTTCAGAAGGCCGCCAAAATGGCCATCTACCTATGGGATAAAAAGGTACTTCTGCCACAATAAAAACATGCGCAGGCTACACTACGCACGTTTCCTTTTATTTACCTGTTATGGCTTTACAGGTGCAATATCCGCGGGCAAAGCACCCAGCGATTGTAAAATCCCGAAACGATCTACGTGCGCATCTACCGTAACTATTTTCCCATTTTTTAATTCGTAGATCGATACGCCATTACCCGTAATCACTTTGCCGGTGGCCGGTACATTACGGAAAACACCCTTGTGCGTACCCGTCCATTTCCAACGGACTACTACTTTATCGCCCTCGCTTACCAGGGTGACTAATGTCCATTGAAGGTCGGGGAAGCCATTGTACAGGGACCGGAACGGGTTCCTGAAGCCCTCCACACCTGTTCCTCCCGGTCCTTCAAACGTATCAGCCACGAAGTCCAGTAATAATTCAAATTGTTGGTTGTTCAGGACTGTTTCATATAATTTTTTTACGATCGCTTTATTGTTTTCCATGGTCGTTGTTTTAGTAGTGGGAAGAAATTTGTTGGTTTGCTGTGCTGCTGCTATTTGTGGTATCATCATACCGGCTAATAGCAGGGATACCTTTATGGTGCTTGTTTTCATCGTTTTTATTTTACACAAAAGTAGCCCGGCATTCCGACCAGGAATTGTAAAAAATCATTGATTTAGGTTGAATTCAAATGAGCAGGAAGCGTGTTAAGATGTGGACGGCAGGAGGAAGTAATGCTACAATCCAGCACCAGGATTAATTACGCCGATAATAACACCAAATTTGCCATCTGCCTGTAACATATCTTTCGCAGGGTAATACATCTGCGAAATAGCACCATCCAGGTATAAGGCATTCTTACAACCCTGTTCTTTAAAAAACAGGGCAAAATCATAGAAGTTAATGGGATCCCTGGAGATAGCAAACAATACACTGCCATCCGGTAAAATCCCTACCCCGTTCCTGATGTTCAGGTTGGTGGAACCTGCTTTAAAAGCAGGATGAATAGCGCCGTCGATCACCAGCATAGGCCCCGACTGTGTGGCATAACGGATATGACCATCGTTATGAAAAGCGGCAGTGATACATACAACGCCCACATTTTCTGTAGTAAGATAAAACACACCATTGGGTTGCATGCCGAAGTTGCCGGTTTCAGAAGTAGTATTTAATGGCGTGATCACCTGTTGCCGCCTGATATACAATCCTACCGGCGAATAATCCGGCTTAAACATGCCTCCATTCATGGCAAAAACCAGGGTATCTTTTTTTGCTGCCACATGTGCCTTTAATTGCTCAATAGTGCTGAATGGCTGCGTTGGTGACAACTTCCAGTAAAAGTGAATAGATTGCTGATTGGTTACACGGTAGGAAATAATCTTGTCCTGGGCCAATGAGGAGAGGCTCACAAGAGAAAGCAGCGCCAGTAGAACAACTTTCATGATAACCTGTTTTGCTCATCTAACGTACTATTTATTCCGGACTCCGCAATAAAATTTTTAGACTAACCAGATAAACATCTGATCATGCACTACCGCTTATCCTCTTTTTTACCACGCTACCTGTGAGATTTATTACTTTGGATCGATACTCAATTTTTGATATAAATTCCATGATAGTTGAAATTGTTTTTCCCGCTGCTCCTATGCAGCCTTACATGTAGCCATGTTTATGCCCAGTCAACCCTTTCAGGAACAGTGAACAGTAACAATGAACCAAAGTTCCCGGGAGCCATTATCAGTATTCAACGTGAACACAGTTCCTCGCCACTAAGGGTGCAAACCGACAGTGCCGGGCATTTCCAGTTCCGCCATCTGAAGGCCGGACTTTATGAAGTAAAAGCTGAATTGATAGGATTTGACCGAGTCACCTTTCCACTCACGTTGACGAAAGACACGGCCATCACTATCTCTTTACGCTCACATGCCACTGAGCAGGATTTGAATGAAGTAGTGGTATCCGCTGCCAAACCAGCTATCAACGACAGTCCTGATAAGTTGGTGTACAACGTATCTTCCAGCGTTACCGCCACCGGTGCCGATGTGTTGACAACGCTCGCTAAAGTACCCGGCGTGAAAGTGAACGACAATGAAATCAGCATTGCCGGCAAGGGCGCACTGAAGGTGATGATCAACGACCGGTTGGTACAACTATCCGGGCTGGAATTGATTCGTTACCTGAAATCGATGTCTGCCAACCAGGTATCGAAAATTGAAGTGCTCAAAAATCCTGGCGCCCGCTACGATGCAGAAGGCAATGCAGGGCTGATTAACATTACCACCAAACAAAGTAAAAAACAGGGCTACTCCGGCAACATACAAGCCAATGGCAAGTATATGCTGTACAGTCCTGCAGAAGCCTTTGGCACCCGTAACTACGAAGCAGCCAACCTGAGCGCCAACCTGCAGTACAACACTACCCGCTGGTCGGCCTATGGCAGTGTGAACCTGGACCAGGATCATCACCTGGAAGGTTTTGAAACCACGCTTAGCTATCCCCGTCAAACCTGGATGCAGGGCGACACCGGCGATTATAAATATCGCAATATTAACGTGGTGGCAGGCGTAGATTACCAGGTCAATAAAAACCTGGCCATCGGTATCAATTACCAGGGCGCTAAAAATGTATACGACGGATCAGATCATGTCCACAATCCCATCTACAATAATAAAAACGGGAACCTGGACTCCGTACTGAGAACGTATGCTACCTACTACCCGGAGGCCAGCAGTAATTCTATTAACCTGCATTCCCTGATTAAACTGGATAGCAGTGGCAGCAAGCTATTACTCAACGCCGATTATATCAACTACTACCGCACTGATAAATCTGATTTTGAAAGTCATAACTATCCTGGCAGCGATTTACAACATCCATTCCGCACCACCCGCTATTACGATAACAACAAACAAAACTTCAACATCTATACGTTCAAAGCGGATGCAGAGATACCAACATCTTTCGCCAAAATCATGTTCGGCACCAAACTGAGTTTCATTGATAACTACAGTAACGCTTTCTACTATAAAAAGGGTCCGCAGGGAGAACTGACCTACGATACTGACCTGAGCAATGAATTTGATTACAAAGAAAATACACAGGCCCTGTACCTTAGCCTGAATAAAGAAGCGGGCAAATGGAAGTATGAAGCGGGCCTGAGAGGGGAATTAACCCAAACCAAAGGCTACTCCCATACACTTGATCAAACCACGGTGAATAGATATTTCCGGTTGTTCCCTTCCCTGTCGGTATCTTACCAGGCCAATACTGATAACAGCCTGGCGCTGACTATCGGAAAGCGCGTGAACCGGCCTTCCTTCTGGAACCTGAATCCGTTTAAATCGTTGTATACGGCGTATAGCTATGGAGAGGGCAATCCATACCTGAACCCGGAATATAGCACCAACTTCGAGGTATCACATACATATAAGAATATGCTGACGTCGGCGCTGTTTTTCAATGTAACCAACAATGGATTCAACAACCTGATCATTGCCAGCGTAGACACCAATCTCGTATATACGAAGCCGTTAAATTTCCTGAGAACCTACCGTTATGGTATTTCAGAAAATATTGCCCTGCAGTTGTTCTCCTGGCTGGATAACAACAACCAGGCTACTTTTTACTATACACAGGCGCAATCGACCCTTCCGTTTATTAAGGATATAAATGGCTTTGGACTGTACCTGGCTACCAACAATAATATCTGGCTCAACAAAAGCAAAACCTTTGCAGCAGCGGTAAACGCGTGGTACCAGTTCCCTGAAGTAGATCATATCGGTAAAGCGGATGCCTATTACAAAGTAGATATGGGGCTGAAAGCATCTGTGATGAAAAAGAAGATGGACATTGCGTTAACGCTGAATGATATTTTCCTGACCAGTGCCAACACGGTAACCTCTACTATTAATGGCGTACCGCAAAAGTTTAGCAACTTCCAGTTAAACAGGTTCTTGTTGCTGGGGCTGACTTATCGCTTTGGCAGCAGCGAACATAAGGAGGTGAACAAGGATACCGGCAATGAAGAGGAAAGAGGCAGGATTCACTAGTGTGAATTACGAATTACGAATTACGAATTACGAATTACGAATTACGAATTACGAATTACGAATTACGGATTACGGATTTGTGGGGAGATGGTAAACGCGAATGATAACATTCGCTATTGTCTCCGCACAGATCCGTAATTCGTAATTCGTAATTCGTAATTCCTATCCTGTAAATCCCGGAAAACTCTGCAGGTTCCTTTTATACGTGGCCCCATTCTCTTTACTGTCTCCTACTGCCCATACCGCCATGGCAAATAATACGGGTTTCAATGCTTCCCCGGCTTTCGTTAAACTATAGGTTACATGCGGCGGTACCACCGGCAAAGCTTTCCGCAATATCAAGTCGTCAGCTTCCAGTTGTTTTAAATGCTGGATCAATACTTTCTCTGTAATAGTGGGAATAGCTTTTCTCAGATCGCTGTAGCGCTTATTACCAGATAACAACTGGAACAGGATGATCGGTTTCCAATAGCCGCCAATCTTTTCCATTACATATGTTACCGGGCATTCCTGGAAGGCGTTCTTCTTATTTTCCTGGATCGTAGAGTTCTCTTTTGTTTTTGTCATAGATACATACTTTAGGGTAAGTACTTGTACAAAAGTAAGTACTGATTTACTTTTGTCAAAGAAAATTTTAAAACATCATTTTATGAACATCACTATTACAGGTTCTTTAGGAAACATCAGCAAACCACTGGCACAACAACTCATCGCAAAAGGCCACCAGGTCACTATTATAAGCCGTCAACCAGAGAAGGCTGCCGCTATAAAAGCACTCGGCGCCATCCCTGCTATCGGCTCCATAGACGACACAGACTTTTTACTGCAGGCCTTCGCCAACGCAGACGCCGTATATATCATGATCCCGCCTGATTACCAGGCCAGCGATATCCGCGGATATATGAAAGCAACAGGTGAACGTTATGCCAACGCCATTAAACAAAGCGGTGTAAAATATGTAGTGAACCTCAGCGCTATCGGCGCCCATAAAGCGGACGGCCCGGGTCCTAACAGCGCCAACTACTATATAGAGCAGCTCTTAAATACCCTGGAAAATACCAACGTACTGCATGTACGCCCGGGGATGTTCTACTCCAACTTCTATGGCGCCATAGAGATGATCCGTCACCAGCACATCATTGGCAATAACTTCGATGCCGCTACCACTATCGTGATGTCGCATCCCGAAGACATTGCCACTGCCATTGCTACAGCACTGGATCGTCTTGATTTTAACGGCAAAACGGTTCGCTATGTAGCCAGCGATGAAAAAACCGGTGGTGAAATTGCAGCTATTCTTGGCAACGCCATCGGCCAACCTAACCTGGCATGGATAGGTTTCTCCGACGATGACCTCCTGCATGGCATGCTACAAAGTGGCATGAGTGAACAAATGGCGAAAGTATACATCATTGAAATAGGCGTGGCTTTAAGAGAAGGCACCCTGTTCAACGACTATCGTCAACATCAGCAACAAACTTTTGGAGAAAGAAGCTTCCATGACTTTGCAAAAGAATTTGCATTCGCCTATAATGGTCACAACTAAGTAGAGCAGAAAGCAGAAAGCTGAAAGCAGAAAGCAAAAAGCTATTGTAGCGAATGATCAGCGCGAGTATTTAAATTTACTGATCCGCGTTAATCAATCGCTACAATAGCTTTTTGCTTTTTGCTTTCTGCTTTCAGCTTTCTGCTATTTTACTGGTATCTCTTTCAGTATCTCCAGCAGATAACCATAGAACCTGCCAACAGAACTAATCTGCACGGTTTCATCGGGCGAATGCGCCCCGTGAATAACAGGCCCGAACGAAATCATATCCAGCTTACCACCGAAGTGGCCATTCAGGATACCGCATTCCAAACCTGCATGACAGGCACCTACTTTAGGTTCATGCGTGAAATGATTTTTGTATAAGGAAAGTACTAAACGGAGAATTTCAGAATCAGGATTTGCTTTCCAGCCAGGGTACGCGCCACCTTGTGTCACTTCACAACCGATATTGGCCAGGGCTGCACCTACCGCAGCAGCCACATCTTCTTTGGTGCTTTCCACGCTACTGCGCTGCAGCGATTGCGTAATGAACTCACCGTCTTTCACAATCACCCGCGCCAGGTTGGAAGAGGCTTCCACCAGGCCGGGGATATCGGGACTCATGCGGAACACACCGTTAGGCAGGGCGTAGATGGCACGCAGTAACTGCGTGAAATAAGCCGGGTCCATCACTTTAGCGGGAACAGGTACTTCGTCGGCCACTATCTGCAAATCTTTTTCGACAGACTGATACTCCGCTTTCAGCACTTCGCGGAAGTCCTGCAGGAAAGCGGTGAATGTTGCGTTATCTGCGGCCGGCAATGTTACAACAGCTACCGATTCACGCGGAATAGCATTGCGCAGGCTACCACCATCTATGCTCACCAGTTGCAGATTTACGGATTGAGTGGCCTTATACAGCAGGCGGTTCATCAGCTTATTGGCGTTGCCGCGGCCTTTATGAATATCCATGCCGGAGTGTCCGCCCAGCAAGCCTTTGATACGGATGCTGTAAGCGATACTGCCGGCAGGAGCTGGCACTTCGCTATAAGTGGCTTTGGTATTAGTATCAAGACCACCAGCGCAGCCAATGGTCAGTTCATCTTCTTCTTCTGTATCCAGGTTCAGGAGAATGGTACCAGTAAAGAGCGATGGATCCAGTTCTTTGGCGCCGGTCATACCGGTTTCTTCATCAATGGTGAACATGGCTTCAATAGCAGGATGTGCCAGGTTGGTAGCTGACAACACTGACATGATAGCTGCTACCCCGATGCCGTTATCCGCACCCAGCGTGGTACCACGGGCTTTTACCCAATCGCCGTCTACATACATATCAATCCCCTGTGTGGCGAAATCAAAATTTACATCGCTGTTTTTCTGATGCACCATATCGAGGTGTGATTGCAGTATCACTGTTTTTCGATGTTCCATTCCTGGTGTAGCGGGCTTCTTAATCACCACATTGCCAACAGCATCCCGGCTGGTTTCCAACCCCAGGCTTTTACCGAAGTGCAGCATGAAGTCAATAACAGCCGCTTCTTTTTTGGAAGCGCGGGGTACCGCATTTAATGCGGCAAAATGCTGCCATAATGGTTGTGGAGATAAATCCTTTAATTCCATCTGTAACGTGTTTATTAGAGATGGCAAAGTATACAAATCATTTCAAACGGTCAAAAAAGGTGGGATGTCAGCAGGATTCAGTATCGGCCGTTTTTGAATGCGGTGCTGTCGCTTGCCACCCATTTACCTCGCAGCAGATGGTAAGTGATATCAAAGCTATCCGTTCGCATCGGTGCTACACCGGCTACTACGGTATAATGTACTTGTACACTGTCGCCCTGCACATTCACCACTGAAGACACACCATGAATAGCCGGATCAGCGGCGTTGCTGCCCATCCAGTACCACTCTGAAACAGGTTGCTGCGCTTCCTGTGCCAACGCAGTTTTAAACAAATACAGCTCACTGGTACACATGGAGGTACCGGTACCGCAGGTTCTCACAAAAAAATAATTACCCATGCGCCCGAAGCCATCAAATGCATGCATCCAGCAGCAATGTGCAACGCCATAATAATAGTGAAAGGATTTCGTGACGGCTCCCCGGGAATTGGTTTCAAACAGTAGTAAATTTTCTCTTCCATCGCCCGTGTAGTGCAATATGCAGGCGAGATAAGTAACTTCATCGTTCAACCTGTAATATTTACCAATGGTGTCGGTATCATTTATATAACTCCAGTCTGTGGTCAGTGTGGTATCAATCAACTTTGCTGCTATGAGATAAGGCCACGCAGGCTTTTTAATGATCACCCCGGAATCTCCTTTAAACACCGCACCATAGCCAGGTGTCTTTAAAATTTTTATCATAACGTGCTGCGGTTTTTGTTTACAGGCAGCAAAAAAAATAGCGCAAAGGGACGTGAAGGTATAGGCATACCAACGGTTAGGGCGTAGCATTAAAGTGAATTGTGATTCAAAGTTCGTTCGTATTTCGATGCAAATATTTATTCATGTTAATAATATTTTTCGAGAGATAAGTTCGCATACTATCCTCATGAAATACAATGCTACTGCCGTTTTTTCGATGACTTTTTTATATGTATCTGTTGAAAACACCCGGCTGTTTTTTCAACAATTGTTTTTGTTTAACTTTATACGGTCATGAATTTTCCTCCTGCTTCTTCGAAAAGAGCACAGGCATTACGCCGGCAGGATTTCAGCAGCGACGATCAAAAAATGTTTAACCATAAAAACATCTCCATATGAAACCCAAAAGAATATGGGCCAATTTCGGCGTCAGCGATTTAGCGCGTACTACCCGATTCTATCAACAGCTCGGATTTAAATCCAACGGTTCATCAGCTCAACTAACCAGCTTCTTCTTTGGCGACAAGGAATTTATCATCCACTTCTTTTTGAAAGAAGTGCTGGAGCCTGCCATGAAAGGGCCTCTCAGTGATGCCAGTGCGGGGAATGAAATTATCTTCACGCTTTCTGCAGATACGCGGGAAGAAGTAGATGAGTGGGAGAAGGCTGTGGAAGCGGCCGGAGGCACCCTTGTTTCAAGGCCCGAAGCTTTTGGAGAAGGCTACTATGGTTTTGTATTTGCAGATCCTGACGGGCACAAGTTTAATGTATTTCAGATGTAGTGCCTCCTTTCATCCGGCAGGCGAGGTATTGGCGCGCTTGTCTGCCGCCACTACAAGCAGTGCTACTATCAGCAGGAAGCTGTACTCGCAACCACCGGTGCCGTGCTCCCCTACAAACCAACCCCGCTCCGCATGTATTAATCCAATCCCGATCAGTAACAGCCCTATAAAGCCTGCTGTTACCCAACGCGTGTAATACCCCAGCGTTAACAAGATACTCCCTCCTATTTCATACACGGTAATGCCCCATACCAGGGCCGTTGCAAAAGGCAGACCTTTACCGGTCAGGAACTCCGCAAAGCGGGGAATGGTACCATAGCCGATTCTTACCAGCGCATGGGCCAGGAATATAATGGCGATGGCTATACGAAGTAGCAGCAACGTTTGCTTTAACGACAGAAAAGGATACTGTTTCATACAGGTGAGGGTTTAGTAGTAAATATAAGGAGGTCCTCCGTGGAAACCATACCCTGAAACGGGTATTTTTCAGTACCGCCTAAAACAAACAACCTCCGGATCTGTTGATCTGAAGGCTGCCTGATCTTTATCACCCTATGCTTCTGTTACCGCAACACCCTATTGACGGCAACATGGCAAAAGTAAGGAGGGTAACGGCATCAGCGCTTAGTAAGACAACGTAGCTTTATAATTCAGTAGTACTACTGATCCATCAAAAAATGGTTTTTATGGAGTGGCGGCAAGTGCGAAATAATCGGCATAAATCGTTAATTTACATTAACCTTACAGTATAACTATAAAAAAATATATCAAATGTGTCCATCCCCGCAATGTTGGCGTGTTATACTGTTTTACAACAATTAAAACTTAAAACCATGAAAGATTTCCTGTTTGTGTACAGAGCTGACCGTAGTGTAATTGCTCAACGTTCTCCTGAAGAAGTACAGATCAACACCCAAAAATGGATGGATTGGATTGGCAGCATTGCTGCACAGAACAAATTAGTGGATGCGGGTAACCGCCTGTACCCTACCGGCAAAGTATCAAGAGGTAACCAGGTAGTGACTGATGGTCCGTTCACAGAGCTGAAAGAAACGCTGGGAGGATATTCATTGATTAAGGCCGATTCCCTGGATGAAGCAGTTGCATTATCTCAAGGTTGTCCCATTTATGAAGCGGGTGGCAGCGTAGAGATCAGGGAAATCCACGCCATGTAATGAGCAGAAAGCTAAAAGCAGAAAGCAAAAAGCTATTTTCGCGAATGATCATTGCGGATATTAATATGCTTTGATCATTCGCGAAAATAGCTTTTTGCTTTCTGCTTTTAGCTTTCCGCTCATTACAAAGGCTTTTATTTTATGGAGAAAAATCAATTGATACCACACCTGTTCAGAACCGAATACACGAAAATCACAGCCGTGTTGTGTAAGTTGTTTGGCTTTGAACATATCGGTGTGGCCGAGGATATTGCCAGCGACACCTTTTTAGCCGCTCATGAAACATGGGGATTAAAAGGATTACCGGAGAATCCCACCGCGTGGTTATATACTGTTGCAAAAAATAAAGCCAAAAACTACCTGCGGCATGAAGCGGTGTTCCGGCAGAAAGTTGCCGGCGAATTAAAACGCGGCACTACGGAAACGGATATACCGGAAATTGATCTCTCCGCGCAAAATATCCACGACAGCCAATTGCAGATGATGTTTGCAGTTTGTCATCCGGCAATTGTAGCGGAAGCGCAGATCGGGCTGGCCCTGCGCATACTCTGCGGATTTGGTATCGAAGAAATAGCTACCGCTTTTTTATCCAACAAGGAAACCATTGCCAAAAGATTACAACGGGCAAAAGACAAGCTAAGGTCCGAACAAATAAAAATCGAATTTCCCGGCAAACCGGAAATCAGCAACCGGCTGGATAATGTACTTACTACGCTTTACCTGCTTTTTAATGAAGGCTATTATTCCAGTAACCACAACACCACGCTGAGGAAAGATCTCTGCCTGGAGGCCATGCGCCTGACGTTTCTGCTCACAGAAAATGAAAATACCAATCAGCCTGTGGTACATGCCTTACTGGCGTTGATGAGCTTTCAGGCCTCCCGGTTTGATGCCAGGATGGATGATGCTGGTGAAATGATTCTTTATAACGACCAGGATGCCAGTCGCTGGGACCAGGCCCTTATTCAGCAAGGCAAAGACTTCCTTGCCCGGTCTGCCAGCGGACCTAAAATTTCCCGCTTCCACCTCGAAGCATGTATCGCTTACGGACATACGAACAAAGCGGATACCCCGGAAAAATGGAATAACATCCTGCAGTTGTACAACCACCTGCTGGCCCTGGAATACTCTCCTATGGCAGCACTCAACAGAACCTATGCTTTATCCAAAGTCAAAGGAAAACAGGTGGCGCTGGAAGAGGCATTGAAATTAAACCTCGGTACCCATCATCTCTACCACGTACTGTTAAGCGAATTATACAC
Source organism: Chitinophaga sp. (assembly GCF_017745275.1). Lineage (GTDB taxonomy): Bacteria > Bacteroidota > Bacteroidia > Chitinophagales > Chitinophagaceae > Chitinophaga. The sequence continues at coordinate 329,554 of NZ_JAGHZS010000010.1, read as the reverse complement.
CGGCTCCGACGATGCACAGGCGCTCGCATCCCTGAAAACCGCCCTCCACCTCGCCCACTCTCCTGCTGATAAAAAAATCATCGAACAAAAAATACAAGCCCTTACACCTCCCGCCCAGCCGTAACTTTTTTTGTTCAAAGTTGTTTTCCCCCGGAACGACCGGAATGAAAAAATAAATTTGCTAAACCAAATGGTTATATATAATTTTACTAAACCAAATGGTTATGTATTTTTAAACAACAAGGAATGAAAGCTAGAAGAGACGTGTTCCAGGCGATTGCAGACCCAACCCGACGGGCTATCATAGGGCTGTTAGCAAAACAAACCCAAACGTTGAACACAGTGGCGGAGAACTTTAATATGAGTCAGCCGGCGGTTTCCAAACATATGCGTATCCTCACGGAATGCGGTTTGGTGGTGATCGTTAAACAAGGCAGGGAAAGGCATTGCAGCGCCAATTTCCAGGCATTGGAAGAAGTAGCGCGCTGGGCAGAGCAATACCGTTCATTCTGGAACGCGCGACTGGATACACTCGAAAATTTATTGAACGAAGAAGACTAACTATTTCTTACTCCACCATAAACTATGCAACATGGCAAAGCAAACACCCGAAGTAACAGCGCAAATGCGCATCAGGAAGCCAGTAAGCATTGTATTTGATGCTTTCATTGATCCGGAAAAAACGAAACACTTCTGGTTTACCAAAGGCAGCGATAAACTGGCCGCAGGAAAAACGGTGACCTGGGAATGGGAAATGTACCAGGTAAGTACCCCGGCAGTGGTAAAAGAAATTATACCCAATAAAAAAATTGCGGTCGACTGGGGCGAACCCGCTACCGCAGTAGATTTTGAATTTGAAGATCTGGGAGATGGAACCACCTACGTTTCTATTTCTAATTACGGATTTACGGAAAAGGGCGATGACCTGATACGTAAAATCAACGACTCCACTGGCGGCTTTACCACCGTGGTAGATGGACTGAAGGCTTATCTCGAACACAATATAAATCTGGGCCTCGTCGCAGATAAATTTCCAAAACGATAAATCAATTTTTTATGGAACAATTTGGTCGCATTACGTCGCCGGGCACCCTCCGGCTAGAACGTTCCTTGCCCGGTCCCATCCAGAGAGTATGGGCTTATCTCACGGAATCAGAAAAGCGTGGTAAGTGGCTGGCAAAAGGAGAAATGGAACTTTTTGAAGGAGGAAAAGTACACTTGTCTTTCCTGCATAAAGAGTTAAGTCCGCTGCCAGACACGATCCCGGAGAAATATAAAGATATGGAAGAAGGACATGAATTCACAGGCACCGTTTTACAGATCTCCGCCCCTAATTTATTATCATTCACCTGGGGAGGCGGTTCGGAGGTAACTTTCGAATTAGCAGAACAGGGCGACCGGGTACATATGATCATCACGCACCGCAAACTGGGCGATAAGAAATCCCAGCTGCTGAGTGTTGCCAGCGGATGGCACAACCATGTAGGCATCCTTATTGCCAACCTGGAAGGTACCACACCACAACCTTTCTGGAAAACACATGAGCAACTGGAAGCGGCTTACAAGGACATCATATAGATCGAATTTTTCACGCAAAGGCGCAAAGCAGGTAAGTAGCAAAGTAAAATGATATTTGCTGTTCACCTGCTTTGCGCCTTTGCGTGAAAAACTGTTTTTGGGCGCCTCTCTACTCCCCGTTCGGATTTGATGACAACACCTCACTCATGTAATCGAAAAGGGGCCGCATATGCCGGAATGTATCGCTGGCTTCTTTTAAAAATGTTTCACTCAACACTGCTTTATCTGAAAAAGGCCGGATGAGCAAAAACTGTTTGTAGCGCAACAGATCAATGGCCTCATGATCTGCCTCAAAGCCTTTAGGCGCACTTTTCAGTTGCTCTCCTTTCAGGGACTCAAATGTATTGATGAAGGTTTTACTGTTAATTATTTTCCGCAGTGGTGCTGCATCAAAAGCAATATCATCGCGGATCAGTTTCAGATCAGCCGGTGACGGTCCCCAGAAGCCACCGCCAATAAAGCTGTTGCCCGGTTCTATATGAAAATAATAACCTCCCCTGCGGCTTTTGGTTGCCCGTTTGAAACTACCGCTCCAATGGGTTTTATAAGGCGTTTTATCATTCGAAAAACGGATGTCGCGGTAAATACGGTATAAACTCTTTTTGCCGGAAGGCGTTTCTATCAGATCGTGGGCAGACAACTGTTCCAGTAGTCCTTCTGCAAAAATCTCTACCTGCTGTTGCTCCTCCTGGAAACGGGCTTTATGTTCATTAAACCATTCCCTGTTGTTGTGCTGCTTCAGCTGATTCAGAAAATCAAAGCTGGAAGCGGGTATCTGTGCCGGTGCTATTTTTTTAGCCATGGATAATTTTTAAAGACACCGCAAATATAACCTATTGACCACTCACCCGATAATTAGTGAAATATGAAATAATCCGTGTATTTTCCTGCACTATAAATCACAGTGAATGGTGAAACGCAGAAATTTCCTGAAGCAACTGGGCTTGTCAGGCACCGGCTTTTTAATGGCTTCTAATGTTTGGTCTGTTCCTATCAGCCAGCCTTCCGCAACAGGTAAAAAATTACGCATAGGTGTTATCTCCGACCTGCATCACCTGCAATTCGGCAAACCTGAAGTAGCCCGCCTCACCACTTTTATGGATGCGGTGATGAAAGAGCAACCGGATTTCATTATTCAATGCGGTGATTTTTGTCGCCCTAAACAATCCGAAGAAATCATGTTGCAATGGAACCGGTTTGCCGGTCCCAAATATCACGTACTTGGCAACCACGATATGGATGTTTGCGACAAAGCCACTATCATGCAACTATGGGGCATGGAAAAACCATACTATTCCTTCGACCAGGGCGGGTATCATTTTGTGATAATGGATAGAAATTTTTTACGGAGAGAAGATAAAACACTGGAAGACTATAATACCAGCAATTGGGGCCCATTGCCCGCGCCTATGCGGAGTTTTACCGATCAACCGCAGCTCGACTGGCTCAAGCAAGACCTGGCCAACGCCCAATACCCGGTCATTGTATTTATGCATCAACCCGTTTTCCTGAGCGATTTTTTCCAGGAGCTGGGGAATGCCGATGAGATCCTTGCGATCTTTGATGAAGCCAACCTTGCCGCCCAAAATGCGGGTAGCCGTGCCCGTGTGTCAGCTGTATTTATGGGACATGATCACGACGACCGCTACGGAGAAAGAAATGGCGTACATTATTTTCTGTTGAACAGCGCTTCCTACGTATACACGCAATCCGGCGCGCACTACTACAAGGAAGCGCTGTTTGCATTCATCACCCTGGATCCTTCGGGCTGGCTACATATCAGCGGACGTCGTACCTCCTACCGGGACGCGGTTCCTGACAAGGTCAAAGCCCGGTTCCCAACCAGTATCAGCAGCCACAACATCCGGTTATAGCCTGCAAAAATTATTTACTGGTGCCGGGATGGGCTACCATCAGGCCCTGCTCCGGCACATACTTATCATACTCCATGAGTTGCGCAATACGCAACGCTTCCTCCCCGCCTCGTAATTTGGCCACCAAATGCAGCGCCCCGTCAATGCCGGCGGAAATACCTGCCGTAGTGATCACCCGTCCATTATCTACATACCGCACCTGCTGCAATACTTTTGCTGCAGGCACTGTCCGCTGCAGACCGGGAATAGCGCTGTGAAAAGTAGTAACCGTCAACCCATCCAGCAGCCCTGCCTTACCCAGTACAAAGGCGCCGGTACAAACAGAAAAATAGTGGGAAACGGATGCATCCCGCGATTTAATCCAGTTGATCACTTCAGGGTCATCTGCCGCCACCTGGGCTTCGCCACCAAAAACAGCGAAGATGTCGGCTGCCGGCGCATCCTGGATGCTGTAGTCCGGCATTATTTTCAGTATGCCCTGAGATACCAGCGGTGCACGGGTTTTAGCTACTGTAAATACTTTGAATCCGGCATAGGAAAATACTTCCATCGGACCTGCAAAATCCAGCACCTCTACTCCCTCATAGAGATAAAAGCAAATCGTGATCTTTTTATTGCTGGCCGTGTCTTTGGTAATCAGCTCCATGCCGCAATGCGGACACTTGCCCGGCTGATGAAACAACAGCGTATCACAGCGGCCGCATGGCGGACAAACATATAACAAGGAAGGTTTTTGTGCAAAGGCAATACAAGGCAATAATAACAGGAATAAAAAGAATGGTTTCATAAGTGCAATTTATAGCGCAAAGCTAACGGGTAGCACGCATATTAATCGGGACAAGTGTATTACTAAACGGGACAAGACCGGCGGAAGCACTATTAACAATACCCCAAAAAGAAACCCCGGTATACTTTCGCATACCGGGGAGCCTCCTGTTGATAGATACAATTTTATTTTCGTCCGGCTGAAAGCGGTGCTATCTTATACAACCCTGCTCCATGCTGATTAATTTCCGGCGCAAACTCTCCACTAACATTTTCTGATACTTTCCCGGACCAAAGATCTGTTACCTGGCAGTTCCCGTTTAATCCAAGCGCCGATAATTGCACCGCAATACTTTTTTTCCCCGTGTCGCCGGTATTAAAAACAGCGAGGTACTTTGCGCCGGTGCCAGGTTCTTCGGCCATCCAGGCAACTTTTTCGGCTTCTGTAAACAGTGGCTGATTGTGGGTACTTTCATTGAGTACTTTCAGCACGCGCCGGTTGGTGAGCAGCGAAAGGGTAAAGGCATCATTGTCCGGAAGGTTGCCGCCAAACATCAGGGGCGATTTAAAAATGCTCCACAGCGTCATCAGCGTATATTGCTCGTCGCGGGTGAAGCCACTCGCACGTGGATTGCCTACCTCCGCACGGATACCGATACGTCCCAGTGGAAGCATGTCGCCGTCAGGATAGGCGCCATAGGCGCGCCATTTATTCCAGCGTTCAAACACGGCAAAATGTTCTTTCAATTGTGCCCATCTATCCCAGAAATCACCTACGGTGCGCCACATATTGGCGTGTTGTTGTACATGCTCCGCATGTGCAATAGGTGTTTCTCCCGGGGAAGTACTTAATACAATTTTACGCCCGGTACGATCGATGGCCTTCCGGATCATCTCAATTTCTTTTTCAAAGTATATGGGGGACGACAGGTCATCTACCTTTACAAAATCCAGTCCCCAGCTGGCGTACAGCTCAAAGAGAGAATTATAATACTCCTGTGCACCCGGCTTCTCCGGCACAACGGTATACATGTCGTGCAGCCAGCGGCATTGATCCTTCTCCGAGTAAATATCCCGGGCTGTTACCGATGTGCCTTTCACCGGCAGGTTACGTTTTACCGCCTGCACCGGGATCCCCCGCATGATATGAATACCGAACTTCAGCCCTTTGCCATGCAGGTAGTCGGCCAGTGGTTTAAATCCTTTGCCGCCTTCGGCAGATGGGAAACGATTGGTTGCCGGTAAGAAACGTCCGTATTCGTCGAGCACATAGTCCGGGTTGGTTTCATTATAGCCGTGGGCTTTGTCGTTGCCCACATACCAGCGGATGTCGACTACTATGTAATTCCAGCCATAAGGTTTGAGGTACCGCGCCATGTAGTCGGCATTGGCTTTTACTTCTGCTTCTGTTACTGTAGGCCCGAAACAATCCCAACTGTTCCAGCCCATAGGAGGTGTGGCGGCCCAGCTGTGAAATTTTGCTGTCGTTTGTGCCTGCAGGTGCGCCGTTATCAGGAGGAAGCCGGCTACCAGCAAATATCTTGTTACGCTCATTTTTATATGCTTCATATGGTGGCTGACGGGAAACAACGGCACATGATACCGGCATAGTGATTCATGTATTTCACAACCTGGAATTATTACCGCCCGTTCCCTATTTTAAATAGGATACTTTCTGCTCTAAAACTACATCTTTTTTATTAATCGTCAAATTGACAATTATTATCACCGGTTAGCAAATGTTATTCATCTTCCAAAAAAATAAAAGCAGATGCCGGGAGACATCTGCTTTTACATGGCTATTCTATTGTCAACTTAACTTACCATTGGTAAGTACTTCTGGCGGTTCTCAATGATCACCCAGATATTAACGAGGAATAAAATCCCTGCAATCGGTAAACCGGAAGGGGCCTGTAATATGTTGGTCAGCAGCACGCCCACCATCACTGGTAAGATCACCAGCGCGCCCAGCGCCCTGGTTTTCGGGAAAATAAACAGTAAGCCTCCTATCACCTCAGCCACGCCTACCAAAGGCATAAGCCAGCCAATGGTCATAAAAGCGCCCATCACTTTCAGTAAGTTTTCAGGCATGTCTTTCGGCACTGGCATGTAGTTAAAGAATTTGTTGAGCCCTGCATTGATAAACATCAAACCAAAAAGGAGGCACACGACAAATAGAATCTTGTTTTTCATAGTGATAAAATTTATCGCAAAAATACATTTTATTTTGTCGATTCAATAAATGCACACCTAAGCTACCGGCACCTCTTTTTTTACCGGCTTCTTCACCAGCCATTTTTTAATGAGGAATCGCCTTACAGGTTCATCATAAAAGCGCATCACCAAATAGGCCAACACCAGCAACGCTACAATCAGCACACTCACTACCACGTATAAACGTAATCCGGACGGTTTGTATTTAGCGTAGTAATCACCGAAATTCCACACCACAAAAATATGCGTCATATACAGCGGGTAACTCAGGCGCCCAATAAAAACACACAACTGTTTCATCCAGCCGGAAACGCTGGCACCCGCACCTACAGCCAGTAACAGCGGGAAGTAAAACAATACAATGGCCGCCTCTGTGAGCCCGTCCTGTTTGATATGCGGGAAAAAGAAAGCACCCAGCAGTAACAGTCCCAGCCAGGCAAAATTCAACCGGTTTTTAATCCTCAAACCAAACCGGAACACCAACAGCCCCGCGAGAAAAGAATAACTGATACGCGCAACGCCATCTACCCAGGTAGGCGCGTCCCAACCACCAATCAACCATCCCTGCTGATGACCTACCACACACAACCAAACCGCGGCTGCAACAGCCACCGGCACCAGCCACAACCGTTTCATTCTAAATAACAGCAACGCATAAACGATATTGGCGAGATACTCCATCAGCAACGACCATGCAGGAGAATTGAAAGGAAACAATGCCCCCGCCCGGTGAGGTAAAACCGGGTACGGAACCAGGAAAATAGAACTGATGAAGGCGGTGATGACCTTCGCCCCTCCTGCCAGTGTCCAGCCATTAACAAATGGATTACATACATATCCTACCAGCCCCAATACACTCCCCATCAGCACCAATGGATGCAAACGGATTAACCGGTTCCTGAGGAAAGCAACCAGGCCAATCTGGCCAATCCTGTCATCATACGCATACCCGATCACAAAGCCGGACAGGCAGTAGAAAAAGTCGACTGCCAGGAAACCATGTCCCAACGGGTTAATAGCATAATCTGCATAAATCATTTCCATAAAGTGAAATACCAGGATAGTAATAGCGGCGATACCTCTCAGGCCATCCAATACTTCAAAATGCTGCTTCGATCCGGGCAGGGCAATCGTTTGTTGATACATGACAGTCAGAATTGGTTGATAATATTCCTTTAGTTCAACAATATAGCAACAACCCGTTAATATAAATAGGATGATTTGCTCAAATGCTTATGTTATTTTGGCCGCCATTTGCCTGGTGGTGGGCATTACAACAAAGAGACCAGTACGCCGTGGCGTACTGGTCTCCTACATTTTAAAAATGTCTTCTGCACGACCCTGTGTGCAGGAAATTTTATGGACCCGGCCATTACGGCGCTAGCGTCATAACATGGAAAATTAAAAATAACGTGGAACTAAAATGCAGCCCCCCGCCTTCGACGGGAGGGCGAATTGAATGCTATTACAAATAATTATTGATAATGTTCTCTATATACTCTTGTCTGCCGCTCTTCGTAGCTGGTTCACCGTTAGCTACGGCAAAGTCGCGCAGGCTTTCCAGTGTTGCTTTTCCGGCTTCGAAAGATTTTGCTGCCTCGCTATCGAAAGACGCATAGCGTTCCTGGCGGATGTTGCGGTAGGCGCTTTTCTCCAGGATGGCATCTGCGGTAACCAACGCGCGGGCGAAGTTGTCAACGCCACCAATATGTGCATGGAAAAGATCTGCTGCATCAGTGGAGTTTCTGCGGATCTTAGCATCGAAGTTAATACCACCTCCTTTGAAGCCGCCGCCTTCCAGGATAATCAACATAGCTTCGGTCAGCTCATTGAGATTGGTGGGGAACTGATCGGTATCCCAACCGTTCTGGTAGTCTCCGCGATTGGCGTCGATGCTGCCGAGCAGCCCTGCATCAACAGCTACCTGCAGTTCATGCTGGAAAGTATGGCCTGCCAATGTAGCGTGGTTTACTTCAAGGTTGAGTTTAAAGTCGTTCAGCAGGTCGTACTGACGCAGGAAACCAATAACTGTTTCTGCATCGTAGTCGTACTGATGTTTAGTTGGTTCACAAGGCTTTGGCTCAATAAAGAACGTACCGGTAAATCCATTTTTGCGGGCATAATCCCTGGATGCCTGCAGGAATCTCGCCAGGTGTTCTTTCTCCCGTTTCATGTTGGTATTCAACAAGCTCATATACCCTTCACGGCCTCCCCAGAAAACATAGTTCTCACCACCTAATGCAATGGTGGCATCCAATGCGGCTTTCACCTGTGCAGCGGCATGTGTGAGTACATGAAAATCAGGGTTAGTAGCGGCACCATTCATATAACGGCGATGGCTAAACAGGTTAGCAGTACCCCATAACAGTTTCACGCCACTTTCCTCCTGCTTTTGTTGCAGGTATTGCGTCAGCGTTTGCAAACGCTTGTCGTTTTCGTTAATATCGTTGGTATAATCTACTACGTCCACATCATGGAAGCAATAGTAAGGCAGGTTTAACTTGGTGATCATTTCAAAAGCTGCATCGGCTTTATCTTTTGCGCGTGTAATGGGATCCGGGTTTTTGTCCCATTCAAAGATGTGTGTTGCTTCTCCAAAAGGATCGGCGCCGGTGCCGTTGAAAGAGTGCCAGTAAGCTACTGCGAAACGCAGCCATTCTTTCATAGATTTGCCCGCTACTATCCTGTTTTCATCATACCAGCGGTATGCCAGCGGGTTGTCACTTTGTAATCCCTCATATTTAATGGCCGGAATGCCGGCGAAGAATTCTTTCTTTCCTGTAACTATTTTCATAATCGTGCTTTAGTACCGCAAATATTGACCGATTTTAAAGAGTTTGCAACCGCTATTTTTGAAAGAAAATATGCTATCTTATCAAAATTTACTAATAATTAGTAGTTTGCATGATAAAATGAGCCATTTGTCGGGGTATGAAAACAATTCTTCAGAAAATTACCAATGATGCCAGCCAGAGTTTTGCCTGCCGTGTATATCAAACGCCTCAGTTTGAAACCAACTGGCATAAGCATCCGGAATATGAGCTGATCCTCATATTAAAAGGCCATGGTACGGTGATGATAGGTGATTATGTGAGCGACTATTCCGTTAACGATCTTTTTTTTATTGCCGGCAACCTCCCCCACTGGTTTAGAAAAAATCAGCCTAAAATGACCGGGGCCGCACTGGTTATCCATTTTACCAATGACTGTTGGGGAGATGGATTACTGGAAATGGCGGAGATGAAAGCGATCCAATCCCTGTTGCAAAAGAATAACGGGTTGCAACTGGAGAAGGGGCTAAAAAAAGAAATTGCAGAAAGCATGCAGCTGATGCAGCGTAAAAAAGGATTTGAGAAATTGATGTTACTCCTGCAATGCCTGCACCAGATAGGCCTTTCCTCACAATATAAAATTCTGACAGAAGACTTCACGGATGCCGGCCACGTGGTAAATCCCATCATCGAAAAAATTATTGACTTCTCCTTTAAACACTACCAGGAAAAAGTAACACTGGAACAGGTAGCCGCCATGGCTAATATGAGCGTACCCAATTTTTGCCGTTTCTTTAAGAAGAATATCAAGAAAACGTATTTCGATTTCCTGAGAGATCTGCGGATCAGCCACGCCTGTAAATTACTTACTACTACCACCCAACCCATACTGGATATCTGCTATGAAAGCGGGTATAAAAGCTGGGCGCATTTTAGTAAGCAGTTTAAAGACGTAAAGCAGCAAACGCCCAGCCAGTTCCGGAAAATGTATTTGCCTTAAAAGTGATGTAACATGTGGTCAAATCTTTACTTGTATTATGAAATAAGAGGCAGCAGTGACTATAGTCAACAACTACATACCGATATGGTATTGAAGGTATTGGAGAATACTGGTGTGTTAGTAAAGGTAGCGCCCCGGCAGTTCTGTAACATCGATACTTTCCCCTGGATGAATATCACGGCCATTTATACGAAGGATGGTAACTACGGCAGACCGGAAAGCTTTAACAGCAAATGGGTCACTATGTTGGCGATAACCGCCTCTAAATCTGATCCGGAGCTGGAAGCTGTATACGTACAGCTATTGTCTGATATTGCTGCAAAGCTGCACTGGGAGCTAATACTGGAAATGGATGACGAGGGCAACGAAGATGTAATTCTTTATAAAAGCTAAAAACGAAGACATATGGTTTTAGTTAAGGTAATGGAGTAGCGTGTCCATCCTGTTCCAGGAAATTAAACAACGCTACCATCGCTTTTGTTAGGATCAGTTCCACATTTACAGAACACCCTGTTATCGCTTTATACCTTTGAAAGCGCCGCATTGATAAATGCCATTTCAGCGGCGGTTAGTTGTATATCCATTGCTTTGGCATTGGCAATGGCCTGTTCCACATTACGGGATCCGGCCAACACTACGGTGATAGCGGGTTGCAGACTGGTCCAGCGTAACACCAATTGGGAGAGGGTAGCATTTTTATCTGCTGCTATCGGGGCGATGGTGTCCAGGAAAGTTTTTACTTTGCTGGCATCAAACTGTTGGAAATAGCCATTGCGGTGGTCAGTATCTTTCAGTTTGCTATCTTTAAAATACTTGCCGGTCAGCAATCCTCTTTCCATTGGGCTGTATACAATAATGCCCAACTGCTGTTCCAATGCATAGGGCACCAGGTCGGTTTCTATGGCGCGGTTCAGCATACTGTAACTTACCTGGTTACTGGCGATGTTAACCGTTTTTCTTGCTTCGGCTACCTGTTCTACACTGTAATTACTTACCCCTGCTGCACGGATTTTCCCCTGTTGCAAAAGCGAGGCAACAGCTTCTATGGTTTCGGCTATGGGTGTGGTATTGTCGGGCCAGTGGATCTGCAACAAATCAATATAATCTGTTTGCAGGCGTTGCAGGCTTTCTTCTACTTCCTTGATTACATTGGCTTTGGAAGCATATTTATAAATTGGAATTTGTTTTCCGGCTTCTTCGGCGTCAAAAAAATATTCTCCTTTGCCCTGGTTGCTGCCATCCCATACCAACCCAAATTTGGTGAGCAGTTGAATTTTGCTGCGATCGTATACTTTAATGGCTTCCCCGATCATTTCTTCACTGAGGCCAAATCCATAAAAAGGTGCGGTGTCAATGGTAGTCATGCCATGATCGATGGCTGCCTGTATGGAGGCGATGGAATCCTTTTTCTCATTACCACCCCACATGTTACCGCCAATGGCAAATGCGCCGTAGGCAATGGCAGACAGTTGGAGGTCGGTATCTCCTAATTTTCTATATTCCATTTCTATAATTTTTTAGTTAGATAAATCTGAGGTGCTTCCTGTAGCTTTTCGCCGGCCAAAGCGGCAAACTCCAGGATGTACGGTTGTTGCCCGTGGCTATCCAGTCCTTCCTGGTTTTCCCATATCTCATAGAAAACAAACACGTTTTCATCGGTGATTCCCTGGTGAAGGTCGTATTGAATGTTGGCAGCTTCTTTTCTTGTTTCGGTGACCATATTTTGCAATACGGCTAATACTTCATGGCGGTATGCTGATTTTGCTTTGATAACCGCGGTCAGATAGATGTTCATAATAATTGTTTTTCAGTGGTCAATACAGCGTTCAGGTGTTGTAAATATTCGTGGTGGTAGTTGTCTATCCGTTCCTGTGTGGCGTTCTTTTCCAGGTCGTGGAAATGGAAACCGTTGATCCGGTCCATGCCTACAAACTGGTTCATTTTATGAAAACCGAATAACACGCCGTTGTCTACCGATGTCTGCTCAAAAAATTCCCCGGGAAGGGTAAAGGCGGTATCGGGTGCATTCCAGGTGGTGGTTACCATGTATTTTTTACCCTGCATGAGTCCACCGGTGCCGTAGTTGATCGCGGGATTCTTCCTGCTGCGGCCGTCGCTGGCATACATGCCATTCTGATGTCCGGCGGTAAATACTTCATCTATATATTTCTTCAGGCCATAAGGTACCTGGAACCACCAGATGGGAGTATGGTAAATGACCAGGTCGGCCCATTTGAAGTGTTCTACTTCGGCAGCGGGGTCAAAGTCGTGGCTGGCATTTACCACGCGATATTCGTGTCCCTGGGTGATAAGAAAGCTGATGGTCCAGTTGGCGACGGTTTTATTAAATGTGCCGCCTGAATGAGCCATTGCCTGTCCTCCGTTTATGATAAATACTTTCATTTCTATTATTTTTATGATTGATAGTGCAAATTTCCATCAGTTTTTTATATCACACAAATAACTTAACTTGCACCTATCTATCATAAAAATTATAGTTATGCAATGGAATCTGGAATGGCTGAGAACGTTTAAGGCCATATATGAAACAGGAACGCTTTCTGCGGCAGCGCAGTCGCTCTTTATCTCCCAGCCTGGCGTAAGCCTCCATTTGAACTCACTGGAAGCCTATACCGGCAATAAGCTGTTTGACCGTGCCGCAAGGAAAATGGTGCCTACAGAAAAAGGAAAGATCTTATACAACTATATATTGGAGTCGCTCAAAAAACTGGAAGCAGGAGAAGAGGAATTTTATAAACGTGCAGAAGATGAACGGGTAACCATTAGCCTGGGCATGTGCTTCGAAACCTTCCAGTATACACTGGAAGAACATATTTCCAGTCTGCCGTTTAACCTGATCATCAAATTCGGCGACTATCCGCAAATGCAACATGACCTGGACACCGGTTCCCTGGATCTTATCATCACCCCACAAACAGGGAATCAACAAAACATCGCCTACGTTCCATTCTCCAAAGAAAAGATTGTATTGATTGCCGGTAGCAAAACACCTACTTCCGAACTGGAAGCCCTGCTGGCGAAAGGCAAACTGAAAGAAGCCACCAGCATACTGAAACAACAGCGCTGGTACAGCACTGCGGCAGACATGGAACACCTGAAAGGTTTCTGGGTAAAACAATTTGGAGAACATCCGGACTTCAGACCCAACTTTATCGTGCCCAATATCTGTTCTATTATCCGCTGCCTGAGCGATAATACCGGCTTCTCTTTAGTACCTGATTTTCTATGTGCTGACGCGATCGCCGAAGGAAAGATAAAGGTAGTATGGGAAGGCACTACGCCCGTGGAGAATACGCTGCATTTCGGTACCCGGAAAAAAACTATGTACCAAAAGGAAATTGCTCAGCTGGAAACGCTGCTGAAAGAAAAATGGCAGCGTGAGGAGCAGAAGAGCAGAAAGCAGAAAGCAGAAAGCAAAAAGCTATTATAGCGGATGCTTAAAGCGGATTTTTGTTTTTATAGGATTTTAAAAGATGATGGGAGAAAGAAGCTGATACTGGCTTCGATCTCCCATCATCTTTTAAAATCTTATAAAATCAAAAAAGTAAAAATCAGTATAATCAGTTTAATCCGTACAAAAACAAAAATCCGCTTTAAGCATCCGCTATAATAGCTTTTTGCTTTTTGCTTTCTGCTTTCTGCCTCTCAATAGCCTTTATTCTGAATCAGGTTCTTATTCAATGAAATTTCATTATTGGAGATTGGCAAAAACATGAATTTATCTTTGTTATAGCCGTTCGCAAACTTTGTTTCAATCAATCCACCATCTGCACCACGTACTTCAATGGGATAAATATCCGGCCCTATTCCCCAACGTCTTACATCATCCCAGTACAGTCCTTCCAGTGCAAATTCTATTCTTCTCTCGTGGCGTAACTTAGCCCGCGCATCGGCCTGTGATAAATTCAATGGCAGCGCCTTAATTTTTACATCAGTGCGGGAAGTACGAATCTGGTTGATCAACTGCAGCGCCTGTGGAATATCTGTTCCTTTTTCAATCAACGCCTCTGCTCTCGACAGCAGCACATCGGCATAGCGGAAAATGATGAAGTTCAACGGCTCCTGCCCTGCTACCACCTGCTGCGTTTCAATTGTATATTTCCGGATACCGAAACCTACTTTCTGGCCGGTATGATTTTTAATATCCACAGGGTATAGTTGTCCCTGGAAATATGCGCCCGGACGCAGAATAGTGAAATCCAGCCGTGGGTCTCGGTTTACATACGGCGCTGCCGGATTCACCGGCGTTCCGTCGATTGTTTCATATGCATCCACCAGGTTTTGAATGGGCGCTACCGAATTAGATCCATCGATACCATATTTCATGTTCTGTGGCTGCCAGTGACGATCAAAGAAACTACCCTGCTCAAATGGGCCATCCATATATTCCACATCAAACATTACTTCCGCATTGTTTTCGTTTGCCAGTTGAAACAGGCCGTGGTAGCTGGGGAACAAGCTGTACTTCTTCAGTGCATCTATTTTATCCGCATACTCCAGCACTTTATCCCAGTTAGCTTTATAAAGATAAGCCCGCAATTTCATAGCATATGCTGCACCCAGTGTAGCCCTGCCCGTTATTGGTGCAGTTACACCCAAACGTTTAATGGCCTCGTCATAATCGGTATGTACCTGCGTCCAGGTTTCCTCTTCTGTGTTGCGTTTTAACATACGGGCATCATCTGCCGAAATGGTTTTGGTAAACACCGGTACGCCACCGTAGGAATTGGCCAGCAGCGCATAGAATACGCCTCTTAAAAAAAATACTTCTCCCGTCATCTGTGTTTTCAGTGCGCTATCCATCGGCACCTTGCCGATGTTCTCCAGGAAGTTGTTGGCGCGGTTGATACCGGTATAGCATTGTTGCCAGCGGCCACTTACAATACCACCATCATTCGCGGAGATGGTACCATTCCCCACCTGCTTCTCCATTCCTTCCCAGTAAGCCCATTGATACGCATTAGGTGAGCAGGCGTCAAAACCGCCGCCATAGCCATATACAAATGATTCATGCAAAGTATTGTAAACACCATACAAGGCCAGGTTAGCATCCGATTCTCCTGCCCAGAAATTGCTGGTGGTGATACGATCATCGGGAGTTCTTTCCAGGAATGATTTGGAACAGCTGGCCGTCAGTAACACCATGGCGCTGGCTATCAAAAATATATATCTCATAGTCCGTTTTGTTTAGAGTTGCAGATTAATACCAAATGAAGTGATGAAAGGAGTTGGGTACACGGTAGCACCATTTCCGAAAGTGTCCTGCTCAGGATCGAAGCCGATGTATCCTTTTGTGGTAAAGGATGGCAGGTTCTGCGCATTGATGTATACACTGCCGCCTTTGAAACGGATCCTTTCCAGCAGCGCCTTTGGCAACGAATAGGACAACTGGATATTCTTAATTTTGAAGTAACTCATATTCTGTACCCAGAAAGAAGATTCATAACGATTCCAGGTATCATTCACCACAATGCGCGGCATGGTATTGCTATGGTTTTCCGGTGTCCATGCGTCTTTCCAGCGGGTGAGCAGGGTGCCTCCGGAAATGCCCAGTGGCGTAGTCCAGGCGCTTTGATTATAACCATATATGCCTGCCATACCCTGGGTGACGATGTTCAGGCTCCAGTTTTTATAGTTCGCCCCGAGGGTAATGCCGTAAGTGTACCTGGGCAAGGTGTTACCCAGTGATTGTTTATCGTTGAAATCGAGTTTGCCGTCGCCGTTTACATCTTCATACTTTAAATCACCGGCCTTTGGAATATATCCGTTGTTCTTCATGTAGTCGCTGGCTTCCTTATCTGATTGGAAAACGCCGATAGACTTAAAGCCATACAACATTTTATAAGGAACTCCTTCTCTCACCAGCCATAACTGATCCGGTGCATTCGCGCGGAACCTGGTCACTTCGTTTTTAATATAGGTAACATTGGCGCCTACGTTATAGCTGAAGCCGGAGCGATGTTCCGGTGAATGATAGTTCACAGAAAACTCGAAGCCATTGTTACTCATTTTACCAATATTTTGTATTGGTGCGGTAACTTCTCCCAAAGTAGTAGAGATCGGCAACTGAACCAGGATCTTGTCGGTTTTCTTACTGAAGTAGTCTAATTCAAAAGACAGCGCATTGTTAAACAACCCGATATCCAGCCCAATATCAGTACTGGTAGTGGTTTCCCAGCTAATATCCGGATCTACCAGGGAAGTGATGGCGGCGCCGGGTGCAAACTGTCCGCCTACCGTATAGCTGGTACCGTTAGACTGTGTAACGGCGCCAATATAGGGATAGTTGTTGTCCTTGATATTCTGGTTGCCGAGCTGCCCCCAGGAAGCGCGTAACTTCAGTTGGCTGATAGCGGCAACAGGTTTGAGGAACTCCTCTTTCTCCATAGCCCAGCCGGCCGACACGGAGGGGAAATAACCCCAGCGGTTGCCTTGTTTGAAGCGGGAAGAGGCATCAGCACGGAGATTACCTTCCAACAGGTATTTTTCTTTATAGTTGTAATTCAATCTTCCAAAATAAGCCAGCATGGCCCACTCCGTGGTATTACCGGAAGCCTGTAAATTGCTGGTACCCGCATCTACCTCATTCAAGCCGGATTTCGGCGGATCAGATTTTCCGGCGTACATCGATTTCAGTTGACTGGCTTCCGATTGCGTACCCACGATAGCGGAGAAATTATGTCCGCCGCTCAACGATTTCGTATAGTTGAGGGTGTTATAGAATACCCAGTAAAACTCTTCATTATTGGCACGATACGGCGATATCTGCGAAGGATAGTCCAATACCTTGTCCTGCACACCACCGGCGGTATACACATAATTCATCTGGTTGTATTTATCCTGGCGGTTGTTATTAAACTGCCCGGTAAACATTGTTTTAAAGGTCAGGTCTTTCGTGATATTGGCGGTGGCGTTAAGGTTGGCCCTGAAAAAGTTGTTGGCAAACTGGCTTCTGCCATTGTATAAATCCGGTAGCGGATTGCGGGAATCTACGATGGGCGAACCATTGGGCTTCAGCGCCTGCGTAGCACCAAAGCGGCCATCCTTCGTATAAGGCGCAATAAACGGATAGGCGCCGTTGGACATGATATAGTACACACGGTCAATGCCAGCAACCGGGCTGTTGGTGATTTTGCGTGTGATCTGCACGCGGCCGCCTACTTCCAGCCAATCCTTTATTTTATTATTGAGGGAGAAGTTTACCCCATATCGTTTGCTGTCTGTTTCCCTGATAATACCCTGCTGGGAAAGATAGTTGGCAGATAAATAAAAGTTCTGCCTGGAAGAGCCACCTTTTACAGAAATATTATGTTCTGTTATAGGAGCAGTGCGAAATATTTCTTTATAAAAATCGGTGTTCGGGTAGAGATAGGGATCGTGATTGTTGCTGAAGTCGTCGATCACATTTTTAGGGAACAGGGGATCACCGCCGCTATTAACCACAGCGGTGTTCCACATGTTCATAAATTGTACACTGTTATTGATACGGTCGTATTTTCTGCCCAGCTGTTGCAGGCCGTAATAGCCGTTATAAGAGATCACGGGATCCATATTGTAATTACCTTTTTTGGTAGTTACCAGTACGATGCCGTTGGCAGCGCGCGAACCATAAATAGAAGCAGATGCCGCATCTTTCAGGATGGTGATACTGCCTATATCTGCGGGGTTGAGTTCTGCCAGTTTGCCTTCAATACCATCAATCAGGATCAGGGGATCAGTATTGTTAAGGGTTCCGAAACCGCGGATACGTAAGGTAGCGCCATCACTGCCGGGAGAGCCGGAATTCTGGCTCACGAACACGCCGGCTACCTTACCTGCCAGCGCCTGGCTGGGATTAGTGATAGGCCTGTTTTCCAGGGCTTTGTCGTAGTTGATGGTGGCTACGGCGCCGGTTAAGTTAGCGCGTTTTTGGGTACCATAACCTACCACCACTACTTCTGATAATTTATCGGAAGATGTTTTAAGCGTTACCGTGAGTGGCTCCGCTGATGTTACCACAATTTCCGTTGGGCTATACCCGATAAATGAAAAGATCAGTGTTTCACCGGATGCTGCTTTGATACTGAAATGTCCTGCATCATCGGTAGTGGTACCGGTTTTGCCACTTTTCGTTCTTACAATCACACCGGGTAGTGGATTGCCATCTTCTCCCAGCACTTTACCGGTAATAGTTATATCCGGTGCGGTAGCCAGGTTGCCATCCATTAAGTTGGCTACTGGTTTTTCTTTAATAGCAATTACGTTTTTCTCGATGCTATAGGTGAGCACCTGGTTTTTAAAGATGTTGTCCAATACCTGCAAAATATCCTGATTGTTCACTTTGAGTGTTACGCGTTGTGCTTTTTTGAGCACATCCATTTTGTACCAGAAAACATAATTTGTTTTCGCTTCAATTTTCCTGAATACTTTATCGAGTGGTTGATCATATACATCCAGGCTGATTTTGGTAACCTGCTGTTCGGCCATGATGCTGCTGTACAGGCAGGTCAATATACAGGTAAGCAGTAACAAACGTTTATGGACATGACGTCCCATTAAAAGAAATCTTTTTACAGGTAGTTTCATACTTTCCTTATTTAAATTTGAATGATAAAGCCGTTGATGAGCTATCGCAATGCCGTGGCGCAATGATGGCTACTCTACGATGATTTTGGTTCCGTTGAAGGTAAACCGGGCGCCGTTTACTTCCAGTCCGCGCAGGATTTCCGGCAGGGTCATGCCGGGATATACTTTTCCGTGGAAAGATCCCTGCGGGGATGTTCCTTTAAAAATGACTTCCACATCGTACCAGCGTGCAATTTGTCTGAAAACTTCTTCCAGCGGTGTGTCGTCGAACTGGAGATAGCCTTTTTTCCAGGCGGTTACTTCTTCAAGATTTGGTTGCGCTACCGACAGTTGGCCGGTATGATTTAATTGTGCCTGTTGGCCAGGCCTGATTTGTATTTTTTGTTTATTGGTTTTCACCTGTACACTTCCTTCCAGCAAGGTTGTTTTTACAGCCGGTTCATTCGTATATGCGTTAATGTTAAAATGCGTCCCTAATACCAGCACTTCCACTTTCTCTGTAGCCACACTAAATGGCTGATAGTTACTGCCATTGGCTGTCAGCTGTTTGGCCACTTCAAAGTATGCTTCCCCGGTGATCCCCACTTTCCTGCTATTCCCTGCAAATGCAGCAGGGAAGCTGATAGACGACCCGGCATTGAGCCATACCTTTGTGCCATCGGCCAGCACTACCGCGTACTGCGATGATTTAGGCACCGTTAACTGGTTGGTACCCGCTGTTGGTGGTAATTCCCCTCCTGTTACCTGGTACCTGATTTCGTTGGTATCTGTTTTAGAGATAGTTATTGCTCCTACCTGTATTGCCTGCCCGATGGCCAACGTTTCCAACGTTATTTGCTGTCCGTTGAAAAGCGCCAGCATTGCCCTGTTACGGGATACAGGCTCCTTTTTCTGTCGCATCGCTACCGGCTGTACCGGCGATAATTTTCTCCACTGGTAACCCACTATCGCGATAGCACCCAACACTGCCGCCGCTACAGCTACCCGCAGCGCTACTACCCGCCAGTTGCGGCGAGGCGGTACCTCCGGCTCTTCGTAGAGTTGCATCTGCTCCAGCACCGCAGTCTTCGCGGCTTCCCGGTACATCACTGCATCGGGCGACTCTTCCTCCTCAAACAAAGGGGCATTCTCTCCCGATTCGGCCAACCATGCTTCTATGATTAGCTGCTCCTCCGGAGATGCAGTACCATCCAGGTACTTACTTAATATTTTGATATCTATCTTATTATTCAAAATATAAATCCTATCCCAATATTTTTTTCTTACCTATCTATAAACGAACAGAAAAGAAAAGACCGCTATTGCATTTGTGATTTTTTTTTGAGTATTTTTATTCCGCACGTGAACAACAACATGAAGCCGTATTCCAACATCACCGACAGCGATCTGTTCCGGTTACTAAAAGAAGGGGATATTACTGCATTCGAAGCCATTTACGATCGTTACTTCATCCGCTTATTGAATACCGCCTATAAGCTGCTGGGTGACAGAGAAGATGCGCTGGAAGTGGTGCAGGATGTATTTGTCAGGCTATACACCAAACGTGCGGGAATAGAAAATACCGATCACCTCTACGCCTATCTGCAAACCATGCTGAAAAATGGCATGGTTGACCGCTACCGGCAACGGCTGTTACGACAAAAACAATATGCCGCCTTAAAAGAACAGGCACAATATCAATCTGCTCACCCCGGTGAACCAGCTATCGACAGTAAAAAGCTGGAGGAAAAAATTCATTATATCATCAACGGGCTACCTGAGAAATGCAGGGAAGCATTTATCTTAAGCCGGATGCAGTACTTATCGCACCAGGCCATTGCTACCAAAATGAGTATTTCTGTGAGTACGGTAGAGAAGCATATTGTAAAGGCCCTGCATGTATTACGGCAGCAACTGAAAGAGCAATAGCATAAAGGGCAAATTATAGTATGAAGTTTGTGGGAGTGTTCTGACATTATTTATGTTAAAAGATGATGCTATGAAACCTCCCATTCAACACAATCCTGCACATAGCCGAAGAAGTTTCATTGAAAACGGCCTGAAAACAACGATTATCACCGGCATTGCCGGCATAGCCCTGCTACCAGGCTGCGGCAATAAAGAAGAAGATGAAATAAGTCCCCCGGAAGATCTCATGCGTGAGCACGGCATCCTCAACCGCGTATTACTCGTATACGATCACTTCCTGAAAATGCTGGCCTCCAGTCAACCCATTCCGCCGCAACTACTCACCGATGCTGCTAATATCATTCGCACTTTTATAGAATCGTACCACGAGAAGCAGGAAGAAGATTTTCTATTCCCCCGATTTGAAAAAGCGCATAAACTAACAAACCTCGTCCAGGTATTACGGGCCCAGCATCAACAGGGGCGCCTGATTACCGACCAGGTACTGCAATTAGGTAAACAAGCGCAAATCTCCACTGATGGTGATAAAGAGCAACTGGTTCGCCTGCTCACGTCCTTTATTGATATGTACCGGCCCCATGAAGCGAGAGAAGATACGATCCTCTTTCCGGCTATCCGGGATATCGTGAGTAAACATGAATTCGACAGCCTGGGAGAAGACTTTGAAAAACGGGAACATCAACTGTTTGGAAAAGGCGGATTTGAATTGTTTGTAGATAAAGTAGCGGGTATAGAACGGCAATTGGGGATTTATGATCTGGCGCAGTTTACGCCGAAGCTATAAATTAAAAGACACAATATCTTTATAGGTATTCATCACCCCCTGCTATTAATCCGTAACGCAAACACGCGGCCGCTGGAAATATCTGCCTTGACATTCCAGTAGTGCGTACCTCCATCTTCTACCTCGATGATTTGTTTTGCCAGGTTACGCTCATGCTCGTCATCCGGCCAGAGGAAATTTATCCAGATAATTTTCTTACCATTTTCACCGATAAATCCAACATACTGCCGGTAGTAAAAATTCCAATTATCCCTGAGGCTGATTAAGGTTTTATTATTGATCTGCTGCAACTTTTTCCTGACAACTTCTTCTGCACGCCTGGCTTCTGCAGCAGTAGGCGTAAATCTGCCCGTTGCCTCAGGATATATATTTTTACCTGCTTTATAAGTGGCGGGAAATATATGGCTTAAACTCCCTGTTTGCGCCGACACAGTTTGAAAACAACATAAGCCGGCCAACACTATCATTAATATAAAACGATGCATAAATGATATTATAAAGTAATTATCCCTCTCTAAACTGTGTAGGCGTAATCCCTGCCTGCGCTTTAAAGAAATTAGAAAAATATGCGTGATCCACAAACCCCAGTTCAAAAGCGATTTCTTTGATAGAAAGCGCCGTAGTTTGCAACAGCCGCTTGGCTTCCAGCAATACGCGCTGCTGAATCAGTTTAGTGGCAGATACATGCAAATGGTTTTTACACAAAATATTTAAATAATTAGCGGAGATATGCAGTTGGGCAGCATAGAATCCCACCAGCTTTTCCTGCTTGTAAAATTTATCAATCAGCATATTGAATTTTGCAAGCCGGGGGTTCGATTGGAATACTTTCAGGTCTGTAAAAATGTTCTCCGCTTCTTTACTTACAATAGCGGCAATCACAGCGGCTCTGGCAGCAATCACCTCCTGTACGGATTCAGGAGAACTTAGTTCATCCCTGATGGCATCAAATTCATATTTCAGCAACTGAAAGTTTTCATTGGTTAATGGAATCACCGGGTGATTCATATAATTTGAAAACGAATAGCGGAAAAAAGACGCAAATCGTTCGAAGAAGTGCTGCTGTATCATCAGCTGGTAACCGGTTGTATTGGGCTTTATACTCCAGGTATGCACCTGGCCGGGAAACAATATATGCACCTGCTTATTGCCGATGGGATAGTCGTGGAAGTCGATATTATGTACCCCCTTGGCGGATTCAAAGAGGTTAATAATAAAAAAATCATGTTTGTGCGGCTTCTCAATATGCCGTTCACCATGCAGTTCATTAAAGAGGAATTCTTCCCTGCCAGCCAACTGGCCTTTCCTGAATTCCTGTAGCCCCAGAACAGGGATATAGCCGCTGTCGTCATAAATCATCATATCCGCGGATTAAGTAGCCATTGAACCTGTAAAATATGACAATTTATCGCAAAAAAAATGGATTGGCGATAGGCCAATCCATTTTTTATAATAAGATCATGCGATTACTTCTTAGGCTCTGCGTGTGTTGTTGGTGTGTGGATAATGTCGAAGTAAACGGTTTTGTCGTTCGCATTAGGATAAATGCGGTAAGTAAACTCCAATTTGGTCAATACCGTGATATCCACTACACGGGTGAATAATACTTTACCATCTGCATCTTTTGCCACTACGGTGCGGGTTTTCCCATCTGCAGAAACGGTCCAGTCGCCATGCATTTTTGGAGAATCATCCAGGTTGTACATGGTAAAAGTACCATCTGCTTTAAAGTAAGCGAAGCCTACGAAGTTAGATACATTAGCATCGCTCAACACTACCTTTTCGCCTTTATTATTTCTTGCGTTGGTAGTTTCCCAGGGAGTGCTGGCAAGCGTTTCGCCGGGTGTCAATTGCTTTGGTTCAGGATCTTTGTCTTTGCTGCAGCTAAAGAAAAATACGCTACAGAGTGTCAACAAAAGAGCGGCGGTTACTTTTTTTACGTTCTTCATACCAGTTAAATATTTAGGCATTACAAAGGTATCTGCCCCGTATGACGATACTTTGCGTTTTTCATCCCAAAGCTTGTAACATTTATCACGGGGCAGATAACGGGCATTTATCAGAATACAATATTTCCTTTATGCACCAGTGACTTCACCGGTGAAACCCTTGATACTGCTTCGGCAGAGCAGGATGCCTCCAGGAATACCAGGTTAGCATCATTGCCCGCTTTAGGCCACTGCTGGTTACCTTTATCATCCAAAGGCAACACGTACCGGGTAGCAAATCCCAGTGTTCTCGACAGCGCCCATTCAGAGCTATAGCCATACAGCCCGGCAATGAGTTTCGCCTTCTGCAGCATGTGTCCCGGGCCAAAGGTATTCCAGTGATCCTGGATATTATCGTTGCCAATCAGTACTTCTACCCCATGCTTTCTCAGTACAGGAATAGGCATAATAGTACGACCGAATGGTACGGAAGACACAATACCAACGCCGGCTTCTCCCAGTCGGGCTGCTATGCGCTCCGTTTCCACGGCAGACAGATGCCCCAATGCAAACGCGTGGCTTACAAAGGTTTTACCCCGGAGCACCGGGTTTTCATTTGCCTTGTTGATCAGGTATTCAATGGTTTTGATACCGGTTTCCCCTGCTTCATGCAGGTGAATATCAATACCTTTTTGGTGATCAATCGCCAATTGTGTGGTGAGGTCCATCGTTTTTTCGATGCTGCCATCGATAGAATAAGGATCTACACCGCCAATAAAATCGATGTTCATTTTCACCACTTCTTTCAGCAGCGGGGCAGTATCGGTGTAAAACACGCCATGCTGCGGAAAGGCCACCAGCTCTGCTCCTACTGTTTTTTCCTTATTCTTCAGCGCTATTTCCAGGTGCTTCAGGGAGTCGAAACCGGAGGTAGGATCCACATTGAAATGGGAACGAATAAAATGAGTACCGTTAGATTGCAAAAATTCAATCAGCTTTTCAGTCCGCGGTATAGAAGTTTTCAGCCATTCCGGAATCATCTTTTGCTCATATGCAATCTGGTCTTTCACTGTTTTCCTCTTCGAAGAAACTGCCTGCCAGGGCAGGCCATACAGCATTTTATCCAAATGGGCGTGCATATCCTTAAAGGCAGGCAACATCAGCCAGCCTTTTGCATCAATGGCAGGCTTAGAAGGATCATTTGGCATGATGGACTTAATACTGCCTGCTGCTACTTCCACGCAGAACAATGCGGTCTTCGTTTTCACCACTTCTTCTCCATCATACTCAAAGCCTGTTTCCAGCAATACATTCTTAAATGTATAGTGACTATCGCTTGTTATTATATCCATTGGTCCATTTTTTTATTGTCAGATAACTACGGCAAAGTAAGTGGTTAATATCTCCGGAACTTTGTACTATCTATGCAGATGCTTGAAAGATTTATAACTACTTCGGAAATTGTTATAAATCTTTCAAGGCATATCATGAATCCTTCACACAAATAAAGGATACGAATATTAGCTTTGTAAAAAAATGACTGGGACTATGAAGAAAACGGAAATATCCCGCAAGGAATTTATCAGGATGTCCGGATTAGGGATGGCAGGCGTAGCCTTTGCCTCCGGCTTACTGGGATCAGCAACGGCATTTGCCGGCGAGATAACAGGGAATGGCGGCAAAAGCTACCTGTTGAAAAACGTACGACTGGAAACAGGATTTGTATATGAAGAAGGAGAGGTAGTCCACACCAACACTGAATTATTCTGCGTAGAAATCAAAGACGGAAAAATCAGCAACGTTTCCGCCAATAAGCCGAACGACGCCAAAGCCATTGATGCCAAAGGCTGGCTGATGTTGCCTGCCTTCCGGGACATGCATATCCATCTCGATAAAACATTCTATGGCGGCTTCTGGCAGGCTACCCGGAGAGGCCCCGGTGGCGTGAAAGGAATGATTGCCCTGGAACAGAAAATACTTCCGGAAATGCTGAAAACATCCACCTACCGCGCAGAAAAGCTGGTGGAATTACTGCAGTCAAAAGGTACCAACTTCGCCAGAAGTCATGTTAATATTGAGCCTACGTCGAAGTTGCAATCCCTCAACAACCTCCTGAAAGCACTGGACAATAAAAAGAATTCCTTTGGAGCAGAACTCGTGGCCTTCCCGCAGCATGGCGTATTTTATACCGACTCGGTTCCGTATCTCAGGGAAGCGGCCCAAATGGACATCGACTTCATCGGCGGACTGGATCCTTATACCATTGACGGCGCCATCGAAAAAACGATCGACTTCACCGTACAACTGGCGCTGGACAATAAAAAAGGAATTGATATCCACCTGCACGAATCAGGTGAATCCGGGCTGAAAACAGTAGAATATCTCATTAAAAAGGTCAACGAAAATCCGGCGCTGAAAAATAAAACCTTCCTGAGCCACTGCTTTGTGCTGGGAAGAATTGATAGCATTAAACAGGAAGAAATCGCGGAACAATTGGGCGCCGCAGGCATCGGTATCGTTTCCACCATTCCATTTGGCGGTTTGATTATGCCTATACCTACCCTCTACAAGCACAACGTTACTGTAATGACCGGAAACGACAGCATCATTGATCACTGGAGTACTTTCGGATCAGGCAGCGTACTGGAAAAGGCGCATACCATGGCACAGTTATATGGCTACTCCACAGAATTTAAGCTGTCCAGGAGCCTGAAACTGGCTACCGGCAATGTGCTTCCACTAGACGACAAAGGCATACAACAATGGCCTAAAGCCGGCGATACAGCAGATATGGTACTGGTAGATGCCAGCTGCTCCGCGGAAGCTGTATCGAGAATATCACCGGTAAAATCGCTGATTAATAAAGGACAGATCGTATATTAAAGATAATGTGTTGGAAAAAGCCCCGGGGAACATTCGTTTTCCGGGGCTTTTTATTACCTGGAATTTCAAGGCTTTTTACTGTTGTAAGATGTATAAAAATGATCGTTTAATCATCTCCGTTATATAAGTCGATATTTTGTTATTATCGGCGTCATTAAAATTATCAAGTCATCAAAAAATGTAAAGCATACTTGTCTTTTTAAATAGTTTATTTAACTTTAAGATAATTAAACTTAACATCATGCTCAGCAAATCAAAAAGCTTAACCCGGCTATTTATGTTTCAAAAATATGTGGGTATACTCTGCATCCTGGTTGCGTTACCTATCTTCTTCTTTGATACACATAACAACATGTTATTGTTATTGGGCCTCTTCATATTATTTACCGCTCCCGGAAAATATGAAGATGAAAGATCGGTGAGTTTGAAAACTTCTTCCCTTTATTTTTCATTTATACTGTCGTATGTGTTTAAGCTGCTGACAGCCCATCTATCGTTGCCTTTCAACTTAACAGACGTTAATCATTTTATGATATTGGTATTCTCGCTGTCGCTGCTTCTTTACTATATCCGCTTTTATTCTTTCAAATAATTAATGCAACATGACTAATTCAATAAAAGTGGAGCGTGCAAAGAAAAACATTACCCAGGCGGAGCTGGCGGAGCAGGTAAATGTATCGCGGCAAACGATAAACTCGATTGAAATTGGTAAATTCATTCCGTCAACGTTGCTGGCATTGAAGATTGCAAAATTCTTCGACAGCACAGTGGATGAGATATTTAAGCTGGAAAAAAGCGATTTCTAACCTCGTCATACCTTCTATGAAAGATTTACACATCACTTCATCGATTAGTGTCGCTGGTACGCTTCGCCTGGCCATTTATGAGCACTTGCTCGCCGGCGATGCCATAGGATTCAATGAATTACCAGGCATTGGTCCTTTAGATGATGGCGGGAAACGAACCCGTTATTTGCAGTCGCTCGTTTTTGGCAGTCACCCCGGTTATCAATACGCTTATCTTAATAATGTTTTCGATAGCTGGCATCAATTGCAACAACGGCTACACGCACATCCCGTTGATCGTTTAATCATTTGGGCCGGCAGCGATGGGAATGATTATGTTTTCACACGCATGGCTTGTTGGTGGTTAAGAGAGATACCTGTTGATCTTTGGTTAGTGAACGCGCCCACACATGGCGGAAACGACATTGCCAGCTACAATCAGCAGGAACTGGCTTCACTCTTCACGCAAGCCGGACAAATCACCGCCCACACCCTGAACGAACTGGCCAGGGAATATGAAAACATTGCCGCCCGCCCGGAACTATTACGGGAATGTGATGAGAATGGACAACTGCAATTTCTTGATGAAGCAATATACGATGATACTATTTTAGGATACAATAATGACAAACGCTGGATCAGCGCTGTAAGAATTATAGGTCAAATTATAGGATTTAGTGATCGCCGCAATCCAATCAATGAAGTGTTTGCCAGTGGCCGGATTAAAGCACTGGTGGCCGCAGGGAAGCTAAAAGCAAGGGGAGATATGTCTTCTATGAGAACATTTG
The DNA here is from genome assembly GCF_017745275.1 of Chitinophaga sp. Classification (GTDB taxonomy): domain Bacteria; phylum Bacteroidota; class Bacteroidia; order Chitinophagales; family Chitinophagaceae; genus Chitinophaga. Next base: position 301,690 of record NZ_JAGHZS010000010.1, on the reverse strand, counting down.
AACTGAAGCGGGCTAAAGAATAAAAGGCCGCTTTTACGCGGCCCTATTATAACCAAACATGATTAAAGTATCCGTTCATTCTTCTTCTTCCGTTTCGCTCTCTTCTGCTTCCTCTGCTTCTCCGGAGTCTTGTTCCTCCTGTAAATCTGCAGGCTCTGACTGTTCCTGCTTTCCTAAAAGATCCTTCTTTGTAAAGGCTGGATTTGCTTGCTGATCTACCTCTTTATTCTTGTCTTTATCCTGGTCCATAACAAAAATTTTTCTGGTTAAAAATCATGAAAGTATCTCCTGTAATTTTTCAAATCCGGTGCCGGGGCAGACAGGCCCTTGCACATGCATGTGCTATTGTATAATACGGGCGGGAAAACAGCAGGGGCAAGTCATAACGCCCCTTGCAAGATGTGTGGAGTTTTATGCCGCTACTCCCCATAATGCCGTATTTTTTCCCGGGCAGCGTCTGCCGGCGCATTCCGCGGTAACCAATACAGCATCAACGCGACTATCATCAAACAACCAATTCCGGCAATTAATCCATAACGCAATGCGCTGGCATATATCAGCGTATGTTGCTTAGCTTCCAGCACCGCAAAAAATATCCCGCCAATAATGCTGATACCCAGTCCGGAGGCCGTTTGCTGGAAAGTGGAGAAAATACCGGATGCTGCACCCGCATCTTCCACAGGTACATTATCCAACACAATATTTAACAGGAAAGGGAGTACCAACCCATTTCCCAGCCCATATATAGCAATAAACAATACCGTTAGCCACGGACCCGCATCACAAAAAATCTGCGACAGAAAAGCCACCAGGATAATCAATAAACCAGCCTGCAACACACGCTTGCCATACCTTACCAGCAACCGCGACGCCACCACTGACGACAACATAAATAGTAAAGCATGCGGGATAAAACAGGCGCCGCAAGCCAATGCGGAAATGCCCAGCCCATTCTGCAGAAATACCGCCATCATCAACAGGTATGCGGTATGTAACATAAAGTGAAACAACACTGCCAGTAGTCCAATGTTAAAAGCTGGTTGCTTAAATAACCGCAGATTGATCAACGGCATTTCATTTTTTTGTTGTGTATGTATGAAAAAGCGCAACAACACCAATGATAATGCCATTAACCCAAAGCTCCATAACGGCCAGTGCTGCTCACGCCCCTCCGTAATAGCATAAATCAAACACCCCAACGAAGCCGTCAGCACAATGGCTCCCGGATAATCAAATTGCACGTGTGTTACCCTCTCCGTTTCCCGCAAGTAGCATTGAATGGCCCACATAGCCGCCACTCCTACCGGTAGGTTAATGAAAAATATCAGTCGCCACCCGGGTATTATGAAATGTGTTTCCGCCAGATAGCCTCCCAGCATTTGCCCGATGATGGCGGCAATACTCAGCGTGATCCCATACCAGCCAATAGCTTTCGCTCTTTCCGCCGCTACGGGAAACAGTACCTGTATCAACGAAATAGACTGCGTTACCATAAACGCAGAACTTACACCCTGGAGAAAACGGGCGATATTCAACTGCGCCGGCGTTTGACATAATCCACATAAACAGGAGGTCAGCGTAAACCAGCACATGCCCCAGAAAAATACTTTCTTCTTGCCCAGATAATCCCCTGCCCTGCCGCCGATGATTAAGAAACAGGCGCTTCCCAACAGGTAGCCAGCTATCACCAGTTGTACTTCTCCATCCGTAGCATGTAAACTGCTTTTAATAGTGGGAATGGCGATGTTGATAATAAAGATGTCTATCACGTATAACAGTGGCGCCGTAAGGATAATCAACAGCGCAAACCACTTATTGATAGCAATGGAAGAGGTGCTCATATTGTCGGTTTGTTTTATTTACCGACACAAAAGTAGGCGCGCCGTTTGCGGCTGACAACCGGAAAAGCGACAAGTATTTTTTAATGAGGATATTTAAATGAGATGATACTGAAATAACGTTCTAAAGCTGCCCCAGCTTCTTCAATTGCCTGGCAGCACCTTTATGTCCACCATTCCTTGCTTTTTCAAAATAATATATCGTCCAGCGATCGGATTGCGTAACGCCATGACCATGCTTATAACACAATCCTAAATTATAAAAAGCCATCAGATCGTTCTTTCGCGCAGCCCGCTTATACCAGTAAACGGCTTTCCTGTGGTCTTCTTTAACTCCCTGTCCATAAAAATAGGAATACCCTAAATCCCTTTGCGCTTCAGTATCTCCCAGTTTCGCGGCGGCGGTAAAAAGTTTCACCGCTTTTTTGTAATCCTGTTCCACTATTTCACCTTCCCTGTAAAAAAAGCCAATATTATATATCGACTCCATATGCCCCTGACCAGCTGCTTTCAAATACCAGTCAAAAGCTATCGATGTATTTTTTTCAACACCCCGCGCGTGATCATAACAGGTGCCCACATAAAACTGGGCACGTTTATGTCCATTGCTGGCGGCAGCGTACCAAAGCGAAAATATCTTACGCCAGTTCTTCTTCTTTGAGGTTGTTTGAAAGGCAAGCTGATAGCCCAGGAGGAATAGCCGCTGCTGCTCTTTCCTGCTAAGGATGGCTGGCATCGTATATGCTTTAAAATCAAGAAATTTAATTTACTCATCTGCTTCTGCATTCTCAATGCTGTACTCACCATATTCGTTCTTAATCAGTGCTTCGTTTGTAGAGAACAAGTAAAACTCATCTTTTACAAGCATCACTTTCTCAAACTGAAAATCTTTATAGCTTCTTAATTTTCCGTCGTACATTATTTTTTCCGGTACATCCATCAGGTGTGCCTTATAAATTTCATCTTTATGCTTATTGTTCATGACCAGCATATCCAGCCGGTAATATTTCCCGCTTTTACTTTTTCCATTCGAATTAAATGAGGCTTCAAATCCAAACGAGGTTTCAATTTGAATAGTTCTGTCGCTGAGATCCCATTCATAAGAGCAATGGTTGAATTCATTACTGATATAAAACGAATATTTTGGCGGCCCATATTTTTTCCGGAATTCATCCAGGAAATGTGCCCTCAGCCGGGCGGAGTCAAAAGTTGCTGCTGCATAAAAAGCAACGGGCTTCCTGCTTGTATCGGTCAGGGTATAAAGCGTGTTGAAGTAAACATTCCCAAACTTCGCAATGCTATCTATTTCCGGGCTCTTATAAAGGTATCCAAAATCCTTCTGGGGCATCCTGAACTTCATCACATCCGTAATCGTGTTGCTTATTTGGTACTTAAAGGTGGTGTCGGTGATTTTTCCGTCACGGGCACTATCATACTCTATCTCCTCGCCCATCACGTGTTTGGAATATAAGGTCGGCACATCTTCATTGAAAGTTATCTTTTCAATATCAAAACCATAATTCTTCTCCAGTACTTTCGGCAGCGGGACCTGTGGTACCCGGGGTTTGCAGGAAAAAACAACAGGCAACACCAATAACAATAAATTTCTCTTCTTCATCAGCTACATTTAAAATATTACGCTACAATCAGGCAATTGCCTGCCAAGATAGCACTTCCATAGAAATAATGTAACATGATAACTTCTCTGCTATCCAAAGATCTACCTGGTGCATAAATAGCTATAACATACGTAAACGGACCTCCTCCAGGTCGATTTGATATAACTGCCGGCGGATTAACTCTTCATTGATCAAGGGATCATTATTCAATGCGGTAAGATATTGACGCTGACTTTCGAGCGTTTCCAAATAAATGACTTTTATCTTGTCATCCATCCAGTCGTCCTTCTCTGCTTTGGATCTCTCTTCCCAATGCTGCATCATCTTTTGCACACCAACATGATCAGGCAGCTTATGCTCATAATTTTCTTTGAGAAACCGGTAAATATGCTGTTTAAGCCCATGCCTGATCTTCCGGATAGTCTCTTCTTCGGTTTCACCGGCAGTCGCCACAAATACCCGGGAGCGGTTAATCAAATACGGTAATGTAAGTCCCTGTACCACCAATGTAAATAATATCACCACGAACGTGATAAATAAAATCAGGTTGCGTTGGGGGAATGCTACCTGGTTGTAGGTAACAGGAATCGATAATGCAGCGGCTAATGACACTACGCCCCGCATCCCCGACCAACCCAGCACTAGCGGCAATACCAAACGCCCCCGGAGCGTAGTAACCGGCATCACTTTGGGCCGAAAGATCAACGTAGCCACCATGGCGACATATGCACTAACAATCCTTACCAAAATCAGTACAGCCGTTACAATGAGCCCATACCCCATGGCCATGTTTAAAGAGATACCCTCTGATCGCAGTCCACCAACGATTTCCGGGAGATCTAACCCGATAATCAAAAATACCACGCCGTTTAAAATAAATACAAAGTTCTCCCACACGCTATAAGCCTGGATACGGCTTATACTATTTAAGAAAAGTAAACGCTTATTGGACAAATACAAACCACCCGCTACTACTGCCAGTACGCCTGAACTATGCAATTGCTCTGCCACCCAGTACATCATGTAGGGTTCAATAATTGTCAGGGTGATATCTGATGCCGCGTCCGTAGGCAGTCGCCGATGCATCTGTACAAACATCCATCCCAATATCAACCCTATTCCCGCACCACCTACGATCATCCATATAAAGCTGACCGCCGCATCCTGCCAGATAAATTGCCCGGTACCCACTGCTACCAATGCAAAACGGAAAATAATGAGCGCTGAAGCATCATTCAGCAGGCTTTCTCCTTCCAGGATAGTGGCGCTTCCCCACGGAATTTTAACAAACTTCGTAATAGCCCCCGTACTAACTGCGTCTGGCGGAGAAACGATACCACCCAGCAAGAAGCCCAACGCAATAGAAAAGCCCGGAATGAAATAATTAGCCGCAAGCGCCACACTCAGCGCCGTAAAAAACACCACCAGGAAGGCAAAGCTACTGATGATACGCCACCACTTCTTCATCTCTTTAAAAGAAATACTCCATGCCGCCTCAAACAACAAAGGCGGCAGCACCAGGAAAAATATCAGGTTGGGATTTATACGGACAGGTGGCAGCCCGGGGACAAAGCTCAATAAAAGTCCTGCTATCACCAGCAAAATTGGGTAAGCGATCCTTAACCGGGTTGCCAGCATTTCCAATAGTACAATCACGGCAATCATTGCCAGCAGAAAAGGGAGTATCGTATGCATCAGGGGTAATATGTTTGCGCTCACTAAAAATAGGGAAAATCCTGACAAACAAGACGCTTCGTAGCCTCTGCCCAAAAACTTAATCCAGGTTAAGATTGTTTCTTAAACCAGGTTATTGGCCACTCATCCACTTCTTTGCAATTTTACATCATCAATAACAACAACATATGACCAAATATATCTTACATAAAGAAGACAGCAGGCACCATGAAATCAACGACTGGCTGGATAGTAAGAAAACATTCAGCTTCGCGGATTACTATAATCCCAAAAGGATCCAGTTTGGTGCCCTTCGGGTATTTAACGACGATATTGTACAGCCGGGCAAAGGATTTGGCAGACACCCTCACGATAACATGGAGATTATCTCTATTCCCCTGCAGGGAAGCCTGATTCATAAAGACAACCTTGGCAATGAAGGCGTCATCAAAACGGGTGACATCCAGATCATGAGTACTGGCAGCGGTGTTTTTCACAGCGAATATAACTATGAACAAGACCAGGCTACCCGCTTCCTGCAGATATGGATTTATCCGGCCCAACTGAATGTAACGCCACAATACGGCCAGCTTACATTGAACGAGGCCTCCTTCGTTAACCGGTTTGGCACCTTCGTGGCGCCACAGGCAGCCGCCGATACCGCCTGGATCAACCAGGATGCGTACCTGAGCATGGGCAAATTTGCTGCTGATCAGTCGTTCAGCTATGACCTGAAACAAACCGGGCATGGCGCCTATGTATATATCATCGACGGCAGCATCGAAATAGATGGCTATACCTTATCAGCCGGCGACGCACTGGGCATCAGTGATACCAACGGCTTCAAAGGACAGGCTAAAAGCAATAATACTACGGTACTCGTGATTGATGTACCTATGACCATTCAACAGTAATACCATGACCGATAAATCATCATTAAACCTGCTTGCCGTTGGCTATCATACAGAAATCATGGAGGTAGTACACCGCCTGATTAATAAACACGAAGGCTGGACAGGCACTACCGCCGGCTCTTTGTTGGAAGCCCTGGCACTATTGCAGCAGCATCCATACGATGGCATCCTGTTATGTGCAGGGGTCAGCATAGCGGATGAAGCGCAAATAAAACAAGCCGCTGCTGCGCAAAATACCCGCATTATCCGCCACTATGGCGGTGGTAGCGGACTGCTGGAAAACGAAATCCGCATGGCATTTTTCATCTAACTAAAAAAAAATTACTATGGACAATAAAATATTAGGCTTACACCACATCACTGCTATTGCAGGTGATGCACAACGCAACTTCGACTTCTATACCAAAGTACTCGGACAACGGCTGGTAAAGAAAACCGTTAACTTCGATGACCCTGGCACCTATCACTTTTATTTTGGAAATGAACAGGGAACACCTGGTACCATCCTCACCTTCTTCCCATGGGAAGGCATTGGCAAAGGGCGTACCGGTACGGGCATGGCCACAGAGATCACCTACACCGTTCCGGCAGGCAGCCTCGGATTCTGGAAAGAACGCTTTAAACAATTTAACGTTCCTTTCGAAGAAACCATCGAACGACTCGGAGAAAAATATCTCCGCTTCACCGATCCGGATGGACTTCAGCTCAGCTTCGTGGAAACAGTAACGGATACACGTCGCCCATGGATAACTGCAGACATTGCCGAAAATGCTGCTACCAAAGGATTTCACAGCACCACACTCACCCTGAAGGATATTGAGCCTACTGCTAAAATCCTGACTGACATCTTCGGGTATACGCTGCAATCCCAGGAAGACAATCGTTATCGTTTTATCACCAACACGGTAGACAACGCCAATATCATCGACCTGTTAGCGACGCCGAACGGCACTCCCGGTTACAATGCCGGCGGTACCAATCACCACATCGCATTCCGTGTAGCTGATGATAAGGTGCAGATGGAGTTCCGCGAGAAAATTCTCTCTGCCGGGCACCAGATCACCCCTAAAATCGACAGGGATTATTTCTTCTCCCTCTACTTCAGGGAACCAGGAGGCGTACTGTTTGAAATAGCTACTGATAACCCGGGATTCACCGTAGATGAACCGTTGCAGCAGCTCGGTACCGGCTTACGATTGCCCAAACAATATGAGCCAGCCAGAGCCGACATTGAAAAAGTGTTACCGGTATTGAAATAAGTTATCATTCAAAGGCGGATCAGGTATCCGCCTTTGAAAAAAGGAAAGAATATGACACATCAGAAAAATATTATAACGGCCGGCGTGCCATTGGAACAGGCGAAGAAAGCATTGATCATGATCCACGGACGTGGAGGCTCTGCGAGAGATATCATTTCGCTGGCACCGCATCTCAACGTAGCTGACTTTGCGATTGTAGCGCCACAGGCTACCGGGAATACCTGGTATCCACAATCGTTCCTGGCGCCACCATCACAAAATGAACCTTACCTGACCGGTGCCCTGCAACTGCTCACACAGGTGGTAGACGATGTATTAGCCGCAGGCATCTCCAGGGAAAATATTTACTTCCTGGGATTTTCGCAGGGCGCCTGCTTGACACTGGAATTTACCACCCGTAACGCCGCACAGTATGGTGGCATTGTAGCCTTTACCGGCGGCTTAATCGGGGACAAAATATATACAGCAAATTATAAAGGGAATTTTAACCAGACCCCGGTATATATCGGTAGCAGCGATCCAGACTTCCACGTACCTGTTTCCCGGGTACATGAATCCGAAGCTATCCTGCAATCAATGGGCGCAAATGTGACTGCCACCATCTACCCTAACATGGGGCATACCATTACCGGTGAAGAAATCAGCCAGGCCAATAAACTGGTGTTTAAGTAAGTCCATAAGGACTTACTTTTTTTTATGCATAGCACCGCGTACCTTGCTTAAAAACTCCGGTGACACGCCCAGGTAGCGGGCGATCTGATGTTGTGGTACACGTTGTACTATTTCCGGGTACTTTTCTGTAAAAGCGATATACCGCTGCTCAGCGGTCTGCGATACGAGGCTATGGAAGCGGCGTTGCAAGGAAAACAGGGAACGCTGTACCAGCAAACGAAACAGCCTTTCGAACTTGGGGACTTTCTCAAATAAAGCCGTCTTACTTTTATAATCGATCATCAGCAACTCTGAATCCTCCAGTGTTTCAATAAACATATTCGAGGGGGTTTGATCTGTAAAGCTATACAAATCACTTACCCACCAGTTTTCTATGGCGAAGGATAGAATGGTTTCTGTGCCATCCTCACTCAGGAAATAGGTTCTTACACAGCCTTTCACGATGAAGGCTTCAAAATCGCATACCTCCCCTTCCTGTAGCAGGAAAGTGCGTTTACGGATACGTTTTAATTTTAGCAGCGAATGAAAATAGGCACGCTCTTCCGGCGTGAGCTGGATACACTTATCGGCGAATTGATCTATTTGCTCGTACATAGGGGTAAAGATAATATCAATTCTGCTTTTGAGGCAAACATTTATGGTACCTATACCCTGCGCCAGCCTGATGAAACCCTATGGGCATCCGGAATCATTGAGCCTGTGATTCGCGATAAAATATCTTCCCTAAAATAGATACATAGGTAGATTTTAATATAGCCTGCCCTGTGATCATATGTGGGCCATTAGCCAACACTTCCTCCATCTTTCCATCCACGGGCATGATGCGGAGCCGGCATTCCTTTATGTTCAATGGCTCTATTGCCGAAAGATAGCCTGCATACCGTGCCGCAGACTGGTAGCCATTGGCATCTGTTAACAAAATAACCCGGTCGCCGGCGATGTTGTGTGCTGCTATGACACTGCTTACCGTCAATGTGATACCTGATTTTCCAATACTACCTGCTACAGAGAAGGGGATCTTTGTATACACCGGTTGCCTAACCAGTAGCAGCAATGTTAATGGCAACAGGAAAAAAGCACCCAGTAATAAAATAGTCCAGCGATTAATCCAACCGGGGAATGGCTTCGAAAAGCCCGTTGTTGTTGCCTTCGACAGATTTGTGACTGATGCTTCCGCACTTTGCGGAGGATAATTAGTATGAATAACGGTACTTTTCATATTTCTGTTTGTAAAACATCCCTGGCCCCCAGTTCTACCTGGTTTTTCACCAGCGAATAATAACTGCCTTCTGATGCCATTAACTCGTAGTGCGTACCTGATTCTACAATTTTCCCCTGCTCCAGTACAATGATCTGGTCAGCATTTCTGACCGTACTTAAACGGTGAGCTACAATCACCACGGTACGTCCTTTGAAAAAATGCTGCAGATTTTGCATGATAATAAATTCATTTTTGGCATCTAATGAATTGGTTGCTTCGTCAAAAAATATCAGCCGGGGATTCTTGTAAATTGCCCTGGCAATTAGTATCCTTTGCTTTTGGCCATGACTGATGCCAAATCCTTCCTGTCCTATCCTCGTATTATATTGAAGCGGCAATGACATAATAAATTCGTAAATATTGGCCGCTACCGCTGCGTTTAAAAGTCGCTCCGGGTCGGGTTCCCGCTGAAGTGTAATATTATAGGCAATGGAATCCGAGAATATAAAACTATCCTGTAACACAGCTCCGCACTGGCTTCTCCAGCAAGCATTCCGTACATCCTGCAACGGAACATCGCCTACCTTAATCTGTCCCGAAAAATGCGTGTAATATTTCAGCAATAACCTGATTAAAGTGGTTTTTCCACTGCCACTCAACCCAACAATTGCCGTAATCCTATTTTCGGGTATATGAACATTGATGCCCCGGAGCACCTCTACTCCTTCTGTATAACTGAAACGCACGTCCGTTAATTCAAGAGAATGTGCTTCCGGTAGTGTCTCCAGTTTATACGCGCCGGCCACTTCCTCTTCCCCATGCTGATGTACCTCTGCCAGACGGCTCATACTAATCCTTGCCATCTGGGCCGACAGGATAAAATTGATCAGTTGTGTAACAGGCGCATTTAGCTGGCCTGTAATAAATAACACAGACATCATGGTACCCAGCGTCATTTCATGGTGCAAAGCTGCCAGCGCCGAGAAAAATACAATGAGGATGATCTGCAGATAGCCAATGAAACGCGTTCCTCCTTGTTCTACCTGGTTAGTCCTCAGCTTTGCGAGGCTCACACCGAAAAGAGAAGATTGTATTTCCTGCCATTCATTCTTCTTCTCTTCTTCCAGGTTGTTGAACTTTATCTCCTGCATACCAGTAATGATTTCCAGGACTTTGCTATTATCTTTTGCCAGTAATGCAAAAGATTCATAGTCCAACAATTTCAGTTTCCCGAGAAAGAAAAAAATCCACGAAAGTTGAAGTATGGTTCCGCTAACGAAAATGAAAAAAACGGGCAGGCTGAAATAAAGCAGGATACCGGCAAATACCAGCAGGGTGAAAATAGAGAACAGGCTCTTGACCAATGTATCCGTGATAAATTGTTCAATACGCTTATGATCGTTAATACGCTGGGTAAGATCTCCAATGATCTTTGAGTCGAAAAAGCCCACCGGCAGCCGCATTAACTTCGCCAGGAAATCGGATATAATCAATACATTGATCCTGGTGCTCAGATGCATGAACACCCAGGTTCGCATAAACTCAATCCCTGTAGCGCTCAGATACAATACCAACTGGATCGCCAGGATGGCGTATATAAAAGCGCTGTCTGAATAACCAATCCCTTTATCCACGATAGATTGTGTCAGGAAGGGCACCAGTAGCTGGATCAAACTTCCCAGGAACAACCCGAATAAGATTTGCAGTATATTGAGCCGGTAGCTTTTCAGGTAACCAGTAATAAATGGCAGTACGGTGCCAGCCTTAGCTTCCAGCTTTGCATCTGCATGAAAGAACTCCGCGGCAGGCTCCAGCAGCAACACTACGCCCGTATTATCTTCTTCTTCCCTGGATATCCAGCCATCCATAAACCTGGCATGGGAGAGTTTTAATTTTCCTTTTCCGGGATCCGCAATAAAAACATGCGTTGCAGTAATCCTGTAGATCACTACAAAGTGATTCTCTTCCCAATGTACAATAGCTGGCAACGGCGCATTGGAAGCCAGCTTAGAGAAGGTGGTTTGTACACTCAGTGATCTGAAGCCCAATTCAACTGACTTGTTGGATAAACTTTCCAACGACATCCCCTGCCTCGTTAATGCGGTAGTTCCTTTAATTTGTTGCAGGCTTACCGGGCGGCCATAAAAATGGCAAACCATCGCCAGACAAGCAGGTCCGCAATCGGCATGATCATGCTGTTGTATAAAATGAAATTTATCGAACCACAAAGTACGTTTGTTTAATAGTTACTACCCTTCCAATACAATTTTCTTTGCGGCCAGTACCGCATCCACTGTTTCATCCGGCAAACGGATGTCATACTTTTTCCGGATATCATCCAGGTTCAGTGTAGCAAAACCGTTGGTTACAAACTGTAATCTTTTCTTTATCCATTCCTGGTTATACAGGTTATTTTCCCGGGCATACCGCCAGAGATTCCAGATCCCAAACCATACAAACACGGCCTGAAAGTAGCTCCGGATACTCAAACGGTTACCTGACCAGTTGGAAGGCACGCTTATACCTATACGATGAGCATCTGCAACACCAGGCATCCAGGGTCCATGTTCTTCCAGCATATACAATACGGAATGAATAGCTTCATGAACAAACATTTCCGCAATAGGTTCTGCACTCACTACATCCGGATTCATCACGTGCGTTCTGCCAATATAGTAGCCATCTGAACCCGATATGAATGGTTTTTTTCCGTTAGGGTTCTGCTGCTTTTTTACCATGAGTACATTATTGAACAGGCAAATCAACTCATGAAAATTGCTGTTATCTGCCAACGGCAACACCGCATCTTCCAGGTGGGTAAAGATTTGCTCTGCTTCTTCTATGCTATACAGGTCAAATAATGTATGCTGTCCTTCCTGAATTTCTTCAGCAGACAATCCCAGGCAGCAGGGGCTAAAAAAATCTATCGGTACACGCCCGGCTACGCGGGGCGCTTCATATGTTTCGTAGTTTCCGGTATCCTCTTCAGAAGAGATGAGAAAATCACCGTTGGCAGACCAGATACGGCTACCCAGGGCGCTATCATACTTACCCGTTTTCTTTGCCAGGTGGGCCGATAAAGTAAGCAGAAAGAAATCATCTGCGCCGGCCAGTTGCTCATGGTCAAATAACAACCGGTGAGATACTTCCGGTTGCAGCAGGTATTCCACCAGGTTGGGGTCATTCAGCTGACTGGCCAACTGCCTCGTATCATCGGCGCGATATAAATTTGCACCCGCCATCAACGCCTCAAAATTCCTCTTTAAAATAGTAGTAAAAATGGATAACACATTCTTATAAAACGGCAGGTTATCACCTTTATTAAATTGAAAAGGAGTTAATACGGTATATATTCCGCTATCATTATATGTGCCGACCATATCAGTAAATTTTATATCATTAATAGCAGGTCAATATGCTTCCAGTTCTTCAGCAAACCGGGATCCTTCACCGCCGGTTGCTGCTTCTTCCAGTATTTGCAATGCCTCCTCATAGGTGAGCATTGTTACACCGGCTTCCTCCAGCAAGTCCTGGGGCAACTGGCTGATCACCCTGTTCTGAATATGTATGATCAACTTCAGCAAATCATTGCAATAAACTGAAGGATTATTAAAACCATTGGCAGAACTGTAGCGATGTGGCAGGTATCCGCCTCCACAGATTTCACTTACAGGGCAGGCAGCACACTTTGCGCAGATCTTCGTATGACTTAACTGATACAGGTTTGCCAGGGGCGTATTCAGGGCCTCCGTTAATTCATGGGACAAAACGTTGGCATTGTTTTTCGTAAATCCTTCTCCACAGATTTTCAATACATCCAGCGGTTCTATACTGCCATCTGTTTCTATCACCAATACTTCATTATTAGCCGTACCCACCAATTCAGACACTACTTCCCTTCCTAAAATGACATGTATAATTTTCCGGAAATATTGAATGGTCAACCGGCTTTTATCATCAAAAAACCAGGCATCGAAAAGCCGGATCATCCAGTCGGCATAAGGCGTATCACCTGAAAAAGGGCTTCCAGCAGCCGGAGCGGGCGGTAGTTTATCAAAATTAGAATCCGGTAAAAGAAAACTGATATTGTTCACACCAATTTCTTTAAAATGCGTATAAATATCGAGGGGATCTGCATCTATATTAACAACGGATAAAACGCCTGGCTGACTGTTTTTGACGGTGTATTGCTGCGCCAATTTCAGTCCTGCAATAATTTGACGATAGGACCCTCTGCCTGCATGATCAATTCTATATTGATCATTGGCTTCGGGAGTTCCATCCAGGCTCACACCTATCTGAACGCCCCAGGTGTCGAAAAACTCACACCATTCACGGGTCAGTAATGTACCATTCGTTTGCACCAGGTAGGTAATTGTTGCCACACCGGCTAACATGGCATTTGCTTTACTGATAAACCGGATAAAGAATTCTTTCCCTGCCAACAATGGTTCCCCTCCATGAAAAGCGAAATTAAATGACGCTACCCCGTATTGCTGACAATGATTCCTTACTCTCTCCAGCAGTGACTCCACCACTTTATCACTCATCACTTTTGGTTGATTCCTGTAGGTACTGTCACCCATGTTATACATATAGCAGTAGGTGCAGTTAAGATTACATCTGCTGGCTACTTTCAGTACGAGCGTATTACATTTCAGCATTGTCATAAGGTTAAATTCAATATGAGGTTATTAGAGGGATAAGAAATAAAAGCCCCAGGAAAATTCCTTACGGGCTTTTATTGTAATCAGGCTATTATTAAATAGAAGCTGGTTCTTCAACAGCGCTTCTGCTATAGCTCTGAGAATAAGTTCCTTTAGAGTGAGAAGGAACATTACCTCCGAAATAAGATTTAGCTACTTTCTTAACTGTTTCGTTTTTGAAAGCATCGATAGATTTGGCGATCAGTTGCGCCTGATTTGCGTTGAATTTAATTTTCTTTTCCATTTTTTGTAGGATTTAATTAGTTGAAAAAATGCAATTTGAGGCCTCAGAAATGTTCTCACAATTTAGACGAACACATGCTACAAGTCAATAGCAGTAAATGATCTAACTGAAGCCTCTCTTAGCAGAATTCTGCTAACAAGCATTTTGATGAACACGATTTCTCCACTGCATCACATAAGCTACTAACTGACGGTTACTTTGAAGATTCAATTTATTCCTGATCCGTGTTTTGTGATTATTAATGGTATTAATGCTTAAAAAAAGCTCCCTGGCAATTTCACCGGTACTCTTACCTTTCATTACCAGGTTAAGTATTCTGTTCTCCTGTTTCGTGAGGCTGTTATCAGAAAAATCTTTTGCGCTGACACTTTCTATCCGTGATAATTTTTCACGAATATCCCCGCTCATAAAGCGGTAACCTTCATTCAGCAGTTCAAAACATTGCATCAGTTCTTTCAGCGAACAATTGGGAGAAAGATATCCGCTGATATCAAAATGAATGAGAAAATCAAGCTTGAAGTCGTCCGGCTGAATCCGGATCAGGCAATGCGTACGGGGAGAGGTCTTCTTGATGATCCTGGCTACCTCCAAACCGTCTATTCCATCATCTTCCAGGTCTATTAATGCATAATGGTAAACCATTTTCGTCAATTCTCTTCTCACCTCCCCAACGGCGGGAGAAGTTACTGTAACACGGGCCAACCCTTTCTCCATAAGATATTCAGTAAAAATACCGGCATAAGACGCGCCATTCTTCGCAATAATAATACAGTGCATAGCATTAAGGGTTTAACGGTTAATTTCAGATACTTTGGGTTTATCATCGTTGTGCTCTAAATAATCCGGGCCTAACAAAGTGGGTTCCGCGTTAATTGGTGGCGCGTTTTTTTTCGTCCTCATTGGATGTTTTTCTGCTACGTGTAGCGGCAATCTTTTTATTTCCTATTTTATAATTAAAGTTAAGTGTTACAGCGCGCGTATCTGTTTTCTCCCTGAATCCGTTCCGTTGGTTTTCGTAATCAACGTCAATCCTGGAAAAATTACTATAGAAAATATCAGCTACTGAAAGCTGAACACTTCCTTTTCCGCCCCATAACATTTTTCGTACACCAAAGCTAACATCATAGTTAGCGGCTATCCGGTAAATTCCCTGTATACCAGGCGATGCATACCAGGTAGTAATTTCTCCCTTCCAGCCCGCCTTCCGGGAAATTGTAAATGCCTGCGTGAGATTTACATAGGCAAACCAGGTGCTGTAGTTATATTTACTATCCAGGAAACCTGATTTTTCCTTTTTATAAGAAGCTTGTAAAAAAGCATTTATTTCCCACCAGCTGAAAGGGGTATAAGGAATGGTGGCATGCATGCCGGTTTCAAGACTTTGGTTGAGATTCCGCTGTGTATCATAAAAAATATGTTGGGTATTGTCCTGTATAGATATATTACTGAAATAGTCTCTTGTATCGTTATAAAAAAGCGTAATGCTGATATGTTTTTTGAAGGAATATCCTAATTCTATTTCGTTAACAAACGCCGGCCTCAGGTATGGATTCCCTTCCAGGTAGGTATATGGGCTGGTGTAATACCTGAATGGATTTAACCGCCAGTAATCCGGCCGGTTTATCCGCCTGCCGTAGTATGCATTCACCTCATGCTTATCATTGATGGCATAGGTAATAAAAACAGTAGGAAATAGCTTGAAATAATTACGTTCATTCAACAGGTCTTTTGTGACCAGGTAACCGGTTGTCCACGTATACTCTCCTCTAAGGCCGGTTTCTACAGATAGCTTACCAATAGCACCCTGCATATTCACATATAACGCGAGGTTTTTCTCGGTATAGTGAAACTCACTGCTTTTCAGGGTATCATAGTGGGGGATGTTGTTGTCCAGGTTATAAAAACGAAGATCACTTTTGTTAAATGTCCGGTTATACTTAATGCCTGTTTCAAAACGCCAGTCTTTATTCCACTGCTGCGAATAATCTATGCGGCCGGATAAAATGCTGATATCCTGTAGTGACCGGGTATTGTTAACCTCCCTGTACACAGGCCTGCTGCTTTCCGGTTTATAGGAGGCAAAATCTATATCCTGGTTTTTCCGGTTGCGAAAAGGGGAAATATCAACGTCCACATTAATTGTTTTCGTTCCGCCGGTATCCAGCGATCCGCTGTAGTTAAAGTTAACAGACTGCTGGTTGATGGTACTGCCGGTAGTATTGTGTGTGGTGAGCAATGAATCTATCCCCTTAATATCGGGTTGATAAACATCCGTTCGTATGTTTATCGGCCGCTCCCTGTTGCCGGTGGCTCCATCGAGCATAAAGCCTACTACATGGCGGCTATTCACAGCGAAATCAGCTCCCAGTTTATAGGCCACCGTTTCTCCGCGTCGCTGCCCCTCTTTCACTCCTTTCCAATATGAATAGCTGTCCGGCAATCCAAAAACAATGTAATTATCCTCCCGGTAATCTTTCCTGCTGATGTTTCCAGCCAGGCCTCCATACACATTCCACTTCCCTTTCCGGTAGTTGAAATTACTTCCCAGGCGCCCTCCTGTAAGGGCCGATTGTGTAATACCGCCTGAAATCACTGCATTGAGACCACCCGCCAATATTTTCTTTGTGACAATATTAATCACCGCTCCCCCCTGTGCGTCGTAAGATGCAGGAGGATTTACAATCACTTCTATTCGCTGTATATTATCGGCATTTTGCCCCTGCAGGAAGGAGACCAGGTCTTCCCCGGATAAGCGTAGTATCCTGTTATTTATATAAATCACGGCTCCTTTGCCCATAGCAGTAACATTCCCGCCGGTGGTAGTTCTTACCCCCGGCGCCTTTGCCAGGGCCTCCCAGGCAGATCCTCCGCTGGCCATGATACTATTGGGAACATTAAATATAATACGGTCCAGTTTCCGCTCTATTAGTGGCTTTGATCCTGAAATGCTAACTGCAGAAAGCTGGCGGCTCTCTTGCTCCATTACAACCAGTAAGTCGGCGGGAGCCGGTATCGTTACACTGGTAGTGTATATTTTATATCCAATCAGGCTGACTTCCAACTGGTACTTTCCTGCAGGAAGCGATAACAAAAAAGTGCCATCCTGCTCAGATAACCGGGTAGCTATTATCTGAACACTGTCTCGAACGCTGATGCTGGCTAAGGATAACGGCTGTTCCCCACATAACACCCTTCCTTTCACATTGTGCTGCGCACAAAGCATAAAAGGGTACACCAGGGAGAATAGGATAGCAAGGGCTTTCAGCATTCCGCTTAATTTCTTCGAACCTATTATTTTTAAATCTTAAGGGGTGTTAAGATTTGTTAAATAGAGTTAAGTATACAGCTCCCTGAATGATGAAAATTTACTATTTTTAAGGACGAAGCAGATCAGACGTGTTAACCCGGATATACCGACAGGTCCATTGCCCGATCTATCTCAACGATTTTTAAATACCCTGTTTTACCTGCGATAATATGCGCCTTTATCAACCAAAGTACATTTATCATTTCGTAGCGATTTGTATGCTATTATGCTGTACGTTCCAGGCTCTATGGATTCACACTACTTTTCATTCCCAGAAAAAACAATTGAAACAACAACTGGAGAACATTGTAAACGAGGCGTCATTAATATCTATATATCAATCGCTGGGAGGCAGTAATATTGCCAACGAAAGCTTTCGGCAATTCCTACTTTCGCCGCAATGGGGGCAGCTTAGAAATGCCTTTGATAATAGTAAAATCGGAGGCCTAAGAAGTAGTTTCGACTACGATATTACTCCCGACTCCATAGAATTCAGTCTCCGGTTCAAGTTGAAGTCGCACCAGGAGCCGGCATCCAATAAACGGGAAAACTTCCAGGAGCAGGCGTTCCAGAGCCCACAGGATGTGGAGTCACTCCATTTCATGGATTCCCTGATACGGGAAAAGCTGAGCGCTACGGCTAACATTTCCTCTTCCACCTATGCTTTATACAGTTATGGAAAGGATACATTGCTACCTGGCTACCCGCAAAACAATCCGGTTAAAAACGCTGATTTCCGGAGCAATAGTTATTCATACAACTTACATCATTTCGCCAAATACCGGCTCTTCATCCCTTCTCTCAGCATGCCGGTCTGGTATCTGCTCAGGTATTTCCTGCTTTCCAATCTCATTACAACGCTTATCATTTCCTTTGCATTTTACTTCCTGCTTCGCTTCATCCGCCTGCAGCAGCTATTTTCACAGGAACGACTCGGTTTTATCAGTAATATGACCCATGAATTTAAAACACCCGTTGCCACGATATCCGTTGCACTGGAGTCTATTGTTAAATATAAAATGGAAAATAACCCGGAACAGCTCTATGAGTATATACATATGAGCCAGATGGAGTTAGAACGGCTTAACTTCATGATAGAAAAAATATTAAACCTAAAGCCGGAGGAGGGAACTGCACTTACACTTCACATTGAGCCTGTTGATCTGCCACTGTTGATACAGCATGTGATCAATTCTTTAGCGCTCTTACGCCAGAAAAAAAAGGCGACTATTCATTTCGACCCCTGTCAGCAACCCATCATAGTAATGGGCGACCGCATACACCTGGGGAATGTATTCGTAAATGTACTGGATAATGCACTTAAATATACCGAAGAGGCGCCGCAGATCCATATCACCTGCAAAACAAAAGATAGCCGCGTGGTGATATCTGTAAAAGATAATGGAATTGGTATTGCCCCCATCTACCATAAAAAAATATTTGAACGATTCTTCCGGATACCTGACTTCGACGTCCATAACACCAAGGGAAGCGGCCTGGGCTTACATTATGTGAAGGAGATATTACAACAACACGGGGCTACTATTAAGGTACAAAGCAATAAAGGATACGGAAGCACATTTATCATTCAATTCCCGCTGTATGAGGAAATATAAAATAATGTATGCAGAAGACGAACCATTTCTGGCTAAAATTGTCTGCGACGGATTAAAAACAGGCGGTTATGACGTATTGCATATAGACAGTGGCGCGGTCTTTTTTGAGCAATTTACCGCCTGGCAGCCTGATCTTTGCTTACTGGATGTAATGCTGCCAGGAATTAATGGATATGACCTGGCGGGACAGGTAAGAGGCCTGACGAAAGAAATCCCTATTATCTTCCTTAGTGCCAAAGTACAAACGGAAGATATTGTGAAAGGGTTCAGGCATGGAGGAAATGATTATCTCAGAAAGCCCTTCAGCATCGATGAGCTTTTAATCAGGATTGATGCCCTGCTGACGAGATTCAACAACAATGAGGTTACCTCCAAAAGGGAGATCTATCATTTCGGAGCCTGTACGCTGGATACCACACATCAAACACTGATCACTTCCACCAACAGGTTCATCCTCTCTTACAAGGAAACCATCCTGCTGGAGATCCTGGTACTGAATGTTAACCAGATTGTGGAACGCAGTGTACTGCTGCAGAAGATCTGGGGCAATGATGACTATTATACTTCACGTAGCATGGATGTTCATCTCACACAAATCAGGAAACGACTTTCTGCTGAGAAAAATATCAGTATCATGAACCTGAGAGGCATTGGTTATAAACTGCTATTATCTGCAGGATAGGAAATAGTTTATTGGTGGCGATCAGTTCCCGGTAAAGGGAAAATCGCCACCATCATTATAAGTAGGAATAAATACATGCATCGGGGCCCATTCATACAGGATCAGCTACCAGGTCATTGCAAGGCAACGTTACCAGGATATTCCGCCGCATCAGCGTGATCCTTATCAAAATTTTCCGGGTTCCTTTGAACTCTACAATTTCTCCGTAAAGCCCGGTCATTATACCGTCTTTGATCAACACCTGTTTTCCCGGCCGGAAATAAGCATCGGATACCTCTATATCCTGGTCATTTCCTTCTGCCAGTAATAAACGGATATTATGGATCACGGTTTCGCTTACTTTCGCTACTTTATCTCCCGACCGCACATAGTAAAGCGTCCCATTGATGCTTAATGCCCTGTAATATTCATCCAGGTCATTTACATAAATGAAAATATACGACGGAAAAAGTGGTGCGTCAATATTTCTCTTCCTGTCCTTGTATACGCGGAGTGTCTTCAGTGTAGGTAAAAAAAACACAATATTTGCCTGCGATAACTGGACAGCAACTTTCTTCTCATGTCTTGGCCTGGTATAAATAACATACCATCCGGAAATGGGGGTGTTCATACGGAAAAGTTTCAAATAACAGTTTTGTAGATAATAGTTAACAAAGATGTACAGATACCTGTCGGGTCTAAATAACAGCGTAATGAGATACTGCTGCTATAGATGAGATACAGCGGTCGACAATGTGAGTGGTTTCCGGCACATTCTTTAAAATTTCAACTCATTAAAAGCAACATTGGGTTAATTATACGAGCCACATATAATTCAACACAAGGTTTTTGGATAGCATTAACAGTTCTTCATAAATAGTAAGAGGGTCGTTTTTCTGAGGGTTTATATTTTAAATGTTAAAACATACTTCAAGTATTGTTTGATCAAACAATAAACGGCACGGATATCAGTTTTAGGTACATGAAACTAGTGATAATAATTTTATCCATCAAAATAAAACCAATAAAAAATAATTATTAAAAATAATACCGGCCCATCATTATCCAGGAAGTAAAATCCGGTGAAATATAAATGCAGTCGTAAAATCAGCTGATTATTTATACCGGCATTTTTGCTCCCACAAAATCAACCTTCATGAGCGCATATTGATGATGTTTGATATCCGATCCGAAATGACAACTATAATTTTCGAAAACATCCACGGTATTCACATACCACTTACGGCCATCCAGACAAGCTATCTCATTCTCTGCCACATGAAGGGAGGATAATGATAAACTAATACCTCTTCCATCTGCTTTAAGAATCGCTTCCTTTTTTGTCCAGTATTTATAAAAGACTAATTCCGGATCACCAGCGTGTTGAATGTTACACCATTCTTCTGCAGAAAACTGGTTACAATATTCAGCGACCTGGATAGGCGCGTGCATTTCTACATCAATGCCTATCCGGCCGGTAGCACCTACGGCACAAACCACCAGGTGACCGGAATGCGAAATACTAAAATCCGGCATACCAGGAATATATGGGCGGCCATAATTCGTATAGGCGATATTGTTAATTGCCTGCTCACAATTCGCCTTCGCCAGTGCCTGCAATAACAATAATCTGCCCAGGAGGCTCGCATGTGCGTCTTCCCATCTTCTGAATTTGCAGATTTTCTCTCTCATTTGTTCCGGCAGCATCTTCAGCAACCAGGAAAAATGTGCCGCTGGCAATGGCGT
The DNA here is from genome assembly GCF_017745275.1 of Chitinophaga sp. Classification (GTDB taxonomy): domain Bacteria; phylum Bacteroidota; class Bacteroidia; order Chitinophagales; family Chitinophagaceae; genus Chitinophaga. Next base: position 280,233 of record NZ_JAGHZS010000010.1, on the reverse strand, counting down.
ATTATAATAAGTATAATAAATAACCGGAGCCGTCTGCTGGATATACATTGCGAACAAAATAATTTCGGCTATAAAGACCAATGGACTATTTTATTATAACAATAAGTACGCCCCCGATCCGATGCCGGGGTGCGTCCTTATGTTCCATCTCCACCAAGAAACAAAAGAATAGACTATTAATTGCCAACAGCCAGGTCAGCATTCACAACGCCCCATCCCAGGGTACCATTCCTATTAGGATAATTGCTGGAAGCGCGCTTCATCCTGGCTACAATACTATCTCTCGGATAAGTAGGATACTTGCTCCATACCAGGGCTGCAATAGCCGAACAACTAGCTGTAGCCACTGAAGATCCTCCCACTGTATTAGGCGCATTGCCGGTTGCAGTAGTGGTAAGTGGGTTAACGCCGGTGCCGGATTTTTCCATGATGATGTCAAAAGCTACCTCTGCTCCGGTGTGGCAATCTTCGCAAGGGGTGATACCGTTATCGGTTACACCTGTTACAGCCTGCACCTGTGGCAAATAAGCAGGATACACTACGCCAATTGCTGAACCCAGTCCTGCGGTGGTAGTACCTGCGGCACAGAACATCAGCTTGCCTTTATTGTATGCATAGTTGATACCATCGGTAATGTGGCCAAAAGCAAAGAGTGTTCCCAGGCTCATGCTGATGATTTTCACATCGGCATTATCACCACCTGCTACGTACGCATCACCCACGCCCTGTACTGTTTCAGTAGACAGGATGATTACATTTTCTGCCGCATGTACTGTTATCAGGTTACTGTTATAAGCAATACCTGCACTGCTGCCGCTCACTCCTCTTGGTGCAGCAATCACACCGGCCATTTTAGTACCGTGACCACATACATCAGCAGGTGTGCCGCCAGGGAAAGTAGCTATTTTTTCTATGGTCCTGCCGGTTGAAGCACCCTGGTTGAAAGCGCTTCCCAGGTTAGCCTGGTCCGGACTTACACCAGTGTCTATCAGCATCACTTTTACATTACTGCCGGTAGATTTGGTCCATGCTTCGGGAATATGATGATAAGCATAGTTCCAGGATTGTTTGGCACCAGGCGTGATGTTTATATAGTCAACACCGGCTACAAGATTAGTTTTAGGCAGATTATCATCACATCCGAAAGTGAGAAACCCTGATTCTGTGTGGGGTGTAGATATGGCGGTACCTCCGCTATTCGTATTCATATACTTTCCATAACCTACCGGCTCCACATAACGCACCAGCTTTGATGCCCGCAGTGCTTTTATGGTTGCCAGGCGGCTTGCTTTCACATAAAAAACAGGCAGCTTCTGAGACTGGTAAGTAACCAGGTTTTCTGCTAACTTACCTGTTTGTTTTTCCTTTTCAGCAATAATGCTTAATACCTGTTGCCTGGCGGCATCCCAGCTCTGGCTGCGGATATCGATTTTATCAATCGTTTGACCAACATTCTGTACGTCAGCAGGCTGGTATCCAACAGATAAAATGCTATCGCCTTGTACCAGTGCACTCCAGGCCACATTATCGCTTACTACTTTCCAGTCGAAGCGGCCGGTTTTGCGCAGTTGTTCGTTGACCGTGGCATTGATCGCAGATTTTGGTATTACTTCCTGTGGGTTGCTATCCGCAGGTGTACTAATCAGCGTTGTTTCCGGTCTGCTACAGGAAACAAATGCTGAAAAGAAAATACCCGCTGCAAATAAATAAGAAATTTTCATGAATAATGATTAAGGGTAAATAAAGAATTGAGTGTTTAACAGGTGTGTTATTCTAATAGTTAAATTGATGGAGAAGATATGATTAAGCAATGCTATGATCTGTTTTGAAAACACGCAATTAATCCGGCATCACTACGCCAATATTCTTTCTAATCGCTTCGTGGTAATAATATCCCCCTATGGCGATATCAAAAATAGCCATGCCCATTGGGTTAAACATTACTACAGCATCGTCCTTTTCTTTCAATACATCCTTACAAACAATATCCGAAATAGACAGGGTATCACTTTTTTCCAATCCCATTACCTTATGCATGTTTTCTATATCTGTATTCTGCCGGCACACTTCTTCCCAGTCATCTACAATCACTACATCCATATGCCTGATCATTTCTACTTTATAATCACGTAAAGAAACATTGAGCTGAAGAGAAGATTTTACCGGGGGCAGATCTACATATGGGGCAGCAGATACCGTACAGGTGATAAAAATATCTGCCACTTTATAGCTGTCCTGCCAGGAATCCACTACTGTTATTTTGCTTCTCAACACCGGGTCCACCTGCGACAGGTCTACCCCATTGATATCATACAATAACACTTTACCTATACGGTTACCTAATATATCGGATACCATTTTCAGGTGCATTCGTCCTATCGGGCCAAACCCGGTAATACCTACTGTAAACTCCTGGTTTGTATTCCGGGTAGCCAGGAATCGCTGTAGTACAACACCGGAAACTGCAGCAGTGCGGATCCCGCTTATGGCAGCAGTATTGATAATACAAAGCGGTATTCCCGAATCATGTTCATTCAAAATAGTCACCGAATGTGCCCGTAACTTGTTCTTGTAAATATTGTCAGGAAAACTGGCGATCCATTTAATACCAGCCAGGGGTAGCTCCCCGCCTACGTATGCCGGCATAGCAATAATCCTGTTTTTCGGATCACCATAACGGAGATAGGGCTTAATCGGTTGGGAATAGTCATTTTCATGAAGTGCTGCAGTAGCGTTGGCAATAACACTGGTTAACTCCTTCCAGTTGATTCCTATTTCATGAATGTGATCCGCGTTGAGATATAGCATAGTTTTACTCTTTTATATTTTAAGCGACGGTAGCAGATTCTAATTTAGCTGCCAGTTGTTCTCCCCATTGCTTATTGTAGATAGTATCCAGGTAAGTATGTCCTTTATCAGGAAAGATCAACAATGACACAGGAGGTATTAAATATGATTTTTCGTTGAAATAGTTTTTAGCTGCCAGGTATACGGCACCGGAAGAAGCACCGGCAAAAATCACCTGTTCATTCAGCAGCTCAAAACAGCCTTTGATGATATCTGTTTGCGATACAATCACCACATCATCGATGCTGGCATTTTTTATAATAGGGGGTACCTGGCTGGCGCCGATACCTGAAATATATCTCTTCACAGGAGGGGCATTAAAAATCACGGAACCTTCCACATCCACCCCGATGATTTTGATATCAGGATTTTTTTCTTTAATACTTTTGGAGATGCCTGTAATAGCACCACTGGAGCTTACTGCCACGAAAACATATTCAACAGGCACAGGGCAACGAAGAATCTCTTCTGATAAGCCATAGTATCCTTTATAATTATTCGGATCGCCATATTGATCGGCGATAAATGAATTTTCCGTAGCAGCATGCAATTTATTTACCGTTTCTATACGGGTTAGCAGGTACCCGCCGGTGCTATCTCTTTCTGTAATTTTCACCACCTTATAGGACAACAGGTTGAGTAATTCCTCATAAGCACTGTTGATATTTGGATCGATCACAGGAATAAATTTCAGGTCGAGCATTTTACAGATGGAAGCCACTGCTATTGCAAGGTTACCAGAGCTGGAGGCGATGATGGTGGTGTTTTCATTAATACGTCCCGACTTGATCCCATTATAAACGATACTATAGCCGGCACGGTCTTTTGAGCTTCCAGAGAAATTGTTGTACTCCAATTTGGCATATAAGGGGGTTCTGGTATTCCTCAGAGACATCAGGGGAGTATTCCCTATAAAAGCGGATAGTTTTTCAAGTTGCTTAAGCATATGCTATTTTTTGGTGTAAAAAAGGAGGAAACCTGCACCTGTGGATAGGTGCAGGTACATAGATCTAACCGCCCCACTGCATTTGCAATGAGATCAATTTATCCATTGGGTCAAATAATGGTTATACCTAATAATCGGGGAGCAAACAATCAGGGGTTAGTATTACTGCAGTTCAGCCGCCAACACTTCTTTCCGGTCGTACAACAGTTCCTTTTCTCCATACAGGCGTTCTGCAATGATACCCCGGGCCTCACACTCTTTTACCAGCTTATTGGATTGAATAATGGGATTAGATTCATCGGTATATTTAATACTGCTGATGAATTCCAGCCACGGCTCCATTCCCATCGCATATACGTAGGCCTCTTTCGGGTTAAAGATATTGACCAGCGCCATTCCTTTTGTACAATCAGATCCGGCCAGGCGACGACTTCCATCCTGATCCCTGGTAATCTTTTTGGTTAACAGCGGGCCATACAGCCAGGTAAGCGGTGCACCATCACATTCCATTCCCAGGAACATGACATCCACATCTCCAATCTGCTGGTGTATATGCTTATAAAGACCAGACTCCACAATCCTGGAATCTGCCAGGAACAATAATTTGAAGCCGCTGATCTGTACCAGGTAGCAGGACTTGGTTTGAATGTTCAAGTCGCTGTGTTCACCGGTAAATGGCAAGCCGGTAATAGTGGTATCAATAAATTCGATGGTTTCCATTTCATCTATTGCCACCACATTGTTGAAGCCTATGTTTTTAAACATGAGTTTCAGATCAGGATCTTCCAGTTTACCACTGCAGGTGCGCGGAACGATCAGGTTCTTAATTTTGTGGCGCAAAGGCAGTAATGTTTCAAACAGGATATGGTCCTGGTGATTATGAGTAATCAGCACATAATCAATAGTATCCGGCAGATCAGCATCAGAGAAGTGTTCGATATCGCTGTCGTATCCGTAGTAGCTGATCAGCGGATCTACCAGGATGCTCACATCCTTTGTTTCCACGAGGATACAGGCATGCCCGAAGTAACGCATACGAATTTTGTCGCCGGTATATTTCTTATACACTGGTGGGGGCGTTTCCGTGAAGAAAGTATCAAACAATGCTTCCTGGTCTGCGGAAATGTTCAGTATTTTCTTAATCTCTGCTAATGAACCACCCCCTCTCTTCATGCGGCTGAGTACATCAATGCCGGCATGGTCGAATGGTATGGGCAGATGAAGTACATCTGGTTCATCCAGCCGGGGCGTACTAAGGCAAAACGGTCTGTGGTCATTATTGGTGATCCACAGCGCAATGCTTTGTGCTTTCTTGTTATAAAACTCGCTTTTATACAGCAGGGATTCAAAAAAGCGAAAATCTGCATTATTGTTGCGATCGTAATAAAGTTCCACGTAGCCTTTCAATATATCCGGTACTTTCTCATACACCGTTTCCAGTCCAAAACCTTTACACTCTGTTGCCAGTATCTTATCCAATTCTTTGGCAGCCTGGGCAAACTGGATCACTTTTTCCTGGCGTTTCAGAATAGTTTCTTTCAATGCTTTCACCTCTGCTACCCGGCCTCCGCCAAAGTCCATGAAGGGACCTCCTTTCATTTTCGGATTCAGGACTGCTTCTGCGTGTATACTGGGATCATCCAGGTAGGAATCCATGATGGTAAGATGCCTTGCAATGGTATTCATGGAAGCGGTTGCCGGAGATATCAGGTGACTCCATGCATACCACCGGTCGTACAATGGTTCCAATACCACGTTGGGTTTGAGGTATACTTTTTTCTCACTCATAATTGATATGATTTGTAATGAACAACTAACTTTTTAGCGATGATCTGAATTATTTCGTAAGGGTATTTAAATATAAAAAAGTGATGACCGGGCATACGTCTGAAGTCGACCGTCATATTAGTTTCTTTCTGCCATAAATGAATCTCCTCCTGTTTCATATTTTCACCGGTACCAGTTATAACGGTCATGGGTATATTAAGCATTCCTTCCCGCAGGTAGTTATAGTTTTCCGACACTTTAAAATCTGCCCGCAAAATAGGTTCAATATATTCCAGCAACTCGTTGTTCTGCAGTATTTCATCAGGGCTTCCATTCAGGCTTCTGACTTCTTCTATAAACGTCTGCTTGTCCATGAGATGCCTTTTCCGTTCTGTCCGCGACGAAGCGGCAGGCCCGGGAGTGCCTGTAATAAACAGGTGCAGGGGCGGCGTTTTACCGTTTTCAATAATTTTCCGGGTCAGCAGATACGCCATTAACCCGCCCATGCTATGACCATAGATAGCATAGGGAGATTGTTCCAACCGGCTTTCTATTTGTGCGTATAAATCAGGTACCAGCTGATCAACATCTTCTTTAAGCGGCTCACTCATCCGGCTCCCTCTCCCAGGGTACTCGAGCGGTACCAGGTTGAGGAAAGACGGTAAATTCTCTTCAAACAACCGGTATGAATATTTGCTTCCGCCGGCAAACGGCAAGCAGAAAAGGTTAATTTTCTCCATTGGATAAAAGTTTCGGCGCGGCAAATGCGCTTTTCAATATTGATAAAGTGATCCCGTTGCCGGAAAGAATATCCCGGCAGCAAACAAATAAAAATGCATTTTGGAAAATTGCTGGCAACAACAAATCAGGTTCCTGCGGATAAAAGGTTAATCACTTTTTACGCCACCAGGATTTTGCATACCTCGGAAGAACACACCAATACGGAGACACATTTCGTCTGATAGCCCCTTCTGATCAATGTTTCAGGCTTCCGGTAAAAAACATATATTTCACGAAAGGTTAAAGCTGTCGCTAATGTGGATGCAAATCTTCCACATCATTTGAAAAAAAATCAATGTACCTGTTTAAATAAACACCTGGGTTACGGCAAAAAAAAGAATTGTTATATAATGGAATTTATCTGGATAGTACTTACTCGGGCTTCATCTATTTCTTAACCGTTGACGTTATTTAAGGGTTTCAGGCTATTCGAGGGATTCAATTAACTATCTATCGTTGTACAAAAACACTTCCCATCAGATCATTAATAATTCAAAAATAGCAAACATATTCAATTCAACAAAAAATCACTTGCAGTATCGTGTGCTTTTTTTTTAGGAAGACTAATAACCTGTTTACAATCATCAAAATAAAAATCTCCCGAAACCCTTTACAACAGGAAGTATCAGCAGATTGCATCCGATTGCGGCAACGAGAAAAAAATTTCAGTGGTGATAATTAATTAATATTAATGATAAAATCTCCCTGATTCCATTGCCAGAAAAAAAAATATACATAACTTTCCAACTGCTGCGAAGCACCATATCCTGTATGGCTTTTACTGCTTCGCATATTCAGCAGATACCCTTACATCAGCTCCAGTAAACCCTTTTACATCATCCAATATTTATCAATGACTGTGCCCTCCTTAACCAGCAACAAGAAAAACAAGTTTGCCAAAACACTGCGATTGTTCAAATACCTTCAACCATACTGGGCAACCATTACCGCAGGTATGTTGTTCCTTTTACTATCCAGCCTGGCAAGCCTGGCATTCCCTGACGTACTTGGCCGGCTAATTGATGCAGGCAAACAGGCAAACACGCGTTCCAACATCAATATAATTGGTCTTGAATTATTAGGCCTGCTAACTATGCAATCGGTCGGCTCATTTTTCAGGACTACACTGTTTATAAAAGCCGCTGAAAGGGCATTGGCCACGCTACGGCAAACGGTTTACAATCACCTGATTCAACTACCTATGAACTTCTTTCTTACGCGACGCGTAGGAGAACTCAATAGCAGGATATCTTCAGACATCACACTACTGCAGGAAACCTTCACTACCACATTGGCTGAATTTATCCGGCAGCTGATTATTATTGTTGGTGGGCTCACCTTCCTGATGCTAACGTCTATCAAGCTGACTATATTCATGCTGGCGATATTGCCGGTGATGGTTATTATTGCGGTGATATTCGGACGGTCTATCCGTAACTTCTCCAGCAAAGCACAGAACCAGGTAGCATCTTCCAGCACCGTAGTAGAAGAAACCTTACAGGGAATATTCAGCGTAAAAGCCTTTGCCAACGAGTTCCTCGAGATGAAGCGCTACCGGGAATGCACCAACGAAGCAGCTAATATTGGTATCCAAAGCGGGAAATACCGGGCAGCTTTGTCGTCCTTCATTATTATGGGCATCTTTGGCGCATTGGTAGCCGTAATATGGAGAGGTGTTATCATCGGAATGGACTCAGGAAAGTTGTTCTCCTTTGTGCTGTACTCCGTATTTATTGGCAGTTCCATTGGCGGACTCACAGAAATATATGCTTCCCTTCAGAAAAGTATCGGCGCTACCGAAAATCTTTTTGCTATACTGGATGAACCTGCCGAGCCCTTATCACCCGTCACTGGTATCGCTAACGAACATGTGCTGCAGGGTGATATCAGTTTCAGGAATGTATCGTTCCGCTACCCGGGAAGAAATGATACCCACGTACTCAGTAAAATGTCTTTTGATGTGAGCGCCAACCAGAAAGTAGCTCTGGTAGGCCCCAGCGGCGCCGGCAAAAGCACTATCGTATCCTTACTGTTACGCATGTACGATCCTTCGGGTGGCCATATTTATTTCGACAAGAAAGAAAATAATTATTTTCCGTTGTCAACGCTCCGCTCACAAATGGCCACCGTACCGCAGGATGTATTCCTTTTTGGAGGCACCATTAGTGAAAACATTGCCTACGGCAAGCAGGATGCTACGGAAGCAGAGATCATTGCTGCCGCCAAAAAAGCAAATGCCTGGGAATTTATTGAACGGCTTCCCCTCGGACTACAAACGATAGTAGGTGAACGTGGCATGCAGTTATCCGGTGGTCAGCGCCAGCGCGTAGCCATTGCCCGCGCCGTATTGAAAGCTCCCCGTATCCTGATCCTCGATGAGGCTACCTCCGCACTGGATGCAGAATCAGAAAGACTGGTCCAGGACGCCTTGAATAAACTAATGGAAGGACGCACATCCATTATCATCGCACATCGCCTGGCTACCATCCGGCAGGCCGATAAAATCATTGTTATCGACAAAGGTACTATCGTAGAAGAAGGTACGCACCATGAACTGGTAAATACTGACTACGGACTGTATAAGAATTTATGTGAGATGCAGTTCACACAATAAAAGCAACAGTTCCCAAAATAAAAAAGCAGCACCGTGTAAAACGATGCTGCCTTTTTTTTGCTATTACTACTATACCTATGAAGTCTGCAATTTCCCCAGCTGTTCTTTCAGGTATGCGGCCAACACCAGCACATTTTCCTCTTCCAGCATGGAGCCGTGATGCCCCGGCACTATGGTTCCTGTTACCGTTTCTGCATATTCCGACCAACCCAGGTGTTCATCCGCTCCACGCCACTGGTTGGCTGCCGCTTTCGCTACTATCAACGGCGTGCTCACTTTCCCGGTGATGGTATAATCCATCGACAGGTTACACCGGTGAACATCTGTTAACCGTAATACAAATTCTATATAGTCATTACTCAGCTTGTCTTTAATGAAATCCAGTACAAAAGGAATCACTTCGGTGGCGGATACTGTTTCCAGGGCTTTGCCCAGATCCCCTACCCATGCCGGATGTGGTACGGAAATGATTTTGTATTGTTCAAAGATCCATACCAGCGATTCAAATACCTCGCCTCCTATCAGTTCCTGTTGTTGCACCCGCTGTTTTACCACTGCCGTAGTATCAAGTATAGCTGCAAATTCCACTTTGTCGCCACTATCCTCCAACTGCCTTACCATTTCATGTACAATATACCCTCCAAAAGAATGGCCCATAAAACGATACGGCCCAACCGGCTGCACTTGTTTCATCCACGTAATATTCTGCGCGGCGATGCTGGCAAAATCCTCAAGGGGTTGCTCCCCTTCAAATATTCCCTGCATATATAATCCATATACCGCGCAGGTATCATTCAATGCCGCCGACAACTGTTCGTAAGCATCACAAAGCCCGATGGCGCCCGGCAACAGGAATACAGGGAAATTCCTCGGTCCTTTATTCAGCAATACAATATGCTGACTGGCAGATGGATCCATCAACAGCGCCTGCCCGTTACTCCGTTCCCATTTTCTGCGTTCATCCAGTACCGCTGCCAGTGAGGCAACTGTAGGGAACTCAAATATTTCCCGGTTGGCGATTTCCACCTGTAATGTTTTTCTGATTGTCCAAACTACACGGACCACCAGCAGGGAATGTCCACCCAACTCAAAGAAATTATCGTATATGCCTATCCGTTGTACCCCCAATAATTCCTGCCAAATAGCGGCAATAGCTGTTTCTGTATCATTGCGGGGAGCTGCATACTTTCCACTCAGCAATTCATCTGCTGCAGGATCCGGAAGTGCTTTTTTATTTACTTTTCCATTGGCCGTCAGCGGCAGATTTTCCATCCCGATCAGGAGTGAAGGCACCATATAATCCGGTAACCTGCTCTTTAGGAAAGCAGTTATTTCATCCCGGTTAAAATGTTCTTCGGGCACCACATAGCCCACCAGCCGTTTCATGCCGTTACTATCTGTTTTGGCTAATACAACAGACTTCTTTACTCCGTTACATTGCTGCAAAATACTTTCCACCTCTCCCAGTTCCACGCGGTATCCGCGGATCTTCACCTGGTCGTCCAGTCTGCCCAGGCATTCTATATTCCCATCAGGCAACCACCGGCCAATATCACCAGTTCTATAAAGGCGGGCTCCCGGTATTTTACTGAAAGGGTCCGGAATGAATTTTTTAGCCGTCAGTTCCGGCTGATGCAAATACCCGTTGGCCACCTGTACCCCGCCGATACACAATTCTCCGATTACACCTCTACCGCAAAGTTCACCGTTAGCATCCAGGATGTACATCGCCACGTTCGCAATAGGCCTACCTATTGGTGGTAAAAACCTGGTTTCAAAATCGGCGGCTTCCACCTCATAAGAGGTGACCACATGCGCTTCCGTAGGTCCGTAGTGGTTATATAATTTTGCGCCGGTATTATCCAGCAGCGCTTTGATGTCATTATCCAGCCGCAGTTGTTCTCCCGCGGTAAATACAGCCTCCAATGAAGCAGGATATAGAGACACCAGTTTTGCATACTCCGCAATACTTTTCAATACCACATAAGGCAGGAACAGGTAATTGATCCCTCCCCTGTCTATCAGGCGTAATAAAGCATCCGTATCTCTCCTTGTATTTTCATCTACCAGGTAGATGGTATTACCAAAGCATAAGGAAGAAAATATTTCCTGGAAGCTCACATCGAAATTCAGGCTGGCAAATTGCAGTATACGTTTGGGTTGTTGTGTGTCGAACTGGGTTTGTTGCCAGAACAACAGGTTAATAGCTGCTGTAGCCGGCATTTCTACACCTTTTGGATTACCGGTGGTGCCCGAGGTATAGAGAATATACATCAACGGTGCGGGCGTTATCTTCCAGGTAACCTTGTCCTGACTTTCTTTTACTATCAAATCCTGGTATGTGTCTATTTCTACTATTGTTGCACCGGGATACAGATCTATTTTGGGTGCACAGGCGCTGCTGGACACGATGACCTTGCCGTCGATATCGTTGAGGATATAACGGATACGGGCTTCCGGATATTCCGGGTCTATTGGTACGTAGGTTCCCCCGGCTTTGAGGATACCCAATACACCCACTATCATATTCAGCGACCGCTCTACACTTATTGGCACCAGTGTACCGGTTGTTACCCCTATGCTTTGCAGGTAGTGCGCCAATTGAGTGGAACGAAGATCCAATTCCTGGTAAGTAAGTGTTTCTTTCCCGGCAACAACTGCTATTTCATTTGGGCAAAGTGCGGCGCGGGTAGTGAATAGTTCCGGCAATGAAACGAGTCCTTCAAAGGCCACCTCTGTGGCATTTAAGGTAGTCAGTAATTCATCACGTTCTGCGGCTGCCAGCATAGGAATTTTTCCGATAGTGGTGTCAGGTGCTTTCACAATGGCCGCTAACAATTGTTCGAAATGCGTTATCAGCCGGTCGATGGTTTCAGCAACAAATAAGTCGGCGCAATATAACACGGTCCCCATCAATCCTTCCGGGCTTTCATCGAAGCTGACCATCATGTCAAACTGCGCGGTGACCCGTTCCACGCCTTCCTGTATCAAAGGCACTTCTCCCAGGCTATGCGACTGTACCTCAGGCGTGTTCTGTAATATAAACATCACCTGGAACAATGGGTGCCGGCTCAGATCACGTTCTTTCACCACTTCTTCCACTATTTTTTCAAAGGGCACTTCCTGGTGTTCATAAGCACCTAAAGTAGTTTCTCTTACCTGTTGCAACAGCCTGGTAAAGGAAGGCTGGTTGCTCAGATCAGAGCGCAAGGCCAGGGTGTTCACAAAAAATCCGATCAACCCTTCTGTTTCCTGTTGCGTTCTGCCGGCAATAGGGCTGCCAATACAAATATCTTCCTGGCCACTGTAGCGATACAACAACACTTTAAAAGCGGCCAGTAATGTCATAAACAAGGTAGTACCCTCCTGCCTCGACAATACCTGCAACTGTGCCGACAACGTTGCAGGAAGTAAAAACCTTTTTGTGGCGCCGCGCATACTTTGCACAGGCGGACGTATAAAATCTGTGGGTAGTTGCAATGAAGTAACACCCGTCAGTTTTTCTTTCCAGTAATTGATTTTTTGCTGTAGTACCTCGCCAGATAAATACTGCCGCTGCCAGATGGCAAAGTCTGCATATTGTATGGGCAATAACGGCAGGTTGGGACTGCGTTTATGCAGGTACGCATCGTACAGCTCTGCCAGTTCCCGCATAATAATACTGATCGACCAGCCATCAGAAACAATATGATGCCAGGTAACCACCAGTAAATGTTCGCCTTTATCCAGTACTACCAGGTGTGCCCGTAGCATATGATCCGCAGACAAATCGAATGGCGTGGCAATGAGTGCCTGTACCAAATGTTCGAGTGCTTCCGGATCATTGATATACTTTTCGTCTTCCACCACCTGCAGCTGCCAGCGGTCCTTTTCTCTTACCTGTTGATATGCCACCCCTTCTTCCGACACCATTACCGTACGCAATACCTCATGACGATTGATCATGGTCTGAAAAGCGTAGGCCAAAGCTTCCCTGTCGGGGTTAGTGCCCAGCCTTAGCACCAAAGGCACGTGATAATGCGTACTTCCCTGGAACTGGTCTATGAACCATAAACGTTCCTGGCTGAATGATAAAGGAATTTTTGCACTACGGTCTCTCGGAACAATGGCCGGCACAGTAGCAGGAACACAGCCTTTCACCTTCTCCGCCAGGAGCTGTATGGTAGGGCTATCAAAAATATCACCGATCTGTACGGCTGCCTGCATCTCTTTTTTAATAGCCGACATCAGTCGTACCGCCAACAAAGAGTGCCCTCCCAATTCAAAGAAATTATCGTATATCCCTACCCGTTCTACCCCCAATAGCTGTTGCCAGATAGCCGCCAGTTGCTGTTCTGTGCTATTGCGCGGCGCAACATAAGCATCCGCCTGCGACAATGCTATATCCGGTGCAGGCAAAGCGCGTTTATCCACTTTTCCATTGGTGGTAAGGGGTAGCTGCTCCAGCGGTATCAACAGCGACGGTACCATATATTCCGGCAAACGGGTATTCAGGTATTGATGAATGCCTTCCCGGTCGAATGAACCGGCGGGCACCACGTAAGCAATCAGCCTGTTATAACTACCGTGTTCATCTTTGCCGGCAATCACTACATTTTGCTGTACCCCTTCGCATGATTGTAACACACTCTCTATTTCGCCCAGCTCTATCCGGTGGCCACGTATCTTCACCTGGTCATCCGTACGACCCATATAAGCGATATTGCCATCCGGCAACCATCTCCCCAGATCACCGGTACGGTATAAACGGACAGTGGTTTGACGATCAAAACTATGCATCACAAACTTCTCTGCTGTAAGTTCCGGGCGATGCAGGTAACCACGCGAAAGCCCTTCTCCACCTACATATATTTCCCCTGGCACTCCAATCGGACATAGTCTTCGACGGCTATCCAGGATATAGGCTACCCGGTTATTCAACGGGCGCCCAACAGGAATGGTATGCGCCAATGCCGCATCATCAATTTCACAGGTCAGGGAGAAAGTCGTATTTTCCGTAGGGCCGTATCCGTTAATCACTATCATATCCGGGTAAGCCTTCCGTATCTTTTCAATGTGTATCTCCGAAAGTTTCTCTCCACCGGCCAATATGGTTTTCAATCCCTTAAATACACTGATATCTGTATCTACCAGTTGATTCAACCAGCTGGCTGTAAACCACATGGTGGAAACACCCCGGCTGCGGATCTCTGCCTTCAGCAAACTACTATCCAGTAAAGTATTTAGTGAACAAAGCACCAGCTGACCACCGTTCAGCAACATGCCCCAGTACTCCAATGTACTGGCATCAAAAGAAGGTGAACCTGTTGACAGCAAAATATCTTTTGGTGTAAGTTTAAGATAAGCTGTTCCCCGTACAAGGCTTACTACGTTATTATTGGTTACCATTACTCCCTTAGGCTGTCCCGTAGAACCGGAGGTATAAATAACATAGGCCAGATTATCCGGCTGTGTACCACTGTCAACCGCTTCTATAGACTCTTTGCTGAGTACCGCCCAGTCGGCCTCCAGGTCTATGATATCCAATGCAGGATTCACTCCCGGCAAAATAGCTTTGGCGGCAGTGTTCCCAACAACAATATGAGCAGCTGTATCTGTCAGCATCCAGGCAATGCGGTCGGCAGGATATTCCGTATCAATAGGCACATAGGCACCTCCCGCCTTCAGAATACCCAGGATACCAACAATTAATTCCAACGACCGGTCCACACAAACAGGTACCATTACTTCCGCTGTTACACCTTTACGCTGCAGGTAGTGCGCCAGCTGATTGGAGCGTTCATCCAGCTCCCGGTAAGTTAAACTCTGGCCTGAAAACGTCAGCGCAATCATGGAAGGAGAAAGCCTGGCCTGTTCGGAAAACAGTGCGGCAATTGTTTTATCCTGTGGATAATCGCTGGCCGTTTCATTAAACGCCCACCGTAGCTGTTTCTGCTCTTTAGGTGTTAACAACTGCAATTCGCTGATGCTTGCAGCAGGGGCATCCACTACCGCACGAAGCAATTGCGTAAAATGCCCCATCATCCGTTCTATTGTTTCCGCAGTAAATAAGTCGGCACAGTACACTACAAATCCATTCAATCCGTCAGGGCCTTCCTGCAGGTACACCGTCAGGTCAAACTTGGCTGCTACTTCTTCCGTGTCCAGCTGCGACATTTGCAATGCGCCCATTTGCAGCGAATCAGCCTCCGGCACATTCTGCAATACAAACATTACCTGGAACAAAGGATGCCGGCTCATATCACGCTCCTTCACTACCAGTTCCACAATTTTTTCATACGGCACTTCCTGGTTTTCATAAGCACTCAGCGTGGTTTGCTTTACCTGGTGCAACAAGGATATAAAAGAAGGATCATCCTGCAGATGGGTACGCAGCGCTAATGTGTTAATGAAGAAACCTATCAATCCTTCTACTTCCTGTTGTGTTCTGCCGGCTATCGGGCTGCCAACACAAATATCTTCCGCACCAGTATAACGGTTGAGCAGCACATTGAATGCCGCCAGCAGCGTCATAAACGGCGTAACACCTTCCTGTTGTGACAGGGCCAGCAAACGTTCTGACAGCGCTTTATCCAGTTTAAATTCGTGGGTATCACCGCGAACACTCTGCACCGCCGGCCGTATATAATCTGTGGGTAACTGTAACGTACTTACCCCGGTAAGCTTTTCTTTCCAGTAGTCTGTTTTTTGTTGTAATACTTCTTCGCTCAGGTGCTTTCGCTGCCAGATAGCGTAATCTGCATACTGCACAGGCAGCACAGGCAACTGTGCCGGTCTGTTTTCCACAAAGGCGGCATATCCTTCTTCCAACTCACGCACCAATATACCGGTAGACCAACCATCAGAAGCAATATGATGCAGGTTAAGCACCAGTACGTGATCTGTTTCACCGAATACCAGCAGATGCGCCCGCAACATATGATCCTGTTGCAGGTTGAAAGGCACATCAATCAATGATTTTATGTAGTCTCTGCATGCATTGGTTCCGGGCCTGAAGCGCAGGTGCTCTATAATGGTCATGTGCCAGCGGTATTTATCCAACACCTGCTGCCAGGCCATTCCATCCTGCTGCACAATAACGGTACGTAATATCTCATGCCGGTTGATGATCAGCTGCAACGCCTGCTCCAGGGCGGGTTTATTGATTTCCCCTTTCAAATGCAGGATATGTGGCGTATGATAATGTACACTTCCTTCCAGCTGATCTATAAACCACAAACGTTCCTGGCTATACGAAAGCGGGATATGTGCGGGTCTTTCCAATGCTACCAGCGGAGGTATCGTACTTTTTTCACTGCCGCCGGTAATTCTACCTGATAAAGCAGCAATAGTGGGATAATCAAATACATCCCCGATACTGATTTCCACTTCCAGCTTTTTCCGGATGGCAGATACCACGCGGATGGCTAACAGCGAGTGGCCTCCCATTGCAAAGAAATCATCATGTACACCTACTTCATCCAGTTCCAGCAATGAGCACCAGATAGCGGCGAGGGCCAGCTCCGTTGGTGTTGAAGGTACTGCTGAAGCGGCGCCCGGGCTGTCCCTGTCGGGATCCGGCAGGGACTTTTTATCTACTTTACCGTTGGCCAGTAATGGAAACTTATCCAATACCACCAACGCCGAAGGAATCATGTATTCCGGCAGGTGCTTTTTCATACCGGCAATAATGGCGGCCGTATCTACCTGGCTGCTTTCCGCTATCACATAACCAATCAAACGCCGGCTGCCACTGTCTTCTCCACGCGCTATCACCACGGCCTGATGCACGGCATCCTGCTGTAGCAAGGCCTTTTCTACTTCTCCCAGTTCCACGCGGTAGCCACGAATTTTCACCTGGTCATCCACACGACCGGCAAACAGGATGTTGCCATCCGGCAGTACCTTTACCAGGTCGCCGGTACGGTATAATTTTGAAGCAGCCGCTCCTACAAAAGGATCTGCAATAAAGCGTTGCGCTGTTAAATCCTTATTATTCAAATAGCCTGCCGCTACCCCCTCACCACCAATGTATAATTCACCCGGAACGCCTACAGGACATAACTTCCCGGCAGCATTCAATACATATACCCTGGTATTGGAAAATGGTTTACCAACCGGGATATGGTGACCATAAGCATCGGTATCATTCACTACATGCAGTAGTTTTCCTATAGTCGTTTCCGTTGGTCCATAGTGATTCACAATGGTGCAGTGGGCGCCATAAGCGCGAATGCTCTTCTCCACGGCTGTTTCCAGCGCTTCGCCTCCGAAAATGAGCAGCTTCTCCGGCAAGAGTAGTCTGCCGGAAGCTGACAGCGCTTTCCAGTGGGAAGCCACAATTTTGATACAATCTATTGGATGAATGGAAAAATAATTACTTAACAATTCACCGTCACTGATCATCTCCTTAGAGAATATGTGCAGCGTTCCTCCTGAAATCAATGGCGGAAATAAAACCGTGTTCCCTAAGTCGGTAGCAATGCTGGAAAGCAATCCGAAGGAGCGGCATTCCTCTACCGGCAGCGCAGCTTTCAATCCATACAGGTAATCCACCAGGTTGCGATGGGTAACGATCACCCCTTTAGGGTTACCCGTACTACCGGAAGTATAAATTACATACAATGGTGCATCCGGTGCAGGTTTACCTGTTGGTTCGGCCACCGGGCAGTTATTGATAGCGGACTCGTCTCCGTCCAGCGTTACCACACGTGCTGTAATCCCTGCAGGCAGCTTTGCCTTACCGGCATTATTACTCACGACAATGTCGGCGCGGGTATCCTCCAGCATAAAGGAGATACGATCAGCCGGGAAATCAGGATCGATAGGTACATAAGCAGCTCCTGCTTTGAGGATGCCTAGTATTCCCACCATCATCTCTGCGGATCTTTCTATATATAACGGTACCAGGGAACCCTCCTTCACGCCCAGGTTACGCAGATAATGGGACAGTTGGTTCGACCGTTCCTCCAGCATACGGTAACTAAGCCTGGTATTATCAAAAATCACGGCCGGCGCGTTGGGACTATATGCGGCTTGCGCAGTAAAAAGATCTATAAATGTTTTATCAGCCGGGTAAGCTACCTGGTGGGAAGATAATAACTGCGCCTGCTCAGCCGCCGTATGCAACTGAATATCCTGTAGCTGCAATGCTTCTTTCTGAATGATCTGTAATAATGCCTGCTTAAAATGACCGGCAATTTTCTCTGCATAAAACGTATCCAGCAGATCACTGTTGTAGCTGAATAACAGGCTTGTTTCTGCACCAATGCCAATGATAATGGTTAAAGGATAATTGGTGTGCGGATGCACTTCTACCTCTGTCACTTTGAGCTGCCACTCCCGGGAAGCCACCACTTCTCCCACCGGGAAATTCTGGAAGGTAATAGAGGTATCAAACAAATCGCCACCCACGGCGGTCCATTGCAGGATATTATTCAGGGCTGTATACTGGTACTCCCTGCTTTGCAGTTGCGTTACCTGCAACTCCCGCAGCCACGCAGCTATTTCCTTTGCCCCGTCTGCATTCGCATACAGTGGCAATGTATTGATGTATAACCCCACCCGTTGTTCCACACCTGCCAGATCTTCCGGGCGCCCGGAAACCGTTACGCCGAAAGCCACGTCGTTGCGACCGGTATAAACCGACAACAGGTAACTCCAGATACCCTGCATCAGTGTATTTGGCGTAATATGCTGTTGCTGCGTATAGTCGTTTATTTTCTCTGTAAGCGCAGCATCTAACCTGATTTTCTCTTCCCTGTATACGCCAACACCTTTTGTACGTGCCGTGGTATCGCCTACAAATGGCAGCAGAGAACCCTCTTCCATGTTTTTCAGATATGCCTGCCAGTAAGCGGCTGCCGCTTCTTTGTCCTGCTGCTCCAGGTAACGGATATAATCTTCATAACGGTCTTCCGCTACTTCAGGCAAACCATTTCCTGCCAGCAATGCTTCATAATTTTCCAGCAATTCCCCAATCAATATCGGTTGAGACCATCCATCCAACAGGATGTGATGCACCGTCCACAATAACCGGTAACGGTCTTCCTCCAACCGGATCAAGGTGATCCTCATCAGCGGCGCTGCTTTAAAATCGAAACCCTGGCGCAGGTCGGCCTCCTCAAATACACGAAACGCCTGTTCCTGTTCCTCCCGGCTTAATCCCCGGTAGTCCAGCTCTAATACAGGTAATTCCACGTCTTTATAAATACATTGTACCGGTATACTCAATTCATCTACATAAAAGGCACTTCTTAAAATACTATGGCGAAGCAATAAATTTTGCCAGGCCTGTTTAAAAGCAACCGGTTGTAAATGCTCCAGTTCACAATTCATTTGTTCTACATAAGTGCCCGACTGCTCATTATACAATCCAAGGAACAACATCCCTTCCTGCAATCCGCTTAACCGGCATAAGCCGGTTAACTGTTCACGTCTTGGTGCGCCGTTATAAGGAGCTTCCAAAAATTTTTCCAGTGCCTCATTGGATACTTCCCTGCCAAGCCCATAGTCAGAAGGAGTATAAACAGGTACCTGTTGTGATATACAATGGGAGATGATTTTTTCGAGATGGGATAAACAGTTGGCCGCCAGCTTTTCTATGGTAGCAGTATCAAAATGTTGAAGACTGAAAGTCCAGTTAAACACCAGTTCTCCGCCTTCTACCATGCTGTTAACAGCAATTTTATCATGCACCGGGAAATCTTCGCCCATCGGCAATCCCGGTGACTCAGACACGCCCGTTAAAACGCCTGCCCTGCTAACGCTGTTATCCAGCTGACCGAGATAGTTAAACACTACCTCCCATGGGTCTTTTTCGGGTAAATAATCTGCCTTGCTGATATATTTCAGCACGCCATATCCGAGTCCTTTATCTGTGACCTGGCGTAATTGTTCTTTAACAGATGGGATCAGTTGTCCTTTCCTTTCATCTGCCGGCACTTCGATCAATACCGGGTAAAGATTAGTAAACCAACCAACGGTACGACTGGTATCTATATCTTTTGTCAATGCCTCCCGCCCGTGTCCTTCCAGCCCAATCAGCACGTTGGGATGGCCATTCCACTCCGCCAAAGTAAGTGCAAGTGCTGTCAGTAACAGGTCGTTTATTTCCGTATGATATGCTTTCGATGCTTCCTGCAGTAAGCTTTTCGTTTGTGCAGATGCCAGTACAGCGGTATGATGTCCCATATCCGCCATAGTGATTTTACCGCTATAGGTTTTATCTACGCGGAGCGGCGTATAACCAGCTGCTACCTGCTGCCAGTATGGTTGTTGCTCCTGCAGGCTACGGCGCCGGCTATACGCTGCCAGCGCGTTATACCATTGACGGTAAGAGCTGCTCTTGGCGCCTAATACTTCCTCTGCTTTTTTGCCGGCATCTTCCTTTAATAATATCTGGAGATCTTCCAGCAGGATGCGCCAGGATACACCATCTACCACGAGATGGTGAACTACCAGCAATAAACGGTTAGTAGCCTCCCCTACTGGTGTCAACATCAATACAGGGCGGATCACGTTGCCCTTACTGATATCCGGGCTTCGCTGCCATTCTTCGCCAACAGCCGTGATCCGGGCGGGTAATTCTTCCGCAGCCGTTTGCTGCAAGTCTACAATTTCCAGCTCACCACTGGCGGTAGCATATTCCTGCGTCCATCCGGCATTAGTATGACGGAATGTAAAACGTAATGCATCATGGTATTCCACCAGCTTCCTGATGGCTGTTGCCAATGTATCTGCTGTTACGCTTTTATCTATTCCCAGCAATACAGACTGATTAAAATGTGCAGAGGTATCGCCGTCTACCAGGTCAAAATACCATTGCTGCACCGGCAGCAACCCGCTTTCGCCGGAGAGGATACCTTGTTCGCCGGTGGCAGCATTATCGCTGCGTCCCTGCAACAGCACCGCTAACCGTTCAATGGTTTGATGAACAAACAGGTCCCGCGGCTGCAATATATATCCTGCGCGCCTCACCCGGCTAACTACCTGGATAGTGATAATAGAATCGCCGCCGAGTTCAAAGAAGTTATCGTATATGCCTACCCGTGCTACTCCGAGCAAGTCCTGCCAGATGCCTGCCAGGGTTTGCTCTATCGGGCTTACAGGCGCTACATACCGCTGCTGCGTCAAGGCTGTGATATCAGGAGCCGGCAACGCTTTTTTATCTACTTTTCCATTTACATTCAGTGGCAACACTTTCATTTCCATGAGGAGAGAAGGCACCATGTAATCGGGTAGTCTTTCCTTGAGGTAAGCAATAATTTTCTCTCTTTCAAATGGGCCCTCAGGAACGATATATCCCACCAATTTGTTATAATGACTATTGTCTTCTTTTTTCACCACTACTACCACCTGGCTTACCCATGGGCAGTTCTGCAGCACACTTTCTATTTCACCCAGCTCAATACGGTAACCCCGCACCTTCACCTGGTCATCGATCCGGCCTGTATACACAATAGTGCCATCTGCCTGCCAGCTAACCATGTCGCCGGTTTTATACCAGCGACCGGGATGACCTTCCAGCGTAATAAATTTCTCCGCTGTAAGACTTTCATTATTAATATACCCGGCAGCAACACCATCGCCGCCGATATATAATTCTCCGTTTACACCTATTGGCACTGGTTTTCCGTGATGATCCAATACCAGCAACTGTGTGTTGGCTAATGGCGCACCAATAGGAATAGTACGCTTCCCGGCTGTTTCATTCACCGGGTAACAGGTAGCATATACCGTGGTTTCTGTAGGCCCATACATATGCACGATCCTGTTGGGTCCTAACAACGACAGGGCACGATCTACGTGTGGTACAGATACCAGTTCACCTCCAAACAACAGCTTACGCAAAGATTGTAATCCACTCAACCTGTTATCGGCAAAATTGTTGAATAGCGCGGTCGTCATGAAGCAGAAGGAAATCTGTTCCCGCTCCATAATGGCCGCCAGTTCATACACATCAGCAGCTGCCGCATCCGGAATCATATGCAGGGCAGCACCTTTCAGGAGTGCGCCATAAATATCATAAGTGGAGCCATCAAAAGCATAATTAGACCATTGCAGTACTTTATCTTCCGGCACAATGGCAATAGGTCCGGGCTCATATACCAGCTTTACAATATTGCGATGGTTCACCGCAATTCCTTTAGGCTTGCCGGTAGATCCGGAGGTGTACATCACGTATACCACGGCATCACTCGTCACATTTACCGCCAGCGCATCTGATTCATAAGACAATGCTCCCGCGATGGGTAACCCCGTTCCTTCCGGTAATTCCAGCGCATCAAATAACTTACTATCTGTATACAGCACATGATTCACACCGGCATCCTCCAATATAGATTTCACCCGCTCTGAAGGATATTCAATATGAACAGGCACATATGCATTGCCACTTTTCAGAATTCCCCATATCCCCACAATCATTTCCAGGCCACGGTAAGACAGCAGGCCTACGTAGTTCCCCTGCCCTGCCCCCTGATCTCTTAAATAATGGGCTACCTGATTGGACCGGTCATCCAATTCCTGGTAGGTAAGCTGCTCTCCCTCATAACTTACTGCGATCGCAGCAGGTTTACTCTTCACCTGTGCCTCAAATAATTCCAGCACTGTTTTTTCTGCAGGATAAACACTGCCTGTAGCATTGAAAACATCCAGCAGCAGTTGTTCTTCTGACTCGCTGATCACAGGCAAGCTACCAATGGCTGTTGACGGCGATTTTACAATAGCCTTTAACAACTGTTCGTAGTTAGCGATCATCCGTTCAATGGTAGCTGCACTAAACACATCCACCCCGTATTCAAGAATACCCGTTAATCCCTCAGGGCCTTCCCGAAGGTTTAATGTGAGGTCCAGTTTAGCCGTATCGTGTTTGATTTCTTCAGTGAAAAGTTGTACGTCGCCTAAGGTAAGATCGGTGCCTTCCGGTATATTCTGCAGGGCAAACATCACCTGGAATACCGGTGTACTGCTCATATCACGATTCTTCACCACCGCTTCCACAATTTTTTCGAAGGGAACATCCTGGTGTTCATAGGCTGCCAACGTTACTTCCTTTACCTGTTGCAGGAGATCTGTAAAGAGAAGATCATCTGTCAACTGGCTGCGTAAAGCCAACGTATTTACGAAAAAGCCTACGAGGTCTTTTACTTCGCGTTCTGCCCTGCCTGCGATGGGACTGCCCACACAGATATCGTTTTGACCGCTATAGCGGTATAACAGCACTTTAAACGCGGCCAGCAGCGCCATGAACATCGTTGCATCCTGTTGGCGCGCCAACTTTCTCAGGGCAGCAGCCAGTTGCTGATCCAGTTTAAACTCCTTCCTGGCACCGCGGGTACTTTGTATAGGTGGCCGTTTATAATCGGCTGGCAACTGCAGCACAGCTACTCCTTCCAACTGCTTTTTCCAGTAGCCCAGTTTTTTATCCAGTACTTCTCCGGAGAGATAACTACGCTGCCAGGCAGCGTAATCTGCGTACTGTACCGGCAATGGCTCCATGCCTGCACTGTGCCCCTCTGTAAAAGAAAGATACCCGGCTACCAGTTCGTGTACAATAATTCCTAACGACCAGCCATCAGCAGCAATGTGATGCAAGGTCACTACCAGTACAAATTCTTCTTCCGCCAGCATTATCAGGTGTGCCCGCAACAGATGATCCGCCGATAAATCAAACGGGATATCTACCAGCGATTTTATATACGCCTGTAGGTCTGTATCCTTTCCGTAATAACTTTTACCATCTTTCACGATCAGCTCCCACCTGTCTTTTTCCTGCACCTGTTGAAAAGCAACACCATCTGTTTGCCAGATGACGGTACGCAACACTTCATGCCGATTCACAATCCACTGCAAAGCTGCTGCCAGCGCTTCCAGGTTCAATTTACCTTTCAGCCGCAATACCGCCGGCATGTGGTATTGTACACTTCCCTCCAGCTGATCAATAAACCATAACCGTTCCTGGTTAAAGGATAGCGGAATACGGGTAGATCCGTTTCTATGAACAGGAATAATTTTCTCATGCCGGGATGTCGTCTCTGTACCCTGTTGATATTTTTGAAAATATTCAACCAGGAATGCTTTATTTTCTTTCAGCTCACTGAGTATCGAGCTGTTAACCGTTTTCTTTTTATCGGTTTTTACAATCAGTTTATCGTTATCGAAAGATACATTAACGCCGTTATCTTTTGCTTTTTCCAACAGGTCAATAATATCCACCAGGTTAAATCCAGGCATCTTTTAATAGTTTAGGTATGAAAAAAGGCAGCTACTCCTGCAACACAATTATCCATTACAACTCTATAATATCTACATCTTCATCTGCCAGCAGTTCCTCCTGCTGTTGTACTTTCAGGTATTTCGCCAGCAATTCCACTGTAGGCAACTGGAAGATGGTTCTAACAGATAGTTCTACCTGGAATTCAGGATTTATTTCTGCAATCAGGCGCATGGCCAGCAAAGAATGGCCACCCAGTGTGAAGAAATTATCGTGTATGCCTACCCGTTCAACACCGAGTAACGACTGCCATATATTGACCAGCTGTTGTTCCCTTTCATCACGGGGAGCAACGTATTCGTATAGTGTTTGCGACAGTGCATCCGGTGCAGGTAAAGCCTGTTTGTCCACTTTCCCGTTTGTGGTCAGCGGTAAAACATCCAGTGCTATCAACCAGGAAGGAATCATGTATTCCGGTAATTTTGCGGCGAGGTATTCCTGTATGCCGGATCTGTCAAACTCCCCGCGTGGTACCACATACCCAATAAGACGATACTGATCCGTATCCACGCTTTTCTGCGCTACTACTACCGCCTGGCTTACATCTTCATGTGCCTGTAATACATTCTCTATTTCTCCCAGCTCAATCCGGTAACCGCGAATCTTTACCTGGTCATCTATACGGCCCAGGTACTCCAGGTTGCCGTCCGGCAACCATCTTACCAGGTCGCCTGTTTTATATAACCTGTTGCCGGCGCCGGGATGGAAAGTATCCCGCACAAATTTTTCCGCGGTTAATTCCGGGCGGTTCAAATAACCACGGGCTACCTGTACACCACCAATATGTAATTCTCCGGCACCCCCTAGCGGTACTATATTTCCGGATTTATCCAACACATATAGCTGTGTATTCGCTACCGGTTTCCCAATCGGAACAATCTTTACATCGTCGTTATTACGGGCCGCATGCCAGTAGGTAACGTCTATCGCTGCTTCCGTAGGGCCGTATAAGTTATACAGTTCGGCTCCCGGTAACTTCTCCCTGAAAGTGAGTACCTGCTGAGGCCTCAATGCTTCCCCGCTGCAGATAACGGTATGCAGGTCCACGCATTCTCCCGCCGTCACATTTTCCAGGAAAACATCCAGCATGGAAGGCACAAAATGCAGCGTAGTAATACCCTGTTGCGTGATGATATTTTTCAGATACCCGGGTTCTTTTTGCCCACCAGGTGTGGCCAGTACCAACTTCGCGCCTACCAGCGACGGCCACAATAATTCCCATACCGATACATCAAAACAGAACGTAGTTTTCTGTAGCACTACGTCAGCACTATCCAGCGCAAAATATTCCTGCGCCCACAACAACCGGTTCACCACTCCGCGATGTTCATTCATCGCTCCTTTTGGTGTACCTGTAGACCCGGAGGTATAAATCACATAGGCCAGCTGGTCTGGTGCCACTACTGTTTTAACCGGAGATATCGGCTCTTTGGAGATTTCCGCCCAGTGCGTATCAAGAGAAACGATGTATTTATTGCCGGCTATCCCCGTCAGCAAAGGAATATGTGTGGCGGTGGTAAGCAGCAGATTTGCTTTTACGTCAGATAACATAAACCGGATCCTGTCTGCCGGATATTCCGGGTCTACCGGTACATAGGCGGCACCTGCTTTCAGGATACCCCATATTCCCACCAGCATTTCAAAAGACCGCTCCAGGCAAACAGGTACCAATGTTTCTTCGCCTACCCCTTTACCAACCAGGTAATGTGCTAACTGGTTAGAACGGTCATCGAGCTCACGATAGGTTAACTGCTGATTTTCAAACACCAGGGCCACTGCTTCCGGCGTACGTTTCACCTGCGCGGTAAAAAAGTCTACCAGGGTCTTATCCGTTGGATATTCTCTCCGCGTATCATTAAATGCCGTCAGCAACTGTTGTGTTTCTGTCGGCGCAAGTATAGATAATTCACTGATGGCGGTTGCCGGCGCTGCTGCTATTGATTCCAGCAGCCGTTCAAAATGCAACACCATCCGTTCAATGGTGGCAGCATCGAACAGGTCAGCACAATAAACAATTTCACCACTGAGGCCATCCGCATCTTCCTGTATGGAAAAAGACAAATCCAGCTGTGCAGTAGAATGCGCTACCCCTTCTTCAGAAAGTGTGGCATCACCTAATCGAAGCTCCGGTGAACCGGGTAAATTCTGCATCGTAAACATGACCTGGAAAAGCGGTGTTCTGCTCAGGTCGCGCACCTTCATTACCTTTTCCACTATTTTTTCAAAAGGTACTTCCTGGTGTTCATAGGCTTCCAGCGTAGTTTCCTTTACCTGTTGTAATAAAGTAATAAAAGATGGATTACCATGCAGATCACTGCGCAATGCCAGTGTATTGATAAAGAAGCCCACCAGTCCTTCCAGTTCCTGTTGTGTTCTGCCGGCTACGGGGCTTCCTACGCAGATATCTTCCTGGCCGCTATAGCGGTACAACAACACCTTGAGGGCTGCCAGTAAGGTCATAAACAAGGTAGTACCCTGTTGCTGCGACAATACCTTCAGCTGGTCTGATAATTTTTTGGAGAAGGTAAATTCCCGGCTGTCACCACGCACCGGCTGTACGGCCGGACGCTTATAATCGGTAGGCAGCTGTAGCGGCGCAATGCCCGCGAGTTTGTTTTCCCAGTAAAGTAACCGGGTAGCCAATGTTTCTGCGGATAAATACCTGCGTTGCCAGATAGCGTAATCTGCATACTGTATCAACAGTGGTGGCAATTCGGCGGAAGCTCCCGCCACACAGGCGTTGTACAACGCAACGAGTTCCCGTATAATAATGCCGGTAGACCAGCCATCCGATGCAATGTGATGCAGGGTAAACTGGAGTATGTATTCTCCTTTTTCCAGCACCAGCAAATGTGCTCTCAGCATATGATCTACAGACAAATCAAATGGCACCTGGAACAAGGAGGCTATTAAAAATTGTTGCGCGCGGAGATCTTTTTTATATGGCGCCATCTGTCTTACATCCAACTGCCAGATATTTTCCGGCAAGACCAACTGGTAAGGCTGCCCTTTCTCTTCCCTGATCACTGTTCTCAACACCTCATGCCGGTTGATAATCGTTTGCAGCGCATATTCCAGTGCTGCAATGTCCAGTTCGCCCTTCAGTCTTAATACAGCCGGGATATGATAAGCCAACGAACCTTCCAGGCGGTCAATGAACCACAAACGCTCCTGGCTATACGAAAGCGGGATATAAGCGGGTCTTTCTTCCGCCACCACCACGGGTAGCTGCAAGCCTTTCTCCTGTTGGCGCAGGTAGGCTGTTTGTGCTGCTACGGTAGGATACAGGAACAACGACCTGATAGACAATTCTGCCTGTAACCGGTTTCGTAAAATGGATATTAACCGGGTGGCTAACAGGGAATGTCCGCCCAGCTCAAAGAAATTATCGTATACCCCTACCCGTTCTACTCCCAGCAGTTCCTTCCATATATTGGCCAGCTGCTGTTCGGCCTCATTACGGGGCGCTACATATTCATTGGCCAGCAATGTAGCGGCATCGGGGTCGGGCAATGCTTTTTTATCTACTTTACCATTAATGGTCAATGGTAAATGATCCAGTTCTACCAGTAACGATGGTACCATGTATTCCGGCAAACGCTCCTTCAGATAAGCGAGTATAGCTGCTTTATCGAAAGTGGCGTTTGGCACCACATATCCCACCAACCGGCTATTGCCGCTATGGTCTGGCCGGTTCAGCACTACCGCTTTACTCACCGCGTCAGATTCCTGTAATACACTTTCTACTTCCCCTAATTCAATACGATAACCACGGATCTTTACCTGTTCATCAATACGACCCAGGTATTCAATGGTGCCATCCGGCAGCCATCGTCCAAGGTCCCCGGTGCGATATAATCTGCCGCCGGAAACAAAAGGATCCGGGATAAATTTCTCCGCAGATAACGCAGCACGGTTCAGATAACCTCTTGCTACACCCATGCCACCTACATATAATTCACCTGCCACACCCACTGGTGCAAGCGACTGGTATTTATTCAGGATATAAGCATGCAGTGTTGGTATTGGCTTACCAATTACGCTCACACTGCTCTCCAGTTGCTCGTCTGTTAACTCCTGGTAAGTTACGTGTACGGTGGTTTCTGTAATGCCGTACATATTAATCAAACGGCAACCGGGATATGCCTGCCTCCAGGGCTTTATCCTGGCAGGGTTCAATGCTTCTCCCCCAAAAATCACATACCGTATAGCCACTGTACGTTCAGTGGCCGTCAGGATATCCTGCAATACATAAAATGAAGACGGTGTTTGGTTAAGGATGGTTACGCCCTCCCGGATTAACAGCTCCGCAAACAGGGCTGTATCTTTGGTCACCTGCTTAGGTACTACCACCAGGCGGCCACCGAAAAACAAGGCACCATACATTTCCCATACAGAGAAGTCGAATGAGAAGGAATGGAACATTGCCCATACATCCTTTTCATTAAAGTTAAACAGCGGGGTATCGGTTTTAAATAACCTCACCACGTTAACATGTTCTATCAGTACCCCTTTAGGCTTACCGGTAGATCCGGAAGTATAAATTACATAAGCCAGTTGCTGGGGTGTGATAATATTATTAACCGGCGCAACAGATTCTTTGCTGATATTTTCCCACTCTTTGTCTACCGCTATTACCTTCAGGGAAGGAGAAGCCTGGTGACATATTTCTATACATGCGCTGCTGCTGACTACAATCGTTGCACTGGTATCTTCCAGTATGTACCGGATCCGTTCTTCCGGATACGTAGGGTCCACCGGCACATATACGCCGCCGGCTTTTAATATGCCGAGTATACCAATGATCATTTCAAGGCTCTTGTCTATACAAACCGGCACCAGCATTTCAGTAGTCACTCCCAGATGTCGGAGATAGCGGGCCAGCTGTGTAGAACGATCATTCAGTTCCTGGTAGGTCAACGACTGATCTTCATACACTACTGCTGTTGCTGCCGGCGTACGCGATACTTGTTCCATAAACAGGTCAACGATCGTTTTATCCTTTGGATAGGCCGTATCATCCGTATTTAATAACTGGTTTAATTCCCGCAGAGAAAAAATATCATTTCTATTTACCGGCGCCTCGTAATGTTCCAGGTAACCGTTGAGTACTGCATCAAAATAGCCCTGCAGCGTTGACAGTGAGTCACCGGATTTGAATTTCCGTTTCAGGGAATTGTTTACCACCAGCTGGTTGCCCGTGATGCTGAGATTGCAGGTGAGGTAAGTATTTACTACGCCATAGCTCAACACATCGTTCAATTCACTTTGTGTTTCTTCTGCCAATCCCTCTTCCATGTTTTTATAGACATGGAAATTGGTGAAATTGAACAGTACATCGAAGAAAGGATTTCCTTCGGAGAAATGTTCGCCGGTAATTTTTATGATTTCAGGAAGACTTACCCGGTCACGCTGTTTCATCTCTACGAGCTTGCTTTCTATTTGTCCGAAATACTTTTTCCAGGTAAATCCGGCTTTATCCTGTTTAAACCGGAAAGGCACTGAATTGAGGAAGCAACCAATCACCTTATCGCCATCTTCTTTCACCGGCCTGCTATTCGCTACCAGGCCTACGGTTACTTCGTCTTCATTGGTAAGCATATTCAGCGCAAATACCATGGCGCCAAACAACAGGCCCTTCAGCGTAATACCATCATCTTTAGTTCGTTGCTGGAGTAATTCCAGGTAAGCTGGTTCGTACTTTGTCACCAATCGCTTATCTTCTGCTTCATGCGTGAAGATGTTCAGTCGTTTGTACTCGTCCAGGTCATTCTTCCAAAACTCCCTGTTTGCCACGTTTCTCTTCTCCACTATATGCGACAGCACATAATCCCTGTAAGTACATTTCAGTGGCGGCAATGGTGGTACGTCTTCTCCTGCTTTTAACCGGAGATACAGGTTATTGAGTTCTGTATTGAAAGAAGCATCACTCCAGCCATCTATGATAGCGTGATGGCACTGGAATAAAAACGCTGAATTATTTTGAAGATTAAACACCGTAGCCCGCCACGTAGGCGCCTTATCCATTTGCAGGGGGCGTGTACGTTCCTCCTTCAGGTAGTTATCGATCTGTATTTTCGCTTCATCATCCGTCAGATGACCATAGTCGAGATAATCCACCTTAACAGGTATTTCCTTATATACAATCTGCAATCCTTCCGTGTGGGAATGCAGGTCAAATGTGGTTCTCAGGATAGCATGCTTTTGCGCCATCATAGACAATGCCTTTTCCAGCACCACCGGATCCAATCCTTTGGTGAGCAGATGCCCCATCTGATCATGGTAAATGCCCAATTCCGGGTTTACTAAAGAAGCATATACCATCCCGCTCTGGATATCACTCATCGGGTAGATGTCTTCTATCAGTGCAGCGTCTGCGCGTACTTTCAGCACTTCATTTTTTAACGCCGTTATTTCGGATTCTACAGCAGTGTATTCATCATTTGTGCTGACAGCTACGGCTTCCGGCTGTGCTACCATCCGTGCAATCTGCTCTACCGTTGGTGTTCCGTATACTTCAAACAATTTAATATCCTGTTCAAAAGCGTCACGCAGGTGTGTTACCAGCGTAATCACCAGGATGGAGTCTCCCCCCAACTTGAAGAAGTCATCGTATACTCCCACACCACTTACTTCCAGCACTGTTTCAAATATCTCCGCTACTTTTTGTTCTACGGGATTGCGCGGCGCCAGCCAGGTGCCTTTCTGCGCACCCATTACATCCGGGTCGGGTAAGGCTTTACGGTCCACTTTACCGCCCGGGGTTAGCGGCATACTTTGTAATTCTACGATCAATGCTGGCAGCATATATTCCGGCAACAGCTTCTTGCCATAGGCTAATATCTCATCCGGGTTAAATTCATCCGCTGGTACTACGTAGGCTACGAGGCGCTTAGTACTATCCTCTCCTTTGGCCAGCACAGCTACCTGGCTTACGAAGTCAGATTGTTGCAGAATATTTTCTATTTCTCCCAATTCAATACGGAAACCGCGGATCTTTACCTGGTCATCCACTCTTCCGAGGTATTCAATGTTACCATCCGGCAGCCACTTTGCCAGGTCACCGGTTTTATACATACTGGCTCCCAGGTTATTACTGAAAGGATTGCTGACAAATTTTGCACTGGTTAACTCCGGTCGTTTTAAATAGCCGCGGGTAAGCCCCACACCACCGATATGCAGTTCACCAGTAACGCCAACAGGAACAGGGTTACCATGACTATCTAACAGGTATACCTGTACGTTAGCCAGCGGGCGGCCTATGGGCAGTGCCTCTGCGTAGCCGGCATTATCTGCGGTATAATGATAGGCGATCGCCGAAATAGTCGCTTCCGTAGGTCCGTAGATGTTATAAAAGTCTACCAGCCCGGTCCATTTCTCTGCAAATACTTTGCGGCAAAGCTCTCCACCAGACACAATCCTTTTAAGGCCTCCATACCTGCCGGGTTTCACATTCACCAGGAAACTGGGCGTAGCCTCTATATGCGTAACCTGTTGATCGGTCAGGAACTGCTCAAACAATGCCATGTCTAATTGTACATCGGTATCCACCAATACCAGTGCTACGCCATTCAGCAAAGCAAAAAATATCTGCTCTACGGAAGCATCAAAAATATAATTAGATAATAGCAGGATGCGTTCTTCTTTCGTGATATTATATACTTTACTCTGGCAGTGGATAAGGTTGATGAGCGATTGTTGTGTGGCCAGCACACCTTTCGGGTGGCCGGTTGACCCTGAAGTATAAATCACATATGCCAGCTGTGTAGCGCTGATATCCGTTGCCAGGGCAGTTTTAGGATATCCTCCTATAATATCATCATTATCCAGCGTTACGATACTGACTGCATGCGTGGTGCTTCTCAGTTTCGCGATAATATTTTCATTGGTAAGAATAATAGTGGCACCGGTATCCGCCAGCATATAATTGATCCTGTCCAGCGGGTATTCGGGATCGATGGGCACATAAGCGCCGCCGGCCTTCAGAATACCCAATATACTAACGATCATTTCCAGTGAACGGTCTATACATATGGGTACCAGTGTTTCTGCCTTTACGCCTTTACCATGCAGGTAGTGTGCCAGTTGGTTGGATCTTTCGTCCAGCTCCCGATAGGTCATGGATGTATTGCCATACACTACGGCGGTGGCGTCCGGAGTATTGGCTGCATGGGCAGCAAAAATACCGGCAATGGTTTCGGTGGCGGGATAGTCCGTTGTGGTATTGTTGAAATCATACAGCAATTGTTGTTCTTCTGCTTCGCTTAACAGCAGCAAAGAACCAATCCTGGTGGCTGGTGCGTTGGCGATAGAACGGAGCAGCTGTTTAAAATGTCCCATCATACGATCGATGGTTGATTTGGTGAACAGGTCAATACAATATTCCACGCTGATGGACAAACCATCATGACCTTCTTCCGTAGTCACCGTCATATCATAACGGGCCATATCCTGCGCTGTTTGTACCGGGGAGAACTGTACATCGCCCAGCCTTAGATCAGGTATTTCAGGCATATTCTGTAATACGAATGCCACCTGGAACAACGGCGGTCTGCTTTGGTCCCTGTTTTCAATAACTGCATCTACAATTTTCTCAAAAGGCACATCCTGGTGGTCATAAGCGCTGAGTGTAGTTTGCTTTACCTGTTGCAGTAAATCAGTGAATGCAGGATTATTGCCCAGGTCGTCACGCAGTACAAGTGTATTGACAAAAAAGCCGATCAGCCCTTCAATTTCTTTACGTGTTCTACCAGCAATGGGGCTACCTACACAAATATCTTCCTGGCCGCTGTAGCGATACAGTAATACTTTAAAAGCCGCCAGCAGCGTCATAAACAAAGTGGTTCCCTGTTGCCGCGACAAGGTGCGCAGTTGCTGTAATAAAGCTTCATCCAGCTTATAACTGGTAGCGGCACCCCTGGCGCTTTGTATGGGTGGACGTGGAAAATCAAGCGGTAACTGCAACGGCGCTACGCCCGTAAGCTTTTGTTTCCAGTAGCCCAGCTGTTCTTCCAACACAGCGCCGGAAAGATGCTCCTGCTGCCAGATAGCGAAATCCGCATACTGCAGCTCCAGGGCTGCCAGCTGCGGTGTACGGTTTTCCAGGTGAGCACTGTACAATTCCAGTAATTCCTGCACAATAATGCCGGCAGACCAGCCATCAGAGGCTATATGATGCAGCGTAACTTCCAGTATATGTTCTTCTGCGCCCAGGATGATCAGGTGAGCCCGCAGCATATGATCTGCGGCCAGGTCAAACGGGGTGTCAATCAATAATTTTATATAGTCCTTCAAGGCTGCCTCATCGGAAATATATCCCGGTTCGTCTACAATAGCCAATTGCCATAAATCCGGCGCCAGGATATGCTGATAGGCTACTCCGCCACGTTGCCTGATCACGGTACGCAGTACCTCATGCCGGTTCACGATGGTGAGTAAAGCATGCTGCAACGCATCACGGTCCAGCTTTCCTTTCAGGCGCAATACCGTAGGTATATGATAAGGCACGCTCCCTTCCAGCTGGTCAATAAACCACAAACGTTCCTGGCTAAACGAAAGCGGGATGACCTGCAATGCTTTTCTGCGCTCCGGATCTATCCTGCCGCCAGGTGTATTGTCGCCGGCACCCTGCCTGGAGGATTTCAGGTAAGCTATTAAATGTGTTTTATGATTTCTCAGCTCATCCAAAAACAATCCGTCTATTTCACGTTCCTTTTCTACCTGCACAATCAGCTCGTTCTCTTCCAGGGATATTTTAATTCCATCCTCATTGGCGCGTTCCAGCAGCGCTATTACGTTAATCAAAGTATGATCAGACATGATTCATGATTTTAGTAGGTTAATGGGGTACCCGATTATAACCGGATCGTTTTTAAGTCCTTTTCAGGGGCAGTAACATCATTCTGAGAAATGTTCAGATGCCTGTTTAATGATTCAATAGTAGGCAGCTGGAATAAAAGGGCTACCGGCACTTCTACCTGTAATGCCTCCCGTATTTCAGAGATCAGCCGCATGGTCAGCAGTGAGTGTCCTCCCAGATCAAAGAAATTATCTTTAATCCCTACACGGGGTACATTTAACAGCCGTTGCCAGATATCTACCAGCACTTCTTCCTGTTTATTGCGCGGGGCTACATATTCGTTGGTCAGTAGTTCTTCTGCCGCAGGATCGGGTAATATTTTCTTATTTACCTTGCCATTGGCGGTGAGCGGTAATTTGTCCAGTCTTACCAGCAGTGATGGTACCATATACTCCGGCAGTTTACTCCTGAGGTAGAACAGAATACCTTCCTTATCAAAAGCGCCTTCCGGTACGATGTAGGCCACCAATCTTTTAAAACCGTTATTATCTGCTTTTGCCAGCACTACCGATTGATTTATCAGCGGGCATTGTTGCAGGATGCTTTCTATCTCGCCCAGTTCTATGCGGTAACCGCGGATCTTCACCTGGTCGTCTATACGGCCCAGGTATTCTATGTTGCCATCCGGCAGCCACCTGGCGAGGTCACCAGTGCGGTACATTCTTGCCTGCGGATGCTGGCTGAAAGGATCTGCCATAAATTTTGCGGCGGTGAGTTCCGGTTGATTCAGGTACCCGTTGGCTACCTGTACGCCGCCGATGTATAATTCACCGCTAATACCTCTGCCCACCAATTCTCCGCGGGTATCCAGTATATACAAGGTGGTATTGCTAATAGGCTTACCAATAGGTGGCAGTAATCTATCTTCGAAGTCGCCGGAGGTTACTTCATAGGAACTTACCACATGCGCCTCCGTTGGGCCGTAATGGTTATACAGCCTGGCCCCCGAATTGTCCAGCAGCGCTTTGATATCAGCACTCAACCGCAATTGCTCACCTGCAGTGAATATAATATCCAGTGAAGCAGGATAAAGCGACATGGCCTTTGCATAGTCTGCTATACTTTTCAATACCACATAAGGGAGGAACAGGTAGTTGATGCGGTGGTTCCTGATTTGCCGCAGCAGCTCACCAGTATCCCTGCGGGTTTCTTCTTCTATCAGGAAAAGGGTATGTCCCAAACACAAAGAAGAAAATATTTCCTGGAAACTAACATCAAAATTCAGGCTGGCAAATTGCAACACCCGTTTGCTGACCGTGGTATCCATTTGCCCCTGCTGCCAGAGCAGCAGATTCACCATAGCGCTGGCAGGCATTTCCACTCCTTTCGGGTTCCCGGTAGTACCAGAGGTATAAATCACGTAAGCGAGAAACGCAGGTGTAATATTGTTGGTTTCGCGCACTGGCTGCGCAACAATCTGTTCCCATTGTGTATCTATCTCTATAATAGTTACTCCCTGCTGTCCGTTTACTTTTTCTACACAATAGCTGCTGGTCAGGATCACCCTGCCACAGGTATCTGCTATCATGTATTGAATACGGGCAGGCGGATATTCAGGATCTATAGGAACATAAGTACCTCCTGCCTTCAGTATCCCCCAGATCCCAACAATCATATTTAACGACCGCTCTATGCATACCGGCACCAGCGATCCTGTCACTACTCCCTGGCTACGCAGATAAGTAGCTAACCGGCCGGAATGTTCATCCAGTTCCCGGTAAGTCAGCTGCTCACCACCCAATACCACCGCTATTGCATCCGGGTGCTTTGTTACCTGTGCGGCAAACAGTTCCATCAGCGATTTTACAGCAGGATATTTTACATCAGTAGCATTAAGAGATGACAACAGGTGATCGCGTTCCTGTTCGCCCATCAAAGACAGGGTATCGATACGCGCCGCCGGCGATATCGTAATGCTGCGCAACAATTCTTCAAAGTGCGCAAATAACTGACGGATGGTTTCTTCTTTAAACAGGTCTGTGCAGTATTCAATATTTACCTGTAGTCCATCGTGATTTTCCGATGCAAAAAAAGTGAGGTCAAACTTAGAAGAGGTATGCGTTATGGCTTCCGGCAGCAACTGCACTTTTGAAAGATAAGGGCTGGCAGTTTCTTTGGTTTCCCATACAAACATTACCTGGAAGATGGGATTGCTGCTGAGATCCCGGTGCCTCACCACGGCTTCCACTATTTTTTCAAACGGTACGTCCTGGTGATCGTAAGCACGCAGGATCGTAGTCCTCACCTCCTGTAACAGCGTGGTAAAGGAGGGATTATCGCTCAGATCACTCCGTAGCGCCAGGGTATTTACAAAAAATCCTATCAGGCTTTCTACTTCCTGCTGCGTTCTGCCGGATACCGGTGTGCCCACGCAAATATCCGTTTGCCCGGTATAGCGGTACAACAACACTTTGAAGGCAGTCAGCAAAGTCATAAACAAAGTACTTCCCTGTTCCTGGCTTAGCTGCAGGAGATGATCTGCTATTTCTTTATTAATGTGGAAAGACCGGAAAGCGCCACGGGTACTCTGAACAGCGGGCCTGGTAAAATCAGCAGAAAAATGCAGCGCGGTTACGCCGGCTAATTTATCTTTCCAATAATCCAGCTTCTTTTCCAGCACCTCACCAGATAAATATTTCCGCTGCCAGATGGCATAATCAGCATATTGTACCGGCAGTGCAGGCAACTGCGGAACAAAGCCATGCACAAAGGCGCCATACTGTTCTGCAAACTCCTGCACCAGGAGACCATGCGACCACTCGTCCGACACCAGGTGATGCAGCGTTAATACCAGGATATATTCATCTTCCGGAAGTGTTACCAGGTGCGCGCGCAGCAGATGATCGGCAGCCAGGTCAAAAGGCTGATCCGTCAGCGTGGTAATAAATGCTTTCAGTTCCTGCGGATCATCTGCGTACTGTCTTCCATCTACTATCGTCAGTTCCCACTGGTCCCGATCCAGGATCCGCTGGTAGGCTGTTCCGCCTTCCTGTGCGATCACAGTGCGCAACACTTCATGCCTGTTTACTGTACTACGCAGGGCATATTCGAGCGCATCCGGCTGCAAAGCACCCTTCATTCTAAGCACAATAGGAACATGGTATTGTACACTGCCTTCCAGCTGATGTATAAACCACAAACGCTCCTGGCTATACGAAAGTGGAATGTGTTCGGGTCTTGCTTCCGGCGCCAGTGGCGGCGTAAGCAAAACATCCGTATTCCCCGATAACCTGTCAGATAACAGGGCAATAGTGGGATAGTCAAATATATCGCCAATGGCCACTTCTACTCCTAACGCCTTCCTGATGGCAGATACCAAACGTATTGCCAGCAGGGAGTGACCTCCCAGCGCAAAGAAGTCGTCATGAAGCCCTACTTTCTCTACCTCCAGCAAAGCAGACCAGGTATTTGCCAACACCTGCTGCAAGGGGGTTTCAGGTGCTACATACCCATCTGCGGCTGCAGAAAAATCAGGATCCGGCAAAGACTTCTTATCTACTTTACCGTTGGCCAATAAAGGAAAACTATCCAATACCACTAAAGCCGAAGGGATCATATAATCCGGCAAATGCTCCGTCAGCCAGGCAGCAATCGCATGCCTGTCTAATGTTTCATCGGCGATCACATAACCGATCAGCCTTTTGCTGCCACCATCATCTCCCCGTGCTACCACCACCGCCTGGTCTACCAGCTCACTACGCAGTAACACCTTTTCTATTTCGCCCAGCTCCACCCGGTAACCGCGGATCTTCACCTGGTCGTCTATACGGCCGGCGAACAGGATGTTGCCATCCGGCAGCAGCTTTACCAGGTCGCCGGTACGATATAATTTTGAAGCAACGGCTCCGGCAAATGGCGCCGTTACAAAGCGGCTCTCCGTTAAGTCCTTATTGTTCAAATAACCGGCTGCCACCCCATCTCCACCAATATATAATTCCCCGGGAACACCCACCGGGCATAACTTCCCGGCAGGATTCAATACATATACCCCGGTGTTGGAAAATGGTTTACCAATGGGAATATGATGACCATACTCCGTGTTATCATTCACCACATGGAGCAGTTTTCCTATAGTCGTTTCCGTAGGGCCATAGTGGTTCACAATAGTACAACGGGAACCATATGCACGGATACTTTTTACGACGGCGGTTTCCAATGCTTCGCCACCGAAAATCAGCAGTTTCTCCGGTAACAGCAGCCTGCCGGAAGCCGACAGGGCTTTCCAGTGCGAAGCAACTATCTTGATACAATCTATTGGGTTGACAGAAAAATAATCATACAACAATTCTCCATCGCTGATCCGCTCTTTAGAAAATACATGTAAGGTACCACCCTGTATCAGTGGTGTAAACAATACCGTATTACCCAGATCTGTAGCGATGCTGGACAGCAACCCGAAAGAACGGCATTCGGCTACCGGCAATGCGGCTTTCAAGCCATACAGGTAATCTACCAGGTTGCGATGAGTAACCATTACCCCTTTGGGATTACCGGTACTGCCGGAAGTATAGATCACATATAGCAGGTCCTTCGGAGCAGGTAAAGTCAGTGTATTTTGGGTATTTACCTCACTGATGAGATGCTGATCTTCATCCAGTGCTATCACTTCCGCAGCGATACCCTTTCCCAGTTGCACCTTGCCGGCA
Organism: Chitinophaga sp.; assembly: GCF_017745275.1. Lineage (GTDB taxonomy): Bacteria > Bacteroidota > Bacteroidia > Chitinophagales > Chitinophagaceae > Chitinophaga. Next base: position 241,518 of record NZ_JAGHZS010000010.1, on the reverse strand, counting down.
CCGTTACTTACTACCACTTTCGCGGCAGTATCTTCCAAAATAAAGGATACCCTATCCAATGGAAAATCAGGATCAATAGGTACATATGCGGCACCCGCCTTTCCAATACCTATTATGCCCACTATCATCGCGGCAGATCTTTCTATATACAACGGTACCAGCGAACCTTTCCGGATGCCCTTCGCATGCAGGTAATGCGCCAGCTGCGTGGCACGTTCGTCCAGCTCCTGGTAAGTCAGTTGTGTATTTTCAAATGCCACGGCTGTTGCCTGTGGCGTTAAGGCTGCCTGTTCGGCAAACAGGTCTATAAATGTTTTATCCTGGGGATAGCTGACAGCCGGATGCGTTAGCGTCTTTTGCAATTGCCCTTCTTCGGAAGAAGACAACATTGGCAGGGCATCTATTTCCTGTGCAGGATTGGCTGCAATCGCCTCCAATAACTGTACATAATGTGCTCCCATCCGTACAATGGTATCTTCTGTAAACAGGTCACTCCTGTATACCGCATTGACATGTAAACCGGTGGCCTCATCGGCAACAAAAAATGTAAGATCAAACTTGGCGGTGGTGATCTCTACCTTTTCCCCCGACCATACTACATCTCCCAAACGCAAATTATCATCTCCCGGCACATTTTGCATCACAAACATCGCCTGGAATAGTGGGCTCCTGCTGGGATCCCGGTCTTTTGCCACCGCTTCCACCACCTTTTCAAAAGGTACGTCCTGGTACTCATATGCATCCAATGTGGTAGCTTTTACCTGCTGCAGCAACGTGGTGAAAGCAGGACGGTTATCCAGGTCGCTGCGTAAGGTCAGCGTATTAATAAAAAATCCAATCAGGTTTTCTATTTCTTCCTGTGGACGTGCAGCCGTAGAACAACCCACACTGATATCGGTCTGGTTGCTGTAGCGATACAATAATACCTTGAACGCCGCCAGCAGCAACATATAAATCGTTACACCCTCCTGCTGTGCCAATGACAATAACTGCGTTTGTAACACCGGGTCTATATGGAATAAAATACTACCCCCGTGAGTAGTTTGTGTAGCCGGACGGACATAATCTGTTGGCAATGCCAGCGGTGTAATACCCGCCAGTTTGTTTTTCCAGTAGTCCAGCTTTTTATCCAGCACGGCGCCCGACAAATAATTTCGCTGCCAGATAGCGTAATCGGCAAATTGTATCTCCATAGGCGCCAGTTGCGCGGTACGGCCTTCCGTATAAGCCGCATACCATTCCATTACTTCGTTTACAATGATGGCAGCCGACCAGGCATCCGCCGCAATATGGTGTATCACTAATACCAGCAGGTATTCATTTTCTGCCTGCACAATCAAATGTGCCCGCATCATATGATCCTCCGACAAATCAAAAGGCGTTTCCATCAGTGATTTTACATAAGCCTGTAAAACAGCCGGATCCTTTTTATACACCGGTTCATCCACAACGGCCAACTGCCACTCCCGCTCCATGATACGCTGGTACGGTACACCTCCTTCTTCCCGGATCACCGTACGTAGCACTTCATGACGCTGCACAATCATTTGCAGCGCATAAGCCAGTGCTGCTATGTTGAGGTTGCCCTTTAATCTTAATGCTTCTGTAATGTGGTAATGGATACTTCCCTCCAGCCGGTCAATAAACCACAAACGTTCCTGGCTATACGACAACGGAATGTGTGGTGGCCTGCTGTAGGCTTTCACCACTGGCAACTGCGTGCTCTTATCAGGTACCTGTTCCTGCAGCCAGTCCGCCAGCTCTGCTACCGTAGGATAAAGGAATAAACATTTAACCGGCAGCTCTACCCCTACTTCCCGGCGAAGCACAGACATCAGCCGCATGGCCATCAGTGAATGTCCTCCCAACTCAAAGAAATTATCGTATATCCCTACCTGTTGTATACCCAGCAATTCCTGCCAGTTGCCGGCCAGTACCTGTTCCAGCCTGTTGCGGGGTGCTGTATAGCTACGTTGTAGCTGTCCGTCGGCAGCAGGTTCCGGCAACGCGTGTTTATCAATTTTACCATTGGGGGTTAATGGCAGCTTTTCCAATTCCATCAGCACCGGCACCATATATTCCGGTAGTCTTTCTTTCACAAAATCCAGCATGGCAGCTTTATCGTATAACTCACCAGGCACCACGTATCCTACCAGGCGTTGATGTCCTTTATGGTCAGGTTTGGCTACTACCACCACCTGTTGTACCCATCCGGATTCTGCTATCACGCTTTCTACTTCTCCCAGCTCAATCCGGTGACCACGTATTTTCACCTGGTCGTCCATGCGTCCCAGGAACTCTATATTCCCATCTGGCAGCCATTTGCCCAGATCTCCCGTTTTGTACATTCTTTGTCCGGGCCGGAACGGATCGGCCACAAATTTTTGCGCAGTTAATTCTTTCAGGTTGAGATAGCCACGCGCTACACCGATACCCGCTACGCAAATTTCACCGGGTATTCCCAGCGGGCATAATTGTTCTTCTTTATCAAGTATATAAATCTGTAAGTTCTGAATAGGTGAGCCCACCGGGATATTAGCCGCAGCAGGTGCTTCATACATGTAATAAAAGCTCACATCATCCGACGCTTCTGCGGGGCCATAAGCATTTACCACCGGGATCTTACCAAAGCGGGGATGGCTGAACCATTCCTGTAATAACTGCCGGGTGACCGCTTCCCCGGTAACCAGTAAGTACTGTAATGCGCTTAACGTTACGTCTGTATGATCATGCAATACCGCCGTAAGATAAGAAGGCACCAGTTGCAGCAAGGTCACCTGCTGTTTATCTGCATCAGCTATCAGCGCGGCAGGATGCAGGATCAGCTGTTGCGGATAAATGATGGTACGGCCACCGCAAATGAACGCATTCAGCATTTGCCATACCGAAATATCAAAGGTATAAGACGCAGTGAACGCTACTACAGCATTGTTATCCATACCAAATTCATCTACCATGGCCAGCAGGTGATTGAGCATTCCCAGATGTTCCACCAGCACGCCTTTGGGCCGGCCGGTTGATCCGGAAGTATAAATCATGTAAGCCAGGTGATGTGGCAACACCCACACAGCCGGCGGCGTACCTGGCTGCTGTTCAATAGTGGCTGCTTCTGCATCCAGCAAAATGAAATCAGCAGTGGTGCCAACAGGTATTTTTTCTTTCGCATAACTACTGGTGACGATCAGTTGTGCATTACTATCCGTGAGCATATAACTGATACGGCTGGCAGGAGACTCCGGGTCAACCGGCACATAAGCACCGCCGGCTTTCATAATACCCAGCACGCCAATGATCATGTTCAAAGAACGCTCTATGCAAATGGGTACCAGCGTATCTGCCTTTACCCCCTTATGGATCAGGTGATGCGCCAGTTTGTTGGACAACACATCCAGTTCCCTGTAGGTCAACTGTGTATCTTCAAATACCAGGGCAATTGCTTCCGGGGTGTCTGCCACCTGCTGCGTAAACAGATCCACAAATGTTTTATCTGTTGGATAAGGTACCGCGGTATCGTTGAACGTATAAAGTAACTGCCTGGTTTCTTCCGGGGTAAGCATATTCAACGCACTGATGCGCGACGCCGGTAACGTTACAATAGCAGCCAGCAATGATTCGAAATGGGTTATCATCCGGGCTATCGTATCCTCCCTGAACAAATCAACCGACCAGGTGACATATCCGCCTATCCCTTCTTTACTGTCGCTGATAGAAAAATTCAGATCAAACTGTGCAGTGGTACGCTCCGCTTCCTGCAGCGATACCTGCAAATCATGCAAGTGCAGGTGCTGTTCTTCAGGGGTACTTTGCAAGTCAAACATTACCTGGAACAATGGCGTTCTGCTCAGTGATCTTTCCGCTACTACCACCTCTACTACTTTTTCAAAAGGCACTTCCTGGTGATCATAAGCGCCTAAAGTAGTTTGCTTCACCTGCTGAAGCAGTGATAAAAAAACGGGATCTCCGTGGAGATCGCTACGCAAGGCGAGTGTATTCACAAAAAATCCAATCAGTCCTTCCGTTTCCCGCTGCGTTCTACCGGCTACAGGCGTGCCTACGCAGATATCTCCCTGCCCGCTGTAGCGATATAATAATACTTTGAAAGCAGCCAGCAAAGTCATAAAGAGCGTGGTTCCCTGCTCATACGAAAATGCTTTTAACTGCTCCGACAATTCCTTTCCCAGCAGGAACTTCCTGCCGGCTCCATCAATACGTTGAATAGCCGGGCGTACATAATCTGTAGGCAGATTTAAAGTAGCCACACCTGATAGCTTATCTTTCCAGTACTGTAATTTTTTCTCCAATACCTCTCCTGCTAACCAGGTACGCTCCCAAATGGCATAGTCGGCATATTGCAACGGCAATGCCACCAACGGTGGCACACGATCTTCCACATAGGCTGCATAACGCTCTGCCAGCTCTTTTATGATGATACCGGCAGACCATAAATCAGAGGCGATATGGTGAATAACGACCACCAGCAGATGTGTTTCTTCTTCCAGCACCACCAGGTTTGCCCGCAACATATAACCGGCAGATAAATCAAAAGGCGCATTTATCAGATCAATGATATGTGACTCCAGCATATCAGCATCTTCCCGGTATACAGGGTCATCTGTTATTATCATTTCCCAGTCGGTCACCTCCCGGATCAGCTGATACGGAATACCTTCGGTGGTAGCAATGACTGTCCGTAATACCTCGTGACGGCTCACGATCGATTGTAAAGCATATGCCAGCGCTGTTCTGTTAAGCTTTCCTTCCAGCCGCAATATGGCAGGTAAATGATATTGTACACTGCCTTCTTCCAGCTGATCTATAAACCACAAACGTTCCTGGCTATAGGATAGCGGGATATGTGCCGGCCTTTCCACTGCTTCTACCGGCGGCAGCTGCACGCCTTTACCGGATGACAGCACATGTGCAGCCAAACCAGCTACTGTTGGATACAGGAACAATGATTTAATAGTCAATTCCGTATCCAGCTCCCGGCGAATGGCAGCTACCAGCCGCATAGCGAGCAGTGAGTGACCACCTATATTAAAGAAATTATCGTATATGCCTACCCGTTCAATACCCAGCAACTGCTGCCAGATACGGGTGATCAGCTCCTCTGTTTCATTACGTGGTGCTACATAAGTAGCCGTCATTAACAGAGACGCATCCGGATCAGGTAATGCCTGCCGGTTGATTTTCCCATTGGCTGTCAATGGTAACTTTTCCATTTCCATCAGCAACGATGGAATCATAAATTCGGGTAACTTATCTTCCAGGTAGTGTAAGATATCATCCCTGTAAAATGGTCCATTGGGTACAATATAACCAATCAGCTTTTTGATACCGTCGTTGTCTGCTTTAGCCTGTACTACGGCCTGGTTTACCAACGGACATTGCTGCAGTACGCTTTCTACTTCTCCCAGCTCGATCCGGAAGCCCCGGATCTTCACCTGCTCATCTATACGGCCCAGGTACTCAATAGTACCATCCGGCAGCCACCTGCCCAGATCACCGGTGCGATACATGCGCGTTCCTGCATCCGGACTAAAAGGGTCCCTGATAAATTTCTCTGCCGTTAATGCCTCCCGGTTAAGATAACCACGGGATACGCCCACACCGGATACACAAATTTCACCGGCAATACCTACCGGGCAAAGCTGCAATACATCATTGAGTATATAGAGATGAAGATTCTGCACGGGCTTGCCCAGCGGTACGTTCAAACCATCCGGCGTGTTCCGCATAATATGATGGCAAATATCATCGGAAGCTTCTGTAGGCCCATAAGCATTTACCACCGGGATAGTACCGAATTGCGGATGCTCAAACCATTGCTTCAGCAGCGGCTGACTCACCGCTTCACCGGTCACCATCAGGTATTCCAACTTCGCGAAACGAACGCCCGTATCTTCCTGCAGCAAAGACGCCAGGTAGGAAGGAACCAATTCGAGTATCGTGATTCCGTCTGCATCAACACGGCGAATAAATGCTGCCGGCTGAAATATCAATTCTTCCGGATAAATAATGGTTTGTCCACCGCAAACCAGCGCCGCAAACATTTGCCATACTGAAATGTCAAAGGTATAGGAAGCATTAAAAGCCAGCTTCGTTTTATCATTGACAAACAGGTCATTTATTTTTGCATACAAATGGTTCAACATACCACGATGCTCTACCATCACGCCTTTCGGCTTACCGGTAGACCCGGAAGTATAGATCACATACGCCAGGTGATGTGGCAATGGCGCCGGCACCGGTACGGAGATACGCTGTTGATCCAGGAGTTGCCTGGCACCATCCAATGCAATAATATGTACGTCGTGTGTTACTGGTAGTTTCTCTTTACCATAGTTGCTGGTCACCACAATAGTAGCATTGCTGTCTTCCAGCATATAGCCAATCCGTGCTGCCGGGTATTCCGGATCCACCGGCACATAAGCGCCTCCCGCCTTCCAGATGCCCAGTATTGCAATGATCATTTCCGGTCCCCGTTCAATACAAACAGGTACCAGTGTATCTGCCGTAACGCCTTTACGCTGGAGATAATGCGCCAGCTGGTTAGAACGTTCTTCGAGTTCCCTGTAAGTTAATATCCTCTCGCCAAACACGAGGGCGGTGGCTTCCGGCGTTTGGCCCGCACGGGAAGTAAACAATGCCGGTAATGTTTTTTCATGCGGATACTCAGTGACAGTATCATTAAAAGTTACCAGCAATTGGTAAGCTTCCCTGGAGGTAAGCATACCCAGCGCACCTATTTTTTCTGCCGGCGATTTTACAATATCCTGTAACAACAATTCATAATGCACCATCATCCGGTCAATTGTTTCTATACTGAACAGGTCCGTGCAGTATACTACCTGGCCACTTATTCCTTCTGCACTTTCTTCCATGGAAAGGGTCAGGTCAAATGGTGAAGTGATCTGTTCCGGTTCTTCCAGCGTCAACTGTAAATTGCCCAGCTGCAATGCCGGTTCATCGGGCACATTCTGCATCACAAACATCACCTGGTACAAAGGATTGCGACTCAAATCCCGCTCCTTTACTGTTGCCTCCACTACTTTTTCAAACGGAACATCCTGGTGTTCATAAGCGCTTAAAGTGGTTTGCTTTACCTGCTCCAGGAGCGACAAAAAAGACAGATGACTATTAACGTCGCTGCGCAGGGTAAGGGAGTTGAGAAAGAAGCCAATCAACCCTTCTGTTTCCTGTTGTGTTCTGCCAGCTATCAGTGTGCCTACACAAATATCTTCCTGGCCGCTATAACGGTACAATAACACCTTAAAAGCCGCCAGCAATGTCATAAACAACGTAGTCCCCTGCTGACGCGACAATGCCTGTAACTCATCAGATAATTCCCTGTTCAACAGGAACCGCCGGGCAGCACCATTGGTACTTTGCACCACCGGCCTGGTGAAGTCTACAGGTAACTGCAGGGTAGCCACGCCCGACAATTTCTTTTTCCAGTAATCTATTTTTCGGTCCAGCACCTCCCCGGATAAATAGTTCCGTTGCCACACGGCATAGTCGGCATACTGGATATCCAATGCAGGTAAGTTCGGAGCGCGATTTTCCAGCGCTGCAGTATATAACGCTATCAGCTCTTTTACAATGATACCGGTAGACCAGCCATCAGATGCAATATGATGGATCACGACCACCAGCGTATATTCCTGCTCTCCCTGCACAACCAGTTGCGCACGCAGCATATAATCCTGCTGCAAATCAAATGGCAGGGCAATAAGCGATTGGATAAAAGACTGTAATGCGGTTGTATTCTCCTTATACAATATTTCATCTGTGATGGTCAACGACCAGTCATCAACAGGTTGTACCCGCTGATAAGCAACCCCTTCATCTTCTGCCAGCACGGTACGCAACACCTCGTGGCGGCTCACAATGGAGCGCAATGCATGCGTTAACGCAGCGATATTGAGCGCGCCTTTTAATTTTATGATAGCCGGTACATGATATTGTATACTGCCTTCCAGCTGATCAATAAACCACAAACGTTCCTGGCTATACGAAAGCGGAACACGCCGCACACTCTCCCGGTCATAAGGTTGTATACCGGTGAGCAATGCCCTGTCTGCATCAGCGGGTTTATGATCTCTGAAATAGGCGATCAGGTATTCTTTATTATCTCTCAGTTTGCCCAGCAAAAGTTCATCTATCTCTTTTTCCTCCTGCATCTGCAACAGCAGTTTATCATTATCAAAAGATAGTCGGATTCCCCTGTCATTGGCTTCCTTTAGCAGATCTATTATACCGGCGAGGTTAGTGTCGAGCATAGTTAAAAATTTAAAAACGAAATGGTTAGCCGATTACAGCGTGATGGTTTTACTCTTCCCAAATTCCTGTTCGGTAAACTCCTGGTTAACAGCTATGTACTTAGCCAGCATAGCGATGGTGGCCAGTTGAAAAAATGTTCTAACTGATACCTGCAACCCGAACTCCTTTTGTACTGCCGCAGCCAACCGCATTACCAGCAGGGAGTGCATACCCAGTTCAAAAAGATTATCGTGTACCCCTATCCGTTCCAGGTTCATTAAACCTTCACAAATAGATGCAAGTATCACTTCTGTAGCATTGGAAGGCGCCACATATACCGTAGACGACAAGGCACTGATATCCGGTTCCGGTAACGCTTTCTTATCAATCTTTCCATTATCGGTCAGCGGTAGTTTATCCATTGCAATCAACATGGCGGGAATCATAAACTCCGGTAACCGTTCCATCAGCCAGGTATAAATTTCCTCCCGGTTAAAGGTGTTCGTGGGAACTATATATGCTACCAGCCGTTTGATACCATCACCATCTGTTTTTGCCAGTACAACCGCCTGATGCACAGCCTTACATTGTTGTAAAACACTTTCTATTTCTCCCAGCTCAATGCGGAACCCACTGATCTTTACCTGTTCGTCTATACGGCCCAGGTATTCAATGGTACCATCCGGGAGCCATCTGCCCAGGTCCCCGGTACAGTACATGCGGGCCTGACTATCCGTGGTAAACGGATCTTTGATGAATTTTTCTGCTGTTAATGCTACTTTATTGAGATAACCACGCGATACTCCCACACCGGCCACACATATCTCCCCGATCACACCTACCGGGCACAGCTGCTTCTTAGTATCCAGCACGTATATACGCAGGTTCTGCACCGGCTTGCCTAATGGCACATTGGCACTCAATGGTGCCTGATGCATGATATGATGACAAATATCATCCGATGCCTCTGTAGGGCCATAGGCATTGACTACCGGGATCTTACCAAATGAAGAATGATTAAACCATTGTTTCAGTAACGACTGGCTCACTGCTTCGCCGGTCACCATCAAGTATTGCAGGGCGCTGGCGTTAACAGTTGTTTTTTCCTGTAAGATAACCGCCAGGTAAGAAGGCACTATTTCCAGTATGCTGATCTTGTTTTCAGCAATAGACTGTAAAAATGCCGATGGCTGGAAGATGAGCTGATTCGTATAGATGACCGTTGTTCCTCCGCAAACAAGTGCGGCAAACATCTGCCAAACGGAAATATCAAAAGTGTAGGAAGCGGTATAGGCTAACCTGGTTTTATCATTGATTTGCAGGTCATTTATTTTGGCAAACAAATGATTCAGCATACCACGGTGTTCTACCATTACCCCTTTGGGCTGGCCGGTAGATCCGGAAGTATAAATCACATATGACAACTGATGCGGTGCCGGCAGGATGGCCGGTGTAGTAACTGGTGCCTGCTGCAGCGAAATACTATCCCCATCCAGTGTTACAATATGTAATCCTTTTTGGGCCGGTAGCTGCGGGCGAAGATCATTAGTAGTAACTACCACGGTAGCGTTGCTGTCTTCCAGCATATAGCTGATACGTTCTGCCGGGTATTCCGGATCCACCGGTACATAAGCACCTCCCGCCTTCATAATACCCAGTATCGCAATAATCATTTCCGGACCACGCGCGATGCAAACCGGCACCAGCGTATCTTCCTGCACACCGTGATGTTGCAGGTAATTCGCCAGTTGATTGGAGCGCTCATCCAGCTCCCTGTAGCTGAGTTGAGTACCTTCAAATGCCAGCGCAACCGCATCCGGGGTATTGGCTGCCTGTTTGATAAAGAGTCCCGGGATGGTTTCTTCTTCCGGCCACGCTACGATGTTATCGTTAAACGTTACCAGCAGCTGTTCTCTTTCTGTAGGTGTCAGCATATCCAATGTGCTGATCCTGGCAGCCGGCGACTGCACCACCGCCCGGAGCAATTGCTCAAAATGAATGATCAGCCTTTGTATCGTTTCCTCCGCAAAGAGATCTTCACAATACATCACCGTTCCCGCTAAACCGGTACTGCTTTCTTCCAGGGAGAAAGTAAAATCAAACTGCGTTGTGGCGGGATCTGTTTTCTCAAGCGATAACTGCAGGTCATCTAACCGTAAGGCTGCATTTTCCGGCACATGCTGTAATTCAAACATCACCTGGAACAGTGGCGTTCTGCTGAGATCACGCTTTTTCACCATTGCTTCCACTATCCTTTCAAACGGCACTTCCTGGTGCTCATAGGCGCCAAGTGTAGTACGTTTCACCTGTTGCAGCAACGTAGCAAAGGAAGGGTCATTACCCAGATCACTGCGCAATGCCAGCGTGTTAACAAAAAATCCTATCAGCGCTTCTGCTTCCTGCTGCGTTCTGCCGGCAATCGGGCTGCCTATGCAGATATCTTCCTGACCGGTATAACGGTACAGCAACACGTTGAATGCAGCCAGTAATGTCATAAAAAGCGTAGTACCCTGTTGCTGCGACAAGTCCTGCAACTGTTGTGACAGGGCTTTGTCCAACTGGAAGCTTTTGATAGCGCCACGGGTGCTCTGAATGGCAGGACGCGGATAGTCTGTTGGGAATTGCAGTGTAGCAACCCCTTGCAGCTTTTCTTTCCAGTAATTTATTTTTTTATCCAGCAATGTTCCCGACAAATGATTCCGTTGCCAGATAGCATAGTCGGCATACTGGATGTTTAAAGGCGTTAGTTCGGCAGTTGTACCGGCTACCCAGGCAGCGTACAATGCCGCTACCTCTTTCACGATGATGCCGGTAGACCAGCCATCGGACGCGATATGATGCAGTGTAAATACCAGCAGATATGCTGCTGGCCCGGTAACTATCAGGTGCGCACGCAACATATGATCTGCATGCAGTTCAAACGGAACAGCCAGCAGCGACTGAACATATGTCTGTAATGCCAGGTGGTCTTCTTTATATATCGGCTCATCTATCACCTGTAACTGCCATCCATCCTTATCCAGCACATGCTGATAAGGGACTCCCCCTTCCTGTAAAATAACAGTACGTAGCACTTCGTGGCGGTTCACAATAGTTTGCAGCGCATCCGCTAATCCCGCAATCTGCAGGTTCCCATTTAATCGCAGTACCGCCAGCGTATGATATTGTACACTACCTTCCAGCTGGTCAATAAACCATAAACGTTCCTGGCTATACGAAAGTGGAATACGTGCAGGGCGTTCATACCTGGCAATAGGCGGAACAGTAGCTGCGTCGGAATGCTCTCCCAGGCGCACCGCCAGCGATACCACCGTAGGATAATCGAATATATCGCCAATGGCCACTTCCACATCAAGTGCTTTCCGGATAGCGGATACTACGCGTATCGCCAGCAGGGAGTGACCACCTAAGGCGAAGAAATCGTCATGCACGCCTACCTGTTCTACCTCCAGCAAAGAGGACCAGATGCCGGCCAATATTTGCTCGGTGTCGCTTACCGGCGCAGTATATCCTGCTGTAGCCCCGGCTTGTTCAGGATCCGGCAGGGACTTTTTATCCACTTTACCATTGGCCAATAGGGGAAAACTGTCCAGCACTACCAATGCCGAAGGAATCATATATTCCGGCAAGTGCGCTCCCAGCTGTGCTAATACCGCTTCACGATCTATGGCTTCTTCCCCGATTACATACCCAACCAGGCGCTTGCCGCCACTGCTTTCCCCACGCGCCACTACTATGGCCTGGCTAACCAGGCCAGTTTGTAGTAACGCCTTTTCTACTTCCCCCAGTTCTACACGATAACCGCGAATCTTTACCTGGTCATCTGCACGACCGGCAAACAGGATGTTCCCGTCCGGCAACATCTTTACCAGGTCGCCAGTACGATATAGTTTCGAAGCAGCCGCTCCATCAAACGGATCCGCGATAAAGCGGTCTGCTGTTAAATCGTCATTATTTAAATAGCCGGCTGATACCCCATCACCACCAATATATAATTCCCCGGGAACACCCACCGGGCATAACTTGCCCGCCGCATTCAGCACATATACCCTGGTATTGGAAAATGGTTTACCAATAGGAATGTGGTGGCCATAGACTGTTTCGTCTCCCACTACATGTAATAATTTTCCTATAGTCGTTTCCGTTGGGCCATAGTGATTCACGATAGTGCAATGAGAACCATAAGCACGGATACTGTTCACCACGGCTGTTTCCAACGCCTCCCCGCCAAAAATGAGCAGTTTCTCCGGCAACAATAACCGGCCGGAAGCCGACAATGCCTTCCAGTGCGAAGCCACTATTTTGATAACATCTATCGGGTGAGCAGCAAAATAATCGCACAGCAATTCCCCATCGCTGATCATCTCTTTGGAAAACACATGCAGGGTACCACCGGTAATCAATGGAGGGAACAGGACCGTATTACCCAGATCAGTGGCAATGCTGGAAAGCAATCCAAAGGAGCTGCATTCCGTTACCGGCAATACGGCTTTCAGCCCATACAGGTAGTCTGTGAGGTTACGATGTGTAATCACTACTCCTTTCGGATTACCGGTACTGCCGGAGGTATAAATTACATACAACGGTCCATCAGGTGAAGCAGCAGCAGCCACTGCTTTCACTTTGCAACGGTCAATTTCCGCGGCATCACCATCCAGTGTCACCACCTGCGCGGTGGTACCAGCAGGTAGTTTGGCCTTACCGGCATTATTGCTCACCACCACCTCTGCACGGGTATCTTTCAACATAAAGGCCATACGATCTGCCGGGAAATCAGGATCAATGGGTACATAGGCAGCACCAGCTTTTACGATACCTAATATGGCCACTATCATCTCTGCGGATCTGTCTATATACAAAGGCACCAACGCACCTGCTTTTACACCCTGCTGACGCAGGTAATGTGCCAGCTGATTTGATTTTTCATTCAGCTCTTTGTAAGTCAGTTGTGTGTCTTCAAATACAACAGCCGTTGCCTTTGGCGTTAGTGCCGCCTGTGCCGCAAACAGTTCCGGGAATGTTTTATCCTTCGGATAACTAATGGCAGCATGTGTTTGCAACTGCCAGACAGTGGAAGGTTTCAGCACGGACAATTCGGATAGCTGATCAATGTTGGCATATGTTATTTGTTGCAATACATATTCAAAATGTGCGGCAATTTCCTGTACATACACCTTATCCAGTAATGCAGCATTATAGGCAAACTCAATACTGGCTTTCTTACCGGGAGTAACCATTACCACCAAAGGATAATTGGTTTGTTCGCTGGTATTAAAGTTGTCAATACGCAAACTCCAGTGATCCGCAAATACTTCATCGCTGATAGGATAGTTTTCAAATACCAGGATGCTGTCAAACAAATCCCCGGTGAAACCAATCATTTGTTGAATCTGGTTAAGCGCAGTGTACTGGTGTTCCCGGCTCCGGCGCTGGCTTGTTTGCAGCTCCTGCAGCCATCCCGCTATGTTTCCTTCTTCCGCTACCTTTACATGCAGCGGCAGCGTATTAATGTATAGTCCTACTCTTTTTTCTACACCCGGTAAATCTTCCGGGCGGCAGGAAACAATAACACCATAAGTAACCGCCTGTTGCGCAGTATAGTTGTGTAACAGGTACGCCCATACGCCCTGCATCAGGGTATTCACGGTAACCTGGTTCTCCAGTGCATATCGCTGGATAGCTTCCGCCAGCGGACCTTCCAGGCTTAATATTTCTTTTTTATAGGTACCAATTCCTTTATTACGGTCGGCGGTGCTGTCAATGAACGGCAACAGGCTACCTGTATCCATCCCCGCCAGGTAATGCTGCCAGTAGTTGGTAGCCACTTCCTTATCACGGCGATCCATATACTGAATATAGTCGCCATAGCGGTCTTCTTCTGCCGGTGATGGTAATGCGGTTCCTTTTACCAACCCTTCATAGGTATTCAGCAGTTCTTCCACCAATACGGCCAACGACCAGCCATCCAACAAAATATGGTGGAAGGTGCAGACCATTTTATAACGGTCTTCTCCCAAACGTATCAGGCCAATACGCAGCAATGGTGCGGCCGAAAAATCAAATCCCTCATTCCGTTCAGCAGCTTCATAGGCAGCTACTGCCAGCTCCTGCGCAGGTCCGCTCAACTGGCGGTAGTCCAGTACTGTTAGCGGCAGCTTCACTTCGTGATAAACACATTGTACCGGTATCACAAAATCGTCGTAATAAAATGCGCTTCGCAGAATACTATGTTGCCGGAACAAAAGCTCCCAGCTTTCCCGGAACAATGTAAGATTCATTTCACCTACACCACAGGTAAACTGATCAATATACCCGCCGGCAGTTTTATCATAGAGGCTATGAAACAGCATTCCTTCCTGCAAACCACTGAGCCGGTATAAGCCGGCTACCTGGTTACGCCTGGGCGCACCCTTGTAGGGTGTATCCAGGAACCTGTCCAGTGCCTCATTGCTGATGACCTGGCTCAATCCATAATCCGCCGGCGTAAAATATGATGTTGTTTGTGACGCGCAATGTGCAATCAGGATGTCCAGGTGATGGAAATATTTGTCTGCCAGCCCTGCTATATCAGCAGGTGCAAAATGCAGCACACTGTATCCCCATTCCAGCACCAGTTCACCCTGTTGTACAATGCCGTTAATAAATAACTTCTCCTGTACCGGATAGCCGGCTCCGGTCATACTGCCGGCTTCTTCGGCTGCTATATTCAGATAGTCGTTAGCGTTAGTGATGTTATCCAGCTGCCCGAGGTAATTGAAGGTGATATCCCAGGGATCCCTACCCTGTAAACCGGCTGCTTTGTTGATGTACTTCAGCACGCCGTAACCAATTCCTTTATCAGCTACTTTGCGGAGTTGCTCTTTTACTTCTTTCAGCAGGTTGCCCGGAGAGCTGTCTGCGGGCAACTGCAGGAGCACCGGATATAAATTGGTAAACCAGCCAACAGTATGGCTGGTATCAATGCCCAGCACGGCATCTTCCCGTCCATGCCCTTCCAGGCCAATGGACACCTCTCCCCTGCCATTCCATTCTGCCAGGGTGAGCGCCAGCGCTGCCAGTAAAATATCGTTGATCTCTGTATGATAAGCAGCAGGTACTTCTTTCAACAGGCGTTGTGTTTGAAGGGCGTTGAGCCGCACCACATGCAAACCGGTATCTGCCATCGTAATCCTACCTTCATAACCAGTAGTGGTGCGCAAAGGAATATATCCCTGTACTATTTGCTGCCAGTAATTGTGCTGGCCCAGCAACCGCTCTTTCCGGCTATACTTCAGCAAGGCGTCATATGCCTGGCGATAAGAGCTGCTCTTTCTTCCCAATACTTCCAACTCATTATTTACGTTGGCCTTCTTTAGCAAAAGCTGCAGATCATCCAGTATAATACGCCAGGACACGCCATCTACTACCAGGTGATGAATCACCAGCAGCAGGCGGTGATGTGATTCACTGGCAGGAGTCAATAACAGGGCCGCCTGTACGAGCTTACCCTGTTTTATATCCAGGCTTCCCTGTATTCTTTCTCCATGCTGATGTATCTGCGCTGCCAATTTCTCCGGTGCAATCGCCTGCAGATCTATGATCTCTACGCTACCTTCCTGCACACCATCCAACTGCTCCCATTCCCCGTTGTTATGCTGGTAAGTATAACGAAGCGCATCATGGTAGCGCGTCAGGGCCGCAACAGCCGCAGATATCCTTGCAGGTACTATCTTTTTATCTACTGTCAGTAAGATGCTCTGGTTGTAATGTGCATCGGTATTATTTTTTCCGAAATACCACTCCTGTATCGGCAATAGCCCGATACTACCTTCCTGCACGGTTTCTGCCTGCGCCACTTCAATACTTTGCTGCGATGCCAGTAACCCTGAAAGCTTTGCAATAGTTGGGTGTGTAAACAGATCTCCTACCTGCAACATGTACCCCAAACGTCTCGCGCGGCTTACCACCTGGATAATAATAATAGAATCGCCCCCGAGTTCAAAGAAATTGTCGTGTATGCCTACCCGTTCTACTCCCAGCAATTCCTGCCAGATACCGGCAATGGCTGCCTGCATCTCATCCTGGGCTGCTTCGTATATGCTGGTACGTGACTCCGTTACATCCGGATCAGGCAACGCCTTCCGGTCGATCTTTCCATTTACTGTTACCGGGAATGCTTCCTGTGGAACCAGTAACGCCGGAATCATATAATCAGGCAGCCAGTCTTTCAGGTAAGCAATGATGCCGGCTTTGTCAAATTCGCCATTAGGAACTATATAACCAATGAGGCGTTTATTCCCTGTATCATCGGCCCTTGCCAATACTACAGCCTGGCTGATCAGTGCACATTTCAACATCACACTTTCTATTTCTCCCAACTCTATGCGATAGCCGCGGATCTTTACCTGGTCATCCTTACGACCGAGGTATTCAATATTTCCATCCGGCAGCCAGCGGCCAAGGTCGCCGGTGCGGTATAACCTGTTGCCCGGTGTATCCCGGAATGGGTTGGGGATAAACTTCTCTGCCGTGAGCTCGTCCCGGTGCAGGTAACCACGCGCCAGGTTTGCACCGCCCACACAAATTTCCCCGGTAACACCTAACGGAGCCAGTCCATCATTGATATCAAGCAGGTATACCTGTACATTGGCTATGGGCTTACCAATCACCACTACATCATTTTCGAGAATAGGTTGGTCTGTAAGACTGGTACACACCGTATTTTCAGTGGGGCCGTAGGCATTGATGAGCCTTACGCCGTCCGACATCATTTCCTTTGCATCTTCCAGCATCATAGCCTCACCGGCAGATACGATGGTTTTTACCGGTCCCAGCACATGTTTGATGGTATGCTGATAAGAAGGCGGTAACGTGACTACTTCTACCTGGTGTTTGTTTACCAGTGCTGCAAAATTTTCTGCAGACAGCAAATCATTTTTTGCAGGTAACACGAGTATACCGCCACTTAGTAAGGTATTGAATATCTCATAGCAGGAAGCATCAAAACCCAGCGATGCAAACTGCAGAGAACGGGTGCCTTCTTTCAGTCGTAATGCTTCCCGTTGACTCAATGCCAGGTTCACCAGGCCCCGGTGTTCAATCATTACGCCTTTTGGCTTGCCGGTAGAACCGGAGGTATAAATCACATACGCAAGATCTTCCGGCCGGAGTACCGTTGCCGGTGAAGTAACCGGGTGTTTTGCTATCAACTCCCGCTCATCTTCCAGGATAATAATGCGTAAAAAATCTTTTACGGGCAGTTTAGCTGCGCAAGCCCTGGAGGTGACCAACACGCTTGCCATAGTATCGTCCAGCACATAACTGATACGGTCTGTTGGATAGTCAGGGTCAATAGGCACATAAGCGGCGCCGGTTTTCATAATCGCCAGGATGGTGACAATCATCTCCAGGGATCGTTCTATGCACACCGGTACCAATGCGCCGGCTTTCACCCCGTTGTGCTGCAGGTGATGCGCCAGCTGTCCCGCCTGCTCATTCAACTGCCGGTAGGTCAGCTTTGCCTCTTCAAACAGCAAGGCTGCTGCATCCGGAATACGGGCAGCCTGTGCTTCAAATAATGCGATCGCTGTTTTATCAGTTGGATAATTAACAGCGGTATTGTTAAACCCTATGGTTAGCAGTTGCTGCTCTGCTGCCGTTAGCATCGGTAATGCTCCGATCCGCTGCTCCGGTGATACCACCACCGCACGCAACAGCTGTTCATAGTGCAGCAGCATCCGGGTGATAGTTTCTTTCTTAAACAGGTCTGTGCAGTATTCTATATTGGCCACCAGCGAACCATCCGGATTTTCCAGTATGTAAAAATTAAGGTCCGCCATCGTGGTGGTTCTACCCAACAACTGCTGCGATAAGGTGGCTTCACCCAGTTTTAATGTAGCAAAGTCCGGGGTTTTCTCCAGCCCGAATATCACCTGCTGTAAAAGGTTCCTGTCCTGCTCCCTGTTCTTCACTACTGCACCTACTATTTTTTCGAAGGGAACTTCCTGGTAGTCGTAAGCAGATAACAACGTTTGTTTCACCTGCTTTAACAATGTGGCGAATGATGGATTATTACTCAGGTCACTACGCAACACCAGGGTATTTACAAAGAACCCTATCAGTTCCTCTTCTTCTTCGCGCATTCTGCCCGCAGTAGGGCTTCCTATACAAATATCTTCCTGACCGGTATAGCGATATAAAAGCACCTTAAAAGTGGTGAGCAATAGCATATATAACGTTACCTCCTGCTGCGGGCAAAGTTTCAATACCTGCTGAATCAATTCCCTGTCCAGCGCCAATGTTACAATGTCTCCATTGGTAGTTTGTATCGCAGGGCGCGCATAGTCAAGCGGTAAATTTATGGGTGATACACCCGCCAGCCGTTCTTTCCAGTAGTTGAGTTTTTCATCCAGCATGGCGGTCACCAACGGAGAACGCAGCCATATGGCGTAATCAGCATATTGCAGGCGTAATGGCGTTAAATTGGTTTTGCTGCCATTGAGATATGCTTCATATAATGCGAGCAATTCCAATAAAACAATGTCGGCCGACAATCCGTCAAACGAGATGTGATGCGCTGTCAGCACCAACAGGTATTCTTCCTCTGAAAAACGTAACAAGTCGCCGCGCAGCATATGATCCTGCTGCAAATCAAAAGGTTGATCTATGAGCGGAGTAATATAAGCAGACAAAGCGCCGGCATCTTCCACATCAAAATCTACATTAGTTATCCTGAGCTGCCAACGGTTTTTATCAAGTATACGCTGTGCTACCTCATCGCCACTGGCATCTATCACCGTTCTCAGGATCTCATGACGGTTCACAATATCCTGTAATGCATAACGCAGCACCCTGGTATTCAGTTTTCCTTTTATCTTCAACAACATCGGAACATGATATTGCACACTACCTTCCAGCAGGTGTACAAACCACAAACGTTCCTGGCTAAACGAAACAGGGATGCGTGCCGGCCGCTGTTGCAGCTTTACCGGTGCGGGCGCGCTATTCAACATCTCTGTGGTTATCTGTGCAGATACCGGTTCGGTGGCCACCGCAGGAGTGGGTAAAAATCCGGCCTGTTGCAGCTCCCGGATACTATCCTTGATAGATCTGGCAATAAAATCAATGTCTTCATCCGAATGGGCATCAGATAAAAAGCAGGTACGTCCTTCCCATATGTACACCCCTTTTTCAAGCAGGTGATAGAAGAACAGATCCATATTAGTGTTGATAGCAAAATAAAACAGGGAGCCAAAACTATGTATCTGTATCGGCACCTGGTTTTCTTCGAAGAAGGCAGATATATCCTGTACCAAACGGGTAGTACGTATATTCAGTTGTTGTTGCAAAGCAGGTCCTCTCCGATCCAGTTCCTGTAGCAATGCCAGCGAGGATGCCATACTCAGCGGATGCTTACAGAAAGTACCAGCAAAGAAAGTAGTGTCTACTGCCGGGTACGAATCATCACCATACTGCCATATACCGCCATCTAATGCATTCATAAAGCGGCTGCTGCCCGCAATGATACCAATCGGTAATCCTCCGCCGGCAATTTTACCGTAAGTAGCCAGGTCGGCTCGTACACCAAAATGCGCCTGTGCACCTCCGGGGTGAATCCTGAAACCGGTGATCATTTCATCAAAGATCAGCGCAACATTTTCTGCTGCCGTCATACTTCGTAACTCATGCAGCAAGGCTTTGGGCTGATACCCGGGACGACGGCTCTGTACCGGTTCCACCACCAATGCCGCCAGCTCGTGCGCATGCGCCCTGATATGTTCCACTACATCCGGATGATGATAATCAAATACCAATACGTCCGCCACCATATTCTCTACAATACCCGGCGCCATCGGTACACCTGCATGGGTTCTTTCCAGGTCCTCGGGTGCAGCCAGCGTACCATCGAAATGACCATGGTAGGCGCCTGCAAAAACCGCGATTTTCTTTCTTCCCGTTACCGTACGTGCCAGCCTGATAGCAGTCATTACTGCCTCTGTTCCGGAGTTATGGAAACTGGCGCGCTCCATGCCGGTAAGCTTTGTTACCAGCGTAGCTGCCTGTCCTGCCAGCGGCGTTTGCGGACCGAGTTGAAATCCCTGTTGTAACTGTTGCTGCAAAGCCGTCATCACGGCAGGTGGACAATGCCCGAGCAGGTCTACTCCAAAACCCATTGCCAGATCAACATACTTGTTGCCATCCACATCCGTAATGGTAGCGCCCTGGGAGGAGGCTGCCAAAATCGGGTATACCAATTCTTTTGTAGAGAAACGGAACCCTGCTGAAGCGCGGTTATCCGCCAGCACCGGCCGGTATTGTTGTGTAAGCGCTTTGGACGTTTTTGTTTTTGCATTATAGCGTTGAATGAAAGCATCCAGGTATGCCTGTTGAGCTGCACTATACCCTGTTTGTCCCGGCTTCTTTTCCATTTTGGGAAAAATGGATGCATGCTTTTTAGGCGCTTCGCCAATCGTTCCGTTTTGTGGCAATGCAACAGTTGCCCTTACAGGGGTCGTATTATTTGCCAATGCAGGTGCGGGAACGGGTACAGGCAACGACACTGCAGGCAGCGGCTGGGCAGTTCCCAACTGTGCAGACAACAATTGCAGCTGCTGCTCTACGATATTAAAAAGACGCTGTGTCAGGGAAGGATCTGTGTTAGCAGCAACAACGGGAGCATTCACCGCCGGTAACGATGCCACTGCAGGCGCCGTATTCACCACCGATGTTACGGGCGCTGCTACTACTGCTACTTCCGGCGCAGGTAGGTTGCCGGAATGTTCCATAATATAGCCGGCCATCAGATCCAGGGAAGTTATGGTTTCGAACAACTGGCGGATCGTAAAATTCAGGCCATACTTCTTTTCTATTTTGCGTACCGCACTGGCCAGTATCAGGGAGTCTGCTCCCAGTTCCAGGAAGCGGGTATTAATATTAATTTCTGCAGGCGGTATTTTAAGGAGACTACCAAATATACCAGCTACATCCGCCAATACAGCTGAACGCTGATCTGCAGGCGCTTGTTTTGTTTCCGTCATAACCGATGATTTATGTGTAGGAGGGGCAGGGAGAGATGGATGCGTTGCTGCCACATCAATCCAGTAAGGTTGCCGGTGAAAAGCATAAGTAGGTAAGGATACCTTCCGGTAACCCGGGCTATCGTAAAACGCAGGCCAGTTAACCGGTATTCCTTTTGTATAGAGCGACATCAGGCAGCGCAACATGGTGCTCCACGAAGATTTGTCCATGTGCATGGCAGGCAACAGGCAATCTTCCTCATAGGAAGCCGATAACTGCACCATCGATAGCAGGTTAGGTTGCGGACCTAATTCCATCAGCACCTGCCCACCCAGGGCATTAATAGTTTGGATACTCTTGAAAAACTGAACCGGTAAAACAATATGCCGGCACCAATAGTCGGCATGGGTCACTTCATTGGTCACCACATTACCCGTTACGTTTGATACCAGTTGCAGGGAAGGCTGATGATACCTGATCGTTGTGGCTACCTCCCGGAATTCTTTCAGTATCGGCTCCATGAGTGGAGAATGAGAAGCATGTGCAATCAGCAGTTCCCGGGCATTAACGCCGGCTTGTTGCAGGGATTGCAATGCAGCGCCGATCGCTTTTTTCTTGCCGGAAATAACGGTGAGCGCCGGACCATTTACTGCGGCAATAGTGAGGTCATTTTCGTAAGGCCGGATCGCTTCCGACACCATCTCTTCTGTGGCAAAAATGGTAGCCATTGCGCCCGGCTCTTTCACAGACTGCATTAGCCTGGCTCTTTCTGTTACCAGTTTCAGGCCGTCATCCAAGCTAAATACGCCTGCCACATAAGCCGCAGCATATTCACCCACACTATGTCCCGCCACTATATCCGGGGTAATGCCCCAGGATTTCCATACGGCAGATAATGCACAGGAAATCGCGAAAATAGCCGGCTGGAAATAGGTCATCTGTAATAAAAGCGTGTTGGCTTCGTCTTTATCTTTTTTATACAAAAGATCTGTTAATGACATGCCCCAGCAGGTTTTCAGATAGCCGTCACAGTGATCAATAATATTTTTAAAGATGGAATTGTTTTCATAAAGGTCGCGCCCCATACCCCAGTATTGGGAGCCACCACCGCTGAATAACCATACCAGTTGTCCCGGTGGCTGGTGTGTATTTCCTGTTACCACCTGGCTGGCAAAAGGATGGGCGATAAAAGCCTGCAACTGCTCCCGCGCCTGCTGCGGATCGGTAACTGCCAGTGCAGCCCGGTGAGGGAAATGCTCCCGGGTGAATGCACTGCTGTAAGAGATGTCCGCTATATCTGCCAATGATCCCGCTAAAAACGTATCATATTTGCCGGCAAGTTCTTTCAGCGCTGCCGGTGTTTTAGCAGACAACAGCAATGGATATGCCGGTCGTACAACTTTCTCCGGCTGAACAGCTGTTGGGGTAACCGCTTCCTCCAGGATCACATGCACATTGGTACCACTTAATCCAAATGAGCTGACAGCGGCCCTTCTACCAGCAACGCCGGGTTCCCAGGCTATTGATTTGTCAACCACTTTCACGGAAATATCCTTCCAGGGAATAAAGCGATTAGGCGTATGATAATTCAATATAGCCGGCAATTGTTGATGCTGCAGGCTTAATACCGTTTTTATAAATCCGGCAATACCGGCAGCAGCTTCCAGGTGCCCGATATTTGTTTTCACCGCCCCGACCAGCAATGGCTGGCCTGCAGAACGGGAACGGCCATAAACCGCGTGGAGCGCCTGTACTTCTACCGGGTCTCCCAATTTAGTGCCGGTACCATGTGTTTCTACATATTGCACTGTGTGCGCAGCAACGCCTGCGTGCTCCAATGCCTTTTCTATCAGTTGCTGTTGTGCAATACCATTGGGAGCAGTAAGCCCGTTGCTGGCGCCATCGTGATTCACCGCCGAACCACGGATCACCGCCAGAATATTATCCCCATCTGCCAGGGCCTTATCATAGCGCTTTAACACTACGATACCTGCGCCCTCTCCTCTCACATAACCATCTGCACTATCATCAAAAGTTTTACATTGACCGGAAGGCGACAATGCCTTCATCCGGCATAAGCGGATACTGGTTTCCGGTGCCAGCATCAGGTTTACACCGCCGGCAAGCGCCACCGAACATTCTCCCAGCAACAGGTGCTGACAAGCCTGGTGTATACTCAGTAACGAAGAAGAACAAGCGGTATCTGACTGCACCACCGGGCCGTGAAAATCCAATACGTATGCCAACCTGCCTGCTGCGATACTTCTTTCCAACCCAAGACTGCTAAATGCATCTTCAAATAATGCGGGCGGAGTATGTTGATGAACAATTTGCTGATAATCATCCGTACCCATTCCAATGAAAATACCGGTGTTGCTGCCTTTCAGCGCAGATGGCTGAATACCTGCATGTTCCAATGCCTCCCAGCACACCTCCAGCAATAAACGTTGCTGCGGATCCATGCCCACCGCTTCTCTTGGAGAGATACCAAAAAACAAGGGGTCAAACTGATCTACCTGGTCTATAAAACCACCGGTACGGGTATACATCTTCCCCAACGCCTCTTCATCACTACTAAAATAGTCGTCCACATTCCAGCGATGTTGCGGTACAACGGTAACGCCACTACGCTGTTCAGACAATAAGTTCCAGAACGCTTCCGGCGTATCTATACCGCCGGGAAAACGGCACCCGATCCCCACTACTGCCACCCTGTTGTCTGTTACTTCAGGAACATCATTTGTTGCTGCTTTTTTGATCACCGGCACTTTTCCGGTGGCAGCAAGGTGCTGGGATAAAGTGGCCACGGTAGAAAAATTATAGATGACTGTTTTATCAACAGGCGCACCCAATAAAGTTTCCAGATCTGCGGCCAATAGAACCGCCTGCATAGAGGTAACACCATACTCTGCAAAAGATCGTTCTGCGGCAATATCTGCGGCAGTGAGCTTAAGTCGCTCTTGCAGCCACTGTATCAGCCATTGGCGGATAACCTTCACCTCCTGCTGACTAACGGCCGGTGCAGCAACCGGTACTGGTACTTCCTCCTGTACCAGTTTGCCCTCCGCTGCTATTTCGCGCAAAACGTCATCGTATACCCCTTTCCGGTAGTCTTCCACAAAAAGGTAGCGTTTTACTTTACCACTGGTTGTTTTAGGTACTTTTCTTACCGGCAGTACATGTTTTACTTCGAGCCCCAGTTTGGCAGCAACAAATCTTTTTACCTGGCCAATAACAGGCAGGAACTTCCGGACAGAAGATTTGTGTAACAGAAATACCACGATAGCTTCTGTCCCTGTTTCTTCATCCGGTACGCCACAAACCACTACTTTACCAGTTTCTATGCCTTCAAGCTGTTCAAGTGTAGTTTCTACATCATGTGGATACACGTTGCCTCCATTGACAAAAATGATATCCTTCACCCGGCCAATAACGAATAAATCACCCTTCAGGAAAAAGCCGGTATCACCGGTATTCAGCCACCCATCCTTTGAGATGGTTGCTTTTGTGGCCGCCTCGTTGTTGTAATAACGACGGGTCACGGCATCTCCCCGGATCCATAGGATACCCATGTGGCCATCCGGCAGTTCTTTTTCCTGTTCATTACAAACACGCACTGCCACGCCATCAATCACATATCCCATGTTCACAATTTCCACACTGTCTTTAATATTTTCATTTGACCGTTGTACAGTTACAGATTGCCCTATTGTCAAAGCATCCCGCTGAACAGTGATCGTCTTTAATGGCTTGCGTAAACCTGGCCAGGTAACTTCCAGCGTAGCCTCCGCCAGTCCATATCCTGCACACATTGCCAGTGGATGGAGTTGAAATGGCCGGAGTGTATCCATGAACGTGCGGCATAATGCTGCAGACACCGGCTCGGCGCCATTCAGCAAGGCCTTCACACAGGAAAGATCCAATCCTTTCCCTTTCTCAGTTGTAAACTGATTCAGGTAATATTTATATCCGAAGTTGGGAGAACAGGTAATCGTTACCCGGTGCTCAGACACTTTCTGCAACCATAACAATGGATTCCTTATAAACAAATCAGTAGGCATGAGATATTGATCCACGCCGATGCCAATGGGGTAAAGATGAAAACCAATCAATCCCATATCATGGGTGAGCGGCATCCAGCTAAGATGACTGTCGTTTTCATTTAGCTGCTGTGCAGCGGTAGCGGCGTAAATATTGGTGACCAGGTTTTTGTGGGTAAGCACCACCCCCTTGGGGTTGCCGGTTGACCCGGAAGAAAATTGCAGAAAAGCAATCGTATCCGGCGTTGCCGGGTATATTTCCCCGGTACCGGTATAACCCTCCAACTCTTCCGCAAACAATACTTTTTCAAAACGATGCTCTTCAACGGTATTATCTGCAAATGCTGTGGTAGTTAGTTTTTCGTGGTGAACAGCGTTTGTAAATAAGGTGGGGTTATTTAAAAACGTGCGTATTTTAAACAGTTTCTGTGCATTTTCACCTTGATAGGTAACTGCTACCGGCACCGGAATAATACCACCCAGGATGCTAGCCCAAAAGATCTGTAAAAATGTTTTATGGTCTTCTATCTGTAACACCAGTTCATCACCGGGTTTCAATCCGCTGTCCTGCAGAAACCCCAGCCAGGATACCGCTTTTGTATACAGCTGCTGATAAGAAAGAAATTCTTCGTTATTACTCCCCGAAATAAAAGTGATGCCTTTCTCTTTAACATCCTTTCTCCGCAATAATATCTCGGGCAACGTTTGGGGTCGCGGTAATTTCTCCATAAAGTACGGCAATTTATTATCTGTGTTTGTGATCTATTATTGTTGTAAACAGCATAGCGCAATCGTTGAGTGGGTCTGTTATTGCGCTGCTACAAGGTTTTCTTTACGTTCATACAGTAATTCCTTCTCTCCATATAACCGCTCCGCTATCATTCCCTTTTCCTGGCAGAGCTTCACGAGCCTGTTGGATTGAATAATAGGATTGGATTCATCTGTATACTGAATACTACTGATAAATTCCAACCAGGGTTCCATTCCCATGGCATATACATATGCCTCTTTTGGTTTGAATATATCTACGAGGGCCATTCCCTTGGAACAATCAGAACCTGCCAGCCTGCGGCTGCCGTCCTGTTCGCGGGTGATTTTCTTTGTCAGCAATGGACCATACAACCAGGTAAGTGGTGCACCATCGCATTCCATCCCAAGAAACATGACATCCACATCGCCGGTTTGCCGGTGAATGTGTTTGTATAATGCCGATTCAACAATCCTGGAATCAGCCAGGAACAACAACTTAAAGTCGCTGATCTGCACCAGGTAACAAGCTTTTGTCAGAATACACAGGTCACTGTGTTCCCCTGTAAAAGGCAGACCTGTAATAGCAGTATCTGCAAACTCAATGGTTTCCATTTCATCTATCGCCACTACATTGTTAAAGCCAACGTTATTAAACATCAGCTTCAGGTCCGGATCTTCCAGTTTACCACTGCAGGTGCGTGGTACAATCAGGTTTTTGATTTTATGCCGTAGCGGTAGTAATGTTTCGAATAAAACGTGGTCCTGGTGATTATGTGTAATCAGCACGTAGTCTATCACATCCGGCAAGTCGGCATCGGAGAAATGTTCCAGGTCTGAATCATATCCATAGTAGCTCACCAGTGGATCTACCAGGATACTTACATCTTTTGTTTCTACCAGTATACATGCATGCCCGAAATAACGCATGCGGATTTTATCGCCGGTATATTTTTTATATGCCGGCGGCGGTGTTTCCGTAAAGAAGCTGTTAAACAAGGCTTCCTGTTCCGGCGCAATCTTTAAAATATCCCTGATGTAGCTGATTGTTTGCGGGGTACGCTTCATTTTAGCCAATGCATCAATCCCCGGATGTTCAAAAGGTATCGGGAGATGTAATACATGGGCATCATCCAGGCGGGGAGTGCTGAGGCAAAACGGGCGGTGATCATTATCTGTAATCCAGAACGCCATACTCTGGGCTGATTTGTTATAAAATTTACTCTTATACAAGAGAGATTCAAAGAAGCGAAAATCGGCGTTATTGTTACGGTCATAATATAATTCTACCAGCCCTTTCAATAACGACGGCACTTTTTCATATAATGCTTCCAGTCCAAACCCGGTAGCTTCCGCAGCTAACAACTTATCCAACTCCTTCACTGCTTTTGCAAACTGGATCACCTCTTCCTGGCGACTGAGGGTTTCAGCTTTTAGCTGCTTCACTGCTTCCAGTTTTTCTGCAGGTATGTCCATGAACGGACCACCTTTCATTTTAGGGTTGGCTACTGCTTCCACATGGATGGATGGCGCCATGATAAAAGAATCGATGATAGAAAGATGTCTTCCTAATACATTCATGGCAGTAGTAGCCGGAGATATTAAATGGCTCCAGGCATACCATCTGTCTACCAATGGTTCAAAAACAACGTTGGGCTTGAGATAAAATTTTTTTTCACTCATGGATAATAAATTATGATTTGAGCAGGCATATTTTCCCTGTTTACACCTGTTCTATCCGATCAGATGTATTATAACTATTACGACTATACGAATAATTATCCCTGGCAGAGCGCTCGCTCTCCTTCGGGTGCAAAACTCCGGTGCAACAAACCGTACTATCGGTTTATTTTACACGGCATCAGTAATTTAAAAGGAATCCGGCCTGCGGGTAGCAGTCCGCGTAAACGCCTGGTAAGGCTGGTTATCGGTAATCAGTTTGGGTTTCAGTTAAAAAATTTATTGATTATTTGAGTATTTGGATAGTAACTTATTTTCGTTTTATCGGGTTTCACCAGGATTAACTATCACACTATCGTTCAGAAATTATGCTCAGAAAAATACACAATAAAGATAATGAAATAATTAATTGGGAGTAAACAAAAACAAAATGTTCATATTCCTTTAACGAGGGATAACATTCAAAACTATTGCTATCAATTATAGCACAACACCTTTTAACCGTTTACCGGAAACTGCGATATGTTGTGTTACGGATTGCTTTATTATATTGAGTGCATCGTCCAGCACCTCGTCTTCAATAGTTAATGCAGGCAATAGTTTTAGCACTTTATCTTCCCTTCCTACACATTCCACTATCAATTGTTTTTCGAAGCAGTCTTTCGCTATTTTCCTGGTTAGTAAGGGATCCTCGAATGAAGAAAAGTCGATACCCCACATCATGCCAATTCCTCTGATGTGAATCCTTTCATCTATTGTTGCCAGTTTTCCGAGAAAGCTGCGGATATAGGCAGATTTTCGTTTAACTTCGGTTTCCAACCCGGTGGACTGTCTGAATTCCAACGCGGCTTTTCCTCCTGCAAATGCCAGCTGATACCCCCGGAAGGTGCCGTTATGTTCGCCTGGCTTCCAGATATCCAGTTCAGGTTTTATGAGCAACATCGCCATGGGCAGGCCATATCCGCTTAAAGATTTTGACAGGATCACGATATCCGGTGTAATACCCGCACGCTGAAAGGAAAAAAAATCACCCGACCTGCCGCAGCCAATTTGAATGTCGTCGCAAATGAATAATATCTGGTGTTGTTCACAAATACTTTTCAATGCTTTCAACCATTGTGGCGAAGCTACATTTACCCCGCCTTCAGCCTGCACTGTTTCAAGAATAACCGCGGCGGGTTTTTCAATACCCGAATGTGTGTCTTCCAGGATCATCCTCAGATAAGCCAGACCGTCTGTATGTTGCGGATGATTGCTATCAAAAGGAATAAAGGTCACGTTATGCAGCCCTATGCCGGCCGCTTTCCGGTGATACTCATTGCTGGTAATTGCGAGACTCCCCTGCGACAGGCCATGATATCCTCCCATAAAAGAAATAACATTGGAACGGCCGGTGTAGTTACGCGCCAGCTTAAGCGCCGCTTCTACTGCATTGGTACCGGTAGGGCCACAGAACTGGAACTTGTAATTAAGCGCCAGTGGTTTCAACAGCAAATCATTAAAAGCATTAATAAATTCGCTTTTGGCTACTGTAAACATATCCAGGCCCTGCATAATATAATCATGCTGCATATATTCCAGCAGCCGTGATTTAATAAAGTCATTATTATGCCCATAATTTAATGCCCCCGCTCCCATCAGAAAATCAATATAAGGTTTTCCGTCCTGTGCATAGAGAAAAGCATTTTTAGCTTTTTGGAATACTACCGGGTATGACCTGGAATAGCTGCGCACATTTGATTCAAATGATTCAAAAACATTAACTGTCATAAGCTTGTTTTTAAGAAAAAACGGGTTTGAATAAATAAAGATCGACAATACATAGCCTGCATGACTCCCACGGTCCGGGTGGAAATAATGTGCTTACCTGAAAAAATTGATCATTACCAGATGTGCTACGGATTCCTGAGGGTATGGCTGTCGCCCCGCTAACTCCGCGTTAGCGCTATCACAATGGTATGCAGTTCAAATAAATGGAAAGAAAGGTTAAACTACAAAGAAGTTTTCATGTCACCAAAAATATAAGTTACCAATGCGATAAAATTGCAGTTGCAATTTTTAATAATAACATCATTAAAATAAAATTCCCTTACCACGCATTGGTGTATTGACTGGCACCTGACGCACAGATAGCAGCCGTTTTGCTGTTTAGAGGAATGAGGCGGCTGTTGGGTGTTATACCAGCGCAGCCGGCGGATCCACCTGGCCTGGTTGGTTAAATTGAGCATATTGATATAAATAAATTATTTGGACGCCAAATTAAATTACAACACCACAACAGACCAACAACCCATCAAACATTCCGACATATTATACTGTTGTAATTCCGACAACGGTTTATCCGTCATCTTTTCATCTCAAAATATATGTTATGCCTTACTCTCCATTATTAATTAAACCATTCAGGGAAGAACTTACAGAGGTTGGCGTTCAGGAGCTCCTGACAGCAGCAGATGTAGACAAAGTTATGGGTCAAAAAGGCACTACACTTATTGTTATCAACAGTGTATGTGGGTGTGCAGCGGGCATGGCGCGGCCTGCCATTAGGAAACTGATGGAAGATGGCTCCCTGAAAAAGCCCGACAAAGTTGTAAGTGTATTTGCAGGGCAGGATCTGGAGGCCACCGCACGATTCCGGAGTTACATCCCGGATATCCCCCCTTCTTCTCCCAGCTTTGCCATTTTCAAAGACAGGGAACTGATTTATTTTGTTCCCAAATTCCGTATCGAAGGGCGGGATGCTAACCTGATAGCTAATGATCTGTCGGGAGCATTGGAAGATGCCGTATCATGATGCTATCGTGAAAATTTACAGGTTTGTTTTTCACTACCTGTATTTCCTTTCGCGGGGAATAAAGATTCCGCTGGGCGTCTTCTAATGGGAAGACGCCTTTTCATTGAATATTGCGGCTCTTTTTACTGATGTTCCTTATTAATAACCGTGCAACCACCTTTCCGTCGCAATTCACCCCTAAAGTTGTCGCTTTTGCACCTGATAAAATTCTGAAATGATTGACATCTTTGTCTTGTC
This sequence comes from Chitinophaga sp., assembly GCF_017745275.1. GTDB lineage: Bacteria > Bacteroidota > Bacteroidia > Chitinophagales > Chitinophagaceae > Chitinophaga. Next base: position 210,762 of record NZ_JAGHZS010000010.1, on the reverse strand, counting down.
AAATTCACTTACAATATGAAAAACTTATTTAAATCAATACTCATAATCATCATCGTTATGTCAGCAGCACTTCAGTCAGACGCGCAAAACCTGAAACCTTCCGGCAGTGGCTATGCCCCTGTTAATGGCATCAAAGTTTATTATGAAGTATATGGCGAAGGCAAGCCCATCATACTACTCCATGGCGCCTTTATGACCATCAGCAGCAACTGGGGCCAGTACATCCCGGAGCTGTCCAAAACCAGGAAAGTAATTGCTATTGAATTGCAGGGACATGGGCATACCCCTTATACAGACCGGCCACTGTCACATGCTACCTTAGCCAGTGACGTAGAGCAAGTAATGGACTACCTGAAAATCGACAGCGCGGATGTGCTGGGATATAGCTTTGGTGGCGCCATAGCTTATCAGTTTGCGATACAAAGCCCCAAACGGTTAAGGAAGTTAGTCATTATCTCCGCTACCTATAAAAGTACCGGCTGGCTCCCCGAAGTAAACAGTGCATTTAAATCCATGAAACCTGAATTTTTTGCCAACACACCAATGCACACCGCATATGATGCAGTGGCTCCTGATAAAACCGCCTGGACAAAATTCCTGGACCAGATGATTACCTCTGCTAAAATGCCGTTCGACCTGGGTGATGACAATATTGCCAAAATTACCGCTCCGGTATTGATTATATCCGGTGATAATGATGGCCTGGATAAAATTGAATTGATTAAAACGTATAAATTATTGGGCGGTGGAGTGAGCGTTGATATGGGCGCAAAACCTCAATCGCAGTTGGCGATTCTGCCCGGCCAGGGGCATGTGACGCTGATGATGCAGGCACCAACGATCTTGAACTACGTGGAGAATTTTTTAAAGTAACGATCACCTCACCATCCGTCGTGATATTACGTATGTGTAACAATGGCGCTTCCAGATATCCGCTCAAAAGCGCGCCCATGAAAGAACCGGAGATATTTATTCAGACCATGGCTTCTGGTGGCATCTACTTTGAAGAAGGCTTACAGCTGGTGTTGAGTAACCTGGCAGCTGATATACTCAAGTAGATGCCACATATTATCACTCGTCGTGAAAAGTTGGTACGGTGGTTGACCCAGGGACTTAGTTCGGCTAAGGCGCCGTTTCAAACCTCACCTCATAAGGCTTTAACGGATACCCTTCTGCTGACCGGAAAGATCTGTCTGTCATAATAAACCCATACCGGGTGCCAGGTTTTAAATCTACCCGGATAATCACCGACTGCATGTCCGGACTAAATCCCTGCACGGCTTTAATTGGATATTGCAGCGTGGTATCGGCAGAACGACTGATAGAATAACCGTTATCACTCATCTTTAGAGAGAAATCTATTTTAAGCAGTGTATCCGCTGCATGTATGCGTGCCTTTCCTTCCATTGACGCTACGTTAGTGACTACAGGCATTTTTCTTTCCAGTGCTGCCAACAGTTCCGCCTTGTTAAAACCCTCCGGGTAGTAGGCTGATTGCTGAAGAAAATTTTCAATCATGGTACTGTCCTGGAAATTCAGGCCAATGATTTCCTGCACTGCCTGTGTTTTATTTTTTACCTGTTGATAGAACGATTGGCAGATACGATATCCGATAAAGTATCCCAGGTCTGCCACTGTAGACGCCCTCCCACCGTTATACAACCAAGTATCCCACGAATCGCCAAACATTTCAATCTTGAATTTTCGCTTCAGATCGGCCTCTTCTTTTTTACCATAATCCATGTAAGGCAACGGAATTTTCTTACCAGTTACCAGTTCCGTAATAAAGTCGCAAGCGCCTTCGCACAGGCACTGCGACAGCAGGTTATAACCATAATTGGGTTGTTGCGTATGTACGTATTCGTGAATATTCAGCAATACTACACTTTTGAATGGATCAGTGCCGTAATAGCCCGCCAGCCATTTACGGGTCTTTTCGGGCAACTCGCTAACATCTGTCTGAGCATTGCCGGTCACCATTTCCGCACCGATAAGCACCATTCCTGGCTGGGCGGTTCCCCCTGACCGCATTCCCCCGATAGTGAAATAAATAGTAGCTGGCTTGAGCCCGGGATATATCCTTCTGAATTCTTTTATACCTGGTTCAAATTCGCCGGCAATCTTTTTTACTTTAAGCGTATTGGAACGGATACTATTCCAGTAAGCAGGATATTTCCGGATCAGGCTTACATACCCGGCTGCCGTGTATCCTTTTAATTTCATAAATGCCAGCAATCCTGGTGTACCCTTGTCAATATAAAGCCGTTGAATATACTGTAGCTGTTGCAGGCTATCTGATGTACTACGTATACTGTCGTATGCTTCCCAGAAATGATCTATATCAGCGGTAACAACAGTTTTGGGAGCCTGCGCAAACAGGGAAACGGAGAATAAAAGGATCGCGAAAAGCAATACCAGTTGTTTCATAGAAAGATGTTATCTCATAAAAATAAACATCTTATCCGCTATTTATTTGTACCATGAAAAATAATTGGCAGATACTAATCATGATTGGTCATTTGCCAGTACAACTTCAAGGTTCCATCTGGTTCCTTCCGCCAGATATTAATGCTTTTCCCGGTTACCAACCCTTCATGTTCACCGGCTCTCCAGTTTACGCGATAGTAGCCGTTGGCAAGGAAATAGTTTCCTGCCGGCAACAGGCGCGACATGCTGATCTGAACAGCATCAATATGTACGTTAGGACCCTCGTGTACGAGGTAGTATTGATGAATACTATCTCTGCCAATAACCATAGGCATATAATAGGGCATATAAATCGCATCTGCGGTATAATATTTTGCGAAACCGGCGCCGTTACGGGATTTGACCAGTTGTGCAATCTGTCGGTTAATGTTATTGATGGTATTGGCTGCTGCGCTATCAGCCGGCAATACGGGATCTATCCGCATGCGATTATTACTATCTGCCGCCAGTGGCGGCAACGTTGCGCGATCAAAATTATCAGCCGCGCCCCAGATCTCTGAAACCATTGCCAACTCTTTATTTCTGCCGATCCGCCAGATGTGGATATACTTGCCGGAATACTTAGACGGTTGCCTGTCTGAAAAAGTGAAAGTATGTGTGAAATTCCCGCTTTCCAACACATACCCATTGGCTACCATTATAGCATAAATGCTTCGCTGATAACGGTTGTTGCGCGTAGTAGTCAGCCATTGCTGAAAATAGTGATGGATAGCACTGCGACTAAACAGCGTTGGATGATGCTCGGGCATGGCTACTGCATCTGTTGCATAATAACGGAGCATAGCTGGTACATCCCCCGTTTCCAGTGCCTGGGAAAATTGCCGGTTCAGCATTTCTACCTGCGTTCTTACGGCGCTGGTATCAATTGCAAATACCGACATCGAAAAGCCTAAGAAGATGATCAGCAAAGATTTGCGGGGCGAGAAACATTTACCTGGTATCATATCCTGAGCAAGATTTCTGAAATAATAATTTCGCAATTATAGATGGTGGAGCGAAGTTCTCTTTCTACAGTTACCTATTTCTATACCTGGTATCTTATGCTATAAGATAGTTATCCCATCGTTTACCAATATTACAGATAAAGAATTAAACTTCTTAATTAATTCCTGCACAGGCCAGGTCTTATAATATCTGTTTACCCGAACTGGCGGAAAATTGCTGTTGATAACTAATCATGTTCAATCATCCTGGTAAAGGGTCCCAATGATACTAAGCGGAAAATGGATGTAGGTTATTATTCCTCCTGATGTGCTGATAAACTACATGGCTCTGCAAAAAGACCTTTCGTATATCCGGAGAAATATCTATCTGTGAGAATCACAAAAAAAGTCGCTGTAAAAAACGCATAGCCTGATAATAATACAAAATTAGAATACTGGCTGGTCCTGTTTTGAGGTCTTTGCTTTAATATTTAATCATTACCGGGTTCCGGTACAATTGGTAAAAATCATGGATTACCAATTGTTGGCAGTTTATTTCCCCCGTCTGGTACAATTGGCAAAATTTATGGATTTCCAATTGTAGGTAGTTTATTTCCACCATCTGGTACAATTGGCAGAATTGATGGATTGCCAATTGTAGGTAGTTTACGTTCTGGCCCCACCGGAAGAGGGGTAGATGCAGGTTGTTCCTCAGGTGATTTTTCCTCTGCAGCGTTATACTTGTGGTCTTCCATAAAATAGGATTTACTTACATGAAGATAAGATTTTTTAGTCATTGAAAATTTGCGGTAAAATCTCAGCGACGCAAATTGAAAAAATAACAGGTGTCATTTCTTTATCCAGGATTGAATGCCGGTTCGTTTTCGATTGCCGTTCACACAAAGTGTAAGTACCTCAGATTCAATATTATAAATAAACATCATGAATATTCCGGTGAGCGGAATAAGCAGATCTTCCGTTTGGCTACTTCCATTAATTGTCATATAAACATTTAATATTTGTTTTTTGGGAAGAAGTTCATTTAATTTATAACCCGCTACGTTGTTAATCGCGGCTATAATTAATAGTATTCCATATGAAAAGTCCACGTTTTTAAAATTTATTAAATGAAAAGGGGAGGTCTGCTTGTTGCAGCAATGCTTTATGTAGCGGTTACTTTTGCTTCACAGGTTAATTTTGTCAGTCTCAATAATACCTATGCCCTTGCCATCAGGGAAATGGCGTCAGTATGCAAGGATGCAGATGGATTCATCTGGGCATCCTCCCGGATGGGGGTATTGCGGGTGGCAGAACCAGACTGCCGGATTTACCGTTTACCTTATGTTTCGGCGGATGTTATTTCTTTGAAACTAATGTATGGTGCCGGCATGCTGGTAGCCTATTCCAATAACGGTCAACTTTTCAGGTTCAATAAAAGAATGGACAAATTTGAGCTGCTGATTGATCTCAGGGGGCCATTGAAAACCGGGCACCTCAGCGTCAATAATGCGGTAATAGACGAGAGTGGGGCTATCTGGGTGGCTTCATCCATGGGATTACACAGGTTTTATGAAGGTAAGCTCCGGGCAATCGGCAGAGAAGCCGACGAGATGTCGCGGGTGGCTATATCTGGTAGCGGTTTGCTCGCCGTAGTCCGCGGAAACGCATTATATACTGTAGACAGGCGTACCTGTGAACAGCAATACATTTGTGGTAATATACCCAAAAACACTTCAGCGCTGGTGTATGATAAAATTTCCAACAAGCTTTGGATCGGCACATTTGCAGATGGACTGATGTATTACGATTTCTCTGTAAAGAGTACCGCTAAAAAGGTGAATGTAGATCTGCCCCGGCAGCCGATCCTGGCGATTGCATTTAACACAGACGCTACAATGCTGCTGGGAATGGACGGACAAGGCATCTGGGAGCTTTCGAGGTCGGGGGAAAAGATACTGCATCACTACAAGGAGGACATGAATGATCCTGAATCACTGAAAGGGAATGGGGTTTATGATATCTTTTGTGATAGCGGCAGGATCTGGATCAGTACCCTCACCGGGGGATTGTCTTACTTCGAACAGCATCCACCAGGCGCAGTACATATTGTGCATCAGATAAACAGCAAAAATTCTCTTGTAAATAATCATGTCAACAGCGTTTTACAGGATCATCTGGGTAATCTTTGGTTTGCTACTAATAATGGTATTTCCCGGTGGAACGAAAAAACAGATAAATGGCAGACCTTTTACGCAGACAAAAAAGAAGCGGTCGGCCCTTTCCTGGTACTGGCGGAAGATAGTACGGGTAAAATATGGGCCGGCACATACGGGGCAGGCGTATATGTACTTGATCCGGCTACCGGCAGGGAGCTGGCGCACTATGCAAAGGAAAAAGGCAGTGACCTGCCTTTTAATAATTATGTATTTGATATTTATGTAGATAGTAACAAGGATATTTGGTATGGAGGTGGCCTGGGTAATATTGTAAGATATGTTACTGCTGAAAATAGTTTTAAAAAATATGAGTATCAGCCTGTCTCTGCTTTCGCTGAGTTAAGCAATCATCAGCTGCTCATGGGATGTACCTATGGATTGGGGGTCATGGACAAACACAACGGTGATAAACAGATCATTGTTGATGGATTCCTGGTAAGCGATATTGTTTACCACAAAAACAAAGTATGGCTGGCAACTGCCGGAAACGGCGTACTGTCCTATGATATGGGCGATAAGTCGATGCGGCATTTCAACATGAATAATGGATTGCCGTCAGACTATGTCAACAGTATCATGGTAGCCGATTCGTTTATCTGGGCAGGTACAGAAGGAGGCATCGCAAAATTAGACCTGCAACGACAACAGGTACAGACATTTGCGCATATTTCACCGCTATACCGACTGGCCTGCAACAGGAATGCGTCTACCATTCTGAAAGATGGCCGCATCCTCATTGGTACCAATAACGGTGCGGTGTTGTTCCCACCAGATATAACACAACCCAATGCCAGCAATGGCAGGATATTTCTGCAGGATCTTACAATCGCCGGCAGGTCAGTACATGATAGCCTTTCGCCATTAAAGAATATCGACCTCTCAACATTAGCCACGCTACAACTTAATTATTTACAGCACGACTTCTCATTTGAACTGGTGATATTGGATGAAGGCGTATCCCGCTCCGCCATTGAATGGATGCTGGAAGGTTGGGATAAAGACTGGAATAAGCCGGGAGAAGGAAGGAAAATAAATTATAGCAATGTTGCCCCTGGAGAATATAAATTAAAAATACATCTCCTGGCCAATGGCGTAATTGTCGCAGAAAAAATAATAGACCTCCGGATAATCCCCCCATTCTGGAAACGCTGGTGGTTTTATTCTGCCGTTCTGCTGCTGCTGGTTACGGTGACATACTTTGCCCTGCGATTATATATTGATAAACTGCAACGCAGACATACCGCAGATAAAATCCGCTTTTTTACCAACACGGCACATGAGATGAGAAATGCGCTCACACTGGTAAAGGCGCCAATAGAGGAACTTAAAAAAGAGATTTATTCAGAGAAAGGCCACCAACACCTGCAACTGGCTACGGAGCAGATAAAAGAACTGACAACGACCGCTTCACGTTTGCTCGACTTTCAAAAAGTAGATGCCGGCAAAGAAAAAGTCAATTTCAGCACGGTGGATATTGTACAGCTAATTGCCGCCAGGAAAGCGTTGTTTGACGCCTGGGCCGCACAGGAAGACATTGTTATCCGGTTTGATACGGATGTCAGTGATTATACATCAGCAGTAGATGTGCTGATGATAGAAAAAGTTATTGATAACCTGGTATCCAATGCGATAAAGTATGCGTACAGGAATAGTACTGTACTGCTCGTTTTTTCCGGTACCCCCAAAAGCTGGACACTGGAAGTAACCAACAAGGGAATAGGGATTGGCAGAAAAGCACAGCGTAGTATTTTCCGGGAATTCTATCGCAGCGAAAATGCAGTAAACGCCAGGATTACAGGTTCCGGTATCGGGTTGCTGCTTACCAAAAGTTATGTAAAATTGCATCGGGGAGAGATCTCTTTTGCCAGCCAGGAAAATGCGGGCGCATTTTTCAAAATTGAAATCCCTTATAATGAGATCGCTTCAGCACCCGATCTGACTCCTCCACGGCAGGAATTAATCCATGAAATCCCCCCTGCCCCTTTATGCTCAGATGTGGATGCACCGGAACCTTTAAGCAAACTACGTATATTCATCACAGAGGATAATGAAAAATTACGGGCCTTTCTCCTCACTGCCCTGCAAACAGAATTCCAGGTATTCACTGCAAATAACGGACAGGAAGCATGGCCTCTCATCCGGAAAGAACTGCCGGACCTTGTAATTTCAGATATATTAATGCCTGAAATGAACGGCCATGAACTCTGCCGGCTCATAAAAGCTACCTTCGAAACCTCACATATCCCATTGATCTTGTTGTCGGCACTCAATTCCCAAACCGACCAGCTTTATGGCCTCGGACTGGGTGCTGATGATTACCTGACCAAACCTTTCGATATACCGTTGCTGGTCCAGAAAATTAAAACCATCGTACGTAACAGAACGGTCATCAGGGAAAAAGCCCTGCGCCTGATTCAACCTGAAAATAATATTCCTATCCTGCAAAATGAGCACAACGACAAATTCGTGAAACAGGCGGTGATGGTAGTCCGCGATAACCTCGCCAACGCAGCGTTTGGAAAAGAAGAGTTTGCCGCTGCCATGTTCGTCAGCTCCTCCCTGCTCTATAAAAAATTGAAAAGCCTGACCGGACAGTCGCCGGTAGATTTCATCAAATCTATCCGGCTTAACCATGCACTCGGGTTACTGCAGTCCAGGCAACATAGTGTAATGGACATTAGCGAATTGTGCGGTTTTTCCAGTGTCAGCTATTTCAGTACTTCTTTCAAGAAATTCTATGGAAAATCTCCTGCAGATGTATAACTGTCATTTTTACAATTAATTTAAAAAGATGCCTGCATTTGGCATAAAACATATAGCCGCTGCTTATTAATTGTCTAAAATACAATTAATTCACTAACAGGCATCATTTCTTTATCCCTGGCTGCATAGATCGTTTATCGACTACAAAAAACTCACTACATTCCGGCAATATTATCTAAAAGTTAAACCGAAATATCTGCTTTTGAATGCTGTTGTTCAGCATCCACGGTATATTTGTTTTATCACCCTCCGGAGGGAATGAAACGTTATGAAATACTTCTGATTTTATTTAATAGTCCCGTTATGAAACTATACGTCTCTCCAGTACGTACCAACTCAGGTATGTATAAAGACCATGCTATAGTGGGGTAAATACAACAATTTATTTTATGAAATTAGTGTTATCCAGCAGCCTGGCAGGCCCAGGTCATGCAAAATTCCAACTGAGGTTTGGTATTTCCACTACCTGCCGCCTGATGCTTGCTGCCTCCGTTTTACTATTGACCAGCAACACACTCCGGGCAGAAGCAGCCTATGCCACGGCACCTGCTGCAAATACCAGCAAGTTCATTGGGATTTCCGGTTCCGTAAAAAATGAAAAAGGAGACCCGCTTGAAATGGCCAACGTCATGGTAAAAGGCACCTCCACGGGCGCCATTACTGACCATGCAGGCAGATTTACGTTGAATGCCCCCAACACACAGGCAACGCTGATCGTTTCCCTCATGGGATATCAAACACAGGAGATATCCCTCAACGGACGTACGGCAGTAGATGTTGTACTGGTAGAAAACACCAAAGCACTGAACGAGGTAATAGTGATAGGATACGGTACCCAGAAAAAAGCCGACCTGTCTTCCTCCATTGCAACAGTAAACCCTAAGGACCTGCTGAAGGTTCCCGGCGGTTTCCAGGCAGCCATGCAAAGCCAGGTGCCAGGCGTACAAATCACCGGCGATAAGATCAGGATCCGGGGAGTAGGATCTATCAACAACACAGACCCACTCTACGTGGTAGACGGCATGATCGGCGGCGCCATGCCGGACGAAAATAACATAGAAAGCATCCAGGTGCTGAAAGATGCCGCTTCCTGCGCCATCTATGGAGCCAGGGGTGCAAACGGCGTTGTGCTGGTAACCACCAAACGAGGCGCCGCCGGCAAAACAAAAATTGATTATAATGGCTATGGTGGTACCAAGGAGATGTCGCATAATGTTGGCCTCCTCAATGGTCAGCAACTCGCAGAACTGATCAACGAAGAAATGTATAACCAAAACCCTTCCCGCACGGACTACCTCCCGGCCCTGTCAGATCCTGCCAAAATCGGGAAAGGATATAACATGGTAGACGCCCTGCTCAGAACAGGAAGCTACCAGAAACATAACCTGGCCATCTCCGGTGGTAATGAAAATGCCCGCTTCCGTATCAATACCAACTATTCTACAGATAAACCTGTTATCATAAAAGATGCTTATAAGAATTATGGCCTTCAGTTCATTTCAGATTTTACAAAGGGTAAGTTAAAAGCCGGCGAAACTTTTTCACTCAGCCGCAACCTCAGAAACTGGAGTAATAAAAATATTCTTGATGCACAGAAATGGTCTTCTACTTTGCCGATCTACGACCCTAACAGCACTACAGGGTTCGCAGGCGCAGGTAACGGTACCGATGTGGCCAGCGCCCTGGCCAATGCCTATCTCAACTCCAACGAGTCTGAAACAATAGGCGCCAATGGTAATGCATGGGTGTCTTATGAGTTTATTCCGGGCCTCCGCTATAAATTCAATATGGGTATCGACTTTTATAGGAACCGTACCCAGAACTATATCTCCGCCTACTCCGTAGGTCAATACCAGAACCACGATCCGGACGAACTGACCATCTCTTCTGCACAAAACAACAGGTACCTCTACGAAAATACCCTTTCATACGACCGCCAGATAAAAAAACATAACATCAGCGCACTGGCAGGTATCACCTCCGAAAATTCCGAATACCGCGCCGTAAATGCCGGCGCCAGATCGCTGCCAAGCCCCGACCTGCTGATCCTGGGCCTCGCTCAGCAGACCTCTTCACGTGTGGTTGGATCAGGTGTAGGACGAACCGCCATGTACTCCGTATTAGGCCGTATCAACTATGCCTACGATAGTAAGTACATGCTCACCGCCAACTTCCGCCGCGACGCTTCCGCAAATTTCGGTAAGGCAAACAGGTACGGTAACTTCCCCTCCTTCTCTGCAGCATGGAGAGTAAGCCAGGAAAGCTTCATGAAATCTATACCTTTCATCTCCGACCTGAAAATCAGGGGCAGCTACGGAAAATTAGGGAACTCCGATATCAGTCCATACCAATATCAGAGTACGGTCAGCTTCGACCATGTATGGTATTATCTCAATGATGTAATGGTTACCGGCGCCCTCCCTGCTACACCGGCCAATCCAAATGTTAAATGGGAAAGCCAGAACTCCACCGACTTCGGTATCGACCTCTCCCTGTTTCATAATAAACTATCGGTAACGGTAGACTATTTCAATAAGAAAACTGCCGACATGCTGGTAAATGTTCCTATCTCCTACACCGCAGGATACCTGGATAATTTCCCGATATTAAACGCAGGTAGTATCAGTAACAAAGGATGGGAATTCCTCATCAACTATAAAAATACAGTAGGGAAATTTACCTATGCCATAGGCGCCAACCTCTCAACAGTAAATAATAAAGTGTTGGGCCTGGGTAATGGTAATGAAATCCTCGCCGGGGGCGTAAACCCTGGCAATGAAAACGTGACCCGCACCGCTGTCGGCAACTCCATCGGTCAGTTCTGGGGATACGTCACCGACGGTTTATACAAAACAAAAGAACAACTGGACGCCGATAAAGCCTTCGCACCGAATGCTGCACTGGGCGACGTTCGCTTCGTAGACCGTAACCACGACGGCGTAATCAATGCTGCCGACAAAGCCTTTATCGGGAATCCTATCCCACGCTTCAGCGGCGGATTTACTACAGATGTCAGCTATGCGTCAAAGGCCGGTACCTTCGATCTCTCTATGGTATGGCAGGGTTCCTACGGCAACGATATCTATAACAACAGCAAATACTGGGGAGAAGGTATGTACCACTACTATAACAACTTCTCCTCTACGCTCGACCGCTACCGCGCCGAAGACCTGGTATTTACCAACCCTGTATCCGGCGTTAAAACCATATACCCTAAAAATACAGCTACCAATATGCCACGTGCGGTATTAGGAGATCCTAATAAAAATCTTCGTGTATCCGACAGGTTTATAGAAGACGGTTCCTACCTCCGGCTGAAAACTCTTACCATAGGTTATACGCTCCCCACATCTTTACTGAACAGGTATAAAATAGATTTCATCCGCTTCTACGTTGGTGGCAAAAATCTGCTGACGTTTACCAAATACTCAGGCTATGATCCTGAAGTGGCCTCCGACAACAGCTTAAGCAATGGACGCTATAACCTGAATCGCGGTATAGATGCACAAATGCCATGGGGACTGACCTTTACCAATACCCGTGAATTTTTCCTCGGTATGCAGGTCTCCTTTTAGTCGTAAACCAATAAATGCTTTAAGATGAAAAAATTCAATGTATATACCTGCGTACTTGCTGCTGCCATGATGACCTACAGCTGCAAACCTGATATGGACCTTAATAACCCGCAGGAGCTTTCCATAGATACTTATTATAAAACACCTGCCCAGCTGGAAGCAGCCGTTATCCCGGCATACCAGGCGCTCATCGGTAAAGTGCAGGGTGGCTACGCCCGCTCTTTTTACTACGAACTGCTGGCTCCTGGCGATGACTTCAACCATACCTTTAAATGGGAACCCATGTACCAGGATACCTATAACACGCCTTCCAGCGATGGTATGGCTTCCGGTAGCTGGAAAGATATGTGGAACGGTATTTTCGCAGCCAATATGGCCATCGACAGGATCAACGCTTTTACAGGGCATATAGATGATAAACAGAAATCAAGATTGTTGGGAGAAGCACATTTTCTCCGCGGCTTACTTTATATGCACCTGGTAATGCTGTTCGGTGAAACAGTTCCCCTTATCAAAACCCCTGTGAAAAGCAGTGCGGATTACTACCCGACAAATTCCAAACCCGGCGAGATCTATGCACTTATCACCAGTGATTTTCAACAGGCGGCAAGCCTTCTTCCACTCAGAAGTGAATTGTACAGCAACGCCGCCTTCATTGGAAGGGCCACTAAAGGCGCTGCACAGTCATACCTGGCAAAGGCTTACATGTACCGCCCTATACTGGAAGTTGGTAAGCCCGCAGAATTTGCAAAGGCACAGGAACAACTGAAAATTGTAATAGATAGTAAAGAATACAGCCTGGTAAATAATTTCCGTGATAACTCCCTGGAAGCAACTGAAAATAATCCCGAATCCGTTTTTGAAGTACAAATGCACAACGGGCCAGGATGGCTGGGCGATGATATGTCCGACTCCTGGAGATGGCAGGAGATCGGTATCTATGACGGTACCGGCGGCGCATGGTGGAACCTCGCTCCCAACAAAAAAACATATAATGAGTTCGAACCCGGTGATCCGCGTAAATATATGACGCTATTTTGCGACAACGGCGCCCATTACACCCAGATCGATGGAAAGGTAACAGATTACGCCTACTGGATGGCACACCTGGCAACAAACAAAGACTTATATGGTACACGTAAATACTGCCCCGATAAACAGGTAGCCGACTTTGATAATGGCATCAACGACCGCCTGTTAAGATATGCAGACGTACTGCTACTATATGCCGAATGTCTCAATGAAGCAGGAAACGCTGCCAGCGCAAAGCAATACATCAATATGGTGAGGCAGCGCGCTAATTTAGTAGTGCCCTCTGAACAACCACAACTCTGGTACCAGCATTCACCAGGTACCATTCCTGACGTAGACGGCCTTCTCGCAAAAGATACTACCATCAATGGTATCAGGCTTAATAATATTAAAAATATTATCCAGCACGAAAGATTTGTAGAATTCTGTGGCGAATACCAGCGCTATTTCGACTTACTCCGTTGGGGCATGGCTGATCCGCAATGGCTGGCACCACTGAAGGCGATAGGATGGACTCCCAAAGCGATGTACTATCCGTTTCCACAGGCCGAATTAGATAATAATAAAAATCTTACTGGAAATTCAATGAATCATTAATAACATGGAAAGCCGGTTTCTCATTAGTGGAGACCGGCTTTTTTATTGATATCTTAATTTATTCTTGTGCCGGCTGTTCTACTGAAGTAGTACTGTTATACTGCTAATAGGGTAATCGGGAAAACCTATATGAACTAGCTTTACCAGTTACAAATACTACTCTACTTCAACCGTCTTTCTAAAATCATCATAGCTTTTCTTTGTAGCGGGGACCTTCTTTTTTAATTGAGCAAAAAGCTTCTGCCACTTTTCCTAAAGGTGGAAGTAAAAGTGAGGAAGAAAAAAGGGCGGATATGTAACTACCCACTTTTATCGATTTAGGGAGCATGTTTATTTCTTTTATTTTAAAAAAAATAATGAGCTTTGTACCAGCCTGAAGAGCTGTATCAACTAAACAGTTCTTATCAGTAGTGTATTGTTCTGAGAATTTAAGCAAGTCTCCAAGACATATTTTAACAATATCCCTGATCTTCCTCTTTTAACTATATTCTTGAATTCCCATCTCTGATTATTTTATTAGGCAGATGACATGTGCTTAGTACTAGCGTACTGCTTCAGTAAGGCTATTTGCGCCACTCATTCGCCTCGTCAACCACGTGTAAGTCATTACACGCGATCAACTTCTTTTGTCGAATACCAAAATCTGTATTTATGAAAGCAGTAAGTTTACCCTCAAGGTTCCAGCGTGCACGATCCTTCTATTGCAGATCACTCGCACTTCTCCTGTCCTTCTTTTTTTTAATCGGAATAAATACTCGCATCAAGGCGCAATCAGCTAACTTAGATCAGGGCGCTAATGGTAAATCCACAGCACCAACCTCTCCGGTTGATTGGGTCAATGGTAATCTAAACAGCAACCAGGCTCACTTTCTAGAGGGATATTCTGTTCCATACCGGGCCATATTGACCAATCTTACTGTTAATAAATCGTATACCCTGGTCATCGGGTTAGATGTAATGAACAGTGGCAAACATGCACTGGATTACATTACCCAGTTTCAGCGATTGTGTTAAACCATGCCGATAGTGAATTTACTCCTGCCAACTATGAGAAATTTGGCATACAACCCACTTCATTAACGGCATTATGGAGCAAGCGAAAACTGCGCCCAACGACATAATTGAAGGTGAATAATATATTGACGTTGTTGAACAGGGCCAGGGCATGGGGATTAACCTGATGTACGAGTAAAGTTTCTGACAATGATTACAGCCATAAAACAGTAAATCCCCATACAGCTAGTTACTGCATGAGGATTTACATTTGTACAGAGAGCAACATGTTCGTTGCCGTTCACCGAAATAAACCGCTATCTTCTTTTACGTCTGATCAGTATGCCTGCTCCCAGCGCCAGCAACATTCCCGGCAATCCCCATAACAGCACTATCTTCTGTATATTCAGTCCACCTTGCGTTACAGTAACTTTATCATCTCTGCCTTCCGGGCGTGTGATATTCATTGGAAATTCACCGCCACATAACCAGCTGAAAAGCGATGTACTGAAAGCGAAGTTGGCTGTTTTCAAATCCGCACGCGCCACCGTCAATTCATTATTGGAGAGAAAATCTGCATCCCCTGCCACAATAATACGCTGCTCTTTACCATTCACTTTCCTGGTAAGACTCAGTGCCAGCGGAACTGACCGCTGTTCATCTCCATCAGCAGCAGAAAATGAGATCTGGCCGGAGTCGGTTGTCAGCATGCCTTTCTTAATCCAGCTATGAGCCACATCAGATACTAACAGGGGCTTTACAGCAAAAGTAGTATTGCTGTCCATCTCAAGTCCTGTTGCACCTGGCATGGATACACGCAAACTATCTTCAGCGTCTTTTGTAGTACTTCCTGTAAGTGCAGCAGCAGCCATCGTTGTATATGGCAATGCCAGGTCCGGTGCCAGATCTTTACTTGGCTGTGCAATGATTCCATCCATGAGGCGTAAACCCAGGCCATTTAATAACGGGTTAAGTACCGCCTGCTTTCCCGGTTCACCCGCTATCAGCATGTTTCCTCCCCGATCGATGTATTGCCGGAGTTTTGCCAATACATTTTCATTGAACGCCTCCCGCGGATCAGCTATTACCAGGGTGGTGACATCTGCCGGAACATCGGCTGCCTGCAGGTTGATGGTATCTACATCGAATCCCTGGTTGATCAGTGACCGTCTGAATACCGGATCAGTGTTCAACTTCTTATACTCCCGTTCTCCCGACTTATAAATACTACGTTCGAACTCACCACTCAGGAATGCTATCCCCGGCATTTTATCACGTTGCAAACGTTTAAAGGCAGCAGCAAACTCTGATTCACCCGGAAACATCATATTGTCGTTGAAAAAGCGGAGAAATGCTGATTTATCTTTATAGCGCAGTTGTACAACAAAGCGATTCAGCTCAGGCTTCAGGTCAATTATCTTCCTTATTTCTTCAGGCGTTTTAAATAGCTTCAGATCCAGGTTTCGGCCCTTTGCTACCTGGGACGCCACCTCATCCAGGCGCTTGCCTTTATAATAACTAAGATCTCCCTTGCTATCATCAAAGGTGCTGTCGTAATAATTCACAAAATGAAAGTTAATATCGGGCTTGAATCTCAAATATTGCTCCCATCCCCGGATATAACTATTACGATATTCCGGGAGCCCTAAATAAGCATATCTGTTAAGCAGGTTGTTGTAAACAGTTACCTCCAGCGGACCTTCCCTGAACTCTTTCGTGATATGCTGCAATTCGGGACTAAGTGTATTGGTTTGTAAAGCGGTGTTGTCATGATAGGCTATCAGGGCCGGTCTAGAACTCACATACCCCAACACCAGTACCAATGCAAATACAACAACATACCGCATCGCTTTTACCATTACCGTCCGGGATTCCATACCGCTTTTCAGTTTGAAATAACTGAAGGAAAGGAACATGCCCGTAACCAACACGAAATAGATAATATCTGCTGAGGAGATTAATCCTCTCAGCATATTACGGGTACGCCCGGCCAGTGACAGGAAATAAGTCAGGTCTCTCACAAAATCAATGCCCTGCCAGAGCGTACCTACATAACTCAGGGCAGCAATGGTAACAAAGGTGCAAACAGCTGCTACCACCTGGTATGTGGTCAGGCAGGACATAAAAAGACCAATAGCCGCATAAGTGCAGAGCAGCAGGTAAAAGCCCAGCGTAGCAGACAACAGCAACCCAACATCCACGGATTGAATATTGTAAACACCTGCTACCATAAAAATGCCGGCTATGGCTACCATGAGCAGACTATATACCATCATGGCAAAATACTTGCCCAGCACAATCTGCCACACCTTTACCGGTGAAGAATACAACAACCGGATGGTACCGCTGCTGGTTTCCCGGCTGATCAATCCCATCGTAAGCAATGGTATATAGAGATAAAGCTTATCCATTACGGTATCAAACAGCGCAGCGCGATCCAGGAAAACCTTCATGGTCAGGTTCTTCAGGTACTCCACTGACTGGCCACCAGACTCCTGGTAACTCAGGTGGCTCTGCAGCGTTCCCATATAGGTGAGGCCACATTGTACCAGGAACGCGATCATCAGGAACCAGACTATAGGCGAATAAAAGAGTGTGCGCAGCTCCGTCTTTGCAATTTTGAAAATCGTTTTCATTTATATCTGTGGAAGAATTAAGATTGAATGGATTTGGCAGATAATTGTTTAAAGATGGTATCCAGTGCTGTTTTATCGAAAGTTATTTCACGCAGGCGCCACCCGTTATGTACCGCTGCGGAGGTTAGTCTTTCCGCTATTTCCTGGTCGCTGTTGAAGTGTACTCTCATCTGCTTTTCAGTAAGGAAGTCTACTTGTGTAACACCAGCCAGCTGAAGGAGCGCCGCTTCCACAGGTGGGTTTTCCAGGTGCATCACTACACTACGTGGCTCCACATAATTATTAAAAGCATCCATGGTATCCGCGAAAACAATTCTCCCATTCTCAATCATTCTGATATCCTTACAAAGTACCTGTACTTCCGTGAGGATATGTGAAGAAAAAATCACCAGGCAGTCTTTTGCTATTTCCCTGATCAATGCCCTGACTTCAATAATCTGGTTAGGGTCAAGGCCGTTGGTTGGTTCATCCAGCACTACGAGGCGAGGATGGTGAATAATAGCCTGGGCAATGCCTACACGCTGCCGGTAGCCACCGGAAAGGTTGCGTAACAACCGCTTGCTGAAATGGCTGATGCTGCAACGCTCCTTCACTGCTTCCACGGCTTTCCGTATTTTGTCTTTCGGCACTTGCCTCAGCCCGGCGCAATAAGTAAGGTACTCATCTACCGTCAGCTCCAGGTGCAGGGGCGCCTGCTGCGGCAGAAATC
The DNA here is from genome assembly GCF_017745275.1 of Chitinophaga sp. Classification (GTDB taxonomy): domain Bacteria; phylum Bacteroidota; class Bacteroidia; order Chitinophagales; family Chitinophagaceae; genus Chitinophaga. The sequence goes on along the minus strand of NZ_JAGHZS010000010.1, from coordinate 192,831 downwards.
CTACCTCTTTTTTCGCCAGTTGCGGCTGCTCTCTCATGTTGAATCCATTGATATACACCTGTCCTTCAGTCTGACTAAGCGTTCCACAAAGGATATTCATAGTGGTGGACTTCCCCGCGCCATTAGAGCCAAGCAATCCCACTATACCCGTATGATTGAAATCCATATTGATGTCACGAATCGCCCAGGAAGTAGCATACTTATGGGAGAGGTGCTCAATTCTTACGATACTGTTCATTATATTTTCTCCTATTGATAGTATTATTTATGGGTTATTGGGCATGTCCGGATTGTATTGCAGGAAATTGTACGGCAACTGCATCACCAGGCGGTCTGGCTGGCGCAGTGTGTACACGGTTGTACTACCATCTTTCATATACAGTGTATGCGTAAACGTTATCCCTGCAAACAGCGGGTCTACTGAAAGGCGGCGCATGTCGAACCAGCGGTATCCTTCCATGGCAAATTCCCGGATACGTTCATCAATAATAAATTTGACCAACGCAGTGCGATCAGCGGCTACAGTGCCCGGTACCGCTGCCGATGCAGCCGGCATGCGATGTGTGCGCAACGCTTCCACATCGGATACCGCCCCTGTCAGATCATTGAGTCGCGCTCTGCATTCCGCACGCAACAGGTATAATTCGGAAAGTTCCAGACCATACCTGCTATATTGTATACCATATTTCCTCAGGCGGCCACCGGCATTTGGAGATCCATCCGGATTTTTATCGGTATACAATTGCAGCCGAAGGTCGGAGGTGTCGAAAAGCGCTGCTGCCTGTGGCGTCAGCACCAATCCGTTATTGCCATACATATTCCCGTTAAATCCACCGTTATAGTATAGCTTGAAGAGCACGGACTCTGTAAGGTCCGTAAAACTATTCCCTGGTCCGTTGGTGGGACCAATGTTACGGTTTATAGGCAGAAATGCACCACCGGTACCTAATGTCTGATTGTAATCATATAATTTCACACTACTTGTTCCCAGATCATTGAAGGCAGCGTTGAGTAAAGGCAGTGCATCATTATATCTTCCCATGAAGAGATATATTTTCCCGAGAATGCCTTCCGCTGCGGCCTTAGACATACGCGTGCGAATGATAGGATTTACCGGCAGATCAGGAATGGCCTCCGTCAGATCACGGATAATAAAATCATACATTTCCTGTACGGTGCCTCTTTTAAAATTGTTCACTGAAACATCCGCCTGTGTAATAATGGGGAATCCCGGATCAGTACCTGCAGTGGCAGCCACATATGGCTTTGCATACAGGTTGATGAGTTGAAAATTACTCCAGGCACGGGTAGCTCTCGCTTCTGCACGAATACTCTTTCTTTGCAGGTCAGTACCTTCCGTGGAAGTCAACACTTCATTGATAATTTTATTTAACTGGTATTGACGGCTGGTAAGACTCTGCAGCAGTAGTGGCGGGCGCTGATATGCATCATTCGGATAATATACCACATCCTGCCACTGGAATAACCGCGTCATATGTTGGGAAACAGTACCAAACAGCCCATCTTCTGCTGCCAGATCATCTTCCATTAATGCAACTTCCTGCCAGCCTCCCGCAAAACGGTCAAGATAGAAAACAGGACTATTCATTAATTTATCATAGTCAGCCGTAGTAGTTGCCACCTGAGAACCCAGGGGCACTACCTCCAAAAAGCTTTTTCGACAGGCCGTAAAGGCCAGCGGAACAATTATAATAAGCAGGAGATATAATAGTTTCTTCATTATGCTGTGTGATTTATAAGTGTATTACAACGTAACCCTAAGGCCCAGACTATAACTGTGTTTAGAGATTGGATTGAAGTAGCTTCCCACACTGGGGTCTGCATTGTATTCCGGGTCAATATCATAATGGTTGGCTTTCCATACCATAAAATTGCTGGCCTGTACAAATACACTGGCACGCTGTAACTTTAAATACTTTACCAGATCCGGCTGAATATCATACGTAAGAGAGATATCACGCAACTTGATGTAAGAAGCACTGACAACATTGATATCTGCATAGTTGTAGTAATCCATATTTCTCCTGGTGAAGTCCACCGCAGGACTGGATACATAAGAGGGAACCTCTGTAATTGCTTCGTCACCAGGCTTTTGCCAGCGGTCAAGAAAATTTGTGCGCAGATTACCTCCGAAATAAGCACGATCTGAAAGACGGCCGGAGCTTTTGAAACTCACATTTCTACGCATCACATGTCCCAGATTATAAACGAGATTAGCCGATAGTGAAATTCCCTTGTAAGTAAAAGTATTGGTTAGACCACCATTGAATTTTGGCTGTGTTGTACCCATATAAACCACATCGTTTGCTGTTGCAATGGATGGATTCTTTGATACCTTTCCGTTTGCCAGCAATATCCGTGGATCCCCCAGGCTGTCCAGCCCCGCATAGCGGTATGCAAACAACGGACGAATCGGATAACCCGTTACCCAGGAAGTACCAATTCTCGTATATACTGCATTGGATTGCTGGGAACTCCCCCAGGATACCAGTTTATTATTGTTATAGCTAAATACAAAACGGCTGGTCCATCTGAAATTCCTGCTACTGAAGTTCCCGGTGTTCAGTGTAACTTCTACTCCTTTATTGACTGCTTTACCGAGGTTGCCCGTAACTTGTGTAAATCCTGTAAATGGATTGGCAGGAAGATAACTCAGCAGATCAACCGTTGTTTTGTGATAGCCTTCAATACTACCATTGATGCGATTGTTGAATAATGCAAAGTCGATGCCCACGTTAACCGTCTTAACACTTTCCCAGGATAATTTTCTGTTTGCCGGGCGGTTTACATCCAGGCCATCTCCGGCAACACCATTACTTTGCGTTTGCGAGTTGGGATTCAGTACGTCATATAACGTTGCCGCACCTACGAAAGGGGAATTTCCCAGGATGCCGTAGGTACTCCGCAGCGCCAGCGCATTCACCCATCCTATTCCGGACAGGAATGATTCCTTATCCATTCTCCACTTACCACCAATACTCCAGACAGGTTTATTCTGGGAAGAAACATCACTGCCGAAAAGGCTGCTTTGGTCTTGTCGCCAGCTCATGTCCAGGCTATATTTCTGATTAAAGGAATAGCTACCCAATGCGAAATAGGAATTGAATCTTGTTACCGTTTTAGCGATCTGGAAGATGCTGCTGTTCAGGTAGCCCATGCCAGTTACGGTACCCGGTACTCCTCTGGATAAAGTGAGGTAATCCAGCACGGGATAGGTACCCAATGCCTTGTTATAGCCATATACGCTAAGACCGGTATTATAGCTGTATAGTTCCTGTGCTTCCTGTCCTGCCTGCAAAGTCAATGCATCTCTTCCCTCTCTGGGCTGAGCCTCATATACTAATTGGTTACGTACCGTCCAGTTACGCTGATCGTTGTTGATGGCGTTGTAATAGCCGCCCGTTAATGGCAGGTAATAAACAGGCGTAGAGGCGGCGGTTGGCGCCACAGTAAGGCTCAACAATGTTTTCCGCATGTTGAGGCTCTTACTGTCACTATAAATATCATAGGTTCCAGGCGTTTTCTGGTAGCCATAAGCACCATCAAAACGTAATCCTTTCCAGAGCTTTACCCCCACCCGTGCATTAACGTTCATGCTGAGGTTTGTACGCTTGTTCTGCTGGTATTTAATTTCATCCAACGGATAATAATCGAGATTAATACGGCTGCGTGCCTGGTAATCCTGACGCAACGAATCACCATAACCCGTCATATACGGCATGTTGATACTAGCGCCACTGGCATCTCTTAGCTGTTGATATGGCAATACATCATTGGTAATACTCATAATACCATTACTGGTACTAACCGTATTACTTAATCCGGTATTCAGGGTGATACTGATTCTTTTGCCGGCATTCAGCTGCTGCGTGAGATTTAATTTATAGCTATTGTCCTGCTCACCTGTGTGAACACCCTGCATATTCATATATCCAACAGACAGGTAATAAGCGTATATGTTGTTGCCTCCGGAAGCTGACAACGTATGACTGGTAGTGATAGAAGGCTGATAAAACAGCTTCAGCATTTGTGATCTTCCGTCGATACTGCCCAGACTATCAAGACTTTTATCAGCCTGTTCTTCGGAGATCAACCCGCGATACCTGTTATAAAGAATAAGGTCGTGGGGAGCTACATAACCTGTAGAAACACTTGCCCATGGATAACGTACTGGATTGAACAACTCACGGGCCACCTTTATAAACTGCTGACTGTTCATCATTGGATCATGCGCCCACTCCGGCCTGCTCTGCACCGTAACAGAACCGTTGTAATCAATATTCATGCGCTGATTCTTTTTCCCCTGACGCGTAGTAATCACCACTACTCCATTTGCTGCTCTCGCCCCGTAAATAGCAGCGGCGGCGGCATCTTTGAGTATGGTGATATCTTCAATATCATCCTGGTTAATAGCGCTGAAGTCGGCAGCCACCAGACCATTGACCACATACAAAGGTTCGCCATCAATCAACACACTGCTATTACCGCGTATCAGGCTTCTTCTTGTCGTTATCCCATTGGCATTGGACCTGGATCTCATATTATTAAGACCTGCATTGACGCTGAGTCCTGCTACCTGTCCGTCCAGCCGTCCAATAATATCTGTTACATCCCGGCTTCCAACACGGCGTTTGAAGATATCCATATCCGGTTTGGCGAAAGAACCTGTAGCCCTTTCCTTAGTCAGCTGCTGATAACCGGTATTGTAAACCGTTACAGCCGATAGCTGGGATACCTGCGGTTTCATCATCACATTCATCTGTTCACCAAATTTCACGGGTAGCAGCAATGTCTGATAGTTGATACTCCTGAATATAAGTGTATCCCCCTTCTCAGCAGGATATACAAAATATCCGTTTTCATTGGTTGGTACAGCACGATGATCACGCTTTGTCATAACAGTTATACCGGGTAAGGGATTTCCCTGCTCATCAGTGACCAGGCCAAGGGCGCGTGGTACCTCCTGCTGCACGGGTGCCTGATCATTCACAAGTGCATTCTTTTTCTCTGCCTTCTTCCTGATAAAAACTGTTTTACCCTGTATAACAAATTCAAGTGGCAATCCTTCTAAAATCGTCCCCAATGCCTTCTCCAGCGGTACATCTTTAAGTTGCACTGAAACCGGGCCTATCCCGGCCAATGCTTCGTTGGAATAAAAAAACTTATACCCCGTCTGTGCTGAAATATCTGAGAATAGTTTTGCCGGCAATATCTTTCCGGGATAACTTACTTTCTGCGCCTGCGCTGCAAAGCTTACAAGCAGTGATAAAGCGAATAGCAGTACTATGCCGGCTTTACTGAATGGTTGGTTTTTGATTTTCTTACACTCCTTTTGCCGCGAATGCGGGAAGATAGGGATACAATAACCCTTCATTAGCATATTTTGCGAATTTGAGTTGAATAAATAAGCAGTAGTAGTTACTATTCAAGCCTGTTGAAACAAAAAGCCGCGGGCAGGGCGCCCATCTCTGGCACCCGGTTTTTTCATTTTGTCCACAAAACTTGTATCAGGAATTTTCCCTGCTGTTTGATTTTGGTTTAGTTATCGATTCATATTATGGTTGTATGACTAGCTTATTTCCTTTCTCCAAAGTATAATGCAACTCGTTAGAACCCAGTCCCATCAATACCTGCGAGAGCGTCAGCGATCTTTCTATTTCACCGCTGAAAGTAATTGGAGGAATATCTCCCCTAAATTCAATTGTTATATTATACCAACGCGATAGCTGACGCATCACTGTTTTAATATCTGCATTTTCAAAACAGAACAAGCCGTTTTTCCAGGCCATCACAACCTTTATGTTGGCAGTGGACATGGTAGTGCTTCCATCTGCCGTTACTGCCGCCATTTTTCCGGGCGTCAATAATGTACTTTCACGCTGCGTCTGCACTTTTACTGATCCTGATAACAAGGTAGTATTGAGATATTGTTCATCTGCATAGGCATTTACATTAAAGGATGTGCCGAGTACCTGTATCATGGTATGATTCACCTTTACTATAAAAGGTTGCGCCGCATTTACAGCTACCTCAAAATAGGCTTCGCCCGTTACTTCCACCATTCGCTCCTTTCCGGTAAATACTGTTGGATAACGGAGCGAGCTGGCAGCATTTAGCCATACCTTTGTACCATCTGCCAGCACTACCTGGAACTGGCCTTGCTTCGGTGTACTCAACTGATTATAGCTAATACCGGATTCCCGGCCATTTGCTTCATATTGCAAACTTCCGTTGAGTTGATGCACCGCTGCCAAACCTTGTTGTATTACCTGGTTACCGGAGCTATCCAGTGTTATGCTGGAGCCATCTGCAAGAGTCAGCACGGCTTTAGCAGAACCGGGCTGGATATCCGGCAACACGATGCGCGACGGACTGGCCGTTTTATCACCTTGATTAATAAAATACCAGGTTCCTGTAGCCAGTAATCCAACCAGTATAGCCGCCACCCATCCCCATCGGCGCATAAAATGCCTGCGCTGTGGTACCATGGTACGAACAACACCGCCTTTTTGTTTATCGGCCAGGAGTATCAACGCCAGTTCCCCAGCAATAAATTCCCGGCTCAGGTTCTCTGCCTGTCCTGCCTTTTCACTCATCCATGGATCTAATATATCTCCCCAATGTTGCTCATTTCCTTCATCAGTAAAGCGCAACAACTCCTCTCTTTCAACCGCAGAGAGATGACCAGACTTATATTGTTCCAATAAATAATTAAAACGCGATACATCCATAACACAGCATTCAATAATTAAAGTGGCGCGGAGAAAGCAAACGTACTAATCCTGTCAAAAAAAAACTTAAAGCCTCCCTATGTGAGGTGTTTACTCAAAGAAACAGCCAGCAAAGTAGCAGCCATGGCAATGGATAGCCCGCCCGCGCCAAATGATCCCGGATCTGCTTAAGCGCTGTAACCAATGTATTTTTGACAGTACTAACGGAGAGAGATAAATGCACAGCGATTTCAGAAGGCTTCAAACCTTCTTCCCGACTCAGCTGATAAATACGCCGGCGTTGTTCAGGCATCTGCATGACTGCATCCCTGACCAGTTTCGATAATTCAGCGATAGTAGTTGGATCAGATACGGGCGTTGTCTGACTTTCAAACAATTCATTTTCATATACCATATTCTCACTGCGTTGCACTACCAGGTTTTTCCTCAATACAGCCCGGCATTGCCGTGTTGCTATACGCAAAAGCCATCCTCTCATATTCTGGATATCTACCAGCATATCCCGTTGTAACCATACCTGGAGGAAGGTTTCCTGAAGTGCCTCCCGCACATCTTCGTCGTTAAGCGAAAAACGACGAACCAAAGAAAATAACTGTGGATAATAGTAGGAGAAAAATTCAGCAAATGCTGATTCGCTGCCAGACGCTATCTGCAGCACAAACTCTTTTTCGTTATTTATATAATTGGTTGACAATCCCGTTGGCCCCTTTCAATGATCCGCCAAATATATTATCTGTATGCCACCCGGAGCGGAAAGGCAAAAATAGCGGCAATATTGGTCAATATTGCATCACATTGTTACTGGCCTCCACCTTTAATCCCGGTCCTTTATATTTCTTTATAAAATTCCTTGGAGAGAGCCCTTTCAATTCTTTAAAGTGCTTGTTAAAATTGGATAGATTATTATACCCACTGTTATAGCAAGCTTCCGATACGTTGTACATACCCGCCAATATTAATTTCGCAGCATGTGTGATCCGTACTTCCTTGATAGTATCTGAAAGCGTTTTATTAGTCTTTTGTTTAAAGAAGCGACAAAAAGCATTGCTGGACATTGGGACTATCGCTGCCACCTCACGAAGCGTAATTTCGTTCCGGAAATTTTTGTATATATAGTCAAAAACCTTGTTTATTTTCTGTCCGTCAACAGATGTTTCCTCCAGATTAAAGTAAGGAGAAGATAATACTTTGTGGTTCCCGGAGCGCATCAATACATTTAACAACTGCGCCATCCAGGCCATCCTGCCAAATCCTTTTTCACGCAGCATCTGCTGTAAGATAAATCTGGCATGGCCAATTGTATCTCCTGTAAATACAATTCCCCTTGCAGCTGCACATAACAAATCACTCAGTTCTTTGGCTTCAGGTTTTTCCAGCAACTCTTTACCCAGGAAATCAGGAGAAAAATGTACCACACTAGCCATGGGTAACAGGTTGGAATCATGTACGCCACTATACTGCCAATAGTGTGGCAGATACCTGCCAAGTAACACCAGCTCCGGACCTTCAAAATCATCTATATGATCCCCAATAAACCGTTTACCAATACAGTTTTCCAGTAATACTATTTTAAAATTGGCATGACATTTAAATATATCGGTCTCTTTCATCTCCAGTATCTCTGTTCTGATAGTCAAAGATTGATCTGCAGGAGATGTGAATTTTTCATACAAATACTTCATTAGCTATAAATTAACATTAACGGCTGCGAACAAAATAATGCCCCAAAAAACCTTTACACTTCCGGCGTTCCAATTCCTACTGACCTGATGAAGAATTGTCGCCAGCTACATGAAGAGGATCATAGATTACCGGGAAAAACTTTCCTTCCATTTTGTGGCCAACAGCAACGGGTGATACGCCTTTCAATACAGGTTCATCAGTATCTGACACTACCCCATCTGCAAAAACATTCAATACAAATGCCCGCCGGCTGCGGTCTGAAAAATTTTCATACGACCCATGCACCAATAATGGATGATGAAACGAAGCATATCCTTTCTTCATTTCAATGGGTACCGGATGAAACGCCTGCTTTTGCGCTTCACTCAACATTCCCTTTAAATCATCCATTTCTCCTGTTAAAACGGGTCTTTCCAGCAACCCCCAACGGTGGCTTTGCGGAATATAATGCAAACAACCATTCTCTCTGGATGCATCATCAAGCCCCACCCAACAGGTTAAATGATTCATAGGAACTGTTCTTGTCCAATAAGAATAATCCTGATGCCATGCCACCACTCCTCCATGTTTAGCTGGTTTACAAAATAACTGATCATGCCAGAAGCGGACAGCTACATTCCCCAGCAACTGACTTGCCGCCATTACAAATGCCGGATTCCATAGTATATCGTGAAAACCAGGTGTAATCCTCCAATGACCAAGGGAATGAAAAATCACTGTATTCGGATCTGTCGACTCATTCGAATGAAATTCATAAAACAAATCGTGTTTGGGATGTTTCGGGTCCTGGATCTCCGCCAACTCCCGGTTCAGCCAATCTACCTGCCACTCATCAAGTAATTTAACATTGGAGAGATAACCATACTCGTTAAAATAAGATACTTGTTCGGCTGTCAGCTTGTAAGACTCCCATTCTTCGAGGGACTTTGGCGCTTCAAATAAATCCGACACCAAATAGTTGTAATCAGCAAGATCTCTGGACAAACCCATATGTTTCGAGTTTTATTTTTAATTTTATTCCACACGAAATTAACCGGCTCTCTTTTAAAAAGAGGCAACTATTATAACCAAATTGTATCCTATTTTGTCATCGCAACAAAAGCCAGGGTAATCACGTATATGAAAGCACAGTTCGAACATATCTCACCTCCGAATGGGTACTCCATTCATGCATTTGAATACCGGGACAAAGCATTTGATGCCCCCTGGCATATTCATCCCGAGAATGAATTAACCTACATCGGAAGCAGCAAAGGTTTAAGGTATGTTGGAAACCAGGTAAATACCTTTGAAGCCGGCGATTTTGTACTTCTTAAAGGAAATGTACCCCACTGCTGGATAAATCCGGATAACCATGTTGATATAGCTCATTCAATAGTCATTCAATGGAATGACAGCCTGTTTCCCGATTTGCCGGAATTCCAGGCAATTACTGAATTATTAGCCCGTTCCAGCCGGGGCATCCTATTCGATGCCAGCTTGTTTACCGGCCTGGAACAGCGGCTCCTTACCATTGTTCATTCGGATCCGCTCAGCAGGTACATCCTGTTGCTGGATTTGCTGAAAGAACTATCCCGCTCACCTGCACAACGTATTTGCGAACTAAGCTTCGCCGATGAGTTTAATACGCAAACCAATCAGAGAATCGAAAAAATAATCGGCTATGTTAAATCTCATTATCACCAACCTATCACGCTTCTGGAAGTATCTACCCTGTGCAACATGCGGGAGGAATCATTCTCCAGGTTTTTTAGTCAAACGATGAAAAAAGCATTTTTCACCTATCTTACAGAGTATCGTCTTACTATGGCCTGCAAACTTCTTATTGACAGTAGCATGTCTGTTTCTGAAATTGCCTATTCCTGTGGATTTGGGAGCCTGGCCTTCTTTCACAGGAAGTTCAAGCAATACCATCAATCATCTCCCTCTCAATACAAAAAAATGTTTTTACTCAATACTGCCCGGCTAAAATAGAATACCACAGTAGCTTATCTGATATGCGATCTTCTGATTCAATTTTTTCGAGATATGCTTACCAAACCTTTATGCTTTGTTTTCCGGTGCCTGTTATTTCAAATGGTCCGGGAGATGGATTTCCAGCATTCCGTTTCTTCCCGGTAAAATCGGTGTCTATACGTAGTACAGAACCATCCGTGTTTTCGAAAGGGAGATCCGGGACAACAGCCTTCGTAAGCGTAGTAGTGGTTATAACAGTTCTCTTCTGCGAAAGCCATTCTTTATCTGTCGAAATTTCCAGGAAAAAATCCTTCCCTTTCTGCTGCAGAGAAACACCTGGATCGAATTCGCTTTTCACCAGGATATCCGTTTCAGCAGCAGGCTGTGCTTTGTAACGCTTCAACAGCTGCTTTGCATTTTCATTCATCTCCCCTTTGCTTTTCTCCCCTTTCAGACCAGTAGCCCGAACTGTACCTTTAGTATATACATTTCCTTTGAAAACAACCGGCAGGAATGCCTCGGAATACTGGCTTACATTGGCCTGTCCTACAAACAGGTTGTTTAAAAACTGTACATCACCACCGGGATTATCATGCAGGTTTGCCATATAGGTGGAGTGCGGAAGCTGATACGGCGTCAATCTTCCATCATAACTAATGGCTCCTATCTCACCGCTAAAAAGATTATGTACTAAGGCTATACCACTGGAATTCAGGTAAACATTCTGTTTGGATAACAGGATATTATTGCTCACTAAAGTAGGACCATGACATACCTCAATGAAAATATCATTTTCATTGTCGTGCATCAGGTTCGATTTAATCTGCGCTCCCTGCGCCATCCAATCCAGCCAAATTCCCAGGCAGCTGCGATAGATGTGGTTCCCTGAAATTTGCACATCAATTGCCCCGTGAAATTTTATGGCTGCCATCTCCGCGCCGGTAAACAGCTTACGTACATGGATATCATGAATACTGTTGCCCGTAACAGTACTGAATGAGCAACCCATACTTCCTACAATGCCCGCCTGCTCACAGTAGGCAACATGATTATTCCGCACCAGGTGGCCACCTACGGTACCTTTGTTCCAACCGAACGACAGCGCACGTTTAATAGTCCCCACATAACCTTCCGCCGATTCGGTATCACGATTATCAAACTCGTCTCCATACTTACCCAGCGAAATGCCTACACATTTTGAATATTGCACTGTATTATTTTCTATGATCCAGCCCCTGCTCCAATGCGTTCCAATTAAACCCATTTGTCCTGCTGTAGGCGGCGCCCAATTGGTAGCTGCATGTTCCATAATAAAACCTCTTACTGTGATGAAATTGATAAAAGGTTTATCGGGGTAGAATACGGTTTGTCTGACATTAACTTCTACCATCTCCCTATTTGGATCAACGTCTTTGAATTGCGCACGGATGGTAGTGGTAATACTGTCCACATCTCCCCACCACAACTGGTTCTTTTTATCAGCCGGCTTCATTACTTCATCTGCAGATGCAGCCTCCATTAACCAGTCGCCATTCAAATAAACGGCCCCCCGGTGGTATTTTCTTTCCTTTGGCGTTGGAGTGAACCAGTCGCCGCTGATGAGCGCTTTAAATGGATTGAATTTTCCGAAGAAGCTGTTAGGTAGCTTCAGTTCCCAGGTATCATTCGTAAGTTTCTTCCAACCTTTGACAATTTCTGATCCCTTTATTTCTACCTTCTCACCTTTTGCCGCAGCGTAAGTGATTCTCTCGTTCTCTGCGCTGCCACCACGCGGCGGTACAATTTCTTCCCGGTATACACCACCATGAACGGTAATAACATCACCAGGCATTGCTGCACTGGCAGCCATCATAATTGTCTTAAATGGTTTATTAATGTCCCCATCATTTGAGTCACTCCCATTTACAGCTACATGGTATTCCCTGCCTTTATGGCCAGCTGACTTCTGTGCATCAGCATTCGTTACAATCACAGCCAACAACAGCACAACAATTAATCTTTTCATACTTTGCCCTATTTGGATCAAATTTTACGGTAAACTAATAATAGCGTTCTTTCAGAAAATTCATCATATACACGTTCACCATCCATTGGTCCGCAACCGGACGTCCTGTTACCGGGTCGTGAACCATATAGGGATACGGTCCAAACTCAGGTGCAATGGTCAAAATTTCATTTTCCTGCTTCTTCCTGTCAACTACTTTATCCCACCAATGCAAATGCCGGTTCAAGGCATACTCCCACTCTTTTATTCTGGGATCGGGTACCTGCGGCCCTTCCGGGTATCCTACCCTCGCATGGAGGTGATCCGTTCTTTCTGTTGCAAGCTGCATCACGGCTTCCTGGTCTTCCAGGTATGATTCTGCTACACATACCCAATGAGAAGCATCCAGCGTAATCCGGAGTTCAGGTAACTGCTCCAGGTAGGTACGGGTGATATGAGCGGCGAATGTAAACTTATTCCGGTGCGTTTCATGAAGCACAGGCTTGTTCGATGCAGCAGCGGCGGCAATTAATTTACAATTCTGTTCAAATGAATAATAGTCCTTACCAGTTTGAGAATTCACCTTCACCGCCGGATAAGGTTCAATTTTCGCAATCCATTCGCAATAACGGTCATAGTGCCGGGAGAAATCAGATTCCACTGTATCGTAGTGCTGGATAATAATTTTCATATCCAGCTTCTCCGCTACATTCCAGGCTTCATCCAATTCAGCGGTGGCAGCGGTAACCGGAACACCGTATTCAATCCCATCATAGCCTTCCTCCTTCGCCTTCTGACAGAATGAACTAATCGATAATGTTTCACTTCCCCATCTTGGACAATAAAATTGAATCCGCTTCATTATTTACAAATCATTTGCTTTGATTCTTAAAATTTCAGGTCGTAAATATGGTTGATTTACATCCGTGATGCCTTTCCAGGCATATGGATCTTCGCCCGCAACAAGAATAATATCCCTGAGATCTTCTGTTGGCGGCAATTTCCCATCCTGATCCCAGGGCAACATAGATTCTGCACTCATATAATGGTTTACCAAAGCGGTACGAAAACAATCTGTTGTTTTATTCCTCCGGGAGCTATGCAACGTGTACCCATTAAAAAACACAACCGCTCCACTCCTGACTTCCACAGGTATCATTTGATCGCTATATGCCGTCACATCCACCGTATCTACATCTGCATATTCATTGTTATCATTTTTCACACGTGGCATGATAAAGCCTGGTCTTCCGGGAATAATCCACAAACAGCCATTTTCTACCGTGGCATCATCTATCGCTATCCATGCCCCGATCAGCGATCTGTCGCGTGTTGGAATGTAGTATTCATCCTGGTGCCAGGACTGTCCTGCTTTTCCCGGCCCTTTCACAAACAACATAGATTGCATGCATTTTAAATTAGGGCTGACGATGTTGGACAAAATACCGGTGATTCGTTCATGAAACAAACTATCGCGTATAACAGTTGAAATCTTATGCGGAAAATGGATCGCGACATATTTCTTTAAAATATCCTCTGCACTTTCATCTTTATTAATAGCCACCAGTCCCTCCACATGCCCGCGCTCACCGCGGAAAATGGCAATCGTTTCCTTTCGCAATGCATTAATTTCTTCTACAGAGAGCAAAGCATCCGCCACCAGGAAGCCGTAAGCTGTATAAAATGCGCTATTTTCCTGGCTTACCCTGCCATCGTTCACCATTGCATGATCCTTATTCATGAGTTGAATTATTTTTGAGTAAACATAGTCCCGATATCCTCGAGTGTACGGCCTTTGGTTTCTTTTACCCGGAGAAACATAAAAATAAAAGCACACACACATAAAAGGGCATAGCAAAACATCGTGTAGGATGTTCCCAGGTGCTTCGTCATAACAGGAAAGGTGAGTGTAACCAGGAAGTCAGCCAGCCACAAAGCAAGGGTAGCAACAGACAGCGCCAGCCCCCGGATTAAATTGGGGAATATTTCCGCCAGGTAAACCCATACCACTGCGCCCAGCGTACAACCAAAAGACGCCACATACAATAACATAAACACCAGTACAATGTAATGATCAAAATACCGGTACTGAAAACACATACCTATTGCAACAAGTGAAATCCCCATCAGCAACGCCCCCATCAACAGCATTTTTTTTCGCCCTATCCTGTCTACAAGCCCGATAGCTGCAAAAGTTGCCAGGATATTGACTACGCCAATAATGATCGTTTGCATTAATGAAGACGAGCTATTCAGTCCCGTTTCCTTAAAAATTACCGGTGCATAATAAATGATAGAATTGATACCCGTAACCTGTTGAAAAACGGCGACAAGGATACCTGCAAACAGTACCTGTTTATAACTGCTGCTAAATAATTGTTTTAATGTAGCATGATCATCGGCTGCAAAACTACGGCTGATTACCTCCAGCTCTGCTTCAACTAACCGGGCAGCAGATACTTTACATAGAATGGTTCTGGCCTCATCCTTCCTACCCCGCATCATCAGCCACCTGGGAGTTTCAGGTACCAGGAATAACATCAAAAAAAACAGAAGTGCAGGAGCTGCCTGTGAGGCGAACATCCATCTCCAGTTATGGGCTCCCATTCCATCAAAGATATAGCTGGAAAAATAGGCAATCAATATTCCAAATACGATGGCAAGCTGATAACATGCCACCAGACGGCCTCTCCAGCTTGCCGGAGCCATTTCCGCAATGTACATAGGCGATACCATTGCGGCCGCCCCCACGCCAATACCACCAATCAGACGAAAGATGATGAACATAGACAAATTGGTAGACAAACCCGCGCCAACGCCGGAAATGGCAAACAATACCGAACATAAGATGAGCGTATATCGCCGGCCATACTGATCCGCCAGTTTTCCGGCAACCATTGCTCCGCCGGCGCAACCTATCAGTACAGCGCCTACAGCCCAGCCCAGCCAATATTCATCCAATAAAAAATAAGAAGTGATATATGGTATTGCCCCGGATATGATGGCAGTATCAAAGCCGAACAAGAGCCCTCCGAGTGCCGCCACTACACTTACAAGCAGAACGAATCTTATATTGACTTTTTCATGGATCATCTCTTGGCCCTTCACAGGCGTATAACTATCCCGGGCAGCACTGTTTGTTGCTAAATTTTCCATAACACAATTTGGTACCCCTATTAATATATATTCCGGAAGCGATAAACGTGAAACTATATATAGGCAAATTATGAAACACAATCCCGATACCGCCTGTCATTATGCGAATAAAAACTGTCAATTTGCGAACGGCCCGTACATCGTAGTATACCTCTTATCTGAATTGGTTGCGGTAGTCTCTTGGGGTTAACCCTACGTGTTGCCGGAAGTACCTGGTAATATTATCGGAGTTATTGAAATTCATATCAACAGCAATTTGTTGAATAGTAAGGTCAGAATTTTCCAGCAGGAACTTAATTCTCCTAATCCTCACTTTCCTGATTTCATCAAGGATAGAGGATTTTATAACCTGTTGAAAACGCTTCTCCAGCCCGCGTCGGGATAGCGTGGTTACATTAACTACGTCCTCAACTGATATATCCTTTGAAGAAGCTGTGGTGGCAATATAGTGAAGTGCATTGCGGGTCTGTTCATCATCTATGGCCAGCCCGCTGGTAGAATTCCTGGTAATCACCGTTGCGCCCCCTACGATAATATCGCCGGCCGGCTTCTCACCGTATTCCATCCACCGGCTGAGTGCCATAGCAGCTTCAAACCCTGACTGGTGCACATGATGCTCAATACTGGATAATGTTGGATTGGCCATCTCACAAATCAGCACATCATTATCCACCCCCAGTACAGACAATTCATCCGGCACCTTTACATCCAATTCTTTTGCTGCTGCCAACAAGTGGATATTCAGGTCATCCGCTACGGAAAATACAGCGCATGGCTTCTCTAACAGCGGCAACCACGCTGTTAATTTAGCGGATAAATGCTCCCATAATGAAGCCTTGCTGTCGAAAATATGCGATTGCACACTATACCCGGCTTCGTTGACCCGGTTAACAAAGGCAGCCTCCCTTTCCGAAGACCATTGAAAGTTTTTAAATCCAAAAAAGGCGTAATTCCTGAAGCCTTTTGATATAAAATATTCAGCCGCCACATTCCCTATTACACAATTGTGTCCCCATAAATTTATTTTGTTCTTGTACAAAGTAGTATGGGGAGCGATGATTAACGGGACATCCAGGTCGAGCAGCTTCTCAAATCCATCAATCTCCCTGGTAATAACACCGTCAGGTTTCCAGGCAATTACCCGTTCTATCAATGCCGCCTGGTCGTTATGCTGAATATATTTAGGTGTGAAGGGGAAGAAGATAAATTTATCGTGGATCTTATTAAAATGGGTAACACCAGCTAACATGTCCCGGTCGTAAGCCCGGGACACATCAGCCAATACAGCTACCTTCAGTTTTTTCTTCACAATTTGAATGATTACTATTTAATGATGTAAGTGAATCAACCCTGTTTAACAGAAAAGATCTTACGCCTTTTACATTTAAACGATGGGTATTTTTTATCAATCGATCTTACGTGCTTCAATTAATAACGCGCTATGGCGCGGCAACGAGCGGATAATATATTCATTTTTAAAATTGCCCAGCTCCTGATCCGTCCATTTATTCACTAACTGGTAAGTTCCCTTTGGCAATTTTATGTGGCGTTCTACCGGTTGTTCTCCCCAGTTAAAAACTGCAAATGCCAGGTGATCAGGTAAAACAATTGTTCCTACCTCAAATTTTTCGTTTTCAAATCGTGCAGCCTTTCCCGTTGGGGGAATCAGTTTCTTTAAAATATTAAGTCTCTCCGGCGTAATTTTTGTCAGATCATCACCGCTGAGAAGCATTCCACCGGAAGCATATACGGTGGTTGCATGAAATAAATATTCGTTTTCAGTGGGTCCTGTTTCTTTTTTTTGTGCATTCACCTGGTTTCCCGCCTGATCCATAATATCATTTGCCCCACCATCTGTCAGTAAAATACAATCCGGATCATTCCACCATAGTCTTCCATTCTGCCATCCTCTGAGCAGGTTTTCCCGTCCAATATCTCTGAAAGATTCCCATTTCCTCCAGGTGTCCATTGAGCTGCGGGAGCCATGAATTAAGCCCAGGGAAGGCCAGATAGGATGGTTACAGCCCAGTACAAAAGCATCACCGGCCCCTTTCAGAATCGCTTCCATTCCACGACGGTAAGCTTCAATCCTGGTAGCTTTTTTATCATAGTGTACACCTCCATGAATAGCTCCCCAGTAGTTAGCATCCAGCTTGAAATAGGAACAGCCCCATTCCTCCCTCATACGTCTGAAAAGCTCCGTCAGGAAGTTCTGTACCTGTGGATGAGTACCATCCAGCACATACCAGGGTCCCAGTCGCCATCCTCCAAAACCGATTTTATCGGAACGCAGCGGCAGGCCATTTTCATCCTTCACAAACCAGTCGGGATGATTCTTAAACAACTGTGATTCCGGACTGGCTACAAATGGAGCTACCCATATGGCCGGCTCCAGTCCTTTCTGCTTTATTTCCTTCAATACGCTTTCCACATCACCACCAAACGCCTTTCCTTTGTCCATCCAATCGCCCATCCATGGCTGGTAGCCATCATCAATCTGAATATATTTAAGTTGCGGCAGGTGGCTGGCAATCCATTCCGTGTTATCCGCTACATTCTTTGCTGTTACCTGTGGACCAAAACAATACCAGGAACACCAGCCCATTGGTACTGGTTCATGTTTTAAACGCGGATGATGTTTTGTGATAGCAGCTGTTAACGCGTCGTATAATTTTTCCCGGTCCGGCCCTGATATAGCCATAAAGTCTTCGAGATTCCAGGTTTCTCCCGCCTGCAGTACCAGGTTTTCACAATCCAAAGAGATCCGTATACGCTTACCATCAAAAGAAAACCTCGATATAAATCTGTTACAGGAGGTGGTAGCTAATAACACACGGTCATGCGGTAGTTGCAGGGTCAGCATGCCGTACGCGGTGCGCATATTTTCAGGCTCCGGAATTTTATAGTGATTACGGTCCGTATAAGTTCCCAGATCCTGCGGCTTTTCCAGCGTACCACCCACCTGGGCTAGTTTTTGAAATCCTTCACCATAGATACCTGTATTACCAGGTAGCTCGTGTTGAAAATCGAATAGGATAATCTCACGGATGCTGAGTGACTCTCCGGAATTATTGCTGACAGACATGATACAAGTCCCGTTATTCCATTTTTGTACCACCGAAACTCCTGATGCCGCCGGCTTCCCGGTTGCCAATATCACCTGGGGAGAACACCGTTGCAGCTTAGCTATTAAAGCCTGACCTGGCAACTGTTGTACACCTGTATTCAATGCCCAGCAACGAAAAATCGCGACCAGGCATATCAATAGTAAAATTACTTTCTTCTTACGCATATTTAAATTTTCCCCCGCCCACCTCAAATGAACGGGGACGTTAATAATTAGCAAATCCCGGCTTCTATTGTTTGAGAAGCATCCACACTGATAGTAGTTGCTGTTTGGTGGATGATATCGGGTACATTGCCACTGTTCACGCTAAATATAGCAAAATTGGCTTCACAAAGTTAGTACTCTGGAATAATTCATCATTCCACCACCAGCCAGGTGCTGCCATTAGCCGGGGAGGATGTTTAGTAGTGCTTTTTTATTGGGGGTTTAAGATAACAGAATGCAGATGTACGTTGCAAATATCTCCGTAGGCTGATGCGTAAATTGAAAGTGAATAATACGGTGGCGTTGTTGAAAAGATGGGGTGATCTGATTTATTGAAAAAAGGATTACTGTGGCGCCATTTCAAACTTAACTTCATAAGGGTTTAACGGATATCCTTCCGCAGACCGGAAAGATCTGTTGGTCATAATAAATCCATACCGGGTACCTGGCTTTAAATTTACCGTTGCTGACGCCACATTAGTAACTACGGAAATTTTGCTTTCCAATGTTGCCAGCAGTGCTGCTTTATTAAATCCTTCCGGATAATAGCCAGATTTACTGAGGAAGTTTTCTATCATAATACTATCCTGGAAATTCAATCCGATGATCTCCTTCACTGCCTGTTTTTTATTTTTTACCCGTTGATAGAATGACTGGCAGATGCGATATCCCATAAAATATCCAAGGTCAGCTACTTCAGTACCATGCCCATTGTTATACAGCCAGGTATCCCAGGGATCACCGAACATTTCAGATTTGAATTTCTCTTTCAGAGAAGTTTCCTTTGCTTTACCGTAATCCATATAAGGCAGCGGTATTTGCTTACCGGTAACCAGCGCTGTAATGAAGTCGGAGGCTCCTTCGCAAAGGGACTGCGACAGCAGGTTATATCCATAATTGGGCTGCGTGTGTACGTACTCGTGAATATTCAATAGCACTACATTTTGAAGGGATCAGTGCCATAATAGCCGGCAAGCCATTTCCGGGTTTTATCAGGAAGTTCGCTCACATCCGTCTGTGCATTGCCAGGCACCATTTCCGCCCCAATAAGTGACCAATTCCACAATTGATGGGACGAATTTACAAAACCGGGGTGGAGGCTATTCCTGATACTTATGCCTGATAGCCCAAAACAATAAAGCCCGCGTTAAGCGCAGGGGTGATACCTGTTTTTTTAATTGAACAAAAGCTTCTGCCACTTTTCCTAAAGGTGGAAGTAAAAGTGAGGAAGAAAAAAGGTGGATATGTAACTACCCACTTTTGTCGATTTAGGGAGCATGTTTATTTTTTTTATTTTAAAAAAAATAATGATCTTTGTACCAGTCTACAGAACTGTATCAATTAAACAGTTCTTATCAGTAGTGTATTGTTTCGAGAATTTAAGCAAGTCTCCAAGTCATATTTTAACAATATCCCTGATCTTCCTCTTTTAACTATATTCTTGAATTCCCATCTCTGATTATTTTATTAGGCAGATGACATGTGCTTAGTACTAGCGTACTGCTTAAGTAAAGCTATTTGCGCCACTCATTCGCCTCGTCAACCACGTGTAAGTCATTACACGCGATCAACTTCTTTTGTCGAATACCAAAATCTGTATTTATGAAAGCAGTAGGTTTACCCTCAATGTTCCAGCGTGCACGATCCTTCTATTGCAGATCACTCGCACTTCTCCTGTCCTTCTTTTTTTTAATCGGAATAAGTACTCGCATCAAGGCACAATCAGCTAACTTAGATCAGGGCGCTAATGGTAAATCCTCAGCACCAACCTCTCCGGTTGATTGGGTCAATGGTAATCTAAACAGCAACCAGGCTCACTTTCTAGAGGGATATTCTGTTCCATACCGGGCCATATTGACCAATCTTACTGTTAATAAAGCGTATACCCTGGTCATCGGGTTAGATGTAATGAACAGTGGCAAACATGCATTGGATTACATTACCCAGTTTCAGCGACTGGAGCCGCATGGAGTATTCCTCCATGCAGCGGAAACGGTGAACCCACTATTGAACATTACAGGTTTTCCGCCAGGCTATTTTACTTCAACGGATGTTGAACCTATTCCGGCGCCATCCAGTGCCGGAACACCAGTGACCGGCCAGCCTACCAACAGCTTCAATGCATTGCCGGCTGCAGAGAGGGTCATGACAGGTTACAACGCAAATATAACCAGTGTGGTGTACGCGTCAGAAGGCAGCCTGACGGCATCCCAATCTGAAACCGTCATCAACATCACCTTTACCGCATTAAAAGAAACAGTAGTACTCGCATGGGGTGGGCATATAGCCAGCGTAGTTGATTGGGGAAAAGATCCCGTTACCGGGGAAACCAACTCCGCTTCTGCAATCAACGGTTCTCCTTACCATATGCGATTAAAGAACTGGATCATCGATGGTAATGTAGTCAGCATCGGCAATCAGGATAGATCCCTGAAAACTGATGCTGTTTTTATTCCTCCTAAATGCACCGTCAGTGGTCCTGCTACAGGTTGTGTAGAAACACCTTCATTGAGCTTCACCTCAACGGTAGACGATCCCGCTGGTCTTACCTACCTGTGGAGTATCATCGGCAGCAATACCGCCAATGCAAAGATTGTCAATAATACAGTGGCTAATATACAGGTAGTCCCAATTGGCGCGGCATTCACAGCTGGTTCATTCAATCTTCAATTGATTGTTACCCGCGATGGGCTCTCTGATACCTGCTACCTCAGCTCCCATACCAACCCTGGCCAGACAGTCACCATCACAAAAGTGGTAGCCAATGCCGGAGCTGACCAGAGTATCACCAATCTTGATACGGCCTATCTCAGCGCATCTGCCAGCGGAGGCACCGCACCTTATACCTTCAGCTGGAGTCCTGTTACCGGGCTCTCAGATCCTGCTGTTTATAATCCGCTATTCATACCAACAGGTACCGGAACATTCCAGTTTATAGTAACGGCTACCGACAACAACGGTTGCTCAGGAAAGGATACCGTTGTGATAACAGTTACGCAACATCCTGTATCACCGTGCGTAATCGACGGGCCTGATCCCGTTTGCCCCGGTTCAATCAATGTTTACAAAGGTCCACTCCCATCGCAGGTGGGCTCCTATAGCTGGAGTATTTCCGGCGATGGCAGCATTACAGGCGCCCTCAATAAAGACACGGTAACTGTATTGGCAGGAAATACCTGTGGCTCCTATAGACTGCTACTGATCACCACAACACCTGATGGCAAGGTAAAAGATACCTGTCAACGTGTATTATATGTAAAAGACACGATTGCACCGGTGCTATCCGGCTCCGCGCCTAACACTTCCATCAGTTGTTCAAAAGACCTGCCACCGGCACCAGTGATTACGGCTACCGATAATTGCCAGCCGAATATGAAAGTGCAGATGAGCCAGCAAAAAACAGACAGCACCTGCGTGAACAAGTACAAACTGGTACGTAAATGGTGGGCGGTAGATGCCTGTGGCAATACTTCAGACACTATTACGCAAATCATTACCGTAAATGATGATGTTAAACCGGTCATTAGCGCCGACTTCAGCAAAGATGTAAGTGTACAGTGCTTAAAGGATATCCCCGCTGTACCTGCACCAACGGCTACAGACAACTGCGACGCCACCATCACACCGGTATATAGTCAAACCGGCAGTGGTACCGCCTGCGACTCTACCATTGTACGCACCTGGATATTTGCAGATGTTTGCGGTAACAGCGATTCTGCTAAACAGACCATCCACATCAAAGACAACATCGCACCAGTACTCTCTGGTTCAGCTCCTGATGCCTCCATCAGTTGTTCAAAAGATCTTCCGGCTGCACCGGTAATTACGGCTACCGATAATTGCCAGGCTGATGTGAAAGTCCAGATGAGCCAGCAAACAACTGACAGCACCTGTGTGAACAAGTACAAACTGGTACGTAAATGGTGGGCGGTAGATGCCTGTGGTAACAAATCAGATACTATTACGCAAACCATCACCGTAAATGATAACGTTAAACCGGTCATCAGTGCTGACTTCAGCAAAGATGTAAGTGTACAGTGCCTGAAAGACATCCCTTCATTACCATCACCAACAGCTACAGATAACTGCGACGCCACCATCGCACCGGTATATAGTCAAACCGGTAGTGGTACCGCCTGCGACTCTACCATTGTGCGCACCTGGGTATTTGCAGATGTTTGCGGTAACAGCGATTCTGTTAAACAGACCATCCATATCAAAGACAACATAGCACCAGTGCTCTCTGGTTCTGCTCCTGATGCCTCCATCAGTTGTTCAAAAGACCTTCCGGCTGCACCGGTAATTACGGCTACCGATAATTGCCAGGCCGACGTGAAAGTGTTGATGAACCAGCACACAACTGACAGCACCTGTGTGAACAAGTACAAACTGGTACGTAAATGGTGGGCAGTAGATGCCTGTGGTAATACTTCAGACACTATTACGCAAACTATTACCGTAAATGATAACGTTAAACCAGTTATCAGTGCAGACTTCAGCAAAGATGTAAGTGTACAGTGCCTGAAAGACATCCCATCATTACCATCACCAACAGCTACAGACAAATGCGTCACCACCATCACACCGGTATATAGTCAAACCGGCGGTGGTACCGCCTGCGACTCTACCATTGTACGTACCTGGATATTTACAGATGCCTGCGGTAACAGCGATTCTGTTAAACAGACCGTCCACATTAAAGACAGCATAGCACCGGTACTCAATGGCAAAGTAACTGACCTTCAGTTAAGTTGTGCGAAAGATGTGCCTGCTCCGCAGTCAATAACAGCCACTGATAATTGCGGTAGCGCAACAGTATACTTCTCTGCTGAAAAAACAGATAGTACTTGTGTAAACAAATTTAGACTGGTACGTAAATGGTGGGCGGTAGATGCCTGTGGTAACAAATCAGATACTCTTAAACAAACCATTGTGGTCAATGACAACATTGCTCCGACAGTGGTATCCCAAGGGAATGATAAAGTGATAAACTGCAGCACTGCCATCACTTTTGACACACCAACATTTACAGATAACTGCGGCAACACATTCAGCGTAACGTTCACCGACAGGAAAGAAGGAACAACCTGTCCGTTCAAATACATCAGGCGCTGGACAGCCACCGACACCTGCGGTAATTCCACTTCCGTAGAACAGGCCATTACCGTCAGCTGTTGCGCAAGCTATTGTACTTATACCCAGGGATTCTATGGCAACAAAGGTGGCGTAGGATGTACTCCTGGAGGAGGCTCCTTTACAGCCCAACAAATGATGGCAAGTGTAGTAGATGCACAGCCAGGTGACTCTGTTATCTTCGGATTGAAATCAACAGCCAGATACTTCACCCTCTTCCTGAGTGATATTACCAATAACAATATTTTCAATATGCTCCCTGGCGGAGGTACTCCGGCTGCATTGAAAGGATATGCCACTTACAGCAAAACTTCCACCTGGTCCAATGTTCCGATATCAACAGCAAAGACCACATCGGGTAAAATTAACAATGTGCTGCTGGCACAAACAATGGCCCTGTTCTTCAATATGGGCGTTACACCTACATTGTCAGGACTGACTATTGAAGGAGATACCCTGCTTACCGCCAAACTCACTACCTGCGGCAGCCATACTCCTGTATCCAGAGTAGATACATTCCTGTTGCCTTCCAGCGTGGTAAACTACCTCTCTACCAGTGGCCAGGCTACCATTCAGGGTCTATTTGCACTCGCCAACAAATACCTGGGAGGACAAACAGTCAATGGAGTAAGTATCTCAGATGTAAATGCGGCAATAGATGCGATCAATAATGGATTTGATAAATGTGCTGTATTGATAAAATGGGGTAAATCCTTAACAACAATCAGCAAAATTACCAATGTGTCCACCATCGCTCCTGAACAGACATTCATCAGTAAGGAACCGGCTCCGCAAAAGTTAATAGTGACTGCATTCCCGAATCCATACTCAGATTTGATTACGTTCCGTTATGTGGCACCAGAAAACGGCAAAGCATTGCTGGCCCTCTATGACCTCGAAGGACGCCTGATACAGGTTGTATTCAATGGAGAAGTGAGCAAAGGCAGTGTACAGCAGGTACAGTATCACGTAGCAGGTAATTCCAGGGTATTACTCATCTATAGATTAACGATAGGGCAATTTACCGCCACCGGAAAAATAATGCCGATACAATAGTTTGCTTGTTTTTAGAATGATAGAAAAAGGAGCTGTCTCAAAGTAATTTGAGGCAGCTCATTTCTTTTGGAGGAATCAATTCAGTTGTACCGGAGATGATAATCCTGACTTACTTTCATAGTCTAGTACGTTTGGGTTTTGGTGTATCAGTTAAACGTATTAAAGGTTAGCATTACGGTTAGCAAAAGCCGCTCACTACTACCAAACACAGATTCTACAAAACATTACAAAGATACTGCTACTCGCCTGTCAATTTACAATTGCAGAAGCTGTTCAGTAATTCTTTTATTTTCAGCGTAATTTATTTGGACAGGCCGGAATCGCTCAAGAAGGCATGTAACTGGCTTTCACTATAGCAGACCGCATAGAAAGCCGTAGCAAACAGCTGAATTACCAAAGGGGACTGGGGCCAATGGCATCTTCATCTTCCAGGTATAGCAATTGTGAATTCAATAAGCTGATACAATAGAAAAGGCACTACCAATATAACTTTCAAGCAGGATAAACGCTGATATTGTGTTCTGTCTGTCGAAGACAACGGAGTAGGATTCCATAACGATATTCCGGAGGAATCAACCTCCCTGGGTATTACTTTATGAAAGGACTGTCCGAACAAATGGATGGCAGGTTTCACCTCACCGGTAGCACGGAAGGTGTTGCTGTAAAATGCAGAGAAAGGAAAAAATTTTGATTGTAGAAGATGAATTTATTGTGGGCAACGACCTGAAGAGGACGCTTCTCAAAAGAGGTTACGAAGTGGCTGGCATTGCCACATTGTTGAACAGGCCAGAATCTTGATTGAGGACAAAAAGCCTAACTGGGTATTATTGGACATCATGCTCTCTATTTTTTCATCTCTGCTTCAAACAATTATTTCATTTATAGAAAATGGAATGATTTCAAAACACAGAATTAGGTTTAAGTGTTAATATAAACAAAAGTACAATTGCCATGCAATCCATCAGTCTGATTGGATATACCTTTGACAAAGGGGTTATCACATATTATACGAAAATACAGCAGTTAAATGATAAAGAATTAGAATGCTATATCCCTTGTCAGATAACTCCCTACTCCGTCCTTCTGCAAGAAGATGATGATGAAAACACGCGTCATCTAGTTGACGGGTTCTTTCACGTGGTAACAAACAATCCAAATGCAATAGTCTTATGTGACTTTTATCTTGAGTTTCTATGGGAACATATACCTTTTCCTGGTCCAGCTACTATAAAAAAATTTGAAAGTTTACTGAAAGCATTGGCAATTTATGGAAATCTTAAATGGTTAGTCCTCTGCTTGTCAATAACAAAGAATATTAAAATCCTACTTGACTTATTAACTAAAAATTCAATACCTTTTGCAATTTTGTCGGAAACAGATAGATTAGAGCTCAAAAAAAATCTTAGAATAAATAATGACTTTGAACTAAAAGAGTTCCAGGAGCAGTACGTGATCTTTTTTAATATACTGTCAAATCTATCAAAACTCGGAATCAATGGTATCATTGTTGACTCCGAAGTACTTTACTTATATATACAACGAGTGAATATAAATATACCAATCATATATACAACCGATGCTCACGTCAAAGAGGTTGTCAATTTCATACATAACAAGCAAAAATAGTCTACAGGCTATTCATAGGAGTATCCCATCCATAATAGCTAATACTAGGGATAGTTTTGCAATTCATTTCAAAAGGCATTAGCTGTCGTCCCCTATCATATATTTGAGCGATTTTTAACGCATCATAAAATCTTTTTGCATCAATTAATTCAATTGATGGAATTTTTATACCTTGATCCCCTACTTTCATAGCCCCTGATTGAAAAAAAGAAGTGGTCACAAAAATACCCCGAGGCAGGTCCCCAAGAAGCAACGCACCAACAAACGCTCTTATTTGTTCAACCTTAATCGCATTTTTATGCCTCTTAACTTGAACTCCTATTTTTCTATTTTTAGAATCAATCATGACAATATCAATTCCACCATCATTCGAATACCCTGTTACCACTACTCCATAACCCAGAGATTTAAAGACGCTCGCAACTAACTCCTCAAATAGTCGAGGATGAATGTTTATCCGTTTGTCATAATTCCTGCAAATGAAATCTCTAACTTCATCAAGCGGAGTCTCTATGTTAAAAACATCTAAATTTCTAAGGCTTCCGGCACATCCAAAATGTAAACTCCAGATTTGCCATGCCTCTGCAGACACGTCAATCCGCTTAATTAATCTCCACCAACCACAAACCCAACAGTAAAATACCTTAACGCTAATTGATTGACTTTCTAGATCAAGATTTAAGTAACAATCTTCAAGGTCATGTACTTCTCTATATCCATCAATTGTGTCCTGATGAACTCTTAAAATCTCATCATTAGATATACTCCAGCTGTCATCAATCTCAGTAATAACAAGAGGACTATTGCAATAGTTACATCTATAAATAAATGGATTATCATTAATATCCTCTCCGTTTAAATAGTCAGAATAAGTAAACATATTCTATAAAATTTAAGATTAGAAAATTAATGCAGTCTAATATGTCGGTATAAATAAAAGAATACTTAGTACAGATAAGTAAAGTAAATTAAAGTAGGGATGGAAGGGCAAAATAATAAGTAACGTAATAACAAACAATGACAGGAAATGATAAAGCACATGCTTGTACCAATAGTAGGCTATTAGTTTTCTTCGAGTTCCGTCAATATTCCAATTATGGACAACCGCTATTTGTTTACTGTGAATTGCACGCAATTGCAGTTGGTTATACCCCAACCTAACAGGGGCATCGAATGTGGCAAAGGATACCAAACGCCGCAGAGTCTTTTTCATAACACAAATCCTTTTCCCTAATTTACGCCATTTTCAGGAAACACGTATATCTCTTTTCCGTAATTTCTGCTATCAAATTTAATACGGTTAAGAATCGCGTACCGAAAAGCCTACGTATATTTGCGTCGCTAAAACTCTTTTAAGGAAAAGAAATAGAGTTTTTCATACCCTTTGATGGCTCCCTGCTTTGTAAGGTCTTCAATATTTTTCTTAAACACCTCTACTGTTTGATAATTCTTTTCCCTTTCTGCAATCCTTAATACTAAATCAACTAATGGCTTATTATTAAGAAATTCAACTGTCATTTTTTTATCAACAAGTTGGGAATAAACTATAAAATTATTATAAATGAATGTTTCATTGAATGCCTTTAGAACGGATAGGTAAAAGCTCATAGGCTCTTTATTTAACATTGTATAGGTCAGTCCTGATTCGATCGAAGCTTCGTCTGCATAACCAGCCAACAATCTTCTTTTAAAAAAATCATTAATAAATGGCGAATTTTGTCCCAATAACATAGCACACACCGTCCTCTCCAAACTACTACTAATTTTTTTCTCGTCAAGCGCAGAAATAATATTTTTAATTTGAGTTTCAGTAAATCGCGTATTAAAATTCAACTGCAATGCAGAAAGGGATCTCCTTTGGATTGCCAAATTACTATTTGCCAATTCTGAAATGAGTTCGTCGACTTTCCTCATTTTAACATCATCTAGTGAATCAAATTTTGAATCTACAATTTCATTTATTCGCGGCTCTATTCTTTCTCTTGCAACATTCTCGACAAAACTTTCGAAATTATTATTCCTAAAGATTTCATCAATTCTATTTCTTGCTTGAGTTGTCGCTACTCCCTGTATACTACCTATTTGTGCGACAGCTAATTCCCTTGTATTTTTCACTTCACTTCCCGTTGTTTCAACTAACTTCAACACTTCTTTTTTCATTTCCTCCTCTTTTTTCAAAAGGTCCATCTCCTGTAATCTCAAGTCACCCTTCATTTCTTTAATCCTTTCCTCCATTTCCTTGCGCTCCTCTTTCATCGCTTGTCTCATCTCCTGTCCATTGTTATAAGCCAACCACCCAATGACAACTCCTATAACTGTGAATACTCCAACACAATATTTGAACAAACTAATTAAAGAATCATAATGGAGTTTTTCCTGACTAGTTGAATTGTTTGGCACCAAGTTTTGAGAGACGTTGGGGTTTGCCGGCGAGGTATTAGGATTTAATGCTTCAGACATGTTAATAAATTTTCAATAGAATACACATATCCAAATATAACAATTGTATCTGTATGAAATATGGATTAATTGCTCAATTGATATTTTATATTGTTGCTATCCGACTGTAATAAGAAACTTTTAATGAGCTCAAAGTCTAAATGTTGTAAATTAGTAAAGACAAGTCAACCCGAATAAAACTAAGTAACCACGAAAGCAATTTCGCACTTTGATAGACTCACAAATAGACCAAAAACCAGCGCAGCGAGCAGGTTTCAAGTTTCTCCAGTAATCCCCTTGGCACCCGCTGTTTTGAATAAAGCATAAAGAGTGACGGTTAGCGCTGGAATTTTTGATTGGGTTTTAGCGCTCTTTGTTTGTGATATTTCAACCTGCGCCTTTTTATGGTCTGCAATCAACGTTTCTAACTGTGGTAAAAAGGCTGAGGAAAAAAAGGTAAATACACGCAGAAGTAGACTACCCCAAAACTTATGGTCCCCATCACACATATTACAGATAAGTAAAGTAAGTTAAAATAGGGGCTAAACGGCAAAATAATTAGTAGTGCTATGCCGAACAGTAATAGGAAGTGATAAAGCACATGCCTATACCAATAATGGTCGATTAGCTTTCTCCGTGTGCCTTCAATATTCCACCAAGGAATAGTTACTTTTTGTTCTTTGTGAATTGTAGTATATTTATTCTCTTTTTATGAGAAAATTATTCGTGAGTTAAAAATATTGTTATATTTAGTTATATAATTTTTAGATATTAATACATAAGGAATATAATCCCCTATATATTTTATGTCCATTCAAATAGACGAAGTAGCAGCTCATGCCCTTGTTGGCAGAACCCTGAAAGGAAAATGGAAGGTACTAAGCAAAGTAGAACCCAAGCAAGGCGGAACCGGTGGCTTTTTTAGCGTCTGTTATATTGTTTCAGACGGAAATCAAAAAGCTTTTCTCAAGGCAATAAACTTCGTGGCATTTTTTAATATGCATAAAGCGAACAATAGAGGAGTAAGCATTGTAGATATTATGCATGAGTTGACTGAAGCTTACAAATATGAAAAAGAGTTATTACTCAGATGCAAAAACAAAAAACTAACAAAAGTTTCAACAATCCTTGATGAAGGAGAAGAATTTGTTTCTGATTTTACTATCGGCAATGTTCCCTATCTAATCTTTGAGATGGCGGATGGTGACATTAGAGCTAAAATTAATTTCAATAATAACCTTGATACAGCTTGGAAACTTAGATCTTTACATCACGTGGCTGTAGGGCTTAAACAACTGCATTATATTGAAATTTCGCATCAAGATCTAAAACCATCTAACGTGCTCATTTATGAAAAAGGAATCCTATCAAAAATCGGTGACTTAGGAAGATCATTATGCGGAGATCTTGAAGCACCACATGAAAATGGAGATAATTTTGTTGGCGACTTTACCTATGCACCACCAGAATATTTATACGGTCACTTTGAAAATGATAGATTAAAACGCTTACGATCAACTGATATGTATTTGATGGGTAGTCTGATTATTTTCTATTTCACTGGAACTAATATGACCAGTCTCATAGGTAAAAACTTGGACCCGAATTTCAGATGGGGTTCATGGGGAGGGACCTTCGAAGAGGTAGGTGAATACTTAGTAGACGCTTTTTATGCCGCCCTAAAGGAGTTTAAAACATCAATTCCAAATACGGAGCTTGCAGATGAGTTATTAAGTTTAATTAATATCTGCTGCTTTCCCTACCCTCAAAAAAGAGGTCACCCAAAATCAATTGCGGAAGGATTTAATCAATACGACCTCCAACGAGTGATTTCGAAGTTGGATATTTTAGCAAAAAAGGCTGAATTTTTTAAATTTAATTAATGGCATTGAAATTTGATATAAAACAGCGGAGGGTAATCCCAAACTGGAGGGATTTTAAACGGACAATGCGGTTAGGAGAATTATCAAATTCAGTAAGCACTCAACGGCCAGACATCTCCGTGTTAAGACCAATTAACGATTGGCAACAGAATAGAAATATTGGCACCGCTGCTGATTTGGTTAATTCGGCTTTCATATCTGGGAAAACAGAATTTCCGGAGTTGAATGAAGCAATTAGCTATATAATTGGAAATAAAGATCAAAGCTCTAGGTCTTTATTTGAATTAGCAACTAGCATTTCAGAAGGTACAAGACAGACACCAAAAAATGACAACATAAATCAAAGCAAACTGATAGATCTGGAAGTAGAAGATTTTGACGATTTCAAGATACATTTGGAAAACAATACTATTTACAAAATAATAAACAAAACAAAGAACAAAATAACCACGCAACCATATAACTCTATTTTATGGGTTGAGTTAGCGAGGCTATATTCCTTTCTTGGAAATGAATCAAAGGCTGAAAAAGCGATGACTGTAGCTTTAGGTTTATCTCCCAATAACCGATTTGTACTTCGTTCTGCTACTAGGATGTTTATACATTTTGACAATTTAGATAAAGCACTTTATTATCTAAGAAAAAGTGACGCTACAAGATTTGATCCGTGGCTAATTTCCGCCCACATTGCAACTTCCTCGTTAATGAAACGTTTCTCCCCATTAATCAAAAATGGTATTTCCATTATTAATTCAAAAAAATTTTCTGAGTATGATCTAACCGAACTTGCAAGTTCAATTGGCACCTTAGAATTAAGTGAAGGGAGATTAAAAAAATCTAGAGAGCTTCTTGAACTTTCTCTAAAATCACCCAACGACAATAGCCTCGCTCAACTAGAATGGTTGGCTCGCATTGAAAAAAAAATACAATTCAATCTACACGATTTTAGAGGGAGAGTAAGTAATACATTCGAAGCCTTCACTCTTGAAAATTTCCAAGGTGAAAATTGGAAAGAATCTCTTGGAAATAGTATTAAATGGTTTCTCGATATCCCTTATTCTAAAAGGCCGGTTCTATTTGGATCATTTGTAGCCAGTGTATTCTTAAAAGATTATGACACCGCTGTATTGCTATGTGAATCAGGCTTAAATGCAAATCCCTTAGACCCATCCATTCTTAACAATCTAGTTTACGCACTAGCATCACAAAACAATATTGAAAAAGCAACTTACTATAGTGAGATGTTTAACAAGGTAAAGTTAAATCAATATCCCGATAGCGAAAAAATCATGCAACTAGCCACATTGGGACTAGTTCACTTTAGAAGTAATAATATCCCAATGGGCAAAAGTCTTTATGAGCAAGCAATTGAAAAAGCAAGAATAATTAAGGATGACTATTTAAGAGATTTAGCAATTGTGAACTATACAAAAGAGTTGATTTTAATAAATGATTCGGAGAAAGACACATTTGTCCAGATGTCTGATAATATATCGGAGTCCGGGCGAAAGGACTTAGTTTTCTTCAAAAATGAAATTAAGGATTTAATAAAAAAAATCGAAAAATAGGATACTTAATTTGCACTTAAGTATAAGTAGCATTGTTGAAATATAAACAATAAAATATGGGGAAATTCTTAGGCATAGATGGGGAATATCACGAAGATGGAAGTTTTCTTGGCATCGATGGCAAATACCATCCTAAAGGTTCATTTTTAGGTATCGATGGCAATTATCATCCTAATGGCTATAAATTGGGGATAGATGGAAAATACCATCCCAGTAAAACTCAATTAGGAACTGACAGGCAATATCATGGTAAGGAAAGTTCACTTGGAAGTGATGGGAAATACCATCCTCATGACAGCTTTCTAGGAAGCGACGGCAAATACCACCCAAAAGGTGCATTTCTTGGTAGTGATGGGAAATATCATCCTAAAGGATGTTTTTTGGGCAGCGATGGAAAGTATCATTATAATGGCTCTTTTTTAGGCACTGATGGAAAATACCACCTTGCTGGAAGCTTTTTAGGTGTGGATGGAAAGTATCATCCTAAAGGGTCATTTTTAGGCATAAAAGGAATCTATGAAGAACCCGCTGGATTATCAAAGAAAGAAAAGGAGAATCAAGGTAATGTAACTTGCTAATACAAACAAAAGAAACCGCTTTAAAGTAATTTTATTTCTATCTTCGTATTGATAAGTCAACCCGAATAAAACTTAGTAACCACGAATCGAATTTCGCACTTTGATAGACTATCAAATAGACCAAAACAACAAAGCCCGCGACTAGCGCGAGCTTTGAAACTTTCCAGTGATCCCGCTGGGACTCGAACCCAGGACCCATACATTAAAAGTGTATTGCTCTACCAACTGAGCTACGGAATCCTTTGCTGTTAAGCGATTGCAAAAGTAATAATATTTTTTTTCCTGCCAAATTTTTCTTCAAAAAACATTCAAACCAGCCACCAGAAAGCAAGAGAAGCAAAAGCGAATGAACATTCCTGTAAATGAAATATAATAAAATGCTATTCCTATTATCTTCTCGCCTATTTTTGTACCGCTTAAAATATACCCATGAAAACATACTTTCAAAACAAAACCATCGTCATCACTGGCGGATCCTCCGGAATCGGTAAAGCCCTTGCGGTAGAATTACTGGCCCATGGTGCCAACGTAGCCGTATGTGGCAGGAAGCAAAGTGCCCTCGATGCGTTACAGCTTGAAATTAATAACAAAGCACTGTATACTTTTGTTGCAGATGTAAGCGTAGAGGCCGACTGTAAAGCATTTATTGAAAGTACGATCGCTAAGTTCGGGAAGATAGATATACTGGTTAATAATGCGGGTATCTCTATGAGGGCGTTGTTTAAGGACCTGGATGTAAAGGTGCTGAAATCGCTGATGGATATTAATTTCTGGGGAACGGTGTATTGTACCAAGTTCGCGTTTGAGTCTATATTAAAGAACAAGGGTACTATTGTTGGTGTATCTTCTATTGCAGGGTATAGAGGTCTTCCGGCGCGTACGGGTTATTCGGCTTCTAAGTTTGCGATGCAGGGCTTCCTGGAGGCGTTGCGTACAGAAAATTTACATACAGGCGTTAACGTGATGTGGGTATGTCCCGGGTTTACGTCTTCTAATATCCGTAATACGGCGTTGGATCCAAAGGGAGAAGCGCAGAGTGAAACGCCGCTGGATGAAGGCAAGCTGATGTCGGCGGAGGCGGTAGCAACGGAGATTGCGAAAGCGATTGTGAAGCGCAAACGCACGCTGGTATTAACAGGACAGGGCAAGCTGACCGTGTTGTTGAGCAGATTATTGCCGGGAGTATTGGATGGTTTGGTATTTAATCACTTTAAAAAAGAGCCAGGGTCTCCCCTGCAGTAATTCACGTTAGCCGTTAACGTTAGTGTGAAAAAATTCCGCTTAAAATACGATCGCCTCGGGTTTTTTGTCTTTATTTGCAGTAAGTTTAGCTCGCATAACCCCCCATGGCATCTTTTTTGAAAGGAAAGCGCACACTTAATTTGCCATGTTGAAGGTGAGAAAGCAATTGGGAGAACTTAGGGAATTGGATTTAGATATTCTGGCATGTCCATTATAACATTAACATCAGACATAGGGATGCAGGATTACCTGGTAGGTGCCATTAAGGGGCAGCTCTGGCAATACTGCCCGGAATGTCATGTTACGGACATCACCCATCATATCAGTCCTTTCAACTTACCACAGGCCACCTACATCTGCAAAAGCGCTTTCGCCTACTTTCCGTTAGGCACTTTCCATTTTGTATTAATCAACTTATTCGATAAACGCCCGGATCATGTGCTGGTAGCGGAACATAACGGGCAATACATAGGCTGTGCGGATAATGGCCTGCTGACGATGATTGCCGGTGGCATGCCGGAGAAGGTGATTAAAATACCGTTGCCACCGGATGCTCCGAAAAATACTTTTACGATTATTCAACTTCTGGCCACTGTGGCCAGAGAACTGAGCCGGGGCAGGGCCCTGGGAGAACTGGGCCCGCTCACCCAGCAGATCCATGTAAAAAACAACCTGCAGCCGCTGGTGGGCGACGACTTCATAGAAGGACAAATCATTCATATCGACAGCTTCGAGAACGTAGTGGTGAATATTACCCGCCAGCAGTTCGACATGCAACGCAAAAACCGTCGCTTCCGGATCTTCTTCCGCCGCGATGAGGTGATCAGCCAGATCAGCGAAACCTACGCCGACGTAGCCGAAGGTACCAAACTGGCCCTGTTCAATGCCGCCGGTTACCTGGAAATAGCGATCAATAAAGGAAATGCTGCCGGACTATTTGGCCTCCAGGGCTTCCGGAGAGACCAGCTCACCCACCCTACCGGGTTCCAGCAACTGTCATACTACCAAACTGTAAGAATAATTTTTCAATGATTAACCGTATCGTTAAAATGGAATTTGACCCGGAAAAAGTAAATACCTTCCGGGCCCTCTTCACACAACAACAGCTGCTCATCCGCCACTTCCCCGGATGTTTGCACCTCGAACTATGGGAACATCCCGCTTCCGGCAACACCTGGTTTACTTTCAGCCAATGGGAATCTGAGGCCGCACTCGAAAACTACCGGGCATCCGACCTGTTCCGCGAAACCTGGGCCGCCACCAAAGTCCTTTTCAACGGGAAACCCGCTGCCTGGACCGTCCAAACCGCAGTTAGCCTGTAGCAATTCCTTATCTATCAGGAAAGTTTAATACCTTTTTAATGTCCCCGCCAACACAAAACGGGCGCATAAAAGCTGGTAGCCAAAAGGCTAACAGCTAAAAAGATATTTACAAAAAGTTAAAACTGTTCACCAGATTAGCATAATTTGCTGTTTTTTATATTTTTGTCGGACCTTAAAACAACCTTATGAATTTTAAAAGGACCAACAACATGGTCGGCTGGGTCATTTGCATCATTGCCTGCTTTGTTTACATTAAAACGATGGAAGCTACAGGCAGCTTGTGGGACTGCGGCGAGTTTATTTCAAGTGCTTATAAAGTACAGATCCCGCATCCGCCAGGAGCGCCATTGTTCGTGTTGCTTGGAAGATTGTTTAGTATGTTCCTGAAACCATCCCAGGCTGCATTGGGCGTAAATACCATGACAGCCCTGGCCAGCGGTTTCACTATCCTGTTCCTGTTCTGGACAATCACCCACTTCGCACGCCGCCTCATGGTGAAAGCCGGGGAAGAAATTTCCCGCGAGAAAATGATCGCTATCATGGGCGCTGGTATCGTTGGTGCACTGGCCTACACTTTTTCCGATTCATTCTGGTTCTCCGCTGTGGAAGGTGAAGTATATGGTATGTCCTCTTTCTTTACCGCCATCGTTTTCTGGGCGATCCTGAAATGGGAACATGAAGCCGACGAACCCTATGCTGACCGCTGGATTGTATTGATCGGCTACCTGCTGGGTCTCTCTATCGGTGTCCATCTCCTCAACCTCCTCACCATCCCGGCAATGGTAATGGTGTACTACTTCAGACGCTTCAAACCAACCGGTTGGGGCACCTTCTGGGCTTTCATAGTAGGTTGTGGTATCACCGGCCTCGTTCAAAAATACCTGATCCAGGATACCGTGAAAGCTTCCGGTTACATGGACGTATTCTTCGTAAATAGCCTCGGAATGGGATACTTCTCCGGATTTATCTTCTATTTCGTGCTGATCATAGCCATCCTGGTGATTGGCTACAGGAAACCGAAATTTGGCCTGTATGCTCCTTTCATCGTGATTGCAACCGTTATCCTGGTACCTGCCTTTAATGATGCCAGCGGTGGGGTTATCTTCTTCAAATTTATACTGGCAGCGTTCTTTGTAGCGATCCCTTACCTCATGAAAGTAGTAGGTATCAAAACAGATTTCGCAAAAGCCACCCATTTCAGCCGTCTCACCATCATGTTCGTGTTGTTCATGCTGTTGGGCTACTCTACTTATATCACTACCATGGTGCGTTCTACAGCTAATCCTTCTGTAGATATGTACAATGTAGATAACCCGATTTCACTGGTAGGTTACCTCGGCCGTGAGCAATATGGCGACTTCCCGCTGATTTATGGCCAGGTGTTCACTGCCCGTCCTACTGAATACAAGGAAGGCGGTAACATCTACGCCCGTGGCGATAAAAAATATGTGGTATCCGGTAAAAAAATGGACCCGGTATATGCTCCGGAAGATATGATGCTGTTCCCACGTGTATGGGATGCAAGCAACGATCAGGGTCATGCCGATTTCTATAAGTCCTGGCTGGGATTACAGCAGGGCGAAAAACCAGGATTTGGCGATAACATCAAGTTCTTCCTGCAATACCAGGTAAACTTTATGTACTTCCGCTACTTCATGTGGAACTTCGTAGGTAAACAAAACGATACCCAGGGTTATGGTAACGTACGCGATGGTAACTGGATCTCCGGTATTCCATTCATCGATAACCTGATCTATGGCGACCAGAGTATGATGCCAGACAGTCTGAAAGACAACAAGGCACACAACACCCTGTTCTTCCTGCCATTCATCCTCGGACTGCTGGGCTTCTTCTTCCAATATAATAATCATAGAAAAGATACCCTCATCGTATCCCTTCTGTTCTTCTTCACAGGCTTTGCCATTGTGATGTACCTGAACCAACCCGGTAACCAGCCACGTGAACGTGACTACGCTTATGTAGGCTCCTTCTACGCGTTTGCTATCTGGATAGGTTTAGGAGTACTGTCGGTATACCGCTTCCTGGCGAAGAAAGTGAAGAGCGCTATGACGCCGGCACTGGCTACCGCCATCTGCCTGCTCGCAGTACCGGTACTGATGGCCTTCCAGGAATGGGACGACCACGACCGCTCTACCAAATACGTAGCAAGAGACGTGGCTAAAGATTACCTCGAGTCCTGCCAGAAAAACGCCATCCTGTTTACCGTAGGGGATAACGATACTTATCCGCTGTGGTACGCGCAGGAAGTAGAACATATCCGTCCGGATATCCGCGTCATCAACCTGAGCCTCCTCGGTGTGGACTGGTACATTGATCAGATGCGCAGAGCCGTAAACGAAAGCCCTGCTATTCCAATGACCTGGTCTGCCGATAAATACCAGGGCGAAACCCGCAACTATATCCGCTTCTTTGATCCGGGTAACATCCCTGCCAACAAGTCCTTCAACCTGGTAGAAATCATGAACTTCATGGGAAGCGATGATCCTAACAGTAAAGTGACTACACAGGATGGCGGTGCGGAGAACTTCCTCCCTACCCGTCAGCTGTACATCCCGGTAGACAAACAGGCAATTCTCGCCAATGGCGTGGTAGCGGCGAAAGACAGTGCGAAGATTTTACCTTCCATGCCTTTCAAAATCACCAAGAACTACCTGCTGAAAAATGACCTCGCCGTTTATGATATCATTGCAGCCAACAACTGGAAGAGACCTATCTACTTTACCAGCCCTACTGATCTTGGCCTGAATGAATACATGCAAACGGATGGTCTGACCTACCACCTGGTGCCATTGCCTAAGCAAACCACACCAGATCCGCTGGGTATGGATATCAATGCCAACGTAGGCGTGATGTATGATAACCTGATGCACAAATTTGAATTCGGTGGCGCTCAAACCCGCGGTACCTACTTCGATGAGCCTAACAGGAAAATGATCATGTACCTCCGCCAGGCATTCACGAAACTGTCTGTAGCCATGACACAGGAAGGTTTGTCGAAAGACAGCGCCCTGAACGTGTTACGTTACATGGATAAAGGCATCCTGGAAACCAACTTCCCTTATGCCATGACCACTCCGGGTAACATGCACAACTACACTTCTATCCAAACCATCTACGCTTACTACATCGCAGGCGATGCGAAAAGAGCGGACGAACTGGCGGATAAAGTGATCAGGGACTGCGAACAACAACTGCGCTACTACGCACAACTGCCGGCCAGCAAAATGACCAACGACTTACAACGCGATGGCCAGAATGCACAGCAGTTCGTTGCCTGGTTACACCAGATGAAAGCAGACTACGGCGTTAATGGCGCCAAAAGAAATAAAGAAGGCGTAATCCAGATGAATACCGAAGATTCCAATGCAGTACCTGCTGCAAGCGATACTTCCAAATAATGGATCACCCCTGAAAATAAAAAGCGGCTGCATTGTTATGCAGCCGCTTTTTATTTTACTCCCCCCATGAGGCATTTGTCAACTATCAGAAGGCATTGTCATCTCCTTTAATGGTATTCCTGATCGTTAAAAATATAATGCGCAGGTCCAGGTACACCGACCAGTTTTCCATGTACCAGATATCATGTTCAATTCTTTTGCGCAGATGTGACTCTTCCGTAATTTCACCACGTAACCCGCTTACCTGCGCCCATCCTGTGATACCGGGCTTCAGGAAATGACGGATCATGTACTGCTGTATTACCCGCGAAAATTCTTCTGTGTGCCGCAGCATATGAGGCCGGGGCCCTACAATCGACATATCTCCCATCCAGACGTTGAGGAACTGTGGCATCTCATCCAGGTTGGTTTTACGAAGAATACGCCCTACCCGTGTAAAACGGCTGTCATGACGCGTAGCCTGTTTGGAATTGGCGTCGTTATTTACATACATACTCCGCAATTTCAGGCAGGGAAAATTCAGGTTATTACGACCAGTGCGGTATTGTATAAAAAATACAGGGCCTTTGGACTCCAGCTTAATCAGCAATGCCAGCAAAGGTATCAGCCAGGTTAATATAAACAGTATCACCAGGCTGCTGAATACAATATCAAATACCCGTTTGCGGATCCTGTTGGCGATATCATCCAGCGGTTCTGCACGCAGGGAAATGATAGGAATATTATTGAAATAGTCTACAAAGATCTGCCTGTTAACGAACAACTTGAAATCCGGTACAAACCGGAAATGGATCAGGTTCATTTCCGCTTCCCGCGCCAATGTATAGAGATAAGGGAATTTCTCCGGCGACAATGTAGAGTATATTTCGCGGATGTTATTGGATTGCGCATAAGGTACGCAAGCCTCCAGGTTGCCGATCACGGGATAATACGATAACTCATGCACGTTGGCAGATTCTTCAAAATAGCCCTCAAATTTCAGGTTACTGTTATCTTCCAGTAGTTTATTTGCCAGCTCCTTCGACAACTCATTATACCCCAGTATCACCACTTTCTTTTCTACCCCCGCCCGGTGCAGGATATGACTGGTTACCCGGTAAAAGATCCAGCGACCCAACAATACCATAGCTATAAACCCGGTGCAGTAAATGAGAATAAATAAACGCGAGTATAATTGTTTGGAAAGAAATAAAAACAATAACAACAACAACAGGTATAACAGGATACTCTGTACAGTTTTGCGCGCAATGCGGTCGAAGGACAACTGCTGACTGAGAAAATAAATACCGGTTGTATACAGGGCTACCATCCAGGAAAGATTGGATACCACCAGGAAAACATCCACGTCAATATCCTGCATGCGGTCATAGCGCTCCAACCATGAGCTGCAAAGAAAAAACAATAGATTCAAACAAATAAAATCCAGTGCAATCAACTGGACACTGCAAATTTTAAGATACCGGTTCAGCATAAAAATAGATATGGTTGAAAAAAAAAGGGTTACGCTACCTGCTCTTTAAATCGTGTCATAACACCCGAAACAGATAGGTGGGCGGCAGCATAGGCACGCGCGTTATTGGCAATTTCTGCGGTATTATCCCACACGGCCCTGCCTATGCCGGCTTGCAACGCATCCTGGTTTTCTGCATCTACCAGGATACCCATATTGTATTGACTCACCAGTTCATGCAAACCGGTGCCGCTATTGGCGGTAATCAGCGCCACTCCTCCTACCGCCAGTATGGTGGTAAGTTTGGAAGGCATTACCAGGTCGCTGGCATGCGCCTTTTGTATCACCAGGTGCACATCGGCCATATTCAGGAAATTATTGAACTCCTCCGCGGGTTGTAACGGCAGGAACGTTGTATTTTTTAATTGAAGTTGTGCTGCCAACTGTTCCAGCCGTACTTTGTAAGGCCCCGAACCACAGATCAGGAAACGGATCTCCGGATGGTGCTGCCAGGCGGCCGCGGCATGCAGTAATGTTTCCAGTCCCTGCTTTTCCCCGATCGCACCGGAATACAACACAATTTTATCGGTGGCTGCAAATCCAAAAGCTTCTTTCAACGCACCTTTATCCGTTAGCGGATGAAATTGCGTAACATCTACCCAGTTGGGAAAAAGAAATACTTCTCTCCCTGTTTTATTACTTATTTTCCGGATCATGCCATCAGCGATACTGCTTACATGATCTGCCCGGCGCAAAATAGCCATCTCCAGTTTCAGCAGCCAGTTGATCAGCCGTTTGGACTTAATCATTTGTAAGTCGCGCGCAGCCTCGATCTGCAGGTCCTGTACATGGTATACAAATGTGGCGCCCCGCAATTGTTTATATAACACCGCCAGTAATCCCAGGTGAAATGGCGGTGCCACAGTGATTACTACGTCAAATTTCTTATGCCATACCAGTTGCATTACTTTTAAGAAAGCAGCAACTGCGAAAGAGGCATCCTGCAACATCCGCTTCTTACCGGATGGCGTAGCCGGCACATACTGCGGGCACCTGTAAACGGTCACATTTTCTTTCACCTCTTTTTTAAACCAGTTCTTTGCACGGTCATAAGGCGGTTGTACTGCCCATTGCGGGTAATAAGGATAGGTAGTAATTACCGTACAGTCGTACCCGTTATCTGCCAGCCAGTGGATCATTTCACCGTTATATTTTCCAATGCCTGTTGGCTCCGGTGAAAAATTGCCGCCTATCAGTAATATTCGCTTACCCATATACGTTGTATTTAAATTTTATTTCTTCCAGGTCCACAGTACCCCCAACATAAATCCTATATTCTTTGTAAGATCGCCCTGATCTACCGCTACAGCGGCAGTAATTGCCATACCTTTTTCCGGCAGGCCATAGCGCAACTCTTCCAGCGTATACAATTGCTTCTTCATTGGCGTAAAAAGCGCCGGGTTAGTATAAGTACCGTAGTTCTGTGTATAGGTAACCAGTGTTTTGCCCGTTATTTTTTTTGTGAGATGATAAATTAACCCGATGTGCACGCCTGTTATCCGGTTATTGATAATGTTTCCACCACGCCCGCGGAGCGAGTCTTTAGGCGCATTCCAGTCCATCGGTTTCATACCGGGGAAGTACTGCTGTCCACGGTTACGGTCAATGAATAAAGGCGTACCTATAATGCGTTCGTGATAGTCCCATCCGGTCAGGTATACGCCGTTGTTATAATAGCTTTCACGCAGGCGCAGTAAAAAGAAATCATTCGACTGTTTGGTGTAGATAAACTCTGCTGTGATCTTCTCCAGCCAGCGGCCCGTCTTTTTATTAGTATAGGCAACGCCAATCAACCGGTCAATATTCCGGATATCGATACCCTGCCCCGATTCAAAAGGAGTTTGGTTATACAGGTGTAGTGCCAGCTGTTCATTTTCCCAGTCAATACCACCTTCAATAATGCCACGGT
The DNA here is from genome assembly GCF_017745275.1 of Chitinophaga sp. Taxonomy (GTDB): domain Bacteria; phylum Bacteroidota; class Bacteroidia; order Chitinophagales; family Chitinophagaceae; genus Chitinophaga. Next base: position 150,284 of record NZ_JAGHZS010000010.1, on the reverse strand, counting down.
GATCGCCTGGCCGGTTGGGTTGTATATCCGTATTCCCTACCGTTCCATCATCTTTCGTTTTCACCAGCAGTACGTCCATGAATCCCTGCCAGTTGCTGGTGATGGCGGGTAAGTCTTTACGGCTGCCACCCCAGACTGCGTAATGCTGTATACCGCCAAATAATTTCAGTTTATTTTTTCCTATCCGGAGATAAAAATTCTTTTCATGCAGCCAGGCATCTTTAATAAACTGATCTTTCCCCATCCAGCCATGGCTCAGCAACCCTTTGAACTGCAGCCAGCCATTCGTAAATGGTACCTTGGTATAGGTGGTTACTGCTATCCCGATTTTGGGTATAGGCAGTGCATTGCCACTAATTCCCATGGAGCCGCTACTCAAATCTCTATCTACTTCCCCGATGATCTCTTCATATCGCCCGCCCCTGATTTCCCAGTTCTTATAACCGGCTTTTACATAGCCCTGCTCTATAAAAAGGTTACCAAAATGGTTGTTGGTGTATACATCCAGTCCATACTTCACATAAAATTTATTTTGCCATACCTGCCGGTTGCTGAAGCCCACATGCACAGCGGCATCTCCTTTACGGTCGCTGATAGCGCCAAACTTATTGGACAGCAGCCATAACGGCTGATACTCCTTACTTGCTACTGTACCCACAACACCTGCATGCAGTTCCAGTGAATCTGTAAACCGGGACTGTGCTGATGCGGTAGCACAAACACACCCAAAGAATATCATCCAGCAATTTTTTTTCATATAGCCGCTGCGTTTAAAACTTTCACCGGCGCTCCTGCTATTTCCCGCTTACGCACGGCCACTGCAGGATTACCGGAATAAATCCACCAGGGCATCAGGTCTTTTGATGCTACCGCGTTGACGGTGAGTACTGCATGCGACCCACAGGTAACACCGGCACAAACCACTGCCATAGCGCCTATCCAGACACCTGATGCTATATGTATTTCTCCCAGCCGGTAAGGAAAATCAGGCTGCTTGTAATCATGGTTACCTGTCAGCAACAGGGCGCCCTGCGAAATACATACATGATCCTCTATAGTTACATCTGCCAGGTTATCTATCCACACATCTTCTCCCAACCAGCAGTGATCACCGATGGTTAACCGCCACGGATATTTGATCCGCACCCTTGTTTTAATAACCAACCCTTTGCCTATACGGGCGCCGAAGAGCCGCAGCAATGCACGCTTCAGCGCAAACGGCCAGGGAAATGCGCTGTAAAGAATATAGTAATTACAAAAGTACCAGGCCAGCACTTTCCACCTGGGACCGGCATAATAGCCACCGGTATTAAAAGCTGCGAGATTGGTTTTCATAAAATATCAGATATGAATGTTATAGTCCTGCTTCAACAATGCCATAATATCTTCCCTGCTTTCATTGCCCTGTAACTTCTGTTGAAATTCCTGTACATTAACGTCCACGAGTAAACGATACCAGTACCCCTGCATAAAGTGGAACAAAAAGCCCTTATATCCATCCAGGAAACCGTAACGCAGCACATAGCGGAACAGGAAGTACATAGATGCACGGGCGCCTGGCGACAATGCCGCGTATACTTTCTCTTTCAGGAAGCGCTTACGCTTTGCCTGCGAACCTTCTGCTTTCAGTAACCGCTGATCGGTTTCCCAGAAACCGTATCGTATATTCAGTAAATCCACCATTTCCCTGATCGCATAGTTGTTATGCTTGTTCACCCACCAATGAATGGAGTTTAGATTGTCATCCACAATATGCTCTTTAAACATCATGGTAGTACCTTCCGACAATACGATATGCTCATCCATCCAGCGCTGCTCTATGCTACCCAGGCCATTACGCCATATCCTCAGCAACGTGTGCGGATAAAATCCGCCATAACGTATCCATTTACCTTTGAACAATACCTTCCTACGTATATAGATCCCTGTTATTGACGCTGGTATGGCCTGCATGCGGGTATTTATTTCTTTCACCAGGCCCTCCTCCAGGTATTCATCCGCATCCATTCTCATTACCCAGGGCGTGCTGATACCACAATGCTCCAATGCCCACTGAAACTGATCTGCATAGTTGACCCACTTGCGCTGGAATACCTTTGCACCAAAACTCTCCGCAATAGCTACGGTATTATCCGTAGAAAAAGCGTCTACCACGTAGATCTTATCTGTTACCTGCCGGAGGTTTTCCAGGCAGCGCGACAGATGTATTGATTCATTAAAAGTGAGTATCACTACAGCCAGTTCCATTAGTTACATTTTTCGTAAAGTTGTACATAAGAAGATGCCAGGGTAACATCATCAAAATCAGACCGGATCTTTGCAGGGGCTCTCCGGCTGATCTCCTGTCGCCGGGCCTTGTCCCTGTAAGCGGCCGTCAGCTGATCCCCAATAGCATCCACGCTTTCAATCCCAGTTACCCAGCCCATATCATGTTCTTTTACATAGGTGGCCAGCCCTACCTGGTCGCTGATCAGCACCGGCGTTCCTACAAACAATGACTCGATCACCACGATAGCGAAATTCTCATTGCGGGAAGTCAGCGCAAAAAGGTCGGTGGCAGCGAGGAAGTGAAATTTATCCTCACTGCCTTTCCAACCTACCCATTCGACGCTATTATCCATATTAAGCGAAGCAATTAATTCCTTTAACGTTTGTACATAAGCGTTATCTCCTGAACCGGCAATCAGCAGGCGGTACTTAAACGATACGCGGGAAAGCGCCCGTATCAGCAAGTCCAGCCCTTTCTTCGGATCAACACGTGAAAGAAAGCTAATCGTAAAAACATCATTATCCGTACGGGTATAACTGCCGCCAGGTAAGTCCACCAGGTTAAATACCTTTCCGCCCTCCCATCCACTATTCACCTGCTGGCATTCCTTCCATTCCAATTCGGAAGACACATGCAGGTAAGTGTTGCGCAATAACCGTTTGCCTATCACCGTATGAAGCAACTGTTTACTACGGTTATTCCTGGCGGTTAATACATAGTCGCAAAACATGCCGTGCGGCGACAGCAACGGCTTCATCTTCTTCCATTTTAAGATAAAAGAAGCACCCAATACCAGGAAGTTCCACCACGAATGGATATGCACTTTATCAAACTGTTCCGCATTACTCCATACCGCTTTCCACAACGCAGGCGATACATGTGTATGATCGCCGGTGATGCGTTTAAAATAAGTCACTTTTACACCATCCGTTACCAGGGTGGTATTAGCGTCTATATCCAGCTCCTGCCCGCCGTTGGCGGTAGTGGTATATACTTCCACGCCATGTCCCATCTGCACCAGTTGCTCTGCCAACCGCGCTATCACCACAATAGGGCCACCGTATATGTAAGCCGGCTTATAAGAAGGAACAATAAAAAGTATCTTCATAATCGGATATTAATGGTTCATTTCATGCAGTGAATGCAAAGCATTATCCACCATGGCTGTCATAGTCAGGTGCTCCTTTACAAACATCCTGGCCTGCTGCCCCATCTCCCTGATCTCTTCGTCAGGAAGATGATCCAGCAGGTATAAGCACTCATCCATATTTTCAAATATCAGCCCGTTGTAACGGTTACGGATATAACTATATTCCACGCATTGCAGCACTTCTTCCGTGCGCTTAAAAGTACATACCGGCTTACCATAGGCCATGGCCTCCACAGCAGACAATCCTATCCAGCCTGGCTGAAAATAAAGGTCTGCAAGACCAAACAGCTCCTGCTTAACCGCCGGGTCGTATACTGCGCCGAAATCGTGTACATGCGTATAGGAGCTGAAGTCAGGTTTGTACTTACCCGCCCCGATAATAATAAAGGCAAATTCAGCAGGATCAGTTTCTGCTATCAGGTCCAGCAACAGGTCAATACGCCTTCCTGTTTCATTAAAGCGCGCACAATAAATCAGTACCCGCCGCGCATGGATCTGGTACTTCTCTTTCAGCAATGCCTTATCCGGCGCCGGCTGCAGCATAATTTTTTCTACTTCCGAAATAGTATTATTCAAGGCTACCGCATTCATGTCCGGTATTACCTGCCGCCATAACTCCATTTCCTTTGCGGTATAAAACCAGGTGGCATCCGCCAGTTGCATCATCCATTTCAGTAAACGGTTGGGCTGTTGTTCTTCCTGTACATATCTTTTCACAGAAATACCGTGTCCCCAGAGAATTACTTTTTGCTTCAGCAAAGGTTTTAGTAACAGGATCATCCAGGTAGATAAATGTGCGAAGTTGAGCATCAGTACCAGTACCTTATAATTGCGATTGAAAAAGCGCAACGGGTTATATAACACAAACGGCCCTACGCTCCATGCAGGCAATTGCTTCACCGCAGTACTGCCGGCAGACATGTTTTGCTTTTTCAGCGCATCAGCTCCATCATAACAATACAGATCAAATGGCGCCTGCTCGTGCAAACGGTTAAAGAAATGCTCCCTGTAATGTGGCACCAAAGGTTGCAAAATGGCGATCATACCAACACATTTTTATCTGCGTGAACAATGCTACTTACGTCGTAACCATAGATTAGCCGGCGGCCATCGTGAATGGAGTCGAAAGCTACCAGGCTACCATCCCGCTTCCACCGGGGATGAAGATCACAATGCAGGCCGCTGCGGGTGAAGGCCATCTGTTCCAGGGAAAAAGCTTTCAACACACCTTCATCTACTCCCTCCAGCAAAGGGTTCACCAGCTGAAGGTTCGGTTTGGTATCAATCATACGGTAAGTACCCAACGTAGTTTTCTGCTGCGTGCTGTACTGGAACAGAAACAGCGTGCGGATACCCTGTTCATTGGGATAAGTATCACAAATCATCCAGTCCCGGTTGGCCGGGCAAAACATGGGATGTCCATCTTCTGTAATAATATCCCTGGCCAGCATGGAAGGTGCGGCGCCATCTGCATCCGGCAACAGCAGCCAGTTAAAAGGCGCTACGGCCTGCGCTCCCTGTGTACGTGTATACAATAACTTCTTCAGTACTTTTTTTCCATTCGATATGAGGCCCGCGGGCATCATCTTATACAACAGGGAACCTCGTAGCTTTTCAATATTACTTCCTGTTCTACCCCAGATGGCGATATGCGTATCATCTTTCCAGTCGAAATGGCTGAGGAAGCCGGTGGCCAGGCAGCGTAAATCATTGCCATCTGTCCCCACAGTCATCAGCCGGGTAGTTTCACCTCCGTCTTTCAGTTTATAACGGTGTAAAAACGCCAGCCTGTTTTGCATGGGATTCAGCAGCAAATGGGTGATGTAATGATGCTGTCCCAGCGAAGGATTCATTTTATAATTGGCTACCGCTGAAATTGAAAGCAGTAATGCCTGTTCACCCGTATATACATTATGTTTTATAATGCCGGAATCCACAGGCGCATGGATATGCGCCTGTTTATCAGGAAGTCCGGTATAACCATATCCACCTACGCGGAAGAGCCTTGCATAGTCAATTCCGAATGCAATACCATCGTCTGTGATCACATGTGCAGGCAGATGAAGCGTTGACACGCATTTATCTACACTGGCATCATAGATCCTGGCGCCCCATTTATCCCCTACACGATCGTTTACAATAAAAGTATCTGTGTCACCTATCCATTGCTGGCGGGCACCTTGCGGGTAATTATAGGCATACGTATTACCCAGCTCATGAAACTGCTGCGCAGCGTCAAAATAGCCGATAGCGCAGGGCACACGGGGATCCGGTGGCAACGTAATATCCGGCGATTGCAGCGCCAGTAACTTATCCCCGGCAGCATTCCATGCGACCAGGTCATGAAAGCCAAAAAAGAAATCGCCTTCTCCTGCTGATAATACAAATTCCTGTTGCATAGTTTAATGTGTTGAGATGAAGGATGAAGTATCCAGGCTTTTCTCTTTGCGCAGCAGGAAAGCCTGGTCGTAGATCTTATTGTCGATACGCCGTATCACATCTTCTTCTGACAAATAAAATTCAGTAATGCCCTGCAGCGTTTTCAACAAGTCTGCTTTAACGATATCCGGCGCCAGGAATTCAGCGCTGATACGGTTACCAGAGAGTGATTTTATTTTCTGATGCAAAAATGATTTGCGGTATAACTTCACAGCGGTGGCATTGATGTTATATAGATGAATGGCGGCCTGCCAATCCATCCACTTAAATTCAGATACACCACTGCCTTCGGTATGCGGGGTAGACAATACCAACCGGTGCCAGGGCACCCGCAGGGCATCGGCCAGTATAGCGCCATGCATCGCCTCCGCAATAACAAACTGTGATGCCGCGATTTCCTGTAAGGTATGCTCCACCCCTTTCTCCGACCTCGGCGAAATATAGTTGAAACCCAACCTGTAACAGAGACTCTCCCAATTGAAGAAAGGCACTGATTTAAAATAAGGGATGACACTCACCTTATACTTTTTTTTCACCGACAGCAATTTGTCAAATTCAGGCAGTTGACGGATCGCGTAGGCAGCATCTGCCACATAGGGAAACTGGTTATTGAAAGCGTAGGCAGACAAAGGTCCCCGCAGGAAACGGATATCCCAGCTATTATCCAGGTGAAAGGTTTTGTGGGCAGGTCTTACACCTGTACCAAATACAATCTTCCGTTTGTCTGACAGGTCGCGAAATAACGGCGAGCCATCAAACAGAATAGAGCCTATGCCCAGGAATACTTCCGGATCTGTTATGCTGCCCTCTCCAAATAATCTGGGCCATAGCCATCCGTTCAGGTCATCGCCGAAATTACCTTTCGGATCTTTATAATATACATAGTTCACAGTGCCTTCATTTTCAGGTTAGCAATATGTAATACCTTCGCATCGTAATGGTTGCCGGCCCATTCTGTCAGATCAGCCGCCCGTTTGGTCCAGCTGTGCGCGCTCTTATCCAGGGCTGCCGGCGCCAGTTTCCCGGCTGCCAGCCGGCTAATCAATGCCGCCAGTGAAGACGGCGCAGTATTGTCGAAATAATATCCCTGCTCTCCAAATATTTCCAATGGTTCTCCAATGCGGCAGGTAAACACCGGTTTATTAAACGGTATGTACATGTAGATCTTACTGGGACATCGCGCCCAGTCCTGCACCGTATCGTTCAATGGAGAAATAAAAGCAGTGGCTGCAGCGAAATAAGAACTCAGTTCTTCTTCCGCAGTATATCCCAGGAATTGCACCTGGGAGTCCAGCTTTTTTTCTTTGACGAAATCTTTTGCTTCAGCCAGATGCCGTCCTTGTCCCAATAACAACAAGGTGACATCTTTACGTTCCATACTGATCATCTCCATCGCCTGCAACATGGTAAACAGGCCATAGTTGCGCGTCATGGTACCCATATAAATAAGCAGGGTTTGCCCGCGGTAGGTTTCTTCCAGTTCTTTAAAACGGATGCGGGGCGATTCCATCACCTCCTGGTTAAATGCATAAGGCGAATAAAGCACCGGCAATTGCTTACGGAATAATTGCGCTGCTCTTTTCGCATAAGTTTTACAGAGATACCTACTGGCACATAACAAACCATCTGCATACAATACAGACCAGTATTCCAGGGCCAGCATAGCAATTTTACGCAGGCCCCGGTTGTCCGGAATACCAGATGGCAATTCTGAGTGTTCAATAAGGATCGTGGGTTTTAGCTTCAGTTTATTTTTCAGAATGCGATTGCGGAAACTAAAGGAGCAAAACAAAATATAATCTGGTGCAATCTGGTTCACCAATGCCGTTTTTGCCCGTACTTCCTCAGCGGCGGTTCCTTCGGGGTAGTAATATATTTTCACCGCTTCACTGCACTCCATGGCAATACGTTTCCTGTTCTCTTCGCTGTCCTGCACGATGATGGCTACTTCCCACCCCATTGCTAACAGCGGATCAGCCATTCCGATGGCCCTTTTCATGGTGGCAATGAATTTAATATCGCCAAGTGTGATGAAACATATTTTCATAGCTGCTGTTTTTTAACCATTTATATTTTCCCTTCGGGAGAAATGAAAGCCGTAGCGTCGTTTACAGGAATCAGGTCGTCCTCTCCGGCTTTTTCCTGCACACATTCATAATAAGCCCTTAGCAGGATAGCGCCTATCCCCGGTATGTTAAACCGTAACTGCTGTATCGGGGAAAAAAGGAATGTCCAGATCACTCCTATTGTCATAAGTACCAGTACAGGATACAACGCGGTATCTGCGGCATGTCTTACCAGGTAAAAACCCATTCTGAGCAGTAAAATAAATACCACCAGTACCGCTACAAAACCTCCGACGCCACAGTTTACCCAAGCGCCCAGCAGTATAGAATGACTGGGAATCAGGTGATCCGTTGAAACTGCCAGTTGTTCGTTCATCTCCTCATTCTGGTATAACAACAGGATACGGTAGTATTTCAGGTTATCATCTTTGGCCCATGAACCATGACCAAACAACGGTGCATCGCTAATGGCTGCAAGCGCTGCAAATGTTTCGCCCCTTCCCGTCATCAATAATTCCAGCGGGTTATATGGGTTATCGAGGCGGTCTACCTGTTCTGAAGCATGCTCTCCACCTATTTCATGATTCAATACCCCATTTACATAAGTCACATAAGCAAACTGGAATAAGATGGCGCCGGCTAATCCAAACACCAGTAAACGATCGCGGGTCAGGTACATGCCACTGTTGAAGCAGTATATGATGATGGCTCCAATAAAAAATACCATGCCGGTGGACCGCGAATCGCGTGCAAAACAAAGCAGGCAGTATCCTAACAGTAACGCTACCACTAATTTCCACTGCCCGCTACGATATAATAAAAAGGACAGGATGTATACCCCATACGACAAAATAGGCACCATCTTAAACTTGAAGTACGACATATCTGTGTCCGCATTGTCATCTGTCCAGATAATATTTTTAATAAGGGTCATACAGAGAAAGAAGAAAATTACCTTATCATCTTTCAAGGTTTTAAACAAAAAGAGAAAAGACAGGATAGACATAATAATCGCTGCCCATCCCCGCAGAAAATTTTCAGAAGTGCTTTTTACAACAAACAGATCAGTGATCACCTGGAAAATAAATAATGCCGACAGGGCAATAATGATCTTCCGGAACAATGGATAATTTTTGAAATCGCGTACATCAAATACAAATGGCGCAGACAGGATCACGATGATCTCATTCAGCTTGAGCTGTCCTACCAGTGCCATATTCACGCCACTCAGCAAAGTATATGTCGCTATTTTAAGCCGGTTGAACATAGGCAGGCATTTTACCGCGCACAGCGTAGTTAACAATCCGTTGCAGGCGTTGCCGGTTTACTTCCAGGCTGTATTCCGCCTGAAAATCTTCCTGTAACCGGTCGCCTTTATCTGTATCACTGTCAAAGCTGAGCAGTGATTGCTTAAAAGCCGCCGGTTCATCTGCTACGATGAAATGTTTGCTTTTCACACCTTCTACTCCTTTTGCGGTGCTGATAATCGGTGTTCTCAACGCCATCGCCTCCAGGCATTTTAACCGGGTACCACTGCCATGCACCAACGGGATAATAACAGCGCTGGCTACGGAGATATACCATTTCACGTCATCTACTTTTCCAAAAGCAACGATGTTCTGGTATTCGTCTTTACCTGTAATACGCTTCAGGGCTTCCTTAGATCCCCTGCCTACCAGCCACAGGTCGTACTTGCCCGCCAACTCTTCATCCCATACATTTTCTATAAACCATTTCAGCCCGGCGAAATTCATATATACGCCGAAGTTAGCCGTCATCACCAATACCCGTTGCTGCTTTTTGCCGAACAGGTGGTAGTCTTTCTGATCCAGGAAATTAGGTACCGTAAAAACTTTCTGTTTATCCAGGAAGCGGGTATGGTACACGTGATCATCGTCACTCACTACTAAAACGGCAGCAGCCTTTTTAAAATAAAGGCGTTCATGCAGTTTCTCCATGCCAAACAATTGCAGTTTGCGCACTTTATCCAGCAGGTTATTGGATGGCAACTGCCAGGTGATCATAGGCTGCGCATTATGTGTACCCAGTATCACCGGTATATTCCTGTTACTGAAAAAAGAAATATAATGCCCTACATAACCATAATCCAGTATAGCAGCGGATATCGGGTATTCCCGGCATAATTCTTCAAACATATTTATCACCTCGCGTGAACGCTGAAAATACTGCTTGCCGGTAATGCGTGTGACCAGGTCGTAAGGTTTTGCTTCATAAGTATAAAAAGTAACATGAGGGAGATGGTATTGCTCCAGGTTCACCTTTTCCACGTTCCTTACCAGGGCAATTACCTCATACCCCAGTTGCGATAAGGCTTTAATCAGGTAGTAGCTCCTGATCCGTTCTCCCCCGTTCTGCGGAAAAGGAGATATGTCTGTGAAGAAGAGTATATACATATACGTTAGTTCGCTTTTAGTACTATCAATCCAGCCTGTAGTTTTGAAAAGATCCGGTTGAATAATTGTCCCATTTTTGCGGTTTCATCCGGTGTTAACCCGATCAGCCGTATCCATATGGCCATGGCCAGCATACCTGTTAAAGTAGTAACGCCCAGGCGTATAAATCCTTCCGGCAGAAATAGCTGTGGTAAACCTGCAAACGCCGTTGATAATATCACGGGCGTCACGGCCTTTACAATGACTTGCTTCGTGAACAGCACCGGTGATAACCCCGTAATTGCCTTGGCTGCTAACATGCGGTAAATGCCACTTGCCACCTCAATGCCAATGGCGCTGACCAGCACCGTGGCAGCCGGATAGCCTGCCTTGAGCAATAGCCATGCAAGCGGCAGGTTAAGCAGCACCATCGTGCTTACCACCACCTGGTACTTTTTAATTTTGCCAACCGACTGCACGGCTACCTGTATACCGGCAGATAATTGGTTGATGAGCGTAGCAATGATGATCAGGCGGCACATCATGACCGTGTAAGCAGGTACCTGCTTCAACCAGCATTGCAGCACAAAAGGCATTTCAATCATCATAGGGATGGCGAAAAAGCTCAGCAGGAAAAAAGAGAATTTGCTGGCAATCATGGCCAGGCGCAACATTCTTGCCCGGTCGCCACTCCCCTCACTCTTAATGATCTGCGGATTTAACGCCCTCAGCATGGTGACAGAGAAATAACTCAATTGGGCATTCACCTGGTTGGCAATACCATAGGCCGCATTGACAATAGTGCCAAAAAACACGTTCAACAAAAGTGCAATCCCCTGGTTACGGGCCACTACGCTGCCGGCTCCAAACATATTCCAGCCAGCATAAGCAAACATCTCTTTGAGCAAATGCCGGTCGAAGTAGCTGCGAAGCCGGATCCTGGCCTCTTCGTATTTCATGGCGCAGTATACTTGTTTAAAAAGCAGCAGTAATACTGTTAGCAACGCCATCAACCCGCCGTATACAATGAGTTTATCGTAGGCCGTATATTGCAGCATCACTGCAATCAGCAGTTTTCCCAGCGACTCCACCACGCCCAGTATAGCAACCATCACCATGTTTTCCTGTGCAATGAGTGTAGCATCGTAGGGTACAGAAATGATCGTAAAAAAAGCACTGACCACCATGAACTGGAAGATAAGTTTGGCCGCCATTGTACGATCCGCAGGATAATTCAATACATGATCAAACAGGTAGCTGCCGGCTACTTCGAATAAAACAACAAGCGCCAGGCCCAGTATAAAATGCAGCAGCACACTGGAGTTGAATACCATCTTCAGCTTGTTGCTGTCTTTTGTACCCAGGTGAAAAGACATATACCGTTGCGTGCTGATGGTCATCGCGATATTCAAAAACGATAGCATGGCAATAACGCCGCTGATCAGGTTAAACAACCCATAATCTGCTGCCCCCAGTAGGTTCAATACCAGCCGGGTGGCGTACAACGAAATAAAAACGGTAATGAGCATCCGTCCGTAGAGCGCGCCTGTATTCAATATCACCCTGTTTGCTACCTGCATCTTTGTTAAATTATCCGATTAAGTGTTCCAGTTGCGTTACTTCTTTTTTGGCAAACAATTCCACGTCACTGGCCATCATCTCTTTTACCAGCGCCGGTAAATCATAGGCGGGCTCCCAGCCCAGTACCGTTTTAGATTTGGTAGGATCGCCGATGAGCAGTTCTACCTCAGTAGGGCGGAAATACCGGGGATCAATGGCCACCACTTCCTTACCTAACGGCAACGCATATACTTCATTGGCGCAGGCGGTTACCACACCGGTTTCTTCTACACCTGTTCCCTGGAAGGTAACAGTGATACCCAGTTCAGCAAATGACATGCGAACAAATTCACGTACCGTAGTGGTAATACCGGTAGCAATTACATAATCATCCGGTTGATCCTGTTGCAGAATCCGCCACATCGCTTCCACATAATCTTTCGCGTGGCCCCAATCGCGCTGCGCATCCAGGTTACCCAGGTATAATTTGTCCTGCAGCCCTAAAGCGATGGCCGCAGCGCCCCTCGTAATCTTACGGGTTACAAAAGTTTCGCCGCGTAACGGGCTTTCATGATTAAACAGGATGCCGTTGCAGGCATACATACCATAAGCTTCCCGGTAGTTCACAGTGATCCAGTAAGCATATAACTTAGCTACCGCATACGGACTACGGGGATAGAAAGGGGTGGTTTCCTTTTGTGGCACTTCCTGTACCAACCCATACAATTCAGAAGTACTGGCCTGGTAAATACGGGTTTTCTTTTCCAGTTTCAGGATACGCAAAGCTTCCAGCAGGCGCAGCGTACCAATACCATCTGCATTGGCGGTGTATTCGGGTGTATCAAAGCTCACCCGTACATGACTCATTGCCGCCAGGTTATAAATTTCATCCGGCTGCGTTTCCTGTATAATGCGGATCAGGTTGGTGCTATCGGTCATATCGCCGTAATGCAACCGGAAACGAATATTCTCACTATGCATATCCTGGTACAAATGATCAATACGCTCTGTATTGATTAAAGAAGCACGGCGTTTAACACCATGTACCATATATCCCTTACTCAGCAGTAATTCTGCCAGATAAGCGCCATCCTGGCCGGTAATACCTGTTATCAGGGCTACTTTCATACGATCGCTATTTTTAGTGATAAAAAATAAAATGTTACTGCATCAGGGCGTTGACGGTGGTAGCTGCGGCGTTGCCAATGCCGTAGTAAGTAAATCCTTGTTTAACCAGTTGCACGTCGTCATAGATATTCCTGCCGTCAAAAAGTAAAGGTGTTTGCAACAACCCGTGCAGGCGTTGCCAATCCGGCATCCGGAACGTATTCCATTCTGTTACCAATAGTATGGCAGCCGCATTTTCCGCGGCGCTATACATATCATCTGCAAAAGTGACACTACTTCCCAGGTAGGGCAATGCCTCTTTCATAGCAACGGGATCGTATACACTAACCGTGGCGCCGGCGTCCAGCAGGCAGCGGATCAGCACCAGGGACGGCGCTTCCCGCATATCATCCGTATTAGGCTTGAACGATAAACCCCATACGGTAAACTTTTTATCTTTAAGGTCTCCGTCAAAGTGACGAAGCACTTTCCCGAATAATACTTTCTTCTGGTCTTCATTTACCGCTTCCACGGCATCCAGGATGCGTAGCTGGTAGCCATATTCCCGGCCGGTTTGCACGAGTGCCTTTACATCCTTCGGGAAACAGGACCCGCCGTAGCCCATACCGGGATAAAGAAAATGCTTGCCGATGCGTGGATCACTGCCAATTCCTTTACGCACCTGGTTAATATCAGCACCTACCAGCCCGCACAAATTGGCGATATCATTCATATAGGAAATCCTGGTCGCCAGCATGGCATTGGCAGCATACTTGGTCATTTCAGCAGAGGCGATGTCCATAAATAAAATGGGATGGCCGTTGAGCAAAAAAGGACGGTACAATTGCTCCAGCGTTTGACGCGCCCGGGCAGTGTTAACGCCAACAACTATACGATCAGGTTTCAGGAAATCATTTACCGCTGCACCTTCTTTCAAAAACTCAGGGTTGGAAGCTATATCGTAATCTATGATCAGCTGCCGTGCCGATAAACTCTCCTTAACAGCCCTGTTCACCCTAACGGCGGTACCCACCGGCACCGTGCTTTTGGTGACCACTACCAGGTAATTGGTCATCAGCGCGCCTACCTGGTAGGCCACCTGTAATACGTATTGCAGGTCAGCGCTTCCATCTTCGCCAGGAGGAGTTCCTACCGCTATAAATACCACTTCTGCACCAGGCAAAGCGCTCGCCAGATCTGTAGTAAATGACAGGCGCCCGCTTTGCTGATTACGCATCACGATTTCCTGCAAGCCTGGTTCATAAATAGGCAGCTCTCCCCTTTGCAGACGCGCAATTTTTCCGGCATCTACATCTGCACAGATCACGTCTGTTCCTACTTCTGCCAAACAGGCGCCGGTTACTAAACCAACATACCCGGTACCTACAATCACTACTTTCATACCATTGGATTTAAGATTGTAACTTAAACTGATCCTGCTGCAGGAAGTCCCTGTAAGCCATCACCAGCCCTTCTTTCAGGCTGATGCTATGTTTCCATCCCAGGCGGTGCAGGCGTGATACATCCATAAGCTTGCGGGGAGTACCATCCGGCTTGGACGCATCGAAGATCAATTCCCCTTCATAGCAAACCACCTCTTTAATATATTCGGCCAGTTGTTTTATGGTCAGGTCTTCTCCTATGCCGATGTTTACCGGTTCCTTTTCATTATAATGTTGCATCAGGTAAACGCAGGCATCTGCCAGGTCATCTGCAAAGAGAAATTCACGTTTAGGCGTTCCCGTTCCCCATACTGTTACCGATGGTTTGTTATTTACTTTGGCTTCATGAAAGCGACGGATCAGTGCGGGCAATACATGCGCATTTTCAGGATGATAGTTGTCTCCTATGCCAAAAAGATTGGTGGGCATCACACTGATAAAATTGCAGCCATACTGGTCGCGATAAGCCTCGCATAATTTGATGCCGGCAATTTTAGCGATGGCATAAGGTTCATTGGTTTGCTCCAGTAAGCCGGTAAGTAAAAAACTTTCTTTGATCGGTTGGGGCGCCATACGGGGATAGATACACGAACTACCCAGGAATTGCAATTTGGTTACCCCATGTTTCCACGCCGCATGTATTACATTGGCGGCTATCATCAGGTTATCATATAAAAATTCCGCCCGGTAGGTATTATTGGCATGAATCCCTCCTACTTTGGCTGCAGCCAGGAATACGTAGGCTGGCTTTTCAGCAGCAAAAAAATCATCTACTTCCGCCTGCTTACGCAAGTCAAGACTACCGGAATTACGTGTAATAATATGCTGGTAACCCAGTAGCTCCAGCCTCCTTTTAATGGCGCTGCCTACCATTCCCCGGTGGCCAGCTATATAAATCGGATCATTTGCTTCCATACATGTTGATTATAAATGTTGCTGTTTAGAGTAACTCCGGGCGGTTTTCCCTTACCCACTGATGCAATTGTTTAATATCCTGCCCCCTTCCACGTTGCATGATCAGCAACGCACTGGCAGTATTTACTACTACCATGTTCTCCACGCCAACCAGTGCCACCAGTTTATCTTTTCCAATCACCATGTTATTGTGCGGATCACTTTCAATAAATACCGCCTGGTGGTTCCGGTACTGATAATGATGGGAAAGGGCGTCTGCCAGGGCTTCGTAGCTGCCTACATCACTCCAGTCCATTTTCGTAGGCACCACTTTTACAATGTTGCTTTTTTCCAGTACCGCATAGTCAATGCTATCTGATGGAATAGCTTCCATGGTTTCGCGGGAGAGTGTCCCTGTGTTTTTCCATTCTTCCGCGGCAATAGCCGCCGCTTCGTAAATGGCGGGTGCATGCTTTTGTAATTCCTGCAGCATTACACGGGCTTTGCTGCAAAAGATGCCGCTGTTCCAGAGGAAGCCGCCCGCTGCCAACATGGCTTCTGCTACCGGGCGATCCGGCTTTTCCACAAAATGCAGCACATCATGGCCGGAATAACTGATGTAACCGAATCCTGTTTCCGGGTAAGTGGGCACCAGTCCCAACGTAACAATATGATTGCTGGCAGCCAGGATACCCGCAGTTTCTATGGCCATGGCATATCGATCCGGCGTACCGATAAGATGATCTGCAGGCGTGATTAATAAAATAGTTTCAGGATCGGCCACAAATGCCGCCAGCGCAATGGCTGCTGCGGTATTACGGCCCACAGGTTCTGCCAGGCATACCGGTGAGTCTGCCCCCGCCTGCGTTAATTGTTCTGCTACAATTTCTGCCTGCTGCTCATTAACAATCGCCATCACTTTATTACAGGCAAACCTGTTACGCCGGAAAGCCAGTTGCAGGAGACTATAACCATCAAACAGGGTTAATAACTGTTTGGGCGTTTGCTGATTGGACAAAGGCCATAACCGCGTACCGGAGCCGCCGCAAAGAATAATATGCTGCATCATAAGGTTGATTGTTTTATTTAGTAATGATCTCCGTTTACGGCCCTGCTGCCTGTTATCACTGTTATTTCTCTTGACGGTACTTTGGCTACCAGCATACATCCTAAACTGCTGAGTTCCACTTTTACACGGTTCCTGCTCATCTCTATAATTTTGCCTCCACCCACCTGTGTTCTTTCTTCGCCAGCCTTGATAGGAAACGGTTCTACCGCCACCTCTTCATAATCACTCAGGAAACGCCGGATCAACGCAATTTCATGATCGGGTATCACCGCTGGTGAACCCAACCAGTGTACCAGGTTAACAACATTATCCGTTTCCCGCACCACCCAACTTCTGCTTTCAGGAATGTGTACAAATACATAAGAAGGAAAAAGTGGTTCCTGTATAATTTTACGGGCGCGCACCAACTGTTTTACAGGATGGTAGTGTTCCACTTTTTTGCGCGTAAACAGGTCTGCTACTTTTTTTTCGCATTTAGGCCGGGTATAAGCCACATACCAGGCTGATGGTTGTTCATTAAACATAGGAGCCGGTTTTAAGGTGATCGGATAGTTTTGTGTAGAATTTATGAAGGCAGGACGGGCATAGCTTCGCCCGAATATCAAATAAAAAAGGGTTGTTATTACTTTACACCGCGTTTGAATAACCCGGGTTTCTTTGTGACTTCCGTGTAGCCGTATCCGTTAATGTCACCGTATCCGGAACCATATCCGTATCCAGCTACCCCTTGTCGTTTTATACCGTTAAAAACAATATTCAGTTTTCCCAGCTCCCTGTTCTGATACAACTCCTCCACCAGTTTCAGGTAATTTTTGGGTGTACGTTGATGGCGCACCACGTACAGCGTAGCATCACAGAAAGGAGCGATTAACCTGGCATCTGTTACCAGGCCTACCGGGGCAGAGTCAATAATGATATAATCAAAACGTTCTTTGAGTTGATGCAGCAAATGTTCCAGCTGACCATTCAAAATAAGCTCGCTGGGATTAGGAGGCATTACACCGGCAGACAGGAGATATAAAAAGTCATTGTCTCCCACCTTTCGCAGGATGTCCTGTAAAGATGCCTTACCTACCAGGTAGTTACTGATGCCGGGATCTGTACGCATATCCAGCATTTTACTGATCATTGGTTTTCGCAGATCAAATTCCAGCAGTACTACTTTCTTTTTGGCGAGGGAAAGGCTCACCGCCAGGTTCATTGATATAAAACTTTTCCCCTCTCCTGAAATGGACGATGTGACCAGTAACGTTTTGCGGTCGCCATTCAGGCCAATGTAGGATAACGAAGTTCTTAATGCTCTGAATTGTTCTGCCACCGCAGTTCTGCTGTTGTTAATCATCACCAGCGGATCTTTCCCTTCATGATACATTATTTCAGCTGCAATAGGCGCATTCGTCACTTTCTCAATATCCGCACGGAACATCACTTCCCGGTTCATCATATCTTTCACGGAAACAAATCCGGCTACAAGCGCCAGGGCGGCCAGCACGGAGATGCCCAATACCATCGGCTTCTGCGGACTGAAAGGATAAGCGGCAGATTCTGCAGCATCTACTATCCGGCTGTCTGATACCGCAGCAGCATAAGCCAACGCAGTTTCTTCCCGCTTCTCTAACAGAAAGGTGTAAATGTTATTCTTGATCACCTGCTGCCTGCTTACTTCCAGCAAGGCTTTTTCCTTGCCCGGTACACTACGGATGATACCCATATTACGGCTGTTCTCCGTTTGTAATCTTGCCATACCTGCCTGCAGGTTGGCTCGTAAGCTTCCGATATTTTCGGTGATGGCTGGTTTCAACCGATCCATCTGCCGGGTTAAACTGGCCAGCAGTGGGCTGTTTTCGCCGGTTGTTTTACGAAGCCGTTCCAGCTGTAATTCCGTTTCTGATAATTTCGTTACCAGTTCCAGCAATACCGGGTCAGAAAGACCAAGCGTGCCGGGTACAATGTTTCCACCGGGGTTCTGACTGGTAACATATTTTTCAATGGCATCCAATACGGATAACTGCATATTGGCTTCACTGATTTTCCGGTCGTTTTCCTGTACGCTGGCCAGGAACAGTTTACTTTGCTCGCTGATATCTACAATGCCTTCCGCTGTTTTAAAGCGTTCTACCTGTGTTTCTGCCCGCTCCAGTTCCGCACTCACAATACGCAGGCGTTCTTCCACAAAGTTCATGGTGTTGGTAGAAGTCCGGTTCTTATCTTCCACGGCCGCTTTATTATAAACACTGATCAGTTCATTCACAATATCTTCTCCTCTTTCCGGTGCAGCATCTGTATATTCCAGGTCTACTACGCTGCCGGCTTTGGCAGCAGGCATAATTTTCATGGTGGCCAGCAGTAGTTGCATCCATTGCTTTTCAGTCATCAGGTGCAGGGTGTAACTGGCAGTGGTATCCGGGTGTTTGCCCTGCGGTTTTATCACTAATTTCCCCCAGCGGGTTTGCAGGGTATCGCCTACCGGGTAACGTTTTCCATCTATGAATACCTGCCTGGTGGCAGCATTGTAAGTAAATGGCCACATGCCTGTTGCTGCCATTTGTATGGCGTCCGGTTCCAGGAAAACAAATTTCAGCGGGCTATCTTTATACAGTACCACATCCCTGATCTTCCCTTTTTCTATTACTTCTCCATAGAGATTAAGATTTCGTATAACCGCTTTCGTTAGGGTACGCGATTTCAGTATTTCGATTTCATTTTCCATGACGGTTTTACCGCCACCCATCAGGTCGAGCGACTGCAGCATATCGCTGGCAGCAAGGCCATTAGTGGCTTCCTGTACCAGCAGCACACCGGAAATCTTATACAATGGGGTAGCATAGCGAAGATAAAGGAAAGCTCCTGCTACCGCAACTGCCACAGCCACTGCAAACACAGGCCAGTAAGGCAGGTAGCGGGAACGGATGAGTGTAAGTACACTCAATGGCGTTTCACCTTGTTGGGTCTTATTTCCGTTTACTTTTTGCATACACTACTTATTAATAACTAAACGGTCCAGGATAATAACGAGTAAGGACAAGCTGCTGAGTACAATAGGCAGTATTTGCCTGGAACGGTCAGCAGTAGCTATCTTTGATCTGTTAGGTTCCACATATAGTATATCATTGGATTGCAAAAAATAATAGGGAGAATTAAGAATACGCTTGTCGTTCAGATCAATACGGCGTATAATCCGCTGCCCGTCTACTTCCCGGATTAACAAGACATTATTTCGTTTACCGAATACCGTTATATCTCCCGCCATTCCCAATGCTTCAAGTGCTGATATTTTTTCGTTGGTAACGTTTACTACCGTTGGTTTACTAACTTCTCCCAGGATCGTTACCCGGTAATTCAGAAAGCGTATACTGACTACCGGATCTACCAGCAGTTTACGTTCTATTAATTGATCGTGGAGATAAACAGTGAGTGCTTTTTTTGTAAGACCGGTTACTTTTACCGGTCCTATTACCGGGTATTGAATGTATCCCTGTTCATCTACCAGGAAGCCTCCCAGCATGGCACCTGCTCCGGCATTGGCGCCTCCTGCTCCGGAAGCAGAAATCATATTGGATACGTTATAAATTATTACATCCTCCGGGTTAAGACTGCTTACATTAATCTGCAGTATATCATTCTTCTGTATCCTTGGCTCAAAATTGCCATCAACGGGTGATAATATTGTGTCTTTTACATCACTGAAATAAACAGCATTTTTGGTTGACACACAGGAAGTAAACAAACAACTGAAGCATAGCAATCCCCATCCTATCCAGGTTAAGCAGGTTTTCAATATCATCATATGGCGTTTTACATCATCACTTACACTGTCCTTACGTCTCCATACAATATTAGTTCAGTTAACTCTTGCTTTCAATTACTTACTATAGTATAAATTCGGGGATTCCTTCATTTCCTGTTACTCATTAAAGTAGGTCAGCCACAAAATCAGGGAACATATCAATAAAATTAAAATCTGAGAAAAAAGAAGGCATTGTTGCAAAAAAGAGAGCAGTGAATAAATTATTTGATAAAATTTTTGAAATCAACTCTGATTTAGTGGAAACATTCAGCTTCTGATACACTTTTTTCAAATGCTGGTTCACAGTAAATACCGTAACAAACAACTGCTCTGCCATTTCCTTATATGAGTAACCCTCCTTCAGCAGCGTAACACATTCGTACTCCCGTGGGGTCAGTTTATCTTTAATACTTTCCAATGGATCTTTATTCAGATGGCTGATGAGCAGGTGCGCTGCTTTGGGAGATAGGGCGGCGCCGCTTTGCACAGTGTCCATAACAGACTGGTAGATATCACTCAAACGGCTGGTCTTAATAATATAACCGCTGGCGCCTTTTTTAATCGCTTCAATAATATACTGTTTGCTGTCATGTCCTGATAATACAATCACCTTTGTCTCGGGATAAAGCCGTTTTACTTCCTGTATACCATTAATACCTGAAATACCGGGCAAAGTGATGTCCAGCAGGACTACTTCTACATCCGGGTAAACTACCGGCAGGTCTATAAATTCCTCTATCGATTTACAGGCAAATACTACTTTACATTCCTGGAAATCTTCGAGGAACTCACGGTAATTGTTTAATAGAAAATGGTTGTCTTCAATGATTCCAATGTTAATCATACAAAAGGGAGGGTTTTCAGTTGATATGGTACAATAAAATATCTGATAAGTAAATATAGCGGGAAAAGAAATAGAGAGATAGTAAAAAATATTATTAATTTGATTTTCATTTATTTATACATAATATATAGGATTTAGTATCTCAAAACAACAATTTATAAATAATTATATATTTACATTTATACATTCCATATGAAGTATAATTATTCATTTAATTTTTATAAAACTAACTCAAATACAATACTACAAATAGTTTCAAAAGATTATCAAAACATATAATAAATAATACAATATATTATTTGTAAAAACTTCGCTATATTGTGTACGTAACCATATCTGTCCTGTCAACCCATATCCTTTGAAATAAAAACCATATCTGTTCAACCAAAAATACCCGTATGCCGAAACATATCAACAGGCATGCAGTCAGCCAAACATCTCTGATGGAAATGAAAACAGCATACATTTCTATGGCTACGCATGAATTCAAAACTCCCATTACTGCCATTTCTTCTTCAATAGAATTACTGGAAACAAAAATGCAACTCGATGAAATTATGTTACCATTCTATGAAAGGAATATTTCCCGCATCAAAGAAGAAATCATGGTGCTCAGCAATATGGTGGATGACATACTCACCACAGGAAGCATGGTAGCAGGTAATCCTGTCAGCCAGCCGGAAGGAACAGACGTAGGCACGTTTGCCAAAATGATCCGGCAGCAATACTTCCACAAACGAACAGATAAACGTCAGCTGCGGATAAAAATTTCCGGTCGTCCCCAACCGGTAAACATAGACAGGACCCAACTTGCCGGCATCCTGACCAACCTTATCAGCAATGCATTCAAATACTCCTCTGGTCCCGGCCCGTTACTAAGCCTCCATTATGGGAAAGATCAACTACGCCTCAAAGTAAAAGACAATGGTATCGGTATACCGGAGAAGGATATACGCTTTTTATTCACTCCTTTTTTCCGGGCAGGAAATGTTGGCAACAGGGAAGGTACCGGACTGGGGCTGGCAATTGTGAAATCCTTTGTTACCGCCAATAACGGCACTATCACTGTCAGCAGTGGAAAAGAAGGATCGGTTTTTACTGTTACGTTTCCTTATGCACGCAATACACAACCCTGATCATTATACCGCCACAAAGCCCGCTCCCCTCAATACGTTTTAACCCAAATCAATAGCTCTTTTACCGCAATAACATTACTGTACCCTTTAAAACATGTGACTGCTGCCGGCTATCTGTATACGTGCAGATGTATACATAAGCTTGTACTGCTGCGGGGCTTCCTTTAAAAGTCCCGTCCCAGCCGTTTTCCGGTACGGCACCGGAAAAAATCAGTTGCCCCCACCGGTCGTATACCCGTAACCGGTAGTCGTGAATAGCATCATATACTTTTGGCCGGAACACATCATTCTGTCCATCATTATTAGGGCTAAAAGCAGTAGGCATTACTACCAGGCAATTTTTCCAGGGCGATTCCACTTTAGCCATAACCCTCGCCGTAAAACGATGGCTATCCTGTATCTCAACAAAATGTTGCCCTGCCGCCAATGCAGTAAATACACTATCCGCCTGCCATCTCCCATTATCTAACCGATACTGAAAAGGTGATACTCCCCCGGTAACATGTGCTGTAATGCTGCCATCCGTCACTTCCCCGCAACTGCAAGGCTGTGCAACGGCAGTTACAACCGGCAATTCCAGGCGATCCAGCGCCGATAAATTATCTATCAGCAAGGCAATACCATACTGACTTTTATTACAGGGCGTAGTGGGATAGGCTATAAATGAAAGATAGCGGTAGGCGCCGGAGGGCCGGAGCACTGCATCGTAACGCTCCCAGCTTTCATGCGTAAAGTTCCCCGACGACCACAAAAGTTCAGCGGTATCTCCCGGCGCATTGCCGCCGTAAATAGCCAGGTTGCCATAGCAGGCCGGGTACAGGTAATAAGAAGTGTACGCCAGGTCGAAACTCAACACATAGTCCATATGCGCACTCATGGCCAACGGCAACTCCTGCCCGATACCCTCCAGGAACCCTTTGCCGCTGTGCAACCCCACGTAACTTTTTCCCGCCGATGGCAACAACTTTATTCCAAAAACACCGGGCTGTGTATCCGGTGTACCGGCAGCCACATACCAGGGATCGGGCAATATACCTTTACCTGCAGGTCCTTCCAGCGAAGGATTCCGGAGAGGTATATGCTGCGCCTCTACCCGGACGGAGAAGCTTAAAAATAGCCAGCAGCATAACATTCCGTAAATAATACCCGGTTCTGAAAACATTCGTCATATTTACTGCAGTAAAATTACCGGTTATAAAAGTGGTGGCATATACTCATATAAGTAGTTTGTATTCCCTCCGTATTTCTGTTTACCTGGAAAATATATTTCCCCATCATCACGGTTATTATTTCCCCTTCGGGAGATATATACCTCCGCAGGTCCACTCCTCCACCATCATCTCCTCATAATATTATACTACCATATCATCTCCCAAAATCAGTATAATCCTGGAAAAGACAACCCCGCCTCCTGCGGGGCAAAAAAAATCCGGAGATAGCGGTAAACCGCCATCTCCGGACCATAAATGATTTATCTGACTACAGGTTGGAAACCATTGTTCTCCAGAAAGCCGCACTGGCTTTAACTTCTGGCACATTGTAATCCCAGTTGTATTCGTATTCAGCAGAAAATAATCCTTTGAATTTCTGCGCTTTCAATGTTTCCAGCACTTTAGGCATCTGACAAACACCATTGCCCCAAACTACATCATGAGATTCAGGTGATTTATTGTTCAGATCTTTGAAATGCAGGCTCACAATATGACCGTCCAGTTTCTTGATACATTCAACCGGATCCAGTCCTGAGCGTACCCAGTGACCGATATCAGCGCAAGCGCCCATCAGTTTGCTTCTGCCTTTAATAGCCGCCAGCACGATGTCCGGGTTCCAGTAATGACTTGGTTTTGGGTGATCATGAATCGCCAGTTTGATCTGGTATTGATCACACAGGGAAGAAATCAGGTCCAGGTCCTCTTCTTTAGGCTCAGAGGTGATGCTCTGAATACCCATCCTGTTCGCGAAATCGAAAAGCATACGCCATTCTGCAGCAGATTCAGGTACTACTACGCCAAATGCTACCAACACCTTATGCTTGCGTTTAAACAGCGCTTTTACTTTTTCCTGCTGATCAGGCGACATATGGTAATCAAATTTACCTTCAATGCCACCGCCAATGGTTTGGCCGGGAAATGCTTCTACATACTGGATGCCGCAGCTATCCATCTTATCCAGCGCTTCTGCTAATGTAAAATGATTGAAGGTCCAGGCCTGTGCTCCCAGTTTCCAGCCTATTGCATCTGCCCTTGCCTGACCAGCCACGGAATTTGCAAATAATGCAACTGCCAATCCGCCTGCCAGCATCAATGCATTTTTCAGTTTTTTCATATGAATTTTTTTTTGATGATTGAAAGTAGTTGCTTTCAAGATAAAATGCAAGAACATTTTTTGAGCAGAAAGCATAAAGCAGAAAGCAAAAAGCTATTGAAACGACTGAAAAGAGCGAATAAGTCACTAAATATCCGCTTCAATCATTCGCTTCAATAGCTTTTTGCTTTCTGCTTTATGCTTTCTGCTCAAAAAAAAGTGGTAAATTTAAATCAGAAGAAGAGCTATGAGAGGAATACAATTCACCAGGTTCAACCCGGACGACAACAAGAAGCCACCTTTCCAGAAACTACTGGACCTTTTTACCCAACTCCTTACTTACACCAGCGGAGACGTATCAGAAGCCCTGCAATGGCTTACTGAACTGGATAACGAGTATAAGCTGACCAACGAGGAGTATGGGATCGGCGACTTCATTCAAGACCTGAAAGACAAAGGTTATATCCGCGAAAATGAGGAAAGCGGCGGCATAGAAATTACTTCCAAAGCAGAACAAACCATCCGCAAAAATGCACTGGAAGAAATTTTCGGTAAACTGAAAAAATCAGCCACCGGGAATCATAATGTCCGCAAATCCGGCATGGGCGATGAACTCAACGCAGAAACACGCCCCTTCGAATTCGGCGATGGCGTAGATCAGCTCGACATTACCGCCTCCATCCGTAACGCGCAGATCAATCACGGCATCGACAGTTTCTCCATCAGCCAGGACGACCTGGAAGTAAAAGAAACGGACTTCAAAACACAAACGTCCACCGCCCTGATGATCGATATCTCCCACTCCATGATCCTTTACGGGGAAGACAGGATCACACCCGCTAAAAAGGTAGCCATGGCGCTGGCAGAACTCATCACCACGCGCTATCCAAAGGATACACTGGACATCATCGTATTTGGCAACGATGCGTGGCAGATAGAAATTAAAGATCTGCCCTATCTCCAGGTAGGACCTTTCCATACCAACACCGTAGCTGGCCTGGAATTGGCCATGGACCTGCTCCGCCGCCGGCGCAATCCAAACAAGCAAATATTTATGATCACCGATGGCAAACCCACCTGCCTGAAAATAGGATCACAATATTATAAAAACAGCTTTGGCCTCGACAGGAAAATACTTAACCGTACCCTTAACCTGGCCGCACAATGCAAAAAATTAAAAATACCTATCACCACCTTTATGGTAGCCTCAGATCCCTGGCTACAGCAATTTGTACAGGAATTTACAGAAACCAATAACGGTAAAGCCTTCTTTTCCGGTACTGACAAACTCGGACAGTTTCTTTTCCGCGATTTCGAAAGCGGGAAAAGAAAATTCTATTAACAAAAATCGGGAATGACAGGTGGATGTAGTGGTAAACGCTAAGACCATTCTTCCGAATCTCCCCGTCAATCCGTAATTCGTAATTTGTAATTCGTAATTTTTTAAGATGAATACAAGCATAAAAACATTAGGCGAACTCAAAAAAAGTGGCTATAAAACAGTATCAGTAAAAGAAGAAATCAGGCGCAACCTGATCAAAAAATTAAAAAACAAAGACAGCGCCTTCCCTGGCATCATCGGTTATGAAGACACCGTTATCCCGGACACAGAAAGAGCTCTGCTCTCCCGGCATAACATCCTGTTCCTTGGCCTCCGTGGTCAGGCGAAAACACGCATGGCCCGCCAGATGATCGAGCTGCTGGATGAATATATCCCGGTAGTGGAAGGCTCAGAGGTAAATGATGATCCGTTCAATCCATTGTCACGCTACGCACGTGACCTCATCGCGGAAAAAGGTGATCAAACACCCATCACCTGGCTCCATAGCAGCGCGCGGTACGGCGAAAAACTCGCTACCCCGGACGTATCTGTAGCCGACCTCGTAGGCGATATTGATCCTATCAAAGCCGCCAACCTGAAGCTCAGCTACGCCGATGAAAGAGTGATCCACTTCGGTATCATTCCCCGCTCTAACCGCGGTATTTTCGTGATCAACGAACTCCCGGATCTGCAGGCACGCATACAGGTATCCCTGTTCAATATCCTCCAGGAAGGCGATATCCAGATCAGGGGCTTCAAAGTGAGAATGCCACTGGATATCCTGTTTGTATTTACCGCTAACCCGGAAGACTATACGAACCGCGGCTCTATTGTTACACCGCTGAAAGACAGGATCGAGAGCCAGATCATCACCCACTACCCGAAAACCATCGAAAACGCCCTGCTCATCACAGAACAGGAAGCCGATATACACGACGATCAGCTCCAGAAAGTACAGATCACCGACATGGTGAAACGCCTGATCGAACAGGTTTCTTTCGAAGCCCGTGGCAGCGAATACGTCGATAAAAAAAGTGGCGTGTCTGCCCGCCTCACGATTGCGGCCTATGAGAACGCGGTCAGCGCCGGAGAACGTCGTGCCATCATCAACAATGAAAAGGAGACACAGGTACGTATCGCCGACCTCCAGGCCATCATTCCGGCTATCACCGGTAAAATAGAACTGGTATATGAAGGCGAACAGGAAGGCCCGCTGCAGGTAGCACATAACCTGCTCGACAAAGCCATTCGTACCCTCTTTGCCCTATACTTCCCGAACCCGGATTCTTTCAAGAAAAAGAAACAGGGCGCACCCGCTGAAAACCCCTACCGTAGCGTTATCCAGTGGTTCGACAAAGGCAACTCCGTACAACTGTTACAAGACGTTAGCGACAAACAATACGAAGCTACCCTCAGCAAAGTAGAAGGACTGCGGGAACTGATCAAAGCCCGTTTCCCTAAAGCCAATAACAAGGAAGCACTGCTGCTCATGGAATTTGTGCTCCATGGCCTGTCCTCCTACTCGCTCATCAGCAAAAAAGTGGTGGAGAATGAAACGCGCTTCAGTGACCTGCTCGGGACCATGATGAACTTCAGCCTGGGCGGCGATGCAGAAGAACCGGAAGAAGAATAATACAGCGGATGTCGCCTGGGTGGCCGGATTATACTGGTTAAACTGATTTCTATTTTTTTTAAAAGATGAGGGAAGATATGTGCGGATGATTCCTGCATGTTTCTTCCCTTATCTTTTTAAATCTTATAAAATCAACATAAAAATCAGTTTAACCAGTATAATCCGGCCACCCGGACAAAATCCGCTTAAATCCTTATTATTTTTTACTATTTTGTATCTTTAAGTGTCAATTGCACAATTATAAAATTCCACAAACACGTTTTATTACATGAACAATTCCCGTAGAAACTTCATCAAATCGGCCTCCACGTTGATGGCCGGCGCAGGGCTGGTATCTGTCCTACCTTCTTCCCTGCAGGCATTACCACTTCGCACCGTGGCTGCCAGCGACCGTTTGAACATTGCAGCCATCGGTATCAATGGCATGGGCTGGGCTGATTTAACCGCCATGCTGAAAAATCCGGCGGCGCAATGCGTGGCCCTTTGTGACGTAGATAAAAACGTGCTCGATAAGCGCGTAAACGAACTGGCCGGCAAGGGTATCAAAGTCAAAGCCTACAGCGATTATCGTAAGCTGTTGGAAGACAAAGACATTGATGCAGTCATCATTGGTACACCCGACCACTGGCATTGCCTCCAGATGACGGATGCCTGCTCTGCCGGAAAAGATGTGTACGTAGAAAAGCCCATGGGCAACTCCATTATCGAATGCCGCTCCATGGTGGCTGCGCAACAACGGCATAGCCGCGCGGTACAGGTAGGGCAATGGCAACGCAGCCAGCAACATTTCAAAGATGCCATCGAATTTGTACACTCCGGCAAACTGGGACAAGTACGCCTCGTAAAAGCATGGGCCTATATGGGCTGGATGAAATCAATCCCTGTAAAACCCGATGGCACACCGCCTCCCGGCGTAGACTATGATTCCTGGCTGGGACCCGCTACCAAACGTCCTTTCAACGAAAACCGCTTTCACTTTAACTTCCGCTGGTACTGGGACTATGCCGGTGGCCTGATGACCGACTGGGGCGTGCACCTGCTCGATTACGCATTACTGGGCATGAAATCAACTGCACCCAAATCTATTATGGCAGCTGGCGGCAAATTCGCTTACCCCGATGATGCTGCGGAAACACCAGACACCCTCACCACCGTATACGAATTCGACGGCTACAACATCCAGTGGGAACAAGCCATCGGCATTGATGGAGGCCCTTATGGCCGTGACCATGGCATCGCCTTTATCGGTAACAACGGTACCCTGGTACTGGACCGCGGCGGCTGGGAAGTGATCCCGGAAAACGGTAAGATGGAAGCTGTGCCCAGGCAAAAATCCGTCGACAATGGCCTCGATCTGCATACCACCAACTTTGTGGAAGTAGTGAAGTCCCGCAAACTGGACGATCTCCACGCTCCTGTACAGGTAGGCGCGCTGGTAGCTACTACCGCGCAAATGGGTAATATCGCGTATCGCACCGGTAAAAAAATATACTGGGATGCCGGCAAAGGCGCCTTCACCGACAAGGATGCCAACAAACTGCTGGCCGCCCAATACCATAATGGTTATAAACTGCCTAACGTGACCGTATAAACGAAAAATTAGTGCCCTTTTTATCTACCTGAAAAACAAAAATAACACATGCGTACGCTATTTATATCTGCCTGCACTTTATGCTCGCTGGCTGCAACCGCACAAACAAGTGAGCAGATGAAACCCGAAGCCACAGAGGTTTGGGAGCCGGTACCCAAAGTCATTACCCCGGGTAATGAAGTGCTCACAGCCCCTTCCGATGCCATCATCCTGTTCAACGGTAAGAACCTGGACAGCTGGGAATCAGAAAAAGGTGGTCCGGCCCCATGGGAACTAAAAAACGATTTCATGACCGTTGTAAAAGGTACCGGCATGATTAAAACCAAACAACAATTCGAGGATTTCCAGTTGCACATCGAATGGCGCACACCTGCGGAAGTAAAAGGCGAAAGCCAGGGACGCGGCAACAGCGGCATTTTCATGCAGGAATATTATGAACTGCAGGTATTGGATAACTACAACAACCGCACTTACTCCAACGGCCAGGCCGGCAGCTTCTACAAACAAAAAATTCCATTGGTAAATGCCTGCAAAAAACCAGGCGAGTGGCAAACGTATGATGTGATCTGGACAGCGCCCCGCTTTAACGAAGATGGATCACTGAAATCGCCGGCACGCGCTACAGTGCTGCAAAATGGCGTGTTGGTACAAAATAATGTGGAGCTGGCAGGACAAACACAATACATTGGTAAACCGTCTTATGTAAAGCACGGCCCCAAATCTATTGCCCTACAGGATCATGGCAACCCGGTGAGCTATCGTAATATCTGGATCAGAACACTCTAAGAGCAGAAAGCATAAAGCTCAAAGCAAAAAGCTATTGGTGCGTATGATATTAGCGGAAATTCCCGTTTATCATTCGCTTCAATAGCTTTTTGCTTTGAGCTTTATGCTTTATGCTCACACAGTTGCTTCTTCAATATTGAGTGATAAATACACGGCATCACTGATAGGATTATCATAATACGCCGCAATAGGCTGAAAGCCTAATGAAGTATATAACTCAATAGCAGAACGCATATGTGCCAGGGTATCGAGTAAAATACGCTTATACCCCAGTCGTTTACTTTCTTCAATAGCGGCGCTGGCAAGGGCTTTCCCCACACCATGTCCTTTAAAGGCGTCCTTTACAAAAAGACGTTTCATCTCTGCAATACTGTTGTCGAATGATCTCACTGCTACACAACCGGCGATCTTTCCATCTACCAGCGCCAGGAACAAGGCACCTGTAGGAGGTACATATACACCTGGCAAGTGTGCCAGCTCTTCTTCAAATTGCTGAAAACTTAGGTCAACATTTAACCAATTGGCATATTCGCGAAAAAGCAGCTTCACCTGGTCCAGGTGCTTGGAATCTTCGGCGGTTACTTTAATAATCTCTGTCATAACCACTTCTTTTAATTGTATATAAAACGCAAAAAGCCTTCTGCATGCAGAAGGCCTTTTGCTTGGATAGTTGTAAACAACATGGCTTTTTAGTAGTCCTGTTGCCAGATATCTTTATTATCAAAATTACATACGCTGTGATCTATAGCATTAGTATATCATTGATAAATGTCATGCCTTCTGCTTATTCATCCTGCCTAATGCGGGGGATGCAATATAACCTTTTACATCCACATTTTCACCACTTCCTGAATAAATATTTTAGACCACTGAAACCTGCTGGCAGTAAGGGTTTAAATATGCAGTGCATGTACCGCAACAGCTCGTTCTGTCAAATAATGATAAGATAATTGTGAGGTGAGATAAAAAAGAAAAGCCGCGATATACGCGGCTTTTTCTTTTCTTTGGAGGTTCCGAGCGGATTCGAACCGCTGTACGAGGTTTTGCAGACCTCTGCCTAGCCACTCGGCCACGGAACCATTTGTGTTAAAATGTTCGCCTGATTGCCCCACTGGCGTACATTTCATCGTTTTGTGGGATTGCAAAAGTAGTGAATTTCTGATTACCACCAAATATTATTTAAAAAATATCTAAAAAATATTTTGATAATAAGGCAGAAGGAAGGAATATTGACGCTGGAAAACAGGAATTGTTGATTTGTGAAAAATAAAAATTAGTACAATGGATAATCGTATTGCTGAATCAGAACTGATCATCAACAGCCGCGGAGCGGTGTATCACCTGGACGTAAGACCGGATGAACTGGCTCACACCATCATCACCGTTGGCGATCCCGATCGTGTAAGCGCCGTAAGTCAACACTTCGATAAAATAGAAGGTAAATTTCAACACCGCGAATTTGTAACGCATACCGGTTACATCGGTAATAAACGTTTATCAGTAGTATCCACCGGCATCGGTACCGATAACATTGATATCGTACTTAATGAACTGGATGCACTCGTCAATATTGATTTCAATACCCGGCTCGTTAAACCTGATCTTACTTCTTTGCAGATTATACGCCTCGGTACTTCCGGCGCATTGCAGGAAGCCATTCCGGTAGATAGCTTCGTGGTTTCTTCGCATGGCCTGGGCCTCGATAACCTCATGCCCTACTACGCATTTGAAAACACCACCGCCGAAAAACAACTGCTGGAAGCCTTCCGCGGACAGGTATTCCTGCAACCCGGTGGCGCCAATCCATGCCTCTTTGAAGCATCCACCAAATTACACGATCATTTCAGAGATGGTTTTCATACAGGCATCACCGTTACCTGCCCCGGTTTTTATGCACCACAGGGCCGGGTGCTGCGCGGTACCTTATCCAATCCTAACCTGATCGATAACCTCACCGGCTTCTCTTACGAATCACACCGCATCACTAATTTCGAAATGGAAACATCTGCCATTTACGGAATGGGACGCGTACTCGGTCATGAATGCCTCTCTATCAGCGCCATCGTTGCAAACCGCATCCGCAAAGAATTCAGTAAAGACGGCGGTGCAGCGGTAGCCGCCCTGATCGAAAAAGGACTGGGAATCATTGCCGGTATATAAGCCATCGCTTATTTTTTTATCTTTGTCATCATGAACAATATCCACTTTTATAAATACCAGGGAACCGGAAATGACTTCGTCATCATGGATAACCGGGACGGCAAATACGACTGGCTCACAGACGAACAGGTAAATGAATTGTGCGATCGCCGCTTTGGCATCGGCGCAGACGGATTAATGTTGTTGAATAAAAGCGAAGACTACGACTTCGCCATGAAATACTACAATGCCGATGGCCGCGAAAGCTCCATGTGCGGTAATGGTGGCAGATGCCTCGTTGCTTTTGCCCACAAAATGGGTGTAGGCGATGGCAACCTCTACTTCATTGCGGTAGATGGTGAACACGAAGCCACCATGGACGGCGACAGCTGGGTAAACCTGAAAATGTCTGATGTGCATGATGTTGAACATGGTCCCCTCTATTATTACCTGAACACCGGCTCTCCACACTTCGTAAAATTTGTGGAAGACGTACAGGCAGTAGATGTTTTCAATGAAGGCCGTGGCATCCGCTACAATGAACGCTTTGCAGCCGAAGGCACCAACGTTAACTTCGTACAGCCCTTTGAAGGTGGCATTTTTGTACGCACCTACGAAAGAGGTGTGGAAGATGAAACCTACTCCTGCGGTACCGGCGTAACCGCCGCCGCACTAACATTCGCCGGCAAAGAAAACAAAGCATACATTGTACCCGTACAAACTTTAGGCGGACAACTGGAAGTACGCTTCACCAAAACCGGAGAACGTACCTTCAGCGATATCTGGCTCTGCGGCCCCGCTAAACTGGTATTTGAAGGTGATATCACCGTGAAATAATTATATCCGCTTAAAAGCAGAATGCCGGGAATACCGGCATTCTGCTTTATGTCTCCACCCTATCCAATTATAGCAGCCACTTAAATAAACCGGCATGAATTATCACTTAATGGTTGACGATAAGTTTATCAATGACTTCATTCGTGATGCAGAAAAAGTAGCTCCGGGAAAAAATGTCTATCTCATTGATAACTGGAAAAAAAACGCAAAGTTCGTCAAGTCCGACCTGGTAACTTTCGCCCCCTTTTATACACCTGCTTTTAAAGCGATCTTAAAAAAAATCACGAATAAAGATAAAGTATTTGTACACTGGGCCTCAGACCTGGCTGTACAAGCGGTACTTAGTCTGCCTTCCGATGTGCCCACCGGTATGTTCTTCTGGGGTGGTGATGTGGTAGAAGTACCAGCCTCCCGTTTCAAAAAAACGATTTACGGACCTTTGAGCCTCCCCTACTTTGAAAAAACGGAAGGACGGCCAAAGCTGAAGTTCAATCCCATGCGCCCAAAACGGGTACTAACGTCCTTCGCCCAACGTTTTTTCAATTACCAGGGTCCGGAACGCACTATACTCCGCACCCGCGACCTGTTTTTTAAAAGACTTAATTTCTTCCTCCACTGGAGTCATATCGACTACCAATGGCTGCAGAACCATTATACCACACCGGCACAACATAAATATTTCTTTTACGACTGTGGCCAGAAACCGGATGCGGCGGAACAGGCAGTGATCAATGCTGCTGCCAAAAGCAATGGCGTTACCACCATCCTGCTGGGCAACTCAGACACCATTACCAACAACCACCTGGAAGCGTTACAAGCTTTATCAGCTTACAAAGACCAGCCCATTAAGCTGGTAATTCCGCTGAATTATGGCAATACCCAATACGCCGACTTCGTGCAAAGTGAAGCTATCCGCATCTTTGGTGCAGACAAAGTAATGGCGCTACGCAGCTTCCTTGCCCGTGATGAATACTATAAAATGCTGGCACAGGTAGATGTAGCAGTGATGTTCCACTACCGTTCACAAGCTGCCGGCAACGTACTGGCGCTGTTATACAGAGGTAAAAAAATATTCCTGCACAGCAACAGCACCCTATATGAGCTGCTGAAAACAAATGATATCGCCGTTTTTGATTCCAAAGAAATCGGAACCATGGATTTTGAAGAATTTAAAACGCCACTGAATGCGGCTACTATTCAAAAGAACGTGGAAATTGTAGATAGGTTGTTTGATGAGAAAATGAAGATGGAAGCATTGAAGGAAATATTGAATTAACCACTATTTAAATAGTTTATTTATCAAGATGATAGCGGCATAGCCGATTATAATTGCTATGCCTAAAAACACAACGAGGCGGATTACTCCTTCCACACTGGTGCCAACAAAAACACATGTCACTAACACCGTTGTTGAAACCATAACGACTATATTTCGGGGTGCTTTGAACCAGTTGATCAACTTATTTATCATAAAACACTAAAGCCTTCATTGACTAGTGGTATCACAACATGTGATACCACTAAAAACTTACTCCTCCCTTCTTCCTCTTAACTTATTCCACGTGGTATACACAGTACTATTAATATCGCCCGACACCTTGAACACCAGTATCAGCGAAGCAAATATCACCACAAACAAAGCGCTTCTGATGGCAATATCAATAAAAGGATGAATGATAAAAGGAATCCACATGCAGGCAAGATAAGCTACCAGCGATATCGCCAGCGCTTTTACCGTATCCCAGTTAAAAGGTTGCAAACCAAATTTTATCCAGATAAACAAGTACCGGATGAGGTTAAATATAAATATGGAAATCAGCTCGGCATAGCCAGAACCGTCCAGGCCAAAATCATTGATCAGGTAAAAGTTTAGTGGGAAAGAGAAAGCCAGTAACACAATGGAGCTATACAGGTCGTAGCGCCAGAAACGGGAAGTAGCCAGCACCTGGCTATTCAGGCCGGTCCCCATGTCAATCACCCTGGCAATACCAAAATACAGCACCACATATTTTCCGCTGCTATACCCTTCTGGCAACAGCATAAAAAAATTATCGATATTTAACCAGATCACCAGGAAAATGAACATTGCGTAAATCAACTGCAGCAAAGAAGACTTCGTGTATACTTCATCTATCTTCTTCATATCTCTTTCCTTCCAGGCCTGTGCTAATACCGGCAATCCAATAGTAGAAATACTACGCTGTGGTATTAAAATCAACATGGACACGTAAGTCACAATGGTCAGGTAGGCCACATCTCCCAAACCATTCTTGCTCGCCAGGATAAGCGGAGCCAGGTTTTTCGCCAGCAGCGTAAACAACGTAGCACCCAACAGCGAAACCGAATAGGTAAGCATCTGCCGGGACAACCTGCGGGTCACGTTGCTCACCTTAAAAGTGAAATGCAGATAATGGTGCCGGTAAAGATATATCATCAGCACCAGCAATAACGCACCATATAACAAGGAAAAAAGCCAGAGGAAAACATCTAAACTGATCCAACGGAAATAATATGCGCCTATCAACACGGTCGTTAATAAACGCATTACCAGCTCTTTCAGAAAGTTCGGGAACACCGACAAATGACGGGAGGCACTGTAGCTCTCGAACACGCCAAACAGGGCAAATAAAAAAACGTTAGGATATAACAGGTAGAAATAAGTAACGAATAAAGGGGATTTGTCTTTATAAGCATTGATGATCGACTCCCTAAAAAAGATGCTCCCCAACACAAATAAGCTAAACCCTATCAATGTTGCCAGCACCGACCAGGTTAACATATCGTTATCTTTATTCTTTACATGACTGGCATAATAAGGGAAAAAACGGCTGATGGTAGGGACAGCACTCAGGGTACAAATCGGCACGAGGACCATGGCAATTTCTGGCAACAACCGGGTTAATCCGAACTCATTCTTCCCGAATACA
Source organism: Chitinophaga sp. (assembly GCF_017745275.1). GTDB lineage: Bacteria > Bacteroidota > Bacteroidia > Chitinophagales > Chitinophagaceae > Chitinophaga. Next base: position 114,590 of record NZ_JAGHZS010000010.1, on the reverse strand, counting down.
TGGGGAAACAGGATGACAACATTAATAGCTCCTACCGCAAAACCAATGTAAATCAGCAATGTTGACTTTATACTCTGTTGTTTTATTACGCCCATTTATATATAAATAAAATTAATTATTCCCAATGTGCAATATTACGTAATATGGAAGAGGATTCAACATTTTAACTACCTTTGCGCCCGATGATCCAGTATTTCACAAATATAGATTCCAAAACTGTAGAAATAAAACAGCCTGAAAACGGCGCCTGGGTGAATATTACCCCTCCGCTGAAACAGGCCGAATTTGAACAGTTATCCGAAGAGTTGGATATCCCCCTGGACTTCCTCACGGATTCCCTCGATATCGACGAAAAATCAAGGTTTGAGCTGGAAGACAATGTGAAACTCATTGTACTGAAAACCCCCACCGAAAATAATTCCATCAACGAAAGTGATGCCTTCTATATCACGATCCCGATTGTAATTATCCTGACCCACCACCAGATTATCACGGTCAACTCCTTCGATAATACGGCGATCAAGAAATTCCTGAACACCTTCCATAACCGCTCTCCCGAGAAAAGGAATATGATGGTGCTCAAGATCTTCGAAAAAGTGGTCATCAACTTCCTGGATTATCTGAAAGAAATCAACCAGCGCAGGAACATGCTGGAAGCGAAACTTTATGATTCCAACCGGAATGAAGAGTTATTAGGGATCATGCGGATCCAGAAAAGCCTGGTATACTTCGTGACCGCCCTGCGCAGCAATGAACTCCTGCTGATGAAACTGGAACGTACCAATTTCCTGGGCCTCAATGAAGATGAGAAAGAATTCCTGCAGGATTTGATTGTAGACACTTCCCAGGCGCTGGAAATGGCCAATGTATACACCAATATCCTCAGCAGTACCATGGATGCCTTTGCCAGCATCATCTCCAATAACCTGAACGTGGTAATGAAGCGCTTAACGTCTATTACCATCATCCTTACATTTCCCATGCTGGTAGCCAGTATCTATGGCATGAACGTAGACATTCCCTATCAGCATACCATGCACGCCTTCTATATACCAGTAATCCTTTCCATCGCTATTTCTGTAGTGATCAGCTGGTATTTTATGAAGAAGAAATGGTTCTAACCATTAATTGATACTACCATATGAAAACAGGATTTAACGTAAGAGTATACGGCATCATGATCAATGAACACCAACAGGTGCTGGTCAGCGATGAGTATATCCGTGGGGGTTATTATACCAAATTTCCCGGCGGTGGCCTCGAATTTGGAGAAGGAACCATCGAATGTGTGATAAGAGAATGGCAGGAAGAACTGGGGCAAGATGTAAAAGTTGTGGAGCACATTTATACTACCGACTTCTTCCAGATCTCTGCATTTGATAATGAAACACAAATCATCTCCATCTATTACCTGGTAACACCTACCTCACCATTTACTGCCAACGTCAGCACCAAACCCTTCGACTTTACCGTACCGGAAGGCGTGGAAGAAGTAGAGCGCGCCCGCTGGATCGACTGGCGTGAGTTTTCCGCCGATGCGGTGACTTTACCCATTGATAAAGTAGTAGCGGATATTATTAAGGAAAGATATTAATTGAGCATAAAGCGTAAAGCTGAAAGCAAAAAGCCATCGGAGCGAATGATTAATGCGGATAAATAATATACCCGCTGGTTAATCGCTCTGATGGCTTTTTGCTTTATGCTTTATGCTTTCTGCTAATCACTAACAATCGGGTCAACGAGCGGATGCTCCTTCCCCATTGCCGCTAATTTCATTTTCTTTGCCAGATCATGCCCCAGGAAACGTTCTATCCGGTGTTCCAACAGGTAGATCAACGGCGTAAGCGCTACTGCCAATACAAATTTGTAGCTGTAGTTCACCATACAAATGGCCAACACCCTTTGCCAGCTCCAGTTATTCCCCAGCTTAAAGGCAATAAATAATACGATGAAGCTGTCTACCAACTGCGATACAATAGTGGAGCCGGTTGCCCGCAACCATACGTGTTTATCGCCCGTGCGTTTTTTAATGCGGTGAAATACCGTAACATCCACGATCTGGCTTACCAGGAAAGCGGTTAAGCTACCGAGGATGATCCACATGCCCTGTCCGAAAATACTTGTAAAGGCCGTTTGCATATTGGGAACACCGTCGGCTGCCTTGCTGCCTACCCACCAGCCGTCGGCCGGCACATTGATAGCCACCAGGAACATAATGAACGCATAGGAAATCAATGCCACCGCGATATAAGAAATACGGCGCACCGCCTTCGGACCAAAATATTCATTCACAATATCTGTCATCACAAACTCCAACGGCCATAATAACACCCCTGCGGTTAAAGTATAGGACAGGCCCGACTCTCCAAACAGGGTGAATTTATGCGGCGTCATACCGAATAGCTGTTCCAGCGAAAATAGTTTACCGCCAATACATTCTGCAATCAATGCGTTGGCCACAAAAAAACTGGTGAATATAACGAACAGCTTGGTAGGCTTGTCGTTTAATAACTGTTTGATCATTTAGTAATTAACTATGAGTTGAAATATAAAAATGGCAATGTTGAGCAAATATAACCAGGGAGGCAGTGTCTTCCATTGTATTTTTTTTAACAATAAGAGTACCCCTGTCAACACACACACCAATCCATTCAACGGAAAAGCAATCCCTACACCCAGTACCAGCACATGATTCACGATAGTATCTAACGCATGATCATATACGGTAATACGCAGGATTTCACTGATGAGAAAGCACAGATTGCATATAAATGCAAATTTTAAAAGGAACCGTATCCAGCGCATATTGAAATTTCGGATAAATTACAGTTATTTTTGTTTCTTTAAAACTAAATCCAAAATATCCGATGAAGCAAAACTGGCTAAAAGCCATTCTTCCGCACCTTGCAGCAATAGGTATCTTCCTGCTGCTGGCAGTGGTGTATTGTTCTCCCGTCCTGGAAGGCAAAGTTGTAAACCAGGCCGACATGAAAAATGTGGAGGGAATGGCGAAAGAGGCAAAGGACTTTTATGAAGCAACCGGTGAACGCCCTTTATGGACCAACAGCATGTTTTCAGGCATGCCGTCTTACGTGATTTATACCGGCCCGGGTACCAACCGGGTGGCCTGGATGAACACCATCGCGACCCTGAAAACACCATTCCCTATTAATATGTTGTTCCTGGCCATGTTGAGCATGTACCTGCTCCTCTGTATCCTGGACTTCAAATACTGGATCCGCATCATGGGTGCCGTTGCCTTCACGTTTTGCTCCTACAACGTGATCATTATAGACGTAGGCCATATCACCAAAATGTTCGACATCGCCCTCATGCCGGCTGTACTGGCGGGAATTATTCTCACCTACCGCGGTAAACTGATCACCGGTGCTGCATTAACAGCATTGGCTACCGGCATGCTCATCTATAATAACCACCTGCAGATTATTTATTATACCCTCATCATGGTGGGCTGCCTGGCAATAGGCGCCTTTATTCATGCCCTTCGGGAGAAGCAAATACCACAGTTCCTGAAAGCATCCGGTCTGCTGGCCATTGCCGGCGCACTGGCCATACTTACTTCTATGGACAGCCTGTTGATGCTCCGCGAGTATACCGACTATACCATGCGTGGCAGCAAATCTGAGCTTACCCTCGACCAGGGCGATATTGCACAAAAGAAATCTACCGGCCTGGATATAGATTACGCATACGACTGGAGTTATGGTAAAGCCGAATCAGGTACCTTCCTCATCCCTGGCTACGTAGGTAACTCCTCCGCACAGAAACTGGGCAGCAATTCCAATTTCGCGCAGCAAATGATCAGCCTGGGCGTACCTGCGCAACAGGTAGAACAGTTTGTAGAACAACAGAAATTGCCGGTATACTACGGCGCCCAGGCCAAAGGCACTTCCGGCCCGGTATATGTAGGCGCTATCATCTGCTTTCTTTTCGTATTATCGTTACTGTTAGTGAAAAGCTGGCATAAATGGTGGCTGGTAGGTGTAACTATTGTTGGCTTTATACTGGCATGGGGTAAAAACATGGCATTCATCAATGATTTCCTGTTCTATCATCTCCCCCTCTACAATAAATTCCGCGCGCCTGCACAGGCACTGGTATTACCCTCCCTTACTTTCGTAGTGCTGGGCTGCTGGGGCTTACAGGAGGTAATCGCCAGCAAACTCACCAAAGCAGAACTGCTGAAAAAATTGAAAGAAGCCCTGCTCATTACCGGTGGTATACTCCTCGGCTTCGTACTCATCAGCTACTTCTTCACCGGCTTCAGCAGCGCCAGCGATGCCAACATGCAAGGCTATTTCGCACAGATGATGGGCGGCGAAGAAAACGGCAAACTCCTGATCCGCGCCCTGGAGAAAGATCGCAGCAGCCTCCTCATCAAAGATGCATTCCGCTCCGCTATCTTCATCCTCATCGCTGCCGGCGCTATCTGGGCTTACCTCCAGGATAAAATAAAATGGCAGGCCGCCCTGCTGATCATCACCGGCGCTGTGGCTATCGACCTGTTACAGGTAGATAGAAATTACCTGAATAACGACAGCTTCGTAGATGATCTCAGCTATATGCAGGTATTACAGCCATCACCTGCCGATCAGCAGATCAAGCAGGATCCGGATCCATATTACCGCGTATTTAACGTTACCACCGCACCATTCGATGATGCATCTCCTTCCTACTTCCACAAAAACATTGGTGGCTATAGCCCTGCTAAATTGTGGATCTACCAGGATCTCATCACCCACCAGATCTCAAAACAAAATATGCACGTGCTGAATATGCTCAACACGAAATATTTTATTGTACCAGATCAGAAAAGTGGTCAACCGGTGGCGCAACGCAACCCCGGCGCTTATGGTAATGCCTGGTTTGTAAAAGATATCGTTTGGGCGCCAGATGCCAACACGGAAATGAAAACGCTGGATTACCTGAACACCCGCGATTCTGCCGTGATCGACAAACGCTTCGCCGCACAGATGGGCAATTTCAAAACCAGCGCCGATAGCAGCGCCAGCATCAAGCTCACCAAATACGGCCTGAATAAACTGGAATATGCTTCGCACAACCCCCAGGATGGCTTCGGCGTATTCTCTGAAATATACTACCCTGCCGGCTGGAAAGCATTTATCGATGACAAACCCACCGATATCATCCGCACCAACTACGCCCTGCGCGGCCTTAAAATTCCTGCAGGTGATCATAAAATTGAAATGCGCTTCGAACCTACTACCATTTTCACTGGTTTGAAAATCGCCAACATCTCCTCCGCATTGCTGCTGCTGATAGTAATCGGCGTGTTTGGATGGGAGTTTTTTCAATATCTGAAGAAGGAGCGGAAAGCATAAAGCAGAAAGCAAAAAGCTATTGAGGCGATTGACAAGAGCGAGTATTTGATTACTTATTCGCTTTTGTCAATCGCCTCAATAGCTTTTTGCTTTCTGCTTTATGCTTTCTGCTCCACTAATATCGCTTGGAAAAGATGTATCGCAGTCCAATAAACAAATGATGCGCAAAATTAGGGATATGCCCATAGTAGCGGCTTAATATCTTATACCGCTCTTTCCAGGCCAGTTGCTGATGTTGCTTGGAAGTACCTCCTACCCTGAATCGCGCTACCACTACATGTGTATGGCAAATGTTCCTGGACGCTTTTAAAGTGCGGATCATCCAGTCTATATCTGCACAAACTTTATATTGTAAATCATACAACGGGCTTAAACTCCTACGAATGATGTACGCCTGATGCGATACCACCATGCCATGTTTCAGGCTTTTCCAGGTAAGTTGCTCCGGTACTTTATGCGGCGTTTGTTCAGAACGCAAACCAATGTCAACACCATTTTCATCCATGAACATGGCTTCCCCATAGTACACGTCTGCATGGGCACAGGTGGCAAACATTTTACTCACCACGTCTGTATCTGCCAATACATCATCTGCATTTAAAAACAACAGGTAATCACCCGTAGCCAGCTGCATGCCCTTATTCATGGCATCATACAGGCCCTTATCCTTTTCAGAAATCACTTTGGCAATACGGGAACGGTATTTTTCAATCACGCCCAGTGTATTATCCTTAGAGGCGCCATCCACAATGATATATTCTATATGCGGGTAGGTTTGCGCCAGCACGCTCTGAATCGTGCTTTCTATAAATTTCTCCGCATTAAAACACACGGTGATAATGCTCAATACCGGGTTTGCTGACTGACTCATGTAAATAATTATAGTGGTTCCTTTACCACGGATTGAAACAACTCGTAATACTGTTTTGCTACCACCGGCATACTAAATCGCTGTTCTACGTATTCCCGCGCTGCTTTACCAAATTGCCGGCAGCGCGCCGGATCCTGCAACAACGACAAGGTATGCGTGGCAAATGCCTCCTGGTTACCCGGCGCAATCACATAGCCGGTTTCCCCATGCTTCACTATTTCCCGGCAGCCCCCTACGTCAAAGGTAATACAGGCCGTTTCACAGCTGCTGGCTTCTATCAGCACATTTGGTAAATTATCTGCTTTAGTGGGATAAAAGAAAATATCACTGGCACTATAGCATTGAATCATTTTCTGGGTATCCTTCACGTAGCCGGTGTACACACATTCCAGGTGTTTAAATGTGCCAGGTATGCGATCCCTGCCAATCATCAGCAGGTATACTTTATGCGTTAACTGTTGATCCAGCCGTTGTAAAATATGGAGCAACTCTGCTCCTCCTTTGAACTCGCTGTTAAACAACCGCTCGGATACAAAGGTGATCACAGGTGCATCAGCAGGTAATCCCAATGCCTGCCGTGACGCTGCTCTATCCTGTGGCTGGAAATAATCAGTATCAATTGGATTGGGGATATGATACAACGGTTCCTCCCGGGTGAGTGGACTCTCCATCGTCATATCGTACAGCCATTCGGAAGGAGAAACGATATGCAGGTCGCTGGCGGCATACAGGCGTTGCTTTCTGCGCATCAGGTAATTGCCGGTAGGCAAGCCCATGGCAGGCGAATGCTTGTGCTCTGATTTGCCGGCCCGGCCTGATTTCCAGGCAGTATCCCCAAAGGTATGCGCGGCATTGCCGGTAAGGGCCCACATGTCGTGCAACGTCCATACTACCGGTGCTACAACAGATAACCGCGGTAATAACGTAGCATCGAAGTAGCCGCCATGTATATTGTGCAAGCTGATGATATCCGGCTGAAAAGCGCGCGCAGCACGCATAATAGCGGGCGAAGAAAAAGGAAAATATAAGTATTGTAATCCCAGCTTATTGGTAACTACGTTCAGTCCCCTTTCTATTACGTTGCGTACCATACCGGGGCGGGTAACCGTAACACCGGCAGATGCCCGGTGCGTACCTACCACAAAATGATTTTCGGTATGATAATACTGTGAAAGCCCCGCTGCTATCCGTTGTGCGGCAATCGCGGCACCTCCGCTGTTCTCATATTTATTGATAAAAAGTATTCTCACCCGCTAGTATTTAAAGAACTGTTGCATATGCCTGCGAAACACATCGATGGGCCAGTCGCGTACCAGGATACGGGGCAATGCGTATGGATTACTCCAGCTATGCACCTGTCCGTAGTAATTGGCCGTTACCAGTTGTAAACCCAGTTCCTTACAGGCTTTTATACTATCTGCGTTGTAATATCTTTTGGAACCTAAAAATTTACGGCCGCCAAAAGGATAAGAGAAATGTACCTGGGGGGCGCCCAATGTACCTTCCAATATTTCTTTCGACTTGCCTATTTCCGCCAGTTGCTCTTCATAACTTAACATCCCTACTGCCGGATGCCGGTGGGTATGGCAACCAATGGTAGCATAGGCGGCATTGTTCATGCCTTTCAGCTCGTCCCAGGTCATGAGGCGGTGAGAAGGCCTTCCGGTAGCGTCTTTGCCGGACCATTCGTATAACTGTGCCATTGCAGCATCAATCATATCCGGCTTGCAAAAACGTAATACCTGCTGCAGGGCATAATAGGTTTCCCGTATAGCCATGAGCGTATTGGTAGGATATTGCCACATCCGTCCGTTGATATTGATCTTTAAAACCGGTGGCAGGTTGCTGTCGGTGAGCAGGATACGTTCCAGGTCATCCCACCACAATTCATACGGGGTATTCAGTTTGGAAGTAGTGATATAAAACAGGGCGGGTACCTCGCGTTGCGTCAGTATCGGCAATGCTTCATGGTAGTTGTCGGCGTATCCATCGTCAAATGTAATGAACACGGACCTTTCCGGGAATGCCTTTTTATTTTTCACATGATATAAAAACCGATCGGCGTCCAACACGGTGTAATCGGAGGCCAGGTGGGTGAGCTGTGCATTGAAGTTGACGGGCGTAACAGACAGCTCCTGTGGGTCCTGTTGTAAGGTAGTGACCCGGTGATACAATAATATCACCGCCGGCCGCTGCACTTTGTTCGCTACATAGTGCATCACTGAAAATACTTTTTGACTCACGTTTCCCATCAGATAGTACTTTATAATCGTATCAGGCTTTCTTTGCCCTTACTGCAATAATAATCGGGTATACCGGATCCTGGTAATTCAGCTCTTCCGGTAATAATTCTTCGGCGGAAATGCCTTGCAGAATAGCCGTACAGGTGAGTACATTTCCATATGAAATGACCTCGATATTATCTTTCCCAAAAACTTCACCAAATACTTTTTCTGCCGATTGTACGGTAAAACGCCAATAATCACCCCAGCGCTGCTGATCGTATGCAGATATCTGCGTAGCTCCCGCTAAAGTGGCCAGCAGTACGCCTCCTGGTTTCAACAGGTGATGAGCGCCGGCAATGGCTGTTTTGAAATCATAAATGAAGTTAAAGGTCTGCGTACAAATGAAGCAATCAATTTTATCCGCAGGTAACGAAGCCATATTTGTCAGATCACCTACAATAGTAACATTGGCCCCGTCCTGCACATGCAATACTTCAAAACTGCTTACCTGTGAACCATATTGTTTGGAATAACTGCTTTCTGCAATTTCCAGTACATGACCGTGGATATCGGCCCGATGTGCATCGAGAAAGGCCGCAATATAATGCCGGTCTACCGGAGTGCCCCTGCTCCACCCAAAAGCAGGCGACACAGGTTGCAGCTTTCTTAAATTATCCCAGGATACCGGTGAAATGACCTCCCGCTTCATTTTTCTGATAACATTCCGAATGATTTTAAGCATGGCCGGTTATTTTTTTCCAGTATTTTTTAAGCCTGTTTTTAATTTTTGCCTGGACGGTCATCCCTGCTTTAGCCCGCAGGAATTTCGCAAACAACTTTTCCATTGGCAGGTTATTCCTTACCGGGATATCATCAACCGGAACGGGCGACTGATACACTTCCGTATGTAGCCAGTCTTCCTCTTTATAGTGATGTGTGGCAGAGGCAACATTACCATCATGTCTTACCAATGATTTCACCGGGTACAGGGTCAGCATATCATGCAGATAGGCTGTACCTCTCCAGCGAATGGCCCAGGAACTGACTTTACCATTTTTATGCTGACGTAACATCCTGTAAAAAGGATAAGCTCCCCAGAAGTCGAATGGCCGTTTTAGTCCTTTGGCTTTTATCTGCATCATCACCTTATCAGTATCCGGCTCAAACTTGCTCCAGGCACGGCTCCACGTACCCCATCCGAGACTGCCCGGATCATGTACCAGGAAAGTGCTGTCGGTAAAGCTGGCTGGTATCTCAAAAGGATACAGATAACCATGTACTGCCATCAGCTTTTCTTCATCTGCGTATTTGGTCAGTGCATCGTTCATATATTTCAGGAAGAAGGGCGACAGCGTGAGGTCATCTTCCAAAACAATTATTTTACCATGCTTGCTGATCACTTCTGTTACTCCATCAATCACGGAAGTAGCCAGTCCTTTATTTTTCTCCGCTTCAAAAACCACTACCTTCCCACACCATGGCTGGCTGTGCACTATTTCCCGTACCTGTTTAATCAGCTGCAACTGTTCCGGTGAAGCGCCCGCTTTAGCGCCATCACAGTACACATACAGGGTGCTTTCTTTCGCTTCCTCGTTTTTACGCAGGCACTGCAAAGTATTGAGCGTCAAATCCGGCCGGTTATAAACAAATAGTACGATGGGAGCGAATTCCATAAATGTAATAAGTCCCCGCAAAGCGGGGTGGTTAAGTTAAAACGGTAAAAATCGGATAAAATTAACAATAAAACAAATGTGTAGAACGGGTTCAGAGTCTTCCTCCACCGGCAAAATAACGCTTCCAGTAAGGCTCATTCAGATCACTGATGATCACACCTGCGCTGGTAGATGCGTGTACAAATTTATCGTTCTCGAGATAGATCCCTACATGGGAAATTCGCTTCTTATGAATCCGGAAAAATACCAGGTCGCCTTCACGTAAATCACGTACACTGAGTCTCTTTATCTGCGTATACAAATCCGCAGAATTACCGGAAAGGCCAGACTGGAACACCGCATTCATCAGGGTGTTCACGAATCCGGAACAATCAATACCAGCGCGGGTTTTCCCACCCAACCGGTAAGGAGTTCCCCACCATTCTTCAATAAAGCTATATAGCTTCTGGTTTAACACGTCTTCCACGGGAACATCCAGTAACTGCGCATATTTAAACTGCCAGCTCTGTGCATTCTCAAGATTAGCGCTGCCCCTCGTAATATTTTTACTGATACTGATATCCTTATTGTTAAAGCTGTTACTATTGCGGGGATGCCGGTTTGTGGCGATGCCATCTATAAATTCAACCGGTCTGTTGTTGCCGCTGGTAGCTGGTGTGGTAGTGGTTTTCTTACTGGTCGTACTTTTCTTTAGTGAAGCGCAGGAACTAAGTGACAATGCACAAATCGATAACTTCACAAATAAATGTCCCTTTACTCTGATCATAATCGGCAGGCTAAATTTTCGCTAAAATAATGTAAGATATTTACTTTCAGCCCTTTCTAATGGCTTTTTATTTCTAACGTTCTGCTTTCTGCATTTTTCCCGTACTTTTGTCGCTTGACGAAATAGATTAGCTGATGAATTTCTCCCATTTACACGTTCATACCCAATTCTCCTTACTGGATGGTGCCGCCGATATCAAATCACTGTATAAAAAAGCCATGGCTTCCAATCAGCCTGCCCTGGCCATTACAGACCATGGTAACATGTTTGGCGCTTTTCAGTTTGTGGCAGAGGCATATAATAATAAACTCAACCCGGGCGATCCGAAAGATAAAAGATTAAAAGTTAAACCAATTGTAGGCTGTGAATTTTATGTGGTAGAAAACCGTCATAAACGCGCCTTTACAAGAGAAGAAAAAGATGTACGTTATCACCAGGTATTACTGGCAAAAGATGATGAAGGTTATCGCAACCTGATCAAACTTTGTTCGCTGGGATATATGGAAGGGCTATATGGTAAATATCCCCGTATCGATAAAGAGCTGGTACTGCAATACCACAAAGGACTCATCGCTACTACCTGCTGCCTAGGTGCTTCTGTTCCCAGGATTATTCTTCGCCATGGCGAAGAAGCCGGTGAAAAAGAGTTCCGCTGGTGGCTGGATATTTTTGGAGATGATTTTTATGTAGAGCTGCAACGCCACGGTATTCCGGAACAGGACCAGGTAAACGCCGTACTGTTGCGCTTTGCAGAGAAATACAATGTAAAAGTAATCGCTTCCAACGATTCCCACTATGTAGATCAGGCCGATGCCAATGCACACGACATCCTGCTCTGCATCAACACCGGCGAAAAGAAAAGCACCCCTACCAACAAAGATTTTTCTGACGACGACAGCGCTGGCCCTAAAAAAGGCCGCTTCGCGTTTTATAACGACCAGTTTTATTTTAAGACGACGGAAGAAATGAGCAAATTGTTTCATGATCTTCCGCAGGCCATTGACAATACCAACGAAATTGTAGATAAAGTACAGCTGCTGGATTTAAAAAGAGATATCCTGCTGCCCAACTTCCCTATTCCAAAAGAATTTATTACCCAGGACCAGTACCTGCGGCACATCACCTATGAAGGCGCCCGCAGCCGTTACCTGGAAATGACCGCCGATATTGAAGAACGTATCAACTTTGAATTAGGCGTAATCGAAAACATGGGTTTTGCCGGTTACTTTCTCATCGTGGCCGACTTCATCAAAGCAGGTCGTGAACTGGGCGTATTCATTGGTCCGGGCCGTGGTTCCGCAGCCGGTTCTGCAGTGGCCTACTGTATTGGTATCACCAATATAGACCCCATTAAATACAACCTGCTGTTTGAGCGTTTCCTCAACCCGGAACGTAAGAGCATGCCCGATATTGATACGGACTTCGATGATGAGGGCCGCCAGAAAGTAATCGACTACGTAGTACAGAAATATGGCCGTAACCAGGTGGCGCAAATCATCACCTACGGTACCATGGCCGCTAAAATGAGTATCAAAGACGTTGCCCGCGTAATGGACCTGCCACTGGTAGAATCCAACGGGCTGGCCAAATTGGTACCAGACAAGCCCGGCATCCAACTGGACCGTATCTTCAATGCCCCGCTGGAAGGAGAAAAGAGCCTCGCTGATAAAGAAGGTCTCGCCGGGGAAGATATTGAAAACGTGAAAAAGCTACGGGAACTGATCACCGGCAACGACCTGCAGGGAGAAGTACTCCGCGAAGCCTGCGTATTGGAAGGTTCCGTACGTAATACCGGTATCCACGCGGCTGGTATCATCATCGCCCCGCAGGACCTCTACGACCTCATTCCCGTTTCTACTGCCAAAGACTCTGACCTCCTCGTTACCCAATTCGAAGGAAGCATCATCGAGTCAGCCGGCGTTATCAAGATGGACTTTTTGGGTTTGAAAACCCTTACCATCATCAAAGGTGCGCTGGAACTCATCCGTCAAAACCATGGCATCACCATTGAAATAGACAATATTCCACTGGATGACGCCAAAACATACGACCTCTATCAAAAAGGAGAAACCAACGCAACGTTCCAGTTCGAGTCGCCCGGGATGCAGAAATACCTGCGCGAGCTGAAACCGGATAGATTCGACGATCTCATTGCGATGAACGCCTTGTACCGTCCGGGACCACTGGAGTACATCCCTTCCTTTATCCGTCGTAAGCACGGACTGGAGCCGGTACAATACGATATCGCCGAAATGGAGGAATACCTGAACGATACCTACGGTATCACGGTATACCAGGAGCAGGTGATGTTGCTGAGTCAGAAACTGGCGAACTTCTCCAAAGGTGATGCGGACGTACTCCGTAAAGCCATGGGTAAAAAGCAGATCGCGGTTCTGAATAAGATGAAGGCGCAATTCATGGAAGGCTGCGCCAAAAATGGCCATGATCCTAAAATATGCGACAAAGTATGGACCGACTGGGAAGCGTTCGCATCTTATGCGTTCAATAAGTCCCACTCTACCTGTTATGCCTTTGTGGCTTACCAGACAGCCTACCTGAAAGCCCACTACCCTTCTGAGTATATGGCTTCGGTACTGAACTGCGCCAGCAACATTGAAAAGATCACCTTCTTCATGGAAGAGTCCAAACGTATGGGCATCGACGTATTGCCGCCGGATGTGAATGAATCTTTCAAAGGTTTTGCGGTGAATAAACAGGGCCAGGTACGCTTCGGACTGGGAGGATTGAAAGGCGTAGGTGAAGCAGCCATTGAAAACCTGCTGGAAGAGCGTAAAAAAGACGGTCCTTTCAAGAATATATTTGACTTCATTAAACGCGTGAATCAGCGTGCTGTCAACAAGAAATCATTGGAAGCCCTGGTGATGTCCGGTGCTTTCGACAGCTTCCCTGAATTACACCGTGCACAATACTTCCACAAGCCGGAAGGCGAGCAGCTCAACGGCCTGGATAAAATCGTAAAGTTTGGTCAGCAGGTAAGCGCGGGCTCCTCCAATATCGGTAGCCTCTTCGGCGCAGATGACCTCCCGGATGTAGAGCCCCCAAAAATTCCAAACTGTGATCCGTGGCCGCTGATCATGAAACTGAACAACGAGAAAGATATTACCGGTATCTACATCTCCGGGCATCCGCTGGATGATTATCGCTTTGAAATGAAGCATTATCATATGAATTCGGTGCAGGAGCTGGTAGAATACCAGACTGAGATTGCACAACCCGGCGGCACCGGCGGACGTGCAAGAGAGCGTAACTTCCGGTTGGCCGTATATATTACCAGCGCACAGGAAAGAATTTCCCGCAACAACCGGCAGTTTGGGGTTATGACGATTGAAGATTATACCGGTAAATTTGAATTTGCTTTGTGGAGTGAAGATTTCATCCGCTTTGCGCCATACCTGAAACCGGGATTATGCCTCTTTATCAATGGGGGCTTCAAATCCAAACGTTTCAACGATAACGAATATGAGTTTAAGGTAAATGGTATACAATTGCTGCAGGAAGTGAAGAAAACACATACCAAACAGATTTTTCTGAATACCATGCCGAAGTTCATCAAGCGGGAAACCGTAGACTTCCTGGTAGACAATGTAAACCGCTTTCCGGGCAATAGTACCCTGCATGTACACCTGACAGACCGCGATAATCAAACCCAGGCCAAATTGCATACTTTTAACAGGAATATTGAGATGAATGACGAGCTGGCGGTTTTTCTGCATAAGCAACCCGACATCGATGTGTATATAGAGCTAATCAATAAATAAGTATTGGTAATGCACAAGTATAAACGAAAATGGCAGGAGGCGCTCCTGCCATTTTCGTTTATAGTCCAGGGAGCTAAGCCCCCATCCAATAAAGTAAAATATACACTTTATGCCCTTTGGCGCTGAATCCATTTTACGTTAAACCGGGAAATAAGAACTTTCCCTGTTTTCTTTTAATAATTGGCCAAAATATTTTCTTCACATAAAAAACCTATTTTATCTTTAATTAAGAGGAATACACAATTAGTATCTCTGTTTTACGTTTGCTGGCAACGTTGATAGAGAGTAACAAACCGAATACTTGAACTACTCCTCCATACCTTTTGATAGTTGGAACATTCTTATCGCATATTTTAACCACCTCTTGTGAGAGCATCCTAATGGCGGGTTGTATCACCTCGTAACCGGCACATATGTCATATGTCCTGAAGGATATGCATCTCTCCATCTTATTCATGTAAAATCCAGTTTAGAATCAGGTTGTATTACCTATTAACCGCAGCACATTGACTCCGTAATTATGCATCAACAGATGATGCTATGCTCCTTCATTGTCCACGGCAATAAGTAATCCTTCCTTTTCCAGTACAAAACACACATCATATTTGCTTTCCAGCATGGTTGCATGACCAATAAGTTGGCGATTTACTGAATTAATAGTTATTCGATTCAATGACAGGATGCCTTCAGGCGTCCAGGTAACAGCTGTTTGCGCTTCTCAATCATTTTATCAATTACCTATCAAAACAACAGTCATGAAGTGTAGAATTTTTACGGTGATCTTGTTCTTATTAAGCAACGCCACAGCGTTTGCGCAGTTAAAAGTAGGTTCTAATCCCAGCCAGATCAACAAATCCTCCATACTGGAACTGGAAAGCACCCGCCAGGGGCTTTTACTGCCGAGGATACCAGGCGCCAACCTTACTGCTGCCCCCCTCAATACCGCTCCGGACGGGATGATCATTTATGTGACGGATTCCTCCAGCCTCTTCATCAGGAAGAATGGCTTGTGGCAGAAAATGTCTGTAGACAGTGTGGCAAATAATGGTAACTGGAATACCATTGGTAATGCCGGTTTGGACTCCACTAAGAATTTCCTGGGAACCACTGACCAGCAGGCGTTGGTATTCAAAACAGGTAATGCAGAAAGAATGCGTTTATCCGCCAATGGAAATATTAAAGTAGCAGCGGGTACTATCCCTGATGGTACTAACCAGGTACAGGTAGTGGTGATAGATCCTGCCACAGGTACTCTCCTGCAACGTACCATGGCCGCTTCTGCCTTCAATAACGCCATTGTATCATTAAATGGGTTAAGGGATTCTGTACAAACATTTGCGATTGACAGCACCGCCGCAAAAGACTTCTCCATTACTTCCACCAATGGTGTACATACGCTCAACATCCCTACGCAAAGTGGTACTGGTGTTACTTCCCGCGGTTTACTGTCTTACAACGACTGGCTACGTTTTGACTCATCCGCCAGGTTCCAGATACTGCATACTTTATTTGCTACTGCACCAGACCCCAATGGTATTAGTGTGAATAATGGAACACTGACACTGCACGCAGCCGATGCCACTAATCCCGGTGGCGTTTCAGCAGGCGACCAGACCTTTGGTGGTAATAAAACATTCCAGAACAATGTACATGTTGTGCAAAATGCCACTATTGATGGCAACGTAATACTGACCAATATTAATAGTGCCGCCCCCACTGACAGCAACAATGTGCTGATCAGGCGAACAGATGGCACAGTTGTAAAGAAGTTGCTGAATGACAACGCCTTTAAAACACTGGTCATCGGCAAGAGTGCTGGTACGGTAAATGATATAAATATCGATAGCAGCTCTGCTACACAAACAGTGATCAACGTTCCTGATGCCTCCACTACAGTAAGAGGCGTGATCAATCTCCTTAGCGGTCAAACTTTTGCCGGCTACAAAAGTTTCCGCGATTCACTGGCAGTAGGCGTTGCCGAAGGTACCAAGGCTAATTCCAGCTTCCAGGTAGTAGGTTCCGTAGCTACCAATCTTACCAAAGTTACCAGTAGCTATACTGCCACCGCCGCCGACAATACCATCCTCGCAGATGCCACCAGCGGCGCACTTACCATCACGTTGCCCAGTCCTGGTACTATTGCAGGCCGTATCTATACCATCAAGAAAATTGGTAGCGGCGGCATTGATAAAGAAGTAACCATAGCCACCAGTGGCGGTACTATAGACGGATCCAGTAATTATATTATTTACAACGACTGGACCTTTGTAACTATACAAACAGATGGAACCGACTGGTATGTGATTAAGAAGTAGCGGTTTTCCCCCACTTCTCTCATCATTCAACTAGTTGCTATGAAAAGCATATTGCATTTCCCCCCGCTGGCGGTGTCAATACTGTTATTTCCTTTGTTTTCAGTTGGGCAGCAACTGAAACTGGGTAGTACCCCCAGCATCATTAACAAAGCTTCCGTATTGGAACTGGAAAGTAAAAATCAGGGATTACTACTTACCAGGATAACCGATACCACTGTAGCGCCATTGACTACTGCGCAAGACGGTACCGTTCTCTTTTACAAAGGGGACAACAGCTTGAGAGTGCGTAGTGCAGGCTCCTGGAAGAAAACATTGTTCGCGGTAGATACAATCGATATAGCCAACTTTAGCGTGAAAGTGAGGAGCCTGTTCTCCGGAACGGCTCCTATCACTTACAGCAACGGCGTAATTGGCATCAGCCAGGCTTCTGCTACTACCAATGGATACCTGAGCAGCACTGATTGGAATACTTTCAACAATAAACTTTCCACCATTGATACTACCAATATTGCAAATTTTAGCGTGAAAGTGAGGAGTCTGTTCTCCGGAACGGCTCCTATCACTTACAGCAACGGCGTAATTGGCATCAGCCAGGCTTCGGCTACTACCAATGGATATCTGAGCAGCACCGATTGGAATACTTTCAACAATAAACTTTCCACCATTGATACTACCAATATTGCAAATTTCTACTTAAAAGTGCGCTCATTGTTCAGCGCAGGTAGCGGGATTACTTATGACAAGGTTAACGGTACCATTTCATTTTCAGGCTCCGCAGGCGGTTGGCTGCTTGGGGGCAACGGAGTTGCCGCAGTACAAAACCTGGGTACCACCACCAATTTCGATCTGCCTTTTATTACCAACAACACCGAAAGAATGCGCATTAACGCCACTGGTAGTGTAGGTATTGGCAGTAGTGCCTTTAACGCTACCAATCCGGAACGCCTGCTGGTAGATGGAGGCACCTCTACTTCCACCAATCTTATACGTGGACAGGGAACCGTGAACGGCAGTCTCCAGATGGGCATCACCAATCTGCATGGTGGCCCGAACGCCAGCGTGGATGTAGTAGCCAGTGCCAACAACGGAAGTGGCTCCAACTTCATTGACATGGGTATCACTTCCGCAGGCAATGGCAATGGAACAGTGATCGGCGGCGGTAATACCGCCTACCTGTATGCTACCGGTAACAACTTCGTGATATGTAATAGCACCGCCAATAAAAATATGATGTTCATCACCGGCGGTACTTCCAGCGCCAACGAAGCCATGAGGATAGATGGAACCGGCAACGTGGGCATTGCCAATACCGCTCCATCCGCCAAATTAGATGTAGGAGGCAACTTTAAACTGGGCGCTGCCGGCACTGTAGTGAGCAGCATGATTAAATCCAGCTTTTCACTGTCAGATGGTACCACCAATATCACCACCACCAGCAGTCTCACCAAAACAGCCACTGTTACAGGTGCCAATGTGAATGCGTCCGTAATCGTGAATCCCCGTACCGCGCTGCCACAGGGATTGGCCATTGCTTATTCCTTCATCAGTGCAGTCAACACTATCACTATCAACTTTATCAATACCGGTGCAGGTGCTGGCGGCAACCAGAAACTCGGCACCGTTACTTTTGACATCACCGTTATCAATCCCTGATGCGCTGGTTTACACTCCATATGATCACCTGCCTCTTAACCGGAACACAACTATGCCTGGCACAAACTGGCGTGTATGTTCCCCCCGGAGGAAATATCAGTGTGCACCAGCGTGATACCGTTGCTATTTTCAGCGATGTAAAAAATGAGGGACGGTTTGGTTCGCTAAAAGGAAGTGTGATTAATTTCTACGGCAATAAATGGGAAAACAGCAATGATGCGGCCCTGCCCGATGAAAATGATTATAACAACAATCACCAACCCAATATGGGCGGCATTTTTCGCTTCCTGCAGGTAAAAGGTATTAACACAGGTGTCCAGCATATATACGGAGGCTATAGCGCCAGTGGGAGCACTGGCGCCAGCTTCCCTAACCTGAGCATTGGCAACAGCAATAACATTCATCTCGACGATTTAAGTGATCTGAAGATCCGCTATAACCTGAATTTTGAAACCGGTCATCTGCTGCTAAATGGCTGGAACCTGGTAGTAGGCAACGGCGATCCGGGCACTATCACCGGCTACTCCAACAAAGCCTTTGTGGTAACCGGTAGTCAGCCGGCAGGCGGTTTCCTTTTCAGAGAACAAATCACTACTGCCAGCGGAATGGTGGTATACCCTGTTGGCAGCACCACCGACAGCTACTCTCCTATGGCCGTGAACAACAATAGCAGTAACCCGAAAACTATCCAGGCCAGAGTATTTGATAACGTTTACCAATATGGCCTTTCCGGAGATATGAACACCTCAGGTTATACACTGAAAACCTGGCATGTAAAACAGGACTCCGGCGCATTGAACAATGTGACCGTATTACTCCAGCACCCTGAAGAAAGTGAAACACCCGCGTTTTCCATTAATCGCGACAGCAGCTATGTTACCCGCCTTGCAGGCGGTGTGGCATGGGATACCGTGCCACCTTCAGGAGTGGTTACACCGGGCACACTTAGCACCGGTGCAGCTTTACGCCGCAACTATATTAATAGCAGAACATTCGGGAACGACGGGGAAGTCAACACCTTCTTATCATTAGCCTCTTTCAATAAAGTTACCTCCGATGTGGCACTTTTCTTTGAAGCTTATCGCGAAACCATCCGCTGGGTGGGCACCCATTGGCGTACCACCAAAGAACTCAACCTCGATCATTATGAATTACAGCGCCACCGCGAAAATGAAGACAGCTTTTACACGGTGGCCAGAATTGCGCCGCATAGCCTGAACGGCACCAGCATTGGCGCACTCGACTACAACTACCGTGATGATGACGAGTATGATAACTGGACTTACTACCGTTTAAAAATATTTGGCCGGGATGGCAAAATCGTCTACAGCGCTGTTAAAAAAGTACCGTGGCTGATTGAAATCACCATCAGCCCCAATCCCAACAATGGTAACTTTACTGTAAACCTGGTGGGTATACACCATAAACTGCGCATGGTTACCCACGATGTGTTAGGTCGGGAACGGGATAACCGGCTGCTCAGCGGTAACCATACCTTCGTTTCCAAATCAGATCTGCCGGCCGGGTTGTACATCCTGACATTCTATGATACAGAAGATTCCGACCGGTTAATGATGACGACTAAAATGGTGGTAGTACATTAATGAGGCCAGGCTGGGCATTTCATTTTAATATTAAGATACACGCTGTCATGACATCTTTTCCGTCTTCTACTGCCCGGCTATTGTTTGAAAACGCGCTAATAGCCACAAATTCACTACTTTTACATTTGCTTAATCGATTTGTGTATAGAGATAATCAATAAGTACGGTGTCAAAAATGCAGTAATTTGCACGTGGATTAAGATTTGATAATAAGATAATACAGTTGCAGAAAATCAAAACAATCATTAAATAAAACATTTTAAAACATAGAATATGGCTTTAGAAATCACTGATGCGAACTTTCAAACAGAAGTTCTGAATTCCGATAAATTAACAGTTATCGACTTTTGGGCAGAATGGTGTGGTCCTTGTCGCGCTATCGGTCCGGTAATTGAAGAGTTATCTAAAGATTACGCAGGTAAAGTAAACATTGGTAAAGTGAACGTGGATCAAAATCCCGAATTATCTATCAACTACGGTATCACCAGCATTCCTGCTATCCTTTTCGTAAAAGGTGGCCAGGTAGTAGACAAACAAGTAGGTGCTGTGCCTAAAGCCGTACTGGATAAAAAGATACAGGCCAATATGTAATTTTTATAAAAACTGAGTTTAGGAGCGCGCCGGAATAATCCGGCGCGTTTTTTTTTCCTGCCAAAGATCTTTCCCAAACGGATGTTAAACAATCTTGCATCGATGTGTGTATAGAGATAATCAATAAGTAATGCGTCAAAAAATGCACTACCTTTTACACACAATACAATAGAAAACAATTATTCAATAACACTTCAAAATCAAAATACATGGCATTAGAATTCACTGATGCGAACTTTCAAACAGAAGTTCTTGACTCCGACAAATTAACTGTTATTGACTTTTGGGCAGAATGGTGTGGCCCTTGTCGCGCGATTAGCCCAATCATTGAAGAGTTATCCAAAGATTACGAGGGGAAAGTAAACATTGGCAAAGTGAATGTGGATCACAATCCCCAGGTATCTATCGACTACGGTATCACCAGCATTCCCGCTATCCTTTTCATAAAAGGCGGTAAAGTAGTAGACAAACAGGTAGGTGCTGTGCCTAAAGCCGTACTGGATAAAAAGATACAGGCCAATATATAATTTTTATAAAAAACTGAGTTTAGAAGCGCGCCGGACTATTCCGGGGCGCTTTTTTTTCCCGCAAAGAAACAAAGGAGCCAGGAAGTAAAGGACAGTTTTTTTTGCTCCTTTACTTCCTGGCTCCTTTGTTTCTTTGCAAGCAATTTCGTGTATCTTCATTGCAAATTCTACTTTATTGCGCTATCAGTTTATTATCCTTCTTACCTTTTTATATTGCGCGGGTGCTACCGCACAGCGTAAGTGCGGTACCGCAGAGGCTTTGCAACAACGGGTGCAGAAAATCCCCCGTTTACAGGAACTCCTGCAAAAAAATGAAGCCCTGATGCTGCAGGGTCAGCAACGTCAACGGATGCACGCCCGACCGGAAGGAGCCCGTGCTTCCGTATCTATTCCCGTTGTGGTACATGTGTTATTGGATAATCCCGATGTGGTAACAGATGCACAGATCCAGTCGCAGATCGATGTGCTTAATCGCGACTACAACGCTGCCAATCCGGATATTTCACAGGTGCCGCCGGTGTGGCAGCCTATTACCGGTAATACGCAAATTCATTTCTGCCTGGCGCAACGTACACCAGGTGATGAGCCTACCAATGGGATTGTGCGGGTGAAAACAGCGCCGGGCCAAAGCTTTTCTATTCTCAATGGCGCCGCAGATGCCAAATACGCCGCCACCGGCGGTACGGAGAGCTGGGATCATTCCAAATACCTGAACATATGGGTAACCCGCCTGTCCGGTAATTACCTGGGCGTAGCTGCACCTCCTGGTACTGGTTACCCGGTTGAACAGGAAGGCGTAGTGATACAATACACTGCGTTTGGTACCACCGGCAGCGTAGGCCAGGTATATAACCTGGGCCGTACTGCTACCCACGAAATAGGTCATTATTTTGGTTTAAAACATATTTGGGGAGATGATAATGGCGCCTGTACCATTGATGATGGGATCACCGACACACCCCTGCAGGGCGATAATACCTACGGCTGTCCTTCTTTCCCTAAAACAGACAACTGTTCCTCCTCCTTTCCCGGTATTATGTTCATGAACTACATGGACTATACAGATGATGCCTGCATGCACCTTTTTACAGCCGGTCAGGTAGACAGGATGCGTTTTGTACTGGAAAATATCGTAGAAAGCCTGATGAGCTCCAATGGCTGTACTCCGCCGCTGCTGGTGAACAATGACGCTTCGCTGGTTAGCATTACGGCCCCTGATGGCAAAATATGCGATAACCATATTACACCTGTAGTAGTGCTGCGGAATCGTGGTATCAATCCCCTTACAGCGGTGACCATCTGGTATCAGCTGAATAGCGGCGCGCTTACCTCTTACCAGTGGACAGGCAACCTGCCCAGCTTACAGCAAACAATGGTAACGCTGCCGGGGACAGATGTAGCCATTAACAGCTATAACCTGAAAGCCTATACGCAACTGCCCAACGGGCAACCCGATGGCAACCTGCTGAATGACACAGCAAATATCCGTTTCCGTTATGATGCAGAAGCCAGGCTTCCCCTCTCGCAAGGGTTTGAAGATGATAGCTTCCCGCCACCCGGCTGGGATCTCTATAATCCTGACCGCAGCTTTACCTGGGAACGTTCCCGCGATGTGGGCAGAAACAGTCATGCGTCTGCACTGATCCGCAACCTGGGCTACAATACCAATGACCAGGCAGATGACCTCATTACCCCCGTCATAGATCCTCAGGGCGCTGACTCTGTATTCCTGTTTTTCGACGTGGCAGCAGCAGTATATTCCGATCCGGCTACCACCGGTATTTCCTGGGATACCTTACAGATCATTACCACCAATGATTGCCGTCAAACCGGAACGTTGCTCTATTCCAAATGGGGGCCTAACCTCATTACCAGGGCCAAACCGATACAAACAGAGTTTGTACCCGCGGCCAATGAATGGCGCCGGGATTCTGTGGATCTGACTGCTATAGCACATAAAGGAAAATTTCAAATAGCATTCAGAAACATTTCAAATTCAGAGAATAACATTTATATTGATAATATAAATATTGTCACGAAAGAAGTGAACCCTTCCCTACGGGAAAAAGGTATATTGGTGAATCCTAACCCCACCACCGGCATTTTCTGGGTTACCTTTTACCAGGTACCGGAAGACCTGCAGCAGGTATCTATTTACAATGCGCAGGGACAGCTAATGGGCAGCCAACCGGCATCAGCCATCAGTGCCGGCAACCGGCTTACCTTTAATTTGGTAAATGAGCCAAATGGTGTTTATTTTGTAAAATTAATTTACAGGAACAGGGCCAACACCATCAAATTAATGAAAGTAAGATGACGACGAGAAAAGATAATCCGGCTGTTCAAACGCTCCTTCAGCAACCCAACCTGGACGCAGCACTGAAGCGCATTGCAGAAAAAATCCTTCAAGAGGAAAGAATCACGCCCCAGGATGGGCTGACCTTATTTGAAAAAGCAGATATCGGCCTTGTAGGCGCATTAGCCAACCATGTACGCGAACGCATGCATGGCAACAAGACCTACTTCAACCGCAACTTTCACATAGAGCCTACAAACGTCTGTGTATTTACCTGCCACTTCTGCTCCTATTCCCGCTTGTATAAAAACCGGGAAGATGGATGGGAACTGAGCATAGACCAGATGATGGACATCGTGAAAAAATACGATAACCAACCCGTTACAGAAGTACATATTGTAGGCGGCGTACATCCTAAAATGCAACTGGACTTTTTCGTGGAACTGATCAAACAAATCAAGGCCCACCGTCCGGACCTGCACATCAAAGGATTTACTGCCGTGGAACTGGATTATATGTTCCGCAAAGCCAAAGTAAGCATAGACGAAGGTATGCGTATTCTCAACGAAGCCGGCCTCCAATCCATGCCCGGCGGCGGTGCTGAAATATTTGCACCGGAAGTACGCGCTAAAATATGCCACGATAAAGTAGATGCCGACGGATGGCTCGCCATTCACAAAGCCGCTCACCTCCGTGGTATGCACACCAACGCAACGATGCTGTACGGCCATATAGAATCTTTTGCAGACCGCATTGATCACATGGAACGCTTACGCAGCCTGCAGGATGAAACCGGTGGCTTCAACACCTTCATCCCGCTGAAATTCCGTAACAAAGGCAACGACATGTCGGATATACCGGAAAGCTCCATCGTGGAAGACTTGCGCCTGTATGCTATTGCGCGCCTTTACATGGACAACTTCCCCCACCTGAAAGCCTACTGGCCTATGCTGGGAAGAAATACCGCACAGCTCACCCTTTCTTTCGGGGTAAACGACCTGGATGGCACCATCGACGACACCACCAAGATCTACTCTATGGCTGGTGCAGAAGAACAAAATCCATCTATGAACACGGCACAACTGGCACAACTGATTAAACAGGCTGGCAGAAGACCCGTAGAAAGAGATACCATATACAACGAAATAAAGGATTATACAGACGTCGTTTTTTCTGATGAAGAATTACTGACCAAATAGTACTGCTATCTTATGCAATTACACCTGAAATGTATACTGATTGCCAGTTTATATGTAGCCGGCTGTCACCAGAGTAACACCAGTAATAACAGCAACGCGGTAGAAACCAACACCAGTTCCAATACCGGTACTACCACCGAAGCAGCTACGGTAACCTCTAATGGCACCACCTTCAAAAAACAAGGTACACTTGCTTTCCTGGGAAAATCCGGTGCAGACACGCTGCGCAAAATTGATATACAGCTTGCGCAAACCGACGAGCAACGCGCCGACGGATTGATGTATCGCAAGTCAATGACAGACGATCAGGGCATGCTCTTTATTTTTCCGGACATGGAAGAACGTGCCTTCTGGATGAAAAATACCTACATCTCCCTGGATATTATCTATATAGCAGATAACATGGAAATTGTGTCCATTCAGAAATATGCAACACCACTATCAGAAGAAAGCCTGCCATCCTACAAAAAAGCGAAATACGTGCTGGAGGTAAATGGTGGCTTCTGCGATAAGTACCACGTCGCCTACGGAGATAAAATCGCTTACCAGCAATAATATTAAAAGAGAAGCCCCCGCACGAAGCGGGGGCTTTTTTTGCTCTATGATACATATTTGATCGCTAACACTAATAGCCTCTTTATACTTCAGCAGCATTTACTACTTCGAGAATATGCAACTGCGTTTTTCCTGCAGGTACTTCCCAATCAATTACATCACCCGTGCTATACCCAAGCAGGGCCGTACCGATAGGCGACAGGATCGATAATTTGCCTTCCTGCAAATTGCTCAATGCCGGCAGCACCAACTGTACACTCCTGACCTTTCCGCTGCGTTCATCCCTGAACTGTAACGTTGAATTTACCTGTACTACATTGTCAGGCACTTTACCCTTTCTCACTACCGCCCTGTCCAGCTCTTCTTTGAGCTTGTGGGTAGCCGGTGCTTCGTAGCACAGGGTTTTAAGGATTTCGTAATCATGTAGGGACACAATGATCTGTTTCTTTTTCATGATGACCGGGTTTTAGTAGATTAATAGCTGTTAGCTGCCAGCTTTTAGCTTTTAGCCTCTAACAGCTGATGGCTAATAGCTAAAAGCTGTTTGGGTGCATATATTTCCTGATAAGATCGTACATCCGTTCTCGTTATTCTCCTGAACAGCGCGGCAGGACTCACCTTCTCTGCTGAAGCAAAGCCACAGGCACCCATCAGCTCCGCCAATGCCGCAATGGTGTTGCGGTGATAATTGGCTACACGTACACGCTTGTCGGCCACGTTCACCCCCTGGTAAAGGGTAGGATCCTGTGTGGCTACGCCCACCGGGCAACTGCCGCTATCACATTGCAATGCCTGGATACAGCCCAATGCCAGCATCATTCCACGGGCACTGTAACAGGCATCTGCGCCTATTGCCAGCACCTTCATGATGTCGAAACCGGTAATCACTTTACCACTCGCCATAATGCGGACATGCTGCTTCAGATTGTAATGACGCAGCAAATTCACCACCAGCGCCAACGCATCGTACAAAGGCATGCCGATGGAATCCGTAAACTCCAGCGGCGCCGCACCTGTACCGCCTTCTGCTCCATCTACCGTAATAAAGTCCGGATAAATACCCGTGTTTACCATAGCGGTGCAGATACGCTCAAACTCATCTGCACGGCCCACGCACAACTTAAACCCAACCGGCTTGCCTCCGGAAAGTTTACGTAACTGCTGTAGGAAGGTCAGCATCTCATACTCATTGCTGAAAGCGGTATGCGCGGCTGGCGATAATACGCTGGTTCCCGGTTTTACTTTACGGATCGCCGCAATTTCAGGTGTATTCTTAGCCGCAGGTAACACCCCTCCCTTACCCGGTTTGGCACCCTGGCTCAATTTCAATTCAATCATTTTTACGGAAGGTTCCGCAGCCGCTATCGCAAATATTTCCGGAGAGAAATTCCCCTGTTCATCGCGGCAACCAAAGTAGCCTGTACCAATTTGCCAGATCAGGTCGCCCCCATGCTGCAGGTGATAAGGACTAATCCCTCCCTCTCCTGTATTATGGGCGAAGCCACCTATCTGTGCACCACCATTCAGTGACGCAATGGCTGTTTTACTCAGGGCACCATAACTCATAGCGCTTACATTCAACAGGCTGGCATTGTATGGCTGCGTGCACTGTACGTTACCTATGTTCACCCGTAAATCTTCTGCTTTTACTTTCATGGGAAACGCGGTATGCGCCGCCCATTCATAGCCCGGCTCATACATGTTGTCCAACGCACCAAAAGCCACCGTTTGTTTTACATCCTTCGCACGCTGATACACGACCGCACGCTGACGGCGATTGAATGGTCGTCCATCCGTATCCGACTCAAAGAAATACTGGCGCATCTCCGGCCTGATTTGTTCCAGCAGGTAACGCAACCTACCCAGCAAAGGGTAGTTACGTAACAACGCATGCTTTCTTTGCAGCCGGTCATAAATGGTTAACAACGTGAGCCCCACTGCCACCGGCAACAGGAACCACCCGGTTAAGTATCCACGATAAAGACTTGTAGCGACGCTCACATCGAGCAACAGGCATAAAAGATAAACTGCCCATCGTGCTATCCGATGATTCATAAAACTGTTTTTATAAGATTGTTTTGGAAAAATGCAAATGGAATAAAACTACACAGATACAGGTAGTCATTCCCCCGGGTACAACGCTTTAAATACTAAAAGTTGCCCGGGATTAAGTGTTGAAGTCTTTGGGGCAGGATAAGAATGGCAATAGGAACCCGCAAGTACGCTTACACGCACAGGGAGTGTTTTGAAATAGTAATATGGTAATTGCCGGATTCAATTAATTAATAATTGTAATCCGGCAAATATAAGGGTTTTATTTTCAATAAACTATCATTTTGCTAACTCAGGTGCTGTAAACGGCTTTTGGCGGCCGTTATACTGCTTACGCACCTGTTGTATATCTGCAGCCGTTACCTTATCCGCGTTATTTTTCCATGCACTGCGCAGGTAAGTCAGCAACTGGGCAATATCTGCATCGCTGAACTCATCGCTGCCACCAATACCCGGCATATCGCCATTTATTTCCGGCGCTTTGTATACTTTGCCGTGCACTTCTACCGGCCCTGTTAAGCCGTATAATACAATAGAGATAAAAGCTTTTTTGTTGTCATTCACCCAGTTGCTTTCATTCAGCGGCGGCGCCATCGCGGCAATACCTTCCCCGCTCTTACCATGACAGGTCTGGCAAACTGTGTTAAATATTTTATATCCACGGGGCAATGCTTCCTTCAACGCTTCCATCTTCTTAGCATTGGCTTTGTTATCCAGGTTCTTCATTACCTTTTCCAACTGCCGGCGCAGCGCCAGTGTAGTATCCGGGTTCCAGGCAATAACCTGTTTCAACAAAGCCGGTTCCCTGTTCACTGCATTATTCACCAGGGCAGATGCCACATAACGGTTAGGGGCATACGCTTTCATCAGTTTCTCTTCCAGTCGCGCTGCAGCTGCTTTGTCGGCTTTTCCGAGTGCGGGCAGCAGGTATCCCACTGCCGGTGCCAGGTAAGCATTATCCGATAAGCTGTCTAATGCAGCAGCCACTATTTTGGCGTTACCACTGTTTAACACGGATGGCAATGCGGCCAGCGCCTGCATTTTCAGTACAGCATCGGAGCCTTTCCAAACACCTTCCAGGTCTGCTACGTTGAGCAGGTGTAATCCTTCCAGGGTCCAGAGGGCATGTGTGGCTACAACGGCATTAGTACCCGATTGCAGCAGCTCTCTCAGCGCAGGCAGCACTTCTTTTAACTGGCGGTCAATGATCCATTGTTGCGCCTGATCACGCAGGGTACCATTGGGCGAGCTGAGTTGCTTCACTAATCCTGCGGGACTATGATCTGCCTGCGTTGCGGCAGGCGATGTGCCTGCAGGGATAATACGATAAATACGACCTGCATTCAGCGGCTGTGTGAGCTGCCGCATCTTCACTTCGTTCTTTAAATATTCAGTGATGTACGTTTTGTGTTGCAGGATGCCGCGATACATATCCGCGATATACAGCGCGCCATCCGGACCTGTTTTCAAATCTACCGGGCGGAAACGCTCATCATCGCTGGCTAAAAACTCTTTGCCCTGGTATGCCTGTACCCCCTTCACCATAAAGCTGCTATCCGACAGGATATTTCTTTTGATGAGATTGGCAGATGGTTCGGCCACAAAAGCGTTGCCCTGATAAGTAGCCGGCAACAAGTTGCCCCGGTAAATCAGCGGACCGCAGGCAGCGGTAAAGTTGACGAGCCGCAGGCTATCATCCAGCGTACCTTTCTGATATCCACGGTTTACACCCGGTGTGGGATGTATAGGATAGGTGCGGTTGTCCGGTACTATTCGCTGATCAAAGCCGGCGTCGTTCTGCTGTTGCGGGTTAGTACCGCCTAATCCGGGCGGAAAGTAGTCACCCAGCAGGTTTTCTGAGTTGTTATTATAATAAAGGCGTCCCTGGTTGTCCTGGGTGATGCCCCATTGGCCGCGGAAATGAGTAGATTCCTTCAGCCATTTATTGCCTGCCTTACGGTAACGCCTATCCGATTTTGCGTTGTAGATCCAGTTATCCATGGCTCTTAGTAAGCCGTTGGGCTGGTGTTCTACGTTACCGCCGGCAGCGTATTGGTCATCTACCAGTGTTTTTTTACCGGGTTTGTCGCCGTTAATCTCCACAAACCAGAGCTGTGGCGGTGTGGCCACGAGGATACCGCTCTCTATCAGGCAGATGGCCCTGGGGAGTACCAGCGAGTCGAGGAATACGGTCCTTTTATCCATGACACCGTCGCCGGTGGTATCTTCCAGGATCACCACTTTACCATCGGGTTTCTCTTCCCCGGTTCCCACGGTATCAGGCATAAAGCCGGTCATTTCTACTACCCACATACGCCCGCGGTCATCGAAGGTCATGGCCACGGGGGCCACCACCATAAGTTCCGCCGCTACCAGCTGTACTTTGAGGCCTTTGTCGTAAGTCATGTGACTGATAGCCGTTTGTGCGTCCAGAACAGGTGAGGTAGCATATTGCTTCCGCATGGCCAAAGAATCCTGTTCGTGTTTATTTCCTTGCTGGCGCTCGTCCCGCTGCCCACAGGCAAAGAGTGCGAGACATAACGTGGTCATTAAATAGTAGGTACGCTGCATTGTTTAAATCGATTGCGAAAAGTAAAAGTACATCTCTGAAAATATTTTTTTTTAAAAATTATATGAGATAACAGTTTCACGATTACACCACTTCAAAAAGACTTATCTTCGTCGCTTTATTGCATACATTTTACGATTTATTTGCATTTATGGAACGCTTTCAGGGCATCATAGGCATTGTACTTATCTTGGGCATCGCCTTTTTGTTTTCTAACAACAAAAAAAAGATCAACTACCGGCTGGTATTGAGTGGAATTGGGTTGCAGGTAGCCATTGGACTTTTGGTTTTTAAGGTGCCTCCTATTACCTGGTTTTTTCAGCGCGTAGGTGATGCCATGGGGAAGCTGGAAGCTTTTGCCCGGAAGGGAGCCGCTTTTGTGTATGGTGGTATTGGTATTACCCAACATGATGGCAGTGTAAAAGACTATGCAGGCGGTGGATTTGTATTTGCGTTTAACGTAACCGCCACAATCATCCTCGTATGTGTGCTGGTAGCAGTTTTATATCATTTTGGCATCATGCAGCGCGTAGTGGCGGTGATTGCCCGGGCCATGAACTTCGTAATGCGGGTAAGTGGTGCGGAAGCACTGAGTAACGTAGCCAGCGCCTTTGTAGGCCAGGTAGAAGCGCAGGTAATGATTCGTCCCTATCTCTCCAGCATGACAAAAAGCGAAATACTGGCCTCTATGAGTGGTAGCCTGGCCTGTATTGCCGGTGGTATCCTGGTAGTTTACGTAAACATGGGCTTACAGGCGGGAATGCACATCGCACCTTTCCTGATTACGGCCAGTCTCATGGCGGCGCCGGGTGCCCTGGTCATTTCCAAGATCGTATTTCCTGAAACAGAGGAAAGTGTGACCATGGGCCGTGTGAAAATGGAAGTAAAAAGTAACTATACCAACGTAATCGACGCTATTTCACATGGCGCCGGTGATGGTTTTAAAATAGCCATGAACGTAATTGCCATGCTGATTGGTTTTATCGCCTTTATTGCATTGATCGATTGGCTCCTGGTGCACATCGGGCATATTTTCAACCCTAACTTTAACCTGAGCCTTGACTGGATTTTCGGCAAATTATTTATGCCAATGGCCTGGGCTATTGGTGTACCGCAAAGTGATGTACAGGGTGTGGCTACCTTACTGGGACAAAAGCTCACCATCAACGAATTTGTAGCCTTTAAGAGCATGACCGATAAAACGGTGCCTATTGTAACCGCGAAAGGTATTGCCATTGTAACTATTGCCATTGCAGGCTTTGCAAACTTCAGCAGCGTGGGAATGCAGATTGGTGGTATTGGAGAACTGGCGCCAGACAGAAGATCTGATTTGGCTAAGCTGGGGCTGAAAGCGCTACTGTGTGGTACGCTGGCATCTTATATGTCGGCTGCTATTGCGGGGATATTGATCTAAGTGAGCAGAAAGCATAAAGCAAAAAGCTATTGAGGCGAATGATCTAAGCGAATATTATTTTCCGCTTTAATCATTCGCCTCAATAGCTTTTTGCTTTATGCTTTCTGCTTTATGCTACTCTAAACGCTTCACCAGACCAGCCTGAATAGCTGCCCATGCTTCGCCTTGTCCTTCTCCTTCCCAATAATTCTTCATCTCAGAACCGGCAACAATTTTATTCACTGCAGCAATCGCCTGATTTCTGAGTGCGCGGGTTGCGATGAGGTTTAATACATCCAGTTGATCCAGCGGATCTTCCGGGAAATCCTCGCTAGGTTTACCTACTAATGCTGCCACCAGTTCTGCAGCTGCTAATGCTTCTTCGCAATCCGATACTTCCAGAGTTTCAATGTTGTTAATGATACGTGCCAGTGTATCACTTACCAAACCACCATCTTTGCTGTCAATCACGTCAAATACCCAATCCTGTGATCCATCATTTTCAAAATTCCTGGTGCCCCATGCGCCCATAGTGTTTACGTTTTTTTATTTTTTTCGAATAAAGAATAAAAGTAATCGAATCTTTTTACAACAACCAAACCAACCTGCTAGTTCAAACTCCTGAAATCTACCGGTACCAGTTTGCTGACACCCGGTTCCTGCATAGTTACGCCATAGATCACGTCTACAGCGGCCATAGTCTGTTTGTTGTGTGTAACAATAATAAATTGTGAATTATCAGAAAACTTCCTGATCATGTTGGTAAACTTACCCACGTTGGCGTCATCCAGCGGCGCATCCACCTCATCGAGGATACAGAAAGGCGCCGGCTTAATCAGGTAAATGGCAAACAACAACGCCGTAGCGGTGAGTGTTTTCTCTCCTCCGGACAACTGCGTGATGGCCGCCGGACGCTTACCTTTCGGCTTCGCGATGATTTCAATACCGGTATCAGCCAGGTTGGCGGGATCGCTCAGGATCATGTCGCACTGATCTTCTTCAGTAAACAGCGCCTTAAATACCCGGATAAAATTTTCCTTTACCTGGTTAAAAGTATCGAGGAACTTCTGGTTAGCGGTGGTTTCCACTTCCTGGATAGTAGCCAGCAGGGAGTCTTTCGCGTTCACCAGGTCCGTTTTCTGTTCCAGGATAAACTCATACCTTTTCTTCATTTCCTGGTAAGCTTCAATGGCGGTAGGGTTGATTTCTCCCATATTTTCCATCCGCTTTTTCAGGCGTTCAGCACTACCCTGCAACTCTTCTACCGGGAGTTCGGAGCTGCGTTGTTCATCAATAATTTCATCGATGTTCACTTTGAACTCCACACTGAGCCTTTCCTTCATGGTGGTCAGTTGCAGTTTCAGCTCGTTCACTTTATCCTTAATGGCGTTGAGTTGCTGATCCAGTTGCTCCCTGGCGCGCTGTTTTGTTCTCAGCGTGCTTTCCAGCTCCTGCAGGTGGTTTCGGAAGTTATAGTATTCCTGGTCTTTTTCGTTGAGTGCTTTTTCTTCTTCTTCACGTTGACGGAACAGCTCTACCAGTCCATCGTCTGCGTGGCTCAGTTTTTCAACGGCAGCGGCAATATGGCCTACGGCATCTTCCAACTGCGTTTTATTACTGGTAATCTGTACATGCAGGTCCGACAGTTGCTTGCGTTTAAACTCCAGCTCCTGTTTGAGCGCCTGTACCTTGCTTTGCTGACGGGTATGCTGCAGGTTTTGGTTATTGAACTGCACCGTTGCCATGTTAAACTGCTGCTCGGCTTCCTGCGACATCCGGTCGGCGTCAGCGATGCTGTCCTGCAGTTCGGTCACTCTTTCGTTGAGTCCTTCCAGTTCATCCCTGACGCCGGAAATGCTTTCCTGGTTGGTAGCCAGTGATTGCTGCATTTCTTCGAGGCGTTTATCGCCTGCTTCAATGAGGTGGTGGAAGTTTTCAATCCTGTTTTGGAGACCAAACAGCTGATTGCTCAACTGGTTTACCTTTTCCCGCGCAGCATTGATATTATTTTCGTTGAGTTGGCTGTTGTAGCCTAATACTTCGTCGTGTTTTTGTTGCAGGGCTACTTTCAGGCGGCCTACCACGGCTTCGAGATCTTTGATCTCTACTTCCAGTTTCTCGAGGTTTTTGGCCCGGCCCAGTTTCTTTCCTTCAAAGAGTCCTACAGATCCACCGCTGATATTGTATTTACCGCGGTGCATGCGGCCGGATTTTTCTACCAGCAGCATCCTTTCATCTGCGAGCTGGCTGAATTCCAGGCGGGTCAGGTCTTCCCCGATAAATACTTTCCCCAACAGGTGTTGGCCAAGGCCTTTGTATTTCTCTTCAATTTCCACTACTTCCAATGCCGGGATGGTGCCGGGAGGCGCCAGCAGCGGGGTATTATCTGTACGGAACTGATCGAGAATAAAGAAATTCGCTTTCCCTTTTTTGTTGGCATCGAGCAACTGTATGGCCTGTACCGCTTCGTGTACATTGTTCACCACATAGTAGCTCAAGTATGGCTCCAACAGGTTTTCCACGCAGGTGCGATATTCTTCTTTACAGAAAAATATATCACTCAGGATGGGAGCATTATTATTCCAGTCGGGATTTTTCTTGAGAAATTTAATACTCTCCGGATAGCCTTCGAGGCTGTCTACCAGGGATTTGAGGAGGTCGAACTCGTTCTTTTTGGAATCGAGGGTACGGTTCTCATCTACCAGTTTATCTCGTAATCCTTCAATATCGGATTGGGTGGCAAGGATTTTCCCTTTAGTTTCTTCCTGGAACTGCACCATGGCTTCCAGGTCGGTTTTGCTGGTATTAAGGGTTTGTTGCAGTGCTTCTTTTTCTGTTTCCAGTTGGGCAATTTGTTGAAGACGGCCCACTTTTTCGTCCTGCAGTTGCTGCATACTACGTTGCAGGTTCTGTACGGAAGTATCGGCAACGGCTACTTTCTTTTCCGCTTCAAACTGTTGACGTTGCCAGCGTTGCTGGTCGTTACGCAGGTTTTCGAGGGCTTGTTTCTTCTGGTTAAAACGTTCTTTCTTGTCCTCCACCATATCGCGGAGGGTGTCCAGTTCGTCGGCCATGGTCTCAAACACTTCTCCTTCTTCCGTTACCTGTTTCTCGGTAAATTCGATGGAGGTAGTAAGTCCCTGCAGTTGTCCTTCTGCATTGTTGAGGAAGTCGGTGATGCTTTTCTCGCGTTCCCGCAAATAGGTTAATTGCTGGGTGGCGAGGTTTTTATCATTTTCCTTGGTACGGATGGTAGAAACGAGTTCATTGAAAGATTTCTGCAGGGTTTGCAGTTCTCTTTCTTTGGCCACGAAGTGCAGCTTATCTTGTTCAACGGCAGCTTCGGCTGTCAAGATTTCTGTTTCCAGGGCCAGTTTGCGGTCGCTTTCCGCCTGCTGGGTTTCCGACAGTTCTTTAAAGTTGATGTTGAAGCCTTCCAGGGCGGCTTTCGCCAGTTCTATACTTACTTCGCGGTATTCTTTTTTCACTTCATAGAAGCGTTCCGCTTTGCGGGCCTGGCTTTCCAGTGTTTTGAGGTTGTTATTGATTTCAAACAACAGGTCCTCAATACGGTTAAGATCTCCTTCTGTGGCGTCCAGCTTGGATTTAGCTTCCTTTTTACGGGTTTTGTATATGGAGATGCCAGCCGCTTGTTCCAGCATACGGCGACGGCTGTTTTCTTTATCCTTGATGATATCGTCTACCATGCCCAACTCAATGATGGCATAGGAATCGGTACTCACCCCGGTGTCCATGAAGAGGTTATGAATATCTTTCAGGCGGCAGGCCACATCGTTGAGCCGGTATTCACTGTCGCCGTTTTTGTAGAATTTACGTGTAATCGTCACCGTGGTGAACTCGGTGGGCAGTACATTTTTGGTATTTTCGAAAGTAAGGCTCACTTCCGCCATACCACTTGCGGAGCGGCTTTTGGAGCCGTTGAACACCAATCCCGCCTGGTTATCAGAGCGGAGATTGCTGATTTTGTGTTCGCCGATTACCCAGCGAATGGAGTCGATGATATTACTTTTGCCGCAACCATTTGGCCCAATCACCCCAGTGATCCCCTCATCAAACTGCAAAACGGTTTTATCTGCAAAACTTTTAAAGCCTTTAATTTCTAGTGTTTTTAAGCGCACGTCGTACTCCGAGGTTTTTTAAGGCGTCAAAGATATAATTTTACCCGAATCAAAAAGTAATTTAAGTGAGATGCGATAATATCACCTGATTATTTATACACAATCAGGCGTCATTTACTCCCGCACGCAGCACGCTTCAAAACTGTAATAGACTGGTTATAAATATAGTAAAAAGATCAATTAGAATTAAATTGGGTGTGAGAAAAATACCAAATAAGGGGCAGAAAGCAGAAAGCAGAAAGCAAAAAGCTATTGTAGCGGATGGATCTCAGCGGATTTTGTCTGTGAACAGGATTAAACTGATTATACCCGCTGAGATCCATCCGCTACAATAGCTTTTTGCTTTCTGCTTTCTGCTTTCTGCTCCCTATCTTTGCGCCACAAAACCCATATCGTTTGCGAACAGAACAGGTGATCAACAATATTAAAAACTTCCTTTACAGTTATCATTTCAGCAACGGCATGCGTACCACCATCAGCGTGGTAGTACCATCCCTTGTATTTGCCGGAATGGACAAGCTGGATCTGGGCATTGCCATGTCGATGGGAGCCTTGTGTACGGCGCTCAGCGACGTTCCCGGCACGATCATCCATAAACGAAATGGATTGATCATCAGCACCATCCTCATTTTCATTACAGCCCTGGGTACCGGGCTGCTCATCCCCTACGCCATTCCGATGGCGCTATGGATAATAGGCTGCTGCTTTATGTTCGCCATGTTACTGGTGTATGGCAACCGTGGCGGCAATATCGGTACCGCCGCGCTGCTGGTAATGGTATCCATACTGGGAGAAACACAACTCACCCCGAAGCTGACCCTGCTGCATGCCTCCATGGCGCTATTGGGCAGTATCTGGTACGCCGTACTGGCCCTCACGCTCTGGCAGATCCGCCCGTACCTGAATGTACAACAGGCGTTGGGCGACTGTATTATTCAAACTGCCCGCTACCTGGAAACAAGGGCCAATTTTTATACCCCCGGCGTTAACGTAGCCGACAATTATAAAGCCGTACTGGCGCAACAGGTGATTGTAAACGAAAAACAGGAACAGGTACGCGAACTGCTGCTGAAAAGGCGCTCCGCCCAACAAGGTACTACCAGCATCAACAAAAGCATGGTGCTGATATTCCTCGACATGGTGGACCTGCAGGAACAGATCATGGCCTCACAAACAGATTACAACGCCCTGCAGGCCGATTTCAAAGACCTGGAAATACTGGAAAAATTCCATGCCCTCATCCTCGAATTCACTGCAGAGTTACAAAACATAGGGTTGGCCGTAGCAGCGGGACAACGCTCCCTGCCCAAAACCAACCTGAAATTTGAAATGGAGAAGGTGAAACAGGCCATCGCCGACATTACCCTGAAACTCCCTACCCTCAAGGAAAGAACACGGACTATCCCGCTCACCAATATCCTGCAAAACCTGCAGGACATGGCGCAGCGCATTTATAACCTGCATAGGCTTACCCGCCTGGAACGACTGAAAGACGAGTCCATTGATCCTAAACTGGAACTATCGAAATTCACCACGCGGCAGAAATATGATTTCGAAACGTTCCGCGATAACCTCACATTCAAGTCGCATATTTTCCGCCATGCCATCCGCGTAAGCCTGGCCACAGTATTGGGCTACGGGCTGGGCGTGGTATTGCACCTCGACCGCGTTTACTGGATACTCCTCACTATTGTTGTAATCCTGAAGCCCGGGTTCGGCCTGACAAAATCACGCAGTATACAACGTTTAATCGGCACCGTTACCGGCGCTTTATTCGCCGCCGGGCTGCTATATCTCACACATAACAACACGGTTATTTTTATCGCCATGCTGCTATGTATCCTGGGATCTTACAGCTTTATGAGCTTCCAGTATACACTCAGTGTATTTTTTGTAACGCCTTTTATCATTTTCCTCCTGCACTTCCTGCATCCGTCGGATCTTGCCAACGTAACACAACGGGTACTCGATACCTTCATTGGCGGAGGCATCGCTTTCTTTGCCAATATGCTGCTGTGGCCGGCCTGGGAACATAACTTCCTGCCGGACTACATGAAGAAAATGATGGAGACCAACCGCAAATATTTCGAACTGGTAATGCGGGCTTACTCCAATGAAAAAGTAGCAGTGACTGATTTTAAGCTGGCCAGGAAAGATACCTATGTGGCTTCCGCCAACATGATGGCGGCTTTCCAGCGCATGCTGTCAGAACCTAAGAGCAAACAAAAAAATGCTTCACAAGTCTATCACTATGTGGTGCTGAATCACACACTTACTTCTCATACTGCAGCACTGGCCGCCTACAGCATGCACCATGGCGTACTGTTCCCCAGGCCTGAATACCGGGAAATCACCGACTACCTGCTGCACAATATGGATCAGCTGATGCTGATGATTGATCCTGCCACTAACGCCAGTGCCAGCATTTCGCCACAAGTCCACGCCTTCGACCGCCTGGACGATCACCTGGAATCACTGGTACATAAAAGGCAACAGGAAATCAATGAGGGCATGGGCGCTACGACTACCCGCGATGAAATGCTGGAAACCAAACAGGTTCACGATCAGTTGATAGCCATCCTCTCGCTGATAAGGGATATGGGGAAAGCGCTGACAAGAGCGTAAAAAAAATTACGAATTACGAATTACGAATTACGAATTACGAATTACGGATTTGTGGGTAGATATAAGCGAAGGTAATACTCGCGTTCACTATCTACCCACAAATCCGTAATTCGTAATTCGTAATTTTTTCTCCTACTCTGTTCTTAAGCTCTTCACCGGATTCGTTAACGCGGCTTTCACCGATTGGAAACTAATGGTCGCTAACGTGATTAACACTATCAAAATAGCTGCCGCTATAAATATACCCGGGCCAATATGAATGCTATAGGCGAAGCCCTTCAACCATTGGCTGCTGGCCCACCAGGCCACTGGAAATGCAATGAGAATGGCAATTCCCACCAGCTTCAGGAAATCTTTTGATAACATCACCACGATGGTTCCCTCGGTAGCTCCCAATACTTTCCGGATACCAATTTCCTTCAGCCTACGCTGGGCAGTGAACGCAGCCAGCCCGAATAAACCTAAACAGGAAATCAGGATGGCCAGCCCGGCGAAATAACGGGACAACAAAGACACCTGTTTCTCGGCGGTATACATCTTATCGTAATTGCTGTCAAGAAACCTGTAGTCGAAGGAAAAGCCAGGGTTAAACTGCTGATAGAGCTGTCCTAAGCGGGCAATGGCTGTCTTTTCCTTATCTGCTTCCAGCTTCACTACAAACTTATAAGCGGCGGACTTATCCAGGATAAAAAACAGGGGCTTCACTTTGTCGTGCAGCGATTGAAAGTGAAAATCTTTTACCACTCCGCCAATATGCATTTTCGAGTCCCATAACTCCACCTCTTTGCCAATAGGCTGCCGCATGCCCATGAATTTGATGGCCGCTTCATTGAAGATGATCATGGACGTGTCTGTACCGAAGTCGCGGGAAAATCCCCTGCCCTCTTTTATTTTGATGTCCAGCGTTTGCAGCAGGTCGTAATCAACAGGCACTACCTCGAACTCTGTTTTATCTTTCACATCTTTTCCTTCCCATATCACACCGGAGGTGCCAGAGCTGTGGCCGGTCAGGGAATGCGCTATACTGGAGGCATTGATCACACCGGGAATATTCTTCATTTCCGCCAGGAAAGCATCCTGCGCTTTGGCATTATCCAGCTTCCCTTCTTTGGTAAACGTGATGATATGGTCTGTGTCGTAACCCAGGTTTTTGTTTTGTATAAAGCTGATCTGGCGGTAAATCACCAGCACCGCGATGATCAGGACAATTGAAAGACTGAATTGAAAAACTACCAATCCTTTTCTGACTACCAGTTCTCCTACTGTGCCTCTTAGCTTTCCTTTCAACACCAGCGCCGGTTTGAAGCCGGAAAGATAAAGCGCCGGATAACTGCCTGCCAGCAAGCCGGTTAACAGGGTAATGATCAATACAGATACTATGAAGCCGGGGCCGAGGTGAGACAAGGCCAATTGTTTGCTGGTAATATTATTGAAAGCAGGAAGGGCAAACATTACCAGTACGATAGCGAGCGAAAGCGCCAGGAAGGCCATTAACACAGATTCTCCCAGGAATTGCAGCACGAGTGATCCACGGCCAGCGCCCATGGCTTTCTTCACACCTACTTCTTTGGCCCTGCCGGAAGCCTTGGCGGTAGACAGGTTCATGAAATTAATACAGGCGATGACCAGGATAAAAATAGCAATGAGAGAAAAGAGCCTGACATACTCTATTCTTCCGCCCACCTGCACGCCATTTTCATAGCGCCCATACAGGTAGCGCGTGGAATACTGCTGCAAGAACGGCGTACGGTGGGTGACTTCATTATTGGTATTACGTTTAATAAAATCAGCCAGTTTCGCATTCAACTTCACCGGATCGGTACCGGGCTTCAGCGTCACGTAAGTAGAAGGGCATGTACTTCTCCAGTTATCCAGGTTATCAGCTATCCGTTGATAGGCCATGGCAGGGAGTACAAAATCGAACCGGTCAGACGAATGCACACCCGGCGATTTGAACACACCAGTGACCATGAACTGCTCTTCATGCTGCATCTCCACCGTTTTGCCGATGATATTGCTGGTAGTGCCAAATAGTTTCTCCGCCAACTGGTCAGATAACACAATAGACTTCTTCTCCTGTAACACCTGGCCGGCATTACCCTGGATCAGGTCATAGGAGAACATATTGAAGAAATCTTTGCCGGCATATTTTCCGTCTGCTTTGACGTTCTTTTCATTATTAACAGACAGGGTAGCTCCACCAATCCAATCGGTGACCACGGCCCGTTCCACTTCCGGTATTTGCTTTACCAATGCATCTCCCATGGCAACCGGGGAAGATTGGGCGGTCCAGATACCACTGGCCTGTACCCGGTTTTCCAATACCTGGTAAAGGGTAGCTTCTTTTTTATGAAAACGGTCCATCTGCAATTCATCATTTACCCAGATGTAAATGAGGAGGGCGCAAGCCAGGCCTGTGGAAAGACCAACCAGGTTGAGGAGAGCAAACCGGCGGTCTTTTACGAGATTACGCCAGGCAATCGCTAAATAGTTTTTAAACATAGTGATGTGTTGCTTGCAGCAGGGAGGACAAAGGAAATGCCATGGCCTGCGCTACATCATTAACAATACTGTACAAATTAAAATTATACATAAATTGTTCGATACTGCACAGTGGCCGTTCGCATATGTAACAAGATGAATTTAACGATTAAAACAACATAGCACCGCGGCATGCGGTGCTATGTTGCTTTAAATATCGTATATGAGCTTATTTAGCTGGAATATCCATAATGGTAAACTGATCAGTAACCGGGTCAATGGCCGCCAACACCTGGTCGAAGAAAGCCGGACCTTCGGCAGCGTACCAGGGCAGTAGGTTTTCCTTACGCTCCTGCAAGGAGCCGGCAGGGAACAGTTTATTTTTTAACTGGCGGATCTGGTCTGTTTGCCAGGCAAACTTTTTCTTTTCTGCACGCAGGAATTTATGTTCCAGCTTGCCGATTGACTTCAATGCCTTTGTTCTCTCAGAGCCGGTGGTGGCCACCAGCGTCACATCAATACTGCGGGCCTTGGCTTCAAGTGCATCGAACAACTGCTCTACAGCGGCATATTCATCTTTCAGTACCAGCGAAGCATTGGTATGTTGCTTTACATAGTCATTGACGATATCTTCTGTACGCTTAAACAGCTCGTTGACGTTGATGCCCAGCTTCTGCATTCTTTGGCGCGATAACTCGTCGGTCAACAACAGGGAATTGCGCAATAACAAGATCGGGAATGGTACTTTGTAATGTGCAAATAATTGCTGTAGCTCCAGCCAGTAGGCAATTTCACCACCTCCACCTATAAAGGCCAGGTTAGGCAATATGGTTTCCTGGAACATACCACGCAAAATCACATTGGGACTGAAGCGCTCAGGATGTGC
Source organism: Chitinophaga sp. (assembly GCF_017745275.1). Lineage (GTDB taxonomy): Bacteria > Bacteroidota > Bacteroidia > Chitinophagales > Chitinophagaceae > Chitinophaga. The sequence goes on along the minus strand of NZ_JAGHZS010000010.1, from coordinate 73,028 downwards.
CTCCAGCTCTGCTTCCAGGGAAGCGGCGGTAAAAGTCAACGAGGTGTGTAATACTTTCCACTGATCACCATCGCGTACAATGCGTTCACGCATTCCATCCTGTAAATAAAAAAGATTTATTTCCCGGGGATTGGCCTGCATTTTATAATGCTCCGTCAATTTTGCCAGGGTATCGTTGACGATACCATAAGACACCTGGTTAAATAATTCATCCTTTATAACGGGTAGGTATAAACGCTTTAATGCCGGGCTATCCGGTACCAGTACCACCAGGCCATAGCGGCCAAACAGGGCGTCTACCAGGTACAGGGTGGCTTCCTGTATATTTTTATGCCCGAGATAAGCTTTACGCAGCAGTTCCATCAGTTCATCCGCATGAGGGGCATAACCGATGGCTTTCTTTACATCTGCCAGCATGGCTTCCAGTCCTTCAGGATGCATACGGCCTACTGCGCCCTGCTGGCTGGTATTCCAGGTAAGTGTTTTCCCGTCTATATAAATGCTGCCTAGTTCCTCCAGGTCTGCATCTTCACTACCCATATAATATACCGGCACAAAATTATGCTGCGGAAATTGCTGCTTCAGGGTAGTGCAAAGCTTGATGGTTTGCAGAATTTTATATGCGAAATAAAGATAACCGGTGAAGATATTGGGTTGGTGCGCGGTACATACCGTAAACGTAGTGGGCTGCAACAGGGCGGTGATATTGTCCTGCACGGCTTTGGTGGGTGCAAGCGAAGCATATTGTGCTTCCAGGGCGGCTACCAGCGCGGCTCTCGGTGTATCAAAATTTTGCCTGGCTTTAATAGCTGCGGCAAAGTCCGGATGTACAGGAGAATAGGTATAAAATGGTCTTATCTGCGGATGCTCTGCTAAAAAATCTGTTACCAGCTGGTTAAAATAACCAGTTTTCCCATAAGGAATATACTCCAGCATATTGAGTTTCGAATTACGAATTACCAATTAAAGATCGATGCAGTGCCAATACATCGAAATTTTTGAATGTACGAAGTTAGGTAAATACTTAATTGGTTGGTCAATTTATGGTTGGCCGGTATAGCAGGGCGGATTCACGCAGAGCTGCAAAGCAGCAAAGACGCAAAGGATGAGCCTCAAAGTATTTTTCTTTTGGCGCTTGTTTTGAAAGGGGTAATGGGATGGATGGCTATATGGCCGATAACTTTCATGAAACCCAATATATTATGAAGATAGCGATACTGGCCCCCGTAGCATGGCGTACCCCTCCCCGGCATTATGGCCCCTGGGAACAAATGGCAGGCAACCTCGCAGAAGGACTGGCGGCAAAAGGACTGGATGTAACCCTCTTCGCTACCGCCGATTCCGTTACCACCGGCCGGTTGTCGTCGATCTGCGCCAAAGGTTATGAAGAGGACCCCGATGCAGACGCGAAAGTAAATGAGTGTATGCATATCAGTTACCTCATGGAACAGGCGGGCGATTTTGATATCATTCATAATCATTTCGACTTCCTGCCACTCACCTATTCCCGGTTGATCAAAACGCCGATGATAACCACTATTCACGGTTTTTCTTCTCCCAAAATATTACCGGTATACCAGCGGTATAACGACCGTGTGAGTTATGTATCTATCAGCAACGCCGACCGGGCTCCCAACCTGGAATACGCCGCCACTGTTTACAATGGTATCAACCCCGCAGATTTTGCCTTCGAACCTTCTCCGGATGATTACCTGCTGTATTATGGACGTATTCATCCCGATAAAGGCACCCATGAAGCCATACAAATAGCCCTGCACACCAAACGGCGGTTGATAATTGCCGGCATTGTCCAGGATGAAGCCTACTACCTGGAGAAAGTAAAACCATATATCGATGAGGAACAAATCCAATATATAGGACCGGTAGGCGGCCGGCAACGCAGCGAACTGCTGGGCAGAGCACAGGCTTTATTACATCCCATCCTGTTTAATGAGCCCTTTGGCCTGAGCGTGGCAGAAGCCATGCACTGCGGTACACCGGTGATAGCCTTTAACAAAGGCTCCATGCCAGAGCTGATAGCAGACCGCAAAACAGGATTCCTGGTAAATAATATAATAGAAGCTTCCGCTGCAGTAGAAGACCTGAGCCTTATTACTCGGCGCGACTGTCATTTACATGCCAGTAATAAATTCACGGCGGAAAAAATGGTAGAGGCCTACAGCGCGTTGTATGAGCGGTTAGCTCTTAGCCATTAGCTTTTAGCTTTTAGCAAAATGCAGCGAAGACCATATGATATGATCTCCGCTGCATTTTGCTAAAAGCTAACTGCTAAGAGCTATTCTTATACTCCGTCTGCCTTTATCTGCGACAGCAATTTTTCGAGATTGACCGTTGCAAAACCGGATGCATAGTCGGACAGGCCATACGGAATAATCAATTCATCGTTGTGAATCATGGAGCCACAGGAGTATAATACATTGGGTACATATCCTTCGCGCTCATCTTTATTAGGCATCAGTAGAGGTTCCCGCAGGCGCCCTATTTCTATATTGGGATTTTCCAGGTCCAGCAGGCTGGCACCAATGCAATAGGTACGCATGGGTCCTACGCCATGGGTGATCACCAGCCATCCCTCTGGTGTTTCGATCGGGGAACCGCAGTTACCTACCTGTACAAATTCCCAGGCATATTTAGGGGTATGCAGTATTTGCGGATTCTCCCAGATATTGATTTTATCGGAGTACATGATGTACCCGTTAATACCATCTATCCGGGAGATCATTACATATTTGCCGTTTATTTTGCGGGGAAACAGCGCCAGGTTCTTGTTCTGTGCGCCTTCTCCATACAGGGGCATGATTTTGAAATTGTAAAAATCCTTTGTTTGCAGCAGCTTGGGCTGAATAGTGATGCCATCATACGCAGTATAGGTTGCGTAGTACGTAACGTTACCGTTTTCGCTGGTATATCTTACAAAGCGGGCATCTTCTATTCCCCTGCTTTCTGCATCTGAATAAGGGAAAATAACGCGATCCGACAGGTCCGTGTCCAGTGAAAAATTCAGTTCATAGTAGGAGTCGGCCAGCCAGAGGACTCTCTCCAGGCCTTTCTTCAGCAGGTGATCTACCTGGAAGCGCTGCTGCATTTCCCGGATCACCTTTTTGAGTGCCAGGTATTCGAACTGATCTGGTAAACTGTTTTGTATTTCCTGCATCACAGAATCAGGTAGCCGGATGGATGCCGCGTTCTGAAAAAAAGTATGTTTTTGGTAGATGGAATTGCGGATGATTTCCGCTTCATCCACGTAGTTGCCAGGCGCTATCAGGGATATTTCATTGTGCTTGTCTACGATCCCGGATCTGAAGGCAATAGAAGAAACGTGCCCTTCTCCAACTGCGCGAAAGCTCATGATCACCCGCTTCTCTCCTTCTTCCAGTCCACTCTGATCTATATCTTCAATCAGAGAAGGGTTGAAGAATGCAGCAGATTCGATAGAATATTCGTTGGTAAAAAAGGAACCGGTAAGTAGTTTTCTCTTCCGTGACCAATCGTCGTAATCAATCTGCAGGCTGGGGAACAAGTGCCGTAGCCGGTCTGCGTGTCTTTCGAAAATCCGGGTAATATTCCGGTGGCGCCGCGAAAATTCTCTGAGTATAGGCATGATCGTTATATCGACCTCGGCATCGCTCATCGTCGCCACCTGTTGGATAATAGATCTGGCCCTGGCCTCACCGTTGAAAAAAAACCTCGCTACAACGCGTTTCAGGTCAGGGTAAATCTTAGTGGATTTCCGCTCTATTGACAATCGCATGTTTTACGTTTTGTTAAATACTGAATCCGTCTTCCAGGACCACGCCTTTTTTAACAACAACAATGCCGTCTTTCACCGTATATTTTTCAAAGTCGCCATCGGCCAGATGCTTGCCGCCATTTATGTGTACGCCATTCCCGATGCTGCAGTTTTTATCAATGATGGCGTTATTGATGATGCAATTCTCCCCGATGCCCATCGTAGGACGTCCGGCTGCTCTTGCCTTTTCGATTTCGTCGAGCGTTTGGTAGTAGTCGCTCCCCATGATATACGCATTACTGATTTCCGAACCTTTACCGATCCGCGTACGTATACCTATCACCACTCTTTCAAGACGGTTTGCCATTATAATACAACCATCAGCGATCATTGTTTTCTCCATATGGCCGGAAATTTTTGCCGGAGGCAACATTCTGGCCCTGGAATAGATGGTTTGTGATTCGTCGAAGAGGTTAAATAAAGGAATTTCATCGGTGAGGCCGATATTGGCTTCAAAGAAGGATTCAATGTTACCGATGTCTGTCCAATAGCCTTCGTACTGGTAGCTGTAAATTCTTCTTTTAGCTTCAATGGCCTGTGGAATAAGCTGTTTACCAAAGTCGGCGGCTTCCGGCTGGTCGTTGAGCATATCAAAAAGCACCTTCCGGTTAAAGATATAGATCCCCATACTGGCCAGGTAAATGCGGCCTTCTTTCTGCATTTCCTCGCTTACTTCTGATGCCCACGGCGGTAGCACTGCCTGCGATGGCTTCTCAGTAAAAGATACAATAGCGCCTTTCTCATCTTCCTTTAATATCCCAAAATCAGAAGCATCCCTGGCACTCACGGGAATAGTGGCAATAGATATTTCCGCGCCGGTGTCAATATGGTGGCGGATCATCTTTTTAAAATCCATCTGGTACAACTGGTCACCGGATAAGATGAGTACATACTCAAACTCGAAGTTCTCCATGTGATGAATACATTGGCGTACAGCATCTGCGGTACCCTGGTACCAGGTGGGATTATCGGGCGTTTGTTCCGCCGCCAGGATGTCTACAAAACCCTTATCAAAATTGCTGAAGTGATAAGTGTTCTTAATGTGTTTGTTCAGGGAGGCCGAATTGAACTGCGTGAGTACAAAAATGCGGTTCAGTTCAGCATTCAAACAATTGGAGATGGGAATATCCACCAATCTGTATTTACCGGCCAATGGCACCGCTGGCTTGGAACGGCGACGGGTAAGCGGATACAGGCGGGTGCCGGCCCCTCCTCCGAGAATAATGGATATTACATCGTTAGTCATAATGGGAATTGGTTTTTAATGTTTCATCATTCAATATTCTAAACTATTTCATACTGTTGTACATGTCGATATAGTGCTGTGCTGCACTACCCCAGGAATGATCAATGTTCATGCCTCTTAAACGTACTTCGGCGAGGTGATGGGGATCCTGGTACAACTCGATGGCTCTTTTTACAGAGTAACAAACATCCCAGACGCCGGCATGATTGAAACGGATGCCTACACCATCCTTATCTCCAAAGTCGACCACCGTGTCTTTCAGACCACCTGTACTGCGTACCATTGGCACAGTACCATAGCGCAGGGCATACATTTGATTCAGCCCGCAGGGCTCTACCCGGGAAGGCATGAGCAGGAAATCGCTGCCCGCATAAATTAAATGGGATAACGATTCGTCATAACCGATGTGTACATTAAAACCATAGCTTACCACCTGGCGGGTTTGTTGCAACGACCACTCAATATGTGGTTCGCCGCTCCCCAATACCAGGAAGTTGACTTCTCCCGGCAGCTCATGAAGCGAGCGACCAATGATTTCGGGCAGCAGGTCGGCGCCTTTGTCGCCCACCAACCGGCCAATGAAGGCAATCAGCGGTAAGGAAGCATCCAGCCCGAAGCGCTCGCAGAGGCGTTGCTTGTTTTCCTTTTTGCCGGCATCCACGGTATCCTCATCATAGTTTTGCACCAGCATATGATCTGAAGCGGGGTCCCACACCTGCGTATCAATGCCGTTCAAAATGCCTACCATCTTGGCCTTTTCCTGGCTAATGAGACTTTCGAGACCATTGGCATTGCCAAACAGTTCCTCCATATAACCGGGAGATACTGTGGTAACCCGCCATGCGCATTTGATAGCCGCGGCCAGCGGGTTAATGGCACCGCCCCAGTCCAGCAGACCGGACTTCCACAGGTCGAAAGAAGGGATCAGGTATAGCTTATCCCATCCAAACTGGCCCTGGTATTGAGCATTGTGAATAGTTAGTACCGAAGGGATCTCTTTTAAGCGGCCATATTTATAACCATAGCTCATCAGGAAAGGGATCAACCCTGTATGATGGTCATGGCAATGGATCACATCCGGCTGGTGCTGCCATTCGTTGATCCAGTCCAGCACCGCCACCTGGAAGGCCAGGAAACGTTCGGTATCGTTGGGGTATCCATATACGCCCGGAGTGTCGAGCAGGCCGGGAATATCCACAAGATACAGGTCAAATCCCAGCTCATTGCTGCGTTCTTTCAATACATTGAAATGATACCAGTTGTGTCCCAGCCACATGCCCGCCTGGTGCACCACGTCGAATTCATGGGTATCATAATATTTGGTCCGGTAAGCAGGAACCACTACTTTGGCAAAATTTCCTAACTGGTGCTGATATTTGGGCAAAGCTCCCACCACATCACCTAGTCCGCCTACCTTGGCTACCGGGTAACATTCCGCGCTAATGTGTAAAATCTCCATGCTAAATAATTGATAATGCTTTATTAAGTTAAAGTGTAAAAACAAGAAAACAAAGGGACAGGCAGAATTTATTTTATAGAGCAGAAAGCAGAAAGCATAAAGCAAAAAGCTATTGTAGCGGATGATTGGAGCGAATTTTTGTTTGTGGGCAGGATTTAGGGAAATATAAGCTGATAATCGGCATAATCAATCTAATCGGGGAAATCCGCTCCGCTCATCCGCATTCATCATTCGCTTCAATCATCCGCTACAATAGCTTTTTGCTTTCTGCTTTCTGCTTTATGCTTTATATATTTGTAATCACTATTGTCATGTGTTCATCCTCTAAACATACCAGTTATGGATTTTGGTCGCGTTTCTACTCCTGAACTATCAGAGATCGACTTTAAGCTGCCTGCCGAACCTGTATTTAATAAGAAGGTATTAAAAGGCAAGCGGGTAAAAAATCCCCAGGCCTGGCTGGGCTGCGCTAAATGGGGCCGTAAAGAATGGATCGGGAAAATTTATCCCAAAGGCACCAAAGAAGCCGACTTCCTGGGCGAGTATGTGAAACACTTCAACAGCATAGAGCTCAACGCTACCCATTACCAGATCTATGGCCCTCCCACCATTGCCAAATGGGACGCCAAAGCCGCCGGGATGGATTTTAAGTTTTGCCCCAAGGTACCTCAAAGCATCAGCCATTTCAGCACCCTGATCAATGCAGGCGATAAAACCACGTCCTTCCTGGAGGGCGTACTGACGTTCGGAGAGCACCTGGGACCTATCTTCCTGCAATTAAGCGACAAGTTTAGCCCTGCCAGGCGGGATAACTTATACCAGTACCTGGCTTCCCTGCCGAAGGACCTCCAGTTTTTCGTGGAATTACGCCACCCGCAATGGTTTGAAGATGAAGCGGTACGGATAGAACTATTCGATAAACTGCTGGAGCTTAATGTTGGCGCCATTATTACCGACACTGCCGGCCGCAGAGATATTGCCCACATGCACTTAACCGTTCCTAAAATATTTATCCGTTTTGTGGGCAACAGCCTGCACCCAACGGATTATACCCGTATCGACGACTGGGCCAACCGTATCAAATACTGGTTGGACAACGGTTTGGAAGAAGTGTATTTTTTCATGCACATGCATGATGAGGCTACTTCGCCGGAACTGGCGCTGTATATGACGGAAAAATTCGAGGCGGTATGCGGTATACCAGTAAAGAAGCCGGTGTTTGTGACCGGGGAAGCGCCCGCAAAGACGCAAAGTAGCAAAGCAGCTAAGAGCGAACCTGCGAAAGCGCCTGCCAAAGACAAAAGCAGCAAAGCGGCTAAAAGCGAACCTGTGAAAGCGCCTGCCAAAGCCAAAAGTAGCAAAGCAGCTAAGGGCGAACCTGCTAAAGCGCCTGCCAAAGCCCAAAGCAGCAAAGCGGCTAAGGGCGAACCAGTGAAAGTGCCTGCCAAAGCCAAAAGCAGCAAAGTGGCCAAAAAATAAACACCCTTTGCATCTTTCCCCCTTTTGCGCCTTTGCGGGAGAAAAAACCGAAAAAAGCCGGACTGAAATATTAATTTCGCCCTTTCAAAACCGGTACATAAAATGATGCGCGACAAGCTAGAGCAATTGGCCCAGCAACTGGAAGGCAAGCTTTATACAGACGATACCATGCGAACACTCTATGCCACTGATGCGTCGGCATACCGTGAAATGCCGCTGGCAGTAGCTATTCCACAGCATATCGATGATCTGAAAACACTGATCAGCTTTGCACGGGAAAATAAAACGTCGCTCATACCCCGTACCGCCGGTACTTCGTTAGCCGGACAGGTAGTGGGAAACGGCATCATTACCGACGTATCCCGCACCTTTACCAATATATTAGAACTGAATAAAGAAGAAGGCTGGGTACGCGTACAACCCGGTGTGATCCGCGATGAACTGAATATGTTCCTCAAACCACACGGCCTCTATTTCGGTCCGGAAACTTCCACCGCCAACCGCGCCATGATAGGCGGAATGGTGGGCAACAACTCCTGCGGCTCCAATTCCGTGGTATATGGCAGTACCCGCGAACACCTGCTGGAAGTAAAAGCCCTGCTGAGTAACGGCGAAGAAGTGACCTTCGGCAGCATGGATGCCGACACCTTCCACCGGAAATGCGAAGGCCCCGATACGCTGGAAACAAAGATCTATCAGCAAATCCGGAGCACCCTTAGCAATCATAACTACCAAAGTGAAATCAGGAAAGAGTTTCCCAAGAAAAGCATTCCCCGCCGCAATACCGGCTATGCGGTAGACATGCTGCTGGAAACCAACCCTTTCACCGCTGGTACAGAAGACTTTAACTTCTGTAAACTGATCGCCGGCTCTGAAGGAACCCTGGCCTTTCTCACAGAAATAAAACTGCATGTAGATCCCCTACCTCCAAAAGAAACAGGGCTGGTGTGCATCCACTTCAATAATGTTGATGAGTCGCTCCGCGCCAACATCCTGGTGATGGAATACAAACCCAGCGCCAGCGAACTGATTGACCACTACATCCTGGAATGTACCAAAGACAACATCGAACAAAGTAAAAACCGTTTCTTCGTACAAGGCGATCCCGGTGCCATCCTGGTAGTAGAGTTTTGCCGCAATACCCGCGAAGAAGTAGTGGAGATCGCCGGCAGGCTGGAAGCCACGCTGCGCGCCGCCGGACTGGGATACCACTTCCCGCTCCTCTTTGGCGACGACAGTAAAAAAATATGGGCACTCCGTAAAGCTGGTCTGGGCCTGCTCAGTAACCTGCCCGGCGATGAAAAAGCCGTACCGGTAATTGAAGATACCGCCGTAGCAGTGGAAGATTTACCAGACTTTATCCGCGACTTCAACAACATCCTCAAACAATATAATCTCTACGCCGTTCACTACGCCCACGCCGGCAGTGGTGAAATACACCTGCGCCCGATCATCAACCTGAAAACGGAAGAAGGCAACCATTTGTTCCGTAAAATTGCCGAAGAAATTGCCACCCTCGTTAAAAAGTATCATGGCTCTCTCAGCGGTGAACACGGCGATGGCAGGCTGCGCGGCGAGTTTATTAAACAGATGGTGGGCGACAAAAACTACGAACTGCTGCGGCAAATTAAATATACCTGGGACCCTGAAAACATTTTCAATCCCAACAAAATCGTAGACACACCGTCTATGAACAGCATGCTGCGCTACGAACCGGGACAAAAGGTGCCGGCCATCAATACTATTTTCCATTTCCCACAGCAAACCATGCTGCAACATGCCGAACAGTGCAACGGTTCCGGCGACTGCCGCAAAACGCAACTGAGTGGTGGTACCATGTGCCCCAGCTACATGGCTACCCGGAATGAAAAAGATACCACCCGCGCCAGGGCCAACATCCTCCGCGAATTCCTGACACATAGCCCCAAAGAAAACCGCTTCGATCATAAAGAAATTTATGATGTACTGGATCTGTGCCTGGCATGTAAAGGATGTAAATCGGAATGTCCGTCCAACGTGGATATGGCCAAACTGAAAATGGAATTCCTGCAGCATTACTACGATGCCAACGGTGTACCGCTGCGCGCAAAAATGATCGGCAATTACTCCAAATTATCTGCACTGGCCGCCATTGCGCCAGGGGTATATAATGCAATGATCAATAACAACTTCACGGGAAGCATCATCCGTAAGTTCTCCGGCTTTGCCGCCAAACGCTCATTGCCTGGCCTTTACAGCACCACCTTACGGAAATGGTTCAACGAAAAATGGCCGAAGGAAAAACAAGGCGCTGCCGGTAACAAAAAAGTGTACCTTTTCTGTGACGAGTTCACCAATTATAACGATACCGCTATTGGTATCAAAGCGGTGCAACTGTTGCACCGCCTGGGCTACGACGTACAAATGATCGACCACCCGGAAAGCGCCCGCGCTTATATGTCGAAAGGACTGCTCCGGAAAGCAAGGGATTATGCAGAAAACAATGTTCGTATATTCAGCAACGTTATCAACGATAACGTTCCGCTGTTGGGTGTAGAACCCTCTGCCATCCTGAGCTTCCGTGACGAATACCCGGACCTGGTGCGGGAAAATCTGCGTACACAAGCCAAAGCACTGGCGAAGCATGTATTCCTGATTGATGAGTTCCTGGCCGCGGAAGCAGATAAAGGACATATCACAGCCGCACAATTTACCAGCAACAAACAACATATTAAGCTGCATGGCCACTGTCAGCAGAAGGCGTTGTCGTCTGCACTGCACAGCAAAAAGATGTTATCGCTGCCACAGAACTATTCCGTAGAGGTAATCCCTTCCGGTTGCTGCGGTATGGCGGGCTCTTTTGGCTACGAAAAAGAACACTACGACCTGAGTATGCAAATTGGTGAAATGGTATTATTTCCGGCCGTGCGCAATGCGGCGGAGGGCACTATTATTGCCGCGCCTGGCACCAGTTGCAGGCACCAGGTAAAAGATGGTACCGGCGTGAAAGCCTTGCATCCGGTAGAGATATTGTATAACAGTCTGGTATAGTATAGCTTTTAGCTTTTAGCAAAATGCAGCGAAGATCACATAATATGATCTTCGCTGCATTTTACTAAAAGCTAATGGCTATACTTTCCCTATATACAACATAGTTTCATAGTGAAATTTCACCATGCCTTGCTCCTGGTACTTCTCAAACAAATCTTCGAGCGCCCTTATCATGTCATCATATACGGGATGGCCTTTCTCGGGCGCGTAAGACGATGACAGCAACCGGCCTTTCAGCGCAGGAAAATCGAAGATCTGCGCGTTCTGAAACGATTTCTCCTGCATGGTGCCGGGTTGAAAAAAGCCGGCTAACTGCGACGCACCAACGTTTCTGTGCTGCATATCTTTATAATCGGTTCCAAACTGGTGCAGGAGTTTTTCGTAGCCTTTCTCAAAGGGCAGTTCTGCCTGCCGTACGTTCCACATCAGCACCACGTAAGCATCTTTACGGCCAATGCGCCGGAATTCTGCAGCCGTGGCAGCCTGATCAAACCAATGAAAAGCAGTACCTGCTACAATGAGGTCTACAGAAGCATCCGGCAGGGTGGTATGCTCGGCAGAACCGGCGAGTGCAGAAAAACCGGGATAGCGCTGCAACAACTGTACTGACTTCTCCCTCATTTCTGTATTGGGTTCTACGGCATATACCTTATTACCATTATCCAGGAAAGGCTGGGCAGAGATACCTGTGCCGGCACCAATATCCGCTACAATGGTAGCACGAGTTAAGCCGGTAGCAGTGGCCAGATAAGGAATAATGGCCACAGGGTAATGTGGCCGGTATTTTACATAATTATCCACCCGGGTGCTGAAACGTTCGGTATTTTTCATGGTGCTGAAGTTAAGGTTATTCTCCTAAACCTTTAGGTTGCTTGTCTTCATTACCATGTGCTTCCAGATCCGCCAGTTTCTTCTTACCGTAAGCCATCTTGGTGATGAGTACATACAACACCGGTACAGTGAAAATACCGAGCAGCGTAGCGGCCAGCATCCCTCCCACTACGGTAAAGCCTATATTAACACGGGAAGCGGCACCAGCGCCTTTCGCGAGGCACAGGGGCACCACGCCAAGGATGAAGGCGAAGGAAGTCATGAGAATTGGGCGCAAACGCAATTTTACTGCCTCTAAAGTAGCATCCAGCAAAGGCATCCCCCTGTCAACACGTTCTTTACAGAACTCTACAATCAGGATGGCATTTTTCGCAGCCAAACCAATGAGGGTGATCAAACCTATCTGGGAATATACGGAGTTGGCCTGCTTTGTAAGCGACAGCGCCAGGATAGAGCCGAATAACGCAATGGGAACCGCCAGCAGCACCGAAAAGGGCACCGACCAGCTTTCATATAAGGCAGTGAGCAGCAGGAATACGAACAGGATAGACAAAGCAAAAATCAGGACACTGCTGTTACCCGCCTGAATTTCCTGCAGCGATACGTTGGCCCACTCAAAACCGAAGTTCTCCGGCAACGTTTTGGCAGCTACTTCTTTCAATGCCTCGATAGCGTCACCACTACTATAGCCCATTTTACTATCCCCATCAATTTCCACGGAGCGATACAGGTTGAAGTGGTTGATCACGGGGGCACCGGCAGATTTTTTCGTGGTGATGAGGGCGCTGAGTGGCACCATCGATCCCGTATTATTCCTGACGTAATAGGTGCTCAGGTTATTGATGCTGGTACGATACATGGAATCGGCCTGTAATACCACCCTGAAGCTGCGGCTGAATTTGGTGAAGTCGTTTACATACAATCCACCCAGGAAAGTTTGCAGCGCATTGAATACATCGCTCACGGCTACACCGAGTTGTTTACATTTATCGCGGTCTACTTCCACATTAAACTGTGGCGTATTGGCGCTGAAGAAAGCGTATGCCCGCGCAATTTCCGGCCGCTGGTTGGCAGCCATCAGGAATTGTCCCATCACCTGCAGGAACTGGTTGATATCCGGGTTGCTGCGTTGTTCCAGTATAAACGAGAAGCCCCCGGAAGTACCCAGTCCACGCAGTGTTGGAGAAGGGATACAGATAATATTGGCACCAATAATTTTCATGGTGGCCATTTGGATACGGCCTAACACTGCGTTGATATTATCGCCATGTTTATAGCGTTCATCCCACGGCTTGAGACTTACGAAGAAGGTACCAGAATTGGGCTTGGTGGCATTGGCCACGAAGTTGATACCAGTGATACCGAAGAAGTGCGCTACGGCACTGTCTTTCGTTAAAATATCGCTGACTTCCGCCACCACTTCTTTGGTTCTTTGCGTAGATGACGCTTCGGGAAGTTCCAGTGCAATGAACAAAGCGCCCATGTCTTCCTGGGGCACGAAGGTGGTCGGTGTTTTCTTGAATAAGTAGAAGGCTGCCACAAAAATGCCGGCCATGATAATGAGCACTACCGGTGTTTTCCGGATAGAAAACATCACTGCTTTTCCATAACGATTGGTAACCCTGCCAAACCATTCATTAAACTTAAAGAAGAGTTTATTGAGCCCATGGGATTTTTGGGTAAGATGTGCGGGCCGCAGTAAGATCGCCGTTAATGCGGGCGTAAACGTCAGGGCCAGGAATGCGGACAATAGCACCGAAAATGCGATCGTTAATGCAAACTGCTGGTACAGGCGTCCGCTCACACCAGGAATGAAGGCCACTGGCACAAACACGGCTGCGAGGATGAGGGCGATGGCAATTACCGGTCCCTGTACCTCCGACATAGCTTTGAAAGTGGCGTCCCGCGGCGACATCAGGTCTGCATCAATATGATGCTGCACCGCCTCCACCACCACAATGGCATCATCCACCACAATACCGATCGCCAGCACGAAGCCGAACAGGGTGAGGGTATTAATGGAGAAGCCCAATAGCTGGAAAAATATAAACGTTCCAATCAGGGAAATAGGAATTACCAGGATGGGAATGAGGGTAGCACGCCAGTTTTGAAGAAACACGAATACCACGATGATCACCAGCACCATGGCTTCAATAAATGTCTGGATTACTTCATCAATAGAGATCCGCACAAAGGACGTAGTTTCAAAAGGTACCAGCCACTGCACATCTTCCGGAAAATTCTTTGCCATTTCTTTCATCTTGGCCATTACCCGGTCGTTTACGTCGAGGGCATTGGCGCCGGGAGAGAGATAAATGGCCATGCCGCTACCGGTTTTACCATCTGCTTTTGCGTCGATAGCATAGGTAAAAGAGCCGAGGTTGATGCGGGCAACATCCCGGAGCCTTACCAGGCTACCGGTTTTGCTGGTGGCCACTACCACGTTGCCAAACTCTTCAGAAGTGGCGAGGCGGCCTTTTACACTTACCGTATATTCAAATGCCTGTTGTTTACCCATAGGTGGAGCACCTACGCTACCTGCCGGCACCTGTTGGTTTTGTTCGGTAATGGCCCTGGCAATGTCGCCCGCAGTGAGGCCAAGGGCGGCCATCTTATCGGGATTGAGCCAGATGCGCATACTATAGTCCTGTGAGAAGGCGTTCACATCCCCTACTCCGACAATGCGCGCTAATTCAGGTTTCAGGTAAATGTTGAGGTAGTTATCGAGAAACTCGCGGGAGTGTCTTCCCTGCGGCGAATTGAGCGCAATTACCATTAACATATCGTTGGAGCGCTTCTTCACCGTAACGCCTACACGCCGTACTTCATCGGGGGTACTGGGCAGCGCCAGGCTCACGCGGTTTTGTACGTCGAGTGTAGAGATATCAGGGTTGGTGCCGAGATTAAAGGTGACAGTAATACTCATGGAGCCATCGTTGGCGCTCACAGACTGTATATACATGGCGCCGGGCGTACCGTTTACCTGGTTTTCTATGGGCGTGGTCACTGTTTCTTCTACCGTGGTGGAGTTGGCGCCCACATAATTGGCCCTTACATCCGTTACTGGTGGTGCAATATCCGGCAACTGTGCAATGGGAAGGTTAAACATGCAGATGAGCCCTACAATCACAATTATGATAGCAATTACGATAGTAGTATTCTTACGCTCTATAAAGGTTTTTGAGATCATACTGTGATAGTGATTTATTATTATTGTTTTCCTGCCGCGCCTGCTCCTGCTGCTCCTGCAACATTTACGGTGTCACCGGGTTTCACCCGTTGTATACCTTCCACTACGATACGGTCGCCGGCTTTCAGGCCATTGAGTACCAGCAGCATGGTATCTGTAATAGCGCCGGGCACAATATCTTTGGGCGCTACCACATTATCCCTGGTAAGCGTGTATACACTGGTTTCAGAGAGATTCTGGATAATTGCTTTCGCGGGAATAGCGAGCTGGGTAGCGGGTGTGCCATATTGCATGACCACTACAATGCTCATCCCTGATTTCAGCATGCCGTCTTTATTCTGGAATACGAGGCGCACCCTGACCGTACCGGTTTGTGCATCTACAATATTGTTGATGGTGAGAATTTTTCCTTCTTCTCCGTAGCGGGTACCATCACCAAACTGGATAAAGAATTTCTCATCGCCCTGACCTTTCTGGATGCGGAGGAATTCCGGCAGGCGGGCCTGTGGAATGTCCATATCTGCAAACATGGGATGTTCGTTCACGATGGTGTTGATGAGGGTTTGACCGGCATTCACGATATCACCTACTTTGATTTGTACGATTCCTATTTTACCGGTTACCGGTGCTTTCACCACGGCATGGTTCACATCAGTACCGGCTTTGGCTACTGCGGCCTTTGCAGCGGCCAGGTTGGCTTGTGAGGAGATCATGGCGGTATAGGCCTGATCTACGGTTTGCTTGGAAATGGCGTCGTGGTCCAGCAGGGTTTTATACCTTTCATAGTCCTTTTTCTTTTGGGCCAGATCGGCTTCTGCCTGTTGCTGACTGGCGGCCACCTGGCCGTATGCAGCGGCGGCGCGGCTCCGGTCTATATCATATAGGGGTTGTCCTTTGGTCACATTGCTGCCATCGGGCACGCGGATGGCTTCCAGGTAGCCGGAAACATCCGGGCGGAGTTCCACCACATCGTGGGCCATGAGGGTAGCCGGAAATTTCTCGGCTACGGTATACACGGCAGGCACCACCTCAGCGGCTACTACCGTTGGTTTCATCTTTCCCATCATCCCGGCCTGCTGTTGCTTTTTGCTGTTGCCACAGGCCACACAGAGTATCATACCTGCCACGTAAAAGTTCCGCTTGTAGTTTACTAGATACATATGAGAAATTAATTGCGAATTACGAATACAAAAAAGCTAACTGCTTACTTAATTTTGCCCATGGCTTTATCCAGGTCTGTTTTGCTGATCAGGGTATTGAGCAGGGCCTGCACATAATCCACCTGCGCCTGTTTCAGCTCACTTTCCGCGGAAGTCACATCCAGGCTGGTAGCTACGCCCTGTTCAAATTTGAGTACAATGCGGTCATATATTCCCTGCGTAAGGCCCATGTTGGTTTTCTGCGTTACAAACCGGGATTTGTTATTGAGATATTGGGTATTTGAATTGGCTACTTCTACCTTAATTTGTTGGCCGAGATAGTCCAGGTCGTTTTGCGACTTCTTTAAAGTAATTTTTCCTTCCCGGATCTGGTGGAGTCTTTCTGTACCGGTAAATATGGGCCAGGAAAGTGTTAGTCCAAGTGCTGACGCGCCATAGCCGGTTTTATACAGGTCGCCGAATTTTTGGGAGAAATAATTAAAGCCATAGTTTACATAGGCGTTTAGTGTAGGAAGATAGCCCATCTTCTTGCTTTTCAGGCTCAGTTCATTCAGGGCAATCTGAGTACGCTGGATGCTGTATTCAATCCTGTCCTGTACCTGGTAGTCGATGGTATCCGCTACATATGCATCCACATTCAGGTCCTGTACGGTTTCGGTGAGTGTGAGTTTTGCTTCCTGCGGCATGCCCATCTGGAACTTCAATAACTGCATCGTATATACGAGAACGCGGATCTGTGTTTCTATATCTGTCACCACATTATTATAGGATACCTGGATACGATCTACGTCTACCCGTTCTGCCACTCCCACCTCATAGCGGGCTTTGGTATCAGAAAGGGTTTTGCTCAGCTGGGCCATATTGGCTTTGGCGAGGCGGATATTTTCTTCATTGGCCAGCACCGCGTAATAGGCTTTGGTGATGGCCACTTTGGTATCTATTTCTGTACGTTTATACGCCTTTTTCGATAAGTCACCATACACATGAGAAGCTTTCAGGCCCAGGAAATAATCGCTGTTAAAGATGGCCTGATCTACCTGCCCGGTAACAGAAGAATTCCATTTGGTACCAAACTGCACGGGGGTTCTTTTGTTGGGGTCTGCACCGGTGAGATCGGGAATCAGGGAAGTTTGTAGTTTAATGTTGTCTATCAGCCCTGCATTGACGTTTGCGTGGGGCAAAAACTTACCGGTAGCTTCTTTTATCTGCTCCTGGGAGAATTGTACATCCAGCCGGGCATTTACCACATCGTTCTGATGATCCAGTCCGTATTGTATGCAATTCACCAGGTTAAAAGCATAGCTGCCAGGCTGGGTCGTATCTGCCTGCCCGTAAGCTGTTATTCCTGGTAGTAAAAGAAGGGTGAAAAGAAAAAAACGACAATGCATACTTATTACTTTGAAAGTATATGATGATTGATAAATACTTAACAACGAACAGGTAAAAAGGTTGTGCCCTTTTTGCGGCCACGGGAACGCAAACGGGACGGGGTGCATCGTAATAGCTAATAACGGTTGGCTAATAGCTATTTTCGTATCTTTCAAAAAAGTTATTGTTAACTATGTCTATGTCCGTTATAAAAGAACCCAAACCCTTTCATCGTGAGTTTGAGTTAGAGCGATTAATCCTGTTCAGTGATGCGGTATTTGCTATTGCCATTACTTTATTGATTATTGAAATCAAATTGCCTGCTTTACCGGGAAAAATGCCTGCCAGTGGTTACTGGGATTTGCTAAGACCGACTGCTATTGAGTTTCTGACCTTTACCGCCAGCTTTGTATTTATTGGAAATTTTTGGGTCCGGCATCTTCATTTATGCCGCTTTCTTCAAAATTACAACGAAGGATTGATTCATCGCAATCTTTTCTTTTTATTTTTTATTGTATCGTTTCCATTTTCTACTTCGGCGATTTTGCATACGTCTGCTCATTTTATGCTACCGTTCTTTATCTACCTCTGTAACCTGACGGGATGTTTGGCGGCGTTATTCTGGATCAGTTACTATGTGTTTCAGAAAAATCCGCAACTGTCGGTGCCAGGGCATCACACGGAGAAAGAGTTGTTGTACCAGCGCTGTAAATATGGATTTCTCACGGCGGCAACGGGTTTTACCTGTATTGCCATGACCTATTTCCTGTACCCTGAGAATACTGCGTACCAGCGTGTCAGTTATATGGTTATCCCGGTGCTGGGTTTGTTTAATTATTTCCGTTTAAAAATAAAAAAACGCAATACCCTTCGCCTGGTACACAAAGTGGAGGCGAATAACTGAAACCGTAGCTTATGATGGAACTGGATAAAAGGGAAGCGCAATTGCTCCGTCGTGCTATTCATCAGTGGGAGGAAGAGCAACTGATTACTACTGAGCAGGCCGGCAGGCTGCAGGAGAGCTATAAGGTGGTGAATAACGACTGGCAAACCATTACCCTGTATATATTCATTGCCGCCATTTCCTGTGCGCTGATGGCTTTCGGCTCACTGGTACTGGACGAGAAGTGGATAGAAATTATCCGGAAGAAATTTTCGCTCACAGATGGCGTGATTGCACTACTGTTTGCGGGGCTGACCATCTTTTTATGTTACGAGGGCTGGCGCCGCAACAAGCGGCAGCCGGTGTTTTCTTTTAACCGGGAACTTTTCTGGCTGTTGCCCATACTCAGTATAGGCGTCAGCGTGGTATACCTGGGCAAAAGCGTCAGTTACCTCAACGGCAACTACGGTGCTTTCTGGCTGCTGGCCACGGCTTGTTTTGGCGTGTTGGGCATTACGCTGTACTCCAGGCTGATGTGGATTGCCACACTTTTATGCCTGGTACCGGCTTATGTAAAGCTTACTTATTATCTCACCGACGATGCTGCCTATTTCCTTGGCATGAACCTCCCCTGCCGCATGGCGTTATTAGGGGCGCTGCTGGTGGGTGTTGCCTGGATATTACGTCCACTAAACATCTATACCCCGGTGAAACATATTACCTGGAGCGGCGGCTGGCTGCTACTGATTATTTCAGGCTGGCTCATCTCTATCTTTGGTAACTGTGGCACCTGGGATGAATGGCAGCAGTTGCGGCAAATACACTTATTGCAATGGGTGATTATTTATACCGCGCTGTGTGTGGGCATACTGCTGCTGGGCATCCGAATGAAGGACGACCTGTTACGCGACCTGGGCGTTATTTTTCTTTTACTGGATCTGTATACCCGTTACTTCGAATATCTCTGGGATCATACAAATAAGGGGCTTTTCTTCGGAATACTGGCTATTTCATTCTGGTGGGCCGGAAGGCTAATAGAAAGGAGCAGAAAGCAGAAAGCATAAAGCAAAAAGCTATTGTGGAGTATGATCGCAGCGGATATATTATTCGCGTTGATCATACTCCACAATAGCTTTTTGCTTTATGCTTTCTGCTTTCTGCTTTCTGCTACGCCACTGCCACTTCCTGCGCTGCCAGGCCATAGCGGCCGGTATCACTCACGCTCCAGTCGAAATTACCGGTTATCCATGACCGTAGTACGGATACATAACGGAGCAGCTCATAATCCCTTTCATCTCCTTTTAGCGGTAACAGCTTTTCCAGGGTCACAAAAATGGCTACTTCTTCGTTGTGCATGCGGGCGGCCTGGTTGATAGCTTCCTGTAAGCTCAGTTGCCGGTGGTGTTGCAATACGAGCACCAGGTTGTGTACATCACCCTGGCGCGCTTCTTTGGTGCATGAAAACAGGTCGTTGGACCAACAGACGATGTTATTACAGGCCTGTATCATGCGTTGTAGCAAAGGTTGTTCAATAATGGTACGGGGGAGATAAATTTTTTCGATGATTTCTATGGCTTCAATATCCGCGAGAAGGGCGCCGGTAAAGGGGCGCATGTGAATATAGTCTTCCACAGAAGGCACCAGCCCGGCTTCACGGTTCTCCGCTTCCCAGATGCAGGACCTGAAATAGTCGTCCATGCTGCGGATGAAGCGGATGCGCCAGGCAGGGCTACCGATAACGCGCATACGTTCCCAGATACTGCTCAGGGCAGCGGGTAAAGCACCACCAGTTTCCGGTGTTACCAGCCGGTTGGATTGCAGGATATCCATGAATCCGGCCATGATACTTTTAAGGTAGTCGGCTTTACGGCCGGCGGAGGCTTCATCGCATTGGTCATCTAAAATAAAGAGCCAGGTGTTGAAATCGGCTATAATACAAAGCTCATGCAGGGCTGCATTAGGGAAAGCCCTGGCAGCCAGCCAGGCAAAGCGGGCTTTGTGAAAACGCTGCCAGGCTTTTTCGGTAGACAGCAATCCGTGAAAGGCTACCCAGGCAGCTACGTGGTCCTGGGCTTCGTTGACATGTTGGTTAATACCAGAGGGGAAGGGATACCTGATATCAGGCATGTGAATGGTTGTCATGTGTCTTTGGTTTTAATAGTTAACTATTGAGGGTACTAAAAAAGCATAGGCATAACCGGGCTTTTCCCGGCAGGAAAGCTAAATGGCATAGCAAGGACTGCCCTGTCAGGCAGCCGGCAGATAGGTGCTGAAAAATTTTACTTCCTAAACAACTCCTGGTAAAAATTAACTGGCATAGCTAAACAAAAAAATAATCAAACGCCGGTGGCATTTATCGGGATATTCATATACTGCAATACCAACGGCAAGGCACGATGAAACCAGACGGTAAATGAATCGGGGTCCTTCTCCATTAATTCAATAATATGGGCGGAAGACAAATATTGGTAATCACATACTTCAGATGGATTCGGAGATATGTTGCCGTTATAAGTCCCCAGCAACACATGGTCAAATTCATGTTCGGTTAACCCGTTATCAAATTCCGCTCTATAGGTAAACGTAAAAATTTCCTGCATGTCGCAATCGAAACCCATTTCCTCCTGTAAACGGCGATGAGCCGCTGCCGCCGTAGATTCCCCCGGATAAGGATGACTACAGCAGGTATTGGTCCACAACCCCGGGGAGTGATATTTCTCTAACGCCCTGCGTTGTAATAATATTTCCCCGGCATCATTGATGATAAATACGGAAAATGCGCGATGGAGTAATCCTTTATAATGCGCTTCCATCTTTTCCATGGCACCAATAGCTTCGTCGTGCTCGTTCACTAAAATTACGTCCGGTGATTTCATAGTCTCGCAAATATATTTTAATTAAGCTTCTGGCAGATGGAAAAACGGCTAAACTACCAAAAACAACTCTCTTTGTAGCTAAATAATGGTTGAATGGTTAACAACAGTGACTTTAACGGTTACTATACTAAATATATATAAATTTCCGGACTTTTGCAGTATAACAACAACGATTATGGCAGAAGACTTACATATTATACAGGGCAATAAGGCGGAACAGTATACCTCTCTGATCCCGCAGATAAAGGGTTTGCTGGAAGGAGAACCAGACCTGGTAGCGAACCTGGCGAATGTGGCGGCTGCATTAAAAGAGCAGTTCGGCTGGTTTTGGGTAGGATTTTACCTGGTAAAAGGAGATGAACTGGTGCTGGGACCCTTCCAGGGACCGGTAGCGTGTACACGTATCCGTAAGAACCGCGGCGTATGCGGCAGCAGCTGGGCACAGGCAGCCACACTCATTGTTCCTGACGTAGAAGCATTTCCGGGACATATTGCCTGCAGCAGCCTTTCTCGTTCAGAAATAGTAGTACCTTTAATCAGAGACGGCGAAGTAAAAGCCATCCTGGACGTAGATAGCGAACATCTTTCTCATTTTGATACAACAGATCAACAATTCCTGGAAGAAATTGTGGCACTGATTGTGTTATAGCACCACAAAATTTTGTGTCATTATTTTAGGGAGAAACCATTATGCTATTTTTTCGAAAAAGAAATACTGAAACACCACTGCCCGAAGATCTGTTGGCATTTATGTCAACAGATCTCCACTCCCATCTCCTGCCTGGCATTGATGATGGCGTACCCGATGTAGCTACGGCTGTACAGTTTATCGCGCAGCTGCAACACCTGGGCATAAAAAAAATTATTACCACTCCACATATCATGATGGATCGTTATCCTAATTCACGGGATACGATGACCGCACCTTACGAAGCCGTACAGCAATCATTATCTGCCGGAAATATTACCCTCCCCTTTCATTATGCCGCCGAATATTACCTGGATGAGCAGTTTGAGGCATTGATGAAAGCCCCCCTGCTTACGCTCAACGGGCAACTGGTGCTGGTGGAAATTTCTTTTATGTCGCCTCCCCCACAATTACATGGATGGCTTTTTGACCTGGGAGCACAAGGCTATACCCCGCTGTTGGCACATCCGGAGCGATATAACTATTGCCATAAAAATTTTGAGCTGTACCAGCAGTATAAGCAATGGGGCTGCCTGTTCCAGGTAAACCTGCTATCGCTTACCGGGTATTATGGTAAACATATTCAGCAGGCTGCAGAGAAGCTGATGGAATTAAATATGATCGATTACATCGGCACGGATCTGCACCACGAAAAACACCTGCAGGCCATCAGTAATATCAGCAAAAATAAAAAGCTGCGACAAGAACTGGAAAAATATCCGTTCAGGAACCATACGCTGTAGCGCTACCTGACCAGCATTAAATTACCGGTTTGTTTACGCGCCTGCTTTTTGCTATCGGTATATACAAGTACCCATATATACGTGCCCATGGGCTGTTGTGCGCCGTCCCAGGCGCCTTCGGGGTCGGCAGTCCGAAACACCAGGGCGCCCCAGCGGTTGTAGACTTCCATTTTATAATCCGTTACATCATCGTTTACCCTTGCACGGAATAAATCGTTCTGGCCATCACTGTTAGGACTAAACGCAGTGGGTACATATACCGCGCAGTTACGATGGTTCCTGATAATACCCGCCGATCCATGCGTGGCGCAGTTATGCTGGTCTTTGACGTCGAAATAATAATGCCCTTCATCCAGGTGTAACCATATATTCTCCGGCTGCCAGTTGCCGGGATCCAGTTTATAAGCATACGGCGCGGTACCGCCAGCCATTTGCAGGGTTATTTTTCCATCAGTGGTTTCATCACAACTGATATCCTTTGTGGTAACAGCGGCAATTTGCAATGGCGCAGGCTCCGTGAGTGTAATGTTGTTAAGCGGGTCTTCACAGCCTTGTTCATCTTTCACTATCAAATTATATTTCCCGGGTGGCAATTCCTTAAACAGCGGCGTATAGCTGGGTGTGGTGGCACCATTAAAATAATACCGATACGGTGGCATTCCCCCGGTGGTACGCAATTGTATCTCATTCTGGTTATCACCGTAACAGGGAGAACTCACTGTAGTGATATCACTTTTTAAATCTGTTTCCTTCACCACTACTGCCGCAGTTGTGCTGGTACCATTGGCAGAAGCAATGGTCACAGAATAATTACCAGCGGCCAACTGCTCAATATGAGAAGTGGTTTGTCCGCCAGGCTGCCATAGATACGTATAGGGAGGAATGCCACCTATTACCCTGGCAGTTGCCATCCCTGTATTTATCCCTTTACAGGTAGATTGTACGGCAATCACCACCTGCGGCACTTCCCTGATGGTTGGTGAAAAATTATCGATCAATATGGTAGATCCCAGTTCACTTTTATTACAGGGAAGTTTTCCATCTGCCCAAAAAGAAATGTATTTATAATCTTTCGAGGGACTGAACACCGCGTTGTGCTGGCTCCAGCTGGTATGGTAGAAGGGGCCCGACTTCCACAGTAATTCTGCAGAATCTTCCGGCGTATTACCTGCGTAAATAGCGAGATTACCATAACAGGCATCGTAGGTGTAATGTGCAATAAAAGCGAGATCAAAGGAAACGAGGTAGGTGTGTCCGCCTTTCAGCGCCGCTCCCTGTGCAATGGCTTCCGCCCATTGGGCGCCACCATGAAGACCTATATACGTATTTCCATCAGCTGCAGGAACGCTGATAGCATGTACTCCCGGCTGAATATCCGGTGTACCTGCGGCCTTAATCCAGGAGACAGGTACCCTTCCTTCCGCAGGAGTTCCCTCCAGCGATGGATTTTTCAAAGGAATATCCTGGCCGTAAACGATAGTACCCATACTCAGCAGCAACAGTAAGATCCCTGCTTTACTCAGTAACAGATACAGGCCGGTTGATAGTCTTTCGATATGGCTCTTCTCACATGATTTCAGGCTATGTACGAAGCATAGCAAATTATTCATAGATAGTAATTCGTAAAAAAATTAAACGCGTCGGTTTTTCAATTATTGCTTTTATAAAGACACTCCGCTACATATATTATGATTACGCAAATGTATCATTTATTAAAAGAAGAATTATTGAACACTGAATTTTTTTTCCTGCGTTAACGATTTTTTCATCTCCATCATGTAATTGTTATTCTTCTCTGTCCGGCCATCAGCGCTGGTTTTCATAACGGACACGCCACTGAATTTTACTGCGGGAGAAAATCCGTTAGACTTCCCGTTTCTAAAAGGGATCTTATTATTTTTCCATACCGGGTTGGAAACATCTATATTCCCGGTGAGTGGTTGCACACCTGCGATGTTATTATATTTTTCTTTATACCCGGAAATAAAAAATCCTATCTGAGATCCATCATCAATATGATTTTTGATGGAGCAATTTACTTCTCTTGCCTGCTGACCCGGCAGTGCGCTGAGATGTACCGAAATTCCATGTTGCGCGTTATTGAAGGTGATCGGGTTATCTATCTCTATATTATCCACAAAATCCCGGTTGCTGTTAGGTTCAATATCGATGCCCGTCATAGGCGATGTACCGTAACTATTGGAGATCACCGGCCGTATGATTTTCAGGCCATTTACACATCCTACCGAGATCCCGTTGCGGCGGTTGTAATCCAGCTGCGCATTGTAGATGGCTATATTTTGTACCGGGAATGTTTTTACATCCGGGCGTACGTCTTTCAGTTTTAATTGCCCGATGCAAATACCATCTCCCCAGCAATTAGAGATGTTAGGATGAATGATACTGATATTTTGTGAAGAGCGGATATCGATGCCCATGCCCCACTCCCCACTGTTGCCCTGGTGCTTGTCGCGATCCCCTACCAACACCGGGTAGTATACCTTCACATTTTCTACACCGGTGATGCTTAACATGGCATAACGTTCCTGATCATTAGGAGCCAGTAATAATTTAGCGCCCGGCTTGAAAACCAGGTTGCTGTTGCTATGTATTTGTAGGCCTTTTGCGTTGATCAGTATCGGGAAATCCGGGAATACCACCGTTTCATGTTTATCTATTCCTGCCTGTAAGTAGCTGGTATAATCTACAGAGCCATCTTTCACATAACCGGGCGGCAACGAGGTAGTCAGGTCAAATGCTTTGCCCATCAACGATGTAGCCTCCTGCCTGAATGCCGGTGAATCCCCTGCTATGTATGCTTTGGGCAACGGCCTGTAATCAAACTTATTGCCCTGCCCCTCACAGGCGTAGCCGCCGATAAACAATACCACTAACAGAAAAAAAATAGACCTTCTCATGAAACAATATTTTTGATACGTGTGATTGCAACATATATTATGCCACTACCGTTAGCGGCGGAATCACGGAGCCAGCCTGTATAACCGCGTGGCGCATGATAATAGCGCCTGCGCCAATAGAAGCGCCCCTGCCTATTTGTGCGCCACCACCTACATAAGCATTGGCCGCCACATGTACAAAATCGCCGATAACAGCATCATGATCTATTACTGCACCGGCGTTGATGATCACATGTTTCCCGATGCTACAGTTGGATTGTATCACTGCCCTGGCCAGCACTACCGTTCCTTCCCCTATAGTGACATCAGCCGCAATACTGGCGTCTGCGTGAAACAACGAGGCAATGCTATGGGATACACTGGCCGCCAGTCGTTCCCTTGCCTGGTTATTCCCAATACCAATCACCAATGGAGCATCCGGATAAAGCGATGTTTCATAATGTACTGCAGAAGCATGGCCTTCCTGGTCTGTAAACAAGGTCAGCACTTCTCCCCCATTACCCCGTACCAGGTCAGTTAATACGCTGGCATGGCCACCAGCGCCATAAATAACAATTGATTCCTTCATATCATCCAATAGTTTTAGTATTCATCAATGCAGGCTTTATTAATACGTAGATCAATATCAACGGTGCACATACCGTTAATAAGGTCCATAATAACGAGGCCTGGTTATTTATTATAAATGCATTCAACAACAACTGGCACAAGCCATAACCCGCTGCCACCGCCCGATGCGGCAGCTTACGTTCATTGGCCAGCAACTGGTAAAAATGTAACCGGTGTGCTTTGAAAATATTTTGCTTTAACAATAAACGATGTATAATAGTGAGACTGGCATCTACACCGTAAACCGCCAGGAACAATAAATATTTCCAATCGCCGGTGATAAAAATGAGTTTCAGCAACAGGGTAATAATCCAGAAAGCAATGGTAACACTGCCTACATCGCCTGCAAAGCAGAGCGCTTTTTTACGGAAATTGAACACCAGGAAAACAGCGCTGGCCAACATTGGCAGCCAGATAATATCCGTCTCTATAAAACTTACTTCCCGGTAGTTTACATATTGTAGTGCGGCCAATGTAACCAAGCTGTAACAGCCAGTGATACCATTAATGCCATCCATAAAATTATACGCGTTGATAATACCAATTACCAATATATAAAGCGCTGCTACTACGTATACCGGGAACAAAGAAAATGCTGCCAGGTAATAGAACATCAGCGTAACGGCGGTAAAATGAAACAGCACGCGTACTTTGTTGGGCAAGCTATACATATCGTCTACAAAGCTTACACCGCCAATGATTCCCATGCCCAATGCAGCCGGCCAGAAAGTTTGCGGATACAGTACTACTGCCGCTATGGCTGCTACCAGGAATATAATGCCTCCTCCCCGGATGGTCACCGTTTGATGAGAGCTACGTTCATTGGGTTTGTCAATGATATTAAAACGCCGGGCAATACCGAAGTAAGCCAGCATAGCAACAAAAAAGAGTATGGTTAAAATAAGGTACATCATATACTTAAAAAATTACGACTGACTAAAGCTGGCGATGGTTTTACGTAAACCCTCGGCTACATTGACCGGCAGCGCACTGATGCCTAAAGCCTTCCTGATTTTATTGTTCGAAACAATGTAGCTTTCCGTTAGTTTATTTAATCTTTCCGTGTTCAGTGGAAGCTTCATCACATCACCCACCCGGGCCATCGCCTTCACCAACCCGGCCTGCAGCGCCAGTAAGCGGGGCTTTTTTTGCAAGGTGCCGGAAATGATGTGCACCACTTCGTTGGTAGACAAACTTTCATCGTCTGCCAGGTTATAAACACCGGAGGTGATACTTTCATCGCTGATCACCCGGTTCACGATATACGACAGGTTATCTACAGATAAAAAAGAACGTTTATTCCGGAATGCCGCCAATGGATAAGGGATTCCTTTCTTCACAAATCCATATAACAAATTCAGGTTTCCTTTATTTCCCGGCCCATGAATCATACAGGGACGAAAAATAAACAGCCGTTTTCCGGCAGGCAGCGGCTTCGACAACAGGTAGGCTTCCGCCTCCTGCTTGGATTGCCCGTAAGCCGTAACAGGAGCCGGATGTACGTCTTCCTGTAAAATGCCTTCTACTTTGTCCGCCACTGCTTTTACACTGCTGAAGTAAATGAAATCCCTGGCATTACTTTGCAGGAAGAGATCGAATATTTTAATCGTTAAATCACGGTTCACTAAAAAATAGGCTTCCGCATTGCTGGTATTCTTCAGGTCGTGCGCCTTCCCTGCCAGGTGCAATACGGCGGTTACTTTATCCAGGTCTGCCACCGACAATTGCTCCCAGGTGGTGCAGGATTGCAGCAATGGGTTATTGTGATCCTTTGTTCTGGCTATGCCATGAAAAAGATGTTGGCCGGCATTGGCCTGGAGTAAGTAATTGCCGACAAAGCCGGTATGTCCTGTAATGGCGATTTCCATAATTAATTCAAGGTAAGTGCTGAGTAAATAGCCGTTGTTTCCTTTATCACTTTATCGATAGAGAATTCTTTTTCTGCCAGTATGCGGGAATGTTGCCCCATTTCTACCTGTAGCTCCCGGTTTTTTATCAACTCCAACATAGCTTCTGCCAAACGATGTTCATCTTTCGCCGGTACCAGGAACCCGTTGTAACCATCTACCACACACTCTTTGCAGCCGGGTACATCTGTGGTAATAATCGGGCGGCCAATAGCAGCGGCCTCTATCAGTGATTTGGGTAAGCCCTCGCGGTAGGAAGGCAGCACCACAATATCTGCCGCCTGTAACAGGCTCACCATGTCTTTTTGAAAACCAATCCAGCGCAGGTAATTTCCATCCATCAACGCATGAATTTTTTCATGCGGTATGGCAGCCAGGTTTTCTTTATCTACATCTCCGGCTAATATAAATTCTGCCTTATCCTGTAGTTGATTTTTCAACAACCTGGCGGCTTCAATAAATTCCATCACCCCTTTATCATACAACATCCTGGCGGGCAGTACCACCTTTACTTTGCCATTTACGGGCCCCAGTGGAGTAGCCGTAAACTCCTGCAGGTTGACTCCAGACCCTTTGATGAGGCTTACCTGCCTGTCTTCCACCAGGTTCAATGATTTGAAGGTATTGATATCATCTTCATTCTGAAAAATGAAGTGCATATTTTTTTGTTTAAACCCAAACTTCATCATCATCAGCAATACCTTTTGGGTAAAGCCTTTCCGATCGCCGGTGAAGTTGTACCCCAGCCCGCTGATGGCGTTTACTACGCCGCCGGCCTGGCTCAGGCGGGCGGCAATACTGCCATACAACGCCACTTTAATGGTAACGTGGTGTAAGAGATCCGGTTTATGTTTCCTGTACACTTCCCGCAGCAACCGGATACATTTCATTTCATACATGATATTGGTACCCGACCGTTTGAAAGGAAGATCTATAAAGTTAAGTCCATGGCTTTTTATTTCGTTACCTCTACCGGTATCGCAGGTTACAATTGTTACGTCATAACCGGCTGCTTTAGCTGCCAGCGCCACTGGCAGCCTATGCGACAGGAAAAACCAGTCCACATTCACCACCATAAATAACCGTTGTGCTTTTTTCATCTCCATAATATTTTAGCGCTTACCTTATACGATGAGCCCTTGTTTTACGATACGATACTTTCCGCTGGCCTCCCTGGGAATTTCCTTTACATAGGTGACGTCGATGTTCATCCGGTTTCCCAGCCGTTCTCTTAATTCGTGCAGGAACATTTTCTCATCTTTATCCGTAAACGTATTGTCTCTTACTATCTTCAGCTGAATATGATCTGTAGTATTTTGTATGATCTGAAATTTCACGACGCCTTTTACATACTTCACACAGTTGGAGATATTACCCAGGTTAATTTTTCCTCGCTCCTCCGAATACACGAAATCATTGATTCTGCCCTGGATGCTTTCTACAACCGGGTTGTGATTACCGCAGGTGCAGGTTTCCGCCGACAGCTTGATGCGGTCTTTAATGGCATAGCGTACCAGCGGTGTGCCGTGGGTGGTGAAAGAAGTAAATACCAGTTCACCTTCGTTGGCCGGCTGACCTTTATCGTCCAGTATTTCAAAATAACCGGTCAGCAGTTCCATATGTAATTTTCCTTGCGTGCATTCGAGGATAAACGGCGCTCCTTCCGAAGAGGCATATTGATTCACGACGGTGCCGCCGAAAAAGTTTTCAATTGCTTCGCGCTCATGCGGCATCACCGTTTCTGCCGTGGGGAATATTGCCCGCATGCGGTATGAGAGCTGATAGTTATTGGCCAGTCCCCATTTGGCAATTTCATACATGCTGGAAGGAAAGCCCACCGCATACAAGGGTTGCAGTTTATTCAGGTCGTCGATATAATGCTTCGCTGTAGTGGCGTTGATATGGAAAGTGGAATAGTAGCGGATTTTATAGCGCCAGTCGTATTTCCAATACCTGTTCTTCTCCGTATCCTTTTCTGTGAGCAGGGATTTACCACTAAACCAGGCCACCTTATTTCCCAGCTTGTAGCCGTAGCCTTTTCTGAAAAAGTCGAGGGTAGCAAAGCGGTTTTGCATGTCGTCGTAAGTAAACCGTACCTCCAGTGATTTACCGGTAGTACCTCCTGTTTTGGAAAGAATGGCTTGCTTCTTCCCGATGGTATAGATGGATTCAATATTGGCGCGGATATCTTCCTTTGACTGTATGGGCAGCCGATGGAATTGTTCCAGGCTGGTGATTTCCGTTAAACCGAGTTGTGCAAATATTTGCTTATAGTATACTGACTCCCGCGCGGCAAAATTCACAAAGGCAAATAGTTTTTCCAGCTGAAACCGCTGGAGTTTTGGCAGGTCAAACTTACGTGCGGCTTCATAATATTCCATCCATTTGGAATAGTTTCCTGAATGCCTTTTTCTATATTGCAGCACATCGAATAGGGTCACCAGGCCATTCTGGAAAACAGCAGGCAGGCGCTGATATATTTTCTCAGTCATCATTAATTATTTAGGTTCTTCTATGCGCAATCACTGGATATGGTCAGTGACGGTTTTTCTATTTAAAAAATGTTATCGAAAACAATTTCATGGCTAAAATAAAAATCAGGTAATAAAAATGTTTAAACGCAGGTGCCCGCATTTTCAACATTGGGTAAAACAATATTACCGGAATAAATATCCAGGATAATAACCCGAATCTATCAGAAAAAGCAATGTTAAAGCAAAGGTAGAATACGGCTGTCATCACGAGATACAGCTTAAAAATCCTCGTATAAAATTCGTTTTGCTCTAACCGGTTACCGAAGTGCCCAATGACTACAAAAATCATATTGAACGCCCAAAAATCAATCCGGAAGCCCACTTTATAATCATTCAGGTTATCAGTATAGCCTGATATTCTATCCAGTGAAACCAGTTCTGATACAAAGGGAATATTGTTAAATCCAAATCCCATATAGGCTGCTACAGATACCACTGCCAGCAGCACATAATAAAGCCGGATATCTTTTATTTTCCGGATGGCCAGGTCAGCCAGGAAAATAGCGACTACCGACAGGTGAAAAAATGATGCCACTACGGCGCAGAGTATTTTCTTCCAGGTATCTTCTTTGCGGTGCATCCCAAAGTACAGAATGGTAAAGCCCAACGCCACACCATTACGGATGATATTGATACCAATGGCCTGGAAAAAGAAGAAGCTCACAAAGGTCAATAGCAACAATGATCTTTTGGTAGCAGTAATCCTGTAAGTAAATGCAGTTACCGGCCACATCAACAGCACCACCATCAACGCCAGGTAAATCTGGGCACTGAAGAAACGGGAACAGATATACGTAAATACATAAAACAATAAGTCGCCCTTCACTCCCTGTAGCGCCAGGGTGAGATTACCCATACCCGCTACCCGGTTAAAGGTATCAATATAGGCGGCCGTATCTTTTCCCACATCTGCCGACCGGCTACCAAATACCAGGACGATATAAGCCACAATCACACCGACAATGAGATTATCAAATCCCTTATCGTTCCATCGCCTGATATCCAGCTTGAGTACATATAGCAATGCCAGAAAAAAAGCGAATAAGTATCCTACAATATCTTCCCAAAAAAATACCTGCATAAATTATTTACACCTATCCTTTTTTCATAAAACTTAGCGTAAAATGAATATAATCCCCTATAC
Source organism: Chitinophaga sp. (assembly GCF_017745275.1). Classification (GTDB taxonomy): domain Bacteria; phylum Bacteroidota; class Bacteroidia; order Chitinophagales; family Chitinophagaceae; genus Chitinophaga. The sequence continues at coordinate 41,152 of NZ_JAGHZS010000010.1, read as the reverse complement.
CCAGGAAGTGGTTGTATTTCCTGGCAATTACCAAAGCCCACTTCACCTTTTTATGCTGCAGGTATTTCATTACCCGTCTTACAATCAGTTGCTGATAGTATTTCTTCTGGTAATGTTCCTGCACATTGTCAGTGTTGAGGTAATATACCAGCGACTTGTCCGGCGCCGGCAACCTCACGGACGCCCTGTTTTCCGCGTCCTGTATATAATAAGATTTTACTTCAGGGCTCATAGCTACCTGGAAATGCTGTGCCAGTCGTGCCCACACATCCAGGTCTTCTCCATGGGTAATTTTTTCATTAAACGGCAATATGCTGCTGAATGCTTCTTTCTTCACACAAACCGCAGAAGAATGGATCACCGCATTATTGAGCACCAGCTTGAAATAGTTGCCGATAATACCTCCTCCTGCCACAATATTTTTTTTACCGATCTCCCCACTGCGTGTCATCCCTGCAAAGCCGGTAGCGAAAACGCTGGCGGTAGGATAGTTAGTGATCAATTGTTGTATGGTGGCCAGGAAATCCGGCGCCCATAAGTCATCTCCATCAATAAAGGCAATGTAGCCCGCCTTCGCCTCCCGGATACCGGTGTTACGCGCACTCGATACGCCACCATTCGGTTTGTCTACAATCCGTATCCGTGGATCTGCGATGGCAGCCACTACTTCCCGGCTCTTGTCTTTGGAGCCATCGTTAACTACCAGCAATTCAAAATCTCCCAACGTTTGCGCCAATATCGATTGAATGGTTTTTCCAATGCTTTCTTCCTTGTTATATAGCGGAAGTACCACAGAAAATGTAGGTGTATATGCCATTGCTATGCTGCTTTCTTTTTTAGAAATGTTCCCAGGATAAATTGCCGGTCGTTTGCAGGAATGATAAACCTATAGGCGATCAATGCTGCGCCACCGCCTGCTACTGCCAATGATAATCCCACCTGGATAATATTATGCTGGTTTACAAAATATAAACAACCGGTGCCCAGTATACCAATTACTGCCAGCGTAAGAATCCCAGGCAGCAAGGCTTTGAAATAGCCGTTCTTTACCTGCATCAAATGAGAGGCATACCAGGTGGTAAAGAGCAGGTTTTTCATGGTGAGCACGATCATGCTGGCAATCGCCACTGCATACAGTCCCAGGTCTGTATATTTCACCAGTCCCAGGCTTAACGCGAAGTTGATCACTCCCAATATCAATGTAACAATACCAGGTGTTTTAGCTTTGTTGTATGCCTGGAAAATAGAGAGTAAAGGAATTACCGATACATTCACGATCAGGTGCAGTGTCAGCGTATTCATGAGGGGAGCAAGCACTACGTAATCTTTCCCCAACCAGAAATATAAAATAGACTTGGAAAAACAGCAGATGATACCTACCGGGAAGGCCAGGAATATGGCCAGCAGCCGGACAATACGCTGCGACAACTCCGCCATCTTTTCTGTTTTACCCTGTGTATACAACAACACCAGTGCGGTACCAATTCCTCCCGATACCACGGCACCCAATGCACGAATTAATACCCCCCATTGCATCACCGCCGCAAACTTTCCGGAGGCGGCAGGCCCGAGGTAGATATTAATAATGAAGAGGTCCATATTGAGGAATAATACGGTAGCCACGTGATTCACTGTCAGCCAGCCTCCGAGGCCAAAAATTTCTTTCAGCTTCGCTTTGCGAAAACTTTTAACAGAGATGCTGATATAAGGTGATAATTTTTTCCATATCCGGATACTGTAAAATAACGTAGCCACTGATCCGATGGCGTAAGCAATGCCGATGTACACAATAGACTTGCCAAACGCCAGGATCAGGCAGGGCGACAGGATAGCATAAGTTAGCAGGGCAATCCGGTCTGCGATATTTTTCAGGTATACTTTATTATAGGCGTTCGCTATGGCAGTGAATACACCTGCAATGATGAGCAGTGAAAAGGAGATACTCATCAGTACATATAACTCCCGTGTATCATTTACTAATCCTGCAGGGATATTGAGTAATTTGTCTACATAAAAAATACAACCTAAAAACACCGGGATCACCAGCACCACAATGGTGGCCAGCTGAGTCCAGAAGGCAGTATTGAAAGTATGATTGATTCCTTCCACATCATCGCGTTGCATGTCCATCATCAGGAACCTGGAGAGAGAACCATTGATAGCAATGGTGATAATGTTAACGTAGGAATATAAAGACAACCCAATAGATACGATACCGAATACTGCTACACCCAATGATTTTACAAAGAAGGAAGGCAATAACAACCCGATGATGATATTCAATACAAAGATCATCACATTGCTGAAGAGGTTCGTTTTATAGTTGCTCCTATAGTCAATATCCGTTTTAATGGATACCATGGCCGGTTTCGGCGTTGCTGGGGCTACAGGAGTATCTGCTACCGCTGCTGAATGATACTGGCGCATGTTTCTAAATTTTTGTAAACGATATTCGTAGCTGTAGCTGGTGGCAGGGTAGCCAGCGTTGCTCTTTTATGCAACAGGTCGTCCAGCAATGTGTTTCTGCTGGCTTTGTCCTGTGCAGTAAGCGACGCTACCTGGTATGCCGGGTTATAGCCTACTGAATGGAGAAAGTCTGTACATTTTGTGTGGTATTCAAACAGCATAAACGGTACTTCTGCGATGTAAGACATAATCGCAGAATGCAGCCGGAAGCCAATGAACAGATCACATTTTTTCATATTATCCCAGAAGGCCAACGTATCCTTGTCGTAATCAACGAGGCTGATGGTCACCTTTTTATAAGTCTTCACCTGGCTGATGATCCGCTCTGTCAGCGGTTTATCGCCTACGTGTTCATTGGCGTTAAAAATGAAAAATCTGAATTCAACATCGCTATACATTTCGTGCAGGGAAGAAAGGAGCAGCAGGAGTTGTTGTTCCCGTTCCTGTTCTTTCTGTGGATTGCCGTTATGATATTTTTCATAATTGCATACGCTGATGCCGATTATTTTCCGGTTGTTTTCGGAAGCAGGGGTAGCTTCCGGGGTTACATAGGAAGTATCGTTACCGATGAGCGGCAACAGTGCAGCTACATCAAAGCCCTTTTCCACTTTGCTTTCCAGTTTCATTTCCTGCACATAATCCATGGATTGCTGATCTCTCACCGATACATATCTGAATTTGTTCAGGTAGTTTTTGATGTAGTTGAAATCAGCTTTTGTTTTAAAGGGGCCGACGGAGATACCGAGTGCATATAATTTTTTATACTGGTAGATGTTGCGTACATCTACGATGGACCTGGCGCCATCGCCGAATGTAGAGCCGCCCACGTGAATAATATTACTGCTTTTCAATGCTTCCATATACAGTTGCCCGTATTTGATATATTTATTGGCAGAAAGCTTTGATGACTGTATATATTTCAGTTGGGGCAGGTCTAAACCCTGCACATGCGTGTTCCTGAGACCGAACTTATTTTTAAAAGTCCAGTCTGCCACTACACAGAATACGTCGTCTCCTATGTTTTTATGGCCATAGTATCCCCTCAGGTAAGTGCGATTGCCTGTCATAACAAATTTATACCGGAAAAATGCTTAAATATTATTTGCTGTTATTCGTGTCTTTTTTGTTAGAAAAAAGTTGGGTTATCGCGGTACCAATTCACCGCAATTTCCAGTCCGTTTGCAACGGAAAATACCGGTTGATATCCTACCAGCTGGTTCGCTTTGCTGATATCTGCCAGGCTATGTTTCACGTCACCTTTACGTTCTGGTTTATATGTTGGAGGCACTACAAAATTGGTGATAGCGCCTATTTTTTCCCATAGTTCATTGAGGGTGGTACGTTCGCCAAAGGCGATATTAATAATTTCGGCGGTGGTTATTCCGTCTGCAAAAAGGGCTTTGATGTTAGCCTGCACAGCGTTTTCAACGAAAGTAAAGTCGCGGCTGGTTTCCCCGTCACCATTAATCGTAGGTACTTCTTTGCGCAGTGCGGCATCAATAAACAACGGAATAACGGCGGCATAAGCGCCTTTAGGATTTTGCCGTGGGCCAAACACGTTAAAGTAGCGCAGACCAATGGTATGAAAGTCATATGTCCGGGAAAACACCTGTGCATATAATTCGTTCACATATTTGGTTACTGCGTAGGGAGACAATGGATTCCCGATTTTATCTTCTACTTTAGGTAATCCCGGATGATCCCCGTAGGTGCTGGAGCTGGCAGCATATACCATCCGTTTTACACCGGCATCGCGGGCGGCCACTAATATGTTCAGGAAGCCGGAGATGTTTACCTCGTTGGTGGTCACCGGATCATTGATAGAGCGGGGAACGGAGCCCAGCGCTGCCTGGTGGGATACGTAGTCAATACCATCCATCGCTTTCCTGCAATCTTCCTGTTGGCGGATATCACCTTCCAGCAGTTCGAAATGCGGATTGCTTAAAAAGGGAGCGATATTATTCCTGGAGCCGGTAGAGAAATTGTCCAGCACCCTCACCTTTTTTGCACCGTATTTCAAGAGATATTCTACCAGGTTAGAGCCGATAAAGCCGGCGCCGCCTGTGATTAAAAAGCTATATGCTGATAAGTCTTGCTGATGATATGCCTGTTTGTACATAAATTTTTCTTTGTCGAATATTCCTGAAATACCTGTGTTTATATTTTAAATTACAACCTGCCGTCTACCAGGTCTCTTTGTAAAGTGCCTTTTACGTCGTAGATCACTGAAGTAGGTTTGCACAATTTTTTAATGTCGAGCGCTTTAAACTGGTGATGTGAAACCGCCAGTACTACAGCATCGAACTTACTTTCCGGTGCCAGTTCCTTTACAGACTGCCAGCCGTATTCATGTTCCACTTCTGCTGGTTCTGCCCATGGATCGAGGATGGTGATGTTAGTATTATAGTCTGCCAGGTTTTTGAGTATATCTACTACTTTGGTATTGCGTACATCGGGGCAGTTTTCTTTGAACGTAACACCCAGCACCAGTATTTTTGAGCCTTTTACGGCAATATCTTTCTTCACCATCAGTTTAATAACTTCCTGGGATACATATGCTCCCATGCTATCATTTAACCGGCGTCCTGCCAGGATAATTTCCGGATGGTAACCGGCTTCCTGCGCTTTTTGTGCGAGGTAATACGGATCTACGCCAATACAGTGTCCACCTACCAAACCAGGTCTGAAGTTCAGGAAGTTCCATTTGGTGCCGGCAGCTTTCAGTACTTCTTCTGTATCGATGCCCAGGCAATTGAAGATTTTTGCCAGTTCATTCACAAAAGCAATATTGATATCGCGTTGTGCATTCTCGATCACCTTTGCTGCTTCGGCTACCCGTATAGAGCTGGCCTGGTAAGTACCTGCGGTGATCACTGACTTGTATAAATTGTTTACCTTCTCTCCTACTTCCGGGGTAGATCCCGAGGTAATTTTCAAAATTTTAGATACCGTATGTTCTTTATCACCCGGGTTAATACGTTCCGGTGAGTAGCCCGCGAAGAAGTCCTTATTGAATTTCAGGCCGGATGTTTTTTCAAGTACCGGTACGCAATCATCCTCTGTAGCGCCTGGGTATACGGTAGATTCATACACTACGATATCGCCTGGTTTCAATACTTTTCCTACAGTTTGACTGGCTTTAATCAGTGGTGTCAGATCCGGCCTGTTGTTTTTATCTACCGGTGTGGGTACGGTGACAATGAAAAAATTACAATCCCTGATATCGTCCAGTTGATTGGAGCAGAAAAGCCCGATGCCGGCTTTGTCTGTGGTGAGTACCCGCTGCAGGTCTTCTGACGACAGCTCCAGGGTATGGTCTTCTCCTCCATTCAGTTCTTTAATACGTGCTTCGTTAATATCAAACCCTACTACCTTATACTTTTTGGCAAATTCTACAGCCAATGGTAATCCTACATATCCCAGTCCAATAATTGCAATTTTTACGTCCATATGAGTTCTACGTTTGTAGTTATTTTTTGCTAAAAATGTTTTTTAATCTCCTAAAGGTACTTTTTTTGTGATCCATTCCATCATTCCCGTAGCCATAGCCGTATCCATAGCCGTATCCATAGCTGCCTGACGTTTTCACATCATTGATGATAATGTTAAGTTTAGGCATTTTATGCTGGATGTAAAGGTCCCTGGATAGCTTCAGCTGTTCTTTAAAGGTATAGTTCTGGCGGACTAAAAACAAGGTGGCATCCGCGAAGCGTGCCAGCAGCTGTCCGTCCGTTACCAGGCCTATGGGCGCGGTATCCACAACGATAAAGTCGAACCGGTCCCTCAGCGCATCAAAGAGTTTTGCTGTTTCTTCCTGTAATAACAGTTCAGCGGGATTGGGCGGAATGGGTCCGGAAGAAATGAGCCAACAGTTGTCGTGTATGCCGGAAGGCCGGATAATCTGATCCAGGGAGGATTTACCGATCACGTAGGTGCTGAATCCCACGTTATTGGGAATATCCAGGCCGGCAGAGATCCTCGGTTTCCGGAGGTCCATTTCCAGCAACACCACCTTTTTACCCGATAAAGCCAGTACTGCGGCCAGGTTGGTGGCTACAAACGACTTCCCTTCCCCGCTCATACTGGAGGTGAGCATGATCACTTTCTCGTTGGCACGGGTCAGGATAAACTGTAAGTTGGTACGCATGGCGCGGAACTGCTCTACTATCGGGGAGTTCGACTTTGCCGTGGCCACAATGAGCTGTTGCCCGTTGTTATGGCCAATTTCCGCGATAATAGGCACCGGTGTCTGATCGGATACGTCTTTCTTATGGAAGATGCGTTTATTCAGTAGCTCTTTCAGGTAGAAGATAGTAGCCGGACATCCCACCCCTAAAATAAACGACAGCAGGTAGATAATCAGTGGATTCGGATTATACGGTTTAGCGTCGCTCTTGGCGGGATCCACGATCCGGCTGATGGCCAGGTTCGAGGATTTTGAGATCGCCGATTCTTCTCTTTTCTTCAGCAGGAATAAATACAGTTCCTGCTTAATCGCCTGTTGCCGGGAAATGTCCAGGAACACGCGCTCTGTGGCGGGTACCTTTTCTATTTTCCGGTTCACCGTACCTACATTCTGCTGCAGCTCATTGATGCTCACCTGGATGCCCTGCTTCAGGGACGACAGGTTACTACGCAGATCTGCCCGCAAGCCCACCAGCTGTTCGTTCAGGTTTTTTATAAACGGATTGGCCTCAGTGCTGGTAAGCAGTTGCCTGTCACGCTCCATCTGCAGGGTATTGTACTTACCTATTAACCCAACGAAGGTAGGATCTGCCACCACCAGGGCGGAAGGCACCACATGCGTGGCGTTCTTGTTATCCTCCAGGTATTGTTCCAGCGCGGTAACTACGGATAAGCGAACCTGTTGGTCTGTCAACTGTTTCATCAGGTCGCCCGTACCCACTACCAGCTGCTTGGATTGCTCCTCGATGTTGGCCAGCTTATTCTGTTGTTTGAATTGTTGTATTTCATTTTCTACGCCCGATAGCTCTTTGCTGACAATTACCAACCGGTTATCGACAAACGAAATGGTGCTGTCAACGATGCGGTTCTTATCTTCCACGCTGGCATGCAGGTATACGTCGATCAGCTTATTGAGTACCGCTTCTCCCTTTGCAGGTACGCCGGAAGAATAAGTCATGTCGATGGTGCTTACCTGTTTGTTAGGGATATTCACCGTGAATTGCTTCTGAAAATCGGCTACTGCCTGATCTATAGAAATTACCTTCACCAGGATATCTTCATCCAGCAAAGGATACATAGCTTTACGTTCTACTACCAGGATGCCTTCCGGCAGTTGCAGCGTGTCGTTCCAGGCACCGCGCAGGCTCAGGTCTTCCCGGGACAAGGCAAAGCTGTCTTTCCCCATGGCCGACACCGTATATGATACAGAGGTAAGTGTATCTTTTAAGGCCAGCCAGTGCATAGCAATGGGCAGGCGTTCATAGATTTCCGTTTTCTTTACATGCCCGGCGATAAAATACGTGACATTCAGCTGTAAATCCTTTACTACTTTTTCTGTGAGTGAGCGGGATTTTAATATTTCTGCTTCATTGTCGACACTGTTCTTATTATTAAATATTTCCAGCTGATCCAGGATTTCGCCGCCAGGAATATCGCCTCCTTTCTGTTGATCCTGTACCAGGATCTTAGCACTGATTTTATAATCCGGCGATGCGTATCGCAGGTACAACCGGGCCACCACGGCCAGTCCTATCACACAAAGAACAAACCAATACCAGTTGCGGAGGGTTTTGTCCAGTATTTTGCGGACGTCTAACCCAGTACCTTTCGGCTCTTCGAAAGGCTGAATATCATTTAAAGGAAACCGGTTATCCGTCTTAATAATATTGTGCATATCCCTCTAAAATTTAACTCTGGTTAATAAAACGATCAGTACTGATATTACAGAAGACGCAATTGTAATGTTTCTTAAGCGTGCGCCATCTGATGCCGTTACTTTTGATTTATTAGGCTCCACATATATCACATCTCCCTGTTGTAAATAGTAGTAAGGTGACGCAAACAGGCGGCTTTCGTTCAGGTTCAGGCGAACGAATTCCTGTTGGTCGTTTTTCTTCCGGATCAATAAAACGTTCTCTCGTTTACCGTATATGGTCAGGTCTCCTGCCACTCCCAGCGCATCCAGCACAGTTACCTTTTCGTTGGGCATAATATAGGAAGATGGTCTGGCTACCTCTCCCAACACGGTGATCTTAAAATTCGCGAAGCGGACATTTACTACCGGATCTTTGTAGAAAGCAGCCACTTTGGTCTGTATCTCATCACGTACCACGTCTGTTGTTTTACCCTTTACCTCGAGCTTACCAATCATGGGCAAACTCACGGTACCTGCTTTATCTACCAGGTATCCACTCACATTGGTGCCGGTTACTGCAGCAGATGGTGCAGGAATACTGGTACTACCGGTGGCCGGTACATTAGGCACATTCTGTTGATTCATGATCGCTGTAGCAGTAGGATCCATCGTTTGAACGGTGATTTGTAAAATATCATCCGGCTGGATAACTGGTGTACTGTAGGCCGCAAGATTGACCATACTTTGCTTCACGGTATCCGGTACATCCTTGAAATACGTAATATTCTTAGGACCCGAACAAGCCGCGAGAAAAAGACTGCACGCACCTATGACGACAGCAAACAAGATCTTATCAGCGGATGCGAAGCATCTGCACGTACTAAGTATTTTCATTATACGATATGGCTATTAAATAAATAACAAACTCATTGATTAAAAAATGAATGAGCGATATATCATGCGGCAGTAAATACTGCTACTTCTTTTTTTACATTTTAATTTTGTCTTTGTCCAGTTCTTCATAAGAAGAATTCTGGCTGATAAACTCCGGTACCAGTTCCTTCATTTTCTGTACTGTTGGCGTAAGATAGTGTCCTTTGGCAGTGTTTATCAATTGGTTAATCTGCTCATTTACTTCGGTAAAATCTGATGACCTTACTTTGGCGATCATAATTTTTTCGTGGTAAGTGGGCATTGTATTTTCTGCATTGTTCAACAATTCTTCGTAGAGCTTTTCGCCGGGGCGAAGGCCTGTGAAAACGATTTGTATATCGCGGCCAGGCTCTTTGCCGGTCATGCGGATCATTTTCCTTGCCAGTTCTGCAATCTTCATGGGTTTGCCCATGTCGAAAACAAAGATCTCACCTCCCTGTCCCATGGCGCCGGCTTCCAGCACCAGCTGGCAGGCTTCGGGGATGGTCATAAAATAACGGGTGATTTCCGGGTGTGTGACTGTGATCGGACCACCTTTTTCCAGCTGTTGTTTAAAGCGTGGAATAACGGAGCCATTAGAGCCTAACACATTTCCAAAGCGGGTGGTAATAAAACGTGTAGGCGTTGGCGTATACACTGGTCCCATCTTCAGAAATTTTTCATTCAGCTTATTGTTATATGCCTGCGTGAAAATTTCAGCGATACGTTTGGAGGCACCCATTACATTGGTAGGGTTTACTGCCTTATCGGTAGATACCATTACGAATTTCTCCACGCCGTGTTCTACTGCCAGTTCCGCTACTATCTTGGTTCCCAGTACATTGTTCATAACAGCAATGGATGGATTTTTTTCCATCATGGGAACATGTTTATAGGCGGCTGCATGGTAAACAATGGCCGGTGCGTAAATATCGAACAGTTGCTGCATGCGGACACTATCGCATACATTTCCGATGAAAGGAATGATCGGTACATTCACCCCTTTCTCATTTATTTCCAGCTCCAGCTCATGCAACGGAGATTCTGCCTTGTCGCACAGTACAATTACAGAAGGTTCGTAGTTGAGGAGTTGCCTTACTATTTCACTACCAATAGAGCCGGCTGCTCCTGTTACCAGGATACTTTTGCCTTTGAGTTCTTTGCTCAGCTGTTGATTTTTGATACTGATGACAGATCTTTCCAGGAGATCTTCGATGTTGAGGTCTTTCAATTGGATGCTATTATTGGAAGTGGCTCCTTCCGTCCATTCGCTCACAGGAATAATTTTTTGTACTCTTATATTCAGTGCAATACATTCTTCTACCAGCTCATTGAGGTGGGCTGCGTCGAGAGGATCGTTGGGGATGAGCAGCAAGGAGATCTTCCCTTCTTTCACCATTTTAAACAACTGTCCTTTGCGTGAATTATACACAGGCAGACCTTCAATTGATTTTCCTGCGTGCGCCTTGGTATCAGCCAGGAATGCGGTAATTCTGACATCGGCGGCAGGATCATCGGCAATGGCTTTGCGCAACATGAGGCTGGAATGGCCAGTATAATAAATAGCTGCGCGGGTACGGCTCTGGCTACGGAAATTATTATAGTATTTGAATATCCATTTCACCAGCAGGCGATAGGATAAGAGGAAGAACGCCGTGATAAAGAAGTTAATCAGTATCACCGACATGGGGAATGCATTCAGCCGTGCTTCTAGCAGGTGGCTGCGATCCGTGGCAAAGAGGAAAAGGCTGCTGAGTACATTGAGTCCGGCAATGCGGCCAATATCGGCCATGCTGGTAAATCTGACGATCCCGCGGTAGGTACGTAATACTAACGACAGTACGAGATTAATTCCTAATACGACGGTCCCGATCTGCAACATCGGATAGGCCTCTAATGCATCTACATCAAAGTTAAATCTGAGCAAAAAGGCTAAGTTGATTGCTATAACGGAACACCCCAGGTCTAACAGCAGTATTAGCCATGACGGGGTAATCCACGATGAACTACGCACCATAGGTTCAATAATAAGATATGGTTATTAAATGTATTTATATTCGCCTGGTCAACTACCTCCGCGTTTTTTTCAAGGTTTTCATAGTGTCGCGTGAGTTAATCCAGACCGGGTATTAAAAATGATTTACAAACTATTCGGTTTTCAAAGTTAGCACAAAGTAAATACTAAATTTGATAAGTTCTGTTATCAAAAGGTAAACTGTGGAAAAAAAATTTTAAAAGTTTCCTTAAAACACAGATGAATAGTGCATAGCATGCCCGAATCGGCTTAAAAGGCGATTATAAAACCAGTAAATCGGCTACAGTTAACTGCTGAAACGCAATAGAAAGGCGCTGCTACAGCAAATAACTTTACCGGATATACGAAATAGGCGGATCAGCTTATACAGCTGTCCATACTAAATACTATTAAAGAAACCTGGCAACATTGGTGGTGATGCCTCCCTACTGTTTGTAATTGTTGTAACGATTTGCTAATCTCTTGCTGCTCTAAAGTGTCAGATAGATAATACATGGTCATGGTCTTTCAATTTTTGGTTAACGCAGTGTGACTAAAAATATGGCTAAGTAAATATGGTTATAAAACCTGCGTTAAAATCAATCTTGCAACGCACGCATTCGAACAAACACCATACCAATTTACTAATTATTGAAATTATATCACTAAAGTTAGTAAACTATTTATTCAAATACTGTTGTGGTTAAAAAATAACTAAACGATACGGATACCTTACTATGAGCAGAAAGCAGAAAGCAAAAAGCAAAAAGCTATTGAAGCGGTTGATCAAAGCGGATTTTGCTATATACAGGATTAAACTGATTTTATTTTTTTGATTAGCAAAGATGGGAGATGAAAGCGGATGTACCCGCTTTTATCTCCCATCTTTGTTTAAAGTCTTTAAAATATCATCACAAAATCAGCATAGTCAGTTTAATCCTGTATATAGCAAAATCCGCTTTGATCAACCGCTTCAATAGCTTTTTGCTTTTTGCTTTCTGCTTTCTGCTTTAGCTTCTGCCTTCTACGTTATGCTTCTGTCACAAACACTACCAGGCTTTTTGCGCCGTGAGCGCCGAGTACCAGTGATTGTTCAATGTCAGCCGTTTTGGATGGGCCCGCAATGAATACACCGAAACCGGTTTGTGGCGCGCCAATTTTTTCATAGGCCTCATGCATCGTCGGCAATATGTTTTGACGAGGGAGTACAATGGCCAGGTGCTGACAGATAAATGGCAACACTCTCACCTGCATTTCCTGCTCGGTGAGCCAGATAGCGCCATTTTCTGCTACCCCCCATTGTCCGGGTACAATGGCCATATCTACATCTTCAAGCAAATGCGGATCTTCGTTTGCCCATTCCCGTGATACTTCCCGGGCATTGATCACCCTTTGTAAATTCGGGTAATGTTCGGCCAGCAAAGCTGGTATCTCCGTTTCATCTTTTATTTCAAACAGGCTGCCTCCCAGTGCTTCCAGCACCTTCCGGTAAGCGTCCAGTGTACCGGGCATATTTCCGGAGAGTCCCTGCAAAGCCGGAAGCGGCGCAAACTCCGGCTGGTTTTGTTTTACCGCGGCTAATATTTTATCCCTGCTGCTCATGAAGATTTTTTATTTTTTGCATACCATTCGGAGAATGACTGTGCCGGTGGCGCCGGCATCTCCCGTTGTTTGTACCAGGGATTCATACGGTTGTTCACCATCCCGGGAAATGCACGCATTACCCAGCGCCCCATTTTCCCGGCCGCTTTATAGGTACGGGGTGCCGATAATACCCCTGTCATGATTTTCATGCTGGCTGTTTTCGCCGCAGATGTGTGTCCCTCCTGTACCAATACCTGCCGCCATTTATATAACTGCTGATGAATATCAATTTTCACCGGGCATACATTGGAACAGGAGCCGCATAAGGTAGAGGCAAAAGGCAGATCTTTATAATCCTTCATATCCAGGTTGGGCGCGAGAATAGCGCCAATAGGCCCTGCTACCGCGGTATGATAACTGTGTCCGCCACTGCGCCGGTATACCGGGCAGGTGTTCATACAGGCACCACAACGGATACATTTCAGTGAGTTGCGGAAGTCTTCCCGCCCCAGCTGCCTGCTTCGTCCATTATCTACCAGCACAATATGCAGTTCCTGGCCTTTGCGGGGCGCACGGAAATGGCTGGAATAGGTAGTAATAGGCTGACCGGTAGCGCTGCGTGCCAGCAGGCGCAAAAACACGCCCAGGTGCTTACGCTCCGGGATAATTTTTTCAATACCCATACAGGCAATATGTACATCCGCCAGGTGCGCACCCATGTCAGCATTCCCTTCATTGGTACACACTACCATTTCCCCGGTTTCAGCTACGGCAAAATTCACCCCTGTAATGGCGGCGTTGGCCTGGAGAAATTCCTTACGCAGGTGCAATCTCGCGGCAGCCGTGAGGAATTGAGGATCCGCGTTACCGGCGGGTGTTCCCAGGTGTTCATGAAACAGCTCCCCTATTTCCTCTTTCTTTTTATGAATACAAGGCAATACAATATGGCTTGGTGGCTCTTTTGCCAATTGCACAATTCTTTCTCCCAGGTCCGTATCTATCACATCAATGCCGTTGGCTTCCAGGTGTGGATTGAGGTGGCATTCTTCCGTTAACATGGACTTACTCTTCACCATCCGTTTTACGCCATGCTTTTTCAGGATGTCGGTAACAATGCGGTTATGCTCTGCTGCATCGGCGGCCCAATGCACAATAGCGCCGTTTTGCTGTGCCTGTTGTTCAAATTGCAGGAGGTAGTCGTGCAAGTTGCCGAGGGCATTGAATTTTATCTGGGAGGCCGTGTCCCTCAGCAGCTCCCATTCGGGAATAGTCCAGGCAATGCGGTCGCGTTTCGCGCGCACCCACCATAACGTTTCATCATGCCAGTTAACCCTCGGCTCATTTTCGTTGAACTTGTCTGCCAGTGTCGCGTGATCAGCTGTTTGCCTGTTCATGGATATTTTGATTGAGAATTTCAGCAATATGCATCACTTTTACGCCGGCGTGCTGACGGCGCAAAATACCTTCCATGTGCATCAGACAACTCACATCTGTTCCTGTGATGACTTCCGCACCGTGTTTAACGTGGTCGGCTACACGGTCTTTTCCCATCTTCACCGACACCGCTTCTTCTGCCACGCAGAATGTTCCTCCAAATCCGCAGCACTCATCCTGGCGGTCGAGCGGTATCAGCTCTACGCCTTCTACCATCCGTAACAGCTTTTCCGGTTTGGAAAATGGCGCTGCCACCAGTTCACTCATCTGTGCCAATGCCAGCCCACGCTGGCCATGGCAGCTCTGGTGCAGGCCCACCTTACAAGGGAAACGGGCAGGGAGCGATTCCACCTTCAGGATATCGGTCAGGAACTCCGTCAGTTCGTATATACGTTGACGTATATGCGTGGCTTTATCTTCCTTCTCCGGATCGTGTAAATGGTCTTTGATATGCAATACACAACTACCGGAAGGTCCTACAATATAATCGTAGTCTGCAAAATTTTTGATAAACAGGGTATTACACTGGTGCGTCAGGTGTTCATAGCCGGAGTTAGCCATGGGCTGGCCGCAACAGGTTTGTCCCTGCGGGTACTCTACTTCACAACCCAGTTTTTGCAGTAGCTGCAGGGTAGCAATACCTACCTGCGGATAAAACTGGTCAATATAACATGGTATAAATAATCCTACTTTCACGGGTAAAGTAATTTAGTAGCTTTTAGCTGTTATCCGTTCACTGTTAGCGGCGAGGTAGCGAAAACAAGTGTTTATCCTGTAGCTGCCTTGCTGAAGCTTATTGACAATATGCAAATTTAGCTGGCAAGGCCACAGTAATCCTACCTCTTTTTTACCGGTTACTGGCTTATTTTTCACTGACCTAAAGTAAAGAAACGGGGGAATATTTGCAACCCGGACTATCCTGCTGTGGAGCGGAAAGCGGAAAGCTGAAAGCAAAAAGCAAAAAGCTATTGTAGCGAATGACTAACGCGAGTAAATAAATTACTATCCGCTTTTATCATTCGCTACAATAGCTTTTTGCTTTCAGCTTTCCGCTTTATGCTCCATTCATGATCTGCTCCTCCTGCTTCTTCTTCAGGTACCATTGTACCACGCGGATTTCCGCGAAACTGGCGGCATCTCCTACTCTCTCTTTAATGGGGCCGGCAGCGGTAGCGCCGAGTTCACCGATGTGTTTGAGTATGAGACGCATGGTTCTTTCGGAAACAAAGCGATGGATGTCCATTTCACCGGCTTCCACGCATTGCGCCAGATGGCTTTCTATGGTGCCAATGGCCAGTTGACGGGCAGTGGCGATATCAGCAATCGATTTACCTGCCAGGTATAACTCCAGCGTTCCTCTCCGGCTGGCTCCTTTCTCTACTTTACCTTTTGCGGCCTTTTCTTTGGCAGCATTAGCGGGAATGGCGGCGGCAGCAGCATCGGCATCCCGTAGTTTGGTATAATCTTTCAGGCCGGCCGTAAAGTTCAGTTCAGCATAAGACACCTCCCACACATGGCGTAGCTTATTCCAGCAGTCGGATTCCAGCGCCATGAGTTGCAGCAGGTATTTCTTTGATTTGGCCTTTTTTACTTCGGCAATATGCGCCTGTATAGGCAATATCAGGTCGTCGTGGATGCTCTGGGTGAAATAGCCGATGGCTTTGTTGACACGTTGCTCCAGTTGTTCCATTTCACCGGTTTGCACGGCGGTATCCAGTAACTGGTGCAGTTGCACCACGAATTTAGCGGCTACTTCCTGTTGTTGTTCTACTTTGGCCGACAGGCTGCGACTCAATTTGATGGCGGCATCAAAATCGGGTACTTTTTTATCCTGGATCCAAACGGCGTGACTGCGGATGGTGGCCTGCATGCGGTACCAGTCGAACAACTGCAACAGCGAGGTGGCCTGGAATTTCTTCCGTTCCATTTCCAGCAGCACTACCAGTTCGTTAGCTTCATTTTCTTTTTCCGCAAATTCAATCACCTGCCGGTCTGTTTTGATACTGCCATGCCCAATGCGGGAATGCAGTACCAGTCCTTCCAGCGACGTACAGCGGCTGAGCGCCACGTATACCTGCCCGGGAGCAAAGGCATAACCGGCGTCGATAATGGCGCGTTCGAAGGTAAGCCCCTGGCTTTTATGGATGGTGATCGCCCAGGCCAGGCGGATGGGGAACTGGGTAAAGCTACCTATTTCTTCTTCCTCTATGCTGTTTTCTTCCTGGTTATAAGAATACCGGATATTACGCCAGGTTTCTTTGCCCAGCTTCAGTTCTTCATGAGAACCTGCCAGTACCAGCATAATTTCCTCGTCGTTGATTTCCTTGACGGTGGCGAGTTTACCATTGTAATACCGCCGGGGTTGGGCCAGGTCGTTTTTCAGGAACATTACCTGGGCACCTATTTTCAGTTGCAGCAATAGTTCTGTAGGAAGGGCCTTATCGCTGAAATCACCGTCTATCTTGCCTTCGAAACGATATACTTTTCCCGGCATGTCGGCCAGGCGCCGGGCATTGATTTCATCTGCCTTCCTGTTATGGGTAGTGAGTACGATATATTCTTCGTCTTCTCCTTTAAAATTCGGCTGATAATGCTCATTCAGCAGCACCAGGTCTTCATGGAGCACATCGTTATTACGTATGCGGTTGAGTATATCGATGAAATGTTGTTCATTCTGGCGGTAAATTTTCTTCAGTTCGATATAGAGCGGCGGCGCCTGTTCTATTACTTTGGCAGCGAAGAAAAAGGTGCTGTTGTAATATTCAGAAAGCATCTGCCACTCTGCATCCGGTACAACCGGTGGGAGCTGGTACAGATCGCCGATAAACAGTACCTGTACACCTCCGAAAGGCAGCAGCGGTTTATTGCGGAAGTGGCGCAGGATAACGTCAATAGCATCGAGCATATCGCAGCGTACCATACTAACCTCATCGATGATGAGTAATTCCATTTCCTGCAACAGCACTTTCTTATCGTTTGTAAAACGAATATTACGGAACAGGCCATGCTTGTCTGTACCACTGATTTCATCCATTCCAAAGCCTCTTTTAGTGCCTGGGATAAACGGGCCGAAAGGCAGCTGGAAAAAAGAGTGCATGGTAACACCACCTGCGTTGATGGCAGCTACTCCTGTGGGTGCTACCACTACCGTATTTTTCTTTGTATGTTCTTTGATGTATTTCAGGAACGTAGTTTTCCCTGTACCGGCTTTACCGGTAAGGAAGATATGGCGGTGTGTGTGGTTTATGAAATCTGCCGCCAGGTGAAAGATGGTATTCGTATTATCCGGTTGGGGCATCGAGTTTATAAATTGAAACTGCAAATATACAGAAAAGCCGAAAGCAAAAAGCTATTGTCGCGGATGAACTCAAGCGGATATATGATACGCACTGATCACTCGCGACAATAGCTTTATGCTTTATGCTTTTTGCTTTCAGCTTTTCTGTATATTCGTTTTAGTTTTTGCCAACAAAATAATCTACATGGAAACCATCAAAATAGCGACAGCCCAGTTCGAAAACAAAAGCAACGACAAAGCCTATAATCTCAGTGTCATCCGTAAATTATCTGCACAGGCGGCGGCAGACGGTGCACAGGCGGTAGCCTTTCATGAGTGTTCTGTGACGGGCTATACTTTTGCCCGGCATTTATCAAAAGAACAGATGCTGGCGTTATCTGAATTTATCCCGGATGGTCCTTCCATCAAAGCATTGCAGGAAATTGCGGCGGAAAATAATATCGCGGTACTGGCGGGATTATTTGAAAAAGATGCAGACGACAATTTATTCAAAGCCTATGTATGTGTAGATAAAAACGGGCTGGTAGCCAAATACCGGAAGCTGCATCCGTTTATCAATCCGCATCTCCAGCCGGGTAATGAATATGTGGTATTTGATTTATTAGGATGGAAATGTGGTATGCTGATCTGTTATGATAACAATATCACAGAAAATGTACGGGCAACTGCCTTGCTGGGTGCTGAAATCATTTTCATGCCCCATGTGACCATGTGTACGCCATCTACGCGGCCGGGCGCGGGCTTCGTGGATCCAAAGTTATGGGAACTGCGCCATACCGATCCTACTTCGCTGCGACTGGAATTTGATGGTATGAAAGGCCGCTCCTGGCTGATGAAGTGGTTGCCGGCGCGTGCATACGACAACGCCGTATATGCTGTTTTCTCCAACCCGATCGGCATGGATGATGACCAGTTAAAAAATGGCTGTTCCATGATCCTGGATCCGTTTGGAGATGTGATAGCAGAATGCCGGAAACTGGATGATGACGTAGTAACGGCAACGCTTACACGAAATAAACTGACCCAGGCGGGTGGCCATCGTTATCGCCTGGCACGCAGACCGGATTTATATGGAGAAGTAATTGCAGCACCGCATACTTCTGTACAGAAAGTGGTATGGCTACAAGATAAAGCATAGTAGCTTGATAATTTATCGACGGCTGGCTTTTCTTGTCAAAAACAGCTACAGTAATGGATTTCACAAGTAACGTCCAAAAATAAATTCATAAAATAAGCTATGTATAAATGATGCTGATAAATTTACATCGTCTGTTAACTGGCGCAACCTGTTCTATTACAAGCAGACATTGTTTTTTAACTATCATTTATATCTATGACAAAAATGAAACTTTTGGCGGCTGTAGCATGCTTTGCCCTCGTATTTTCAGGCTGTAAGAAAAAAGACAAAACCGGCGATTACAACAGAGCTGCTATTATTGGTAAATGGACTTTCACGGAAACATACTTCATTGTTGGCGGGCAAAATAAGCCGGGGGAACCTTATGCACAGGGAGAGTACCTCCGCTTCACCGATAACAATAACCTGTATGCCGGCGACAAAAACACCGTAGCCGGGCAGGAAAGAATGGGGTATTATAAAATAGATGGGAGTACTTTAACAATGGCTGACAACAAGGAGCTTACCAAAGAGCCGGAAGTCTGGCACCTGGATGCTATCAGCAATACCGACATTACAATGTCTATGGAAGAAGAAGAATCGGGTATAAAAGGTAAGGTGATTGTGAAGCTAAAAAAATAAAGCACTTTTTAAGTGTGTCAAAGAAAAACGCTCCCATCCCGGAGCGTTTTTTTATGCAGTGATCAGCACATAAAAAAACCGCCCCTGCAAAGCAGGAGCGGTTTATACAAAACTATTATAAAATAAATTATGCCAGTCTTACGTTAACAGCATTCGGGCCTTTTCTGCCTTCTTCCACGTCGAATACTACGCGGTCATTTTCGCCGATGCTTTCTTTGATACCAGATACGTGAACAAAAATTTCTTGTCCTGAACCTTCGATTTTAATGAATCCAAAACCTTTAGCTTCATTAAAAAATTTTACTACACCTGTTTGCATTATATTTAATATTTAATTGTGAACGTGTTCTCGCCATTTACTTTAACAGCAGGCGGCTACCTGGGCAACTACAAGAAAAAGTGTAAGTAAAAGCTGAATGTGAGAGGTGATCTACTAACAGAATTGCAATACATTATCTTAAGAAGCGGTACGAAGATAGGGGATTCCCTGATACCACCCTAATTTATTTTAAAAAGTTTCTCGCGCCAGGGCCGCGCTGGCTCATTATTCCATATTAAAATATATTTTCGCATTATATATGAAACAGCCTGACGCATGGCGAATAAAAGCCATATTAACCGGATCTGCGGGTAACCTGGTAGAATGGTACGATTGGTACATTTACGCCACTTTCTCCCTATATTTTGCGCCGATATTTTTTCCGAAGGGCAATTATACTGCCCAGTTGCTCAATACTGCCGCCATTTTCGCGGTAGGCTTCCTGATGCGCCCTATCGGGGGCTGGCTATTTGGCCGTATAGCGGATAAGCAAGGCCGGAAAGCGTCGATGACGCTGTCGGTACTGCTGATGTCACTGGGATCACTGCTGATTGCCTTTACCCCGTCCTATGAACAAATTGGCGTTGCCGCTCCTGCCCTGCTCCTGCTGGCCCGGCTGCTACAGGGGCTGAGCGTAGGTGGTGAGTACGGCACCTCCGCCACCTATCTGAGCGAAGTAGCCACCCCTGAATTACGGGGCTTTTACTCCAGTTTTCAGTATGTCACCCTGATTGGCGGCCAATTAACCGCCTTGGGTGTGCAAATGCTGCTACAGAAGGTATTCCTGACGCCTGACCAGCTACACGAGTGGGGCTGGCGCATTCCGTTTGTAATTGGTGCCGCCCTGGCGCTTTTTGCACTATATCTGCGCCGGCATATGCAGGAAAGTACTTCTTTCGAACAAATAAAAAATGAAAAGGAGAAGGGATCGCTGAAAGTACTGTTCCGTCAGCATCCAAAAGCGGCATTGACCGTAGTGGGCCTTACCATGGGTGGTACGCTGGCATTTTACACCTATACCACTTACATGCAGAAATTCCTGGTGAACACCGTGCACCTGAGCATTGAGCATGCCACCACCATCACTTTTTTCCTGATGCTGATCTTTGCCTGCCTACAGCCATTGTTTGGATGGATCTCGGATATATACGGCCGTAAACCTTTGTTGATAGGCTTCGGCGTACTGGGCACCCTGTTTACCGTACCTATTCTCACCGCTATCAGTCAAACCAGTTCAGAATGGACCGCCTTCTGGCTGATATTACTCGCCCTGCTCATTGTGAGCGGTTATACTTCCATTAATGCAGTAGTAAAAGCAGAAATGTTTCCCGCGGAAGTGCGGGCATTAGGCGTTGGATTCCCTTATGCCATTACTGTGGCCATTTTTGGAGGAACAGCGGAGTCCATAGCCCTGTATTTTAAAAAGACAGGGCATGAGCCGATGTACTACTGGTACGTTACCATTTGCATTTTTATCTCTTTGCTGGTGTACCTCGTCTCTCGTGATACTAAAAAGACGTCTTTGCTGGATAAGGATGCGTGATTTCCCGGACGGTGCCATCGTGGTAACCAATGATCAACCTGCTGGCGTAGTCGAGAAACAAGCCATTTTCCACTACGCCGGGAATGTTGTTGAGCTGCGTATGTAACGCAGGTGCGTTGTGTATTTTCTGGTAATGGCAATCCAGGATATAATTGCCGTTATCGGTAACAAAGCGGTTGTTATCTTTCAAACGTAATACAGGATGGGCGCCTAATGCCACCAGATGTTTGAAAGTAAGCTCCCAGCCAAAAGTGGTTACTTCTACCGGCAACGGAAATTTGCCCAGGTGCTTCACCAGCTTTTGTTCATCTATCACCACCAACATTTCTTTGGAGGCAGCCGCAATTATTTTTTCACGTAACAACGCTCCCCCGCCGCCTTTAATCAGCTGCAACTGCGTATCGGCTTCATCTGCACCATCAATATCGATATCTATCTTTTCTACCTGATCAAAATCCACCAACGGTATGGCTTGTTCCACCGCCAGTTGGGCGGATTGCTGCGAAGTAGCCACAGCCCTGATCTCCAGGCCGGCCTTTACCATCTCGCCAATACGCATAATCGTGTAATACGCCGTACTACCAGTACCTAAACCTACTGTCATTCCTGACTTAATGTAGCTGGCCGCTTTTTCTCCCGCGGCTTTTTTTCCGATATCTGTTTGTTGCATGAATCAAAAGTAAGGAAAAGCAGAAAGCAAAAAGCGGAAAGCAAAAAGCTATTGTAGCGGATGGACCAACGCGGATATATTATACGCACTGATCATCCGCTACAATAGCTTTTTGCTTTCCGCTTTCCGCTTTCTGCCCTATCTAAATCTCGCCGGCGAAAAGGCCCTGATATCGATGCTTGTTTTCTGTTGATTGGCCAGTTCGGTTAACAGCTTACCGGTGGCGGGTCCGAGGCTGAGTCCCATCATGGCATGACCGCTGCCGAGTAAAAAGTTCTGATAACCGGGCAGGTAACCGATGTAAGGCAAACCATCTGGTGAACAGGGTCTGCATCCACTCCATACGGCTGTTTTTTCCGGCATTTTTATAGGGAGATTGGTAAAGTAGTGTTGTATAGAATCTACGATTCCTGCCACACGGTTCATATTCACGTTTTCGTTCACCGGCGCTACCTCCATGGTACCACCATAGCGCAACCTGTTACCCATGGGCGTCATCGCTACCCTGGCTTCGCATAAAATAGCCGGAATATTCAAGTTTACGGTTGGTGATTCCAGGGTCACGGAATATCCTTTACCTGGCATCATCGGTACCGCTGCTCCCGCCAAACGTGCTACTGCAGGTGTCCAGGAGCCGGTGGCCAATACAAATAAATCAGCGGTATGCGTTTCACTGCCTGTAACAACGGCCGTTACTTTTTGCCCGTTGGTTTTTACCGCTGTTACTTCTTTATCCGGGAGAAATTGTACTTGCTTTTGTTGCAAATAAGCGATCAGCTGTCCCATGAGATCATTGGGATAGAGGTGTCCATCACAGCGATAGTGTACGCCTCCCAGCACATCCATCTCCAGCTGTGGCTCCAGCTGCTGCAAAGCGGCTTTATCCAGCACTACGGCATCCAGGCCCATGTCATTGGCCTGGTGCGCCATATGCGCTTCTTCCTCTCCTACAGCCGCGGTTTTATAATACATGATAATGCCTTTGCGTTCGAGGCCAAACTTAAAACCTTCCTGCTGCGCCAGATCTGTATACAGCGAACGGCTAAAAATGTTGATATCCCGCAGGGGCAATGCCGATGCCGCCACATGTTGTGCGTTGGCACTTTTCATAAATTTCAGCCCCCAGCCTATCAACTGTCTGCTGAGCGCAGGCTTTACGTAAAAAGGGCTCTTGCTGTTAAACATCCAGCGTATGCCCTGTGATACAATACCCGGCGCTGCCAATGGTACAAAGTGACTGGGTACAATCATGCCCAGGTTGCCATAGGAGCAGTTGTTGCTGAAATCTCCCTTATCAATAACAGTTACATCCCAACCGCTTTCCTGCAGGTAGTAAGCGCTGCTAAGACCAATAATACCGCCGCCTATGACGATTGCTTTCATATTTTCAATTAATTTGATCGTCCGCGCTTTTATTCGCGGAGCGCCTTGTTCCTGATAATGTTTAGCCCTATATCAACAGGCAACTAACAGCATCGCGTAAACGAAATTTTGCTTCAAAAAATCACCTCTTCCCCGATGCTACAGGACCTGGAATCCGTGTACATACGGATCATCGTCATCCAGGATAATGGTATTGTAGCCCGTTACCATGGCCCAGCCTTCTATGCCGGGTACAATTGCCGGCTTGCCGGCCATGGTGGTTTCAGCCTCAATGGTGCCGATAAACTGCGAGCCGATGATACTTTCATGGATGAAGCGATCGCCCTGTTTCAGTTTTCCTTTGGCATACCATTGCGCCATTCTCGCGGAAGTACCGGTACCACAGGGAGACCGGTCAATAGCTTTATCTCCGTAAAACACCGCATTGCGCGCCGTCGCCTCCGGGCTAATGGTGGCGCCTGTCCACAGTAAATGACTCAACCCTTTGATATGTTCATTCTCCGGATGTATGAAGGTGTATTTTTCGTTGAGGCGTTTACGTAATTCACGGCTCCAGGAAATCAGCTGATCTGCGGTGTAGTTTTCCAGACCAGGAAAATTATCCTGCGGATCCACGATGGCGTAGAAATTCCCGCCATAAGCCACATCTACCCGCAACGTGCCCAGATCAGGGCATTCCACTTCCAGGTTTTCTGCCGCCAGGAATGATTTTACGTTAGTGAGCTTTACAGATTTCACCTTCTTCCCTTCCTGTACATAATCTACCAATACCAGTCCTGCCGGTGTTTCCAGGCGGAGTTTGCCGGGTACTTTAGGTGTTACCAGTCCTTGTTCAATGGCGATAGTCACCGTACCAATGGTACCGTGACCGCACATAGGCAGGCAGCCGCTGGTTTCAATATATAATACACCGATATCATTGGCGTCATCGGTGGGTGGATACAGGATGCTGCCACTCATCATATCGTGCCCTCTTGGTTCAAACATTAGTCCTTTGCGGATCCAGTCGAACTCCCGCAGAAAATGCAGGCGTTTCTCCATCATGTTATTGCCTTGAAGAATAGGGCCACCACCTGCTACCAGTCGTACCGGGTTACCGCAGGTATGGGCGTCTATGCAAAAAAAAGTTTTAGCTGCCATAGCATACAAATTATTTTCTAACGGCGTCTTTGGTGAGCTGACCGTCTATACGGCGCCAGATGCCTAAAGGATTTTCATCTTTCAATGCGGCCGGGAGCAGGTGTGCTGGCCAGTCCTGGTAACATAGCGGTCTTGCAAAACGCACTATCGCGGACGCACCTACGGAAGTACTTCGTATATCCGTGGTAGCCGGGAATGGTCCACCGTGTTGCATGGCATAGCATACTTCCACGCCGGTAGGTACATTATTCAGGATAATGCGGCCTACTTTTTCAGACAACGCTGTAATAGCGCCCGAAAAGCGTGTCAGATCCGCATCTTCTGCCATTATGGTACCGGTTAGCTGCCCGTGTAACTGCGCAATCACTGCCTGCAGTTCTGCCTCGTTATTGCATACCACCAACAGCGAGGTGGGGCCAAACACTTCCTGCTGCAATTCTGTATTGGAAATAAAGTGTTGTGCGCTGACGCGATAAAGGGCTGGAGAACCTTTGGTAGCTTCTCTTTCAGCGCCGCCGGCGTACAGTGTTTCCACGCCTTTCCTGCGTGAGAGCTGCTCCCTGTTTTCGTAGTAGTGGTAGCAGATGCCGGGATTGAGCATGGTAATAGCGGGGATGGCAGACAGCTCCTGTTGCAGGGTAGTGGCAAATTGCGTAGTAGCCTCGTCAGCCAGAGCGATGAGCAGACCGGGATTGGTGCAGAACTGACCGGCGCCCAGGGTGATAGACTGCGCATATTGTTTGGCTACGCTGTCTGCCGCTGCTGCCAGTTTAGCCGGCAATAGCAGTACCGGGTTGATGCTGCTCATTTCCGCATATACCGGAATAGGCTCCGGGCGTTGGGTTACAGCATCGAAGATAGCGGTACCTACTTTAAAGGAGCCGGTGAAGCCGATGGCTTTAATGCCGTGGTGTTTCACCAGTTGTTGCCCGATAGCGGGTCCGGTTCCGGAAAGACTGGAAAACACGCCATCCGGCATACCACATTGTTTCGCGGCCTTTTGAATGGCGAGGGCCACCAATTCATTGGTGCCGGGATGCGATTCATGAGCTTTCACAATGACCGGGTTACCGGCAGCCAGCGCTGATGCAGTGTCGCCACCTGCTGTGGAGAAGGCGAGCGGGAAGTTGCTGGCCGGAAATACCAATACGGGCCCCAATGGTACCAGCATTTTTCGTATATCCGCTCTCGGTAGTGGTGTCCGATCCGGTTGTGCGGGATCAATCACAGCTTCTACCCAGGAGCCTTCCCTTAATACGCTGGCGAAGAGTTTCAGCTGGGAAACGGTGCGCATGCGTTCTCCGGTAATACGGCCTAAAGGCAGGCCGGATTCTGCCACGGCTCTTTCCAGCAGGACATCACCCAGTCCCAGTATTTCTGCCGCGATGGTTTCCAGGAAAACCGCTCTTTCTTCCGGAGAAGAAAGGCGGTATACCTGGAAAGCAGCAGTAGCTTTATCTACCGCGAGGTTTACCTCTGCAGCAGTGGCGATAGTAAATGTTTCCGGCAACGCTGTATTGCTAACGGGATTGTATGCACGAAGTACATCTGTGCCCTCCGCAACGTCAGCGAAGCCTATGATATTTTTTCCAGTAATCATCCGGGGAGATTTAAATATTCCGGCAGCACAGGGCGGTTAGCCAGGGCGTCCGCAATTACTTTTTCAACGTGTGCAAGTTCTGCACCTGTTGGCAATAAACGTGGAGCACGTACAATAGCAGTACCGATACCGGTGGCGGCAGCGGCCATTTTGATGTATTGTACCAGTTTAGGATCAATATCCAGTTCCAGCAATGGCATGAACCAGCGGTAAATGGCAAGTGCTTCCGGAATACGTCCGGCCTTTACCAGGCGGTAAATAGCCACAGTTTCACGTGGGAAAGCATCTACCAGCCCGGCTACCCAGCCATTGGCACCCAGTACCAGGCATTCTAACGCCAAAGTATCTACGCCGCCAAGTATGCTAAAGCGATCCCCGAAGCGGTTGAACATACGAATAACATTGGTGGTATCGCGGGTAGACTCTTTTACCGCCTGGATGTTGGGAGCTTTTGCCAGTTCCGCGAACATGTCCAGGGTCACAAGAATTTTATAATCTACCGGGTTGTTATAGATCATAATCGGTAACGACGTACTGTTGGCTACCGCCAGGAAGTAGGCCACGGTTTCTGCATCATCCGCCTTATAACGCATGGGAGGCAACAGCATCAAACCAGCCGCACCCGCTTCTTCCGCTGCTTTGGCGCAACCGATAGCGGCTTTGGTGGTTTGCTCTGCAATATTCATCACAACGGGAATTTTACCTCCCAGGAAAGCTACTGCATGTTTTACCAATGCATACTTTTCTTCATTCTGTAAACTACTGGCTTCGCCCAGTGAGCCGCCCAGAATAATACCATTAACGCCTGCATCTACCTGCGCCTGCAGGTTTTTGTCGAACATCTCATAATCAATATGATCGTCGGCGGTGAAAGGAGTGAGCAATGCGGGAAATACGCCTTGCCAGTTAATTTGTGCCATTTTCCTATCTTTTTTTATGCCAACAAAAATAGCTGGAGACCCGCTATGGCATGCTGCTGTAATTAATCAATTATACGCATATTTTAACCTAAAACAACGCGCTTTCCGTGGGAAACAAAAAATATTTGCATAGAATTTAACGTATCGGTTTGAGAAAATTTCTTTAATTTAAAAGATTCCCCGGTCAACCAGGTATCCCATGCTTAAGGTAAGATTTTTCGTTTATTTGTTAACATTACTGCTTTGTACGCAAGCCGGCAGCAGCCAGTCCTGCACGGGAATTGGCCAAACACCCTCCTCCGCATTTCCTGTTTGCGGCATAAAAGTTTTCAAGCAGGCATCTGTTCCTATTTGTGGCTCAAATCTCGTCCCTGGCCCGGTTTGTAATAACCCGGATGATGGCCCGCATATTGATAAAAATCCTTACTGGTACAAATTCACCTGTTACCAAACCGGTACGCTGGGATTTACTATCCGCCCGCTGATATTGCAGGAAGACTATGACTGGCAGCTATTCGATATTACCGGGCGCAATCCCACTGATGTATTTACCGATCCAAGCCTGTTTGTTTGCATGAACTGGTCAGGAGAATTTGGTATTACGGGCGCTTCGGCCGCCGGCACTTCCAATAGCGTTTGTGGCGGCCAGAGACAACCGCTCTTCAGCATTATGCCCACACTGGAACAAGGCCACGAATACCTGTTGCTTATCAGCCACTTCTCCGATACACAAAGCGGATATGAATTGTCTTTTGGTGGCGGCACCGCGGTGATCACTGATCCGAACATTCCTCATCTAAAACAGTCTGCCTATAACTGCGGCCCTTTTACAGCAGGCATTAAGCTCAGTAAGAAAATTCAATGCAGCAGCATCTCAAAAGATGGCAGCGAGTTTATATTTAACGGCCCCGGCATTCCCGGTGTTAAACTGGTCAGCGTCACCGGAGTAGACTGTAGTAGCGGGTTTGATACAGATTCGCTTTTGCTGCAGTTCGACAAAGCATTGCCCGTAGGCACGTATAATGTCATATCGAAAAATGGCACAGACCAGAACACCTTCCTGGATGCCTGTGGCAACCAGCTTCCAACAGGCGAGTCCGTTAGCTTCCGGGTATTGCCCACGCTCCCGGTACCAATGGGCACCATTAAAACGCCGCCCTGTGCACCTGATGAACTGCTGCTGACCTTTGCAGCCGGTATCCGCTGCCAGTCTATTTCACCGGATGGAAAAGATTTTGTGCTCAGCGGCCCCAATGCGGTGAAGATCATCGCCGCATCCGGCAATTGCAGCAGTGATGGACTCACGACCACCATCTCCCTAAAACTGGATAAAAGAATATTACAGGCAGGCAATTATACAGTGACACTCGTAAAAGGCCCTGATGGCAATACTATCGAGAGCGAATGCCATGTACAAAGCCCGGCAGGACAAACGGCTAACGTCACCATTCCTCCGCAGCCCTATGTGGCCCTGGGACCTGTTACTCCCCCACCTTGCGGTCCGGATAATATTCAACTGGTATTTGATGATTACATCCGCTGCAGCTCCGTATCACCGGATGGAAGCGAATTTACCATCAGCGGGCCTGTGCCCGTAGTCATTACGAAAGCTATTACTACCTGCGATGCCAACGGACTAACAAAAATCATCACGCTACAACTGAAAGACCGTATACTTAAGGATGGTCAATATGAGGTACAACTGAAAGCCGGAAAAGACGGTAATACGCTGCAAAGTGAATGCTGGCAGGAAACTCCGGCTGGTGCACGTCAACCATTTACGATTGCACCACAGCCGGCGGTATTGTTAGGAGCCACCGCTCCTGCTACCTGCGCCCCCACTACGTTGCGACTAGGTGTTTCCATACCGGTGCGTTGCAGTTCTATTGCGGCGGACGGCAGCGACTTTACCATTAGTGGTCCCAAACCGGCCAGCATTGTAAAAGCCAGCGGCATCTGCAATAATAATCAACTCACGGATACGATTGAACTGCAATTATCTGCCCCCATACAAAATGCAGGTGACTATGTCATCACGCTCCGCAACGGCTCGGATGGCAACACCTTACAAAGTGAATGCTGGCAATTGGCAGTTATTAATCAACAAACACTATTTCGTACAGCCGATACCGTTAATGCGTCATTTACCTATACCGTCGCGCAGGATTGCCGCATCAGTACCTTCAATTTTCAGCATGACGGAAAGAACCAGGTGAACCAGTGGAAATGGAGCTTCGACGATGGCACCACATTTAATACCCAAAATCCCACAAAAGTATTTACCACGCTTGGCATGAAACACCTGGAACTAACGGTTTCCAATGGCGTGTGTTCAGATACCAAAAGTAAAGATACCCTCATCAGAAGTGAGGTAACCGCGCTGTTTGACGTAGATCCGGGCCCTTACTGCCCGCTGGACCTGGTGATTCCGCAGAATAAAAGTCTTGGCGCCATCAAATCCTGGACCTGGGACTATGGCAACGGCGCCCGCACCAACGGCGCTACCCCCATCCGCATGCAATACTACCCTACCCAGAAGGAACAGCAATATCTTATCCGGCTCATCGTGAAAAATGAGGCCAACTGCCAGGATACTGCCGATCATTATATCACTGCCGTAGCCAGTTGCTATATAGATGTGCCTACAGCGTTTTCTCCCAACAACGACGGGCAAAACGATTATCTCTATCCGCTGAATGCCTACAAAGCGGTAGACCTGCATTTCTCCGTCTATAACCGGGTCGGCAACCTCTTATTTGAAACCACCGACTGGCGCCACAAATGGGATGGCACGGTGAATGGAAAAGCAGCGGATATCGGCACCTATGTATGGATGCTGCGATACACCGAAAAAGAAAGCGGCAAAAAGGTGTTTCGTAAAGGCACCACCGTGCTGCTCCGGTAATCCATTTTTGGAATTCTACCGGAAGTCCCCTAATTTTTGCGCGGATTAAATGACAGATACATTGAAAGTACCCATTATATTAGCCATGGCAGCCACGTTAGCGGGCAGCCAGGCCATTGCACAAGACTCCACCGCCATCAAAGCCATTAACGCCAGCAGCCTGGCACAACATATCAGCATACTGGCCTCCGATGCGTTTGAAGGCCGCAAGCCCTTCACCCGCGGAGAAGACAGCACCATTCAATACCTGGCCGCACAGTTTAAACAACTGGGATTACAACCCGGCAACGGCAACAGCTATTTCCAGGAGGTACCCATGGTGTCTATCTATTCCAAACCCGCCAGCGACCTGGTGATTAAAGGCAATGGTGGCAGCGTATCGTTATCCTACCTGGAAGACTTTGTGGCAGCCACCCGCCGTGTACAGGACCAGGTGAACGTCCGCAATTCCCCGCTGGTATTTGCCGGCTACGGCATCGTAGCACCGGAGTATCAATGGAACGATTATAAAGGACTGGATGTAAAAGGCAAAACAGTGATTGTGCTTATCAACGATCCGGGCTTCGCCGACAGCACCCTGTTTAAAGGTCGTACTATGACGTACTACGGCCGCTGGACTTATAAATTTGAAGAAGCCGCCCGGCAAGGCGCCACCGGCGTGATCATCATCCATGAAACCGCTGCCGCCAGCTATCCTTGGAAAGTAGTGCGCAGCGGCTGGTCTAATTCCAAGCTCTATCTTCAAACTGCCGACAACAACCAACACCGCGCCGCACTGGAAGGATGGATATCACAGGATGCCGCCACGAAAATATTCCAACTGGCCGGCATCTCACCTGATATCATGCAAAAGGCCAGGACAAAAGATTTCAGGCCGGTAGACCTCCATTTACAAACATCTCTCGAAATAAATAATACCATAAAAAAATCCACCTCCCATAATGTGCTGGCCGTACTGCCCGGCGCCAAACGGCCGCAGGAATGTGTTGTATATTCCGCCCACTGGGATCATTTTGGTATAGGCGAACCCGTTAAAGGCGACTCTATTTACAACGGCGCTGTAGACAACGCCACCGGCACCGCCGGCCTGCTGGAACTGGCTACTGCCTTTACCCGCTTGCCACAACCACCTGCGCGGTCTGTGCTGTTCCTCTCCGTTACCGGCGAAGAACAAGGTCTGCTGGGCTCCGAATACTATGCCACACATCCCACCTTTGCCATGAACAAAATAGTTGCCGATATTAACCTGGATGTACTCAATACTTTTGGTCGCACCAAAGATATTACTGTCATTGGCAAGGGACAATCAGAGTTGGATGAATACGCCCTGCGTGCTGCGGAAAGGCAACAACGCACTACCATCCCCGAAGCCAATCCCGAAGGCGGCTGGTTCTTCCGCTCCGACCACTTCAACTTCGCCAAGAAAGGCGTGCCAGGATTGTATATCGGCCCCGGTACCAACGCCATTGGCCACGAAGCCGGGTGGGCCAAAGAACAGACAGCAGCGTATAACCGTTTACGTTACCACTCCCCTGCCGATGAATTCACCCCCGCCACCTGGAACCTGGAGGGCATGCTGGAAGACATCCGCCTGCTGTTTGACGTAGGCTACCACCTCAGCCAGGAGAGCAGCTTCCCAAAATGGAAAAATGGATCAGAATTTAAAGCATATAGAAAATAATGGCCATGGTGTTATTCGGATTGATCATGATAGGACTCATCCTGTTCCTGTACTTCAAAAATATATACAGTCGCAGGCAAAGCAAGAAAATAGCCGTACCGGAAGGATACCAGTCGCTCCTGCAGGAACATGTGCGCTACTACCAGCAGCTCAGCCCCTCTGATAAAACGCGCTTTGAAGGCATGGTACAACGCTTTCTCAAAAGAACCAGTATAGAAGGCGTAGGCACCGAAGTAACGGCGCTCGACCGCGTGCTCGTTGCCGCCAGCGGCATCATCCCCATCTTTGGATTCAAAGACTGGGAATATTTTAATCTTACCAACGTCATACTTTACCCTGATACTTTCGATGAAAGCTATCAATACGAAGGGAATCGCCGTAATATCCTCGGCATGGTAGGCAGCGGCGCTCTCAACGGACAAATGATCCTCTCCCGCTCCGCCCTGCGCGAAGGCTTCTCCAACATCACCGATAAAAACAATACCGCCATTCATGAATTTGTGCACCTGCTGGATAAAACAGATGGCACCATCGATGGGTTCCCCAGCAAACTACTGGACCACAGCTACGCCATTCCGTGGATGAAGCTGGTGCATCAGACCATACAGGAAATTTCAGAAGGGCATACGGATATTAATCCTTATGCCGCGATGAATGAAGCAGAGTTTTTTGCGGTAATATCGGAATACTTTTTTGAAAGGCCGGATTTGCTGGCGGAGAAGCACCCGGAATTGTATGGGATGTTGACGAAGATATTCAGGCAGGATCCGGCGGGGAAGGTGTAAGAACCTTTCCCGCAAATATGCTCCTACGAAATTGCAACCTGGAAAAGCATTATTACCTCTTTTAAGCATCGAACAAAAAACAGGGAAAGAAAAGGAGACAACAATACCAACAGAAAGGAAATAATGCATCCAAAAATCTGCTGAAATCTGCTCTCGTTGTTGTATTGTTTTAGAGCTGCTTTAAATACATTCTTATTGTATACGCATTTCTTAACTACCCGATACACCAAATAGGAAAGCATTAACACCAATACCCAAATTACCACGCTATGTAGTCTGGAAAACTTTGACATGCCCCATAATAATAACATGATGGCATAGCTATTCCATATTGCCACCAGAAATAATAATGCAGTGCATTTGGGATCATTGGCGCGTAATTTTCCAGCTACTTTATATAAATGTCCATACAAATATCCTGACATAGGTAGGCTCTTAGGCTTTCTCCGGTTGTTTCACATCACTCATTTACTTTGAATTATTACCTGTATCTTTTACCAGTCTCTCATATATTTTTAGTACCAGTAGAAACACGACGTTTAATCCTCCTGAAACCATCAATAGAAAAAAAATGCTCAGTACGTCTGCTGTTGTTGCGATGCCGTTACTTTGTGTATTGTTATATAAAACAAACAGTACCAGGCTAAGCAGCACCGCGAACACGTCTAAAATCAAAATAGTGAACCGTACCAAATGCGTGTTTGTCTGTAGCTTATCCAACACAGTCTCCATTGTACCGAATGTCCAGATACAATAACCAACAAGGATTATCCAATTTCTATTGCTGGTTCCTAAGCTATCAGTTACATATTGAACTGTAGAGAATCGCTCAACAGTCCAATTATAGCTGGATAGATATACAGCTACTATTACTACCAGATAAACAACAAATGCAATTATTCGGACTGCTGTGCTCATTTACAGGTAATTATTCCTCCTTTGCCAATCGTCTAGCACTACTAATTTAGCCATTAATTACTTCATCATCCAAACGTCCCGCTTCTATAGCTTTCATAAGATGACCTACTGTTAAGATCGCTATCTTATCCGGCATAAGTGACATACCCGGTTCAGGATAAAAATACTTCGTAAAATAAAAATTAGCAATATCAACGTTATATCTTTTACTAAACCGTACTATCAAGTCTTCTCCATCATCACCGGTTATGCCAAGATCATTCTCTAGCTATGTCTCCAGCGTAATAGGCACTTCAAAGGCGGCGCATTGATCGTATATGAAAGTGACTAAATCCTGAAATATTACTTCTTTCATTTCCTTCATTTTACGTACTCAATACCACTCTTAAATTTCTCCCTATCGACTTCCAGTTTATTCATTCCTAATCATTTATCCTAACAACTCACAAAGAAAAGCAGCTGGAAGATCTACTCCAGCTGCTCCTGAATTACTCTTAAATTAACAATGCTTCTTCAATATAGCTGTCAGACTACTTTACTTTGCACGATAATAGAAAATCAGAAATAAAACCAATTCTATAGCAACAAAAATATAAAAAGGATATAAACACTTGTGCCGCTTTATATAAGTTTCTCTGTGAGCAAATAGTTTTTCTTTGGTAACATTTCTCTCCAATAAATAAAATAATGAAAAGGCGCAACCTAAAAAAAGTAGGAACATATTAAACTTGCCTAATCTAAAGTGGCTGACAAGCATTGCAGCAAGACATACATTAAGACCGACTACAATACTAATCATTTGATTTGCCCTATATATATATCCACGTCCACTTCGATAATATCGGATTTTGTAGAGCATGTATATTAAGGAATATTGGATTTTTTCCATGTATAGATAATAGGTTTGCTACCTGCTTTTTAATAAAGAAGCTTATTTACTTATGGGAATTCGTCTATTCGTTAATTATCTCATCATCCCATCGTCCTGCTTCTATTGTTTTCATAAATTTCAGCTAAGGAAGTTAGAGTTTCCATAGCAGCTTTATTCTTAATTCCAGCTCTAAGTAAAGCAGCTGGAGGATCTACTTCCGGCTGCCCAAAAATGCATCTTGTGTCGGACTAACCAGGGCTTTTACCTATTAGCTTCTTTACTTTTATCTGGACATTCCACTGTCTTATTCATTTTATACTCATTGGATCTATCTTCTTATACTTAAATATCATAAATCTCCTTTTCAACAATTGCTTGTTTACTTTAAGATTAGTTAATCCCTGTGGATTCCTGTAATAATCCAGATTCACTTCTTCAATAAGCAGGTCATTAGTCGCAGGAAGGATATCTGAACGCAGTGTGTCTATCTTATATATCTTTCCCAACTCGAAGATCAAATAAAGATCTTTAGGCTTATTTTTTCTTGATTCCCGGATCAACTTGATATAGGTTTTTCTGTCTCTTTTACTGAATTCTTTATTCCTTATTGAAATGCTACAGAAATAGACATTACTGCTATCCATTGGGTGTAATTCCCATACCTTAAAAGTTCGGGAACTTGCAAGTGAATCCAAACTAATAAACGTTGGCCATTTATCCTCCCTGCTTTGTGCAAAGGCAGAGAAAATATAAAACAAAACCAGGTTAACAGTTATCAGCTTTTTATACATTATACATCAATTTCTTTTTTTCACTTCATAAACATCTTTAAAAACTAACTTATACACACGTATCCTCCATTCATCCCTTATTTCCTTTCTTTCCTGAAACCAATCCCTCCCATCCAAATCAACAATATTAGTAGGGTTGTTGCCAACATAGTTATAGGGAGACCAACTTAAATAATGCCCAGCACTTGGATCAATAGTATACCAGCGGTCTATTTGTGGGTCTTGCATCCTAGCCCCTAGTCATATAATTCAAGTCCGGATCCATCTCCGAACTCTTTACTCTGTAGTTCTTTACCATTGTATTTCAGGCGGTTTTCAGCGTAGGTACTTCCCTTCAACGCATTGGAACTAATCCCCGCCATCGTCAATCCAAATGGATAATAGTGCGCTGCTCCAAAAATTAAACAATTTATTCGTTTGACCTATACCAATTCTCTTTTACATTCGACCATCCATCTTTATAATATATCGTCTTGTATTTCTCATTAGAAAATCTTATCAAGTCAGGTCTTTCACTATTTAAAAGGCCAATAAATACATTTCCAAGTGTATCCACTTTAAGAATATTAACTTTGTATGACAAAAAACGAATAGCCAACTGTTGTAATAGCACTTTGTCAATATTGGTAGTATCTGCCATTAGACGTGTACTTGTTTTGACTACAGTCTTCAAGTCTCTATTGACATATACAATAAAAGGGCCATTGCTACCACTTACTGAAAGATCATTATCTATAAACAATATAAGTGAACGTTCTTTGTCTCTTCCCCGAAAGTATACACATCTATTTGTAAATGCAGTAAAATCACCATGGCCGTATTTCTTTACAAATACTTCTTGTTGCCTACTACTGCATGAAAACAAAGGAAAGAAAAGCACCGCAAGCAAAAATCGCTTAAACAAATACATATTTATTAATTTATTGCTAAAAAAACAGATATAGGCAATAAAGGTCCTACTTCTACCTTGCCAGAGTACTCTATTTCTTTATAGTAATTAGTATATCCATGTTCAAACCCTTTCATTATGGAATACTGATCATCTTTGGAGTCCAATTGGGGCATATCAAATATGTATAAAAGCTTAGACTAAATTTACTCGTCATAATTTTAGTTTTTTTGCTACAATAGTATGATCATAATTTGACAGCAAGATATAACATTCTGTTCTAAGGAAATAGGAGTCTTTTTTCCTTAAAGAAGTACCAGCTTCTATCTTATATATACTACACGAAAAGAAAGTGGCAGGGATACCTGTCGCCTTCTTTAAGAAAACATTTTTCATATCAAAGAAAAACAGCTAACTGATATGTTTATTTATGTATTCCGGTCGTATCATTACTTGCGGTTCAATTCAAACCTCGTGAAGTTGCCGAAGAATCATTACAATTTCCTATCTAACTGAAAAATACCATTTCGATTTTTCACCATCTATATAATATACGCAATGTTCTGCTTCCAACAGTTCAATAAAAAAAGGTTGTTTCATACATCCTCCGTCGCGCAAAAGATAACTCACGATTTTATTTTCACTGACCGTTCGATCCCATTGCGCAAAGTCCAAATTACCATCTTTATTAAAATCTCCGATACATAAGGGAGCCTGAAAGCTTCCGTCATCGTTATTCAATGTTATAAGTGGATAAATCCTAGTTTCATTTTTCTCTGTCACATCACATAACAAAATATACCATGGTTGCGGAGACGTACCGTTGAAGTCCATTTTCTCAAACTGAACAGTTATATATTTTCTCTTACCAT
This sequence comes from Chitinophaga sp., assembly GCF_017745275.1. GTDB lineage: Bacteria > Bacteroidota > Bacteroidia > Chitinophagales > Chitinophagaceae > Chitinophaga. Next base: position 4,577 of record NZ_JAGHZS010000010.1, on the reverse strand, counting down.
GTTGAAATTCATACATAGCAGTCATATCCAATCTCAAGGGTTTTCCACTAACCGGTACACCAAATAATGAATCAAGATTATGCTTTTTATTACATATCATTATTGATTCGTGTTCAATCAGTCCCTTCTCTTCAAACCAATTAATCGAATACTTATACAATTTTATTTTCAAAAGTGTATTTTTTTCCTCCAATATGCACAACGAATTGGGTATATCAGAATGGGGTCTAATACTTTTAACCCTAACTGTTTTAAAATGAGGATCACTTATGCGTTTAAATTGCAAAACTTCTCTTTGCAGTGCAGCATAAGAAAACAACAGAGTATCTTTGCCCCCAACATTCCGGGCATTCACCGAAGGGATAAAATAACCAGTTATACAAGCGACCACAATGGTCAAGCATTTAATTAGTTTTGGCACCTTGAGCATCTTTCCATTTTTTTTCCCATTGAGTTGGGAATAATTTATTAGAACAGGTAAATTTAAATGATTGTAGGTAATGGACTCTATCTTCTTATTGAGATCTTTGGTAAGATTACCAACCGTGTCGTATTTATAATCGTCTCCGGTACGATTACCATCTTTAAAAAAAAACCGCAGACAATTGCCTGCGGGTGCCTTATAATAAATTTCACCTATTTTAATCACTAAAAGCTCCTCTTAAAGTACGGCCTATAGACTTAATGTTTATAATGATAAATAGCAGAAAAACCCATAAAGAAAAAGGTTGCACTTTTAGATCTAATCCAGCTTTATTTAAACTGAACCCAAAAGAATAGGCCTCTATAACAGGGGTAAACGCAATTAAATTAAGCGTACCAAACAATAGTGTAATAAAAGTGATGACTTTACCAATCTTAGGCCTCAATACTATTGCAACCAGGCTTGCCAATACAAAAAATACACCCCAATAATGCTTATTAACTAATAATATATTAGTAGTTAATGTTGTGTAAATACTATACCCTATAGCTATAATCAATATTGCAAGTGGTATATATTGCAGGATCCTTCTAAAATTCATAACCATATAATATTTAAAACTTACGTTCGTATGATATACTTCCTCCAATCCTCGTTTGTGTTGCTGAATTAACTTTTACGTTATCTGTGCTAATAATAGGTATTGTCTTAATTACCATAGTAGCATCAACAGCAACCTTTACACCAGCGGACTGCTGTCCAGCATTTGTCCCTGTCAACTGGCTTGTGTAATAAACATCTGCGGCTACACTTGCTGTCGCATTTCCTGTTCCCGCTGTCTGCTTTACTCCCACAGATACAGTAGCACTAGTTCCATTCGCATCTGTGGAAGTTTTTCCCGCTGCAGATAAAGGAACCCCACCAACATTACCGCTTACAGCAATTTTCTCTTCAACTTTATTTACAACATTGCTGGACGCTTTTACTTCAACAGGACTAACCTGGCCTGCTGTCTTAAAATATTCTCCCAAATTCAACTTTGCCTCCACTTTATTCTCACTTATTGTGGTTGTGGTGGTAGACTGCACCGGTCCAGCCTTGACGGTTACTACCTGTTCCTTATTTGCATGTACTTCTCCTTTAAACGATAATAAACTTCCAACCGCTGCAAAATACTGTCTAAAGGCATCATTTATATATGCCAATGGATTGGAGTTCTGATTAATCGGAACACTTTCCAGCCCCTCTAATTCAATATGACTTGTTACTTTATTCTCTGAAAAGGCATAAGGAGAATTATATACGTACTTATCTGCCAATGGGTCAATTTGTATAAATCTACCAATCTGCGGATCATGATTTCGATATTTAAAGCCATACCAATCTAAACTTAACTCAGTATCAAAATCTTGTCCCTGGAATTTCTTACGGTTCTCCGGATAATTGCTTCCTTTTAAAGCGCTTGAACTAATCCCACTCATTGTGAGTCCAAACGGATAATAATGTGTCTCCTCCAATACCGGTCCTGACGCCTGCGCCACTACTACATTATCAAAGAACACATCCTGCTGACTTTCATTACTGGTGTACACATACAGGAAACCACTCTTCTTAACCGGCATTTTATCCTGTGCCAATGTCTGTAACTGATCTGGCTCAGCTTTTACCTGTTTTATCCCACTGTTCTCTTCAACTAAGTTAAACTGATCATCAAATAAAACAAAATTAAGATAAGCTTTTGGGCGATCTGGTTTGCCCTGATCCGGATCCTTCTCTTTCAGACGCTGGTAATCATTATTATAGAAATTCGCATTAAATGGCGTTGAATTACTATTACCACTGATGCCATGAGCTCCGCCAGAAGATGATGCACCGCTGAATGTTTGTACCAGGTCTGCCAGCATATTTTCCGCAGTACTGTTACCAGATGTTTTATCCTTAGGACCCGGTGACTTATAAAATGCCTTAGCACCTATTTGAATGGTATCCCCTGCCATTACACGTAAAACAAGAGAAGGTCCTATTTTCTTTCCGCCATTGGCAGCCGTTAATTTTGCCACGGACTGGTTATTGCTGCCATTATCTTCCGCAGGGTAGCCTACCGGTTTAGCTGCACGGGTATTATCCAGGTTACTGAATAAGGCTTCTTCTGTAGCGGCTACCGGAGCTTCCATCGTAGCAGCATACATAGTCAGATCTGTTTGCTCGGTTAGCACCAGCCGGGTATTGCCCAGGTGATCTTTCACATAGTAATCATATACCCAACTTACAGGTTGACCGGTTTTAAATACCGTACGGATACGCCCCTCCTCATGACCACCAAACTGCAAGGTGTCATTCTGGTAAACGAGATTATTTACATAATCGGTAGTAGTAACTTTAGATTGCCCGCCGGTCAGATCTGTAACGATCTTTCTCACCTTCGTTCCCCCAGCCGTATACTGGTACTTAATAGTTCCTTTGCCGGTAATACTGATGAGAACAGGTAAATTTAAATGATTGTAGGTAATGGACTCTATCTTCTTATTCAGATCTTTATTGAGATTACCCATCACATCATAACTATAATCATCTCCGGTACGATTACCATCTTTAAAATCACCCAAAGCACTGATAACAGCACTACTATCATAAACTCCACCCAGTTTGTTACTATTAGGCAGGTAACTGTAAACTAACTTATCTATCTCTTTATTGGCAGTGCCATCCAACCCCCATTGATTCATCTTTCCTATATTACCATTGGCATCATAGGCAATCCAGTTGACGGAGAAGTCAGCTTTGTCTTTTGTCCATGGACCATTGTTGGTATTCTGCTGCCGGAACTCCGCCTGGATCAAACGATTGGCACGGTCATAATTATACCCATACGCACGGCCAACAGGATCGTTCCAGCCTCTCCAGCTAATACCAGCAATATTACCATTAAAAACAGTATCCTTAAAGCCATAGTCATAATTCAGCTCCTGGCCGAAGTAAGCACCACTACCGCTACTCACATACTGTTTATTGATTCCTCTCATCCAACCACGAATGTTGTAGTCATAAGCCAGTGACTCTATCGGAGCTGCTGTTCCCTTAATACCCAGGCGCTTTGTTTTAAGTTGCCCCAGCTCATCATACTCGTTGGAGGCAATCGTTCTTTCCAGGTTAACATCATCATTGAATCTTTTCTTTACCGCTGTTAACCTCCCAGCTGCATCATAAGACATCATCGTTAGTGTAGTCACTGATGGGATACTGCCACTGCGGATATTTCGCTGACGCTGATAAGAACTCAGTAACTTACCATTGAAATCATACTGATTGGTAAGTGTATCTCTACCTCCGGTAGCATTATCGCTGATTACCTGAACCACCCGGCCTTTGTCATCATAGTAATTAGTCGTAGTCAGCCACTGATCTGTGTCTATAACGCGTACTTTACTTCCCGTCACCATTCCTTTCGTCATGTTGCTGATGACAAAAAATTCTTTATAAGAATTACTTCCCGCATTCAATTTTGAAGAATCTCCCCTGGCCGGCGACTGTACTCCCGTGAATTCATACCCATCGTAAAAAGTATAGGTAAGTGGTGTTAAGTCGGCCGGGGATATATTTGGCAACGGATTGGATACCTGTACTGCGCTTCTGCCATTAATTAATGCGGTATTGATAAGCATCTCTGCTTCTTTACCTGTACCGGTATCAAACCCATCTGTCAAGGTAATACTATTGGTTGCCTCATATTTGTTACGATCATACACACCTGTTACCAGGTCCGCTTCACCGGGAAAGGTATACACTGTGGAATCCGTTGTATTGAGTACGCTATTCATACTCTGCTGAAGTGCCGACCGGGTAATAGCTTTTTTGTACAACGCAGTTTCAACAGGCCGGTTTAAACCATCATAAAACGTAACTAACCAGGTATTAGCCATTTTCAGGTTGCCATCTTGCATAAACACCAACCGGTCACGGTTATCATATACCATTTCAACCACTGCAGCGTCGGGCACTTTCTTGGTAATCATCCGGTTGCGGCCATCGTAGCTATATTGAAAACAAAGACCTGCCGCTACATTCGTCAGATTCCAGCTTCCTAAAAGCTTCTCTACAGCCAGCGGAGGGATCACAAAGGAGAGATTATTCAAATCATCATAAACATAATAAG